>CAWGWR010000013.1:0-109075 GCA_963826405.1 uncultured Actinomycetota bacterium | reverse complement strand
CACGAGGCTCGCGCTTTGAGGTAATCCAGAGCCTTCGGTGCTGCGCCAGATGATCCGCGAGCAAGCAGAGCCAAGCCTTGGATATTCCGTCGTTGACACCGCATCAGCCTTGAGGTTGACGGCTCAAGGTTTGGGAGACGGGCCGTCCGGGCCCGTGGGCACCGGCCGGAGAGGCGTGTCCGACCACCCGCTCACTTCTGGAGTCTCCTGATGTCTGTTCCTGCTGTTTCTGCCGCGAAGATCGCGAAGCTCGCCGTCATCCCGCTGGCCCTGGTCGCGTCTGGCCTCGTCGTGTCCCAGGCCTCCTACTCCGCCTACTCCGCCGCCACCACGAACCCGACGAACAGCTGGACGTCTGGCACAGTCGCGTTGAGTGATGACGACTCCTCCACGGCTTTGTTCACCGCCACCAACCTGAAGCCGGGTTCCACCGGGGAGAAGTGCATCGTGGTCACCTCGACGGGGTCGCTGCCGGCGGTGGTGAAGCTTTATGGCACCGGGTCGGCCACGACCAAGGCCCTGTCGTCCTCGTTGAACCTCACGATCACCCAGGGCAGCGGCGGGAGCTTCGGCAGCTGCACCGGGTTCGACCCGGCCTCGACCGGGGCGTCGGTCTACTCCGGCACCGTGGCCGGGTTCGCCTCGGCGGCAACGGGCTACGCCAGCGGCGTGGGCAGCTGGGCCACCGCGGGCGGTACGGCAGCCGAGTCGCGCACCTACCGGGTCGGCTACACCCTGGCCGACACCGCCCCGGACTCCACCCAGGGCGGGACCGCCTCCCTGGGCTTCACCTGGGAAGCCCAGAACAGCTGATTCGCCTGCCTGCCGCTGAATCTCCCAGCAAGGACCAGCCATGACTGACGCCACCACGACCCCCGGCGACGGCGCCCACCGCGCCGCCGTCGCCGGGGCAGGACCGACCGCTCGTGGAGCCTGGGTGCGGCTCGTCGTCGGCTCACTGTGCCAGTCGGCGTTGGCCACGCTGGTCCTCCTCGCCCTGTGGGCGGCCTTGCCGGCCCTGCTCGGCTGGCAGCCGACCACGGTCAGCAGCGGCTCGATGATGCCGCGGCTGCACGTGGGCGACGTTGCCGTGGCGCGACCCCTGAGCGGTCCGCCGGCCCTGCAGCAGGTCCTGCTGTTCGCGGACCCCGACCACCCCGAGCGCCTGCGGTTGCACCGCTTCGTCGCCGTCGACAGTGACGGCCGATTGGTCACCCGGGGCGACGCGAACAAGGAGGACGACTCCTCGACCGTGTCCCTGGCGGCCGTCCGTGGGGTCGCGGTGCTGCGGGTGCCCTCGGTCGCCCTGCCGGTCGTCTGGCTGCGGGAGGGGCGGTGGGTCGAGCTCGGGCTGGTGGCCGGGGCGCTGGTCCTGGTACTGGCCGGTTCACGGTTGGCGGAGAACACGCCCCTCCAGCAGGACGCCAAGAGCCAAAAGCCGGGCCACCGGCCCCGACCGGCACCCGTAAGCCTCGAGAGGGCTCCGCACCGGCCCGCGGAAGCTGCGGCTGCGCTCCGTCCTCGTCCTGCTGGCGGTAGCCACTGCAGCGGTCCTCGCCAGCACCCTCGCCACCAACCCGGCCTGGGCCTCCTACGCCGGCAACGCCGACAACCCAGCCAGCACCTACTCCTCTGCCTCCTACTACCGCTGCGCCAACGCCGTTCTGCCCCACACCCCATCCCTCTACTACGCCCTGAACGAGACCGGCGGCACCACCATCACCGACAGCTCTCCCAACGGCCGCACGGGCAGCCTCGTCGGCACCCTGTCCACCTCGCCCAGCGGCGTCTGCACTCTCAGCTCCTCCACCGCCGTCCAGCTCAACGGCACGAGCACCTACATCACCCAGGCCAGCACCACCGCAGTCAGCGCCCCCAACACCTTCACCGTTCAAGCATGGTTCAAGACCACGACCACCCGGGGCGGACGGATCGCCGGCTTCGGCAGCTCCCGCACCGCCGCCTCGACCAGCGCCGACCGCCACGTCTACCTGTCCGACTCCGGGCAGCTCTTCTTCGGCGTGCAGACGGGCAACAACCAACGGGTCGCCATCAGCAGCGCCACAGGCGTGGACTACAGCGACGGGCGGTGGCACCTGGTAACCGCCAGCCTGTCCTCCACCGGCATGCGGCTCTCCGTGGACGGCGCCCTCGTAGCCACCCGCACCCAAACCACGTCCGGCATCGCCTACACCGGCTTCTGGCGGTTCGGCTACGACACCATCCCCACCAGCTGGTCGGGCAGCCCGAGCAGCCCCTACCTCGCCGGCGCACTCCAAGAGGTGGCCGTCTTCCCCACCGCACTCACCGCGCAGGCGATCACCGACATCTACAACACCGGCCAAGCCTGACCATCGGGACCGTCCCCGAGGACCCCCTGGTCGGGCGGCGCACGAGCCAGCGGGAGCGCCGGCGTCGGCTGTCCATGCTCCGCCAACACTGCCTGGCGGCTGCGTCCGGAGCGCTCGCTGGCCAGCAAGGTGGGAGAAGCGTCGGCTGCTGCCGGTGAGCCGGAGCCTGACCTAGAGCGCGGGCAGAATGCGCATGTCGCGCCGGGCGCCACCGCCGAGGGCGTCGAGAGCCTCCTGGTAGGCGGGGCTGTCGTGGGCGGCGCGGGCCGCCTCCACGGAGTCGAAGGCAACGAGCACCGTACGGGTGGGCTCGCCGGCCTCGTAGGTCTGCTCGGGCAGCCCGCGTGCGAGGAAGGTTCCGCCCGCCGCCTCGAGCGCGGGTCGAGCCAGCCGCGCGTACGCGTCGACCTTGCCCTGGTCGGAGATGTCTTGGTACACGCTGATCCAGTAGGCGGTCATGTCGCCATTGTTTCGGACCGGCGCTTGATGAGGCGACGGACGGAGGTCGCTCACGGTCCCTCGGCACCTTGACCCAGGTGGGCCGTCTCCTCGGTCGCCGGGTCCGGGTCAGCCCTTGAGGCCGCTCCCGGCGACTCCCTCCACGATTCGCTTCTGGAACAGGAGGAACAAGATCACCAGGGGCAGTGCGCCCAGGATCGAGGATGCCTGGATGTCGGACAGCCGCTGCCCGAAGGATCCCTGGACGGTCGCCAGGCCGACGGGGATGGTCATGAGCTTGGGGTTGGAGAGCACGAACAGCGGCAGGATCAGGTTGTTCCACACCCCCACGAAGGTGACGATCGACATCGCGCCGATCACCGGCTTCGACAACGGCATGACGACCAGCCGGTAGGTCGTCCAGAACCCTGCTCCGTCGATGCGGGCCGCTTCCTCGAAGTCCTTGGGGAGGCCGTCGAAGAACTGCTTGAACACGAACACCACGATCACGGCAGGCACTTGCGGGAGGATCACCGCCCAGTAGGTGTTGAGCAGCCCGACCACGTCGAGCTCTTGGAAGATGGGCACGATGAGGACCTGCGGCGGGATCATGATGCCGCCGAGGATCAGCAGGAAGACCAACCGTCGTCCCCGGAACTGCAGCCGCGACAGGGCGTAGGCAGCCATGGAGCCGAAGACGACGGTGAGCACCACGGTGACGACCGAGGTCACGGCGCTGGCCAGGTACCAGTTCCACAGGTCGCCCCCACGCAGCAGGGTGGTGTAGGACTCGAGCGTCAGGTTCCAGTCGCGGAGGACGGGCCCGGCGCCGAGTGCTGAGGTGGAGTTGGGCGTCAAGGAGGTCTTGACCGCCCACAGGCTCGGGATCAGCCACAGGACGGCCGAGACGACGAGCACGACCCAGGACACGATGGTGAATCCGCGGGCAGAGTGATGGGCGTTGACCGTGGACGGCCCGGGGTCTGGGGGTGGCGCGGCGGCGGTGACCCCGCTGCTGCGGGAGCGACGCCGGTTCTCCTGGACGGAGCTGGTGCTCATGCGGTCACGTCCTTCCGCTGCTGGAAGCGCTCGAGGAGCTGGCGCACCAGGGTGACCAGCAAGATGAGAAGGAAGAGCAGGACCGAAGCCGCTGACGCCGCCCCGACCCGGTAGTCGGTGAAGGCCGTGGTGGTCACCAGGCCGAGGAGGACCTGGGTGGAGATGCCCGGCCCGCCTCCGGTCATCAGGTACACCTGGTCGAAGATCTTGAGGCTGGCGATGATCTGCAGCAGCACCACGAGCGTGGTGGTCCTGCTCAGCAGCGGGATGGTGATGGAGCGGATCTGCTGCCAGCGGCTGGCCCCGTCGACGGAGGCGGCCTCGTAGACCTCTCGGGGGATGTCCTGCAGGCCGGCCAGGTAGAGGATGAAATTGAAGCCGATGGTCCACCAGATCGTCGTGACGGCGATCCCGATCATGGCGAGGTCTGGGGTGCCGAGCACCGGTGCGGGCGATTCCACCCCCAGCGCGGTCTGCACCGAGTTCCACAACCCGGTGGTCGGGCTGTAGATGAAGGACCAGATGAGCGCGATGGCCGCCGAGGGCAGGATGAACGGCACGAAGAAGGCCAGACGGAACAGCCACTCGCCGCGTCCTACCTGGTTGGCCAGGACGGCGAAGACGAAGGCGAGAATCACCAGCGGTGGAACGGTGTAGAGCGTGAACTGGATCGTGTGCCACAGGGCGGACCAGAACTCGGGTTTGGTCAGCATCTCCTGGTAGTTGGCAAAGCCGACGAACTCACCGAACCCCGGGCGGACCAGGCTGGTGTTGAAGAGGCTGGTGATGAACATGTAGATCACCGGCCAGATCAGGAACAGCAGGTAGAACAGTCCGAAGGGGGCGATGAACAGCCAGGCGGACCTCGCACCACCGGACTTGGCTGCTGGCCGGCCGGCTGTGGTGGTCGTGGCGGCACGCGGTGACGCCAGTGTCTGCGTGGTCAACGGTCCTCCTGGGTGGGGTGGAAGTAGACGAGGACGACGTTCACAGCGGGCTCGGGGTGTTGGCGTAGGTCAGGAGCTGTGAGTGGGCGCTGTCCAAGGCGTCGCTCGGTGAGGCGAGGCCTTGCTGCACCAAGCCGATCTGCGCGCCGATGATGTTCTCGAAGGTGGACCCCGAGCCCGAATACCAGGCGGGCGCGTCGTACACGACGGTGTCGGCCGCGTCGGCGTAGTTCGACTGCGGTTCCAGCTCTCGGTACTGCTCGCTCTCCAGGGCGGGCAGGTAGGCGGGGATGTGCCCGCCCTTGGCCCAGGTGAGGCTCTGGTCGAGCATCGACCGGATGAACCCCATCGCCCGCTGCATCTGGTCGCCGCTGCGCTCCATGCTGGGCAGCACGAAGGTGTGGGAGTCGCCCTGTTGCGCCGGTTGGTCGTACAGGACGGGGACGGGCACCATGCCGAACTCGAGCCCCTCGATGGCCTGCGCTGTGGTGATCTCCCACTCGCCTTGCAGGTAGAAGGCGGACTGGTCGCTGAACATCAGCGTCTGCGACCCCGCATAGTCCGTGTTGGTCGGCATCAGGCCCTGCTGGGTCAGCGACTGGATGTAGGCGAGTGTGTCGAGCGTCAGCTCACGGTCGTAGGTCAGGGCACGCCCGCCGTCGCCCAGCCACGGGGTCGACCCCGCGTGCTGGGAGTACAGGGTCTGGAACCAGCGCCAGCTCGTCGCAGCATCGGCGATGGTGGCGACGGAAGCTCCGAAGGCCCCGGTCACCTCCTGGGCAGCCCGGAGGGCGGACTCCCACTCGGCAGTTCCGCGGATGGGCTTGAGGTTCCCGTCGGAGTCGAGCAGCCCAGCCTTCTCGCACACCTTCGCGTTGTAGTAGAGGACGAACGGGTGGGTGTCGAACGGGATGGCGTAGTTGCGCCCGTCGACCTGCTGGGCCTGCCACGCCTTCTGGTTGAAGTCAGCAGCCTTCAGGTCGGCCACCGCCAACACGTCGTCAGTGATCTCGGTGAGCAGACCCGCTTCCGCGAGGTTGGTCGAGCGGGTGAGGTGGGAGACCGCGACGTCCGGCGGCGCGTCACCCAGGGTGGCGAGCGAGACCTTGGTGTAGTAGGGGTTGCCCCAGGTGAAGGTCGCTGACTGCAGGGCGGGGCTGCTGGGTCCGGTGCGGTAGGTGTCCTCCATGGTCTGCATGCGGGCGCCGTCGCCGCCACCGAAGAGGTTCCAGTACGTGACGGTCCCGGGCGCGATCTCGGCGCCGGCCACTCCGGCCGCCAGCGTGGTGCAGCCGGACAGGCCGCCCGCCACGATCCCGGCGCCGAGCGCCGCGCCGCCGGCGAGGATGGACCGTCGAGACGGTCGGGCGACGGAGGTGAGAGAGGGGGTTGGTTCCTGACCCCGCGACCGGGTCATTGTCCTGCCTCCTCACAGAGGGTCGTGATGCGGTTCCGCGCGTCCTCGAAGGCTTTGATGCTCACGTTCTTCAGGTTGCCGTCCCGGATTCCCTGCACGGCCCTGTCGAGGACGCCGACCTGCGTGCTCAGCTCCTGTCGCAGGGGCTCCGGAGCGCTCACCTCCCCGGCCAGCAGCTCGCTGCGGAGCCGGTCGAGGTCAGCGACGTCGACGTCGCCGGCAAGCGGGTTCCTCACGTAGGACTTCACCAGGTCCACGGCCCCCTGCTGATCGTCCAGCACCGCCCGGCAGGACTCAGCCAGCGTCAGGGCCGCCGAAGCACTGGGCGTTTCGAGAGCCGACGTGCTCGGGCTGGACGGCGTGGGCGTGGCGGGCGCACTGGTGGTGGGGACGCCGGTGGGGTCGGCGGGCACCGGATCTGGCGCCTCAGCGTCGGCTCCGCAGGCCGTGAGCACCAGCAGGGCTGCGGCTGCGCCGACCGTTCTCTTGATGCGTCTCATGCGTGTGCTCCTCGTCCTTGAGGGGACCCCCGAAGGATCCTCGGTTCTTGTCGGTGCTGGTCAGGCTGGCGATGGGCTGGGGAGGACCAGCAGCCTCCTGGGCCTCGGGCACCGTGGGGTGGGGCTTCGCAGGCGGGGTTGTCCCACCCCCGTGCCTGGGTTCCGGTCCGTGGGGCCACAGCTGCTGTGACCGCTGGCAGGAGTGGCGTCGTCCGGGGTCGGCGGCATCGCAGTGGCGCTGCTGGGCGCGAGCGGCGTCACCAGCCACCGTTCTCGAGCCAGCCGGCCAGGAGAAGGCGGGTACCGGAGTGCGGAGGAGTCGCCGAGGCGGGGAGCCAGCGGCCCCCGGGCTCAACCCCCCGCGTCCTCGCACCTGCGCTCCTCCCGTTGGCGCGGCCCGCCGGCTGCCGTACGACCGGCCGACGTGCCGCTGACACCACCTTCGACGGCGCGGCGGCCCGAACTCAACGGTGCAGAGCCAGAGCGCGGCAACCGACACCGACGTCGCACCGGCCCGCCAGGGAATGTGACGGCCCGATGACGAACCTGTGTCCTCCAGACCGCTCATCGGGTCGCCGTCGACCGTCACGTCCCGGCCTGCACGGTCACCGGCTCGTCCTCCCCGGCGCGCCGGCGGGTGTGGCAAACTCCGAAGGGTGCCCCGATCCATCCTCGTCGTCGAGGACGACGCCCGGATCCGGCGCGTTGTGGCCTTGGCCCTCACCTCGGAGGGTTTCCGGGTCGCCGAAGCTGAGACGGGTGAGGCCTGTCTGGAGCTGCTGACCCAGGGCAGCTTCGACGTCATCCTCCTCGACGTGATGCTGCCGGAGCGGGACGGCTTCGACGTCTGTCGAGCGATCCGACAGCAGAGCCAGGCCCCGATCATCATGGTGACGGCGAGGACCGACAGCCACGACGTCGTCGCGGGCCTGGAGGCGGGAGCGGACGACTACGTCACCAAGCCGTTCGTGGCCAAGGAGCTGTCCGCACGGATCCGGGCGCTGCTACGCCGGGCCAATGGATCCTCTACCCCGGGACAGGTGCGGGCCGGTCCTCTGGAGATCTCACCGCAGAACGGCACCGTGCTGCGGAGGGGCCTGCCGGTGCCGCTCACCCGGACCGAGTTCGGGCTGCTGTGCGAGCTGGCAGCGGTCCCGGGACGCGTGCTGAGCCGGGAGGTGCTGCTGGAACGGGTGTGGGGATACGACTACTTCGGCGACAGCCGCATCGTCGACGCCCACATCCGCCGCCTCCGCACCAAGATCGAGGACGACCCAGCCCACCCGACGCTGGTCCTGACGGTGCGGGGCATGGGCTACCAGCTCCAGCCATGACCACGCTCGGCGGCACCCACGGCCGGCTACGCGACGCTCGGCCGGCGGTAGCCGCCCCGCGGGTGCGCCGCGTCAGTCGGCGGCCGAACCCCCTGGGCCTGAGGGGGCGCGTCACCCTCGCCCTTGCCCTCGTCGCCCTCGTGCTGTCGTTCGTGGTCGGCGCCACCGTGTGGGTCACGGTCTCCGGCTACCTCATCAGCAAGCGCACTCAGGCTGCCGTCGCCCAGACCGGCGCCAACGTGGAGCAGGTACGACGCGGCATCGCCTCACCGGGCGTCTCCCCCCCGCAGCTGCTCGCCCAGCTTCCCCGCGAGATCGGCTCCACCTCACTCCTCCTGGTGGACGGCACCTGGTCCACGACGTCCCTGCAGGTCAACCGGGACATCCTCCCGGCACCGCTCAGCGCAGCCGTGCTCGCCGGCCGTCCGATGCACCAGCGGATCCGCACCGACCGCGGTCCCCAGCTCGTCGTGGGACTCCCCCTGACCGACCAGGGCAACGCCTACTTCGAGATCTTCACCTTGAACGAGCTCGACCAGACGCTGCGGACGTTGAGCACCATGTTGTGGGTCGTCATGCTGAGCGTGCCGCTGAGCGGGCTCCTGCTCGGACGGTGGGCCCTGCAACCCGCCTTCCGCCCGCTCGACCGGGTCGCCGCTGCAGCGTCGGCCATCGCTGCCGGCGACCTCACCACCCGGCTCGACCCTCGGGGTGACCCCGGGCTCACCACCATCGCCGCGTCGTTCAACGAGACCGCCGAGAAGCTGGAGCGTCGGGTGCGGGCCGACGCGAAGTTCGCCGCCGACGTCAGCCACGAGCTCCGCAGCCCTCTCACCACCATGGTGACCGCTCTCGACCTGTTCGAGCCCTCCCGGCCCCACCTCGCCCCGGCGGGGCGGGAGGCCCTCGACCTCCTCAGAGCCGAAGTGCGTCGGTTCGAGCACCTCGTCGACGATCTCCTCGAGATCTCCCGCGCCGACGCAGGCAGCGCCAACGTCGTCCTCGACGTGGTCGCGCTCTCCGAGTTCGTGCGTCGCGCCGTCCCCGCCCGGCTGACACGACCGGATCATCCTCACCCCGTCCGCCGAGGCGCTGGTAGCGGTCGACAAGCGCCGGTTGGAGCGGGTGCTCAGCAACCTCATCGACAACGCCGAACGTCACGGCAGCGGCCTGAGAGCCGTCGTCGTCACCTCCCAGAACGGGTGGGCCGAGGTCGGGGTCGAGGACAGCGGCCCAGGGGTCGATGAGTCCGAACGGGAGCGGATCTTCGACCGTTTCGCCCGTGGTCGCGCCACTGGCAGGGACAGCGGTGAGGGGGCGGGGCTGGGGTTGTCCCTCGTGGCTCGGCACGTCGCTCTCATGGGCGGGCGGGTCGGCGTGGCCAACCGGCCCGGAGGCGGCGCCCGCTTCACCGTGTCGCTACCCGTCCACCAGGAGTCGACATGATGCGCCGCGGCGACCGAGGAGCCCTCCTGGTCGCGTTCTCGCTCACCGCCTTGCTCCTGGGCTGCGGGGTGAGCACTCAGTCCCAGCCGCGAGCGCTCCCGGTCCAGACCACCCCCGTGACGCCGACAGCACGCTCGGAGCAGAACAGCCACGCCGTCACCGTGTACTTCGTGCAGTTCGGGACGCCTGGCCCCCGTCGCCCGCCCCGCTCCGGACACCACCCCCGAGACAGCCCTCCGGCTGCTCGTCCAAGGCCCGAACGCCGTCGAAGCGGCGATGGGTCTGGAGACGGCACTGGCCCCTCAGCAGCTGAGCACCGTCTCCGGGAACCGACGACCCCTGACCGTCGAGGCCACCCGTGAGTTCACCAGCATCGCGGGCGACAACCAGCTGCTGGCCGCGGCCCAGCTCGTCTGGACCGCGACCGGCCGCGACCCCCACAGCCTCGTGCGGATCACGGTCGACGGGAAGCCCCTCGAGGTCCCCACGGACCACGGCCTGTCCCGGCTAGCCGTCGGGCGAGACGACTACGCGACCGTCAGGCCGGTCGAGGAGCCGCAGAGCCCCGACGCGCACAGCCCCGCCCCGACTGCCGCACCGACTTGAGCCCTCCCCGGGACGCCATCCCGTTCCACGCCCCCACTGCCACCGACCTCCGTGAGTCGTACAGCTAAGTTGGCGGCATGGGACGCGTGGTGGTGACAGGAGGCTCGGGCAAGCTCGGACGGGCGGTCGTGGACGAGCTCGTCGAGCACGGTTGGGACGTGGTGGTCTTCGACCGGGTCAGACCGCCGGCGGAGAAGGTCAATGCCGCAGCGACCTACCTCCCCATCGACCTCACCGACTACGGCCAGGTGCTCGACGCTTTCCTGGGCGTGCAGGAGCGGTACGACCAGGTGGACGCCCTCGTTCACCTCGCGGCCATCCCGGCGCCGGGGATCATGCCCGACCACGCCACCTTCGCCAACAACATGAACGGCAGCTGGAACGTTTACTCCGCTGCCCGCCGGGCCGGCGCCACCAGGATTGTCTGGGCCTCCAGCGAAACCGTGCTCGGGCTCCCCTTCGACGAGCCGCCGCCCTACGCCCCCGTCGACGAGGAGTACCCGCCCCGGCCGAACTCGACCTACTCCTTGGTGAAGACCCTTGAGGAGCACATGGCCAGGCAGCTTTGCCGCTGGGACCCGCAGCTCACCATGATCGGGCTGCGCTTCTCCAACGTGATGGAGCCCGCCGACTATGCGGCGTTCCCGTCCTTCGACGCCGACCCGTCCGTCCGCCAATGGAACCTCTGGGGCTACATCGACGCTCGCGACGGCGCCCAGGCCGTCCGTCTTGGACTCGAGGCCGACCTCACCGGGGCCGAAGTGTTCGTGATCGCGAACGACGACACCGTCATGAACCGGTCGAGTGCCTCGCTGATGGCGGAGGTCTTCCCCGGCGTCGAGATCCGGCACGCGCTGGGCGAGCACGAGACGCTGCTCGCCAACGCGAAGGCCAAACGACTGCTCGGCTTCGCACCGAGCCACAGCTGGCGCGACTCGGTCACCGCCTGACGCCGGCTGGCGAGGGTGGCGAAGACCTCACCACCGCCCCCCGCCGCCTGTCGCCCGGGCGGCGGTCCTCGACGACCGGTCCGGTCTCGAGCTTCGCTGGGGGCGCCCTACCGCGGCTGACGACCTTGGGCCGCCCCTGGAAAGTCAGCTCTGGATGACCACGCAGCCCCTCTGTACGTCCCTGGACGATCACTGGCGCTGAGTTCTCAGGGCTTGGAGACGCGGTCCGGGCGGGTGATGGCCAAAGAGTCCTTGGCCTTGACCGTCACGCGGGCGCGGTTCACTGATGACGACCGGTGGGGCGTGTCGCTCGAGTTCATGCGCAGATTTCATGGTCGACAATTTCAACGACCGGTGGCTTGATGGTTTCTCGCGAGAGCGCATCGGACAGCTCCTCGTCGAATTGGCGGGCACCCTGACTGACGACTTCGATGCGGTCGAGCTCATGCAGCAGCTGGCCGATGCTTGCCTCGAGCTTCTCGAGGTCGACGCAGCCAGGCTGATGCTGCTTGATGCGCGCGGCCATCCTCGCCTCATTGCTTCCTCACCTGACCTCATGCGTGACCTCGAGCTCTTCGAGCTCCGATGCGGTGAGAGACCCTGCCTGGTTGTCATCGAGAACGGGGCGCCGGTGCTCAACGTCCAGGTGCTCGAGGCGACGGAGCGCTGGCCCCGGTTCACCGACGTGGCGTTGGCCCGCGGGCATGAGATCAACCCACGCACTGCCCTTGAAGCTGCGGGACACGCTGTTCGGGGCGGTGAACCCTGTTCGCTCGACGGGAGCAGCACCTCTCCGAAAGTGACGTCGCGCTGGGCCACGCCCTGGCCGATGTGGCGGCGATCGGGCTGCTGCAGCAGCGCGCCAACCGTGACCTCGAGATGCTCGCAGAGCAGATGCAAGCGGCGCTGAACACTCAGATCCTGGTCGATAGGCGAAGGGGATCCTGTCCGAGCACAGCGGTCTCGACCTGGCGGATACGTTTCCCCTGGTGCGGACACACGCACGGCAGAATCGCCTGACCCTCCACGAAACGTGGCGCCGGGAAATCGTGACCGGACGGCTTTCCAGCCAAGCCCTCCTGCACAGCAGCGCCTCCAGCCGAC
Source organism: uncultured Actinomycetota bacterium (assembly GCA_963826405.1). Taxonomy (GTDB): domain Bacteria; phylum Actinomycetota; class Actinomycetes; order Propionibacteriales; family Propionibacteriaceae; genus Microlunatus. The sequence continues at coordinate 96,923 of CAWGWR010000013.1, read as the reverse complement.
CCGACTGAGGCGGGGCACAGCAAGCGCGGGCTCTGCTCACCATCGACGCCCTCGGTGTCGGCGCGGCAATTTCGGGTCTACATTGGCAAGGTGGGTTGTTCAGGTGCGTTACCGCAGCCCCTGGTGATGAGTTTTCTCAGGTGGATGAAGGACCTCCACAAGGCGGCCCTGAGGCAGTGTGAAGCGCGCCGATCCGCCGCTCATGCCTGAGAAAAGGGTGGAGCTCCGCCTTCAACAAGCGGCCCGCGCGGCAGCCGAGGCGACCGATGCGCATCATGCGGCGGTCATCACCGCGAGCCGAGGTGCTTCCAGCACCCGCGTGATCTGCACCTCGGAGGATCCCGCCGTGGTGGCCGGGACCATGGACGCACTCCGGCGATACCACTACCTGGATCAAGACTCGAACTCGACCGGTGCGCCAGTCGACGCTCAGCGCTCGGCCGGCTCGTCGAGAGCCGGCGTCCGAACGCGCGCAGCGACCCGATCGATGGCTCTCCTCATCGAGACCGAGGACGGCTCCTACGGCACGCTCGTGGTGATGGATCCGACCGGGGCGGAGTTCACCCTGCAGCACCGATCGCTTGTCCACTCCCTGGCGACATCGGTAGCCGCTGGCTTGGAGAGGGCGACAGCCGCCGAGGAGATGCAGCGCCACGTGGACTGGCTGGATGCCTCAGCGAAGGTCAGCCAGCACGTGCTCCGGTCGTCATCGGGGGTGATGGTGACCGTCCAGGAGATCGGCGGGCACGTCGTGAGGCGGAGTGACGCTCACAGCCTGACCATCGTCGTGACTTCCCCGGACGACCCGGACATGCTGGAGGTGCGGGTGGTCGCCGGCGCCGGTGCTTCCCAGCTGCTCGGCCACCTCTATCCCAAGGCGACAAGCCTGGCCGGCGAGGTGATGCGCCGAGAGCGCCCCCAGCTGAACCCGGACAACAGGCTCTTCGCATACGACGTGCCCGGCGAGGGCGCCGTCCCCCTGCTGGCGGTACCGGTCCAGGGCGCGGACGGCCTTGCCCGAGGGGCGATGATCGTCCACCGACGAGCGGGACAGCCGCCGTTCGACCGCACCGACCTCAGCATGGCCGAGGACTTCGCCCGGCAGACTTCGCTGGCCCTCGAGCTCGCGGAGAGTCGTCTGGTTCACGAGAAGCTGGAGCACCGGCGCAAGCACGACCGGTCGATGAGGACGAGCAACGACGACCTCGTCCAGAGCCTGTTCGCGATCGGAATGATGATTCAGAGAGCCCAGGTCGACCTGCGCGGTGGCGACCGTGTCACCGCGATCCACAGAGCCGACTCACGTCTCAGCCGCGCCGTCGACGACTTGAACGAAGCCATCGAGACGTTGCGCACGGCCCTGGAAGCTCCTCAGGTTCGTCACTGAGTCGCTCATCCAACACTCCTGACAGGCGTGGTCCTGACTGCGCAAGCGCGACGCCCGTCACCTGGAGCCGGGCCCGGTACACCAGCGGCGCTCACCCGGCCAGGGACTCCGACCACACGTCCTGGCCGCTTGCTGTTCGGCGGATCAGGTCGACCACCAGGCAGGCGCTCGTGTCCTTGAACAGGTAGGCCGCGACCCCGCACGCGCGGGCCGCGGACCGGCTGCTCGCGGTGGTATCGCTGGTCAACATGATCACGCGGGTACGGGCCTGAGCCTGCTGCAGGGACGCAGCAGCCTCGAGGCCGGACATGACGGGCATGCGCACGTCCATCACGACGACGTCAGGCTGCAGCTGGTGCACCGCCGAACCGACCTGGTTGCCGTCAGCGCACTCTCCGACCACGACGAGGTCGCCGCTCGCGTTGATGATCTCCACCAGGCAGCTGCGAAAAAAAGAATGGTCGTCGACGACCAGTACTCGGGTCACGGGGGGTGCCTTCCTGCATGAGCCAGTTCACCGAACTGGGCGGATCACCAGTCTTTGTCGAGGCACGCCCTTGGCTGCACCCGCAGCGGAGGGCCCCGCATCACCCCTGAACGAGGGGGTGCGGACACCGTCGTGTGACGGTTTTGGAGAGAGGTCGCTCAGGGCCGGGCACCGCGCTCCCGACGGCGCCTCCCCCATTTGGGAGGGTCCTAGTACCCCTCGCCTGTGGCTGCGGCCGTTCCCGCTCAACAACGAGCCTTTATGGGTGCCATGTCCTCGGAGACGTGGCTGTTCCGGCTAAGCCTCGGGGGTCTCATGTTCCGCTTCTTCATTGTCGACCGTGCCTTGGGCGCGGTCGGAACGAGGACCGACGGGTCCGGGTCGCACCAGCGGCCGAGCCGTCCGTCCTCGGCTACCGCACGTGCCGTCGCGAGCCCGCGCCACACCTCGGCCTTCCGGCTGCTGGCGGCGACGAGCGCGACCGCGCTGCTTGCCGGCCTCCTGCCCGGGTTGAGCGGAGTGGCCGTCGCCGCCACGCCGCGAGCCGACGACCATCGTCAACGACCCGCCGGTGGCACCGCACGCCCTCACCGCGTTCCCGTCCCGCGACTTCGTGTCCGAGGACGGGCTGACTTCCGGTGACACGGTGGTCTTCGAGGTCACGCACTCTGCCGAGCGTGGCGGCGCCACCGTCGCCAGCAAGCCCTTCGTCGTGGGCGACGACGGCCTGGCGGAGGTCAACCACCCCGGCGGCACGTGCTGGGACGTCGTCACCCCGAACATCGTCGCGGGTGACACCATCCGCACCGTGGTGACCGACTCCCCCAATGGCGTCCGCAACGGCACCGCGGACGTCACCCACGTCGCCGACATCACCGCCGGCCGCCCCGTCAACAGCGCCCCCGGCACCATCACCCTCAAGGGCACCGCCGTCGGCACCGACGGCGCCCAGTTCGCCGCCGGAGACTTCGACGCGCGATTGGTCGCTCCGGGCAAGGTCTTCGCCAAGACCACCAAGCGCGACCTGCGGGCCCCCGGCACGCGCGGCGCGTCCATCGCTTACGACGAGCCCGGCTCCGCCACCAACTTCGGCTGGACCGCGACCTGGACCGCCCTGACCGACGCCGACGTCAAGCTCGCGCTCGGCGCCGAGGCCATGGGCGCCTGGCTGGGCCGAAACCCCGCCGCTGGGGTCGAGGGCACCGTCTACGAGACCGGCGCGGGTATCGCCGCCGGGCCGGCCGCGCCCTGCACCGCGCCGAAGGAGAAGCTGCCGCCGCTCCCAGGTCAGGACGCCGTCGCACCCTCGGTGCCGGCCGGTCTGACCGCCGCCGTCTCCGACAGCAACACGGTCACCCTCGACTGGAGCGCAGCCACCGACGACGAGGGCGTCACCAACTACGGCGTCTACCGCAACGGTGTGGCGATCTTCACCGTGCAGAACGCCGACGCCTCCGCGCCGGCTCCGACGACGTTCGTCGACAGGAACGTCCCGCCGGGCGACTACACCTATACGGTCGACGCTGCCGACGCCGTCGACAACCGGTCCGCTCAGTCGGCCGGTGCCGATGCGACCACCGTCGCCAAGGTGGCCGAGACCACGACGGTCGCGAACCCGCCGACGCACCCGTTCACGCTGTTCCCCTCGCGCGACATGATCGACGTGGAAGGCCTCGTCGACGGGCAGAGCGCGACGGTCCAGGTCATCCGCGACGGAAAGGTCGTCACCAACGCCCCCGGACTCTTCCCCGACGAGACCGGTCTCGTGGAGATCAACCACGTCGGCCAGTCCTGCTGGTCGGGGACGACGCCGGACCTGCGCGCGAACGACCAGGTGCGCGCGACCGTCTACAACACCGACGGCAGCGTGGCCTGGAAGGACGAGGCCACCACGGCCAACGTGACCGCTGAGGTCGCCACCGCAGCCAACGGCGTGGTGACCATCCACGGCACCGCTCAGGGCCACGACGGCAAGCCGCTGCCGCTCGACCAGCTCGAGCAGCGCCTGGTCGCCAGCACCAAAAACCCGTTCGGAGTCAACGGCAAGCGCACCATCCGCGCCGACGCCGGTGGTGCCGGCGAGGGCACCCTGGCCTACGACCCGGTCAGCGCCGCCAACCCGGTGGGTGTCAAGTGGACCGCCACCTACAAGGGCCTCGACGCCACCGACCAGAAGCTGGCCACCAGCGTCGAGTCCCGGGTCATGTGGCTCGGGCGCGAGCCGCTGGCTGGCCTCGAGCTGACCATCTTCGAGGTGGGCGGCGCCGACCCGCCCGGCCCCGCCGGACCGGACTGCGTCGCCCCGTTCGAAGTCGCCGATACCACCGCTCCCGCCACGCCGAAGGCCACGGCCACGGCTGTCGACGGCACCCGGGACGTCGACGTCGCCTGGACCCCGTCCACCGACAACGTCTACGTCTACGGCTACCGCATCTTCCAGGACGACACGATGGTCGCCCAGGTCGGCGGTGACGCCAGCACCTACACGGTCAAGGGTGTGGCCCCCGGGACGCACACCTTCGCCGTCGAGGCCTTCGACTCAGCCAGCGCCACGGGCGCCGGCGCGACCAGCGTCGACAAGGTGCAGGCCGGACTCGGCAAGCCCTACGGCAACACCTCCGTCCGCTCGGCTCCGGTCTCCGTGACCCCGAAGGACCTCCAGGCCCCGACGGTGCCTGGGAACCTCCAGGTCACCAATCCGACCAACGTCGACCCGGCTACGGGTGCGGTCACCGGGACCCGGAACGCCCGCCTCGTCTTCGATCCGTCGATCGACGACAGCGGCGCGACGCCCACGTACGAGGTGTACCGCGACGGGGTGCTCCTGCCCACCGCGGTGCCCACCCCCAACGCCCAGGGCAAGATGACCTACACCGACCAGCGGCTGACCCAAGGTCAGACCTACCGCTACGCGGTGCTGGCAAAGGACGCCGCGGGCAACAAGTCGGCGAAGACGGCCGAGGTCACGGTGACCATCGCGGCCGACGCGGAGGCTCCGGTCTTCGTGGGCACCCCGACCGCCACCGTGCCGGACATCCACGGCCGGGACGTCGTGGTCAGCTGGCAAGCGGCCACCGACAACATCGGGGTCACCGGCTACGGGATCTACCGCGATGGCACCAAGGTCGCCCAGGTCGACGGCACCACGTTGTCGTACAAGGACGTCAACCTCGCGCCTGGCACCTACAGGTACAAGGTCGACGCCGTCGACTCGGCGAACAACCGGTCTGACCGGGCTAACCAGACGGCGGTTTCCGCAGCCATCGCCTACGACCCGCCGTCGGCCGGTCACGTGATCATCGCCTACCCGGCCCGGGACTTCGTCGAGGGCCAGGGCTACGTCCAGCGCAACGCCGCCGGCGACCCGGTCAAGGACGCCAACGGCAACCAGATCGGCCAGACCGTCGTGGTCGAGCTGTTCCGTGACGGCAAGATCGTGGGCCAGGCCCGCACCAAGGCCGACAGCACCGGTCTGGTGGAGGTCAACCACGCAGGACCGGGCTGCTGGGGCACGGCGGCCTTCGCCAACACTCCGGACGTCCGCCCCGGCGACGTCGCCCGGATCACCCCGATCGACACCGACGTCCCTGACCAGTCGACGACCGCTGCCGTCTACACCGGCCGCCCGGTCCAGTCGGCGCCCGACACGGTAGAGGTGAGAGGCACAGCCAAGGACGCGGCCGGCAAGCCGCTGCCGCTTGACCAGCTCGAGGCACGGATCATTTCCGGCAACGGCACCTCGTTCCAGCTGAACGGCCGCAAGATCCTGCGGGCCCCCGGCGACGGAGGCACCCTGGCCTACGACACCGCCGGCTCCACCAAGTGGACCGCGACGTACAAGGGCCTGTCCGCCGCCGATGTCGCCCGGGCCCTCAACGGGCAGATGGTCATCAACTGGCTGGGGCGCTCGCCGCTCACCGGCAACGAGCTGACCATCTTCGAGAACGGCCCGGGCACCGACGGCGGGCCGGCTGCCGGCTCGTGCACCGCACCGCTCGACCCGACCGCACCGCTAGTCAGCCTCAACCCGACCGCCCGGCTCGCCTTCGGCGACCAGGGCGCTACTCCGGCCACCACCAGCGCGGCGAAGCCCGTCGTGCTGACCAACGCCGGCAGCAGCACGGTCACCCTGACCGGGGTCTCCATCGGCGGGTCCAACCGCGGTGACTTCGCGGTCACACCGGCCACCCTGCCGCCGAGCCTCGCGCCAGGAGCCAGCGTCACGGTGAACGTCACCTTCTCCCCGAAGGCCGTGGGAGCGCGCAGCGCCACCCTCGACTTCGCGGACGATGCGGCGAACACCTCGTACCAGACGGTTCAGCTGACGGGCAACGGCACCGACGCCGCCGCTCCGAGCGCCCCCACCGGCTTCTCCAAGAGCCTGACGGGCACGAGCGTCACCACGACCATTCCGGTGACGCTCAAGTGGAACGCCTCGACGGGCTCGGTCAGCAGCTACCAGCTGCAGAAGAGCGTGGGTGGCGCGGCATTCGCCGAGGTGCCCACTTCCGAGCAGCAGCCGGGTACGGCCACCACCGTCATCCAGCACCTGCCCACCTCGGTGAGCAACGTGCGGTACCAGGTCCGGGCCTGCAACGGCACCAACTGCTCGGCCTGGGTCGCCCTCGCGGGCTTCACCCTGGCCGACTTCCAGGAGAACAACACCAACATCTCCACCAAGGGCACCTGGACCCGCTCCGCGCTCGCCGGCTCGTTCGGCGGCTCGGTGAGCAGCAACAGCACAGCAGGCAGCAACGTCACGCTGAAGACCAACGGTGTCGGCTTCCAGGTGATCAGCACCAAGGGTCCGGACCGTGGCAACGCCGAGGTGTGGATCGACGGCACGCGGAGGACGACGGTCAACCTCTACGCGGCGACGGCGCAGCCGGCGCAGGTCGTCTCCACCGTCGAGGGGCTGGCCAACGCCACCCACCAGGTGGAGCTGCGGGTGCTGGGCACTCGCACGGCGCCCAGCACGGCCAACCGGGTCGACCTGGACGGGTTCATCGCCCTTCGGTGAGGCCCCTGCAGGACGACCGATGGTGACCACCGCCCTCCCCGAGCCTTCGGGGAGGGCGGTGGTCCCGTTTCAAGCGGCGGACACGCGTGAGGTCACTGCACGGATGGCTTGACCGCCGTCACCGGGCAGTTGGCGTCCAGCAGGAGCTGCTGAGCGGTGCTGCCGAAGAGCAGCTTGCCGACCGGTGAGCGCCGCCGGAGGCCGATCACCAGGAGGTCGGCTGACTCCTCGGTGACGGCGGTGAGGATCGCCTCGGCTGCCGGTCGACCGTCCACCGGCTGCTGGATCTCGTGCTCGATGCCTGCGGCCTCCAGCTCAGCCCGCAGGGCGTCCAGGTCGGGCTGGCTGGCGAACAGCGGGGACGCGTAGTTCCCGTCCTTACCGGTGTTGACCACGACGAGCGACCCGGAGGCGGCGAGCGCCGCTGTCTTCGCGTAGTCGAGAGCTGCCTGACCTTCACGGGTGGGGGTGTAGCCGACGACGATCTTCATGGTTCTCCTGGCTGCGACGAGGACGGGTGGCCCCCACCATCCTCGTCGTCCCGGGGCGCCGACGGAACAGGAGGGTGCTGCGACAGGCACGGGGCCATGGCTGCCCCACTCCCGAGCGACCGGGTCAGCCCTCCTGGGTGGGAGCGTGCCAGGCCGCACCCGGGGCGGTCTCCACGAGGACCAGCAGCAGGTTGTCCTTCTTGATCCCGACCTTGGCGACCTCGTCGGCGACGGCGGTCAGGCCCCGCTGCTTCTGCTCCTCGGTGTACCCCGGTGAGGCCAGGATCTCGATGAAGACGATGTCGGTGCGGTCAGCGTCCATGAAGGTGCGCGAGTAGACCAGCTCCCCTTCGTCGTGGAGCCGGAAGACCTGGAAGAGGTCCTCCGAGGGCATGTCGAGGCCGGACACCAGCCCGGCGTGGATCGCGTCGCTGATCTGGCTCATCTGCGGCTTCAGCTCTCGGTGCATGTCGATGCGCACGTGCGGCATGGCGGTCCTCCTGGTCGGCCGGCGGACGACCGTCGTCCACCGGTGCTGCAGTGTTCCAGAGCGTAAGAAGGGATCGGTCAGTGCCCGGTCCCGAGGTGGCGGCCGAGCCGACCGCCGATTCAACGGGGGTCCCCCAGGAGAGGCTCCACCCCCCAGCAGCGCGATTTCCCGGCGCCGCCCGCCTAGGCTATAGTTTCGCGGGCACCCGATGAGGGTGCAGCGAGTTGGGCCCAGCAAGGCCCCGTAGCGCAGTTGGTTAGCGCGCCGCCCTGTCACGGCGGAGGTCGCGGGTTCGAGTCCCGTCGGGGTCGCGAGAGCGGTGATGCACCCATCCTTGGGGTGTCACCGCTTCTGTGTTCGTCAGCCGGTTGTGGGGGAAGTCTCCCACCAGCTGTCGGGCCTCTGGCCAGGTAGCTCAGCTGGTAGCAGCGTTCGCCTGAAAAGTGAAAGGTCGCCGGTTCGAACCCGGCCCTGGCCACCTCTTCCCCCGCTCTGCCGGGCACCGGCCGAAGCGGAGCAGGTCGCCTCCTCGACGGGTTCGGTAACGGGCTGACCGGTCGACTAGAGTGGCCGCGACGGTCGCGGGGGCCGGTGACAAGCTCAGACCACGGAGGGAACCAGCGGTCGTGACGGTCACGCCAGACGACGACCTGATCGCGGTTGCCGAAGCCTTCGCCGGCGGTGACGAGCGGGCCCTCGAGAAGTTGTACCGCCGGTTCTCCGCCCTCGTCTTCACCGTCGCCCTCCGCTCGCTCGGCGACGTGACCGAGGCCGAAGACGTCGTGCAGAAGGTCTTCGTCGCCGCTTGGACCGGCCGCCACACCTACAAGCCGGACCGGGCGAGCATCTCCGCGTGGCTGATGGGCATCACGCGGAACAAGGTGGCCGACACCCACGCCGCCCGTACCAAGCAGCGCCGCATCCAGAACGAGGTCGGGGCGAACCTGCCCCTGGCCCCGGACACCATGGACATCGCCGAACGGCTGATCATCGCCGAGGAGATCGAGAAGCTGGACCCCGTTCCGCAGAAGGTGCTGCGGCTGGCGTTCTACGAGGACCTGACCCACTCCCAGATCGCCGAGCGGCTGCAGCTGCCACCCGGCACGGTGAAGAGCCACATCCGCCGCAGCCTGATCAAGCTCCGAAGCCGCATGGAGGTGTACAGCCGTGCACACGAATCCTGAGCTCCTGGCGCTCCTGGCCCTGGGCGAGGACGCGGCTGCCGCCGAGGACCGGGCTCACCTCGCCGGGTGCCCCGACTGCCGGGCCGAGCTGGAGTCCTTCGCCGCCGTCACTCGCAGCGCCCGTCGAGCGGGCGAGACCGGCCTCGTCTTCCCCCGTCCCGAGGTCTGGCAGTCGATCAGCCGCGAGCTCGACCTGCGGGACCCCCCGGCGCCCCTGCCGGAGCGCGCGGCCACTCCACTTCCTGCTGCACGACCCGCCGAGAACCCGGGTTCGGTCCGGGCGGCCGCCTTCGTGCTGGCGGCGGCGCTGGCCCTGGCCGTCGGCATCGGCGTCGGCTCGAACCTCGACCGGGTCTCGTCCGGGGGGAAGCGCGAGGTGGCGTCGGTGGCGCTGAATGCTCTGCCGGCCTGGACAGGCTCCTCGGGCCAGGCCGCCGTGGAGGAGGACGAGGACGGCAACCGGATCCTGGTCGTCACGGTGAGCTCACCGCTGCCGGCCACCGGGCCCCGCGAGGTCTGGATGACCACCAGCACCGCCGAGCCGATGATCGCCCTCGGATACCTGCAGGACAACGAGGGTCGCTTCCCGATCGCACCCTCGGTCGACCTGAACCAGTTCCGGCTGATCGACATCTCCCAGGAGCCGGCCGGCGACGAGGACTTCCGGCACTCCGGGAACTCCATGTTGCGCGGCAAGCTGCCGATCTGATCGCCCCGAACCAGAACGGGCCGCCCGACCGTCGGCTACGACGGCGAGGCGACCCGGTTCAGGGACCGCGGGAAGCTACTTGCGGATCGCCCGGAGCTTCGGGGTCTCCATCACGTCGCCAACGATGGCGCTGGAACGGCTGGGCAGCAGGTAGCGCGAGAAGAGGTTCAGCAGGGTCTGGGCGCGGTTGCGGTTGCCGAGCAGGTAGACGATGTGCAGGAAGATCCAGCCGAGCCAGGCCACGACGCCCTTGAGCTTGAGGCCCTGCGGCATCTGCAGCACGGCGTCACCTCGGCCGATCGTGGCCATGGTGCCCTTGTTGTGGTACTTGAAGCTCTCGGTCTCCAGCCCGCGGTGCAGCCGCGCGATCTGGGCGGCGGCGAACTTGCCGGTCTGGATGGCGGGCTGCGCCAGCTGCGGCAGCGGGTTGTCCACGGTCAGGCTGGCGTCGCCGAGGGCGAACACGTTCTCGTGCCCGATCACCCGCAGGTCGGAGTTCACCTCGATCCGCCCACCACGCCCGATCGGGATCCCCCACTCGCGCAGGGTCGGGCTGCCCGACACGCCGGCGGCCCAGATGACCAGGTCGACGGGCAGCGTGGTGCCGTCCTTGAAGTCCACGTGGTCCGGGTGCACCTCGGTGATCGCGGTCTTCAGCCGGACGTCGACGCCGCGCTTGACGAGCTCCTTGAGCGCGTACTGGCGCAGGGTGTCGTCGAACGGCGCGAGCAGGGCATCGCCCATCTCGACCAGGACCACGTGCACGCGGGCCGGGTTGAGCTCGGGGTAGGTGGTCGGCAGCGCCTCGGTCTTGAGCTCGGCCAGCTGGCCGGCCATCTCCACCCCGGTGGCGCCGCCACCGACGACGACGATGGTGAAGGCCCCGGTGTTCGGGCTCGACATGCCGGCGATGATCTCCATCGACCCGAAGATGGTGTCGCGCACCTTCAGCGCGTCGGCGCGGGTGTACATCGACATCGTGTACTCGGCCGCCCCGGGGATGCCGAAGTGGTTGGTCGTGATGCCGGTCGCCAGGCAGAGGTAGTCGTACCCGACGCGGACGCCGTCGTCGCAGAGGACCTCGTTCGCGTCGTGGTCGATCCCCGTCACGGACGCGCGACGGAAGCTGACGCCGGGGTGCCGGGCCGCGAAGTAGCGCAGCGAGTACGTGACGTCGCCGGCGTTCAGACCGCCCGTGGCGACCTGGTAGAGCAGCGGCTGGAAGGTGTTGTACGGGTGCCGGTTGATGAGGGTGACCCGGAAACCCTCCTTGGCCAGCTCGGCCGTCGCGGACAGCCCGGCGAATCCTGCTCCGACGACAACGACATGCGGCATCTCAGTCACGGGCCCATTCAATCAGTGTTGGACTCTCCTCCCAAGCGGGGCCCGTCCGAAAGGCCACGATCGAGGGGAGCCGGCCCATAGGCCCGGACCCAACGAGCCGTCGTCTCGAGCACCGAGGCCCGGACGGGGGGCGGGGACAGCATCAGGTCGTGCAGGCCACCCGGGATCCTGACCAGGGTGACGTGCTGCCCCAGGCGGACCGCGCGGAGAGCGATCTGCTCGACGTCCAGCACCGTGTCCGCGCTGCGCAGCCCCTCGTGCCACTTGCGACTGAAGTCGGTGCTGCTCGAGGCGAGCACCAGCACGGGCACCTCGATGCCCAGCCCGGCTGCCACCTTCTGGTGCCCCGCCAAGATCGCCCGCAGCCACCCGACCCGGATGGGCGGGCTCGGGCTTGCCTTGAGGTCGGTGTCGTAGTCCCACTCGCCTCCGTGCTCCACGTGCAGCACCCGGGCGTAGAACCCCAGGTCGGGCTGCAGCCGCAGCACCGAGGTCGGGGTGCGGCTCCCCAGCGCCTCCACCACGGGGGTGGCCAGCGTGCGCACCAGGGCGGAACCCTGCAGGTCCAGCCACGGCGAGTTGAGGACGAGAGCGTCCACCCGCTGCGGCCGTTCCGCGGTCCACAACGCGGCGACGAGCCCGCCCGTCGAGTGGCCCATGACCAGTAGGCCGTCGTGGGCCTCGGAGATCACCTCGGCGGCCGCGTCCATCTCGGTGAAGTAGTCGCTCAGGTCGGTGACGAAGCCAGGCAGCTGCCCCAGGCGCTGGCTGCGCCCGTACCGCCGCAGGTCCAGGGCGTAGAACGCGTAGCCGAGCCCGTCAAACGCGTCGCCGAGATGGGTCTGGAAGAAGTAGTCGTTCCACCCGTGCAGGTACAGGACCGCCGGCCGGCGGTCTCCCGGGGCCTCCCCGGTGCGCCGCACCAGGGTGGCGACCAGCTCAACCTCCTCGGGCTCCCCCGGCACCGGGGTCGCGCCCGGCAGCGGGAGATCGGTGCTCTCGTAGCCCGGCAGCAGGTCCGGGTGCCATGACCTCACGGTCCCAGCGTCGCAGAGAACACCTACGGCGGCGGCAACCGGCCGTTCAGCAGCACCACGTCCAGCGGACTGCCACCGTCAAACGCGCAGACGGATTCATTGGACGAGAGCAATCCCAGCGACCTGCGGACGCGCACCGGATCCGGAGGAACAGGGGGCTCGAAGCCTCAGCGGCGGGCCGGTCGACGAGGACGAACGTCCTCAGCCGGACGCTCGAAGCCCTCGGTAGGCATCCGGGGCGAGGTCTTGCTCATCGCCCTCCTGCTCGGCCAGGTCAGCATAGGCAGGAGGCACCTCATGACCTTCCGAACCCCGGAGCTCGGCCGCCAGTGAGCTGAAGTCCGTGTCGAACGCACGGTACTTGAGCTCCCGGGCCACCTTGGTCTGCTTTGCCTTCGCACGGCCGCGCCCCATCTCGGGTCGACCCCCTCGCCTTTGTCCGCCAGCGGCTCAGCCGCGGCTCACCGATGAATTATGTCGTGGGGAAGATGCTACCTAATGCCCACAGCGCTGCAAAGCAGGGGCGCGTCAGCCTGGAGCGACAGCCACGGCTCAGGCGGCCGCGTGCTCCCCGACGAGGCTCACGGCAGCGGGAGCGTCAGACCCGGCAGAGCTGACGTTACCGCAGACCCAGGCCCGCAGACCACGGGCCGCGAGCAGCTCGACCGCAGCCGTCGCCGACGACTCGGGCAGCACGGCGACCATCCCGACACCCACGTTCAACGTCGCCTCGAGGTCAGGACGGGAGACGTGGCCCACCTCCTGGACCAGGCGGAAGACCGCCGGCAGCGACCAGCTCTCGCGCTGCAGCTGCACCGAGCAACCGGCGGGCACGACCCGGGCCAGGTTGTTGGCCAGACCACCACCGGTGATGTGGCTCATGGCGTGCACCTCGACGCCGTCGGCCAGCGCCAGGCAGTCGCGGGCGTAGACCTTGGTCGGCTCGAGCAGCTCCTCGCCGAGGGTGCGGCCGAGCTCAGGCACGTCGCGGTCCAGCGCCCAGCCCGCCTGCTCCAGCAGGACGTGCCGGACCAGGGAGTAGCCGTTGGAGTGCAGGCCCGAGGACTCCAGGGCCAAGACGACGTCTCCGGGGCGCACCCTGTCCGCACCCAGGATCCGGTCGCGCTCGACCACGCCGGTGGCCGCGCCGGCCACGTCGTACTCGTCCGGGTCGAGCAGTCCCGGGTGCTCAGCGGTCTCCCCGCCCAGCAGGGCGCACCCGGCCACCGCGCAGGCCTCCGCGATGCCCTTGACGATGGCCGCGACGCGTTCGGGGACAACGCGGCCGCAGGCGATGTAGTCGGTCATGAACAGCGGCTCGGCCCCGCAGACCACCAGGTCGTCGACGACCATCCCGACGAGGTCGAAGCCGACGGTGTCGTGCACCCCCATCGCCTGGGCGATGGCCACCTTGGTCCCGATGCCGTCGGTCGAGGTGGCCAGCACCGGGTGACGCATGCCGGCCAGAGCGCGCGCGTCGAACAATCCGGCGAACCCGCCGAGCCCCCCGAGGACCTCCGGTCGACGCGTCTTGGCGACCCACTCCTTCATCAACGTGACGGCGCGGTCGCCGGCTTCGATGTCGACGCCGGCTGCGGCGTAGGCGGTCTGCTCGGTCATCGGGCTCCTTCGGTGGTGCCGGCCGGTCACGGGCGGCTGAGCGCGTCGACGGCACCGACGCCGGAGACGGCACTCGACAGGCCGTCGGCGTCGGTCCGGTTCCCCTCGTCGGCCGACGGACGGCCGATGCGCTCACTCAGCGGCAGCTCGACGGGGTACACGCCGTCGAAACAGGCCCGGCAGAGCTTGTCCATGCCGACCTCGGTGGCGTCGACCAGGCCCTCGAGGGAGACGTAGCCGAGGGAGTCGGCGCCGATCGAGCGGCAGATCTCGTCAGTGGTGAGCCCGGTGGCGATCAGCTCGGCCCGGGAGGCGAAGTCGATCCCGTAGAAGCAGGGCCACTTCACCGGCGGGGAGGAGATGCGGACGTGGATCTCGGTGGCTCCGGCCTCGCGGAGCATCCGGACCAGCGCCCGCTGGGTGTTGCCACGCACGATGGAGTCGTCGACCACCACCAGCCGCTTGCCCGCGATGACGTCACGGAGCGGGTTCAACTTCAACCGGATGCCGAGCTGGCGCAGGGTCTGGCTCGGCTGGATGAAGGTCCGGCCGACGTAGGAGTTCTTGACCAGGCCCTGCCCGTAGGGGATGCCCGACTGCTCGGCGTAGCCGATGGCCGCAGGTGTCCCCGACTCCGGGACGGGGATCACCAGGTCGGCGTCGACCGGGAACTCCTTGGCCAGGGTCCGGCCCACCTCGACCCGGACCGAGTGCAGGCGCTTGCCGGAGATCGTGGTGTCGGGGCGGGCGAGGTACACGAACTCGAACAGACAACCCTTGGGAGCCGGTTCGGCGAAGCGCGTGCTCCGCAGGCCTGCCGCGTCCACGGCGATCATCTCCCCGGGCTCCACTTCGCGGATGAAGGAGGCGCCGACGATGTCCAGCGCGGCGGTCTCGCTCGCGACGACCCACCCCCGCTCCAGCCGGCCGAGGACCAGCGGCCGGATGCCCTGGGGGTCCCGCGCAGCGTAGAGCGTCTCCTCGTCCATGAAGACCAGGCTGAACGCGCCCTTGAGCCGGGGCAGGACCTGTGCCGCCGCCTGCTCGATGGTGAGGTCGGGGTAGGTGGACATCAGCGCCGTGACGAGCGAGGTGTCGTTGGTGGAGTCGTGGGTGCCCTGGTGGCTCCAGCTGTGCGTGATGCCGCCGGGGACCAGGGAGTCATCCGGCCGGTCGCGCTCGGCGAGCAGGAGCTCGAGCTCTGCGGTGTTGGTCAGGTTGCCGTTGTGGCCCAGGGCGAGACCGCCGGACGCCGTGGGACGGAAGGTGGGCTGGGCGTTCTTCCACACGCTGGCCCCGGTCGTGGAGTAACGCGCGTGGCCGATGGCGAGGTGCCCGCGGAGCGAGTTAAGAGTCGTCTCGTCGAAGACCTGGGAGACCAGGCCCATGTCCTTGAACACCATGATCTGGGAGCCGTTGCTGACCGCGATCCCGGCGGACTCCTGCCCGCGGTGCTGGAGGGCGTAGAGCCCGAAGTAGGCGAGCTTGGCCACCTCCTCGCCAGGGGCCCAGACACCGAAGACGCCGCAGGCGTCCTGGGGTCCGCGTTCGTCGGGATCGAGATCGTGGTTCAACAGACCGTCTCCGCGCACGCTGCAGTCTAACGTCCGCGGCTACCCCTCCCCACCCGTCGTTGTCGCTTCGAGGAGAGAGCGGTCGGCCGTTAGCCTTCTCCGCATGCCTGCCCTGCGCCGACCTCGCGCTCTGACTCTGCGGGGGTGGTCGAGCGTGCTCGGTCTCACCCGGGCCAAGGTGATCGAGCTCTTGGTGCAGAACGCTGCGCAGGTGAGCGCCGTGGTCGCTCTCGTCCTGCTGTTCGCCGGCGACTCGACCGGCCAGCTCGTGGGGGCAGCGGTCGGCGTCCTCGGACTCGGACTCGCGGCGTGGCTTCTGCGGCGGAGCGCTCGTCGGCGTCCCGAGCTCATCGGCGCCTACGTCGGTGCCCGGCTCCTGCTGCTCATCGCCGTGACGGGGGCTCTGCTGGCTCGCCGCCCCGACGACGCCGACCTGATCTGGCTCGGTACCGGGCTCGCGCTGCTGGCCGTCCTGGTCGAGAGCTCGCTCCGGTCCATGATCACCAGGACGGAGCCGTTCGCGGCCCATCTCCCGGGTCTGCCGACGCCACCCGAGCCACCCTTCCCGACGGCGGTGCTGCCGTGGGGAACGCTCGCGGTGACCGCTCTGGGCTGGGTGCTCGCCCTGCTCGCCGCGCCGGGTTGGGTGCACCTGCTCAGCGGGCTGGGTGCGGCCGTGCTGGGTGCGGCTCTCGTGGTCCAGACCGGTCGGGCCAACCTGGCCACCCGGCGGGCCGTGACCGGGCTGCGTCCGGCCCTGCTGGCTCTCAAGCCGGCCTTCGTCGTCTACTACGCCGCCGTCCAGGGGGCCCGGTACCAGCTGGGGATGTGGCTGCCCTACCTGGAGCGGCTGGGCGTCCCGTTCGTCGTGATCACGCGATCACCGGAGACGCTGCCGGTCATCGCGACGCTGACCTCGGCCCCCGTCCTGGTGCACCGCCCGGGAACTTTCGCCCAGCTCGACAACCTCGTGGTGCCGTCGATGAAGGCAGCGTTCTACGTGCAGGGAAGCGCCGCCAACTCTGCCTTCCAGCGGTACCGCCAGATCACCCACGTCTGGCTCAACCACGGAGACTCCGACAAGGCGGCCAACTTCAACGCCCGGCACGCGACCTACGACAAGCTGTTCGTCTCGGGAGAGCAAGGCGTGGAGCGCTACGCGGCGCATGGCGTGCACGTGCCACCGGAGAAGTTTGTCACGGTCGGGCGGCCCCAGATCGAACGGATCCGGGTCCAGCAGGAGCCTCCGCCCCCGGGGTCGCCGCTGACCGTGCTGTACGCCCCGACCTGGCGCGGCGGCCGTCCGTCCACGAACTACTCCTCCCTGCCGGTCGGCCAACGGGTGGTCGAGGCCCTGCTCGCCCGTGGGGCGACCGTGATCTTCCGTCCGCACCCCCTCACCTACCAGGATCCCGACGACACCGCCGTGGTCACGCGCATCCAGCAGGTGCTGACCGCGGACAGCGCCACCTCCGGCCGCAGCCACCTCTGGGGGCCGGCGGCCGAGTCCGAGCGCGACATCCCCGCCTGCATCAACGCCGTCGACGCCCTCGTGACCGACGTCAGCTCGGTCGCCTCGGACTTCCTGGCCTCCGGGAAACCGCTGGCCATGGTGGCCATCCAGAGCGCCGGTGAGGCCTTCGTCGAGCAGAATCCGATGGCCCGGGTCTCCTACGTCATCGAGAAGGACCTGTCCACCCTCGACGCCGCCCTGGACCGCCTGCTGGGCGACGACCCGCTGCGCGAGCGGCGGCTGGCGTACCGCAGGCACTGCCTCGGGAACCACCTCGGTGAGCAGGCGGCCGACGAGTTCCTCCGTGTGGCCGGCGCCGTCGTCCGTGGGGAGCGCTAGCGCTCAGGGCGCGTCGCCGAACGGTCACCCGCTACCGTCCACCGTTCGGCGACCGCGTCGCTGGCTGGCTCAGTGAGCCGCGCGGTACTGCTCGATGAGCTCCGACGACAGCCGTCCCCGGGCGGACACCTCGATGCCCTGCTCGGCGGCCCAGGCGCGGACCGCCCGGGTGTCCAGCGGAGCGGGCTCCGCCTTGGCGGCGGCACCCCGGCCGCGGTTGCTCACCTTGCGCGCCTTCTCGATGTAAGGGCCCAGGTCCTCCCGCAGCTTGGCGACGTTCTTGCTGCTGAGATCGATCTCATAGGAGGTGCCGTCGAAGGAGAACGAGACGCTCTTGCCCTCCGCGTCGATCTCACTGCCGTCAAGATCGTCATACGTCTTGACGATGGTCTTCTGCGCCACTGTGCGTGATCCTTTCCCAAACCCGAGCTGATGCTGACGAAGCGGAGTCTAAGTCGTTTCAACCGAGGATTTGAAGTCACCGCGGCGTACCTGAGCGAATCTTGAGGCATTCCCGCGCTCGCGCCATGACATTGCGGCTCGAAAAGCGACGCAACGGGGACCGGCATTGCGGACCCAAGGGGATTCAGCTTCGCTGGGTACGCCAGACCCGCTCGAAAGGAAGCCGCCATGCGTGCGGCGCCACCAGCTGGTGGATGGCGTTGGGACCCCACGATCCCTGGGCGTAGGGCTTGACCGGCGGCGGGTTGCGCAACAGCGGCTCGGAGCGCTCCCACAGGCTCTCAATGCCCTCCGCGGTGGTGAACAGCGTGTGGTCGTCCCGCATGGCGTCCATGATGAGGCGCTCGTAGGCCTCGAGCACGTCACCGGCCCGGTCGGTCTCCCGCGTCGAGAACTGCATGCTCAGCTTGTCCAGCTTCATGCCCGGGCCGGGCCGCTTGCCGTAGAAGGACAGCGAGACCTTGGACTCGTCCGCGAGGTCGAAGGTCAGGTGGTCGGGGCCCGAGGCCCCCACGCCGGAGCCCCGGGGGAACATCGACTTCGGGGCTTCCTTGAAGGCGATGGAGATGATGCGCTGGCCTTCGGCCATCCGCTTGCCGGTCCGGCAGTAGAACGGGACCCCCGCCCACCGCCAGTTGTCGATACCGGCCTTGAGGGCGATGAAGGTCTCGGTGTCGGAGTCCCGGGCCACGCCTTCCTCGTCGCGGTAGCCCGCGTACTGCCCGCGCACCACCTGGTTGGGATCGAGCGGCAGCATGGAGCGGAACACCTTGTTCTTCTCCTCGCTGATGGCGCGCGGCTCCAGCGCCGTCGGCGGTTCCATCGCCACGAAGGCCAGCACCTGGAAAAGGTGGGTGACGACCATGTCCTTGTAGGCACCGGTGGCCTCGTAGAAGCCGGCCCGCCGGTCGAGCCCGAGGGTCTCAGGAATGTCGATCTGGATGTGGTCGATGAAGTTGCGGTTCCAGATCGGCTCGAACAGCCCGTTCGCGAAACGGAAAGCCAGGATGTTCTGCGCCGCCTCCTTGCCGAGGAAGTGGTCGATCCGGAAGATCTGCCGCTCGCGAAAGGTCTCGTGGACCTGGTCATTCAGCATGATGGCGCTGCGCAGGTCGGTGCCGAACGGCTTCTCCATCACCACCCGGGAACGCTCGACCAGGTCCGCCTCACGCAGGGTGTTGATCACTGCCGGGGCGGCGGCGGGCGGGACGCTCAGGTAGTGGAGCCGGCCCACCTCCCCGCCCAGCCGCTCCTCGGCCAACCGGACGGCGTCTCCCAGGCCCTGGGGGCCGGCGCTCTGCGGCACGTAGGTCAGGCGCTGGGCGAACTGCGTCCACTGCTCGTCGCTGAGCGGGTGGTGGGTGAACTCGGTCACGGCCTGCCGGGCCAGCTCGCGGAAGGACTCCTCAGTGTGGTCCTCCAGGGAGGTGCCGATGACCTGGATGTCCGGAGCCAGTGCCGACAGCGCCAGGTGAGCCAGGCCCGGGAGCAGCTTGCGGCGCGAGAGGTCTCCCGTCGCGCCGAAGAGCACGATGACGTGCGGCTGGAGGACCTCGAGCCCGTTCCGCGAAGGGCGGGACCCCGGGGCCGGGTAGGCGATCGTCTGGGCGTCGTCGGTGACCACGCCTGATGCTCGCACTCCCCGCGGGGAGCCACAACAGCGGTGGGGCAGGTGAAACGCGACTGACCCACAAGGCCACGGGGCACGAGACGGGCGCCGGGCCCGGGCCCGGCGTCGCGGCCGCTGCCGGACGCTCCTACCCTGGTGCGGTCCGCATCCGGCCGAGGAGGACCCGTGGCCCCGCCCGAGCCGTACCCCACCCCGTCGCCCCGCACCCCGTCGTCCCCGCGGCGCGTGCTGGTGGCGCCGGACAAGTTCAAGGGCTGTCTGCCCGCGGTAGAGGTGGCCGCAGCGGTGGCCGAGGGGCTGCGCCAGGTCCACCCCGACCTCGACGTCGTCGAGCTGCCCGTGGCCGACGGCGGGGACGGGACCGTTGACGCCGCGCTGACCGCGGGGTACGCACCCGTGACGGTCCCAGCCACCGGACCCACCGGGGAGCCCCTGACGGCACGCTACGCCCGGCTCGGGGACCGCGCGGTCGTCGAGCTGGCCGCCGTGGTGGGACTGGACCAGCTGCCGGGCGGACGGCTCGACCCGCTCAGGGCCTCGACGTCCGGGCTAGGTCTGGTGGTCCGCCACGCCCTCGACGCCGGGGTCAAGGAGCTGGTGCTGGGGCTGGGCGGGAGCGCCTCAACCGACGGCGGGGCCGGGCTCGTGCAGGCGCTGGGCGCGCGGCTGCGCGACGCCCGCGGGCAGGACGTCGCTCCGGGCGGCGCGGCCCTGACCGGGTTGGAACAGCTGGACCTCGCGCCCCTGCGGTCCCGGCTGGCCGGTGTCCGGGTACTCGTGGCCAGTGACGTGACGCATCCACTGCTGGGGCCCGACGGCGCCGCGGCGGTCTTCGGCCCCCAGAAGGGTGCTGACCCCGGACAGGTCGAGCAGCTGGACGGCGCCCTAACCCACTGGGCGGCTGTGGTGGCTGAAGCCACGGGCTCTGACCACGCCTCCGACACCGGGGCAGGGGCCGCCGGCGGCACCGGGTTCGCCGCGTTGGCGCTGCTCGGTGGGGAGATGCGGTCCGGGATCGAGCTGGTCCTGGACCTGGTCGGCTTTGACCAGCACCTGACCGGGTCGGTGCTGGCGGTCACCGGTGAGGGCTCCCTCGACACCCAGTCCCTGGCCGGGAAAGCCCCGGTCGGGGTGCTGAGCCGGGCCCGGGCGGCCGGCGTCCCGGTCGTCGTGGTGGCTGGGCGGAGCCTGCTCAGCGCCGCGGAGTGCTCAGCGGCCGGCTTCGCGGACGTCTACCCGCTGAGCGCCCTTGAACCCGACGTCGGCCGCAGCATGGCCCTGGCCCGGCCACTCCTGGTGCAGACGGGAGCAGCCATCGCCAGCCGCTGGCTGTCCTGACGCTTTGGGTCCTCCCGGCCGGCGTCACGGGCGAGGCAGGCCGGCCAGACCTTTCAGCAGCAGGGCCTCCGCCAGGCAGGCGGCCTCGAAGTCGCCGAGGTGCAGCGACTCGTCGATCCCGTGCGCCCGGGTGTCCGGGTCGCCGACCGCGGTCACCAGGACGGTGGCCTCAGGGAAGGCCCGGCGGAAGTCAGCCACCATGGGGATCGACCCGCCCTGGCCGGTGAAAACCGGCTCTACCCCCCAGGCCTCGGCGAAGGCGCGGCGGGCCACCTCGGCCGCGGGCCCCTCGAAGGGGACGGTGCTCGGCTCTCCGGTGTCGCCTTCCAGGACGCTCACGCGGGCGCCCCAGGGGGCATGCGCGTGCAGGTGCTCGACGAGCTTGGCCAGGGCGGAGCGGGCGTCGTCACCGGGTGCCAGACGCAGGCTGATCTTGGCCCGGGCGAGCGGCGCGAGCGTGTTCGAGGCCCGGTCGACCGGGGTGGCGTCCAGGGCGATCACCGAGACGGCGGGCTTGCACCACAACCGCTCGACGACGCTGCCCGTCCCGATCTGCTGCACGCCCTCGAGCAACCCGGACTCCGCGCGCAGACGGTCCTCGGGGTAGACGAGGTCCGGGGGCGGGCTGGTGGCCAGGCCCGCGACGGCGACATCGCCCCGCTCGTCGTGCAGGGTGGCCAGCAGCCGGCAGAGCGCGGTGAGGGCGTCCGGAGCCACACCGCCGTAGGAGCCGGAGTGGATGGCGTGGTCCAGGGTCCGCAGCTCGACGACACAGTCGGCCAGTCCCCGCAGCGAGGTGGTGAAGGCGGGGGTGCCCACGGCCCAGTTCGAGGAGTCGGCGATCACGAAGACGTCGGCGGCCAGCTCATCGCGGTGCTCGGTGAGCAGCTGGGCGAGGGTCGCCGACCCGATCTCCTCCTCGCCCTCGACGAAGACCGTCACCCCGACCGGCGGTCGACCCTCGAAGGCCCGCAAGGCGGCCAGGTGGACCGCGAGTCCGCCCTTGTCGTCCGCGGTCCCCCGGCCGAAAAGCCGCCCGTCGCGCTCGGTCGCGGTGAAGGGCGGGCTGGTCCACGAGGCAGCGTCGCCCTCGGGTTGCACGTCGTGATGGGCGTAGAGGCAGACCGTCGGCGCTCCGTCGGGGGCCGGGAAGCGGGCGATGACCGCTGGCTGCCCGCCGCCGGCGCGCACCACCGCGACGTCGGGGCAGCCGAGGTCTCGGAGCAGGCCGGCGACCTGGTCGGCACTGCGCCCCACCTCCCCTGCCCGGTCCGGGTCGGCGCTCACCGACGGGACCGCCACCAGGGCCGCGAGGTCCGCCCGCACCGCAGCTTGCTGAGCCCGTACCGTGTCCGCCAGCGTCATGGGCCCGAGCCTAGAGGGCCGATCTGTAGGATTCCCACCCAACCAGCCGCTCACGGGGACACGTGTACCAGCGGCCGTCTGAAGAGGTAAGGCATGAGTCACCCCACCGTCAACCAGCGAACGGCCGCGCGGATGCTGCGCGAAGCCTTCGACAAGGTCGTCGACACCCAGCAGGAGCAGATCGCGGCGGCCGCCGCGCTCGTCGTCGAGTCGCTGACCGCGGGCGGGGTGATCCAGGTCTTCGGCACCGGCCACTCGCGCAGCTTCGCCTCCGAGATCGCCGGCCGGGCCGGCGGCCTGGTGCCGGCCAACCGCATCTCGCTGTCCGACCTCACCTTCTACGGCAGCCTGACGCCGGACCAGGTGATGGATCCCTACCTGGAGCGCGACCCCTCGCTGGCGGCTCAGCTGCTGGCCGTGCACGCCATCGACCCGGCCGACATCTTCATCCTCTGCTCCAACTCCGGGGGCAACGGCTCGACCGTCGAGCTGGCCCGGCTGGTCAAGGAGCGGGGTCATCGGCTGGTCGTCGTGACATCGCTGGACCACACGACCCGGATCACCTCCCGGCACCCCAGCGGCCTGCGGCTGTTCGAGCTGGCGGACGTGGTCATCGACAACCGGGGAGCCTTCGGCGACGCCGAGCTGGACCTGCCCGACGACACCGAGGGCCGTCCCCGCGGGGCGGTGCTAGCCACCTCCACCGTGACCAGCACGCTGATCGCGCAGATGCTGATCACCGAGGTCTGCGGTCTGCTGCTCGAGGCCGGCGCCGAGGTGCCGATCCTCATCTCCGCCAACATCCCCGGCGGCGACGAGAACAACGAGCGCCTGCGCGAGCGCTACGGGGACCGCGTGAAGAGCGGCGGCCCCTAGCTTTCGCCAGAGGCACCTTGGTGCTGACTTGTCAGAAGTGAGTTGACCCCTGGGTCAACTCACTTCTGACAACTCGGTGGAAGGGTCAGGCGCCGGCGACGACGGAGATCGGGTCGGCGGCGAGCACGTCGGGGAGGGTGGCCGACCAGGCGGCGCGGATCTGCTCCAGTGGCAAGCGGAACTGGCCGGCGACGGCGACCGCGGCGTCTTCGGTGCCCGTGACCAGGCCCAGGGGGTGGAGCGGCACCTCGTGGTGGGCGCAGAGCGCAGCCAGCGCGTCGGCCTGCGCCTCCGGCAGCGAGACCAGGACCCGGCCGGCGCTCTCGGAGAACAGCTGGACGAACGGGTCAGCGCCCTGCGGCAGCTCGACCTCCACCCCGTAGCCGTGGCGCAGGCAGGACTCGACGAGGGCCTGCGCGAGGCCGCCGTCGGCGAGGTCGTGGGCGCTCGACAGCAGCCCGCGCCGGCTCGCCTCCACCAGCACCGCCGCCAGGCGCTGCTCGTGGAGGAGGTCGACCCGGGGCGGGTGGCCACCGAGGTGGTCGTGGGCAACGGCGGCCCAGGCGGAACCAGCCAGCTCGTCGCGGGTGTCACCCAGCAGCAGCACGACCTCAGCCGCCCGTGCGAACCCGACCGGGGTGCGGCGGCGGACGTCGTCGATGACGCCCATGACGCCGACCACCGGGGTCGGGAGGATGGGCGTCGCCCCCGTCTGGTTGTAGAAGCTGACGTTGCCACCCGTGACCGGGGTGCCGAGCACCTTGCAGCCGTCGACCAGGCCCGCGATGGCCTGGGTGAACTGCCACATGACGGCCGGGTCCTCTGGTGACCCGAAGTTGAGGCAGTCGCTGACCGCGACCGGCTGCGCGCCGCTCACGGCCACGTTGCGGTAGGCCTCGGCCAGCGCCAGCTGCGCACCGACGTAGGGGTCGAGCAGAGCGAACCGGCCGTTGCAGTCGGTGGCCAGCGCCACGCCGAGCCCGGTCTCCTCGTCGATGCGCAGCATCCCGGCGTCCTCGGGCTGGGCGAGCACCGAGTTGCCGCGCACGTAGCGGTCGTACTGGTTGGTGATCCAGGACTTGTCGCAGAGGTTGGGCGAGGCGACGAGCGCGAGCAGCGTCGAGGCGAGCTCCTCCCCCGTCGCCGGCCGCTCCAGCCGGTCCACGCCGTCGGCCTGCACCTCGTCCTGCCAGTCCGGGCGGGCGTAGGGGCGTTCGTAGACCGGGCCCTCGTGCGCCACGGTGCGCGGGTCGACGTCGACGATGGTCTCGCCGTGCCACTCGATGACCAGCCGGTCGTCCTCGGTGACTTCCCCGACGACCGTGGCCTGGACGTCCCACTTCGCACAGATCTCGAGGAAGCGCTCGACGTCGGCGGGCTCGACCACCGCCATCATCCGCTCCTGCGACTCGCTCATCAGGATCTCCTCGGGGGCCAGCGAGGAGTCACGCAGCGGTACCCGGTCGAGCTCGACGTGCATGCCGCCGTCCCCTGCCGCAGCCAGCTCGGAGGTGGCGCAGGAGATCCCCGCTGCCCCGAAGTCCTGGATGCCGGTGACCACCCCGGCGGCGAAGAGCTCGAGGGTGCACTCGATGAGCAGCTTCTCCATGAAGGGGTCACCCACCTGCACCGCGGGCCGCTTCGAGGGCTTGGCTGAGTCGAAGGTCTCCGAGGCCAGGATCGAGGCGCCACCGATGCCGTCGCCGCCCGTCGCCGCGCCGTACAGGATGACCTGGTTGCCCGCACCGGTGGCCTTGGCCAGGTGCAGGTCCTCGTGCCGCAGCACGCCGACGCAGAGGGCGTTGACCAAGGGGTTGCCGAGGTAGCTGCGGTCGAACACCACCTCGCCGCCGATGTTGGGCAGGCCCAGGCAGTTGCCGTAGCCGCCCACCCCGGAGACCACGCCCGGGAGCACCCGGTGGGTGTCGGGCTCCTCGAGGGGTCCGAAGCGCAGCGCGTCCATCACGCCGATGGGCCGCGCGCCCATGGCCAAGATGTCGCGGACGATGCCGCCGACCCCGGTCGCGGCTCCCTGGTGCGGCTCCACGTAGCTGGGGTGGTTGTGGGACTCGATCTTGAAGGTGACGGCGTAGCCCTGCCCGATGTCGACCACGCCGGCGTTCTCACCGATGCCCGCGAGCAGCTTCCCGGCGGGCGTGTCCTGGCTCAGCTCGCCGAAGCGGCGCAGGTGCACCTTGGACGACTTGTACGAGCAGTGCTCGGACCACATCACCGAGTACATCGCCAGCTCCGACGACGAGGGACGCCGGCCGAGAATCTCGCGGATCCGCCGGTACTCGTCCTCCTTGAGCCCCAGCTCGGCCCAGGGCTGCGCCTGGTCCGGGGTCGCCGCTGCATTCTCGACCGTGTCCGCCACGGCCCCGACCCTACCGGCGGGAGGCCCCCCGGCCGAGCCACGTCCACAGGCCCCGGCCGGGCGCGGGCGATGGCCAGCCCTGCCCCAGCGCGTGGTCCAGGCAGAACCAGCCGACGGTGACCGCCACCATCGCGGTGCCGGTCAGCCACACGCTCACCCCGCCGTCGTTGAGCAGGGTCCCGAGGACGGCGGTGGCCAGAGCGGCGTGCAGCACCGCAGGCAGCGTGAGGAACCCCGGACGCAGCACCGGGAGCGCGCACCGCAGGATGAGCACCCAGAGCAGCGCACCGACGAGCAGGGCGCCGATCCCGAGCCCGCTGACCAGGGTCTCGGCCGAGGCCAGAGCCTTGCGGCTGACCACGTCCGCGGCGTCGCCGTCGAGGACGCGTTGGACGAAGCCCCCGAGGTGGCTTCGACGGTCGGGTCCACGCGCCCAGTCCAGCAACGAGAGGGTGCTGATGGCCACCACCGCCGCGGCCCCGAGGGCGAGCACGCGGGGCACGGTGATCCGGAGACCCGCGACCGCCAGCACCAGCCCGAGCACCGGCGGGGTCAGGGCCACGACGCCGCCGAAGTCCGTCCCCATGCTCGGCCAGCCCTCGCAGACCACAACGCCCAGGCCGACGACGACCACGGCGGCGACGGCGGCCCGCCGGTGCCCCCGGGCGAGGAAACGGCAGGCGATCCAGCCTGCCAGGAACAGCGCCGCGGTGGCGTAGACGGCGAAGGTGACGTTGCCGAAGCCGTACCAGCGCAACCCGAAGACGGGGCGCGAATTCAGCATCGACCCGGCCTGCATCGGGCCCCCGAGCGCGGCGTCGACGGTGAAGGCGGCCACGGTCAGCCCCGCGCCGGCGACCGCGGGGGGCACCGTGTACCGGGAGGCCAGCGCGAGCGCCGCGATGGTGAGGGCCACCGCCCAGCCGAGGACGGCGACGCCGAGCACCAGCCCGGGGGCTCCGCTGCCGGCCCAGGGGACGGAGCCGGTCAGCATCATGGCTGCGCCGAGCACCGAGCCCAGGGTGAGGATGAGCCGGGGCCCGGCGAAGCGCCGGCACAGCGTGAGGACCAGCCCGGTGACGAAGAGCAGGGTGCCGAACGCCCCGAGCACCAGGTAGCCGACGACGGCCCCGTCCGACAGCGCCGCCACGGCGGCCAGGTGGTCCCGGACCAGCGGCAGGTCGAGCTCGGCCGGATCGACGGCCAGCGGCGAGCCGTCGATGGTGGTGGGCGCCGCGGCACCGGCCGGGAGGTCGTGCTCGACCAGGGTCCGGGTGAGGTCGGTGAGCGTGACGATCCCCTGCCGCCGGGTGCTGGCCGAGGTCAGCCAGCCGGGGACGGTGGTGCCGACGCGGTAGACGACCTGCAGCGCGGGGTCGGTGGAGCCGGCGACCGGTCCGACCCCGGTGACCACCAGAGTCCGCTCCCGGTCCAGGGCGAGGCGGGCGATGAGATCGTCGCTCGCCGGTCCGGCGTCGACCAGCGTGGTCGGGCAGCGGGTGCTCAGCCCGTCCGCGACGAACTCCTCGACGGTGCGGTAGTCGGCCAGGGTGCCGTCGGGGCGGGCGGCGGCGAGGGCGGCCCCGGGCCCGACGGCGGCGACGCAGCCCGCCACCGAGGCCGCGAGAGTGCCCAGCCGGGCGTCCCCCCGGCGGGCTGCGGCGGCCGCGAGGCGTGCATTCCAGTCGGCGACGCGGTCCTCGGTCACCTGGGGGTCGCAGAGCCCGCCGACGGCGGCTCGGCGGCCGGCTCCCAGGGTGGTCCAGCCGGCGGCCGCGCAGTCGCCCACCTTCCGCGGCCGGACGTTGACCGCCCCGACCTGGGCGTCGTCGAGGTGGTCGGCGAGGACTGAGGCGTCGGTCGGGGTCAGAGCAGGGCGGCCGGTCACGCCGACGACGACCACCTGCTCGGTGACCAGGGCGCTGGCTTGGGGCGGTTCCTGCAGGAGAGCCACCACCCGCAGCCCGGCGAAGGCCAGGGCGAACAGCAGCAGGACAGTCCAGGCCCGGCGGGTGAGCGCAGGTCCCCGGGGCGGGAGCACCGGCGCGCTCGCGCGTGCACCCCTCCGCGACCCACCCATCGCGGGCGTCAGACCCGGGCGGAGAGGAAGCTCGAGACGCTGCCGAAGAAGGGGAGGCCGTCGGTGCCGGGCCCGGTCAGCGGGTCCACGTTGTGCTCGGGGTGCGGCATCAGCCCGACGACGTTGCCCCGCTCGTTGGCGATCCCCGCGATCCCGCGGAACGAGCCGTTCGGGTTCGCGTCGAGGTAGCGGACGACGACGCGGCCCTCGCCCTCCAACCGGTCGAGGGTGTCCTCGTCGGCGACGTAGCCACCCTCACCGTTCTTGAGCACGACGGTGATCTCCTGACCCTGGCGGTAGTCACCCGTCCAGGCGGTGGCCGTCGACTCCACCCGGAGCCGCTGGTCGATGCACACGAAGGTCCGGACGTCGTTGCGGATGAGGGCACCGGGCAGCAGGTGGGCCTCGCACAGGATCTGGAAGCCGTTGCAGATGCCGAGCACCGGCATCCCCGCCCCGGCCGCGCTGATGACCGAGCCCATGACCGGGGAGAAACGGGAGATCGCGCCGGCGCGCAGGTAGTCCCCGTAGGAGAAGCCGCCCGGCAGGATCACGGCGTCGACCCCGCGGAGGTCGTCGCTGGCGTGCCAGAGCGGCACCGGCTCGGCGCCGGCGATCCGCACGGCCCGTAGGGCGTCGTGGTCGTCCAGGGATCCCGGGAAGGTGACGACGCCGACCTTGGGGGCCATCAGTCGGAAGCCTGCGCCGACTCGTCGACGCGGACGTCAAAGGTCTCGATCACCGTGTTGGCCAGCAGGGTCTCGGCTGCCCGGCCGATGTCGGCCAGCTTCTCCTCGGTGATCTCACCGTCCACCTCGAGCTCGAACCGCTTGCCCTGCCGGACCGAGATCCCGGAGAACCCCAGGCGTCCCAGCGCGCCTGTCACCGCCTTGCCCTGCGGGTCCAGGATCTCCGGCTTCGGCATCACGTCGACCACCACTCGCGCCATGCGGGCGATCCTATCGGGGGGGGCGGAACCGACCGAACCTCCCGAAGCGCCGGACGGGGCATCGGCCGGCTCAGCGACCTTCTGGGGCGCAGCGGCTTCCACGGCGGCACTCAACCGCCGGTAGGGCCGGCTGGCCAGGGCGAGGACCGTGGCCACCAGCCCGACGACCCCGGCAAGGCAGAAGACCAGGGCGATCCCGCGCTGGGCGCCGGTGCCGAACCAGCTGCCGATGGCGTCGGCGGCCACTCCGTCGGTCATCGACGGGATGACGACGAACTGGGTCAGCGGGCCGATGAGGAAGGCAGTCAATGGGGACGCAGCCTGCTCGACGCTCTGCGCGAAGCCGAACACCCGCCCCTGCCGCTCGTAGGGCACGACCCGCTGCAGCACGGTCTGTTCGGCCGCCTCGGCGAAGGGGATGATCAGCATGTAGGTGTACAACCCCACGGCCAGCACCACCAGCGACTCCCGTAGCGGGAACAGGATGCTGGTGCTCCACAGCACGAGGTTCACCACCAGCAGCGTCTTCACCGGGTTTGGGCCCAGGCCGACCTTGGCCACCAGCAGGCCGCCGATGATGACCCCGGTGCTGAGCGCACCCCACAGCAGGCCCCAGACCTGGACCTCCATCAGCGAGAGCCCGTAGGCGTCGAGCAGGGCCATGAAGACCCCGCCCAGCAGGTTGTTGAAGCAGGTGAACCCGATCAGGGCCAGCAGCCCGGGGACGCTGCGGACCAGCCGGACCGTGCCGCGGAGGTCAACGCGCCGGTCGAACACCGCCGCCTCGGACCCGGCGCCCGGATCCAGCCCGGTGGACGGCGTCCCGTTCCCCGCGCCATCGTCCAGGGGGCCCGGACGGTCTCCCGGGATGGTCACCCGGGCCAGGTGCAGCATCGCGCCCGCCAGCACCACCAGGGCGAGCAGCAGCGCGTAGAGCATCCCGCCGGCCGCCACCAGCAGCCCGCTGATGACCGAGGTGACGAGGAAGGAGACCCCGGACGTGGTGCCCACCAGGCCGTTGGCGCGGTCCCGCACCTCGGCGGGGATCAGCAGCGTGACCAGCGTGGACAGCGCGATCATCCGCACGTTGCCGGCGATCACCCCGAGCATCAGCAGCAGCACGAAGGTCCACAGCAGCAGGCTGTCGGTGCGCCGGAAGGCCTCGGACGGGGTGAGCAGGTAGACCGCGAGGCTGGCCGTGTAGAGCGCGAGCGAGAAGGCCGCGGACGTCTGCAGGACGGTCTTCTTCGGGTGGTGGTCGACCAGGCTGCCGAGCCAGATCCCGGTCAGCGTGGTGAAGATCAGGAAGATGCCGGCGATCATGCCGGTGGCGAACACCGACCGCGTCTCCAGGAACACCCAGAAGGTGACGGCGAACCACAGCGTGAAGTTGGTGACCGCCACGACCACGGTGTTGAGCAGGACGTGCAGGAACGTGCGGGGCGGACCGGTGCGCAGGTCCAGGCGCGGAGTGTCGGTCATGCGTTGCT
The DNA here is from genome assembly GCA_963826405.1 of uncultured Actinomycetota bacterium. Lineage (GTDB taxonomy): Bacteria > Actinomycetota > Actinomycetes > Propionibacteriales > Propionibacteriaceae > Microlunatus. The sequence goes on along the minus strand of CAWGWR010000013.1, from coordinate 67,161 downwards.
CCCCCTCGTGTCGGAAACCTAGACCGGACCGCCGACAGAAAACCATCGGCAACCGGTCGCGGGCTTCGCCCAGGGGGCGCGGGATCACACGGGAGGCAGGGGGTGCCCGGTCAGGCGCTCGTACGCCTGGAGGTACTTGGCGCGGGTCGCCCCGACCACGTCGGCCGGCAACGGGGGCGGGGGTGCGTCGCCGTGCCGGTCCCAGCCCGACGCGTGCAGCAGCCAGTCGCGGACGTACTGCTTGTCGAACGACGGGAGCGGTCCACCCGGCTTCCAGCCGTCGGCGTCCCAGAACCGGGAGGAGTCCGGGGTGAGGACCTCGTCAGCCAGCACCACGGTCCCGTCCGGGCGGAGCCCGAACTCGAGCTTGGTGTCGGCGAGCAGCAGCCCCCGTTTGCGGGCGACACCTTCGGCGCGGGCGTAGACGGCGAGCGTCAGGTCGCGAAGCCGCTCGGCCAGCGGCCGGCCCACCGCGGCGACCACCGTGGCGAAGTCCACGTTCTCGTCGTGCTCCCCCAGCTCCGCCTTCGTGGCCGGGGTGAAGATCGGCTCGGGCAGCCGGGAGCCGTCCACCAGGCCCTCGGGCAGCGGCACCCCGCAAACGGTCCTGGAGTCCTGGTACTCCAGCCAGCCCGAACCGGTGAGGTAGCCGCGGGCCACGCACTCGACGGGGACCATCGCGAGCCGTTCGCACACCACGGCGCGGCCGCGGACGGGCGCGGGGACGTCGGTGGAGAGCACGTGGTTGGGCACCAGGTCCTCCAGCTGGGCGAACCACCACTGCGAGAGCTGGGTGAGGACGCGCCCCTTGTCCGGGATCTGGCTGTCCAGCACGAAGTCGAAGGCGCTGATGCGGTCACTCGCCACCATCAGCAGCCGGTCGGCGTCGACGGCGTACAGCTCGCGCACCTTGCCGGCGTGGACCAGCGGCAGGTCCAGCGGGGACTCGTACACGGGGGTTCCTCCTCGGGGTGCGGGCGCACCCATCCTGTCAGCCGCGCCCACCCCCGCCCGGCGCCGTCCGCGGCTCGGGGTTAGGACTGCGTTCACCCCTGAACCGACCCCGGGTCTCGCGCGGAGGGCTGGTCGGGCGGCCTCGGGTGCGCCACAGTGGGAGGCATGAACCGCATGGACCAACCGATGAGCCCGAGCTCGCTCGTCCGCCCCCGTCACGACCGGATGATCGCCGGCGTCTGCTCCGGGATCGCCCGCCGCTTCGGCCTCAGCAGCAACGGCGTCCGCATCGCCTTCGTGGCCAGCCTGCTGCTCCCCGGGCCGCAGATCCTCATCTACCTCGCCGCCTGGATCCTCATGCCGAACGAGCGGTAAGCACCAGGCGCAGCAGCACCCACGACCGGCCCCCCAAGTTCCGCACCTGGGGGGCCGGTGGTGCGTTGGTGGTCCTACGGCACGAGGATGGCCCGACCCCGCACCCGGCCGGCGCTGAGGTCGTCGATGGCCTGCTGGAACTCCTCGAGCTTGTAGACGGTGGTGTGCAGGACGACCTTGCCCTGCGCGGCCAGCGTCATCAGCTCGGCGAGGTCGTTGTAGGAGCCGACGAGGTTGCCGACGATGTTGATCTCGCTGTTGATGATGTCGATGGTCGGGAGGTTGATGTTCTCGCCGTACCCGACCACGTAGTAGCTGCCGGCACGGCGCAGCATCCGCACGCCGGTGGCGGTCGAGCCCCCCTCGGCCACGAAGTCGATCACCGCCTCGGCGCCGTGCCCGCCGGTGAGCGCGAGGACCTCGTCGACGAACCCTCCCGCTTCGTCGGCCTGCACCGTGTGGTCGGCCCCGAGGTCACGGGCGAGGGCCAGCGCCTCGGGGTTGCGGTCCACCACGACCAGGGTGGCCGCGCTGATGGCCTTCATCACCTGGATCCCGATGTGGCCCAGCCCGCCTGCCCCGATCAGCACGGCGACCTGGCCGGGGCGCAGCAGACGGGCGGCCTTGGCGGCGGCGTGGTAGGCGGTCAGACCGGCGTCGGCGAGGGCGGCCACGTCGGCCGGTTCGAGCGACGCGTCGAGCTTGATGACGCTGCGGGCGGTGGTGAGCAGGTACTCGGCGTACCCGCCGTCGGTGTTGATCCCGGGGAAGGCGCTGTTCTCGCAGTGCACGTCGTCGCCGGCCCGGCAGGCCCGGCACAGTCCGCAGGTGACGAGCGGGTGCAGGATGACCTTGTCCCCCACCGCCAAGCCCGTGACGGCCTCACCGACGGCGTGCACCCAGCCCGCGTTCTCGTGGCCGATCGTGTAAGGGAGCTGCACCCCCGACTTCTCCGCCCACTGCCCCTCGAGGATGTGCAGGTCCGTGCGGCACACCCCGGCCGCACCGATCCGGACGACGACGTCGAGCGGACCGGCGACCTGCGGATCGGGGACCTCGTCGAGCTGCAGGTCCTGGTGGTAGCCGACGACGCGGACGACCTTCATGAGGCGCTCCTGAGGGAAGTGGGGGTGAGGACGAGGAGGTCATGGTGCCGCTGGGCCTGCGCGGCCTCCGCGCCGGGGTAGCGGGTGGCCAGCAGCCCCCGGCAGAAGTGGGCGTTGCCGTCGATGGAGACCCGGACGGAGCGCGCCAGGCGCAGCCGCAGCGGCAGCTCGTCCACCGGCCACGGCGTACCCGTCTCGTCGACGCAGACGAGGGCGCCTGACCCGGCGCCGATGCCCAGGTCGCTGCGGCGCCGGAGCAGACCGTCGTGCAGGGGCCCGGCCGGCAGGTCCGCGATCCGCAGGCGGGAGAGCTGGTCCACCTCCCACCCGTGCTCGCGGGTCATCGCCGAGCAGACCCGCTCGACGTAGGCCTGGTGGGCCTTGCGGCGGAAGATGCCGCGCAGCTCGTGCAGCTCCTCGTCCGTCTCGGCTGGGAACGCGCCGGCGAACCCGAGGTGCGCGGCGATGGCCGCGTTGATCTGCTCGGAGTCGGAGTGGTCCTCAAGCGTGATCACCAGCGAGGTGACCCCGGGCAGGGCGAGCACCGCGTCGTGGGCGTCGGAGACCATCAGGTAGGCGAAGTTGGGCGAGCAGAACGCCGTCGGCAGCCGCAGCGCCACCTGGACGGCGCCGCCGTCGGCGATCTCGCACCGGGTGACGAAGCCGAGGTCGGTGACCGGCTCGTCGAGCTCGGGGTCGACGACGGTGCCGAGCGCCGCCCAGACCTGATCGCGCATCAGGCGACCGGCACGGCGTGGTCGGGAGCCGGGGAGGCGACGGGTACCTGATCCGGCGCGGGCCGCACCTGGAGGTGCTCAGGGACCGGGATGTCGTAGAGGGCGGCCGCGTTGAGCCCGAGGATCTTCTTCTTCTGGTCGGTGGTGATTGCCGCGTACTCCGGCTGCATGTCGTCCGGGATCTGGAAGTCGACGAAGGTCTCGACCAACCACCGCGGTGTCCAGAGCGCGTAGTCGCTAGAGAAGAAGATGCGGTCCTCCCCGATCCAGTAGAGGAGCTCACCGATGATCTGGGCGAAGTAGCGCGGCCGGGTGTGCATGAAGGGGGCGGCCACGGCCAGCCCGCCGTAGACGTTGGGCTCCTGCGTGGCGATCCAGCAGAAGTCTTCGAGGCGGGGCAGCCCGACGTGCTCGACGACGAAGTTGAGGTCGGGGAAGTCGCTGGCGACGTGGTCCACGTCGGCGACGTCGAAGGCGTCGCGGTCCAGCGGACGGATCGTCGGGCCCTTGTGGACGTGGATGTTCGTGATGCCGAGCTCGCGGCAGACCTCCAGGTAGCGCATCGACCACGGGTCGCTCAGCTTGTAGCCGCGGGAGTCGCCGTGCCAGTCGGCGGTGTAGAGCTTGACGCCCTTGAGCCCGAACCGCTCGGCGTCGAGGCGGAGCTGGTCGAGCCCCTCCTGGCCGTTGCGCGGGTCGAAGTGGTGGTTGTAGGTCAGCTTCTCGGGGTGGGCCTGCGTCAGCGCCCACGCCTCCTCGGTCTGCCCGAAGCCGTTGTGGTAGAACTCGCCGAGGTGGGCCGGCTGGAAGATCGCGTGGTCGACGTAGCCGTCGGTGAACAGGTCCTTCATCAACCGGTCGGCGTAGTAGAGGTACTGGTCGTAGTCCCACAGCTCCGAGGCGGGGCTGAGGTTGCGGTGGTAGTCGTAGAAGCAGTCGATGAACTGCTTGCCGTGGATGTTCCGCTGGTTCTCCGGGCGGGCGTCCCACAAGGCGATGTGGGCGTCCACGATGAAGTAGTCCTGGCCATCCTTGCTGTACACGATCAGCTCCTTCGCTGGTGGTCTGGCAGCCATCGAACCCGCGCGCGGACTGCCTGCCAAGACCTGTACGCGTCTCAATCTGAGACGCGCGGAGGTCTTCTCCCCGACCGGGGTCCGCGCGTACGCTCACCGCTGTGGGGCACCTCGCCGAGGAGGTGGCGACGCCGGCGGTGCCGGCGGTCGCCCTCCGTGGCGCGCCCGCTTCCGGACCGGCGGTGCGGGCTCAGATCGTCGCCTCGTGGCGCCGCTGCGCCGACCGCGGCATCGCCAGCGCCGACCTCCGGGTGCCCTGGGAGGCGGTGGACGCCGACAGCGCCCTGGTCCACGCGGCACGCCCGGTGCTGACCAGCCTGCTGGACAGCCTCGCCGACGAGCCCGTCAGCATCATGCTCAGCGACGCCGACGGGGTCGTGTCGCTGCGCTACTGCGGCGACCGGGCCATCCTCGAGGCCCTCGACCGGGTGCAGCTGGCCCCGGGATCGAACTACTCCGAGGACGCGGTCGGAACCAATGGGTTCGGGCTGGCCCTGGTGGACGACCGGCCGACGCTGGTCGCCGGTCGTGACCACTACAGCGTCGACCTGTCCCGCTTCACCTGCGCCGGCTCTCCCGTCCACGACCCGGCGACCGGCCAGGCGGTCGGAGCACTCAGCCTGACCACGTGGTCGGAGCGCCACCACGACCTCCTGATGGCGCTCGCCGCCCAGACGGCGATGAACATCGAGGCGCAGCTCACCCGGAGCCGGACCGGCTCCCGGGGGGACCTCGACGGCTATCTGCAAGGGATCCCCAAGCGCCGTGGGCCGCGGCTCACCGCGCTGGAGGAGCTGGAGCGCGACGCCATGGTCAGCGCCCTGGACCGCTGCCGCACCGTGGCGAGCGCGGCGGCCTACCTGGGCGTCTCCCGAGCCACGCTCTACCGCCGCATCCGGCACTACCGCATCGCCCTGCCGGGTTGAGCGCGGCGCCCGGGAACTAGAGCACGAGGCCCGGGTTGTACACCGCGGCCTGCGGGTGCGCGGCGGCGACCGCCCCGACCCGGGTGGCCAGCGTGGCCACCTGCAGCCCAGCTGTCCCGGTGAGCTCCATCGGGTCGGCGAGGGCGGCGTCGAGCTCCGCCCGGCTGATCCCGCCCAGCCGCTCGTCGGCGGCCAGCCGGTCGAGCAGGTCGTTGGGGGCCCCGGACTCACGCATGGCCAGGGCCACGGCGACGGCGTGCTCCTTGATCACCTCGTGCGCGGTCTCACGCCCCACGCCGCTGCGGACCGCGGCCATCAGCACCTTGGTGGTGGCCAGGAAGGGCAGGTAGCGCTGGAGCTCGGCGTCGATGACGGCGGGGAAGGCGCCGAAGTCGTCGAGCACGGACAAGAAGGTCTCGAACAGCCCGTCGAGGGCGAAGAACGCGTCGGGCAGCGCGACCCGGCGCACCACGGAGTCGCTGACGTCGCCCTCGTTCCACTGGTCCCCGGCCAGCTCCCCGATCATCCCGACGTACCCGCGGACGACGACCGAGAGCCCGTTGACCCGCTCGCAGGAGCGGGTGTTCATCTTGTGCGGCATGGCGCTCGACCCGACCTGCCCCGGCCGGAACCCCTCGGTGACCAGCTCGGCCCCGGCCATCAGCCGGATCGACGTCGCCACGTTGGACGGGGCCGCCGCCACCTGAGCCAGCGCCGTCACCACCTCGTAGTCCAGCGATCGCGGGTAGACCTGCCCGGTGCTGACCAGAACCTGTCCGAAGCCGAGGTGGGCGGCGATCCGCTGCTCCAGCTCGGCCAGCTTCGTCTGGTCCCCGCCGAGCAGGTCGAGCATGTCCTGGCCGGTCCCCACCGGGCCCTTGATGCCCCGCAGCGGGTAGCGGGCGATCAGCTCCTCCACCCGGGTGTAGGCCACCAGCAGCTCATCGATCGCGGTGGCGAACCGTTTGCCCAGGGTCGTCACCTGCGCGGCGACGTTGTGGGACCGGCCGGCGAGGGGGCGCTCGGCGTACTGCGTCGCCAGTGCGGCCAGCCGGACCAGGGTCGCCACCACGCGGTCGCGGACGATCTGCAGCGAGGTCAGGACCTGCAGCTGCTCGACGTTCTCGGTCAGGTCCCGCGACGTCATCCCCTTGTGGACCTGCTCGAAGCCGGCCAGGGCGTTGAACTCCTCGATCCGGGCCTTGACGTCGTGGCGGGTGACCTTCTCACGCTCGGCGATGGATTCGAGGTCGACCTCGGTGAGCACCTGCTCATAGGCCGCCACCACGGCGTCGAGGTCGTCGGCACCGAGGTCGACGCCGAGATCGCGCTGGGCGCCCAAGACGGCCAGCCAGAGCCGTCGCTCGGCGACGATCTTGTTGGGGGCGGACCAGACGGCCCGCATCTGCTCCGAGGCGTAGCGGCTGGCGAGCACGTTGGGGACGACCATGGTCAGACCTGCTTCTCCGCCGCACGAGCGGCGATGTCGGTGCGGTAGAAGGAGCCCTCGAGCTCCAGCGTGGCGATGCGGGCGTACGCGGCGGCGCGCGCCCGGCCGAGGTCGGCGCCGGTGCCGACGACCGCGAGCACCCGGCCGCCGCTGCTGACCACCCGGCCCTGCGCGTCGGTGATGGTGCCGGCCTGGACGACGAGGCTGTCGTCGCTGTCCGCGTCCAGCCCGGCGATGACGTCGCCGGTGCGTGGGGTGCCGGGGTAGCCGCCCGCGGCGAGCACGACCGCCACCGCCGCGCCCTCGCCCCACTCGAGCTCGGGGTGCTCGCTCAGCGTGCCCGTGGCGGCGGCGTGCAGCAGGCCGCCGAGCGGGGTGCGCAGCCGGGCCAGCAGCGGCTGGGTCTCGGGATCACCGAAGCGGGCGTTGAACTCGATGACGCGGACGCCGTGGCGGGTCAGCGCGAGCCCGGCGTAGAGCAGTCCGGCAAAGGGCGTGCCCCGGCGGGCCAGCTCGTCCACGGTGGGCTGCAGGACGGTCCGGGTGACCTCGGCGACCAGGTCCGGGGGCGCCCAGGGCAGCGGGGTGTAGGCCCCCATCCCGCCGGTGTTGGGGCCGGAGTCGCCGTCGCCGACGCGCTTGAAGTCCTGGGCCGGCTGCAGGGCGCGGACGGTGTGGCCGTCGGTGACGGCGAAGAGGCTGACCTCGGGTCCGTCCAGATACTCCTCGACGACCACCCGACCGCAGGCCGCGGCGTGGGCGAGGGCCTCGTCGCGGTCGGAGGTGACGACGACGCCCTTGCCGGCGGCGAGCCCGTCGTCCTTGACCACGTAGGGCGGCCCGAAGGCGTCGAGGGCGGCGGCGGCCTCGGCCGAGGTCGCACAGACGAAAGCCCGGGCGGTGGGCACCCCGGCGGCGGCCATCACCTCCTTGGCGAATGCCTTGCTGCCTTCCAGCCGGGCCGCGGCTGCCGACGGGCCGAAGCAGGCGATGCCGGCGGCGCGGACGGCGTCAGCCACCCCCGCCACCAGCGGGGCCTCCGGGCCGATGACCACCAGGTCGACGCCCAACCGGGTGGCGAGCGCGGCGACCGCCGCACCGTCGAGGGCGTCGACGGGGTAGTTGGTGCCCACCTCCGCCGTCCCCGGGTTGCCCGGCGCGGCGTGCACGGCCCGGACCTGCGGGTCCCGCGCCAGCGCGAGGACCAGGGCGTGCTCGCGCCCGCCCGATCCGACGACCAGGACACTGCTCGGCTCCACCACGGGCCGGAAGCCTACCGGGGACCGGCCTCAGAGCAGGTCGTGCACCAGGATGGACTGCTCCCGGGACGGGCCGACGCCGATGCCGGAGATCCGGGCCCCGCACAGCTCCTCCAGCCGGTTGACGTAGGCCTGGGTGTTCCGCGGCAGGTCATCGAAGGAGCGGCAGCCGCTGATGTCCTCCTCCCACCCGTCGAGCTCCTCGTAGACCGGCACGGCGTGGTGGAAGTCCGACTGGGACATGGGCAGGGTGTCGTGGCGCACCCCGTTGACCTCGTAGCCCACGCAGACCGGGATCCGCTCCCAGCCGGTGAGGATGTCCAGCTTGGTCAAGAAGATGTCGGTGAAGGCGTTGGCCCGGGCCGCGGCCTCGACGACGACGGCGTCAAACCAGCCACAGCGCCGGGGGCGGCCCGTCGTCGTGCCGAACTCCGCGCCGTCGCGGCGCAGCTTCTCCCCGTCCGCGTCGAGCAGCTCGGTGGGCATCGGCCCCTCGCCGACGCGGGTGGTGTAGGCCTTGGCGATGCCGATGACCCGGTTGATCCGGGTGGGGCCGACCCCGGACCCGACGCAGGCGCCGGCCGCCACCGGGTTGGACGAGGTGACGTAGGGATAGGTCCCGTGGTCCACGTCGAGGTGGTGGGCCTGGGCGCCCTCGAACAGCACGACCTCGTCGCGGTCCAGGGCGTCGTTGAGCACCCGGGAGGTGTCGACGATGTGCGGCGCGATCCGCTCGGCGTGGGAGAGCAGGTGGTCCGCGACCTGGGTCGGGTCGAGCGCGCGCCGGTTGTAGACCTTCACCAGCAGGTGGTTCTTCTGCTCCAGAGCCGCCTCGACCTTCTGCCGCAGGATCGACTCGTCCAGCAGGTCCTGCACCCGGATGCCGATCCGGTTCACCTTGTCGGAGTAGGCGGGACCCACCCCGCGACCGGTGGTCCCGATCCGGTTCTTACCGAGGAACCGCTCGGTGACCCTGTCGATCACCTGGTGGTAGGTGGTGATCAGGTGCGCGTTGGCCGAGACGATCAGCTTCTCGGCGTCGACGCCGCGGGCGGCCAGGCCGTCCATCTCCTCGAAGAGGACGTCGAGGTCGACGACCACGCCGTTCCCGATGACGGGGATGCACTCGGGATTGAGGATGCCGGAGGGGAGCAGGTGCAGCGCGTAGCGCTCTCCGTTCACCACCAGCGTGTGGCCGGCGTTGTTGCCTCCGGAGTACCGGACGCAGTAGTCCACCCGGTCACCCAGCTGGTCCGTCGCCTTGCCCTTGCCCTCGTCGCCCCATTGCGCACCCACCACAACGATGCCCGGCATGTGATCGCCGCCCTTCCGCACGTCCCGCTGGGGACGAAAAGAGTGAAGCCCCCGGGCGACCGCCACGGGGACTCTTGCCACCGAACCCTACCGAAGTCCGCCCGGGCTGTCGCCTCGGCGGCTCGGACCGGTGGGTCGGTTCAGCGGCGCAGGCCGGCTGAGGCGGCGCTGAGGTGGGTGTAGGCGGTCTCGGAGGAGTCGCGCAGGAACTGCGAGCACCGCTCGTGCTCGGCGCCCTCCCCGATCCGTTCCGCGGCCAGGGCCAGGGCCCACAGCGCACGCAGGAAGCCCTGGTTGGGCTCGTGCTCCCAGGGCACCGGGCCGGAGCCCTTCCACCCCGACCGGCGGAGCGCGTCGAGCCCACGGTGGTAGCCGGTGCGGGCGTAGGCGTAGGCGCCGAGGTCGGCCTCCAGCGTGCCCACGGTCAGGGCGGCCTCGGCCAGCAGTGCCCAGCACAGGGTGGAGTCCGGGTGCGCGGCTACGGTGGCGAGGAAGTGCTCGCGACCGCGGGCCGCGAGGTCCGCCGTCGCAGGGTCCTCGGGCAGGAGGGTGGGGGCGGGGCCGGCCCCAGAGCTGGCGAGCAGGTTGCGGTGGGTCTCGGTCACCGGCTCAATCTAGCCGGGCGGCTGCCCGGTCAGATCCAGTCGCGACGGCGGAAGACGACGTAGAGCACGACGGCGGCCACCACCATGGCGGCCAGCACGAGCCAGAAACCGGCGACCGTCTGGTCGAGGGGGAAGACGACGTTCATCCCGGCGAAACCGGTGATCAGGGTGGGCACCGCGATGATCGCCGCCCAGGCGGTCAGCTTCTTCATGATCACGTTCATCCGGACACCGGCCAGGGCAAGGCTGGTGTCGAACACCGATGCCAGCAGCTCGCGCTGGGCGTCGGCGGCGGCGGCCACGCGGGCGTGCTGCTCGGCGATCATGTTCCAGCGACGGACGACGCGGGTGCTCGGAGCCCCCTTGCCGCCCTTGCCGGCGGGCGGCCGGTTTTCGAGGAGGTCGTCCATCACCGCCCGCATGGGCTCGGTCAGGCGCCGCAGCTGGCTGAGGGCGGCCCGCAGGCGGAAGGCGTCCAGCTGCTCGCTCCTGCTGAGCGGACGCTCCTCGAAGAGCACCTCCGACAGCTCGTCAGCGGCGGCCTCCAGCCACTCGACGGCGCTCTCGTAGGTGTCGACGACCGCGGCGACCAGCACCTGCAACCCCACCTCGACCCCGCCCTCGGCCAGCAGCTCGGACTTCTGCAGCAGCAGCCGGGCCGGATGGAACCCTTCGACCTCGCCCACCAGGCAGATGAGGACGCGGTCGGTGGCGATGATCGAGATCGGGTGCACGGTGAGGGTGCGCGCCGACGGGTCGTGGGTGACGAGGTTGGTGGCCACCAGCCGGGCGGTGCCCAGCGCCTCGAACTTCGCACGGCGGTCGGTGGCCAGCAGGTCGGAGATGGCGAGGTCGTCCAGGTCGAGGGCGTGGGCGACGTCGCGCAGCTCCGCGGCGCCGTAGTCGGGGTCGCGCGGCAGAACCCACCAGGCGCTCGCGTCGGCGTTGTGCTGGAGGACGTCGCTCAGGTCCTCACCGGTCAGGTCCTCCGCGATGAGCTTGTCCCGTGACCACACCCGGCTCAACGGGACAGGTCCGCTCAGGGCGGCGGGGCTGCTCACCCCTGGAGCCTAGACCCGCAACGGCGCCGGACTCCGCGTCCGGCGCCGTTCGTCGTGCGGGTCGTGCGAAGGTCCCCGGCGACGCCGGCTCAGGCCTTGGCGCCCAGCGAGGTGCCGGTGCTGCGCAGGTCCTCGCAGGCGGTGAGGACGCGCTGCGCCATCCCCGCCTCAGCGGCCTTGCCCCAGGCGCGCGGGTCGTAGGCCTTCTTGTTGCCCACCTCGCCGTCGACCTTGAGGACGCCGTCGTAGTTGGCGAACATGTGGGCCGCGGCGGGCCGGGTGAAGGCGTACTGGGTGTCGGTGTCGATGTTCATCTTGATGACGCCGTAGTCCACCGCCGCCCGGATCTCCTCGAGGGTGGAGCCGGAGCCGCCGTGGAAGACCAGGTCGAAGGGGTTGGCCTTGCCGACCTTGGCGCCGACGGCCTCCTGGATCTCCTTCAGCACCTCCGGACGCAGCTTGACCGAACCGGGCTTGTAGACCCCGTGCACGTTGCCGAAGGTCAGGGCCGTGATGTAGCGGCCGTGCTCGCCGGTGCCGAGGACCTCGACGGTGCGCAGCCCGTCCTCGATGGTGGTGTACAGCTTGTCGTTGATCTCGTGGCTGACGCCGTCCTCCTCGCCGCCGACGACGCCGACCTCGATCTCGAGGATGATGCGGGCCTTGGCAGAGCGCTCCAGCAGCTCGTGGGCGATCGAGAGGTTCTCCTCCACCGGCACGGCCGAGCCGTCCCACATGTGGGACTGGAACAGCGGGTTCTCGCCGCGGTCAACACGCTCCTGGGAGAGGGCGAGCAGCGGGCGGACGTAGCCGTCCAGCTTGTCCTTGGGGCAGTGGTCGGTGTGCAGCGCGATGTTGACGGGGTAGTTCTTGGCCACCTCGTGCGCGTACTGGGCGAGGGCGACGGCGCCGGTCACCTGGTTCTTGATAGTCGGGCCGGACGCGTACTCGGCGCCGCCCGTCGAGACCTGGATGATGCCGTCGGAGCCGGCCTCCGCGAAGCCCTGCAGGCACGCGTTGAGGGTCTGCGAGGAGCTGACGTTGATGGCCGGGTAGGCGAAGGAGCCCTTCTTGGCCGCGTCGATCATCTCGGCGTAGACCTCAGGAGTGGCGATGGGCATGCAGGTGCGTCCTTTCGTACGGTGCGGGCCGGCGCGGGCGCGCGGCACGTGCGAGAGCGTCCACGGGGGCGCCGGGGTCAGTCTGTCAGGGGTGGCCGGGGCAGGGAAGTCGGCGCCGCTGGGCGCGGTCAGTCGTCCAGTGCGCCGAGGTCGACGCCGTGCCGGCCCCCGGAGTAGGCCCGGGCGGTGCTGTCGAGGGTGGCCGGGTGGACGTCGAACTGCTCCAACGGGACCGACACCGGTGGACCGGAGAGCCGGCTGACCTCGAACGCCGTGCCCTGCCGCCGGCGCCGCACCATGGCCAGGCCGGTCACCTCCGCCCAGGGGACGAAGGTGCGGGCGACCTGGATGCCGGGCCGACCGATCCGCACGGCGGTCCCGGTGCCGATCCGCCCCAGCGCCCGGCGGGCCCGCAGCCACGCGACGAGGTAGCCCACCAGCCAGGCCACGGAGATGCCGAGGATGACGCCGTAGACGCCGAAGACCCCGGTCCCCTGCTCGCGGCCGCCGGCGAAGAAGTAGAGGACGGCCAGGACGGCGAGGGTGATGCCCAGGCTGATCACGCGGCTCCACAGGCCGCGCTTGCGGCGGCGGACACGCTCGACCAGCTGGCGGTCGTCGAAGGGCACGATCAGCTCGTCGATCCGGTCGTCGGGGTGGTGGACGGCGGTCACGTCAGTTCTCCCGGGCCCCGCGCGGGGTGATGGCCATGTGGATCCGGTAGCGGTCGGCCCGGTACCACGACGTCGACAGCTCGATCACCCGCTCGCCGGCGTAGGTGACCCGCTCCTGCACCAGCAGCGGGGCCCGCTTGGCGATCCCCAGGATGCGCGCCTGGGACGCGTCCGCGGACTCGGCGCGGACGGTCTGCTCGCCGCTGGTGACCACCACCCCGTACTCGCTGGCGAAGACGTCGTAGAGCGAGCCCAGCTCGCGCTGCAGCAGGCCCGGGAACAGCACCGAGGGGTAGTGCCCGACCTCGTAGGCCATCGGAGTGCCGTCGGCGGTCCGCAGGCGCTCGACCCGGACGACGGGCCGGCCCGGGCGGATCCGCAGCGCGTAGGCCACCTCGTCGTCGGCAGCCTCCTCGCTCGCCGCCAGCACGACGGTGGCCGGCAGCAGTCCCCGGTCCCGCATCTCGCGGGAGAAGGAGGTCAGGTGCAGGCGGGAGTCCACCTGCGGACCGGTGACGTAGGTGCCCTTGCCGTGCACCCGCTCCAGGGCCCCGGTGTCCACGAGGTCGGCGATCGCCTGCCGCACGGTGACCCTGCTGACCCCGAGGCGGACGACGAGTGCGCGCTCGGAGGGGATCGCGTCGCCGGGGTTCAGCTCGGAGTCGATCAGCTGCTCGAGGATGCCGCGGACCTGGGCGCGCTTGGTGGTGGTGGCAGCGGTGAGCGGGCGCTCGAGCCGGTAGGGCCCGACCTCGTCGCGGCCGAACTCGTGCTGCAATGCTGCTCCTAGCCCCGGGGTTCTGGGCCGATAGTAGACCAGTCCCATACCAGCACGAGGAGTTCAAGGTGGGGATCGAGACCGGCCCAGGCGCTCGCGGCGCGACCCCCCTCCCAGGCGGCGCGGACAGCCAGATGGCGCGGGAGATCGCCGAGCAGCCGGAGGCGCTGGCCCTGACGCTGGCCGAGCTCCTGCCCCGGCGGGCGGAGATCGCCGCCCTGGCCCGGGGCAGGCGTCGGCTGCTGCTGGTGGCGCGGGGGTCCAGCGACAACGCGGCCATCTACGCCCGCTACCTCGCCGAGGTGCACGCGGGGATCGCCGGCGCCCTGGCCGCGCCGTCGGTGGCCACCCTCTACGCGGCCTCGCTCGACCTGTCCGACACCCTCACCCTCTGCGTGAGCCAGTCCGGGTCCACCCAGGAGATCGTCGAGACGCTGGAGTGGGCCAAGCGCTGCGGGGCCGCCACCCTGGCCGTCACCAACGTCGCCGACTCGCCCCTGGCCGCCGCGGCCGACATCGCGCTGGTCACCCAGGCGGGGCCCGAGCTCGCGGTTCCGGCCACCAAGAGCTACACGACCCAGGTGGCCGCGCTGGCGGTGGCCGTCGACGCGCTCGCGCCCCGACGCGGCACCCTCGACGCGGCGTTCGACGCGGTCCCGGCGCAGGCCGCGCGGATGCTGCAGCCGGGGCCCGTCCTCGACGCGATGGTCGAGGTCCTGGCCGGGACCTCGGAGGTGCTGGCCAGCGGGCGCGGTCTGGCGTTCGGCACCACCCTGGAGGTGGCCCTCAAGCTCGAGGAGACGTGCCTGCGACCGGTGCGTGGACTCTCCTACGCCGACCTCAAGCACGGACCGATCGCCGTCCTCGACCAGCACCTGGTGACCCTGCTGGTCGCCGGACCCAGCGGACCGACCCTGCCCGGTCTGGAGGAGCTGGCCGCGACCGCACGGGCCACGGGGAGCCCCGTCCTGGGCCTCGGCGGGGACGACGCCTTCCGAGCCGCCTGCGACCTCGCCGTCGCCGGGCCGGAGCTGCCGGAGCTGCTCGCCCCGCTCGCCCTGCCGATCCCGGCCCAGCTGCTCGCGGAGCGGTTGGCCCGACGTCTGGGGCTCGACCCGGACGCCCCGCGCGGTCTGCGCAAGGTCACCCAGACCGACTGAGCGCGACTCGGCTGAGGGCGGTTGGTTGGGCGACGAGGGCTACCGGGGGTCCGCCCAGCGGTGCGCCCAGGCGTACATGGCGATCGCGGCGGCAGCACCGGCGTTCAGCGAGCGCGTCGACCCGTACTGGGTGATCGAGACCAGCGACGCGCAGGCGGCGACCATCTCCTCGGTCAGGCCCGGGCCCTCGGAGCCGAAGACCAGGCAGGCGCGCTCGGGCAGCTCCGCCTGCTCCAACGGCACCGAGCCCGGCAGGTTGTCCACCCCGACGGGGATGTAGCCGTGCGCGTTGAGCCAGGCCATCAGGTCCTCCACGTCCGGGTGGTGCTCGACGTGGAGGTAGCGATCGGTGACCATCGCCCCGCGCCGGTTCCAGCGTCGTCGTCCGACGATGTGCACGCCGGCCACGTTGAAGGCGTTGGCCGTGCGGACCACGGAGCCGATGTTGAAGTCGTGCTCCCAGTTCTGGATCGCCACCCGCAGCGGGTGGCGACGAAGGTCCAGGTCGGCCACGACGGCCTCGAGGCGCCAGTACCGGTAGCGGTCGACCACGTTGCGGTGGTCACCGCCGGCGAGCAGCTCGGGATCCAGGCGTGGGTCGTCCGGCCAGGGCAACGGGTGCGGTCCGACACCGGGGCCGGCGGAGGCGGCCACCTCGTCCTCGCTCAGGTATCCCACAGCGATCGACGGTACCGTTCCCCCGGTGATCTCCCTGGTCGACGCCGCGCTCCTGACACCGATGCTGCTGCCCTCGTGGTTCGATCCCGAGGTCATCATCGACACCCTCGGCCCCTACGCGCTTTGGGGGGTGGCCTTCATCATCTTCGCCGAGTGCGGCCTGTTCGCGATCCTGCCCGGCGACTCGCTGCTCTTCACCGTCGGCCTGCTCACCGCCCGCGGGACCGTCGACCACTCCCTGGTCTTCGTCTGCGTCGTGCTCACCGTGGCTGCGGTGCTGGGCAACGTCGTCGGCTACGGGCTCGGCCGCCTCGTCGGACCCCCGCTGTTCCGGGAGCGCGGTGGCCTGATGGGCCAGATCTTCAAGCCGTCGTACGTGGAGAAGACCCGGGTCTTCCTCGACCGCTACGGCAGCCGCGCCCTGATCCTGGCCCGTTTCGTCCCCATCGTCCGCACCTTCGTCACCCTGGTGGCCGGGGTCAGCCGGATGAGTTTCCGGCACTTCATCGCCTACACCGCCATCGGTGGCGTCCTGTGGGCGGTCGGCGTCACGACGCTCGGCTACTACCTGGGCAACATCGGCTTCATCAAGAACAACATCGACGCCGTGCTCATCCTGATCGTCGGCGTCTCCGTCCTCCCGATGATCGTGGAGTTCCTGCTGGCCCACCGCCGGGCCCGGACGGCGGGCACCCCCCTCGGCGAGTGACCCGCTCCCTGCCTGCCCCGGCTCCCGACAAGCCGTTGGGAGGCGGGCTGGGGGGCGGGGTCAGGTCTGGGGCGGGGTGTAGCTGCCCGGCTGCGGGGGCTGCTGGTTGGCAGCCGGCGGCTGGTTGTACCCCTGCGGCTCGGGCAAGGCGTCGTCGCGGCCGAAGGAGACCGGCGGGGCTGCCTGCTGCGGGGGCAGCTGCCCCTGGCCCGAGCCCGACTGGTCGCCGCGGTAGGCGATCTCGCCGAAGCTGACGCCCGGGGCCTGCCGGACGGCAGCGTCGTTGACCTCGAAGTAGGTGGCCTTCTCGAACGTGAAGGCCCCGGCGATGACGTTGGAGGGCACCGACTCGACCCGGGTGTTGTAGACCCGCACGTTCGCGTTGTAGAAGCGACGGCCGGCCGCGATCCGGTCCTCGGTCTCGGCCAGCTGGCGCTGCAGCTCGAGGAAGTTCTGGTTGCTCTTGAGGTCCGGGTAGGCCTCGACGCTGACGATGAGGTTCCGCACCGCACCCGACAGGGCCTGCTCGGCGTCGGCCCGCTGCGGGCTCGGCTGTGCGCCGTCGGCCTGGGCGACGGCCTGGGCCTGGCCGCGGAGCCGGGTGACGTCCTCGAGGGTGTTGCGCTCGTGGGCGGCGTAGGCCCGGACCGTCTCGACGAGGTTGGGGATCAGCTCGTAGCGGCGGTTCAGCTCGACGTCGATCTGGCGCCAGGACTCCTGGATGAGGTTCCGTGACCTGACGAAGCCGTTGTAGGACCCCATGACCAGCAGGGCGATGATCACGAGGACCACCAGGAGGACCACGACGACGGTGAGGGCGGAGCCCATCAGATCTCCTCAGAAGGGGGGACGGGCATGGACAGCCCGCGGCCGCTTGGCCGGAGGCCTCACAGTAGCGCCTGGACCCCGGGGGTCGGTGGCCTTGGAGAGGCTGCTCGCGGCGGCGAGGAGAACGACCTCAGGCCAGCCCGAGGTCAGCGGCGGAGAGCGCCGCGCGGTAGGGCAGGCCAGCCGCCTCGATCGCCTCGCGGGCCCCGGTGTCGCGGTCGACCACCACCGCGACGCCGACGACCTCCGCCCCGGCCTCCCGGAGTGCCTCGACGGCGGTGAGCACCGAGCCGCCGGTGGTGCTCGTGTCCTCTACGGCCAGCACGCGGCGCCCCTGCACCGGGGAGCCCTCGATCCGCCGCTGCAACCCGTGCGCCTTGCCCTGCTTGCGGACGACGAAGGCGTCGAGCACCCCTCCCCCGGTCGCCGTGGCGTGCAGCATGGCCAGCGCCACCGGGTCCGCACCGAGCGTGAGCCCACCCACCGCCTCGAAGTCCCAGCCCTCCACCAGGTCGAGCATGACGCGCCCGATCAGCGGGGCGGTCGTCCCGTCCAGCGTCACCCGCCGCATGTCGACGTAGTAGTCGGCGGTCCGGCCGGAGGCCAGCGTGACCTGCCCGTGGACGACGGCGAGCGCGCGCACCTGCTCGATGAGCCGGGCACGGTCCTCTGCGAGTTTGTCGGGCATGACCGGGGAGCCTAGCGGAGCGCGCCGGGAGCCCCTGGTCCGACGGGGAGGGTCAGCCCTGCTTGACGCGGGTGCTCTGGAGGTGCCCGAACCCCACGGAGCGGTCGGGCGAGCGGAACAGGTCCTGGCAGGTGGTCAGGGTGAGGAGCGCACGCGTCGGCTCCCGGTCGGGCTCGCCCGGCACGGGGTCCAGGACCCAGGTGGCGGCGTCGTCGACGGTGAGCGCGCGCGGCTCGGCGTCCATCACGTAGGTGTGAACTTCGGTCCGGGTCTCGATGATCACCTCGTCGCCCGGCTCCAGCTCGAGCAGGCGCCGGAAGGGCTGGCCGTGGGTCACCCGGTGGCCGGCCAGCGCGAAATTACCGATCTGCCCCGGCCGAGCGGTCCCGGCGTAGTGACCGACCCCTCGCGACAAGACGTCGAGGTCGGTGCCCTCGACGACGGGGACCTCGTAGTCGGCCCCGAAGGCGGGGACGCGGAGCAGGGCCACCGGCTCGCCCGACGACGCCTCAGCGAACGCCGGGTCCGGGGACCCCTCCGGGTCCACCGGTCGCGGGACCTGGGTCGGCGCGGTCGAGGGAACGGTGGCCGGCGTGTCCGCCCACTGCTGACGCAGCTCCCGCCGCCCGTCGTCGAAGGCCCGCTCGGAGACCACGTTCGTGCCGAGGTACTGGTAGACCACCCAGCCGAGGCACCCCAGGCCACCCAGCAGCAGGACCAGACCGACGACGGTGAGCGCACCGGGACGCCGTCGCTCCCCGGCTCGCCGCGAGAGCGTGCGTCCAGGGGTGCCTGCGCCGGGGGAGTCGCTCACCGGGCCCATCGTGTCACCGGTTCGGCAGCCCGTACTGCGCTGCGCTCAGGACGCACTGTCTCCGGGCGGCGCGAAGAGCTCCAGGGCGATGCCGTCGGGGTCGCGGAACTCCAGGATGTAGCCGGCGCCGGTGTCCTTGATGTCGCCGTGCGCCACCTGAGCCGCGTCCAGGGTGTCGACCGCTGCCACCAGGTCGGCGTGCGAGTCGACGGCGAAGGCCAGGTGGTCCAGACCGGTCCGGTTCTCGCTGAAGCCGTCCTCGGCTGATGGGCGCAGACCCAGCAGGGAGTTCCCGAGCGCGTAGATGACGCCACCGTAGAGGAAGTCCAGCTGGGCACGGGTGGCCTCGTCGGCGTCCGGCGGGACCTCGAAGGCGACGGGTAGACCGAACACCGTGTCGTAGAAGGCACGGGAGCGGGCGATGTCGGTGACGGTGAGGCGGACGTGGGCGTAACCCCGGATGGCGATCGGCATCCCCCGATCATGCCCGTGGGCGCCGAGCGCGGGTCGGGCGGCCCGTCAGCGGTAGGGGTCGGGGGTCAGGGTGTACTTCGTCGACAGGTACTCCGCGATCCCCTCGATCCCGCCCTCGCGCCCGATGCCCGACTGCTTGACCCCGCCGAACGGCGCCCCGGCGTTGGAGATCACACCGACGTTGAGGCCCATCATCCCGGTCTCCAGCCGGTCGACCAGCCGCTGGCCGCGGTCCGCGTCCCGGGTATAGGCGTAGCTGACCAGGCCGTACTCGGTGTCGTTGGCCACCGCGACCGCCTCGTCCTCGTCGGAGAAGGTGGTGATGGAGACCACCGGGCCGAAGATCTCCTGGCGCAGGATGTCGCTGCCCGCCCGCACCCCGGTCATCACGGTCCCGGCGTAGAACGTTCCCGGCCGGTCGATCCGGCTGCCGCCGGTGACCACCTCGGCCCCGCGGTCCACCGCGTCCCCCACCAGCTGCTCGGCCTTGCGGACGGCCCGCTCGTTGATCAGCGGGCCGATCCGGACCCCCTCCTCGGTTCCCCGCCCGACGGGCAGCCCTCTCACCTCCGCGGTCATCCGGGCGGTGAACTCCTCGGCCACCCGCTCGTGGACCAGGAAGCGGTTGGCGGCCGTGCAGGCCTGGCCGATGTTGCGGAACTTGGCCTGCATCGCCCCTTCGACGGCGGCGTCCAGGTCGGCGTCGTCGAAGACGAGGAACGGGGCGTTGCCGCCCAGCTCCATCGACGTCCGGAGCACGCCGTCGGCAGCTTGCCGCAGCAACTGCTTCCCGACCGCGGTCGACCCGGTGAAGCTCAGCTTGCGGAGGCGGGGATCGGCGATCACCGGCCCCGAGACGTCTCCGGCGTTGGAGGTGGTGACGACGTTGACCACGCCGTCCGGCAGGCCGGCCTCCCGCAGCAGCTCGGCGACGAACAGCGTCGTCAGGGGCGTCAGCTCGGCCGGCTTCACCACGGCGGTGCAGCCGGCGGCCAGGGCGGGGGCAATCTTGCGGGTCGCCATGGCCAGCGGGAAGTTCCAGGGTGTGATCAGGTA
The DNA here is from genome assembly GCA_963826405.1 of uncultured Actinomycetota bacterium. Taxonomy (GTDB): domain Bacteria; phylum Actinomycetota; class Actinomycetes; order Propionibacteriales; family Propionibacteriaceae; genus Microlunatus. The sequence continues at coordinate 47,318 of CAWGWR010000013.1, read as the reverse complement.
GCAGGGCCCGACGGGGTGCTGGCTGACCGTCATCCGCCCGGTCCCCTCGGGGTTGGTCCCGTAGCGGCCGGTGATGCGGACGGCCTCCTCGGAGAACCAGCGCAGGAACTCCGCCCCGTAGGTCACCTCGGCCTGCGACTCGGCGAGAGGCTTGCCCATCTCCAGGGTCATCAGCAGGGCGACCTCGTCGCGTCGCTGCTGGAGCAGGTCGAAGGCCCGGCGGAGGATCTCGGAGCGGGCCCGCGGGGCCGTCCGGGCCCACGCCGGTGCCGCGTCCACGGCGGCGTCGAGAGCCGCCGCTCCGTCCTCCACCCCGCCGTCGGCGACGCTGCGCAGCACCGCGCCCGTGGCCGGGTCGTGGACGTCCAGCGTCCCGCCCGAGGCGGCGGGGCGCCAGCTGCCGCCGATCAGCAGGCCGTCCGGCACCGCGTCAAGCACCGCCTGCTCGGAGATCTGCGCCATGTCGGCTCCCCTCGTCGTCGGACCGATCAGCCTAGACCCCGCACGGGTGGGGCCGACGGGCGCCGCGGCTAGGGTGCGGGGCATGGCCTCAGCGTGGAAAGCCGAGCGGGTCCGGTCCGCCACCACCACCATCTTCGCCGAGATGTCCGCTCTCGCCCTGGAGACCGGCTCGGTCAACCTCGGCCAGGGGTTCCCCGACACCGACGGGCCGAGCTGGATGCTCGCCGCCGCCGAGGAGGCGATCGCGACCGGGGTGAACCAGTACCCGCCGGGGCGCGGGATCGCGCCGCTCCGGGAGGCGGCCGTCGCGCACAGCCGTCGGCACTACGGGCTGGAGTACGACGCCGCGACCGAGGTCGTGGTCACCACGGGCGCGACCGAGGCGCTGGCCGCGGCCATGCTCGCCTTCGTGGACCCCGGCGACGAGGTGGTGGCGCTCGAGCCGTTCTACGACTCCTACGCCGCCTCGGTCAACCTGGCCGGCGGCACCCTGGTCGGCGTGGGCTTGTTCGGTCCCGACTTCCGCCTGGACCACGCCGAGCTCGCAGCCGCCTTCACCCCGCGGACCAAGCTGGTGCTGGTCAACTCCCCGCACAACCCGACCGGCACCGTGCTGAGCCGCGAGGACCTCGCCGAGATCGCCCGGCTGGCGGTCGCCCACGACGTGCTGGTCGTGTGCGACGAGGTGTACGAGCACCTCGTCTTCGACGACGCCGAGCACGTCCCGCTCGCCACCTTCCCCGGCATGCGCGAGCGCACCCTGCGGATCTCCTCCTCGGGGAAGACCTTCTCGGCCACCGGCTGGAAGATCGGCTGGGCCCTGGGCCCGGCTGAGCTCGTCACCGAGCTGACGGCGGTCAAGCAGTTCCTCACCTACGTCTCCGGCGCCCCCTTCCAGCCGGCGATCGCCCGGGCCCTGGACGAGGGCGATGCCTGGGTCGAGTCCAACCGGCAGAGCCTGCAGGGCAAGCGCGACCGGCTGGCCGAGGGGTTGCGCGGCATCGGCCTGGACCCGGTGATCCCCCGGGGGACGTACTTCATGACCACCGACGTCCGCCCCCTCGGCTACGACGACGGGGTCACCTTCTGCCGGGAGCTGCCTCACAGCGCCGGAGTCGTAGCGATCCCCCACCAGGTGTTCTACGACGACGTCGCGGCCGGCCGGCCCTACGTGCGCTGGGCGTTCTGCAAGGCCGACGCCGTGCTGGACGAAGCCGTGCGCCGGCTCGGGCAGCTCCGCGAGCGGAGGGACGCCGTGCCGCTCACCCGGTGAGCCGTCCAGCGCCCGGGTGCAAGTCGTCGGCGACCAGGCCAAGGGCGGCGACGGCCGTCGGTCCGGCGTCGTCGGGCGGTCCTCAGTCGAGGGGCCGGTCCGGGCTCTCGGGACGCCAGCGGTACCAGGCAGTGGCCCCGGGGGTCCAAAGCACCAGGCAGGCCAGGACGACGTACCAGGCCGCGCTGAACCACCACAGCAGGTCCTCGCGCAGCCACCAGGCCGCCCAGGCCAGGGCCGCCGCCCCGACCGCGGTGTGCAGGGTGCGGGTCCAGGGCCGCCGGGACAGCAGGAGGAACCCCGTGACTGCAGAGGCCAGCGGGAACAGGTAGAGCGGCAGGGCGAGGCCGTCGAGCATGCGGGAGTTGAAGCGGTTGAGGACGTGGAACAGCGCCCCGTTGTCGTTGACCTCGGCGAACGCCCCGGCGCCGACGCTGGCGGTCACCCACAGCAGACTGAGGGCACAGATCCACTGCAGCGAACCCATCACGGCCAGGGTGCAGGCCAAGGCGATGACCGCCGGACGCTGCGGCGGGTCGGGTAGCCGGGGCCAGGGCGGCACGGGGGCCGGAAGCGCCCGGAGGACCTCGGCCGGCACCGGCAGCTGCTCACCAGGAGCGGGCGGCCTCGGGAGCGGCAGACCCGTGAACTGCGGGGCCTGGAACTGCGGGGCTCCGAACTGGGGCGGCCGCGGGGGCGGCGGCGCGAACCCGGGACCCGACATGGCAGCCAGGATAGGTCGCTGCCGCCCAGGGATCAGCCGAAGAGCATGTCCTCGGGGGGCGCAGGCGAGGGCGAGCCGTCGTCCGCGGTGAACGGCGCCGCCGCCGCGACCAGCTGGTCGAGCCGCGCGCCGTGCAGAACGCGGTAGGGGTAGGGCGCGGCACCCGCGCGCCGGGCGATCACCTCCACCGGCAGTGCGACGGCTGCTGCCGCGACCACGACGTTGCCGAAGCGGCGGCCCTTGAGCGTCGCGGGCTCGGCGGCCAGAAGGACGTGGCCGAAGGTGCGCTGCACCCCGGCCACCACCCGTCGGGCGTAGTCGAAGGGGCCGCGGTCGGTGACGTTCATGACCAGGGTGCCCCCGGGCTTCAGCACACGGCGCATGTCCGCGAGGAACGTCTCGGTGGTCAGCTCGGCCGGCACCTGGGCGCCGTCGAAGGCGTCGAGGATGACGACGTCGGCGTATTCCTCGCGGAGGGCGGCGAGGCCGGCCCGGCCGTCGATGGCGCGGACCTTGATGCCGCTCTGCCGGGGCAGGGGCAGGTGGGTGCGGACCAGCTCGGTCAGCTCGGCGTCGGGTTCCAGGACGATCTGGGCCGAGCGGGGCCGGGTGTGGGCGAGGTAGCGGGGCAGCGTGAGCGCGGCACCGCCGATGTGGACGACGCTGAGGCGTCCCTCCGCGGGGGCGACGGACTCGACGACATCGACGATGCGCTGCACGTAGTCGAACTCGAGCCGGGTCGGGTCGTCGAGGTCGACGTAGGACTGGTCCGTTCGACCCACCCGGAGGGTGAAGGCCTGCGGCCGGGCCGGGTCGGGCACCAGCACGGTGTGGTGCTCGCCGGTGCGCAGCACGAGGTCCCCCGCTCTCACCACGCGGGCTTCGCCCCGCCGGCCGCAGCCCACCGGTTCTCGCCGGTGGTCGAGGTGCTCAGCAGGACTCCTGGGGCTTCGGGGCGGGGCGTGCGGCACGCGCGCTGTGCAGGACGGGAGGGACGCAGGCGGCTGGGCCGTCCGGGCTGCGCCCCACCCGGGTCGGTCCAGGCAGCCTAGCGGCGGGTTCCGGACGCCGGCAGCCCCGGCCCCGGTGGTCCGGGGCTGCCACGGCGACCTCGTCGGGCGACTCCGTCAGACGGTCAGCGGCTCGGACTCCACCACCGTGAGGCCGTCGCTGCTGGCGTCCACGTCGAAGGTGATGGTGTCCCCTTCGAGCACCTCGCCGGCCAGCACCCGGCGGGCAAGCTGGTCCTCGATGGTGGACTGGACCAGCCGGCGCAGCGGCCGGGCGCCGTAGACCGGGTCGAACCCGGTGAGCGCGAGCCAGTCCTTCGCGGCCTGGGTGGCCTGGACGGTGATCCGCCGCTCGGCGAGCCGGGCGTTGAGCCGTCCCAGGTTGATCTCGACGATCCGCGCCAGCTCCTCGGTGCCGAGGGCGTCGAAGAGCACGATCTCGTCGAGCCGGTTGAGGAACTCCGGCTTGAAGGCGCCCCGGACCACGCCCATTACCGCGTCCCGCTTCATCTTCTCGTCCAGGCTCTGGTTCGCGAGGAACTGCGAACCGAGGTTCGAGGTGAGGATCATGATCACGTTGCGGAAGTCGACGGTGCGGCCCTGGCCGTCGGTGAGCCGGCCGTCGTCCAGCACCTGGAGCAGGATGTCGAACACCTCGCTGTGCGCCTTCTCGACCTCGTCGAGCAGCACGACGGCGTACGGGCGGCGCCGGACGGCCTCGGTGAGCTGGCCCCCCTCCTCGTACCCCACGTACCCCGGAGGCGCACCCACCAGGCGTGACACCGAGTGCTTCTCGGAGTACTCGCTCATGTCGATGCGGATCATCGCGTGCTCGTCGTCGAAGAGGAACTCGGCGAGGGACTTCGCCAGCTCGGTCTTGCCGACGCCGGTGGGGCCGAGGAAGAGGAACGACCCCGTCGGCCGGTTGGGGTCCGAGATCCCGGCCCGGGAGCGACGGACGGCGTCGGACACCGCGCGCACCGCGGCGCGCTGGCCGATGAGCCGCTGACCGATCCGGTCCTCCATGGAGAGCAGCTTCTCCGTCTCCCCCTGCAGCAGCCGGCCGGTCGGGATACCGGTCCAGTTCGCCACCACCTCGGCGATGTCGGTCGGCCCCACCTGCTCGCTGACCATCGGCGGCAGCTGGCTCTCGGCCTTGTCGGCGGCGTCGAGCTCCTTCTCCAGGGCCGGGATCTCGCCGTAGCTGATCTCGCTCGCTCGCACCAGGTCGCCGTCGCGGAGGTAGCGTTCGGCCTGGCTGCGCAGCTCGTCGATCTGCTTCTTCAGGTCACCCACGCGGTTCAGGCCCTGCTTCTCGGCCTCCCAGCGGGCCTCCAGCCCACGCAGCTCCTCCATGGTGTTGGCGAGCTCCTCGTCGAGGCGCAGCAACCGCTCCCGGCTCCCGGGGTCGGACTCCTTCTCCAGTGCGAAGCGCTGCATCTGCATCCGCTCGACGCTGCGGCGCAGCACGTCGATCTCCTCGGGTGAGGAGTCGATCTCCATCCGGAGCCGGGACGCAGCCTCGTCGACCAGGTCGATCGCCTTGTCCGGCAGCTGGCGGGACGGGATGTAGCGGTTGGAGAGGCTGGCGGCCGCGACCAGGGCGCCGTCGGTGATGGCCACCTTGTGGTGGGCCTCGTAGCGCTCGCGCAGGCCGCGCAGGATCGCGATGGTGTCCTCGACGCTGGGCTCGCCCACGTAGACCTGCTGGAAGCGCCGCTCCAGGGCGGGGTCCTTCTCGATGCGCTCGCGGTACTCGTCGAGCGTGGTGGCTCCGATCATCCGGAGCTCGCCGCGGGCGAGCATCGGCTTGAGCATGTTGCCGGCGTCCATCGAGGAGTCACCGGACGCTCCGGCCCCGACGACGGTGTGCAGCTCGTCGATGAAGGTGATGACCTGGCCCTCGGCGTCGCGGATCTCGGTCAGCACCGCCTTGAGCCGCTCCTCGAACTCACCGCGGTACTTCGCGCCCGCGACCATCGACGGCAGGTCGAGCGAGACCAGACGGCGGCCCTTGAGCGAGTCGGGGACGTCACCGGCGACCAGGCGCTGGGCGAGCCCCTCGACGACGGCGGTCTTGCCGACGCCCGGCTCCCCGATCAGCACCGGGTTGTTCTTGGTGCGGCGGGCGAGCACCTGGACCACCCGGCGGATCTCGGTGTCCCGGCCGATGACCGGGTCGAGCTTGCCCTCACGGGCCTGAGCGGTCAGGTCGACGCCGTACTGGTCGAGGGCCGACGAGGTCCCTTCGGACTCGGCGCTGGTGACGCGCCTGCTGCCGCGGACCTCGTTGAAGGCCTGGGTGAGTGCACGGGGGTCGACCTTGAGGTCGAGCAGCGGCTTCTTGACGTCGGAGTCGACCGCCGCCAGGGAGATCATCAGGTGCTCGGTCGCCACGAACTGGTCGCCCAGCTGCGAGGCCCGGTTCTCCGCGTCGGCCAGCACGCGCGCGAACGCGCCCGAGAGCTGCGGCTGCGCGACGGAGGACCCGGAGGCCTTGGGCAGCTTGGCGATGGCCCCCTGGGCGGCGGCGTCGACGACGGCCGGGTCGGCCCCCACAGCGCTGATCAGCGGGGCGACGGTGTTGCCTGGAACCAGCAGCAGCGCGTGCAGCAGGTGCGAGGGCTCGACGTTGGGGTTGCCCGTGGTGAGGGCGTTCCGCAACGCCGTGGAGACGGCGTCACGGCTCTTGGTGGTGAGCTTGTTCGTGTCCATGTGCGCGGTCCTTCGTGGTCGAGCAGTGGGCGGACGTCCTTGAGTCCGACAGACTCAACTCTGTCCTGAGACCCCAGTATTCCACGTTGAGTGCACTGCGCTCAACTCTGTGCGACGAGCCGACTCAGGAGGCAAGCCGGTCGAGCACGGCAGGGCCCCAGAGCTCGGTGGTGAAGAAGAAGGTCCCGAGCAGGAGGAAGGCGGTTGCCGCCACCAGTGCGGCGACGGCGGTCCAGCGGGTCAGCGCAGAGGGCCGTGGCCGGCTGCTGCGCAGGTAGGCCTCCACTACGAGCAGGTTGGGGACGAAGAAGGCGAAGGCCATCAGCCGGTCGAACGGGCCACGGAAGTCCTCGGTGTGGCCGCTCCCGCCCGTGAGCAGCAACCAGAAGCCGTAGTCCATCCGGTAGAGCCAGGAGCCGAGGGCCAGCGCGAACAGCCGGAGCGCCCAGGCCCGGTGCCGCTCGAACGCCCGCACCCGTGCGTGGCGGTAGGTCTGCGCGGCGGCCACGACCACCGCCATCCCGTAAAGGCCGAAGCCGAGGTCCATGACCGGGCCACCGACAGTGCCCTTGGCCACGATGAAGCCCAGCCCGCCGACGCCGGTGAGCAGCGAGGCGGCCACGTACACCCGGCCCAGCACCCGGTGGAGCCCGGGACGGCGCTCCCGGACCCCACGGACGAGCTGGACGCAGCCCAGCACGAGGATCAGCCCGCCCGCCGCGAAGTGCAGCCCGATCGCGACCGTGGCCGTCGGGCTGCTGCGCTCGTAGAGCCGCGGCAGCACCGCGTTCCAGGACGGGAGGTCGCGCTCGACCACCGCGCCGGCGTAGAAGGCCAAGATGTAGAGGCCGAACAGCGTCATGCTCGCCCAGACGGTCGCCACCAGGGCCCTCGAGGCCCAGCGGACCGCAGCGGGCGGCGCCACCTCCGCCCTGCCCGCCCCGGGCAGACGCCGCAACGGCTCCGTCGACACCACGGCCACCACCTCCGGTGGCCAGTGTCGGCCCGCGCACCGGGCTTCGGCCAGCCCGCGAGGCCTCAGCGGTCCGCACCGCCGGGCGGGTCGAGGATCGGGGTCACCACGCTGGCCCCCGCGGTGTCTCCCGTGGCAAGGTGAAGCGGCCAGCGGGGCGCGCACGACGCCAGCGCCGCCGCCCACTGCCGGTCATGCTCCTGGACCGCGGACGGCCCCGGCCGGGACAGCAGCAGCACCGGGGTGCCGTACCCCTCCAGGTGGTCGAAGAACTGCCGGAAGGAGTCGACCTCGGCCGGGAACGGGAGCTCGGGGATGTCGTCGATGGGGATGACGGCCGGGGTGGGACGGCCCTCGTCGTCGAGGAACACGAGCCAGAGGGTGCGGCGGGCGAAGCCGCCGAGCCCCATCAGGGCGGTCCAGAGGCGCACGAGATCGTGAGGCGTCCGGACGGCGGCGGTGAGCAGGGACGAGCTGGAGGAGGTCATGGCCTCAGGCTGCCGCTCGTCGAGGGCGCTCAAGGCGTCGTGCACAGGCTCAACGGGCCTTTTTGCCTCCCCGGGCCAGGATGGTGACGAGCACACCCACGCACCGTCCAAGGAGCACCCGTGAAGGCCATCTGGAACGACACCGTCATCGCCGAGTCCGACGACACCGTCGTCGTCGAGGGGAACCACTACTTCCCGCTCGACGCTGCTGTGCCGGGTGGGCTGACGCCCACCGAGACCCACTCGGTCTGCCCGTGGAAGGGCACCGCGAGCTACTACAGCGTCCAGGTCGACGGTGGCACCAACGTGGATGCCGCCTGGACCTACCCCGAGCCGAAGCCGGCCGCGGCCCAGATCAAGGACCGGGTGGCCTTCTGGAAGGGCGTCCGCGTCGTCGACTGAGCCGAGCGGGCTCAGCGCCAGCCGAGCTCCGGCGCCACGTGCTCCAGCACCGACTGGAGCAGGTGGGCGTTGTAGTCCACGCCCAGCTGGTTGGGCACCGTGATCAGCAGCGTGTCGGCGGCCGCCACCGCCTCGTCCTCGGCGAGCTCACGGACCAGCTGGTCCGGCTCGCCCGCGTAGGTCTTGCCGAACCGCGCGCGTCCGCCGTCGAGGAACCCGACCTGGTCCTGGCTGCCGGACTCGCGCCCGAAGTAGGCCCGGTCGAGGTCGTTGACCAGCGGGAGGATGCTGCGGCTCACCGAGACCCGCGGCGTGCGGTCGTGACCGGCTTCGGCCCACGCCTTGCGGAACCGCTCGATCTGCTCGGCCTGCAGGCGGGAGAACGGCACGCCGGTGTCCTCGCTCAGCAGCGTCGAGCTCATCAGGTTCATGCCCTGCTGGGCCGTCCACTCCGCGGTCGCCCGCGTCCCAGCGCCCCACCAGATCCGCTCCCGCAGACCCGGGGCGTGCGGCTCGACGCGGAGCAGTCCCGGCGGGTTGGGGAACATGGGCCGCGGGTTGGGCTCGGCAAACCCCCGCCCCTGCAGGACCTCGAGCAGGACAGCCGTGTGCTGACGCGCCATCTCGGCGTGGTCGGAGCCCTCGGCCGGGACGTAGCCGAAGTACCGGTAGCCGTCGACGACCTGCTCGGGCGATCCCCGGCTGATACCGAGCTGGAGTCGGCCGCCGGAGATCAGGTCCGCCGCGCCGGCGTCCTCGGCCATGTAGAGGGGGTTCTCGTAGCGCATGTCGATGATGCCGGTACCGATCTCGATCCGGCGGGTGCGGGCGCCGACGGCGGCCAGCAGCGGGAAGGGTGACGCCAGCTGACGGGCGAAGTGGTGCACGCGGAAATAGGCGCCGTCTACCCCGAGCTCCTCGGCGGCGACGGCCAGCTCGATGGACTGGGTGAGCGCGTCTGCCGCCGACCGGGTGGCCGAGTGCGGGGAGGGGTTCCAGTGCCCGAAGGAGAGGAAGCCGATGTTCTTCATGCTGTCCTCAACACCCTTGAACGCTCAACGATTCCGCGCCGCCCGCTCCCCCTCAGCGGGAGGTGATGGCCCGGGGGGCGGGCCGCCGGCGGGCGGCCCCGCCCAGGTGCACGTCGCCGGTCGGGTCGGCGGTGAAGACTCGGTTCCCGGCCTGCGCCGCTCGGGCCAGGGCGACCAGCTCGTCGAGCTGAGCGACCTGGGCCCGGAGCGCGTCGATCTCGTCCTGCATTGCGAGGATCCGGCGGATGCCCTCGAGGTTGACACCCTCGTCCTGGCTGAGCCGCTGGATGAGCCGGAGCTGCGCGATGTTGCGCGCGGAGTAGCGCCGGCCCCGCTTGGCGGTCCGACGTGGTTGCACCAGCCCGATGCGGTCGTAGGTCCGCAGCGTCTGGGGGTGCATGCCGGCCAGCTGGGCCGCGACCGAGATCACGAACACCGGAGCGTCGTGGTCGATCCGCTGTGGAAGTCCCGCTACCACCTGCTCACCCTTCCCTTCCGACGGCCCTCAGCCGAAGAGCCTGGCCCGCGGGTTGGACGACCCGACGGCCTCGCCGTAGCTGGAGAGAGCCTCCCTGGCCTCGGCGCTGAGCGTCTCCGGCACCGTCACCTCGACGGTGACCAGCAGGTCACCCCTGGTGCCGTCGCGCTTGCCGACGCCCTTCCCCCGCACCCGGAAGGTGCGCCCGTTGGGCGTCCCGGCCGGCACCCGCAGGGTCACGGGAGGTCCGCCCAGGGTCGGCACCTCGATCTCGGCGCCCAGGGCCGCCTCGTTGAAGGTGACCGGCGCGGTGAGGGTGAGGTTGTCCCCCTTGCGGCCGAAGACGGGGTGCGGGCGCACGTGCACGACGACGTAGAGGTCGCCGGCGGCCCCGCTGTTCTCGCCGGCCCCACCCTTGCCCTTGAGCCGGATCCGCTGGCCGTCGGTGACGCCCGCGGGAATCCGCACCTGCATAGTGCGGGTGGACTTGCCGCGGCCGGAGCCGTGGCAGACCGGACAGGGGTCGTCGACCACCATGCCGCGCCCGCGGCAGTCCCGGCAGGGCTCGGTGACCGCGAACACTCCGCCCGAGGTCGAGGTCTGCATGCCGCTGCCCTCGCAGGTAGGGCAGACCTTGGGGACGGTGCCAGCCTTCGCCCCGGTGCCGTGGCACTGCGCGCAGGCCGCGTCCGAGACCATTTGCATGCCGACGGTGACGCCCTCGATCGCTTGGACGAAGTCGACGGTCACCTCACCCTCGACGTCGCTGCCGCGTCGCGGCCCCCGGCTGGTGGACGTGCGGGTGGTTGCCGTGCGGGCGCCCCCGGCGCCGTTGAACAGGCCACCGAAGATGTCGGAGAACCCGGAGTCGCCGGCTTGGCGGAAGAGGTCGTCGACCGACGGCCCGCCGCCGGACCCGCCGCCCCCGCTGCGCGGGAAGCGGAAGCCACCGCCGCCGAAGAGCCGCCGGGCCTCGTCGTACTCCTTGCGCTTGCTCTCGCTCGACAAGACGTCGTTGGCCTCGGACACCTCCTTGAAGCGCCGTTCGGCCTCGGGGTTACCCGGGTTCTGGTCCGGGTGATTCTGCCGGGCCAGCTGGCGGTACGCCTTCTTGATGTCCTCGGGCTTGGCGTCCTTCGCCACCCCCAGGACCTTGTAGAAGTCCTTCTCGATCCAGTCCTTCGTGCTCATGAACGCCTCCCCTCGATGGTCTTCGGTCCCGGCGTGCCGCGCCGGCCCCGGCCGGTCAGCCGGTCACTGCTCCGCACCGGCGTCGGCTGTGCCCGCGCCGGGATCGACGACCTGCTCGGACGCCGGTGCTGCCGATCCCTCGACCGGCTCGCCTACCGCCACCCGGGCCGGTCGCAGGACGCGGTCCCCGATCCGGTAGCCGGGCTGCAGGATTTCCACGCAGGTCGGTCCGTCCACGCCTTCGGCGGGCACCTGCATGAGCGCGTCGTGCACGTGCGGGTCGAAGGGGTCACCCTTCACCCCGAAGCTCTCCAGCCCGTGCTTGGCGGTGATCCGCTCGACCTGCTCGCCGACGGCCTTGAAGGCCCCGTTGAGCTCGTCGTGCTCACGCGCGGACCGGACGTCGTCGAGGACGGGCAGGAGGTCCTTGACGAACCCCTCCAGCGCCACCTTGCGGGTCAGGTCGCGGTCGCGGTCGACCCGGCGCTTGTAGTTCACGTACTCGGCCTGCAGCCGCTGCAGGTCCGCGGTCCGTTCGGCCAGGGCGCTCTGCAGCTGCTGCACCTGCTCGTCCTCGCCTACGGAACCGGTCGGGCTCGGGTCGGGATCGGCCCCGGCGGGGCCCTCCGGCCCGGGGGCCGCAGCGGACTGCGGCTCCCGGACCTGGAAGGTCTCCGGGTCGATACGGCGCCGGTCGCGCACGGTCGGGCCCTGGGGTCCGTCCTCGTGCTGCTCGTCGTGGTCGCTCATCGGCCGTTCGCTCACTTGGAGTCGCTCGCGGCCTGGTCGTCGTCCACGATCTCGGCGTCGACGACGTCGTCGTCGGCGCTGGCTGAGCCGCCCGCTCCGTTCGACCCGGCATTGTCGCTCGACTCCCCGGCCTCGGACGGCGCCTGCTGGGCCGCGGCCGCGGCGTACATGGCCTGGCCCAGGGCGGCGCTGGTGGTGTTGAGCTTCTCCACCGCAGCCTTCACGGCGTCGTCGTCGGTGCCCTCGAGCGCGGCCTTGACCTCGCTCACCGCTTCCTCGACGGGCGCCTTGACGTCGTCGGTGATCTTGTCGGCGTTCTCGCTGATCAGCTTCTCGGTACGGAAGACCAGGTTGTCCGCCTCGTTGCGCAGCTCCACGGCCTCGCGACGCTTGCGGTCCTCCTCGGCGTTGGCCTCGGCCTCCTGGACCATCCGGTTGATGTCGTCCTTGCCCAGTGCGGAGCCGCCGGTGACCGTCATCGACTGCTCCTTGCCGGTGGCGATGTCCTTGGCGTGCACGTGGACGATGCCGTTGGCGTCGATGTCGAAGGCGACCTCGATCTGCGGCACGCCGCGCGGAGCCGGCGGCAGGCCGGTCAGCTCGAAGTTGCCGAGCGACTTGTTGTCCCGGGCGAAGTCCCGCTCGCCCTGGTACACCTGGATCATCACCGAAGGCTGGTTGTCGTCGGCGGTGGTGAACACCTCGGAGCGCTTGGTGGGGATCGTCGTGTTGCGCTCGATGATCTTGGTCATCACGCCACCCTTGGTCTCGATGCCGAGGCTCAGCGGGGTCACGTCGAGCAGCAGGACGTCCTTGACCTCACCCTTCAAGACACCGGCCTGCAGGCTGGCGCCCAGGGCCACGACCTCGTCGGGGTTGACGCCCTTGTTGGGCTCCTTGCCACCCGTCAGCTCCTTGACGAGCTCGACGACGGCGGGCATCCGGGTGGAGCCACCGACCAGGATCACGTGGTCGATCTGACCGACGGAGATCTTGGCGTCGGACACCACGGCGTTGAACGGGGTGCGGCAGCGGTCGAGCAGGTCCGAGGTCAGCCGCTGGAACTCCGAGCGCGTGAGCCGCTCCTCCAGGTGCAGCGGGCCGGACTCGCCGAGGGTGATGTAGGGCAGGTTGATGGAGGTCTCGCTGGCCGAGCTCAGCTCGATCTTGGCCTTCTCGGCGGACTCCTGGAGCCGCTGGCGGGCGATCTTGTCCTTGGACAGGTCGGTGCCGAACTTGCTCTTGAACTGCTTGACCAGCCAGTCGACGATCCGGGAGTCCCAGTCGTCGCCACCGAGGCGGTTGTCGCCCTTGGTGGCCTTGACCTCGAAGACGCCGTCGCCGATCTCCAGCAGGGACACGTCGAAGGTGCCGCCGCCGAGGTCGAAGACGAGGATGGTCTGGTCAGACCCGCCCTTGTCGAGTCCGTAGGCCAGGGCGGCGGCGGTCGGCTCGTTGATGATCCGGTCGACGGTCAGGCCGGCGATCTCCCCGGCCTCCTTGGTGGCCTGGCGCTCGGCGTCGGAGAAGTACGCCGGGACCGTGATCACCGCGTGGGTCACCTGCTCGCCCAGGTAGGCCTCGGCGTCGCGCTTCAGCTTCTGCAGCACGAAGGCGCTGATCTGCTGGGGCCGGTAGTCCTTGTCGTCGATCTTGACCTTCCAGTCCGTGCCCATGTGGCGCTTGACGGAACGGATGGTCCGGTCGACGTTGGTGACGGCCTGACGCTTGGCCACCTCGCCGACCAGCACCTCGCCACCCTTGGCGAAGGCGACGACCGAGGGCGTGGTGCGGGCGCCCTCGGCGTTGGGGATGACGGTGGGCTCTCCACCCTCGAGCACGGCGACGACCGAGTTGGTCGTCCCGAGGTCGATGCCGACTGCACGAGCCATGGTGTATTCCTCCAGGAAGTTCGATGTCTTGCTTGAGCCTGCTGCGCTCAACCTTAGTCCTTGAGCGACTTCCACTCAACTATGCCCGACTCGTCGTCGGCAATGCAACCGCACCTTGAGCGCATAAGACTCAACCTGGTCTGCAGGCGGGCTATTCCCTCTCTGCAGGAGCAGGTCGTCTGCTGAGTTGCTTCTGGGCGGCTCGAGGAGCAACCACCACAGCCGACACACAGGTTCTGCACAGTCAGGTCCTCGCTGCAGGTGCGAAATTGGGTCCATGACCCGGACCGACGCCGCCACCGCTCCGCTCACCCGCCCCGACGGCACCCCCATCCGGGTGCTGGCCGTGGACGACGAGCCGAGCCTGACCGAGCTGCTGTCGATGGCCATGCGCTACGAGGGCTGGCAGGTGACGACGGCGGCCTCGGGGACGGCGGCGGTCAAGGCGGCTCGGGAAACCCGGCCCGACGCCATCGTGCTGGACATGATGCTTCCTGACTTCGACGGCCTCGAGGTCATGCGCCGCATCCGGGCGGAGGACCCCGACGTCCCGGTGATCTTCCTGACCGCCAAGGACGCGGTCGCCGACCGCATCAGCGGCCTGACCGCCGGAGGCGACGACTACGTCACCAAGCCCTTCAGCCTGGAGGAGGTGATCGCCCGCCTCCGTGCGCTGCTGCGCCGCAGCGGTGCCACCTCCACCCGGAGCGGCTCGACGCTCGTGGTCGGTGACCTCACCCTGGACGAGGACAGCCACGAGGTGACCCGCGGCGGCGTGGACATCCAGCTCACCGCGACCGAGTTCGAGCTGCTGCGCTACCTGATGCGCAATCCGCGCCGGGTGCTGAGCAAGGCCCAGATCCTCGACCGGGTCTGGAACTACGACTTCGGCGGTCAGGCCAACGTCGTCGAGCTCTACATCTCCTACCTGCGCAAGAAGATCGACGCCGACCGCGCACCGATGATTCACACCATGCGGGGCGCGGGGTACGTGCTGCGCCCGGCGCCGTGAGCGCCACCGTCGGCCCGGGCCCCGCCCATCCTGGCGCCCTGGCCGCGCCCAGCAACCCCCCTGCCCCGCTGGGCAGCGGCACGCTGGGCCGCCAGCTGGTCATCCGTGTCACCGCTCTGGTCGCGCTCGCGGCCGTGCTGCTGAGCCTGGCCACCGCTCTCGCCACCCGCCAGCTGCTGCTGCAGCAGATCGACCGACAGGTCAACGCCGCCGTGGCGGGGCAGCGCGAGGGCCCTCAATTCGGCCGCCCTGGCCGACGGGGCGACATCGTCCAGATCGGGAACCCCCAGGACACCATCATCGCCGCCTTCCTCGCCGACGGCACCCTGGTCGACAGCGGCATCCTGCGGCGGGGGTCAGGGGATCCGGCTCCGCTGGGTGACGCCGCCGCCTCGAGCCTGGCGGCGATCCCGACCACCGGCCAGAAGCGCACGGTGGAGGTGGAGGGCCTCGGACGCTACCGCGTGGCCAGCTACGCGCTGTCGTACACCGTCGGCACCTCCGTGGAGGTCCAGCAGGGGCGCGTGGTGGTCGGAGTGCCCCTCACTGACGTGGACCGGCTCCTCGCCCAGGTCGCCGCTCTCGAGGCGCTGCTGAGCCTGCTGGCCGTCGGCGGGGCCGCGGTCGCGGCCCGCACGGTCGTGCTGCGCAGCCTGCGCCCGCTCCACCGCGTGGCGGCGACGGCCCAGCAGGTGTCCCAGCTGCCGCTGGACCGTGGCGAGGTCGCGCTCGCCGTCCGGGTCCCGCCCGCCGACGCCGACCCGGCCTCGGAGGTGGGCCGGGTGGGGCAGGCGCTCAACCACCTGCTCAACAACGTCGAGGACGCGCTCGCCGCCCGTCAGGCCAGCGAGACCCGGGTCCGTCGCTTCGTTGCCGACGCCTCGCACGAGCTGCGCAACCCGCTGGCCGCCATCCGGGGCTACGCCGAGCTGACCCGGCGCGGTCGCGACGCGCTGCCCGCGGACACGGCCTTCGCCATGTCCCGCGTCGAGTCCGAGGCCGAGCGGATGTCGCGGCTGGTGGAGGACCTGCTGCTGCTGGCCCGCCTGGACTCGGGACCGGCCATCGAGGTGGCTCCCGTCGACCTCACCGAGGTGGTCATCAACGCCGTCAGCGACGCGCGGGCCGCGGGTCCCGAGCACTCCTGGCAGCTGAGCCTGCCGCCCGAGCCCGTCCAGGCCCTCGGCGACCGGCACCGGTTGCACCAGGTCGTGGTGAACCTGCTGGCCAACGCCCGCACCCACACCCCATCGGGCACCCGGGTGGAGACCGGGCTCCAGGTGCTGCAGGGTCAGGCCGTGGTGACGGTGACCGACGACGGCCCCGGGATCCCCGAGGGGGTAGGGAACCAGGTCTTCGAGCGGTTCACCCGCGCCGACACCAGTCGGGTGCGCGCCGCGGATGGGGCGGCGGGCACCAGCACCGGTCTGGGCCTGGCCATCGTCGCCGCCGTCGTCGAGGCCCACCACGGTCAGGTCACCGTGTCCAGCCAGCCGGGCCGGACCACCTTCACCGTCGGGCTGCCGCTGGCTGCGCCAGCGGGGCGGTCCGTCCCGCCGACTGCCGAGGAGCCGGGCGGACGGTCTCCCTTCGCCCCGCCGGTCATCCCTTGAGGGGCGCCTCCTCCCGCGGCTCCAGAGCCGTGGCGCCGCCCGGGCCGGCCGCGAACTGGGTCCGGTACAGCTCGGCGTAGCGACCGTCGGCTGCCAGCAGCTCGCCGTGCCGTCCCCGCTCGATGATCCGGCCGCCCTCCAGCACCAGGATCAGGTCGGCCGAGCGCACCGTGGACAGCCGGTGGGCGATGACCAGAGCAGTCCGCCCCTGCAACGCCTCGCCGAGGGCGGCGGTGACCGCCGCCTCGGAGGTGGAGTCCAGCGACGCCGTCGCCTCGTCCATGATGACCACCCGCGGCTGGGCCAGCAGCAGCCGGGCGATGGTCAACCGCTGACGCTCTCCGCCCGAGAGCCGGTAGCCGCGCTCCCCCACCACGGTGTCGAGGCCGGCGGGCAACTCAGCCACCAGCGTGTCGAGACGGGAGCGGCGCAGGGCCGCCCACAGCTCCTCCTCGGTGGCGTCGGCGTTGGCCAGGAGCAGGTTGCCCCGGATGGAGTCGTGGAACAGGTGTCCGTCCTGGGTGACCATGCCGAGGGCCTCCCGCAGACCGGCGAAGGTGAGGTCGCGGACGTCGACGCCGCCGATGCAGACCGCGCCGCCGTCCACGTCGTAGAGCCGGGCCAGCAGCTGGGCGATAGTCGACTTGCCGGCGCCCGAGGACCCCACCAGGGCGATCATCTGCCCGGGCTCGGCGCGGAAGGTGACGTCGTGCAGCACCGGCACACCGCCGCGGTTGTCCAGGACGGCCACCTCCTCCAGCGAGGCCAGGGAGACCTTGTCGGCGGTGGGGTAGGCGAAGTCGACGTGGTCGAACTCGATCCCCACCGGGCCCGGGGGCACCACGGTCGCGCCGGGCCGTTCGGTGATCAGGGCGGGCAGGTCGAGGATCTCGAACACCCGCTCGAAGCTGACCAGAGCGCTCATCACCTCGACCCGGGCGCCGGCCAGGGAGGTGAGCGGGGCGTAGAGGCGCGTGAGCAGCAGGGCCATCGTCACCACCGAGCCCGCCTCCAGGGTGCCGCGCAGGGCGAACCAGCCGCCCAGCCCGTACACCAGCGCGAGCGCCAAGGCCGAAACGAGGGTCAGCGCCGTCACGAAGACCATCTGGAGGTAGGCAGAGCTGACCCCGATGTCTCGCACCCGGGTCGCCCGGACGCCGAACTCGGCTGACTCCCGGTCGGGTCGGCTGAACAGCTTGACCAGGGTCGCGCCGGGCGCGGAGAACCGTTCGGTCATCTGCGTGCTCATGGTCGAGTTGTGGTTGGCCGCCTCAAGCCGCATCTGGGCCAGTCGGCGCCCCATCCGACGCGCCGGCAGGACGAAGACCGGCAGCAGCAACAAGGCCAGCACGGTGATCTGCCACGACGTCGCGAGCATCACCACCAGGGCCAAGACGACGGCGACGAAGTTGCCGACCACGCCGGACAGCGTGTCGGAGAAGGCACGCTGGGCACCGATGACGTCGTTGTTGAGCCGGCTGACCAGGGCGCCGGTCCGCGTCCGGGTGAAGAAGGCGACGGGCATCGTCTGCACGTGGTCGAACACCGCCCGGCGCAGGTCGAGGATCAGCGTCTCGCCGATGCGGGCCGACAGCCAGCGCGAGACGAGACCGACGCCGGCCTCGACGACGGCGATCACGGCGATGAGCAGGGCGAGCCGCACCACGACGCCGGGCGCCGACCGGTTCGTGATGGCGTCGATGACCTGCCCCGCCAGCAGCGGCGTGGCGACGGCGAGGAAGGCGCCGACCACGCTGAGCAGGACGAAGACGCCGAGCGCGACGCGCTGCGGTCGGGCGAAGGCGGCGATCCGGCGGACGGTGACGCGGGAGAAGGGCCGCCTCTCCTGCTGCGCGGAGATGGTCCGGTACAGGGTCGACCAGGCGGCGCTCTCCATGCTCATGTCACCAACCTAGGCGCCGCCACCGACAACCCCCTAGGAGCATCACGCCAGCCGGTGACGGCCGCCGGCCTGCCCAGGGGACGGAGGCGACGGTAGCCTCCGACCATGGTGGCCGAACGCGTCGAGCTGGAGGTCGAGGGGCGCACGGTCTCGATCAGCAACCCGCAGCGGGTCTACTTCTCCGCCCGGGGTGAGACCAAGCTCGACCTCGCCCGCTACTACCTCTCCGTCGCTCCGGGGATCGTCAACGCTCTCTACCACCGGCCCTGTATGCTGCATCGCTTCCCGGACGGCGTCGACGGGGCGAAGGTGCACCAGAAGCGGGTGCCGTCCGGGGCGCCTCCGTGGCTGGAGACCGTCCGCGTGCACTTCCCGCGCTACAACCGGCACGCCGACGAGCTGTGCGTCGCCCACCCCGCGGACGTGCTGTGGGCCGTCCAGATGTCCACGGTCGAGTTCCACCCCTGGAACTCCCGCCGCGAGGACACCGAGTCACCCGACGAGTGGCGGATCGACCTCGACCCGATGCCGGCGGCGACCTACGACGACGTCCGCCGGACCGCCGTCGTCGTGCAGGAGGTGCTCGCCGAGCTCGGGGCCGTCGGGTACCCCAAGACCTCCGGCGGCAAGGGCTTGCACATCTACGTCCGGGTGGTCCCCGACCACGGGTTCGGCGACGTCCGCCGGGCGGCCCTCGCCTTCGCCCGCGAGGTGGAGCGCAGAGCCGACGGCCTGGTGGACACCACGTGGTGGCGCAAGGACCGCGATCCGGCCTCGGTCTTCGTGGACTACAACCAGAACGCCCGGGACCACACCATCGCGTCGGCCTACTCGGTGCGGGGGACGCCGGAGGGTCGGGTCTCGGCTCCCTTGCGGTGGGAGGAGATCGCCGACGCGGAGCCCGCCGACTTCACCCTGGCCACGATGCCGGCCCGCTTCGGCTCGATCGGGGACCTGCACGCCGACCTCGATGACCACCCGTACCGTCTCGACACGCTGCTGGAGTGGGCCGAGCGGGACGAGCGGGCGGGCGCGGAACCACCCCCGGAGGACTGAGGGCCGGCTGCGGGCCAGGCCTCAGCTCGGCGTGACGCGGATGATCTTGTCCTGGCCGTTCCCGTTGGACGTCGTGAGGTACAGCAGGCCGTCCGGGCCCTGCTGCACGGTGCGGATCCGGCCGAAGCGGTCTGCGCCCGGCATCAGCCGGGTGCTGGTGACGGTGCCGGCCCGGTCGAGGAAGAGCAGCCGGACCGTCTGTTCCTTGAGCTCGGCGACGGCGAGGGCGCCGTTCCAGGTCTCCCACCGGCTGCCGCTGAGGAAGGTCAGCCCACTGGTGGCGACGGTCGGCGTGCCGGATCTCCACACGGCGCGCACCGCCCGGGGGTACTTCCGACGGTCGGTCATCGGGACGGACTCGTTGTACCCGGGCACCGGGTTCCAGCCGTAGTTGGCACCCTTGCGGACGAGGTTGACCTCATCGTCGCGGTCGGGGCCGTGCTCAGCGGTGTAGAGGTGGCCGGTGCTGGGGCGGACCGCCAGGCCCTGGATGTTGCGGTGGCCGTAGTTCCAGACGTACCGCGCGTTGCCGCCACGGGAGTAGAACGGGTTGGTCCTGGGAATGGACCCGTTGGAGTAGACCCGCAGGACCTTGCCACCCAGGGAGGACTTCCGCTGCGGGTTGGTGCCCTCCGCGGCGTCCCCGGTGCCGATGTAGAGCACGCCCTTGGGGCTGAAAGGAGCCGGCACCCGCTGTGCCGGCCGCTGGTCAGCGGGATGCCGGCAACCACCGGCTTGCCGACCGCCACGGCGCGGGTGTCGGAAGTCAGCCGCCATCGCAGCACCCGGACGTCACGGTTCCGGGCACTCGTCGAACAGGTGTAGAAGAGCTTGTTCGTCGCCGCCTTGGGGTCAGCCACCATCCCCAGCAAGCCACCCTCACTGGTGGTCACGGGCGTGGGCAGCGGGAACGCGACCTTCCGCGCCGCAGCGCCGCCCCGCTTGCTGAAGAGGCTTCCGTCCCGCTCGTTGAACAGCAGAACCGGCCCCACCCAGGTGAGGTCCCAGGGAATCGTCAGACCCTGCACGACGGGGGTGTAGCGCAGGATGGGGGCGGCGTCGGCGACCTCGGACGGACCGGCCACCAGGAACGACGCGCTCAGCGCCCCGGTGAGACCAGCGGTGACGGCCCCGCTCTTCCAGCGCACCATCGCGCCACCTCCTCGACTCGGGACACGGCCAGCGTACGTGCGGGGCCCGTCGTGTCAGGGGCTTGGCGAACGGACCTGAACGCAGCGCACCCCAGAACCTGGACGGTTCCGGGGTGCGGTTGCTGTGCGGGCAGTGTTCAGGCCAGGCCCTTGCTGCTCAGCCACTCCTTGGCGACGTCGTCGGCGTCGGACTTGTCGACGTCGACCTTCTTGTTGAGCGCCGTCAGCTCCTCGGTGGTGAGGGCCTCCTGGACGGCGTCGATGGCTGCGGTCGCCGTCGTGTTGGACGCGACCTCGGCGCGGTAGAGCGGGACGACGTTCTGCGGCAGGATCAACGCCTGCGGGTCTTCGAGCACGACATAGCCGTTGTCGGTGATGACCGACTCGGTGCTGAAGAACTCCGCGACCTGGATCTTGCCGTCGTTGAGGTCGCGCGCGCGCACGGCCGGGGCGTCGTAGGGCTTGAACTCCTTGAACTTCGCGCCGTACACCTTGTCTAGGCCAGGCACTCCGTAGGAGCGGGTGGCCAACGTCGAGGGTCCTCCCAGGACGGAGTCCGCCGACACCTTCTTGAGGTCGGCGAGCGAGGTGACGCCGTTCTTCTCCGAGAACTCCTTGGTGACGACGAAGACGTCCTGGTCGACCGCCGCCGACGGGGTGCCGAGCTTGAAGTCGGCCGGGAGCACCTTCGGGAGCTCGGTGCTGATCTCCTCCGCCGTCGTCGCGGCAGAGTTCTTGTCGTAGTTGAGCAGCAGGTTGCCGGTGTACTCCGGGACGAGCGAGATCGATCCGTCCTCGAGCGCCTTCAGGTACACCTCGCGCGAGCCGATGCGCAACTTGGTGGAGGCCTTCACACCCTTGGCGCTCAGGGCCTGCGCGTACAGCTCGGCCACCACAGCCGACTCGGTGAAGTCCGCAGAGCCGACCACGACCTCCTCACTGCTGCCGCTCGCAGCCGAGGACGCCGCACTGGACGGCGCGGCGAGCGGGTCGGCTCCACCGCCACCACCGCCACCGCCACAGGCGGCGAGCAGCAGGGAGGCAAGGCTGACGCCCGCCACGGCGAGGTTTCTTCTCAGGTTCATGGTCAACTCCGTCTCGGCGGGCGATACCCGACTGGTGCACAAGGTTATGCGGTTCGACGTTAGACAGGTGCGACCGCGGCCGCAGCCGCCGTCTTGCTGCGCGGACGCGCCCGGCGCGCCGCAGCCCAGCCGGCTAGCCCGAGGAGCAGGTCGAGCGTGATCGCCAGCAGAGCGATCAGGATCGCCCCGGCGAACATCTGCGGGTAGTCGCTCTGGGCCTGGCCGCTGGTGAGCAGCTGGCCCAGGCCGCCGCCCGAGGCGAAGGCGGCGATCGTGGCGGTGGCGACGACCTGCAGGGTCGCGCTGCGCAGCCCGGACACGACGAGCGGCAGCGCGAGCGGCCACTCGACCTGGGACGCGACCTGCCGCTCCGTCATCCCCAGCGCACGGCCGGCGTGCACGGCCCCGCGGTCGGCGCCGGCGACGCCCGCGGCCGTGGCGGTGAGGATGGCCGGCAGGGCCAGGATGGCCAGCACCACCACGATGTTGCCGGCGCCCGTGCCCAGCAACATCACGGCCAGGAACAGCAGGCCGAGCGACGGGATCGCCCGGGCCGCGTTGCTCAGCCCGATGACCAGGAACGAGCCACGGCCGGTGTGCCCGATCAGGACGCCGAGCGGGATGGCGACGACGGCGGCCAGCAGCACGCCGGCGGCGGTGTAGAGCAGATGCTGCAGGAGCAGGTCGAGGATCTTGCCGCTGCCCGGCCAGTTGCCCCCGTCCAACAGGTAGCCGAAGACGTTCACGCGCGCCGCCCCCTCACCCAGGGCAGGGTCCCGCGTTGGATGAGCAGGATGATCGCGTCGGCGAGCAGCGCGAGGGCCACCGTGAGCACAAGGCCGACGATCAGCGGGGTGTAGAAGATGCTGCTGTAACCCCGGATGAACAGCTGGCCAAGACCGCCGCTGGCCACCAGGACCGCGACGGTGACGAGCGCGATGTTGGAGACCGTGACCACGCGCAACCCGGCGAAGACCACCGGCATGGCCAGGGGCAGCTCCACCCGCAGCAGCCGGCCCCACCGGCTGAAGCCGACCGCGGAGGCGGACTGCTTGACGTCCCTGGGCACGGAGCGGAGGCCGTCGACCACGCTGCGGACCAGCAGCGCCACCGAGTAGATCGTGAGCGCCACCACGACGTTGACCGGGTCGAGGATCCGGGTGCCCAGCAGCACCGGCAGCGCGACGAAGAGGGCGAGCGAGGGGATCGAGTAGATGACGCCCAGCACCGCGAGGATCGGGTTGGCGCCCTTGCCGGTGCGGAAGACGAGGTAGCCGAGCGGCAGGGCGATGACGAGGGCGGCGAGCACCGGCAGCACCGCGAGCAGCACGTGCTGGCCGAGGAAGGAGGCGATGTCGGGGAGGTTGTTCTGGATCCAGCCCCAGTTCATCGTCGCACCTCTCCGTCCTCAACGGGGACGGGGCGGAGCTCCTCCGTCTCGCGTTCGCCCTCGTCTGAAGACATCCCGGCCGCTGGGCGCGCGTCGCCGCCCAGGAGCGGAGGACCCGGCGCGAAGGCGTCCGCGTCGACGTCCTGGCCGCTCTCCTCACCCAGCTCGACCGGGTGAGAGTTGTGCCCGCGGAGCTCCTGGTCCCCGGCACCGTCGACGACGAGGGACGCCTGCACGCTCCCGTCCTGGTCGTCCGGCGCCCCGCCGACGGTCTCGTCGCGAAGGCTAACCGTCTGGGCCTGACGGACGCGCGCCTGGTGCACGCCGGCCAGGATGGTCTCGGTGGAGACCACCCCGGCGTAGCGCCCGCTGCCGGGGGCCACTCCGACAGCGAGGCCCGCCGGTGAGGTGAGGACGGCATCGAGGGCCTGGCGCACCGTGCCCTCCTCGACGTCGAAGGTGGCTCCCAGCGGCGCCGTCACCCCCGGCTGGTCGGGCAGCACCCAGCCGACGGGGCGGGCGTCGCCGTCCAGGACGAGGGTGGGCCTCCCACCCGAAGCCGCCGACACGTCCCGGACAGCGGGGACGCCGTCGAGACTCAGCGTCGAGGCCGGCAGGAAGGAAAGGGAGCGGTAGCCCCGGTCACGGCCGACGAAACCCTCCACGAAGGCGTCGGCCGGCTCGTCGAGCAGCTGCTGGGGCGTGCCGACCTGGGCCAGGTGGCCGCCCACGCGCAGGATGGCGACCTGGTCCCCGAGCTTGATGGCCTCGTCGATGTCGTGGGTGATCAGGATGATCGTCTTGCTGATCTGACGCTGCAGGTCGAGGAAGAACGCGTGCAGCTCGCTGCGCACCACCGGGTCGACGGCCGAGAACGGCTCATCCATCAGCAGCACGAGCGGGTCGGCGGCGAGCGCGCGGGCCACGCCGACGCGCTGCTGCTGGCCGCCGGAGAGCTGCGCGGGGTAGCGGTCGCCCAGCTTGGGATCCAGCCCGACGTTCTCCAGCAGCTCCAACGAGCGTTTCCGGGTCTTGGCCTTGGTCCACCCCAGCAGGCCGGGGACGGTGCCGATGTTCTCCACGACCGTGCGGTGCGGGAACAGCCCTCCGCTCTGGATCACGTAACCCATCTGGCGGCGGAGCGTCGTCTTGCGCTGCGAACGGAGCGGCTTCCCGTCCCAGGTGATCTGGCCCGAGGTGGGCTCGAGCATCCGGTTGACCATCTGCAACGTCGTCGTCTTGCCGCAACCGGAGGGTCCGACCACCGTCGTGATCTGACCGGACGGCACCTGCAGGCTCAGGTCCACCACCGCGGCCGTGCCATCTCGGAAGGTCTTCCCGACGGACTCGAACTCGATCATGCCGCACCCCCTGCCTCTCGCCACCCGCTGGTCGGTCGCGTCCGACCCTAACCGGCACCTCCGACAAACCCCCCACCTGCGACCGGCGCGCCCTCGGGACCAGGCGGGGAGGATCGCCGACCCCTCCTGCGCCCGGCAGGACGAGGTGGCCGGGTCCAGCCTCAGCCGCTCCGGTCGACCCGTGCTGTCAGTGACCTCCATTACCGTGAGCACAGGCCTCAGCGGAGAGGCGCCCGCGAGAAGAGCGAGGAGGAGGTGGCGGTGTGGTCGTCGCCGTGACGCTGGCCCTGGCCGTGTCCGTGCTGGGTGTCGCTCTCTTCGCCCGTGCCGCAGCCTCCATCGTCGGGGTGCTGCGTCTGGGACGGCCGCTCGTCGGCCGTCGCGACGCTCCGGGGGCGCGCTGGCGGCACCTGCTCGCCGAGACCTTCGGTCACACCCGCATGCTCCAGTGGTCCAGGGTCGGGGTGGCGCACTGGCTGGTCTTCCTCGCCTTCGGCGGTCTCCTCCTCACCCTCGTGACGGCCTACGGCCAGCTGTTCGACCCGCGCTTCGCGCTGCCGGTCGTCGGCCACTGGATCGTCTACGCCTGGGCCAGCGAGGTCCTCGCCTGGTCCGGGCTGCTGGCCATCCTCTACCTGATCGGGGTGCGGGCCCGCTCGCTGCGCCTGGGTCGCGCCTCGCGCTTCTACGGCTCCACCGGTTGGCAGGGCGTCTACGTCGAGCTGACCATCCTGGGCATCGTCGTCTGCGTGCTGGCCCTCCGTGCGCTGGAGTTCCAGCTGTGGGGGGCGACCACGACGCGCTGGGAGTTCCCGCTGACGTGGTTCCTGCTCCCCGCCGGCCTCCCCGACGCAGGAGTGGCGCGCGCCGTCGTCTTGGTCGCCGCTCTCAAGATCATCATCTCGATGGCCTGGTTCGTCACCATCGGCCTGAACACCACGATGGGGGTGGCCTGGCACCGGTTCACGGCCTGGCCCAACATCTGGTTCAAGCGGCGGGCGGACGGCAAGCCGGCCCTGGGAGCTCTGCCGCCGGTCACGGTCGGCGGCAAGCCCGTCGACTTCGCCGACATCGAGGACCTCGACGAGGACGCCCGCCTGGGCACCGGCAAGGTCGAGGACTTCACCTGGAAGGGGTTGCTCGACTTCACCTCGTGCACCGAGTGCGGACGCTGCCAGTCGCAGTGCCCCGCCTGGCACACCGGCAAGCCCCTCTCTCCCAAGCTCGTGGTCACCGCGCTCCGCGACCACGCCTACGCCAAGGCTCCCTACCTGCGGGCGGCCGAGGAGGCCAGGGCGTCACTCCCCGCCAGCGCACTGCTCGAGGCCGACCGGCCGCTGGTCGGGCCCATCCAGGTCAGTGACGGCGTGGCGGGGGTCATCGACCCCGACGTGCTGTGGTCGTGCACCAGCTGCGGCGCCTGCGTCCAGCAGTGCCCGGTGGACATCGAGCACGTCGACCACATCCTCGACCTGCGACGTCATCAGGTGCTGATGGAGGGCGACTTCCCGAAGGAGCTGAACGGGTTGTTCAAGGGGCTGGAGGGCAAGGGCAACCCGTGGAACATGAGCCCGCGCGGCCGGATGGACTGGGCCAGGGACCTTCCCTTCCCGGTGCCCGTGGTCGGGGAGGACATCGAGGACCTGACCGAGGTCGAGTACCTGTTCTGGGTCGGTTGCGCCGGAGCCTACGAGGACCGCGCGAGAAAGACGACGAGGGCGGTGGCCGAGCTGCTGCACACAGCCGAGGTCACCTTCGCCGTGCTCGGCAACGGCGAGACCTGCACCGGCGACCCCGCCCGTCGGGCGGGCAACGAGCTGGTCTTCCAGCAGCTGGCGCTGGAGAACGTGGCGACGCTCACCGAAGCCCGCGCCACCAAGATCGTCACCACCTGCGCCCACTGCCTGAACACCTTGAAGAACGAGTACCCGGAGCTGGGCGTCTCGGCCGAAGTGGTCCATCACACCCAGCTGCTGAACCGGCTGGTCCGTGACGGCCGGCTGACGCCGGTCGCTCCGCCGGCCGGTGCGGTGGGCGGACGCACGATCACCTACCACGACCCCTGCTACCTGGGCCGACACAACCAGATCTACGACCCCCCACGCGAGCTGCTGGGCTCGATCCCCGGCGCGAGGCTGGCCGAGATGCCCCGGCACGGCTCCCGCTCCTTCTGCTGCGGGGCGGGCGGGGCCCGCATGTGGATGGAGGAGAAGATCGGCACCCGGATCAACACCGACCGCGCTGCCGAGGCGCTCGCCACCCTGGAGGCGGCGGGTGCGGGCACCGGTCCAGCCGCGATCGCGACGGGCTGCCCCTTCTGCCGGGTGATGCTCTCCGACGGCTTGGCCTCCGAGCAGCCGTCGGGAAGCTCACCGGTCCCGGTGGAGGTGCTTGACGTCGCCCAGCTGTTGTTGGAGTCCGTCCGACGCGACGGCTGATCGAACCCACGGTCGTCTGGCGGGTGCGGCCTGGGCCGCACCGACCGCGCGGCCGGCGTCAGAAGCGCTGGAAGTTGAGGTGCGAACGGCTCGGGGTGGGCCCGCGCTGGTACTGGTAACGAGAGCCGTACTGCGACGAGCCGTAGGGGAAGTCGGCCGCAGAGGTGAGCCGGAAGAAGCAGAACTGGCCGATCTTCATGCCCGGCCACAGCTTGATGGGCAGGGTGGCGACGTTGGAGAGCTCCAGGGTCACGTGACCCGAGAAGCCCGGGTCGATGAACCCTGCCGTGGCGTGAGTGAGCAGACCCAGCCGGCCCAGCGAGGACTTGCCCTCCACGCGCGCCGCCACGTCGTCAGGCAGGGTGACCACCTCGAAGACCGACCCCAGCGCGAACTCGCCCGGGTGCAGGATGAACGGCTCGCCCGGCACCGGCTCGACCGCACGGGTCAGCTCCGGTTGCTCCTCCGCGGGATCGATGTGGGGGTAGCGGTGGTTCTCGAAGACGCGGAAGAACCGGTCGAGCCGTACGTCGATGCTCGACGGCTGCACCATCGCCGGCTCGTACGGCTCCAAGCCGATGCGGCCCGCCTCGACCTCGGCCCGGATGTCGCGGTCGGAGAGCAGCATGGCCGCGACCCTACCGGGAGCGAGGAGCTGGCGCGCTCAGTCCTGGCGGACCGTCAGCCAGTGGTCGCCCATGGAGACGACCGATCCCTCCGGCACCGGCATCGCGTGCTCAGGCTCGCAGACCGTCGTCATCCCGTCCGGGGTCGTCACCGTGGAACCGTTGGTCGAGCCGCGGTCGACCACCACCAGCGTCTCGCCGTCGAGGCCGAGGGCCAGGTGGGACTTGGAGACGGTGCGGGTCTCGTCGGCGAGCTTGACGAGCTCAGCGGTCTCCTCCCCCGGTCGGGGCTGCGGGTTGCGCCCGAACAGGACCAGCCCGCGCACCGGCACCTCCCGGCCGTCGTCGAGGAGAGCGGTCCAGGCGGGGACCGGATGCGGAGGTGCGGTCGCCGGGCCGCGGCGGGAGGGCTGGATCAACTCCGTGCGGTCCCCCACCTCGACGGCCTCCTGGCCTCGCCCCCCAGCAGGTGCGGGAGGGACCTCACCGCGCGGGGCCTGCGTGGCGGGACGGACGTCGGTGGGGGCGGGTGCAGGCACGGGGGGCAAACCGCTCGTCACCGCGGAAGCGCGACCGTCCAGGGGCGCCAGCGTCCGCTCCTGGATCACCACCGAGCCGGCGGCCAGATCGTGCCAGCCCTGGTAGCGGGGGTGGCGGAGCAGCAGGAGCACCAGCACGAGCAACCCCACACCGGTGGCGCTCAGCAGCGCGAGGACCAGTGAGCGGATCAGAAACCGGCCCCAGCCTAACGGCCGGCCGTCCCGGAAGCCCACGAGCTGGAGCTTCATCAGCCGCATCCCGGGCCCGGCGGCTCGGGTGGCGAACATCCACCACACCAACAGCCACCAGGCCAGCAGCAGCACGGCCGCCAACGCGTCGCCGATCTGCAAGCCCGGCTCGCGGGTCCGGCTGAGCGCCACGAGCAGCACGGCCGGAACCACCCCGTCGATCAGGTGCGCCACCAGCCGCCGTCCGAGCGGACCCACGTCGACGCCGGGCGGCAGGCCGGTGAACCGGTCCGGCTTGGCCGCCGTCTGGGTTGCCATGCTCGCTGCTCCTTCGTCATCGGCCCGCGCCTGCTGCGCGGTCCGGGGGTCAGTGGTGCTGAGGCGACGCTACCGGGGAGTGCTGACCAGGACCGAGACCCCCTCGGCCAGCTCGAGCACGTTGCCGGCGACCACCGGTACTGGCTGCCCCGGGGGCAGCGTCCGGCGCTGACCGCCGTCAGGGTCCACCAGCACGGTCCCGTTGGTGGAGTGCAGGTCGGTCACGGTCACGCGCCATCCCTCTACGCCGACCTGCAGGTGGGTGCGGCTGATGTCGTGCTCGGGGCTGGGCACCGTCAGCAGCCGGACCGGGCCCGCTCCACGCTCCGTCGGCGCTCGTCCGACGAGGACGGGGCGGTCGACCAGCGCCTCGGCCCCGTCACTCACCCGCAGGATGGCGAGTGCGGGTTGGGGCACCTGCCGCCTCCGCTGATCGGTCAACGTGACGCCGCACCCCCGGCAGCGCAGCTCGCCGGGGGGGTTGGCATGACCGCTCGGGCAGACCACGGCGTCCACCAACGGCGCCGACGGGTCCACCGCCCCCTGACCGGTCGGGGCGGGGGCCTCCGTGAGCAGCACCGGCTCGGTGTCGGCGTCCTCGAGGGCCGCTCGGGCGCGGTCGGCCTCCGTGCCGCCGGCGGGAGGCTCGGCCCCTGTGGGGTCGGGGAGCAGCTCCGTCGCCTCGACCCGGCCGTCACCGTCCTCGTCGTGGTCCTCGTCGGGCAGAGCCGCCGTGGTCTCGGGTGGGACAGCGGCCGTTCGGAGGTGGTCTTGCGGGAATGGTGGCGCCGCAGCTCCCAGGTCCCCGACCACCCCCTGCGGAGACCGCACCTGGGCCTCCTCGCGGGCGTCCAGCAGCACGGCGGAGGCCTGGACGGCGCCGACGACCAGGGGCAGCTGCAGGCCGGTCGCCTCCGACGGCCTGGTCGCAGGGCCGTCGCCGAGGTGGACGAGCACCGTGCTCAACCGGCGGAGCCCGACCTCGCTCCAGGTCTGGATGCCCTTCCCGCTGGCCACCACCCGACCGTCCGTGGGGTCGAGGACGACCACCGATCCGCGCACCAGCGACCGCATCCCATCGGGGGTCCAGAACAGGGCGCCGAAACTCGGCATGGTGTCCAGCCCGTAGCCCGCCAGCCGGGCGGCGAGGTCCACCAGGGACGAGGACGCCAGCACCTGCTGCCACAGCTCAGCCACCAGCGGGGTCCAGCCCGCACCGGGTGGCTCGACCACCACGAGGGAGGTCGGCCCGCACAGCACCAGCCAGTCGCCAGGGGTGTAGGTCGCGCGCCACTGCCCTACGGGTTGCGGACCTGCACCGGTCACGTCGGTCCCACCACGGTCATCGGCACCTCTCGCACTGTGGCCGGACGAGGCGCCGGCGGGATCATTGTCCCCCTCGGCCGGCGCGGGCGCAGGCGTCTGCGAGCAGTTGCAGTGCTAGGCGGCGACGCGGCGGCTGCGGCCCTCTGCTTCGAGCTCGGCGTTGAACTCACGCTTGCCGGCTTGCCACCCGTCCTCGGTCTGCCCGGTCCGCCAGTATCCGGACATGGACACCCGCTGCCGGTTGAAGCCGACCTCGGTGAACAGGTAGCGCCGAAGGAGGCGGATCATCTCGGCGTTGCCGTGCACGAAAGCCTGCACGTCGCCGGCCGGCACGCCGGCCTGGCGGACCGCCTCGGCGAGGGCCTCGCCGTAAGGCCGGCCCTGCCGGTGCACCCAGGTGACATCCACGTCCGGGCTGGTGCTCAGCAGCAGCTGGTCTTGCGGCCCCTCGACCTCCAGGAACACCGTCGCCCGAGCAGCCTCCCCCAAGCGGTCCAGCGCGGCGGCGATGGCCGGGATGGCCGCCTCGTCGCCCACCAGCAGGTGCCGGTCGGCCGTCGGGTCGGGGGCGTAGCCACCGCCCGGTCCGTAGAAGCCGATGCGGTCCCCGGGAACGGCGCGGGCGGCCCAGGGGCCGGCCAGCCCTTCGTCCCCGTGCACGACGAAGTCAATGGTCATCTCGTTGCGCTCGGCGTCATAGGCGCGCACCGTGTACGTGCGGGTGACGGGCCAGCGCTCCGCCGGCTCGGTGGCCTTGAGCCCGTCCGGGTCGAACGGCCAGCGGTAGTCGCAACCGTGCGGGGCGAAGAGGATCTTGAGGTAGTGGTCCGTGCAGGGCATCTGCTGCAGGCACCGCAGGTCTGGACCGGTGAAGACGACCCGGCGCATCGACGGAGTTAGCCAGGACGCGCGCACCACCTCGGCGGAGCGGGGGGTGCGCTTGCGCTGGCCTGCCTGGCTCATGGGGGTCCTCACACGGTCTCTTCGGAGCGGTCGCTACTAAGGTTAGCCTTGCATACCCTGGACGGGAAGCGCGAGAGGATGAGCAGGTGGAGACGTTCGGGGACCCGGTGGACGCCATCCTGCTTCGAGAGGCTGCCGAGCTGCCGCACGCGGTGGGCCCTGTGGTGGTGCTGGAGGACCAGTCCGGAGCCTTGACGACGGGCCTCGCCGAACTGCGGCCAGGCGTCCCGGTGCGGGCCCACACCGACGCGCTCACCGACCAGCTGACCGTGGCTGACACTGTCGCGGAGGTGCCCGGGGTGCGGGTCTTGGAGGAGCTCGGGCCGGAGCTGCTCGACGGCGCCGTCCTCGTGGTGATGCGCCTGCCCAAGGGACTGGCTGCCCTGGACGAGGCCGTCGAGGCTGTGACCCGGTGGGCGGACCCTTCGGTGGTGCTGCTCGCCGGAGGCCGCGTGAAGCACATGAGCCGGGGCATGAACGACACTCTCGCCCGGCACTTCGGTCAGGTCCGCGCCACCCTTGGCGCCCAGAAGTCCCGCGTTCTCGTGGCGCGCGACCCGAGCGCCCCGGCCACGACCCGCTACCCCCTCGCCGGCTACGACGCTGGCCTCGGCCTGGAGGTGCGCGCCCGGGGCGGCGCCTTCGCCGGACCGCTCGTCGACCTCGGTACGCGCTCTCTGCTCGCTTTCGTCGACTCCTGGCCCCGCGAGGCCCGCCGCGTCGTGGACCTCGGTTGCGGCACCGGCCTGCTGGCCGTGGCCGCCGCCCGCGCCCTGCCTGAGGCGGAGTTGGTGGCCCTCGACGTGTCGCGGGCGGCTGTCCTGTCAGCCGCCGCGACGGCCGAAGCCAACCACGTGGCGGGCCGCGTCGAGGTGCGCCGGGCACACCTGCTGGCGGGTGAGGCGGACGGCAGCGTCGACCTCGTGCTCTGCAACCCGCCCTTCCACCGGGGCAACAGCCGCGACAGCGCCGTGGCCTTCGAGATGTTCGCCGACGCCGCTCGCGCCCTGTCCCCCGGTGGGGAGCTGTGGACCGTCTACAACTCTCACCTCCCCTACCTGCGCACCCTTCGCCGCCTGGTCGGCTCCACCACCGTCGTCGGCCAGAACACCGGGTTCACGGTGACGCGGTCGGTGAGGAGCCGCTGAGCGGCGGACACACCACGCCCACCCTCCGGCGACGGCCACCGGGGGGTGGGACGATCCTCAGGTGAGGGAGAGCGCGGGTGCTCGTCGGGGTGGCTGGGTGGCCGCCGTCGTCGCGATGCTGCTCGCGGGCTGCGGCACGGGCGGGGTCGATCCCGCCTCCCCGGCGCCAACCAGTGCGGAGACCATCCCTTCGGAGCCGGGCGCGACAAGGACCGGGTCCATGCCGCCACCGGGACCGGCGTCACCGTCCACCCCCACGAGCTCGGGGAGCCCCACCGCCGCCCGCCCGAGGGTCGACACCAGCGGGCCCTCCTTCGGGGTCGACCGCATCCGCTGGCCAGCGACGGCCGCCGGCGCCCACGACCTGATGCAAACCCTCCCCCAGACCCTGCGGGGCCAGCCACTCCAGCTGGACTTCCAGCCAGGCGAAGTGGAGTTCGGGGCCGAAGCCAGCGCCGAGTACGCCGACCTGGCTTCGCTCGCCGTCGCGGACGAGTACGTCACGGGCGACACCGAGTCGGGGAAGCCGGAGCTGTTCCGCGCGGGCGATCTGCTGGCCGCGCAGTTCGGCCTCGGACTCGGCTGCGCGAAGGACTCCTACGAGGGGACGATCAAGCCTCTCGACGGGGGCCGAGGGCCCGGTCGAGGGGGATCTGGCCGGTCGCCCTCGTCGCCGTGGTTCTCGTGCAGGGTCGACGCGGCCGAGGGCGACGAGGACTTCACCGGATACGCGGTGGGATGGACCACCACGAAGGCCGCCTGGCTCCTGGTCGCCGAGGACGAGAAGGTCGCCCGAGCCTTGGTCGAGGCCCTGGTTCCGCCCGAGAAGTAGCCGCTACGCGAACCGGCCCCGGAGGTGGTTCCCCGGGGCCGGTCGGCTCGTGAGCGGTCGTGCTACTTGACGGCACCGAGGGACAGCCCCTGGACCAACTTGTCCTGGGCGGCGAAGCCGGCGATCAGCACCGGGAGCGACACGATGACCGCTGCCGCAGCCAGCTTGGCGGCGAACAGTCCCTCACCGGTAATGAAGCTGCCGAGGTAGACCGGTGCGGTCCGGGCGACCACCCCCGAGGCCAGCCGGTTGGCCAGGAAGAGCTCGTTCCAGGAGAAGATGAAGCAGATGAGCCCCGTGGCCGCGATCCCGGGCGAGATGATCGGCATGATGACCGAGCGCAGGGTGGTGATCAGCCCGGCGCCGTCCAGTGCGGCCGCCTCGAAGAGCTCGACTGGGATGTCGGCGAGGAACGAGCGGAGCATCCAGATCGCGATCGGCAGGTTCATCGAGGTGTAGAGGATGACCAGCAGGTTGATGTTGTCCAGGAGACCGAGGTTCTTGGCGATCAGGTAGATCGGCAGGATGCCCGCGACGAGGGGCAGCATCTTCGTGGTCAGGAAGAAGAACATCACGTCGGTCCATTTCTCGACCGGCCGGACCGAGAGCGCGTACGCCGCCGGGATGGCCAGCAAGATCACCAGCAACGTGGACGAGAACGAGGCGATGACCGAGTTCAGGATGGGCCCGATCGCCTGACCACCGGCGAAGAAGTTCGTGTAGTTGTCGAAGGTCAGCGGTGCGAACACCTTCGGCGTGCTGCTGGCGGCGTCCTGCTCGCTGTGCAGGCTTGTCAGCAGCATCCACACGATCGGGGAGATGAACAGCAGACCGATGATCCAAGCACCGACGCCGGCCGCGAGGTTTCCGATGGCTGATCCCTGCTGGCGAGCCCGGTTGTTCGAAGCCCGTCGTTTCTGCGCGAGCTGGGTGGGGGCGGGGGCGAGGGCGGTGGTCATGAGCTTCTCTCTCTCGTCGAGCGGGTCACCTTTTCTCCTCTTCGAACAGGCTGGACAGGTTGCGCAGGACGAACGTGGCCAAGATGATCGAGCCGATGACCACCATCACGCCCTGCGCGGAGGCGAGTCCGTAGTCATTGGCGTTCTGCAGGGTGTTGAAGACGCCGTAGGGCAAGTTCGCAGCGCCCAGCCCGATGCCGCCGAACACGTAGATCGTGTCGAACTGCTGGATGATGTAGACCGACCCGAGCAGCCCAGCCAGCTCCAGGTACCGGCGCATGTGCGGCAGGGTGATGTAGCGGAAGGTCTGCCAGCCCGTGGCGCCGTCCACGGAGGCGGCTTCCATGATGTCGCCGGGCCGCGACTGCAGGCCGGCGAGCAGGATCAGGGTCATGAACGGGGTCCACTGCCAGATCAGCTCGAACTCCACCGCGAGCCGGGGGAACTGGGTCAGCCAGTCGACCTGTGGGCCGTTGACCAGCGTCAGCAAGCCGTTGAACAGTCCGGAGTTCACGTCGAAGATCAGGTAGCGGAAGAGCTGCGCGGCCGCCACAGGGACGATCAGGAACGGCGCGATCATCATGGTGCGCACCGCCCCCCGGCCAAAGAAGCTCCGGTTGAGCAGCATCGCGATGCCCAGGCCCAGCAGCAACGAGACCAGGACCACGGTGAGGGTGAGAACCAGCGTGAAGACCAGCTGGGAGCGGATGCTCGGATCGGTGAAGACGGTGACGAAGTTGGCGAGGCCCGCGAAGCCGAACAGGTCCGGTCGGGTGGCTTTCCAGTTGAGCAGGGAGATGATGACGGTGATCAGGAAGGGGAGCTGGGTCAGCAGGAAGACGAACATGAAGGCTGGCAGCAGCGGAGCCCGTTTGGACCAGCCCTTCCTGTCCAGCCAGCGATCCCGGAAGGGCGCCTTGGGAGGCTTCCCCTTTTTCTTTGGAGCGGTCGGAGTTCTCGCTCCGACGATCGGCGCCGTGGTTACGCTGGCCATGCCGCTGCCTCTCTGAGGTGAGATGGGAAGAGTCGTGAGGACGATCGGCGGGGGCGGCCCGGGGACGTGAGTCCCCCGGCCGCCTCCGCCCGGCGTACCGGGGCTACTTGCCCTGGTACACCTTCGTGATCTTCTGCTCGGCGTAGGCCTGACCGGCATCGAGCGCCTCGTCGACCGTCTTCTGGCCGGCGATCACCGCGGAGATGTCCTCCGACACCTTCTGGCCGACGTCGGTGAACTCGGGGACGTCGACGAACTGGACGCCCACCGTCGGCCGCGGCTGGAGCCCGGGGTTGACCGGGTCGGCGTTCTGGATGGCTTCGAGCGTGGCGTCAGCGAACGCCTCGGCCGCCTTGCGGTACTCCGGGTTGGAGTAGGTCGAGGTGCGCTTGCCCGCCGGTACGTTGGCCCACCCCTGGTTCTTTCCCGACAGCTCCTCGTACTCCTTCGACGACGCCCAGGAGACGAACTTCCAGGCGGCCTCCTGCTTGGTGCTCTTCTTCTCGATGGCCCACGACCAGGCGTAGAGCCAACCGGATGCGTCGGTCTTCTTGACCGGAGCCTGGACGTAGTTGACCTTGCCCTTCACCGGGGAGTCGTCGGCCTCGAGCTTGCCGGCGCCGGAGGTGGCGTCATACCACATGGCGACCTTACCCTGCTGCATGGCCGTCAGGCACTGGTTGAAGCTGGCCTGCGCGGCACCGGTCTCACCGTGCTTCTTGATGAGCTCGGTGTAGAAGGTGGTGGCCTCCTTGAACTCGGGAGCATTCACCTTCGCCGTCCAGTCCTTCTCGAACCAGGTGCCGCCGAAGGTGTTGACCACCGTGGTCAACGGGGCGATGACGTCGCCCCAGCCCGGCTTACCCCGCAGGCAGATGCCCTTGGTGTCCCCGGTGTCGAGCTTCGCCGCAGCCTCCGCCACCTCGTCCCAGGTCGGGTTGGCCGGGATCTTCACCCCGGCTTTGTCCGCCAGGTCCTTGCGGTACATCAGGAACGAGGACTCGCCATAGAACGGCTCCCCGTAGAGCTTCCCGTCGGGACCCCTGAGGGAGTTCGTCATGGACGGGAAGATGTCGTCCTGGTTGAAGTCCTTGTCGTCCTTGTAGGCCTGGATGTCCTCCAGGGAGTGCAACCAGCCGTTCTTGGAGTAGAACGGGATCTCGAAGTTCGACAGCGTGGCCACGTCGAACTGGCCAGCCTGGTTGGCGAAGTCCTGCGAGGCGAGGGCCCGCATCTCGCCCTCCTCCTTGATGGTGAAGTTCACCGTGACGCCGGACTCGTCCTGGAAGGCCTGGATGTTCTTCTGCAGGTCGAGCATCTGAGAGTTGTTGACCATCAAGACGTTGATCGAGTTGTCCGAGTCGCCGCCCCCTCCCCCGCCAACTCCCCCGGCGCCGCCGGCCCCGCTACACGCGACCAGCGACGTCGCGCTCAGCACGGCCATGGCACCAACGGCCATCCGTCGGAATTTGTGGTTGTTGCCCATGTGTCTCTCCTTGGTGAGGGCTTCGTTGCCCTGCCAGGCGGTGCCCGGCAGTAAATGCGGTCCGACCGAGGCCGGTCCCCTTGGGAGCCTAAGGGGGGACCGCGTTGCGCGTTAGGGGCAGGCGCAGGAATCACGACGACGGCCTCCGGCGACTTTGGGTTACGCCGCCCGGAGTGCGGGCGGCCTCGGTCTCGATGAGGTCGAAAGTGTTCACCGCTGGCCAGCTCAGCGTGGTCAACCTCAACCTGCCCCCACCCGTGGATCACGACCTCGAACCCGGCCAGCGCATCGCTGACCGCGACGTGGTTTTCCCGTTCCATCCGCGGCTAAAAGACTGCTCCACGCTGCTGCCCCGAGCTTGGCGATCTCGAACGGCTCCTGGCGCGTCGTAGAGGGCTGGAGTTCACCGTTGGCTCCGCACTCGCGGGGCACGCGTGAGCTGCCGCTGACCGCCCCGCTGGCTTCGTCACCCGTTGGCGGCCAGCCCGACCGTCTGACGGCGAGCCCAGCGCTCACCACCGGACCTGGCACCGACGCGGATCAGATGCCGACCCGCGATGACCTTCCCCGTCGTCGCCACGAAGCGCGGCCACCTCGCTGCCACGTCGGCCCGCTCGTCCGCTTCGCCACGACCATAACCAGCCGCCCGGCGAAGACCGGCTGCCGCGTAGCGGCTTGACCTCG
This sequence comes from uncultured Actinomycetota bacterium, assembly GCA_963826405.1. GTDB lineage: Bacteria > Actinomycetota > Actinomycetes > Propionibacteriales > Propionibacteriaceae > Microlunatus. The sequence continues at coordinate 10,856 of CAWGWR010000013.1, read as the reverse complement.
AACATGAAGACACCCCCTCACATTGGGGTGCCCCCGTACCCCCTCGCCAGGGTGTCCCTGAGGGGTGATCAGGGTGAAGATCAACCTCGGAACTGCACCTTCGGGGGGAGGCGCGGGCCACGGCATCCGGGGGAACGATGTCCACGATCGCCCAAGAGAACGTCCGGCCAGGGCGCAAGGGCGCTCACCTGGCTTGTTTCCGACGTGACCGGGGGAAGCCGACGCCCGCTGCAAGCAGCGTCGTGGTGCGCGCGGTGAACGCGCTCGGTGTGGGTGGTGCGGCGCTGGCGGCCGTGCTGGTCCTGCAAGGAACGGCGGCTGAGGGGCGCTACCACCAACCGCTCAGCACCCACCTCACGACCGCTACCGGCTTTCTCGACGTCGGATCGCCGTCGGTCACCCTGGTCCACGAGCCGAACGAGATGGTTGGGATGCCGAATTCGGCCGCCCACCGCAGCGGTGGAGAGGTGCTGCTCCCGGTGACGCTGACGAACACCAGCCACCAGCCGCTCCCCTTCGCCGCCAGTCAGTTCCACGTGCTAGTCGACGGGGAAACCGTCGAGGCCGGTGGCGAGGCAGCCGCCGCTTCCCCGCAGGAGCTGCGGCCCGGCGCGGCGATCACGCTGCGGCTCACCTTTCCCGACGTCTCGCTGGTCCACGGCGGCCAGCTCCGGTACGAGCCGACCAGCGGTCCTGCCGTCACGGCTCCGCTCGCCGCGGTAGCCGGGGCTCCGTCGGTGGCGACACCAGCGGCAGCGTCCAGCGGCTCACCGGTGAACGTGGCCGACGGTGCCCACCACGAGCACGGGACGCACTGAGATGCCCGGAAGGTCGGGCAGCGGCCTGCCCGAGCGCATGGTCCTGCGCCCCGCCCTCCTGCTGACCGCGACTGGTGTGGCTTGGCAGCAGCTGCTGCACGCCCGGCTGGAGGGCGCCGAATCCGGCGAGCCGCCGGTGCTGCTGCACTGGCTCCGCGACGGCGTTCTCGCGCTGCCGGCTGTCGTCGTGGCGGTCCTGGTCGGGACGGCGATCGCGACCCACCTGCTCCGCCGATGGCCAGCAACCACCCCCGCCGCGCACCGCGCCGCCGTGGCGACCGCAGCGGGGGTCGCGGCCGCGGTGGCGCTCGCGCTGGGCAGCCCGGTCCACGAGTGGATGTTCGGCGGGGTAGCGCACGCACACCACGACGAGCTGCCCCTTCCCCTGCACCTCCTTCGTGACGGCCTGCTGGGGCTGCCGGTGACGCTGGTCGTCGCGCGCGCGTCGCTGGCCTGGGCGGACCGCCGTCGCGCCGGTAGCGGGCAGCGGGGGGTAGCGCGACTCGTCGCCGCAGCCCTCGCGCTGGGTGCGCTTGGTTCGCTGGCGCCCGTCCCCCAGGCCTCGGCGGCCACCGGCCCCTGCCCCTCGGCAGCGCGCCCCATCACCTACGACGTCGCGGCCTTCCAAAACGTCATCCCGCTGAACGGCTGGGGGGACAAGATCCCCGACGGGCTGCAGTACGCGCTCGCGAACGACGACGCCCGCATCGGGGAGGCCGACATCAAGGCGAATCCCCACCTGTCGCAGCCCCTGGTCATCCGAGCCAACGTAGGCGACTGCATCACGGTCAAACTGCGCAACGAGATCGAGGGACGTCGCATCGGTCTGCACCCCGATGGGCTGGTCCAGTTCGACCCGAAGACCTCTGACGGGGCGCAGGTCGGCAACAACCCGGACACGACGGTGCCCACCGGTGACTCCACGACCTACACCTGGTACGCCGACCACACCGGTGAGGCCCCGCTGGTCGACCTGGGGAACATGGACGACCCTGTCGCCGCTCACCCCGCCGCTCCGGACGCCGGCACCGACCCGGCCACCGCGCACGGCTCCACGCTCCAGCTGGGACTGTACGGCGGGATCATCGTGCATCCGCAGGGCTCGACATGGCACGACCCACGCACCGGCGCTGACCTGCTCGGCGGCTCAGGGGTCGCGCTGCAGTCGGAGATCTTCGCCGACATCCATCCGGCCACCGGGCCCTCGTCCCGCTCGTTCGCCATGATCTTCATGGACGAGACCGAGGATGTCCTCGACCGGGACGGCCGGCTGCCGACCTTCCCCATGACCGGTCTCCCGGATTCCACCTTCGGCATCAACTACCGCTCCGAGCCCCTGCGCAACCGGATGCGCGCCATCCTCGAGCACCGCGGCACCGTCACCCCCGAGAACCCTTCCGGCCAGGCGAAGACGATCACTCTGCCGGACGGCAAGACCTACGCACCCGGGGACCACTTCTGCGACGGCTACGTCCCTGAGCTCGGCACGGTCGTGGACGACCCGGGGGCCAAGTGCATGTCCGAAGAGTCGCACCTGCAGTCCTGGGTCTTCGGGGACGAGGGCAAGCTCAGCCGCGCCACCGCCGACGGCGTGGTGACCGACTCCGACAACCTCATCCCCAAGGCCTACAAGGGCGACAAGATCCGCTTCCACGTCATCCACCCCGGCGCCAAAGAGACTCACCCCTGGCACCAGCACACCCAACGCTGGTTCGCCGACCCCGACAACCCGCAGGCCGACCGGTCCCCCCGCAAGGACGTCCAGAGCGTCAGCCCCGGCGAGTCCTTCCCGCTGGAGATCGAGGGGGGCGCCGGCGGTACCCAGCGCACGATCGGTGACTCGATCTTCCACTGCCACCTCTACCCCCACTTCGCGGGCGGTTTCTGGGGGCACCTGCGCATCTTCGACCGGTTACGGGACGGCACCCAGTCCTACCCGGACGGCACGCCGCTCGAGATGCTGCAGGAGCTGCCCAACCGCGTGGGTGCCACACCCGCGGCCGACGCCGCCCACCCTGGCTTCCCGCTCTTCGTGAAGGGCGACGTCGGCCAGCGGGCCTACCGGATCCCGCACGCGGTGGTCTCGGACAAGTTCGCCGCGACCCGCCGCCCGGGTGACGCCCCGCGCGGGCCAACCGTCCTGGAGGCGGCCAACTTGCCGGCTCTGGACGCGGGGAAGCCGGGCGCGGGATACATCGACCCGTGTCCCGCCGGCGCTCCGTCCCGGGTCTACCGGCCCCACAGCCTCGACATGAAGCTGGTGTACAACAAGGCCGGCTGGGCCGACCGGCAGGGACGGCTGTACGTGGAGGAGAGCCACAAGGCAGCGGTGCTGGCCGGTAGCGAGAAGCCCGAGCCGTACACGATCCGTTCCAGGATCGGTGACTGCATCACCCTGCTGCACACCAACGACACCTACCTCGACGACGACCCCTCGGTACCGCTCGACCACGTCAACCGACTCGACGGCCGCTTCATGGGCCCCTCGGAAACCTCCGAGATCTCGACCCACGTGCACCTGGTGAAGTTCGACGAGCTCGGGTCTGATGGCACCAGCGTCGGCTGGAACTACGTGCAGGCCGCCATGCCGGGGCAGACGTACGGCAGCCGCTGGTTCGTCGACACCGCGCTGCGCACCGTGTTCTTCCACGACCACCAGTACGCCAACCTGCACCAGCAGAAAGGCCTCTTCGCGGCCATGAACGTGGAGCCGTCCGATGCCACCTGGCACAACCCGGCCACGGGTGCCGCGACGGACGGTGTGGGGACCATGGCCGACATCCGCACCGGCCAGGGCCCGGACTTCCGCGAGATGACGATGTTCCATCAGGACCGGACCCCGATGTGGAAGGACAACGGCTCCGGGGCGCCGATCCAGCCCCCGCCGCACGTGGACCAGTACGGAGCCGACCAAGGTGGCTACGCCCTGAACTACCGCAACGAGCCGTTCCAGACCCGCACGAAAGCCGGTGCGTCCGGGCTCAAGGGGGACCCTGCCTACGTGTACTCCTCGGTGGTCCACGGCGACCCCTCAACCCCACTGCTCCGCGCCTACCAGAGCGATCCGGTGGTGATCCGCAACGTCGACGGGGCGCATGAGGAGGTGCACAGCTTCAACCTCCACGGACACCGCTGGCTGTCCGAGCCGGACAACCCCAGCTCGACGGTGACCGACACCCAGACACTCTCGCTGGCCGAGTACTTCAACTACGAGGTCGTCTCGGGCAAGCCGACCCGAAAGCCGACCACCACCCGGAACACCCAGCTCCGAGCTGCCGCTGGTGCGGAGAACGGTGTGCCGGAGATCCTCGACAGCGGTGCGGGCAGGCCCGGTGACTACCTGTACGACTCCACACCCCTGGACGACCAGTGGCTGGGTCTGTGGGGCATCTTCCGGGTACCCGGCACCAAGGTGAGCGACTTGCAGGCGCTGCCCGACGCCCCCGGACCCAAGAAGAGTGGTTCGGTCTGGCCGGCGATCACCCCAGGCAAGGCCTACCCGGCCGGCAACCCGACGACGGTCGACGAGTGCCCCGTCAACGCCCCACGGCGGGCCTACGACATCAGCGCCTTCCAGACCGACATCGTCTACAACGCCAAGACCGGCGACCACGACCCGAACGGCGCCATGTTCGCCCTGACCGCCGACGTCGCCGCGATCCGGAACAAGACGCGGCCAGCTGAACCACTCTTCCTGCGCGCCAACGCCGGCGACTGCCTCCAGATCACGCTGCGGAACCAGCTACCGACCACGGGACTGCCCAGCCACACCGGCGACGCGCCGCTGCCAGCGGACGCGCCGTTCCCCGCCAGCGCCCGGGTGTCGCTGCACCCGTCGCTGGTGGCCTACGACGTCACTCGGTCCGATGGAGCGGCCGTCGGGTACAACTACGACAGCACGGTGGCGCCGGGCAAGAGGATCAGCGCCTCGTGGTACGTCCCGCCGCAGCTGGACGGCGCCACGACGAACCTGGTGGACCTCGCGGACCGACGCGGTCACCGGCACCATGGGCTGTTCGGCGGCCTGACCATCGAACCCAAGGGCGCCACCTGGTCCGACCCAGTCACCAGGAAGCCGATCCTGTCCGGCGCCGCCGCCACGATCCGTTGGACGGACGCGTCGGGGCAGCACGCCTTCCGCGAACAGGTGATCGACTGGCAGGACGGCCTCAACCTGCGGACCGCCAAGGGGGCCGCGATCCCCGTCGCCAGCAGCATCGACGATCCCTACGAGATGGGCAACCGGGGCATCAACTACCGGACCGAGCGGTTCGCACCCCGGCTTGCCACGGACAACCAGAGCGCTTCGGTCTTCAGCTCGGCCCTCCACGGCGACCCCGCCACCCCGTTGATCCGCGCTTATCCGGGTGAGGAAGTACGCATCCGGCTGTTGGAAGGCGGGGACCGGGGTCGAGCCCACGCGGTCGTGGTGTCCGGGCACAGCTGGAACTACCAGCCGGGCGACCCGGACTCGCGGTTGGTCAGCAGCGAAGGCAAGCTGCTGCCTGCCGAGGCCCGCACGCTGCGGATCACCGCCGGAGGCCCGCTGCGGCAGAGCGGGGACTACCTGTACCGCGACGGGCTGCTGCCCAATCAGCTCAACGCCGGGCTGTGGGGTCTGCTGCGGGTCCACAGTGGGCCGGTCGCTGACCTGCCGCCACTGTGATGGTGCCAGACCCGCCCCGTGCGGACGCCGGCTCGGCCGCTGGCGCCTGAGCAGGGCAGCAGCAACCGGTACCTGGCCGCGCTCAAGGTCGAGCCAAGCCGCAGTCGAGGAGAAGGGGCGCCGCCTCACCCCTGGGCCCCCCTGCCAGCCGAGGGGGTGAGGTAGATCAGCGGCCGGCGAGCGCGCCGGCGATGCCGCCGACGCTGAAGTACCGGTGCAGCACCCCGAAGACCAGAAGGGGCGGGAGCATCGCCATCACGGCGATGACCGGGGACGAGCCGGGCCCCGCCAGCGCGAGTCCGATGGTGTAGTTCACGTCCGACCGCAGGAAGACGAGCGCGATCCAGTAGTCGTTCCAGGTGAACAGGAACGCGTACACCGCAGCCGACAGCACGCCCGGCAGCGAGTTGCGCAGCACCACCCGCCAGAACCCGCCGAGCACCGAACAGCCGTCGATCCAGGCCGCCTCCTCCAGCTCCACCGGGATCGAGTCGAAGTAGCTGCTCATCGTCCACGTGGCGACCGCCACGGACAGCCCGATGTAGATCAGCGTGACCCCGAGCAGGGTGTCGTTCAGGTCGAGCTCCACGAACAGCACGAAGAGCGGGATCATGAAGAGCAGGACCGGCAACGCCTGCAGGGCGAAGATCAGCAGCGCCAAGCCGTGTACTCCCCGGCCGCGGCCGCGGGAGATCACGTGGCCGACCGGCGCAGCCACCGCGACGGACACGACCACCGTCGCCGCCGTCACCACGGCGCTGTTCCTGAGCCAGGTCAGCACGGGAGCGCCGGAGAGCGTGCCAGCCACGGCGGAGGACAGCGCCGCCCAGCCGCCCGATGAACCGGACAGCGGGTCCGGCGCCACCAGCCGCCAGACGGGAACGAACACGGGGACGAGCAACAGCGCCGTCAGGACGAGGACCACCACGAAGCGCAGCCAGCGACCCAGTAAGTCCCTCATTCAGCCCCCAGCCGTCGGCGATCGCACGATGACCAGACCGCCGAGATGTCGCTCAGAGCAACCTCTGGGCGAAGTGGTGAGACGTGATCTCCATCCGTTCGCGCAGGTAGAAGCGGTGGGCGTCGTGGCGCTGGACGCCGGAGTCGAGATCGAGGACGTGGCAGCCAGCATGGCGACCCCGGCTCCGCAGCTCCTCCAGCAGGGCGCTGCCCACACCTGCCGAACGAGCGGTGCTGGTGGTGGAAAGGTCGTCCACGTAGAGCTTGCGCACCGTGCTCGTGTTGACCATGGTCCGCCAACCCGCGACAGCCAGGCATCGGCCGTCGAGGAAGACGGCGGTGAACCGCAGTCCCTGGGGCGTGCCCTCGCGCAACACCTGGTCGAGGCTCTCCTCCGTCAGGTGCGGGCGGAGCTCCTGCAGCACCGGCAGGGCCAGGCTCCACCGAAGGTCGTCGGCAGGCAGGTCGACGAACTCCATCATGGGGCCACCGTAAGCGGCAGCAGCCTGTTTCATAGCCGACGATGACAACATCGACCGTAGGCTGCACCCGAGATGACACCCCTGGACGAAGGATCAGAATGACCACTGCCGTGAACACCCGTGCGGCTGCGTCCACGTGGAGCCGGCTCTACCAAGTTTTCAGCGTCCTCACCGCCCTCTCGGTGCTGTTCCAGTTCATCACTGCGGGACAGTTGTTCCCCGACGGAGGCCCGGGAGCGGTCCATGCGGGCGGGGCGATCGTCCTCCACGTGCTGAGCGGGCTCGCCGTCGTCGCCGCCTTCATCCTCTGGCGGCGAGGGCAGCTGACCACGACCCAGGCTGCTCTCCCGGTCGTGGTGTTCGTGTTCACCTTCATCCAGGCCGCCACTGGAGGTCGAGCCAGCCTCGGCGTCCACGTCCCCGGGGCCATGATCCTGACCGCCGGCGCCACCTGGCAGCTCGTCGCCGCCTTCCGCTCCACCGGGCCATCACGCCGGGACTGATGCCGGCATTTACCGGTTCCGCGATCATGGGAGCAGCGGACGGACAGGCATTCGCGGCCACCAGCTCCCACGCTGAGCCAGCCGCCTGGCTGGGCCTCGGGACGTCTCGGGACTGACCTCGAGCAGGCTGACGCCTCAGCCCGATGACGAACGCGCTGGGTGGCGCCCCTTCACAGGACACCCACAGCGCACGCAAGGCTCTTCGAGAGCAGCGATCGGCACGATCTGAGCTATGTCGAGAGATCAGCGGTGAAGGCCCCCGCACCCGGGCGGAGCGGCTCTCGTTGGGAGCCGCTCCCCACCCCGACGGAACCGGGTGTCGTCCACATCCAGACCACCACCGCAAGGATGAGGTCGGCGCGCCGGTCACGCCTCGTGGTGCTGCTGTTGTCCATGCTCGCGCTCGGTGGTGGGGCCGGGGGCCTCGCCACCGCCCAGGCCGCAGACAGCCAACCAGTTCCTGCCCCCACGGCCGGCCCCGCCACCGGCCCAGCGGCCGGCGGGACCAGCCCGGGGGATGAGCGCCGAGGCCAGGACCCCTTCCACGGGGGTGACGGGGGACGGGACGCGCACCAGCCGGCCCAGCGTGGAGCAGGAGGTGGAGGTCATGACCACCGTCGTTGACCGACCGGTCACCAGCCCCCCGGTGCGACCCGACCTCCGTCCTGCGTCCCACCGCACGGACACGTCGGTGCGGACCATCTCAGGGCTCGTCGTGTGGTTCGGGTTGGTGCTGGTCACCTTCTGGTGGACCACCGCGGGCGGGGTGCAGGATCTGGCTCGCTGGGGCGACGGGCTCACCTCAGTCGGGCGGCTGACAGGACTGTGGTCGGCGGACCTGTTGCTGGTCCAGGTGCTGCTGATGTCCCGGCTGCCACCCCTTGAGCACGCCTTCGGCCACGACAGGCTGGCCAGGATCCACCGCGTCGTGGGCTTCGCCTCCTTTGACCTGATGCTCCTGCACATCGTCACGATCCTGTTGGGCTACGCCTCCGGCCGCTGGTCGGCGCTCCCGGTTACCACCTGGGAGCTCGTCCGCGACGAGCCCGGCATCCTGCTGGCCCTGGCCGGGACGATCTGCCTGGTCCTCGTCGTCGTCACCAGCGTGCGTGCAGCTCGGCGCAAGCTCCGCTACGAGTCCTGGCACCTCCTCCACCTCTACGCCTACCTCGGCGTCGGGCTCGCGCTGCCCCACCAGCTGTGGACCGGCACCGAGTTCGTGGCTTCCCCGGGCCGCACTCTTTACTGGTGGGCCCTGTGGGGAGCCGCTGCGGGCGCCGTGCTGGTCTGGCGGGTCGCGCTGCCACTCAGCCGCAGCCTGCGGCACGGCCTGCGGGTGACGTCGGTGGTCCGGGAGTCCTCCGACGTCGTCTCGGTCTACATGACGGGACGGCGGCTGGACCGGCTGCCCGCGCGATCCGGGCAGTTCATCTCGGTCCGGTTCCTCGACGGCCCCGGAGCCAGCCGGAGCAACCCCTTCTCCCTGTCCGCCGCCCCGGACGGCCGGAGCCTCCGCATCACCGCGAAGGCCCTCGGCGCCGGCAGCGCCCGGCTCGCCTCGGTCCGACCGGGCACCCGCGTGCTGTTCGAGGGCCCCTACGGCCGGCTGAGCAGCCGCGCCCGCACCCGGCCGCGGGTCCTGCTCATGGGGGCCGGCGTCGGCATCACTCCGATCCGAGCCCTTGCCGAGGACCTGACCGCCGCCCCTGGCGACATCACCGTCCTGCACCGCTACACCGACGAGCCGCTGTTCAGCGGTGAGCTGGAGGTGCTGGCGGCCGAACGCGGCCTCCGGCTGGGCACGCTGCCCGGTCCGCGCCCGCACGCCGGGTCCGTCCTCGGCCCGGTCGCCGGCCCGGACGAGCTCGCGGCGCTCCGCGCCTGGGTTCCCGACCTAACCGAACACGACGTCTTCCTCTGCGGACCCACGGCCTGGACCGCAGGCGTCGAAGGTCTGCTGAACGCCGCGGGTGTCCCGCGCGACCACATCCACACCGAGAGCTTCGGATGGTGACCCGATGAGAAAAATCGTCCTCTGGCTGGCCTCGACGGTGACCGTCGTCGTCCTGCTGTTCGGCTACCACACCTCGACCAACGCCCCAGCGGCCACGCCGCCGACCAGTACGGCGAGCAGCGCTTCCAGCAGCCCGGCGGCCTCGGGCTCGGGCAGCAGCAGCGGCGCCGAGACCGGCAGCGCCCCACCCTCCTCCGGCTCGAGCGCACCGCCGGCCTCGACCACGAGCGGATCCGGCACCTTCACCGGTGACGTCGTCCAGACCCGGTGGGGACCCGTCCAGGTGCAGATCACCGCGGCGAGCGGCAAGGTGACCGCGGTGCACGTCCTTCAGTACCCGTCGGAGAACCCACGCGACCAGGAGATCAACGCCCGCGCTCTGCCCACACTGGTCTCGGAGACGGTCGCCGCCCAGAGCGCCGACATCGACATGGTCAGCGGCGCCACGGTCACCAGCGGGGGCTACCTGCAGTCGCTCCAGGCCGCGCTGGACCAGGCAGGGATCTGAGGACCATGATCCCCTCCCCGACCACCGCGCGGCGCGGGCTGCATCGCCGCACCGACACCGTCATGGGCACCGTCGTCAGCCTCGCGCTCCGGGGTCGACACGCTGACAGCCCGGCCGGCGACACGGCATGGCACGAGGCCATGGCCCGGCTCCGTCACGCCGACGCCCTGTTCAGCACCTACCGCGCCGGCTCCGCCGTCAGCCGGCTGAACGCGGGCGAGCTGACCCTGGCGGACTGCCCACCCGAGGTCCACGAGGTGCTCGGGCTGGCTGAGCAGGCCCGACACGACTCCCACGGGGCCTTTGACATCAGGCGTCCAGACGCCTCGGGCAGGGTCAGCCTCGACCCCAGCGGCGTCGTCAAGGGCTGGGCGGCCGACCGCGCCGCCGCCGCGCTCGCCGACCTCGAGCACACCGACTTCTGCCTCTCCGTCGGCGGCGACCTCGTCTGCCGCACCCTCGACCCCACCGACACGCCCTGGCGGATCGGCATCGAACACCCGCACGACGTCAGCCGCCTGGTCGCCACGGTGCCGATCCGCAGCGGAGCGGTCGCCACCTCCGGCACCAGCCGCCGCGGAGCACATCTCGTCGACGCGCGGACCGGAGCCGCACCCCAAGGCCTCGCCTCGGTCACCGTCATCGGTGACGACCTCACCCAGGTCGACATCGACGCCACCGCCGCCTACGCGCACGGCGAGGACGCCGCGGCCTGGCTGCGCACGCGGCCGCAACGCACCGCTCTCATCGTCTGGGCGGATCTCAGCACCGAGCTGGTCCACACCACATCACCAGGCAGCGCGGCGGACGACCGAGAACGAGAGCCGGGGTAAGTGCCAACCTACCGGCGCTATGTCCCGTCTCGAGGTCTTGATCGGGCCTGGACACGCCCGTGCTGCGTGGTG
>CAWGWR010000012.1:0-12895 GCA_963826405.1 uncultured Actinomycetota bacterium | reverse complement strand
CCGTCCGCCGGCCGTCACGGTGATTGGGGCGGTGGCGGGATTCCGGGCGTGACCGTCAGCGACGCTGGCGCAACCGCCGCAGCTGCAGGTGGCTGATCAGCGCGCGGGCCGCGTTTACGACCCCGAGAGCGACCTGGGTGCCGGCTGCTCCGTGGCTCATCGCCCCAAGCACCATCAGCACCAGGGATGCCGGCGCCACCACCAGCTTGGTCAGGGCCACCTGGGCGGCCGCCCCATAGGTGCGCAGCAGCAGACCCGGTGCCGTGGCCAGCGCCAGCGTGGCGACCGCTAGCGCCGACCAGGGCAGCACCACCAGGCTCGGCTCGATGGACGCCCCGAGCAGCGGGGCGAGCCACGCCGACGGCACTAGCAGCCCGACGAGGACCGTCGCCGCGGCGGCTGCGACCGTGACCACCGCGAAGCCGGTGACCAACTGGCGGACCTGGCGGTCGCGGTCGGCGTGGGCGAGGCGGACCACCTCGGGCACCATGGCCGTCAGTACGCCCCGGGTCATCAGGGACACCGGCATCAGCAGGACCTGAGCGCCGCGGATGGCACCAGCCGCACCGACGCTGGACACCAGGGTCGCGATCAGCAGGGAGGCCTGGGCCAGGCCCGCGGTCACCCCGAAGTCGAGCGCGTAGGCCGTGCCCGGCCGCCAGCCCGCCCGGAGCCAGTCGAGGCCGCGGCCCACGCCCAGCTGCGCCCCCAGCAGCCGGGCGGACAGGAACGCCGAAAGTAGGCTGGCCACCAGCCACGTCGCGTACACCCAGACGGTGCCCTCGGCGCGGGCGGTGGCGACCAGGCAGACGAGCATCACGACGGTCGACGACCCCTCGACCGCCATTGCGGCCCGGCCCTGCTGAGCGGCGACCATGACTACCCGGCCGTAATCCTGCAGGGAGGCGGCCGCCGACACCCCGCCGACGAGGGCCGCCGTCGGCAGGTCGCCGCTGGAGAAGGCAACGACGGCCGCAGCCCCCGCACCCAGGGCGAGCGAGACGAGGACGGCGGCCGAGCCGGCCGCGCTGCGCTGCTGCAGGTCGGACATTGAGGCGTACACACGCTCGCGGTAGACCAGCGGGTCGGCGGTGAACGCCCGCACCAATCCGACGCAGACGATCACCAGCGCCGACCCGAGGGCGAAGCGCCCGAACTCCTCGGCGCTCGACCGCTGCGCGGCGGCCACCGTCAGCGCGATGGTCCCCGCACTGGCGACCACCTGCACCGAGGTGCCCAGGCCCAGGCGGGCCAGTCCCGAAACCGTCCGCACGCTAGGTGGTCGCGGCCGGGGGTGCCACCCGGTGCGCGCCGGACCGACGGCCCTCGGCGTCCCCGGTCCGGATGTCGTGAGCGCGACGCAGGGCCACGCCCACGGCCAGCCAGAGCGGGATCGTGCCGTTGAGCCCGCCGGCGGTCTCGGAGAACAGCGCGGCCACGACGATCCCAAGCCCCAGCGCAGCCTCCTCGACCCACGCGTGCCGACCGGAGATCGTCCACAGCCTCGTCACCAGGACCAGCACGAGCGCGATCGACACCACGCCCGCCGCCGAGAACGCGATGCCCAGCAGGCTCTCGCTCGCCTCGGTGATGTTCAGGGACTTCACGTAGTTGCCGACGGAGCCGAAACCGACGCCGAGCGGCCCAGCCAGGGCCAGGCGGACCCCTTCGGTGAGGCCCTCGGCGTGCGAGACGCTGTTGCCGTCGTCGGCCATCTTGGTCCCGGCGAACCAGAGGGCAGGGGCCATGATGGCGATGGTTCCGACGGTTCGAACCTTGCGCATCAGGTAGGGCATGACCAGCGCGAGCGCCACCACCAGCCACCCGCCGCGGCTGAAGGTCATCAGCGTCGTGAACGCGAGCGCGACCAGCGCGGACTTCCGGAACCGGAAGCTCTTGTCGTACCAGAGGAAGACGAGGGCCGTCCCGACGACGAGCCCCGCGATCGGCGGGTTGAGGACGGTGCCGCCCAACCGGGTGATGAAGCGCTCACCGGTGAAGGCGAGGGCCGAGTCACCACCGATCCAGTAGTAATAGTAGCCCGGCAGACCGTTGCGCGTGACAGCCCGGTCGTTGAAGGTCGAGAGGGCGGTCGGGTCCAGCAGGTGCACGCCGACGAGCTCCACCACCATGTAGGCGACGTTGACCAGCCCGATCCAGATCGCCAGCCGCCGGACCCGGTGCCAAGAGAGCGGCGAGATCGTGAGCCCGACCAGGACGAGCAGCGCCGGGATGGTCACCTGTCGGAAGAGGATGAAGGTCCCCGAGATGCCCACGGAGCTCTCCACGGCACCGAGCACCATCAGCGCACCCCAGAGCGCGATCAGCGCGACCGGCATCCCCGGGACGCGGCCAAGCACTGGGACGGACGCCAGGACCAGCAGGACGACGACCGCGTCGTCCAGCCGGTCCAGACCCGGCACACCGGGCGCCAGGGCCGCGAGCGGGCTCTGCAGGAAGGCGGCGGCCATCGCGAGCAAGGCCAGGGCCCCAACGAGCTCGACCCGGGTCCTCGAGGGCGTGACGAGCCGCGTCGAGGGCTGCGGTCGGGTCCGGGGGTGGGGTCTCCCCACCTGAATTGCGGTCGTCAACGGCCGGGTCCCGGGTCGCGGTGCCGGACGGCGGCGAGCAGCCACACCGCCCCGGGCTCAGGGGCGCACATCCGGATGACCTCTCCTCGCCCGCCACGGCGCGTCCTAGACGGACCACCTAGCGTCCTCACGTGCGCATCACGACCCCGGGCGTGGTCGCGACGCCGCTCTTCCACCCCTCGCGCGACGCCGTCACGCGCGCGGTGATTGTCTTGCCCGGGTCCGTCGAGCGCACACGGAACGTGTTGGTCGTCACGCCGGCCAGCACCTGCCCGTTGATGAGCCACGCCACCTCCAGCTTCTGGGCGGTCGGGGTCCACGTCCCCTTGTTGATCGTTAGGTAGCTCCCCACCGTGGGCATGCCGGTGATCGACGGCGCCGTCGTGGCCTTCAGCGGGCCGGCGAGGGCGATCGGAGCCGTCTTGCCGCCGTCCGCCGTGCCCGAGATCCACCCGGCCTTGCTCGCCCGGACCACCACCCCGAGCACCGCGCCCGCGTCGGCGACGGTGATGTCGTATCGGGGGTAGGTCCGGTCGACGGCACCGGCGATCGGGATCCCGTTCCGCGTGAACGTCCACGTGTGCTGCAGGTTCGGCTGGTTCCAGACCCCGTAGCTGGACGAGATCTGCTGCCCCACCATGGCGGTGCCGCTGAGGACGGGGGCCGTGGTCGCCTTCAACGGACCCGCGAGGGCGACGGTGGCCGTCTTGCTGCTGTCGGCCATGCCGGGCTCGAAGCCGGGCTTGGTCACGGTGACCGTGACGCCGAGCACGGCACCCGCGTCCGCAGCGATGAGGTCGTACCGCGGGTAGGTGCGGTTGACCGCCCCCGTGATGGGGACGCCGTTCCGCGTGAACGTCCACGAGTGCCGGATCCCGGCCTCGTTCCAGGTGCCGTAGGTCGAGGCGATTTGCTGCCCGACCGTGGCCGTGCCGCTGAGCACGGGGGCCGTCGTACACCTCGGCGCCGGCAGCAGTGTGATGTCGGTGGGCGGCGCCGTGGTGAACACGTTGTTGACCGCCCCGACCGCCTCGACGAACGGCGTCGTCACAGACTCTCCGAGCTGGATCCGGTTCACCACGTTGTTGCTGCCCAGGAAGCTGACACCGATGGCGTTCCCGGCGCTGATCGAGCCGCCCTCGACGATGCAGTTGTTGTTGAGGACGATGTTCGGCCCGAAGCTGTTGCGGATCGTGATGTTGGTCGTGATGCTCGGCCCGTGGCTCAGGATGGCACTCCCGGAGGAGTTGAGGTTGGTCACGGTCAGGTCCTGGATCCGCGCCGGCACCTGGACCAGCGGGTCGACGGAGACCCCAGGACCCCAGCTCCCCGTGACGGAACCGCCCAGGACGCGGGTGTTGTCCGCCCGGATCTGCACGCCGCCGCGGCCGCCCACGACCGTGGGGATGATCGTAGTGTTCCAGCCGGCGCGGTGCGTGTCGATGCTCTTGTCGGAGCAGTCGATGGCGGTCGGCGCGAAGAGGCAGTCCTCCGGCTCCCCCACGGCTCCGATCGAGTCGAGGGTGGGACCGGCGCCCGTGGTGACCGCGTGCCGGACCCGCGTCATGGTGCCGCGGACCGTCAGGCCGCGCGAGGCCCCGGCGACCAGGACGCCGTAGCCGAAGTACTGCCGGCCGTCGTCCAGCAGGTCGCTGATGTTGCAGTCGACGAGCCCATTGAGGGAGTGGGTGACGCTGACGCCCGACCCGCCGTTGTGGTGGACCGAGATGCCGAGGACCTGGGGCGACTCGGTCGCGAAGAAGTCGACCAGCGAGGTCCGGCCCTGCGTCGGGTCAAGGTTGTAGATCTCCCCCTCGCCGTAGATCTTCAGCGTCGGGGCGAACCGGACGCTGGAGGCCCGCGGCAGGGTGGTGATCGCCCGCGGGACGGGGGCGTCGAAGACGACGACGTTGCCGTTGACGGCGGTGACCCGGCGCAGGTACCCGTACTTGTCCGAGGAACCGGGAATGACGTTCGCGCCGGAGAGCAGGATGTGCTCACCGACCCGGTAGGCCGTGCCGGAGCGGACGGCGAGCTCCGCGGCCTCGGAGAGCACCGCGGAGGTGAGGTGCTCACGCAGTTGGACCGCCCCCCGCCTCAAAAGGGCCGGGTGGTTGCCGCGCACCATTATCTTGGCCGTCGCGGCGAGCTTCCAGCTCGCGGAGGGTGTCCGGCACGACTACGGCGGAGTCGAGCGTGTACTGGCCGCTGAGCAGCGCGTGGGTGCCGGCGGTGGACAGGAACTGCGTGAGGAACGGCGCGGCGTCCTCGCCGGGCTTCGGGGTGAGCAGCGGGGCCGCGGTCGACGGGGTCGTCGTCAGCCCTGTGACGGCACCGGCCACGACGGTGGTGCCGAGAGCGCGCAGCAGGATCCTGCGCGAGACGCGTTGGTGAGCCATCACTATTCTCCGATGCGACGGGGGAACCGACCGGGTGTCTGCCGTCCCTGCGGCGGCCGGCGGGTCGAGTACAGCAAGAACAAGCCGCATCTCGTGGCCGTTCATGCCTCGAAGGGACCCGTGCGGCCCGAATTCGGGCACATGGTCCCGCCGTCCCAGGACGCTGGTCCCGGGACGATGGTCCCGGAAGGGGCCGGACGCGGTCCGGACGGTGTCCGCGCATATCACGGCACGGTGACCCGTTCGCGCCCGGCGACCCAGTCGCTCAAGGACCTCAGGGCCGCCGACTGCTCGCCCAGCAGCTCCCGCAGCCGGTCGCGGCCCGTGGCCCGCAGGGCCGCGTTGTCGCGCAGGGCGGTCCGGACGGCCGTGGCGATGGCCCGACCCTGCGGTCCGGTGAACACTGCCGCGGGGCCGAAGTACTGGCGGAGCGTGTCGAAGTCGCTGGTGACCACAGGCACGCCGGCCTGCAGCCCCTCGTACCCGGCCCGCTGCATGGTCAGGTCCCGGGTGGTCAGGGCGAGCACCACGTCGGACCCGGCGAGCAGCGCCTCGTACTCCGCCAGGTCGAGGTATCCCGTGAAGCGCACGTTGGCCGGGGCCCGCGCGACGAGCGGCGCGGGTGCGGACCCGGTCAGTAGGAAGCGGACCTCGGGAATCAGCTCGGCGGCCTCCAGGATCTCGTCCACGGGCTCGTCGTTGGCGTAGCTGAGCGGCACCATCACGTGCGGCTCAACGGTGCTCGTCGCGGCGGCCGCCGGGGCCCGTCCGTGGTCCACGTCGAGGATGTCGTGGAGCACGAAGGTCTGCACCCCTGCCGCCCGGCACACTTGCGCCAGCGCTTCGTTAGTGACGACCGCGCAGTGGCCCCGCAACAGACGTAGCGTCACCCCGCGGCACCAGCGCCACCGGGGGTCGAGGAACACCCCCGTGTGCAGGTCGGCGAGGATCCTCGTCCCGAGCGGCCGAGCCAGCAGCACCGCGAGGAGCGCGGGCAGCGGAGGCAGCATTACACCGACGACGGCAGGCCGCCGGCGCCGCACCTCCTGCACCGTCCGCCGTGTGCTCGAGACGTAGGAGCGCAGGAGCGACCCCTGCCGCGGGAGCCAGACCGGCGGCAGCCCCAGGGACTCTGCCAGCGCGGCGCTCCGCCCGTGGTGCCGTATCCAGCTCACGAACATGCGGTCCCCTTCAGTTCTGACTGGCGACGGACGAGGCCGCCGCGTGGAGCAGGATCGAGCGGTCCAGCCCCCGGTCGCCCGGGAAGGCGAGCCCCAGGTCGAGCAGCCGATCGAGGATCTGTTGCTGGTGGTCGTCGACGTGCTCCTCGAGGTCGGCCCGCCGGGCGAAGACGACCGGCTTCTTCCCGTCGTCGAGCAGCTGCAGGATCGTCCCCACGCCGGCGTGCGTCAGAACGACGTCCGCGTTGCGCGCGATCTTCGCGAAGGACGGCGCGTCCAGCTGCGCGTTGACCTCCCCGTCGAGGTCGGTCCTCGTGGTGACTCCGAGCTGCCAGACGACCTCGTCCCCGGGCCCTAGACAGGCCCGGATCGCGTCCACCATCCGGTCGAACCGGTACGGCTTGATCGTCCCGAGGGTCACCAGGATTTTGAGTGGTCGGTCGCCGTGGCTCGGGTCCCAGCTGGAGCTCCCGATCGACGAGTCGACCGTGTAGTCGCCCAGAAGGGAGGGAACCTCCGACCACAGCCGGCGATCGTAGGTGGGGTGCTGGGTGTACCGGCGCACCCACGGGACCCGCTCCATCAGCCGCCCGGTCAGGCTGGGGCCCATGAAGCGGGAGACGCTCTCGACGTACACCATGGGCAGGCCCAGCCGGACGGCCAGAGGGACCGCGCTCAGGGCGACGCCGGCTCCCGTGCTCAGGATCGCCTCGTAGCGTCCCGCCGGCACCTGCCGGAGCAGCTGCCAGGCGGCGCGCGCGACGTTCACCCCGCCACGGGGCGGGACGTAGGGGACGTGGACGACGGAGTGGCCCTCGAGCAGCCCACGGGCCTGCTCGGAGTCGAAGGTGACGAAGGTGCTGGCCGGGTCGAGCCGCAGGATCGACGCCCACTTGGCCGCCTGGGCGAGGTGGCCTCCGGTGGAGGCGACGACAAGCACACGACGTTCGGTCAGGGACGCGGTCAACTCCGACAGCGCTGACGACGCACTGCTGGTGACCTGGTCCCGTCCGACGTGGTGGCTGGAGATGCTCGTCATGACCGGGCACCTGCCGGCTGCCGGCTCGGCGACCTGCGCCGCCGATTACGCGGGTGCAGGAGGGGCGCGGCGGCATGGGAAACCACGACGGAACAGGTGGATGGCGTGCGAACCGCACGGGAGGGATGCGATGCCCTCGAGGGGGCGTCCGCACCGACGTGTGCCATGGGGGTGGAACCTCTCACCCCGAGAGACGCGACGATGGCCTAGCACGGCCTCCTGGGCAGCAACAAGGTGCCCCGGTGGCGACGACTGAACGTTAGCAGAGCCGCTGGAGGCCGACAACCACCGCTGCGTCCCCCGCCGGCCGGGCTCGCGGCGGCAGGAGCAGCCGGCGCTGCCCGCGGACCGGGTTGGCAGCCCTCCGGTCATGTGCAAAACTCATCGTGGCTCGGGGGCCGATCGACACAAGGTGATTCATGGATCTTCAAGACCTCCTGAGCGTCATTCGCCGCCGGTGGCGGAATGTCCTCTTCGTGACGCTCGTCGGGCTGGCCACGGCTACCGCAGCCACGCTGCTGATGACTCCCCAGTACACGGCTTCGGCCCGGCTCTTTTTCGGTGTGCCCGGCGGCGACACCGTCACCGACCTCGCCCAGGGCTCCACCTTCACGGCGAAGCAGATGAGCTCCTACGCCGAGGTGGCCACGTCCCCGCTCGTGCTCGACCGGGTGATCGAGGACGTCGGCCTCGCGACAACCGCGGCGGACCTCGGCGAGCGGGTGACCGCGGTCGCGCCGCCCGACACGGTGATCCTGGAGATCTCGGTGACCGACCTGGACGCGGCCACGGCCGCGGCCATCGGTAACGCGATCGCTAGCCGCGTCGCCTCAGTGACCGCGGACCTGACCCCGGCCCGCGCGGACGGCTCGGACGCAGTGCGTGCCACCGTGCTCGCTCCCGCAATGGTCCCGGACGGGCCCTCGTCGCCCTCGCTGGTCCGCAATCTCGCTCTGGGTCTGCTCGGCGGCCTGGTGCTCGGCGTCGGCCTCGCGCTGCTGCGGCAGAAGCTCGACACCAAGATCCGCGGCGAGCAGGACGTTAAGACTGTCACGGAGCGGGCGATCCTGGGGGTTGTCCCGTTCGACTCCGAGGCCCCCAGCCACCCCGTCGTCCTGCACGACGACCCGCTCGGCGCCCGTTCGGAGGCCGTCCGGCGGCTGCGCACCAACCTCCAATTCGTTGACGTCGCCACCGAGCGCGGCGGGCTCCTGGTCACCTCCTCGGTCCCGGGTGAGGGCAAGTCGACCACGGCGATGAACCTCGCGGTCTCGATGGCGGACGCCGGCAAGCGCGTGCTGCTCGTCGACGCCGACCTCCGGCGACCCTCCGTCGCGGAGTACCTCGGCCTCGAGGGCTCGGTCGGGCTGACCACTGTCCTCATCGGTCGCGCCGAGGTGGCCGACGTGGTGCAGTCCTGGCAGAGCACGACGCTGGACATCCTCCCGTCCGGTCAGATCCCGCCGAACCCCAGCGAGCTGCTCGGCAGCCCGGCGATGGAGTCCCTCCTCGCCCAGCTCACCAGCACCTACGACGCCGTGGTGGTCGACAGCCCCCCGCTGCTGCCCGTGACCGATGCCGCCGTGCTGAGCAAGCTCGTCGGCAGCGTCCTGATCGTGGTCGGGGCGGACCGCATCCACAAGCCGCAGCTGCGCGAGTCGCTCCAGACCCTGGAGACGGTGGACGCGAACGTCCTGGGGCTCGTCCTCAACAAGATCGCCCGGAACGACAGCTCGACCTACCAGTACTACGGGTCATACCGCTCGTACAGCAGCAAGTCCGAGGGCGCCGGGGCGGCCACGGCCCTCGACGACCGCTGGCCCGACCCGACGATCCCCCTCGACGACCTAGAGGGCGCCCGGCACACCCCCGAGCCGGCGACCTCCCCCCGCACGTGAGGGTCGAGAGCAGCGCAGTGCCGTTCCAGCTTCTGGTCGTCTGCACCGGGAACGTCTGCCGCTCACCCGCCGCAGAACGCCTCCTCGCCCGCGCGCTGGGACCCTCGGTGCTGGTGCACTCCGCCGGCACCTACGCCCTGGCCGGCGAACCTATGACGGCGCCGATGGCTCGGCTCGTGGAGGAAGCCGGCTGCGCTGCAGGAGGGTTCCGGGCGCGGCAGCTCACGGAGGGCCTCGTGCGCTCAGCCGACCTGATCCTCACCGCTACGCGGGACCACCGCAGCGCGGTGGTGGAGCTCCTCCCCTCGGCGGTCCGGCGCACCTTCACGCTCCGGGAACTCGCCCGTCTGCTGACCGGGGCGGAGCTCAGTGGCCTCCCCGCAGCACCCATGGCCGAGCGGCTAGCAGCAGCCCTTCCGCATGCCGTGGCTCAGCGCGGCCGGATCCAGGTATCCCCGGAGGACGACGCCGTCATCGATCCCTTCCGCGCGCCGGCCCAGGTCTACGCTCGGTCCTTCGGCAGCATCCAGACCGCCGTCGCCGCGATTTCCGACCAGGTCGGGAGTGGAGAGCCAGCGGATCCCGCAGTCGATCCAGCACAGCACCCAGCCCTTCGATGAACAGCGCCCCTCGCCGAAGCGAGCAGCCTGATATGGCTGGGGCACAGCAGGGTACTACTGGTCGGTCCCGCTACCCCACTGCGGCTCCATAGGAGCTATGGCATCACGAGGAGACATGATGGCGACGGTTGAGGCGGTGGCGGAACCGAAGCAGGCTTCCAGGCACGACCGGGTCGGCTGGCCGGACGCTGCGATCGTCACCATTCCGTTCCTCGTCCTGGTCGTGCTGACGTTCAACAACAGCCCCGACGATGCTTTGATCACGGCCCGGTATGCAAGGAACCTACTGGAGGGCTACGGCCCTGTCTATAACGTGGGTGAGCGCGTGGAGGGATTCAGTAGCCCGCTGCATCTGCTGATGACAGCCGGCGTGATCGCGCTGCCAGGCGGTGCGGTGCTGCTGAAGATGAAGCTGCTGTCGGTCCTCTGCGGCGCGCTGACCCTGGCTGCGACGGTCTGGTTGGTGCGGCAGGTCGGGTTGCTGCGGTGGGCTCAGGTCGTGGCCCTACTCAGTGTGGCGGCAAGCTGGAACTTCGCCGTCTCCTCCAGCAACGGTTTGGAGACGACTGCGGTGGCGCTGCTGACGACGGTACTGGCGGCGATGGTGCTGACCGGGCGTACCGGGTCGCGGCCGGTACTAGCCGCTGTCGTTGCCGGACTGCTGGTAATCGCCCGCCCGGAGTCGGTGCTAATAGCGATCTTGCTGGCTGGTGCCTCGCTCATTCGACCGCCCGCTGGCGTTTCCTTCGGCCGGCGCGGCGCCTGGCTGGTGGGACCGCTGGTCGCCGGTGTGGGGCTGCTCGCGTTCCGAGTGTCCTACTTTGGCGATCTCGTGCCGAACACCTACCACGCCAAGGACTTCCCACTTGGGGAGGCGCTGGCCCGGGGCGTGAAGTACCTAGTCCAGGTGCAGCCGCTGTGGGAGACGCGGGTGGATTTTCTGTCGTTCGGGTTGCGCCTGGGGTTCGTGGCGCTGCCTTTGGCCGGTGTTGTGTCGGTCTTCCGGCGCGGGGACGGTCGGCGGCTCGCCCCATTACTGGCCGTGGTGCTGGGCCAGGCGATTTTCCTCATCGTCTCCGGCGGGGACTGGATGCGCGGCGCTCGTTTCATCGTGCCCGCCCTGCCGTGCTTAGTCGTCCTGATGGCATTGGGCGCCGTTGCCTTCAGTCGCAGCAGACTGTTGAACCGTCGCGGCGACGGGGTAAGGGTCGCCGCCGCAGCGATGCTTGCCACGATGTGCCTGCCGGTGACGACGTCGTGGTCCCCGGTGTGGAAGTCCGACGGCATCTCGGACACCGCGCTGATCGACGCAGGCAACGGCGAACCGTTCAGCGATCTGTGGGTGCGTTCGCGAGGACTGGTGTCGTGCGTGCCTGACGGCGGCACCGTCGCCTTCACCGAAGCCGGCTACTTTGCCTGGTCGCTCCCGGAGGTCACGGTTGTGGACATGCGCGGCCTCACCAACGAGCAGATCGCAAAGCATGCGGACCCTGCCGCTCGCACCCGCAACGGCGTCACCGACCCCAACTGGTGGCGGCCGGACGCCACGGTCGGCCAAGAGTTGCTCGAGCGCGAGCCGGACCTGATCTTGCAGTACGACAGCGTGCCAGAGACTGACGTCCTCGGAGGCCGGTACCGGCTGATCGAGCGGATCACCTTTGGTGAGGGGCGCCTCATGGGTGTCTACGCCCGCTCGGACTTCGACTGCTGAGCGTCAGGCGAGCCTTGACGACACAGCTGCTGTTACACCGGGACAGCCCTAGCGGCCAGCCGCTTCGTCCTGAACAGCGGCGCACAGTCGAGCCCCTCGGCGTCCGGGTTTGCACCGAGCGGCCGCGGTCGCTAGCCGTCAGCGCAGGAGCACGAGCCCGATCGCCGGGCCAGCGCCCCGAAGCCGCAGAACACTACGCCGCCGACGACGACGAACCCCATCACTCCACGGCTCACCAGCGCCCGGGACGGGTCGGCGGGGTCGAACGGCAGCTCCACGGCCCGCCCGACCGGGTCGGACAGGGCGCTCGAGGTGCACTGGTCCAAGAGCATGATCTCCCGGCCGTCCTGGACGAAGGCGACCTGGCACCGCAACTGACCGTCATTGAAGCGGCTGGCACCGGGCGCGCCCGCAGCGTCGCGGACGCACGCGCCCACCAGCGCGGCCAGCGGGCGCCCGGCCCGGGGTTCCGGGTCGAGGCCGGCCAGCCCGGCCCGCACCTCGCCGTCCACCCGCCAGGCGGACAGCGTCTCGCGCGGGCCGGTTTCGGCCCGGGCCGCCAGGCCACTACCGACCGCGGTGGCGTGCCCGGTTCGGGCGGCTGGGGCAGGGAGCCGTGGTCGTCGAGCACCTGGGTGGAGGCACCGGCCGTCGCGCCGTACGCCAGCACCAGCAGCCGGGACGCCCCCTAAGCCACCCCCGGGGGGTCCTCGGGCACCGCCCGCGACGCCGCAGCGTTCGCGTGCTGCGACGCGTGCGTGAAGGCGATCAGCCGCGAGACGACCACCGCGACGTAGCCGAGGCCCGTCAGCTGCAAAATGATCACCAAATGACCGCGCTCAGGGAGTTGATGGGCACGACGTCGGAGAGGCCCGTGCTGCAGAGGGTTGGTAAAGCTGAGGAACAGCAGCTCTATCCAGGTCCGCGGCTGGTCCGGGTCGACCGCCGCGATGAGCAAGCCCGGCTGCACCGCCTGCTGCACGGTGAAGACGTAGCCGGAGGCCCAGGCCACGAGGGCGGAGCCTGGCGCCCACGGCGAACAGCTCGTCCCGGGTCACCTCGGCGTAGGGCAGCGAGTATGTACGCCATCAGGTTGCCGGCGGCCAGAAGTAGAACAGCGCGTGCAGCGCGGCCGACACCACGGACAGCGTGGGGTTGGGGCAGAGCGCATCGACCACCGACAGCGCCAAGGCCGAGACGCCGAGGGCAATCGCGAGCCAGGTGAACGTGTCGGCCAACGGGTAGAGCAGCCCGACGAACAACTGCACGGCGAGTAGCACGGTGGCGGGGTGGCAGACCAGCACGTGGCCGAAACTGCTCGGGTGAGCACTCGTGGCGCCAACTCCACCCAACACGACGTCCGCGATCCCAGGCTGAGGACCGGCTCAGTAGGCCCCGCTCGAGTTGAGAACCGCGCGGAGTGTCCGCCACGAGATCACGAGGTCCTGCACGAAGG
>CAWGWR010000011.1:0-80904 GCA_963826405.1 uncultured Actinomycetota bacterium | reverse complement strand
GTCAGTGGCCGACCCTCGTGCGGAGCACGTCAGTGGCCGACCCTCGTGCGGAGCACGTCAGTGGCCGACCCTCGTGCGGAGCACGTCAGTGGCCGACCCTCGTGCGGAGCACGTCAGTGGCCGACCCTCGTGCGGAGCACGTCAGTGGCCGACCCTCGTGCGGAGCACGTCAGTGGCCGACCCTCGTGCGGAGCACGTCAGTGGCCGACCCTCGTGCGGAGCACGTCAGTGGCCGACCCTCGTGCGGAGCACGTCAGTGGCCGACCCTCGTGCGGAGCACGTCAGTGGCCGACCGTCTACCGGCACAGCCGGCGGCGGCCCCCAAGGGAAACCCTGCCCGGGACGCACGCAAGCCGACAGTCGTGCGAGACGCTCGGAGGCCGCCCCCTCGCGCACTCGAAGCGGGCGTAGACCCTCATCAAGCAAGTGTCCGCGGACACTTGCTCAAAAGAAGAGCCATCCCGGGCAGGTCTTGGAGCACGGCGTCGTGGCGGGGTGGTCGTGCCCGGTCTGGTGCGCCTCGAAGCCCGTGAGCGGGTCGTACGGGTGATGCTGCTTGTAGCTGGTGTCGCTCACGAAGAACCCCGGGCAGGTCATGGGGCACTGCGTCGTGGCGGGGTGGTCGTGCCCGGTCTGGTTCGCCTCGAAGCCCGTGAACGGGTCGTACGGGTAATGCTGCTTGTAGCTGGTGTCGCTCACGAAGAACCCCGGGCAGGTCATGGGGCTACAACACCGCCCTCGAACACCACCTCACCAACCGACTCGACGTCCGCTTCACCGAAGGGTCCATCCAGATTTACGCAAGCGGCCGGTCCGGGAGATCGTCGGCGTCGACCCAGCCCTCAACGAGCGGTGGTCGGCCCGGCGGAAGGCGATCGTGGTCCGGCAGGGCGAGCTGGCGACCTGGTTCCAGCAGGACCATGGCCGACCACCCACGCCGGTGGAGGCGCTGCAACTGGCGCAGCAGGCCACCCTGGAGACCCGAAACGCCAAGCACGACCCCGCACGCTCGCCGAGCAACGCGCCACCTGGCACGCCGAAGCCGTCAACGTGCTCGGCGGCGAGCAGCAGCTGCGCCGCATGGTCCACGCCGCCCTGCAGCCTTCGAGGGTCGCTGGTCCGGCGGTTAGCGCGGCCTGGGTGGCAGCGACCTCAGCACGAATCGTGGCGACGGTGGAGGAGCACCGGTCGACCTGGCAGACCTGGCACCTCCGCGCCGAAGCGCTCCGCCAGGTCCGCCGCATCGACCTGCCACTGGGTCGGGTCGACCAGGTCGTGGACCTGCTGGTCGACCAAGCGGTGCAGCGCTGCGTCCCGCTGACCCCACCGGACGACGGCATCACCGAGCCCGCACCGCTGCAGCGGGCGGACGGGTCGTCGGTCTACACCGTCGCCGGCGCTGACCTCTACACCTCCACCCGCATCCTCGCCGCGGAGCAGCGGCTTGTCTCGACCGCCGGCCGCAAGGACGGCTGGGCGATCGACCCGGCCACGGTCGAGCTGGCGCTGCTCGAAGCGGCCGCCAACGGCAGACAGCTCGACCCCGGGCAGACGGCGCTGGTGCGGGTAATGGCGACCTCCGGAGCTCGGCTGCAGCTGGCCATCGCGCCCGCGGGAGCCGGGAAGACGACCGCCCTGCACACCCTGACCCGCGCCTGGACTGAAGCCGGCGGCACCGTGGTCGGCCTCACGCCCTCCGCCGCCGCAGCGGCGCAGCTCGGCGAGCAGACCGGTGCCCCCACCGACACCCTCCACAAGCTCACCTGGGCCCTCGACCGCCAGCAGGCGCTGGCCGGCTGGGCTGACAGCATCGGTCCGCAGACGCTGGTCCTGGTCGACGAGGCCGGGATGGCGGACACCCTGACCCTCGACACGGCCGTCGCCTTCGTCGCCGGGCCGGGCGTGAGTGCGTCTGGTCGGCGACGACGCCCAGCTGAGTGCGATCGGCGCCCGCGGCGTTCTATCCGAACTTCAGGCCGTGCACGGGGCGGTGCGGCTGACCGAGCTGCACCGGTTCGCCGACCCCACCGAAGCCGCCGCCACCCTCGCCCTCCGCGACGGACAACCGGAAGCCCTCGGGTTCTACCTCGACCGGCGACGCATCCACGTCGGAGACCCCAACACCATCACCGACGCTGTCTTCACCGCCTGGCAGAACGACAAGGCACAAGGCCTCGACGCGCTGATGCTCGCCCCCACCCGCGACCAAGTCGCCGACCTCAACCACCGCGCCCGCGACCACCGCCTCCACGACACCATCCCCGGCTGGGAAGTCGAGCTCGCTGACGGCAACCGGGCCAGCGTCGGCGACACCGTCATCACCCGCCACAACGACCGTCGCCTCGGTACCGACGGCGGTGACTGTATAAAGAACGGCGACCGCTGGACCGTCCAGAACGTCGGCAGAGCCGGTGGGCTGCAGGTGCAGCACGTTCGTACGGGCCGGATCGCGACCCTGCCGGTCGGCTACGTCCAGGAGTCGGTCGAGCTCGGCTATGCCACCACCATCCACGGCGCCCAGGGTGTCACCGCGGACACCATGCACGGCGTGATCACGGACGACGCCTCTAGGCAGCAGCTGTACACGATGCTCACCCGCGGCCGGACCGCCAACCACCTGTACCTGCCGGTCGTCGGCGACGGCGACCGCCACACCGCCCTCCACCCCGACACCATCCACCCCAGGACCGCGACCGACCTGCTCGAGCAGATCGTCGCTCGCGACGACACCCCCATCTCCGCCACCACCCTCCAACGCCTCCAGTCCGACCCGGCTCAGCGGCTGGGCGACGTGGTCGACCGCTACCTCGACGCCCTCCACGTCGCCGCCGAACACACCGCCGGACGCGACACCCTCGCCGCCCTCGACCAGACCGCCGAACGGGTCGCCACGGGGCTCACCCAGGACCCGGCCTGGCCAACCCTTCGCGCCCACCTGCTCGTCCACGCAGCCGACCCCACGCCGCACTGACAAGCGCCGCCGCGACGCGCGACCTCGAGAACGCGACGGACCGCGCGGCCGTCATCGACTCCCGGCTCCCCACGTCGAGCCTCTCCGGCGACGGCCCGCTCAGGTGGCTGCCGCGCGTTCCAGCAAGCCTCGCCATTGACCCGTCGTGGGGCACCTACCTGACGGCGCGCGCGAATCTCATCGGCGACCTGGCTGACCAGATTCGGACCGACAGCGTCCACCGCTCGCCCGCTTGGCTCGCCGCTGCTCAGTCCCCGCTGCCGGCTCCGCTCATCGCTGACATCCAGGTCTGGCGAGCCGCGACGCGCGTCCACCCCGCCGATATCCGCCCGACCGGACCTGCTGCGGTCGACAGCACGTCCGCCGCCTGGCAGGAACACCTCGACCAGCGCCTTGCAGCTGGTACGACAGACGACCGCTGGTCACTGCTCCGACTCATCACCGAACTCGCACCCCCCACCGCCGCCGACAGCTACACGCCCGTCCTCGCGGCGAGACTGGCGAGGCTCAGCGTCGCTGGTGTCGACATGCGCCCGCTCCTGCAGTCAGCAGCAGCGGACGGACCACTACCGGACGACCAGCCAGCAGCAGCCCTCTGGTGGCGCATCCTCGACCACCTGCCACGGCCACGCGAGGACGCCGGCCAGGTGGCGACCGCCGGGGACATCCGTGATGCACATCGCGCCCGACGAGCCGCACAGCAGGCTCGGCATCGGCGCCAGCCCCAAACGGCGAACACGGAACGACCCGGGAGGTAGAACGAGCCCTCAGCAGGGCAGAGCAGCCACTTCTGCAGCCAGCGCTTCGTCGAGCTCGGCTCGCGGCCGGGCACTCGTTGCGGGTCTGCGAGACATCGAGGGCGACGCGCACAGCTCCAGCACCGCGATCGAGAAGGTGAATCCGCTGGAATCCCTCCCGCTGGCTGACCGCCGGTGCCTCTGGTTGCACTTAGGGGATCGATGGCTCCTGACTTATCCACAGTTGCAGGCAGCGGCGTGCGATGCGACGCAACTTGACGAGGCTGGGCCATAGCCGAAGGCAACGACCTAGGAGGATCAGATGACGACGGCGACCACACTGGTGGACCTTCCAGAACTGCTGACGACGGCTGAGGTGGCGAAGCTTCTCCGGATCGATCGTTCGACCCTGAGCCGCTGAAGAACAGCCGGCACCGGTCCGCGGGTGACCTGGCTGTCGGCGCGGTGACCGACCGCGAAGTCACCCGCGCGCTTGTGGTGCTGTCCCGGCAGGGACTGGCCGAGGCGTCCGTACGGCGGTTCCGGGCGTCGCTGTCGGCGTTCTTCGCCTGGGCGGTCCGGGAACGGCTGATCGGCAGCAACCCGGTCACCGCCACCCGGGTGCCCAAGGCCTCAAGCCCCCGGGGGGAGATGTTCCCGCTCAACGAGGCCGAGCTCGAGCTGATGGTCACCCGGGCGGCTGCACGGAACCAGCGACTGGCCGACATCCTGATCATCGACGCCTGGACCGGGCTGCGGTGGTCAGAGCTCCGCGCCCTTCGGGTCCGCGACTTCGTCGAGGTGCCCCTCCCCATGCTGGTCGTGCAGCGAGCGGAGCCGGAGGGGGTGCGCACCAAGGGGACGAAGTCGGGGAGAACCCGGCGGATGCCGGTGGCTGACCGGGTGCTGCCCCTGGTCCGGACGATGGCCGCAGGCCGGGACGGGGACGCGCTGCTGTTCGTCACCGACTCCGGCTCCCAGCTGCACGCGAGCGCCTTCAAGCGGACGCTGGACTGGACGGCGCTGGCTTCTGGCCGCCGGATCCACGACCTGCGGCACACCGCTGCGTGCCTGTAGCTGGCCCGCGGCGTCGACCCGGTGACGGTCCAGGCCTGGATGGGGCACGCATCGATCGCCACCACGAACCTGTATCTGCACCACCTGGGAATCTCGGCCGACCGGGCCGGATTGGACCGTCTGAACGCCGCGGGGCACGCGTTCGGGCCCCGACGCTGAATTACAAGGGTGAGGGCACCGGCCCGAAGGGAGTGAAGTACCTGGTGGGAGGCAACTTCTGAGGAGTGGAGCTTAGGGGATTCGAACCCCTGACCTTCTCATTGCGAACGAGACGCGCTACCAACTGCGCCAAAGCCCCTCCGTCGGCTCTCACCGACCGCAGAACAATACCACCGCACGCGCAGTGGCTCCCGCCACGACTCAGCTGGCGGCAGCCTGCCGGTCGTCCTCGGCCACCGCGGGGCGCACGTCCCGCACCGGAGCAGCCGGGGCGTCAGCGGTGACCGGACCGCTGGGCCGGCCCGCGCTGGCCACGCCTGGGCCGGACAGGTCGATGGTGCGCACGGTCCGCGGGGCGAGCGGCTTCGAGACGTAGGTGGGGACCGTGATCGGGACGGGGTCCCAGAGCGCACCGGCGACGGCGGAACCGGCGACGGTCCTCGTGGGGGCCGACGGCGCCCCGGCCAGCTCACGGCGACTCAGCCGCACCGTCGACTCGTTGCTGCCGACACGGATCGCCTCGAACCGAGCGTCCAGCTGGACCCGCATCGCCCGCACGCTGAACCGGGCGACGGCGAGGAAGGCCGCCACCAGCCCGGCCGGGACGGCGACGACGCCCCACGCAAGCAGTCCGCCGACGCAGGCGGCGACGGTGCCGCTGAGCACGGCCAGCAGGATCAGCAGCACCCGTCGACGGCGGCCAGCGGCCACCTGCTCGAGGCGGCGCAGCTCGTGGATCGCCGCCCGTCGCGTGAGCGGGGTCGAGACCTCGTACTCAGCGATCGGGGTCAGGTCCTGGTTGAGCAGAGGTGCCGTGCCGTGCCGCACGATGCGCGTCGACGTCGAGAAGCGGTGTGCCAGGTCGGCCTCGTCGACCAGGAGCTCCTCCTCGCGACGGCGCACGAAATGGGGCACCAGAAAGGCGAGCCAGGCGATCGCGATCGCCCCGAAAATGACACCAGTCGTACCCACACCCGAACCGTAGGCGGCGGCCTCCGCCCCCTCTCGCACCTGCGGCGGTGTGTCGGTGAGAAACGCCTTTCGCTGATCCTGAATAAGCCGGTCAGCGGCGGCGAAGGCTCTCCCAGCGCTGCAGCATCCCGCCGGGAACCTCCTCGGCGTTGAGGGCGAAGACGAGGTGGTCGCGCCAGTCGCCGTCGATGTGGAGGTAGCGGGGCCGCAGCCCCTCCGGCCGGAAGCCCAGCTTGGTCACCACCCGCAGGCTCTGGGTGTTCTCGGGCCGGATGGCGATCTCGATGCGGTGCAGGTGCATGACCTCGAAGCAGTAGTCGACGGCCAGCGCCACCGAGGTCGGGATGATCCCCCGGCCCGCGAGCCGCTGGTCAACCCAATAGCCGATCTGGCCCCACGACGCCGAACCCCCGACGATGCCGCTCACCGTCAGCTGCCCGGCAAGCTGGGGCGTGCGATCTTCGTCGAGGTGGAAGACGAGCCAGGGCAGCATCCGGCCCTCGCGGGCCTGCCGGGTCAAGGAGCGGACCAAGCCCGCGTAGGTGGTCGGTCCAGCCTGAGCACTGGGCGGCAGGGTCGCTTCCCAGGGGCGGAGCCAGTCGGTGTTCGCCCTGCGGACCCGCTCCCACGCCGCCCGGTCACGCAGCCGCATCGGGGCGAGCTGGACCGACCCGTGACGCAGAGTCACGGGCCAGTGGTGGCGGCCCCACGCTGAGAACGACGGCTTGCCGGGCGGGGACTGTTCCAGAGGACCGCCCACGTCAGAGCCTCCCCGCGCGGCCGCGCTCACCCGCGATGGTCGCCTCCGCGCAGCTGGGTCACCGCGTGCGCAAGGACCGGAGCCAGCACCGCCATCCCGTCGCGCGCACCGCCGGTCGATCCGGGAAGGTTGACGATCAGGGTCTGCCCGGCGACCCCAGCCACGCCCCGGCTGAGCAACGCCGTCGGCACGCCGTGGTCGACGCCGTACCGAGCGATCTCCGCCGCCAGCGCCGGGATCTCACGCTGCACGACGCTGCGGGTCTGCTCGGGCGTGTGGTCGTCGGGGCTGAGCCCGGTGCCCCCGGTGGTGATCACCAGGGGCCGGTCGGCACCGACGGCAGCGCGCAGCGCCTCCCCCACGGCGTCCCCGTCCGGGACGACGACGGCGTCACCGACGCGGAAGCCGAGTCCGCGGAGCGCCTCCACGACCACTGGACCGGAACGGTCCTCGTACACCCCGGCGGCGGCCCGGGTGGAGACGGTGATCACCAGCGCGTCAGTCGTGTCCGCGGGGATCCCGCTCACCGGTCGCCCTCCTCGCGCTGCCAGTCGCCGCGCCGGCCGCCGGACTTGCTCAGCACCCGGATGTCGGTGATGACCGCGGCGCGGTCGAAGGCCTTGACCATGTCGACGACCGTGAGCGCGGCGACGCTGACCGCGGTCAGCGCCTCCATCTCAACCCCGGTGCGGTCGGTCGTCCGCACAGTGGCGGTGAGGTCGACGCCGTCGTCGGTCACGTCGGCGGTCACGTCCACCCCGCTCAGGAAGAGCGGGTGGCACAGCGGCACCAGGTCCGGCGTCCGTTTGGCCCCCTGGATGCCGGCGATCCGGGCCACGGCCAGAGCGTCCCCCTTGGGCACGGCGCCGTCACGCAGGGCGGTGACGCACGCGGCGCTGAGCCGCACCCGACCGGCGGCGGTCGCGCTGCGGGCACTGACCTCCTTGGCCGAGACGTCGACCATCCGGGCCTGGCCGGCCGCGGTCAGGTGCGGGAAGGGACTCTCGTCGCTCACGCGACCTCCTCGAGCAGCCAGACGTCCACGCTGTCGCCGGCGTCGACGGAGGTGACGTGCTCGGGCAGCAGCACCAGGGCGTTGGCGCGGGCCAGGTCGCCCATCAGGTGGGACCCGTGGCCGCCGGCCAGCTCGACCAACCGGCTGCCGTCCTCGCCCAGGGTGACGATCCCGCGCGCGAGTTGCTGCTTGCCGGGGGCGGAGCGGAGCGGGTGGGTGACACGGGCGCGCAGGGTCGGGCGGGTGCAAGGGGTGAGGCCCATCAGCCGCCGGATCGCCGGCCGCACGAAGGCCTCGAAGGAGACGAAGGCGCTGACCGGGTTCCCGGGAAGCATGATCATCGGTGTCCGGTCGTCCCCGATCAGGCCGAACCCCTGCGGCTTGCCCGGTTGCATCGCCACTTGGGTGAACTCCGTGGCTCCCAGCTCGGGCAGCACCGCCTTGACCACGTCGTAGTCCCCCTGGCTGACGCCTCCAGTGCTGACCACGAGGTCGGCCCGCACCAGCTGGTCGAGGATCAGCTGCTTGACCTGCTGCGGGTCGTCGCTGACCAGGCCGACGCGGTAGACGTGGGCACCGGCCTCCCGGGCCGCGGCCGCCAACAGGTAGGAGTTCGAGTCGTAGATCTGGTGCGCGTGAGCCAGCTCGAGCCCAGGCTCGACCAGCTCGGAGCCGGTGCTCACCACGGCGACCCGGGGCCGGGGCCGGACAAGCACCTTGTCCCGCCCGATGCCCGCCAGCAGCCCGACGTCGCGCGGGCCGATCTGGTGGCCGACGGAGAACAGCTGCACCCCCGCGACCACGTCCTCCCCCACATAGCGGACGTGCTGGCCCGGGGAGCTGGCCACTGAGATCCGGACGTCGCTGACGCCCCGGTCGGTCGCCTCGTAGGGGACCACGGCGTCGGCGCCCTCCGGGAGCGGCGCACCCGTCATGATCTTGATCGCGGTGCCGGGCGAGAGCCGGTGCAGCGCGTCCTGCCCGGCGGCGACCTCGCCGACCACCGGCAGGCTGACCGAGGTCTCGGCGCTGGCGCTGGCGACGTCGACGGCCCGGACGGCGTACCCGTCCATCGCCGAGTTGTCGAAGCGCGGCATGCTGATCATCGAGAAGATGTCCTCGCACAGGCTCAGCCCCAGGGCGTCGAGGACGTGCTGGCTGAAGGCCGGGAGCGGTTCGAGGCAGCGGAGCAGGTAGTCGCGGTGGTCGGCCATGGAGCGCAGGCCCGAGGGTCCGGGCTCCGGCGGGGGCGGCAGCGGCTCGCGCGTGGACGACTGAGCCGACCCGGGCAGAGCCGGGTCGTCACTTCTCTTGCGGCCGAACAAGGGCATACCGGTCACCCTAGGTCCCGCTCGTTCGTGGGGCGTCGAGCCACGACCGAGCCCACTTGTCAGAAGCCAGTTGACCCCTGGGTCAACAGACTTCTGACAAGTCGGCGGTTGGGGGCCGCGGACTACAGTCCCCCCGTGCCCGAAGGACATACCATCCACCGCCTGGCCCGACGGCACGCCAAGCTGTTCGGCGGTCAGACGCTCCGCGCGTCCAGTCCGCAGGGCCGCTTCTCCGACGGCGCCGCCCTGGTGGACGGCCAGGCGCTCCTGGGCACCGACGCCTACGGCAAGCACCTCTTCCACCGTTACGGGCGCGACGCGGTCAGTCGTGGGGGGACAAGTCCCCGCGCCTCCCGGGACGACCTCTACCTGCACGTGCACCTGGGCCTCTACGGGAAGTTCACCGAGGGTCCGCTGCCGGCTCCGGAGCCGCGGGGGGCGCTCCGGCTGCGCCTGCAGGGCGACGTCAGCTACCTGGACCTGCGCGGCCCCATCACCTGCGAGGTCATCACCCGCGCAGAGAAGGACGCGGTCACCGCAGCCCTGGGACCAGACCCCCTCCGACCGAACGCCGACCCCGCCCTCGCGCTGGCCAAGCTGGCCCGCAGCAAGACCTCCCTGGGCGCCCTGCTGATGAACCAGACGGTGCTCGCCGGGGTCGGGAACGTCTACCGCGCCGAGATCCTCTTCCGCCACGGAGTCCACCCCTACCTCGCCGGACGCGACCTCGACCCGGTCGTCTGGCTGGACATGTGGGAGGACCTCGTCCGGCTGATGCGCGCCGGCGTGCGCGCCGGGAAGATCATCACCACCGACCCCGAGGACCGCGAGCGCCGCTCGGGGCCGGCCCGTCGGGTGGACGCGCACTACGTCTACCGGCGCACCGGCGAGCCGTGCCGTCGCTGCGACACCCCCATCGCGCACGCGGTGATGGTCACGCGCAACCTGTTCTGGTGCCCACGCTGCCAGCCGGAGCCGCGCACGGGCGCCGGGATGGACGTCGGCGCCGAGCCGATGGCCGCCGACTCCGCCGCCGTCAGCTGGGACGAGGACGAGTGAGCCAGACCGTCGTCTCCCCCGGCAGCTGGTCGACGACCGGCTCGGTCGCGGTGCTCAGCACCACCTGACCCTCCGGCAGCGGCGCCGGGGCGGTCCCGAAGTTGGTCACACAGTGCCAGCCGCCTGGCCGTTCGAAGTGCAACACCGGACCTTCAGCCGAGATCCAGGTCAGCGCCTCGACCCCCTGCAGCGAACGGCGCAGCGCTAGCGCGTCGCGGTACAGGCGCAGCGTCGAGTGCGGCGTCTCCGCCTGCGCCGCCGCGCTGAGCTCGGCGAAGCCCGCCGGCTGCGGCAGCCAGCCCGGACCTGGGCCGAAGCCGAGCGAGGGCCCCTCGCTGGTCCAGGGCAGCGGCACCCGGCAGCCGTCGCGGCCCTTGTCGGTGTGCCCGCTGTTCTCCCAGGTCGGGTCCTGCAGCACCTCCGGCGGCAGGTCCGCCACCTCGGGCAGACCCAGCTCCTCGCCCTGGTAGAGGTAGGACGAGCCGGGCAGCGCCAACATCAGCGCGGTGGCCGCCCGCGCCCGTCGGAGCCCGCGGGCGTCGTCGGCGACCGGGTCGGTGCCGTCGCTCATCAGCCAGCTGCGGTGGTCGACATCGACGGGAAGCCCGTAGCGGGTCGGGTGGCGGACGACGTCGTGGTTGGACAGCACCCACGTCGAGGAGGACCCGGTCTTCGCCGCCTCCCGCAGGCAGAAGGTGATGACCTCGGCGAACTGGGTGGCGTCGAAGTCGGCTTTCAGCAGGTCGAAGTTGAACGCCTGGCCCAGCTCGCTGGGGCGGGCGTAGAGGGCCCGGCGGGCCGGGTGGGAGACGGCCTCGGCGACGGCGGTGCGCGGCGGGTCGTAGCTGTCGAACACCTCGCGCCACTCGCGGTAGATCTGGTGGACGTCGTCGCGGTCGTAGAGCGGGTCGGAGCCGTCGACCGGGAGGTTGTCTTCCAGGTCGGGCTTGCTGCGCAGCGGCTCGGACAGGTCCTTGGCCAGCGCGTGCGCGACATCGACGCGGTACCCGTCTACCCCGCGGTCGGCCCAGAACCGCAGGGTGGTGAGGAAGTCGGCGCGCACCTCGGGGTGGCGCCAGTCCAGGTCCGGCTGCTCGGGCGCGAAGAGGTGGCAGTACCACTGCCCGTCGGGCACCTGGGTCCACGCGGGACCGCCGAAGTGCGCGACCCAGTCCGACGGCGGGTGGGTGCCGTCGTGGCCGGGACCGCCGGTGCCGATGCCGTCGCGGAAGATGTAGCGCGCCCGGGCAGGTGAGCCGGGCGGCGAGGCCAGCGCCTCCTCGAACCAGGGGTGCTCGTTCGAGGTGTGGTTCGGGACGATGTCCACGATGATCTTGAGCCCGCGCTCGTGGGCGGCCGCCACCAGGGCGTCGAAGTCGTCGAGGGTGCCCAGCTGCGGGTGGACGTCGCGGTAGTCGGAGACGTCGTAACCGCCGTCGGCCATCGGCGAGGGGTAGAACGGGCTCAGCCAGATCGCGTCCACCCCGAGCTCGGCCAGGTGGTCGATGCGCGAGGTCAGACCCGGCAGGTCACCCAGCCCGCTGCCGTCGCTGTCGGCGAAGCTGCGCGGGTACACCTGGTAGACCACGGCCTGGCGCCACCAGGTCGGATCGACGGACGCGGCGGAGCTCGATGAGGTCACCCGCAGATGTTAGGGCCTGCCTAGCATGGGCGGGGTGCCCGACTCCGCAGCCGACGACGAGGCCCTGAGCCGGGCGAAGCAGGTGCTCCGGCACGCTGTCCAGACGCGCCGGGAGAGCCGGACCCCGACCCAGCGGACGGCCGACGACGAGCAGCGGCTGGCCGTCCTCGACCAGAGGCTCGGGGCCACCCTGCCGGCCACCGTCGCGGCCTACCTCTCGACCGGCGTCGAACCGGGGACCCTGCAGCTGGTGGGCTGGCTGGCCGCCCACGGCGTGGAGGTGCTGCTACCCGTGCTCAGCCGCGGCGCCGCCCCGGCCTGGGCCCCGTACGCCGGCCCCGACGCCCTGCGGCTGGGTCGGCGCGGCATCCTCGAACCGAGCACGGACCCCCTGCCGGTCGACGGCCTCGGCCGCGCCGGCCTCGTGCTCTGCCCCGGCCTGGCGGCGAACCGCCACGGCGACCGGCTGGGGCGGGGCGGCGGGTGGTACGACCGCGCCCTGGCCGCGGCCGACCCGACTGCCCCGGTCTGGGTGCTGCTGAACACCGACGAGGTGCTGCCCGCCATCCCGAGGCAGGCCTGGGACCGGAGGGTCGACGGCCTGCTCACCCCGCAGGGTCTGCTGCCCTGCGGCCCGGACTGAGCCAGGGAGCACCTCCTGCGGCAGGCGCACGGTCAGACGACGCGGAACCCCGCCTCGCCGACCGGATCCTCCTCCGTCACGGTCTGGCTGTCGACGCGCGCCCGGGCCGGTCCCCGCCGCATCCAGGCGACCAGGGCGTCGACGGCGCCGGCCTCACCCTCCAAGACGGCCTCCACGCTGCCGTCCGCGCGGTTGGTCACCCAGCCCGCGACGCCCCGCCGACGAGCCTCCCGGCAGGTGCTGTCCCGGAAGAAGACGCCCTGCACCCGCCCGGTGACCACCACCCGACGCCGGACCACAGCCATCGAGACGCTCCCTCCGCCCGGACGCCGCGTCAGACGCGCGCGACCGCGACGGCCACCCGCTGCTTGTCGCCGATGTCGACAGCGTCGGGCCCCAGCGGCTGCTCGCTCGCCTCGAGGGTCGACGCCAGGGTCTCGGTGCGGATCAGCTCGGCGTGCGCCGCCACCGCCGCGACCAGGTCAGCTCCTCCGCCCACGGTGAGGGCGATCCGGTCGCTGACCTCCAGACCGGCCTCCCGGCGGGCCTGCTGGACCGCCCGGATGACGTCGCGGGCCAGGCCCTCGGCGGCCAGCTCGGGGGTGACGGCGGTGTCCAGGATGACGAAGCCGCCGCCCGGCAGCATCGCCACCGCCCGCTGGTCGGAGGGGTCGGCGTCGGCCACCACGGTCTGCAGCGTGTACTCGCCCTCCACCAGGGCGATGCCGCCGGAGGTCACGGCGCCGTCCTCGGCCACCGACCAGTCGCCGCTCTTGCTCCCCTTGATCGCCCCCTGGACCTGCTTGCCGAGACGGGGGCCGGCGGCGCGGGCGTTGACCAGCAGCGTCTGGCGCACCCCGAAGATCGACGCGTCGCCGGCGTCGACGTGGGTGAGCTCGACGGTACGGACGTTGAGCTCGTCGGCGACCAGGGTGCGGAAGGGCGCGAGCGCCTCCGCGTCCGCGGCGACGACGGTCAGCGTGGACAGCGGCAGCCGGACCCGCAGGTTCTCGGCCTTGCGCAGCCCCGAACCGGTCGAGCAGACCTCGCGGACCCGGTCCATCGCCGCGACCAGGCCGGGGTCGGCCGGCAGCTGCGCGGCGTCCGGCCAGCCGGCCAGGTGCACCGACCGGCCGCCGGTGAGACCGCGCCAGATCTCCTCGGTGGTGAGCGGCAGCAGCGGCGCGATCGAGCGGCTGAGCACCTCCAGCACGGTGTAGAGGGTGTCGAACGCCGCGTGTGAGGCCGCGGACTTGCCGTCCCAGAACCGCTCCCGCGAGCGCCGGATGTACCAGTTCGACAAGACCTCCAAGAAGCCGCGGGTCGCGTCGCAGGCCGAGGCCACCTCGAGGGCGTCGAGGTCGGCGGTCAGGGTCTCCACCAGCTCGCGCAGCTTGGCCAAGATGTAGCGGTCGAGGACGTCGTCGGAGTCGTGGCGTTCCTGCGCCTCGTACCCCTGCTGGACGGTCGGGGGCTGATCAGCACCCTCCCCACCCCCGTCGGCCACGTTGGCGTAGAGGGAGAAGAAGTACCAGGCGTTCCAGAGCGGGATCATCACCTGCCGGACACCCTCGCGGATGCCCTGCTCGGTGACCACCAGGTTCCCGCCGCGCAGGATCGGCGACGACATCAAGAACCACCGCATGGCGTCGGCGCCGTCCCGGTCGAAGACCTCGCTGACGTCGGGGTAGTTCCGCAGCGACTTGCTCATCTTCTGCCCGTCGCTGCCCAGCACGATGCCGTGGCTGATGCAGTTCTGGAAGGCGGGCCGGTCGAAGAGGGCGGTGGCCAGCACGTGCATCGTGTAGAACCAGCCGCGCGTCTGCCCGATGTACTCCACGATGAAGTCGCCCGGGTAGTGGTGCTCGAACCACTCCGCGTTCTCGAAGGGGTAGTGCACCTGGGCGTAGGGCATGGAGCCGGAGTCGAACCAGACGTCGAGCACGTCCTCGATCCGGCGCATGGTCGAGCGGCCCGTCGGGTCGTCCGGGTTGGGCCGGGTCAGCTCGTCGACGTAGGGGCGGTGCAGGTCGGGGACCTCGACCCCGAAGTCGGCCTCCAGCTCGGCGATCGAGCCGTAGACGTCGATGCGCGGGTAGGCGGGGTCGTCGGACTTCCAGATGGGGATGGGGCTGCCCCAGAAACGGTTGCGGCTGATCGACCAGTCGCGGGCGCCGGCCAGCCACTTGCCGAACTGGCCGTCCTTGACGTGCTCCGGCACCCAGGTGATCTGGGAGTTGAGCTCCCCCATCCGGTCCTTGATCGCCGTCACGGCCACGAACCAGCTGGAGACGGCCTTGTAGATGAGCGGCTTCTTGCAGCGCCAGCAGTGCGGGTAGGGGTGGTCGTAGGTTTCGCGGCGCAGCAGCACCGTGCCCGGGGTGACCGAGCCGGACGGCGTCCCCCCGGTGGCGGCCTTGAGGTCGTCGATGATGGCCGCGTTGGCCTCGAAGACCTGCAGGCCGGCGTAGTCGGGGACCTCGGAGGTGAACTTGCCGGCGGCGTCGACCGGTACGACGGCCGAGATCCCGGCGGCGTCGGTGACGGCTTTGTCCTCTTCACCGAAGGCGGGGGCGATGTGCACCAGACCGGTGCCGTCCTCGGTGGTGACGTAGTCGGCGGCCAGCACCAGGTGCGCGTTCTCGTGACCCGTGAAGTAGGTGAACGGCGGGGTGTAGCGACGCCCGAGCAGATCAGCCCCGCGCAGCCGCTGCACCACTCGGTCGGCGGCGTCCTCGCCCAGCTCGCGCGCGTAGGCGGCCAGCCGCGCCTCCGCGATCACGTAGCGCTCGGTCCGGCCGTCGTCTCCGGCGTGCTCGACGACGACATAGTCGATGTCGGGGTGGACGGCCATCGCCAGGTTGCTGGGCAGGGTCCAGGGGGTTGTGGTCCAGATCAGGGCCAGCTCACCAGTCTCCAGCCGGAAGCCGACGGTGACGGCCGGGTCCTGGCGGACCTGGTAGACCTCGTCGTCCATCCGCAGCTCGTGGCTGGACAGGGGGGTCTCGTCGTTCCAGCAGTAGGGCAGCACGCGCAGGCCCTCGTACACCAGGCCCTTGTCGTACAGGGTCTTGAAGGCCCAGAGCACGCTCTCCATGTAGGAGCGGTCGAGGGTCTTGTAGTCGTGGTCGAAGTCCACCCAGCGCGCCTGACGCGTGACGTAAGCCTGCCACTCGTCGGTGTAGCGCAGGACCGACTCGCGGCAGGCGTCGTTGAACTTGTCGATGCCGAGCTCGAGGATCTCGTCGCGGGTCTGGAGGCCCAGCTGACGCATCGACTCCAGCTCGGCGGGCAGGCCGTGGCAGTCCCAGCCAAAGCGACGCTCCACGCGCCGGCCGCGCATCGTCTGGTAGCGCGGGACGATGTCCTTGACGTAGCCGGTGAGCAGGTGGCCGTAGTGCGGCAGGCCGTTGGCGAAGGGCGGGCCGTCGTAGAAGACGAACTCGTTCGCGCCGTTCTCCCCCGCCGGGTTCCGTTCGA
Source organism: uncultured Actinomycetota bacterium (assembly GCA_963826405.1). Lineage (GTDB taxonomy): Bacteria > Actinomycetota > Actinomycetes > Propionibacteriales > Propionibacteriaceae > Microlunatus. The sequence continues at coordinate 65,058 of CAWGWR010000011.1, read as the reverse complement.
CAGACGCGGCGAAGGTGTCGTCGGCCTTCCAGAACGCGAGCACCCGCTGCTCGAGCTCGGGGAACCGAGGGGCCGAGGGGACGCCCTTCGGCGGTTCACCGGCCTCTGGGCTGGACGGGCCGGTCGTCTGCTTGGGGTACGTCATGCGTGCGTCTCTCCTCGTGGACTGCTGCTCGCACGAGGACGGCGTGACCGCCGCGGTACCACCTCGCTTGCCGCCCACCGACGCACCGGAGGACGACCGCTCTGGCCGAAGGCGATGACGGGCCCATCCGTCCGGTTCTAGTGAGGCCCGAGGGCCCGTTCTTCCGGAGGCTCACCGGTGATGGCCGGATCACTGCTTGTGGACCCCATCCTAGGCCGTCTCCGGCGGCACGGAAACGCTGACGGGTCGTCAGCGGGATCCGCCGCGCGGTGTCACTCTTCAGCGGTTCTCCCCGCCGGGATCGCCGCGACGCGCTCCTGGACCGTCAGCAGCCGGGAAGCGCGGGGGCATCACGCTGGCAGTCGCTATGCTGGAGTGCTAAGTGCGCCGGGTCGTCGTCCCGCGCCTGATCGACAGAGGACCGGAGAGAGCAGCTTCATGCCTACCTACCAGTACCGGTGCACCGAGTGCGGACACGACCTCGAGGCGGTGCAGAAGTTCACCGAGTCGGCGCTCACGGAGTGCCCGAGCTGCGGTGGAGTCCTGCGGAAGGTGTACAACGCGGTCGGAGTGGTCTTCAAGGGCTCCGGCTTCTACCGCACCGACAGCCGCAAGGCGCCGTCGGAGGGCGGGACAGCCGGGAGCAGCACGTCCGCGCCGGCCAAGGAGAGTGCGGGCGTCACCTCTGGCTCAGGATCTGGCCCCTCGAGCACCAGCGGAGCAGGGTCGAACGGTAACGGGTCCTCGAGCAAGCCCACGCCGGCGAAGGACACCTCAGGGAGCAGCACGTCGACGTCCTCCACAACCGCCAAGGCCGCCCGCTCGTAGCCCTGTGGATGACGCGCACGGTTCCCGTGCGCGTCCCCAGACTGCTGGCGTGACCTTTCTCCTGTCCGCCCGCTCCAGCTCCCGCCGCCGGGCTCCTCGGGCGGTCCGCCGCCTACTGCGCGTGGTTTCCTGGCACCGCCGTCCGCTCGCTGCGCTCGCCGCGGCGCTGGCCGTGCTGACCGCACTCCGGGCGTTGGCACCCGGCGCGCCGCCCGAAGTGACGGTTGTGGTCGCGGCCCGGGAGGTGGCTGGCGGGGCGGTCCTGTCCGCGACGGACCTCGAGGAGCGCGCCGTCCGGGCGGCCGACCTGCCAGCCGGAGCCCTGAGCAGCTTTGACCAGGTGCTCGGCCGGACCGTCAGCGCTGCTCTGGCCGAGGGTCAGGTGCTCACCCCCCTGGCTTTGGTGGCGCCCCGGGCTGGGCCCGCCGCCGGGCGCGTGGTGGCGCCGGTGCGGTTGTCGGACGCCGATCTCGTCACCCTGCTGCGACCCGGTGACGTCGTGGACCTCGTGGGCACCGACGAGCAGGGCGAGGTCGCCTCCGTCGTCGCCCGCGCTGCCCGCGTGGTCACGGTCCCGCAGGTGAAGTCCGAGGCCGCGCCCGCGAGCACCGGCGGGCTGGTGCTCGTGGAGGTCCCACCCGGGACGGCGACGGAGCTCGCGCGAGCGGCAGCGGCGGGACCGCTGAGCCTGACCTGGCGCTAGGCCGGCGTCCGACTCCTGCTGGCCGACTCTGCTAGCGTCTCGGCCGCCGATCCCACCCTCGACTCAGGAGGCGCGCCGTGCAGGGTTTCAAGGACTTCCTCCTGCGGGGGAATCTCATCGAGCTGGCCGTGGCCTTCATCATGGGCACGGTCTTCGCCACCGTGGTGCAGGCCTTCACCAAGATCGTCCTCGACGTCCTCGGGCTGATCGTGCAGGTGGAGGGGCTCAGCGACATCGCCGTCCGTGGCGTCAACGTCGGCGGCTTCCTCACCGCACTGATCACCTTCGTGCTGACCGCGGCGGTGCTCTACTTCTTCGTCGTCGTGCCGTACAACCGGGTCAGCGCGCTCCGCACACGGGATGAGCCGGTAAATCCCGCCACCAGTGAGGACCTGCTGGCTGAGATCCGCGACCTGCTCCGGGCGCAGAACCCACGCTGACCCCGGCTCCGCCCCGGGCCCAGCTCAACCGCCGTGGTGGGGCGGCACGTCGTGCAGGAGCCGGCGCTCGTCCGCAGTCAGGGGACGCTCCTCGGCCACCACGACCGGGACCGGGGAACTGAGCCTGTGCCGGAGCTCGGCGACCGCCGCCCAGAGCTGGGCGGCACCGATGCCCTCCGCGAGGTCGGGCGGAAGCGGGTGGACGCGCCCCAGTTCGGCGGGATCGAGGTCGGTCTCGAAGCGCGGTCGCATCAGCGCCGTCAGGACGTCGAGATCAGGGCGGACCTGGCGGCCCAACCCGTCGAGTCGGACACCGGCGACGGCGTAGGCCAGGGCCTGGTGCCACGCCGGCGGGGCCTTCTGCTCCACAACACCTCCGGGCTCGACAACGCCACCCATCCTCCCAGAGACTGCCCCGCGACCTCAGCCGCCGCTAGAGCGGACCGGGAATAGACGCATTTATTGAACGTTGAACTAACCGTGACTGACCTCGACCTCAACCTCTCTGACCTCGCCACCTACGAGCAGGAGTTCGACAGCCCCCTCCACATCTCCGGTGCAGCTGCCGACCTGCTCTTTCGCGAGGCGGCAACCGCCTACCACTTCTCCGACGAGCCCGTGACTGAGGAGCAGGTGCGTGCCATCCACGGCCTTCTCAAGTGGGGTCCGACGGCCATGAACAGCCAGCCCCTGCGCATGGTGCTGGTCCGTTCGGCGGAGGCCCGCACGCGCTTGGTGGAGCACATGGGCGGCGGCAACAAGGAGCGCACGGCAGCCGCTCCCCTGGTCGCGCTGCTGGCCGCCGACGTGGACTTCCACGACGAGCTCGAGCGCGTGTTCCCGGTGTTCCCGGGTGCCGCAGCGGCCTTCGCCGACGAGGACGGCCGCACCGCTGTGGCCCACACCAACGCCGTCCTGCAGGCTGGCTACTTCATCGTCGCCACGCGCGCGGCAGGCCTCGCGGCCGGGCCGATGGCCGGCTTCGACGCCGACGGAGTGAGCCGCGAGTTCTTCCCCGACGGGCGGCACCAGGTGTTCATGGTCGTCAACCTGGGGCACCCCAGCGCGGAGTCCTACCGTCCGCGCCAGCCCCGGCTGGACTACGACGAGGTCTCCAGCACCGTCTGACCTCCCGCCCCCGGAGCAGATGGGAGGGCTGGAGCGCCGGGGGCTCAGCCCTGCAGCACCGTTCCGGCCGGTACCGTGCGCGCCCCGCCCTCGTCGGGCAGCCGACCCGCGCCGACGACGGTGATGTCGGCGTCGAAAGTCCAGTCCCCCTCGACGGTGAGACTGCTGGCCTGCCGCAGCGACGGGGCCCCGGCCGGGAAGCGGGCGTCGAACGCGGAGATCGTCTTGTAGTGCCGCCCGTCCAGGTCGACCAGCGGGGCGGGGTCTGGGACCAGCACGAGGTGCCCAGCGTCGTCGACCTCGTACACGTCGGAGCGCAGGAGCAGCAAGTCGTTGGTGGTCTTGACCGGGAGGAAACGCTCACGGCCCACGCCGATGGCGGTTGCGCCCTCGAAGACCTCGACGGCGGCGCCCATCGCGCACTCGATCTGCACCACCGGGGTCGAGGTGGGATCGGCGGGGTCGACGGTCTTCTCGTTCTTGATGAGCGGCAGCCCCAGCACCGAGTTGCGCTCCTTGAGGGTGCGGGAGAGCACCTCGAGGTCGAACCACAAGTTGTTGGTGTGGAAGTAGGGGTGCCGGTGCTCGTCGGTGAAGTAGTGCATCTCCTCCTTCGCCGTCTGCGCCGTGTCGCGCAGGATGAGCTGGCGGTCGGCCTTCCGGATGGCCAGGTGCCCGCCCTTGCGGTCGGCCGCCGTCCGTCGGCAGACCTCGGCCGCGTAGGGCGCCCCGCTCGCGGCGAACCAACCGGCGATCGTCGCGTCAGGGGCGGCGCCCAGGTTGTCGGAGTTCGAGACCGAGGCGTACCGGTAGCCGAGCGCCAGCAGCCGGTCGAGGATGCCCGACGCCTCGAGAGCGGTGTAGAGGTCACCGTGCCCCGGAGGGCACCACTCCAAGGTGGGGTCGGCCGGCCACTCCACCGGAGTCAGGTCGTCGGCGCGCAGCTTCGGCTCCTGGCTCTGCAGGAAGTCCAGGTCGAGGCCGTCGACGGCGAGGTCGTCGTAGCCGGCGAGCGCCGCGAGGGTGTCCTCGCGGGTGCGGAAGCTGTCCATGAACACCAGCGGCAGCTTTGCGCCGTAGGTGGCCCGCGCGGCTCGGACCTGGTCGACGATGAGGTCGAGGAAGCTCTTGCCGTCCCGGACCGTCAACAGCGACTTGGCGCGGTCGAGACCCATCGAGGTGCCGAGGCCGCCGTTGAGCTTGATGATCACGGTAGCGGCCAACGCCTCCCGCGCGGCCTGGTCGCTGACCGTGACGTCGCTGAGCAGATCGGGTTCCTCCAGCGGCTCGATGCTGTCCTCGGCGATGAAGCCGGTGAAGCCTTCCTCGAGCTGCTGGTAGTAGTGGCTGAAGACGTCGATGGCCTGGGGGTTGACCTTCGCGGCGGTCATCTTCTCCCGGGCCTGCTGCAGTCCCTGTGCGCTCATGCGGCTGATCCTAGAAGGGAGCCGCCAGCCACTGAACCGGTCCGTGGCGCTGCTACTTCTTCTTGCGAGCCGGCTTCGGGGTGACGGCGGCCAGCACCGCGCGGGTGGCCTCGGTGATCTGCGCCTGGGCCTGGTCCCGGTTCCCGGTCGGGGTGCCGTCGCCCGGCTGGACGCCGTAGTCGCCGAACCAGGCGTGCACGGCGCCCGGGACGACGACGTAGGTGGTGTCCGGTGGCAGCTTGCCCTTGGCCGCGTCCACCTTCGCCGGGGTGCTGAGCCCGTCCCGCTCGGCCGAGACCGAGGTGACCCTCAGGTCGGCGCGGTCGAGCCGTCGAGCCGGGTAAGACGCCCAGAGCACCAGCCCGACCACCCGGGCCCCGCCCACCGCCGGCGTGGCGTCGGCGAACGAGGCGGCGGTCACCGCGCCGAGGGAGTGCCCGCCCACGACCCACTGCGCGATCTCGGGATGAGCTTCCATCGCCCGTTCTGGGTGGCCGGGGTCGACCACGGAGAGGCCGAGCGGCTCCTTGAGGACCACCACGAGGTAGCCGGCCTCGGCGAGCGGCCGCAGGACGTGGGCGTAGGCCCGGGGGTCCACGCGCGCTCCAGGCACGAAGACCAGCCCGGTCGTGGGACGGACGACCCGGTCGTCCTGGGCGCGCGATGTGGACGTCATCTCGAACCAGGTCAGCCGGTCGGACACCCGGACGTCGGACTCCGAGCGCATCGCCCCGACGGCGACCGAAGAGGCCGGGAGCGGCCGGGTCGCGGCCAGCGCGGCGACCAGCAGGGCGCAGACGAACAGCGCTGGCACGGCAAGGGCGATCCGACGACTGGCCCGACGCGCCCGCTGCCGCTCGGTCCGGGGTCGGTCCTCGTCCTCGGAGCGGTCACCCAGCACCAGGCTCGCCACCGCCCAAGCCACAGCGACGCAGCCGCCCAGCCCGCAGCCGATCCCGAGACCGAGCACCACGGGGTGACCGAAGAGCACCGGCTGCCAGCGGGTCCACCCCACCCAGGCGGGGACCGCGACCATGGCGGCACCCACCAGGAGCCAGGCCACCGCGAGCGCGCGTCGGCTGCCCTCCCCCGTCCTGGCCATGCCGGGAAGTGTAAGGCGGCCCTCCAGCCCAGCCACGGACCGGGAACCGGCGCGCACCAGCGCGTTTACGCCGCCAGGTCGGCCAGGGTCGCGTCGTAGGCGCGGACCAGGTCGTCGATGTCGATGAACGCGCTGAACCGGTGGTCCCCCGACCCCATCGCGACGCGCGACCCGGCCAGCCGGGCGTCGACCCAGAGCGGCCAGGCCGTGGCGCTGCCCACCGGGGTGATGGTCCCGCGCGCGTAGCCGGTGGCAGCCAGCGCCTCGTCCGCGTCCGGCAAGGTCAGGCGGTTCACGCCTACCTCGGTGCGGAGCTTCGGCCAGGAGAGCTGGGTGTCGCCGGGCAGCACCGCGAAGAGGTAGTGGCCCGCCGACCGGCGCAGGACCAGGGTCTTGGCGATGTCGGCCGGCGTGATCCCGAGCAGCTCCGCCGCCTCCTCGAGGCTGCGGGCCGGGGGCCGGGGGCGCACCTCCACTGGGAGGCCCCGCTCCTCCGCCGCACCGAGCATCCGGGCGACACCCTCGGGCCATGGGTCTGGGTGGCCGCTCACCGCTCCGTCCTTCCCGATCCGTCGAGGGTCAACGCAGCTGGAAGGAGCGGCGCGAGAGGCCCATCATGTAGCCGTCGATCGTGGTCAGGGCCGACTGCGGCTCAGCCGAGGCGGCGCCGAAGGTCACGAACATCGGGATGAAGTGCTCCACGGTCGGGTGGCACCAGGGCATGCCCGGGGCGTGGTCGCGGAAGCCGGCGAGCCCGTCGACGTCGCCGCTGGCCAGCAGCTCCGCGGTCCACTGGTCGAAGTCCGACGACCAGGTCGGGACCTCGCCGGCGGCGTTCGCCCGGGTCAGGAAGGGCAGTCCGTGGGTGGTGAAACCCGAGCCGATGACGAGCACCCCCTCCTCGCGCAGGGCCTTGAGCCGACCCCCCAGGGCCAGCAGGTCGCCCGGCTCCTCCGTCGGGAGGCTCAGCTGGAGCACGGGGACGTCGGCCAACGGGTACATGACCATCAACGGCACCCAGGCGCCGTGGTCGAGCCCGCGGCTGGCGTGCTCGTGAACGGTCGTGGCGTCGCCCAGGACGGCGCGCACCCGGCTGGCGAGGGCGGAGGCGTCCGGCGTCGGGTAGGTCAGGGCGTAGTAGCGCGGGTGGAAGCCACCGAAGTCGTACACCAGCGGAGTTGCCGCCGCGCTCGAGGAGAGCGAGAGCGGGGCAGACTCCCAGTGGGCGCTGACGATGAGGATGGCGCGGGGCTTGGCCATGGACAGCGACCAGGCGAGCAGCTTGCGCATCCACTCCGCGTCGTCCAGCAGCGGCGGAGCGCCGTGGCTGAGGAACAGCGTGGGGAGGGGCCCGTCCTCCGGCTGCCACAGCGGCTGTCGACGACTGGCTTCAACCGCGCCGGGCAGGAATGCGTCGTAGGCGCCGGCGGGGACGCCACGCTCAAACAGGGAGGTCATCAGTCAGCTCTCGCTCAGAGGTCGAGGCATCCGAGGGATGCAGGAACTAGCGTAGGGCGGATGAGTTGAACTATCAAGTCATCGGTGAGGTCGCTTTTGATTCTTGCGTGGCTGCGCGGCGATCGGGTAGGGAGGAACCATGACCGAGAACAGCGTGGACGAGTACGACCAGGACTCCGAGCCGACGATGATGGCTCCGCCGGAGGGACGCCCCGACGGCACTGACGGCCAGTCCGACCAGGCCGACGGGGACGGGATCCACGCCACCCAGGCCGACGACCAGACCGGCTCGGAGTCGCCGACCTCCTAAGGCCCTGTTCCACCCGCCGAGGATGACGGCAGGAACACGCGGCCTAGCTGATGAGGGTGAAGGCTCCGCGGACGATGGTCTGGCCGGAGTGCTCGGTCTGGCCCGTGTCCTGCTGGGAGATGTCGAGGATCGCGTACTCCGTCAGGTCGAGCGCACGGTCCACGGTCCAGAGCCCGTCGAGCCCGTCGAGGATGCCGAGGGTCTGCCGCAGGTTCGGATCCGACCGGTGGACCAACCAGGCCTGCCGGACCCCGTCTGCTGGCAGGTCCGCGTGCAGCTGGACCTGAAGGAGGCGTCGGCCCTGAGCGTCCGTGGCCAGCTCGGCCCGGCCGGTGGCCTGCGACCACCCGCCGCCGACGGGAGCCAGCTCCGCGTGCGCTCTCAGGTCAGAGCCGGTCACGGCGGTGCCGGCAGCCCAGCGGGAGAGAGGGTGCCCGGCGCCGCCAGGGGACGCCTTGGGCCCGGCGACCGCGAGGCTGAAGCCCAGCTCTTCGCAGATCCTGGCCCAGATGGCCGGGTCGGGGGCGACGGTGGTCGTCTCCTCGCTCTCGCGGCCGAGAGCGACCAGTCGTCGCAGCTCAACCAGCTCGAGCCGGCAGAGGTCGCAGATCTGGGCGTGGCGTCGTTGGTCCTCGGTGCCTGCGAGCTCGCCGAGGGCGAGGAGGGCCAGGAGATCGGGGTCAGCATGCATGGGGCTGCACCTCCAGCTGCTCACGGAGCCGGCCGAGGCTGCGCCGCAGGTGGCTCTTGACAATGGGGGCGGATAGTCCTGTCCGCTCGGCGATCTGGCTGTGGGTGAGGGCGCCGTACAGCGCCATCCTCGTGACCTGCTGCGTCTCGGCGTCCAACCGGGACACCACGTCGGCAAGCAGCAACCGCTCGGCCAGCTGGGCCGGCGCCGTCAGGCTCTCCCTGCCGTCCCAGACGGAGGAGATCTCCTGGCGGGTGATGGCAATGAGCCAGGCCGAGAGCGGACCCCGCTGGGGGTCGAAGGAGGACCGGGTGGTCCACGCCGTCGCGAACACCCGCTGGGTCACCATCTCCGCCTCCGCGACGCTCCCGCCCAGCGAGCGCAGGGCGAAGCTGTAGATCAGCGGGGACCAACGGCTGTAGATCTCGGCCAGGGCGGGCTGGTCGCCCGCGCGGAATTGGTCGACGACGGTGCGCCCGTCGGTCTCTCGCTGTGTGACCACCAGCTGCTCCTCGTCGTCCGAACGCAGTCGGCGGCGTCCTTCGAGCCCAAGCCTAGGCGGCGATCCCACCGAGGCCGTAGGAGAAGCGGGCGCGGAGCCCGCAAACCTCGGCCGCACCCCGAGGCGCCGACCCGCTCAGGCTTCCAGGCTGGTCCTGCCCGGGAAAGGTGAGGAGTTCGGGACCAACGACCCTGTCCGCCCGTTCCGGGCGCTCCTAGCCTGACTGGGTAGGACTGCCCGAGGTAGACCCCGCCGGTCGGGGGAGCCTGTCCATGCCCTTCCCTGGAGCCCCTCGTGCCTCGCACTCTGCGTCCTCGCCTTATGGCCCTCCTGGTCGCCGCCAGCACCCTCGGCTCGGCCGGCGTCGTCGGTCTCACGCCCGCGGCGACGGCGGCGGTGCCGGACGGCACCCGCTTCTTCGTGCCGACCCCCAACCCGGGCGCGGTGAAGCAGGTCTCCACCCTCACGACGCAGGGTCGCAAATCCGACGCGGCCAAGATCCAGTCGATGATCGACACTCCGACCGGGGTCTGGGTGACGACGAGCTCCCCGGAGAAGGCTGAATCGGAGGTCGATCTCGTGACGGCCAGGGCGGCGACGCAGCAGACCCTCCCGCTGCTCGTGCTCTACAACATCCCCTTCCGCGACTGCGCCCACTACTCCGCCGGAGGCGCCACCAGCGTCACCGCCTACCGGGAATGGGTGGACGCGGTGGCCCGCGGCATTGGCGCCCGGAAGGCCGCGGTCGCGATCGAGCCGGACGGGCTCGGCATCGTCCCCTGGTACACCAAGCTCGACGGCACCACCGAGTGGTGCAAGCCGGCCGAGGCCGACGCGGCCACTGCAGCCGATGACCGGTTCGCCCTGCTCCGGTACGCGGTGGAACGCCTGAAGGCCCTGCCCAACACCACCGTCTACCTCGACGGGACGCAGAACGGTTGGCTGAACGTCGGCGAGGCCAGCGACCGGCTGCTCAAAGCGGGCGTCGAGCAGGCTGACGGCTTCTTCCTCAACGCCTCCAACTTCCAGTACACGACCAACCTCGAGCAGTACGGGACCTGGGTCTCCTCCTGCATGGCCTACGTCACCCAGGTGAAGCCCGGTGACTACGCCAGCTGCGCCCACCAGTACTGGAACGGGGGGCCGGCCAACAACTGGACCGGGGTGGCGCTCGACCCGATGAAGATCTGGAGCGACAACGCCGCCGATCCGACGGCCAACACCGCGGGCATCAACTCCCGGTACTTCTCCATCCTTGGGGCGGCGCGCCCGACCAAGACCTTCCTGATCGACACCAGCCGCAACGGCCGCGGCCCCTGGACCCCCACCCGCAAGCAGGTGCAGTGGCCCGACCCGCAGACCTGGTGCAACCCGCCCGGCCGCGGGCTCGGCCTCCGACCCACCACGGCGACGCGCACCCCGCTGGCGGATGCCTACGTGTGGCTCAAGGTGCCCGGTGAGTCCGACGGCCAGTGCAGCCGGGGCCTGGGATCAGGGACCAATGTCGTCGACCCCGCCTGGAACCGCGTCGACCCCGCCGCCGGAGCCTGGTTCCCCGAGCAGGCGCTCGAGCTGGCGCAGCTGTCCACGCCGCTGGCGCCTGCCTCGTACTGACCGGCCTCCCTACCGAGGAGAGCGGTCGCCCGGCTCCCCGCCACGTCACCGGTGTCGGCGCTGCTCGTGGCTCACAGTTCGTCGGCCGGATCGATGATGACGTAGGGCTTCGGCGGCTTCTTGGTGCCGCTGTAGGACTCCAGCGGCAGGTACGGAACGGGGTTGATCACCCGCGGGATGGGGGCGCGCGAGGCGGGGAGCTTGGCGTGGACGACCTCGCCCCGCTCGTTCAGCTGGCCGAAGCAGTACCCCTCCTTCCGAGCCCGACGGATGACCTGGGGCAGCGCGGCCTCGACAGCCGCCCCCGCCGCGGAGTCCACGGGGCCGTCGTGCATGAGGATGACCAGGCCCGGGCGGAACTCCTTCACGAGCGTGTCCCGGATCTCGGCGCTCGTGGTGGTGACGTCCCAGTCGACGGCGACGGCGTCCCACTTCACGTACTGGTAGCCGAGATTCGTCAGCTCGGTCTCGACCTCCTCGTTCAAGTCGCCGAAAGGCGGCCGGACGAGCTTGAACGGCAGGGGCGCGCCCGCCTGACGGAAGACGCGCTGGGTGCGCTTGATCTGCGACCGCACCTGTTCTGGGGTCAGGGCGGGCAGGTGCGGGTGGCTCCAGGTGTGGTTGAGCACGAGATGCCCCTCCCGAGCCTCGAACCCGGCGAACTGCGGGTTGGCCGCGACCCGCATCCCGACGTCGAAGAAGGTGGCGGGGACGCGGTGGCGGCGGAGGGTGCGCAACGTCTGGGTCCGGTAGTGGCTGGGTCCGTCGTCGAAGGTCAGCGCCATCCACTGCTGGCACTCACGCGAGCGCTCAGGCGCGGTCTTGGCCGAGTGCGCCGACCCTGTGACTGCGGACAGTGCGAGTGGCAGGCCGAGCGCCGCCGCCAGCAGTCCCCGAACGATGCGCTGCATGGTTCCCCCTACGTCGTTGTGGTGAGCCGGACGCTACCCCGGGGTGTTACCGGCGAGCAGGCGGCCACCCCTGCGTTGAAGTGGGCGCGCAAACAGAGCCCGTGCCAGCCGCCCTGGCGAGCACTGGGTGGACTCGCGCCCGCTGCCTGAACGCCAAGGTCGACCGGCCGGGGGCGTCCCTCGTCAGCGGAAGTAGCGCAGCGGGACGGCATCCGCCATCGCGGCCATGCCTGCGTCATTCGGGTGGAGGTGGTCGCCGCTGTCGTAGGCGGCTCGGAGCCGTCGAGGCTCGGCCGGATCGCGTACGGCGGCGTCGAAGTCGATGACGGCGTCGTACTCGCCGGCGCGACGGATCCAGCGGTTCAGTCGCCGGCGCTTGCGTTCGTTCGCCGGCGAGTAGAAACCGAGCGTGTCGTCCTTGAAGGGCAACACCGTGGCACCGATGGCGCGCAGACCGGCGGAACGCGCACGAGCGATCAGCTGACGGTGAGCGAAGATGAGGTCATCGGCGGACACCACCTCCGACTCCGGCGCCACTGTCCCGGGATGTCCGATGTCGTTGACACCGAGCAGCACCACGAGGTACTTGGCGCCCGGTTGGGCGAGCACATCACGATCGAAGCGTCGCAAGGCGCTCTGCCCGAAGAAAGCCGCGAAGCCGACGGCAGGGGTGCCCTCCGGAGGGTTGGGGTCATGCAGCAGCCGGTTGCCCGACACTCCGACGTTCGCCACGCCACGTTCTAGGCGCGCGACGCGCAACCTCTGCGCGAGCAGGTCCGGCCAGCGGTGGTTGGCGTTCGCGACGGTGTTGGCTCCGTTGGTGATGGAGTCGCCCAGCGTCACGATGGCCGAGCCGCGGGCGCGGACGCTGACGCCGGAGAGGAACATGTACTGAGTGAGCGTTGCCGTCGGCCGCGCAGCCGTCACCCCGGTGACGTTCCCAGCAGCGATCACGTTCTCCTGGAAGGCGAACGCCGCCAGGGTGGTGACCGGGGTGCGATCCGGTAGATACAGGCTGACCACGAGGTCGGCTCCCGCGGGGACGTCCAGCCGGACCGGGTCACTGACCAGCGGCGCGCCGGCAGGTATCCGCACATCGGTGCGACCACCGAAGGTCACCCGTCGATCGGTGCTGGCCACGACGTCGGTGCCGGCGCCTGCGCGACGTGCGATGTGGACCTCCCCGATGTGTAGGGGCTGCTCGCCGAACTCGTTGGTCAGACGAAGGCGCACGACCTCCCCACCGATGCTCGCGTGCACGACCTGACGGACCGTCTGGTCCGACAGCACGGTGGGCGGAGTCGGCGGCACCGCGGTCGGCACCGTCGCCCATGTGGCCACCCAGTTCGGCCGGTGATGGCTTGGAGCGGGATGACGCCCGGTGGCCTGAGCGGCGGTCGGTGTCGCCGCGACAACCGCGGCTCCCGAGGTGAGCGCTAGCAACTGACGTCTGGTTGTCATGCAAGCCTCCGGCGATGGGTGGACCACGGCGTCCAAGCGGGGTCAACGTAAGGCCGTTCCGCCGAGAGCGTCAAGGACGGTTGCAGACGCCCGCTCCAACGGATCCGGCCATGCCTAGCTGCGCCGATGAGCGACTGAGGATCGTCACCTGTCGGTGTTGGTGCCTGGAGCTACGCCCAACAGCTCCGATGCGGCTCACACCCGACCGACCGACCGGCCGACCGGCCAGGACTCAGCGCGCCGGTTGTTGACCGTTTCCCCGCTGCCCGATCCCCGGATCTGTCCACGCCTTCGCAAGCGCGAACGCCTACGCGCGCCCGGGACTGGCCGTGAATGCCCCACCACCTCGAGTGAGCAGGGGCCAGATCACCGCGCCGGTCGACGCCGAACGGTTGGCGCCCCCAGCAGGATTCGAACCTGCGACACAAGGTTTAGGAAACCTTTGCTCTATCCCCTGAGCTATGGGGGCGGGCGCCACGAGATGCAGAGCCGTTCTCGGTGACCGGGAGACGCGGTCTGTGCGGCCCCGGACGACTGTACAAGACGCGAGGGCCTACCCAGCCCTGCCGACCCGTCTGGCCCCAGCGCTGGACGCAGCGCCATGCCGTTGAGCGGCGGAAGGCGGCGCGTGGCACCGCCAGGGTGACGGGGGGACGATCAAAGACGGGACAGATCCGGGCCATTCGCCTCTGATCGCTCAACGTAGGGCCGCGGCAGCGTGAGCGTCATGCGAAACCGCCGCGACAACCCTCGGCCAAGCAGCGTGCTGCCTCGCCCCACAGGCCTCCGGCTGCGGGCGCCACTCACGGGACCGGGCATACCCAGGCTCAGGCTGGCGCGACCCGCGCGGGCACTTGCAGCAGCCGTCGCTCTCGCCACTGTGGTGAGTTCGGTCATCGTGCTGACCCCGACCGCAGAGGCAGCCACCGCCTGCCCGACGGCAAGGACCTCCCTGATCCGGTCCGCCCCAGGGTCCGGGAAGACGGTGGCTCTCACCTTCGATGACGGCGCTGGCGGCGTCACCCCGCAGGTGCTCGCCATCCTCCGCAGGTACAACGTGCGCGCCACCTTTTTCAACACCGGCGCCCACGACGCTCAGTACCCGGCCCAGGTCATGCGGACCGCGGCTGAGGGTCACCTGGTGGCCAACCACACGTGGGAGCACCGGTACCCGAGCTCGGCCAACGGCCACTGGTCCCGTCGCTACCTGAACCGCGAGTTCGACAAGACCAACGCCCAGCAGCTGAAGCTGACCGGCAAGAACAGCTGCTTTTTCCGGCCGCCCGGCGGCTTCGTCACGTCCGGGATGGTGGCCGAGGCGGCGAAGAACCACATGTCCACGGTGATGTGGAGTGTGGATACCAACGACTGGCGGCAGTCGCGCCGCACCACGACCGCCTCGACCAACGCCGTCATCCGCGGAGCTCGTCAGGGCTACGGGCAGCTGCACCCGATCATCCTGATGCACGTCGCGAAGGCCAGCCACGACCCTGAGTCACGCGTGACTTCGAACCGCAGCAACGACGTCGCCGCCCTGCCTGCGATCATCGCCGGCTACCAGAAACGGGGCTACCGCTTCGTCGACATGGCCGGCAAGTCGGGCCTGAACCCGCGTCCGACGGATACCGAGGCGAGCCCCCGCACCCTCCGGCGACCCTGAGCGTTGCTCACCGGGACCTGTTGCACGAGCGCCGCTGGCCCTCGCCTTCAGGAACGGCTGCGTGAGCGCGTTCCGGGGCGAGGGCAGCGAGGGTCACCTCGCGAAAATTCTCAGTGCTGCTGGTCGGCGTGGTCGTGCTCGCCGTGCTCCGCCTGCAGCTTGGCCACCTGCGCGTGGACCTCATCCATGTCGAGCTTCTTGACCGCGTCGATGACCTGCTCGAGCGCCGGGCCCGGGAGCGCGCCAGCCTGGTTGAAGACCATGACGCCCTCGCGGAAGGCCATCAGCGTCGGGATGCCCTCGATGCCCAGCTGTCCGGAGAGCTGCTGGTTCGCGTCGGTGTCGAGCTTGGCGTAGACGACGTCGCCATGCTGCTCGGAGGACTTCTCGTAGATCGGGCCGAAGCGCTTGCAGGGGCCACACCACTCCGCCCAGAAATCCACGAGGACGATGTCGTTGTCCGTGATGGTCTTCTCGAAGGTGTCCGCGCTGATGTCGATCGTTGCCATACTCGCTCCTGTCCCGAAAAAGTCTGGCCGCGGATCTGCTGCGGCCACCCGGCACAACCGAACCTGCCGGACCCCTATTCCCGTTCGCCAGCGTGAGCGGTCCCACGGCCGCACAGGTCGCCGGGACCACGGTCGGCTTACTTGATGGCCACCACGCGCCGCATGGGGATGGCGATGTCGACCACCTCGGCCTGCCGCAGCCGGTCCTCGAGGTACTCCACCGCTGCCTCCACCCGGGAGCGCCTGGTCGACGGCAGGTACAACGCTGACATCACCAGCTCGGCGTCCTCGCGGCTGCGGACCGGGAACCGGTAGCGCTCGCGCTTGTCCTCCACCCTCGTCAGTCCGACGGCGTCGAGGGCTTGGTGGAACCCCGCGATCTCCACGGGCCCGGGGAAGCGGGGCGCGGTGCGCAGCCGACGGTTGAGCTGCCCCAGCGTCCGCAGGTCGGAAGGACCGAGCGGCCGGACCGCAGGGGCGATCGCCGCCAGCACCCCGCCGGGGCGCAGCACCCGGGTCACCTCAGCGAGCAGCGCGTCCAGCGGGCGCACCACCACCAGCCCCATCGAGCTCGTGACGACGTCCACCGATCCGTCGCGGAAGGGCAGCCGCAGCGCGTCGCCGCGCACCCAGGGACCGGGTCCGCGCTCGGCGGCCAGCGCAAGCTCCTCGGCCGAGAGGTCCAGCCCGACGACGGTGCGGCCGGGCTGGGCGAGCTCGCGCGGCACCGCACCGGAACCGGTGGCGATGTCGAGGACGGTCCGAGCGTCGGTGGACACCGCGCGGGCGAGCCACCGGTAGGGCGAGTGGTCCCCCGCGGTCGCGCGGGACAGGACGGCTTCGGCGACGCCGGGGCGCGTGCGGTGGAACTCGGCGAGGAACGCCTTCCAGTCCTCCGGTTCGTCGCCGCGCGCCCGCGGGTTCACGCCACGGCCCTCTCGTCGGTGGCCGCGAGCGCGCGGGCGACGTCGTCGCCGATGTCGCGCAGCAGCCGGCCCGGTCCCAGCGGCCGGCCGGCCACGGCCGAGACCAGTGCGGCCATGCCGGGCAGCGCCTCGTGGGCCGCGGTGGCCGCCGGTGGGGTGGTCAGCAGCGGATTGCACCCGTCGTTCCACGGCGCGGACAGCTTCTCCCAGGTCCGCAGCCACGCCTCGGAGATCTCCGCCGTCGAGGGCACCCCGAAGAAGTGCCCGACCGGGGCGTGGTGGCGCAGCGCGACCACGGGCGACTCCACGTAGAGCTTGGCCAGCCGGACGCGCGCGTCCAGGTCACGACGATCCTGCAGCGGGGGCTCGGTGACGAACGCGCAGGGGTTGGGGCACCAGTCGCCGATGTCCGGACGCTCCCCCGGGCCTACCGTCGCCCCGTTCACCGCGCACACGGCCAAGGCGTCGCCCTGGCGGGAGTGGAACCGGTCGAGGTAGGCGGTATAGCCCTCCACGTCACCTCGGCACGCGTTCAGCGCCCTCTTCGCGGTGCTGCGCAGGGCCGAGGTGTGCGGGCACGCCGGGTCGTCGGTGCCCCACCGGCTGCCGCCGACGACGTCGGCCAGGCGGAGCGGGTCGCCGGCGTGACCGAGCGTGGACTCCCATGCCAGCTGGGGCAGGTACTCCCCGATCAGGTGCGCCGTGACCACGACCTGCAGCGGCTCGCGGCGGATCGCGCGCACGTCGAGCACCTCGAGCATGAGCTCGTAGAGGGGGACCAGGGTGCCGAGGGCGCCGCGCTCGGCGGCCCGCGGCTCCGCCGGGAACCCCGACGAGGCGAGCCTGCCCGCCCAGGCCGTCTGGAAGCCTCGGGCGATCTCGGCGAAGTCCTCACCGTCCAGATCCAGCACCCGCCGAGCCGCCATGGCCAGGTCGCGGGCCCGGGCCAGGTCGCCCGCCTCTCCTGTGCTCGCAGCGTCCGGTCCGGTGAGCGCGCCGTCCAGCAGACCTGCCACGGCGTCGTACCAGTGCCCGTCCAGCAGCGCGCTCATCGTCGGCGACCCGACGACCGACTCGGCCACCGCTGGCCTCAGACGCGGGAAACGAACAGGTGGGTGGACGCCTCGCGGTCGATCTCGCAGTCGGGTCGTCCGGCGGCCGAGAGCCGGACACCCAGGCCGCCCGCCTCCACGCTGACCTCCGCACCCGGCTGAATGCCCGCCTCGCGCAGGGTGCCCATCATCTCGACGTCCTTCTGGATCTCCTCGCTCATCCGCTCGATGACCACGCGCGTGGGGCTGGTCTGGCGGCGGACCAGGTCCTGCAGCTGCTCGTTGCCGTCCCGGAAGATCCCCGGGGCATCGGTCACGCCCAGCTCGGCCATCCCGGGGATCGGGTTGCCGTAGGGCGACTGGGTGGGCGAGCCCAGCAGCTCGACCAGCTTGCGCTCCACGTCCTCGGAGATCACGTGCTCCCATCGGCAGGCCTCGTCGTGGACCTTCTCCCAGTCGAGCCCGATCACGTCGATCAGCAGGCGCTCGGCCAGCCGGTGCTTGCGCATGACCCGGATGGCGCGGCTGCGGCCCTCGTCGGTCAGCTCGAGGTGGCGGTCGCCCTCCACCCGGAGCAGCTGGTCGCGCTCCATCCGGGCGACGGTCTGTGACACGGTCGGACCACTCTGGTGCAGCCGCTCCGCGATCCGGGCGCGGAGGGGGACGATGCCCTCCTCCTCCAGCTCATAGACCGTGCGGAGGTACATCTCGGTGGTATCGATCAGGTCACTCACGGTGTCATTCTCCCTGGTTTCCGTCGTGGCCCGGTCCGCCCGAGGTCGCGCTGAGGTGCGAGGCAAGATTAACCGGTGCCGTCCTCTCCGCCGCCCACGCTGTGGTGGGCCCGACGCGACCTCCGGCTGGCTGACAACCCAGCCCTGGTGAGCGCGGCCGCCGGTGGCGCCGCGGTCCTCCCGCTGTTCGTCCTGGACCCCGTCCTGCTGCACTCGGCCGGTCGCGGACGCCGGGCCTGGCTGATGGCTGCCCTGCACGCTCTCGACGCCGACCTGCGCTCCGGCGGCGGGCCCGGACTGAGCGTCGTCGAAGGCCGACCGGCTGACGTGCTGCCCCGCGTCGCTGCGCGCGCCGGGGTCTCCACCGCACACGTCAGCGCCGACTTCGCGCCCTACGGCCGGCGCCGGGACGCGGCCGTAGCGAAGGCCCTGGCCGCGGTCGGCGTCGAGCTGCGAGCGACCGGCTCGCCCTACGGCGTCGCTCCCGGCACCCTGCGCACCCAGTCCGGCCAGCCGTTCCAGGTCTTCTCCCCGTTCCACCGCGCCTGGCGCGAACGGGGGGTCCACGGCCCCGCCCCCGCCGTCGACCCGCAGCAGGTGACCTGGCTGGAAGCCGAGGACCGGGTGCGCCCGGAACCAGCCGAGCCCGAGCTGGCCGCGGTAGCCGGCGAGCAGCACGCCCGGGCGGCCTGGCAGGCCTGGCTGGACCGCTCCGCCTCGGGCCCCGCCGACTACAAGCGGCTGCACCACGTGCCCGGTGCGGACGCGACCACCCACCTCTCGCCCCCGTTGCGCTGGGGACACCTCCACCCGCGGACCGTGCTGGCCGACCTGACGCTGCACCCGGGCGTGGGCGCGGACGCGCTCGCCCGTCAGCTGGTCTGGCGGGACTTCTACGCCGACGTCCTCTTCCACCGCCCCGACGCGGTGACCGCCCCGATCAAGCGGCCGTTCGTCGACCTCGTCGTCGACGAGCCGGTGCCGGGCAGCCTGGCCGCGGCCCGCCTGGCTGCCTGGGAGGCGGGGCGCACGGGCTACCCGCTGGTGGACGCCGGGATGCGCCAAATGGTGGCGGAGGGCTGGATGCACAACCGGCTGCGCCTGGTGACCGGCTCGTTCCTGGTCAAGGACCTGCACCTGCCGTGGCAGCACGGGGCCGCCCTGTTCATGCGGCACCTGCGCGACGGCGACGTCGCCCTGAACCAGCTCAACTGGCAGTGGGTGGCGGGGTGCGGCAACGACCCCGCGCTCTACGTCCGGATCTTCAACCCGGTGACCCAGTCGGAGAAGTTCGACCCCGACGGCACCTACATCCGCCGCTACGTGCCCGAGCTGGCCGACGTCCCGCTGGCGCACCTGCACACGCCGTGGACCAACCCCGACGGGCTGCCGCGCGGCTACCCGCACCCGATCGTGGACCACGCCACCGAACGGCGGGAGTCGCTGGACCGCTACACCGCCTTCGCCGGCCGCGGCTGAACTGTCGGGCCCCTGCCTCGCACCCCGGGCTCGACCTAGAGTGGAGCCACGGGCGACGAGGTCCGCAGCCCCTCGTCCCGGCCGGCCGGCGCCGGCACCCGCTCGACGAGGAGGGGACAGCCGTGGAGGTGGTGCCGTCCGACCTGCTCGCCTGGCTGGTGGTCGTCGCCGCGCTGATCGGCGTCCCTGTGCTCCTGATCCGCGAGTCCGAGGACGAGTCCGAGGGGCGGTTCGGCCCTTGGCTCCTGGCGGGGCTGGAGCGGCTGGGCGGCCGGCTCAACCCTGAGGAGGCGCCCGACCCCCTGGTCGAGGCGTTCCGGGCGCAGGCCCGCCGCGAGAAGCTGGTGGCCGACGTCCAGCGCCTGCGCCGTCTGGTGGCCACCGACATGGCGATGTCGGCCACCCGTCAGCTGGGCAACCGGATCGCCTACGCCTCGCTGGTCAGCGAGCTGGAGGCCCTCCGGGAGGTTCCGGAGCCCTTCCCCTCCGCCATGGGCGGCCTGGCCGCGGCGGCCTCGGTGCCCGCGGCCCGCTGGGCCGACGACCTGGTGCTCAGCCCGTCGAGCTCGCGGCTCTTCGGTCGCGACGACGGCCAACGCGCCCCTGCCGTCGAGGTGCTCGAGCTGGGCAGCGGCCGGCGCATGGCGCACTGACCTCGCGGTCGGTCCGCTCGGGGGCGGGCGTCTCAGCCGGCCGAGGGTCCAGCCCCGGCCGCGTCGAGCAGGACCAGCAGGCGGGCCGTCTCCACCGCCATGGCGTCCCGGGCGGGAGCCAGGTACCGGCGGCTGTCGACCAGCTCGGGCCGGTCCTGCAGCACCTGGCGCACGGCCGTGGTGAACACGTGGTTCAGGTGCGTGGCGATGTTGACCTTGGTCATCCCGGCCCGGACGGCGCGGACGATCTCATCGTCGGGGACCCCGGAGGAGCCGTGCAGCACCAGCGGCACCGGCACCGCGGCCGCCAGCTCAGCGATCAGCCCCAGGTCCAGCGCGGCGCTGCGCTCGGTCATGGCGTGGGAGGAGCCGACGGCGACGGCCAGCGCGTCCACCCCGGTGGCGGCGACGAAGGCGGCCGCCTCGTCCGGCCGGGTGCGCACCCCGGGGGCGTGCACGCCGTCCTTGCCGCCCACCGCACCGAGCTCGGCCTCGACGTCGACGCCGGCGGCGTGGCAGTGCTCGACGACGGCAGCCGTGGTGGCGACGTTCTCCTCGTCGTCCAGCGCGGAGCCGTCGAACATGACCGAGCCGAAGCCGAGCGCGACGGCCTCGTGCACCAGGGCGACGTCGGTGGCGTGGTCCAGGTGGACGACGGCAGCGACGTCCGCGGCGCGCGCGAGGGCCAGCGTCGCCAGGGCGATCGGGGTCAGGCTGCCGTGGTAGCGCACTGCGTTCTGGGACAGCTGGAGCACCACAGGCAGCCCGGCGCTCCCCGCCCCGGTGACGAGGGCCTCCGCGTGCTCGAGACTGAAGACGTTGAACGCCCCCACCCCCCGGCCGGCGGCCGCGGCCGGGCCGAGCAGGGCGGTGAGGCCGGTGGTGGTCACGAGACCCACGTCCCGTTCTGCATGACGCGCTGCAAACGGCCGACCTCGTCGACGACGCACAGGTCCGCCGCCCCGCCGCTCTCGATCGTGCCCACCCCGGCCAGCCCGTGCCGGCGGGCGGGGGTGCTGGCCGCCAGGTGGGCCGCGCCGGGGATGCTCATGCCCAGCGAGACCAGAAAGGCGAAGCCCGCGGCCATGGTCAGCGTCGACCCGGCGATGGAGCCGGGGCTGCCGTCCGGCTCCAGCAGCCGGGCCTCGCCGTGGCGGACGACGACGTCCAGCCCGCCGAGGGTGTACCCGCCATCAGGCATGCCGGTGGCGACCATGGCGTCGGTGACCAGGGCCACCCGGTCCAGTCCGGCGGCGTCGATGGCCATCTGGACCACGTCGCGGTGCAGGTGGAAGCCGTCGCCGATGATCTCGACGACGACGCGCTCGTCCCCCAGCAGCACCGGCACCGGACCGGGCTCGCGGTGGTGCACGGGCCGCATGGCGTTGAACAGGTGGGTGGCCACGGTGGCGCCGGCGTCGAGCGCACGTCGGGTGTCGGTCTCGTCGCCGTCGGTGTGCCCGACCGCGACGGTGACCCCGGCGGCGACCAGCCGGGCGACCGCGGCCAGCGCCCCGGGCAGCTCGGGCGCCAGGGTGACCATGGCCAGCGTGCCGTCGCCGGCCTCCAGCAGCCGGTCGACGGCCTCCGGCGTGGGCGGCACCAGCAGCGACGCGGTGTGCGCGCCCTTCTTCGCCGGCGAGAGGAAGGGGCCCTCGAGATGCAGACCGGCGATCTCGCCGGTCCGGACCAACGGGGTCAGGGTGTGGATCTGGGCGACCAGGGTGTCCAGGTCGGCCGTCACCAGGCTGGCGAGGGTGGTCGTCGTGCCGGAGGCCCGGTGGAAGGCCCGGGCCGCCCGGGCCTCGTCGGCGTCGAGGGTGGCGTAGTCGTGCCCGCCGCCGCCGTGGACGTGGGTGTCGACGAAGCCCGGCACGGTCCACCCGGGAACGCGCTCGGCGTCCGGGGGTGCGGCGGCGCTGGGCTGCAGACCGGTGATCCGGCCGTCGACCACGTCGAGCAGGACCCCGCGACGCTCGCCGACGGGGGTCACCACCCGCTCGCACCAGAGCCGGCTCCGGGCCGGGGAAGGGCTCGGACCGGGCACAGGGGACGGGGGCGGGGGCGGGGAGGGGACGGACGTCACGGTCCCTCATCCTCACCGAACAGGTCCCAGGCCACCAGCCCGGCCCCGATCACCCCGGCGTCGGCCCCCAACTTTGCCGGAATCAGCTGGGGACGCCGCTGGAAGGCCATCCGCGCGTCCAGGCCGGCGGCGACCGGCGGACCCAGCAGGTCGAAGGCACCGACCAGGCCGCCGCCGAGGACGACGGTCTCGGGGCCGAGCAGCGTGGCGTAGGTCGTCAGGGCCTCGACCAGCCCCTGCACGGCGACGGCGAACGCCTCGGTGGCGTCGGGGTCCCCGGTCGCGGGCCCGCTCGGCGACCGTACGGGCGTCGGCGGGCTGCGGCGCCGGCCAGCCGGGCGTGGGTGTGAGACGATGCCGGCCGCGGAGGCGACCGTCTCCAGGCAGCCGCGCTGACCGCACAGGCAGGCCGCGTCCCGGGCCGCGGGCACGGCGATGTGGCCGATCTCCCCGCCGTAGCCGTCGGCGTCGACCAGGCGGCCGTCGACCAGCATGGCCCCGGCCACGCCCGTGCCCAGCGGCAGGAACAGCAGGTTGCGGGCTCCGACCCCGGCCCCGAACCGCCACTCGGCCAGGCCGCCGGAGCGCACGTCGTGGTCGACCGTCCCGGGACGGCCTGTCAGGTCGCCGAGCCGGCGCCGGAGCGGGACGTCGTACCAGCCGACGTTGGGCGCGGCCCGGACGACGCCGCGGGGGACGTCGATGATGCCGGGGACGACGACGCCGAAGCCGCGGCAGACCTCACCGGAGCGGGCGGCGGCCGCGTCCTCGACGACAGAGGCGAGCCAGGGCACCGAGGCCTGGCCGTCGACGAGCCGGGTGGGCAGGCGGACGACGCTGCTGACCGTGCCGTCCGCGTGGGCGTGGGCCACCTTGGTCAGCGTGCCGCCGAGGTCGACCGCGACCACGTAGTCGGGCACCGGGACGGCTCAGTGGTCGAGGACGACGGAGCGCGTGAGGTGCTGGGGGGTGTCGGGGTTGACCCCGAGCAGCCGGGCCCGGGCGACGGCAACGCGCTGCACCGTCACCAGCTCGACCATCGGGTCGCGGTCCGAGGCCACGAAGCGCGCCCCGGTGGCCTGCACCTGCTCGGCGAGGCCGGGCGGCGGCTCGCCGAACATCCAGACCAGCCGGCCCGCGCGGGCGACCGAGATCGGGCCGTGCCGGTAGTCCATGGCCGGGTAGGACTCGGTCCAGGACGAGGAGGTCTCGCGGTACTTCAGCGCGGCCTCGTGGGCCAGGCCGATGGTCCAGCCGCGGCCCAGGAAGCTGACCTGCTCCGCCTCGGCCAGGCCGTCGGCCAGCGGCTCGACGACGGCCTCCTCCGCGGCGGCGGCCAGCGGTTCGACGTCGGTGCCGTAGGCAGCGCGGAAGAGGGCGAGCGTGGAGGTGGCGAAGCGGGTCTGCACGACCGACTGCTCATCGGCGAAGGACAGGTCGACGGCCTGGTCGGCCAGCCGTCCGGCGGCCGTGCTCTGATCGCCGAGGATGACGGTGGTAGGCACGAGGCCGCGGAGCTGCTCCAACAGCTCGACCACCTCGGTCGTGGTGCCGGAGCGGGTAATGGCGACGATCCGGTCGTAAGGGCGGTCGGGCACCTCGCTGGCGCTGAAGGCGTCGGACTCCCCGAAACCGGCGGCCTCGCGCCAGAAGGCGATGATCTGGGCCATGAACCAGGAGGTGCCGCAGCCGACGAAGCCGACCCGCTCGCCGGGAGCCTGGAGCTCCGAGGCCAGAGCAGGCGCCAGCGCCGCTGCCTGGCGCCAGCAGGCGGGCTGCGACGCGATCTCGTCGTCCACGAAGAAGGCCACGGCTTCCGCTCCTGTTGTCCAGATAATGCTTGTTTTTTCCCCAAACGAGCAGATACGAACATAGCATGGCGAACAGTGCCGGCAAGGGCCGTGCAGGGCCTGAGGAGGTGGGCGCGTGACCCGAGCAGAGCGCCTGTCCGCCCTGCTCGAGCTGCTGGTCGACGTGGGCCGGATCGACGTGGAGACCTCCGCCGACCATTTCGCCGTCTCGGCCGCCACCATCCGCCGCGACCTCGACTACCTCGCCGACCAGCAGCTGCTGAGCCGCACCCACGGGGGCGCCGTGCCCAACACGACCTCCTACGACCTGCCCCTGCGGTACAAGGCGATCAACCACGGCGAGGCCAAGGCCCGGATCGCCCAGGTCGCGGCGGGGATGCTGTGGCCAGGCTGCACCGTCTCCCTCAACGGCGGCACGACGACCGTCGAGGTGGCGCGGGCCATCCCGGGCCAGGAGGCCCTCCAGACCGGCCTCACCGTCATCACCAACGCCATCAACATCGCCACCGAGCTGATCGTGCGGCCCTTCATCAAGATCATGGTCTGCGGCGGGGTGGCGCGTCCACAGAGCTACGAGCTGGTCGGCGCGATGGCCACCGAGACGCTCAGCCAGCTCACACCCGACCTCTGCTTCCTCGGCGCGACGGGCCTGCACCCCGACGCCGGCATCACCACCTACGACGAGGCGGAGGCGGCGATCAACCGGGTGATGGCCCAGCAGGCCAAGCGGACCGTCGTCGTCCTCGACTCCTCCAAGCTGGGCGTCATCGGCTTCTCCCGGATCTGCCACGTCCACGAGGTGTCCTCGGTGATCACCGACAGCGGCGCTGACCCCGACATGGTGGCCACCCTCCGGGCCCGGGGCGTCGAGGTCGTGCTGGCCTGAGCCTGCGCGGATGTGACCCGAATAACCGTTGCATCCGCCCCGGACGCGGCCTATCTTCTGTGGTACACGGGAAGGAGGTGGTCCAAAGAATGAATGACTTTGGGACATGTGAGGTGTCGGCCAGCTAGCCGCACGCGCTGACTGTGTGTTCTGGTCCCCTGCGGCCGGCTAATCCACAGCCAACACCCGAACCCGCGAGCGCCGGAGTTGTTCACCGGCCGACGACGTCGAGATCCCTCGACGCGCCGAAGTGCTCGCGGGTTCGTCCATGTCTGGACCCCTTCGACCCGCCGAGGAGCACCGGTGCAGACCGACCGCGTCGTCCGTGTGCCGCCCGAGCGGCTCCCGCGCTGGCTCGACGGGTTCGCCGGGCGACACGGGGCCGTCGAGGCCACGCTGAGCAGCGATACCGTCACCCTGGTGGCCGAGGACGGCGCGGGCGCGGTGATCGCCGTCCCGTTCCTGCCCTGGCTCCCGGTCGGGGAACCGCTGGACGCGCTGCTCGCGCACGTGGGCCGCACCCGGGCCGTCGGGGTGGTGCTGGTCCGCAAGGGCGGCTACGCCGTCGGCCGCTTCGTCGGCGCCCGGCTGGTGGAGTCCAAGGTCGACTCCACCTACGTCCAGGGCCGGACCAAGGCCGGGGGCTGGTCCCAGCAGCGCTACGCCCGCCGCCGGGACAACCAGTCTGCCAAGGCCTACGCCGAGACGGCCGATGTCGCCGCCCGCCTGCTGGTCCCGCACGCCGCCACACTCGACGCCTTCGTCGGCGGTGGTGACCCGCCGGCCGTCGCCGCGGTGCTGGCCGACCCGCGGCTCGCGAGCCTGCGTCCGCTCCTGCAGCCTCGCGTGCTTCCGGTCCCCGACCCCCGCCTCCGCGTGCTCGAGGCCTTCCCCGAGCAGTTCCTCGCCGTCGAGATCGCCCTCAACGCCCTCGCCTGAGCCCGCCGCGCTGGCTCACCCTGGGCCGAGTTGTCAGCACTGAGTTGACCCAGGGGTCAACTGACGTCTGACAAGTCAGCACGAAGAGGACCTCAGGGGGCGAGGCGGACGAGGTTCCAGCCGTCGGGGGTGCGGCGGTAGGCCAAGCGGTCGTGCATGCGGCTGGGCTGGCCCTGCCAGAACTCGACGAGGGCCGGGACCACCCGGAACCCGCCCCAGTGCTCGGGGCAGGGGATGTCACGGCCGGCGAAGCGCTCCTCCGCGGCGGCGTAAGACGCGTTCAGCTCCTCTCGCGATGCCACCTCGGCCGACTGCGGCGAGGCCCAGGCGCCCAGCTGGGAGCCGCGCGGCCGGGTGGCGAAGTAGGCCTCCGACTCCGCCCGCGGGACGCGGGTGGCCAGCCCCTCGACGCGCACCTGACGCTGCAGCGGGTACCAGCCGAAGTGCAGCGCGACGGCCGGCTGCGCCGCGAGCTCGGCGCCCTTGCGCGAGGTGTAGTTGGTGAAGAAGACGAAGCCGTCGGCGTCCAGCTCCTTCAGCAGCACCGTCCGGGCGCTCGGTCGACCGCCGTCGACGGTGGCCACGACCATGGCCGTCGGCTCGGGCAGGACGCCGTCGGCCTTGGCCTGGAACGCGGCCTCCAGCCAGCGCTCGAACAGCGGGAACGGCGTGGCCGGCACCGCCGACTCGAGCAGCTGCTCCCCGGAGTAGTTGATGCGCTCTGCGGCGAGGTCGGGCATGGCCCCAGTCTCCCAGGGCGGGGAAACGCCCAGCGCCCGCTCCGGCGGCTCGTGAGAGGATCGGCGACCGTGACCGCCCTCGAGATCCCTGCCGAGCTGCTGCCCTCCGACGGCCGGTTCGGCTGCGGTCCGGCGAAGATCCGCGACACCGCGGTCACCGCGCTCGCCACCCGGGGAGCGGCCCTGCTGGGCACCTCGCACCGCCAGCCGCCGGTCAAGCGGCTGGTCGGCAGCGTCCGGTCAAGGCTGGCCGCACTGTTCGGCCTGCCGGAGGGCTATGAAGTGGTACTGGGCAACGGCGGCTCGACGACCTTCTGGGACGTCGCCGTCTGCTCCCTGATCGAGCACCGGAGCGCGCACGCCAGCTTCGGCGAGTTCTCCGCCAAGTTCGCCGCCGCCGCGGCCGCCGCACCGCACCTGGCCGACCCGCACGTCGTCACCGCCCCGGTGGGCTCGGTCGCGGTCCCGACCGCCGTGGCGGGCGCCGACGTCTACGCCTGGGCGCACAACGAGACCTCCACCGGAGCCCTGGCCCCGGTGCGCCGGGTGGCGGGAGCCGACGAGGGCGCCCTGGTCGTCGTCGACGGCACCTCCGCCGCGGGCGGGGTGGAGGTGGACATCGCGGCCACCGACGTCTACTACTTCGCCCCTCAGAAGAGCCTCGGCTCCGAAGGCGGGCTGTGGATCGCGCTGCTCTCCCCGGCCGCTGTCGAGCGCACGGAGCGGATCGCGGCCACCGACCGCTGGATCCCCGAGAGCCTGAGCCTGGCGACCGCGCTGACCAACTCCCGGCAGGACCAGACGCTCAACACCCCGGCCATCGCGACGCTGTTCCTGCTGGACGAGCAGCTGGGCTGGCTGCTGGACCAGGGCGGCCTGGCCTTCGCCGCGGACCGCTCCCGCGACTCGGCCCACCGCCTGTACGGCTGGGCCGACGTCAGCCCGTACGCGACGCCGTTCGTCGCCGAACCCGCGCACCGCTCCCCCGTCGTGGCCACGGTGGACTTCGCGGGGGTTGACGCGAAGGTCTTGGCTGCCACCCTGCGCGCCAACGGCGTCGTCGACACCGAGCCCTACCGCAAGCTGGGCCGCAACCAGCTGCGCGTCGGCATGTTCCCCAACGTCGAGCCCGACGACGTCACCCAGCTGACCCGGTGCGTGGACTGGGTGGTCGAGCAGCTGGCCTGACCCGGGCCCGGACGACGACGGCCGTCGGCGCTGCTCAGGGTGTGCGGATGACGGCGACGACCAGCCCGGCTACCACCGCGACGACGGCAGCCAGCCCGACCGCGAGCAGCGTCCCGCGCCGCCCCGCGGAAGCGTTCGCGTCCTCGTCGGCGGGGTCGGCGGCGGGGTCCTCACCGGAGTCGGCCGGCGTCGTCGTGGACCCTGGCGAGGCAGTGGCGCCTGGCGAGGCCGTGGCGCTCGCGCCGGCGCCGGGCAGCGGCAGGGCGAAGACCTTGCTCCGGCGGCCCTCGCTGCCCACGAGCAGCCCTTCCCCGGCGAGGTCGAGAGCGAGCGACTCCGCCTGCGGCTGGCGGGGGATCGGCGTGCTGGACAGCGACGCGTAGGTCTCGCCGTCCAGGACCTCGACCGAGGCGTAGGTGAGCAGCGCGATGGTGCCGTCGGGCAGGAAGACGCCGTCGGTCACCAGCGCAGGGGCGTCCCCGACCCGGCGCAGCACGTTGGTCCCCGAGCGCGACGGCGTCGGCGGCGCCTGGTAGATGCCGCCCTGCGCGTCCTTGGTGACCACCAGCAGCCGCCCGTCGGGGTCGACCAGCAGCGTCTCGGCGTCGTGGGGGCCGTCCTCGTAGCGGAAGTCGAGGGACTGGTACATGACGGTCAGACCGTTGGCCCGGGGGTTGAACAGGATGTACACGCTGATCTGGTCGCGCACCGCCTTGTTGTCGCCGATGTCGGCCACGTAGAGCCGGTCCCCGTCAACGGCCACGGCCTCGACGTCGCTCGGCTGCGCCCGGAAGCTCAGCGTCCCCCGGAGCCGCCCGTCGTCCTCGATCCCGTACACCGTGGCGCCGGAGCCGGAGTCGTTCACGGTCCAGTACAGGTCATTGGTGGTGTCGCGGGCCAGCCCCGAGGACTCGGTGATCCGGGAGTCGGTGATGGTGAACGCGACGGTGTCCTCGGCGCCGGCGACGGCGGGCAGCCCACCAGCCAGCAGCAGGGCCAGCAGACCGGCCCCGACAGCCCTGCGCGCGGGGGTCCACCGTCCTCGTCCGCGCGCCATGGTGATGCGAAGCGTACGCGAGCAGGTTCGACGACGCCGGCACATCCCTCCTCCTCGACGACGCGCCGCGACCCCGCGCCCAGCGCTGTGGGAAGCCTGTGACGCAGGTGTCGCTCTAGGTCCCGGCGGCTACGGTCGGTGCGCTGATCGGCTTCCCCGCACGAGCGACGCCGCTCGGCCGGCCCTCGCGTCCTCCGGGTGGCCCTCGTGTGCGCGGAAGGATCTGCAGTGACCTCGCTGACCAAGCTGAGCCTGGCCAACCGGATGCTGGTCGGTCTGGTGAGCGTGGCCATCGTCGTCTTCGGTCTGCTCGCGGCGGCCTCGCTGCGCCAGGAGCTGCTCCCCTCGACCCAGATTCCGACGGCGCTGGTGACCGCCACCTACCCGGGCACCTCCCCCGAGACCGTGGCCAAGGACGTCGCCGAGCCCATCGAGCAGGCCGTCAGCAGCGTCAAGGGCGTGACCAGCGTCCGCTCGGTCTCGGCCAACGGCTTCGCCACCTTCACCGTGCAGTGGGACTACGGCCTCGACGCCGAGGCCACGGTCGCCGCCATCCGCAGCGCCGCCGACGGCGTCTCGACCCTGCCCGACGCCACCGACGTCACCGTCCAGGCCGGCAGCACCGACGACATCCCGGTCCTCGTCCTCGCCGTAGCCTCCGACGCCGACCTGCGCGAGCTGAACCGCTCGACGACCGACATCGCGGTGCCGCGCCTCGCGGAGGTGGACGGGGTCCGCCAGGTCCAGGTGACCGGACAGGACACCACCGAGCTGGCCGTCACCCTGAAGCCGAAGGAGCTCCGGGAGAACGACCTGACCGCGGCCGCCGTCACCCAGCTGATCCGGGCGCAGGCCCTGGTCGTGCCCGCGGGGACGAGCTACGACCGGGACACCGAGCTTGCCGTCGAGGTCGGGACCGCGCCCGGCTCCGCCGCCGCGGTGGGCAACTGGCCCATCCCCACCGCCGACGGGCCGGTGCCGCTCAAGGAGCTCGCGAGCGTCGCCGTGCGCGCGGTGGAGTCCAGCACCGTCGCTCGGCAGGACGGACGCCCGGCGCTCAGCCTCACGGTCCTCAAGGACAGCGACGCCGACGCCGTCGAGATCTCCCACGCGGTCGAGGACCAGCTCGGTGACCTCGAGCGGTCCATGGGCTCGGGCACCACCTTCCGCACGGTCTTCGACCAGGCTCCCTCCATCGAGCAGTCGATCCACGACCTCGCCGTCGAAGGGGGTCTGGGTCTCGCCTTCGCGGTGCTGGTGATCCTGGCCTTCTTGTTCTCGGTCCGCTCCACCGTCATCGCCGCGATCTCCATCCCGCTGTCGCTGCTGATCGCCCTGATCGGCCTCCAGGCGGGGGACTACTCGCTCAACATCTTCACCCTGGCCGCGCTCACCGTGGCCGTCGGACGGGTGGTCGACGACTCCATCGTCGTGACCGAGAACATCAAGCGCCGCGCCGTGCCCGGGGTGCCCCTCACCCCGGCCGACATCGTCGCGTCCGTGCGCGAGGTCTCGGGCGCCGTCACGGCCTCGACGCTGACCACCGTGGCCGTCTTCTTGCCCATCGCCCTCGTTTCCGGCGTCACCGGGGAACTGTTCAAGCCGTTCTCGGTGACGGTCGCCATCGCCCTGGTGGCGTCGTTGTTCGTCTCCATGACCATCGTCCCGGTGCTGGCCTTCTGGTTCCTGCGCAGCGGACCGAGGACGGCGACCGCGGCCGGCGAGGCGGCCCCGCCGGGCGGGAACGAGAGCAAGGTGACGCGGCTCCAGCGCGGCTACCTGCCCGTCCTGGCCTTCGCGCTGCGCCGGCCGCTCATGGTGCTGGTCGCCGCTGTCGTGGTCTTCGCGGGAACCATGGCCTCCACGACCCTGCTGAAGACCGACTTCCTCGGCTCGGTGGCCAACAAGAGCTCGCTGCAGATCACCCAGGAGATGCCCGCCGGAACCCGCCTGAGCGCGACCAGCGACGCCGCCGGGCGGATCGAGCAGGCCCTGACCGAGACCCCGGGCATCACCGGCGTCCTGGCCACCGTCGGCACCCCCGGGTCCAACAACGCCGTCATCACCGCGACGGTGGCCGACGAGGACCGCTGGGACGCCCTGAAGAGCGACGTCGAGTCGCGCCTTGCCGACCTTCCCGACATCGGCGAGACCAGCGTCGCCGCCGTGAACACCTCCGGAGCGGGCTCCGACGTCACCGTCACCGTCACCGGTGAGGACGCCGAGCTGCTGGCCGCCACCGCCGAGCAGGTGCGTGACCGGCTCACCACCGTCGCCGGCCTCGACGACGTGACCAGCGACCTGGCCGAGCAGCGGCCGATCCTCAAGGTCGACGTCGACCGCACCGAGGCAGCCGAGCAGGGCTTCACCCCGTCCGAGGTCGGGCAGGCGGTGGCCGGGGCCCTCCGCGGGACCTCGGTGGGCAGCGTCACCTTGCAGGGCGAGTCCCGCGACATTCTGGTGCGCACCGAGTCGACCGACGCCAGCCCGGCCGACATCGCGCGGATCGAGCTGCCGGTCAGCCAGCTGCAGCAGGCCAAGGCCGTCGAGGAGGCCACCGACAAGGTCACCCAGAAGCAGGAGTCGGCGGCCGACGAGGCCCAGAAGGCGGCCGAGGCCGCCGCGGCGGAGCAGCGGCAGAAGCTGGTCGACCAGCGGGCCGAGACCTCCCAGGGTCTGACCGAGGCCCGTCGTCAACTCACCCGGCTGCAGGCCACCCCGCCGCCGGCGCCGGTCGCGCCCCCGGCCCCCACGCAGCCTGCCGTCCCCCTGCCGACGGCGCTGCCGCCCGAGGTCGCCCGCCTGCTGCCCAGCCCGCTCCCGACGACGGCCGACGGTGCGGCCTCCGCCGTCCCCTCGCGGGAGGAGGCGGCCGAGGCCTCCGCCGCGGTCCAGCGCGCCGTCCTCGCCGCCGCACGCTCGATCGCCGCCGGCCAGGCGGCGCAGGCGGTCGCCGCCGCCCAGGCCCAGGGGGTCACCGCTGCGCTGGCCGCGCAGATTGCCCAGCAGACCTACGCCCAGCAGGTGGCGCAGGTCGCGGCCGCCGTCAGCCAGGCCCAAGCCGGCCTGGAACAGATCGACGCCCAGCTCACCGCCCTGGACGAGCAGACCGCGGCCGCAGCCGACCAGCGGGAGCAGGGCGAGGACCTCGCGCGCGAGCAGAAGGGGGTCGCCGACGTCCGGGCCGGCGCCCTGACCGTGGGCGACCTGGCCGAGGTCAAGCAGGTGCTGGCCCCCAGCACGGTGACCCAGATCGACGGCACGCGCGCCGTCACCATCTCGGCCACCCCGACCGCCGCCGACCTCGGTGAGCTGACCCAGACGGTGCAGGCCGAGCTGGACCGGCTGGAAGTGCCGGCCGGGATCACCGTCGAGCAGGGCGGCGCGTCCTCCGACCAGCGCGAGGCGTTCACCCAGCTCGGCCAGGCCATGCTGCTGGCCATCGTGCTGGTGTTCCTGATCATGGTCGCGACCTTCCGGAGCCTCGTGCAGCCGCTCATCCTGCTGGTTTCGATCCCCTTCGCCGCCACCGGAGCGGTGGCCGGGCTGCTGGCCACCGACACCCCGCTGGGGGTCCCGGCCATGGTCGGGCTGCTGATGCTGATCGGCATCGTGGTCACCAACGCGATCGTGCTCGTCGACCTGATCAACCAGTACCGCGAGCGGGGAGCCGACGTCGCGACCGCGGTGGTGGAGGGCGCCCGGCTCCGGCTGCGGCCGATCATCATGACCGCGGCGGCGACGATCTGCGCGCTGATCCCGATGGGCCTGGGCCTGACCGGCGGCAGCGCCTTCATCTCCCGACCGCTGGCGGTCGTGGTGATCGGTGGCCTGCTGTCTTCCACGGTCCTCACCCTGGTGCTGGTGCCGGTGCTCTACACCCTGGTCGAGCGACGCGGGGAGCGCCGGCAGCGGCGCCGGGCGGCGGCGGCGCCCGCAGCCGCCTGAGTCAGCCCAGCAGGGCGCGGACCGCGACCAGGAGCACCAGGCCCACCAGCACCCCGGAGACGATCAAGCGACGCACCCGGGGTTCCATCAGCCCAGGATAGGAGCCGGTGGGGCGGGCACTACCGTGGCGGGCATGGGCGAGCTCAGGTTGTACGCCGTCGGCCTCGAAGAGGTGCGGGGCGTCTTCGGGGCCCCGGACGACCAGGCCGTGCACCTGCGCGAGGTGGCACGCCGCGCCTTCGCAGCGCCCCCTGACCCCGCACGCTCGGGGATGCTGTCCAAGCTCGGGCCGATCTTCCGCCGCCCGCCGGGCGCCGTCGTCCTCTCACCCACCCAGCCAGAACCCCACGACGTCGAGGTGCTGCTCGCCGGCGGGCACGTTCGTCCCCAGCGCACCGGCGCCACCTGGCGGGTGCTGGAGACCTTCGTCTGCGACCTGGCCTGGGACTCCACCCGGCTGCCCCTCAGCGCGCAGTCGCTGGAGGAGGTGGACTTCGCCCTCGCGCGCGGCGGCGTCGCATCCTCGGTAGGACTGCGGCACCTGCTGGACACCACGACCGCCCTGCCCCTGATGCCGGTCCCGGGCCTCACGGTCGGCTGGCACCGCCACGCGACCGCCCTGGCCATGGCCGCCGCCTACCGGGTGGCGGCACCCCAGCTCGAGACCTCTGAGCAGCGCGACCTGGTCACCTCTCTGGCCTCCTGGCTCGACGGCTTCGTCCCCTGGGCGCGCGCCGCTGCAGGCTCCGGACGCCCCGCCCCCGACCTCGTCGGCTTCTGGGCCTCCTGACGCCGACTTGTCAGCACTGAGTTGACCCCTGGGTCAACTCAGTGCTGACAAGTCGGCGCGACCGGCGCTCAGGCCGGGGTGACGACCAGGACGAGGTCGCCGCCCTCGACCTGGGTGATGTCGCCGATGGCCAGCCGGGAGACGGTTCCGCCGACGGCTGAGGTGATGGCGGCCTCCATCTTCATGGCCTCGATAGTGGCCACTGTCGCGCCCGCCTCCACCGTGTCACCCTCGGCGACCTTGACGCTGACCACGCCGGCGAAGGGGGCGGCGACGTGGCCCGGCTGGGTGGCGTCGGCCTTCTCGGCCACCTTCACGTCGACCGAGATCGACGTGTCGCGCACCCGGATCGGCCGCAGCTGTCCGTTGATCGTGCACATCACGGTCCGCATGCCGCGTTCGTCCGGGCTGCCGATGGCCTCCAGGCCGAGGATGAGGCTGACGCCCCGGCCGATCCGCGCGACGTGCTCCTCGCCCGGCTGCAAGCCGTAGAGGTAGTCGAGGGTGTCGAGCCGGGACACGTTCCCGTAGGTCTCCCGGGCGCGCAGGAAGTCCTTCGTCGGGCCGGGGAACAGCAGGCGGTTCAGCGTCTCCCGCCGCGTCGCCCCCTCGACGTCGAGGGCCTCGGAGTCCTCGGCTCCCAGCTCGGTCTCGCGGACCGGCGCCGTCCGGCCCTGCAGGGCCTTCGAGCGGAACGGCTCGGGCCACCCACCGGGCGGGTCCCCCAGCTCGCCGGACAGGAAGCCGATGACGGAGTCGGGGATGTCGTAGTTGGAGGGGTTGGCCTCGAACTCGGCCGGGTCGGCGCCGACGGCCACCAGGTGCAGGGCGAGGTCCCCCACCACCTTCGACGACGGCGTCACCTTGGTCGGGCGGCCGAGGATGCGGTTGGCCGCGGTGTACATCGCCTCGATCTGCTCGAACTTCTCCCCCAGCCCCAGCGCGATCGCCTGCTGGCGCAGGTTGGACAGCTGGCCGCCGGGGATCTCGTGGTCGTAGACCCGGCCGGTCGGGCTGGGCAGACCCGACTCGAACGGCGCGTAGACCTTGCGCATCGCCTCCCAGTACGGCTCGAGGTCCATCACCGCGCGCAGGTCGAGGTTGGTCGCCCGCTCGGTGTTCTCCAGCGCTGCGACCAGGGCTGACGCCGGCGGCTGGCTGGTGGTGCCGGCCATCGGGGCGCTGGCCACGTCGACCGCGTCCACACCGGCGTCCACGGCCGCCAGCAGGGTGGCCAGCTGGCCACCCGCGGTGTCGTGGGTGTGCAGGTGGACCGGCAGGTCGAAGTTCTCGCGCAGCGCGGTGACGAGCTTGCTGGCCGCGGGCGGGCGCAGCAGGCCGGCCATGTCCTTGATGGCCAGGATGTGCGCCCCGGCCCCCACCATCTGCTCGGCGAGGCGCAGGTAGTAGTCGAGGGTGTAGAGGTCCTCGCCCGGGTTGTTCAGGTCACCGGAGTAGCAGAGCGCGACCTCGGCGACGGTCGTGCCGGTCTCCCGGACGGCGTCGATGGCCGGCCGCATCTGGTTGACGTCGTTCAGGGCGTCGAAGATCCGGAAGATGTCGATGCCGGTCCGCGCCGCCTCGGCCACGAACGACGTCGTCACCTTGGTCGGGTAGGGCGTGTAGCCGACGGTGTTGCGGCCGCGCAGCAGCATCTGCAGGGCCAGGCCCGGCATGTTGTAGCGCAGCGCCTCCAACCGCTCCCACGGGTCCTCGGAGAGGAAG
This sequence comes from uncultured Actinomycetota bacterium, assembly GCA_963826405.1. GTDB lineage: Bacteria > Actinomycetota > Actinomycetes > Propionibacteriales > Propionibacteriaceae > Microlunatus. The sequence goes on along the minus strand of CAWGWR010000011.1, from coordinate 30,155 downwards.
CGCAGCGCGACGTCGTAAGTAGCGCCGCCCCAGCACTCGACGCTGAACAGCTCCGGCGTCATCCGCCCGACGTAGGGCGCGATCCGCAGCAGGTCCTTGGTCCGCACCCGGGTGGCCAGCAGCGACTGGTGCGCGTCGCGGAAGGTGGTGTCGGTGACCTCGACCCCGACCCGCTTCCGCAGGTCGGCGGCGAAGCCCTCCGGGCCCAACTCGAGCAGCCGCTGCCGTGAGCCGTGCGGGGACGGCTTGGTGAGGTCGACGCCCTCGGGCCGCTTGACGCCGGGGTCGAGCAGCGTCACGGGCTCGCCGTTCGGCTTGTTGACCGTGGTCTCGGCCAGCCACCGCAGCAGCCGGGTGCCGCGGTCGGCGGGGGCGTGCGTGGTGAGCAGCTCGGGCCGCTCCTCGATGAAGCCAGTGGAGACGTTGCCGGCGATGAAGTCCGGGTCCTCCAGCACCGCCTGCAGGAAGGGGATGTTGGTGCTCACGCCACGGATCCGGAACTCGGCCAGCGCGCGGCGGGCCCGCGCCACCGCGGCGGGGAAGGTCCGGCCGCGGCAGATCAGCTTGACCAGCATCGAGTCGAAGTGGGCGCTGACCTCCACGCCGGTGTCGGCGGTGCCGCCGTCCAGCCGGATGCCCGCGCCGCCGGCGGAGCGGTAGGCGGTGATGGTCCCGGTGTCGGGCCGGAAGCCGTTGGCCGGGTCCTCGGTGGTGATCCGGCACTGCAGCGCGGCGCCGTTGATGTGGATCTCGTCCTGGCTCAGCCCGAGGTCGGTCATCGTCTCGCCGCTGGCGATGCGCATCTGCGCCTGCACCAGGTCGACGTCGGTGATCTCCTCGGTGATGGTGTGCTCGACCTGGATCCGCGGGTTCATCTCGATGAAGACGTGCTGACCGGCGCGCGGCCCCTCGGTCTCGACGAGGAACTCCACCGTCCCGGCGCAGGAGTAGTTGATGGACTCGGCGAACCGGACCGCATCCCCGCAGAGTGCCTCCCGCAGCTCGTCGGAGATGTGCGGCGCCGGGGCGATCTCGACCACCTTCTGGTGCCGTCGCTGGATTGAGCAGTCCCGCTCGTAGAGGTGCAGGGTCGTCCCGGCGGTGTCGGCGAGGATCTGCACCTCGATGTGCCGGGGGCGGCCGACGGCCTGCTCGATGAAGGCGGTCGGGTCGCCGAAGGCGCCCTCGGCCTCGCGCATGGCCGCCGACACCAGCTCCCGCAACTGGGACGGCTCGTCGATCCGGCGCATGCCGCGTCCGCCACCACCGGCGACCGCCTTGACGAAGACGGGGAAGCCGATCTCCTCCGCCCCGGCCAGGAGCTCGTCCAGGTCCGCCGACGGCGGGGTCGACTTCAGCGTCGGGATGCCGGCGGCCTTGGCGGCCTCCAGGGCGCGCACCTTGTTGCCGGCCAGCTGGAGCACGTCAGCCGGGGGGCCGATGAAGGTGATGCCGGCCGCGTCGCAGGCGCGGGCCAGGTCCGGGTTCTCGCTCAGGAAGCCGTAGCCGGGGTAGACGGCGTCGGCGCCGGACTCCTGCGCCGCGCGGATGATCTCGTCGATGTCGAGGTAGGCGCGCACGGGGTGGCCGCGTTCGCCGATCAGATAGGCCTCGTCGGCCTTGATGCGGTGGACGGCGTTGCGGTCCTCGTAGGGATAGACCGCGACGGTCTGGGCTCCGAGCTCGTAGGCCGCGCGGAAGGCGCGGACAGCGATCTCACCCCGGTTGGCGACAAGGACCTTGGCGAACATGGCACGGAATCTATCGGGCGATTGTTACCGCACGGCGACGCGCCCAGCAGTGAGCGTCTTCCACCGCCCCGCGAGTGCGCGGTTCCTCGACCAGGGGAGGCCGCCCAGGTCGAGCAAGCGCGCACCCGGTCAGGGTGCCGTGACCCGGAAGCGGTCCGCGCGGGCCTGACCACGGGCCAGCACGGCCACGCAGAGCAGCACGCCCAGCGCCGACAGCGTGCCGCCGCCGATCAGGGTCCACCGGGCGCCGAAGGCCCCCCCGACCCACCCGAGCAGCGGCGCGCCGACCGGGCTGCCGCCCATCAGCACCATCATGTAGAGCGCCATGACCCGCCCCCGGAGCCGCGCGTCGACCGTCATCTGCACGGACGCGTTGGCTGCGGTCAGCGTGAGCAGGGCGGCCAGCCCGAGCAGGGGCAGGATCGCGGCGTAGGTCAGGTAGGTGGGCATCAGACCGGCCAGGACCTCGATGACGCTGAAGACCAGGGCCATGGCGACGACGAACCCGCCCCGCGGGGCGGACCGGCGCCGCGCGGCGATCAGGGCCCCGGCCAGGGAACCGACCGCCATGATCGTGCCGAGGATGCCGTACTCCTGCGGGCCCTTGTGGAACTCCTGCTGCGCCATCAGCGCCGAGGTCATCTGGAAGTTCAGCCCGAAGGTGCCCAGGAAGAAGACCGTCCCCATCACGAGCAGGAGGTCCGGCCGGCGCCGCACGTAGGCCAGACCCTCGCGGATCTGACGCTTCCCGGGGGCGGCCGGCGGGCTGATCGTGAGCCTGCGGGCGTCGATCACCACCAGGGCGACGATGAACGCGGCGTAGGTGAACGCGTTGACCAGGATCGCCCAGCCCGAGCCGAACGAGGCGATGACCAGACCGGCGACGGCCGGGCCGACCACCCGGGCGGCGTTGAAGGCGGCGGAGTTGAGACCGATGGCGTTGGCCAGGTGCTTCTTCCCGGCGACCTCGGAGACGAACGCCTGCCGGGCCGGGTTGTCGAACGCCGTCCCGAGGCCGAAGGCAAGGGCGAGCAGGTAGACGTGCCAGGTGAGCGCCAACCCGGTGATGGCGAGCAGGCCGAGGGCCGCCGCGCAGAGCGCGAGCCAGGCCTGGGTGAGCTTGAGGATGAGCCGCTTGTCCCAGCGGTCGGCGATCAGGCCGCCCCACGGGGAGACCAGCAGCATGGGCAGGAACTGCAGGCCCGTGGTGATGCCCACCGCCAGCCCGGAGCCGCCGGAGAGCTCCAGCACCAGCCAGTCCTGGGCCACCCGCTGCATCCAGGTGCCGATGTTGGAGACGAACGAGCCCGAGACGTAGATGCGGTAGTTCCGGTCGGCCAGGGCGGCGAACATGCCGCCTCGTTCGACCCGGTCCGACCGACCGGCCGCGCCCGCGAACCGGTGCTCGACGGGCGCAGGAGACACCGGCCCGGCCTCGATGAGGTCGGCGCCGTTCCCGGGGCGGCCGTCGGCGCCGCGGCTCACGCGGCGTGCATCCGCTCGAGCAGGGGGATGCAGCGACGCAACAGGTCGCGCTCGTCGGGCTGGAGCTCGGCGAGCCGGACGGTGAGCCACTGGTCCCGGCGTCGGCGGTTGGCCAGCAGGACCTCACGACCGTCGTCGGTCAACCGCACACGGGCCGTCCGGCGGTCGTCGGGGTCGGGCGTCCGGATGACCAGACCGCGTTCCTCCAGCCCGTTGACGATCCGGGTCATCGACGGCGGCTGCACCAGCTCCAGCACCGCCAGCTGACCCATTGTGAGGTCGCCCTGGTCGAGCAGCACCGCCAGAGCCGAGAGCTGGTTGGACCCGAGCCCGGCGGACTCGTCGCGGAGCTGGCGCAGCCGACGCGCGAGCCGCAGCACCGCCGGGCGCAGGGCGTGGGCCAGCGCAGCCGTGCTGCGGAGGTCTTCGGCAGCCGGGGCGCTAGGGGTCACCAACGCAGGCTAGTTCTTAGCAATGCTAAATACAAATGCTATACAGAGCGGCGGATCAGAGCGCGGTGTGCTCGCCCACCGCGTGGTAGGTCCGGTCGTGGTAGACCAAAGGCTCGGTGGGCGCCGACCGGTGGGCCTCCAGCGCGAGCACCGAGACCAGGAAGCTGCGCCCGATCGCCGTGCGCTGCACGACCCGTCCGCGGACCCAGGACTGGTTGCCGTCCAAGACCGGCTCCCCGGTCGGGAGCAGTGACCAGCCGCCGCCGGCGAACCGGTCGATGCCCCGGGTGGCGAACCGCGCGGACACGTCGACCTGGGCGGCGGTGAGGAAGTTGACGACGACGGTGTCGACCTCGGACAGAGCCGGCCACGACGACGACGTCGAGTCGATGGAGAAGGTGAGAACCGGCGGGTCGGCCGAGACCGAGATCACCGACGTGGCCGTGAACCCCACGAGCGTCTCGCCGGAGGAGAAGGTGATCACGGCGACGCCGGCCGGGTGCCGCCGGAACACGGCCTTGAGGTCGGTGGGGCTCACCTGGCTCGGGCCGTCGGGACCGGTCCCGAGCGGGCTCGGCCCGCTCTCGGCCGCCGGCTGCTCCGGGCCGGGGTGGCCGTCACGACTGGGCGCCGGGAAGGAGGTCATGCCCGCATGAACGGGGAATCCGCGCGGAAGATTCCCACCCGCGGGTGGTACCGGCTGCCCGACTCCCCGTCGAGAGGCTCGACGCTGCCGCAGGCGCCTCGCCGCCGGTCGTGGTTGTCCGTGGGGCTTCCTAGACTGGTCAGGTGCAGAGCCAGACCGGGGACGGAGACGGCGCCGGGACCCCCGGCGTCGAGATTCCGACACCCGCCGACGCGCTCCTTCCGCCGCGGCCGCGCCGGACCCTCCTCGCCGGCCTCGTCGTGCTCGTCACCGTGGGGACAGCCGTGGGGCTGCTCGGCCTCACCGGGGCGCTGACGCCGGGGGTCGCCGGATTCGACGCGGGCGCCGGCGTCCGGTGGGGACTACCGGCGGTCCGGGCCGTGCACGACCTGGCCGCGGCGCTCACCATCGGGCTCCTGGTCACCGCCGCCTTCTTCATCGCCCCCGGACCAGGCACCCGGCCCGACCGGCTGAGCGGCCCCCGCCGCGCCACGGCCAAGGCTGCGGTCGGCGTCGCCCTGGTGTGGCTGGTCACCGCCGTCCTCCTGCTCGTGCTCACCGCGGCTGACGTCGCCGGGCTGCCGCTCGGGTCCCCCGGCTCGGGGGCCGTCGTCCTCTCCTTCGTCTCCCAGGTCGACCTCGGCCGCTCGCTGCTGGCCACCGTCCTGGTCGTCGCAGCGCTCCTCGCCCTGGTCACCTTCGCCACCGGTGTCGCCACGGTCGTGTGGGCCGCGGCGCTCAGCCTCCTCGCCCTGCTACCGCTGGCCCTGGCCGGGCACTCCGCCGGCAGCGCCGACCACATGAACTCCGTCGACAGCCTGGCCCTGCACCTGCTCGGCGTCTGCCTGTGGGTGGGCGGGCTGGCGGCGCTGGTGCTGACCGGCCGACGGCTCGGCAGCCAGCTGCCGGCCGTCGCCGCCCGCTACTCGACGCTGGCGCTGTGGTGCTTCGTCGTCGTCGCGCTGTCCGGGCTGGCGAACGCCCTCCTGCGGCTGGGCTCGCTGGACCAGCTGGGGACGCCGTACGGGCTGCTGGTGGTCGGGAAGGCCGTCGGTCTCGTCCTGCTCGGCTCGGCCGGCTGGTGGCACCGCACGCGCGTCCTCCGCGGGCTGCGCACCGACGGCCGCGGATTCGCCCGGCTCGCCGCGGGAGAGCTGGGAGTCATGGGGGCCACGATGGGCCTCGCCGTCGCCCTCTCGCGCTCGGCCCCGCCGGTGCCGGAGGTGGGCACCGACCCGGTCGCCGCGTTGCTGGGCTACCCGATGCCGCCGCCGGTCACCGTCGCCCGCTACCTGACCGCGTTCCACCCCGAGACGCTCTGGCTGGCCGTCGCCGCCTTGATGCTCGGCCTGTACGCCGCCGGCGTGGTCCAGATGGTGCGTCGAGGCGACCGCTGGCCGGTGCTGCGGACGGTGGCGTGGGTCGCCGGGTGCCTGCTCCTGGTCTTCGTGACCAGCGGCGGCCCCGGGGTTTACAGCCGGGTGCACTTCAGCACCCACATGATCCAGCACATGACGCTGATGGTCCCGGTGCCGCTGCTGTTGGTCCTCGGCGCGCCGATCACCCTGGCCATGCGGACCCTGAGGGCCCGGCGCGACGGCAGCTTCGGCCCGCGCGAGCTGCTGCTGAGGCTGGTGCACGCCCGTGTCCTCGGGGTGCTCGGCCAGCCCCTGGTGGCCGCCGCCCTCTTCACCGGCAGCCTCGTCGTCTTCTACTACTCCGGGCTGTTCCCGCTGGCGATGGCCACCCACACCGGTCACGTGCTGATGACGGCGCACTTCCTGCTCAGCGGCTACCTGTTCGTGTGGTCGCTGGTCGGCATCGACCCGGGCCCGAAGCGCCCGCCCTACCCCTTCCGGCTGGTGCTGCTGCTGGTCACCCTGGGTTTCCACGCCTTCTTCGGGATCTCCCTGATGTCGTCGGGAACCCTGCTGGCGCCGCAGTGGTGGCACGCCCTCGGCTACACCGACGACGCGGCCCTGCTCGCCGACCAGCAGACCGGCGGCGGCATCGCCTGGGGTCTCGGCGACATCCCGTCGCTGCTCCTCGGGCTGGCCCTCGTCGTCGGCTGGGTCCGCAGCGACGCCCAGGAGACCAAGCGCCTGGACCGCCAGGCCGACCGCGACGATGACGCGGAGCTGCGCGCCTACAACGAGCGGCTCAGCGCCCTGTCGCGTCCCGGCGACCACCGGTGAGGGTGCGAGGACCGGCTCGGATGACGCGGCCGCTGGGCCTCGTCGCCCACGCGCTGGTGGTCGTGGTGCTGTTCGCGACCCTGACCGCCGCCCCGGCGGCCGCCCACAACCGGCTGGTCGGGTCGGACCCGGCGGACGGCGCGACCCTCGACCGCACGCCGGGGGCGGTCGTCCTCACTCTGGGGGAGCCAAGCGTCGCGCTGGGCACGCAGGTCGTCGTGAGCGGGCCTGACGGCCCCGCCTCGACGGGTCCCCCGGAGCTGGTGGACACGACCGTCCGCCAGCCGCTCGTGCCCGGGGCTCCCGCCGGGGACTACACGGTGACCTGGCGGGTGACGGGCAACGACGGCCATCCGCTGGCCGGCCGGCTGACCTTCACCGCTCGGGCGCCCGGAACCGGCCAGTACGCCGGCCCCGCCCCCGCTCCCCCCGCCACCGGGGCGACGGGGAGCGACGACGGCGTCCCTGCCCTCGGCTGGGTGGTGCTGGCCGTCCTGCTGCTCGGCGGCGCAGCGGCGCTTGCCGTCCTGCGTCGCCGACGCCTCACCCTGCCGGGCTGACCAGCGCCCCTCCGTCCTAGGTGGCCAGCAGGTTCAGGACGCCGGAGGCGAAGTAGATGACGAACGCCCCCGCGACGACCCACATCAGCGGGTGCAGCTGGCGGGCCTTGCCCCGGGCGAGCTTGAGCACGACGTAGCTGATGAAGCCCGCCCCGATGCCGATGGTGATCGAGAAGGTGAAGGGCATCAGCGCCAGGGTGAGGAAGGCGGGCAGCCCCTCCTCCACGTCGCCGAAGTCGATCTTGCTGATCTGGCTCATCATCAGGAAGCCCACGAACACCAGGGCGGGGGTCGCCGCCTCCGACGGCACGATGTTCACCAGGGGCGCGAAGAACATGGCCAGCAGGAAGCCGACCCCGGTCACGACGGAGGCCAGGCCGGTGCGGGCCCCCTCACCAACACCCGCCACCGACTCGACGTAGGACGTGTTCGAGGAGACCGAGCCGATGCCGCCGGCCGCGGCAGCGACCGAGTCCACCATCAGCACCGCGCTGAGGTGCGGCGGCGTGCCGTTCTCGTCCAGCAGGTCACCCTCGGAGCCCACGGCGACGACGGTGCCCATCGTGTCGAAGAAGTCGGCCAGCAGCAGCGCGAAGACCAGCAGCAGGAGCGGGAAGAGCAGGTGGGGTTTGAACCCGCCCGCGAAGGAGGGGCCGAAGGCTCCGAACACGTCGACGTCCCCGATCAGGGACAGGTCGGGCACCGAGATCACCCCGTTCAGGCTGGGCACGTTGAGGGCCCAGCCGGTCGGGTTGTCGGCGGTCTTGCCGCCGGCCTGGGCCACCGCCTCGATGAGGACGGCCACCACGGTGGCCCCGATGATGGAGATGAGGAGCGCTCCGCGCACCCGGCGGGCGTGCAGCACCGCCACGGTGAACAGGCCCAGGACGAAGACGAGCATCGGCCAACCGAGCAGGGAGCCGTTGACGCCGAGCTGCACCGGGACCGGCCCCGTCGGCTTGGTGACGATGCCGCCGTCCACCAGGCCCACGAAGACGATGAACAGGCCGATCCCGATCGAGATGCCGGCACGCAGGGAGCGCGGGACCGCCCGGAAGACGGCGGTGCGGAAGCCGGTGAGGACCAGCAGGGCGATGACGATGCCCTCGACGACGATGAGGCCCATCGCCTGCGGCCAGGTCATCAGCGGCGCGATGGTGAAGGCGAGCAGTGCGTTGATCCCGAGCCCCGCGGCGATCCCGATGGGGAAGCGGCCGACGACACCCATGAGGATCGTCATCAGCCCCGCGACCAACGCAGTGGCCCCGGCCACCAGCGTGATCGTGGTGTCGACGTTGGCGCCCAGCACGTTGCCGGCGCCGTCGAGGTAGGGCAGGCCCCCCAGCAGGTTGCCGGCCGCATCCGGCGCCGTCCCGATGATGAGCGGGTTCAGCGCGATGATGTAGGCCATGGTGAAGAAGGTGACGAGGCCGCCGCGCACCTCCCTGGCCACGGAGGAACCACGGGCGCTGATCTGGAAGTAGTCGTCGATCCTTCCTGCGGGTGAGGGGGTTGCGGCGGCGCGCTGCGCCGAATGGGAGGAGCTCTGGACCATGACGAGCATCGTAGGATCTGAAGCGTGACCTCCCCGACGCCTCCGCCGCCCGCGGGACGGGTGGAGCACCACCACCGGCTCGTGCAGGCGCCCGTCCCCGCCGTCGACGTCGACGGTGTCCGGGTGGTCGCCGTCGGGACGATCCTCTTCGCCGTGGCCGCCGTCCTGACGGGTCTGCGCCGCTACCAGCTGGCCGCCGAGGGCCACGGCGACTGGTTCGACGTCTGCCTCAGCGGGGCGGGGCTCGGTCTGGTCGGGCTGCTCTACTGCTGGAACCGGGTGCGGCAGCGCCGTTCGGCCGCGGCCGCCGAGCACGGCTGAGCCGTCCGGCTCGCCGTCGCCGGAGCGTCAGCGCACCGGCCGGCCGCCTCAGAGGTCGGCGGCGTCCAGGCCGGCGATGACCTTGTCGAGGAGCTCGGCGAGCTGCTCCACCTCCTGGCTGGTGAGCGACTCCAGCAGGTCCGCCTCCACGAGGTCGGACTCCCGGATCGCCGCGGCGTAGAGCGCGTAGCCGGCGTCGGACAGCTGCACGAGCACGCGGGTTCGGTTGGCGGGGTCGGGGCTGCGGGTGAGAAGGCCGCGCTCGACCATCCGGTCGAGCCGGTGGGTCATGGACGAGGGCGCGACGTTGGCCGCTGCGGCGAGCTGGCTGGGGGTCAACGGGGTGTCCTCACCGCTGCGCGCGAGCTCGCTGAGCACCGCCCACTCCCCGGTGGAGACGTCGATGTCGGCGAGCTGCCGGTCGTACCACTGGTCGAGGCGGCGCGACAGCCGGTGCACCGCGGTGGTGACGCGCTGCACTGACTCATCAGCCCCCGCGGCCACGAACGCGGCGACCGCGCGCCGGACCTCCTCGACTTCCGACCGCCTCGTCGAACGCGCCCTGGTCATGCCCCCGCCTGCCAGCTCAGTCGAAGAGGGAGACGGGCTCGTCCCACTCGATGGTCTCCCAGGCCGGCGGAGGCAGCTCCTCGGCCGGCTCGAGGGTCGGCACGCTCGAGTGCGCTCCGCAGCCGTGGTCCACGCTCACCACGGCGCCGTCGGAGGGCGAGTAGACGTTGGCGCAGGCGCCGAACAGCACGCCCATGCCGCCCTGCAGCCGCAGGAAGAACCCGCAGGTCTCACACGGGGCCGGGGCCTGGCGGGCCATGGGGTTGTCTGGACCGCCGTCGCTGGAGAGCCAGCGTTCCGCCGCCTGGTCGCGACCCACGCCGCTGAGCACGCGCTCACGGCCCAGGCCCAGCTCGGCGACGACGACGCGGGCCTGGCTTGCCTCGGCCGGGTCAGCGTCGGCGGCCTGCTCGCCACCGGTGTAGCCGGGCTCCAGCCGTGGGTCCTCGGCCGGGGTGGGCATCAGCAGGCCAGGGGTGACGTCTCCGGGCCGGATGCGCTCAGCCCATGGCACCCACTCCTGGGCCAGCAGGGCGCCCTCAGCCGGAAGCAGCACCGCCTCGTCGAGCGTGACCACCTTGGCGCGGGAGGCACGGGCGATCGTGACCGACCAACGCCAACCGCGGTAGGCGGGGTGCGGGCACGCGAAGAAGTGGGTGAGCACCCGCTCGCCGTCGACCTGGTGGCCGAGGTACTCGCCCACGCCCGTCACCCCGGCGGTCTCGACCGCCGCCTCGCGCGCGAAGTCGACCGCCGCCAGGCAGATGGCGTCGGGCTTGCTGGTGCGGGTGCTGGGAGCCATGGGTCCATTCTGGCAGCGGGAGAGGCGGGGCACCGCCTCCGGAAGTGCGGCGGTGCGGAGGTGCGGCGGCGCCTAGAGCTCGAGCTCGTCGGCCACGGCCCGGAGCACGGTGGCCACCTGGGTGGCGGTGCGCGCCTCCGGGTGCCGGCCGCGCCGGTAACCGTTGCCGAGCCCGTCCAGCATCTTGATGAGGTCCTCGACGATGACCATCATCTGCTCCGGCGGCTTGCGCTGCGCCTTGGACAGCGACGGGGGGGCCTCGACGACCCGCAGCGACAGCGCCTGCTCACCCTTGCGGCCCTCGACGATCCCGAACTCGACCTTCTGACCGGCCTTCAGGCTGGTGACGCCAGGGGGCAGCGCGGTGGCGCGCACGTAGACGTCGCCACCCTCGTCCTTGGTCAGGAAGCCGAAACCCTTCTCGGCGTCGTAGAACCTCACCTTGCCAACAGGCACGTCGTGTCCCCAAGTCTCGCGTCGTCGCCGGGGGCGCCCGGCACGGTCATCAGCCCGCAAGCCTAGCCCCATCGCGGCGGCCCCTCGACCGGGTTCGGCTACCGGCGCGCGCGCTCCTGCGGAGAGAAGTGCGGCCCCAGCGGCAGGTTGACGATGGCCCGGCTGAGCGCCTCGACGGGCTCCCGGGCCGAGCGCGGGTTGTGCACCAGGGCCATCTCGATCTCGGGCAGCGCTGGAAGGTCGAACCGGCCCGAGAGGATTCGCAGGTCGCTCGGCACCCGGGACTGCGCCAGCACGCAGACCCCGATGCCAGCGCGGGTCGCCGCCAGCACCCCGTTGATCTCGCGGGTGTTGCAGGTGATCCGCCAGGTGCGGTGCTCCCGCTCGAGGGACTCGATGGCGGCCGAGCGGCTGAGGCTCGGCGCGTGGTAGGTGATGACGGGCACGGGCTGGCCCGGCTCGATCTGCAACCGGTCGATGCCGACCCAGACCAGCCGGTCCCGTCGCACCAGGGTCCCTCGACCGAGGTCGGCCTCCTGGTTGATGAAGATGAGGTCGAGGTGGTTGGCCGTGAGCCGCCGGGAGAGGATGCCGCTCTGGGTGACGGTCAGCTCCAGGTTGATCCGGGGGTAGAGCTGACGGAACTCGCGCAGGATGGTGGGCAGCTCGCTGAGCGCCAGCTCGTCGGCGGCCCCAAACCGGAGCCGGCCGGCCATCGCGGAGCCGGTGAAGTAGGCGACCGCCTCGTCGTTCGCGGCCAGGATGGTCCGGGCGAACCCCGCCATCGCCTGGCCGTTGTCGGTCAGCGCCACCGAGCGGGTGTCGCGGCGCAGGAGCTGCCGCTTGCAGGCCTCCTCCAGCCGCCGGACGTGCTGGGAGACCGTCGGCTGGCTGATGCCCAGCTGCTCGGCGGCACGGGTGAAGCTCAGACCCGTGGCCACCGTCACGAAGGTGCGCAGCAGCACCGGGTCGAAGTTCGTCTCCGTCGCCACCCGCCCACCTCTCCTCGCACTCATCACGAAAGGTAATGATAAATATAGCGCTCATACTCGCGCTTAATGAAGCCTCGCTATCGTACGGTGGAGCGGTCGACTCAGCGCAGAGCCGGAGACCCCCGTGAGCCCCCTCGACCTCGTCGCTGGGCTCCGTGCCATCCTCGCCCCGTCGAATCAGGTGAACTGTGTCCACGGCCACTGCCGAACACGCCATGTCCTCCCCGTCCGTCCACGCTCCCGCTCCGGCCCCCGGCCGCCCGCGCCGGCCCTGGCCCCGCTCCCTCGCGGCGCTCGAGGTCCGGAACTACCGGCTCTACCTGTCCTCGCAGATGGTGGCGACGACCGGGTTGTGGATGCAGCGGATCGCCCAGGACTGGCTCGTCCTGGAACTGACCGGCAGCGTCACCGCCGTCGGCATAGCCGTCGCCCTGCAGTTCCTGCCGGTGCTGCTGTTCGGCATGTGGGGCGGGGTGCTCGCCGACCGCTACCCGAAGCGGACCATCCTGATCATCACGCAGTCGCTGGCCGCACTGATGGCCCTGACTCTGGGCACCCTCGCGCTGAGCGGGGCGATCCAGGCCTGGCACGTCTTCGTCGTCGCCGCCGCCCTGGGGTTCGTGACCGTGGTCGACAACCCGACGCGGCAGGTCTTCGTCTCCGAGCTGGTCGGACACACCCACATCCGCAACGCGGTGAGCCTCAACTCCTCGGTCTTCCAGTTGGGCGCCCTCGTCGGTCCGGCAGCCTCCGGTGCGCTGATCAGCGCCGTGGGCCAGGGCTGGTCCTTCCTGCTGAACGCGGCGTCCTGCCTCCTGGTGGTGGTGATGGTCGCCATCATCCGGCCGACCGCCGCGCCGGCCCTGGCTCCCCGGGGCCAGAAAGGGCAGCTCCGCGACGGGCTGCGCTACATCCGGCGCACCTCCGAGGTCGGCTGGTCGATCGTGCTCGCCGCGGCCATCGGGCTCTTCGGTCTCAACATGCCGGTCATCCTGGCGGCCTTCGCCGACCACGTCTTCACCGCCGGCGTCGGCGGCTACAGCATGTTCAACTCCCTCACCGCCTCGGGCGCGCTTACCGGCGCCATCCTGTCGGCCCGTCGGCGGAACAGCCCGCGGCTCCGCTCGCTCACCTCCAGCCTGGTGGTGCTGGGCGTCCTGCTGATGATCGCCTCGCTCGCCCCCAGCATGTGGGTGTTCGGCCTCGTGCTGGTGTGCGTCGGCTTCTGCACCCTGCACTTCCTGACCGGCGCGAACTCGCTGGTGCAGACGACCTGCACGCCCGCGGTCCGCGGTCGGGTGATGAGCGTCTACCTCATGGTGCTGCTCGGCGGGCAGGCGATCGGCGGGCCGACCGTCGGTTGGCTGGTCGACCACATCGGGGCCCGGGAGAGCATGCTGGCCTGCGGCGCGATGGTGGCCCTGGTCTCCACCGCCGCCGGGCTGGCTATGGCGCGCCGGTCCCACCTGACGCTCGAGGTGACCGTGCGACGGGGTAGCGGACGCCTGCCGGTGCACATCGTCCCCTCCGACCACTGAGCGCGGCGACTCAGCCTTCAGCGGCGGGGAGCTCGACGGCTCAGACCCCGACCGGGCCGCCAACCTAGGATGGGACGCATGGCGACCTGGGAGGACGGACCGGAGTACGCGCCGTCCGAGCGCCCGGCCGCGTTCACCTCGCCGGCGGCCGAGCCGCTGGAGCCGGCCACGCCGCGCTCGGATCCGGCCGCCGGGGCTCCCGTCGAGCGACCGCAGTTCGCCGGGCCGGCCACGCCGGTCGCCCCGCTGGCCAGCCTGGTCGTCCCGGTGCAGGACACCCGCGACCCCGCGATGCCGTTCGCCGTCGTCTCCAGCAACCTGACCTCCGGTTCAGCCTGGGGCTCAGCGCACGGCGGGCCGCCCACTCCCCCGGCCGCGCCGGCGCCTGCCCTGCTCGCCGGCTCCGACCCCTACGCGTCGCTGCCCGCGATGCCGCCGGCCGGTGCCGCGTTCCCGTCCGCCCTGGCCCCGGCCACCCCGTCCTGGCCGACGGCCGCGGTACCCGGGTACCCGCCGGCGCTGCCAGGGCCGTACCCCGCGCCGGGCACCCCGCAGTGGTTCGGGCCCAGCCCCTACGGCGAGCAGGCCGCACCCACCCGGGTCGACTCGCGACGGGTCTTCGAGGCTGCGACTCCAGCGCTGTTGATCGTGCTCGTCATCGGGAGCGTGGTGCAGGTGCTGTCGCCGCTGGTCGTGGTGGCCGCGTTCGTGCTCCACCGCCGCGTCCAGGTCGGTCAGCAGCAGGTGCGCCGTGTGCTGACCCTCGCCGTCGCGGCGGTCGGGTTCTTCGCCTTCGTCGGGCTGCCTCGTCTGCCGCTGGACTTCGGCGCATGGTGGAGCTTCGTCAGCGGCTGGGCGCTCCTGGTGTGCTGGGCGTCCCTGGCGAGCACCCTCCTGGTCGTCCGCGCCGCCCTCAAGCGGTCTCTCGCGCCGCCCGCTCCCCCTGCCAACCCCTGGCGCTGAACCCGTGGCCCCTCGTCACGCCCCCGCCGCGCTCCGGCCGCGCACCCTCACCGAGGCGCTCCGCGCGCTGAGCGCCGACCAGCTCGCTGACCTGCTCCGGCTGCGGCCCGACCTCACCTACCCGCTGCCTCACGACCTCACCGAGCTCGCGTCGCGCTCCACCACGACCACCTCGGTGGCCCGGGCCGTCGACGGCCTCGACGCCTGGTGCCGCCTCGTCGCCGAGGCCGTGGCCGCGTGCCCAGACCCGGCCTCCACCGACGACGTCACCGGGCTGCTCGGGGAGCGGGCGGCCGTGGCCCGAGCCGTCGGCGAGCTCCGTCGTCGCGCGCTGCTGTGGGGCGCCGACGACCAGCTGCACCTGGTCCGCCCCGTCCGGGAGGCCTTCGAGCCCTATCCCGGTGGGCTCGCTCCGCCCTCGCTGCGTCCGGTCACCCCGGCGCAGGTCGAGGAAGCGCTCGCCGCCTGCCAGCCGGCGGTGCGGCCGGTGCTCGACCGGCTGCTCTGGTCGCCGACCGGAGCGGTCCGCAACGCCGAGCGCGCGGTCGCCGTCGACGCCGCCCGGTCCCCCGTCGAGCAGCTGCTGTCGCGGGGACTGCTGCGCCCGGTCGACGCCGACACAGTGGTCCTGCCGCGCGAGGTGGCCTGGGTGCTCCGAGGGCACCGCTTCGCCCGGGAGCCCGTCCCGCCCAGCCCGCCGACGGTCGCCGGCCGGGTCCGGACGCCCCGCTCGGTCGACTCCGCTGCCGCCGGGGCCGCCTTCGGCCTCCTGCATGACGTGGAGCTCGCAGTGCAGGCGCTGGAGACCACGCCGCACCGGCTGCTGCGCACCGGCGGGGTCGCGGCCCGTGACGTCACCGCCCTCGGACGCCGGCTGGGGACCGACGCCGCGCACGCCAGCTTCGTGCTCGAGTGCGCGGCGGCGGCCGGCCTGGTGGCGCCTGGAGGGAACCTCTGCCTGCTGCCCACCGTCGAGTTCGACCGCTGGGCGGCCCAGGACGGGCCGACCCGTTGGCTGCTGCTGGGCCGCTCATGGCTGGACGCGCCGCGCTGGTTCTCCGCCTCCGCTGAACCGGGGACGCACGCCCTGGGTCCCGCCGCCGACGCCGCGTCGGCCCCGACTGTCCGCCGCCTGCTGCTCGGGTTGGCGGCCTCGCTGGAACCCGGCACCGTCCCCGACCTGGAGGAGCTGACCCGCGCGCTGGCCTGGTACCGGCCCCGGCTGGCCCGCGGGCCGGTCGACGCCGGCACCCTCGTCGACTGGACCTGGCGCGAGGCAGGGTGGCTGGGGCCGGTGGCCCTGGGCGGGGTGAGCGCCTTCGCGGCCAGCCTGGACCGCGGGGACGCCACGCTGCCCGCCGAGCTCGCGGAGATGTTCCCGGAGCCGGTCCACGAGGTGATCCTGCAGGCCGACCTGACCGCTGTGGCGCCCGGGCCGCTGGCCCACGACGTGGCCGGTGAGCTGCGGCTGCTGGCGGAGCAGGAGTCGCGGGGTGGGGGCGGGGTCTACCGCTTCAGCGACAGCTCGCTGCGGCGGGCCTTCGACGTCGGGTGGTCGGCCGTCGAGGTGCACGCGTGGCTGGCCGAGCACTCGGCGACCCCCGTCCCCCAGCCCCTGACCTACCTCATAGAGGACGTCGCCCGACGCCACGGCAGCATCCGCGTCGGCAGCGCCCAGTCCTACCTCCGCACCGATGACGCCACCGAGGCCGCCTCTTTGCTCGGCCACTCCGGCGCCGCGGCCCTGGGCCTGCGCGCCGTCGCGCCCGGCGTGCTGGTGGCCTCCGTCGAGCCGGTCGAGCTGGTGGCGTTCCTGCACGGGCTCGGCCAGACCCCCGCCGTCGAGGACGAGGGCGGCCGGACGATGCGGCCTCCACCCGGCCAGCGGGCCCCACGCCCGGCGGGTCAGGAGACCCCGCCCGCGGTCGAGCCCGCGGAGGTGGCCGCGGCCCTGCTCGCGGCCGAGCGCAACCACCCCCGGCGCCTGGCCGAGGACGGCGCGGACAGCACCGAGCAGACCCTGGAGCGGCTGCGCCTGGCGACGCTGCAGGCATCCCCGGTCTGGGTGGCCTGGGTAACCGCTGACGGCAGCGCGACCGAGCGCCAGCTCGCCCCACTGGACCTGGCGGGGGGCTCGGTGCGCGCCGTGGACCGTTCGAGCGCCCAGGTCGTCATCATCCCGCTGGCCCGGATCTCCCGCGTCGGCGTCGAGCCCAGCGACCGCTGAACGGACGCCAGGCCGGCCGCCCCCGGCTCGCGCACGACGGCAGGGCGAGGCCGCACCGCCCACTAGACTGATCCGGTGGATGCCGTGACCGTGAGACGCCTCCTGGTGCTCGCGGTCTGCACCCTCGGCGTCACCAGCCTCTACCTCGCACCGGGTATCGCCCGCGCCCCGCACCAGGTGTCGGGGCCGCAGCCGCAGCCGCAGCCACGGGGCCAGACCACGCCGAGCCCGACCTCCTCCGTCATTCAGGAGGCCTCCGCCACGTCCGACGTCGAGTCGACACCGCTTGGCACCCCGAGCGCGCCCGACAGCACAGGGACCCCGGACCCCGAGCCGTCGGCGGAGACCGACCCGCCGGTCGAACCGACGCGAGCACCGGTCGAGCCACCCGTGTCCCGCACCGGAGCCACCGCCTTCGACCCCGCCGACCGGCAGGACGAGGAGCCGCCCGCCCCGGTCGGGGGGCTGAGCACGGGCGCGGTGACGCCCATGTGGCTGACGCTGCGCTGGCCGCCGGCCGAGGACAACGTCGGGGTGGTGGGGTACAAGGTGGTGCTGAACGGCTTCGAGGTCGCCACCACCCCCGAGACCCACGCCAAGGTGGCCTGGTTCAACGACGACGCCCGCCAGCAGTTGGTGCAGGTGAGAGCCGTCGACGCGGCCGGCAACGAGAGCCCGAGCTCGGCGAACCTGCTGGTCGCCAGGCCGACGTCCGACCCTGGACCGGAGCCCAGCGAGGGCACCCCGAGCCCGACGGAACCCAGCCCCACACCGGAGCCCGCTCCCGCACCCAGCCCGAGTCCCTCGGGCACGGACACCGGCCCGGACCAGCCTGACGACAGCTCCTCCGCCGAGGACCTGGACATCCAGGACGCCCCCACCGACGAGGAGAACTGATGGCCCCCGGACCCGTGGGCGCCGGCCCGCTCGTCGTGCAGTCCGACCGCACCCTGCTGCTCGAGGTCGACCACCCCGACGCGGACGCCTGCCGGATCGCCATCGCGCCGTTCGCTGAGCTCGAGCGAGCGCCCGAGCACATCCACACCTACCGGCTGACCCCGCTCGGGCTCTGGAACGCGCGGGCCGCCGGCCATGACGCCGAGCAGGTGGTCGACACGCTGCTGACCTACAGCCGCTACCCGGTGCCCAACGCTCTGCTGGTGGACGTCGCCGACACCATGGACCGGTACGGGCGGCTGCGGATCGAGAAGCACCCCACCCACGGACTGGTGCTGGTCAGCACCGACCGGCCGGTGCTCACCGAGGTGCTGCGCAGCGCCAAGGTCAAGGGGCTGGTCGGGGCCAGGGTGGACGACGACACCGTCGCGGTCCACCCCTCCGAGCGCGGGCACCTCAAGCAGGTGCTGCTCAAGCTCGGCTGGCCGGCGGAGGACCTGGCCGGCTACGTCGACGGCGAGGCGCACGCCATCAGCCTCGACCAGGACGGCTGGGAGGTCCGGCCCTACCAGGCCCAGGCGGCCGACGGCTTCTGGCACGGGGGCTCCGGGGTCGTCGTGCTGCCCTGCGGCGCCGGCAAGACGATCGTCGGTGCCGCGGCGATGGCCAAGGCGCAGGCCACGACGCTCATCCTCGTCACCAACACCGTCTCGGCCCGGCAGTGGCGCGACGAGCTGATCAAGCGGACCACCCTGACGGCAGAGGAGATCGGGGAGTACTCCGGCGCCAAGAAGGAGATCCGCCCCGTCACCATCGCCACCTACCAGGTCATCACCAGCAAGCGCGGCGGCGTGCACCCGCACCTGGAGCTGTTCGACGCCCGCGACTGGGGCCTGGTCATCTACGACGAGGTGCACCTGCTGCCTGCGCCGGTCTTCCGGATGACGGCCGACCTGCAGGCTCGTCGCAGGCTGGGCCTGACGGCCACCCTGGTCCGCGAGGACGGCCGGGAGGGCGACGTCTTCTCCCTCATCGGGCCGAAGCGCTACGACGCCCCCTGGAAGGACATCGAGGCGCAGGGCTACATCGCGCCTGCTGACTGCGTCGAGGTCCGGGTCACGCTGACCGAGGCCGAGCGGATGACCTACGCCGTCGCCGAGGCCGACGTGAAGTACCGGCTGGCCTCCACGGCGGACTCCAAGACCGAGGTCGTCGTCGACCTGGTGGCCAAGCACAAGGGCGTCCCGACCCTGGTGATCGGGCAGTACGTCGACCAGCTGGACGAGCTGGCCGAGCGGCTCGGCGCCCCCCTGATCAAGGGCGACACCACGGTCCGCCAGCGAGAGAAGCTCTACGAGCAGTTCCGTTCGGGCGAGATCGACCTGATGGTGGTGAGCAAGGTCGCGAACTTCTCGATCGACCTGCCGACCGCACAGGTGGCCATCCAGGTCTCGGGGGCCTTCGGGTCCCGGCAGGAGGAGGCGCAGCGGCTGGGCCGCCTGCTCCGCCCCAAGGCCGACGGGCTCACCGCGCGCTTCTACGCCGTCGTCTCCCGCGACACCGTCGACGCCGAGTTCGCCGCCCACCGGCAGCGCTTCCTGGCCGAGCAGGGCTACGCCTACCGGATCATGGACGCCGAGGACGCGGTCGCCGCGGACTGAGCGGCTGTGGACGAGGGGGCTACGGGCGGCCCCTGAGAAGTCAGCGCCAGATGCCTTCGCCGGCCCGGATCAAGGGGCTGTCGGCCATCTGGTGCTGGTTCTCCAGGGCAGCCGGGTTCAGACCAGGGCGTGCCGCGGCTGCAGGCGGCTCGTCCACGACGGGCGCCGCCGGGTCGGGGTACCGCGGCAGGCGGCGCGGCCACCAGAAGCGGCCGCCGAGGACGGGCACGAGCGCCGGGACGAGGACCGTCCAGACCAGGAGGACGCCGATCCCGACGATGATGCCGGTCTCGGTCAGCACGATGACCGGGAGCACCCCGAGCACGGGGGGTACCGCCCGCCCGCAGGATGCCTGCCGGCCAGGCCGGTCCCCGGCGCGGAACGATGCGGGCCGATGAGTTCGGGGCGCTGACCTGGTCTGTCCGGCACAGCCCCATCCTGAGAGGACCCGCCCATGCCCGCCATCATCCCGTGCCTGTGGTTCGCCGGCCAGGCCGAGGAAGCCGCCCGGTTCTACGTCTCCGTGTTCCCGAACTCGCGCGTGCTCAGCACCAACCCCGCTCCCGAGGGGACCCCGGGCAGCAAGCCGGGGGACGTCCTCACCGTCGAGTTCGAGCTGGACGGCGTCCGCTTCACCGGCCTCAACGGCGGCCCCGAGTTCCACTTCGACGAGGCGGTGTCCTTCCAGATCGACACCGCCGACCAGGCGGAGACCGACCACTACTGGGACGCCCTGACCGCCGGCGGCGAGGAGAGCGTGTGCGGCTGGCTCAAGGACCGCTACGGCCTGTCGTGGCAGGTGGTGCCGCGCCGGCTCACCGAGCTGATGACCGACCCCGACCCGGACCGGGCCGCGCGGGCCGTGGCCGCCATGCTGCAGATGCGGCGGATCGACATCGCCGAGATCGAGGCGGCCGCCAATGCCGAAGCGCCCGCCCCCGCCTGCAAGCCGTGAACGAAGTCCTCGTCTAGTCGACCTTCGTTCACGGCTTACCGGGCGGAGAAGGGGGCGGGATCAGACCTCGCGCTTCTTCGGCGAGCTCTCGGAGGTCCTGGCGGGGTCGTGCTCGACGGCGTCGCCCAGGACCTCGTCGATGCGGGAGAGCAGCCCGGGCTCCAGCGTCACCCCCGCGGCCTTGACGTTGTCGAAGACCTGCTCGGGCCGCGAGGCGCCGATGATCGCGGTGGCGACGTTGTCGTTCTGCAGCACCCAGGCGATGGCCAGCTGCGCCATCGACAGGCCCGCCTCATCGGCGATCGGCTTCAGCTGCTGCACGCGCTCCAGCACGTCGTCCTTCATCCAGCGGGCGATCATGTTCGCCCCGCCCTTGTCGTCGGTGGCGCGGGACCCCTCGGGCAGGGCCTGGCCGGGCACGTACTTGCCGGTCAGCACGCCCTGGGCGATCGGGGACCAGACCACCTGGGAGATGCCGAGCTCCTTCGACGTCGGGACGACCTCGCCCTCGATGACCCGCCAGAGCATTGAGTACTGCGGCTGGTTGGAGATCAGCTGGAAGCCCAGCTGCTTGGCCAGCGCGGCACCGTCGCGCAGCTGCTCGGCGGTCCACTCGCTGACGCCGACGTAGAGCACCTTGCCGGCCCGGACGAGGTCGGCGAAGGCCTGCATCGTCTCCTCGAGCGGGGTCTCGTAGTCGTAGCGGTGGGCCTGGTAGAGGTCGATGTAGTCGGTCTTCAGCCGGCTCAGGGAGCCGTGCGCGGCCTCCATGATGTGCTTGCGCGACAGGCCGACGTCGTTGTGACCCTTCGGCCCGATCGGACCGAAGACCTTGGTGAGGATCTCCAGCGACTCGCGGCGCTCGCCCTGGAGCGCCTCGCCGAGGACGGTCTCGGCCTTGGTGTTGGCGTAGACGTCAGCGGTGTCGAACGTGGTGATGCCGGCTTCGAGGGAGGCCTTGACGCAGGCGTGCGCCTGCTCGTTCTCGACCTGGGAGCCGTGGGTGAGCCAGTTGCCGTAGGTGATCTCGGAGATCTTGAGGCCCGAGTTGCCGAGGTAGCGAAATTCCATGGGTTCCAGCCTAGACGGCGGAGATTGCGCTCCCACAGCGGGTCTGGATCGGTTCAGCAACCCACCCCACGTCAGGTGTCGGCGGGCACGGCTACCGTGGCCTCGACCGGGTACCTCCCCGTCACAGACCCCAGGAAGGGCCTATGGCTGTCGCCGAGCTCGTCGTCATCCGTCACGGGGAGAGCCTCGGCAACGCAGCAGCCGCCCGGGCCTACGCCGAGGACGCCGAGGTGATCGAGGTCGGCGCCCGCGACGCCGACGTGGAGCTGTCCGAGGTCGGCCGTGAGCAGGCCGAGGCCCTGGGCCGAGGGCTGGCCCCGTTCATGGGCGACGGCGTACCCACCCTGCTCTGGTCGTCGGTCTACGTCCGCGCCCAGCAGACGGCGCGGATCAGCCTGGCCGCCGCCGGCGTCGAGGCTCCCATCCGGCTTGACGAGCGGCTCCGGGACCGCGAGCTGGGTGTGCTCGACCTGCTCACCTGGAAGGGCGTGGTCAACCGCTTCCCCGGCGAGGCCGAACGGCGCCACTGGCTCGGGAAGTTCTACCACCGCCCGCCGGGCGGAGAGTCCTGGGCGGACGTGGTGCTGCGGGTCCGGAGCTTCCTGCGCGACCTCTCCGACCTGCCCGACGGCAGCCGCGTGGTCATCTTCTGCCACGACGCCCTCGTGCTCTGCTTCCGCTACGTCTGCGAGGGCCTGCACGAGCAGCAGGTCCTCGAGATCGGCGCCACCACCCCGGTCCTGAACGTGTCCATCACCCACCTCGACCGCGCACCGGACGGCGGCTGGCAGCTGCGGTCGTTCAACGACGTCTCTCACCTCGAGGCAGCCGACGCGCCGGTCACCCAGCACCAGGGAGACTCCCGTGTCCAACCCCAGACCTGAGCCCGGCTCGCCGCGCGAGGTCACCCCCACCCTGCTCCGCTCCTGGCCGCTGCCGGAGGCGACCAGCTCCAAGTACGGCCGGGGTCAGGTCCTGATCGTCGGCGGCGCGGCGAGCACCCCGGGAGCCGTCCAGCTCGCCGGGCTGGCGGCGCTCCGGGTGGGAGCCGGCCACCTGACCCTGGCGGTCGCTTCCTCGGTCGCCGTCCCGTTGGCCGTGGCCACTCCTGAGGCCGGCGTCGTCGGTCTGCCGCAGGACGACCGCGGCACCGTCCTGGGCGGCGACCTCGACGTCATCGCCGACGACCTGGGCTCGGCGGACGTCGTCACCATCGGCGTCGGACTGGACGATCCGGAGGAGACCGCCCTGCTGATCAGGACGGCCATCCCCCTGCTGGGCCCGGAGACATGGCTGGTCCTCGACGCCTACGCCCTCGGCGTGTTGCCCGGGACGCTGGAGGCGCTCGACCAGGTCCGGGGCCGGCTGGTGCTGACCCCCAACCTGGAGGAGGCGGCCCGGCTGCTCGGCCGCGAGGTCGAGGACGAGGACGCCGACATCGCCGAGATCGCGCAGCGCTACAGCGCCCTGGTCACCTGCTACAGCACCATCGCCGACAGCGAGGGCCGCATCTGGAAGGTGGGCGCGGGCAACGGTGGGCTGGCAACCTCCGGCAGCGGCGACGTGCTGGCCGGGGCGGTGACCGGTCTGCTGGGCCGGACGGGAACGCCCGACCAGGCCACCTGCTGGGCCACCCACGTCCACTCCGCCGCCGGCGACCGGCTCGCCGCGCGGATCGGCACGGTCGGGTTCCTCGCCCGCGAGCTGCTCGACGAGCTCCCCGTGGTGATGAGCGAGCTGGGGGCCTGACGCCGCTCGCTCAAGCCGGAGCAGCGCTCAACCGCTGACGGGCGGGTTCCCGGGTTGCAGCAGGCTGGTGCTGCGGGCCAGCAGCAGCGCGACCCCGCAGCCCAGCACCACCAGCGCGGCGGTGAGCACGAGGACCCCGGTCCAGCCGCCGCCGGTCCAGGCCCGGCCGGCGGCCGCACCGACCACCGAGGAGCCGGCGTAGTAGGCGAACAGGTAGTTCGACGCCGCCTGCGCAGTGGCCCCACCGCCCGCTCGAGCCCGGGCGGCCACCCAGCCGCTGGCCACGCCGTGGGCGGCGAAGAAGCCGACCGTCATCACCGCCAGGGCGAGCACCAGCACGACCAGGGAGCCCGCCGCGGTACCCAGCAGACCGGCGAGCATGACGACCACAGCGGCCGGGACCACCGCCCGCCGTCCGTGCCGGTCGGCCAGCCGGCCGGCTGCCGTCGAAGCAGCGGAACCGAAGGCGTAGACGAGGAAGACCGACCCCGCCAGGGCCGCGCTCAGGCCGTAGGGCGGGGCCTCCAGCCGGAATCCCAGCGCGTTGAACACCGCCATGAAGGCACCCATCAGCAAGGCCGCGAGGAGGTAGAGCCCGAGCAGCACCGGGTCGGTGAGCACGGCGCGCGTGCTGCGCAGGACGGTGCGCAGACCCGGCTGGGCGGGCACGAACCGGCGCGAGGGCGGCAGGAGCAGGAGCACCGCCGTGGTGCAGACGGCAGCCAGCACCGCGATGCCGCCGAGTGCCAGCCGCCACCCACCCAGGTCGGCGAGCGCGCCGGCCAGCAGGCGGCCCGCCATTCCGCCGAGGGCGTTGCCGCCGACGTAGAGCCCGGTGGCCTGGCCGGCCACGGAGGTGTCGAGCTCCTCGTTCAGGTAGGCGACGGCCACCGCGGGCAGCCCGGCCAGGGCCAGGCCCTGAACGGCGCGGAGCCCGAGCAGGACGCCCCAGCTGGGTGCCAGGGCACACGCGAGCCCCAGCAGGGTGGCCGCGACCAGGCTGAGCGTGACCAGCCGGGTGCGGCCAAAGCGCTCCGACAGCGGGCCCGCGACGAGCAGACCGGCGGCCAGGGTGGCGGTGGTCAAACTGACGGTGAGCGTGGACGCCGCAGCGCCGACCGCGAACCTCCGGCTGAGCTCGGGCAGCAGCGGCTGGGTGCTGTAGAGCAAGGCGAAGACCGCCACCCCGGCCAGGAACAACGCCAACGACGCCCGACGGACGGCGGGGTCCCTGGCACCGTAGGCCGCGGGCAGCCCGTCGGCGGCCGGCGTGCTCAGTGCACGTCGAGGACGGTGGACTCCTCCTGCGTGCCCAGGGCGACGGGCCAGCGCTCACGCTCGTCGATGAGGTGCAAGAGCTCGACGAGCTCGTGCGGCCACACCCAGTCGTCGGTGGCCCGCAGCTCCTCGGTGGACCACCAGCGGTGCTGCTGGAAGGTCAGCTGCTCGTCCGGGGTGTGCTCGGAGGTGTCCACCTCGAAGTCGGGCACCCGGGCCAGGTAGAAGGACTCGTCCTGCTCGATCACCCGGTCGGAGTAGCCGTGGACGACGTGGCGCCGGGCCACCGGGCCCAGCAGCTCGGTGGGGTCGAGGCGGTAGCCGGTCTCCTCCCACACCTCGCGGACCGCTGCCTCGGTCTCGCTCTCGCCCGCATCGATGCCGCCACCGGGCGTCACCCACCAGCGGGCGTCGTCCAGGCCGGGGTCGCTGTCCTCGAACAGCAAGGTCTCGCCCGCCGGGTTGGTCAGCAGCACCCGCACCGTGGTCCGCGACGTGCGCGGGCGCTCCGCGGGGTTCTCGACCGGGATGTAGGAGCGCTCGGTCTTCCCGGAGGTCTGCTTGTCGGAAGTCACCGCCCCAGGGTAGGAACCCGTGGTTCCGGCGCGACGCAGGGGGTGCGCGAAGCCCTCGCTCCCTCCCGGGGAGCGGTGTAGTTTGTGCCTCCGCTCCCCTCCCGACCGGCCGACCCCCGGAGCAGCTCGCATGCCCGAACCCGCCTCGTCCGCCACCCTCGCCGCCGAACAGCAGCACCTCCTCGACTCCCGCACCGCGCTCTCGCGGATGCGGGAGCACACCGCCGGCCTCACCGCGATCGGCGGCGACCACGTCTCGACCGAGCACCTCAAGCAGGTGCTGCACCGGCGGATGCAGGCCCTCGAGGACGACCCGGCGGTCCCGCTGTTCTTCGGCCGGCTCGACTACGCCGCTGATCTCGGGGCCGAGCGGGACGAGACGCTCTACGTTGGCCGTCGCCATGTGACGGGCGAGTCCGGGGGCGAGCCGCTGGTCATCGACTGGCGGGCCGGGATGGCCCTGCCCTTCTACCAGGCGCGGGTCGGGGAACCGATGCGGGTGCGCCGACGACGCCGCTTCGGCTTCTCCTCAGGCCGGCTCACCGCCTTCGAGGACGAGGACCTCGTCCGCCCCGGCGTCGGGGCTGCCGGGGCCGGGTCGGCGATCCTGGAGTCGGAGATCGAGCGCCCGCGCACTGGACCCATGCGCGACATCGTGGCGACCATCCAGCCCGAGCAGGACACCATCGTGCGCGCCCGGCTGGACCAGTCGCTGTGCGTCCAGGGCGCCCCGGGAACCGGCAAGACCGCCGTCGGCCTGCACCGGGCCGCGTTCCTGCTCTACGCCTACCGCGAGCAGCTCGCTCGGTCGGGCGTCCTCGTCGTCGGTCCCAACGACAGCTTCTTGTCCTACATCGCCGACGTGCTGCCCGCGCTGGGTGAGATCGACGCCAGCCAGGCGACGGTCGAGTCCTTGGTCAGCGGGGCCACCGGTGTGGCCGTGCGAGGGTCGGAGGATGCCGCGGTGGCCGTGGTCAAGGGCGACGCGCGGATGGCCGAGGTGCTCCGGCGAGCGGTCTGGGGCCACCTCGGGCGGGCGACGGAGGCCCTGGTGGTGCCCCGCGGGGCCTACCAGTGGCGCGTGGGCGCCTACCTCGCCGACGAGATGCTCGCCGAGCTGCAGGCTCGGGGTGTCCGTTACGAGGCGGGCCGGGCCATGCTGCCCCAGCGGCTGGCGCACCAGGTGCTGCTGCGGATGGAGGCCGCCGGGGACTCCCCCGACGACCGGGTGCAGAACGCCGTCGCCCGCAGCCGAGTGGTCCGGGCCTACGCCGAGCAGCTGTGGCCCGCTCTCGACCCGGCCAAGCTGGTCCTCCGGCTGCTGAGCGACCCCGGTTTCCTGGCCCGCTGCGCCGACGGGCTGCTGGAGGCCGACGAGCAGCGGCTGATGCGGCTGGCCAAGCCGGCGCGGACGGTGGCCGCGGCCCGCTTCAGCCTGGCCGACGTCGTCCTCGTCGACGAGGTCGCCGACCTCCTGCAGCGCACCCCCAGCCTCGGTCACGTCGTCCTCGACGAGGCCCAGGACCTGTCGCCGATGATGCTGCGGGCCGTCGGCCGCCGCGCGTCCACGGGGTCGGTCACCGTGCTGGGCGACCTGGCCCAAGCCACGACGCCGTGGGCCACCCGCTCGTGGCGCGAGTCGCTCGGGCACCTCGGCCAGCCCGACGCGGTCATCGAGGAGCTGGTGGCCGGCTTCCGGGTACCCGCCGCGGTGATTGACTTCGCGGCCAGGCTGCTGCCCCGCATCGCTCCGACCCTCACCCCGCCCCACTCGGTCCGCCGCTCGCGCGGGGAGCTGGACCTGCGCCGGGCCGTCGACCGGCTGGGAACGACGGTCGAGGCCGTCGGCGAGGCTCTGCAGGCGGAGGGCACGGTGGGCGTCATCGTCGCCGACGCCGCCGTGCCGGCGGCCCAGAACGCGCTCGCTAAGGCCGGTTTGGTCTTCGAGCTGCTCGGGGAGCGGGCCCAGGGGTTCGCGACCCGCGTGGACCTGGTTCCGGCGACGCTGGCCAAGGGCCTGGAGTTCGACCACGTCGTGCTGCTGGAGCCCAAGGCCATCGTCGAGGGTGAACCGGACCGGACGACCGGGCTCCGGCGTCTCTACGTCTGCCTGACCCGGGCCGTCAGCTCACTGGTCGTCGTCCACGCCGACCCGCTCCCAGAAGAGCTCGGCGCCTGAGCGGTCAGCACGACCCGCTCAGCAGCGGGGCGGGTCGACCGGGCCGGCGATCAGCGCCTGCGCGGTGGAGGCATCCAGCCGCTTGGTCAAGACCTGCAGCTGCTCGGTCAGCTCGCGGTACTCCTGCGGCGTCTGCCCGGTGGCTTGGCCCATCGCGGCCGCGACCTCGGCGGTCTCGGCCTCGAGCTCGGCCCCGCGGTCGGTCAGGCCGATGATCATGAGCCGCTCGTCGGTCGCGGCACGCGTCCGGGTGACCAGGCCCATCGCCTGCAACCGCTTGAGCAACGGGGACAAGGTGCTGGAGTCCAGGCTCAGCCGGTGGCCGATGCCCCCGACCGACAGGGGTCCCTCCTCCCAGAGCAGGAGCATGACGAGGTACTGCGGGTAGGTGAGGCCGACCCGGCTCAGGGCCACCCGGTACCGCGCGGTCATGGCGCGGGAGGCGGTGTAGAGCGCGAGGCATAGCTGCTGGTCCAGGCTGATGCCGACGGCCGTCGCAGCGGTCGGCGCGAGAGATGAGGGACCCGCCATGGAGTCAGGCTAGACGTTCTTCGCTCATCTCGCCGTCCTGCCCAGGAAGCAGCTCAGCGGCGAAGGCGGGCACGGCTGCTCAGCGGGCGAGCCGGGACACCTTGCGCCGGCGGAGCCCCGCGGCGCTCAGCCGGGCGACGATCTCCCGCGACGGCACGAGCACCGCCCCGGCGGCGACCGCGGCGTCGAAGTGCTCGGCCATGACGTCGTAGTGGTCGCGCTCGAAGGCGCGCCGCGGCAGCCCCAGGTCCGCGGCGAACGCGTGGAGTTCGGCGAAGGAAGCATCGCTCACCAGGTGCGACCACAGCCGCCCGTGTCCCGGCCAGGTCGGCGGGTCGATCAGGACGGTCATCTGCCGGCGGGAGTCGGGGCGTCGGCGACCTGCTCGTCGATCAGCGAGCGCCAGGTCCGCACGAGGCCGGGGTCGACGTAGGCCTTCCAGGAGCGCAGCGGCCGGGCCGCGGACCCGATGTGGAAGGCCCGGACGCCGGCCCGGACCAGCCAGGGCACGTGCTCGGGGAGCAGCCCCCCGCCGGCCATGATCGTGCGGCGGGCGAAGTCGTCGGTCCGGGCCCGCTGCACCAGCTCGTCCAGCCCCTCGCTCACCCCGCGGGCCGAGCCGGCCGTCAGCACCTGGTCCAGGCCGGGCAGGTGCCGCAGCTCACGCCAGGCGCGATCGGTGGAGATGCAGGAGTCCACCGCGCGGTGGAAGGTCCAGCCGGGCCGGGCGTCGGCCACCACCTCGCTGACGACCTCGACGTCGATCTCGGTGTGGGCGTTGAGGAAGCCGAGCACCAGGCCGTCAGCCCCGGCGGAGGTGTAGGCGGCCACCAGCCCCTTGAGGTGGGCGACCTCCCCGCCGTCGGTGCCGTAGCCCTCGCGGAGACGGAGCATCACCCGTACCGGCAGGGTCGTGGCGGCGCGGACCTCCTCCACCAGCCGGGGCTCGGGTGAGAGCCCGTCGTGCTCCATGGTGCCGACGAGCTCGATCCGGTCGGCGCCACCCGCCTCGGCCTGCCGGGCGTCGGCCGCGTGCCGGGCGATGACCTCGAGCAGGCCGGTCACGAGGGGGCGGCGGCCGGACCGCCGTCGGGGCCGCCGTCCATCGAGGCGAGAGTGGCCAGCGACGGCATCCGCTCGTCGCGCAGCCGGTAGGACACCGCTTCGGCGTCGTGGAAGGTCCGGACGATGTTCCCCGACGCCAGCCGGGTGAGGTCCTCCTCCGACCAGGCGCGAGCCCGGAGCGCGTCCAGCAGCGCCGGGTAGCAGGAGACGTCCTCCAGGCCTTCGGGCAGCACGCCGACGCCGTCGTAGTCCCCGCCCAGGCCGATGTGGTCGATCCCCGCGACCTCGCGGGCGTGCTCGAGGTGGGCGACGACGTCGGCCAGCGTGGAAGGCGGCCGGGGCACCGGGTAGCGGCCCCAGAAGCCCTCCATCGCCGTCAGGTCACGGGGGTCCACGCCCTCGGAGCGCGCCACCTGCTCCGCCTCCAGCGCCCAGTCGCGGACCCTTGGGGTGACGAAGGTGGGCACGAAGGTGACCATGCATGTCCCGCCGTTGGTGGCCAGCGAGGCCAGCACGTCGTCGGGGACGTTGCGCGGGTGGTCACAGACGGCGCGCGCCGAGGAGTGGCTGAAGATCACGGGCGCCTCGCTCGCCTCGATCGCCTGGCGCATCGTCGAGGGGGCGACGTGGCTGAGGTCGACGAGCATCCCCATCCGGTTCATCTCCGCCACCACCTCACGCCCGAAGGGAGTGAGCCCGCCGTGCCGGGGCTCGTCGGTGGCGGAGTCGGCCCAGTCGGTGTTCTCGTTGTGGGTCAGGGTCAGGTAGCGGACCCCGAGGCGGTAGAGCGTCCGCAGGGCGCCGAGTGAGTTGGAGATCGAGTGCCCGCCCTCGGCACCCAACAGGCTGCCGATCAGGGAGGGGTCGGCCAGCGTCGCCTCGAGACCCTCGGCGCTGGTCACCAGGACGAGGTCGGTGACGTAGCGCTGCACCATGTCGTAGACCGCGTCGACCTGCTCAAGCGTGGCGGTGACCGCCGCGTCCCCGGTCAGCGTGCAGGGCACGAAGACCGACCAGAACTGGGCGCCGACCGAGCCGGCGCGCAGGCGCGGGAGGTCGGTGTGCAGCTGCGGCTGGGACCGGGCGATGTCGACCGCGCCGAAGTCGTAGCCCACGCCTCGCATGGCCCACGGCAGGTCATTGTGCCCGTCCACCACCCGCAGCGCGCTCACGCTCCGACAGTAGCGGTCCGGCCGTCGACGAGGCGGGGGCGACGGGCCCGGAAACGCCGAAAGGCGGCCCCCGCAGGGGACCGCCTTCCGGTCTGTGGTGCTCGGGTGCTGCTGGACTCAGAAGTCCATGCCGCCCATGCCACCGGACGGGTCGCCGCCGGCCGGAGCAGCCTTCTCCGGCTTGTCGGCGATGACGGCCTCGGTGGTGAGGAACAGGGCCGCGATGGAGGCCGCGTTCTGCAGGGCAGAACGGGTGACCTTCGTCGGGTCCGGGACCCCGGCCTCGAGCAGGTTGACGTACTCACCGGTCGCGGCGTTCAGGCCCTCGCCCGCGGGCAGGCCCTTGACCTTCTCCACGACGACGCCACCCTCGAGGCCGGCGTTGATGGCGATCTGACGCAGCGGGGCCTCGACGGCCACGCGGACGATCTGGGCGCCGATCTGCTCGTCACCCTCCAGCTCCAGGGTCTGGAAGACCTTGGCGGCGGCCTGGACGAGAGCGACGCCAC
>CAWGWR010000010.1:0-176830 GCA_963826405.1 uncultured Actinomycetota bacterium | reverse complement strand
TCCAATCACGATTGAACGTCGAGAAAGAAGCGAGAACGTCGCTTCGCGTCGTGGCGGCGACACCGAGCATCCCGTCCAATTTTTCCGCCGCCGGATAAATAGGAAGAGCGTTTCCACCGTTGCCCGCGCCGGCGACGACCGTCAAACGATTTCCGTTTAACTCGTTAATATCGTTCCTCGTCTGTGGTTCCGTCGTGGCATGGTTCGATCAATTTCTTTAACAAATCAACTTTATCGGGGTAACCAAAACTGATGTTGACAACATTTGCGCCGTGATTGGCGGCGTAGATTATCGCGTTTTTGATGCGCCACAACTCGCCGCTGCCGTCCGAGTTCAAAACGCGCAGCGGCATAATTTTGCGTCCGGCGCAACGAGCGAAATGATGCCCGCGACGTGCGTGCCATGTCCGTAAGAGCCTTGCCGCAAAACGCCGACTTCCGTCGGGTCGTTGTCGTCGTCCACGAAATCGTAGCCCGGCACTAATTTTCCCGCAAAAGCCGGATGCGTCAAGTCACTTCCCTATCCAAAACCGCGATTGTTATGCCGCCGCCGCGCGAACCGCCGTTCGCTAAATCCTGCGCGGCGGCAAGCTCGATTTTATACGGAAACCATTGCCGCGGAAACCTTTCGCGCTACTACCGACCGCCCAAGATTGCCCAACAGCCCAAGATTGTCCAACGTCCACGGCAGGCCTTCTTTTTCGACCGAAGCCAGTTTTCGATTCGGTTCGGCGGACGAAACGCGCGCGTCGGCGCGCAGAGCGTCGACGCGGTTGTCAACCGTATTTCCATTGACGATTTGCATTCGAAACGTCGGCGGCGCGCCGACTTGTCCGAGCGGCGTTGGGTTGAGCCCATATTGCGCCGCGACCGCCGACAAATTCGCCGGATCGGAGAGTTCGACAACGACTTCGCCCGCGACGCATTCGTTGCGGCTTTCGCAGCTTGAATTTTGCGCGAAAGAGTTTTCGCCGAAGATGCCCGACAACACAAAGAAAATCGCCGCAATTAAAAACCACGATTTCAATTTTTTTATAATGTTACTGCTCATTTTTGCCCCGATTTTCAGCTTTAATAAATTTCCCCGATATTACAGTGCGGAAAGATGTGTTAAAAAGTCGTTCGCTTGGAAAAACTTTCAAGAATTATTTCAATTTTGCCCGTTCGCAAAAAATTACCATCTCCCAATCAAGACGAACGGCGACCAGAAATAAGGATGCATTTCTTTTTCGATTAGTTCGATTTGCGCCGCGCGCAGGGATTCCGAAACGCCTTTCATTTGCAAATTAGTGTAAAAGTTTTTCATCAAACGGGCGGTCGCTTCGTCGTTAACCGTCCACAAACTCAAAACCAGCGACGCCACGCCCGCCGTCAAAAAGCCGCGCGACAAACCCAAAATCTCGTCGCCTGCGAAAATCGAATTCAAACCCGTTTCGCACGCGCTCAAAGTTACGAGACCGGCTTTCAAGCGCTGCGCGCAAACGTCGCGGACAGTGATCGCTCCGTCCGCCAGACGAAGACTCGAAAACAAAGGATTGTCGGGACGAAACTCGCCGTGGCAAGCGAGATGAAGGACGTCGAATTCCTTCGCCAGCTTCGTAAAAGTCGAAACTTTCGCTTTTGCTCCCGTTAAAATTTTGCATCCGGGAAAATCTTTCGCAAACTCTCGATTTCCCGATTGACGAGCGGAATGCGTTCGTCGGCGTACGCGACAAGCAAAGCGTTTTCGAGCGTCCGTTCGGGTTTAGACAGGCAAAACTGCAAAACGGTTGCACTCGGCACGTAATTGATCGCACGTTTTTCAATCAAATATTTTTGCCCGTCGAACAGCGCGCCAAACGGAACATAATGCAATTCGCGGACGGAACAATCGTCAGACCCCAGATTTTCAGCAAATTTTTCGAGCGGCGCGAGCAATTTTTTGTAAAGCTCGGCGAGATAAAAATCGGCGCGCTTTTTCAACTCCGGCAAAAACGCTTTCAAACTTTCGCTCCGTAACGCAAACTGCCGAATTGAAAACGCAAACCTTCGAGCAGCGGCAAAATCTCCGTTTCCTCGCAGAGATTTTCCACGAATTCAATTCGCTGATTGGCAACGACGAACGCCGAAATTGCCCGTCGAAAACCACGTATTCAATCAATCCTCTTTGCGCCGCGCCGAGCTGCGTTTGCAGTTTCAGACATCGAATTTGGTTTTGCCGTTAAAATTCGCGGCGTCACTCGCGCTTCCGATTTGCCGCATCAACTCGGCGATTTGTTTTTCGCGCTTCGCGGCTTCGCGCTGCAAAAATTCGATTTCTCCGGCATCAGCGCGGTTCAGCCGATTGTAAAACCAATTCAGTTCTTCGCGCTGATTTTCAAATTTCTCCCGCAGTTTTTTCGAACTCTGCTCGTCGAAATCGCCGAATCGTCGCCGAGCGTTTCGGCAAGCACACGCGAGCGCGCGATTTCGATTAAAACGAAAGCCTTTTGGATTTTATTTTCTTTGAGATAAATTTTAGCGAGTTCTTCGTAGGAATCGAGTTTACTCGCCGTAAACGCCATCCGAAATTCTTCTGCCGGAAGCGGCGCGCGCAGAGTTTCGGTCATTCGAATCGCTTTCAAAAAATACTTTTCGGCTCGTTTGAAATCGTTTCGCCGCACGGATAATTTTCCGAGTGAATTTTGCGCCGACTGCGCCAAACTCGGCAACTCGTATTTGATTGACTGCGCAAAAGTTTTTTTCAAAATCGCTTCGGCGGCGTTGTAATTTTTCAGTTTTCGCAAGGCTTCGCCAACGAGCAAATTCGCGGTCAATTGTTGTCGGCAGTTTTTGTTGTCGGCGAAAAGCTGCGCCGCGTCTGTTGCAAGTTTCAGCGTTGTTCGTAAACGTCCCGATGAAAATTCGAGATTTGCTTCGTTTAGTTTAACCGTCGCCTCGCCAATTAAATTTTTCTCCGCCGTGTAAAGTTTTGCAGCTTTTTTCAGTTCGCGGCGCGCCAGCGTTTTTTCGTTTCTGAGAATTGCCGCGCGCCCGAAATTCGCCCGCGCTCTGGCTTCTTCGCCCTGCATTTTCAGCCGCGCGAGCGTTTCAGTCAGCTTTTCGTATATTTCAAACGCTTCGGTTGAAAGGTTCAGTTCCAGATAAATGTCGGCGATCTCAAGCTCGGCGACCGCTTCTTGATGCGGCATTTTGAGGCTTTCGTATTTTTGGCGCGAACTTTCCAAAAACTTTAGCGCTTCGTCAAAATCGCCCGCGAAAAAGCGCGAGATTTCCCATACTCGCCTCGATTTCAGCTTGCGTAACAAACATCTTTTCCTTTTCGGCGTGCGCGAGCGATTGTCTATAAAACTTTTCGGCTCGATGAAAGTCATTGACGGCGGAATAAATTATCGCCAAATCGTTTTCGCACATCGCCAGCCACATCGTTTCGTTGAGTTCGATAAAACGTTCTCTCGCCGACAGAAAAAAGGTTTCGGCTTGGCGATATAAGTCTCGCCGCAAACAGATGTTGCCCAAATTCATTTCAACTTTCCCAGCCGCCAATTCGTCGTCGTATTTTTCAAAAACGCGCAACGCTTTTTCGCCGACCTCGACTGTTTCGTCGTAACGACCGAGCAAAGCCAGCACGTAGAGTTTGCTGACCAGAGTTTGCGCGGCTTGATGCGGTTTTTCGAGCGCATCGAAAATCCATGCCGCTTCGTCCAAGAGAATTACTGCCTTTTCATTTTTTCCCTCGGTCAAAAAAGCAATCGCTTTGACCCAGTTCATTAAGGCTTTTACTTCGTCGAGCGGCAAGATTTCAAACAAACATTCTAAAGCCGTTGCGGCGTTTCGAGTTTTGCGCGGCTCGGTCGTCCATGATTCGTAATATGTGTTTTTTAATTCTTCCGCGAGTTCGAGACTGATTAAACGCGAGGGTTTTTTAAGCAGCACTCGCTGTTGAGCTTTTTCATCCGTTTCCAGTAATCGGGCGACGAGTTCTTGAATTTGCATCGAGTAAAACTACAAAAAAATTATCGCAAAATAAAAAAGACGGATCGTTTGCCGCCTTCTGTAAAATCAGCTGTTTATGTTCGCCGGTTCAAAAAACATCTAGAGAAAGAAAAGTGACTGAATTTGTCGAATTTTTACCGGAAAATTTTAATGTTTCATTCGAGTCAAATCAATTCCAAACTTTTGACGAGAATTTCGCTTTCGCCGCTTCGCAAAATCAAATCGTAGCGTCCGCTCGGAATTTCCGAGAAACTGAATTCACTCAATTCGTCGGCGCGCGTTTCAAACGAAGCGTTTTCGCCCGTGAGTTTGATTGCGCAGCGAGCGAAACCTTCGCCCAATATTTGTCCGCGCATCTCCAATTTTTTGCCGGTATTTGAAATCCGCAGATCAACCGCGTTTTCGTCCGCCGAGAAAAGCATCTGCCGCGCAGCGGAAACGCTCGCCGAACGCTCGCCGAACGCGGCTCGGTTCGGCGATAAATCCGTTTGCAAAACCGCCAGAACTTTTCGCGCGAAAGATGTTTGCGGTTCGAGAGAGCGCGCGCGAAACAGATTTTTCGACCACCGGATCGCGTCGGCGGGCGCGTCGGTTGATTCGTCGCTCTGCATCAGGCGAATGATTTTTTCGATTGCTCGGTCGTCCGGTTTGCTCATTAAATTCATCTCGTTTTTCGTCTCCCGAGATTACAGTGCCGATTCGAGAGAAGAAAAGACAGCGAAAATCGAATTTCACTTTTCCAAAATTTTAGCCAATTTTTGCAGGCATCTGGCGCGCAGCGGGCTGATGCTCGTTTCGCCGACGCCGATTGCGTTGGCGACAGCTGCATAACTGGCGGCGGTGTCGCGCAAGTAAATCATCGAAAGAATCGTCCGGCAGCGTTCGTCGATCCGCGTTAAAGCCGTGCGGATTAAATGCTGCTCTTCGAGTTCGACCAAACGCGCGTCGGCGAGCGGCGCGGCGTCGGGCAAGTTCGCCATTTCTCGTTCTATCTCCTCTTCGGTTTCCGCCGAATAAAATCTGCGCTCGCGGCGGCGCGCGCCCCAAACCTTGAACTTGGCGGTCGTAACCAGCCACGAACGGATTTTTTCCGGCTGCTCGATGTCGTCCAATTTTTCAAACAGAGTCAAGAAAACTTCTTGCAGCGTGTCCGCCGCTTGTTGCTCGCTCAAGCCGCCGCGCCGCGCGATAGTAAAAATTAATCGCTGGTAACGGTCAACGAGCCGGTTCCAAGCCGTTTCGTCGCCGCGCCGACACGCCCGAACGAGTTCGGCGTCGTCGCGTTCCAAATTTTTCGCCGAAAATTCCACCCGTAAATTCTTTTCAAATTATTTTTTGTCGCGTCGTTAAAATTTTGGAATAACGCCCGAAAATAAGCAAATGAGCCCACGTCGATTTTTTTTACGGCAACGCGTCTTTTTTCTTTCGCGCTTCGCACTGTGTTTGACGGAAGCGGTTGGATTCAAAAGCGAACCCTCGATTAAAAACACAAAATTAAAGGAAATAAAAAATCTCGGCAACTCGGAAAAAGCGTCGTTCGATGAGTTTCGCCCTTTAAATTTAACCGCAAAGAACTGATGAACAAAAGAAACAGGAGATAAACAATGAACTCGACAAAAGAAAAAACAACTTATAAGAACGATATTCACGGCAGATTTTCAGCGCCCGGAAAAACTATTTTCGGCGCTTTGCTGTCAATCGCTTTGCTCGCCCTCTGCGTTTTATTCGCGCCGCTCAACTCGCTCGCGCAGACGGCGACGGTTTACGGCGCGCTCGGAAATTTCGATGTCATCAATCATACGGGACACGACGGACACGGCTTTGAAATCGAACTTCAGGGCATTCAGCCGAACGACATTCCTTATTCGTTTTCGGCGCAGCGTTACGGCGCGGCGCATATTACGCAGACGGCAACCGGCGTACTGGTTCGATGGGAAAGCGCGTATGTCAACGGCGCGTTCGCGCAGACGACTTTGCCACACCAGCCGAACACGCCGTTCGCCGGTTCGTGTTACCAATGGGGCGCGAATTACAATCAGAGCGCGTGCGAGCATTTCGGCGTTTCGCTGACTGCGACGCCGACGCACACCGCATATCGCTGGCTGATTGAAGACGCGAATTCTCCAGGCGCTTTAATCGGCGTTGATCCGCCGATTGCGATTGTCTCGCCGGTTTATACGATTTTGCCGCCCGCGCGTCCGGCTGAAGCGCCGGTTCTCGAAGCCGAAATCGAAGCGCCCGAAGCCGCCGAATCGCCGGAAGTTTACGGCGACGCGCAGTGGGTCAAGGTTTTCAAAACGCAGCTCAACCGCGAAGTCAATTTGGACGAACTCGTCAGCGACAACGCCGTCGTGCCGCAAGACGCGGCGCACGCCGAAGTGCAATGGGAAATCGTGCAGGTCGAGCCGGTGAGCAACAGCCACAGCAACGGAAATCGCCAGCATCGCAACAATCAGGGAACGTTAAATTTCGACACGCGCTCAGTTCTCCGGCGTTACGAAACTTACGCCTACACGGGCGCTTACGATCCGACGACGCACGAAGCACTGTGCGCCGATTTAACGTGCAGCGCGCCGGGCGACGGCGAATTGGGCGAGTTCATCGCGGCGCAAATGACGGCGGCGAACATCAATGTTCCATCCGTCTCCATAACCAAAACCGGCAGCGGCACGATTTCATCAGCCGATAAATTCATTAGCTGCGGCAGCAAATGCGGCGCGGGCTACAATCAGGGCGCGCAAGTTTCGCTGACCGCCGCGCCCGCTTCCGGCAGTCTTTTCGTCGGTTGGGGCGGAGCGTGCAGCGGCAATCTTTTGACCTGCACTTTAACGGCGAACGACGCGCTGAACGTCATTGCGAACTTCGCGCAGGCGTTTAACCTGTCGGGAAAACCGCGGGCGGCAAAGGCGCGGTCAGCGCTCCGGCGGCTGGCATAGATTGCGGCAAAACCTGCACGAGCCGAGCGGCACAGGGAACTGCTGTGACGTTCACCGCCACGCCCGAAGCCGGTTTTCGCTTCGTCAACTGGTCGGGCGCTTGCTCCGGCACGGCGCGCACTTGCAGCGTTTCAATCGTAAAAGATACGGCGGTTCAAGCGAATTTCGCAAAATAATTCGCGGGCGTAGACGCGAAAAATCGTGGGCGAGTCGGCTTTCTTGAAGGTTGACTCGGCAGAAAATCAAACGGCTTGACTACATCATGCCGCCGCTTTCAGTAAGCCGACCATAAAACGGTTTAGTCCTATGGTCGGCTTACTTTTTGAAAAATTTTGTCTTTAAATCAAATTTTCTTCTATTTGCGATTTTCAAATAAATCGTGTTCTATTGAATTTTCAAAAAATATTTTCCGCCGCGCGTCTTTTTCCTCTTCCGGCTCGCACTGTCTTTTTGAAAGCCGGTACAAATCGGCAAATTCACAAATTATTTCAGGAGAAATATGAAAAAGATTTCGATGTTTATTATTATGCTGGCAATGTTGATTGCTGCTCTGCCAACCGCTGCTTTTGCGGGCGTCACTACCGCCTGTTTGATTTTGTCGACCCGTATTATTTTCAAAACGGCGTCGATGCGACCAAAATTTTCGGACGCCGACAGGTTACAGGCAACGGCAATTCGATTTTCGACGCGCCGAATTTTTACTTCAGCGCAACGTGCGGGCGCAGCGCCTAAATCCGGCTTACTCGACAACGACACGCCGACGTTTTGGGCTGTGATGGGCGACCTCGACAACGGTAGCTTTACGAACGACGCCGCTGGAGCGACCGCGCGCGCGGTCGCCAATCACTACACGCTCTACGTTTTCCCGACGCGCACGGGCAATCAGATTGGCTTAGGCAACGATCGCCAAGCCGACATCGTTGATTTGAGCGGCGGCTATTTCAGCACGATCCGCTGGGGCTTTGGCTGCACGTTTGGATTAGCTACACGCCCGCCGCTTTCAACACACGCGACGGACAAAAAAATGCTCGCCGATTTGCAGAACAAAAACGGACTCGCGCTCGACGGCACGCCGATTATCCGCACGCTTTCGGAACTCAACAATCTTTTGAGCAAAGGTTTCGCTGCCAAACGATTGCGAAACGCGGACGGTTCGGAAGGTCCGATGTCTGGCATTTGTCCGGTCATCAAAGACCCAACCAACGGCGGCATCGCGCCTGCCGACACGCTCGCGTTCGTCAAAAAAGCCGACGGCACACCGCTCGAACCGCAATCGTCCAGCAGTTCGAGGCGCTGAAACGACCGGCAGATTCGCCAGTCAAATGATTCGCGAAAGCTCTAAATCCGAAACAAGGCGCGTGAAAGATTTTTCCGCGCTTTGTTTTTTCCGCGAATTACTTAATAAAGAAAAATTTTGATATTAATGTGGAAAGAGATTGTTTTAATTAAAAGATCTAAGTAGAAGGACAGAATTGTTTTATAAACATTCTGCCCTTCTACTTAAATCAATAGTATTTATCTTAACTGATAATCTCCCTTTGAAATCGTATAGACGACGGCTGACATACCCAGAAACAAATCCCGTTTTAGAACCCGCATCCTGTTCTTTTCCATCACGCGGATTGAAGCGGCATTTTCCGGTCTCGTCATAGCTATAATGCGGGGAAAATTATAAACTTCAAACTCGGCTTTAATCACGACGGCGGAAATTTCGGCAGCCAGACCTTTTTTCCAAAAAGGCTCTCCAGCAAATAGACCAGTTCCGGGTTTCCTTCGTGGAGGCGCAGACCGGCATAACCGATCAACCGGTTTGTTTCTTTGAAGATTACCGCTCACCTCACGAAACCGTTTTTTTTCCAGTGGTTGATTATCGTTATCAGGGCGTCCTTTATCTCTGCTCACAATAAAGGCTGACAATCAATTCCGATATATTTCATTACTTGCGGATCAGCGCCGATTGCGGTGAGCGCGTCCAAATCCGCCATTGTGAATAGTCGCAAACTCGCCCGTTCGGTTTCGAGATTGTTTATCATTCGATTTTTTTATTCTGAGCGTCCTGTTAAACCCGGCAAGCAGGTTTAACTGGAATTTAGGAACCAATTATCAGCGGCTGTTCGTCTGCTGAAAAACTTTATTTACCAAGTGAAAATGCTTCCGAAAATATACAATAGTATATAAAAAATCGGAAGCATTTTCAGTCTGCTAAATTTTCAGCCGTTGGTCGTTAACAGCATCGGTGCCTCTTATTGAAGTTGATGCGGAGTTCAATAATACGCAAGGCTAACCGATTTTCTTTACGGCTGGACGAAGCCTGAGAAAAAGCGCGGTTTCGCCGAACCGCATCCGGCACGGGAAACGGAAAGCCGACGACAATCGCTCTGCCGTTGACCTGATTCTGCGCCGTGCAGTTGGCGGTGCAGGCGCTGGCAGCGGGCGCGATTTCCACCGCATCTTCGCCCATCACCTGTCCCATTCGTCCGCCGCTCGAGACGCTCCATCGCGAGACGCCGCCGCAGTGGTCGACCGCGCCGGGATGAAACTGGTTCGGAATATTGTTCGGACAACCTGTGGCAATTCGCGTGGCAACTTGCGGGCTGTCGCGCCCGACGAATTTGTTTGAGTAATCATTGGCGGGAAATTGACGCGCGCCGACACGGGTACGGTTCCGTCCGGGTTTGCTCCTTCACAGGAAACCAGAGCGCCGCTCGGCAAAATGCCCGATCCGCTGCCCCCCGCCCCCCGCCCCCTCGTCCGGCCCCCACTTCACACCCCGAGGGTGGTTCCTGCACCCTGTGCAACGGGGGCAACGAGGACGTCGGGAGGCAACGTTGGTCGCTGGCTGACGTACCCCCGCCGGATCAGTTGGCGGCTCGCCCAGGGGTAAGTTGCGGCGGGTCCGGGGTCGGGCGTGCCGAAGCTGCCCTCACTTCACACCCCGTCGGCGTCCTTGCGCCCCGTGCAAAGGGGGCGGGAACCACGGACGGGGTGTGAAGTGGGGGGCTGGCCATGGCCGGGGGCGAGACGTCATCGGTTTCCCGCCGTCCGCCGCCGGCGGCCTCAGAGACCCCGCGCTCCCCGGCTCGTCGCGTCAGCCCGGGAACTCCCCGCGCTGACGAAGGTCGTAGCGGCGCTCGGCGTAGTCGAGGTCGTCCACCCAGAGCTGGCGGGCGGTTCGGCGGATCAGGGGCTTGAGGACCGGGGCGAACCAGCGGGCGGCGGCGAAGCCGGGGCGGTCGGAGTAGGCGATCGTGGCCTCGGTGATCATCGTCCGTGGCTGGCCCTCCGCGTCCAGCCCC
Organism: uncultured Actinomycetota bacterium; assembly: GCA_963826405.1. GTDB lineage: Bacteria > Actinomycetota > Actinomycetes > Propionibacteriales > Propionibacteriaceae > Microlunatus. Next base: position 166,623 of record CAWGWR010000010.1, on the reverse strand, counting down.
AGCGGGGTGGCGTGGGTCTCCACGACGCTGCCGGTGCCCTCGCCCTCGACGATGCGCATGACGATGGTGCGGGCGTCGGGGCAGCTGAACTCGGCCCGGACGGGGACGCCCCAGGTCCGGCTCAGCCGGAAGGTCACGTCGACGACCATGGTGCGGTCGTCGCTCGCCTCGTCGTCGACGACGAGGTGGCTGAAGGCGTACGGGTGGAACCAGGAGCCGTGCCAGGGGTCCAGCCGGTTGGCGATGACGTCCTGAGGTTGGCAGCGCCCGGGCTGGGCGATCACCGCGGCGACCGAGCCGAGCTGCGGCGGGCGTGGGGGCAGCGACGGGCGTTCCGTCGGCTCCTCGCCCGGCGTGGGCAGGCCGACCCACACGAGCACCCCGTCGTCGAAGGCCCGGTAGGGGCTCCAGCCGGGCTGCGGAGCGTCGGAGAAGGCAAGCCCGTGCCAGCGGCAGTACATCGTGCCGTTGCGCACCGGGCAGCGGTCCATCAGCGCCCCGAGGTGCGGGCAGGCTCCCGGCCCGGCGACCAGCGTGGCGTCGCCGTCGCGCCACAGCACGACCTCGCGGCCGGCGATGGTGCGGGCCACCGACTCGGTCCGCCCGACGTCGGTGCTGGCCCCGGCGACGTACCAGCCCCCGGAGTTCTGGGCCTGGGACACCGCGAGCGCGGCGGCGATGCGGCGGGGCTTGGCCAGCCGCCACGTGGACGCCATCCGGTCCTCGCGCGGCTGCGGCACCCGGTAGAGCGGGATGCGGTTGCGGACCGACGCGGGCATGGGCAGGCCGGGGACGAGGCTGGCTTCCGCGGCCTGCTGGCCGGTGGGCTGGGTGACGGCGTCAGCGGGCGTGCGGAGCGACATGGTCGGCGGGCCTTCCTGGTCCGGGGAGCACGGGCGCGGGCGACGGTCTCGGCGGCCCGGCCACCATGATGCGCGCGGCGGTGCCGGCCTTGCGCCAGGTGGGCACCCGGGCCCGCGTGGTGAAGACGTCGTAGTCGGCAGCCTCGATCCGCTCGAGGATCTGGCTGTAGAGGACGCGGGCCGCCCCCACGCAGCGCGCCGACCGGCCGGGCAGCAGGGCGATGCCGGTGTCGGCGAGCGCGTACAGCTCCCGGTTGCGGGCGATCTCGAAGGCCAGGAAGGAGCGCCACTGCGGGGTCGCCCGGCGCTGCCCCCGCGCGAGCGGGGAGAGGTCGAGCTCGACGCCGAAGCGCCGCAGGTCCTCCTGCGGCATGTAGACCCGCCCACGGTCGAGGTCCTCGTCGACGTCGCGGAGGAAGTTCGTCAGCTGGAAGGCCAGCCCCAGCGCCCGCGCCGGCTCCTTGGCCATCGGGCTGGCGGGCTCCAGCACGGGCAGCATCATCTCGCCGATCACCGCCGCCGACCCCTCCATGTAGCCGCAGAGGTCGTCCCAGGTCTCGTAGCTGCTGGTCGTCAGGTCCATCGCCATGGCCCCGAAGAAGCGCTCGAAGCACTCGTCGTCGATGGCGCAGGCCACGACGGTGGCGGCGACGGCGGCCATCACCGGGTCGTCCCCAGTCGGCGCGCCGGCGCGCTCGGCGGCGACCGCCACCCAGAAGCGGTCCGCGAAAGCCGCGAGCGCCTCGGCGGTGGCCGCGGTGTCGCCACGGTCGACGACGGCCTGGTCGTCGACGATGTCGTCGGCCAGCCGGCACAGGGCGTAGACGGCGTGGACGTGACGGCGCCGAGACTTCGGCAGCAGGGCGGCACCCCAGTAGTAGGTGGTGCCGTGGCGCCAGGTCAGCTGGGCAGCACGCCGATAGCCCTCCTGGAGCAGGGCGGCGCGGCCGCCTTCGGGAGCCCCGGTCACCGCGTCGGCCCCGGCAGGTAGTCGCTCACCCGCTGGGCGGCGAGCTTGCCGGAGATGAGCACCATGGGCACGCCCACGCCCGGCACGGTGCCGGAGCCGGCGAAGAAGAACCCGGGCACGCGCTTCTCGACGTTCGGCGGGCGGAAGGGACCGGTCTGGGGGAAGGTGTGGGCCAGGGCGAACGGCGTCCCGGCGGCCATCCCCTGGTTCTGCCAGTCCACCGGGTCGACGAGCTCCTCGGTGACGACGTCGTCGGGGTAGCCGTTGGCGCCCAGGAAGCCGTGCAGCCGGTCCCGAAGAGCGGGACCCTCGCTTGCCCAGTCGATCTTGCCACCCGACAGGTTGGGCACCGGCTCCAGCACGAAGAGCGACGAGCAGCCCTCGGGTGCGGCGCCGGGAGCGTCGAGGGAGGCGATGGTGACCATCCGGGACGGGTCGGGCATCAGCTCGCCGCGGTCCAGCAGCGCCTCGAACGCGGTGTTCCACTCGTGCCCGAAGTGGATGTTGTGGTGGGCGGCCTCAGGAGCCGGCAGCCCCCGCACCCCGACGTGCCACACGACCGCGGACGGGGAGTAGTCCCCCTTGCCCGGACGGGCTGCCCGCGGCGGGCTGAGCTCGGGCAGCAGGTGCTCATAGGCCACCGGGGTGTCGAGGGTGCAGACCACGGCGTCGGCGGCCACGGCCTCTCCGCCCGCGAGGCGGACCCCGGCGACCCGGCCGGTGGGCGAGCGGAGCACCGTCTCGACCGCGGCACCGTAGCGGAACTGGGCGCCGGCCTTCTCCGCCGCCTGCGCCAGGGCGAGCGGCACCGCGTGCATGCCGCCCTCGGGGAAGAAGACACCCTCGATGCTGTCCATGTAGGTGATGACGGCGTAGAGGGCGAGGGCTTTCTCCGGGGCCAGCCCGGCGTACATGGCCTGGAAGCTGAACAGGCGGTGCAGCCGCGGGTCGCGGAAGTGCAAACGCACGGCCGGGCCCAGCCGGCGGAAGGCGCCGAGCTGCACCAGCTTGGCCGCAGCGCGCGGGTTTCTCAGCAGCCCCAGCGGGGAGTCGAAGTTGGTGTCGATGAAGTGGGGCATCTCCACGACGTAGAGCTTGCGCAGCCACTCGACGAAGCCCTCGAAGGCCGCGGCGTCGACGCTGCCGCACGTCTCCGCGATCTCCTGCCGCATCGCCTCGCGGTCGCCGCGGACCATGATCGTGCTGCCGTCGGCGTAGACCGCCCGGTAGGCGGGGTCCAGCCGCTTCAGGGGGCCGAGCGCCGACAGGTCGCTGCCGGCGGCACGGAGCACGTCGGCGATCAGGTCCGGCATGGTCAGCACGCTGGGCCCGGTGTCGAAGGTGAAGCCCTCGCGCTGGAGCAGACCGTTGCGCCCGCCCGGGATGTCCTCCCGCTCGACAACGGTCACGTCGTAGCCCCGGCCAGCCAGGTGGCAGGCGGTGGAGAGGCCTGCGAGGCCAGCCCCGATGACGACGACGGAGCTCATGGGCGGACCAGAGAGGTCAGCGGGGTGGTCATGCGGTGGGTGCTCCTCGGGAGGCTGCGGGACGGGACGGGGGGACGGCGCTCACCGGTCGCGCCAGGCGATCCGGTGAGCCATCTGGGTGAGGCCGGCGACGCCCTCGGGGTCGAGGCCGTCGGCTCCCAGGGCGGCGACCGCGGCGTGCACGTGGCCGCTGATCCGCGACTCCACGGCGTCGACGACACCGCTGGCGCGGAGCGCGTCCTGCAGGAAGACCACGTCGGCGGGGCTGAGCGCGGGAGTGCCGACGCGGGCCAGGACCTGGCGGGCCGGGCCTTCAAGCAGGTCGTGCGCCAGGGACAGGATCACCGTGGGCTTGCCCGACAGCAGGTCGTCGCCGGCGGGCTTGCCGGTCAGCGCTGGGTCGCCCCAGACGCCCAGCAGGTCGTCGCGCAGGGCGAAGGCCTCCCCGACCTCGGCGCCGTAGGCGGCGAGCACCGCGAGCGTCGCCTGCGGGGCGCCGGCGGCCGCGGCCCCGAGCTGCAGCGGGCGCCACACGGTGTAGCAACCGGACTTGGCCTGGGCGACCTGCCGCGCGTGCTCCAGGTCGCGGCGGCCGGCGGCGCTGCCGGTCAGGTCCCGGCTCTGGCCCCGCACCAGCTCGACCACCAGCAGCCGCCAGATCGCCCGCAGCGGGGCGGGCAGGGAGCCGACCAGGTGGTCGGCCTCGGCGTGGGCGAGGTCGCCGACCAGCACGGCGATGCTGTCCCCGAAGCGGGTAGCGCTGCCACGGGCACCGCTGTGCAGGTGCAGCTGAGCAGCCAGGGTGTGTACTGACGGCTGCCCCCGGCGGGAGGCGGACTCGTCCATCACGTCGTCGTGGATCAGGGCGAAGATGTGCAGCAGCTCGAGGGCGGTGGCAACCCCGAGGACGTCGTCGGCGCCCCGGTCGTTCCGTCGGCCTCCCGAGACGACCCAACCCCACAGGCACATGCTCGGCCGGATGCGCTTGCCCCCGGTACGCACCAGGCCCCGGAGCAGCTCGGGCAGGTCCCGGTCGGTAAGCACGTCCACCACGGCACCCGGGGTGGCCAGCTCGTCGTGCCAGACGCGCTCGAGCTCGTCGACCACCTCCGCCATCCGGGCGTCGACCCGGAGCAGGAAGTCCTCGTTCAGCTGGCCGGTCCGTCGCGAGGGAAGGGCCACCACCGCGGACGCACCGGAGCGGCGGTTGGACCGGCCGGCGGGGGAGAGCTGGGAGCTCACCGCGCCTCCCGCGCCGACCAGCCGGAGCTCATCCGGCCACCGCCAGGCGCTCGACCTGGAGCACCGACCAGGGGCTGAAGACGAAGGGCGTCGCCGCCGCCGCCCGCACCACGTCGTCCCACGCTCCCCACCTCCAGTCCATCACCTCGGCAGGGTTCGGCAGGGGGTCCGCACCCGGATGCAGGATCTCAGCCCGGTAGACGGGGCAGATCTCGTTCTCCACCACGCCGCTGGCGTCGGTGGCCGTGTAGGCGAAATCCGGGAGCACGCACTCCAGGTGCCCGACCGCCAGGCCCAGCTCCTGGCCGACCCGGCGACGGACGGCTTCCTCCGGCGCCTCGCCGGGCGCCGGGTGGCCGCAGCAGGTGTTGGTCCACACCCCGGGCCACGTGCGCTTCCCGAGAGCGCGCCGGGTGAGCAGCACCCGGCCGTCGGTGTCGAACACGTACAGCGAGAAGGCCAGGTGCAGCGGGGTCGCGCTGGAGTGGACCTCCGACTTCAGCTGCTGCCCGATCGGCGCACCGGAGCGGTCCAGCAAGACGACGTGCTCATCTGCGGTGTCTGCGGCCGCGGCCGGCCCCGCGGCCGTCACCGGCGGGGGCGCGGCGGTCGGGAGCTGTGACGGGCATTCATCGGGCCACTCTAGCCAGCCGCGCGGAACCCCTTCCGGATCGTCCTGCTGGCTTTGGCGGCGTCCGAGCTCCTCGCTCCCAGAACGGCGTGACGGGCCTGATGCGTCGGATGCTGCCGCAAACCGTCCTCTGGCCTCCCTCACCGGTGGACCTTGGCGCACCCCTAGACTCCGCGCTCATGAGCATGTTCGATCTGCCCCTGGCCGAGCTTGAGTCCTACCGGCCCGAGGTGGCCGAGCCCGACGACTTCGACGCCTTCTGGGCGGCCACGCTGGAGGAGGCGCGGGGCTTCGGCCTGGCGCCGACGATCGAACCGGTGGAGAACAGGCTCGCGCTGGTCGACACCTACGACGTCACCTTCGCCGGAGCGGGCGGCACCCCCGTCCGAGCCTGGCTGCACGTGCCGGCCGGGGCGACCGGCCCGCTGCCCACGGTGGTGCAGTACCACGGGTACTCCCGCAGCCGCGGTTTTCCGCACAGTGACACGGTGTGGGCTCAGGCTGGCTACGCCCACCTGTCCATGGACACCCGCGGGCAGGGCTGGCGGGTGGGTGGCGGCAGCAGCACGGGGGACCTCTCGTCCGACGCCGGGCTCAACCACGCGCCAGGCTTCATGACCGCGGGCATCCTCGACCCGACCACGTACTACTACCGCCGCGTCTACACCGACGCCGTGCGCCTGCTGGAGCTGACCCAGGACCATCCGTTGCTCGATGCTCGCCGGGTCGTGGTCACCGGCGGGAGCCAGGGCGGTGGACTGGCCATCGCGGCCGCCGGGCTGGCTCCGCTGGCCGGCGTGGAGCTGGCAGGGTGCGCGCCGGACGTCCCGTTCCTGTGCCATTTTGCGCGGGCGATCGCGCTCACCGACTCCTACCCGTACCGCGAGATCGCCGACTACCTGGCCGGCTGGCGGGACCACGCCGGAGCCGCGCTGCGCACCCTCGCGTACTTCGACGGGGTGAACCTGGCGAAGCGGGCAGTGGCCCCGGCCCTGTTCTCGGTGGGACTGATGGACCTCACCTGCCCGCCCTCGACGGTGTACGCCGCCTACAACCATTACCGGGGCGCCGACAAGCAGATCAACGTCTACCCCTACAACGACCACGAGGGCGGCGAGGGCTACCAGCTGGCCGCCCAGCTCGACTGGTGCGCGGAGCGCTTCGCCGCCTGAGCTGGATGCCCCGGCGTTCGTCCGTGACCCGCCGGGGGCAGCGGTGGGCTCAGGCGTCCTTGACGGCGACGAAGACGTCTCGGTGGATGGAGGCGTCGACGCGGTGGCCGAACTCCAGGTACGGCCCCGACTCGAGCGGGCGCAGGCCCGCCTCGCGGGCCAGGGTGCTGAGCCGCTCCCGGGTGAGCCCGTAGGTGTTCCAGGACAGGCCCAGGGCGCCCCCGGTCTTGAGCTGGCCGGCCCAGACGCCGAGGGACTCGCCCAGCAGGGCGGCTGCGGAGCGGTCGCGCTTGCCAGACAGCGGCTGGCTGCCGTGGACGATGCCGTACGGGGCGTCGGTGACCACCGCGTCGAAGCGTCGCTTGCCGTACAGGGCTGCCGACTGCCGGGTGTCGCCGGAGAAGACCGACAGGTTCTGGGTGCGACCGCCCGACTCCGGGGTGACGGCGAGGTCCAGGCGCCGGCCCAGGCTCTTGCCCTCACGGCGCACCGGGGTCATCTCGATGGTGTGCTTGACCCGCTTGCGCCGCAGGTAGGTCTTCAAAAAGGCGGTGTAGGCCTCGACGGCCTTGAGGTTCGACTCCACTCCGGCCGCGTCGTGACCCAGGATCAGCGCGGTGCTCAGGGTCGTGCCACGGCCACACATCGGGTCCAGCACCGCTCGCGCGCCATCAGCGGGGCGGGCGACCGAGGCCAGCGTCACGTTGGTCAGCAGCCGCGTGAACTGCTCGTTGGTCTTGCCGGGGTACTTCGGGATGGTGACGAGGTCGTCGTCGAAGCGGTCCGGCCGCACCAGCGGCACCGGCCGCAGGAGGTCGCCCTCGCGGCGGTACACGGCGAACCCGGCGGAGAGGCGGCCCAGGGCGTCGACGGTGTGCTCGTCGAGGTCGTCCGTGTCGTTGGGGTCGTCAGGGGCCATCGCCAGGTAGCCCACGCCGGCAACCTCGATCGGCTCGACCGACACGTCCTGCGCACCCAGCAGGATGCGCAGCTCGGCCGCGACGAGGGCGTCGGCGGCGCCGGCGTAGACCCGGTTGGCCGAGGGGGATAGCAGCACCAGGTGACCGCTCACGCCGTCACGACCTTCCGCGCCGAGGTCCCGGGCACCGCCGGGCCGGTCGGGTGGTCCTTCGCTCCGGGCTGCATGGGCGACCACTCTAGTGAGCGGTGGCGGCTAGCGTGACCGCGTGAACGCGAGCCGACCGGTGCACCTGCAGGGCGCCAGCATCGGGCTCGTCTTCGTCGGGGGCGCCGTGGGCACCGGCGCGAGGGCCGCGCTCACCGGCGCCACCCCCCTGGTGTCGGGGGTCCCGGCCGCCCTCCTGGGGATCAACGTGGTGGGGGCCTTCCTGCTGGGGCTGCTCCTGCAGCGCCTGCACCGCGCCGGCCCCGACGAGGGGCGTCGCCGGGACCTGCGGATGCTGGTCGGCACCGGCGTGCTCGGCGGCTTCACCACCTACAGCGCGCTGGCCGTGGACACGGCCGGGCTGCTGGCCGAGGGCCGCGCGGCGGGTGCGCTCCTGTACGCCGGGGGCACCCTGCTCCTCGGCCTGGCCGCCGCGCTGGCCGGGCTACGCTGCGGCGGCCTGCGGGTGGGGAAGTGGTGAGCCTGCTGCTGGGCGTCGCACTCGCCGGCGGGCTGGGAGCCGTCGCCCGCCTGGTGGTCGAGGGCGAGGTCCGTCGCCGAGTGGGCGACCGGCTCCTCGGGGGCACGGTGCTGGTCAACCTCAGCGGGTCCTTCCTGCTCGGGCTGGTCACCGGGCTCGCAGCTGCCGGACTGCTCGCAGCCCCGGCCCGGCTGGTCGTGGGCGCCGGCTTCCTCGGCGGGTACACCACCTTCTCCACCGCAGCGGTCGAGGCGGTCCGGCTCGTCCTGGACGGCCGGCGCGCGGCCGCGCTCGTGCACGGGGCCGGTCAGCTCCTCGCAGGCGTCCTGCTGGCGGGGGCGGGGTTGGCGCTCGGGCTGACCCTGACCGGCTGAGCCGGCCGGGGAAGACTGTGCGAATGACCGCCCGGCTGAGCAAGTTCGTCTCCGACGGGCTGACCTTCGACGTCCGCGACGAGGGGCCGCTGCGGGGTCCTGTCGTTCTCGCCCTGCACGGCTTCCCGCAGACCTCGGCCTGCTGGTCGCAGGTCGTGCCGCCGCTGGTGGCGGCCGGCTACCGGGTGCTCGCACCGGACCAGCGTGGGTACTCCCCGCACGCCCGCCCGCGCGACCTGCGGTCCTACCTGCTGGCTGCGACGGTGGGCGACGCGCTGGCCCTGGCCGACGCGGCCGGGGCGGAGCGCTTCCACGTGGTGGGTCACGACTGGGGCGCTGCGGTCGGCTGGGCGCTGGCCGGGCGGCACGCCGACCGGGTCGGCACGCTGACCGCGGTCTCGGTCCCGCACCCGGCCTCGCTGGTCCGCTCCTTCGCCGGTCCCCAGGCGCTGCGCTCCTGGTACCTGGGTGCCTTCCAGGTGCCAGGGCTGGCCGAACGGGCATTTCGCGCCTGGGACGGGGCCCTGGTCCGGCGGCTGCTGGTGCGCTCGGGCATGGCGGACCCCGAGCCCTCCGTCCGGCTGCTGCGGGACCCGGAGGCGGCCAGGGGTGCCCTCAGCTGGTACCGGGCCCTGCGCCTGCCGGGCACCCTGCGGGCTGGTCGGGTCCGCGTGCCCACGCTGTACGTCTGGAGCGACCGCGACGCGGCCCTCGGCCGGCGTGCCGCGGAGGGGACGGCCGCCTTCGTCGACGGCCCGTACCGGTTCGTCGTCCTGGCCGGGGTGACCCACTGGATCCCGGAGGAGCGTCCAGCCGAGCTGGCTGCCCTCGTGCTGGAGCAGCTCGCTGCGCACCCGCTCGACGACTGAGCGGGCGTCGCGTCGCGCCTAGGACGTCGGCAGCAACCCGGCGCGCTTCCACCTCGACCTGGAGCCGGTGGGCTAGCAGCCGGGCACCGAGACGCGAGCGCTTCTCACCCATCCCGACCGGACGGGGCGCCGCCGAACTGAGGAGGAGCGGGTGAACACGCTTTTCGTTCACCCACGACGACGAAGTCGGCGGATCAGAGCCCCGTCCGCGTCCGAGCGGAGCGAGGACAATCAACAGAGCCCCGTCCGCGTCCGAGCGGAGCGAGGACAATCAACAGAGCCCTGTCCGCGTCCGAGCGGAGCGATGACTATCAGCAGAGCCCTGTCCGCGTCCGAGCGGAGCGAGGACAAACAACTCAGTAGTTCTGGTCCTTGGCCCGCGCGAAGCTGGCCTCGACCTCGGCCTCGGCCTCGGCCCGGTTCGCCCAGGTGGCACCCTCGACCGACTTGCCGGGCTCGAGGTCCTTGTAGACGGTGAAGAAGTGCTCGATCTCCAGCAGCAGGTACTCGCGGATGTCGCTGATGTCGCGCAGGTGGTCGCGGCGGTGGTCCGAGGCCGGCACGCAGAGGACCTTGTCGTCCCCGCCCGCCTCGTCGGTCATCCGGAACATGGCGACGGCGCGGCACTTGATCAGGCAGCCGGGGAAGGTCGGCTCCGAGACCAGCACCAGGGCGTCCAGGGGATCCCCGTCCTGGCCGAGCGTGCCCTCGATGAAGCCGTAGTCCGCCGGGTAGGCGGTGGAGGTGAACAGGGTGCGGTCCAGCCGGATGCGACCCGACGCGTGGTCGACCTCGTACTTGTTCTTCTGGCCCTTCGGGATCTCGACCAGGACGTCGAACTCCATGCCACTGAGAGGGTTCGCCTCGTTCTCGGCGTTGGGTGCGGTCACAGAACCTCCTTAGGATGGGCCTGAGCCACACCTCAGCGGAGGCGCGGCCAGTCGAGCGTGAGCCTAGCGTCCAAGGGAGCGAGCCGGTCCGATGGGTCCCAGGCGGATCGCGCTGGCTCTGGTCGCCATGGTGGCCGTGCTTGGTCTGGCGACGGGGCTGGTCAGCGGCTTTTTTGGTGCGGCCTCAGCCCAGGGCCTGCGGGCGACCGGCCTGTGGACCGACGGCGGGGCACCGACCGTCGCCCCCGGGACCTTCGACCGTCTGCCGAGTGCGGTGGCAGACCCGGCGCCGCCCCCGGCGGGCCTGCCTCGAGCCGTCCTCCCCGCCGAGACCGAGAAGCGGGTTCCGGAGGCCGCGACACTCACCGCCCGGCTCGACGCCGTCGACACCCAGGGGATGGGCGGCCGATTCTCCGCCGAAGTCGCCGACCTCGCCACCGGGAAGGTGCTGTACGCGCACCGCGCCGGCTCGCCCGTCATCCCCGCGTCGACGACCAAGCTGCTGACCTCCACCGCAGCCTTGTCGCTGCTCGGGCCTCAGCACGTCTTCGCCACCGACGTGGTCCGCGACGGCAGCGGCAGGGTCGTCCTGGTCGGCGGTGGTGACCCCTACCTCTCCGGCCGCGCCCCGGCGCGAGGCGCTGCCCCCGCTGGTGCCTCGCTGCCCGCGCTGGCCGCCGCGACGGCCAAGGCTCTGCGCAAGGCCGGCACCACCGAGGTCACGCTCGGCTACGACGGCTCCCTGTTCTCCGGCCCTGCCTGGAACCCCGCCTGGCCGCCCGGTTACGCCGAGCAGGTCACGCCGGTCTCCGCGCTCTGGGTGGACCGGGGCCGCATCGCCGGGGTCTCCCCGGGCCCGCGCGCGCAGGACCCGGCCCGGGAGGCGGCTCGCGCCTTCGCCCGGGCTCTGGAGAAGGAGGGCGTGGACGTCACCCGGACCACGCGGACCAAGGCGCCTGCCTCGGCGAAGCGGCTGGCCCGGGTCACCTCGCTGCCGCTGGGTCGGATCGTCGAGCGGCTGCTGCTGGCCAGCGACAACGACGCGGCCGAGGTGCTGCTGCGCCAGGTCGCGCTGGCGGCAGGGGAGCGGGGCAGCGCGGTGGAGGGGACCAGGGCCGTCCGCCGCGTCCTCGACGGCCTCGACGGGTGGCCGGACGACGCCCGGCTGCAGGACGGCAGCGGCCTGGCCCGGCAGACGAAGGTCCCGGCGAGCACGCTGGTCGACGTGGTGCGGCTGGCGGCCGATCCCCGGCACCCCGAGCTGCGGGCGGTGCTGACCGGGCTGCCGGTCGCCGGGGTGGAGGGGAGCCTGCGGCACCGCTACGACGACCAGGCCAGCCGGGCGGGCCGTGGCCTGGTGCGCGGCAAGACCGGCACACTGACCGGTGTGCACGCGCTGGCCGGCTACCTGAGGACTGCCGACGGTGCCCAGCTCGCCTACGCCTTCGTGGTCAACGACGCGACCGACGACCTGGCGGCCAAGGTGTGGCTGGACCGCGTGAGCGCCGCGGTCAGCCGCTGCGGCTGCTGAGGGCCGCGCCGGGCGGAAGGGCGGAATACCCTGCCAGCATGACAACCCCGATGATCGACTGGACGGTCGCGCTCGGCACGGCCCGCAGGCTGGTCAAGCCAGGGCCGGAGATCTCCCGGAGCGGCGCGGAGCAGGCGGTCGCGCAGTTGCGGTCCAGCGCGGTCCGGGCTGAGGCCTACGTGGTGGAGGTGACCGGTCTCCCGGTGCCGAGCTCCACCGCACCGGTCCTCGTGGTCGACCGACCGGGGTGGCTCCAGGCCAACGTCGACGGGTTCCGGCAGGTGCTGGCGCCGCTGGAGAAGCGCTCGGCGCAGAAGCTGGGCACCAGCCCGGGGGCTGCGGCCGTCGGCAGCCTGGTCACCGGCGCCGAGATCGGTGCGCTGCTGAGCTACCTGGCGCCCAAGGTGCTCGGCCAGTTCGACCCCTTCTTCCCGGGCGCCACGGGGGAGCCCGGTGGGCGGCTGCTGCTGGTGGCCCCCAACATCGTGGCCATCGAGCGCGAGCTCGGCGTCGACCCGGCCGACTTCCGGCTGTGGGTCTGCCTGCACGAGGAGACCCACCGCGTGCAGTTCACCGCGGTGCCCTGGCTGCGTGACCACCTCAACGCCCAGATCGCCGAGATCGTCGGGTCGACCGAGCTGGACGCCACCGCGCTGCTGCAGATGCTCGCCGACGGCGTCAAGCGCGTGGCCGCGGCCCTGCGCACCGGGGAGGAGCTCTCCATCGTCGACCTGGTGCAGACCCGGGCGCAGCGTGAGACCGTCGACCGGATCACCGCGGTGATGTCCTTGCTCGAAGGGCACGCCGACGTCGTGATGGACAGCGTGGGGCCCTCGGTGGTGCCCAGCGTTGCCACCATCCGGGAACGCTTCACCACCCGGCGGCAGGGTCAGGGCTTCGACAAGGTCATCCGCCGGCTGCTGGGCCTGGACGCCAAGATGCGTCAGTACCGCGACGGCGCCCGCTTCTGCCGGGCGGTGATCGATCGCGTCGGGATGGAGGGCTTCAACCGCGTCTGGACCTCCCCGAACACCCTGCCGACCCGGCAGGAGATCGCCGACCCCGCACTCTGGCTGGCCCGGGTCCCCAGCGTCTGATCGGGGGACCGCATGGCCCGGCGCGCCCTCGGCCCCGCGACGCTCGCCGTGGTCCAGGCCGTCGACGGCGCCCTGAGTGCCGCGGACACGCGGCTGCTCGTGGCGTGCTCGGGCGGTGCCGACTCCCTCGCCCTGGCCGCCGGAAGCCGGATCGTGGCGGAGCGACGCGGCCTGCCCTGCGCGGGCGTGGTGGTCGACCATCGGCTGCAGACCGGCTCCGACGCGGTCGCCGAGCAGGCAGCCTCCGTCCTCCGCGCGCTGGGCCTGGCCCCGGTGAGCGTGGTGCCGGTGACGGTGGGCGCGGCCGGGAGCACCGAGGCCGCGGCCCGGGAGGCCCGCTACGCCGCGCTGCGGGCGGCGGCCAGCACACCGCCGGCGACGATCCTGCTGGGCCACACCCGCGACGACCAGGCCGAGACCGTGCTGCTGGGGCTGGCCCGCGGGTCGGGACCCCGTTCGCTGGCCGGGATGGCCGTCCGCAGCGCAGGCCTGCTCCGCCCGCTGCTGGACCTGCCGCGGACGGCGACCGAGCAGGCCTGCCAGGAGCTGGGGCTGCAGCCCTGGGCCGACCCGCACAACGACGACCCGCGCTTCGCCCGGGTCCGGGTCCGGCGCCGCGTGCTGCCCGTCATGGAGGAGGCGCTGGGGCCCGGTGTGGCCGCTGCGTTGACCCGGACCGCCCGTCTGCTCCGCGACGACGCGGACCTCCTCGACGCCCTGGCCCGGGAGTCCGACCCCGGACCCGAACCGGAGTGTGCCCGGCTGGTCGCGCTGCCGCCGGCCCTCCGCAGCCGGGTGATCAGGCGGTGGCTCGGCGCCTGCGGGGCCGGCGACGTCGGAGCCGACCACGTGTGGGCCGTCGAGGCCTTGGTCCTGTCCTGGCACGGGCAGCGCGGGGTGGACCTCCCAGGCGGGACGGTGGCCCGCCGGGAGGGTCGGCTGCTGTGGGAGGCTGTCGCCCGTGGATGACACCCAGCTCTCCGGCGACCTCACCCGCGTGCTCTACACCCAGAAGGAGGTCGCGGAGCGGATGCGGGAGCTGGCCGCCGAGATCGACCGGGACTACGCCGAGAAGGACCTGCTCCTGGTCGGGGTGCTCAACGGCGCGGTGATGGTGATGGCCGACCTGTCCCGCGCCCTGACGCTGCACTGCCGGATGGACTGGATGGCCGTCTCCTCCTACGGCTCCGGGACCCAGTCCTCGGGTGTGGTGCGGATCCTCAAGGACCTCAGCACCGACATCACCGGCCTGCACGTCCTCGTGGTGGAGGACATCATCGACACCGGGCTCACGCTGTCCTACCTGATCAGCAACCTGCGCTCACGCAACCCCGCGAGCCTCCAGGTGATGACGGCCTTCCGCAAGCCCGAGGCCGCGCAGAACTCGGTCGAGGTGGCCTACGTCGGCTTCGACATCCCCAACGAGTTCGTCGTCGGCTACGGCCTCGACTACGACGGCCACTACCGCAACCTCACCTGCGTCGGGACGCTCGCGCCCCACGTGTACTCGTAATTCCCGCTCGCGCCCGGCCGGGGCCTTGAGGCGCTGTCTTCCTCCTCGCCCGGCATCGACGAAAAGCGTGTCGATGCCGGCCTCGTCGTCCAGACAGCGCCCGGCCCCGACCTGCCCGACGCTCGCGGGGGGAGCTCGCGCCCGGCCGGGGCCTTCAGGCGCTGTCTTCCTCCTCGCCCGGCATCGACGAAAAGCGTGTCGATGCCGGCCTCGTCGTCCAGACAGCGCCCGGCCCCGACCTGCCCTACGCTCGCGGGGGAAGCTCGCGCCAGGCCTCGTCCACCGGGCCCGACCTTTCCCGCGACCGCTAGCCTTGGGCGGTAGAGGGCACGACTGTGCCCCCACACTCCTAGGCAGGTCATGAACTTCAAGCGCATCTTCCGCGGACCACTGATCTGGATCCTGCTTGCCGTGCTCGCCATCGGCATCCTGGTGGACTTCAGCGGGCGGCTCAACGGGGGCTTCCAGGACGTGCCGACCTCCCAGGTCGTGTCGATCATCAACGGCAACGACCCCCTCAAGGAGGTCGAGCTGGTCGACGGCGAGCAGGAGATCCGGGTCACCGTCGACGACCCCGCCTCGACCAAGTACAAGGCCGTGTGGGTCGGGGACCAGAGCCAGCAGCTGATCGAGCGGCTGAACCAGCGGGTGAACGACCAGACCCTGAGCAGCTGGGACGGGGACAACCCGACGCCGGGCTTCCTCTCCTCCCTGCTGGGCACGCTCATCCCGTTCATCATCATCGGCGTCCTCTTCTTCTTCCTGCTGAACTCCGTGCAGGGCGGCGGCAGCCGAGTGATGCAGTTCGGCAAGTCCAAGGCCAAGGTGGCCAACAAGGACACGCCGAAGACCACCTTCGGTGACGTCGCTGGCTGCGAGGAGGCGATCGAGGAGCTCGAGGAGATCAAGGAGTTCCTGGCCGAGCCGGCGAAGTTCCAGGCGGTGGGCGCGAAGATCCCGAAGGGCGTGCTCCTCTACGGCCCCCCCGGCACCGGCAAGACGCTGCTCGCCCGCGCGGTGGCCGGCGAGGCCGGTGTCCCCTTCTTCTCCATCTCGGGCTCCGACTTCGTGGAGATGTTTGTCGGGGTCGGCGCCAGCCGCGTCCGCGACCTGTTCGAGCAGGCCAAGGAGAACGCCCCGGCCATCGTCTTCATCGACGAGATCGACGCCGTCGGCCGTCACCGCGGTGCCGGCATGGGCGGTGGCCACGACGAGCGCGAGCAGACCCTGAACCAGCTGCTCGTGGAGATGGACGGCTTCGACGTCCGCGGCGGGGTCATCCTCATCGCGGCGACCAACCGGCCCGACGTCTTGGACCCGGCGCTGCTCCGCCCGGGTCGCTTCGACCGCCAGATCGCCGTGGAGGCTCCCGACATGAAGGGCCGCCTGGCGATCCTCAAGGTCCACGCCGAGGGCAAGCCCGTCGCCCCCGACGTCGACCTCGCCGCCGTGGCCCGCCGGACCCCCGGCTTCACCGGCGCCGACCTGGCCAACGTGTTGAACGAGGCGGCGCTGCTCACCGCGCGGGAGAACGCGCGGGTGATCACCAACGAGTACATGGACGAGGCGATCGACCGCGTCATCGCCGGGCCGCAGAAGCGCAGCCGGCTGATGAACGAGAAGGAGAAGCTGGTCACCGCCTACCACGAGGGCGGCCACGCCCTGGTCGCGGCGGCGTTGCCGGGCACCGACCCGGTGCAGAAGGTCACGATCCTGCCGCGCGGACGGGCCCTGGGCTACACCATGGTGCTGCCGGAGAACGACAAGTACTCCAGCACCCGGGCCGAGCTGTTGGACCAGCTGGCCTACATGATGGGCGGCCGGGCGGCCGAGGAGCTCGTCTTCCACGACCCGACGACCGGCGCCAGCAACGACATCGAGAAGGCCACCAACGTGGCCCGCGCCATGGTGACCCAGTACGGCATGACCGACCGGCTCGGCGCGGTCAAGCTGGGCTCGGGGGACGCGGAGCCCTTCCTGGGCCGCGACATGGGTCACGGTCGGGAGTACTCCGAGGACGTGGCCGCCATCGTGGACGAGGAGGTCTCCAAGCTGATCGGGAACGCCCACCAGGAGGCCTTCGACATCCTCACCGCCAACCGGGACGTCCTTGACGACCTGGTCCGGGCGCTGTTCGAGCGCGAGACGCTGGACCGGGCCGAGGTCGCCGAGGTCTTCCAGTCGCTGCGGCTGTGGCCCAAGCGTCCGGCCTGGACCGGTTCGGACTCCCGCGTGCCCTCTTCCGTGCCTCCGGTCATGCCCCCGCCCCCGGTCGCGCCTCCGGCTGCGGTCAACGGCAACGGGCACGTCCCCAACGGGCAGCTGCCCGGAGCGCCCGGTCCGGGAGCCGAGCTCCCGCCGGGCGGTGCGCCGCTGCCGCCGGGGCACCAGGGCATCCCCCCACAGCTGCCGGGTTCCGGCGGGGGCATCAGCGCCTCACCGCCGCAGGGCCACGGGGTGGGCGGGGACGGCCAGCCTCCACGCGGGCCCGACTTCCGATGACGGGCACACCGGGAACCGGGCGGCCGCAGTGAGCGCCGAGCGCGTCGTCGACGTCGACGGGGTGGGCGCGCCGAGCGGCGTCGCGCCGGTGGAGGCGCCGGCCAGCGTCCCGCAGCCTCTCGCGGCTTTCGACCACGACCGCGTCGCCGCCGCGGTGCGCGAGATCCTGATCGGCATCGGCGAGGACCCCGACCGTGATGGCCTCCGCGAGACCCCGAGCCGGGTAGCGCGGGCCTACGCCGAGATGTTCGCCGGCCTGCACCAGACGCCGGACGAGGTCCTGGCCAAGCGGTTCGACCTCGGCTTCGACGAGCTGGTGCTGGTCAAGGACATCGAGGTGTGGAGCTGCTGCGAGCACCACCTGGTGCCGTTCACCGGGGTGGCCCACATCGGCTACATCCCCAGTAAGGACGGGACGGTCACCGGGCTGTCCAAGCTGGCACGGCTGGTCGACCTCTACGCCAAGCGCCCGCAGGTGCAGGAGCGCCTGACCACGCAGGTCGCTGACGCGCTGGAGCGGATCCTCCAGCCGCGCGGGGTGATCGTCGTCTTCGAGTGCGAGCACCTGTGCATGACCATGCGCGGGGTGCGTAAACCGGGCTCGAAGACGGTCACCAGCGCCGTCCGGGGTCACCTGCGGAACCCGGCCACCCGCGCCGAGGCGATGGGTCTGATCCGGTCCTGACCGGTCCACCTAGGGTGAGCGGGTGAGCCCGCCCCCGGTCGTCCGCGGCCTGCCCGCGCCGGGCCGGACGCTGGTGATGGGCGTCCTCAACGTCACCCCGGACTCCTTCTCCGACGGCGGACGCTGGTTCGACACCGCGGCCGCGGTCGCCCACGGGCTGGCCCTGGCGCAGGAGGGCGCCGACCTCGTCGACGTCGGCGGGGAGTCCACTCGCCCGGGGGCGGAGCGTCCTGACCTGTCCGAGGAGCTGCGCCGCGTCGTCCCCGTCGTCGAGGCGCTCACCGCCGAGGGCGTGGTGGTCAGCACCGACACCATGCGCGCCGAGGTCGCCGCGGCGGCCGTCGCGGCCGGCGCACGTCTGGTCAACGACGTCTCGGGCGGGCTGGCGGACCCTGAGATGCTGGCCTGCGTGGCCGGCCTGGACGTCGCCTACGTCTGCATGCACTGGCGTGGGCACTCGAGCGTGATGCAGGACCGGACGGCCTACGGCGACGTGGTTGCCGACGTCGTCGCCGAGCTGGGGGACCGTCTCGACGCGGCCCTGGCGGCCGGGGTTGCCGAGGACCACCTGGTGGTCGACGCGGGGTACGGTTTCGCCAAGACCGCCGAGCACAACTGGGCCCTGCTCCAGCGCCCCGAAGCTCTGGCTCGGCTCGGGGTCCCGCAGCTCGTCGGGGTGTCGCGCAAGGCTTTTCTGGGCGGGCTGCTGGCGGCTCCCGACGGGTCGCCGCGCCCCTCCGCCGGCCGGGACGACGCCACCACCGCCCTCACCACCGTGCTGGCGACGCAGGGGGTCTGGGGGGTCCGGGTGCACGCTGTCCGGTCCAGCCGGGACGCCGTCGCCGTCGTCGAACGGCTGGGTCGGCGGGGGTCCACCTGACGTCCGCGCGTCACGGTTCCGTAGCCGGAGGCAGGTATGGTGCCCCTTCCAAGGGGGTGTGAATGGCTGCCAACACAGCGACGAGTCCGGCTCAGCCCGGGCGTGACCGGGTCGTTCTCCGGGGCCTGGCCGGGTTTGGGCACCACGGGGTCTTCGACTTCGAGCGCCAGCAGGGCCAACGCTTCGTGGTCGACGTCGTCTGCACGCTCGACCTCGCCCCCGCCGCCGAGAACGACGACCTGGAACGAACGGTGGACTACGGAGCCCTGGCCGCCGACGTGGTCGCCGACATCGAGGGCGAGCCGCTGGACCTCATCGAGGCCCTGGCCGACCGCGTCGCGCGCACCTGCCTCCGCCGTCCCGCGGTCGAGAGCGTGGAGGTGACCGTGCACAAGCCGGACGCCCCGATGCCCGTACCCGCTACCGACGTCGCCGTCATTCTGACAAGGAGCAAGGCATGACCTCCCCCAACCCGTACGCCATCGACACCGACACCCTCAGCGGCATGAAGCCGCTGCGGAAGGTCGTCTACTCCATCGGCTCCAACCTGGGTGACCGGCTCAGCAACCTGCAGGGGGCGCTCGACGCCCTGCGCGACACGCCTGACGTGATCGTTGTCGACGTCTCCTCGGTCTATGAGACCGAGGCCGTCGGCGGGCCTGAGAACAGTCCCGACTTCCTCAACATCGTGGTGGTGGCCGAGACGACCCTGGAGCCCCGGACCCTGTTGGAGCGTGCCCAGGCCATCGAGGACGCCTACGGCCGCGACCGCAGCGGAGGCCGCTGGAGCGCCCGGACGCTCGACGTCGACCTGATCGTCGTTGGCGGGAGCCGGCTGGACCAGCCCGACCTGACCCTGCCGCACCCGCTGGCCGGTGACCGCGGCTTCGTGCTGGTGCCCTGGGCCGAGATCGACCCGCAGGGCACGGTGCCCGGGCGGCAGGGGAGCGTCGGCGAGCTCGCGGCAGCCGTTGACGCCAGCGGCGTCACCCTGCGCAGCGACCTCAGCGTCGAGAGCGACTGACCGCTTGGCCGAGCCATCCGGGGGCGGTTCCGTCGAGCTGACCCCCCGCCGCGCCCTCGTGGTGGCGGCCCTGTTCGGCGGCCTGGCGGGGTGGCTGGTCGTGGTCGTCTCCGACGCGTTCGGGAACTTCGCGCCGCGCATCCCGTGGTCTGCCCCGGTCGGGCTGGCGGTGTTCGCGCTCCTGGTCGCCGCGCTGGCCCGGAGCACCCACCAGCGCATCCAGGTGCGCCGGGAGCGGGTGGAGCCGCAGCGCGCCGTCGCGTTCCTCGTGCTCGGCAAGGCCTCGGCCCTGGCCGGGGCGCTGGTAGCCGGCGGCTACCTCGGCTTCGCGCTCAACTTCCTCACCTCCCTGGAGGCCTCGGCGCCGAGGGACCGGGTGATCCGTTCGCTGGTGTCCGTCGTTGCCGGTCTGGCGCTGGTCGCGGGCGGGCTGCTGCTCGAGCGGGCCTGCAAGGTGCCCGGCTCCGACGACGAGGACGAGCCCCGCTGACGCGGCGACGGTTCCCGGGCGCGCCGCTCCGCCGCGCACAGCCCGCCCCGCACTAGGGTCTTCGGCGTGAGCACCATCCGCACCGCCGCCAGCCGTACCGCCGACACCCCGCGGCTCCGCCGCACCGCCCAGGTGGTGCTCGTGGTGGGTTCGGTGACCGCGTCCGCCGCCGCCTTCGGGCCGGTCTGGGCCACCCGCGTCGGGGTCGCCGTCGCCGTCGCTGCTGCCGTGGTGGCCTGTGTCTGCGCCTGGCGGGAGCTGTTCCACGCCGAGCGCCGCCATGCACGCACCCTGGCGCAGACCAGCCAGCGGCACGGTGCGCAGCTCCGCGACGAGCGCCGCCGCAACGCCGAGGTGGTCGACACCCTCACCGAGCGGGTCCGCGTCACCGTCGGCACGGTGGAGGGGCAGCGGGTCACCCTGGTCCGGCTGCGGCAGGAGGTCGCCACCCTGGAGGGCGAGCGTTCCGCGCTGCGCACCACTGTGGCCGACCGGGACCGCACCATCACCTCGCTGCGCACCAGCGTGCACAAGCTCGAGGCCCGCATCGCCGCCCTGGTCGCCCGCATCGCCGAGCTGGAGCACGAGCTCCACGAGGGCGGTGCCGAGCTGCACCAGCTGCCCCATCGCCCCCAGGACGACCACGACGTGCTCACCGAGCGCGAGGACTCCTTGGTCCTGGACTTCCGCACCCTCGAGACCGTCCGGGGCGTACTGCCCAACTACGAGGCCGACCGCCGCTTCGCCTGAGCGTCCGGGCCGGGCTCAGCGGTCGATGTCGCCGACGACGTAGCCGATCGAGGCCAGCGCGACCTCCAGGTCCACCACCGGCACCCCCACCAGCACGTGCTCCAGGGCGGCTGCGTTAGCGAAGGAGGGGGTCCGCAGCGCAAAGCGCCAGGGCGTCTTCTCCCCGCGGGAGACGACGAAGAACCCGGCCACGCCCAGCGGCGCCTCCAGGGCCAGGTACCCCTCGCCCTCGGGCAGCTTGACGATCTTGCCCAGCCGCACGGCCACCGGACCTGGCAGGTCGGCGAGGCGGGCGGCGCAGGCCTCCACCAGCGTGCAGGCGTCCACCACCTCCGCGAGCTGGGCTGCCCATCGGGCTCGGGCGTCTCCCTGACGAGAGGGTGCTGGCCGCAGGAGGGGAGCCAGCTCGGCGTAGGGCAGCGGTGAGGGGACGCGGCGAAGGTCCAGCCCGACCCCGCTGGCCCGGGCCACCACCCCGCCCAGCCCGAACGCGGTCACCGTGGCCGGGTCCACCGGTGCCACCCCGATTCCGGTCGGGTCGGCTTCCAGCCGGGCGGCGGTCTCCTGGGCCACGTCCCGGACCTGCGCGACGAGCGCGGTCTCCGCCACCAGCCAGCCCGGATCGGCGTCGACGGCGAGACCGCCGATCCTCGCCACCATGGGGTGCACCCGGTTGCCGGTGAGTCGCCGCGTCTGCTCGCGCAGCGCCTCGCGCAGCGGGGGCAGCGGCGTCGCCCCGGCCAGCCGAGCCGACACCGAGGTCAGGAACCCGAGGTGGCTGAGGACCCGGGTGTGCTCGGCCAGCAGCGCCCGGAGCCAGGAAGCCCGGGGCGGCACCTCCAGTCCGAGCAGCTGCTCACAGACCAGTGCGACGCCGAGCTCGCCGAAGAAGGGCGCCTGCCAGTCGTGCCGGTCGGCCAGCATGCCCACCTGGCGGTAGTCGCGGACCTCGAACAGCTTCTCCGCCCCGCGGTGGAGCGCCCCCACCACCACCTGGGCGCCGGTGATGGTCCCGTTCTCCGTCCAGAGGTCCAGCTGCAGCAGGCCGGTGCTGCTGGGGTGGTCGGCGCCGAGGTCGAGGAGGACGGTGCCCGCCGGCGGGCCGGCGGCTGCGTCGGGCAGGACGCCGGGGCCGAGCGATCCGACGAGGACCCGGAGCGGCGCGTGCACGCGCTCAGGTTGCCACAGCGCCGGCCGCCACCTCCTGCAGCAGCCACCGGTGCCCGCCCCAGCCGGCGCGGGCGGTGAGAGCGTGGCGACGGCTGCGACCGGCGAGATCAGCCAGCGGATCCTGCGAAGCCGCGACGGCAGGCAGCAGGGGCGGCAGCACCTCCGCCTGGCGACCGGCGAGCACCGTCCGGCCACCCGCGGCGGTGCCTGCGGCCGCGACCGCGTCCAGCGCCACGTGGGCGGTGAGATTGCGGTCAGGGCGGGGCCAGGGCTCGACGGCCCGGCCAGCCCGGAAAGCGGCCAGGCTCCCGCTCGCCGGACGGTTCTCGCGGAGGTGGCCGTAGTCGACCAGCAGGGCAGCGCCCCCCGCAGCGCCCAGGGCGGCCACCAGCGCCGACCAGGCCGCGTCGCGGGTTCTGCCCACCTCCACCCGCTCGCCGTGCGGCCACCACCTCTCCACCCAGGCGCAGTCGGCGTCGGGGAGCGGGGCAACCGGAACCAGGTCGGCGTCCAGCTCGCACCAGCCGCCGGGAGCGGGCTCCGCGAGCCGGCAGGGCAGGTCGTCCAGCCACTCGAGGGCCAGCACCAGGGTCGGGACGCCGTCGCACAGCAGGGCGGGAACGGCGCCGGCACCCCAGGCGTCGCGGCGCACGTCCCAGCGGTCTCTGACCCAGCCGACCCCGGGGTGCAGACCGGTCGGCCGGTCCCGCACGTCGACGCCGACGAGCGTCACGTCGCCGAGCCGGGCCCGGAGCCCGTTCAACAGCGCGCCGTCCCCAGCACCCACCTCGAGCACCCGCCGCAGCCCAGGCCGGGCCGCCAGCAGGGAGGCGACCGCGGCGGCGAGCTCGGGTCCCAGCGTCGACGCTGTGCGGAAGTGCGCGGACGGGAGGGCAGCGATCCAGAAGCCGTCGGGTCCAAGGGCTGCGCCCACCCACGCGTCGAAGAAGGAGGCAGGCGGGGTGGGCACGCGCGCCATGGTGCCCGATGCCGTCCCCGTGCGGCGGGACCGGCTCCACCCTCACGCGAACGGATCAGGGACCTGCGCGGCTCGCGAATTTCCTCGCCGCGGTGTCAGTTCGCATTCCGCGGCGGTATCGGGATAACGCGCCCGGGTTTGTTTTTGGAATATCGACGAGTGACGGCTAAAGTTCTTGCGACAGAAACGAACCGATAGTGGAGGTATCAATGGCGCAACGGGTACAGATCATTCTCGAAGATGATTACGACGGCGGCGAGGCGGACGAGACGGTGACTTTTTCTCTCGACGGCGCTGAGTACGAGATCGACCTGAGCAGTGAGAATGCCGCCAAGCTGCGCGACGAGCTCGCGGGTTGGATCGGCCACGCACGCAAGACCGGCGGTCGGCGGCGTCGGACCGGTACCGGAACGGGCACGCGGCACGAAGGCGGACACCTCCGGCGGCGGGGGCAACACCAGCGAGATCCGCGCCTGGGCGTTGGCCAACGGCCACGAGGTCAGCAGCCGCGGCAGGATCTCGGCGGAGATCCGCGAGGCCTTCGAGCGCGCGAACAGCTGATTCCGGCGGCGTGCCGGCGTCGCCGAGGGGTGCATCTGTGCGCTCTGGGCGAACGCCGGCACCGCTGACGGAGGCCTCAGCCGCGATCACATCTGCGGATCCGGAATCCGGCAGGCGGAAAAGTCGTTGTCCTCCCCGGTGGTGCGGTCTGCCCCTTCTCGGAGGGGCGGCTGTGGGGTGCTCGAGGTCGGGTCCCTGCCCCGTGCGGCCTACTACAGTGAGAGCGACGGCGTCGGCTCCTTCCACGAGGGTGAGGGTCGCGCCGCAGGCGAGGAGCAAACATCATGTTCGAGCGGTTTACTGACCGAGCCCGTCGTGTCGTGGTGCTGGCACAAGAAGAGGCTCGCATGCTCAACCACAACTACATCGGGACCGAGCACATTCTGCTCGGCCTGATCCACGAGGGTGAGGGTGTCGCCGCCAAGGCCCTGGAATCCCTCGGCATCTCCTTGGAGGCGGTGCGGCAAAAGGTCGAGGAGATCATCGGCCACGGCCAGCAGTCGCCGAGCGGACACATTCCTTTCACTCCCCGGGCCAAGAAGGTTCTCGAGCTGAGCCTGCGCGAGGCGCTGCAGATCAACCACTCCTACATCGGCACGGAGCACATCCTGCTGGGTCTCATCCGCGAGGGTGAAGGGGTGGCGGCGCAGGTGCTGGTGAAGCTCGGCGCTGACCTCAACCGCGTCCGCAACCAGGTCCTGCAGCTGCTCAGCGGGTTCCAGGGCAAGGAGGCCGCAACCTCCGGCGCCCCCGAGACCGGCGGGACCCCGTCGTCGTCGATGGTGTTGGACCAGTTCGGCCGCAACCTCACCCAGGCGGCCCGGGAGAACAAGCTCGACCCGGTCATCGGGCGCGAGAAGGAGATCGAGCGCGTGATGACCGTGCTCTCCCGTCGCACCAAGAACAACCCGGTGCTGATCGGGGAGCCCGGCGTCGGCAAAACGGCCGTGGTGGAAGGCCTGTCCCAGGCCATCGTCCGCGGCGACGTCCCCGAGACGCTCCGTGACAAGCAGATCTACACCCTCGACCTCGGTGCGCTCGTGGCCGGCAGCCGCTACCGCGGTGACTTCGAGGAGCGCCTGAAAAAGGTGCTCAAGGAGATCAAGACCCGTGGTGACGTCGTGCTGTTCATCGACGAGATCCACACCCTGGTCGGGGCCGGAGCCGCTGAGGGCGCCATCGACGCGGCCAGCATCCTCAAGCCGATGCTGGCTCGCGGTGAGCTGCAGACCATCGGCGCGACGACCCTGGACGAGTACCGCAAGTACGTCGAGAAGGACGCCGCGCTCGAGCGCCGGTTCCAGCCCATCCAGGTGGCGGAGCCGACGATCGCCCACACGATCGACATCCTCCGGGGGCTGCGCGACCGCTACGAGGCCCACCACCGCATCACCATCACCGACCAGGCCCTGGTGGCTGCGGCGCAGATGGCCGACCGGTACATCTCGGACCGCTTCCTGCCCGACAAGGCCATCGACCTGATCGACGAAGCGGGTGCCCGCCTGCGGATCCGCCGGATGACGGCGCCGCCGGACCTTCGGGAGTTCGACGAGAAGGTGGCGGCCGTCCGGCTGGAGAAGGAAGCCGCTATCGACGCCCAGGATTTCGAGCGCGCCGCGGGACTCCGTGACGACGAGAAGAAGCTGCTCACCGCGCGCTCCGAGCGCGAGGCGCAGTGGAAGTCCGGCGACCTCGACGTGGTGGCCGAGGTGGACGAGGAGATCATCGCCGAGGTCCTCTCGGCCAGCACCGGCATCCCGGTCTTCAAGCTCACCGAGGAGGAGTCCGCCCGCCTGCTCAACATGGAGGAGGAACTGGGCAAGCGCTACATCGGCCAGCACGACGCCGTCCGTGCGCTCTCCCGCTCCATCCGACGCACCCGCGCCGGGCTCAAGGACCCACGTCGTCCGAGCGGCTCGTTCATCTTCGCTGGCCCGTCCGGCGTCGGGAAGACCGAGCTCACCAAGGCGCTCACGGAGTTCCTGTTCGGCGACCAGGACGCGCTGATCCAGCTCGACATGAGCGAGTACTCGGAGAAGCACACGGCGTCCCGGCTGTTCGGTTCGCCTCCCGGCTACGTCGGTTACGAGGAGGGCGGCCAGCTCACCGAGAAGGTGCGCCGCAAGCCGTTCAGCGTGGTGCTGTTCGACGAGGTCGAGAAGGCCCACCCCGACATCTTCAACTCACTCCTCCAGATCCTGGACGAAGGTCGCCTGACCGACGCGCAGGGCCGGGTGGTCGACTTCAAGAACACCGTCATCGTCATGACCACCAACCTGGGCACGAGGGACATCGCCAAGAGCGTGTCCCTGGGCTTCAGCGGGGCGGGCAATGGCGGCGGCTCGTACGAGAAGATGAAGGCGAAGGTCGCTGACGAGCTCAAGCAGCACTTCCGTCCGGAGTTCTTGAACCGCGTCGACGAGATCGTCGTGTTCCGCCAGCTGACGCAGACCGACATCGAGCACATCGTCGACCTGATGGTGGCCCAGATCGAGCTGCGGCTGAAGGACCGGGACATGGGCATCGAGCTCACGCCCGCAGCCAAGACGCTGATCGCCCAGCGCGGCTTCGACCCCACGCTCGGGGCACGTCCGCTGCGCCGTGCGCTCCAGCGCGACATCGAGGACACCCTCGCGGAGAAGATCCTGTTCTCCGAGCTGCACGCGGGTCAGATCGTCGTCGTCGACGTCGCTGAGCCGGGCGCGGAGGAGCCGTTCACCTTCACCGGGAACGACCGTGCCTCGGCTCCCGACGTCCCGCCGGTGGAGTTCGGTGGCATCATCGAGGGCTTCAACGACGGCACCGAGGCCACCAGCAACGACTGACCGGGAAGCCTCACGACGGTCAGGTTCCCCCTCTACGGAGGAGGGGCCTGGCCGTTCGGCTTGTCCGGAGCCCGACGGAGCCCGATGGGGCCCGAGGGGCGCGCGGGCCTGATCCTGCCGTCCGGACGGCAGGAGGCGGTACCGCCCTCGTGTGGAAAGGTGAGCCGGTGACTGCGGAGACCTCCGGTCCCGTCCGGGGCGCCTGGACCCTGGAGCGCATCCCCGCCGTCTGGCTGGTGGTCGCTGGCATCGTCTCGGTGCAGTTCGGGGCGGCCATCGCCAAGCAGCTGTTCCCGCTCGTGCCCCCGACGGCGATGGTGTGGCTGCGGCTGGTCACCTCCACGGTCGTGCTGCTGGTCGTGGTCCGTCCCCGGCTGCGCGGACACAGCCGTGACGACTGGGTGGCGGCCCTCCTGTTCGGGGTCAGCCTGGCCACCATGAACTGGGCCATCTACCAGTCCTTCGCCCGCATCCCGCTGGGCATCGCCGTGACCATCGAGTTCCTGGGCCCGCTCGGGGTCGCGGTCGCCGGATCGCGTCGGCCCCGGGACCTCGCCTGGGTGGTGCTCGCCGGGCTTGGCGTCGCCCTGCTGGGGTTCTCCCGCACCCGGCTCGACGTGGCCGGGGTGCTGTTCGCCCTGCTGGCCGCAGCCGGCTGGGCCGCCTACATCCTGCTGAGTGCCCGCACCGGACGCCGGTGGCCGGGCGTGTCTGGCCTCGTGGTCGCCAGCCTGGTCGGGGCCCTCGCCCTGGCCCCACCTGCGGTCCTGGAGGCCGGCGCCCGGCTCCTGGAACCACGGGTCCTGCTGCTGGGCCTGGCGGTCGGGCTGCTCAGCTCGGTCATCCCGTACAGCCTGGAGCTGATCGCGCTCCGCCGCATGTCCCCGCGGGTCTTCGGGATCCTGATGAGCCTGGAGCCGGCCGTGGCCACCCTCGCCGCCATGCTGCTGCTGGCGGAATTCCTCACCCCGGTGCAGTGGGCGGCGATGGCCTGCGTGGTGGTGGCGAGCGTCGGGTCCACCCGGTCGTCCCGGGAGACGACCACCCCCGCCACTGTCTGAGTCAGCCCGGCAGGGCGACCGGGCCGGTCGGCGGTCCGACGACCAGGCCGTCGGCCACCAGCGACGCGAGGCATCGGAGGCGCTGCTCTTCCTCGGGCCAGACGGCCGCCAGCTCGCGCAGCCCCACCGGGTGGTCGCTGGAGCGGAGCACGGCCAGCAGGGCGCCCCGGCACTGCCGGTCGGTGCCTCCGTAGGTCTGGCCCCTGCGCGGCGGGCCGTTCCAGGCCGGGTAACCGGCTCCGCGCCACGCGCAGAGCTCGCGCACCGGGCAGGCGTCGCACCGGGGGCTGCGGGCGACGCAGACCAGCGCCCCCAGCTCCATCGCCGCGACCGCCCAGCGGGCGGCGACGGCGGGCTGCTCGGGCACGAAGGCCGAAGCGGCGGCGACCTCGGCCACCGTCGGGGTGGCGTGGGGGAAGGCGACGCCGCCGTCGACGCGAGCCAGCACGCGGCGGACATTGGTGTCCAGGACGACCTCGCGGTGCCCGAAGGCGAAGCTGGCGATCGCGGCTGCGGTGTAGGTGCCGACACCGGGCAGCCGCAGCAGCGCCTCCCGGTCCGCGGGCACCTCGCCGTCGTGCTCGGTGGTGATCACCACCGCCGCCTGGTGCAACCGCAGCGCGCGGCGTGGGTAGCCCAACCGGCCCCAGGCCCGCACCGCCTCCCCGGACGGCGCCGCCGCCAGCGCCGCGGGGACCGGCCACCGCTCCACCCAGGTCGCCCAGGGACCACGCACCCGCTCGACCGGGGTCTGCTGCAGCATGAACTCACTGACCATCACCTGCCAGGGCGTGGCCCCAGGCCGGCGCCACGGCAGGTCTCGGGCGTGCGTGGCGTACCAGGCGAGCACCCGCTCGACGACCGCGATGCGCCTGGGCCCGGGGTCGGCAGTCACGGCGGACACCGTACCCGCGGTCCGTTCGGGACGGCCCGGCGTGGCTGACGGTCACCGCAGGCGGGGCTGCTTACGCTCACCGCATGAGCGCTGTGCTGCATCCGGTGGGGCCGGAGCCGGAGGAGACCTACTGGGCTCGTCGGATCGCGGTGCTGATCGCCCTCGTGGGCCTGGTGGGGCTGGTGGTGGCGCTCGTGGTCAACGGGTCCAGCAGCGGCTCGGCCGTCGCGGCCGATCCTTCGCCGCCGCCGGTGACCGCCCCCGCGACGGTCAGCCCGTCCCCGTCCCCGTCGCCGTCCAGCTCGGCGTCGGTCCAGGCCGGCGCCTCGCCCACGCCCAGCACGACCGCGTCGACGAAGCCGCGGGCCTCCACCAAGCCTTCCGGCCAGGCCTCGAAGAGCTCCAAGCCGCGGCCCGTCCCGACCGGGCCGGTGGCCTGCCGGCCCAAGGCGCTGCGGACGACCCTGACGGGCAAGCAGCGGTTGAAGCCCAAGCAGAAGTCCACCTTCGCCGTCGCGGTGACCAACACCAGCGACGCGACCTGCGTCCTCTCGGTGACGCCGCGGAACTTCGAGCTGAAGATCTACTCGGGCACCGACCGGATCTGGAGCACCGCCGACTGCTCGACCGCGGTCAAGAAGCGGTCCGTCAAGGTCAAGGCCGGCGACGCCGTGGAGTGGACGACGGCCTGGGACGGCAAGCGCTCGCGCAAGGACTGCCGGACCCGGACGGAGGTGCCGCGGCCCGGCACCTACTTCGCCACCGCCCAGCTCGACGGCGCGAAGCCGGTGCAGCTGCGGATGATCCTCGGGGGCTGAGGACGCTCAGTCGACGCGGTCGTCGTAGGCCGCGTCGGCCAGTCGCAACAGCCCGTCGCGGATGGTCCGGGCCCGGCTCTCACCGACGCCCTCCACCGCCTGGAGATCGGCGGAGCTGGCGCCGAAGAGAGCCTGCAACGAGCCGAAGTGCTCGATCAGCCGGGCTCCGAGGCCGGTCGGCAGACGGCTGATCTGGGCGACCTGGCGGTAGCCGCGGGCCGCTAGGCGCGTGTCGAGGTGGTTCTGGCCGGGGAACCCCAACGCCCGCGCCACAGCCAGCGGGTCGAGCAGCTCGGAGAGGTCGAGACCGGCGAGGGAGGAGACTGCGAACCCTGAGTCCCCGTCGGGTCGGTAGTCGCGCTCCAGCAGCTCACGGAGGTCGTCGAGGCCTGCGCTCAGCTCGTAGAGCTGGAGGGCCAGCAGGCGCCCGTCCGTCCCGAGCTCGACGACGTAACCGTCCAGCTCGGCGTTGAGCCGCCGGACCATCTCGAGCCGCTGCGCCACCAGGGCCACGTCGGCCACGGTCACCTGGTCCTGCACCTCGAGCGAGGACAGTCGCGCCGTCACCTCCGAGACGCGGGCGCGGTAGCGCTCCAACGTCTGCAGCGCCTGGTTGGCCCGGGACAAGATGGCGTCCGACTGCTCGAACACGTGGCGGTGACCATCGAGGAAGAGCGAGATCGTCGACATGGACGCCGAGACCGAGACGACCGGCAGACCCGACTGCTGGGCCACCCGGTCAGCGGTCCGGTGGCGGGTACCGGTCTCCACGGTAGGGATCGAGGCGGCTGGCATCAGCTGGACGCCGGCGCTGACGATGCGCATGGACTCCAGGTCCAAGACGATGGCGCCGTCCATCTTGGCCAGCTCACGCAGGGCCGTGGGGCTGAAGGGGACGTCGAGTTCGAAGCCGCCCGTGGAGACGGCATCGGTGACGTCGTTGCGGCCGAGGACGACCAGGGCGCCCGTGCGTCCACGGAGGATCCGCTCGAAGCCGTCGCGCAGCGGGGTGCCGGGAGCCATCCGGGCGAGGTGCTCGAAGATCGCGCTCCGCTGGTCCGTGCCCGCCATCGTCCTCACCTCCCTCCGCCTGCGGCACCATCCTAGGGGCGGGGGACCTCAGCCCACGTCCGCGCTGGACTCCGGGCCGGCCCCGCGCCGGGGGAGCAGACCGACGGCGTCGAGCGCCTGCTGCAGGGTGGACGCCGCGTGCACCCGCAGCCCGTGCCGCACGGTGGGCATCCGGTCGCGGGCCTGACCCGTCTCCGCCGGGACGACGGCCTCGGTGAACCCGAGCCGGGCCGCTTCGGCGAGCCTCCGGTCGGTGCCGGGCACGCGGCGCAGCTCCCCGGCGAGCCCGACCTCACCCAACGCGACCACACCGTTCGGGATCGTGGTCCCGGTCGCCGCCGACGCGATGGCCAGGGCCGCAGCCAGATCGGCCGAGGGGTCGGTCACCTTGGCCCCGCCCACGGTGGAGACGTAGACGTCGCGGTCGTAGAGCCTGACCCGGCAGCGCCGCTCGAGCACCGCCAGGACCATGGCGATCCGTCCGGTGTCGACGCCGTGCATGGTGCGGCGCGCCTGGGGGAGCGGGGACGGGGCGACCAGGGCCTGCAGCTCGGCCAGGAGGGGTCGCCGCCCCTCCATGGTCACCGCGACACAGGTGCCCGGGACGGGCTCGGCGTGCCGGGAGGTGAACAGGCCCGAGGGGTCCGGTACCTCGACGATGCCCTGCTCACCCATCTCGAAGCAGCCCACCTCGTCTGCCGGACCGAACCGGTTCTTGGTGGCCCTGACCATCCGGAAGCCGGAGTGCCGGTCGCCCTCGAAGGCCAGCACCACGTCGACCAGGTGCTCCAGCATCCGGGGCCCGGCGATGGTGCCGTCCTTGGTCACGTGCCCGACGATGATGACGGCCATCCCGCGGCGCTTGGCCACCCGCACCAGGGCCCCGGTCACCTCCCGCACCTGAGTGACCCCGCCGGGGGAGCCGTCCGCCTCGGCCGTGCCCACGGTCTGCACCGAGTCCAGCACCATCAGCGAGGGTGCGACCTCCTCGATGTGTCCCAGCACGGTGCCCAGGTCGGTCTCCGCGGCGAGGTACAGCTCGTCGGCGAGGGCGTCCGTGCGCCCGGCGCGCAGCCGGACTTGGGCAGCGGATTCCTCGCCACTGACGTAGAGCGTGCGCCGGCCTGCCTTGGCCCACCGGGCAGCGACCTCCAGCAGCAGGGTCGAC
Organism: uncultured Actinomycetota bacterium; assembly: GCA_963826405.1. GTDB lineage: Bacteria > Actinomycetota > Actinomycetes > Propionibacteriales > Propionibacteriaceae > Microlunatus. Next base: position 135,498 of record CAWGWR010000010.1, on the reverse strand, counting down.
TTGCCCACCCCCGGCTCACCGGCCAGCAGCAGCACGGCGCCGGGGACGACACCGGCCCCCAGCACGCGGTCGAGCTCACCGACCCCGGTGAGCGTGCGGAGGGCCGCGTCCGCGCTGACCTGGCTGATCGGGACCGCCTTGGCCACGGGCACCGAGGAACGCACCGAGGCGAGTCTGGGAGCGCCCTGCTCCGCCACGCTGCCCCAGGTCATGCACTCGTTGCAGCGACCCACCCACTTGCCCGACGTCCAGCCGCACTCGGTGCAGGTGAACGCGGGACGCGTCGTCGACTTGGCCATGGCTGCACCGTAAGCGGCGGTGCTGACAGTTCGCGCCGGCCGCGCCGCGGGCTCAGGGTCGGGGCAGCCGGGCCGCCACCTCCAGCACGCGGGCGTTCGCCGCGTCCTCGCCCACGGTGACCCGGACGCCGTCGCCGCGCTCGCCGGCCGTGTACGGGCGGACCACCACGCCGGCGGCTCCGAAGGCCTCGCCGTAGGCCGCGGTGAGCGGCCCCGCGGGCAGCCAGACGAAGTTGCCCTGCGCGACCGGGACGTCGAAGCCCAGGTCCCGCAGGCCCTCGCGCAGCACGCCCCGGGCCCGCACCAGGGCGGCTACCCGCTCCTGCAGCGCCGGCTCCGCCTCGAGGCTGGCCAGCACCGCAGCCTGGGCGGCGACCGAGATGCCGAACGGCAGCGAGACGGCGCGGACCGCCGCGGCCAGTGCCGGTTCGGCCACGCAGAAGCCCACCCGGAAGCCGGCCAGTCCGTAGGCCTTCGAGAACGTCCGGAGCACGACGACGTTGGGCCGCCCGCGGGCGACCTCCAGCCCCCGCACCGCCGACGGGTCGTCGACGAACTCGACGTAGGCCTCGTCCACCATCACCAGCACATGCTCGGGGACGGAGTCGAGGAAGCGCTCCAGGGCATCGTGGGCCAGAGCCGGGCCGGTCGGGTTGTTGGGCGTGCAGAGCATCACGACCCGGGTGGCGGGGGTGATCGCGGCGTGCAGCGCGTCGAGGTCGTGCACCGACCCCGGCCCCAGCGGCACGGGCACGGCGGTGGCCCCGGTGATCTGCACCGCAATCGGGTAGGCCTCGAAGCTGCGCCAGGCGTAGACCACCTCGTCGCCGGGCTCGCAGACCGCGCTGAGCAGGTGGTAGAGCACCGCCACGGACCCGGTGCCGAAGGCCAGGCTCTCCGGCTCGACGCCCAGCCGGCGCGCCACCGCCGCCGCCATCGCGGCGTTGGCGAGGTCCGGGTAGCGGTTCATGCCCGCCACCGCGGCCTGCGTGGCCGCGAGCACCCCGGGCAGCGGCGGGTAGGGGTTCTCGTTGCTCGAGAGCTTGTAGGCGGGGGTACCCGGGCCGGCCGGCGCCGGTCGACCGGGCTTGTACACGGGCAGGGCGGCGACGGCGGGACGGATGCGGACCGGCATGGTGCTCATCCTCCCAGGCGCGTCCGGGCTAGATCCGCACCTCGCCGCGCGGGGTGCTGAACAGGGCAGCGACCAGACCGGGCTGGCCGTTCGGGGCGACCCAGTCGATGTCGACGTCGTGGAGGATGGTGTCCGAGCGCCCGCCGAGCCAGTCGTCGACGCGCTCCCGATCGCCGGCGATCTCGATCTTGAGCAGCTCAACCTCCCGCCCGCCGTGGGAGGGGTGGAAGACGCGGTCGCTGCGCCAGCTGACGAAGAACGGCAGCTGCGGGTCCGACTGCAGCCCCTTGATCCCCAGCTGCTGCCACTCCAACCGGGTGCCGTCCTCGAGGACCCGGTGCCCCTCGGCGGCGGCGCGACCCAGCCGCTGCTCCAGCGGGGCGATGTCGTCGACCGCGACCACCCAGCCGAGCCACCCGCCCCCATCCTCCGAGCGTGCGCGGACCGCCTGACCGAACGGTGCCTTGTCGGCCGCGGGGTGGTCGAGCACCTCCACCACCTCCAGGTACTGCCCGTCGGTCATCGGGAGGATCTTGTTGCGGGTGCCGAACCGCGGGTGGAAACCGCCCTCACGGAACGGCGTCCCCAGCAGTGCGCTGAGCCGCTGCGTCGTCGCGTCGAGCCCCTCGGGCCCCGCGGCGAACGACAGGTGGTCAAGGTGCATGGGTCTCATTGTCACCCCCCGGCCGCGGACCACGAACCCGCCCTGCTGCGGGGCGCCGGGTCGGCGCCGTGGCGCAGCCACGGGCTGCCGGCGCGGTCGAAGTCGTCGCAGTAGGTGGCGAGCAGGGCGTAGGCCTCGGCGCCCATCAGGGCGACCAGCTCGTCGCGCGCCGAGCGGTAGACCGGTTCGGACCCCACGTGAGCGTCGGTGTTGGCCGTGCAGTACCAGTCCAGGTCGTGTCCCCCCGGCCCCCAGCCGTCGCGGCTGTACTCCCCGATGGACACCTCGGTGTAGGTGGTCTCGTCGGTGCGGGTGACGCTGCGGTACTGGCGTCGGATCGGGAGCTGCCAGCACACGTCCGGCTTGGTCTCGGTGATCGGGCGGCCCTCCTCCAGGGCCAGCCGGTGCAGGGCGCAGCCGGCTCCGCCGGGGAAGCCCGGTCGGTTGAGGAAGACGCAGGCCCCGTCCACCACCCGGGTCGTGCGTCCCGGCACCTCACCCTCGGCGAGGTGCTCGGTGCTCTCCGGCTCGGCCCAGCCGTCGAGAGCCGCCCGGGCCGAGAGCTGCCAGACCTGAGGCGTCAGCCGCGACACCGCGGCGGCGACGCGCGCCTCGTCCTCCTCGCCGGCGAAGTGGGCGCCGAGGGTGCAGCACCCGTCGTCGGGACGGTCGGCGTAGATCCCCTGGCAGCCTCGGCCGAAGATGCAGGTCCAGCGCGAGGTGAGCCAGGTGAGGTCGCAGTGGAAGACCTGGTCCTCCTCGGCCGGGTCGGAGAAGTCGACGAAGGCGCGGGGGAAGCCGATCAGCACTTCGGGCACAACGGGAAGCCTAGGCGGCGGTCACGCCCGGCGATCAGTCGTGCGCACTACGCTGGGGTCGTGCCAGACGCCACGCCCCCGACGGGGTCCTCCGGGGAGCAGGTGCGGGTGCCCCCCGCCAAGATCGGGCTCTCGACCTCCTCGGTCTATCCCGAGACGACCGCCAGCGGGTTCGAGCTGGCGCGCCGCCTCGGCTACGACGGCGTCGAGGTGATGGTGGGCATCGACCCGGTGGCTGCCGACATCGACGCGGTCGAGAAGCTCCGCGACTACCACGGCATCGCGGTGCTGGCCGTCCACGCTCCCTGCCTGCTGATCACGCAGCGGGTATGGGGGACCGACCCGTGGGCCAAGCTCGAGCGCTCCGCCGAGGCCGCCCGCCGGCTCGACGCCGGCGTCGTCGTCGTCCACCCGCCGTTCCGCTGGCAACGTGAGTACGCCCGGACCTTCGTCGACGGGATTCGACGCCTCACCGAGTCCACCGGCATCACCTTCTGCGTCGAGAACATGTACCCCTGGCGCACGCCTGCGGGTGAGCTCAAGGCCTACGTGCCGGGCTGGGACCCCACCGGGCTCGACTACGCCGACCTCACCCTCGACCTCTCGCACGCCTCGACCGCCGGACAGCAGTCGCTCGACCTGGCGCGCTCCTGGGGCGACCGGCTCCGGCACGTCCACTTGACCGACGGCAGCGGCTCGGTCAAGGACGAGCACCTCGTCCCCGGCCGGGGCGACCAGCAGGCCGGCGCGCTGCTCGAGCACCTGGCCGCGCAGAACTTCTCCGGCCACGTGGTGCTGGAGCTCAACACGCGGAGGAACCCGACGCGCGCCAGCCGCGAGGAGGACCTCGCCGAGTCGTTGGCCTTCACCCGGTCACACCTCCAGACGCCGGTGCAGCCATCCTTCGCCACCGACGGCGGCGGGACCACCGAGAACCTCTGACGCCGCGATCACGCCTGGGCGGCGCTCACAGCCAGGACACGTGCGGAGCGACCAGGGCGTAGCCGACGAAGGCGACGACATCCAGCAGGGTGTGGGCGACAACCAGCGGGCCGACACGGCGCCAGCGCAGGTAGACCAGGCCGAGGACCAGGCCCATGACGAGGTTGCCGACGAAGCCCCCGAAGCCCTGGTAGAGGTGGTACGAGCCCCGAATCAAGGCACTGCCCAGCCAGATCACCCAGGGCTGCCACGCCAGCTGCCGCAGCCGAGTGAAGAGGTAGCCGATCATGACCACCTCCTCCAGGGCGGCGTTCTGGAACGCCGACAGCACGAGCACGGGAACCGTCCACCAGGCCCCCGCCAGGGCCGAGGCCTGCACGTCGGTGTTGAGGCCCAGCTCGCGGGCCCCCAGGTAGAGCCCGAGACCCGGGAGACCCAGGGCCGCGGCCAGGACGACCCCGGTGACCAGGTCGAAGCGCGGGCGGTGCAGGTCGAAGCCGATCCGGGCGCCGGCGGACCGGGAGGTCCGGCCGAGCAGGTGGAGCACGAGCAGCACCGGGACGAAGGCGAAGGCGATGCCGGCCAGCTGGTAGGCCAGGTCCAGCCACGGCCGGTCCGGGGTGGTGGAGGCGTTGAGGGTCGAGGTCTGGGCTGACAGCGGGACGGGCCTGGTCAGCCGCTCGATGATCCGCAGCACCGAGTAGACGGCCGACTGGCCGAGCGAGAGCGCCAGCACCAGCACCACCTCAAGACCGATCCGCCGTCGGTCGACCGTCGCCACCGGGGGCTGCGCGCTCACCGGACCATCCTGCCCCGCGCAGGAGGCGGCTCCGCTCACCCGAGGCCGCAGGATCTGTCGTCGGACGCGCCCTAGGAAGAGGTGCCCGAGAGAAACCACGGTTCGGAAGTGGGTGAGGACGTCGTCGGCGAGGTCTTAGGCTGGGCTCATGCGTGTAGGTGTGTTCGGAGCGACCGGTCAGGTCGGTGGAGTGATGCGGACCCTGCTGGCGGAGCGTGGCTTCCCGGTCACCGAGCTGAGGTTCTTCGCCTCGGCGCGGTCGGCGGGCCGCGCCCTGGCCTGGAAGGACGCCCAGATCGTCGTCGAGGACACCGACACGGCGGACTTCGCCGGCCTGGATCTGGCCCTGTTCTCCAACGGCAAGGCCGCCTCCAAGGCCGTCGCCCCCCGGGTGGCCGCCGCCGGCGCCCTGGTGATCGACAACTCCTCGGCCTGGCGCATGGACCCCGACGTCCCGCTGGTCGTCGCCGAGGTCAACCCCGAGGACGCGTTGCGGCCGCCGAAGGGCATCATCGCCAATCCGAACTGCACCACCATGGCCGCGATGCCCGTGCTCGCGCCGCTGCACCGCGAAGCCCGGCTGACCCGCCTGCAGGTGGCCACCTACCAGGCGGTGTCCGGCTCCGGCGGCGTGGGCGTGGCCGAGCTCGACGGTCAGGTGCGCGCCGTCGCCGACCGGGCTGCCGGGCTCGCCTTCCGGGGTGACGCGGTGGAGTTCCCCGCACCGCAGACCTACGTCAAGCCGATCGCCTACAACGTCGTCCCCCTGGCCGGCTCGGTCGTCGACGACGGCAGCGGTGAGACCGACGAGGAGCAGAAGCTGCGCAACGAGTCGCGCAAGATCCTGCACGCGCCGGACCTGCTGGTGGCCGGGACCTGCGTCCGGGTGCCGGTCTTCACCGGGCACTCCCTTGCGATCCACGCGGAGTTCGCCGACGACCTGAGCCCGGAGCGCGCCACCGAGCTGCTGGCCCAGGCGCCCGGCGTCTCGCTGATGGCCGTACCCACGCCGCTGGACGCGGCCGGAGCCGACCCCAGCTTCGTCGGCCGGATCCGGGCCGACCAGTCCGCGCCCGCCGGCAAGGGCTTGGTCCTGTTCATCTCCAACGACAACCTCCGCAAGGGGGCAGCGCTCAACGCGGTCCAGATCGCCGAGCTGCTCGCTGACCGTCTCGTCCCGGGCCAGGCCTGAGGACGTGACGGGGACCGGGGGGTCTGTCGGCGAACACGTGCGGGAGCCGGGCGAGGGGCTGCGTATCGCCATCCTGGGCGCCGGCGTCATGGGCGAGACGGTGCTGTCTGGCCTGGTGCGAGCCGGTTGGTCACCGGAGCGCATCGTGGCCACCGACCGGCGGCCTGAGCGCCAGGTCGAGCTGAGCGCCCGCTACGGGATCGTCATGCTCGAGAACGTGGAGGCCGTCGCCGGCGCCGACACCGTCGTCGTGGTGGTCAAGCCTCAGGACGTCCCCGACCTGCTGGTGGAGATCAGCCCCGCGTTGCGTCCCGGGGCCCTCGTAGTCTCCCTGGCCGCGGGCGTCGACACCGCCTCGATGGAGGCGGCGCTGCCGGAAGGCACCCCGGTGGTGCGGGTCATGCCGAACACCCCCGCCCAGGTCGACCAGGGGATGGCCGCCCTGTCGCCAGGCTCGGCCAGCACCGAGGAGCACCTGACGCGGGTGAGCGCGATCCTGTCGGCCACCGGCCGCGTCGTCGTGGTCCCCGAGCGCTACCAGGACGCGGTCACCGCGGTGTCCGGCTCGGGCCCGGCTTATGTGTTCCTGCTGGCCGAGGCGATGATCGAGGGCGGGGTGCACCTCGGGTTGCCCCGAGACACTGCCACCGAGCTCGTCGTGCAGACGCTCCTGGGGTCGGCCACGCTGTTGCGCGAGACCGGCGAGCACCCGGCCCTGCTGCGTGAGCGCGTGACCTCCCCGGGCGGGACCACCGCGGCGGCTCTGCGCCAGCTGGAGGAGCACAAGGTGCGCGCGGCCTTTCTGACCGCCATGGAAGCGGCCCGCGACCGCAGCCGGGAGCTCGCCGAGGCTGCCCGCCAGCCGGGGACCCGGCCGTGAGGGGCCGGATGGTCCACTCCCCGGACCTCAGCCGCTACGACTTCGGCAGCGACCACCCGATGGCCCCCGGCCGGGTGGGCAACACCGTCGAGCTGGCCCGTCAGCTGGGGGTGCTGGACCGGCTCGACGTGGTCCCGCCGCCCCCCATCGACCTGGGGTTGCTGGCCCGGGTGCACGACCCGGCCTACATCGCGGCTGTCCAGCGCGGTCTGCCCGACCCGGAGTTCGGGCTGGGCACTTCCGACAACCCGGTGTTCGAGGGGATGCACGACGTCGCCGGACTGGTCGCCATGGCCACGGTCGAGGCCGCGCGCAGCGTCTGGTCGGGCGAGGCGTTGCGGGCGAGCAACATCAGCGGCGGCCTGCACCATGCCATGCCCCGCTCCATGAGCGGGTTCTGCATCTACAACGACATCGCGGTGGCCATCCGCTGGCTCCTCGACGCCGGCTGCGAGCGGGTCGCCTACGTCGACGTCGACGTCCACCACGGCGACGGCGTGCAGGCGATCTTCTACGACGACCCGCGGGTGATGACCATCAGCCTGCACGAGACGCCCGCCTGCCTCTTCCCCGGCACCGGGTTCCCCGACGAGACCGGCGGCCCGGGTGCCGAGGGCACCGCGGTCAACGTCGCCCTCCCGCCGGGCACCACCGACGCGGGGTGGCTGCGTGCCTTCCACGCCATCGTGCCGGACGTGCTGCAAGCCTTCCGGCCCACGGTCCTGGTGACCCAGCACGGCTGCGACTCCCACGAGCACGACCCGCTCGCCGACCTGGACCTGTCGCTGGACGGCCAGCGCGCCTCCTACCTGGCGCTGGCCGGGCTGGCGGACCGGTTCTGCGAGGGCCGCTGGGTCTCGACCGGGGGAGGCGGCTACGCCCTCCTGCAGGTCGTGCCGCGGGCCTGGACCCACCTGCTGGGCATCGTCAGCGGTGAGCCGGTCGCACCGGACACCCTCACCCCGCAGGCCTGGCGCGACGAGGTCGGGCCCTGGGCGCCGGAGACGATGTCGGACGGTGCCGATGCAGCCTGGACCCCCTTCGAGGAGGGCGTCAACCCGGCGAGCCGCGTCGACCAGGCCGTGCTCGCCACCCGGCGTGCGGTCTACCCCGAGCTGGGTCTCGACCCCGGCCTCTGAACGGAGGCGGCAGCGGCCAGCCGTCCACAGGGCTAGAACTCGTCCTATCGCTGGCGTCTCATCTGCCACTACCCTCACAGCAGGACTCGGCACACCGAGGGGCTGCGGGGGCGGCTCGGACAGGGGGTGAGCATGGCGCAGGAGTCGAAGCGAGGTGAGGCCACCCTCGGCGACGGCGACCCCACCGGGGTGCACTTCCTCACGGTGGCCGAGGTCGCCGCCATGATGCGGGTGTCCAAGATGTCGGTCTACCGGCTCATCCACCACGGCGATATCGAGGCCGTCCGCTTCGGCCGCAGCTTCCGCGTGGCCGAGCAGGCCGTCCAGGCCTACGTCCGCGACGCCTTCTACGAGACGGGGTCACAGACCTGAGACGGGCCGGCCCGGCGTTGCCCGCTAGCTGAGCGCCGGGTCCTCGAAGACCAGCGTGAGCTGGTGCGCCCCTGGCCACAGGGCGTGCTCGGGGAGCACGTCGGGGCCACATGCCCGGCTGCCGACGCCGTGGACGGCCGCGTCCAGGAACAGGTGGGTCCGCTCGCTCCGCGGCAGCTCGTGCGGGTGCAGGGCCCGGTCGACCTGCTGAGGGGTGTGGCGGCTGAGGGTGAAGCCGGGCCAGCGGCCGGCGGTGTCGGGGGCCGTCCGCAACGCCAGCACCGTTCCGTCCGCCCCGCCCAGCTCCAGGTGCCGCAGCCCCGAGCGGTGACCCGTCTCCTGGGGACGCGAGTACCGCACTCCGAGCTCTTCCACGCCGGCGGCGAAGCGACCGATCCGCGCAGCGGCCCGGGTGTCGGGGTAGGACTCAGCCGGGCCGGTGCCGAACCACTCGGCGCGGTCCACCGCGCCGGGCAGGTCCAGGCGGACGCCGACGCGGGGCCAGGTGCAGTCCCAGCCCGCCGACGGCACGATGTCGACGAAGCAGCCCACGCCGCTCCCCAGGAGCTCCCACCGTGTCCGGACCTCGACGAAGAGCCCGCTGTTGGCCGTCCCGACCCGGACGGTGCTCACGACGGTGTCGGGTCCGGCCCGGAACTCGAGCAGCCGGTGCACGAGCCGGTCCAGCCCGCGGGCCCGCCACCGCTGCTCCGACGACGGCGCCAGCGCCCCGGTGCCGTAGGGGGTCTCCTCGGGCCGGGCGGTCTCGTAGGATCCGAAGCTGGCGCCGCGGTCGTTGTCGGTGGGCGCGCGCCACAGCTCCAGCCGGGGGCCGTCCACCTCCAGGCCGTGCAGCCGCGTCAGCCGCCCGGTCCGGGCGTCGAAGGTGGCGGGACCCAGCGTGGGCGTGCTGGGAGAGGTGACCGGCGACGGCAGGCGCACGCTCCGGGGCAGGACGGGCTCGGTGGACGCGCACACCGGCCGGGCCGCCTGCGCCCGGCCGAGCACGTGACCCGCCGGCGCCCAGGGCTGGTCGGTCGCCAGCTCGACGCGGACGTCCCACCAGCCGCCGTCGGCGCCGTCCACCAGCGCGTCCGGCAGCGGGAGGCTCACCGAGGCACCGGGAGCCAGCACCGGCAGGTCGAGCTCCGTCTCCTGACTTAGCCGGCCGTCGGTGCCGGAGACCACCCCGGCGACGACGCGCAGGTGGGCGGTGTCCGCGGTGTGGTAGCGGTTGCGGACTCCGAGCACGGGTCCGGCCAGCGTCAGGACCACCGGCGTGTGCACGGCGGCGAACTCCGCCACCGACGGGGTGGCGGTGTCATCGGGCAGCAGCATGCCGTCCATCACGAAGTTGCCGTCGTGGACGACCTCGCCGAAGTCGCCGCCGTAGCCGTGGAAGGGGGTGCCGTCCGCGGTCCGGGTGGCCAGCCCGTGGTCGCGCCACTCCCACACGAACCCTCCGTGCAGGCGGGGGTAGCGCTCGGTGAGCGCGTCGTACTCCGCGATGGCCCCGGGACCGTTGCCCATCGCGTGCACGTACTCGCACATCAAGAAGGGCATGGAGCGCACCCGTTCGCCCTCGGCCGGGCCGGTGTACCGGATGGGCCCGACCCCGCTGCCGATGGCCTCGACCTCGAGCAGCGCCGGGTACATCCGGGAGTAGACGTCGGTGTACTGCCCGGTGTAGTCACCCTCGTAGTGCACGGGCCGGCCGGGGTCGCGGCGGTGCACCCACGAGGCCATGGCCGCGAGGTTGCGGCCGGTTCCCGCCTCGTTGCCGAGGGACCAGATGACCACGCAGGGGTGGTTCTTGTCGCGCTCGACGGTCCGCTCGATCCGGTCGAGGTAGGCCGCGGTCCAGCGGGGGTCGTCGCTGGGGTTGTCCCGCCACCCCTGGTACTCGAAACCGTGGGTCTCCAGGTCGCACTCGTCGATGACCCAGAAGCCCAGCTCGTCGGCCAGGTCGAGGACCCGCGGGTGCGGCGGGTAGTGGCTGGTCCTGATCGCGTTGACGTTCGCCCGCTTCATGGCCACCATGTCGGCGCGCGCGTGCTCCTCGTCGAAGACACGGCCGCGGACGGGGTGCGTCTCATGCCGGTTGACGCCGCGGAAGGTCACCGGCGACCCGTTGACCAGGAAGCGGTCGCCCTCGATGCGCACCTCGCGGAAGCCGACGCGGACCGTCACCGTCTCACCCCCCGAGGCCACCTCGACGGTGTAGAGGCGAGGGGTCTCAGCCGTCCAGGGCTGCACCGTCCCCACCTCGACCGGCGCGAGCGCCCCCGCGTCGGCGAAGGTCTGCTCGATCCCCATCTCGGGCACCCTGAGGGTGACGGGGTAGGCAGCGAGGCCGGCCTGCAGCACGGGCCGCAGGGTCCCGCGGACGCCCGCGCCCTCGTCGTCGGAAAGCAGGCCCGGCTGCAGCCAGACGTCCTCGAGCGCGCCCACGGGGCGGCCCAGCAGGGTGACGCTGCGGAAGATGCCGGGCAGCCACCACTGGTCCTGGTCCTCCAGGTAGCTGGCCGCGGACCACTGGGACACCCGGACCAGCAGCTCGTTCTCCCCTGGCCGCAGTGCCGCGGTCACGTCGAGCTCGTTGACCAGGCGGCTCCCCGTGCCCACGCCGATCTCGGCCCCGTTGAGCCACACCTTGTACACCGACTCGACCCCGTCGAAGCGCAGCAGCGTGCGCTCCACGTCCCAGCCCGGGTGGTCGAAGGTCCGGCGGTGGTCCGCGGTCGGGTTCTCGTCCGGCACCCAGGGCGGGTCGACCGGGAAGGGGTACTGCACGTTGGTGTAGATCGGCCGGCCGCGCCCGGCGTCCGCCGGCACCCCGTCGGCGCCGAGCACCCAGTGCGACGGAACGGTGACCGTGTCCCACCCGCCCTCGGTCGTCGGCGGCTCGGCCAGGCCGTGGTGGCTCGGGTGGAGCCGGAACTGCCACGTCCCGTCCAGGCTCAGCGCGGGAGCATCGCTGCTCACCCAGGCGCGCGGGGCGCTCCGCGAACCGGATCCGGGGCTGAAGTCCTCCACGTAGTGAGCCACGGGCGCCGAGGCTACCGTTGCGTCGAGGACGAGCGGTCGCGTGGTCGTCGGTTCGCGCGGGGTCCTCCCCGCCGGGTAGCATGCCAGGGTTGTCCGGCGGTAGACCGGACGTGTTCGTAGCAGCCCGAGGCCGACGGCGTCTCGGTAGTCGAGAGGTTGTTCATGGGTTCGGTCATCAAGAAGCGCCGCAAGCGGATGGCGAAGAAGAAGCACCGCAAGCTGCTCAAGCGCACCCGCATCCAGCGCCGCCGCGCCGGCAAGTAAGCCCCAGTCCAGCGCAGCGTTGACGCGGGTCGTCCGGGTGCCGGGGGTTCGCCCCTGGGACCCGGCGGCCCGCGTCGCTTCCGTCCCGCCTGAGACGGTCGTCGAGATGGCCTGGCCCCTGGTGCTGCTGATGGTGGCTACCGCCGCCTTCTCCGCTCTCTCGGTCCGCCGCGCGCCTTCCCGGTTGGCGGGTACCGGTCGGCACGACCTGAGCGGTCTGGTGAACACTGGAGCGGCAGCGCTGGGCCTGCTCGCCGTCGCTGTCGCGGTGGTCGTGGTGGTCGCCGACCGGCCTGACCAGGGCGCCAAGCTGGCCGTCTTGAGCCTGCTGTGCTACCTGGTCTACGTCGGCGTTGCCGCCGTCTTGATACGTCGGCGCTAACCGTCACCGCCACGCCTTGGCTCAGCGCTGGAGCAACCGACGTACCAGCCGGCGCAGCACCAGACCGGCGGCGAGCGCCCCACCGGCCCCGCCAGCCGCACCGGCCCCCAGCAGACCCGCCCGGCCGGCCTTGCGTCCCCGCCGGAAGTCCCGCACAGGCCATCCCTGCTGCACGGCGTGCCGGCGCAGGCGCTGGTCGGGGTTGATGACGCCGGGGCGCCCGACAAGGGACAGCATCGGCAGGTCGTTGAAGGAGTCGGAGTAGGCGGCGCAGCGGTCCAGGTCAAGGCCCTCCGCCAAGGCCAGCGCCCGGACGGCGTCGGCCTTGGCCGCACCGTGCAGCAGCTCACCGCGGAGCTTGCCGGTGTAGACCCCGTCGACGTGCTCTGCCGTGGTCCCCAGCGCCCCGTTCAGCCCGAGCCGGGCGGCGATGATGCCCGCCATCTCCACGGGAGCGGCCGTCACCAGCCAGGCCTGCTGGCCGGCGTCGAGGTGCTGCTGGGCCAGCGCCCGGGTCCCCGGCCAGATCCGGGCGTGGATCGCGTTCTCGTAGGTCTCCTGGCCGATGGCCTCGAGCTCGGCGACGGTGTGGCCCTCGATGAAGGAGAGCGAGGACGCCCGCGCGTGCTCGATGTGAGCGGGGTTCTCGCGGCCGACGACCCGGAAGTAGACCTGGAGCCAGACGCCCTTGACGATCACCCGGGTGCCGAAGAACCCGTGCCGGTACAGCCCGCGCGCCAGGTGGAACATGGACGCACCCTTGATCATGGTGTTGTCCAGGTCGAAGAAAGCGGCCACCCGGGGGTCCGGGTCGCCGACCACCGAGGCGACCTCGACGGCTGAGGCGCCCACTCCGGGTAGTGGGTGGATGTCCTCGAAGGTGACCTCCGATGCGTGCGCGGTCCCCGCGGCCGGGGCGGGGCCCTCGGCGTCGCTCACCCGCTCACCCTAACGCCGTGCCCAGCCCGCAGCGGCGGACCGGTCCGGCAAGCTGTGCCAAACTCGATGCCCGCAGAGCGACCAGAGAGGTCGCGAGGAGACGGCGCGAGCCGAGCAGGAGCAGCTATGACCAGCGAGGACCGGGTACTGGTGCTGACGCGACCCGGCTGCCACCTGTGCGAGCAGGCGGTTGAGGTGGTCTCCCGGGTGTGCGCAGAGTCGGGGACCGGCTGGTCCACCCAGGACATCACCACCGATCCGGAGCTGCTGAGCCGCTACACCAACGAGGTGCCGGTGACCTTCGTCGACGGCGTCCAGCATGACTTCTGGGCCGTCGACCCGACGCGGTTGCGGACAGCCCTCCAGGCATGATCCCTAGCCGGGCCGCATTTGTGCGGCCTGGTCGTGGCTCCTAGAGTGGGACGGTACTGCTGCCCCACAGACCAGGAGAGGTGTGTCCTCCGCCGACTCCTCCCCGCAGGCTCAACACGTGGCGCAACCCGTCCCAGGGGAAGCCGCTGACCCTGCTGGCGCCTTCGGCACGACGAAGGGCCTTCCGCAGGCGACGGTCGCCCGGCTGCCGGTCTACCTGCGCGCCCTCGCCCAGCTCGCCGCCGGGGGGATGCGGACCGTCAGCAGCGAGGCGCTCGCCGCCGCGGCCGGTGTCGGTCCCGCCCAGCTGCGCAAGGACCTGTCCTCCCTCGGCTCCTACGGCACCCGTGGCGTCGGCTACGACGTCGCCCACCTGCGCTTCCAGATCGCCCGCGAGGTCGGTCAGGCCGAGGAGTACCCGGTCGTCATCGTCGGGCTGGGCAACCTCGGCACCGCACTGGCCAACTACTCCGGCTTCCGGTCGCGCGGGTTCCGGGTCGTCGGTCTGGTCGACCCCGACCGGGCCCTGGTCGGACGCCGCATCCACGGGCTGGCCATCACCGACCTCGCCGACCTCGAGGATCTGCTGGTCGCGACGGGTGCGGTCATCGGGGTGGTGGCGACGCCGTCGGAGGCCGCTCAGGACGTCACCGACCGGCTGGTCAGCCGAGGGGTGACCAGCATCCTCAACTTCGCGCCCGTCGTGCTGACGGTGCCCGACGGGGTGAACGTCCGCAAGGTCGACCTGGGCCAGGAGCTCCAGATCCTCGCCTACCACGAGCACCGGCGCGCCGAGGAATCCGGCGGGACGGCGCCCGGAGCAGGCACCATCGAGCAGACGGCGGGCGCCGGTTCCCTGACGGCCGCGCCCGTGGCGGGCCGGTCGGTCCGAGAGCTCGTGCACGCGGCAGGTCAACCCGACGACGAGGACGAGAGCGAATGAGCATTCTGGTGGTGAGCGTCTCGCACCGCTCCACGAGCGTCGGGATGCTGTCCCGGCTGGCCATGGACGCGGTGTCGAGCGCGGAGCTGGCCGAACGCCTGGTGGCCTCGGACCACGTCGACGAGGCCGTGGTGCTGTCCACCTGCAACCGGACCGAGCTGTACGCGTCGGTCTCGCGGTTCCACGGCGGCCTCGACGACGCCGTCGCCGGGCTGGCGGACGTGGCCGGGCTGAGCGTGCCCGAGCTCCGGACCCTGTGCGCGGTCTTCTTCGACGAGGGCGCCGTGGCCCACACCTTCTCGGTCACCGCCGGGCTGGACTCGGTGGTGGTGGGGGAGAGCCAGATCCTCGGCCAGGTCCGGACGGCGCTGAGCGTCTGCCAGGGCTCCGGCACCGTGGGGACGGTGCTGAACTCGCTGTTCCAGCAGGCCCTGCGGGTCGGTAAGCGGGTCCAGACCGAGACCGGCATCGGCTCGGCGGGCCGCTCGCTGGTGACCGCGGCCTACGACCTGCTCGGCAGCGAGCGCGGCAGCCTGGCCGGTCGCCGGGTGCTGGTCGTCGGCGCCGGGCAGATGGCCGGGTTGGCCGCCCGCACCGCCGCCGCTGCCGGCGCCCAGGTCAGCTGCGCCAACCGCACTTTCGCCCGGGCAGAGCGGCTGGCCGAGTCCGTGGGCGGCCGCGCGGTTCCGCTCGACCAGCTCGACGCCGCCCTCGCCGAGACCGACGTGCTGGTGACCTGCACGGGGGCCCGGTCCATGACCATCGGCGCCGGCCAGCTCGCTGGCACCCCCGTCACCGGGGTGGTCGACCTCGCGCTGCCCCCCGACGTGTCGGAGGACGTGCACACCCTGGGCATCAGCCTGGTCAACCTGGACCGGCTGGTGGCGGGCCGCGACGACGAGACGGGCTCCTCCGAGGTGGCTGAGGCCCGTGCGCTCGTGCACGCCGAGGTCCGCGACTTCCTCGGCCTGCGGCGGGCCGCCCAGGTGGCCCCCACCGTCGTCGCCCTGCGCTCGATGGCCTCCGACGTGGTGGCGGGGGAGATGGCCCGGCTGGCCAGCCGGCTGCCGGCGCTCGGGGAACGCGAACGCGACGAGGTGCAGCGGACCGTGCGGCGCGTGGTCGACAAGCTGCTGCACCAGCCCACCGTCCGGGTGCAGGAGCTGTCCACCGACCCCGACGCGGTGGACTACGCGGCCGCCCTGCGCGAGCTCTTCGCGCTCGACCCCCAGGCCGTGGCGGCCGTGCTGTCCGCGGAGGTCCCGGCCCCGTGACCGCGGCCACCAGCTCCCGCCCGCTGCGTCTGGGGGCCCGCACCTCCCCGCTCGCCCGGGCCCAGGTCGACGCGGTAACGGAGATGCTCGCCCAGCGCGGTGTCCCCTGCACCTTTGTCGGTGTCACCACCCGTGGCGACGTCGACCAGCGGGCCCTGACCGAGATCGGCGGCACCGGGGTCTTCGCCGGTGCGGTCCGCGACGCGCTGCGCGCCGGGGAGATTGACGTGGCCGTGCACTCGCTGAAGGACCTGCCGACCGCTCCCGACCCGGACCTGGCCGTGGTCGCGGTGCCCGAGCGCGAGGACACCCGCGACGTCCTCGTCGGCCGCCACCTGGCTGAGCTCGACCGGGGGGCCCGGGTCGGCACCGGGGCCCCGCGCCGGGCGCTGCAGCTGCAGGACTGGGCGGAGAGGGAGGGCCGCGCGATCGAGGTCGTGCCGGTGCGCGGCAACGTCGACACCCGGCTGAACCTGGTCCGCAGCGGCGCGGTGGACGCCGTCCTGCTCGCCGCCGCCGGCCTGCGCCGGCTCGGCTACCTGCAGGCCGAGGAGCCTGGACCGGCGGCGGGAGGCCATCCCTTGCTGAGGACGCCGGCCGTCGTCAAGGGCCTGCCGGGCGAGGTGCTGCCGCTGACCTTGATGCTGCCCGCGCCGGGGCAGGGCGCCTTGGCCTTGGAGGTCGCCCACAGCCTCGACGAGGAGCTCGCCGCTCACGTGCGCGCGCTCGACCACGCCGTCAGCCATGCGGAGGCCCGGACCGAGCGCGCCTTCCTCGGGTGCCTGGAGGCCGGCTGCACCGCCCCGGTCGGTGCCCGCGCCGTTGTCAAGTCGGTCCGTGGTACAAGTCACGATTTGACTCTGCGCGCGGTAATTGGGAGAACGTTACTGAGCAGCGTGGAGACACCTGCCGGGAGTGGTCCGCCGCTTCGTCTCGACGTCGAGGGATCCACCGAGTGGCCCGAAGATTTTGGGACGGAACACGCTCGTCGGGTACTAGCCACTCTGCAGTCCTTCGACCGACCCGCCCCTGCTTGACCCACATTCCCACCGCCCGTCAGCCGACTGGGGTGGACAACAGAACGCGAGACGTCCGTGAGCACATCCTCGGTGCAGCACCCCGGCACCTCCACCACTGCTGCACCCGCGGCCCGCGGTCGCGTGATCTTCGTCGGCACGGGCCCGGGCGACCCGGACCTGCTGACCCTCGGCGCCATCGCCGCGCTCGCTGACGCCAGTGCCGTCATCCTGGACAGCGAGCGGCAGTCGGAGATGTTGGCTCACCCGGCGGTCAAGGTCGCAGCCGAGGCGGAGATCTCGATCCTCGGCACCACCGACGCCGGCCGTCCGCTGTCCCCGTCGGTCCGGGCCAAGTTCGTGCTCAAGCACGCCTGCGCCGGCTCCCGCGTGGTCCGCCTGGTCACCGGCGACCCGTTCCTCGACAACGCCGTCGCCGACGAGGCTGCGGCCTGTGTCCGGGGCGGCATCGACTTCGAGGTCGTGCCCGGCGTCTCCAGCCTGACCGCGGTCCCGGAGTACGCCGGGATCGACCTCATCCACTCCGGCAGCGTCCAGTTCGCCTCGGTGACCGACGGGAAGTTCAGCAAGGCCAACACCTCCCAGTGGGGCGGTGCGGCGAGCGTGGTCTGTAGCACCCTGGTCTCGATGGTCGGCTCGCTCGTGGAGGCCGCCAAGGCAGCCGGCCGGCCCGGCACCGACCAGGTCGTGGTCACCCTGCACGGGGGCAGCACCGAGCAGATCACCCTGCCGAGCACCCTCGACGAGCTGGTGCTGGCGGTGGACTCGATCAAGGCCCCGCCCAGCGACGCGCTGCACGTGATCATGGGCGCTGCGGCGGAGCAGCGTCGCGAGCTCAGCTGGTACGAGACCAAGCCGCTCTTCGGGTGGAAGGTGCTGGTGCCGCGCACCAAGGACCAGGCGGCCCCGATGGTCGCCCGGCTGCGGACCTACGGCGCGCACAGCGAGGAGGTGCCCACCATCTCGGTGGAGCCGCCGCGGAGCCCGCTGCAGATGGACAAGGCCGTCCGTGGCCTGGTCGAGGGCCGCTACGAGTGGGTCGCCTTCACCTCGGTCAACGCCGTCAAGGCCGTCCGGGAGAAGTTCGAGGAGTACGGCCTCGACGCCCGCGCCTTCTCCGGGCTCAAGGTCGCCGCCGTCGGCTCGGTGACCGCCGAGGCGCTGCGCGGCTGGGGGATCGAGCCCGACCTGGTCCCCGAGGGCGAGCAGTCCGCCGCCGGCCTGGCCGCGGAGTTCCCGCCGTTCGACGACGTGCTGGACCCCATTAACCGGGTCTTCCTGCCCCGCGCCGACATCGCCACCGAGACGTTGACCGCCGGCCTCACCGAGCTGGGCTGGGAGGTCGAGGACGTGACGGCCTACCGCACGGTCCGCGCCACCCCGCCACCCGCCCCCGTCCGGGAGGCCATCAAGACCGGCAAGTTCGACGCCGTCGTCTTCACCTCCTCCTCCACGGTCCGCAACCTGGTGGGAATCGCCGGCAAGCCGCACCCCTCGACCGTCATCGCAGTGATCGGCCCGGCCACGGCGAAGACCTGCGAGGAGCACGGCCTGCGGGTCGACGTCATCGCCGGCAAGCCCTCGGTGGTCGACCTGGCCGACGCGCTGGCGGCCTTCGCGGCGGAGCGGCGTGACGCCTTTCTGGCCGAGGGCGAGCCCGTCCTCAAGCCGTCACAGAGGCGCACATCACCCCGTCGACGGGTCTGATTGTCAGTACCCCGCGCTAGGTTTGCTGGGCGATGAAGAACCAGTCCAGCAACCTGAGCGACGCGCGCGGTCCGCAGCGAGCGGAGCGAGCCTTGAGGTTCGGATCGCGCGCCCATGCCTGGACGACTGAGCGAGCGGGACACGTTTTTCGTCCCGCGCGCGAGGGAGGAAGGCATGGGGTTTGAGCGTGGTCCGCAGCGAGCGGAGCGAGCCATGGGCTCAGAGCGCGGTCCGCAGCGAGCGGAGCGAGCCACGAGGTTGGGATCGCGCGCCCGTGCCTGGACGACTGAGCGAGCGGGACACGTTTTTCGTCCCGCGCGCGAGGGAGGAAGGCATGGGGTTTGAGCGCGGTCCGCAGCGAGCGGAGCGAGCCATGAACACCGCGCGAGCCATCATCCACCGACCGCGGCGTCTGCGGACGTCACCGGTGATGCGGGCAATGGTGGCGGAGACGACCCTGGAGCCGCGGCAGCTGGTGCTGCCCGCCTTCGTCGCCGAGGGGCTGGGGGAGCCGCGCCCCATCAGCTCCATGCCGGGGGTCGTCCAGCACACGCTCGACACCCTGCGCAAGGCCGCCGTGGAGGCGGCCCAGGCCGGGCTGGCCGGGATCATGCTGTTCGGCGTACCCGAGCACAAGGACGCGCGTGGTAGCGGGGCCCTGGATCCTGAGGGCATCCTGGCTCGCGCCATCGCCGCCGTCCGCAGCGAGGTCGGTGAGGACCTGCTGGTCATGAGCGACGTGTGCCTGGACGAGTTCACCGACCACGGCCACTGCGGCGTGCTGACGTCCTCGGGCTTGGTCGACAACGACGCCACGGTGGAGATCTACGCGCAGATGGCCGTGCTGCACGCCCGGTCGGGCGCTCACGTGGTGGGGCCCAGCGGCATGATGGACGGTCAGGTGGCGGCGATCCGCGCGGCCCTGGACGCCGACGGCGCCCTGGACACGACGATCATGGCCTACGCCGCGAAGTTCACCTCTGCCTTCTACGGCCCCTTCCGCGAGGCCGTCGCCTCCTCGCTGACCGGGGACCGCAAGACCTACCAGCAGGACGGCGCCAACGTCCGCGAGGCGCTGCGCGAGGTCGCGCTCGACGTGGCCGAGGGCGCCGACATCGTGATGGTGAAGCCGGCGCTGGCCTACCTGGACGTTGTCCGCGCCGTGGCCGACGCGTCCCCGGTCCCCGTCGCCGCGTACAACATCTCCGGCGAGCTGGCCATGGTCGAGGCCGCCGCGGCCAACGGCTGGATCAGTCGTGAGCCCGCCATCGCTGAGACCCTGACCTCCATCCGCAGGGCCGGCGCGGACATCGTGCTGACCTACTGGGCCCAGGAGTGGGCCGAGCGCTACCACCGAGGGATCTCCCGATGACCGTCCTGCCCGCCTCCGCACCGTCCACGGCCCTGCCCGACACCTCCACCGACGTCCGGTCCGCCGCGGCCTTCGCCCGCGCCCAGCAGGTCATCCCCGGCGGGGTGAACTCGCCCGTCCGGGCGTTCCTCTCCGTCGGCGGCACCCCGCGGTTCATCGCCCGGGCGTCCGGGCCCTACCTCTACGACGTCGACGGCAACGAGCTGGTCGACCTGATCTGCTCGTGGGGTCCGATGCTGCTCGGGCACGCGCACCCCGAGGTGATCGCCGCCGTCACCGAGGCGGCGTCGCACGGCACGTCCTACGGCGCCCCGACGACGGCCGAGGTCGAGCTGGCTGCCGAGATCATCGACCGGACCCCGGTCGAGCAGGTCCGGCTGGTCAACTCGGGCACCGAGGCCACCATGTCGGTGCTCCGGCTGGCTCGGGGCATCACCGGCCGCGACAAGATCGTGAAGTTCGCCGGCTGCTACCACGGCCACGTCGACTCGCTGCTGGCCGCCGCTGGCTCCGGCGTCGCCACGCTGCAGCACGGAGACGCCTCCAGAGTCGCCGGAGGCGCCATCCCCGGCTCGCCGGGGGTCACCGAGGCCACGACGGCCGACACGATCGTGCTGCCCTACAACGACCGGACGGCCGTCCGGGCGGCGTTCGCAGCCTTCGGCGACCAGATCGCCTGCCTGGTCACCGAGGCCGCGGCCGGGAACATGGGCGTCGTCCCGCCGGGTGTGGAGGACGGGGTCGGGTTCAACCAGTTCCTGGCCGACCTCTGCCGACAGCACGGGGCGCTCTTCGTGTCTGACGAGGTGATGACCGGCTTCCGGATCAGCCGCTCCGGCCAGTACGGCTTCGACGGTGTGGTCCCCGACCTGATGACCTTCGGCAAGGTGATGGGTGGCGGCTTCCCGGCCGCGGCGTTCGGGGGACGAGCCGACCTCATGCAGAGCCTGGCCCCGGTCGGCGGGGTCTACCAGGCCGGCACCCTCTCGGGAAACCCGGTGGCCAGCACGGCCGGTCTGACCACCCTGCGGCTGGCCACCGACGACGTCTACGCCCACGTCGACCGGGCTTCCGCCCGCCTCCAGGCCGAGGTGGCGGCCGCGCTCGGCGCCGCCGGGGTGCCGCACGTGATCCAGGCGGCGGGGAACCTGTTCAGCGTCTTCTTCGTGCCCGCGGGTGTGACGGCCGTGCCGGACTACGCCACGGCCGCGACGCAGGACGCGGCGGTCTACGGAGCCTTCTTCCACGCGATGCTCGACGCCGGGGTCTACCTGCCGCCCAGCGCCTTCGAGGGCTGGTTCCTTTCCGCCGCCCACGACGACGCCGCGCTGGACCGTGTGGTCAGCGCCCTCCCGCGCGCTGCGGCTGCGGCTGCGGCCGCCGGCGCGAGAGGATGAGCCGGTGACCACGCCGCACCCCGTCCCTTCCGCCGGTACCCGGACCGTCGTCCACTTGGTCCGTCACGGCGAGGTCCACAACCCCGCCGGCCTGCTTTACGGCCGGCTGCCCGACTTCCACCTGTCCGACCGGGGCCGGTCGATGGCCGGGCTCGTCGCCGAGCACCTCCGTGACCGCGACATCACCCACCTGCGGTGCTCCCCGCTGGAGCGCGCCCAGGAGACCATCGAGCCGCTGGTGGAGGCGCTCGGGCTCCCTGTGGTCACCGACGAGCGGGTGATCGAGGCCGACAACCGCCTGCAGGGGCTCAAGGTCACCGGGGGCGCGCTGCTGCGCAACCCCAAGGCCTGGTGGCTGTTCCGTAATGCCCTCAAGCCCACCTGGGGCGAGCCCTACCGCGACATCGTGACCCGGATGCGGCTCGCGGTCCGCGACGCCGCGGCCGAGGCGGCGGGGCACGAGGCGGTCATCGTCTCCCACCAGCTGCCGATCTGGATGGCTCGCTGCGACGCCGAAGGCCGGCGGTTGTTCCACGACCCGCGCCGTCGGGAGTGCCGCCTGGCCAGCGTCACCTCCATCACCGTGGTCGACGGCCGGGTGGCCGGCGTCGCCTACGAGGAGCCGGCGGCCTCCCTGTACCTCGCTCCGGTGCCGCGGAAGTTCGTCGCAGGATCCTAGTGCGCTCCCGTTCCCGCGTGCCGCGTCCTGCCCGCCCCGCCCGCCCCGCCCGCCCCGTCGCCCCGCTGCGGGCCGCCGTGGCGGCGGTCGTGCTGCTCGCGCTCGGCGCCTGCACCACGACGGGCGCGGACGAGGGCACGCGCAGCGCCGGCCAGGAGGGCTACGTCGGGGTGCAGGGGAACCTCACCCAGGTCGCCCCCGCGGACCGGGTCGAGCTGCCCCCGGTCAGTGGGACCTCCCTGGAGGAGAAGCCGCTCTCGACCGCCGACTACCGGGGCCAGGTGGTCGTGGTGAACGTCTGGGGCTCCTGGTGCGCCCCGTGCCGTGCCGAGGCTCCCGCCCTCCAGCGGGCCAGCGCCGCGACGAAGGGCCGGGCGCAGTTCGTGGGCATCACCACCCGGGACAACGACCCGGCCCAGGCCCGCGCGTTCGTCCGGGCGTTCGGCATCGGCTACCCGAGCATCTACGACCCCGACGGCAAGGCGCTGCTGGTCTTCGCCCAGACCCTGCCGCCGTCGGCGATCCCGTCCACCCTCATCCTCGACAAGCAGGGTCGGTTGGCAGCGCGGGTGCTGGGCGAGATCTCCGAGCTGACCCTCGTCACGATGGTCGACGAGGTGGCCGCGGAGTGATTCCCCTGGATCTCGGCAGCTGGGCCGAGGCGGCCGTCGGCGGCTCGATGGCCCTGGCCGTGCCCGTCGCGCTGCTCGCCGGCCTCGTCTCGTTCTTCTCCCCGTGCGTCGTCCCGCTGCTGCCCGGCTACCTCTCCTACGCCACCGGCCTGGGTGCGGCCGAGGTGCTGGGTGGGACCGCGCGCCGAGGCCGCATGCTGGCCGGCACCTCGTTGTTCGTGCTCGGCATCGCCGTCGTCTTCGTGGCCACCGGCACCCTCGTCGGCGGTCTGGGGGCGACCCTGCTCACCCACGCCGACACGATCAGCCGGGTGCTGGGCATGGTCATCATCGCGTTGGGGTTGGTCTTCGCGGGCGTGCTGAAGCTGGGCCGGCGCGAGCTCCGGCTGACCCGGATGCCCACGGCCGGGATCGCCGCGGCCCCGCTGCTGGGGATCGTCTTCGCCCTCGGCTGGACGCCCTGCATCGGGCCGACGCTGGGGGTGGTCTACAGCCTGGCTTTCACCGAGGCGACGGCACTGCGCGGCGGCCTGCTCGCCTTCGTGTTCGCGCTCGGGCTGGGGGTGCCCTTCATCGTCGCCGGGCTGGTCTACACCAAGATGGCGCGTGCGGTCGGCTTCCTCCGCCGCCACCAGCTCGCCCTCTTGCGGTTGGGCGGGATCGCCATGGTCGTCGTCGGCGTGCTGCTCGTGACCGGTCTGTGGACCACCCTCACGGCCGACCTGCGCGCCACCTTCGCTTCCTTCGTCCCGGTGATCTGATGACCGAGACCGAGGTCCGGCAGCCCGCAGTCGACGCCGGGACGACACCGCCGGGCGGCTCCGAGGGCGCTCCCCGGCTCGGCTGGGGTGGTGGCGCCCGCTTCGTGTGGACCCAGCTCACGTCCATGCGGACTGCGTTGGTGCTGCTGTTCGCGCTCGCCCTCGCGGCCATCCCGGGCTCGCTCATCCCGCAGCGGGCGGTCTCACCCGTCCGGGTCTCGGACTTCATCCGGGACAACCCCACGCTTGGTCCGCTGTACGACCGGCTGGGGCTGTTCCACGTCTTCACCTCGCCCTGGTTCTCGGCGATCTACCTGCTGCTGTTCGTCTCCCTGATCGGCTGCATCGTGCCTAGGATCGGGGTGTACGCACGGGCGCTGCGAGCCCGCCCGCCGCGCACCCCCAGGAACCTGGTCCGGCTGCCCGCGTACGCCCGTGCCGAGGTCCCGGTTGAGGTCGACCTGCTGGGCCGGGCCGCGGCGGAGCTCCGCCGTCGCCGCTACCGGGTGGAGGTCCGCGACGACGGGTCCGTGTCAGCCGAGCGCGGTTACCTGCGCGAGGCGGGCAACCTCGTCTTCCACGTCAGCCTGCTGTTCGTGCTGCTGGGGGTGGCGGTGGCCAGCCTCTACGGCTTCCGGGGCAGCAGCGTCGTCGTCGTCGGCCAGGGCTTCGCCAACAACCTCACCCAGTACGACGACCTGCAGGCGGGCGCGCGGTTCGCGGAGTCGGACCTGACGCCGTTCAGTGTCGTGGTCAACAGCTTTGACGTCGCCTTCGAGACCGGCCCCGTGCAGCGCGGGGCGGCCCGGCTGTTCCGCGCGCAGGTCGAGGTCACCGACGCCCCCGGCGAGGCGCCCCACGCCGAGACGCTCGAGGTCAACAAGCCCCTCACCATCGACGGCACCACGGTGCACCTGATCGGCCACGGTTACGCGCCCCGGGTGACCATCCGCGACGGGGACGGCGACATCGCCTTCTCCGGCCCCGTGCCCTTCCTGCCCCAGGACGGCCAGTTCACCTCCGCCGGGGCGATCAAGGCCCCCGACGCGCGCCCGGACCGGCTGGCGTTCGAGGGGTTCTTCCTGCCGACCGCCGTCACCTCCGGCGGCGCCGCTCCCACCTCGGGCTTCCCCGACGCTTTGAACCCCGCCCTGTTGCTCAACGGCTGGTACGGACCGCCCAAGGTGGAGACCGGTACCCCGGAGAACGTCTACTCCCTGGACACGACCGGCCTCACCGCCATGGTCGACGCCGAGGGGGCGCCGTTCCGGGTGGCGCTGCAGGAGGGGGCCACGGTCCAGCTACCGCAGGGGCGCGGATCGATCACCATGGACGGCTGGGACCGCTGGGTGAAGCTGCAGGTCGGCAACGCCCCAGGCGTGCCCCTCGCGCTCCTGGCCATCGGCTTCGCCGTCGTCGGGCTGTGCCTGTCGTTGTTCGTCCGGCCGCGCCGGGTGTGGGTCCGGGTGAGCGAGGCCCCGGGCGGCGGCCGGCTGCTCGAGGTGGGCGGGCTCGACCGCGCCGACGCCCGTGGCGGTCTCACCGAGGACGTCGACGAGCTCGCGGAGATCCTGGCGGTGACCAGACCAGTGTCCCCCGACGCATCCCCGGGCGGCCCTGACCCCGAATCCTCTCGCAGCACCATCCGTAGGAAAGGCCGAAGATGACGCCCGAGCAGTTCTCCAGCATCGCGCTGGTCACGTCCGTCGTGGTCTACATGCTGGCGATGTTCGCCCACGCCGGGGAGTGGGCTGCCGCCCGCAGCCTCGCCCCGGTGGAGACGGCTCCCGGCCCACGCGCGCTCGTCGGGGTCGGAGCGCGGGGGGAGACGGTCTTCGGTCCGGAGGGGCCCGCATCCCCTCGCACCCTCGACGTGGGACCCGACCAGGACGCCGGTAGCCGTCCCCGGATCGAGCAGCTCGGCCGGATCGGCGTCGCCCTGACGGTGGTCGGCTTCCTGTTGAGCCTCGCGGGGGTCCTGGGGCGGGCGCTCGCTGCCGGTCGGGCGCCGTGGGGCAACATGTTCGAGTTCACCACCACCGCGATGGTCTTCGTCGTCGCGGCGTACCTGCTGATGGTCTGGAAGGCGGGCATCCGCTGGCTGGGGCTGCCGCTGACGCTGCTGGCCGCGGTGGCCAACGGCCTGGCCGTCACCGTGTTCTACGTGGCCGTGGCGCCACTGGTGCCCGCGCTGCACTCAGTCTGGTTCCTCATCCACATCGTGGCGGCGGCGATCGCCGGGGCCGCGTTCAACGTGGGCGGGCTGATGTCGGTGCTGTACCTGCTGAAGAAGCGGGCCGAGGACCGCGGCACCGTCAAGGGCTACCTGACCCTGCTGCCCTCGGCACGCCGCATCGACCTGCTGACCTACCGCTTCCACGCCTTCGCGTTCCCGCTGTGGACGTTCACCGTGGCCGCCGGTGCGGTGTGGGCCCAGTACGCCTGGGGCCGGTACTGGGGCTGGGACCCCAAGGAGACCTGGGCTCTGGTGACCTGGGTGGTCTACGCCTGCTACCTGCACGCCCGCTCGACCGCCGGTTGGCGGGGGAGCAAGGCCGCCGTCATCGCCATCCTGGGGCTGGCGACCTTCTGGTTCAACTTCGTCGGCATCAACCTGCTGGTCTCGGGCTTGCACTCCTACGCCGGCGTCTGAGCCCGGCACGCCTTTTCCCCACGCCCGCCCCGGACGGCCGAGGTCCTCGACCGCCCGGAGCGGAAAGGGTTCCTCAGGAAGGGATTTCGGCCCGCCACTCGGAGTACCCGCCGATGACGTCGGCGGCGCGGTGCACCCCCAGCTCCTGCAGGGCGGCGGCGGCGGCGGCAAGGCTGGAGGTGTAACCCTCCTGGCGGAGCACGATCACCGGGAGGTTGGAGGAGGCGATTGGGGAGCGACGGCGCGCTGCGCCGCCGGCCGGATGTCCACCACGACCGCACCGGCGCTCCAGAGGATCCAAGCCTGTGCTGGGGTGAGCCTTGAGAGGCGCCCCCGGGCCGTTTCCAGCACGTCGTGGATGGTCCTGCGACCGGTGCGGGTCGTGGTGGCTGGCGGGACAAGGACGCTCACCGATTCACCCCAGCCAGTTTCGACCGAGGAGAATGTAGCAGCGATCCGTGCCGCTTGTAATCCTCCGTCTCGGTCAGAACCGAGGCGTGGACGTGGAGGCTGACGGCGGGGGACGGATCGGGGTTGGTGACCCGGTGGATGTGGTGGGCATCGAAGGGGCCGCACGGCGCGGCGCTGCCGCCGTGGCCTCGCCTACTTTTCCTCAGCGACGTCGACGGGACCCCGGCGACATGACGGTGGACAGGTCGGGCGCGGTGAGGAAGTGCCGGTGCTCTGCGGCGAAGGCCGAGAGGATGCCCTTCTTGTTGCGCGTCCTGCCCGGGCGCGGAACGTCGTGGAACTTCTCGTTGAACTGGATGGCCGCCTCGGTGGCCCGGTCCTTGAAGCCGCGCAGGCTTCCCGGCTCCACCCCGAGCAGTTCCGCGACCCGGGCCATGTCGCCGGCTGCCTCCCGCAGCGCGGCCCAGATGCGCACCCAGGAGGCGTCGGCCAGCAAGGAGTCGAGCAGCGGGGCCCACTGCAGCCGCCGCTGCCACGGCGCCGGCGTCGGGTTCTGGCCGATCCGCAGAGCGGTCAGGTAGTGGACCAGGGTGTGGGGGTCGTTGCGGGTCTTGTCCAGCAGGGCGGCCGCTCCGAACCAGTGCCGGGCCGCGGCGGCGTAGAGCGTCCGGCCGCTCTCGGTGAACTGGCTGTAGGTGACGATCTGGGTCGCGGGCCGCTCGTGGTGCAGCCGCAGCAAGGCCGTCAGCCCGGTGCTGGTGGGCGAGCTGAGGTTGAAGTCGACGAAGGCGACCTCCCAGCTGTGCCCGGCCCGGAGCAGGACGTTGAGCTGGTCGACCCCAGGTGCGACGGCGAGGGCGCGCCCGAACGCGCGCTCGAAGTTGGCGCGCTCCCCGGGCACGTCGTCAACCAGCAGCACCCGGCCCGTGGCCGGCGTCGTGGTGGTCGTCGCCCTGCCTCCTCTCGGCCGCGGCGCCGGACGGCACCCACTGCGCCCGGACCGTCTTGGTACCGGGTCCCTCCTCGCACGTTAGCGACCCCTGGAGCGCGGCGAGCCGGGTCTCGAGCCGCTCCGAGCTCGTCCCGGCGCTCTTCCAGACCCCCGAGGGCATCGGCGACGCGTCGTCCACGACTTCTATCACGAGCAGGCCGCCCCGCTCGGCGAGGTGCACCGCGATGACGCCGGCCCCGGCGTTGACCGCGTTGCCGACCAGGTCGCTCAGGACGACGCGAGCGAGGTCGCGGTCCTCCCGGTCCAGGTGCTCGACCTGGATGTCCACGCCCACCTGCGCCCCGACGGCCCGGGCGAGCGTGAGCACGGGCGCAGCCAGGCTGGCGGGGGTGGTGGAGCTGGTCTGGCCGATGCGTGCCAGGGTCATGGTCTCGCGCAGGCGGGCGTTGGCGCTCACCGCGAGCTCGTAGAGGGTGGGGGCACTGGACCGGACTGCGCGAGCCTCCTGCTCCAGCAGGCGCAGGTGGGTCGACAGCGCGCCGTGGGTCTCGCTGATCACCAGCTCGCGGCCGGTGTGCGCCTCCTCGCGCACCAGGGCTCCCAGGTGGCTGACCATGAGGTCGGCGTCGCGCACCCGGACCGAGACCAGCAGCGGGGCCAGGCAGAGGACGACCGCGGCGAGCCAGGTGCTCTCCGACCATTCGGCCGGCAGCGCGACCGCACTGACCAGCCCGGCGGTCACGGGCCCGCAGAACCAGCGCACCACCTCGTGCCAGACGGGGCGGTCCGCCTCCTCCGGGTTGTACCAGGCGTGGTCGGTGAAGATCGCGCACGAGGTGCAGACGAGGTGGCCGACCGCGCCGGCCAGGGCCACCACCCGTACCAGCGGGGGCAGGTCGGTGGCGACCCAGGACGCGACGGCTACGAGCAGCAGGCCGCTGACCAGCTCGGTGTACGTCTCCAGCGGCAGCTCGTGCCGGCCGTCCTTGTGGCTGACCTCGGCGTACAGGGCCGTCGCAGGCCAACGACGGGGGAGCGACCCCGCGTGCTCGTGCCGCGCCTTAACGGTCTGAAGCACCAGGCACGCAGTCGCCGGCAGGCAGAGCACGAGGACGGCCAGCCAGTGCCTGCTGTTCAGGGAGGCCGCCCCGACCGCCGCCACGGCGACCACCCGCAGCGAGAGCGAGCGCAGGTTGTAGACGCTCGAACGCCGCAGCATGGCCAGGTAGGCGAGCCGGTCGCGCCGGCTCCGCCCCCACTGGCTGCCCCAGCCTGCGCCCACGCGCCCATGGTGCCGCCCGACCCGGGCCACAGCAAGGACGCGGTCGCCGGACGGGTCGGCGTTGCCCGGACTGGCACCATGGCCTGATGCG
Organism: uncultured Actinomycetota bacterium; assembly: GCA_963826405.1. Taxonomy (GTDB): domain Bacteria; phylum Actinomycetota; class Actinomycetes; order Propionibacteriales; family Propionibacteriaceae; genus Microlunatus. The sequence continues at coordinate 107,062 of CAWGWR010000010.1, read as the reverse complement.
GCACTTCGACCTCGTCATCATCGGCTCGGGCTCGGGCAACTCCATCCCCGACGAGCGTTTCGCCCACCTGTCGGTGGCTCTGGTGGACAAGGGGGTGTTCGGTGGGACCTGCCTGAACGTCGGCTGCATCCCGACCAAGATGTTCGTCCACCCCGCCGACCTCGCAGCCGGCACCGCCCACGCGGCCCGCCTCGGGGTCGACCTCGACCTGCGGGCAGTGCACTTCGCTGACATCCGTGACCGGATCTTCGGGCGCATCGACCCGATCTCGGCCGGAGGGCTCAAGTGGCGGGCCTCGAACGACAATGTCACGGTCTTCCAGGAGGCGGCCCGCTTCCTCGACCCCCACACGCTGCAGGTGGGGGAGGAGACCATCACGGGGGAGCGCTTCGTGCTCGCCGCGGGCAGCCGGCCGGTCATCCCGGGCCTGCCGGGGCTGGACACCGTGCTCCACCACACCTCCGACACCGTGATGCGGCTGCCGGAGCTGCCCCGGTCGATGGTCGTCGTCGGCGGCGGCTACATCGCCGCCGAGATGGGCCACGTGTTCTCCGCCTTCGGCACCCGCGTCGACGTGGTGCTCCGCGGCGACCGGATGCTGCGGGGGGAGGACGAGGACGTCTCCCAGCGGTTCACCGAGCTGTTCGGGCGCCGGGTGGGGCTGCACCCGCGGACGTCGGTGTCCCAGGTCCAGCCGGCTGCCGGCGATGCAGGGATCACGCTGGTGCTCCAGGGACCCGACGGCGAACGCGAGCTCACCGCGGAGGTGCTGCTCCTGGCGACGGGGCGTGTCCCGAACGGCGACACACTGAACCTCGCGGCGGCGGGGGTGGAGGTCGACGACGCAGGCTACGTCGTGGTGGACGCCCGCCAGCAGACCACGGCCGAGCACATCTGGGCCCTGGGCGACGTCTCGTCGCCCCACCAGCTCAAGCACGTCGCCAACCACGAGGCCCGCGTGGTGCAGCACAACCTGCTGCGCCCCGACGCCCCGGTGGCCAGCGACCACCGCTTCGTCCCGCACGCGGTCTTCTCCGACCCGCAGGTCGCCTCGGTGGGGCTCACCGAGGCGCAGGCCGCCGAGCAGGGCGTCGACGTCGTCGCGGTGACCCAGCAGTACGGGGACGTCGCCTTCGGCTGGGCGATGGAGGACACCGACCACTTCGTCAAGCTGCTGGCGGACCGCCGGAGCGGGATGCTCGTCGGCGCCCACCTCATCGGCCCCGACGCCTCCTCGCTCATCCAGCCGCTGATCCAGGCGATGAGCTTCGGCCAGCACCCGCACGCGGTCGCCCGGGGGCAGTACTGGGTCCACCCGGCCCTGGCCGAGGTGGTGGAGAACGCCCTGCTCCAGCTGCCGGCTGGGGGCTCGGACGCCTGAGACCGCCGGCGTCCCGAGCCCTCAGCGCGGCCAGAAGCGTTGCGGGGGCTCGTCAGCGGCGGAAGCCGACGAGCTTCCAGGTGGCGGGCAGCAGGCCCGCGGCGAGGGCGATCTTGAGCGCGTCGCCGATCAGGAACGGCACCACCCCGACCAGCAGGGCCTTGCCGAAGCCCATCCCGGTGACCAGCACGAGGCCGGGCACGCCGACGGCGTAGATGGCCAGGTTCCCCAGCACCATGAGGCCGAGGGTGCGCAGCACGGTCCGGTCAGCCCCGCGCTCGGCCAGCCGGCCGACCAGGTAGGCGGCGATGACGAAGCCGACGATGTAGCCGAAGGACGCGAAGGCCCACCCGCTCTGGTGGTGGGCGAACCACGGCACCCCGGCGACGCCGGCCAGCAGGTAGAGGCCCATGGAGGCGACGCCCCGACGGGAGCCGAGCACGGCCCCGACCAGGAGCACGGAGAAGGTCTGCAGGGTCAGCGGGACCGGGGTGAAGGGCAGCGGCACCGCCACCTGCGCGGTGAGACCGACGAAGGCGGCGCCCCCGACGACGAGGGCGACGCTGCGCGCGAGCCCTCCGGGGATGACGTCAGCGAGGGTCCGGGGGCTCACGCTCGTGATGCTCGACATCTAGGTCGGTCCTTCCAGCACAGGGTCGTCCGATGCGCGCGGACGCTGTTTGCGCCCGGCACGGGTTGGGGCCAACCTTAGGGCTCACGCGCCCGATGCCGCCAACAGGCTGAGAAGGGCGGACCGCAACCGGGAGGTGAGGATTGGCTTTGACCCTGCCAGCCCTGCGGCTGAGGCTGCGGGTCACCGGGCTGCTGCTCGGGTCACTGGCAGTCCTGCCGGCCTGCACGGTCCCGGCGGCGCAGACCTCCGCGCCCCGTCTCACCACGAGCCCCGCGCCCTCCAGCGGACCCGACGCCGGGGCTGAGGGCCCAGCGAGCCCGAGCCCGACGGCGGCCGGCGGTGGAGCCACGACGTCCCCGGCCGCGACACCGACCGCCGGTGCGACCCCCTCCCGCGACGACGACCGGGCGGAGCGCTGCGCGGTCCTGGCGGAGCGGCTGACGCCGCAGCAGCAGGTCGGGCAGCTGCTCATGGTGGCCGTCGGGTCCGGCGGGGCCAGCGAGGCGGAGGCGGTCGCGGTGCGCCGCACCCATGCCGGCAGTGTGCTCCTGCTCGGCGGCTCGACCGCAGGTCTGCGGGCCGTCCGCGAGGTGGTGGCCGACGTCCGCGAGGTCGCCGACCAGCCCCGGGGCGTGGACGTGCTGCTCGCGGTCGACCAGGAGGGCGGGACCGTCCAGCGGCTGTCGGGCGAGGGGTTCTCCGACATCCCCGCCGCGCCGCAGCAGGCTTCGCTCTCCGGGACGGAGCTGACTCGTCGGGCCAGGACCTGGGGCGACCAGCTCGAGAAGGCTGGCATCGACGCCGACCTGGCTCCGGTCGCCGACGTGGTCCCGCGCGAGCTGGCGGGGGTGAACGAGCCGATCGCCCGGCTGCGGCGTGGCTACAGCTCCTCGCCCCCGGTGGTGGCCGAGAAGGTGGTCGCCTTCACCCGGGGCATGGACCGCGCCGGGATCGCGACGGCGGTCAAGCACTTCCCGGGGATCGGAGAGGTCCGGGGCAACACCGACTTCGCCAGCGGCGTGGTGGACACCACGACCCGGCGCCGCGACCCCTCCCTGGCCGGCTTCCGGGCGGCCGTGGACGCCGGGGCCGACATGGTCATGGTGTCCTCGGTGGTCTACACCAGGATCGACCGGCGCCAGCCCGCGGTGTTCTCGAGGACGGTGCTCGACGGCATGCTCCGACGTGACCTCGGCTTCGACGGCGTCGTCATCTCTGACGACCTCGCGGCGGCGGCCCTGGAGGGCTTCTCCGCCCAGCGCCGGGCGCTCGGTTTCGTCCGGGCCGGAGGCGACCTCGCGATCGTCGGTGACCCCGCCGAGGCGGAGGCCATGGCCACCGCCCTGCGAGGCGCTGCCGCCGGTGACCCCGAGGTGGCGGCTCGGGTCCAGGAGAGCGCCGCACGGGTGCTGGCGCTCAAGGAGCGCCGGGGTCTCACCCGCTGCTGAGGTGCACCAGGCCGGTCGCTCAGCCGTCGACCTGGAGCTGCTCCAGGGACCTCCGCGCCGCCGGCACGAGCTCGGGGCGGGTGTCGGGGATCGAGGCGTAGTAGAGCCCAGACGTCGCGCCTGCGGACACGATCGCCACCAGCAACAGCTCTCCCTTGGTCTCCAGGCCGGGGATGTCGAAGCGCAGCTGTGACTCCACGATCCACGCGTCGTGCCCGTCGATGGTCGCCTTCTCGTCGACCTTGACGTCGCTGGTGACCGGGGCGTCGCTGTAGAAACGGCCAAGGATGCACTTCACGACGACCTGGGAGCCCTGCTCGGGGGAGAAGAAGCCGTCCCCGGCCTGCAGCTCGGCCACCAGGATGGAGGCGACCCAGCTGGCGCCACGGTTGTAGTTCGCCTCGACGGTGATCTGCTGCACCCGGGTGTCGGTGCCGAAGGGCACCCGGTCGTCGTAGGAGGGCGCCGACCACGGGGCACCGAGGCGGGGGTAGGAGACCGGGCCGCCGTGGACCCGGCCGTCGTTGGGGTCCAGCGTCGGGCTGGGGTTCCGCTCGGGTTCGGGGCAGGCGTTCTGGCTGCCCTGGTCACCGGGCACCGGCCGCAGGCCGCCGCCCACACCGGTGGTCGCCCGCACGGCCACCGCCGCCACCACGATGAGCACCACGAGCAGAGCCGCACCCGCGAGCCACCAGCCGACGGGGCTGCGCCTGGGCGCGGTGGAGGGGTAGCCCGCGTACGCCGAGCCTGTCGCGGCGCCGCCGAAGCCACCGCCCTGAGGAAGACCGTTCTCGTAGAAGGCGCCACTGGCGGAGGTGCCCCCGTAGGCTCCGCCCCCGTAGCCCGTGCCCCCGTAGCCCGCGCCCCCGTACGCACCGCTGCCCGGGCGCAGACCGGTGCCGGGCTGGGTGCCCAGCGGCAGGGTGGGCGCGGGCGGGGCGGTCAGGCCCACCGCGGGTGGCGGGGCACCGGGGTGGGGGGACGTCGCGGCCGACCAGGACCGGCCGTCCCAGTAGCGGTAGAGGTCCTGCCCGCCGCCGGGATCGGGGTACCAGCCTGCGGGTGCGCTCACGTGGTCGATTCTAGGTGCTGTCCCGGGCCGTACCCGGGGCTCCGCTGCGGTCCGACGCCCTGGCCTGGCTCAGCCGAAGCGGCCGGTGATGTAGTCCTCGGTGGCCTTCTCGTTGGGGTTGGAGAAGATCTTCTCCGTGGTGCCGATCTCGATCAGCTTGCCCGGCTTGCCCTGGGCCGCGAGGTTGAAGAACGCCGTCTGGTCGCTGACGCGGGCGGCCTGCTGCATGTTGTGGGTGACGATGACGACGGTGTACTGCTCTTTGAGCTGACCGATCAGGTCCTCGATGGCCAAGGTCGAGATGGGGTCCAGTGCCGAGCAGGGCTCGTCCATCAGCAGCACCTGAGGCTCGACGGCGATGGCCCGGGCGATGCAGAGCCGCTGCTGCTGCCCACCGGACAGCCCCATGCCGGCCTTGCCCAGCCGGTCCTTGACCTCGTTCCAGAGGTTGGCCGCCATCAGCGAGCGCTCCACCGCGTCGTCGAGGACAGACTTGTTCTTCACGCCGTTCAGCTTGAGCCCGGAGGCGACGTTGTCGTAGATCGACATCGACGGGAAGGGGTTGGGCCGCTGGAACACCATGCCGACCACACGGCGGACCGCGACCGGGTCGACGCCCGAACCGTACAGCTCGGTGCCGTCGAGGGCGATGCTTCCCTTGACGTGGGCGCCCGGGATCACCTCGTGCATCCGGTTGAGCGTCCGCAGCAGGGTCGACTTGCCGCAGCCGGACGGCCCGATGAACGAGGTCACGGTGCGCGGCTGGACCGTCATCGAGACGTCCTGGACCGCGTGGAAGGCGCCGTAATAGATGTCGACGTTCTTGACGTCGATGCGCTTGGCCATGGACTGGATTCCTGCTTTCTCCTCCGCAGAGGGGGTTCTACTTCTCCCGCAGCTTGCTGGCGCGGGCGATGCCGCGGGCGAGCAGGTTGAGCAGCATGACGATGATGATGAGGGTCAGGGCAGCGCCCCACACCCGGTCGTAGCCGGGCAGCGTGGGTGCCTGGTCGCGGCCTGCGTTGATCATGGTGGGAAGCGAGCCCATCGTGGGGGCGAACGGGGAGAAGTTGATCCCTACCGCGTAGGACACCAGGATCAGCAGGGGAGCCGTCTCACCCATCACCCGGGCCAGGCCCAGGACGACGCCGGTGGAGATGCCGCCGAAGGCGGTGGGGATGACCACCTTGACGATGGTCTTCCACTTCGACACGCCCAGGGCGTAGGAGGCCTCACGTAGCGAGTCGGGCACCAGCTTGAGCATCTCCTCGGTGGAGCGCAGGACGACCGGCAGCATCAGCAGCACCAGGGCACAGCCGACGGCGAACACCGAGCGGCCGAACCCGAAGATCGTGATGAACAGCGCGTAGATGAACAGCGCCGCCACGATGGAGGGGATGCCGCTGAGGATGTCGACCATGAAGCTGACCACCCGTGCCGCGCGGGTGCCGCGGGCGTACTCGATCAGGAAGATGGCTCCGAGCACGCCGAGCGGGACGGCGATCACCGCGCAGATCAGGCCGATCTCGACGGTGCCAACGATGGCGTGGTAGGCGCCGCCGCCCTCCCGTCGGGGGGTGATGCCGCGCTGGCTCTGTAGCCACCAGTCCGAGGTCAGCAGCAGCCGCCAGCCCTGGCTGATGACGGTGTAGAGCACCCACACCAGGGGGATGACGGCGAGCACGGCGGCGACGCTCACGTAGACCCAGGCGAAGCCGTTCTTGAAGGTGCGGGGTCCGCTCGGCCGGCGCAGCGACAGCGGCTCGGAACCGGTGGTCGAGGTGGTGGTGGTGGTGCTGGGTGCGCTCACGACTTCGCTCCCCCTCTTTCGGCGATGATGCGGGCGAAGGCGTTGACGACGAAGGTGACGACGAACAGCACCAGGCCCGAGGCGATGAAGGCCCCGGTCTTGGACGGGGTGTCGAACTCCGCGGCGTTGTTGGCGATCTTGCTGGCGAAGGTCTCCCCGCCCGCGAAGATCGAGGGGCTGAAGTCGCTGCCGGGAGCCACCTGGCTGAGGATGATCAGGACGGCGACGGTCTCACCGAGAGCGCGTCCCAGACCGAGCATCGAGGCGCTGATGACCCCGGAGCGGCCGTAGGGCAGGACGGCGGCGCGGATGACCTCCCACCGGGTGGCTCCGAGCGCCAGGGCGGCCTCCACGTGGTCGCGCGGGGTCTGGGCGAACACGTCGCGGGAGATGGCGGTGATGATGGGCAGGATCATGATCGCCAGCACGACGGAGGCGACGAAGACCGAGTTGCGCGGCTGGGTCCCGGCCTCGAAGAGCGGGATGAAGCCGAGGTGGGAGGAGATCCAGAGCCCCGCCGGGTTGAGGAACGGGCCGAGGACCGTGAGCCCCCAGAGCCCGAAGATGATCGAGGGCACCGCCGCCAGCAGGTCGACGACGAAGGACAGCGGACCGGAGTAGCGCGGTGGCAGGTACTGGGTGAGGAACAGGGCGACCCCGACGGCGACGGGCACGGCCATCACCATGGCCAGCACCGACGACAGCACCGTGGTCCAGAGCAGTCCGAGGATGCCGAACCGGAGCTGGTCGCCGGCCACGATCCAGTTGCGCGAGGTCAGGAAGTTGTCCTGGTTCTGCAGCAGCGCCGGGAGGGCCAGGGCCAGCAGGAAGATGCCGACGAACAGCACCAGCCCGACGATCAGGAAACCCGAGCCCGAGGCGAAGCCGCGGAAGACGCGGTCACCGGTCCGGCTGATCTTAGCGAGCTTGACGCCGGTGCTCTTCTCCACGGGCCGCTCGGACCGGCCCCGTGGGGTGGCCGCCGTGGTCCGAGGTCGGGTGACGAGCACCCGGGGCACCGGGGAGGTCGCCTCCGGCGGCTGGTGGGTCTGGGCGGGGGAGACCGCGGGGTCGACCTCCCCGGCGGTGGCCGGCGGCTGGTCGAGGTCCCGGCCGGTGCGTCCGGTCTCGGTGGCAGACATCGCTCTCCTGTCGGGCGGGTGCGGTGCGGACCACGCACCGCCGGGAGTCCCGGCGGTGCGTGGCGCTACCAGTGTGAGGCGAATCAGGAGATCGCGTCGACCGAAGCCTTGACCTTTGTCAGCAAATCGGCCGGGAGCGGGGCGTAGCCGAGCTCTTCCAGACCCTGCTGGGTCGTGTCGGAGGCGAAGTAGCCGAGGAAGTCCTTGACGATCGCGGTCTTCTCGGCCTCGAGGCCCTTGCTGCAGACGATCTCGTAGGTCACCAGCAGGGCCGGGTAGGCGCCCTCGGCGTTGTCGGCGTACTTGAGCTTCAGGCTCAGGTCGTTGCCGCTGCCGGCCGCGGTGGCCTCGGCGACGGCCTTGCCGACCGCCTCGCCGCTCAGCTCGACCGGACCGCTGCCGCTGTCCAGCTGGGCGGTCTTGAGGTTGTTGTCCTTGGCGTAGCTCCACTCCATGTAGGAGATGGAGTTCTTCGTGCTGGTCACGCCCTCGGCGACGCCCGAGGACTTGTTCTTGCCCTCGCCCGTGCCCGTCCATGCCTTGGCCGGCTCCTTCTTCCAGGCGCCGTTGCCGGCCGCCTGCAGGAACTTGGTGGCGTTCTCGGTGGTGCCGGACTCGTCGGAGCGGAAGAAGACGGTGATCTTGTCGCCCGGCAGGTCGGCGCCGTCGTTGAGCTTGGCGATCTCGGGGTCGTTCCAGGTGGTGATACTGCCGTTGAAGATCTTCGCAAGCACCTCGGCGTTCAGGACGAGGGTGTCGACCCCGTCGACGTTGTAGGCGAAGGCGATCGGTCCGACGACCATCGGCAGGTTCCACGCCGGGTTGCCCTGGCAGCGCTCCTCGGCCTTGTCGGACTCGACGACGCCGTCCTTCTCCTCGGTCTTCAGCGCGGAGTCCGAGCCGGCGAAGTCGACGAGGCCGTTGTAGAACGACTTGATGCCGGCGCCGGAGCCCGACGGGTTGTACTCGATCGTGGCCGCGTCGCCGCACTCGGCGTTGTAGCCGGCGATGACCTCGGAGATGGCGTTGGCCTGGGCGCTGGAGCCCTCGGCGTTGAGCGAGCCCGCCGGGCAGGTCAGGCCGGAGGCAGAGCCGGAGGCGGAGCTGGACCCGGCGGCGGGCTCGGCGGAGCCGGCCGAGACCGGGTCGGAGCCACAGGCCGCGAGACTCAGCGTGCCGAGGGCCAGCACGGCCGCCAGCTGGACGACCCGGGTGGAGGCCTGGCGAGGCTTCGCGGGTGCGTGGAGCATGGTCATGCGTGTCCTTTGCAGACAGGAGGGGCGTATCCCCTTGATGAGGGCCCGGAGGTGACCTCCGGGCGCACGGCAGGGGTCGACCCTCCCGATGCGGGCAACCTACGCAGCGGAGTTGTCCGGCTGGGACGCCTGCGGTGAACGCTGGGTGAACGATGACCCAGAACTAGGTCCTGGGTCTTGACGCCGACGCGCCCCGCGTCGGTCAGTGGACGGTTCAGGCCTGCGGCCGGTGCCGCTCCAACGCGTGGACCTCGCCGTCAACGGTGAGGTGCGCGACGAGGAACTCACCGGTGACCAGCGTGGTCGGCACGATGTCGAGGGCCTCCAGGATGTGCGGCAGGACCGGCCGGTGCACGCAGATCACGGTCGGCCGGCGGTCGGCCACCGTCTGGTTCCGGACCCGGGTGACCAACCGGCCCACGCCCTTGGGGTCGTTGCTGCCCTCCTCCTCGCTGAGCTGGCCGAAGGTCTCCAGCCGCAGCTCGCCGTGGTGGGCGTAGGGCATCAGCGTGCTGACGCAACGGGTCGACGTCGAGCTGACCAGGCGCTCCGCGCCGTAGGCCGCGAGCATCGGGATCAGCAGCCGGGCCTGACGGCGTCCCCGGGAGCTGATGGGCCGGGCGGCGTCCTTGCGCGACCAGTCCTTGCGGTCCATGGCCTTGGCGTGCCGGACGATCACCAGCGGGGTCGTCACCGGCTGGTCCATCCGCTGCCGGACCAGGAAGCGGTCGGACTCGTTGGTCAGGCGGCCCAGCGCCGCCTTGATCGGCAGCCAGGACACGACGTCGACCTCGTGGTCGGGCGCTCGCGGGACCGCCGAGACCACCGACCCTGACCACCAGTCGACCCGCTTGAGACTGCCGCCGCGGTCGTAGCTGACCTGGTCCAACGGGCTGCCCAGCCGGACGGTGACGCCGGTCTCCTCCTCCACCTCCCGCACGGCGCACGCCGGGAGCGACTCCCCGGCCTCCAGCTTCCCCTTGGGCAGGGACCAGTCGTCATAGCGCTTGCGGTGGACGATGACCACCTCGATTCCCCGGGTGGGGTGCTCCCGGGTGACCACCGCGCCGGCGGCCAGCACGGCGCGGGAGCGGTTGCCCACCCGGCCTGCCGACACCGGCCGCTCCAGCGTCTTCACCGGCACCAGGACACCGCCCCGGACCCCCGGCGCCAGGTTGAACCGCCGGACCCGACCTCGCTCACCGCGCGCCCCCGCCCTGGCTCACTTGGCCCGTCGCCGGCTCTTGACGCCGATGAGGTGCTCCTGCATGTCCAGCAGCGGCTGGCGGTCCTCGGCCTCGGTGAACTGGGTCCAGGACCCGTCGGGCTGCAGCTTCCACGACGCGGTGCCCTTGGCGAAGGCGAGCTCGAACAGCTCGCCGATCTCGGTGACGTGGGCGGGGTTGGTGATCGAGGCGAGCACCTCCACGCGTCGGTCGAGGTTGCGGTGCATCAGGTCCGCGGAGCCGATCCCCACCGAGGGCGAGCCGCCGTTGGCGAACCAGAACAGCCGGCTGTGCTCGAGGAAGCGGCCGAGGATGCTCCGTACCCGGATGTTCTCGCTCAGCCCGGGGACCCCGGGGCGGATGGTGCAGATGCCCCGGACCCACAGGTCGACCGGGACCCCCGCCTGGGAGGCCCGGTACAGCGCGTCGGAGATGACCTCGTCGACCAGCGAGTTCACCTTCATCCGGATCCCGGCCGGCCGGCCGGCGCGTTGGTGGTCGATCTCGCTCTCGATCCGGGCCAGCAGGCCGGTGCGGATGCCGTGGGGGGCCACCAGCATCCGCTTGTAGGAGGTTTCCTGGCTCATCCCGGAGAGGTGGTTGAACAGCCGCCCGACGTCCTCGGTGATGATCGGGTTCGCGGTCAGCAGACCCATGTCCTCATAGGTCCGTGCCGTCTTCGGGTTGTAGTTGCCCGTCCCGATGTGGACGTAGCGGCGCAGGCCCTCCGGCTCGTCGCGGACGACCATCGACAGCTTGCAGTGGGTCTTCAGCCCCACCAGGCCGTAGACGACGTGGCAGCCGTGCCGCTCCAGCCGGCGGGCCCAGGCGATGTTGGCCTGCTCGTCGAAGCGCGCCTTGATCTCCACCAGGCAGAGCACCTGCTTGCCGGCCTCGGCGGCCTCGATCAGCGCGTCGACGATCGGGGAGTCACCCGAGGTCCTGTACAGCGTCTGCTTGATCGCCAGCACCTGCGGGTCGTCGGCCGCCTGCTCGATGAAGCGCTGCACGCTGGTCGCGAACGAGTCGTAGGGGTGGTGCAGCAGCACGTCGCGCTGCTTGAGCGCGGCGAACATGTCGGCCGGCTTGGCCGTCTCCACCTCCGACAGGTGCGGGTGGGTGGAGGGCAGGAAGGTCGGGTACTTGAGCTCGGCCCGGTCGATGTCGGCCAGAGCGAACAACCCCCGAAGGTCCAGTGGTCCCGGAACGAGGAAGACCTCCTTCTCGGCGATGTCCAGCTCCCCGATCAGCAGCTCGAGCATCTTCGGGTCGATGTCGTCCTCGACCTCCAGCCGCACCGGCGGCCGGCCGACCTTGCGCCGCAGCAGCTCCTTCTCCAGCGCCAGCAGCAGGTTCTCGGCGTCGTCCTCCTCCACCTCGACGTCCTCGTTGCGGGTCACCCGGAAGGTGTGGTGCTGGACGACCTCCATCCCGCTGAACAGCTGGTCCAGGTGCTGCGCGATCACGTCCTCGAGCGCCACGTAGCGGCCCTCGGTGAGCGGCAGGAACCGGGACAGCACGCTCGGGACCTTCACCCGGGCGAACTGCCGCACGCCGGTCTCGGGGTTGCGGACCAGCACCGCCAGGTTGATCGAGAGTCCCGAGATGTAGGGGAACGGGTGCGAGGGGTCGACGGCCAGCGGCGTGAGCACCGGGAAGATGCGCTCGGCGAACAGCTCGTCCATCCGGTCGCGCTCGTCGTCGGTCAGCTCGTGCCACTTCAGGATCTCGATGCCGGCCTCGACCAGTTCCGGTTGGACCTCCTCGAGGAAGATGCGGGCCTGCTCGCGCACCAGCTCCCGGGTCCGGGTGAGGATGGCGCCGTGCACGTCGCGGGGCATCATGCCGCTGACGGTGGGCACGGCCACCCCGGCGGCGATGCGGCGCTTCAGCCCGGCCACCCGGACCATGTAGAACTCGTCGAGGTTGCTGGCGAAGATGGCCAGGAACTTCGCCCGCTCCAGCACCGGGACCCGCGGGCGGTCCTTGGCCAGGTCGAGCACCCGGTTGTTGAACGCCAGCCAGGAGAGCTCCCGGTCCAGGAAGCGGTCCTGGGGCAGGTGCGGCGGCGGCGCGTCAGGGTCCACGACGGGATCTCCGGCCGTCCCCCGGATGCTCGTGAGGCTTGACACGTCGACGGGGTCCATCCGGATCTCCTGAGGTGCGGGCCTGCGGGCGTCCGGGTCGCGCCGCGTAGTCGCGGCGGCGGGAGGTCCGGGGTTCCGAGGGCTCACGGTTGGGCGTACATCACATCACGGGTGGCCGGGGTGAAGCCACGCCCGGCGTAGAGCCCGACGGCCCGGGTGTGGTCGCCCTCCACGTAGAGCTCCACCTCGGTGCAGCCCGCCGCGCGCAGGTGCTGCAGCCCGGTGTCCAGGAGAGCGCCCCCGAGCCCGCGGCCGCCGGCTCCCGGGTCGACGCCCAGCACGTAGACCTCGCCCAGCGTCCCCGCGTGCCGCTTGGTCCAGTGGAAGCCGACGAGTGTCCCGGCCCGCTCGGCGAGGAAGAAACCGTGCGGGTCGAACCAGGGCTCAGCCAGCCGCAGGGCGAGGTCCTCGGCGGTGATGGACCCCTGCTCGGGGTGGCTGGCGAAGGCGCGGGCGTTCAAGGCCAGCCACTTGGCCTCGTCCCGGCCGGGCTCGAAGGTGCGCACGGTGACGTCAGCCGGCAGCACCGGGGCGCGAAGGCCGTCGTCCAGCGGACGGGTCATGACCAGCAGCTCCCGGGCGGGGATGAGCCCGACGCGGGCCGCGAGGGCCTGCGCGGCCGGGCGGTCGCCGACCGCCCAGACCTGGAGGCGGCTGGGGGCAAGCGCGAGCAGCTCGGCGAGCAGGGCCGTCCCCACGCGCTGGCGGCGCAGGTCGGGGCGCACCACCAGCTGGCCGGTGCTCGCGGTCGATCCGGGGTCGAGCTGCGCGTAGCCCAGCAGCGGTGTCCCGCTGGCCAGCGGCCCGCCGTCCTCCGACAGGGCCAGCACGTGCCGGGCGCCCCCCGGGTGGTCCAGCGCCAGGAGGGCGGCCTCGTTGAGGGCGCTCGCGCCGTCCGCGGTGGCCGCGTCGGCCACCAGCCGGCGGACCGCGTCCCCCTCCTCAGGAGCGAGACGATCGAGGGTGGAGGTGCGGACCGCGAGCGCCATGCGCACGACAGTAGGGGATCTATGCTGGCCGGTGCGGCGCGCCGGTGTCGCGGGAGGGACGCGGATGCACGACGAGGAGTACCAGGCCGACCAGGTCGCCGCCTACGGGGCGAGCGGTCAGCCGGCCGTCGTCGCGCGGATGACCCCGCACCTGCGGATGACGCAGGTGGGCACCGCGGCCGCGGCCGCCTCCGTGCTGGCCGCCGCCGGGGCCGTGGCCACCTTCCCCCGGTTCACCACGGTGACCGCGACGGGCATCGGCTGGGGCATCCTCCTGCTGGTCTGCGCCGTGCTCATGCTCGGCATCTGCCTCCTGCAGGTGCTGGCCTGGCGGCGGGCCATGGCCTGGTGGCGCGGCGAGCGCGGCACCGGACCGCGCACCCTGGCCCCCTTCTCCTGGTGGGCCCACGTCGTCTCCTACGCGGTGGCCGTCGGCGGCCTGTTCGCCGCCATGGCGGGCAGCGCCATCGCCGGCTGGTCGGCCACGGCGGCCACCTTGATGGCCCTGTCGCTGGCGCTGCTGCTCGGCGGCCAGATCCTCGGCGGCGTGCAGTACGTCCGGTCCGAGGGCCCCCCGGGGACCGTGCCCGCGCACATGCGCCGGCTGCTGGCCCGGGAGCGGGCACGGCAGGCCGCGGCGGCGGCGATCGTCGAGCGGGACGCCCCGCGCCCAGGCGATGCCCCGCGCGGCTGAGCCGCCGCTTCCGAGACCGCGCTCCGGCAAGACCGGGCTCGAGGTGCCGGTCCCCCTGGTCGCCTCGCTCCGAGGCCACCTCGGCCCGGCCGGCGACCGCTGGGTCGCCGGGCTGCCCGTGCTGGCTGCGACCTGGCTGGAGCGTTGGGAGCTGACCCGGGACGGGCCGGCGTCGTCGGGGACAGTGGCCCTGGTGCTGCCCGTCCGCCGGGCCGACGGCACGCCGGCGGCCCTCAAGATGCAGCCCGTCGACGACGAGACCGCCGGCGAGAGCCTGGCGCTGCGGCAGTGGGCCGGTCGCGGCGCCGTCGGCCTGCTGGAGCACGACCCGGGGACGGGGACGATGGTGCTCGAGCGGCTCGATCCCGCCCGCACCCTGCTGTCCGGTCTGTCGGACCCGGCGGCGACGGCCGTGCTGGCCGGCCTGCTGGTCCGGCTGAACGCCCTACCGGCTCCGTCCGGGCTGCGCCGGCTGGCCGACGTCGCGGCCGGCACCCTCGCCTCCGTTCCGCAGGCCCTGGTCGCCGTCGCGGACGCGGAGGAGCGGGCTCTGCTCGAGACGGCCGCCGGACTGCTCACCGACCTGCTGTCCGAACCGGTCGGGGACCGGCTGCTGCACTGGGACCTGCACCACGGCAACGTGCTGGCCACGCTCGACGGCCGGGAGTGGCGGGCGATCGACCCGAAGCCGCTGTCCGGCGACCCGGGGTTCGAGCTGCTGCCTGCGCTTTGCAACCGCTGGGAGGCGGTCGTGGCGACCGGGGACGTGTCGGCCGCCGTCCGTCAGCGCTTCGACCAGAGCACCGAGGTCATGGGCCTGGACCGGGAGCGCGCCGCGGCCTGGACGCTGGCCCGGGTCCTGCAAGACGCCTGCTGGGACCTCGTCGCGGGACGGTCGCGGACCCTTCCGGCGCCGCAGCGGGCCGTCGCCGAGGCGCTGCTCGCGGCCGGCGGCGTCAGCCCGAGGTGACGCGGTTGGGCTCCTCGGCCGGCGCCACGAAGCGGTACCCGACGTTGCGCACGGTACCGATCACCGACTCGTGCTCGGGGCCGAGCTTGGCGCGCAGCCGGCGGACGTGGACGTCGACGGTCCGGGTGCCCCCGTAGTAGTCGTAACCCCAGACGTCGCTCAGCAGCTGCTGCCGGCTGAAGACCCGGCCCGGGTGCTGCGCCAGGTACTTAAGCAGCTCGAACTCGGTGTAGGTGAGGTCCAGCTGGGTCCCGTTGAGCTTGGCGGAGTACCCGGCCTCGTCGATGACGATGTTGCCGGACTGGATCAGTGGGTCGGGCCCCGCAGCCGCCGAGGGCGTCATGGCCAGCCGGAGCCGGACGTCGACCTCGGCCGGGCCGGCGGTGGCCAGGAGCAGGTCGTCGAAGCCCCAGTCGGAGGACAACGCGGCCAGGCCGCCCTCGCTGGCGATGACCAGCAGCGGCGACTCCTTGCCGGTGGTCTCCATCAGGCGGCACAGCGAGCGTGCACCCACCAGGTCGCGGCGCGCGTCCAGCAGGATCACGTCGGCCGCCGGGGCGTCGAGCAGGGCGGTGGCCTCGGCCTGGGCGACCTTGACCGTGTGCGGCAGGAGCTCGAGGGCGGGCAGGATCTCCGACGAGGTGTGCATGTCGTTGGTGAGGAGCAGCAGGGTCGCCATCTCGGGCCTCCTGGTCAGCAAGGGGTCTGGAACGCGTGGCGCCCCGGTGAGCCCGACCGTGTGGCAAGGGCCACGGTGCGTGCCCGACACTACTGCAATGCCGAGTGTTCACCTGCAGTACTGGGCGGGGGCACGTGCGGCCGCCGGCACCGACACCGAGCAGGTAGAGGCCGCCACTGTGCGGGAGGCGCTCGCCCTGGTGAGAGCCGGCCGGGACGCGCACTTCGCCCGTGTGCTCGCCGCGTGCTCGCTCTTGGTGGACGGTCTCGCCGCGCACGAGAGCGACCTGGACGACCTCCTCTCCGGGCCCGTCCGGGTCGAGGTGCTGCCTCCTTTCGCCGGCGGAGCGTGCTCACATTCTGGACAGCCGTCTCAGCACGCGGTACGAGGGTTGGGTTCAGAGCCGTCGACGTCGTAACGTCGACATGTGACCATCGAGAAGGTGTGGGCGTTGCTGCTCACCCGGCGCAGGGCCGTGGACCACGGCCGCATGCGCTCCTCGTTGTGTCTGGCCTCCTGGTCCTAGGACGCTGCTGCCCTGTTGCGCTCTGCGCACGGCTCGCGTCTGACCCTCCCCGCCCGCTCACGCACGGATCTGCGTGGATCTCAGCGCGCCCGGGTCCGTCCGGGCACCAGCACACAGGAGTCATCACTCATGAGCAGGTCAGAAGCACTTGTCGACATCGACTGGGTCGCCGAGCACGGCCGCGACCCGGGCGTCGTCCTCGTCGAGGTCGATGAGGACACCACCGCCTACGACGGTGGCCACATCGAGGGCGCGGTGAAGCTCGACTGGAAGGCCGACCTGCAGGACCCGGTCCGTCGGGACTTCGTCGACCAGGCCCAGTTCAGCGCCCTGCTCTCCGAGCGCGGGATCGGCAACGACGACACGGTGGTGCTCTACGGCGGCAACAACAACTGGTTCGCTGCCTACGCCTACTGGTACTTCAAGCTGTACGGCCACCGCGACGTCCGGCTGATGGACGGCGGCCGCAAGAAGTGGGAGCTCGAGGCGCGCCCGCTGACCTCGGAGACGGTCACCCGGCCCGCGACGCAGTACGTGGCCCAGGAGCAGGACCTGTCGATCCGCGCGTTCCGCGACGAGGTCGTCGCGGCCATCGGCAAGAAGAGCCTGGTGGACGTCCGCAGCCCCGACGAGTACGCCGGCCGGCTGCTGGCTCCGGCCCACCTCCCGCAGGAGCAGTCGCAGCGCGGCGGGCACGTGCCCACCTCGGTCAACGTGCCCTGGAGCAAGGCAGCCAACGACGACGGCACGTTCAAGTCCGACGACGAGCTGAAGAAGATCTACACCGAGGCCGGCGTCAACTGGGACGGCGAGATCATCGCGCTGTGCCGGATCGGCGAGCGCAGCTCGCACACCTGGTTCGTGCTGCAGGAGCTGCTCGGCCAGTCGAAGGTCAAGAACTACGACGGTTCCTGGACCGAGTACGGCTCCCTGGTCGGCGTCCCGATCGCCGTCGGCGACGAGCCCGGCCAGGCCTGACGGTCCCACCACCACCCCCATCGCGTCACACCCCGAGGAGAACACCATGTGCGGAGCCACCACGGGCGGCCTCAGCGTCGCCGGCATCGACACCACCAAGGAAGCGGTGATCCAGGGACGCGTGCTGCGGTCCGGAAACCCGGTCTCCGGCGCCTACGTCCGGCTGCTCGACGCCGACGGCGAGTTCACCGCCGAAGTCCCCACCTCGGCCACTGGCCACTTCCGGTTCTTCGCCGGCGACGGCCGGTGGACCCTGCGCACGCTGGCTCCCGGCGCCAAGGCCGACCGGGTCGTCCGTGCCGAGCGCGGTAGCGTCGCCGAGGTGGACGTCGAGCTCGAAGCTGCCTGACCTCGCGCCCGGGGACGGCGGCTGATCGCCGTCGTCCCCGGGCGATTTGGATCGCCTCACTATGATGAGACGGACATGTCCCCCTCTCTCGCGTCGTCTGGCGCCTCCTGCGCCAGCGCGTCGATGGTTCCGAGCCTCGATGTCGTCGAGTCGCTCTACCGCGACGCCCCCAGCCGACCGGGGCTTCTCCAGCCCTACGAGCCTTCGCTCCGACCGCCCGAGGGCACGGTGGACTTCGGTTGGCTCTTCCGGCCTGAGCAGCCCGACACCAGCTTTGGGCCGCTGTCCGAGCGCGACGACCTCGCTCCCGGCACCGGGGAGCAGAACCTGCGCGTGACCACCACGTCCGGCTTCGCCGCGGTGCTGCCTGCCTGGCCCTTCGCCTCCGCTCGTCGCTGGCCCGCGGCGGCACTGCTCGCCGTCGGACTGGCCACCGCCCTGCTGCTGCCCTGGGTAGTCCGCGCCGTCTGATCCGGCCCGCTCGATCCGGGACTGGTCAGGAGTCGAGCACCAAGGTCACCGGCCCGTCGTTGGTCAGGCTCACCTGCATGTCCGCCCCGAACATCCCCGTCTCCACGTGCGCTCCCTGCCCGCGGAGGGCGGCGACGAAGGCCGCCACCAGCGGCTCGCTCACCGGACGCGGCGCGGCGGCGCTCCACGAGGGCCGCCGACCCTTCCGCGTGTCCCCGTAGAGGGTGAACTGGCTCACCACGAGCAGTGGGGCGTCCTGCTGCGCGGCTGAGCGCTCCCCGGACAGGATGCGCAAGGTCCACACCTTTTCCGCCAGCCGTGCGGCGTCGGCCTCCGTGTCGTCGTGGGTGACTCCGACGAGCACCACCAGGCCCGGGCGCGGCAGCGAGCCCACGACCCCGCCGTCGACCTCGACCTGCGCCGACGAAGCACGCTGCACCACCAACCGCACGGCCGTCTCAGCCGAGCAGGGCCGCGGAGGCGGCGGGACGGTGGGGCAGGGTTCGACCGGGCACAGGACCGAGTCTGGCACCGGCCGGCGCCGATCAGGTCAGACGGATGCCCGGCATGGTCAGCTCGGCTCCCGAGGGCAGCCCGAGCGCCGTGGTCAGGTCGGTCAGCCCCGGCCAGGCCGTGAGCGTCGACGCGGCCCGGGGGTCCTCGCTGTTGCGGGGGCGTCCGACCCGGGCCGCGGGTGGTAGACGGACGGCCGGGCCCACCGGCGCCTCCTCGGGAAGACCGGCGCGTTCCCGGGCGATCCGGACGGCGTCGCGCAGACCGCCCAGCTCGTCCACCAGTCCCCGCTCCAAGGCGTCGCGGCCGGTCCAGACCCGCCCCCGCGCGAGGGGCTCGATCTCCGCGACCGGCCGCCCCCGGCCCGCGGCGACCTTGCCCACGAAGTCGTCGTAGACCGCGTCGACCGCCGCGGCCAGCCGCTCCCGCTCCTGCTCGCTGAAGGGCTTGCGGGAGGAGTACATCCGGGCGTGGTCGCCCTGCTGGACGGCGCCGGTGGTCAGCCCACCTCGCTCGAGCAGGTCGCTCACCACGAACTTGCCGCCGAAGACCCCGATCGAGCCGGTCAGGGTGGCCGGCAGGGCGACGATGACGTCGGCCGGAGCCGCGATGTAGTACCCGCCGGACGCCGCCAGGGCGCCCATCGACACCACCACGGGCCGGCCCGAGTCGCGCACCCGGCACACCTCGCGCCAGATGGTCTCCGAGGCGACGGCCGAGCCACCCGGGGAGTCGACGTGCAGCACGACGGCCTTGACCCTCTCGTCGGCGAGCGCCGCCCGCAGCTCCGCGGCGACCGAGTCGCTGCCCAGGTGGCGGCCCATCGGCCCGCGGCGGCTGCGTCCGCTCGCGATCCCTCCGTGGGCTCGGACCAGCGCCACCCGCCCGGATTTGGACCATGGCGGTGCCGGGAGCTTGCGTCGCGGGGACCAGCGGTCCGCGAAGAGCAGCTGGGCGTCCTCGCCGACCTCGGCACGGAGGGCGTCGTGGACCTGGTCCCGGTAGCCGAGGCGGTCGACCAGCCCGGCTGCCAGAGCCTCCGGCGCGGTCCGCGGTCCCGTGTCGACGAGCTCGCGCACGCGCTGCTCGCCCAGCCGGCGGCCGGCGGCGATCCGCTCGACGGCCTCGTCCAGCAGCGAAGCGGTCAGCTCCTCGAGCGAGGCCCGGTGGGCCTCGGTGAAGCCGGTCCGGGTGAAGGTGTCGACCGCGTTCTTGTACTCGTGCCGCTGCTCGAACTCGGGCCGGATCCCCAACTTGGTCAGCGCCCCGCCGAGGAAGGTGGTCTCCGCGGCGACGCCCAGCAGCCCGACGGCCCCGCCCGGCTGCAGCCAGAGGGTGCCGAACGCGGTGGCCAGCACGTAGGAGGCGGTGTCGGCGACCTCGCCGAAGCTCTCGGCCCAGGCCACCGTGGGCTTGCCGCTGGCCGCGAACGCCTGCACGCCGAGCCGCAGCTCCTGCATCAGGGCCCAGGGCAGCGGGCCGCCCACCCGGGCCACCAGCCCGACCACCCGCGGGTCCCCGGCGCCCTCGTGGAGCGCCCGGAGCGTCGGACGCAGCTGCCGCCGGCCCCGCCCCCGGAGCCGGGCGACCGGGTCGGTGGGGTCAGGGTCGACCGGCGGGTCGGTGAGGTCCAGCTCGAGGATCAGGGTCGGGCGGGTGCCGGGCAGTGAGGGCATGCGTCAACGGTAGGCGCGACCCGGCGTCCGGCGGCAAGGCGGGCCACAGGGCCTACGCTGGTCGACCGTGAGCGACGACACAACCCCCCAGCCCCCCGCCACCCGCCGTGCGCTCGTCGTGCGTGGCGGGTGGGAAGGCCACGCGCCGGTCGAGGCGACCGACAGCTTCCTGCCCTTCCTGCGCGAGCAGGGCTTCCAGGTGAGCGTCGAGGACTCCCCGGAGGTCTACGCCGACGCCGAACGGATGGCGGAGGTGGACCTCATCGTGCAGTGCATGACGATGAGCGAGATCAGCAAGGAGGCGCTGGCCGGCCTGATGGCCGCGGTCGAGGCGGGTACCGGCATGGGCGGCTGGCACGGCGGGATCGCGGACTCCTACCGGAACTCCGCCTCGTACCTGCACTTCATCGGCGGCCAGTTCGCGGAGCACCCGGGCAAGACCCCGGAGGAGCGCATCGGGGACGCGAGCGACAACTACGTCCCCTACACGATCGAGCTGACCGAGGCGGGCCAGACCCACCCGATCACCGCGGGGCTCCCGGGGCTGTCGCTGACCACCGAGCAGTACTGGGTCCTCACCGACGACTACATCGACGTCCTGGCCACCACCACCCAGGCGGTCCGCTCCTGGGACCCGTGGAACCGGCCCGTCACCTCACCGGCGGTCTGGACGCGCCAGTGGGGACGCGGGCGCATCTTCGTCGCCACCCCGGGGCACAGCATGGACGTGCTCGACCAGCCCGACGTCCGAGGCCTCATCGAGCGCGGCCTGCTCTGGGCCGCCCGGTGACCGCCCCGCTGCGGGTGGGCGTCGTCGGCGTCGGGAATATCAGCACCCAGTACTTCGCCGCGTTCCCCCGGCTGCCCGGCCTCCGGCTGACCGCGGTGGCCGACCTCGACGCGGAGCGCACCGCGGCCGTCGCGGGGGAGCAGGGCGTCCGCGCGTGCACCGTGCCCGAGCTGCTGGCTGCCGACGACGTCGACGTCGTCTGCAACCTCACCATCCCGGCCGCGCACGCGGCCGTCGCCACGGCGGCGATCGAGGCCGGGAAGCACGTCTACGGGGAGAAGCCGCTCGCCCTGGTGCCGGCTGAGGGCGCCGCCCTGCTCGCCCTCGCCGAGCGCTCCGGTTGCGGGTGGGCTCGGCCCCCGACACGGTGCTGGGGACCGGGCTCCAGACCGCCCGCCGGCTGCTGGACGACGGAGCCGTCGGCCGGCCGCACGCGGCGGCCGTGGCGTGGAGCTCGCCGGGGCACGAGCGCTGGCACCCGGCGCCGTTCTTCTACTACCAGCCGGGTGGTGGGCCGCTGCTGGACATGGGGCCCTACTACCTGACCGCCCTGGTCACCCTGCTCGGCCCGGTCGAACGGGTGATGGGGACCAGCCGGCGATCGGACCGGGCACGCACGGTGGGCCAGGGTCCCCGCGCCGGCGCCCCGGTGCCGGTGGAGACCGACACCACCACCAGCGCGATCCTCGAGCACCGGGGCGGGGTGACGTCCACGATGACCATGTCCTTCGACCGCTGGGCCACCCGGTCGCCGCTGTTCGAGGTGTACGGGACCGAGGGCACCCTGGCCGTGCCCGACCCCAACCACTTCAGCGGCACTGTCGAGCTGTGGACGACGGCCACCGCGGAGTGGCAGCCCGCTCCGGTGGCCGGTGGCTATGCCGATGCCGGCCGCGGGTACGGCCTGGCCGACCTGGCCCGCGCGCTGGAGACCGGACGGCCGCACCGGGCGTCCGGGGACCTGGCGCTGCACGTGCTCGAGGTGATGGACGCGGTCACGCGCTCGGGTGAGCAGCACGTCGTGGTCGACCTGACCACCTCGGTCGAGCGGCCGGAGCCGGTGCCCTTGGGGAGC
The DNA here is from genome assembly GCA_963826405.1 of uncultured Actinomycetota bacterium. Lineage (GTDB taxonomy): Bacteria > Actinomycetota > Actinomycetes > Propionibacteriales > Propionibacteriaceae > Microlunatus. The sequence continues at coordinate 85,236 of CAWGWR010000010.1, read as the reverse complement.
ACGCCCGCCTCCTGGTGAGCGGGGCTGCGCACGTCGCGGCCCTGGCTCAGCCCAGGCCGAGCCGCTCCGCGAGCTCGGCTGCGCTCATCGCCCCCGGCTGCGTCCCGGTGGCCGCTGCCTGCCGGGCCAGGGTCGCCAGCCGGGCGTTGACGGGCGCGGCCTGGCCGGTGCGGTGGGCGATCAGGGCGATCTCGCCGTTGAGGTAGTCGGTCTCGACGTTGCCGGTCCCGCGGGTGAGGGACTGCCAGGTGGAGCCGCCGACGTCGTCGGGGACCCCGGGCACCGGGTGCATGGTGAAGCCCGCCGAGCGGGCCGCGCCCTCCTCCTCGTCGCTGGTGACCGTGATGCCCGCCCCGGCGAGCACGGCCCGGGCCTCGGCCACGGCCACCGTCGCCAGGGGGCCGGTGTCGCCGTTGCCGTGCACGAGGGCCTGGAAGACGTTGCCGAGGTTGCTGATCAACTTGCGGTACTTCCAGGGCATGACGTCCGGGGGCAGCGGCACGTCGAAGTTGGCCGCGGTCCAGTCCCGCTGCACCTGCCCCAGCAGGGCGGCGTCACCCTCGTCCGTCCGAGCCGGAACCCGGCCGAGGTGCAGCATCCCCGAGCGCGGGGCCGCCCGGACGACCACCTCGCCGGGAGTGAGGTGCACGGCGGGCATCCAGACGCACACCCCGTACACCCGGGCGAAGTAGCGCAGGGCCATGAGCTCACTGGCCACCCCGTTGAGGGCCATCAGCACCGGGAGCCGCTCGCCTGCGGTGCCGACCACCCGGCCCGCCTCGCGGACCGGGGCGTCGGCCCAGGCGGGAAGGGCCTCCGGCGCCTGCTGGGTCTTGGTCGCCACCACCAGCACGTCATCCGGCGTCAGCTCCAGCTCGTCCGGCCCGCCCACGGCGTGCACGGGGACGCTCACGTCCTCCTCCGGGGTGCGCAGGCGGAGGCCCCGGCTGCGCAGCGCCGCCAGGTGCTCGCCCCGGGCGACCAGGACCGCGTCCAACCCGGCGTGGGTCAAGCGCCCGCCGAGCGCACCGCCGATGGCGCCGGCACCGACGATGACGTAGCGGGTCACCGCGCCCGTCCAGGGGTGGCAGGGGCCTCGGCCGCGGGAGAAGCGGGCATGGCGCCACGCTAACCGGGGCGGGGCAGCAGGTTCGGACGCGGGCCGCCCTGGGAACTCAGCACCCGTGCGCCGAATCGGCCCCCCGGGAGCCGCGCAGCGCGCACTGGCGCTGGATTTCCGGGGCTCTGGCATCGTGAGACCGGTGAAGCTGGGGCTGAGGGTCCGCGATCTCGAGCCGACCGACCTGGGCGACCTCGACTGGTCGGGCGGTTCGGAGCACGTCCGGGCCATGGCCGACGCGCTGCAGGCCAGCTACGCCGGCCAGATGGGCGTCGTCGTGATCGCGCTGAAGAACGGCCGGCTGGTCGCCACCGGTGCCGTCGACTTCCGGCCGGACCCCCGGGCCGGTGAGCTCACCATGCTCGCGGTGCACGAGCACCTGCAGTCGCTCGGGCTGGGCACCCGGCTGGTCCGCGCGCTGGAGGAGCGGGTGCGGGCGCGCGGCCTCGACGTGGCCCGGTTGAGCGTCGAGCACGACAACCCCCGGGCCCGGGCGCTCTACCTGCGGCTGGGCTACCGCGAGGTGGGCTCACGGGTGGAGAGCTGGGCCGTGGCCGGGGGACGGACCTACGTGACGACGACGGCTCTGCTCGAGCGCGACCTCCGCACCCCTCGCCCCGGTCGCTAGAGTGGCGGGGTGCCTGCCACCTTCGCCGTCCTCCTGCTGGTCGGGGTGACCGCCCTCGGGCTGGGCACCCTCGTGCTGCTCGGCCTCGTGCTGCGGCCGGCCCCGGTCCCCGTGCCCGTCCAGACGCAGGAGCGCTGACCATGGCCTTCGAGATCAGCCAGGACCTGCACCGCGACCTCATGCCCATCGCCTGGATGATCGGTCGTTGGGAGGGCTCCGGCAAGGGCACCTACCCCGGCACCGAGGACTTCGACTTCGGCCAGCAGGTCGATTTCGCCCACAACGGTGGCAACTACCTGCACTACCTCTCCCAGACCTTCGAGACCGACGCCGCAGGCAAGGCCGTCCGTCCCCTCACCATGGAGACCGGGTTCTGGCGTCCGCAGGCCGACGGCACCCTCGAGGTCGTGATGAGCCATCCGGAGGGCTACACCGAGATCTGGTACGGCAAGATCAACGGCGCCCAGATCGAGCTGTCCACCGACGCGGTGGTCCGGACGGCCACGGCCGAGGACTACGCGGCCGGCCGGCGCCTGTACGGCAACGTCGAGGGTGAGATGCTCTGGACCCTCGACAAGGCGGCCAACGGGCTGCCGCTGCAGTCGAACCTCTGGGCACGGCTCGTCCGCGTCTGAGGGGCCGCGGGAAGAAACCCCGCCCGCTGGACGCTGAGCACGGCATGAGCCTTCCAGTCGCGATCATCGCCGAGACCGGCGTCGACGCCGGGGTGCCCTGGCACTACGGCGACCCGATGCGGGAGCAGCGGCTGTTCGTGTCCGGCGCGGCGGTCGTGGACCTGTCCCACCGCGGGGTGGTGAGCATCACCGGCCCGGACCGGCTGACCTGGCTGCACTCCCTGACCACCCAGCACCTCACCGGCCTGCTGCCCGGCCAGGGCGTCACCACCCTGGTGCTCTCCCCGCAGGGCCATCTCGAGCACGTCCTCTACGGCGTCGACGACGGCACCACCTTCTGGGCCCACACCGAGCCGGGCGCGGCGCCGGCGCTGGTCACCTGGCTGGACCGGATGCGCTTCATGATGCGGGTGGAGGTCGCCGACCGCACCGCCGACACTGCCCTCGTCTGGCAGCTCGGCGACCCCCCGGCCGGCTTCCTGGCCCGGGCGGGCCTGGACTCCCTCGGCGGGCACGAGCTGTTCGTCCCGCGCGACCAGCTGCCGGAGGTCCTCGACCTGGCCCCGCGGGCGGGCACCTGGGCGCTGGAGGCGCGCCGGATCGAGGCCGGGAGCCCTCGCATCGGGCTCGACACCGACCACCGCACCATCCCCAACGAGGTCGGCCTGCTCGGCGTCGGCGTGCACCTGGACAAGGGGTGCTACCGCGGCCAGGAGACCGTCGCCCGGGTGCACACCCTCGGCCGTCCGCCGCGCCGGCTCGTCCGGCTGCTGCTGGACGGCAGCGTGGACCAGCTGCCCACCGTGGGCTCCCCGGTCGAGCTGGCCGGCCGCCCCGTCGGGTTCGTCGGCGGCTCCGCGCGTCACCACGAGCTGGGTCCGATCGCGCTCGCCCTGATCAAGCGGAACACCGACCCGACCGCGGAGCTGCTGGTGGACGGCGTCGCTGCCCTGGCCGAGATCCTGGTCGACCCCGACGTCGGTCTGCACGTCCGCCCCCGGCTCTGAGCGGTCGCCCGGCCATCCCTCCTTCCGCTCGTTAGGCCTGGTGCCCTCGGCCTGTCATGCTCGACGAGACACCCGGCCATCAAAGGACGCCACCATGAGCGACGACCAGCAGATCAAGGTCGAGGTGGACGGTCTGATCGTCGCCGAGGCCACCGTGACCACCTCCGACGACGCACAGGCCTGGGCCGAGGTCCACGTCGACCCGGGTAACCTGCCCAGCGGGACCCGCGGACGGGTCGCGACCGCCGTGCACGACGCCGCCGTCGCCGACTCCGCCGAGCACCTGAGCGCAGCCCTGCCCCGCGGTGACGTGGAGCTGATGGAGGAGATGCGGTCGCACCTCGACCACGCCGAGCTCCGCAGCGCCGGCGCCAGCAGCATCATCGAGGGCGACGTCCACCACCCCTGATTCTGTCGCCCGGAGCAGGGGTCAGCGGCTCAGGCTGTCGAGGGCCCCTGCGACGGGACGGATCTCCCCGACGCGCTCCCCGTGGCCGAGCACCGGCTCGCTGACCTGGGCATCCAGGGTCGGGTGGTCGAAGCCGAGCCGCTGCAGCACCGCGGCCATCAGCACCGCCCGGGCCCGGTTGCCGCCGTCGCTGATCTTCAGCGCGACGCCCCGCCCGTCGGGCAGCCCGACGGCGTAGACGGCCTCCGCGCCCGCCTTGCCCACCAGCCCCGGGACGGCGTGGTGCAGCGCCGCCTCGTCGCGGGTGCTGCCTGAGGCGTGCTCCGGGTGCGCGCGGATGGCGTCGGCCACCTGCCGCTCCGGTCCGTCGGTGGCCGCGCCCAGCCGGCCGAAGGAACGGGCCAACCCGGCCAAGCTCAGCGCGAACAGCGGGGCCCCGCAGCCGTCGACGGCCGGAGCGGTGGCCTCCTCGCCCGCGAGCTCCTCGATGGCGCGCAGCACCGCCACCTGCGTGGGGTGGTCCGGCGCCCGGTAGGTCGCCACGTCCGCCCCCAGGGCCACCGTCGTCGCCAGCATCCCGGCGTGCTTGCCCGAGCAGTTCATGAACACCGGGGAGCGCGAGAGCCCGGCGCCGATGGCCGCCTCGCGGGCGCCGTCGTCCAGCGGCCAGTCCGGCGGGGTCTGCAGGGCGGACTCGTCCAGCCCGGCGCCGGCCAGGATCTGCCGAACGCCGTCGACGTGGAACGGCTCTCCCGAGTGGGACGCCGACACCAGGGCCAGCAGGGCCCCGTCGAGGTCGAGCCCTGAGCGCAGCAGACCGACGGCCTGCAGCGGCTTGCTCGAGCTGCGGGGGTACATCGGCGCGGACACCGCGCCCAGCGCGCCGAGCAACCCCCCGTCCGGGCCGGTCACCACCACCCGGGCCCGGTGCACGCTCTCCACGAAGCCGCTGCGCGCGACCTCCACCAGGATCGGGTCGTTCTCCTCCGGCCGGGTCATGGCGCGCAATCTACGCGGCGAGCGGGTACGGGCGTTCCCGCCGCCCGCCGATCGGCTGTCCGTCTGTACCCCGGGATGGTCTTAGGCTCTCGCTGTGGACTGGGATGACTACGACGCGGTGCTCTTCGATCTGGACGGGGTGCTGACGCCGACCGCCGAGGTGCACATGCGCGCCTGGCGCGACCTCTTCGTCGACTTCCTCACCCGGCGCGGGGTGGTCGACCAGCCCTACGTCGAGTCCGACTACTTCGACCACATCGACGGGAAGCCGCGCTACGACGGCGTCCGCTCGATGCTCGCCTCCCGCGGCATCACACTGGCTGAGGGTGACCCCGCCGACGGATCCGACGTCGAAACGGTCTGCGGGCTGGGCAACCGGAAGAACGTCTTCTTCACCGCGGTGCTCGCCGACGACGGTGTCGCCCCTTACCCGGGCTCGGTCGCGCTGCTGGACTTCCTGGCCGCGCGGGGAACCTCGGTGGCCGTCGTCTCCTCCTCCCGGAACGCCCCGGCGGTGCTCGAGGCCGCGGGACTGGCCGACCGGTTCGAGGTGGTCGTCGACGGGACCCTCGCCGGGCGCGAGGGCCTGCCCGGCAAACCGTCGGGGGCCACCTACGTCTACGCGGCCGAGCAGCTGGGCGTGCCCGTGCAGCGGGCGGTGGTGTTCGAGGACGCGTTGTCGGGCGTGGAGGCCGGGCGCGACGGCGGGTTCGGCCTGGTCGTGGGCGTCGACCGAGGCGTCGGGCCCGACCGGCTGCGGGCCGCGGGGGCCGACGTGGTCGTGGCCGACCTCGCCGAGCTGGCCCGATGACCTACGGGTCGAGCGGTGACATGCCGATGAAGGCGGAGGACCCGCTCGACCGCACCCGGTTCCCGGTCGACCCGTGGCGGCTCACCGAGGCCCAGTACAGCTCGGCCGACCTCGGGGTCACCGAGACGTTGTTCGCCGTCGGCAACGGCTACCTGGGGATGCGCGGCAACGTGGAGGAGGGGCGGGAGACCTTCGCCCACGGCACGTTCATCAACGGGTTCCACGAGACCTGGCCGATCCGCCACGCCGAGGAGGCGTTCGGGTTCGCCCGGGTGGGGCAGACCATCGTGAACGTCCCCGACAACAAGACCATGAAGCTCTACGTGGACGACGAGCCGATGCTGCTCTCGGTGGCCGACCTGGAGTCCTACGAGCGCTCGCTGAACTTCCGTGACGGCGTGCTCCACCGCGACATCGTGTGGCGCACCCCCGGCGGGAAGCGGGTGCGGGTCAGCTCCACCCGGATGGTCTCCTTCCCACAGCGGCACCTGGCCGTGCTGAGCATCGAGGTCACCCTGCTCGACGACGAGGCGCCGGTGGTGGTCTCGTCACAGACTCTCAACCGTCAGGACGGCCGCGACGAGTACCACGTCCGCTCGGCGGCCATGGGCAGCGGGACCGACCCCCGCAAGGCCGAGGCCTTCGATTCGCGCGTGCTGCAGCCGGAGCTGCACTGGTGCGGGGAGAACCGCATCGCCCTCGGGTACCGCTGCGCGAACTCGGGGATGACCCTCGCCGTCGGGGTGGACCACGCCATCGCCACCGAGAACGCCTACACCGCCCACATCAGCGCCGACGACGACACCGGCAAGATGGTCTACCGGGTCGCGGCCAAGCCGGGCCGGCCCATCACCATCACCAAGACGGTTTCGTACCACACCTCCCGCGGGGTCCCGGTGCGTGAGCTGGTCGACCGGGTCCGACGCACGCTGGACCGGACCCTGTCGGAGGGCATCGAGGCGCAGTACGCAGCGCAGCGGCGCTGGCTGGACGCCTACTGGGAGCGGGTCGACGTCGTGGTGCACGACCAGCCGGAGCTGCAGCAGGCCATCCGCTGGAACCTGTTCCAGATCGCCCAGGCGACGGCTCGGGCCGAGCAGTCCGGCGTCCCGGCCAAGGGCGTGACCGGCTCCGGCTACGGGGGCCACTACTTCTGGGACACCGAGATCTACGTCCTGCCCTTCCTCACCTACACCTCCCCGGGGATGGCCCGGAGCGCGCTGCGGTTCCGCTACAACATGCTCGACGCGGCCCGCCGCCGGGCCCGGGACCTCGCGCAGAGGGGCGCGCTGTTCCCCTGGCGCACGGTGAACGGGGAGGAGGCGTCGGCCTACTACGCGGCGGGCACCGCGCAGTACCACATCGACGCCGACATCTCCTACGCCCTGTGCAAGTACGTCGCCGCCAGCGGCGACGAGGACTTCATGTGGCGCGAAGGGATCGACATCCTCGTCGAGACCGCCCGGATGTGGGCCGACCTCGGCTTCTGGCGCGAGGACGGCGACGGCTCGCGCAGTTTCCACATCCACGGCGTCACCGGGCCTGACGAGTACACGACGGTCGTCAACGACAACCTGTTCACCAACGTCATGGCCCGCTACAACCTGGGCCAGGCCGCCGAGCTGGTCCGGCACATGTGCGAGGACCTGCCGCAGGCCCACCGCAACGCCGTCGACCGGCTGGAGCTGCACCCCGACGAGGTCGAGGAGTGGGACGCGGCCGCCCGCGCGATGGCCATCCCGCACGACCCCATCACCGGCATCAACCCCCAGGACGCGCAGTTCCTGGACCGGGAGGTGTGGGACCTGCGGCAGACGGCGGTGGACAAGCGACCGCTGATGCTGCACTACCACCCGCTGGTCATCTACCGGTTCCAGGTGCTCAAGCAGGCCGACGTCGTGCTGGCGCTGTTCCTGCAGGGCGATCACTTCTCCAGCGAGCAGAAGCGGCTCGACTTCGAGTACTACGACCCGATCACCACCGGTGACTCCACGCTCTCGGGGGTGGTGCAGTCGATCATCGCGGCCGAGGTGGGCTACCGGGACCTGGCGCTGCGCTACTTCCACAGCTCGTTGTTCGTCGACCTCGCCGACCTCCACGGCAACGCCAGCGACGGCGTGCATGTGGCCTCGACCGGCGGGGTGTGGAACGCGCTCGTCTACGGCTTCGGCGGCATGCGCGACTACGACGGCGACATCACCTTCGACCCCCGGCTGCCCGCGGACTGGAAGAGGCTGACCTTCCGGGTGATGTTGCAGGGCACGCGCCTCCAGGTCGACCTCACCGCGGACGCCCTCCTCTTCACCGTCCTGCAGGGAGCGGGGGCCGAGGTCAAGGTCCGCGGCCGGCGGGTCCCGGTCACCGCGGGTACCCCGGTCACGGTGCCCCTGGAGGGCCAGGGACCCTCTCTGGACGGCACCATCAAGCTTCAGACGGGGGAGCGTCGCCCCGACGGCAGCCTGATCACCGCATCCGTGCCCCAGGGCGCGGTCCGCCGGCCGGGCGCCGGCTGAACCGCATCACGTCCCCGCCTCGGGTGACCCTGGGCGGCACCGGGAGGGGCGCCCAGCCGTCAGTGGTGGTCGTCGTCCCCGCTGAGCGTCGCCGGGTCCTTGACGTAGGTCTTGCGCCCCCACAGGGCGCGGTTGAGGACCCAGGTGAGGGCCCACAGCACGACGCCGACCCCGAGCAGGACGCCGGCGATCGTGTACTGCTCGCTGGCCCGGCCGGTCCACGGCCCGACGAGGTAGGCGCAGAGCAGCGCCCCCAGGACGGGCAGCACGGTCGGGGCGCGGAAGTGCCGGTGCTCCTGCGGGTCCCGGCGCAGCACGAGGCAGCAGACGTTGACCACGGTGAAGACGCCCAGCAGCAGCAGCGCGGTGGTCCCCCCGAGGGCGCTGACCCGGCCGACCAGGGTGACCAGTCCGAAGGCGAGCAGAGTGGTGAAGACGATGGCCACCCACGGCGTCCGCCGCCCCGGCAGCACGCGGCCCAGCCCCGGCGGGAGGACCCGCTGCCGGGCCATCCCGTACAGCAGGCGGCTGGCCATCAGCATGTTGATCAGGGCCGAGTTGGCCACCGCGAACATCGAGATCAGCGGGAAGACCTGGTCGATCGGCAGGTTCGGCGCGCCCGCGGTCACCACCTTCAGCAGCGGGGCCTCGCCCTCGCCCAGCTCCCCGGCCGGCACGATCGCGATCGCCGACAGCGAGACCAGGACGTAGATGAGGCCGGTGATGCCGAGGCCGGTGAGCATGATCTTGGGGAACACCTGCTCCGGGTTGTGCACCTCCTCCGCCATGTTCACCGAGTCCTCGAACCCGACCATGGCGAAGAACGCCAGGGAGGTGGCCGCCGTGACCGCGATGAAGATCGACTTGTCCTCGGGGGTGTCGAACACCACGGTCCGGCCCAGGTCGGCTTTGCCCTGCGTGATCGCGAAGAAGCCGAGAAAGATCACGATCAGCAGCCCGCTGAGCTCGACGCAGGTCAGCACGATGTTGGCGTAGACGCTCTCGGCCACCCCGCGGAGGTTGATCAGCCCCACGAGGGCGAGGAACAGCACGGCCAGCACCGTGGTCAGGCCGTCGCTCACCGCGACCTCCGGCAGCCCCATCCAGTCGGCGCGCACGACGTTGACCATCGCTTCGAGGTTGGCGGCGAAGGCTCGGGAGGCCGTCGAAGCCGACGTGATGCCCGAGCAGGTCACGGCGAAGGCCATCAGGAAGGTGACGAAGTGGATACCGAAGGCCTTGTGCGCGTAGAGCGCGGCGCCGGCGGCTCGGGGGTACTTCGTCACCAGCTCCAGGTAGGAGAACGCGGTGATGGTGGCGACGACGAAGGCGAGCAGGAACGGCAGCCAGACGACGCCGCCGACCTCCTTGGCCACGCTGCCGGTGACGGCGTAGATGCCGGTGCCGAGGATGTCGCCGACGATGAAGAGCAGCAGCAGCTTCGGACCCATCACCCGCTTCAGCCCGGGCTGGTCGTCCAGGGCGGTGCCGACAGTGGTGGACGGGGCGTTGGCGACCATGACGGGTCCTCCAGGCGGGCCGGGGATGGGGTGGCCGTGCGGTTGCGCGCAGTTTAGGACTGGACCGTCCCGCCGCTGTGGACCGGCCGCACCTCCACGCCGCCGCCTTCCTGGACGGCGGGGTTCGTGCTGGCCATCGCCACGGCCGCCTCGAGGTCGGGCGCCTCGAGGATGTAGAACCCGGCGACGACCGGCTGGCCCGGGAGGAACGGGCCGTCGGTGACCCCGTCGGCCCGCACCGAGGTGGCCATGGCCCGCGGGGTCAAGGCATAGGCAGCGAGCATGGAGCCCCTCTCGGACAACGCGTCCGCGTGGTCGTCGCAGGTCGCGGTGTCGGCGGCGGTGGCGTCCGGGGCGTGGGCTGAGTCGTCGGCGTAGATGAGGACGGCGTACTGGACCACGGGGTCTCCCTGGGGTTCGGCGGGTTGGCTCGCTCATCGTGCACCCTCCGCCGCGGAGGCGGCCAGTGGTCTGCGGCGGAGCAGCGGCAACGAGTCGAGATTGGTGCTTGCTGGCGCTTGCGTCTGCTTGCAACTGCAAGCACCATGGAGGGGTGAGCCGCCTACGACCCACCCGCATCGGGGACCAGCTCAACACGCTGGGGGACTTCATCGCGGCCCAGCGGCGCACGGCCGAGCTGTCCCTGCGCCAGCTCGCCGAGCAGACCGGCATCTCCAACCCCTACCTCAGCCAGATCGAGCGGGGGCTGCGCAAGCCGTCGGCCGAGGTGTTGCAGCAGCTGTCCAAGGCCCTGCGCGTCTCGGCGGAGAGCCTGTACGTCAAGGCGGGGATCCTCGACCCCGACGACCACCGCAGCACCACCGTGGAGATGGCCGTGCTTGCCGACCCCGGTCTCACCGAGCGCCAGAAGCACGTCCTGATCGAGGTCCACAGCTCCTTCGTCAAGGAGAACGAGCGGAACGCGGCCGACCTGGCCGCAGCCGCCCCGGAAGCAACCGGCACCGGTTCCGACGAGCATCGCACGCCGTCGGCACCCACCCACTGATCGCCCAGGAGGCACCATGTCCACCACCCCCGACCCCACCCCCGTCGACGGCCCGTTCGACGCCTACACCGTTCCCGACCCGGACCCGGTCCCCACCGCGGAGGACCCCGTGGCCGCGCCGGCCGCGGCCGAGGAGGAGCTGCCTCCCGTGCGGGAGGACCTGCACCAGCGGGCGGCGAAGAGCACCGCCTCGCTGCGCGAAGCCGACCTCCGGGCTCTCTACGCCGCGGCCGGGGCCACCGAGGTGCTGGTCGGCGCTGTACGGGGCACCGTCACCGAGACCTCCCGCTGGGCCAGCGCCCGGCTGTCGGAGCTGCGCTTCCGGCGCTCCGAGCTCGCCAAGCAGGCCGAGGAGATGCGGCAGCGCGCCGAGGGTCTGCCCGAGGAGGTCAAGGCTGTCCCTGACGCGGCCAAGAGCCGCGTCGCCGACCTGCAGCAGCAGGCCAGCGGCACCTACGGCGACCTCGCCAACCGGGGTCAGCGGGTGCTGCACGAGGTGCGCTCAGAGGTCGTGAACCGGATCGACCCGGCGTTCGAGAGGCTGCAGGAGCGTCTGGAGAGCGCCCGGCGCGCCATCCGCGGTGCAGCCGCCCCGTCGCCGACCCCGGCGGCTGCCCCCACGGAACCAGCGCTGGCTCCGGAGGGTGCGGAGGCCACGGCCGAGCCCGGGACACCCGACCTCAGCCACCCCGAGGCCGTGGTCGTGGAGGAGATCGTCGTGGCCGACGTCGCACCCTTCGACTCCTCCGAGGAGGACGGCCGCACCCAGCGCTGACCCGCAGACGCCAGGAGGCGGGCACCCTTCGGGGTGCCCGCCTCCTGCGTTGCCTGTCTGGCCGGATCAGCTCCGGTAGACGATCACCCGGTCGCCGTTGTGGACCCGGTTGAAGACCCAGCGGATCCCGGCCCGGTCGCGGATGTTGACGCAGCCGTGGCTGCACCCGTTGTAGCCCCGGGCGGCGAAGTCGGCCGAGTAGTGCACGGCCTGGCCGCCGCTGAAAAACATCGCGAACGGCATCGGGGTGTGGTAGATCGACGACACGTGGTTGCGGCTCTTCCACAGGACCGAGAACTTGCCCTCGCGGGTCCGCATCCCCGCGCAGCCGAAGCGGGCGTCGAAGGTGCGGATGACCTTGGAGTTCTGCATGTAGTACAGCTTGTCCCGGGTCTTGTCGATGCAGAGCACGCGGCCGCCGGTCTTGCACCGGGGGTCGATCCTGGTGCTGGACGTGCCGATCTTGATCCGGCCCGTCTTGGCTACCAGCCTGGTCCAGGTCGTCTTGGTGACCCGGCCGCTGGCCCGAAGGCCGTTGCTGCGCTGGAAGTCTTTCACCGCGGCCCGGGTCATGGTCCCGAAGTAGGACGTCACCAGCCCGCGGTCCAAGGTGCCGGCCTTGACCAGACGCTGTTGCAGGGCCTTGACCCCGCTGTTGGTCTGCCCCATCTTCGGCGCCGTGTACGTCGTGGACACGTAGCGCGTGGCGGCCTCGGCTGGCGGAGCGACCGGTTCGGTGCCGGACAGCCCACCGATGAGCGCCGTCGCCATGACGATGCCTAGCAGGAGCCGGAGAAGCTTCTTCATGCTGATCCCCTCGGGTGATCGGACTTCGAGGTCCGCGGTGGTGAGTTGGTTCTCTGCACCGTCTACGCCCGGGATGAGCCGATGGTTGCCTCGGTGGGCACACAATAACCCGAGAACCTGAACAATTTTTCCTTCGACGACGAGCGCCCGCGAGGCCGAGCGCGGGGCTCGGCGCCGCGGGCGCTCGTGAGGAGGGAGGGGTCAGGCGTTCTTGGCCCGCGAGCGCGTCCGGGAGCGCTCGTTCCCCGACAGCACGACCTTGCGGATGCGGACCGCGGCCGGGGTGACCTCGATGCACTCGTCGCCACGGCAGAACTCCAGCGCCTGCTCCATCGCCATGTTCTTCGGTGGGATCAGCCGCTCCAGCTCGTCGCCGGTGGAGGAGCGCACGTTGGTGAGCTTCTTCTCCCGGGTGATGTTGACGTCCATGTCGTCGGCACGCGCGTTCTCCCCGACGATCATGCCCTCGTAGACCTCGGTGGTCGGGCCGACGAAGAGCGTGCCCCGCTCCTGCAGGCTGAAGGACGCGTAGGCGGTGACCACGCCGCTCCGGTCGGCGACCAGTGAGCCGTTGGGCCGGGTACGAAGCTCGCCGTGCCAGGGCTCGTAGGTCTCGAAGACGTGGTGCATCATGCCGGTGCCGCGCGTCTCGGTGAGGAACTCGGTGCGGAAGCCGATCAGGCCGCGGGCGGGGACCAGGTACTCCATCCGGACCCACCCAGTGCCGTGGTTGATCATCTGCTCCAGCCGGCCGCGGCGCAGGCCGAGCAGCTGGGTGACCACGCCCACGAAGTCCTCGGGGACGTCGATGGTCAGCCGCTCGACGGGCTCGTGGATCTTCCCGTCAACCTCGCGGGTGACGACCTGCGGCTTGCCCACGGTGAGCTCGAAGCCCTCGCGGCGCATCATCTCGACGAGGATGGCCAGCTGCAGCTCGCCTCGGCCCTGCACCTCCCAGGTGTCGGGCCGCTCGGTGGGGCCGACCTTGATCGACACGTTGCCGACCAGCTCGGCGTCGAGGCGGTTCTTGACCAGCCGCGCGGTCAAGAGCTTGCCCGACTTGCCCGCCAGCGGGGAGGTGTTGATGCCGATGGTCATGGAGATCGAGGGCTGGTCGACCGTGATCAGCGGCAGCGGCTTCGGGTTCTCGGGGTCCGACAGCGTCTCCCCGATGGTGATGTCGGGGATGCCGGCGATGGCCACGATGTCGCCCGGTCGGGCGAGGTCGGCCGGGACGCGGTCCAGCGCCTCGGTGATCAGCATCTCCGAGAGCTTGATGTTCTGGATGGTGCCGTCCTGCTTGCACCACGCGACGACCTGGTTGCGCCGCATCTCCCCGGCGAAGACCCGGCACAGGGCCAGCCGGCCGAGGTAGGGGGAGGCGTCGAGGTTGGTGACGTGGGCCTGCAGGACCGCGCCCTCCTCGTACTCCGGGGCCGGGACGCTGCCCAGGATCGTGGCGAAGAGCGGGCCCAGGTCCTCGGAGTCGGGCATCTCCCCGTTCTCGGGCGCGGTCAGCGACGCCCGGCCGGCCTTGGCCGAGGCGTAGACGACCGGGAAGTTGAGCACGTCGGTGTCGGCGTCGTCGAGCAGGTCCAAGAAGAGCTCGTAGGTCTCCTCGACCACCTCGGTGATCCGGGCGTCGGGGCGGTCGACCTTGTTGACCACCACGATGATCGGCAGGTTCTTGGCCAGCGCCTTGCGGAGCACGAACCGCGTCTGCGGCAGCGGACCCTCAGAGGCGTCCACGAGGAGCACGACGCCGTCGACCATCTCGAGGCCGCGCTCGACCTCACCGCCGAAGTCGGCGTGGCCGGGGGTGTCGATGATGTTGATGATGACGTTCTGGCCGTCCGGGGCGTGGTGCAGCACCGCGGTGTTCTTGGCCAGGATCGTGATGCCCTTCTCCCGCTCCAGGTCCATCGAGTCCATGACGCGGTTGTTGACGTCCTGGTTCGCGCGGAAGGCGCCGGACTGCCAGAGCATGGCGTCGACGAGCGTGGTCTTGCCGTGGTCGACGTGGGCCACGATGGCGACGTTCCGCAGGTCTGAGCGAGTGGGCATGCGTGAGGACTTCCTGTACAGACGAATGGGGGTCGCGCGGTCGCAACGGCAACGGGCAACCCCAGGAGTCTACCGACCCCGGGGTCTGCACCCGAATCGCCGACCGGGCCCCGGCAGCGGTGCTCGCGGGGAGGGCCGCGCTGGAGCCGTACCCTGGAGGCTGGCCTCGACAGGACGGAGACCCACGTGGCAGGCGGCACGGACTGGTTCCAGGAGTCCTTCCGGCAGGAATACGAGCAGCAGTCGGCCGCCATCGGCCGCTTCAACCTGGCCCTCTTCGGCAAGACCGGCGTGGGCAAGTCGACCCTGGTCAACGCCATCTTCGGCGAGGACGTGGCGGCGACCGGGATCGGTGAGCCGGTGACTCGCGGCAGCCACCTGTACCTGGACCGGATCGGGCACCTCGGCATCGTCGACAGCCAGGGCCTCGAGGTCGGCAAGGACAACAAGGAGATCCTCTCCGAGCTCGGCAAGGCCATGAAGGAGATGCGCCGTCGCCCGCTCACGGAGCAGATCCACGTCGCCTGGTTCTGCGTCCGGGGCATGGACCGCCGGTTCGAGGAGGCGGAGGCCGACTTCGTGCGGCGCCTCGACGACCTCGGGCTGCCCGTCGTGCTGGTGCTCACCCAGGTGCCGGCCCGCGACGGCCGCTACCACCCGGACGCGGTCGAGCTGGCCCGTCGGATTGGGGAGTACCGGCTGCCGCTGGCCGGCGGCCGCCCCTTCTTCGTGTTCGCCAAGGCCGACCCGTTCTCCGACCAGCCCGCGCACGGCCTGCAGGACGTCCTCGATGCCACCTTTCGCGTTGCGCCCGACGGCGTCCACGGAGCCCTCGTCGCCGCGCAGACGATCGATCAGGCTCGGAAGGCCAAGGAGGCCCAGGGCTACATAGGCGCGGCCGTCACCGCCGCGGCCGGGGCCGCCTTCATCCCGATCCCGTTCTCCGACGCGGCCGCCCTGGTTCCCATCCAGCTGGGGATGATGGCCAAGATCGCGCAGCTCTACAAGATCAAGGTCGACCGCGCGGCCCTGCTGGCCATCGCCTCGACGACGGCCGCCACCCAGGCCGGCCGGGCCACGTTCAGCGGGCTGCTCAAGATGGTGCCGGGGGCGGGGACGGTCGCCGGCGGGATGATGAGCGCCGGCGTCGCGACCAGCTTCACCTACGCGATGGGCCAGGCCTGGCTGGTGGTCTGCCAGCGGGTGGCCAGCGGCGGGCTCGGCGGGGTCGGGCCGCGCGTTGGAGGACGACGCCGTCCGGGAGGCGTTCGTCGCGGAGTTCCGGTCCCGGCTCAAGATTCGCCGGGGGGACAGGACCGGCGTCTGAGACCGGTCGGCGAGCCCGCCGGACGCGCGCGCGGGCCAGCCTCTAGCCTCCCGGCATGAGCATCCCTGACGTCGCCCCGCTGCTCGAGGGCGAGCCGGAGCATGACCAGGTGGTCTTCGCCACCCGGCTCCAACGCTACTGGCCCGACCTGCTGAGCGGTCTGTCCGGCGCGTACCCCGAGCACGCCCCCGAGATGGCTGAGCGGCTCGCGGTGATCGCGGCCGAGAGCTTCCGGCGGCGCCCCGCGGACCTGCGGCTGCTGGACCTGCGCCGACACGCCGACCCGCAGTGGTTCTCGGCCCCGCGGATGGTGGGCTACGCCACCTACGCCGACCTGTTCGGGGGCACCCTCGCCGGGGTGGCCGAGCGGGTCGACTACCTCTCCGAGCTGGGCGTCACCTACCTCCACCTGCTGCCGCTGCTCCAGCCGCGTCCCGGCCCGAACGACGGCGGCTACGCGGTCATGGACTACCGGGCCGTCCGCGAGGACCTGGGCACGGTCGACGACCTCCGCGACCTGGCCACCGCGCTCCGCTCCCGGGGGATCTCCCTCACGCTGGACCTGGTCCTCAACCACGTCGCCGCGGAGCACGCCTGGGCCGAGGCCGCGCGCTCGGGCGACCCCCACTACCGCGGCTACTTCCACCTCTTCGCCGACCGCGCGCTCCCCGACGCCTACGAGCGGACCCTGCCGGAGGTGTTCCCCGACTTCGCGCCGGGCAGCTTCACCTACGACGAGGAGTCGGGCTCCTGGGTGTGGACCACGTTCAACACCTGGCAGTGGGACCTGAACTGGCACAACCCGGAGGTGTTCTACGAGTTCGCCGACCTGGTCTGCTGGCTGGCCAACCTCGGCGTGGAGTGCCTGCGCCTAGACGCCATCGCCTTTCTGTTCAAGAGGATGGGGACCAACTGCCAGAACCAGCCCGAGGTGCACGCCATCACGCAGGCCCTGCGCACCGTCGCCCGGATCGCGGCGCCGGCACTGGTGTTCAAGGCCGAGGCGATCGTCGGCCCCGCGGACCTCGCGCCCTACCTCGGCGTCGGCAAGCACGCCGGCAAAGTCAGCGACCTCGCCTACCAGAACTCCCTCATGGTGCAGATCTGGTCCGCCCTCGCCGCCCAGGACACCCGCCTGCTCTGCGCCGCGCTCAACCGGTTCCCGGCGAAGCCGCCGACGACGGTCTGGGCCACGTACCTGCGCTGCCACGACGACATCGGCTGGGCCATCGACGACGGCGACGCGGCCTCCGTCGGGCTCAACGGGCACGAGCACCGGCAGTTCCTGGCCGACTACTACGCCGGCCTCTACCCGCTCAGCGACGCGCGCGGGCTGGTCTTCCAGGAGAACCTCGAGACCGGCGACCGGCGGATCAGCGGCACCGCGGCCTCCCTGCTCGGTGTCGAGGCGGCCCTGGCCAGCGGGGACGAGCGCCACCTCAACCTCGCGGTCCGCAGGCTGACGCTGGCCCATCTCATCGTCCTCGGCTTCGGCGGTCTGCCGCTGCTCTGGATGGGCGACGAGCTGGCCCTGCGCAACGACTACTCCTACCTCGACGACCCCGAGCACGCCGACGACAACCGCTGGGTGCACCGTCCGGCGATGCCCTGGGACGTCGCCGACCGCCGCCACCGGCCGGGCACCCTCGAGCACTCGGTGTGGCACGGCCTGCGGCACGCCATCGCCGTCCGGTCGTCGCTGCCCAGCCTCGACGCCTCCGTCGAGACCGAGATCGCCGACCCGGTGAACCCGGCGGTGCTGGTCTTCGTGCGCCGCGCGCCGACCCAGACCATGGTCGGGGTCTACAACGTCACCGGCGAGCAGCAGCTGCTGGCGCGCTGGGTCCTCCCCGTGGGCAACTGGGCCTGGGACGCCCTCAGCGAGCAGACCCCCCTGACCGACGGGCCGCTGGTGCTGGAGCCCTACCAGGCCCGGTGGTTCGTGCAGCCGTGAGGGCGCCCGGCCCGGAGGGACCCAGTGCACCGCAGCCTGTCCCCAAGGGCTAGCGTGCCGACGTGGCTGCCCGCACCGCGACGTCCGCCGCGGCCCACGCGGCCGGGGTGCGAGCGTCTGCGGGCGAGCTACGACGCCGTCCCCGCCGGTGCCACCGTCCGGCTGGCCAAGCCGACGTCGAACCTGTTCCGCAGCCGGGCACGGACGGGCGTCCCCGGGCTCGACACCTCGGGCCTGACCGGGGTCCTGGGCGTCGACGTGGCCGCCCGTACCGCCGACGTGGCCGGCATGTGCACCTACGAGGACCTGGTCGCCGCCACCGTGCCCCTCGGTCTGACGCCGCTGGTCGTGCCCCAGCTCAAGACCATCACCCTCGGCGGGGCGGTCACGGGGCTGGGCATCGAGTCGGCCTCCTTCCGCAACGGGATGCCGCACGAGTCGGTGCTGGAGCTGGACGTGCTGACCGGGACCGGTGAGGTGTTGTCCGTCTCGCCCTCCCAGCACCCCGACCTCTTCCGGGCCTTCCCCAACTCCTACGGCACCCTCGGCTACGCCACCCGGTTGCGGATCGCCCTCGAGCCGGTGCCGCCCTACGTCGCGCTCCGCCACGTCCGCTACCACCAGAGCGCCGCACTGGTCGCGGCGATGACCGAGATCGTCGAGAGCGGCCACATCGACGGCGTCGGCGTCGACTACCTCGACGGCGTGGTCTTCTCCGAGCGGGAGAGCTACCTCTGTCTCGGCACCCTGACCAGCGAGCCCGGGCCGGTCAGCGACTACACCGGGCAGTCCATCTACTACCGCTCCCTGCAGCACGAGCACGGCGTGCTGCACGACCGGTTGACCATCGCGGACTACCTCTGGCGCTGGGACACCGACTGGTTCTGGTGCTCCCGCGCCTTCGGCGCCCAGCACCCGCGGCTCCGACGCTGGTGGCCGCGCCGGCACCTGCGCAGCAGCTCCTACTGGCGGCTCCTCGCGCTCGAGCAGCGGCTCGGGCTGCTCGACCGGCTGGAGCGACGCCAGGGACGCCCGCCACGCGAGCGCGTGGTCCAGGACGTGGAGGTCCCGGTCGAGCGCTGCGCGGAGTTCCTCGACTGGTTCCTGGCGGAGGTGCCGATCGCGCCCGTGTGGCTCTGCCCGGTGCGGCTGCGGGACTCCTGGCCCCTCTACCCGATGCCTGCGGGGCGCACCTTCGTCAACGTCGGTTTCTGGGCCACCGTTCCCGGCGACGGGACCGAGGGGGCGACGAACCGGCGGATCGAGCAGCGGGTGCGCGAGCTCGCCGGGCACAAGTCGCTGTACTCCGACGCCTACTACTCCGAGGATGAGTTCGACGAGCTCTACGGCGGTGCGGACTACCGGGCGGCGAAGCAGACCTACGACCCCGGCTCCCGTTTCCTCGACCTCTACGCGAAGGCGGTGCGACGACGATGACCACGACGAGGGAGCCCCCGACCGCCTCGGCCGCGGGGGACCGGATGACCCTGGCCCAGATCCTCGAGGTGGTGGTCGCGGGTCAGCTGCCGCTGCGGTTCACCGCCTACGACGGCAGCGCCACGGGGCCCGAGGGCGCCCTGGGCTTCGACCTGCTGACCCCGCGCGGCACCACCTACCTCGCCACCGCCCCCGGCGAGCTCGGGGTGGTCCGCGCCTACGTCGCGGGCGACCTCGAGCTGCACGGGGTGCACCCTGGCGACCCCTACGACCTGCTCAAGGCCCTCGACGACGACGTCGAGATCAAGCGCCCGTCGCCTGCCGTGCTCGCCGACATCGTCCGCTCGATCGGGCTCGAGCGGCTCAAGCCCGTACCGCCGCCGCCCCAGGAGATCCAGCCCCGCTGGCGGCGGGTCGTGCAGGGGCTCCGGCACAGCCGGTCCCGTGACGCCGAGGCGATTTCGCACCACTACGACGTCTCCAACGCGTTCTACACCTGGGTGCTGGGACCGTCGATGACCTACACCTGCGCCTGCTACCCGTCCCCGGACGCCACTTTGGAGGAGGCGCAGGAGAACAAGTACCGGCTGGTGTTCGAGAAGCTCCGCCTCCAGCCGGGCGACCGGCTGCTCGACGTGGGCTGCGGCTGGGGTGGCATGGTCCGTTACGCCGCGCGCCGCGGGGTGCACGCAACCGGGGTGACGCTGTCGGGCGCCCAGGCGGCATGGGCCCAGCAGGCCATCGCCGACGAGGGACTGACCGAGCTGGCGCAGGTGCGGCACAGCGACTACCGCGACGTCGGTGAGACCGGCTTCGACGCCGTGTCCTCCATCGGGCTGACCGAGCACATCGGCGTGGCCAACTACCCCGCCTACTTCCGCTTCCTGCGCTCCCGGCTGCGGACCGGCGGCATGCTGCTCAACCACTGCATCACCCGCCCCCACAACCGGCAGGCCGTGGCCACCAAGGGCTTCATCGACCGCTACGTCTTCCCCGACGGGGAGATGACCGGCTCGGGCCGCATTCTCAGCGAGGCGCAGGACGCCGGCCTGGAGGTCCTGCACGAGGAGAACCTACGACCCCACTACGCGCTCACCCTGCGCGACTGGTGCGCCAACCTCGTCCGCCACTGGGACGAGGCGGTGGCCGAGGTCGGTCTGGGGACCGCCAAGGTGTGGGGCCTCTACATGGCGGGGTCGCGGCTCGGCTTTGAGCGCGACGTCGTGCAGCTGCACCAGGTCCTGGCCGTGCGGACCGACGGCCGGGGCGGCGGGGTGGACCTGCCGCTGCGGCCCTGGTGGCAGCCCTAGCGTGGACGACGAGCCGGTCCCGTCCGGTCTGACCGACGCCGGGGAAGCGGCCCGCTCGGCGGTCCGGGCAGCGCTGGCCGACCTGGAGCTGGCGTGGTCGGAGACGCGGCCGGGGGTGTTCGCGGTAACCCTGCCCGGCACGGCGAAGCTGAGCACGGCCTGCGCCCTGGAGGTCGGGCAGCATGGGCTCTCGGTGCGGGCCTTCGTCGCCCGTCGCCCCGACGAGAACCTGGCCGGGGTGTACCGGTGGCTGCTGCAGCGCAACCTCAAGCTGCACGGGGTCTGCTTCAGCCTCGACGCCGCCGGAGACATCTACCTCACCGGCACCCTGCCGCTCGCGTCGGTGAGCCTGGACACCGTCGACTCGGTGCTCGGGACGGTCGCGGACACCGCGGACGCCAGCTTCAACCCGATCCTCGAGCTGGGCTTCGCCACCAGCATCGCCCGGGAGTGGGTCTGGCGTCGCTCACGGGGGGAGTCGACGGCCAACCTGGCCGCGTTCGCCCGCCTCGACCCGCAGCGCGACGCTCCGACCCCGCCCTGACCGGTGAGCGCTCAGCGCGTCGAGGCGGGCGGCCACGTCGGCCGGGAAGCCGCCGGTCGCCACCGGACCCCAGCGGGTCGGGGTGACCCGGATCAGGGACTTGCCCTGCAGCCGCATGGCCGCGCGGTACTCCTCCCAGTCGGGGTGCTCCCCGGCGATGCAGCGGAAGTAGTCGACCAGCGCGTCCTCGGCCTCGGGCATGTGCAGCACCTCCGCATCGCCGTCCACCTGCACCCACGGGCCGTCCCAGTCGTCGGAGAGGACGCAGACCGAGACGCCCGGGCGGCGCTCGGCGTTGCGGATCTTGGCGCGGCCGGGGTAGGAGGAGATGACGATCCGGCCGCGGTCGTCGACCCCGCCGGAGACCGGGGACAGCTGGGGCCGGCCGTCGGCGCGGACGGTGGCCACCAGCATCCGGTGGCGTGGCCGCACGAAGTCCAGCAGCTCGGCGAGCTCGACGGCGGTGGCGGTGGCGATGGATCGGGCCATGGGTGGAACGTTACCCAGCGCCGGGCCGGCCGCGCTCAGCTGACGCGGTGGACCTTGTGCTGCGCGGCCTGGGCGCGGGGCCGGACGGTCATCCGGTCGATGTTGACGTGGGCGGGCCGGGCGGCCACCCAGGCGACGCAGTCGGCGATGTCCTCGGCGGTGAGCGGGTCGGGGACACCGGCGTAGACCTTGGCGGCGCGATCGGCGTCCCCGCCGTAGCGGGTCAGCGAGAACTCCTCGGTGGCCACCATCCCGGGCGAGATCTCCGCGATCCGGACCGGTTGGTCGACCAGCTCCAGGCGCATCGCACCGGCGATCGCCCGCTCAGCGGCCTTGGCGCCGCAGTAGCCGGCGCCCCCCTCGTAGGGGCCGTCGGCGGCGACGGAGGTGACGAAGATGACCTGCCCGGAGCTCGTGACCAGCGCAGGCAGCAGAGCCTTGGTGACGGCGGCGGCGCCGAGGACGTTGGAGGCGTACATCGCCTGCCAGGCGTCGAGGTCAGCCTCGGCCACGGGCTCCTGGCCGAGCGCCCCACCGGCGTTGTTGACCAGCAGGTCGCAGCGGTCGCCGACCGCGACGGCCAGCGCACGGACCTGGGCCGGGTCGGTGACGTCGCAGGCCACGGCGGTGCCCCCGATCTCGGCGGCGAGCGCCTCGATCCGGTTGTGGCGGCGGGCTGCGGCAACGACGTGGAAGCCGTCCGCGGCCAGCCGGCGGGCGCTGGCGGCCCCGATCCCACTGCTGGCGCCGGTGACGACGGCGACGGGGCGGCGGTCCGGGTCGGGCGTGGAGGTCATGGCGCCCATTGTGGGGGGAGCCGTCTCGCCGTCCTCTGGTGGCCCCGGAGCGCGCCCGGTGGTTCCACTAGGCTCGGCCCATGAGCTCAACCTTGATCCTGCTGCGGCACGGCGAGAGCGCCTGGAACGCTCTGAACCTCTTCACCGGCTGGGTGGACGTGGACCTCAACGAGAAGGGCGAGCGGGAGGCGCGCCGGGGCGGCGAGCTGATCGCCGAGGCCGGTCTGCTGCCCGACGTCCTCCACACCTCGCTGCTCCGCCGCGCGATCCGGACCTCCCAGCTGGCGCTGGACACCGCCGACCGGCTGTGGATCCCGACCAAGCGCTCCTGGCGGCTGAACGAGCGCCACTACGGGGCGCTGCAGGGCAAGGACAAGGCCGCCACCCTGGCCGAGTACGGCGAGCAGCAGTTCATGACCTGGCGGCGCAGCTACGACGTGCCGCCGCCGCCCATCGAGGACGACGACGAGTTCGCCAACTTCCACGACCCGCGCTACGCCAGCCTGCCGCCGGACGCCCGGCCGCGGACGGAGTGCCTCAAGGACGTCCTGCTGCGCGCCCTGCCGTACTGGTACGACCAGATCGTCCCGGACCTGCTGGCCGGCAAGGTGACCCTGGTGGCCGCGCACGGCAACTCGCTGCGCGCGATCGTCAAGCACCTCGACCAGATCAGCGACGCCGACGTCGTCGGGCTGAACATCCCCACCGGCATCCCGCTGGTCTACGAGCTCGATGAGGCCCTGCAGCCCGTCACCCCGGGTGGGCGCTACCTCGACCCGGAGGCCGCCGCCGCGTCGATCGAGGCGGTCAAGAACCAGGGCAAGAAGAAGTAGCCGACGGGCCCAGTGCCGGCGGGCGCGCCGCTGGACTGAGGAGGAGCCTGTCAACACGCTTTTCGTTGACGGGCGACGACGAAGTCAGCGGGCCAGAGCGCCCGACGCGTCCGAGCGGAGCGAGGACCGTGTTACGGCTGCGGCCAGTACGCGTCTTCGGGGAAGTCGCCGGTGACGATGTAGATGATCCGGCGGGCCATGGACGCGGCGTGGTCGGCGATCCGCTCGTAGTAGCGGCCGAGCAGGGCGACGTCGACGGCCGCCTCGACGCCGTAGGACCACTCGTCGCTCAGCAGCAGCCGGAACTGGGTACGGCGGAGCTCGTCCATCTCCTCGTCACGCGCCCGCAGCTCCTGGGCGTTCTGGATGTTGCGGTCGTTGAGCGTCTGCCCGGCGGTGACCACCATCTTCTCGGCGACGTCGCCCATCCGGACGAAGTTCGGCCGCAGGCTGTGGGGGACGGCGATCTCGGGGTAGCGCAGCCGGGCGATCTTCGCGACGTGCGCGGCCAGGTCGCCCATCCGCTCCAGCTCGGTGACCATCCGCAGCGTGGCGACGAGGGTCCGCAGCTCTCCGGCGACGGGAGCCTGGCGGGCCAGCAGGGAGAAGGCGCGGGCCTCCACCTCGCTCTGCTTGGCGTCCAGCTTCTCGTCGTCGGTGATCACCTGCTCGGCAAGGTGGATGTCGGCCTCGAGCAGCGCCGTGGTGCTGCTACGGACGGCGGACGAGACCACCTGGGACATCTGGACCAGGTCGGCCAGGATGTCGTCGAGCTGCTCGCGGTAGGAGTCCCGCATTGGTCTTTCCCCTCGTTGGCACTGAATTCGCCCTCCAGCCTATGCCCCGGTGCTACGGGGACCGGGAGCGCTGGTGAACGCCCGGTGAACGAGGCGGGAACGGTTCGCGAGCAGGGGGGCAACGCGACCTCCGTCGGTCCGTAGTGAGGTCGCGCCACCCCTACGATGCACCTGTGAACCCGACCCTGGCCGCGCTGGCGGCCCTCGTCGTCGGGGTCCTGCTCGGGTTGGTCCTGGCCCGCTGGATCCGGCGCGAGCGTTCCGAGCAGGAGCTGGACGCGTTCGAGGTCGCCGAGCCGGTGCTGCCTGCCGGGGTGGCCGAGGTCCTGGCCGTCCTGCCGTCCTCCGGGGTCGTGGTGGGTCCCCACGACGAGGTGCTGGAGGCCACCAGTGCCGCCCGTAACCTGGGCCTGGCCCGGGGGAGCCGGGTCGCGCTGCCGCAGCTGCTGGAGATGGTCCGTGCGGTCCGCCACGACCGGTTGATCCGGACCGCCGACCTGGAGGTCTCCCGCGGGCCGCGGGCGGCGTCCACCTTCCTCACCGCCCGGGTCGCCCCGCTGGCCGACGAGCAGGTCCTCATCCTGGCCGACGACCAGACGACGGCCCGACGGATCGAGCAGACCCGCCGAGACTTCGTGGCCAACGTCAGTCATGAGCTGAAGACCCCGATCGGGGCGATCTCGTTGCTGGCCGAGGCGGTGGAGCAGGCGGCCGAGGACCCCGACGCCGTCCGCCGCTTCGCCGGCCGGATGGGCGTGGAGGCCGCGCGGCTCAACGACCTGGTCGCCCAGATCATCGAGCTCTCCCGGCTGCAGGCCGACGACCCGCTGGCCGACCCCGAGCTCGTCGACGTCGACGAGGTCCTGCGCACCGCCGTCGACCGCTGCCGGGTCGACGCCGAGCGGAACCAGGTGTCGCTCTCCATCGCCGGCACGTCCGGGCTGCGTGTGCTGGGCAGCGCCCGCCAGCTCAGCGTCGGCGTCGGCAACCTGGTCGAGAACGCCGTCATCTACTCCGACGCGGGTGCCCGGGTCGTCGTCGCCGCCCACGTGCAGGCCCAGAGCGACGACGACTGGGTGGAGATCACCGTCTCCGACAACGGCATCGGCATCGCTGCCGCCGAGGTGGACCGCATCTTCGAGCGCTTCTACCGCGTCGACTACGCCCGCAGCCGCGCCAACGGAGGCACGGGGCTGGGTCTCTCGATCGTCAAGCACATCGCGGCGACCCACGGGGGTGACGTCTCGGTGTGGAGCCAGCCCGGAGCCGGCTCGACCTTCACCATCAAGGTCCCCGCACACCTGCAGGGGACCGAGGACTTCCCGCCGGCCGGCGGAGCCCTGGCGCCCGCCGCTGCTCCCGCCGCTGGCCGGCACCACCGAGGACAGGAGAACGGATGACACGCGTGCTCGTCGTCGAGGACGAGGAGTCCTACCGCGAGGCCTTGGCCTACATGCTGCGCAAGGAGGGTTTCGACGTCGTCGAGGCCGCCGACGGCACCGCCGGCCTCGCCGCCTACGACCGGTCCGGAGCCGACATCGTGCTGCTGGACCTGATGATGCCCGGCCTGCCGGGCACCGAGGTCTGCCGTCAGCTGCGCCTGCGCGGACCGGTCCCGGTGATCATGGTGACCGCCCGGGACTCCGAGATCGACAAGGTGGTGGGTCTGGAGCTGGGCGCCGACGACTACGTCACCAAGCCGTTCAGCCACCGCGAGCTCGTCGCGCGGATCCGCGCGGTGCTGCGACGGGGGACCGAGGTGGAGCTGGTGCCCGACGTGGTCGAGTCGGCCGGGGTGCGGATGGACGTCGAGCGCCACGAGGTGTCGGTCAACGGCAACCAGGTGAAGCTGGCGCTCAAGGAGTTCGAGCTGCTGGAGATGCTGCTGCGCAACGCCGGCCGGGTGATGACGCGGGGGCAGCTCATCGACCGGGTCTGGGGGTCGGACTACGTGGGGGACACCAAGACCCTCGACGTCCACGTCAAGCGGCTCCGCAGCAAGCTCGAGGTGGACCCGGCCAACCCGCGCTACCTGGTGACGGTCCGCGGGCTCGGGTACAAGTTCGAGGGCTGAACCGCCCGCTCCGGAGCGGTCCGCAGCGGCCCCCGCTGGCGGAGCGACCCGGCCGCCCGGGCTTAGGGTGGCCCGGTGACCGGCGAAATCACCGTCTTCTCGGGCTCCGCGCATCACGAGTTCGCGGAGGACATGTGCTCCATCCTCGGGGTGGAGCTGGCGCAGACGCGGACCACCCGCTTCAGCAACGACTGCCTCCAGGTCCAGCTGCGCGCCAACTGCCGCCAGCGCGACGTCTACATCGTCCAGCCGCTGGTGCCGCCGGTGCAGGAGAACCTGATGGAGCTGCTGCTGATGATGGACGCGGCGCGCGGCGCGTCGGCGGCCCACATCACCGCGGTGATCCCGCACTTCGCCTACGCGCGGTCGGACAAGAAGGACGCCCCGCGCATCTCCATCGGGGCGCGGCTCGTCGCGGACATGCTGGCCGCCGCCGGCGCCACCCGGGTGCTGACCATGGCCCTGCACGCGCCGCAGGTGCACGGCTTCTTCTCCGTCCCCGTCGACCATCTCAGCGCGGTGCTGGAGCTCGCGGCGCACTTCCGGCGGCAGGACCTCCGCAACACCGTCGTGGTCTCGCCCGACCTCGGCAACGCCAAGGTGGCGACCGAGTTCGCCCGCATCCTGGGCCTGCCCGTCGCCGCCGGCTCCAAGCAGCGCGAGTCCGACGACCGGGTGGTCATCGACCGCATCGTCGGCGACGTCCGGGGCAAGGACGTCATCGTGCTGGACGACGAGATCGCCACCGGCGGCTCCATCGTCGAGCTGCTCCGGGTGCTGCGGCAGGAGGGTGCTGATCGGATCTCCATCGCCTGCACCCACGGGCTGTTCACCGGGCCGGCGATCGAGCGGCTCAAGCAGGAGCCGGACATCGTCGAGATCGTCACCACCAACACCGTGCCGCTGCCGCCGGAGAAGCAGCTGCCGAACATCGTCGTGCGCTCGGTGGCTCCGCTGTTCGCCGAAGCCGTGCACCGCATCCACGCCGGGGAGTCGGTCAGCAGCCTCTTCAGCGACCGCGAGACCTACGGCTGAACGGTCCGGCCGGGTGCTCGTCGACCGCTCGCTCGGCGCTGGGACTACTCCGACTCGGTGGGGCTGGAGCTCGGGACCGGCGTCTGGGGCTCGGCGCTCGGGGTGATGCTGATCTCCGTCGACGGCGTGGGGCTGGCCGACCCCCCGACCGAGGACCACTCCGGCAGGTTGCCGTCGACGACCGGGCAGTTGAGGGCGATCTCGCCGGCCTGCTCGAACACCATCGTCACCGACGCGGCGCCACCGGCCACCAGCTGCGGCGAGGACACCGTGATCAGCGGCTCGTTGGTCAGCACGACCAGACGCCGCCCGGGCAGCTCGACCGGCGCCGGCACCTCGGCGGTGACCGAGGGGGCCGGGGAACCCGAGAGCGGGGAGGGCGTGACGGCGACCGCGGTCAGCTTGTCGCCGGCGCCACTGACGATGGAGGCGCTGATGATGCCCTCGCCCTCGGTGCGCGAGACCACGACGAGGTTGCGGATCTTCAGCTCGTTGTTCGCACCGACGTCGAGGTTGGTCCCGTCGGCCGGGGTGTAGGGCTGGGAGGTCTGGGCGTCGAAGCCGCAGCCCGCCCCGGAGCCGAGGAGGGCGAGCGAGAGCACGGTCGCTGCCAGCGCCCGGGCGCGAGCGCCCCCTGCTCGTCCCGTCGGACGCCTGTTGTGGAACACGAGGTCGACTCCCGCCTGCCTGAGGTAACACCCTGCTTCGCTGGACACTGCCCGCAGCCTATCCAGTCGGCCGGGCTCGGCGCACCGGCTCCCGTCCCTGGCCGCCTGGCGTGTCCCAGACCACACCGGCTGCACATCGGGCGCGGGTTTGTCAACCCTCCAAACGAGGTCCGACCGGCCTCTGGCTAGCGCAAACGCCACTTTGACCAACCTGAGAGCGTGCTAAACTTGAGGTCGCGAAAGGGGTACCGAACAATATGACCTTCACAGTCGGTGAGACGGTGGTCTACCCAAATCATGGGGCCGCCGTGATCGAGGACATCGAAACCCGTCAGATCAAGGGTGAGGACAGGCTCTATCTCGTCCTCCGCATCGTAGGGCAGACCGACCTGATCGTCCGGGTCCCGGCTTGCAATCTCGACCTCGTGGGAGTCCGCGACGTCGTGGACGCCGACGGGCTCGAGAAGGTGTTCGGCGTCCTGCGCGCCCCGCACACCGAGGAGCCGACCAACTGGTCGCGGCGCTACAAGGCCAACCTCGAGAAGCTTCACTCGGGGAACGTCATGAAGGTCGCCGAGGTCGTCCGTGACCTGTGGCGTCGTGAGCGCGAGCGGGGCCTGTCCGCTGGGGAGAAGCGGATGCTGGCCAAGGCGCGCCAGATCTTGACCTCCGAGCTCGCCCTCGCCGAGCGCGTGGACGAGGCCAAGGCCGAGATCCTGCTCGACGAGGTCCTCGCGTCCTGAGCTTGACTGGTCGAGCCCGACGCCGCGTGCGGGACTGCTGATGCAGATCCGCACCGGTATCGGGATCGACGTGCACCGCCTGGCCCCGGGCCGTCCCATGACGGTCGCGGGGCTGCTCTTCGTCCAGGACCCTGAGGGGCCCGAGGGACACTCCGACGGCGACGTCGTGGCCCACGCCGCCTGCGACGCCCTCCTCAGCGCGGCCGGTCTTGGCGACCTGGGCAGCAACTACGGCACGTCAGACCCGGCGTGGTCCGGTGCCTCCGGCGTCGCCTTCCTCCGCGAGACCGCGGCCCGGGTGCGCGCGGCGGGTTACGAGATCGGCTCGGTCGCCGTCCAGCTGGTGGGGAACCGACCACGGTTGGGCCCCCGCCGCCACGAGGCCGAGCAGGTGCTGGCGGAGGCGGTCGGAGCCCCGGTGTCGGTGGCCGGCACCACCACCGACGGGCTGGGCCTCACGGGTCGGGGCGAGGGGATCGCCGCGATCGCCACGGCCGTCGTCCACCGCGACTGATCTCCTGCGGACCCCGCCCGGGCGTCAGCGGACCAGGCGGGGCTCCGCCGTGTAGGTGTTGCAGGCGCCCACCTCAGCACTGTCCAGGCCCACCTGCCCCCAGTACTCCCGGGACCGGGCCAGCCCGTGGTTGCCCACGATCCCGGAGTCGCCGCTGGCCGTGTCGTCGCCGACCGCGTTGTAGACCTCGAGGATGCCGCGCCGGTCGGACGGCGCGATCTGGAGCGACTCGGTGAGCGAGCGCAGCGACATCCCGGAGAGGCAGTCGGCCTGCACCTCGAGCCGCCGCGAGAAGGTCAGCTCGGTCGACTCGTCCCCGGACTCCTGGCCCAGGGCCTGGGAGGAGATGAGGATGGCTGTGCGCGCCTGGAGGGCGTGCCCGAACTCGTGCGCCACGACCACGTCGGCGCCCCACTTGTCCGAGGCCACCACGGGGACCGCGTCGTCGAGCAGGTTGCTGTAGTAGACCTGCTGGTCGGCCCCGCAGTAAAAGGCGTTCACCCCGCTCTTGCCGCAGCGGGTGGTGATCTCGCGACCGTAGACGGTCACGCTGGGCCGAACGATCTGCCACTGGGCACCCTCGAGGGGCGGCTGCCACACCCGGACCAGGCACTCCATCAGGTCGCTGAAGTGCTGCTCGATCCCCCGGTCGCTGGCGCGGCTGACGTCGATCGGCTCGGCTTCGCAGCGAACCGGTGCGGGGACGGTCTGCTCGTAGAAGGGGTTGGCGACCAGCAACTGCTCGGCCTCGCCGTAGGTCTCGGGCTGGGGGATCGCGGGCGGCCTCGTGTCGGGCGGCGGCACCTGGTAGTTGTCGTTCTGGTAGGCGGTGTCGGTGGTCCCGCCCGTGGTCTGCTCCGACAACGCCATCGCGGCCACCAGCAGCAGGCCGATCAGGACCCCAGCCTTGAGGAGGGTCCGGAAGGGGCTGCGCCGTCGCGGTGGCCGGCCCGGCGGCTGCAGGCTCGGGCGACCGTAGGGGCTCGGCGCGTAGCCACGCTGTCCGCCCCGGAGCGGCGGCTGTCCGTACGGGGGAAAGCCGTAGGGGTTCTGCCCGTAGGTCGCGCGCCCGGGGACGGTTCCGGGCGGCGGAGGTCCCCAAGGTCGCTGGCTCACCGGGTCACCTTAACCGCGGGCCGGAGCGCCGAGGGTGGGGAACGGGTCCGGCTCGCGCGGATTGCTCGGCGAGAACCACGGCGGGTGACCGCACGCGACCCCGCCGGGATGACAGGGTGGGGGCCGTGCCTGCTACCTCTGCATCAACGACCCCGACCCGCCGCCGGGTGGGTGCGCTCCTGGCCACCTGCGCTGCCGCCGCCGGCCTGTGGGCCGGGCCGCTGGCGGCTCCCGCATCCGCGGAGGGCACCGCGTCCCGAGTCGTGGTGAACGCCGAGCTGGCCAAGGACGGGACCCTGGCGGTCTCGGAGACCATCACCTTCGCCGGGGCGGCGCCGGCCGAGGTCGAGCAGCGGCTCGAGACACGGGAGAACCTGATCGGGGACCGCCAGTACGTGCAGCGGATCACGTCACCCACGGGCAGCGTCGGCGGTAACCCGGTGACGCCGGACCTCGACGAAGAGGGTCGCTTTACCAGGCTCACGCTGTCGACCGACGGCGCCTCGGAGGTGACCCTCGGCTACACCGTCACCGGGGCCGTGGTGAACCTGGCAGGCGGCGAGACCGCGCTGCGCTGGCCGCTCCTTCAGGGGCTGAGCGCCTCGGTCGAGCAGTTCGAGGGCGTCGTGCAGATCCCTGGAGCGTTCAGCTACGTCAAGTGCACCGCTGGGGCTCCCAACTCCACGGTGCCCTGCGACTTCGCCGCGGGGGGCAGCGAGAACGCCCGGACCCCCACCTTCCGCGACGGCCCGCGTGGGCAGGGCGAGGTCGTCGTCGTCGACATCGGCTTCCCCCAGGGCACCGTCGCCGCCAACGAGGTGATCCACCAGCAGTGGACCCTTGGCCGGGCCTTCTCCGCCGGCCCGCTGCCGCTGGGGCTGGCCGTCGGCCTGCTGGTCCTGGGTGGCCTGGCCCTGCTGTTCGCCCACCGCCGGCTGGGGACCGACCGGGCCAGCGGCCCGGGAGAGGTGGCGCGGGTGGCCGAGTTCGCTCCCGTCGGTGCCGGCCAGAGCGAGTTCCGGGTCGTGGACATGATCCGGCCGGGGCACGTGGGAACGGTGGCCGACGAACGGGTCGACCCGATCGACATCACCGCAACCCTGCTGGACCTCGCCGTGCGGGGTCACCTGCGGATCACCGAGCTGCCGCGGGAGAGCGCGTTCGCCCGGACCGACTGGCAGCTGACCCCGCTGCCCGGGGGCGACACCCTGCGGCCCTTCGAACGGACGCTGCTGGAGGGCCTGGCCCCCGACGGAGGCTCCGTCCTGGTCTCCCAGGTGGGCGAGCGCGTGAGCGCCGCCGTCGGCGACGTGCAGGACAGGCTCTACGACGAGGTGGTGGACAACGGGTGGTTCGAGCGCCGTCCCGACGCCACCCGCAGCCGGTGGACCCAGCTCGCGCTGGGCGCCCTGGTCGCTGCCGTGGTGGCCACCGTGCTGCTCGCCGCGTTCACCACCTTCGGGCTGGTCGGGGTGGCCCTGATCGTGCTCGGCCTGGGGCTGGTGCTCGTGGGCCAGGAGATGCCGAGCCGGACGGCGAAGGGCTCGGCCCTGATGGCCGGGCTCGGCACCCTGCGCTCGGACCTGCTGAGCCACCCGCTCACCGAGGTGCCCGCAGGGGACGAGCTGGACCAGATCTCCCGCGTGCTGCCCTACACGGTCGTGCTCGGCGGCACCGACCGGTGGCTGGACGCGCTGGTCGCGACCGACGCGGACGAGGACGAGGACGCCACGGACCTGTCCTGGTACCACGGCCCGGCCGGCTGGCACCTGCGGGACCTGCCCGACTCGCTCCGCAACTTCGTCACCACCGTGACCGGGAGCCTCTTCTCGCGCTGACCCAGGCGAGGGTGCCCGACGGGTCGTCGGGGGCGCGGGTAGCGTCAGGTCATGCGCCGCCGCTGGCTGTTCGGGGACCAGCTCGGTCCTGCGTTCCTGGATGACCCCGCCCAGCCCGTCTTGATGATCGAGGCGCACGGCGTGCTCCGCCGCCGGGCCTTCCACCGGCAGAAGGCGCACCTGGTGCTGTCGGCGATGCGGCACCGGGCCGCCGAGCTGGGGGACCAGGTCACCTACCTCGTCACCGACAGCTACCGGGAAGGGCTGGCGCAGGTCGACGAGCCGCTCGACGTCGTCCAGCCGACGTCGTGGGAGGCCCTGCACCTGGTCGACCGACTGTCCGCCGAGCGCGACCTCCAGCGGCTGCCCGCCCGCGGCTACGCCACTTCGCGGGCGGACTTCACGGCCTGGGCCGACGCCCGGCGCGGCCGCCGGCTGCTGATGGAGGACTTCTACCGCGACGCTCGGATCCGCCTCGACGTGTTGATGGAGGGGCGCGAACCGGTGGGCGGCCGGTGGAACTACGACGCCGACAACCGGGAGAAGCCCCCGCGGACGCCCACGCTCGGTCTGCCGGAGCCGTCCTGGCCGCAGGAGGACGAGATCGACGCCCAGGTCCGCGAGGACCTCGACCGCCTCGAGCGCGAGGGGGTGCGCTTCGTGGGGGAGGACGGCCCGCGCAGGTTCGCCGTCACCCGCGCCGAGGCCTTGAACGCCCTCGACGACTTCGTGCAGAACCGGCTGGCGACCTTCG
This sequence comes from uncultured Actinomycetota bacterium, assembly GCA_963826405.1. GTDB lineage: Bacteria > Actinomycetota > Actinomycetes > Propionibacteriales > Propionibacteriaceae > Microlunatus. The sequence goes on along the minus strand of CAWGWR010000010.1, from coordinate 52,712 downwards.
GCCGCTACGAGGACGCGATCCTGACCGGCGACCGGTGGATGTCGCACTCGATGCTGTCCGCTCCGCTCAACCTCGGCCTGATCGACCCGCTCGAGGAGGTGGACGCCGCCGTCGCGGCCTACCGGGCCGGGAAAGCGCCCATCAACGCGGTCGAGGGCTTCGTGCGCCAGGTCATCGGCTGGCGCGACTACATCTGGCACCTCTACTGGTACCTCGGGCAGGACTACCGCGCGCGCAACGAGCTGCGGGCCGAGCGCGACGTGCCGGCCTGGTTCGTCGAGCTCGACCCGAACGGCACCGACGCCGCCTGCCTGAGCTGGGCGTTGACCGGGGTCCGGCAGGACGCGTGGGTCCACCACATCCCGCGGTTGATGGTGCTGTCCAACTACGCGTTGCTGCAGGGCTGGAGCCCGCAGCAGATGACGGACTGGTTCCACCGCTCCTTCATCGACGGCTACGACTGGGTGATGGTCCCGAACGTGATCGGCATGTCCCAGCACGCCGACGGCGGGGTGCTGGCAACCAAGCCCTACGCCGGCGGCGGGAACTACATCAACACGATGAGCGACCACTGCGGCGGCTGCGTGTACGACCCGAAGCAGCGGCTGGGGGAGAAGGCGTGCCCCTTCACGGCCGGCTACTGGATGTTCCTGCACCGCAACCGGGAGCGGTTCGCCCGCAACCACCGGATGGCGCGGGCGATCACCAGCCTGGACCGCCTCGCGCACCTCGACGTCCTCGTCGAGGAGAACCCCGACCTGGCCTGAGCCGGCCGGCTGTCAGCGCGAGCTGCTGGGGGCCTCGACGCGGGCGTTCCGCCCCAGAGCCGCGCTGACAGAACCCGAACCGGGCGTCAGGGTCTGGATCTCAGCCTTCCTGCCGTTCTGGTTGTGCAGGTGGACCACCAGCGCCTTCGGCCGGCTCGCTGTCGGCGACACCGTGTAGGGAATGGTCGTCCCCTTCATGTCGGGGTACAGCGCCCCAGCCACCTCGACTCCCGGGGCGGCGACGTCGAAGGCGATCTCCGGCGTCGCGTCCTGGGTGTAGGACGTCAGGGGTGAGGCGAAGCTGTTGAAGGTCGCCACCGTGTAGGTGATGGGAAAGGTCTCGTCCTCGTCAGTCATGCCCAGCGCGGCGGGCCAGACGGGCAGCAGGACTGCCTCGGTGTCGAAGACGTTCGTCTCCTCGTCACCGTCGAGGAAGTTCATCGGCTGCACGTCGACGATGGTGTTGGACTCGTAGTCGACCAGGACCGAGGAGAACAGGTCGGTGCCCGGGCTCGGCGCCCCGTAGACCTCGAAGTCAGGGGCGCCGTCGCCGGTGGTGTCGATATCAACGTAGGGGACGTTGGAGGCGCCGACGGTGGCCATCGGGCCGTAAGCGGTGACGGCGAACCACAGCATGCCGTCGGCCCTGCTGCCCTCGGGCGAGCGGACGGCTCCGGCGCCCACGTAGCGCAGGTCACCCGAGCGGGCCGAGGCGTTCGCGGCGCACCCGAGCGAGGGGAGCTGGCCGCAGCTGGGTTGGCGGGGGCTGTCGAAGCCCAGGGTGGTCACCGAGAGCTTGGACTGGAAACCGCTCCGGCCTCTGCCGAGATCGAAGCCCTGCCCGCGGACCTCGAGGGCGCTGCGGCGGTCGACGACGCGGGTGCGCGAGACCGGCTTGGCCGCGCCGTAGACCGGCACCCGGAGGGTGCGCTTCCCCGCCGGGGTGACCAGGAGACGGCCCGACGCGTCGGACACGTGCTGGCGGGCGCGTCTGACGGGGTTCCCGTCCTGGTCTTGCAGGTCCGGGTCCACCTGCCGCCGGGCCATCGTCGGGTCGATCGTGTGGCGCAACGCGGCGGTCCTGACCCGCATGGTGACCTTCACATCGGCGTACCGCCCCGGCTTGAGCTTGACCGAGGACTTGCTGACCGCGTAGGAGACTCCGGGCTGGCGGACCACCGCCTGGTAGCCGAGCTTGACCCTGGTGGTGCTGCGCCCGGTGTTGCGGACCCGGACCGTCCGGGTCCTCCTCACGGTGCGACGGTTGGCCGGCGCCTCGACGACCCCGAACGACGCGCTGACCGCCCCGCCTCTGCCTAGGGAGTAGGCGATGACCTTGGTGGAGACGGCATGCAGAGCGTCCACCCGGCCGGCGCCGACCCGGGCCGGGCCGTAGATCCGCCCCTTCCTGCCGGGTGAGGTGTGGAGGTCATGCGTCGCGGTGTTCATAACGGCAGCCTTGACGTAAGCGGGCGACCAGCTCGGGTGCCGCTTGAGCACCAAGGCGGCGATGCCGGCTGCCACCGGGCTCGCCATCGACGTGCCTGAGAGCGTCAGCTGGCCGTTCCCGGTCCCCATCCCGGCTGAGGTGAGGGTGTCGCCGGGAGCGGTGACGTCGGGCTTGACCACCCCAGGGGCGCCGTGCGAGCCGCGGGCGCTGGTCGAGGACAGGGTGTCGGTGAGCTGGGGGGTGGTGCTCCTGACGGCGCCCGCCAGGGTGCCGTCGAAGGTCACGCACAAGGTGCCGGCGCGAACGGCCGGCCGCAGCCGGTCGGTCCCGGTCCTGGGGAGCTGCACCACCGGGAGGACGTCGTTACCTGCGATGCCGCCCGGGAAGATGTCGCGCTTGGAGGTGAGGAGTGCTCCGACTGCGCCGGCGGCGGCCAGGTGGTCAGCCCGTGCCCTAGACCCGCAGGCCCGGGTGGCGTCGTCGTCGTCCCATTCCAACCAGGCGACCTTGCCGTCGACCCTGGCTCGGTCTTCGGGGCTGAGCTCCGCGCAGCCGTCCGCGTTGTCGGCGGAGAGGGCGACGACGTCGCCGCCGACCCGCCCCTGGGACCAGTCGTAGGTGCTGGACATCTGTCCTTCGGTGATGCCGGACAGCTCGGCCGGCGCGGTGACGCGGAGCCCGTCGCGGAGCTGGAACTCATCGACGGAGCTGGCCACGGCCAGCCCTCGCACCGCGCTGGCGCCGACGTCGGTCAGGTCACCGGCGTTGCCGGCGGCCATGACGGGGAGCACGCCGTGGCGCGCGATGGCGTCGACCACCGCGTTCTGCGGGTCGTCCGCGGGGGAGTAGTCGCTGCCCAGGGAGAGGTTGACGATGTCGAGGTGGTCGCTGAAGTCGCCGTCACCGTTCGGGTCCAGCGACCAGTCCAGGGCGGGGATGACGGCGTTGGTTGACCCGTCGCAGCCGAAGACCTTGAGGGCGTAGAGGGAGGCCCGGGGGGCCATGCCAGGGCCGATGCGCATCCGGGTCAGCGCGGAGCGCGTCAGCGTGGAGTAGCTGCCCCGGAACGTGGAGCCGCCGGCGGTGACGCCGAAGCCGGCAGCGGTGCCTGCGACGTGGGTGCCGTGGCCGTCGCAGTCGATCGGGTTGCGGTCCGGCGCCGGAACCGGCTGGTAGCCGTCCGGGTCGTAGGAGTCTGCGTTGTAGTCGTCGCCGACGAAGTCGCGGCCGCCGACCACCTTGGCTGTCGGGGTGAACGGCCCGCTGCTGGCCTCGCGTGCGTCCTCGTAGGCGGCCACGGTCCCGGGACCGCCGAACGCGGCGTGGGTGTAGTCGATGCCGGTGTCAATGATGCCGATCGTGATGCCCTTACCGGTCCCGCGGGGGGTTCTCCAGGCGCGGACGGCGCGCGTGAGCTGCGCGGTGCTGGCATTGTCGGGCTTCTTGGGCACCAGGGCCGCGATCGACACGACGTCGTCGCGCTCGGCCAGGGCCTCGAGCGCGTGGTCGTCGACCGAGATCGCCACACCGGGTATCGCGTTCGTGACCGAGAAGAGGGTCTCGGCTTGGTCGTCCACCCGGCGCGCGGCCTTGGCGACGGTGTCTGCGTTCCGCCGGACGCGGGCGCGGCGGTCCCGGGCGGCGGCGCGGCCCGCGGAGGCGCGTGCACCGCCTGCTCCCCGGAGGGTCCGCCCAGCCGTCTCGGCGGCTCCGGTGCCACTGAGGCGGACGAACACCGACCGCCGCTCGGCGCTGGGCCGCGCCAGCTTGCCCTGGAGCTTGCTGCTCGAGAGCCCGGCCTGGAGCCGGGGTGCGCTGAGGGGGGCGGTGGGCAGGGCAGGGGCGGCGGAGGCCGAGGGGGGCCCGCTCAAGGCGAGAGGAGGCAGCAGCAGGGCGATGCCAAGGCCGAGGAGGACTCGTGAACGCACATGTCGGGCTGGCATGAGGATCCTTCTGCGGCTGGAGGGGGAGGGGGCCTCGCCGCGATCGTGCGGCCCCGGTTCGGGAGCCTAGGTGCCAGAACGGGCCAGGGCCACCGGGGAGCACTCCTAAAGTGCCGCAGGTGGCCTCTCTAGCGGGTGCGGTGCCTGCGCTCGTAGTCCTCGATGGCGCGGCGCATCTGAGCGACCGCGGCCTCGACGTCGTCATCGGCCACCGGCTGTGGAGCCCGGCGGACCACCGGTTGCCAGGAGCCGAACCAGGCCCAGCCGGCCATCGCCAGCAGGCTGAGGCCGAACAGCACGAGGACGATCGTGGTGAGGGTCGTCGGAGCCATGGCGCCTGCCCGGGAGTCGGAGGAGGATCTGATCCTCAACTCGGACCGGCCCTCCTCCCAACGAGCCTGCGGCCCCCGACGGCGGTGGGAGCGTGACGTGCCTGTGCCTGTGCCCTGGCAGCTGCCGGCGGTGCCTCCTCAGGCGCGCTGGTCCGTCGTCGTGCGCGACGGCGGCACCGGCGCCGTGCTCGCCGAGGTCAACCTCGACTCGCTGCAGCTGACCGGAGGCCTCGGGGCGATCTTCCTGCTCGTGGAGGTGGCGGCCCAGGTCGAGGCCGGGTCGCTGGACCCCGACGAACGGCTCCCCCGCATTGCCGAGGACGACGGGGCGAGTGCAGGGATCTGGTCCCGGATGGGGCAGCAGGCGCTCAGCGTGAGCGACCTCTGTGTGCTGGTCGGGGCGTGCGGCGACGGGCTGGCCATCAACGCGCTGCTCCGCCGCGTGGGCCTGGGCGCCGTGCAGGCCCGGTCGGTCGCCCTGGGCTGCACCCGCTCGGCCCTGCTCGACCGGGTACGGAGGGTCCGGACCTCCGAGCACCCCCCGACGCTCTCGGTGGGCACGGCGGGGGAGCTGTCAGCGGTCATGGGCCGCCTGCACCAAGGCCTCGTGGTCTCCCCGGCGGCGTCGGCTCGGGTGCTGGAATGGCTGGGCGGGACGGCCGGGGGGTCGGTGGTGGCGTCCGCTCTTGCCGTCGACCTGCTGGCCGAGGCCAGGTCGGGCGGCTCGCTCCAGCTGGCCAACCTCACCGGGGCCCTCGCCACCGCGTGCGGGGAGGTGGGCCTGGTCACCGGGCCCGACGCCACCTTGGCCTACGCCGTGCTGGCGACCTGGCCCGAGCAGGTCGACGCCCGCGACGCGGTGCTGACCGCGATGCGGTCCGTCGGCCAGCAGCTCCGGGCCGCCGTCGGCGGCTGAGCGCGCCCGGGCGGGGATGACCACCGCCCGTGCGCGCTACCTGAGCCTCAGCCTCAGAGCTGCAGACCCGGATACAGCGGGAAGTCCGCGAGCAGCTCGGCGCAGGCGTCGCGGGTGCGGTCGGCGAGACCGTCCTCCAGCACGTACTTCGCCTTGCCCGGCTTGCCGTTGGAGGCGGTGGCCGGCGTGGTGTGGCTCAGCACGTCGACGGCCAGCGCCGCGACCCGGTCGAACTCGTCGGCGCCGAAACCGCGGGTGGTCAGCGCCGGGGTGCCCAGGCGGACGCCGGAGGTGTACCAGGCGCCGTTCGGGTCGCTCGGGACGGCGTTGCGGTTGGAGACGATGCCCGCGTCGAGCAGGGCCGACTCGGCCTGCCGACCGGTGAGCCCGTAGGCGGTGACGTCGAGCAGCACCAGGTGGTTGTCGGTGCCGCCGGTCACCAGCTTTGCCCCTCGCTTGAGGAAGCCCTCGGCCAGCGACTTGGCGTTGTCGGCCACCTGAGCCGCGTAGGTCTGGAACTCCGGCGTCCGGGCCTCGGCGAAAGCCACGGCCTTGGCGGCCATCACGTGGGCCATCGGCCCACCCAGCACCATCGGGCAGCCGCGGTCGACGGAGTCGGCGTACTCCTTGGTGGCCAGGACCAGGCCGCCGCGCGGGCCGCGGAGGGACTTGTGCGTGGTGCTGGTGACGATGTGGGCGTACGGGACGGGGTCCTCCTCGCCGGTGAACACCTTGCCCGCCACCAGACCCGCGAAATGCGCCATGTCCACCATCAAGGTGGCGCCCACCTCGTCCGCGATCTCGCGCATCTTGGCGAAGTTCACCCGCCGGGGGTAGGCCGAGTAGCCGGCGATCAGCACGAGCGGCTTGAACTCCAGGGCGGTCGCGCGGACCAGGTCGTAGTCGATCAGCTGGGTCTGCGGGTCGGTGCCGTAGGAGCGCTGGTGGAACATCTTGCCCGAGATGTTCGGGCGGAAGCCGTGGGTGAGGTGGCCGCCGGCGTCGAGCGACATGCCCAGCGCGCGCTGGTTGCCGAACTTGTGCCGCAGCGACTCCCACTGCTCCTCGGTGAGGTCGTTGATGCCCTTGAGACCCAGGTCGGCCAGCTCCGGCAGCTCGACCCGGTTGGCGAGGATGGCCCAGAAGGCCACGAGGTTGGCGTCGATGCCCGAGTGGGGTTGGACGTAGGCGTGGTCGGCGCCGAACAGCGCCCGGGCGTGCTCGGCCGCGATGGACTCGACGGTGTCGACGTTCTGGCAGGCCGCGTAGAAGCGGTGCCCGACGGTGCCCTCGGCGTACTTGTCGGAGAACCAGCTGCCCATGGTCAGCAGCACGGCCGGGGAGGCATAGTTCTCCGAGGCGATGAGCTTCAGCGAGCTGCGCTGGTCGGCCAGCTCCTGCCGGGTCGCCTCAGCGATCCGGGGCTCGACGGTCTCGATCACCGACAGGGCAGCCTGGTAGGCCTGGGAGGCGGTAGCGGCGTAGTCGGCGCCGTTGGCGGCGGCCGTCGCGGTGGTGAGCGTCACGGGTCTCTCCAGCGGGTGGGGTTCGGGGCGCCCGGCGTCACCGGGCCGGGACCAATCTACCGGCCCGGACCGGGTCCGGTCGCCGCTGAACGGCTGGCCGCGGTGTTCAGCCGGGACGCTCGCGGAGCTCGGAGAAGACCTTCTCCAGCAGCGCGGCCGGTGCCCCGAGACCGCCGAGGCGGCTGAGATGCTCGTCCACCGCCGGGGTGCGGCCGTCGCAGGCCAGGAACTCCAGGGCGGTGGCCACCTGCAGGGCGTGGTGGTGCAGGACCGTGCCGAGCACCCGCCGGAGGCTGTCGAGCCGGGGGTCCGGGCACGCGTGCGGCAGCTCGTCGCGCAGGGCGAAGAACCGGCTCACCAGGGGCCCGCCGCGGGGCGCGACCACTCCGAGGTGGGCGTGCTGCGACGCTGCCAGCAGCACGGCCTCGGCCTCGTCCTGCAGGATCAGGGCCTCGGCCGCGATCCGGAGCAGGACCTCCCGGTCCTGGGGCGTCGGCTGGCTGACCCGGTCGACGAGCTGGACCCGGTCGTCGCCGCGTCGCCACGGCCAGCCGCGCAGGGCCATGCCCGGAGCCTAGGGGACAGCGCCTGTGACGGTGGTAAGTGGTGCCGCGTTGTCGCGGCACGACCTACCAGGATCCGGGCGGGCTCAGCCCGCGGTGCGGTTGACCGCTGTCAGACCCGCCGGTGGCGGAGCACCCCGGGGAGGTGGCCGCGCGGAGCGAGCTCGCCGCGGGCGAAATCACCCCAGACCTGGCGGACGGCCCGGCCGTTCTCCTCGATCTCCGCCCAGGTCGCGCCCGCGACCAGGGCCGCCGACGCCCAGGCCTGCTCGTCGCCGAACAGCAGGGCCAGGTCGATCGCGTGCGCCGCCCCGAACGGGTTGCCCGGCGCCGACCAGGACACCACGTAGGTGGAGGCACGGCCTCCGGCGCGCACGTGACGGCGGGCGAAGGCCCGGACCGGTCGGGTGTAGACGGTCGCGGTCACGGCGGTCACGACCAGCCAGGTCAGCAGACGGCCGAGGACCGGCAGGTTCGTCCAGCGTCGCAGCCGGGGTGCGCCGGGCAGGAAGAAGCGGGCCTCTTCGGCCGTGCGGCCGATGAGGATCTCGACGTCCGGGGCGATCCGGTCCCAGGCTGCGTCGACGGCGTCCTCCGCGGGGAGCGGCGGGAACCCGTACTCGGTGCCGAAGGGCATCGCGGCGACCAGGCCGAAGGGGGCGCTCGCCTTCTCGACGTCGGGTTGCAGGGCCACGATCTCCGCGGGCGTCATCCCGGTCGTGACGTGCGCTGCCGCTGCGGCCATGGCCGCGCTCATCCGCCCCCGACGGCGTCGGATGCCGAGCGGGGGGCTCTGCAGGATCGCCCGGTGGAACAGGGCGGGAGCCTCCGGCGTGGCCATCAGGTGGGCCACGGCGTCGGCGCCGGCCGACTCCCCGAACACCGTCACCTGGCGCGGGTCCCCGCCGAAGGCGGCGATGTTGCGCTGCACCCAGCGCAGGGCCTCGAGCTGGTCCAGCAGCCCCAGGTTGGCCGGTCGCCCGTGGCCTCCGAGGTAGCCGAACAGGCCCAGCCGGTAGGTGACGCTGACCACCACGACCCGCTGCTCCGCCACCAGGGCCGCGGGGTCGGTGATGGGCATGTCGCCCGCACCGGAGGTGTAGGACCCGCCGTGGATCCAGACCATCACCGGCAGCCTCTCCTCCGGCCGGGCGCCGTCGGGGACGGTGACCGACAGATGCTGGCAGTGCTCGGTCTGCGGGCGGCCGATCAGCTGCGGCGGGATGATCGTGTCCAGCACCGGGGTCAGCGGTTGCGGGCACGCGGGGGACCAGTCCGTGGCGAGCCTGGGCTCGTGCCAGTCGGGCGCCGGGACCGGCGGCTCGAACCGGCCGGCACGGGCGTAAGGCAGCCCGGTGGCGCGGACGACGCCGCCCTGGCGCCAACCCAGGACGGGTCCGCAGGGCGGGAAGAAGGTCGGGGTCGTCGACATCGTCGGAGCGAGGCGGAGGGTGAGGGTGCGGCTAGCGGCGGTGGCGGGCGATCTCGTACAGCGCGATCCCGGTGGCCACCCCGGCGTTGAGCGACTCCACCGACGCGGTGATCGGGATCGAGGCCAACGTGTCGCAGGCCTCGCGGACCAGCCGGGAGAGCCCGTCGCCCTCGCTGCCCACCACCAGCAGCACCGGGCCTGAGGCCTGGGTCAGGTCGGCGACGTCGGTGTCGGCCTCACCGTCCAGACCAACGAGGAAGAAGCCCGCGTCCTTGTAGGCCCGCAGGGCGCGGTTCAGGTTGGTGGCCCGGGCGATCGGGATGCGCGCGGCCGCCCCGGCAGAGGTCTTCCAGGCGGCCGCAGTCATACCGGCCGAGCGGCGCTCCGGGATCAGCACCCCGTCGGCCCCGAAGGCCGCGGCGGAGCGCACCACCGCCCCGAGGTTGCGGGGGTCGGTGATGGAGTCGAGGGCGACCACGAGCGGCGCGTCGGACTCGAGGGCCGCGGCCAGCAGGTCGTCGGGGTGGGCGTAGGTGAACTCCGGCAGCTGCAGGGCGACGCCCTGGTGGACGGCGCCGCCGGTCATCTTGTCGAGCTGGTCGCGGGTGACCTCGAGCATCGGGGTGCGGGTGTCCGCGGCCAGCTTGAGGATGTCGCGCAGCCGGTCGTCGCGCTCGGCGCCCTCGGAGATGTAGGCCGTCTTGATCGGGATGCCCGCCTGCATGGCCTCCAGGACCGGGTTGCGCCCGGCCACCCACTCCGGCCCGGTGCCGGGCCGGCCGGTGCGCTGGCTGGGCCCGCCGCGCTCGTTGCGGCCGCGCGCCGCGGCCGCCGCAGCAGCCTTCGGCGAGACGTAGGACTTGTGGTACGGCCGGTCCTCGGCCCTCGGGGTCGCACCCCGGCCCTCCAGGCCGCGGCGGACGCGGCCGCCCGACCCGGCGGTGTTGCCCTTGCCCTTGCGGCGGACGGCGCCCTTGCGCTGGCTGTTCCCGGGCATGTCAGGCTCCTGTGCTGGTCTCGGACGGGGAGGCGAGGGACCACCGGGTCCCCCGCGGGGTGTCCTCGAGGACGACGCCGAGCGCCGCCAACGCGGTGCGGACGGCGTCGGCCGCCGCGTAGTCCTTGCGGGTGCGGGCGGCGGCTCGCTGCTCGATGAGCGCGGCCACCAGGCCGTCGACGACGGGTCGGTAGTCCTGGCCGGTCGCGGGGCCGGGCGCTTGAGCCCAGACCGGGTCGTCGGCGTCCAGGCCGAGGACCCCGAGCATGGCGCGGGTGCGCCCGACGTGGAGGGCGAGCGCGGCCAGGTCGTCGGCGTCGAGGGCGGTGTTCCCGTCGCGGACCGCGGCGTAGAGCACGGCCACCGCGGCGGGGGTGGAGAGGTCGTCGTCCATCGCGGCCGAGAACTCGGCCGGCAGGTCGGCCGCCGGGGCGTCGGGCACCAGCTCGGCGGCGCGGGTGAGGAAGCCGTCGATGCGGGCCAGCGCGGCGGTGGCCTCGGCGAGCGAGGCGTCGGAGAATTCGATGGCCGAGCGGTAGTGCGGCTGCGCCAGGTAGAAGCGGACGGCGCGCGGGGGGTAGGCGCGGGTGACCTCGCTGACCAGCGCCCCGTTGCCCAGCGACTTGCTCATCTTCTCCCCGGCGGCGGTGACCCAGGCGTTGTGCATCCAGTAGCGCGCGAACCGCTGGCCGGCGGCGGTGGACTGCGCCAGCTCGTTCTCGTGGTGCGGGAAGCGCAGGTCCAGCCCGCCCCCGTGGATGTCGAACTCCTCGCCCAGGTACTTGCCGGCCATGGCCGAGCACTCCAGGTGCCAGCCCGGTCGGCCACGCCCCCAGGGGGTGGGCCAGGACGCGGTCAGCGGCTCCTCGGGCTTGTGGCCCTTCCACAGGGCGAAGTCCCGGGGGTCGCGCTTGCCGCGGGGGTCCGCGTCCTCCGCGGCCTCCATGTCGTCGATCCGCTGGCCCGACAGCGAGCCGTAGGCCGGCCACGAGCGCACGTCGAAGTACACGTCCCCCGAGCCGTCGTCGGCGGCGTAGGCGTGCCCTCGCTCGAGGAGCACCTCGATGAGCTCGATCATCTCGGGGACGTGCCCGGTCGCCCGCGGCTCGTAGGTAGGCGGCTGGCAGCCCAGCGCGGCGTAAGCGTCGTGCAGCTCCCGCTCGAAGCGGTAGGCGTGGGCGAACCAGGGGACGCCCGCCTCGGCTGACTTGGCCAGGATCTTGTCGTCGATGTCGGTGACGTTCGCGATGACGGTGACGTCGAGGCCCCGGAAGGTCAGCCAGCGCCGCAGGACGTCGAAGACGACCTCCTTGCGGATGTGCCCGACGTGCGGAGCCGACTGCACGGTGAGCCCGCAGTGGTAGATGGAGACCCGGCCGGGGACGACGGGGACGAAGTCCCGCACCGCCCTGGTGGCGGTGTCGTAGAGCCGGAGGGCGGCCCTCCCGCCCTGCTGCTCGGAGAGGCTGGGGGCCGGGCGCGGGTCCGCCGCCGGGAAGGCGTGGGGGTGCTGCGTCACCGCGGCAGCCTATCGGTCGGCGTCAGGCGTCGAGCGCCATCAGCCGGCGCATCGCGTCCACTCCCTCGCGCAGCGCCTTGAGGTCACGACGGGACAGGCGCGCCAGGTAGGGCTCGAGCTCGGTGCCCAGGGAGTCGCGGAGGACGTCCAGCTGCTCGCGGCCCTGGGGGGTGAGCTCGATCATCCAGGCCCGCGCGTCGCGGGCGTCGGCCTCGCGCCCGACCAGACCGGAGGCCTCCAGGCGCTTCACGTGGTTGGTGATCGTCGGCTGGGAGCAGCGCTCGGCGATCGCCAGCTCGCTGATTCGGGTGGGTCCGTTGTCGCTCAGCCGCGCCAGGATGCGAGCCGCCGCCAGGCTCAGCGTGAAGGTGCTGGACTTGGGCACCCAGCGCACGACGCGGGCGGAGGTCGTGATCAGATCCTCCCCCAGGGCGTGCAGGTCTTCGCTCATGGGCGCAGCCTATGTGCACCTGCCCGGCCTGCACCGCGCAGCACGCTCCGTCGGGACACGCCGTGGCCCATCCCGTGCTCCGCAGATGCTCGAACCCGCGCCACCAGGCCCGGGTCGGGCCGCTCACCAGGTACGACGCTGCCGGGCGGGGGCCGAGGAGACCGCGGTCCGGGACTGCTCCGCAGGCGCTGCGGGACCCTGGCAGCCGGGGAACGGCTTCGGCTCCGGCGGCACCGTTCCGGCCAGCGTCGGCTGCTTCCGGGCCTGCAGCACCCGCTCGATGGCGTGGCCGAGACCGAGCAGCCGAGGCTCTTCGAGGAAGCCTGCCGCCAGCCACAGGCCCACCGGTCGGGTGCCCCGGACGAAGCCGATCGGCACGGACATGCTCGGGTAGCCCGCGGTCGCAGCGACGGAGGTGGCGAAGCTGAAGGACGGCGCGAGGACGGCGTCGTACCCCTGTCGGCGGTACCCGTTGATCACCCCGCGCCCGAAGGCCCGGTTGGCGGCCTTGGCGGCCAGGTACTCGGGGTCGCACAGGTCACCGCTGGTGGCGTCGGCCAGCTCGAAGATCTCCTGGCCGAACCAGGCGAGCTCGGTACCGCACCGGGCGCGGTTGAAGGCGATCACGTCGGCCAGCGTCCGGAGGTCCGTGCCCTGCAGGGTGGCCAGGTACTGCTGGACCTGCACCTTGAACTCGAACAGCAGGACGGTGAACTCGTCGTCGAAGGGGACGCGGCCGTGCGCGTCGGGCTGCGCCGGGTCGAGGGACGTGACCTCCTCGACCACCGCGCCCGCCTGTCGGAGCCGCCGCAGGACCCTCTGGGTCAGCGCCAGTGCCTCGTCGTCGCCCGGGCCGTAGTCCCCCTCGGCGTAGCGCAGGTCGTAGGCCAGCCGCGCGTGCCGCAGAGACCGCCGGTCCAGGTGGTCGGCGTAGGAGCGGGGGACGCGCCGACCCATCACCCGGCGGCCCGGTACCCGGAGCGCGTCGAGCAGGAGCGCGGCGTCGCGGACGGTGCGGGCCATCGGCCCGGCGGTGTCCTGCGAAGCGGCGATCGGGATGATGCCGCGACCCGACACCAGGCCGACCGTCGGCTTGAGACCGACGATTGACTGCTCTCCGGCAGGGGACAGGATCGAGCCGTCGGTCTCGGTGCCCACGGCCACGACGGTCAAGCCCGCGGCGACAGCCGCCGCGGAACCGGAGGACGACCCGCTCGGGTCCAGCCCCAGGTCATAGGGGTTGCGGGTGAACCCGCCCCGGGCGCTCCAGCCGTTGATGGACCCGAAGCCGCGGAAGTTGGCCCACTCCGAGAGGTTGGCCTTGCCCAGGATCACCGCCCCCGCTGAGCGCAGCTGACGGACCAGAGGCGCGTCAGCCGGGACCCGGCTGCCGACCAGCGCCAGCGAGCCGGCCGTGGTCTCCATCCGGTCGTCGGTGGCGATGTTGTCCTTGAGCAGCACGGGGATGCCGTGCAGGGGTCCCCGCACGCGGCCGGCCCGCCGCTCGGCGTCACGGCGACGGGCGATCCGCAGCGCGTCCGGGTTGGTCTCGATGACGGCGTGCAGGACCGGGTTCAGCTCGGCGATCCGGTCGAGGAACTGCGCGGTCAGGCCGGCGCTGCTCACCCGGCCCCGGCGCATCCAGCGCTGCAGGGTGGCGATGTCGGTCTCGAACCAGGGCTCGTGCGGGTGAGGCCGGACGTGCCGGGCCGGATGGGTGACGCCGTCCGCCGGGAGCGTCGCGGCCGGTGCCAGCGCCAGGGCGGTGAGACCTCCGGCGCCCAGCTCGAGGAACTGGCGACGGCTGATGGTGCCCCCCGGGTGCGACAGCTTTTCTGGCGACGCTAGCGAGGCGCGATCACCAACACACCGGAAGGAGGCAACTTCCCCGGAGTGGCTGCGTCCGGGTGGTTGCTGCCCCGCCGCTCGCCGCTGCGTCTGGTCGAGAAGCCGTGGTTAGAGTGCTCAAGCCAGGGGGTGCACGGCACGGCTGCAGTGTCCGACGCCGCTCGCCGGCCCCCGACGAGGAGGTTCCCATGCAGCTCGGGAAGGACGACGTCGTCCTGGTCACCGGCGGCGCCTCGGGGCTGGGGGAGGCGACGGTCCGGGCCCTGCTCCGGACAGGCGCTCACGCCGTGGTCGTGGACCTGCCCGGCTCACCGGGGGCGACGCTGGCCGCCGAGATGGGGCCGCGGGTGCTGTTCGCTGCTGCTGACGTCTGCGACCCCGACCAGCTCGCCGCTGCCGTCGACCTGGCGGCCGGGCGTGGTCCGCTCCGGGTGGCCGTCAGCTGCGCCGGGGTCGCCACCCCGGGCCGGATCGTTGGTCGCCGGGGCGTCCTGCCGTTGGCCGACTTCGCCCGGGTGGTGGAGATCAACCTGGTCGGCACCTTCAACCTGCTGCGGCTGGCCGCAGACGCGATGGGCCAGAACGCGCCGTTGGACGGTGATCGGGGGCTGGTGGTGATGACCGCCAGCGTCGCCGCCTTCGACGGCCAGGTGGGCCAGGCGGCCTACGCCGCCAGCAAGGGCGGGGTCGCGGCCCTGACCCTGCCGGCCGCGCGCGACCTCGCCGACCGTGCAATCCGGGTGATGACCATCGCCCCCGGCGTCATGGAGACGCCGATGATGGCCGGCCTGCCGGAGGAGACCCGGACCTCGCTGGAAGCCCTGGTCCCGCACCCCACACGCCTGGGTCGGCCGGCGGAGTTCGCTCAGCTGGTGGAGGCCCTGGTGGTCAACCCGCTGCTCAACGGTGAGGTGGTCCGGCTCGACGGGGCCCTGCGGATGCCGCCGCGCTGATGCCGCCCGACCAGCGGCGTCAGCCTTTCGCGGCCCTGGCCCGCAGCGCGGCGATGTCGAAGTAATGCGTGGCCGGCGGCTCGTCGTCGCCCGGCCCCTCGTCGTCGTCCTCCCACGGGTCGTAGGGCTTGTCGGCCTCGTCGTCGACGTAGCCCTGGGAGGGGTCGAACGGGTTGGCCAGCGGCCCCATGGACTCCATCGCCGAGAGCGCCACCTGCTCGTCGGGGAGGTTCTGCAGCACGTCGTCCATGTAGCTCTGGGCGGCCTCGGCGATCGGGATCTCCCGGCCTGCCCTCTCGCCCATGAACCAGCGGTGCTCCAGCACCTCGTGGTAGAGCTCGGCGGGTTCGAGCTTCTTGCGCATCTCGCCGGGCACGAGCCCGACCACCGGCTCGAACCGGTTGGTCAGCCACTGGTGGGCGACGATCGACTCGTCCGCGCCCTGCTGGTCGGTCCGGGCCCGGTAGGCGTCCAGGTCGTTGAGCAGCCGACGGGCCTGGTTCTCCTCGGTGTCCAACCCCGTCAGCCGCAGCAGCCGCCGGGAGTGGTGGCCGGCGTCCACGACCTTCGGCTGGATCCGGATGGTCGAGCCGGCGAAGTCGGTGGTGATGTCGAGCTCGGCGACGTCGAAGCCGAGCGCGTTCAGCCGGCGCACGCGCCCCTCGATGCGGTGCATCTCGCTCCCGTCGAACTCCTCCACCTCGGTGAGCTCGGCCCACAGCTCCCGGTAGCGGTTCTCGATGGTCTGCACCAGGGCGAGCGGGTCGAGATTGGCGTCCAGCAGGCCGCCCGCCTCCAGGTCGCAGAACTCCCCGAACAGGTTGACCCGGGCGATCTGCAGGTCGTGCTCACGCTGGCCGTTGGTCAGCTGGTCGTGGAGCTCACCGGTCTCGGCGTCCACGAGGTAGGCGGCGAAGGAGCCGGCGTCGCGGCGGAACAGGGTGTTCGACAGCGAGACGTCGCCCCACAGGAAGCCGATCAGGTGCAGCCGGGCCAGCAGCACCACCATCGCGTCGACCAGCCGGTTGACGGTGTCCTGGCGCACCCCGCGGCTGAACAACGAGCGGTAGGGCAGCGAGAACTGCAGGTGCTTGGTGACCAGGACCGAGTCCAGCGGTTCGCCCTCCGGGTCGTGCCGGGCGGTGACGACTCCAACCGGGTCCACCGACGGGGTGTCCAGCCGGGTGAGGTCGCGCAGCAGCCGGTACTCGTGCTGGGCCAGGTGCTCCAAGACCTCCTTGACCGCGTAGACGTCGGTGCCGACGCGGACGAAGCGGACGACGTGGCGGGAGATGCCGCGGGGCAGAGCCACCAGGCTCTCCTCCGGCCACTCCGCGAGCGGGGTCTCCCAGGGCAGCGTGATCAACCGCGTGTCCGGCTTCGCCGACAAGAACCTGGGCATGCCGTCATCTTGTCATCGTGGTGCGGCCCGGTCGACGACCGAGCGCGACGCCGACCCCGGCACGGTCCGCGCCCTTAGGCTGGCGGGCGTGACGGACCTCCTCGACGCGCCGGGCGGCCTACCCGTGCTGGCCGAAGGGGACTGGACGGCCCGCCGCGACGCCCACCAGGCCCGCGTCGACGGCTGGTTGACCGGGCACCGGGAACGGCGGAGCCGCGGTCGGAGCCACCCCGTCGAGGACTTCCTCTTCGAGTACTACAACCAGCGGCCCTACCAGCTGCGTCGTTGGCACCCGGGATGTGGTGTGGTGCTGGCCGGGCCGACGGCGCAGGAGCTGCTGGGCTGGCGGGGCTACGTCGCGGTGGCCGGCGGCGTGACGCTCGACACCGCGGCGGTGCTGGAGGCGCGCGCGGGAACGGTGCGCTGGGTACGCGACCTACTGCGCGCAACCGCCGGCCGGGCCGGGTACTTCGGCTGCTTCGGCCTGCACGAGTGGGCGATGGCGTACCGGATGACACCCGAGGAGCTGCGGCACCCGGGCTGGCCGCTTCGGCTGGCCGCGGAGGGGGTTGCGGCCGTGGTGGAGGAGCGTGGCGTGCGCTGCGGCCACGTCGACGCGTTCCGCTTCTTCGCCCCGCAGGCGCGGCCGTTCAACGCCCTGCAGCCGACGCGGGCCGATCAGCAGGCGCTGGAGCAGCCGGGCTGCCTGCACGCCAACATGGACCTCTACAAGTGGGCCTACAAGCTGAGCCCGCTGGTGCCCTCCGACCTGGTCGCCGACGCCTTCGCGCTGGCCCGGGAGATCCGGGAGCTGGACATGAGGGCCAGCCCGTACGACTTCCGCGCGCTGGGGCTGGCGCCGGTCGCGGTGGAGACGGCCGAGGGCCGGGCGGCCTACGCGGCCGAGCAGCGGGCCTTCGCTGCGCGGTCCGCGCCCTTGCGGCAGCGCCTGCTCGACGTCTTGGACCCGCTGGTCGCGGCCGCGGAAAACGCTGAGGACTGACCTCCCGTCCGTCGCGCGCTCGTCAGACGTCAGCGGTTTCCTGCGTCGGGAACGGCGGGCGGACCAGGCGGTACATCTGCCGGGAGAACCAGCTCGGCCCGCAGGTCAGCTCGACGCCGTCGGGACGGAAGCCCTGGCGGCGGTAGAACCGGTCGGCCCGGGTGTTGCCGTACAGGATCCACAGGTAGGTCTCGCGGTCTCCGACGGCGACGTCGAGCAGCCGGGCCCCGAGGCCGCTGCCGTGGGTCCGCGCCCGGGTGTAGAGGTGGTGGAGCTGCCAGCCGATGTCGGTCGGCGGGGCGCCGAGGGCCTGCTCCCAGTCCTGCATGCCGGGACCCGAGCGGACGACGCCCACGACCTCCCCGGCCTCGTCGCGCGCCAACCACGCGGAGGTCTGCGGCTCGGGCTGCTGCGCCGCCGCGACCCACGCCGCCCGCGTCCGCTCGACGGTCTCCGGGATCTCGCGCTGGTGCTGCTCCACGAAGGCCGGCGGCATGATCTCGCGGTAGGTCTCGGCCAGGCAGGCGACATGGCAGCGGACGTAGGCCTCGGCGTCCTGGGGGACGACGGGTCGGAGGTCGTGCTCGGCGGACATGCGCTCGCTCCTGCGGGGATGGTGGCCGGGCCACGCTAGCGCGCCGCTCCCCCCTACGATCGTTTGGTGACAAGTGGTGACGGCTGGACGACCTGCGCAGCCGGACACCGGCACTGGGGGCTGTTCGGGGCCGCCGGACTGCTGCTCCGCACCCCTGCGGACGAGCTGCCCGCCATCGCGCTCCAGCTGCGCGCGGCCCGCAGCCACCACGGCGGTACCTGGGGCGTCCTCGGCGGCGCCCGCGACGCGACCGAGACCGCCGTCGAGGCAGCCCTGCGGGAAGCGGGGGAGGAAGCTACGGTCGCCCCCGAGCGGGTCACCGTGGACGCCACCTACGTCGACGACCACGGCGGCTGGGCCTACACCACGGTCCTGGCCACGGCGTCGTCGTCGATGGCCCTTGCGCCGCGGAACTGGGAGAGCGACGCGGTGGCCTGGGTGCCGCTGCCCGCTGTGGACGCCCTCGACCTCCATCCCGGCTTTGCCCGCACCTGGCCGCTGCTCCGCGACGTCGGGCCCGCGCCGGTCGTCGTCGTCGACGCCGCGAACGTGGTGGGCAGCCGCCCGGACGGCTGGTGGACCGACCGTGCCGGCGCGACCGAGCGGTTGCGCGACGAGCTGGCTCGGGTCGCGGTCACCGGGGTCGGCGCCCTCGGCGAGGCCGGGCCGGCGGGGCTGCGGTCCTTCCCCCGCTTCCTGCTTGTGGTCGAGGGGCAGGCCCGCGGGGTCACCGCGGTCGACGGCGTCGAGGTGGTCGGGGCCCGCGGGTCAGGTGACGACGCGGTGGTGGCGGTCGTCGCCGAGCACACCGGCGCCGGCCGTCCGCTGCTGGTGGTGACGGCCGACCGGGAGCTGCGTTCCCGGGTGGCGGAGCTGGGCGCCGACCTCGTGGGCCCCCGCGGGTTGCTCGACCGGCTCCAGGCCTGACGCAGCAGGCCCCCGGCCGGAGCCGGGGGCCTGCTGGAGGTTCAGCCGCGTGTCGACGCGACCGGGTCGGTCTCAGGAGAGACGGTCACCGGTCTTGGTCGAGAACACGTGGAAGTGCTCCGGGTCCGCGGTGAGGCGGACCGAAGCGCCCCGGCTCGGCGGGCGCCGCGACGAGATGCGGGCCACGATCTGCTGGGCGGTCAGGCGGGCGTCCTCGTCGAGACCCGTCAGGGTGCCGTAGAGGAACGCGTCCGCACCCAGCTCCTCGACCACCGCGACGTCCAGGCCGATGCCGTGGCCCTCGTCGGAGATGTTGAAGTTCTCCGGACGGATGCCCAGGGTGAGCTTGTCCTCACCGGCCGCCTTGGCGAGCCACTCGCGCGGCACCGGGACGGTGTAGTCGCCGACCTTGATGCCGCCGTCGACGACGGTGCCCTCGATGAGGTTCATCGCGGGCGAGCCGATGAAGCCGGCCACGAAGAGGTTCTTCGGGGTGTCGTAGAGCCCCAGCGGGGTGTCGACCTGCATCAGCACGCCGTCCTTCATGACCGCCACGCGGTCACCCATCGTCATGGCCTCGACCTGGTCGTGGGTCACGTAGACGGTGGTGACGCCGAGCCGGGTCTGCAGGGCCGCGATCTGGGTGCGGGTGGAGACCCGCAGCTTCGCGTCCAGGTTCGACAGCGGCTCGTCCATCAAGAAGACCTGGGGCGAGCGGACGATGGCCCGGCCCATGGCGACGCGCTGGCGCTGGCCACCGGAGAGAGCCTTCGGCTTGCGGTTGAGGAAGTCCTCGAGGCCGAGGAGCTTGGCCGCCTCCACGACCCGCTGCTGGCGCTCGGTCTTGGAGACACCGGCCATCTTCAGCGCGAAGCCCATGTTGTCTCCCACGGTCATGTGGGGGTACAGGGCGTAGTTCTGGAAGACCATCGCGATGTCGCGGTCCTTGGGCGGGAGGTCGGTGACGTCCCGGTCGCCGATGTGGATGGCGCCCGCGTTCACCTCCTCCAGGCCCGCGAGCATCCGCAGGGAGGTCGACTTCCCGCAACCGGACGGGCCGACGAGGACCATGAACTCGCCGTCGCCGATGTCCAGGTTGAGCCTGTCGACCGAGGGGTGGTCAGCACCCGGGTAGACCCGGGTTGCGTCGTTGAACTGGACTGTGGCCATGCCACACTTCCTTTCCACGGGCAGGTACGTGCCCGACGATCCGTAGTGGAAATAACAACTCGGAGTGTGTCATGGCCCACAACCCCGGGCAACAGCGGTCGCCCGGGGCGAGTCCTCAGATCAGCTGGAGCAGCTCCCCGCCGTCGTCCCAGGGGAGCTCGTCCACCGTCGCCGTGACCTCCAGTCCCCGCAGCTCGACCATCCCGCCGAGGTTGGTCAGGAACGCCGTGTCGGCGGCGTCGCGGCCGGTCGACACCCGCAGCAGGCTCTGCCGGGGGGCCAGGTGGGTCGCATCGACGACGTACCAGGCGCCGTCCACGTAGGCCTCGCACACGGCGTGGTACTCCATCGGGCTCAGCCCGGGCGCGAACACCGCGGCCAGCCGGGCGGGGACGTTGAGGGCCCGGAGCAGCGCGATGGAGAGGTGGGCGAAGTCGCGGCAGACGCCCTGGCGGCCGAGCAGGGTCCGGACGGCGCCGTCGGTGGGCAGGCTGGAGCCCGCGGCGTAGGTCAGGTGCCCGGACACCCAGTCGGCGACGGCGCGGAGCAGGGCCCCCTCCTCCAGGCCCGCGAGCTCGCCCGCGGCGGTCGGGCCGAGGGTGTCGGACTCGCAGTAGCGGCTGGGCCGGACGTAGGTGATGAGGTCGAGCGGGTCGACCGTCGGCGGAGCCGCCTGGCCCTGCGCCACCGCCCGGTAGTCCAGGGTGATCTGTGACGCCGACGTGCGCAGCACGTGGAGCCGGCTGCCGTGGGCGTCGACGAGCTCGGTGGGCTCCACCCGCTTCCCGTCGGCGACGAGCGTCAGCTCCTCGCTGGCCAGGGGGACGCCCGCGGCCACGGCCACGCTGAAGATGAGCTTGCTGGGCCCGGTGAGGCCGAGATCGAGGTGCGAGGTGACCGTGCGCTGCATGGCTGTCATGGTGCCGCAGCCGTGCTGCGGTGAGGTGACGACCGGGTGACGGTGGACTTGGCACGCCGGCCGGCCGCGGAGGTGCTCAGCACTCGACGATATTGACCGCCAGGCCGCCGCGCGAGGTCTCCTTGTACTTCACCTTCATGTCGGCGCCGGTCTCCATCATGGTCTTGATGACCTGGTCCAGGCTGACGGTGTGGCGGCCGTCGCCGCGCAGGGCCAGCCGGGCCGCGGTGATGGCCTGGACCGAGCCGACGGCGTTGCGTTCGATGCAGGGGATCTGGACCAGCCCGCCGACCGGGTCGCAGGTCAGGCCGAGGTGGTGCTCCATGCCGATCTCGGCCGCGTTCTCCACCTGCTCGACGGTGCCGCCCAGCACCTCCGTGAGCGCAGCGGCCGCCATGGAGCAGGCCGTCCCCACCTCGCCCTGGCACCCCACCTCGGCCCCGGAGATGGACGCGGTCTGCTGGTAGACCGCTCCGATCGCGCCGGCCACCAGCAGGAACCGGACGACGGTGTCGTCGTCGGCGCCCGGGACGAAGCGGACGGCGTAGTGGAGGACGGCGGGGATGATGCCGGCCGCGCCGTTGGTCGGGGCGGTGACCACCCGGCCGCCGGAGGCGTTCTCCTCGTTCACCGCCAGCGCCCACAGCGTCACCCAGTCCAGCGCCGCCAGCGGGTCGGTCGGGTCGGCGGTGGCCTGCAGCCACTGGTGCAGGTCTGCGGCACGGCGGCGCACCTTCAGCCCACCGGGCAGGACGCCAGCCGCCTGGCTCCCGGCCCGGACGCAGGTGGTCATCACCGCCCAGATCTCCAGCAGCCCGGCCCGGACGTCGGCTTCGGGACGCCGTGCGCACTCGTCAGCCAGCATGACGTCGCTGATCCGCAGCCCGTGCTCGCGGCACCGCGCCACCAGCTCCGCTCCCGTCCGGAACGGGTGCGGGACGACGGTGGGATCGGGGCGCAGCACCGGGGTGCCGCTGCCGTCGTCGTCGAGGACGAAGCCGCCGCCGATGGAGTAGTAGGTGCGCTCAGCGAGCACCTTGTCCCCGGACCAGGCAGTGAAGGTCATCCCGTTGGGATGGAAGGGGAGTGCCCGCCGGCGGTGCAGGACCAGGTCCTCGTCGGGGTCGAAGTCGATCTCGTGGGCGCCGGCCAGCCGGACGCGTCGGGTCCGCCGCACCTCGGTGGCGCGCTGGGGCGCCGTCCGGGTGTCCACCGTCTCCGGGTCCTCGCCCTCCAGGCCCCACACGACGGCGTTGTCGCTGCCGTGCCCGTGACCGGTCGCGCCGAGGGAGCCGAAGAGCTCGGCGCGGACGCGGGTGGTCCGACCCAGCAGGTCGGCGTCGGCAAGGCCGGCGACGAAGCGGCCCGCCGCCCGCATCGGGCCGACGGTGTGCGAGCTCGAGGGACCGATGCCGATGCTGAAGAGGTCGAACACGCTCACCGTCATCGCCCCAGTGTGGCGCCCTGGGAATCCAGCGCCAGATGATCGAGAAGGGACCCCGGTGGCCTCTCGAAGGCATCGGGCGCTGGATCCCCAGGGGCCGGGTGCGGACACGCGTCCTGGTCCCGCCCCTCGAGAGGCGACTGGGCCTAGCGAAGCGGCGCGGAGCGATACCATCGGGTACGGACTTGGGGGTTGGCTAGGAAGGTCTCCTCGTGCACGCTCCCCCGAAGGCCGTTGAAGCCCGACCTGCGGCGGCCGTGCGTCCCCGCGTGCCCGTGCTGATGCGCGCCGGTCAGGCGTCGGTGGTCAACGAGGCCCGGCTGGCGAGCTGGGCGCACCTGCTCGGACGACCGCGTGCGGAGTCCGCCCGCTCGCGCACGATGGCCCATCTCGGCGGTATCGCCTCCGCCACGGCCCTGCTGTTGTACCTGGTCTGGCGGATCGCCTTCACCCTGCCGTCCCGATGGGCCGGACCTGGTCGCTGCCCTGCTCCTGGTCACCTTCGAGGGCGTGCCCCTGATCGGCCTCATCTTCCGGGTCATCACGCTCTGGGACATCGACACCGTCGGCCCCGATCCGGTCACCGAGGCCGGCCCCGGTCACCGCGCCGTCGTCTTCATCCCCACCTACAACGAGCCGGCCGAGGTCATCGTCCCCACCATCGCGGCCGCCTGCCGACTGCAGCCGGCGCACCAGACCTGGGTGCTCGACGACGGCGACCGGCCTTGGGTGGAGGAGATGGCCACCCGCTACGGGGCCCGCTACGTCCGGCGCGACGAGCACACCCACGCCAAGGCCGGCAACATGAACCACGCCCTGGCCCTGCTGCAGGCCGAGGTCGCCGCCGGTGCTGAGCCGGTGGACGTCATCGCCGTGCTGGACTGCGACCACGTGCCGCTCCCGACCTTCCTCACCGACACCCTCGGTTGGTTCGACGACCCCGAGATCGGCCTCGTCCAGGCACCTCAGAGCTACTTCAACGCCGGGGCGTTCGACGACGACACGGAGTCGGGGGAGCAGGGGGTGTTCTTCCACGTCCTGTTGCCGTCGCGGAACCACGACGGCGCCGGGCCCTTCTGGTGCGGCTCGACCTCGCTGGTCCGCACCGCCGCCCTCGTGGAGGTCGGCGGGGTCTCCACCGACACCATCGTCGAGGACATGCACACCACGCTGAACCTGCTGCGGGCCGGCTGGAAGACCACGTACCACCATCAGGTGCTGGCCGTCGGCCTGGCTCCGGACACCCCCGACCAGTACCTCCTCCAGCGCCGCCGCTGGGCCATGGGGGCCATGCAGGTGCTGGTCAAGGAGCGGCTCTGGGCCGCGAAGAGCTGGCTGTCATGGCGCAACTACTACGAGTACCTCAACGGCACGGTCTTCTGGTTCGAGGGCCTGGGGACGGTGTTCGGCTTCATGGTGCCGGCGCTCATCCTGATCAGCGGGGCGCAGACGTCGACGGCGCCGCCCGCGGTCTTCACCGTCATTTTCCTGACGATGTTCAGCATCCGGCTCTGGGGTTCCAAGCGGCTGTTCCGGATGCACCTGCAGTGGCGCACCGCCTTCGCCCTGCGGATCCTGCGGGTGCCCGTCGGGATCTCCTGCCTCTGGTGGCTGTTCACGCGGCGGACGCTGAAGTTCGAGGTGACCCCCAAGGCGGGAGCCAGTGGCCGCGCCCGCGGGAAGATCCCGTCGGTGCTCTGGGGTCTGGTCGGGCTGGCCGGGTTCGTGGTCGCCTACGGGGCGCTCGGGCTCACCGATCTGGTGCCCTGGCACGTCAGCCCTGCCTCGACGGTGGCCTCGGGCCTGTGGCTCGTGCTGGCCACGGTGGTGCTCACCCTCGGCCTGCAGCGCATCCACGCCGCGGCCTACGCGACCTCCCGGCGCAACGCCTACCGGGCTCCCGTCCGCGCGCTGGTGGACCTGGACGGCCACCGCGGAGAGCTCATTGACGTCTCGGTCGGCGGCGCCGCGGTGCAGCTGCCTCCGCAGGTCCTCAGCTCGACCGCCGGCCTGGTCAGCCTGCTCCTGCCGGGCGCGCAGAGGCTGCGGCTGGAGGTCGTCCGGGTGCTGCGCACCGACGGCATGGACCAGGTCTCCCTGCGGGTGCCAGAGCACGACTGGGACAGCTTCCGCGCGCTCTCGCTCTGGCTGTTCCACACCCCGCCGGGCGTCGTCGAGGGCTTGCCCCCGAACGTGCCCGCGGTCGCCGCCACGCTCCCGACCGGTCACTCGCGCCGCCCGGTGCTCGTGCGGCAGCATGGGTGACCCTCCGGCTCCTTCCCCTCCGGGGCGCGGGCCTGCGCCCACGCGCCTGGGTGGTCCTGCTGGTCCTCGGGCTGCTGCTCGTCGGCGTGCACCAGTGGTTCGGGGCGCGCCGCGCTTCAGCCTGCTGACCGCGGTGAAGGGGATCCGATCCCAGGAGGACGTGGAGCTGCTTTGCCGGTCGCTGCGTCGGCCTGTGACGGTCGCGTGGCGCCGGGCGAGCCCTCAGCCGAAGACGGGCAGCATGCCGTCCTTGGTCTCCAGCAGGACGTCCATCCGGGCGGCGGGCACGGGGCGTGACCAGAGGTAGCCCTGCCCGAAGCCACAGCCGAGCTCGTGCGCCAGAAGCGCCTGCTCGTGGGTCTCGACCCCCTCCATCGTGACCTCCAATCCCAGCTCCGCGGCGGCGGTGGTCATCGCCCGGACGACGGTGTCGTCCACGTGCCGGCCCAGCTGGGCAGCGAAGGACCGGTCGATCTTGATCCCGTCCAAGGGGTAGGCCACGAGCTCCTGCAGGGAGGCCCAGCCGGTCCCGAAGTCGTCGAACCAAACCTGGAACCCGGCGTCGCGGACCTGCCTGACCGTGTCCGCGGTCAGCCCGTGGCCGCTGGGCCGCACGGTCTCGGTCAGCTCCAGCGTGATCGCCGACGGGTCGAGATCGGCGGACGCGGCCGCCAGCCGGGCCTGCTCGACCCAGTCGTCCTGGTCCAGGTGGCGCCCCGACAGATTGACGCTGACCCGCAGGCTGGGGTGGCGTGACCGCCAGCGGCGGAGGTCACGGAACGCGCGGCGCATAACCGCCCGGTCGAGGTCGACGATGAGGTTGGTGCGCTCGGCCAGCGGGATGAAGACGCCCGGGTCGTCCCGCGCGCCCGAGGGGTGCTCCCAGCGGGCCAGCGCCTCCAGGCCGACCAGGCGGCCCGTGGCCAGCTCCACGATCGGCTGGTACCAGGGCACGATCTCGCCGTGCCCGATGGCCCGGACCAGAGCGGCGGCGCCGCGCTCGCTCGGCTCCTGCAGGTTGTTCGCCCGACGGGTGAGGTCGAGCTGGTCGGCGGCCACGGCGGCGAAGTCGGTCAGCAGCTCCAGATCGGCGCGGCTGATCTGGCGGGGGACGATGTCGGTCAGGTAGAGCACGCCGACGACCGAGCGGGTGGCGTCGAGCAGCGGGACCCCGACGAAGGCGCCGGTCGCTCCTGAGGTGGCAGGGTTCCGGGAGGCGGCGAGGTCACCGATGACGACGGGGGTGCCGGTGGCGGCGACGGTCCCGCTCAGCCGGGCCGCGGCCTGGCCGTCGGCGTCCGAGCGCGGACGGGTGGAGGCCATCACCCCTTGGACCGGACCGTCGACGAGGGCGAAGGTGGCGTCCCCGAAGCCCAGAGCGCGCGCGGCCAGAGCGGCCAGCCGGTAGGCGGGGCCCGGCAGCGGTCGGCGGGAGCCGGCCGTCGGCTCAGGCACGGAGGGCAAGCCGGCTTGAGGCAGCCCGAGCCGCGGAGCAGACGCCATGACGGCTGCAGGAGGGGAAGAGCACGTCGTGATTATTGCATCCGTTCTCCTTGTGACCCTGACCGTCGAAGACGCAGTTTTGCTTAGCTTTGTGGTGCCCGATCGAACGCGTGTTCTAATGGATGGATGCGGTGGGACACCCAGCGGCTGGCGTCGTCGGAGACGGATGTGCCTTCAGCAGGAGCACTCCCCGGACTGGGCCGCCTGGGCGACCTCGTGCGCACGGTGCAGACGCCGGAGTTCGCGGGCATCACCTTCCACGAGGTGCTGGCCCGCTCGGCGCTGAACAAGGTGCCGAGCACCTCGGCTGCGCCCTTCAGCTGGACAGTGAACCCCTACCGGGGTTGCAGCCACGCCTGTGTCTACTGCTTCGCCCGCAACACCCACACCTACCTCGAGCTGGACAGCGGCGCTGACTTCGACTCCCAGATCATCGTCAAGACCAACGTCGCGGAGGTGCTCGGGCGGGAGCTGCGCCGGCCCTCCTGGGGGCGGGAGCCCGTCGCGCTGGGCACCAACACCGACCCCTACCAGCGGGCCGAGGGACGGTACCGGCTGATGCCCGGCATCATCGCTGCCCTCGCAGGCTCGGGGACGCCGGTCTCCATCCTCACCAAGGGGACGCTCGCGCGCCGGGACCTGCCCCTGCTGGTCGAGGCCGCCAGCGCGGTGCCGGTGAACCTCGGGGTCTCCATCGCCCTGGCCGACGAGCGGCTGCACGCCCTGCTCGAGCCTGGAGCGCCGACGGCCCGGGCCCGACTCGACCTGGTCCGCGCGATCACCTCCGCCGGGCTGCCCTGCCAGGTGCTGGTGGCTCCCGTGCTGCCGATGATCACCGACTCCGACGACCAGCTGGACGCGATCCTGGCCGACATCGCTGCGGCCGGGGCGACCAGCGCCACGGTGATGGCCCTGCACCTGCGGCCCGGCAGCCGCGAGTGGTTCCTGCGCCACCTGGGCGAGCACCGGCCGGAGCTGGTCACCGCCTACGGGGAGCTGTACCGCGGCGGCTCCTACGTGCTGCGCTCCTACGCCGACGACCTGGCCCGGCGGGCGAAGGTGGTCATCCGCCGCCACGGGCTGGACCGGCCGGCCTGGCTGCGCGCCGTGCCCGCCTCCGCGCGGGTCGCGGCGGCGCCGGTGGTCGACGAGCCGCCGACGCTGTTCTGACGACTCCCACTCCGCGGCGCTTCCTCGCTCCCGCGGCTCCTGCTGCGGGCGCGGCGACGAGGAACCGCCGCGGAGTCAGCCCTCGTCGCCGGTGCTGCTGGTCCGGCCGTCGAGGAACGTGCGCAGGGCCGGGTCGGTGGAGGTGAGACGGTCGACCTCCTCACCGCCGTCACAGCGGCAGAGGGCGACGGTGACCCGGGAGCCGTCGTCGTCGACCACCTGCCAGTGCGCCCCGAAGGCCTCCCAGCGCTGCAGCCGGCTGACCGGGTCGGCCTCGCTCATCCGGCCACCCTACTGACCGCGACCCGGCTCGCGGCGGATCCGCTGGGCCCCGGCGACGACCGGTTCGCGGCCGGGGGCACCATGAGCAGAAGACGTCCTCGGCCCTCGCGGCCCTGACCAAGGAGAACCCATGACCGAAGCAGCCCTGCCCGCCGACGACAACGTCGGCTCCTCCCACGACGCTGACGTGGACGCCGCTTACGACGACGGCGATCCCGCCAGCGAGACCGCCGAAGGATCGTCCGACGAGCTCGGTGGCGAGGGCGACACCTCCCATGACGCCGACATCGACGCCGGCTACGACAACTAGCGCGCAGGGGGGAGGCGGGTCGGTCCTCAGGAACGGTTGAGGGCGGTGACGGGGCCGGTGCCGGGGTGCCGGGTCGCGGCCGCGCCCTGCAGGACGAGCCCGGTGAGGACGAGGCCCGCCCCGGCCAGCCCGACCGGAGCGAGCCGCTCACCCAGCAGCGTGAACCCGAGCAGGGCAGCGACTACCGGTTCGGCTAGCACCAGGGTGGTCACCGGTCCCGCGGGCAGCACGGCCAACCCGCGCCCGAACAGCACGTACGCCACGGCGGTGGCCAGGATGCCCAGGTGAGCGGCCAGCGCGATCCCGGCGGGCTGGGACAGCCAGGCCATCGGCTCGACGAGGAGCACGGGGAGCAGGAGCAGGCCGCCCAGCCCGAAGGCCGATGCCATCACCGTCGAGCTCGACTCCCCTCGGAGGATCAGCCGACGCCCGGCGACGGTGTAGCCCGCGTAGGACGCGCCTGCGGCCAGCGCGAGCAGGAGGCCGAGCAGACCAGTGGCTGGCTCGGCCGCACCGCTGGCCGTCAACAACCCGAGACCGAGCACGCAGAGGCCGGTCGCGGCGACCCAGGGGCGGGTGGGGACCTCGCCGAGTGCCGCCCACGCGGCGAGCCCCGCCACGACGGGGCCATTGCCGATCGTCACCAGCGTGCCTAGCGCCACCCCAGCCTGGGAGACCGCGGCGAAGAAGCACACCTGGTAGAGGGCCGTGCACACTCCGGCCAGGAGGCCGACAGGCGTCCGCCACAGGGCGGTCGCGCGGGCGGGCCGGCCATCCAGCAGCGGCAGCGCGAGCAGGAGGATCACCCCGCCGACCAGCAGGCGGACCGCCCCGACCCCCAACGGCGTCGTGGTTGTCGGACCCAGCGCCTGCGCGGTGCCGGTGGTGCCGAACAAGACCGCGGCCCCGAGAACCTGGGCAACGGCCGATCCTGCTCGTCCTCGCACGGGTGCAGCATCGCAGGCGGAGGGCAGCCTGCGATGTGCTGTTCGCCGCGCGCCTCCAGGTGCTGACGTTGGAGAACCTGAGGGCTAATGTCACCGGAATCGGGTCGCCCGGCCCGGGACGGGGAGAAGTGCGATGGCGGTCGACCGGAATTCCCTTCTACGGCGCAAGTCTTTCGCCGACATGGAAGACGAGGTCGAGAAAAGCGGCCTCTTCAAAAGCCTGGGTCTGTGGCAGCTCACCGCGATCGGCGTGGGCGGCATCATCGGCGTCGGGATCTTCAGCCTCGCGGGGCTGGTGGCCAGCGGTCGCGAGGGTGGTGGCGGAGCCGGCCCCGCCGTCCTGATCGCTTTCCTGATCGCGGGGCTCGCCAGCGCGGCGGCTGCACTGTCCTACGCCGAGTTCGCCGGGATGATTCCCCGAGCCGGTTCGGCCTACACCTACGGCTACGTCGCCCTGGGTGAGATCATCGCCTGGTTCATCGGCTGGGACCTGCTGTTGGAGTACATCGCCATCGTCGCGGTGGTGGCGATCGGGATCTCCGGCTACTTCAGCGAGTTCATGGCCGGGATCGGGGTCGACGTGCCGGCCTGGATGCAGGGGACCGCCGATCAGGTGGACGGCGGTCTGGTCAACCTGCCGGCGATCGTCGTCTGCCTGCTGATCACCTTCATCCTGAGCCGCGGAACCCGGACGTTCGGCCGGTTCGAGCTGGTGGCCGTGGGTCTGAAGATCCTGCTCATCCTGTTCATCATCGGGCTCGGCGTCTTCTACGTCCGGACCGAGAACTACGTGCCGTTCCTCCCGAACGGCTTCGGCGCGGTGTTCGCGGGTTCGGCGACGGTGTTCTTCGCCGTGTTCGGCTATGACGCGATGAGCACCGCCGCCGAGGAGGCGACCGACGGCAAGAAGCACATGCCGAAAGCGATCTTGCTGTCCCTGGCGATCGCGATGGTCCTGTACGTGCTGGCCACCCTCGTCCTCACCGGCATGCAGAACTGGCGTGAGATCGACCCGGAGGCGGCCTTCGCCGTCGCGTTCCAGTCCGTCAACCTGCCGGTCATCGCCACCATCATCTCGGCGTTCGCGGTGGTCTCCATCCTCACCGTCATGCTCACCTTCCTCCTCGGCGTCACCCGGGTGTGGTTCGCCATGAGCCGCGACGGGCTGCTGCCGATCTGGTTCTCCGCGACCGACCGGCACGGCACCCCGCAGCGCGTGACATGGATCGCCGGTACTGCCGCCGCCGTCCTCGCCGGGATCTTCCCGATCCGCCTGGTCGCCGACCTGACGAACATCGGCATCCTGGCCGCGTTCGTGGTTGTCTGCATCGCCGTCATCGTGCTCCGCCGCACACGGCCCGACCTGCCGCGCACCTTCCGTCTGCCCTTCATGCCCGTAGTACCCGCGTTCGGGGTGCTGGCCTCGTTGTTCCTGATCCTGCAGCTCGACTGGGAGACCTGGGTGCGGTTCGTGGTCTGGCTCGTCCTGGGGCTGATCATCTACTTCTCCTACAGCCGGAAGCACTCGCTGATGAACCCGAACAGCAAGCGGCATGGGGAGGCTGGTCGGCGGGCCTGATGCCTCCCCGTCGATGCCGGCCGATCGGTAGGGCTGGCTGCGACATGCAGCCGGGTCGTCCTTCGCTCTCTTGAAGCTCGCCGCGGTGGTCGAGCCGGTGGCTCTGCCGATTCCACGGAGGCGGGTGCACTTGTCGCGGGACTGTCCCTGCAAGCACCGGCCTCCTGGTCCGACCTGCAGGCGGTTCAACCCAACGGGAAGGGTGCCTTCGGGACGTCGTGGGCACCGAGACGGGCTCTCCTCGTGGTAGCCGTTGCGGTGCCTGTCGGGCAGGTTGTGGTCGAACGAGGGAGAGGAGTTCCAGGTGGAAGTGGGTCTGGCGCTGCCTAATCTCGGGCAACACCAATCGGCGGCGGCGATGGTGACGCTTGCTCAGACGGCGGAGGGTCTCGGGCTTGCTTCGGTTTGGACTTGCGAGCACATCGTGGTCCCGCCAGAGATGTTCGATCCTTTCGTCGGCAACACCCTGGACAGCCTGACCACGCTGGGCTATGTCGCTGCGGCGACCGAGCGGGTGCGGCTGGGGACGTCGGTGCTGATCTTGCCGCTGCATGAGCCGGTGCTCCTCGCGAAGCAGGCCGCCACCCTGCATGCCTTGAGCGGTGGGCGGCTGCGGCTGGGTGTGGGCGTAGGTTGGATCGCCGAGGAGTTCG
The DNA here is from genome assembly GCA_963826405.1 of uncultured Actinomycetota bacterium. Taxonomy (GTDB): domain Bacteria; phylum Actinomycetota; class Actinomycetes; order Propionibacteriales; family Propionibacteriaceae; genus Microlunatus. The sequence continues at coordinate 21,846 of CAWGWR010000010.1, read as the reverse complement.
GGCTCATGGGTGCGGACTTCGAGCGGCGCGGGCAGGTGGCGAACCGCCATCTCGCCGTTCTGCGACACCTGCTTGCGGGAGATCCGGCGGTGGCTGGCGATGTTCCGCCGGACCTGCTGGACCTCCGGTTCGCACCCCGCGTCGAGTCACCGCTTCCGATCCTGGTCGGCGGGCACGCTCCGTCCGCGCTACGCCGGGCTGCGTCGTTGGGTGACGGCTGGCACGGAGTGTGGCTGGAGCCTGAGGAGGTTCCTCGCTATGTCAACGCCACCCGTGGCCAGAGTCGGCGCGCTGACTTCCGCATCAGGCTCAGCGTGGACTTCGGCATACTCGAGGTGGAGGGCAGTGACGGTGGTAGGCCCGGACTGGTGGGCAGTTCGGCGGCGATCACGTCAAAGATGCTCAGGTACCGGGATGCCGGTGTTGACGAGCTCGTGATCGATTTCATGGATCGCTACGACGGTCAGGTTCAGGAGCTCGAGGTGATGCTCGACCAGCTTCGCCTCCTGCACGACCAGGTGCTTCCTGAGCTCGGGTGAGGGCGAGTGCTCGAGGTCAGGGGCGTGACCGTTACTCACACCACTGCTATCGGACGCGCGTTGGCGAGCTCGGGAGCAGGGCCTCGTGCCTCTGCTAGGGGGAACTGGAGCTGACGGTCGGACTCGAACCGACAACCGCCTGTTTACAAGACAGGTGCGCTACCAATTGCGCCACGCCAGCAGAATGCTGCCTGCACAGACTACTGACCCGCCCGATGGGAACAGCCGACCGTGGGTGACGAACCGTGAGATGCGACACGAGGGCGGCAAGGTGACCACAACGATGTGGTAACAGTCGTTAGCCTTGGCCGGTGCCCCACCTCCAAGACGCCTTGCGGACATACGCCCTCGCGGTCCTGCTCGCCGTGGTGTCCGGTGTGGTGGCTCTGGCCGTTGCCGCCGAGTTCCAGCTGCCGCTGCGCGACCCCGACGGCTTCCTGGGCCCTGCCTGGGTCCGGCTCCCGGCGATCGTCGGCCTGTTCGTCGCACTAGATGTCATACCTCGCGCGCTCATCTGCCGCCGGCGCGTCCTCGACGTGCTCCGCGAGCGCTTTCGCCCGGCACGGGTAGCCCTGGTCGTGGTCGGACTCGGCACTTTCTTCATCACCTACGTCTCCTACCGGAACCTCAAGGGCGCGCTGCCCTTCGCTCGCCCCGAGGTCCAGGACAGCGCCTTGCTGCAGCTCGACCGGTCCATGGCGTTCGGTTACGACCCCTCGCACGTGCTGCACACCCTGCTGGGAACGGGTGTGACGGCCTACGTGCTGTCGGGGGTCTACCTGCTGTTCCTCGGATTCGTACCCGTCTCGCTGGCTGCGGCGCTGATCTGGCTGCGCGACGTGAAGGCGGCCACCCTGTACGTGACCGCGCTGTGCCTCAACTGGGTTCTGGGGACTCTCAGCTACTACCTCGTCCCCTCGCTCGGACCCATCTTCGTGCGGCCGGGGCGTTACGCCGACCTGCCGGTCACCGGCGTGACCGGCCTGCAGGAGAAGCTGGCGGCGACCCGGTTCGATGTGCTTACCGACCCGGTCACGGCCGACGGACTCGCGGGCGTCGCGGGATTCGCCTCCCTGCACACCTCGGTCGCCTTCACCGCGGCCCTGGTCGCCCACCGGATCGGCCTGCCCCAGGCCGTGCGCTGGGCGCTCTGGGCGTTCCTCGCCCTCACCATGACGGCCACCATCTACTTCGGCTGGCACTACCTCATCGATGACGTCGCCGGCCTCGCGCTCGGCGGCGGCGCTGTCGCCCTCGCCGCCTGGGCGGGCCGAGCCGTCGAACGCCCGCTCACGCACGCGCGTCTGCTCGAGGACGCGCGCCCAGCCGCAACGAGCGGTGTAGCCGCGCGCTGACGACTGGCTGACCTCAGCCGAGGCCCTGGAGCAGCCGTTCGAGGTGCTCGGCCTGCAGGGGCAGCACCGGCATCGTCCGGAGCAACAGCCCCGAGATCGCCAGCACCACCAGTGCAACAGCGACGCGCGCTGGAACCGGGACCGCGGCGCGCGGAGGCTTCGTCATCGGCAGTCGCATCATGACGCACAGCGCGCCGACCGACGCCAGCGCCCACCAGCGACGGAAGTCGATTCCCGCGACAGACAGCGCCAGGGCGACGCCTGAGGACCCGGCCACCAGCAGCACGAAGCGCCGTTCAAAAAGGTCGCGGCCAAGCAGCCGCCACACCACCCCGAGCAGCAGCAGGTGCGAAGCCGCCCAGACCACGGTCGTCACGACCAGGCTGAGGACCGACGTCGTGGCGTAGTAGCTGACCATGTTGTCGAGCAGCCCGTGCCCCAGCCGGGACACGGCGTCGTGGTCCGCGGGCCCGCCGGGCATCGGGGTCGGAGGCGGCACCCCGGCCGCCGCGGCGTCCGTCAGCGCGCGGGCCAACGCACGCGGGGGAGCAGGGGTCACCGAGCTGAGGACGGCGACCGCGATCCCGGGCAGGACCGCCAGCACCGGCCAGCGGCGGCGGCCGGCCGGGAAGGTGGTGCGCACGACGAGCCAGGCGAGGGGTAGCACGAGCACCGCGAGGAGCTCCTCGGCGGCGACCGCGGCGGTTGTCAGCAGGGCCAGGAGCGCGATCGCGACGGCGGGTGGCAGCCGCGCCCACGGCAGGGCCACGACAGCGACGGCGACCACCACCCCCACCGCGTCCGGCCGGCCGAGGTCACGGGCGGTGTGCGAGAGCGTCAACGGACTGGCCACGACCCCTGCAGCCAGGCCCAGCGCCGTCCACCGGTCGCCCGCCGGCCGGGCCACCACGACCGCCAGCACCAAGAGCGCGGCCAGCGCGGCGGCCGTGACGCCGACCGCAGCGGCGTTCACCAGGGCCAGGCTCGGCGCCTGGCCGCCCGACAGGATCCGGAGCAGCGCCCCGGGCAGGCCGCGGCGGACAAAGCCGTCCTGGTAGCCGAGCCAGTACGACGGCGCCACGTAGGGGGTCATCGGCGCCGCACCCAGGGACCGCAGCACGAAGGCGGCCGCCGTGATCACCAGGACCACGAGCGCCACGGCCGCACCCGTCGCGATCCCCACCCGCGGCGCTGGGCCAGGCGCGGTGATCGCGCCACGACGGTCCACGGCTTGATCGGGCGGACCCCCGAGCGAGCCGCGGTTGGTGCGGGATCCCACCAGCCCTAGCCGCCGACGCCCGGACCCGCGACGAAGACGGTTCCGGTCCCGCTGACCACCAGCTCCTCACCGGCCCGCGCGACGGCGGAGCGGCCGCGGCCGAGCGGGAGGTCGTCCTCCCCGCCTTCGATCACGACGGCCCCGTCGGTGGTCAGCAACACGCGGGCGGCGTCGCTACGGGGGACCTCGACGATGCTCACCCGCGGCTCCAGCCGCCACAGGGCGAACTCCGGGGCCGGGGTCGGGTAGCGCCAGCAGCCGGGCGTCTCCTCGACCGGCTCCACGTAGCCCGGAAAGCCGGGGGTGAAGTCGAGGACGGTGAGAAGCTCGTCGACGTCAACGTGCTTCCCGGTCAGTCCGCCGCGGATCACGTTGTCGGAGTTGGCCATCACCTCGATGCCCCCGCCGTACAGGTAGGCGTGGAGGTTGCCAGCCCCCAGGAACACCGCCTGCATCGGGGTCAGCGCGACCCGGTTCATCAGCAGGGCGGCCAGCACGCCGGGGTCTGTCGGGTAGCGCTCGGCCAGCTCGCACGCAGTGCGCGCGAACAGCCCCAGCTTGCCCTCGTCGTTGACACCGGCCGCCGCCACACCCACACACCCGATGACCTCGAGCTCCTCCTTCTCGAGCTGGAGCAGCCGGGCGAACACGTCCGCCAGGCGCTGCTCCGGCGCGGTGCCGGCGTCGGCCAGAGGCGCGACCAGCGCCAGGGCCTCCGGCACGCCGAGCGCCGCGAACAGCGCGTGGGTCTCCTCGGGATCCCGGAAACCGCAGAGCGCCTCGCTGTCCTGCAACGCGCACAGCATCTCGGGCTTCGGCCAGGCGTCCTTGTAGAGCCGGTGCCCGGCGTCCACCGGTACCCCGGCGGCCTCCTCGCGGGCGTGGCCCTCCTCGGCCTGCTGCCGGCTCGGATGGGCCTGCAGGGACAGGGGCTGGTCGGCGGCCAGCACCTTGAGCAGGAACGGGAGCCCGTCCCCGAACTCCTCGACCACGGTCGGCCCGACCACCCCGGCCGGGTCCTCGGTGATGAGCTCGAGAAGCGGTCGGCCGCCTACCGTGGCCGAGGCGGAGGCGTGGGCGCCCAGCCACAGCTCCGCCTGGGGCTCGCCGGTCGGCTGTTCGCCGAGCAGCTCGGGGATGAAGGTCCGCGAGCCCCAGGCGTAGGGCTGCCGGATCCCCGTCAGGAGCTCCGGCACCTCAGGCTCCGGACCGGGCAGGCGCGCCCACCGCGTCCTGCCAGCGGCTCAGCGTCCGCGACACCGCCAGCGTGTCCTCCCAGGGCACCAGCGGCGACTGCGTCTCTCCCGCTCGCAGGCAGCGCATGACCTCCTGGGCCTGGAAGGTGTAGCCGCCGCCCGGCCACGAGGCCACCAGCTCCTCCGGGGCGTCGGTGCCGTCGCGGTAGACGGTGAGCTCGGCCGGCCGCAGGAAGAAGTCGTCGAACATCACCCGGCCCTTGGTGCAGTAGACGCTGAGCCGGTTGGGCAGGGCGGCGCGCAGGGTGCACATGATCGAGGCGGTGGCCGGTCCGCGCTCCTCCGTCGCCGGGTAGGTCAGTAGGGCCGCGGCGTGCTCGTCCACCCCGGTGGAGGCGGCACTGCCGAAGCCGTGCACGGTGTCCGGCTCGCCCAGGAAGAGATGCACCGCGTGCGCGGGGTAGACGCCGGCGTCGAGGATGGCCCCGCCGGCCTGCGCCGGGTCGAGCAGGCGGTGGCTGTCGGGCCCGTCGAAATTGAAGCCGAACTGCGCGTCGATGTGGCGGATCTCGCCCAGCTCACCGGAGGCGACGAGCTCGGCGGCGTGGCGGATCAGCGGGTGGGTGCGGGTCCACATCGCCTCCATGACGAAGAGCCCGCGTTGCTGCGCCAGGGCCAGCAGCTCCTCACCCTGCTCCGGCGTCACCGTCAGCGGCTTCTCGACCAGGACCGCCTTGCCGGCTTCCAGGCAGAGCTTGGCGGAGGCGAAGTGGTCGCTGTGCGGGCTGGCCACGTAGATGACGTCGACGCCCGCGTCGGCGGCCAGCTCCTCGTAGGAGCCGTGGCTGCGACGGAAGCCGTACTCCTGGGCGAAGGCGGCGGCCTTGTCGGCCGACCGGGACCCCACGGCGACCAGCGTGGCCTCCTCGGGAAGCAGGGCCAGGTCCTTCGTCAGCACAGAAGCGATGTGGCCGGTGCTGAGGATGCCCCAGCCGGTGGTGCGAGCGTCGAGGTCAGTCACGCCACCATCGTCGCTCATCGCACTGACAACGGAGGCGACGGTCCGATCACCCCGACCGCCTCGCGGTGAATGACACCCGTGTGGTTTGGCTTTACGATGGCGCCATGGTCAGTGCCTCCAACCCGGTGCTCGAGAGCGCGACGCCCTACGGCGAGCTCAGCGAGCGGGACGCGGAGATCCTCGCCTTCGAGCGGCAGTGGTGGAAGTTCGCCGGGGCCAAGGAGCAGGCGATCCGGGACAAGTTCCAGATGTCGGCCACGCGGTACTACCAGATCCTCAACGCGCTGATCGACAGGCCCGAAGCGCTCGTGCAGGACCCCCTCCTGGTCAAGCGGCTCCGTCGCCTGCGCTCCACCCGGCAGCGCAACCGCTCCGCCAAGCGCCTCGGCGTCGACCTGACGATCGACTCCTAGAGGTTCCACGGCCGCCGGCCACGGCGCCCCAGCGCCGCGCGGACCGCGGGAGCCAGCGGCCGCGCCGGAACTGCTCGGTAGCCGCCTCGCTCCAGACCCGCCCGTCGTTCGAAGATGTTGGCGGCGGCCCGATCGCCCGTCCGCAGCACCGACCAGAGCATGCAGACCCCGTAGGCCGGCAGGAACGGCAGCCCGGCGCACCAGAACCACTGCCAGCTGTGGCGCTCCTCGTGCTGCAGCAGCCTGTCGTCGTGGCTGTCCCAGCGGCCGGCCGTGATGAGCACATCGCCCACGGTGAACGCCCCGGCCACGGGGAACGGCAGCCGGTAGCCCTCCGCCAGCAGCAGCCCGCGGGGTCCGGGGTCCACCTGAGCGCCGCCGAGCCGGGCGACCCACAGCCCAAAGACCGTGCTGAGGTTCGCCCGGTTGCCCAGCCGCCGCACCCGGTCGCGGGCCCGGAGGGCGGAAGCAGGGTGCCGAGCCATGGAAGAACCGTAGCCCGCAGCGGTGCGTATCAGGTGCTGGACGCTGTGCCCAACTAGTGGGATCTCGATGTGCTGTCCCGCGGACCTCCCGCGTAGGGTGGGCTCGTTCATCCAGAGGGGATGAGGGAACGGCCCTTTGACTCCCCGGCAACCGCCTGACCAGACAGGAACGGTGCCAACTCCGCCGTGGTCGAACGTCGGCCACGACAGATGAAGAAGGAACAGGAATGACTGCGCTCGCAACCCCCTCCGCCACCTCGGCCGGGGTGCCCAGACCCGCCGGTGTCCGGCCCGGAGCCTTCGGCAACGCCACCCACCTCGTCTGCCGCGCGTGCGGTGAGAAGAGCTCGCTGGGGCCGTTCTACGCGTGTCTGGAGTGTTTCGGACCGCTCGAGGTCGGCTACGACTTCCCGACGATCACCCGCGCAGCAGCTCGAGGCCGGGCCGAAGAGCATCTGGCGCTACGCGCCGCTGCTCCCGGTGCCCGCCGACATCGGCACCTTCCGCTCGACCGACCCCGGCTACACCCGCCTGCTGGACGCGGCCAACCTGGCCGCAGACCTCGGGTTGCGCAAGCTCTGGGTGAAGGACGACTCGGGCAACCCCACCCACTCGTTCAAGGACCGCGTCGTCGCCGTCGCGCTGTCCGCGGCCCGCGAGCTCGGCCTGCACGTGCTGGCCTGCCCCTCGACAGGCAACCTGGCCAACGCCGTCGCCGCCGCCGCGGCCCGGGCCGGCATCAAGTCCGTCGTCTTCGTGCCCGAGAATCTCGAGCAGCAGAAGATCATCGCCTCCGCGGTCTACGACACCACCCTGATCGCGGTGCAGGGCAGCTACGACGACGTCAACAAGCTCGCCAGCGAGATCGCGGCCGAGGAGGAGGGCTGGGCCTTCGTCAACGTCAACGTCCGCCCCTACTACTCCGAGGGCTCCAAGACGCTGGCGTACGAGATTGCCGAGCAGCTCGGCTGGCGGATCCCCGACCAGCTCGTCATCCCGGTCGCCTCCGGCTCGCAGCTGACGAAGATCGACAAGGGCTTCTCGGAGCTGATCAAGTTGGGCCTGGTGGAGGACAAGCCGTACAAGATCTACGGCGCCCAGGCCACCGGTTGCTCGCCGATCTCCCAGGCTTACCGGGCCGACCTCGACTTCGTGCCCCCGGTGAAGCCGGACACGATCGCCAAGTCCCTCGCCATCGGCAACCCCGCGGACGGACCCTACGTGCTGGACGTCGTCCGGCGCACCGGCGGCCTCATCGCCGACGTCGACGACGAGACGGTCGTGGCCAACATCCAGCGGCTGGCGCGCACCGAGGGTGTCTTCGCCGAGACCGCGGGCGGGGTGACCGTAGGCGTCACCGCCAAGTTGATCGCGGACGGCGTCCTCGACCCCGACGCCGAGACCGTGGTCATCAACTCCGGGGACGGCCTCAAGACCCTCGACGCGGTCAGCGACCGGGTCGGACCGAAGACCACTATCCCGCCGCGTTACGACGCTTTCACCGACTTCTGGAAGGGGCTCGACCGATGAGCGCCACCGTCCGCATCCCGACGATCCTGCGTACCTACACCGCGGGTGCGGGTGAGGTGACCGCCGACGGTAGGACCCTCACCGAGCTGCTGGACTCCCTCGAGACCAACCACAAGGGCATCCGGGCCCGGATCCTCGATGACGCCGGCCAGCTGCGGCGCTTCGTCAACGTCTACGTCGGCGACGAGGACGTCCGCTTCTCCGGTGGGCTGGAGGCCCCGGTCCCCGAGGGTGCCAAGGTCTCGATCATCCCGGCCGTCGCCGGCGGGTAGTCACCCCGAGCTGTCCCCAGGGGCGGCTCGACGCTGTCCACAGGGCCGGTGACGCTGCGCCCAGTGTCAGTGCGGGCGGGCAGACTGCAGGTATGCCAGCAGCCACCCAGCGCACTCCCGCCGCCGACGTGCTCAGCCGCGTCATCACCACGATGGCCGGCCCGGACGCCCGACCCCGGGCTGACCAGGTTCGGGCGGTCGAGGAGCTGGTAGAGCGCAACCAGAAGGTCCTGGTGGTGCAGGCCACCGGGTGGGGGAAGTCGGCGGTCTACTGGGCCGCGACGGCGGCGCTCCGGGAGCGGGGGGCCGGGCCGACGCTGGTGGTCTCCCCGCTGCTGGCCCTGATGCGCGACCAGATCAGCGCCGCCGAACGCGCCGGGCTGCGGGCCGCGACGGTCAACTCCACCAACATCGACGACTGGGCGCGCGTGATGAGCGAGCTGCGGGCTGGTCAGCTCGACGTGCTGCTGATCTCGCCCGAGAGGCTGTCCAACCCGGTGTTCGCCGCCCAGCTGCCAGAGCTGCTGGGCTCCTGCGGGATGCTCGTGATCGACGAGGCGCACTGCGTCTCGGACTGGGGCTTCGACTTCCGCCCCGACTACCAGCGGCTCACCCGCACCCTGCTCGCGCTGGCACCCGGCACCCCCGTGCTGGCCACCACCGCCACGGCCAACGAGCGCGTGACCGCCGACGTCGCCGCTCAGCTGGGGGAGCAGACCATCACCCTGCGCGGCTCCCTGGCCCGGGCCTCGCTGACCCTGGCCGTGGTGCCGCAGCTCACGGTGCTGCAGCGCTACGCGTGGGTGGCGCAGGCGCTGCGCGCCCTCCCCGGCTCGGGCATCGTCTACGTGCTCACGGTCGCCGAGACCGAGCGCGTCACCGGCTTCCTGCGCGAGCAGGGCCTCGATGTGGCTGCGTACTCCGGGCAGACCCCGAACCGCGAGGAGCTGGAGGACCGGCTGCGGGACAACCACGTCAAGGCCCTGGTCGCGACGTCCGCGCTCGGCATGGGCTACGACAAGCCCGACCTCGCCTTCTGCGTGCACCTCGGCTCGCCGGGCTCGCCCGTCGCCTACTACCAGCAGGTGGGCCGGGCCGGCCGTGCGCTGGACGACGCGCTGGCCGTGCTGGTGCCGGCCGAGGCCGACGAGCGGATCTGGGAGTACTTCGCCACGGCCGGCATCCCCGACGAGCACCAGGTCGAGCGGATCCTCGACGCCTTGGGTGAGGAGCCGCAGACCGTTCCCGCGCTCGAGGCGGCGACCGGGATGCGGCGCGGCAAGCTGGAGAGCACCCTGAAGATCCTGGCCGTCGACGAGGCCGTCGAGCGCCGCGCCGGCGGATGGGTGGCCACCGGCAAAGCCTGGTACTTCGACGAGGCCAAGTGGGCGGCGCTGCGCAAGGTGCGGGCCGCCGAGGCCGACCTGATGCGCTCCTACGCCCATGGCGAGGGATGCCTGATGCGGTTCCTGCAGCAGGCGCTGGACGACCCCGACCCACGGCCCTGCGGCCGGTGCTCGGTCTGCACGGGCCAGCTACCGGTACCGGGCGCGGAGCCGGACCCCGACATCGTCGCCGCCGCGGCGCGCTACTTCCGGGGTCAGGACGTTCTCGTCGAGCCGCGCAAGATCTGGGCCTCCGGTCTGCCCGGACGCAAGGGCAAGATCGGCTTCCTCGCCCCCGGGCGGGCGCTGGCCTTCGCCGACGACCCGGCCTGGGCCGAGGACCTCGGGCGGATGTGGCAGCAGGACGCCCCGGCCTCCCCGGAGGTGCTGGCGGCCATGGTCGAGGTACTGAAGCGCTGGTCGAAGACCTGGGAGCGTCCCGTCGCTGTGGTTCCCATGCCGTCGAGGAGCTACCCGGCCCTGGTCCGGTCGGTGGCCGAGCACCTCGCCCGGATCGGCCGGCTGCCGCTGGTCGACGCCCTGGTGACCAGCGGCCCCGCGCCGGCGGTCGACGCCTCCAGCTCCACCCGCGCCCAGGACCTGCTGCGGACGACGACCCTTGAGCCCGGCGTCTCCTTCGACGGTCCGGTGCTGCTGGTCGACGACCGCATCCGGAGCCGCTGGACCCTGACCGTTGCCGGCTCGCTGCTGGCCGAGGCGGGGGCGACGACGGTGCTGCCGCTGGCCCTGCACCAGCTGCCCTGAGGCTGTCCGCCGCCGAGCGGGGCGCGCGGGTTAGCCTGCCGGGGCAGCCGACGGTGCCGAGAGGGTGGCCGCGGCCACCGGGACGGAGGACGGGATGCTGGTCGGGGTCGACTGGGGCGGGACCAAGATCGAGGTCGTGGCCCTCGGCGAGGACGGGAGCCAGCTGGCCCGGGTCCGGGCCGACACCCCGCGCTCGGACTACGAGGGCTGCCTGGCGCTGATCGCGTCCCTGGTTGGAGAGGTCGAGACCGCGACGGGTCAGGTCGGCACCGTGGGCGTCGGGCTGCCCGGCAGCCTCGACCCCCGGACGGGCCTGGCCAAGGGTGCCAGCTCGACCTGGCTCAACGGGCGCCCGGTGGAGTCCGACCTCGTGCGCGTGCTCGGCCGGGAGGTGCGCACCTCCAACGACGCCGACTGCTTCGCCGTCTCCGAGGCCGTGGACGGCTCCGGCGCAGGGCACCGCGTCGTCCTCGGGATCATCCTCGGCACCGGCACCGGGTCCGGCATCGCCGTCGACGGCCGGGCCCACCACGGGCCGAACAACAGCGGCGGCGAGTACGGCCACAACCAGCTCCCACGCCCCGACGTCAGCGAGATCCCCGGACCGGCCTGCTACTGCGGCCGCCACGGTTGCGTCGAGCGCTGGGTCTCTGGTCCCTCGTTCGCCCGTGACTACCACCAGCACGCCAGCGTCGACCTGGCCGACCCGCCACGGCTGACGGCCAAGGAGATCCTCGAGCTGGTCCGGTCGGGGAACCGCCTGGCCCAGATGGTGTGGGACCGCTACCTCGACCGCCTGGCCCGGGCGCTGTCGATCGTGGTCAACACCCTCGACCCCGACGTCATCGTCCTCGGCGGCGGGATGTCGAACATCCCCGAGCTCTACCCCGAGCTCCCGTCCCGCGTGGCCGCGGCCACGTTCTCGCCCTGCTTCTACACCCCGATCCTGCCCGCCACGCACGGTGACTCCAGCGGGGTCCGGGGCGCGGCCTGGCTCTGGAAGGACTGACATGCACGACGACGACCTCACCCGCCTGGAGTTCGCCACCCAGCTGATCCGGGAGGCGGGCACGGTGGCCCTGGACTACTTCGGCCGGCTCTCCACCCTCACCGTCAACAGCAAGGGGGTGCAGGACGTCGTCTCCGAAGCCGACGTCGCCGTGGAGAACCACCTCAAGGGCAGGCTGGCCGACCGCTTCCCCACCGACGCCTTCCTGGGGGAGGAGACGGGCCACGCCGACTTCCCCGGCAGCACCGGTATCTGGGTGGTCGACCCGATCGACGGCACCCAGCCCTTCGTCAGCGGCCTGGCCACCTGGTGCATCTCCATGGCCTACGTGCGGGACGGGGCTGTGCTGCTGGGCCTGGTCCTGAACCCGGTCGCGGACGAGCTGTTCGTGGGCGGGAACGGCGTCCCGGCCACGCTCAACGGCGACGCGATGCGCCCGCATCCCGGCACCTCGCTCGCGGACGGGCTTACCTACCTGGGTTACTCTCCCCGGGTCCCGCGCGAGCAGGTCGTCCCGGTGCTGGACCGGCTGCTGGCGGCCGGGGGGATGTTCGTCCGCAACGGGTCTGGCGCCCTGGGCCTGTGCGATGTCGCATGCGGCCGGCTGATCGGGTACGTGGAGGCGCACATCAACAGCTGGGACTGCCTGGGCGCCGTCGCGGTCCTGCACGCCGCCGGCGCCCGGGTCAGCGACTTCCTGGCCGGGGACGGGCTGCTGCAGGGCAACCCGATCGTGGCCGGGCCGCCGGCCGTGTACGACGACCTGGTCGCCGTCCTGGCCGACGCCCACCGCTGAGCCACCCACCCAGCCGGGCGACGGGCGGACGAGCGACGGCCGGACGAGCGAGGGGCGTCCAGCGGGTGCTCAGCTGCCCAGCAGCCAGCCGACGTCTCCGGTCAGGGCGTTGGCGGCGGCCGGACCCCAGCTCCCTCCGTCGTAGGGCTGGACGGCCGGGCGCTGCTCGCCCAGCAGGGGGGCGAAGGCCTGGAAGGCCGCCTCCAGCCCGGCGGAGCTGGTGAACAGGGAGCGGTCGCCGGCGAACACGTCGTAGATCAGCGACGTGTAGGCCGTCATCGAGCCCGCCGACACGTTCTCCAGGTGGAGTGTGCTGCAGCTCTCGGCTGGCAGGGGCTCCGGGCCCGGCTTCTTCACCGTCATCTGGATCTCGATCGCCCCGTTGCCCTTGAGGTCGAAGATCAGCGCGTTGGTGGAGGAGCCCTGGGAGTGCACCGGGCCGTCCGAAGGCTTGAAGATCAGGCTGACTCGCTGGGCGCTCGTAGCCATCTTCTTGCCAGTGCGGAGCAGGAACGGCACGCCCTGCCAGCGGTCGGTGTCGATCCAGAGCCGGGCGGCCACGAAGGTGTCGGTGTCCGAGTCGTCGGGAACGCCCTCGGTCTCGCGGTAGCCGCGGTACTGGCCGAGCACGACCTCCGACGGGTCGAGCGGGCGGAAGGCGGCGATCACCGACTCGCGGGCGTCCTGCAGGTCCTCGGCGGCCATGCTCAGCGGCGGCTCCATGGCCACCTGTGCCGCCACCTGGAACAGGTGGGTGACGAGCATGTCGAGCGACGCGCCCGTCTCGTCGTAGAACCCGGCGCGATCGGCGATGTCGAGGGTCTCGGGGACGTCGATCTGCACCTGGGCCAGGTGCTCGGCGCTCCACGTGTCGTTGAAGAGGCGGTTGCTGAACCGGACGAGGTGCAGGTTCTGCGTCGCCTCCTTCCCCAGGAAGTGGTCGATCCGGTAGACCTGCTCCTCGTCGAAGACCGAGTGCACCAGCTCGTCGAGCTCGTGGAAGCTCTCCAGCGAGGTGCCGAACGGCTTCTCGTAGACCGCCTTGGACTCCGGCCCCAGGCCGTGCGCCTTGATCGCCCGCGTGGTCTTCTCGAAGGCCGACGGCGGGATGGCCAGGTAGTGGATGATCCGGCGGTCCTCGCCGAGGTCCTTCTCGGCCTCGCCGATGACGTCCAGGAGGGTCCCCGGGTTGTCGTGGTTAAAGCCGCCCCCCGCAAACAGCACGTGCGGCGCGAACTTCTCCCATGCCTCCGGCTCCGGGGTGGTAGCGAACTCGCTCAGCGCGTCGTGGATGTGCTGCTGGAAGTCCGTGTGCGACACGTCGCCGCGGCCGTTGCCCACCAGCTTCCAGCGCTTGGGCAGCAGGTCACGGGTGTAGAGCTCCCAGAACGCGGGGAGCACCAGGCGCTTCGCGAGGTCCCCCGTGCCGCCGTAGAGAATGATCAGGGTCGGCTCGTCGGTCGCGGAGCCCTGCTCGGACGTCTCGTTCTCAGCCACTCCAGCAGTATGCCGCCCGGTGCCCCTGCGCGACCGGTGCCCGGCTGCCGTGGGACACCGTTGTCACGTGCTGCTCGTCACAGTGCGCAGGCGGGACCGTTCAGGAGGGTCACCGACAGCGCTCAGCGACGGAAGTCCTCGACCTTCAGCGTCTGAACGGAGCCGTCCGGGGCTTGGTAGCGAACGGTGAGGCCGACGGAGCCGGAGGAGGTGCTGGCCACGGGTCGTCCCGGCCGGACCGGCGCCGATGTCTCGGGGTTCGCGGTGGGGCTGGCAACGGGCGCGGGGGCGCGTTCCGGATCATTCCCCGTCCCACAGCCGGCGACGGCGAGGCAGGCGAGCGCCACGGCGCTGGCGGTCCGAAGAAGGTTCATCGCCCCCCAAGGTTAAGCGGCGTGGTCAAGGGCGCGCGCTGTTGGACGCGGACCGCGGCGGGCTGACAGCCTGAGGCGGTGGACACCAAACCCGTCGCCTGCTGGTTGACCGACATGGACGGCGTGCTCGTGCACGAGGAGCAGGCGCTGCCGGGGGCCGCGGACTTCATCACCGCGCTGCAGGAGCACCACCGGCCCTACCTCGTGCTGACCAACAACTCGATCTTCACCGCCCGTGACCTGCGGGCCCGGCTGCTGCGCAGCGGCATCGACGTCCCCGAGGCCTCGATCTGGACCTCCGCGCTGGCGACGGCACAGTTCCTCGCCGACCAGGACGCCGGGGGCTCGGCCTACGTGATCGGCGAGGCCGGCATGACCTCCGCCCTGCACGACGTCGGTTTCGTTCTGACTGACCGCGACCCGGACTACGTGGTGCTGGGGGAGACCCGGACCTACTCGTTCGAGGCGATCACCCGGGCCATCCGGCTGATCGACCGGGGAGCCCGCTTCATCGCCACCAACCCGGACGCGACGGGGCCCTCACCCGAGGGTCCGCTGCCGGCGACCGGCTCGGTGGCAGCGCTCATCACCCGGGCGACCGGCATCCAGCCCTACTTCGTCGGGAAGCCCAACCCGCTCATGATGCGCTCGGCGCTCAACGCGATCGAGGCGCACTCGGAGACGACGGTGATGGTCGGGGACCGGATGGACACCGACATAATCGCAGGGATCGAGGCCGGGCTGCGGACGGTCCTGGTGCTCACCGGGTCGACCCGGTCGGAGGAGATCGCCCGCTACCCGTACCGGCCGACGCGGGTGCTGGACTCCATCGCCGACGTCGTCCCGCTCGTGGGTGAGTTGGCGCCGGACGAGTACAGCGGGCTCAGCGCCGACTGACCGGGGTCAGGACCGGCGGCGGACCACCTGCTGGCCGAGCGGCAGCAGGGCCATTCCGATCAGCTTGAAGTTGGCGACGCCCATCGGGATGCCGATCACCGTCAGGCAGAGCGCGAGGCCGGTGGTGAGGTGGGTGAGCGCGAGCCACCAGCCGGCCACCACCACCCAGACGACGTTGCCGAGGGCGGCGCCGACGCCGGCACCCGGCCGCGGCACCACCTCACGGCCGAAGGGCCACACGGCATAGCCCGCCAGCCGGAACGACGCGGTGCCCCAGGGGATGGTCACGACCAGCAGGCAGCAGATCACCCCGGCCAGCACGTAGGCCAGCCAGAGCCAGAAGCCGCTGAAGACGAACCAGATGATGTTCAGCAGGGTGCGCACGTGGAACAGGGTGCCTCGCGGGACCGGTCCGGACCATCCGGCGTCGCCCTGGCCGAACCCCGGTCTGGTCCGGTGGTGATGATGGTCGCCGTGACCACCACCGGCCCCGCGCTCGTGCCCGATGCCGCCAACTTGGTCGACCCGCGCACCGATGACGGGGCGGGCTACGGGTGGGGGATGGTGCGGGAGAAGGTCGGCGACCAGGTCTTCGTCGGCCACTCAGGTGGCTACCCCGGCCACATCACCAAGTCGCTCCTGGATCCGGTCAGCGGGCTGACCATCTCGGTGCTGACCAACGCCATCGACGGTCCGGCCACGCAGCTCGCCCGTGGGATCGCCCAGCTGCTGGCCGCCGCGGCGGCTGACGGGGGTGCGCTGCCGGCGTCCGCCCGTCGGTGGACGGGCCGCTACGCCAACCCGTGGACGGTGGTGGACGTCGCCGCGGTCGGCGGCCGGCTGCGGAGCCTGTCCACCGACGCGTGGGCGCCCTTGGAGGGCGCCGACGAACTGGTCGAGGACGGCGACGACCTGCTGATCGAGAGGGGCAGCGGGTACGGCTCGGTGGGGGAGCCGGTCACCCGGTCGGTCGACGGCGGTCTGCGGTACGGCGGACTGAGCTTCGAGCCCTTCGCGGACCTGCCCGGCGGGCCCGCCCATCGGCTCGGACCCGACGTGGGCTAGGACCACGGGCAGGGTCAGTCCAGACCGTGCGGCGGGGTCTTGGGCATCAGCAGGATGGCAACGGTGAGCACCACGGCCACGGCGGCCGTGCCGAGGAACACCGCGTGCAGGGCCGGGTCGAGCGCATCGGCCGGGATGCCGGCGGCGGTGGTGGAGACGGTGCCGCCGCCGCTGCGGGCCAGCGAGGCGTTGGCGACGGCGCCGAAGACGGCGATCCCGACGGCGCTGCCCATGGAGCGGGCGAACATGTTCGTCCCCGTCACCACGCCGCGGACCGACCACTCGGCGGCCGCCTGCCCGGCGATGAGGGTGGGGCTGGCGGTGAGACCCATGCCGAGGCCGATGACGAAGCAGGTGCCGGCCACCTGCCAGACCGAGCTGCCCGGCCTGATCAGCACCAGCAGCGTGACTCCGACCAGGATGATCGCGCAGCCGAGCAGCGCCGTCAGGCGGAAACCGACCCGCAGGTAGATGCGGCCGGCCGAGGAGGCCGCGATTGGCCAGCCGAGGGTGAGGGCGGCCAGCGCAAAGCCTGCGACCAGGGCGTTCTCCCCGAGCACGCCCTGCACGTAGAGGGGGACGTAGGAGGTCAGGCCGATCAGCACCACGCCGATCGAGAGGCTGGCCAGGTTGGTGGTGTTGAGCAGCCTGCTGTGGAACACCCACGGCGGGATGACCGGCTCGGCGGCCCGCCGCTCGACGAGGGCGAAGCCGACCAGGGCCAGCACCGCGATGCTCAGCACGCCGACGCCGGGCACCGACAACCAGTCCCACTGCACGCCGCCCTCGAGCAGGCCCAGCACCAGCAGCGAGGTGCCGACGGTCAGCAGCACGGCCCCGCGGTAGTCGATCTGGTGCTCGGCCTTGGTGACGTCCTCGGAGAAGCGGCGGAACATCACCCAGGCGGCGACGGCGCCCAGCGGGACGTTGACGAAGAAGATGAGGCGCCAGTCGAGGAAGTCGACGAACACCCCGCCCAGCGTGGGTCCGACGACCGAGGAGATGGCCCACACGCTGGCCACGTAGCCCTGCACCTTGGCGCGCTCGGCCACGGTGTAGATGTCCCCGATGATCGTCATCGCGGTGGGCTGAACGGCCCCGGCGCCGAGGCCCTGGACCGCCCGGAACGCGATCAGCGCGGGCATGCTCCACGCGAGACCGCAGAGGATCGAGCCGAGCACGAACAGCCCGACGCCGGCCAGCATCACCGGCTTGCGGCCGAACAGGTCGCTCAGCTTGCCGAAGATCGGCACGCAGACGGCCTGGGCCAGCAGGTAGATCGAGAAGAGCCAGGGGAACTGGGCAAACCCGCCCAGGTCGTCGACGATCGCCGGGACCGCTGTGGCGAGGATCGTCGAGTCGATCGCCACCAGGCCGACGCTGAGCATGACGGACAGCAGGATCGGTCCGCGCTCCGACCGCAGGCCGACGTCGGCACGGGTGATCGGGCGCGTCTGGGTGTCAGCCATGACCAAGCAACCCCGGGTGCACCCAGTGCATTCCCGACCTATGTGTTGAGGTCGGGCCGCCTGTCGTGCGGTCGGCCGCGTCCGCGAGGATGACCCCGGCCGGCCCTGCCGCGCCCCGTCCGACGAAGGAGTCCGTCGATGAGCCAGCCCACCGCGCCTTACCGCGACCCGTCGCTGAGCCCTGACCAGCGGGTCGAGGACCTGCTGGGCCGGCTGACCCTGGAGGACAAGGCGGGGCTGATGTTCCACGACATGACGCTGATCGGGCCGGACGGGACGCTCGTCGGCGACGACAACGTCATCGCCCGCCCCGGCAGCGAGGCCGCCGTCCGCGACCTGCGGATGAACCACTTCAACCTCCTCGGCTCGCCGGCGAGCGTCCGGGACCTCGTCGCCTGGTACAACCGCCTGCAGGAGGTCGCCGCGAGCACCGCGCTGGGCATCCCGGTGAGCCTGTCCACCGACCCCCGCCACTCGTTCAGCGACAACGCGGGCACGGCGGCGCTCGCGGGCTCCTTCTCGGCGTGGCCCGAGTCGCTCGGCCTCGCTGCGCTGCGCGACCCCGCCCTGGTCGAGCGGTTCGCCGACATCGCCCGGCAGGAGTATGTGGCCGGCGGCTTCCGGGTGGCCCTGCACCCGCAGATCGACCTGGCGACCGAGTACCGGTGGGCGCGGATCGGGATGACCTTCGGTGAGGACGCTGACCTGACCGCGGAGCTGGTCCGCGCCTACATCCGCGGCTTCCAGGGCGAGCGGCTGGGCCCGGACTCGGTCGCCACCATGACCAAGCACTTCCCGGGCGGCGGCCCGCAGCTCGACGGGGAGGACCCGCACTTCGCGTACGGCCGCGAGCAGGTCTACCCGGGCGGCCGGCAGGAGTACCACCTGGCGCCCTTCCGGGCGGCGCTCGAGGCTGGGACGTCGCAGATCATGCCGTACTACGGGATGCCCGTCGGGACGGATTGGGAGGAGGTCGGCTTCGCCTTCAACCGCCCGGTCATCGCGGGGCTGCTCCGCGACGACCTGGGCTTCGACGGGATCGTCTGCACCGACTGGGGGCTGATCACCGACAAGTCCTTCGCCGGTGAGCCGATGCCGGCCCGCGCCTGGGGGATCGAGGAGCTGAGCCCGTCCGAGCGGGTGGCCCGGGCGCTGGAGGCCGGCGTCGACCAGTTTGGCGGCGAGAGCTGCCCCGAGCTCGTCGTCCAGCTGGTCCGCTCGGGCGCCGTCACCGAGGGGCGACTTGACGTCTCGGTCCGGCGGCTGCTCCGGGAGAAGTTCGTCCTCGGCCTCTTCGATGCCGACCCGCTGAACCTGGACCACGCTCTGGTGACCATCGGCCGTGAGGACTTCGTCGCCGCCGGTCACGCGGCACAGCGAGCCTCGATCACTCGCCTGACCGCTGCAGCCGACGGGCCCGCCGCGCTGC
Organism: uncultured Actinomycetota bacterium; assembly: GCA_963826405.1. Classification (GTDB taxonomy): domain Bacteria; phylum Actinomycetota; class Actinomycetes; order Propionibacteriales; family Propionibacteriaceae; genus Microlunatus. The sequence continues at coordinate 3,070 of CAWGWR010000010.1, read as the reverse complement.
CGCTGGCCGAGGGCCTGGCCGTCTACGTCGAGGGCTTCCGCACCGACGCGGCGTTGCGGCTGGGCCGGCTGGTGGACGACCCGGCCGACGCCGACGTCGCCGTGCTGCGGCTGGCCGCCCCCTTCGAGCCGCGGCCCGGCCGCTTCGAGTCGATGTTCCACGCGGGCTCGCTGGCCTTCGCACCGCAGGAGCGAGACCGGCTGCTGGCGGTCTGCAGGGCTGTGCCCACCGTCGTCGACCTCTACCTGGACCGGCCAGCCGTGGTGCCCGAGCTGGCCGCTACGGCCGCGGCGCTGCTGGTCGACTACGGCGCCTCTGATGACGCGCTGGTCGACGTCCTCACTGGGCGGGCCCAGGCCCGGGGCCGGCTGCCCTTCGACCTGCCGTCGTCGCTCGAGGCCGTCCAGGCCAGCCGGAGCGACGTCCCCTTCGACACCGCCGACCCCCTCTTCCGGTTCGGCGACGGGTTGCAGGTGTGATCGTGTGACCTGACGAGGTGCAGTCACCTCCTCAGGTCACACGGCGTCGGCGGCGTGGTCGTGCACAGGCCTGGGAGGGGGGTGCTGCGCGGTCCACAGCCGGGGCGGCGGCTGACCGCCGAGGACCCGGGTGCCCAGGATCCAGGTCGTGCGACCGCGACAGGATCCCGACGCCCGCCTGCTCGCCCTGGCCGAGGCGCAGAGCGGGGTGGTCACGCTCGGCCAGGCCGCCGACCTCGGCGTCGGGACCTGGGCCGCCCGACGCCTGGCGGGTGAGCAGTGGCAACGGATGGCGCCCGGCGTCTTCTACCTCGGCCTCGGGGCGCCGCCCTGGGACGCGCAGGCGTGGGCCGGGGTGCTGATCGGGGGGCAGCGGGCCCGGATCGCCGGCGCTTCGGCGGCCTACCTGCACAGGCTGGCGTCGGAGGCGCCGTCGACGGTGGAGGTACTCGTCCCGCTCGACCGGCAGGTGCGCGACCGCTGGCCCTGGACCTTCCGGCGAGAGCGGCCGGGCGTGCGCGACGCCCGCTCCCCGGGCGCCCCGGCGCGGACCACGGTGGAGGACACCGTGCTGGACCTGGTGGACCGGGCGACGACAGCCGGCGAGGTCCAGGGCCTGGTCGCTCACGCCATCCAGCAGCGCCGGACGACGGTGGCGCGGCTGCGTCACGCGGCGGCCGGCCGGGCGCGCCTGCGGCACCGCCGGCTGGTCGACGCCTTGCTGGACGACGTCGCCGTCGGCGCCGAGACGCCGCTGGAGCTCGCCTACCTGCACCACGTCGAGCGCGCCCACGGCCTGCCCCGGGGCGTCCGGCAGCACCGAGCCCCTCACGGCTCGGCCGTCCGCGACGTGGTCTACGAGGAGTTCGCCGTCGTCGTCGAGCTGGACGGCCGGATGGGGCACGAGGGCGCTGGGCGGTTCCGGGACATGGAGCGGGACAACGCGGCCGCGGTCGCCGGGGAACTCACCCTGCGCTACGGCTGGCACGACGTGGCGGACCGCGCCTGCGTCGCCGCCTTCCAGCTGGGCGCGGTCTTCGCCCGCCGAGGCTGGGACGACGAGCCGCGGCGCTGCCGGCACTGCCGGCACGTGGTCGGCCGGATCGTGTGAACCGGCGAGGTGCAGACACCGCCTCGGGTCACACAATCCCCGTTGTGCAGTGCGGCCCCCCGGGTGTTTGCACTCGCCAGGGGAGAGTGCTAAACATTGGGTTAGCACTCTCCTCGTGTGAGTGCTACCTCTCTGAGCGTGTGAGACCCCGTCCAGGGGTCGTCCGTCGCGGGCACCAGCTCAGGGACACACAACTAGAAGCCATCGAGCCGGCGGTCACCGCCGGCGCGCGGGAGGACTCGCCGAGAACATGCCCAAACTGATTGCGTTCAACACCGAAGCACGTCGCGGGCTCGAGCGTGGGATGAACATCCTCGCCGACGCCGTGAAGGTCACCCTCGGCCCGAAGGGCCGCAACGTCGTGCTCGAGAAGAAGTGGGGCGCCCCCACGATCACCAACGACGGTGTCAGCATCGCCAAGGAGATCGAGCTCGAGGACCCCTACGAGAAGATCGGCGCCGAGCTCGTCAAGGAGGTCGCCAAGAAGACCGACGACGTCGCGGGCGACGGCACCACCACCGCCACCGTGCTGGCCCAGGCGCTGGTCCGCGAGGGCCTGCGCAACGTGACTGCCGGCGCGAACCCGATGGCCCTCAAGAAGGGCATCGAGAAGGCCGTCGCGGCCATCGTCGAGGAGCTGGCCAACACCGCCGTCGACGTGGACACCAAGGAGCAGATCGCCGCCACCGCGTCGATCTCCGCCGGTGACGCCACCGTGGGCGAAATCATCGCCGAAGCGATGGACAAGGTCGGCAAGGAAGGTGTCATCACCGTCGACGAGTCCAACACCTTCGGCCTCGAGCTCGAGCTCACCGAGGGCATGCGGTTCGACAAGGGCTACATCTCGCCCTACTTCGTCACCGACACCGAGCGCATGGAGACCGTCCTCGACGACCCCTACGTGCTGATCGTCAACTCCAAGGTCTCGAACCTCAAGGACGTCCTGCCGCTGCTGGAGAAGGTCATCCAGGCCGGCAAGCCGCTCGTGGTCATCGCCGAGGACGTCGACGGCGAGGCCCTGGCCGCGCTGATCGTCAACAAGATCCGCGGCACCTTCAAGTCCGTCGCCGTCAAGGCCCCGGGCTTCGGTGACCGCCGCAAGGCCATGCTCGGCGACATCGCCATCCTCACCGGTGGCCAGGTCATCTCCGAGGAGGTCGGACTCAAGCTCGACGGCGTCGGCCTCGAGCTGCTCGGCCAGGCCCGCCAGGTGCTCGTCACCAAGGAGGAGACCACGATCATCGAGGGCGCCGGTGACTCCGACGCCATCGCCGGCCGGGTCAACCAGATCCGCGCCGAGATCGAGAACTCCGACTCCGACTACGACCGCGAGAAGCTGCAGGAGCGGCTGGCCAAGCTGGCCGGCGGCGTCGCCGTCATCAAGGTCGGCGCGGCCACCGAGGTCGAGCTCAAGGAGCGCAAGCACCGCATCGAGGACGCGGTGCGCAACGCCAAGGCCGCCGTCGAAGAGGGCGTCGTC
>CAWGWR010000009.1:0-283961 GCA_963826405.1 uncultured Actinomycetota bacterium | reverse complement strand
TTTAACCGCGCAGCTTGGCCACCAGCTGACGCTGGTCCTCATCGGTCCAGCCCAGCCGCTCGGCCAGGGCGGCGACGCCGCCGTAGTGGCCGTCGACGTGGTCGAGCAGCACGCGCATGGTCTCGGCGTGGGTCAGGTGGGAGCTGAGGGGGCGGTCCCGGAGGTTGGCGGCGTAGGTCTTGCTGGCCAGCAGCCGGTCCACGATCTGCGGGACCCGCTCGGAGCTGGCGGCGTAGTCGGCGATGACGGCCTCGCGCTCGGCCCCGGCCAAGCTGAGCGCCAGTGCGACGATCGTGCCCGTCCGGTCCTTGCCCGCAGCACAATGCACCAGGGTCGCGCCCTCGGCCCGGGAGATCACCCGGAGCGCCTCGACAACGGAGTCCGGCCGGTCGGCGAGGTAACTGAGGTAGACCGAGGCGACCCGGTTGTCCAGCTCGACCGCGGGCTCCAGGTCCACCCAGGGCAGCGACTCCTCGGGCAGCACCTCGGGGCGCTCGTCCGGCTTGTCCTCCCCGATCCCCTCACGCCACTCCCGGAACAGCGAGTGCTGGTGGATGGTCACGCTGGGGTGGCCGGCCAGCGGACCTGGTCCCTCGTTCTCGGCCTCGTACTCGCTGCGGAGGTCGACGACGTCGGTCAGGCCCAGGTCCAGCAGCGCCTCGACGTCGGTCGCGGTCAGGTCCTGGAGGTTGTCCGAACGCAGCAGCTGCCCCGGCTTGACGGCGTCGCCATCAGTGGTGGGGATCCCTCCGACGTCCCGCAGGTTGACCAGTCCGTCGAGCTCGATCCACATCCGCTGCACGGGGGAAGTCTAGGGACCCGCTCAGCTGGCCCAGTGCCCAGTGAAGAACAGCCAGCTCCACCCCAGCAGGAGCCCGACCCCCAACACCCAGGTGGTGATCACCAGGAGCCGGTGGACGCGCGCGACGGCCGGGCGGGCCGGTTCCCAGGTGCCCCAGCGCGCCAGCATCACCCACAGCGGGAACCAGAGCAGGGTGGCGCGGTTGACCGAGAAGAACCAGTAGGAGAGCGAGAAGGCGAGCACCTGGACGCCTACCCAGCTGGCCTCGGCCCACAGCCGGCGGCGCAGGCACCAGGCCGTCACGACCAGACCGAGCGCCATGGAGATCACCTCCGCCCGGAACACCGCCGCCCACCACGGGTGGTCGGCGTACGCCCCCGGCACGATGGCGGGGAGGGTGTTGAGGAACGACTGCCACGGCGTCGTCAGCCCCCGCACCCAGCCCGTCGACTGTGCGGTGTACCAGGCGGTCCAGCTGCCGGTGAGGTGGTGCAGGTAGCCGGCGAAGGTGGCCAGCACGGCCACGGGGAGCAGCAGCCAGCCCAACCGAAACGCCCGGCCGCGGTAGTCGACCCCCCGGGCGGTGAGGATCATCACGGCCAGGGCCCCTACCAGGAAGAGCCCCGAGACTCGCACGGTGCACGCCGCGGCGGCCAGCAGGGCGGCAGCGGCCCAGCGGTCGGCTCGGGCCCGTTCCCAGGCCCAGAAGGCGGCGGCGCAGAACAGCGACTCGGTGTAGGGGACGGTGGTGAACACCGCCGGCGGGGCGAACAGCCAGACCACCGCCGCCCAGGGGCCGCCCAGCCGTAGCAGGGCACCCGCAGCCACGGCGGAGCAGACCAGGGACAGGACCACACCCCCGGCGGCGACCGGGATCCCCAGACCGACGAAGCCGCGAAGCAATGCGGGCAGGCCAGGGAAAAAGGCCATCAGAATGCCGTCGGGCTCGGCGAAGTAGCCGCCGAGGGCGAGTGCGGTGAAGTGCTGGACGTCCCAGTTGCTCACCATGTCGGAGAAGCTGCGGCCCTCGCGGAGAGCCAGCAGCACCGCGACCAGGGCGATCAGCCCACGGCTGGCCAGCCAGGCCTGCACGACCAGGCGACCGGCGCCCGGCGCCGCGGCGGGCTCAGCCGGGGTGCGGGCGCGGGGTGGGGCGAGCTCGGCGAGCTGGATCACGCGGGCGCCCTGAGGGTGCGGCGGAGCCGGGTCAGCCAGGCGGCGTCGACGGCGTGGTCGAGGGAGCCTCCGCCCGGGTCGTCAGCCCCGCCCCGGCGGACGGGGTCGTGGGCGGGCCGCAGGATGTCGCGGACGACCATGACCACCACCCAGCTCTGGGTGGCCAGCCGGAGCAGCACCGCGAGCCAGTAGATGCGGTCCTCGGAGCCGTCCCCGGGGCTGAGCAGGCCGCCGAGGTGCCACCAGATGGCCACGAAGTAGAGCAGCTCGCCGACGGTGAAGACCAGCCAGTCGCGCCACCGCGGCCGGGCCAGGACGAGCAGCGGCAGCAGCCAGAGCACGTACTGCGGGGAGTAGACCTTGTTGGTCAGCAGGAAGGCGGCGACCACGAGGAAGGCGACCTGGCCCAGCCGGGGACGGCGCGGGGCCAGCAGGATCAGCAGGCCGGTGGCCAGGCACCCGGCGGCGAACAGGCCACCACTGACGGCGTTGAGCTGCGGCACCGGGTGCCCGGCGAGGGAGAAGACGTACCAGAGCGACCCGAAGTCACCCGTCCGGTCGGAGTTGAACCGCCAGAAGCTCAGCCACGCCTGCGGCGCCAGCAGCAGGACCGGCAGGTTCACCGCTGTCCACGACAGGACGAATCCGACGAGCGCGACGCCGAAGTCCCGCATCCGGCGGGCACGCAGGCAGAGCAGCAGCAGCGGGCCGAGGAGCAGCAGCGGGTACAGCTTGGCGGCCATCCCCAGACCGAGCAGGACTCCAGCCCAGGTCGGGCGACGGCGCGACCAGGCCAGCAGCGCGGTGGCGGTGAGGGCGACGGGCAGCAGGTCCCAGTTGACCAGTGCGGCCGCCGCCACGCAGGGCGAGGCGGCCACCATCATCGCGTCCCAGGGCCGCCCCGGCACGCTGCGCGCCTGGGCCCAGACGGTGACCAGCAGGAGGGCGCCCAGGAGGACGGCGTTGACGTCGACGAAGCGGAGGGTGGCGTCCACGGCCTGCTGGTCGGTCAGGCCGGTCCCGGTGGGGGCGCCGAGCAGCACCGCCAGCCGCCGCTCGAGCTCGAGGAACCAGCCGGTGAGGACCGGGTACTCCAGCACCGGGTAGTCACCGGAGTCGAGGTAGGGGATGTTCCCCTGGAGCAGCCCGCGGCCGCTGTACAGCAGACCGATGTCGGAGTAGCAGAGGTTGCGGTACTGGTCGATGGACTGCCCGGCCACGGTGATCCGGCACGGCAGCCGGAACACCATCCCGGCGAGATAGACGACGGTGGCCACGACCAGGGCGATCCGGACCGGGTTCCACCAGCGGGGCGCGCTGGCGTGCCGACCGGGAGGTCCGCCCACCCGACGGCTGAGACCGGCGACGAACGGGTCGGTCCGGGAGGGCACGTCCGCCGCCGGAGGACGCGGGGTCGGTGAGCCCACCGGGAGGGCGGAGCTCACCCTCAGCCGCCGCTGCCCGCCGTCGTGTCCCCGCCGGCGTTCTCCCGGGTCCCGGCCCCGTTGCCTCCACCCGTTCCGCTTCGGGGGGTGCTGCTCCGCGTCGGCTGTGGCTCCGCCCGGGCGGTCGCGCTCGCCTTCTCGCTCGGCTTGTCACTGGGCTCGGGGTCCGGTGCCTGCGAGGTCGGGTCCTCGCTCGGCCCGTTGCTCGGCTCGTCGCTCGGCTCGCTGGTGGCCGACTCGGACGGCTCGTCAGTCGGCTGCCGGGTGGCCGTGGGCTGCTGCTGAGTCGGTTGCGGCTGTGTGTAGCTCGGCTGGGGGGCGGAGTCGACGTTGACGTAGGCCGGCGGCTCGAACGCGCGGACGGGCTGTCCCTCGGTGGCCACCCGCATGTACTCGCCCCAGGTCTGCGCCGGGTAGGTGCCGCCGAAGAAGGTGCTGTCCCCGGGCCGGCGGTAGTCGTCGAGGCTCTCGCTGCCGCTCTTGCCGGCCACGAACATGACCGCGGTGGAGATCTGCTGGGTGTACCCGACGAACCAGGAGGAGTTCACGATGTCCTTGCCCTCGGTGTCGGTGACCCCGTTGGTGCCCGTCTTGCCGGCGACGGGTCGGTTGAGCGCCTGCACCGTCGTGCCGGTGCCGTTCTCCACGACGTTGGACAGCGCGAACGTCACGTCGTGCGCGATGTCCTCGCTCACGGCCCGCTTCTTCTTCGGGTCGGCCTCGTAGATCACCGTGCCCTCGGCGTCCTCCACCTTCTTGACCACGTGGTTCTGCACCGCGGTGCCGTCGTTGGCGAAGGCGGCGTAGCCACTGGCCTGGTTCAGCGGGCTGACCTCGGGCGTGCCGATGGGGATGTTGCGTACGTCCGCGTCCCAGCCGGTGGCCTTCGGAGCGCCGGCGTCCCGGGCGACGTCGAGGATCTTCGCCTTGCCGTCCTTCATCGTGGTGGCCAGGTCGACGAAGGCGGTGTTGATCGAGTACGTCGTCGCGTTGAGCAGGCTGGTCTGGAAGCCGTAGCTCTGGTTGTACTCGTTGCGGACGATGGTGGGGTCGCCGGGCAGGTTGAAGCTGCTGCCGCGGAACAGAGACCGCAGGCTGTAGCCGTCCTTGAGCCCGGCCGCCAGGGCGTAGGTCTTGAACGTCGACGCCGTCGGGCGCGGGGTGGTCGCCCAGTTGCGGGAGTTCTTGATGTAGTTCGGGCCGCCGTAGAGCGCGATCACCTCGCCGGTGTTGACGTCGACGGAGGCGATGGCGGCGTGCAGGTTGGACGCCTTCTTGCCGGAGGCGTCGGCAGCCTGACGGGTGATGCTCTGGGCCGCCTCGACCGCCGCGCTCTGCGCCTTCTTGTCGAACGTCGTGGTGATCTTCAGCCCGCCGCCGTTGATCTGCTCGGAGGTGAAGCCGGCGTCGGTCAGCTCCTTCTCGACCATCTTGAGCAGGAACCCCTTGGACCCGCCGTAGCGCTCGTTGGTCTTGATCTCGGGGAACTTCGGCAGCTTCTTCGCGTACTTGTCCGCCTCGGCTTGGGAGATGGCGCCGGTGTCGGCCATGGACTGCAGGACGTAGCGGTAGCGGCTGAGGAGACGGTCGAGGTTGTCCTCGTCATCGGGGTCGAACGCCGAGGGGTTGTTGATGACGCTGGCCAGGACCGCCGCCTGCGGGACGGTCAGCTTCTTGGCCTCGGTGTCGAAGAAGTTCTGCGCTGCCGCCTCGATGCCGTACGCGCCGTGCCCGAAGTAGATGGTGTTCAGGTAGCCCTCGAGGATGTCCTCCTTGCTCACCTGCTTGTTGATCTTGTAAGCGAGGAAGAGCTCCTTGAACTTCCGGGTGGCCGTCTGCTCGGAGTAGAGGTACTTGATCTTGATGTACTGCTGCGTGATGGTCGAGCCGCCCTGCAGCGTGCCGCCCCGGGCGATGACGTAGGCGGCCCGGACCATACCGCGCAGGGAGATGCCGCGGTCGGTCCAGAAGGAGCGGTTCTCAGCGGCGATGACGGCGTCCTTGATGCTCTGGGGCATCTCCTCCAAGGTCAGCGGCTGCCGGTTCTGGATGGCGAAACTGCCGAGCTCGGCCTTGCCGTTGCCGTAGTACACGAAGCTCGTGGCGGTCTCGAAGTCGGCGTTCGCGTCGGGCAGGTCCGTCGTCGCGTACCCGACCCCGACGGCGGCCGTGCCGCCGACCAGGCCGAGGAGGACGAGGGACACAAGCCCGATCAGGATCCGCCGCGCCCACCGCTGTGCACGCGTGCGTTGCTTTTTCGACGTGGCGCCCACCGGACGCTGCGCGACGGGCCCCCACTGGGGGTCAGCCATAGATGTCCTCAACTGTCTGCTGGCGGCGCGGGGGTTTCCTCTTGACCCCGTCACCGAGGAGGTAGCTCAAGATCATGTGGTTCCAGTGACAGGTCTGGCACACCTCGACCACGACGACCTTGAACTCTCCGAACTCGTGCGCCATCTCCTCGAGCTCCGGGGTCCGCTTGATGCGGCCGGAGTACTGACCGAGCTGCTCGCCGAAGACGTAGCTCAAGGTGGTCAGGTTCGGGGTCTGGCACACCGGGCAGGGGGTCTCCGTTGACTCCCCATGGTGCTTTGCGGCACGCAGCAGCATCGGGTCGGCGTCGCAGGCGTCGAGACGTGCGAGAGCCTTCCCCGGCCGGCGCAGCTTCTCCAGCGTGGAGCGTCGCTGCAGCGCGTAATCGATAACCTCCCGCTGCGACCACATGGGCTCAAGGTTACGCGGCCCGCCCGGAGGGGAGGAGGAACGCGATCCCGGCTGATGTCACGGTTTGGCGGGGAACCCTGACAGCGCTGAAGGCGTTGGGCCGGCGCTCGTCTGGTGGGCCGGGCACGAGATGACGTAGCATCGTGGGTCGGTCAGGGCCCCGCAGCTGGGCGTGCGTCCCTGGCACGGGGCCATGGCGCAATTGGTAGCGCACCTGCTTTGCAAGCAGGGGGTTAGGGGTTCGAGTCCCCTTGGCTCCACCCCCTCGCACGCCGTTGCTCGGCTAGACGGCACACCGGCCCGTGACACCACATCCACGCCAGTCAAAGTGCACGCGCCGTCGGCTGGCAGCACTTGGTTCCTGTTTAGGTACCCGGCTAAAGTGATACACATGCCAAGTGCGGAGAGCAGGTTGGCCTTTCAGCCGGGTACTGAGCTGGTGATTGATCGAGCCGACACGGAGAGGGCAGTCAACGACTGCCTCGGGAGGCTACGGCAAGGTGTGCTGCCATCAGACGCCGAGCGCCAGCGGGTTGACATCAAGGAGGAGGCTGGTCGACGCGGGTCAGGAGGTCGGCTCCTCCCGGGGACTGCGGAGAACACCAAGGCTGCGGACCAGCTCGCAGACGAGGTGGCCTGCATGGCTAACACGCCTGGCGGCGGCGCGCTCATCATCGGTGTCGAGGACCGGTCCGGCGACCTGCTCGGCACCGAGCTGGACCGCGAATGGCTTCGCCACCAGATCTACCGTCGGATTGACGTTGCTGCCGACATCGAGGAGCGAATCGAACGCGGGATTCGGCTTCTCGTCGTCTACATCGCTGAGGCGCGAGAGCCCGTAGAAGACACCCATGACCGCCTGCGCTGGCGCGTCGGATCTGCGTCTGTTCCCATCGACCGCGGTGCCTGGTGGCTACATCGCCAAGGTCGGGCCGGCTGGGACCCGATGTCGCGCCCCAGCAACCTGCGGCTCGAGCATGTCACTGCAGCGGCAGTGACAGTCGCTCGCGAATACCTGCGTCGGCGGGAAGCACAAGACGACACGCAGATCGACGTGGCGGCAGCCTCCGCGGAAGACCTTCTCCGCCAGCTCGGCCTACTGACGGTTGGCGGCTTCCTCACCGAGGCCGGCGCCCTACTGTTCTGTCCCGCCCCTCGCCCTTGGGTCACGTGGACTCGGTTGGATGTGGAAGGCGGCGACATCCTCGCTCACGAGGAGTCGTACACCGGTATCAGTCTGCTCGAGCAGGTTGCCAAGATCGAAGCACTTCTTGAAGCGGCTAACGACCGAGTGACGATTGTCGGTGAATTTGCCGAGAGGACCGTACGACTACTTCCAGCCCGCGCAGCCCGCGAAGCGGTGCTCAACGGGATCGTTCACCGTGATTGGCATCTCCACGAACCGACAACGGCTACCTGGGTTGAGGCCGACTCCGCCTTGACGGTCATCTCACCGGGCGGCTTCGTCGGCGGGGTCACCCCAGAGAATGTCCTGACTCAGCGTTTCAGTCGGTCCCCCGCGCTCGCCGACGCCGTACGCGCGCTCGGGTTGGTCGACAAGCAGGGCATCGGGGTCGACCGCATGTATCGAGAGATGGTCACGTTAGGACACCGGCCGCCACTGCTGACGGAGGAGCCGGGCCCGCGAGTAAGAGCCCGGCTCGTAGGCGGCCAACCCGTGGTTCCTGTGATGCGCCTCACGTCAGGGATCCAACCCGCCGCGCGGCAACGTGACGTCCAAGTCGCCTTGGTCGTCCATAGGCTCCTTCATCATCCCTTCACTACGGCCGAGCACATCGCTCACGTTCTGCAAAGAACCCCAGGCGAAGCAACGGAAGCGTTGGAGATGGCCGCCCGCTGCGTCATCGATGAGCAGCCCCTCATCAAACCCTTCAAGGACACGTGGGTGCTGTCGACGAGCGCCCGGCGGGTCGTGCTGAGCAGCGCGGCAGACCGCAGCGTCCTTCGACGGCAGCGAGTGCTGTGGTACGTCGCACCAGATCCCGTTGACAGTCCCGCCATCGTGCACAGCTGGCTTGGCGCGCATGACCGCATTACGTCCGGCGACTACGCCGCTCTCTCAGGGCTCACCACGGCAGGCTCACGCAGGACACTTGACCGCCTGACAGAGGACGGCCTGCTCGTTCGCGGCGATGCTGCTGGTAGGAACGCCCACTATCTCCCTCGGCCCTGATGCACCTTGAGGTGCTCAGCCAATCTGGCGCGCCGTACTCCGCGCGTCCCGCTCCCTAGTTCGGTCCGGCTCCGAGTACTGCACAGAAGTACAGCAACGGTCGCGGGCAAGCCTGTGGCATCAAGACGCTCGGCGGGTCGGCCCCGGCAGCAGTCACGCTCTCCGCGCGTCTCGCCGCCCCTCTGCAGGTTAGGGGGTTAGAAGTTCGAGTTTCTTGAACTCACCTCAGAATCAAGGTCAGGCCCCTCTCCGGGACAGTCCTGACGCGTGGTCGGGTCACGATGTGGCGTCATCTCCGGGTTCCGTGCCGCCTGAGGAGCTCGCCCGCCCGCTCCGGACCTGCAGGTGCCCTGCCCAAGATTGCGACGCGCGAACCTCGGTGCAGTCCTGTTCGACCGCCGTCCAGGGGTGCGCATCCAGGTCGGACCCGCCGAGCCGAGCAGCGAGCTCGGCCAGCCACACCGCGGGACGAGGGACGCCCACGGGTCGCTGCAGGTCGACCACGGCGAGGCGCCCGGTTGGGGCGGTCAGGGACAGGACAGTCCGCCAGGCCGCCCGCCAGGGGTGCATCAAGGACAGGGAGTACGTCGCGAGCACACCGTCGCACGGGCGGCCCAGCCGCCCGAGCAGGGTCTCGGGTGGGGTCGTGGTCACGTCGACCTGCACCAGCTCGACCTCCTGCCAGCCGGAGCGCAGGGTCCGAGCGGCCGCTTGCCGCAGCATGGCGGTGCTCGCGTCCAGGCCGACGACGCGGCCGGTCGGGCCGACGGCCTCCAGGAGCCCGGCGAAGTTGAGCCCCGTGCCGCAGCCAACATCGACCACGAGGTCGCCCGGTCGCAGGTTCAGCGCCGCGATGCCGAGCCGTCGACCGGCCCGGTAGACCGGCTCTGCAGAAAGCAGGTCATAGCTGCGCGCGGCCAGCCGGTAGCGCTGGTCGAGATCCATCCGCTGAGTGTGCCAGCCCGTGGACCCGCTTCGGGAGGTTGGCGACCGGGCTCCCTCGGCCCCGTCGTCCTCGGCGTGAGCCCAGCGGCCCCGCCGCCCGCTCCGCCGTCGAGCACCCCGACACCTCGGCCCTCCGCGTCCGCAGGAGAGGCCATGGGTGGCTCGACGGCATCATGGGGTGCGAACCACGTTCGTCCGGCGCAGTTCTCTCAAGCCGGCCTTCCCTTCCTACTCCCCCTCCCCGAGGTCGCCGTATGCCGGTTCTGCTCCTGGTGGGGGCTGGCCACGCCCACCTGCACGTGGTCCGAAGCGCCTTCCAGCTGGTCTCTGCCGGATACGAGGTCCAGCTGCTGGCACCGCGGTTCTTCCACTACAGCGGGGTCGCGTCGGCGACAGCCGCTGGCGTGCTGTCCGGAGACGTCGGCCGCATCGATGTGCGAGCGCTGGCCGACGCGTCGGGGATCGAGTTCCACGAGGGCACGCTGGAATCCCTCGATCTCCAGACCCGGACAGCGACCAGCTCGGACGGTGTCACCCTCACCTATGACGTCCTCTCGATCAACATCGGCAGCGTCGTTGCTCCGGTGGGGATGCACGTCGATCCGGCCGTCCTGCGGGTGAAACCGTTGAGCGGTCTCGCCGAGGTCGGTTCCCGTCTGGAGGGCTCGGCGGGCGGCAGTGGCGCCTCGGTGGTGGTGGTCGGTGGCGGCCGATCCGGCCTGGAGCTGGCAACTCACCTGTCCGTGCGACCAGACGTCGCCCGCGTGCGCCTCGTCGACTCGGGCCCCCTCGTCGGCGCCGACCTGCCGGGAGGGGCGCGTCGGCGGCTGCTGCGGCTGCTCGCCGAGCGGGGCGTGAGCGTCCACACCGGGTCCGTGGTGCGGGAGCTCGGCGAGCGGGCGTTGGTTGGTGACACCTTCGAGGTGTCCTACGACCTGGCCCTGCTCGCCACCGGGCTGACCGCACCCCGACTGATCAGTGAGACCGGGCTCGGCGACGACCGCGGGGTCCCCGTCCGGGCGACGCTCCAGCACGTCGACCACGACGACGTCTACGCCGTCGGCGACTGCGCGCTCTTCCTTCCGCGTCCGTTGCCTCGGGTGGGAGTGCACGGGGTGCGGCAGGGGCCGGTGCTGCTCCGCAGCCTGCTCGCCCGCCTCGGTGGGAACGCGCTTCCGACGTACCGGCCACGACGGCGGTCACTGGCCATCCTCGATCTCGGCGACGGGATCGGGCTGGCGGTCTGGGGACGCTGGTGGTGGTACGGCGTCGGGCCTCTCCGGCTCAAGCGGCACATCGACCGACGGTGGTTGGAGGGGTACCAGGTGCACGGCTCAACCCCGCCCAGCTGAAGGCTCCGCCGCTGGGCGGCCCTGCCAGGAGCAGTGTCGGCCTGAACCGACGACTTCATTAGTGAGCGTCGACGACCGAGCGCTCCGGTGCGGCCTCGATGCCGACCATGCGGTCGACCGAGAGCCGGCCCGGTCCCATGAACAACAAGGCGACCAGACCCGCGAGCAAGGCGATGTCGACCTCGGCCCCCGGCATGGGAGCGCCCATGGGGGCGATGATCCCCACGTTGACCTTCACGAGCAGGATCGCTCCGACCATCGTGGCGATCAGGGGAAGCGTCGCCAGCCGGGTCAGCAGCCCGACGATGATCAGCAGTCCGCCGACCAGCTCGGCGATGGTGACCAGCCAGGCGAGGACCACGGGCGCCCCGACGCCGAGCCCGGTCAACATCGAGGAGAACTGGACGGGCCCGTTCGTCAGCTTGCTGAAGCCGTGGACCGCGAAGACCAGACCGACGCCCAGCCGCAGCGCCAGGGGTGCGAGGCCTCGGAGGCGGTCGAGGAACGGAAGGCTGAGCGTGCGCATGAGGACTCCTGATGACTCGGCGGTCGTGAAGGCGGTCCTGGAGGACCGTCAGGAGGGGAACCCGGTGGGATAGCTGATCCCTTCCCGGAGGCAGCGGCGCGGTCGGGGGTAGACGTGACGGGAGAGGGCGCGGAGGCACACGACGGCCTGGACGGCAGCGCACGGGCGCCACCACGGCGAACGCTTCCAGTCGATCATCCTGCCCAGGGCGAAGCTGGCCCCCGCGGTCACGGCGACGGGCAGAGCCCAGCTGGTCAGGGTGAGCGTCCGGACGAGGCGGCTCGGTTCGTGGTGCAGGGTGAACCACGTCCACACGGCGGTGTCGGAGAGGAAGTCGGCGTGCCGTCCGAAGGGGGTCGTGGTCTGGCTGCGACGGGCGAGCGCACCGTCGGTGACATCGCTGAGCACGCACACCACGGGGATCCAGACCCCGAGGCAGGCCCCGTACGCCGGCAGGTTGGCCCGGGCGACGGTGATGACGTTCGCCCAGCCCAGGGTGCGGCGCTCCTCGAGCAGGCCGAGGTGGCTGGTGGTCAAGAGCCAGCTGAGGGCCACCCACAGCCGTCCGCGCCTCCGGGCGCGAGCGATGAAGAGCAGATGCAGCCCCGACAGCTGCACGAGGGCTGCTGGACGGCTCCGGGCCTGCTCGACGGAGCGAGACGCTGCGGCCCGCAAGAACCTCGACCACGCCTGAGGAGTAAGACCGTCACGATGGAGGTCGCCGAGAAGTCGCTCGGTCGCGGCCCGGCTCGAGCCAGGACCCGCGGGGACCGACGCCGGGGGAGCGCTCACCCGCGCACCACCGTGAGCGGGAGGAGGCGGCGGAGCTCTTCGTTCTCGCTCGGGTCGAGCACGCTGTGCTGGACGCACGCGGGGATCAGCCGACCGGTATCGGGGTGAGCCATCGAGTAGGTGCAGGCCTGGAGTCGCTCCTGCGTGGTCCGGACGGAGGGGTCGACCGCTTCGACACCCTCCTCCATCAACGCCCACGCCGGCGCGACCGCCTCGGCGTCCATGAACGCGTGCACGACCAACGTCAGGGGCTTGACCCGTCGCCGAGCCAGGGCAACGGCGAGCACCCGCACTCCGCCGAGACGGGAGAGCAGCCCCCGTCCGTACGCGCGCAGCACCGGGATGCCGGCCGGATGCTGGACGAGGGACCGCAGCAGCCGGGCTCCGACCAGCCAGGCGGGAGCGTGGAGGAAGTCGATGCCGGCCAGCCGACGGTAGAACCAGTCGCGGGCTGCGACGTCGACCGGATCGTCGGCATCCAGCAGCGGGTACCAGTCCCCGTCGACCCTGAGACCGAAGGCGGTCCGGTTGCACCGGGGGTGGCCGAACTCCACCGCCCGCCAGGGAGCGTCCCGGCCGAGACCCTGCTCGATCTGCTGCCAGACGTCGTCCATGCCGACCTCGTCGACGCCGTCCTTCCACCGTCGGTCGTCGCCGACCCTGGCAGCAGGCTGGAAGGACATCATGGAGTAGCCCATCGCCGGGACCTCGGCCACCAGGTCGGCAACCTCGTCGAGGTTCTGGGTCGTCACCGTCATCGTGTGGGCCAGGTACGAACGCACGCCGTGGTCGCGCTTCAGGCGTCCGAACATGGCGGCGAAGGCGGCGCGGTACGGGTTCAGCTCGGCCTCGGTGCGCGGTCTGGGGATCCCGCGACGTCCGCGCATCAGGGAGTCGACGTGCGCGGCGAAGCTCACGCGCGGGAACCGCGGTCGACCGTCATCCCCCAGCACGACACCGCGCAGGTATGCCTCGTCGAAGTCACCGTGCGTCATCGACATCGGCTCACGACCGTGCGCGCGCATCGCGAGCAGCGCGGCTGCGTGGGCGTCAGGGCTGAGCAGCGACACCTCACCGCCGATGAGCTGGGCGTGGGCCAACGGGCCCCGCTCCCGACGGAACAACGCCATCTGGCGGGTCACCTCCGAGACCGTGTGGTCGTCGTCGGTCCTGACCTTGTTGGCGTCTTTGGAGTGGTAGCACGGGGAACAGGTCAGGTTGCACTTCGGGAAGACCCCGTGGGTGCCCTCACACCCCACCGCGTGCCGACCCAGCGACTGCGCTGGTGTGCGCACACTCTCCGGCAACGCCTCCCACCGCTGGTGCAGGGCACTCGTCGTCGCGGGATCCGCCGGTCGGGTGAGCCGTTCCAGCCGCCGGAGAACGGTGCGAACGCTCATCGGCGTTCCTCTCTGCTTCGGGGACGACGGGTTCGGCGGTTCCGAGGTGGGCCGCTCTCCGAGGTGATCAGCGTAGTGATCACGTCGGGTGCGACGCTCGACACCTGGAAGGGTGGCGTCGAAGGCAGACGACGGACCAGGTGCGAGAGCGCCAGTCCCAGGAGGATGACGACCCATGGTGGATGGACAGGACCGAGCACCGCTGCACGTCGTGGGAATCAGGTTGCGCGCTCGGCGGGTTCTGCCATCGTGACGGACTCCCGCTTCCTCGGTCGATCCTGACCGGAAGGAGTCCTTCCGGCAGTGGGTCGAGCCCGAGATCGAGGTTCTGCTGCGGGTGGCCTCGACGGTCACCGCGAACAAGGCCGACGCCGAGGACCTCGTGCAGGAGACGTTGCTGCGTTCCTACCGCGCCCTCGACCGCTTCGACGGTCGGCACCCGCGGGCGTGGTTGCTGACCATCCTGCGCAACACCAACGCCAACCTGCACCGCCGCCGGCGGCCGGGAACCGTCGGGGACTGGGATCTCCTCCGAGGCGCCAGACCGGCCTTCGGCGAGGCCGAGCTGCGCAGCGCCGAGGACAGCGTTCTCGACCACGAGCTCGATCGCGACCTGGATCACGCCATCCGGGCTCTGGACCCACGCTTCCGGACCGCGCTCATCCTCGTCGACGTCCACGACCTGAGCTATGCCGAAGCAGCCGCGCTGCTGGGCGTTCCCGTCGGCACCGTGATGTCGCGACTCAGTCGTGCGCGTCACCGCGTCCGGACGTCGCTCAGTTTCAGCTCACCCACCCAAGGAGACCGGTCATGACGGGGACCCTGCGTCAGATGCTGACGTGCCACTGGTCTGCGCGGCGCATCCAGCGCTACCTCGACGCCGACCCGGCTGCTCCGCTCACCCCCAGGGAAGTCGCGCGATTGGAGGGCCACCTGGCGATCTGTGAGAGGTGCGACCGCGTCGTCTTCGAATACCGGATGCTGCACCGAGCACTGTCTCGGTGGTCAGGGAACCCGGGCGTCGACCCTCACTCCGTCACCCGCCTGCAGGACTTCCTGTCCACCATCCTCGATGAGGACTCCCCATGACGAGCAGCCGGTGGACCTCGGCCGGATCCCTGGCCGCTTCGGCGGGCGAGCCCTGGGACCTCCTGGTTGTCGGGGGCGGGACGGCCGGGATCGTGGGTGCGAAGACCGCTGCGCGGCTCGGTGGTCGCGTGCTCCTGGTGGAGCGCGACCGCACCGGAGGCGACTGTCTGTGGACAGGATGCGTTCCGTCGAAGGCCCTGCTGGCGGCTGCGGGCGTCGCCGCCAGTGCCCGCAGGAGTGATGAGTTCGGCGTCAGAACCGGGGACGTCTCGGTCGACTTCGCCCAGGTGATGGACCACGTCCGGGCGGCGATCCAGCGCATCGCCCCGGTCGACTCCGTCGAAGCCCTCGAGAACGCTTCGGTCACCGTTCGCCGAGCGACCGCTCGCTTCACGGGAGCGGGATCGGCCGACCTGGACGGTACGACCGTCCAGTTTCGGCAGGCGCTGGTGGCCACCGGTGCGGGCCCGGCGGTGCCGCCCGTCCCGGGCCTCCGCGAGGTCGACTTCCTGACCAGCGAGACCATCTGGGGACTGGACGAGCTTCCCCGTGACCTGGTGGTACTCGGCGGTGGGAGCATCGGATGCGAGTTGGGCCAGGCCTTCGCCCGCCTCGGCAGCTCGGTCTCCGTGGTCGAGAGTGCGGACCGGATCCTGCCGCGCGAGGACCCCTCGGCAGCAGCCGCACTCACCCGCTCCCTGATCGACGACGGCGTCGAGCTCTACACCGGTTCGGGGGTCGCCGAGGTCCGACCCGACGGCCCAGCCTCCGGGGTGCTGCACCTGGAGAACGGGCAGGAGGTCGCCTTTTCCCGCCTGCTCGTGGCGGTGGGGCGAGCGCCCCGCACCGACGACCTCGGCCTGGGCGCTGCCGGGGTGACCGTCGACGCCCGCGGATTCGTCGTGGTGAACGCTCACCTGCGCACCACCAACCACCGCGTCTGGGCGGCAGGCGATCTCACGGGTCACCCCCAGTTCACGCACACGGCCGGAGTGCACGCGAGCCTCGCCGCGTCGAACGCCATCCTCGGGGTGCGCCGCAAGGTCGACCTGACGGCGGTGCCCCGGGTCACGTTCACCGATCCCGAGGTGGCCGCGGTCGGCCTGGAGACTGCTCGGGCGTCCCGCACCCTGCGCACGGTCGACTGGCCCCACGCCCACGTCGACCGGGCGGTGACCGAGCGCGCCACCGGAGGTTTCGCCCGGCTCGTCATCGACCGGCGCGGCCGGGTACTCGGAGCGACGGTGGTCGGGCCGCGGGCCGGGGAGACCCTGGCCGAGATGGCGTTGGTGATCAGCCAGGGGCTCACGACCCGTGATCTCGCCAGCGTGACCCACGCGTACCCCACCTACAACGACGCCCCCTGGAACGCGGCCATCTCCGACGTCCAGGACCAGCTCACGCGTCCGGCCACCCGACGTGCCCTGAGCGTGTTGGCCACGGCTCCGACGGTGGTGGGTGAGCAGGGGTCGCTGACCTGCGGCAGCCCGGCCAGGCGCCGGTCGATCAGGACAGATCGCGGAATCCGGCCACGATCCGCTGGGCAGCGCTCAGCCCCACGACGGCAGCCCACACCGTGGCGATGACCTCCGCATGGCCGGGGAGGACCAACCACAACGAGTGCACCGCAAGGGTCTCGGCGCCCTCCGCCAGTCCTCCGAGGAAGCTCAGTGAGCGACCGTCGTCGCGTTGTCGCCCGGCGCGCTCGGCCACCGACGAGAAGGCGAGGAACGCCGCGCCGTTCACGTAGTAGGCGAAGAGGACGAGCAGGAAGGGCAACCAGGCAGCGTCGTACTGGCGAGTGGCTCCGATGGCGACGCCGACCACGGTGGCGCCGTACACCGTGATGTCAGCGGTGATGTCGAGGAAGCCGCCGGCCGAGGAACGGTGCGCGCGCGTGGCGCCGTGGACGGCGCGGCGCCGTGCCAGAGGACCGTCGAGTCCATCCATCGCCCGGGAGAACAGCCACAGTCCCAAGGACCACCACCACGCCTGCGACGCAGCAGTCACAGCGCTGGCCAGTCCCGTGCCCAGACCGAGCAGGGTGAGCGCGTTCGGGCTGACGAAGGGTCGGTCGATCAGGCGCGCCAGCTCGGACAACGGTCGGTCCAGGACCCGTCGAGCCGGAGCGTCAAGCATGGCTCTGTCTCGCGGCGTCGTCGGAGTCCGCGTGGCGAGAGCCCAGCCGTCGGGCGAACCACGACCCACCGACGGCGAGCACGATCAGGGCGGACCCGGCTGCGGCCAGGCCCCAGGGGTTCGTTCCGTAGGCGCCCAGGGCCGCGTAGGCGAGACTGCCGGGCACCATTCCCAGCGCGCTTCCCAGGGCGTAGTGGCGGAACGCCACCCCCGACAGACCCGCCGCGTAGTTGATGGCGATGTAGGGCACCAGCGGCACCAGACGGACGAGGAGGACCGCCGACAGACCGCGGTCGCTCAGCAGCTCATCGACCCGGGCGAGGCGTCCTCGGATGAGCCGGTTGACGGTCTCCCGTCCGAGCAGTCTCCCCAAGCCGAAGGCGATGACCGCTCCGACCAGGGCAGCGCTGAGAGAAAGCCCGGCACCGGCGGCCAGGCCGAACAGTGCTCCTCCCGTGGCCGTGAGAAGCGCCTTGGGGCAAGGGATGAGGGAGAGTCCCACGTAGACGGCGAAGAACAGGGCCGGCCCCCAGGCTCCGGCGGCGGCGACGCGCGTCCTCAGGGCCTCGAGGTCCGGCGCGCCGAACACCAAGGCGAGCGCAACCGCACCCAGAATGATCAGCACGAGAGCCCCGGCCCTGGCAAGCGATGCTCTGGTCATCCGTGATCCTGACGTCATGACGCACGCGGAAGGTTCTGCCACGGGAAGTCCCCGACCTCCTGAAGTGTTCCCGACGTGACAACTGCCTAGCTCCGGAGGCTCGATGACCACCCGCCGTGCCCGTTGGGCTCTCTCCGCTGCGCTCTTCGGAACGGCTGTGGCGGGCTGCGCCGCACCGGATGCGCCGGTCAGCTCCGAGACCGAGAACCGCTCCTGGTCCCAGATCTCCGAGCAGGCCCAGGGTCAGACCGTCGATCTGTGGATGTACGGGGGGGATCAACAGGGCAACGCCTACGTCGACGACGAGCTGGTCCCGGCCGCGGCAGAGCTGGGAGTGACCCTGCGTCGGGTCCCGGTGGCCGACACGTCCGACGCCATGACCCGGATCCTGGCCGAGCGACAAGCCGGCACCGACGACGGCTCAGTGGATCTGGTGTGGGTCAACGGCGACAACTTCGCGACCGGAAAGCAGGCCGGTGCCTGGCGCTGCGGCTGGTCCTCCCAGCTGCCCAACATGAGGTACGTCGCGCCCGACGACGCCCTGGTCACCCAGGACTTCGGCACCGAGGTCGGGGGGTGCGAAGCACCCTGGCACAAGGCCCAGTTCACCTTGGTCTACGACGCGGCCCGGGTCGACGCCCCACCAACGTCCATGGCGGGCGTGCTGCAGTGGGCGCAGGACCATCCCGGCCGCTTCACCTACCCCGCCCCGCCCGACTTCACCGGCTCGGCGTTCCTGCGGGGAGTCTTCTACTCCACCTCCGGCGGTTACGCGAAGATCCCGGCGCAGTTCGACCAGGACGCCTACGACCAGCTCTCCCCAGACCTCTGGGAAGCCCTCACCGAGGTGAAGCCCGCGCTGTGGCGGCAGGGCCGGAGCTACCCCCGGGACTCGGTCGCGCTGGACCGGCTCTACGCCACCGGGCAGGTCGACATGACCATGACCTACGGGCCGGCGACCCTGACCCAGCTCGTGGCCGACGGCACCTTTCCCACGACCACCCGGGTGCTGACGCTGGACGAGGGGACCCTCGGCAACGCCAGCTTCCTGGCCATCCCCGCTTCCGCCGGCGACCCTGAGGGGGCGTTGGTGGTGGCGAACCTGGCCCTGTCGTCGAAGCAGCAGGCGCTCAAGGCCGATCCCGCCACCTGGGGGCAGTTCACGGTGCTCGACACCAGTCGGCTGGCCCCCGCCGACGAGGCCCGGTTCGAGAGCCTCCCGACCTCCGACGTGGTGCCGACCTACGACGTCCTCTCCCAGGACGCCAATCCCGAGCTTGCCTCGTCCTGGGTGCCGAAGCTGGACGCCGGTTGGCGCAGGAACGTGCTCGGAGCCGGATCGTGAACCTGCCTCCCGCCCGTGGTCCCGATCGACGGGCCCGGGATCTGCGTGCCCTCGGGGCGTTCGGGCAGGCGCATCTCGTCGCCCTGGCAGTGCTCCTGGTGGTGGCGGTGACCGGCACGGCGTTGGTCGCCATCCTCGCGACGAGTCTGGGCCTGTTGCCTCTGGTGGGGCAGCCCCGGCTGAGCGCCGACGCTTTCACCACCCCGGCGCAAGACCTGCTGGCGGCGACCTCCGAGTCCCTCCTCGCATCCACGGCCGCCACCGTGCTGGCGGCAGCGATCGGTCTCGCCCTGGCCACGGCCTTGCTCCGCGCGGTCCGCGGCCGACGACTCCTCCTCGGCTTGGCCGTCGCCGTGTTGACGGTGCCGCACCTGGTCGGTGCGGTCGCGATCGGGCTGTTGCTCTCCGACGCCGGTCTGGCCCAACGCTGGTCGGGGGTTCACGGCACGTCCTGGCCCGAGCTGGTGGGCGGGCGCTGGCCGTGGGCCACCGTGATCGAGCTGGCGTGGAAGGAGTCGGCCTTCGTCGCCCTCGTCGTCGTCGCTGCGGTGGAGAGACGGTACGCCGCGTTGCGGGAGGTCGCCGCGGTGCTCGGCGCACCTCCTTCCGCGCAGTGGCGGTGGGTGCTGCTGCCGCTGGCTCTGCCCGCCCTGGCGTTGTCCTCGTTGGTCGTGTTCGTCTTCTCACTCGGTACCTACGAGGTGCCACGCCTGCTCGGCCGCGCCTACCCCGAGCCGCTCCCGGTGATGGCCTACCGGCTCTTCACCGACATCGACATCGCCGCCCGAGCATCGGCCGCCTCCACCGCCGTCGTCGGCACCGGGCTGGCCCTGCTCGCAACGTTGCTCGCTGTTCCCCTGGTGCAACGGCTGAGCGTCGACCGGTGAGCAGCCGGCTCGCGGGCCCTCGGCCCACCAGGGTCCGGCCACCGCAGCTGCTTCCCGTTCTGTTGCTGGGGTGGCTTTTCCTCCCGCTGACCCCCCTGCTGCTGTGGGCCGCCACCACCCGCTGGTCAGGGGTTGCGGGGTTGCCGCAGGACTTCGGGCTGCGCGGTTGGCGGGAGGCCTTGGACGCAGGCGCCGTCGCCGCCCTGGTCCGGTCCGGGATGCTGGGCGTCGCCGTCGCCGTGGTCGCTACCCCCCTCGGGATCGCCGCAGGTCGGGCCCTGGGGTGGCGGCAGGTCCGCCGTCCAGGGCTGCTGGCGGTCGTCCTGCTCGGCCCGGTCGTGCTGGCCCCCTATGCGGTGGCCATGGGCTTCGACGTCGTCACCCTGCGCCTGGGAGTGCCGAGCGAGGTCGCAGTCGTGCTGGTCCTGAGCGTGTTCGCGTTGCCGTTCACCACCATCGTCATGCGCGCCACCTACCTGAGCCTGGACCCAGCGCTGGAGGAGCAGGCGCAGGTGCTCGGCGCGAGCCCGCGGCAGGCCCTCCTGCACGTCACCCTGCCGGCCGCCCTCTCCGGGGTCGTGACGGCCACCGGCCTGGCGTTCCTCGTCGGCTGGAGCGACTACGCGGTCACCCTGCTCATCGGCGGCGGCCAGATCATCACCATGCCGATGCTGATCGGGTCCGCGGCGGCCGGACCCGGCAACAACCCGCTCATCTCGGCCCTGGCCGTAGCCGCCAGCCTGCCGCCGCTGCTGGCGCTGGCCACCTTCGCCCACCGACGGCGTCGCCCGACGGGGGCGTCCCGATGACCGCCACCCTGGCCGTGGCCTCCCTCACCCACCACCACCGAGGCGCGAGGCGACCGACGCTGGCTGACGTCAGTCTCGACGTCGGGCCTGGCGAGATGGTCGCGGTGCTCGGTCCCTCCGGGTCCGGCAAGACGACCCTCCTGCGGGTCGTCGCCGGCCTGGAACCGGCCACGTCGGGCGACCTGCTGCTCGACGGGGTGAGCATGCTCGGCGTGCCACCGGAGCGGCGCGACCTGACGGTGATGTTCCAGGAGCCGCTGCTCTTCCCTCACCTGAGCGTGCTCGACAACGTCGCCTTCGCGGACCGGTTGCGGGGACGGAGTCGGTCGCAACGGCGGGCCGCTGCTCAGAGGTACCTCGATCTGGTCCAGCTCGGGGACTTCAGCCAGCGCCGCGCCCAGCAGCTGTCCGGTGGTCAGGAACAGCGCGTCGCCCTGGCCCGGGCCCTGGCCGCCCGCCCGCGGGTGATGTTGTTGGACGAACCGTTCAGCGCCCTCGACACCGCCCTGCGGAGCTCGATGCACCGACTGCTCGGCGAGGTGCGGGCCGCCCTCGAGCCCACCATCGTGATGGTCACCCATGACCTGGACGAAGCCGGCATGGCCGAGCGTGTCGCGGTGCTGGTGGCCGGTCGGATCGAGCAGTTCGACCCCGTGCAGGCCCTCTACGCGAGACCGAGGACCTTGGCCGTCGCCCGGATCGTGGGCGGGTTCAACGAGCTGGACGGGGCCGTCCACTCCGGGGTCCACCACTCACGCCTCGGGACGTTCGTCGTCCCGCCGTCGGCACAGGTGTCGGGACCGGCCATCCTCCTGGCTCGCAAAGAACGTCTTATCCTCGTCCCCCCCGGAACCACGACGGCCCGGGAGGGGGTGGTCGTGCAGGTCCGCCAGTC
This sequence comes from uncultured Actinomycetota bacterium, assembly GCA_963826405.1. Taxonomy (GTDB): domain Bacteria; phylum Actinomycetota; class Actinomycetes; order Propionibacteriales; family Propionibacteriaceae; genus Microlunatus. Next base: position 262,780 of record CAWGWR010000009.1, on the reverse strand, counting down.
CGGGCCACACCACGATGTGGCCGTGGAGCTCGCCCCGGCTGGTGACGACCGCTGCGCACGGGTCGAGGTGCAGGCTCGCTTCGGCACCGTTCTCCGGCCCGGCGACCTGACCGGTGTGGTGTTCCCGACCACCGATGCCCTGTGGGTCGTCCCCGACCCTGAGGTGGGCTCACCTCTCCGCGGCGACCTGGGACCCCTGCCGGGTGGCGCACCTTCCAGCGGTGCTCCCGGACAGCGGTGGTGAGGGCCACGCTGAGCCGCGACGCTGCGGAGCTCGCCAACGATGCCCCTCACCGGAGCCGATCACGGTGCGCGCTCTGGGTCTCCGCCGCCTCGGCCGGCGACCGGTGGCGTCAGCCCGGTCGGATCACCGCTCGAGCCGTCGCTGCGACGGCGAGGTCGGCGCCCTTGATACGGCGCCAGCCGGTGCGTGCTGCGCCGGCCAACTGGTCGAGGACGTCGAGGGTCGGGCTGTCGGGGGCAGGGGAGGAGTGCCGGCCCTGCCCGCTCCGCCACCCCAACGCGAAGAGCAGGTCGCTGATCTCCGGGCGCCACTTCGGCGCGAGTTCGCCGCTGCCGACCACGGCGAGTGCCATCCAGCCGGCCTGGCGATCGAACTCCTTGGTGCCCAACGGAAGTCGTCCGACGATGTGCTGCCAGAGTGCGCGGGGATCCTGACGGCAGCGGGTGCCGGCAGCGGTCGGACTGAGCCGGCCCTTCCGAACCGAGACCAGGCCGAGGGCCCGCGCACTGTTCCGGATATCAGCGACGGGTGGCGTCAGGTCCTCCCGGTTGGCCTTGCCGATCCACCACCCCGTGATGCCCGTACGCGTGGCGAGCTGCTCGACCACCGTGGGTGGCAGGTACCCCGCTGAGGTCAGCGCCACACCGTCACCGATGACCTCGAGCAGGATCCGGTAGACCTCGGTCAGCCGGGCTACCTCGTCGTCGGAGACCTCGGTCGGACCGTGGGATGCAGGTCGGCTGAGCACCTCGCTCAGACTGCGGCTGCTTCGCCGGTCCACCTGCTCGAGCAGATCGGCGAGCTCGCCGGCGACGACGACCGGCTCGGCGAACGCGACAGCCAGGCCACCGTTCACCTCGTCGACGTCGAGATGATCAGGATGCCAGTCCAGGGGCAACCAGCCACGGCCCTGCTCGGCGTCCTCGAAGGAGGTGGGGAGGAGAGCATCGTCGTACCCGCTGCGCACCCACGCGGCCAGCTCCTCGTAGCCCCCGATGCCGCCGCAGTCCTCCGGCGGGCAGGCCATCCGGCCATCCAGGCAACGCACCGCCGTCGGCGGTTGCCCGAGCACCTCCTCGACCTTGAGCACGTGGTCCCAGCCGTCCCCGAAGTCGTACTCATACCAGAGGTCATCGCCCTTGGCGGCGACCAACTGGTCGAGGCGGACATTGTCCTCCAGCACGCCCTCCTCGCCCTCGTCGACGTCGAAGGCGGAGAGGAAGGACGGTGAGCGGTGGTCCTTGCCGGTCCGGAAGCGATGCAGGTGGCTGTCGCTCCAGCCCAACGCGGCCTGGATCATGTCGTGCACCTGGGGCAGCGTGAGGTTGCCGGGCAGCTCGAGGCGCCGCCAAACCGGGGGCTTCGCCCCGTGCAGGTCCAGCCGGACGCGGAACCCGGCCACCTCCGACGGCGGCGGGCGCAGCTTGGGCTCCGCGGAGTTGGCCAGCTCCTCGAGGATGCTGGACACCCGGCCGCTGAGCAGGGCATCCAGGATCGCCTGGCGCTCCGCGGGTGCGACGCCCGCGATCAGCTGCTTCGCGAGGCTCTTGACGTCGTCTGGCGCGCTCACGACGGCCAGTCAATCACCCACACGTGGTGGCTCGAGCAGTGCAGCGCGCGACCGGTGAGCTCTCGGTGATCACCGTGGCCTGATGGTCTCCTCTCCGGAACCTTGTTCCACCGGCAAAGGAATCTCAAGAGGGTCGGTGAGCGTCGGCACGGCCGAACACCCCGACGACAGTCACCCGGTGAGCGGCGTCATCGATCCGGTGGAGCACGCGGTAGGTGCCACGTCTCGCGCTGTGGCGGTCGTCGAGCGGCGGGCGGAGCTGCTGCCGACGCGGTACGGGTTCTCGAGCAGCGTGCCGAGGATGAATTCGTAGGCAGCGAAGGCGGCGGACTCAGGCAGCGATCTGGGGTCGACCTCGGTCCGGTCCTCCCCCAGCATCCGACGGCACAGCGCGCTTGCGTGCGTCCGAACTGCGGGCGTCCTATCGAGGAGCGGGCGCCAGGCTTCTCACACGTCGGTCCGCTTCCGGTGCACCGCCGAACATTCACGCGGCCGGTCATTTCGTGAAGAGTTGGGAATCTCGCGGACTGGACGCAAGCAGATCAGGAAGCGCGGCCTGTCCCTGGCTGAGGCGCAGCCGAGGGATCGCTGCGAGGAGTGTGAGGGAGCCGAGCCAAAGAACCGGACTGCACAGGAGCATGGACAGGGGAACAGTCCATCGCTCGTTTCGGAGCGCTCCCCAAATGATGAGGGCTACTCCCAAAGGAATCCGTATGACAGCAGGAGGGAGGACTGCCGAACCGATCGGACCCGTAGAGTCAGCCAGATGTCCGGAGAGAAATCCATACCATTGTCGCCACAAGTCCGGTGAGACTGCGAGTGAGGCGAGAGCGACGGCAACAGTAGCGAAGATGGTGATCAGCAGCTGGTGCCACTCTCGGCGAGCCAGGAACCATATCGGGCCAACGGCAGGTGTGACTTTCGTCAAGGCCGGGAGTGCCCAGGAAACCGGGAACTTGAAGCCTAGTACGGCCGCCGTGGCCAGGATGATGAAGATGTTGCCGCTGGTGATCTCAGGTAGCCCTGCGAGCCACAGGGGCACCGCCCAGCGCCACGGTAGCGGACGTAGCAACCAGGCCAGAAGGACAGCGACTCCCACGATGACAACGGTCGCGAATGCAGGCCAGCGGAGCTGCGCTAAGGGCCAGATCGCCTGAGCGAAGGCCGGGCTATAGAGGTAGGCGTCTGGAGTGCCCGGCGCGGTGGTGTACATCGGCCCCTGCCAAGCGAGCCAGTAGGCATGGGCATCTACTCCGAAACCACGATCGATCAGCGACACAACGGTGTAGGCCGTGCAAGAGATGCCGAAGATCCAAGCGGCATCGTTGGGCAGTCGCTCGCGGATGTTGATCGTGCGGCTCACGGTGTCCTCCGAGGTGCGGTCTGCGAACGCCCCCGAGGCTTCACACAAGGTAAGCCCCATCGCCGGGGGGAGCAGACCAAGCCGCGTACCCGTCTGGCCCGCGTGCTTGCTGAGGCGCGATTCACGCAACAGGCTCATCCTGTCCGGCACTTCGTGCTTGTGACGTGCTGACCGGCGTCGCCGTCCTCGGGGTGGAGGACCTGCCGTCGATCGCGAGCAGAAGCCAAAGGCCGAGGAGGGAGAGGGCGGACCACGGGGCGCTGAGAGCGTGCAGTTGCGGGTCTTTTGCGGCCAACGCGTAGCGCAGAGGCATCGACCACAGCAGCACACACGTCAGTATCCCGAGCAGCCGCGCGGCCCGCGTATCACGGCGGCTGAGGAGGTAGGCCGCCACCGGCACCAGCAGGACGAGGTCGTACACCATCACGTGCGGAGAGAACACCACCGTGGTCATCAGCGCCAGCGCCCATACCCGGGGCGTGTCGCCTGAGAACTTCCGGGCGGTCCAGACGAAGGCAACGACACCAACCGCGAGATAGACATAGACGATGCTGTCGGGGCCTCCGAGCGCCGTGTGAAGTGCCGGAACCGATTGCATCTTCCAGGCCAGGTTGGCCCGCACCTGGTCCGAGTACAGGGGGGAGGCCAAGGTCCTTCCCCAGTTCGTCCAGGCCTCGAGTCCAACGACAGGAAGAGTGGCCAGCACCACCAGCACACTGGTAGCCGTCAGCGCGCCGAGCGCCCGGTAGCGCCGCTGCATGAGCAGGACCACCGGCACCAGCAAGAACAGGTGGGGCTTGTACAGTCCGGCCGCGAGGACCGCTCCGGAGCCGATCTCGTGGCCGCGATCCGCCAGCCGCAGCGACAGCAGGACGACCAGCAGCGCCAGCGCTGTGCTCTGGCCGGAGCCAATCAGCTCGAAGACCGGCGGCGTCGACCAGATGACCAGCACGAAGAGCCGGTGGTCAGCCTGACGGCTCTGCAACAGCGGCCGTGCCCAGCACAGGGCTAGACCTAGAGCAGCGACCGTGGCGGCTGTCCAGGCGAGGGCGCCCCAGCCGTACGGAAGAGCCGCGAACGGGACGAACAGCAGGGCGGTGGTCGGTGGGGAGATGAACCACGCCAAACCACGTGTGGAGGGCACGGTCGCTGCCTGCAGAGCGGTTTGCGCCGCCGGGTCGTAGAGCTCGTCGACTCGGCCGGCGAGGATCAGTCGGCCCCCGGTCCAGTTGGCGAAGAAGTCGGGCAGGACCACCTCTCCCGACAGCGCCACCGGGAAACCGCCGAGCGTGGTGTTGAGCAGGAGGGCGAGCGAGCCCATCGCTGCGATGATCAGGGAGTAGTGCCGGACACGCTCCCGAACGATCAGAGCGTCGGCGCGAGCCAGCAACCGCTGCATCAAGCCCACCCGCCTACTCCGTCCATCGGGCCAGCGCAAGGCCGGCCAAGATCCCGAGTTCAGCGTGCTTGAGCAGGGTCAGCCGATGTGGCGAATGAGCTCCCATCCATCCTACGTCGACATCTCTTCCGGCATCACGACACCACCTCTGCAGCAGGCCGAGCCGGTCCTACGGGCACTCGCGGGGGCCGGCTGACGCCCTGCTGACAGACTGAAGAAAGCCTGCCGGCCGGGCCGCGGTCGCTGCAGGCAGTGGTTGATGGGTCCGAGTCTCCCCTTCCCCGCGGTGACCTCGACACCCACGGCTTCGCGATCCTGCACCGTCTCCGCGCCTGGTGGCCTCAGACTCAACCCCTGCTGATGGACCGGCCTACCCTGTTGGCCCACCGTGACCGCTGGATCACCGAGGAGACGCCGACCGCGGCGCGGCTCGACCGGCTCCACGCGGCAGAGGCCGCGCTGTACGGGGACTTGGTGACCGACGTCCACGGTGACCGGGTGCGGCTGGAGCAGGAGCGGGTCGATTGGGCGTGGGCGACCTCGCGTCTGGAGTTCCTCCAGGATTAGGCGGGCCGGCCCCGACCAACGGACGGCCGAAGCCGGAGCACCCAGCAGACCCAAGGCGAGGCCGGCGGCGGCGTCCGAAGGGCAGCGGCCTGCGCCAGCAGCTTGTGGTGACGAAGCCCTTGAGGTGGGACTTGACTTGGCCTCCACCACTCCGAGGGGGCAAATCAGGCGGCAGCTCGCCGCCCGCCTCGAGCTCAGCTGGTCGAGGGCGTTGATGCTGAGCACCACGTCAGTGGACACCTCGGCCGATCACCATGGCCATCTGGGCTCCAGGCTTCACGTGTCTTACGAGTTGTGCGACACTGGGGTCGTGCCCGACACCATCACCTTTCGTCCCGATGAGGACACTTCCAGGGCTCTTGCTGTCCTCACGAGTGACGGCACCGCCGTGTCCGCCGCAGTCCGGTTGGCGCTCATCGAGGCGGCGAGCCGCCGAGCCGGCGCAGCGTTGCGCGCAGAAGCAGAAGTGCTGGCTGCCGACGATGACGACCGCGCCGAGTCGGCGCGGGTGCTGCGCGACATGGAGACGCTGCGTGCGTGGTGACGTGCACCGTCTCCGAGCTCCACGGGAGGCCCGCGGGCACGAACAACACGGCGCGCGCTACGCGGTGATCCTGCAGTCCGACGACCTCCCCTTATCAACTCTCCTGCTGGCGCCGACGTCGACATCGGCGCGGGCAGCGACTTTCCGCCCCGAGATCGAGGTCGAAGGGCGGACGACCCGCGTGCTCGCCGAGCAGACCGCGGCCGTCGATCCGACCCGCCTCGGCGACCTGGTCACGCATCTCCGGTTCGACGAGCTGCGGCGGGTCGAGGCAGCGCTGCGCCTCGCCATGAACCTGTAGGTCTCACTCGTCACCCGTCCGCCATCTTAAGTTGCCCGTCCGTCTCGCTGGACTCGAGAGGAGGGCCGGGTTCGTGCTTGACCAGGCGGCGCTCATCGGAATCGGAAGCGTTCCCGGGCGCCCATAGTTACTCGACCGCCACGCGAAGGCGTCGCGCAACCCGCACCACACCGTGGAAGCTGAGCGGGTGACTTCTCCCCCGCTCGTCCCCGGACTCCACGAACACCTCGTGACCAGGAGCCTGCAACGGGCTCTCGCCTCCGCGGACGACCTTGAGGCGGAGTTCGCCCAGGTGGACCCAGCCGACCAACCCCACGTGCTCGCCCGGCACATCTACGAGCTGACCCGCCACGCTCTCGAGGGCACCGCCGATCCCGGGAGTCGGATCGAGCTGCTCAACGAGCTCGTCGCCCTGCTCGACGACCCCGCTGCAGAGGTCAACGCTCCCGCTCGCCAGCTGCAGCGGCTCGCTCTGCCGCCCGGTCCGGGGAGGATCGACCTCGAGAGGGTCCGGCCGAAGACACCGCTGTCCGACGCTGCGCTCCTCACCAACAGCACCGGCGAGCCCAGCCTGGCCGCCGAGTTGCGGGCCGAGATCGACACCTCAGATCAGGTCGACCTGCTGTGCGCTTTTGTGAAGTGGCACGGCCTCCGCCTGCTGGAGGGCGAGCTCGGACGACTGCGCCGCCGGCAGGCTCCGCTGCGCGTGATCACGACGACGTACATGGGGGCGACGGAGCGGGCCGCACTCGACCGGCTCGTGCGCGAGCTGGGCGCCGAGGTCCGCATCCAGTACGACGCGGCACGCACCCGCCTGCACGCCAAGGCCTGGATGTTCCGCCGCCGGACGCGCTACGACACGGCCTACGTCGGCTCCTCCAACCTCTCCCGTGCCGCCCTTCTCGATGGCGTGGAGTGGAATGTGCGCCTGTCGCGGGTCGCGAACGGGCCACTGCTCAACAAGTTCCACGGCACCTTCGACACCTACTGGAACGACGCGAGCTTCGAGCTCTACGACCCCGACGTCGACCGGGACCGTCTGGATGACGCGCTCGCCGAAGCCTCGGGGCTCCGCCAACACGACCGGGTGACCATCAGCCTTTCTGGGCTCGAGGTGCGGCCGTTTCCCTACCAGCAGCAGATGCTCGACGAGCTGGCTGTCGAGCGCGACGTGCACGACCGCCACCGCAACCTGGTCGTGGCGGCCACCGGTACCGGGAAGACGGTCGTCGCTGCTCTCGACTACCGCCGCCTCTGCGATCCGGACTCGACCACCCGTCCGCGCCTGCTCTTCGTGGCGCACCGCAAGGAGATCCTCGAGCAGTCGCTGCGGACCTACCGGGAGGTGCTCGCTGACCAGACGTTCGGCGAGCTGTACGTCGGCGGCGCTCGCCCGGAGCGGTGGGACCACGTGTTCGCCAGCGTGCAGTCGCTGCAGTCCTACGGCGTCACCACCATCCCGGCCGACGCCTTCGACATCGTGGTCATCGACGAGTTCCACCACGCCCAGGCGCCGACTTACCGAAGACTCCTGGATCACCTCATCCCGCGTGAGCTCCTCGGCCTCACCGCCACCCCGGAGCGAGCTGACGGCATCGACGTCCGTGCTGAGTTCTTCGGCGGACGTACCGCCACCGAGCTCCGGTTGTGGGACGCCCTCGGCAAGGACCTGCTCTGCCCCTTCCACTACTTCGCCGTCGCCGACGGCACGGACCTCCGACGGATCGGCTGGTCGCGTGGCCGCTACGACGAGGCCGAGCTGTCGCGCGTGTACACCGGCAACCAGGCGCGGGCCGCCATCGTCCTGCAGCAGCTGCGCCAGAAGGTCATCAACCCGGGGGCGATGCGCGCTCTCGGCTTCTGCGTGAGCGTCGCGCACGCGCACTTCATGGCTCAGACGTTCACCGCTGCTGGTATCCCAGCCCTCGCGGTCAGTGGGGACACCCCGGTGGTGGATCGCCAGCGCGCTCTCGATGACCTCCGATCGAGGCGGGTGAACGCCCTGTTCGCCGCCGATCTCTTCAACGAGGGCCTGGACCTGCCCGACGTCGACACCGTGCTGTTCCTCCGTCCTACCGAAAGCGCCACGATCTTCCTGCAGCAGCTGGGTCGGGGACTTCGTCGCACGCCCGACAAGGCCGTCCTGACCGTCCTCGACTTCGTCGGCCACCAACGCCAGGAGTTCCGCTTCGACAGCAAGCTGCGGGCCCTCACGGGTGAGACCCGGCACGGCCTGGTGCGCGAGATCGAGCGAGGTTTCCCGTTCCTGCCGTCGGGCTGCCAGATCGTCATGGAGCGACAAGCCCAGGCGCTGATCCTCGAGAACCTGCGGACGCAGGTCGCGAACAGCTGGAAGTCGATGACCGCCGAGCTCCGCTCCTACGGCGACCTCGATCTTCGGACGTTCGTCCAGGAGTCCGGCATCGAGCTGCCCGACATCCTGCGCCGTGGCCAACGGTCCTGGACGCAGCTTCGCCGAGACGCTGGCCTGCCGACTCCCGCCGGCACTCCCCTCGAAAGCCTGCTGCTCAAGCGGATGCGCGCCTTCGCTCACGTCGACGACGGGGTGCGGGCCGCCGGCTACCGGTCGCTCCTGGACGTCCGAGACCCCCTACGCCGGCCTGACCGGGGCCGAGCAGCGGCTCGCGCGCATGCTCTTCTTCTCCGCGTACCCGAGTGCGGCCGGCTTCACGAGCTACGACGAGGGCCTCACCGCGATCCGCGGTGAGCGGTCAGCCTCCGCCGAGCTCGGCGCCGTCATCGACCTGGTGTTCGACGCCACCCGTTCCGACGCGCTGCCCCTGACCGGATCCCTGTCCGAGGTACCGCTGCGAGTCCATGCGTCCTACCAGCGCGAGGAGATCCTCGCAGCCCTCGACTACGCCAACCTCCAGCGCAAGCCGACGAGCATGATGCAAGGCGTCGCCTACTCCGAGCCGCTCAACGTCGATGCCTTCTTCATCACGTTGAAGAAGTCAGAAGCCGACTACTCCCCCACCACCATGTACCGCGACTACCCGATCAGCCCGACGCTCTTCCACTGGGAGTCGCAGAACGCCACCTCCCTCGCCTCGCCCGCCGGTCGGCGCTACCTCGCCGGCTCGAGCACCGTGCTGCTCTTTTGCCGGACCGAGCACAAGGGCGAGTACGACACCGCGCCCTACGTCCTGCTCGGTCCCGCCTCCTACGTCAGCCACGTCGGGGAGCGGCCGATCGCCATCACCTGGAGGCTGCAGCACCCCATGCCGTCCGCCTTCTTCGCCAGCGCCGCGCTGGCGGCATCGTGACCTATCGAGGGCGCAGATCAGGGGAGCGCGAGAGCCTCCTCAGCCCGCCGGCGGAAGTGCCTCATGCAGCAGCCGGTGGACCTGCTTAAGGTCCTCCAGACTCAGTGGCCCCTCGGCGGTCAGCTTGGGGTAGAGCTTGCGAGGCCACAGCACCTCCACACCGCGGGTGGTGAAGGAGCCTCCGATCATCGGCCAGTCGGCCTCGACGAAGCAGAGCACGGGGTGGAGGGCAGCGCCGTCGCCGACGACGCCGCGAACCACGTCCACCTGTCGGAGCACGCCGTCCACCAGCGCGGTGCAGTCGCGACGACCCGCTAAAAGCCGCTCCACGCGGGGCCGGACCAGCCCAGGGTCATTCGCCCAGACCAACCTGACCCTTGGGTCGTTGTGCGCTAAAGTTTCACCTGATAGGGGACTCGGGCCTACCAGCAGCTAGTCACGACAAGGCCGACTGATGCCCGCACCGCGCTCCTCCGCTCCCGACCCTCCTCCCGGCCAGGTCCGTCCGCGCCTGCTTTCCCCTGGATCTGAGGGCGTCCGAGGCGAATCCCTGTGAGCGCGTGGCACCTCGAGGCGGCCGCGAACCTGATCACCGGTCTGGCCTATCTCTGCATCGCCACCTCGATCGTGGTTCCGGCTATCCGGACACGCCAGCTACACAACAAGCTGGCCGTGGCCACCGCCGCGATCTTCCTCAGCTGTTCCGGCGGCTACCTGGATCGCTTCATCGTTCCGCTCGGGAACAGCGACTCGGCGCTGGCCGCAGAGCAGATGAGCACGTGGTGGACTGCCAGCATCCACACCGTGACCGCGTGCGTGGCCATCTACTACCTGAGCTTGCGTCGCTACTACGGCCGGTTGCTGGGGACGGCCCCGCTCTTCCAGGACTGGGTCGAGGAGCAGCGGCTGAGCGAGCTGGAGAAGTACCGGGCCGAGAGCCTGGCCCGGATCGAGGCCGAGGGCGACCGGGATCTCGCGGTGTCGCTGATGAGCTCCATCAACGAGCACAGTCCGTCCCTGGTCTACGTCAAGGACCTGGAGGGGCGCTACCTCATGGTGAACCGGGCTTACGAGCAGGCACTGGGCGTCAGCGCAGAAGATTTGTTGGGCCACACGGTCGCGGCGCTCGACCCGGCCCTGGAGGATTACGCGGCCGAGCTCGACCGGGCCGCTCACGCCGGACCGGTGCGACAGGACACGTCCGCCGAGATCGGCGGCGTGACGCGCTACTTCGAAACCACCGGCTTCCCCGTGTTCGACGGCAAGGGGAACCTGTACGCGACCTGCGGGGTGGCGGCGGACGTCACGGAGCACCAGCGGATCCAAAAGGAGCTGGCGGCGGCCCGGGACGAGGCGTTGCGGGCCAACCAGGCCCTGATCGTGGCGCGGGACGAGGCTGTCGCCGCCACCGCCGCCAAGTCGACCTTCCTGGCCACCATGAGCCACGAGATCCGGACACCGATGAACGCGGTGATCGGCATGACCGACCTGCTGCTGGACACCGAGCTCGACTCCCAGCAGCACGAGTTCCTGCAGACGGTGCGCGCCAGCGGCGACGCCCTGCTCGCGGTGATCAACGACATCCTGGACTTCTCCAAGATCGAGGCGAACGAGTTGCAGCTCGCCACGGAGCCCTTCCGGCTGCGCGAGCAGCTCGAGGGGTGCCTGGACCTGGTCGTCCCCGCCGCCGGGACCAAGGGGCTGGACCTGATGGCCTACATCGACGACAGCTGTCCAGCGGTCGTGGTCGGCGACGTCGACCGGTTGCGGCAGGTCGTCATCAACCTGCTCTCCAACGCAGTCAAGTTCACCCCCACCGGTGAGGTGCTGCTCACGGCGTCGACAGCCCCCCTGGACGACGACCGCCTGCTCCTCACCATCGAGGTCACCGACTCCGGAATCGGCATCTCCCCCCAGGGGGTGTCCCGGCTGTTCGAGTCGTTCTCCCAGGTCGACGCCTCCAGGACCCGGGCGCAAGGCGGCACCGGCCTCGGTCTGGCGATCAGCCAGCGGCTGGCGCACGCGATGGGTGGTGGCGTGCGCGTGACCAGCCAGGTCGGGGAGGGGTCGACGTTCACCGCCACCATCATCGTCCAGGCGGCCGGGGACGCCGTGCTCAAGGACCAGCCTGCCCCGAACAACCCCGCGGTGGCCGGGCTGTCCGTGCTGGTGGTGGACGACAACGCCACCCACGTGCGCATCCTCGACCTGCAGCTCACCGGTCTCGGCATGCGCTGCACCACCGCGCAGACCCCCAGCGCCGCACTGGCCATGGTGGCGGAGGGGTTCCGTTATGACGTGGCCATCGTCGACATGCACATGCCGGACATGACCGGGCTGGAGCTGACGTCTGCCCTGCGGCGGACCGCGAACGCGGGATCCCCGATCCTGCTGCTCACCAGCATGGGCCTACGGCCCTTCGGGGCCAGCGCCGAGTACGCCGCGATCCTGCCGAAGCCGATCAAGGGAACGGCGCTCCGGCACGCCCTGTCGAGCGCCCTCAGCCGGACCCAGGACATGGAGCCGGGATACGCGCGGCCCGACCCGCTGCAGCCGGGGCTCACGTCGTTGCGGATCCTGGTGGCCGAGGACAACGCGATCAACCAGCGGGTCGCTCAGCTCATGCTTGAGAAGATGGGTCACCGCATCGACATCGTGGCCAACGGCCAGGAAGCTGTCCGCGCGGCCGGCGCCGTCGACTACGACGCCGTGCTGATGGACGTCCAGATGCCCGAGATGGACGGTCTGGAGGCCACCCGCCAGATCCAAGCCCAGCTCCCGGCCGAGCGGCAGCCCCACATCATCGCCATGACGGCCAGTGCCATGGTCGAGGACCGTGAAGCCTGCGCCGCCGCCGGCATGCAGGGCTACGTGGCCAAGCCCGTCAAGGCCGAGAAGCTCAAGAAGGTCCTCACCCGCGTCCGTGCTCGTTCGCGTCGGTCGGACGCCGACCTCCCCGCCCAGGAACAGCAGGATGTGCCCGGTATCCCTCCGGTGACCGTGCCGCCCGTCGACCACGTGGTCATCGCCGACCTGAGGGACATGATCGACGACGAGGACGGAGCCGCGCTCTCACAGCTGATCGAGCAGTACCTCCTCGATTCCGCCCGATCCGTCCGCGAGCTGGCCGACGCCCTCGCCGTCGATGACACGACCAGGATCCTGCGGCTCAGCCACACCTGGAAGTCGATCAGCGCCATCCTCGGGGCCACCCGCTTGACCGCCCTGCTCAGCCGCGTCGAAAGGGCCGTCCTCGAGGTCCCGGGCGACGTCGCCGGCCTCGCCGGCGAGATCGGGCATGAGCACGAACGGGTCCAGGACTCCCTGCGACGCCTGCGCCAGCCAGCTCGGTAACACCAGAACCCTCCGAACGAGCGACGGAGAAAGCGTTCATTTCCCAGCCCCCTGTTAAGGTCGGGCCTCGGATCTCGGGCCGCTCTTCTGACCAAGGATTCCTATGCCCGCGACAGCACAATCCCCGAGCGATCCTCCAACGAGAGAGCCGCCCATTCGCGTCATCTTCGCCGATGACGACGACTCCCTCCGACTGCTGGCCACCTACACCTTGTCGGCCAAGCGGGGCTTCGCCCTGCTCGACCCAGCCGCCAACGGGTCCGAGGTCCTGGAGCTCTTGGACCGGCACGAGGTGGACTGCATCGTCCTGGACATCAACATGCCCACCCTGGACGGCTTCGAGACCCTGACCGTGCTCCAGCAACGCTGTCCCGCCGTCCCGGTGGTGCTGCTGACCGGCTTCTCGGGGCCGGCCCTGACCGCTCGCGCCCAGGCCGCCGGAGCAGCAGCCGTCCTGGACAAGGGGCAGGGGCTGGGGCAGCTGCGCAGCACCATCCGCCAGGTCCTCGACAAGAGCCAGCCACCGGGCTTCGACCGCCAGGGCTGACCGGGGCCATTGCGTGAACATTTTCCTTCGGCTCGGCTTCCTTTCAGCCCAGTCCGGAGAGGCCGATTCCTGACATTAGGGGATAGGGCGGGCAGGGCCGTACCATGGGCATACGACTTCCACTCGCCGGGCCTGATTTCTCCAGGTTCACCAGTCGATGTTGGTTTCGACATCACGCTGAGTGACAGCAGTGACAGCTAGCCGTGGGGGCGGCGCTCACGCCCCGGAGGCCCATTTGTCCGTGTCTAGCTCGCGAACCCCCGATCCGCGTCCCGCCCCCCTTGATCAGAGCCCTTCGGTCCAGGTCGGGGCGCTGCGGTGACTGACCTGGCTCTGGACCGGTCCGACGTCGACGTCGACGTCGACGTCGACGAGGACAGCAAGCTCGCAGTCCTGCTCGAGGTGCTGGCCCGGGTGAAGGAGGGCGACTTCGCCGCCCGCATGCCGCGCGCCTGGACTGGACTGCCCGGCAGGGTCGCCGAGGACCTCAACGACGTCATCATCGCCAACCAGTCCTTCGCCCAGCAGCTCGAGCGGGTCAGCGAGACGGTCGGTCGGCAGGGGCGGCTCTCACAGCGTCTGACCCCAGGAGTCTCGGCCAGCAGCTGGTCCCGCAGCGTCGACTCCGTGAACGACATGATCGACGACATCGTGCGCCCGACGAGCGAGATGCAGCGGGTCATCGGCGCCGTCGCGGACGGGGACCTCGGCAAGAAGGTCACCGCCGACGTGCGAGGCGAGATGCTCGAGCTGAAGAACACCCTCAACGCGATGGTCGACCAGCTGAACAGCTTCGCCTCCGAGGTGACCCGCGTGGCCCGCGAGGTCGGCACCGAGGGCAAGCTCGGCCAGGCGGCCGCCGTCACGATCGAGGTGGGCGGGGTCTGGAAGGACCTGACCGACAACGTCAACCTCATGGCCAGCAACCTCACGGGGCAGGTCCGCAACATCGCCGAGGTCACCACCGCCGTCGCCAACGGCGACCTGAGCAAGAAGATCTCGATCGACGTCAAGGGCGAGTTCCTGGAGCTCAAGGACACCGTCAACGCCATGGTCGACCAGCTCAACGCCTTCGCCTCGGAGGTCACCCGCGTGGCCCGCGAGGTGGGCGTCGAGGGCCGGCTGGGCGGGCAGGCGCAGTCCGCGGAGGTCAGCGGGGTCTGGAAGGACCTCACCGACAACGTGAACCAGCTGGCGGCCAACCTGACTAACCAGGTGCGCGCGATCGCGGACGTGGCCACGGCGGTGACCGAGGGCGACCTCACCCAGCAGGTGAGCGTGGAGGCCAGTGGCGAGGTGGCTGTCCTCAAGGACAAGCTGAACGAGATGATCCGCAACTTGCGCGAGACGACCCGGCAGAACATCGAGCAGGACTGGCTCAAGACCAACCGGGAGCGCTTCACGCGCATGCTGCAGGGCCAGCGCGACCTCGCCGAGGTCTCCAACATGATCCTGTGCGAGCTCGCACCGCTGGTCCTGGCCCAGCACGCCGTCTTCTACTCGATGAGCACCGGCATCGACGGCAAGGACCCGGTCCTGACGCTCGAAGCCGGCTACGGCTACGACGAGCGGCGCCACACCTCCACGACGTTCAAGCTCGGCGAGGGCCTGGTCGGGCAGTGCGCGAAGGAGAAGAAGCGCATCCTGCTCACCGAGGTCCCCAGCGACTACGTTCGGATCAGCAGCGGCCTCGGCTCGGCGCCGCCCCTCAACATCATCGTGCTGCCCGTGCTGTTCGAGGGTTCGGTGCGGGCGGTCGTCGAGCTGGCCTCCTTCTCCCCCTTCAGCGCGACCCACCAGGCCCTTCTCGACCAGCTCCCGGAGAGCATCGGCCTGGTCCTGAACACCATCGAAGCCTCCACCGTGACCGAGAACGCCCTGCGGCAGTCCCTGGTGCTTTCCGCGGAGCTGCGTGCGCAGCAGGAGGAGCTGCGCGAGTCGAACGAGGACCTCGCGCGCCAGGCCGAGCTGCTGGCTATCCGGAACACCGAGGCGGAGGCCAAGAACCAGGAGGTCGAGGAGTCGAAGCGGCTGTTCGAGGAGAAGGCCGACCAGCTCGCGGTGTCGTCGAAGTACAAGTCCGAGTTCATCGCGAACATGTCGCACGAGCTCCGGACACCGCTCAACAGCCTGCTCATCCTGGCCGAGCAGCTCGAGGACAATCGTGATGGGAACATGACGCCGACGCAGGTCGAGTACGCGAGCACCATCCGCGCGTCCGGCAACGACCTGCTCACCCTCCTCAACGACATCCTCGACCTGGCCAAGGTGGAGTCGGGGACGGTGACCCTGAACCTGCTGGAGATCTCGCTCGCGCACCTCTGCACCGCCCTGCGCCGGGAGTACGAGCCGGTGGCGCTCAACAAGGGGTTGACCTTCTCGGTCGAGATGGCCCCGGACTGCCCGCAGGACCTCATCACCGATCCGGACCGCCTGCGGCAGGTGCTCAAGAACCTGCTGTCCAACGCGATCAAGTTCACCCACCACGGCACCATCACGCTGAGGATCGGCATGGCGGAGCCGGGTAGCTGGAGTGGTGACGTGATCGACCCGGCGCAGAGCCCGTCCGTGATCGCCTTCGCCGTCACCGACACCGGGATCGGAATCGACGAGGAGCAGCAGTCGCGGATCTTCGAGGAGTTCGCCCAGGGCGACGGCAGCACGTCCCGGCTCTACGGCGGCACCGGCCTCGGCCTGTCCATCAGCCGCGAGCTGCTGCGGCTCCTCGGGGCGGAGATCGCCGTCGTCAGCGAAGTCGACCAGGGCAGCACGTTCACCGTGTACCTCCCCGTCGAGATCCCCTCCGCAGCGACCTTCGTCCTGCCGGTGGAGGAGCCCGCGCAGCGGGTGCCCGGTCACCGCGCTCCCGCCGCCAGAGTGGGCGGTCAGCAGCAGGCGCGAGTGCTCCCCGCGCACACCCAGCAGGAGCACCCGACGCCCGAGATCGTGCGTCGCTTCCCGGCTCCACCCGACGAGGTCATCGACCTCGGCGGAGCCCGAATCCTCATCGTCGACGACGACGTGCGCAACATCTTCGCGCTGACCGCGCTGTTGGAGCGTGGTCGCGCCGAGGTGAGCTTCGCCGAGAGCGGCAGCGCGGCTCTGCAGCTGCTGAGCCAGCCGTCCGGCGTCAACGTCATCCTGATGGACATCATGATGCCGGTGATGGACGGCTACGAGACGATGCGGGCCATCCGGAAGATGGACGGGATGGAGAGCCTGCCCATCGTCGCCGTCACCGGCAAGGTGGTCGCCGGCGAGCGGCAACGCTGCCTCGACGCCGGCGCCGACGACTACGTCCCCAAGCCGATCAGCTCGACCGAGCTGTTCGCGGTGCTGTCCCCCTGGATCGCCGGGGTGAAGGCGGAGCCGGAAACACCGGTGGCTGAGCCAGAGCCGGATCTGGATCTGGATCTGGACGTGCCGGTCCTCACCGCCACCCCGGTCGGAACGGTTGGAGGATTCTCGTGACCCAAGTCCTTCCTCAGCGGCGCCCCAGCGCCGAGGCCACGCGATCGAACGCCTCGGTCCCCGTGCTCATCGTGGACGACACCCCCGGAAAGCGGCTGGCCCTCAAGGCGGTGCTGTCGCCGATCGGCTATCAGATTGTCGAGGCCGACTCCGGGATGGCCGCCCTCCGGGCGCTGATGGTGCAGGACTTCGCGGTCATCCTGCTGGACGTGCGGATGCCCCTGATGGACGGCTTCGAGACCGCGCACATGATCCGCCAGCGTCGCCAGTCCGAGCTGACCCCGATCATCTTCATCACCGGCTACGGTCGGGAGGCCATCGCCGACATCACGGCCTACTCCACCGGTGCGGCGGACTTCATCTTCAGTCCCGTCCCCCCGGCCGAGCTCCGGGCGAAGGTAGCCGTATTCGCCAGCCTCTACCTGCGGGCCGAGGAGCTCGCCGCCGAGACGCTGCGGGTACAGCGCTCCGCCGACCACCTGGCGCTCCTCACCGACGCGACACCCGTGGCCATCTTCCGGCTGGGCGCCAACGGCAACTACACCTACGTCAACGACCGGTGGTGCGAGCTGACCGGGCTCCGGGCGGAGGAGGTCCTGGGACGACCCTGGGGGACGATCATCGGCCCTGTGCAGGACCAACCCGTGCCGGTGTCCCCCCCTCCCTCGCCCACCTCGCCCACCGCCGACGGCTCGTGGACCGACGGCTGGTACACCCAGCGCTTCCAGCTCGCGCGGCGGGCCAACGGCGAGCTCATCACGGTGCGGGCCAAGGGCAAGCCCATCCACGACGCCAGCGGGGCGATGGTGGACTGGATCGGCACCCTGATCGACGTCACTGCCGACGAGGCCGCGACGGCTGCCATGGTCGCGGCCCGGGACGCCGCCCTGGCCGCCAACCTGATGCAGAGGAACTTCGCGGCGTCCGCCTCGCACGAGCTCAAGACCCCCACCGCCTCAGTCCTCGGCTTCATCGAGGAGGTCCTCGACAACGACGAGCTGGATGAGGACGACCGTCGCTGCCTCGAGGTCGCCTACCGCAACGCCCAGCGGCTGAACCAGCTGATCGACGACCTCCTGATCCTCGGTGAGTCTGAGATCAGCCCATCGATGATGCGGCCCGAGCCCGTCGCACTGCTGCCCTTCCTCGACCAGCTCCTCGCCTCCTTCTCCTCCGTGGCCCAGCGCGGGAACATCGACCTCGTCCGGGATCCTTACGCCGAGCCGGTCTCAGCCCTGGTCGACCCGCTCCGGCTGGAGCAGGCACTCAGCAACCTCATCAGCAACGGGCTGAAGTTCACCCCGCGCGGCGGTCAGGTGAGTGTCAGTGCCCGACAGGAGGGTCCGTCCGTCCTCCTGAGCGTCACCGACACCGGCATAGGCATCGACCCCGAGTCCGTCGCCCACATCTTCGACCGCTTCTTCCGGGCCGAGGGCGCCCTGCAGATGGGCAGCAAGGGCTCTGGCCTCGGACTGGCCATTGCCGAGCAGATGATCCAGGCCCAGAACGGCAACATCGCCGTGACCAGCGAGGTCGGTCAGGGCTCGGTCTTCCTGGTCACGCTGCCCGGTGTGGGTCGGGTGTCAGCACGGTGACCGCACCCGGCAGCGTCACCGCGTCCCCCTCGGTGCTGGTGGCTGACGACGACCCCGACCTGCTCGCCCTCATCCGGCGACGGCTCACCAAGGCGGGATACCAGGTGATCGACGCCGCCGACGGCCAGGAGGCGCTTGATCTGGTGGCGGAGCACCGCCCCGCCATGGCCATCCTCGACATCACGATGCCGAAGGTGTCCGGTACCGAGGTGCTCGCCCGCCTGAGGGCCGACAGCGCGACCGCGGAGATGCTCGTCATCCTCATCAGTGCCGGCTACCGCGGCGACCTCGACGAGCGGGGCTGCCCCCCGGGGGCAGACGACTTCATCCGCAAGCCGTTCGGTCCCGCCGAGATCCGTGACCGCGTCGAATCGCTGTTCGCCCGATGACCTCGACGACGGGCTACCCGCTCGAGCTCGCCGTAGCCGAGCTGGTGGACAACTCCCTCGGCGCGGGGGCGGGGCACGTGCACGTCCGGCTCGTCGTCACCGAGACCGCGGTGTCCACGCTGTTCGTGGCCGACGACGGACCCGGGATGACCCCCAGCCAGATCGACGCCTTGGGCCTCGAGCTCCCGCGCGCGCCCGGCACCGCGGCGCGGGCTGTCGGGCTCGGGTTGCGATCGGCCTCGTTCACCCAGGCCGACAGCCTCACCGTGCTCTCGGTCGCAGCCCCCTACCCCGCCACCGGTCGGCGCTGGCTGGCCAGCGAGGCCAACTCGGACGAGGGGGACATCGTCGGCTCGGGTCCGGCCGCCCAGGAGCTGGCCCGCCGGTGGGGCTTTCCGCAGACGACGGGGACGACGGTCCGCTGGGACGGCGTCCGTGCCTTGACGACCGCCGACGAGGCAGTCTTCGCGGCCCGGCTGGACGCCGCGGTCTCCGCGCTCCAGCACCACCTCGCGGTCGTCTTCCACCGGGCCCTCGAGCGGGGCGTGGTCATCTCGGTCGACGTGGAGCAGCTGGGTGGGGACCTCGGCCCGACCTTCGAGGTTCGTGCCCTCAACCCCTTCGGCTACCGCCGCACCGGAGCCCAGGGTTACCCCAAGACCTTCCGGTTCACCGTGGACGGCGTCGCCCGCAGCGCCCAGTGCCACATCTGGCCCGGGCGGTCCCAGCAGCCCCAGTTCCTCCTGCCTCAAGGCTCTCCGGAGCAGCACCAGGGGATCTACCTCTACCGCCGCAACCGGCTCCTGCAGCTCGGCGGCTGGGACGAGCTCCGGCTGGACAGCCGGGACCTCCAGCTGGCCCGTATCGCCATCGACCTGGACGACGTCCAGGCAGGAGCAGGGCTTGGTGCCGGCGAGGCGAGGCTGCTGACCGGTCCCGCGTTCGCCACCGCGCTGAGCGCCAGCCGGGCCGACGACGGCACCCCTTTTTCCGCTTACCTCGTCACGGCCCGGCAGATCTTCGCGAAGGCCTACAGCCGCAACCGCGCCCGCGCCCAGGTGATCCCGCTGGGTCGCGGACTGCCGGTGCAGGTGAAGCGCACCGTCGAGCGTGAGCTCGACATGGTCGCCGGTCACCTGGGCGTGGACCTCCGGTGGCGGAACTTCACCGACGACGTGTTCTTCGACATCGACCGGGAGAGCAACGCGATCTGGTTGAACAGCCGCTACCGGGCCTGCCTCGGCGGGCACCCGCCCTACGCCTTCAACGACGCGCCCCTGGTCAAGACCTTGGTGTTCCTGCTGGTCGAGAACCTGTTCCACAGCCCGTGGTGGAGTGCGCAGGACAAGGACAAGCTCGAGCTCTGGCAAGCCCTGCTGACCAGCGCGGCCAAGGAGCAGATGGCCGGCCGGATCAGCGGCGAGACGGCCGATTGAGCCGGCCGACCCAACCCGGGAGCCGATCCTGACTGCCGCCTGCCGAGCAGTCCACGCTCATCGCTCACTCGAGGCGGCAGAGGGGCTTGGCTCAGACCCGTGGCAGAACCGCCACCGCCAGTTCTCGTTCTCGTTTTCCAGGAGGCCGCTGACGCGGTAGGGCAGCGCTGAGCGGCCGGCTCCCTCTGTCGGGTCGGGATACGGGTCGACGAACAAGGTGGCGTCGGCCAGGACTGCGTAGCCCGCAGTGCAGGGGGCGACCCGTACGGTCTCGCACTGCCAGGAGTAGCGCTCCTCCCTGGCGAACAGGTCGGTGAGGAGCAACCGGAGTTCG
This sequence comes from uncultured Actinomycetota bacterium, assembly GCA_963826405.1. Taxonomy (GTDB): domain Bacteria; phylum Actinomycetota; class Actinomycetes; order Propionibacteriales; family Propionibacteriaceae; genus Microlunatus. The sequence continues at coordinate 242,379 of CAWGWR010000009.1, read as the reverse complement.
GTGAGCCCTAGCGCCACCTCCCCGCGCTCCGAGCCGGCGTACATGACGTCGCCTGCCGTGACGAACTGGCTGGTCACAGCGTCGACGTCCCCGGCTCGGAAGGCTTCTCCAAGGCTGTGGATGAGGGTGCCTGCCTCGTCTGGGGTCATGACACCAGGGACGATTCGACGGCACCGGTGACGGCGGGCGGACGCTCGGGGTCGCGCACGCCGGGTACGAACAAGAAGCCGAGGGTGACGGCGGCTCCGAGCACGCCGGCACCGATCAACGTCGGGCGGGTGCCGATGGCCGCTGCGACGGGGGCCGTGACCGCGTAGGAGACGGGCACCAGGGAGATGGAGATGAACCAGTCGAAGGACGAGACGCGGCCCAGGAGGTCCCCGGGGATCAGCCGTTGTTTGGTCGTCGTCCACGCCACCGCGCCGAGCGCCTCGAAGCCGCTGATCAAAGCAGCAGCGCTCATCGCGTGCCACGTCGTGTGGGCCAGCCCGTAGCCGCCCACGGCGAGGGTGCCCGCAGCCCATGCCAGGTAGGTAAAGGTCATGGTCCGGCGTGGGAGACCCGTCTGGGATATGAGAGCAGCCGCCACCAACGCGGCTACACCGCCCGCGGCCAGGATCAGCCCCAGCTCGCGAGCACTGCCTCCCAGCTCGTTCTTGACCAGGTAGGGCAGCAGCACCTCGGTGGGCCCCAGGAACAACAGGTAGGTGAAGGTGGCGGCGACGAACGTCGCCCAGAGCCACGGCGTCCTGCGCACGAAGTCGAACCCTTCGCGCAGGTCAGTGAGGACGGCGCGCACGGTGAGCGGCTGGCTCTCCTCGGGAGCGATGGGCGTCAACCGGAGCAAGCAGAACGCGGAGACCCCGAAGGTGGCCGCATCCAGCGCGAAGGCCCAACCTGTTCCCCAGGTCCCGATGATCACCCCTCCCAGCGCAGGCCCGAGCAGCCACAGCGTCGCCGGTCGCACGAACTGGTCGAGGGCGTTGGCTTCGGTGAGGTGCGTTACCGGGACGAGCTGGGGTACCAGGGCCTCGAAGGCGGGCATGAAGAACGCCGACGCGGAGCCGTACACGACAGCGAACGCCACCATGTGCCACAGCTCGAGCGCGCCGACGAGGGACAGCCAGGCCAGGACCGCGAGACTGACGCCGCGGACAAGGTCGGCCGCCAGCATCAGTCGGCGTCGTTCAAACCGGTCGCTGACGACGCCACCGAAAAGCACGAGCACGATCTGAGGGACCGTGAGGGCCACCAGGACTGCAGACAGGGCGGCCGGCCGGTTCGAGAGCTCGTAGGCCTGCCAGGCCAGCGCGACCAGGAGAACGCCATCACCGAGCAAGGACAGCGTCATCCCGGTCCACAGCAGGCGGAAGTCACGAAAGCGCAGCGGGGCCAGCAGACGCACGCTCGTCATGCCTTCTTGGTGGTCGACCCTGGTCATCCGGCTGGACGCAACGCGAACCGGGCGGCGAGCTCGCCCAGCACGCTGCAGAGCTGCTCGATCTCTTCCTCCGTGTTGGCCGCGGTGACCTGGACCCGGAAGCCCACCTGGTCACGCGGCACGAGCGGGTAGGCCGCGAGGGTGACGTAGATGCCTCGGGAGAACAAGAAGTCACCGACCGCGCCGATGTCGTCGGGATCGGCGAGAGGGAGCTCGATGATCGGCAGGCCCGACGTGTTCGGAGTGGACAAGCCGAGGGCGTGAACCGTCTCGAGAACCGTGGCGGTCTTGCGGTGCAGGTCCGTGCGGATGACGTCACCACGGAGGTCGTTCACCTCCAGCCCGGCCAGGACGGTAGCCAGGGAGGCGGTCGGGGAGGGACCGGAGTAGAGGTAGGTCGGCGCGGCGACCTTCAGCAGGTTCTTCAGCCCGGTGGGCAGCGCCAGGAACGCCATCAAGGAGGAGTAGGCCTTGGAAAACCCGCCGACCAGCACGATGTTGTCGTAGCTCTCCCCGAAGTGGCGCACGATGCTGTTGCCCCGGTACCCGTAAGGATGGGCCACGTCCGGTCGCTCGCCGACGACACCGAACCCGTGAGCGTCGTCGACGTAGAGCAAGGCCTCATAGTCCCGGCACACCTGCGCGAACCTGACCAGGTCGGGCATGTTCCCGGTCATGCTGTTGACCCCGTCCATGCAGACCAGGCGCGGGAGGTTGGGATCGGCCATCCTCAGCTGCAGCTCGAGGTCCGACACGTCGTTGGCGGTGAACCGCTCGAGCGTGGCGCCTCGACCGCGGGCGATGGAGCAGCCGTCGTAGATGGTCTTGTGCGCCTGCGCGTCCATGAGTACGGTCCCCTGCCCGGCGAGAACCGGGATGACGGTCGTGTGGATCTGGGAGATCGTCGGTAGCACCAGGGTGTCGGGGGCACCCAGCAGGGCGGTGAGCCGCTCCTCGATGTCGAGGTAGGGGCGGGGGTTGCCCAGGAGCCGCGACCAGCTCGGGTGCGTTCCCCACCGACGGATCATCGGCTCGACGGAGCTCATGACCTCGGGGTCGAGGTCGAACCCCAGGTAGTTGCACGACGCAAAGTCGGCGAGCCACCGGTTCCCGATGCGGATCCGCCGACCGTCGATCTCTTCGATGACGGCGTCGTACATGGGGCTGGTGCGCCGCAACCTGTCGAGGTCGTCGAAGTGGGCGCTGACCGTCCGGTCGGTGCGCCGAACCATGGGAGGTGAGGTGGTCATCTAGCGTGCTCCTTGGACTTGAGAGGCGAGCGCTGCGTGGGTGTGCGTGACGTCGGTCGCAGACCGGATCGAGATGTAGGCGCGGATCTCCTCTGGGGGGAGGGCTCGCGCGTAGAGGAAGCCCTGTCCCTGTGTGCAGCCGAGGGCGATCAGCGCGTCGCGTTGCTGGACCGTCTCGATGCCCTCGGCCACCAGGCTCAGGTTCAGCGTCTCGCCGAGCCGGATGATCGCCGCCACCAACGCCTGGTCGTCCGCTGATCCGTCCAACCCAGTCACGAAGGACCGGTCAACCTTCAACGTGGTCACGGGGAACCTGCGCAGATAGCCCAGCGCGGCGTAGCCCGTGCCGAAGTCGTCGACCGCAAGACCGACGCCCAGCGCGGTGAGCCGCCGCATCGAGGACACGATCTGAGGCTCCTGCACCGTCAGCGTCCGCTCGGTGATCTCCAGGACCAGTCCTTGGGGCGGCAGTCCGTGGATGTCCAACGCCTGGGTGACGTAGTCGACGAATTCCGGATCGGCGAGCTGGCGCGGCGCCACGTTGACGCTCACCCGGATCGGCTTTGCGTCCCTCCCGAGCGGCTGCCAGGTGGTCGCCTGCGCGATGGCGGTCTCGATCACCCAGCGGCCCAGCGGGATGGCCAGCTCGCCTTCCTCCACGACGTCGATGAACTCGCCGGGCATCACGAGGCCGTGTTCGGGGTGCTGCCACCGGAGCAGGGCCTCCGTGCCGACGACGCGCCCCGAGGCGAGGTGCACGATCGGCTGGTGGTGGAGCCTGAACTGGGAATCGCCCAAAGCCCGCTGCAGGTCCCGCACCTTGGTGAGACGGCTCTGCATCACATGCTGAAGCGACGGTCGATACAGCTCGTAGGTCCCCTTGCCGGCGTCTTTCGCGGCATACATGGCCAGGTCCGCCTGAATGAGCAGCTCAGCGGCATCGGCACCGTAGTCACTGGTAGACAGTCCAATGCTGGCCCGCACCGTCAGCTCGTCGTCCCCGACGCCGTACGGCGTCCTCAGGGAGGTCAGGAGCCGCTCGACGAGCTGGCCGGTCTCCTCGTCCGTGGTCAGGCCCTCCACGAGCACAGCGAACTCGTCACCTCCGAGTCGTGCACAGGTGTCCTCGGGGCGAAGGGCCCGGGCTATCCGCTCGCTGACCTTGATCAGGAGCCCGTCCCCCGCAGCGTGACCGCGGGTGTCGTTGATCAGCTTGAAGTCGTCGAGGTCGATCAGCATCACAGCCAGACGCTCTCGATGACGACCCTGCCGGGCCAGAGCCTGCTCGACCCGGTCGAGGAAGAGCGCACGGTTGGGAAGTTGAGTGAGCGAGTCGTGGAAGGCCAGGTGCTTGAGCCGCTCCTCCAGGGCCCGTCGTTCGGTGATGTCGTGCAGCGTGAGGACCAGACCGCGCACAGACGGGTCCTTCAGGAGGTTGCTGCAGGTCACCTCGAAGGCGCGCTGCCGACCTGAGGCGTCAACCAGGCGCCACACGTCGTCCGGTTCGACCGGCGCCGCCCGGCCCCTGACCGGTCGTGATCCGACCCGGCGCAGGAGGACCGAGGCCGGCGCGGTGTCGAGACTGGTGACCAGATCCAGCACCGGCCGTCCCACCACCTGCTCCGGCTCGTACCCGAGCACGGTCCGCACCGAGGGCGTCTGGTAGGTGATGTGGAGGTCGGCGTCCACCACCAAGATGATGTCCGACGTGTTCTGGATCAGCGACCGGAACTGGGCCTCGCTCTTGCGCTGCAGCACCTGTTCGTTCAGGTCGGCGCTCTCGAGGGCGAGCGCCATCTGGGCTGTCATCGCACAGACCGCGTCGATCGTGTCGCCGCTCTCGAGGTTGACACCGCTGACGACGACGACACCTACCACCTCGTCCGACCGGACCAACGCCGCTGCCAGCACCGGCACGCCCGGGCCGAGCCGGGCCCTCACCACCGCGCCGGACTGGTCGGAGCAGGTGAGCACGTACGAGTGCTCACGCAGCTCGTCGCCGTGCTGCTCGACGAGGCCGTCGGCATCTGGGACCACGGCGCCGGACAAGTCCGCAGCCGGGTCTGCCGAGTCATGGACGAGCCTCAAGGAGGCGCCCGCTCTCATCGCCACCAAGATGGTGGGCTCGCCGCCGGTCCTGGTGATCGCCGCAATCGCCTGAACGCCCGCGGCGTAGATGTCGTCGCGGCTCGAGGCGCTCACGAGCGACTCACCGGCGCGTCGCAGCACGCTCTCGCGCTCGGTCGACTGCCGTGCCGTACGGATGAGCCCAGCGAGCCGGACCGTCACCAGTCCGAAGATCACCGCGGTGGTCAGGGCGTTCAGCACGATGTCGTGCAGGTCATCGGTCACAGCTTCGAAGAGCAGCACGAGAGGTGGCAACAACGACACCGACCCGAGGACGCGAAGTCGTGACAGGGAGAGCACCGGCGAAGGCAGCGACGCCGGTTCAGTCAGATCGGCCATGTCCGGTTGCAGGGCCGCAGCACCCCAGGCCACGTAGAAGACGATCCAGCCGAGATCGACGGGGGTGCCGGTCTCCCACGACCCTGCCAGCTGGATGAGCCCGTACAGCACATCGGACACCATCAGGCCAAACGAACCGAGGGTCAGCAGGAGCAGCGACCGTGATGCTGTCCGACCTCCGATGAGGAGGCGGGCAAGGACGGCGAGCAACAGCACGTCGCCCACGGGATAAGCGATCGAGAAGCCCTTCTCGAGGGCACTCATGGTGCCGTCTCGGAGGTAGGGCGCGGCCAGGAACACCCACGCCACGAATCCGACACCGGTGGTGATGATCAACGCATCGACCAGCGCTCCACCGTCACGCTCGCGCCGCTGTGCCCGGATCAGCAGCAACAGGCCGGCCGCGAACAAGGGGTAGGTGCACAGGTAGAGAACATCGGCAAGGGAGGGAAAGGGGTCCTCGTAACCGAGAGGCCCGATGAGCAGGTCGTAGACCGTGTCGCCGGCGATGAAGGTCGCCGCGCCCGCGGCCACCAACCACCAGGGCAGTGCTCGGGCTGGACGATTGACCTGAACACCCACCACGATGGCCGCTACGCTCAGGCATCCGAGGGCGGTCCACAGGTAACGCGGGTCGCCGGGCAAGGCGAAATACAGGGCGGTGATGACACCCATCGACGCCACGTACGCGTGCCGCCACCACACCCTGCCGGGGGTCGAGGAGGCACCGGTGGAAGCCAGCGCGGGCGCCGCGGTCACGACGGCTCCATGCCAGTCCCAGAACGCGGGGTGGATCGGTGGATCATCAGGGGGCGGCGCTCCTACCGAAAGGATGAAAGACCGGAAAGACCGGAAAGGCCGCCCCCGGCGCGCCTGCGAGCATCTTACGCACCACGGGCGCGGCATGACCACCCGGCCGAGACAGCGGTGACGCTGGTCCGGTCCAGCCGGGACTTAGGTCCCACCCGGCGCGTGAGACGCTGACAAAGGGCCTGGCGTGGTCGGTGATGGCGACCGTGTCCGTCCAGTGAGGTACCCGTGCAGGGATGAGCGGGCTGAAGGCCCTCAGGCGACGGTCCGACGGCTCCAGGACCAGCGCGATGCCGCCCGCCGGGGTCGGACGTCCGGCTCAACCTTGACCGCGGGTGCCTGCGCGATGGTGACCCCCACCGGCGCCGACGGCTCTGCCGCCGGGGACGGGTCCGGCGCGAACCGGCTCACCAGCCCGCGCAACCCCTTGGTCATCGGGTCGCGCAGGCCGCTCTGCAGCAACGGGATCCCCTGGTTGACCGACCGGGGCACCGCCCGCGACCGGGGCAGCAGTACGTCGACCGTCGTGCCGATCGTGGCCTCGGCGTCGGCCTGCGACAGCCCGTCGCCGAGATCGACCAGGTTGAGCACGACACATCGGGAGTCCGTCACCATGCCGAGCTCGGTCAGGGCCTCGAGCTCCTTGCCCAAGCCGCGCAGCCCCGCCACGTCCATGCTCGTCACCAGCACGAGGTCGCTCGAGGCGTCCATGGAGGCCAGCACGTGCTCCGACAGCCCGGGAGCGGTGTCCACGACGACGTACTGGAACTCCGAGGCGAGCATCTGCAGCAGCTGGCTCACCTGCTGACCGGTGATCGTGTCAGCTTCAGCGGGTGACCGCGCTCCGCAGATCACGTAGAGCCCGGTGTCGTGCTGAGTGAGGAAGGTCTTGAGGACCATGGTGTCGCGGCTGGCCGGCCCGTGCAGCGTGTCAGGAAGCGCGAACTCCGGCTCGAGGTCCAGGGCGGTCGCCACATCCCCGAACTGGAGGTCGAGGTCCACCAGCACGGTGGAGTGACGACCGGTCTGAGCCAGTCCCACCGCCAGGTTGGTGGCTACCGTGGTCTTGCCGACCCCGCCCTTGGGGGAGACGACGCTGATCACCTGGCCCGAGGACCTGGTCCGGATCGCGGCGGCGCCGTCGGCTGCCCGTGGCTCTGCCGTGCGGGCGCGCGCAGCGTCCGCGGCCCGCCTGAGGACATGCTGGATGGCCGCGACGTCGGAGTCGGGGTCGAGGATGTCGCGGATCCCCGCGCGCATCGCCTCCAGACCGATCTCGAGGCCCAGGTCGCTCACCAGGACGACGCTGATGCCCGGGCACTGCAGGTGGAACTGCCCGGCCAGCTCCAGCGCCAGCGTGGCGTCGCGGCCCGGGTCCAGCACGATCACCGCGGGGGGCACCTCGACGTCGAGCTGGGTGAAGAAGGCTGCCGGACTGTCCGGCAGAGGCCCCCGGGCCAGGGCCAGGGTGACGCACCTACCGTCCGCGGCCTCCTCGACCCGCGCCTGGAGACCTGCTGACGCGGTGGCCAGGACGATCTGGCTCATGCGTGATCCGTCCAACCCGACGTCACCGGGCTGACCGCGCCTCGCGTCCCGATCGGAAAGCGTCGGTCGTTGCCCTCGACCTGAGCCATGCGCATGCGGTGTTTCCTACTCGCTGGGGGACGCCGGCGGACCAGGCGGTCCCAGACCAGAGGACAGGGTTTCCTCGGCCCGGGTGGTCACCGGGGTGACGTGACGCCCAGAGCAATCCGACGTTGACGACCAGCGACGTGCCGGTCCACGGACAAGTCTGAGCACGCCGCGCGGCGCTCACCAGGGTCTAAGGTCCCAGACCGCCGGTGGAGACGCGGACCCCGCCGGACGCCCCCTAGGGTGGCCGGGTGAAGCTGAGCGAGCAGCGGGTCCAGATCCGGGGCGCCGACGGGGAGATCGAGGCGGTCGTCATCACACCGGTCGGGCCTCCTCCCAGCTCCGCCGTCCTCTACTACAGCGACATCTTCCAGCTCACGGAGTCCACCCTGAGGACCGCGCGCCGGCTGGCTTCTGCCGGGTTCCTGGTGTGCCTGCCGGAGATCTACCCGCGCGAGCTGCCCGGCGAGGCGCTCGCCTTCGACGACGCCGGAAAGCAGGCCGGACTGGCTGCCGCCGCCCACACCTCGACGGCCCAGTTCGACGCCGACGCCACCGCCGTCCTGGACCACCTCTCGGGCCGCGACGACGTCGACCGGATCGACGTCGTCGGCTTCTGCCTGGGCGGGCACCTGGCGTTCCGCGCGGCGTTCGACCCCCGGGTCGCCGCCACGGTGTGCTTCTACCCGACCGGGCTACACGACGGGTCCCTGGGCTCCGACCCGGCCGACTCCCTGGCCCGGGCCGCCGACATTCGCGGCCGCCTGATGGTCATCTTCGGAAGCGAGGACCCGCACGTCCCGGCGGACGCCCGGCTCCAGGTCATCACCGCGCTCTACGCGGCGGGTCTCCAGCACGCTGAGCTCCACCTCTACAGCGGTGGCGAGCACGCGTTCATGCGGGACGTCGGTCCTCGCCACGACCCCGTGCTGACCGATCTCTCCCTGGCCGAGGCCACCACCTTCCTGACCGGACGGTGACCGCCGAGATCCAGGAGCCGCGGAACCCGTGAGGTGTGCAGTGCTGTAGCACCGCCAGACCCGGCCCGTGAGAGAGTGCGAGCACGTCGCGAGCGGGGCCGCCGGAGTGCCGACGCGCCGGGTCCAGGAGGAGCATGAACCTCGAGAAGGTCATCTTCGGCTTCTTCGTGCTGCTCGCGGCCACGCTGAACTTCGGCTTCTTCCTCGGTGACATCGGCCGGCCGGAGCTGCACAGCATTTACGAGCTGTTCGCGGCGCTCGCGGTCAGCCTGATCGCCACCGTGCTGAAGTTCGGGGACCGCACCCAGATCGGCGCGGTGCACCTGGCCACCAGCCTGGTGGCCGACCTCCAGCTCATCGCCGCCAGCCTGGTATGGGTGTGGTCCGCGGAGATCTCGGTCGCTGGCATCACCGCCGAGTCCACAGCGAGCGTCGTCTCGCTGTCGGGGGGTGCTTTGCTGGCCAACCTCGTCTCGGTCGTGCTGCTGGTCGTCGAGACCGTCACCTTCCACCGCGGATGACCCTGGGTCACCGGTGAGCAACCTGCTGCTGGTGCTGTGGGCGCAGCTCTTCTCCCGCGACGAGCCGGTCAGCCACCCGCCCCCACAGGTCCACCTCCCGACCTCGACCCAGGCGTCCTCGACGATCTTCCTGGTCATGCGGCGGATGCGCGCCCCGCTGATCACGCTGATCGTCATCTTCTCCATCAGCGTCGTCGGGCTGAGCCTGGTCCCCGGCGTCGACCCGGACGGCCGGAGCGCCCGCCTCAGCCTCTTCGAGGCGTTCTACTTCATGAGCTACACCGCCACGACCATCGGCTTCGGCGAGCTGCCGTGGCCGTTCTCCCCCGCCCAACGCCTGTGGGTCACCTTCGCGATCTACCTCTCGGTCATCGGCTGGGCCTACGCCATCGGCTCGCTGCTGGCGCTGGTCCAGGACCGGTCCTTCCGTCAGGCTCTTGCGCTGCAGCGGTTCACCCGGAAAGTGGCCCGGCTACGCGAACCCTTCCTGCTGCTCGCGGGGTACGGACGGGCGGGCGAGCTGCTCGCGAAGTCCTTCGACGCGCTCGGTCAGCAGCTGGTGGTGGTCGACCACTCCGCCGACCGCGTCGACGCCCTCGACCTCGGGTCCTTCCACGCCGACATCCCCGGGCTGGTGGCCGACGCCGCGAATCCCGACCACCTGGCGGCCGCCGGCTTGGGCCACGCGTTCTGCGCGGGCGTGCTCGCGCTCACCAACGACGACGAAACCAACCTCGCCGTCACGATGACGGCCGCACTGGTGCGTCCCGACTTGCCCGTCATCGCCCGCACGATCTCAACTCGCATCGCCGAGCGGATGCACGCGTTCGGCACGCCCGTGGTGGTCAACCCGTTCGACCGCTTCGGCGAGCACCTGCGGCTCGCCCTGAGCGCGCCGGCGTCCTACCAGCTCTTGAGCTGGCTGGAGGCCGGTCCCGGGGCGACCCTGCCCGAGCGCGGCCTTCCTCCGACCGACGGCCGCTGGGTGGTCTGTGGTTACGGCCGCTTCGGGCGGGAGGTCACCAAGGACCTTCGGGCGGCGGGCCTCGAGGTCAGCATCATCGAGCCGGACGAGCAGGGTGAGCCGGAGGCCGGCGTCATCGTCGGGGATGCCTCGGAGCCGGCGGTGCTGGCCCGGGCGGACCTCGGCGGCGCCGTGGGCCTCGTCGCCGGGACCGACAACGACTTGACCAACCTCTCGATGCTCGCCACGGCCCGTCGCTCCAACCCCGACCTGTTCCTGGCCGCCCGGCAGAACCGACCCACCAGTGCCGCCCTGTTCGAGGCCATGGACGTCGACGCCCTGCTGGTCCCGACCGAGGTGGTGGCGCACGAGGTGTACGCCCAGCTCAGCACACCGCTGCTGTGGCGCTTCATCCAGGAGCTGCCCTCATGCGGGGACCGCTGGGCTGCCGACCTCATCGAACGGCTGCGGCACAGCTGCGGTCACGAGCTCCCGGCGCTCTGGAAGATCCGGCTCGACGAACAGCAGGCGCCGGCGCTCGAGCGCTGGCTGCCGCTCGGTCGAGTCACCCTGGGCGACCTGCTCCGGAGCCCAGAAGACCGGGATCGGCGGCTCGACGTCGTCCCGCTGCTGCTGCTGCGCGACGGCGAGGCCTTGCTCACCCCCGACGACTCCCTCCAGCTGGCCCCGGACGACCAGCTGCTGTTCGCCGGCCAGGGCGCCCAGCGCCGTGAGCTCGAGAGCACGCTGGTCGTCGACTCCAGTGCCGCCTACGTGCTCTTCGACCGCCATGTCCCCTCCAGCTGGGTGTGGCGCAGGTTGTCGCGGACGGCGCCGGAGCCCGAGAAACCGTCGCCCGACCCGAGCTAGGAGAGCCGGAGCATGACCTTGCTGCTGCCGCTGCTGCGGTCAGCGGCCGTGCGCATCGCCTCGACGGCGTCGGTCAGCGGGAACTGGTGCGTGATCAGGGGTGACACGTCCAGACCGGCTGCCATCGCTGCCACGGCGTCGGTGATCTCATCGACGAAGCGGTAGCTGCCCACCCAGGTGATCTCCCGGGTCACGAGGTCCCCGAGCGCGGCGGCAGCGGGCTCACCGGGCAGGTTACCGACCTGGACGAGCGTCCCGCCGCGGGCGACGGCGTGCAGCACCGCGCCCAGCACCCCGGGGGCGCCGGAGGCCTCGACCACCAGCTCGACGTCGCTGGGCAGGCTCTCCCCCGCCCCGACGTCGACGAGGTGGTCGGCCCCCATGGCCCTGGCGAGGTCCAGGGCGCCCGCGCTCACGTCGGCAGCCGTCACCGACCGGGCGCCCGCGAAGGTCAGCGCAGCGACCACCAGGGCGCCGATCGGCCCGGCACCGTTCACCAGCACGTCGCACCCCCGCACGTCGCCTGCCCGGCGGACGGCGTGCATCGCCACGGCCAGCGGCTCGGCCAGGGCGCCGTGCAGGGTGCTGACGCCTTCCGGCAACGGCCGCAGCTGGTCGGCGCGAAACGTCTTCTGCTCGACGAAAGCCCCGTCGGTGTGCGGGACGAGGGCGGCGGAGCCGAGGTAGCGGACCTCCGGGTAGAGGTTGGTGCGACCTGCGAGCCGCTCCGGCATCCGCCCCTCCCCGACCAGGGTCGCCGGGTGCACCGTCACCGGTAGGCCCACCTCGATCCCGTGCACCCCAGGACCACAGGCGGCGACCCGGCCGGCCACCTCGTGACCCAGCACCAGCGGTGCGCGGATCACCGACGTCCCGGCCGAGCCGTGGCGCCAGTAGGAGAGGTCGGAGCCGCAGATGCCGCCCCACTCGAGGTCGAGGACGACCTCGCCCGGGCCGGCGACCGGATCCGGACGCTCCTCGACGCGGACGTCCCCAGCGCCGTGCACGACCACCGCCCTCACGAGCGGCTCCGGCGACGGGGTGAGCACGGAAGGACCACGGAAAGAGACAGGGCGGACGCTCCGGATCTCTGGGGACCCGACCTTCCGGCCGCGTCCAGGTGGATGCGCAGCCAGTCAAGCACGAGCCTGCCGGACCGGCCAGCGACCCCGCCAGCCCTTTCCCGCCGTCGCAGGGCGCCCCTGTTATGTTCTGAGCCTTCGATGAGGGGAGCCTGCGGTGCAGCTCGGAATGATCGGCCTCGGCCGGATGGGTGCCAACATCGTCCGGCGCCTGATGCGGGACGGCCACGAGTGCGTGGTCTACGACGTCAGCGCCGACTCGATCGCCGCTCTCGAGAAGGAGGGGGCCGTCGGCGCCGCGACGCTCGAGGAGTTCGTGGCCAAGCTGGAGCAGCCCCGCGTCGCCTGGGTGATGATCCCGGCGGGGATCACCGGCCAGACGGTCGAGAAGCTCGCGCCGCTGCTGGACCAGGGCGACGTCATCATCGACGGTGGCAACTCGAACTACCACGACGACGTCCGGCGCGCGAAGACGCTGCGCGAGCAGGGGATCCACTACGTCGACATCGGCACCAGCGGCGGGGTGTTCGGCCTCGAGCGCGGGTACTGCTTGATGGTCGGCGGGGACGAGGAGGCGGTCGGCCTCATCGACCCCATCCTCAAGACCATCGCCCCCGGGCCCGGGGAGATCGAACGCACGCCCGGCCGGAGCGGCGAGCTCGCCGCGGAGGAGCAGGGCTACCTGCACTGTGGTCCCTCAGGCGCCGGCCACTTCGTCAAGATGGTCCACAACGGCATCGAGTACGGCATCATGGCCGCCTTCGCCGAGGGCCTGAACATCCTCCACAAGGCCGACGCGGGCATCAAGGCCGGCGAGCACTCCGCGGAGATCGCGCCGCTGGAGGAGCCGGAGTACTACCAGTTCGACATCGACACCGGCAAGGTCACCGAGCTGTGGCGTCGCGGGTCGGTCATCTCCTCCTGGCTGCTCGACCTGACGGCGGCCGCGCTGCAGTCCAACCCGACGCTGGACGGCCTCGCAGGCCGGGTGTCGGACTCGGGTGAGGGCCGCTGGACCGTCAAGGCCGCCATCGACATCGGCGTGCCCGTCCCCGTCCTGGCCGCCTCGCTGTTCGAGCGCTTCGCCTCCCGCGACGAGGACCAGTTCGCCAACCAGGTGCTGTCTGCCATGCGCCAGCAGTTCGGCGGCCACCACGAGCTCCCAGCCGGAAGCTCGCTCGAGGCCGGGGGCGAGAAGGCCGACCAGGTCGGCGGGAGCAACACCGGCAGCCAGGAGCAGGTTCCCCGCTGAGGCCGGCGGGGACCGCGCGGCTCGGTCTCGCCACCTGCGCCCGACCCTGCGCAGAGGTGCCAGAACGGGCCCTACCGCTGCCCGGCGATCCGGCGTATGTTGCTAAGTGCTACTGACGTAGCCGGGCTGGAGTTGGGTCGCCGCCCCCAGAGCCGCCGCCCACGAGGAATCACCGCCGCAGCCAACGCGAGCAAACCCGATCTCTTCGGACTTCTATGCCACCCACCTCGCAGGACCTCTCCACTGACCTGACTCCGCGAACAGGACGAAGCCGGCCGTCCGGTTCCACCCTGCGCCGCGAGGCGCCGCACGCTCGGTTGCGGTGGCCATCGTGACCTGGCAGCACGGTGCTGCGTGCGCTGGCGAGAACACCGACCTCTTCTTTCCGATCGGGACATCGGGCTTCGCAGCTCACCAGGCCGAGGAGGCCAGGCAGATCTGTGGCCGTTGCCCGGTCCGCATCGCCTGCCTGCAGTGGGCGATCAGCTCGGGGACCGAGCACGGGGTCTGGGGCGGGCTGACCGAGGAGGAGCGACGGTCCTGGAAACGACGCCACCTCCGGGGCCGCTCCGCAGCCCGGACCGACCTGCTCCAGGACCTGCTGACTCAGGATCAAGAGGCGATCGCAGCAAGGGGCTCGCGCCGCGGCGCCGCCACCGCCTCCCCCTGAACTCCGTTCCGCCATTTCCCCCGATGGTGGCGGCACCGTCCCCCTCCCCTGATCTCGGTGTCGCCATTTCCCGATGCGTTATGGCGGCACCGACCCCTACCCTTCCGTTCCTGCTCGGCACCCTCAGCGGTGCAGGCGGTGGTCCTTGGCCCGCTCCTTCTCCTCGATCGTGGCGAGGTAGGTGCGGCGCTCCTTGAGCAGCCACGGCGGCGGGTCGGCGAGAAGAGCGCCGATCTGCTCGGCGTCGAGGCTGTCAGCCAACTCGTTGCGGTTCAGGGCCGCGCGGGAGATGCCGAGCTTCTGGGCGACCACATCGCGGGGGAAGGGCCCGTTCCGACGCAACTCGCGCAGCCACTGCGGCGGGTCAGCCTTGAGCTGCTCCACCTCGTCGCGGGTCAGCGCCGCGTGCCGGAACTCCTCGGGCGTCGCGGGCAGGTGGACACCGAGCTTCTGGGCTGCGGTGATGGGCTTCAGGGTCTGGCTCACCGTCCCAGGCTAGCGATCCCGGCGCTCCGGGGAACCGCACGCGCTCGCGGGACTAGCCTTCAAGGGTGAGCGACCCCCTTCCGGTCGACGGCCGGCGGGCCGTACCGACCTTGCGCGTGGGCTACGTGCCCGGGGTGACGCTGTCCAAGTGGCGACGGATCTGGGCTGACCGCTTCCCTCAGCTCGGCTTGGATGTGCTCGAGGTCACCCAACGCGACCAGCAGGCGGCTCTGACCGGAGAGGCCGTCGACCTGTGTTTCGTCCGGCTCCCGCTGCAAGACCCTCGGCTGCACCTCATCCCCCTCTGGAGCGAGCAACAGGTCGTCGTGGCCCCCAGGGACCACCCGGTCGCCGTCTTCGACTCCGTCACCCGCGCGGATCTCGCCGACGAGGACGTCGTCGAGGGGTTCGAGGGCGAGGAGGCCCTGGACCTGGTGGCCGGTGGGGCGGGCGTGGTCTTCCTCCCCCAGGCCGTCGCCCGGGGGGCCAGCCGCAAGGACCTCGTGCACAGGCCCGTCGCCGACGCCACCCCAACGCAGATCGGTCTGGCCTGGCTGCGCGAGAACCCCCACGAGATGATCGAGGAGTTCATCGGGATCGTCCGCGGACGCACGGCCAACAGCTCACGGTCATCGCAGCCGTCCGCCTCGACGGCGGGCACCAAGGCGGCGAAGGCGGCGAAAGCGGCCAAGGCAGTCGGGTCGAAGGCCCCGGCACGCTCGGAGTCCTCGCCCGGGCGTACGCGCGGCGCGCGGCGGCCGGGCCGCTCCCGCGGGCACTGACCTAGCCGAGCCGCTCCGCGAGGGCCGCGCCCAGGGCGACGCCGGAGAGGTAGGCGGCCTCGACCCGCGGCTTGTCCGACCAGGCGTCCCCACAGACACCGATCAGCTCCTCGCTCAGGTGGTAGCGCTCCTCACGGGTCCCGCTGGGCTTGGCGAAGGTCCAGCGCTGGACGTGGCTCGACTCGGCTGCGGTGCTGATCCCCAGGGCGTCGCGGACCGCGACCTCCATCAGGGGACCCGCCTCCTGGGGCGCCTCCAGGTGCTGAGCCGCGAACTCCGTGGTCGAGTGCGCGACCAGCACCGGGGCGAAGTCGTCCCGGCGACGGCCGTCGTCGGCGACCCAGGAGATGACCGGGTCGTCGGCCACGAACGTGCCGTCCATCGCGGGCCACAGCGCTTCAGCCCAGCGCGCGGTGAGGGCTAGCACCGGGGAGAAGGAGTCGTGCAGGACCGCGGACACCGCCGTGAACGAGGGGTCCAGGAGCCGCTGCGCCTGGGGGTCGGGCATGGCCAGCACGACGGCATCAGCGGAGTGCCCGTCGACCTGCAGCCCGGGAGTGACTCTCCGGACGTCCTGCTCACGGACGTCGAGCCCCGCAGCCAGGTCCTCGACCAGCGTCCGCAGCCCTCCGGGTGCGGCCCAGCGCATGGGGCCAGACTTCGGCGTCAGCCGGCCGCCCTCGGCGACGTGGAAGGTGTCGGTCCAGGGGCGCGCCAGTCCGCGCGCCCGCCAGTCCTCGACGACCGCCTCGAAGGCGGGGTCAGCGACGGTGAAGTAGGAGGCACCGGTGTCGACCACGCGGTCGTCCAATCGGCGGCTGGCCATCCGCCCGCCGATGCGCTTCCCCCGGTCCAGCACCAGCACCTCGATGCCCGCGTCGCGCAGGGTGCGGGCGGCCGACACCCCGGACAACCCGGCTCCCACGACGATCACGGTCATGGCGTCATCGTGCCACTCGGCACCTGAGCTCGCCCGGCCCGCGTTAGCGCAGCGAGCCGTAAGCGTGGTCCGGGAGCAGCCGGACCACCACCCGACGGTCGGCGACCATGGCGGCGCGATAGCCGTCCCAGTCCCCGTGCTCGCCGGAGATGGCCCGGTAGAGCGCGACCAGCTCCGCGACCACGGCGTCGTCACGGGTGGCAGCGACCGCCGACAGCTCGACCGGCCCCTCGAGGACCGCGTAGGACCAGAACGAGCCGGCGTCCACCTTGAGCGCCGCCCACGGCTCGCGCCGAAGGTTCGCGTACTTGGCCCGCTCGGCGGTAGTGGAGACCCGGATGACCCCTGCGTCGTCGACGGCATGCACGACGTTCGACAGCTGGGGCCGACCGTTGCGTCGCAGCGTCGTCAGCACGGACTGGTGGGTCTGCCGGGCCGCCGCCAGGGCAGCGCTGATCTCCATGGCGGGAGCCTAGGTCCCCTCGTGGGGCTCCGCACGGGTGGCGTCACGAGCAGCGCACGCCGCGCTCGGACGGCCGTCAGCCCGTGGTGCCTCCGGTCGACGATTCTGGTTCAGTTCCGTGGGACTTCACCCAGATCGGTGCGTGTCCACTGGCTGGGTTGCGGTACTGGCGGGTCTGCGGCTCGGCTTCAGGCGGGCTTGACCGGGTCGGTAGCCTGAGCCCAGCGGTCAGGGCCGCTCGGCGGTCGTGCGCGGCGTCGCTCGACGAGCCAGACGACGCCACCGACCGCGGCTCCGACGGCGACCATCATTCTCCACTCCACCCCGCCACTGTAACCATCACCAGGTGACCTCGACCGCGGCGTGCAGGTCGCGTCTCACCCCTCCGGGTGGTGCGGTTCCTCGCGCTTGGGTGGAACCTGATCGACAAGTGCCCTACTAGCCTCCGCTACCTCGACCCGACATCGCCGAACAGAGCCCGTGCCAACATCTGGGGGAGTGACCGCATGACTATGTCCTACGGGGTGCTGAGCACCTACCCCCCTACGCAGTGCGGGCTCGCCAGTTTCAGCCAGGCGCTGCTCGCGGCGCTCGAATCACCTCAGGACATCGTGGGCGTGGTGCGGGTCGCTGATCCCGACGAGGTGAGCGGTCGCCCGAACCCCTCGCGCAGCAGCACGGACCGGCGTGCCGAGCGGATCTGGGTCCGCGGGGCCGCGCGCGGCGCCCAGATGGCCGCCTCGACGCTCAACGCCTTCGACGTAGCCATACTCCAGCACGAGTACGGCATCTTCCCCGGCCCTGACGGCGAGGACGTCCTCGAGGTCATCAGGGACCTCCGGGTCCCGCTGGTCAGCGTCCTGCACACCGTCCTGGTGACGCCATCGGCCAACCAGAGGCGGATCCTCGAGGCGCTCGTGGCTGCGTCGAGCGCCGTGGTCACCATGACCCAGACAGCCCGCGACCGGCTGGTGGAGCACTACGTCGTCGACCCGGCGAAGGTGACCGTCATACCGCACGGGGCCACGAGTCGCCCGCCACAGCGGAACCAGCAGCCATGGCCGGCTCATCATCCCCTGACCGTGCTCACCTGGGGCCTGCTCGGTGAGGGCAAGGGTATCGAGTGGGCCGTCGACGCGATGGCGATGCTCGGCGACCTCGACCCACGGCCGCGGTACCACGTCGTCGGCCAGACGCACCCCAAGGTGCGTGCCGAGCACGGCGAGGCCTACCGCGAGCGGCTGATTGCGCGCGCGGCTGCCGGCAGGAGCGGAGCCGTGCACTTCGACAACCGCTACCTCTCCGCCGCAGAGCTGCACGACCTCGTGCAGGCTGCCGACGTCGTGCTGCTGCCTTATGACTCCCGCGAGCAGGTCACGTCGGGGGTGTTGATCGAAGCCGTGGTGGCTGGCAAGCCCGTCGTCTCGACGACCTTCCCCCACGCGGTCGAGCTGCTCTCGAGCGGCGCCGGCCTCCTGGTGGACCGGCAGGATCCGGCAGGCATCGCCGCCGCGCTCCGCCGGCTCTGCACCGAGCCCGGGCTCGGGACGGCGATGCGGGCGGAGGCCGAGCGGATCGCGCCCGACCTGCTCTGGCCCGCCGTCGCCGACCGCTACCGCGCCGTCGCGGCCGCGGTCACGGCGGGCCGGCCGGTCGTGCCCAGCCGTCCGGTCATGGCCTAGACGTGACCGCCGTCCCCGGCTCAGGAACGCCGGTGTCGTTCGCGCACCTGCTGCGGCTCAGCAGCCAGGGGGGCCTCTTCGAGCACGCGCAGCTGACCGAACCCCGGCCCGAGCACGGCTACTGCGTCGACGACCTCGCTCGCGGACTCGTCGTGCTGGCGCGGGAGTCGTCGCTATCCGCGCCCCTCCGGACACTGGCCGAGGGCTACTTCCGGTTAGTCGTCGACGCCCAGAGCAGCGACGGCCGCTTCCACAACCGACGCAGCCTGGAGGACCGCTGGACCGACACGCCGTCCCTCGAGGACTGCTGGGGGCGTGCGCTCTGGGGCCTCGGCACCGTGGCCGGTCGCTGGGACGACGAGCCACGCGCCCTGCTGGCGCTCCAGCACTTCGAGCGCGGCGCCCAACACCGCTCCCCCCACCTCCGCGCCGAGGTCTTTGCCGCCCTCGGGGCTGCCGAAGTCCTGGCGAGCCGGCCGGGTCACCGGCTCGCGCACCGGCTTCTGTCGAGAACAGCAGCCCGGTTGCTCGCCGCGCCCGCGAACCAGGCCTGGCCCTGGCCCGAGCCCCGGCTCCGCTACGCCAACGGCAGCCTGCCCGAGGTGCTCCTCGCCGCTGGCGACCTGCTGGAGGACCAGCGCCTGCTCGACGCGGGACTACGGATGCTGGGCTGGCTGCTCGACGTGGAGACGTTCGAGGACCGGCTGTCGGTGACCCCCGTCGGGGGCTGGGCGCAGGGAGAGGCCCGACCCGGCTATGACCAGCAGCCGATCGAGGTCGCCGCCCTTGCCGACGCGTGCGCCCGGGCGCTCGCGCTCACGGACGATCCTCGGTGGTCGCTTGGCCTGGAGCGCTGCCGCAGGTGGTTCCTCGGATCGAACGACACAGGTGTCATGCTGCTCGACATGAACAGCGGTGGCGGTTGCGACGGACTCCAACGCCACGGGCGCAACGAGAACCAGGGTGCCGAGTCGACGCTGGCCCTGATCTCGACCCTGCAGCACACCGCCGCGGTGACGGTCTCCCGGACGTGAGGTCGGAGCTGCTGGTCCGCAGCCCGCTCGTCCTGAGGCCTGACCCGGCCCGCGTCATCCCCCGCCAGTTCTTGCCCGGCCAGGAGTTGCTGGCCGACGGTCGTGCCCGCGTCGACGCGGTCGTCGACCGGGTCCAGGCCATGACCGACGCCGACGTCACCTCGACCCTCGCGGAGACGGTGGCGACCTTCGGCCAACGCCACGACGACCTCGACGCCATCTTCGCCCGGCACTTCGCCTCCGTGGCGGACCGCCCCGGCACCGGCGTCGTCTCGGCGGAGCGGGCGGCGCTGCTCGGGGCCTACATCACCCAGGAGTACGCGCTCGAGGCGGCCGCGCTGTTCAACCCGTCGATGGTGGCACACCCCGACCAGGGCGGCCTCGCGACCGGCGAGCGGCGCTTCTTGATGACGGTGCGCTCCGTCGGTGAGGGCCACATCTCGAGCATCCAGCTGCGAACAGGAGTGCTCGGCCCGGGCTCGACCGACCTCCGGGTCGACCCGCCCGGTCGTCCCCGGACGCCGAAGCACCTGCCGGCGTCACTGCCCCGGGACACGTTCTTGGCCGCTGTCGCCGACCGCACAAGTACCCCGGTCAACGAGCTCGCCCGGCTCCTGCCCGAACGGGTGGACAATCACAATCTCGAGCAGGTACTGGACGAGATCCGCCGTGACTACACCGATCACAGCCGCGGCACAGCCATCAGTGAGCACTTCCGCTGGTCCTTTGAGTGCGACTACCGGCTGGAGGTGGATGCGCACTGGCCGCTCGCCGACACCGTGCTGTTCCCCGTCGCACCGGACGAGCGCCAGGGGATGGAGGACGCCAGGCTGACACGGCTGGTCGAGGACGATGGCCAGGTCACCTTCCACGCCACGTACACCGCCTTCGACGGGAGCAGCGTCGCCTCCCACCTGGTCAGCACCACCGACTTCCGGCGCCTTGACGTCCGCCAGCTGCTCGGGCCAGCGTCCAGAAGCAAGGGTATGGCGCTGTTCCCCCGCCGCCTGGACGGCGACTACGCCGCGCTCGTCCGCTGGGACAGGGAGAGCATCGGCGTCGCTCGCTCGAGCGACCTGCGCTGGTGGGACGCCGCCGTCACCGTCCAGCAGCCGGCGGCACCGTGGGAGCTGATCCAGCTGGGCAACTGCGGGCCCCCGGTGGAGACCGAAGCCGGCTGGCTGGTGCTGAACCACGGGGTGGGGCCGGTCCGGCGCTACGGGATCGGGGCGGTGCTGCTGGACCGGGACGACCCCACTCTCCTGCGAGGTGTGCTGCCGGAGCCGCTGCTCCTGCCCGACGAGGACGAACGGGTGGGCTACGTGCCCAACGTCGTCTACTCGTGCGGCTCGCTGGTCAATGGAGACCGGTTGGTGCTGCCCTACGGCTGCAGCGACTCCTCGATCCGCTTTGCCTTCGTCGACCTGGCCGCTCTCCTCGACCGGCTGACCGGCTGACCGGCTGGCGACGCGTGCACGGCTGCCGGAGGTCCTGCCTGCTCCCTCGGCCTCGACCACTCAGGCGGAGGCAGTGCGCAGCTTTTCCAACAGCGGTCCTGCAGCCTTGTCCAGGAACTCGCTCTGGCCCTCGTCGCCTACCTGCACCACCGCGATGTCGGTGAAGCCGGCTTCCCAGAACGGCCGCACGGCTTCGACCACGGCGTCCAGGTCCGGTCCGCAGGGGATCTGCTGGGCGACGTCCTCGGGGCGGACGAACTGGCTGGCTCCGGCGAAGCCCGCCGGGGTCGGCAGGTCGGCGTTCACTGCCCAGCCTCCCGCGAACCAGCGGAACTGGTCGTGCGCCTTGGCGAGGGCCGCTTCCCGGTCCGTGCCCCAGCAGATGGGGATCTGTCCGATCTTGCGGGAAGCGGAGTGGCCCTTGGCCTGGTCCCATGCCTGGAGCAGAGCAGCGTCGGGCTCGGTGGTGATCAGGTGCTCGGCCAGCGGGCTGAAGCGCTCGACCGACTTCGGACCTGAGACGGCGATCCCGATCGGGACCCCGCCATCGGGGACGTCCCAGACGCGGGCCGAGTCCACCCGGAAGTAGTTCCCCTCCCAGGTCGTCAGCTTCCCAGTGTGCAGCTCGCGGATGATCGTCGCCGCCTCGACCAGCATGTCCTGGCGCTGGTCGACCGGTGGCCACCCCTCCCCGGTCACGTGCTCGTTGAGGTTCTCCCCTGAGCCCAGGCCGAGGGTGAACCGCCCATCGGCGAGGAGCTGCAGCGTCGCCGCCTTCTGCGCCACCACCGCTGGGTGATAGCGCTGGATCGGCGAGGTCACGTAGGTCATCAGCTCCACCCGTGAGGTGGCCTGGGCGACCGCCCCCAGCACCGTCCAGGCGTAGGGCGCGTGACCCTGCGAGACGAGCCAGGGGGAGTAGTGGTCGCTGGAGACCTCGAAGTCGAAACCGACCTGCTCCGCCGCCACGGCGTAACCGACCAACGCCTTCGGACCGCTCTGCTCGGTCATCAGGGTGTAGCCGAACCGCGTCATGGTCCGCCCCTCCGTCTCGTCAGGACTTGTCGGCCTGCGCCGACTTCAAGCGGTCGATGTTCTCCGACGCCTCGGCCTTGTTCAGATTGGCGGGAAGCTCCTCCCCCGCCTGCTTGGCCAGGGTGTCGAGGTAGCTCTTCTGGGACGGGGTCATGGGGTCGTCCCCGCTCACCCAGTCGCTGGGGTCCTTCTCCAACGCGGGGTTCTCGGTGTCGGCCTTGGCGCCGATGGTGCCCTCTTCCTGGGCGGCCTGCGTGGTCTCGGACTGGAATTCGCTCATGACCACACCGTATGCGCAGCCTCCGACATTTCTGCTCGGGGCCGCCGGGTCCGGTCAGGACGCAGGGGGTCAGCGGCCGTAGCGCAGGACCAGCTCCCGCACGTCGCCCGCGCTGGGGTAGCGCTGGTCGGTCATGCACGACGAGGTGCCGGTCCGGTGCGGCAGACCCAGGGCGTGGCCCAGTTCGTGGCAGACCACGTTGCGTCGCCGGGTGGCGCCGTTCGTCTGCCCGAAGGTGGTGTCGAGGACCACGACGGCCGAGACGAGGTCGGCCCCGACGCGACCGGTGGCGGCTGAGCCGACGGCAGGGGCGGGGAGCTCCGCCTGCCGCACCACCACACACTGGGCGCCGGAGGGACAGGGGCCGCTCGAGTAGCGGAAGTCCACCGGGTTCGCGTCGTCCCAGCGCTCAGCGGCGAGCCGGACGGGCCAGCGAGGAGAGCCGTCGGCCGTCCGGATGCCAGCCGTCAGGTCTTGGATGTGGACGACATTCCGCGGCCAGGAGACGGCCATCGTCGTCCCCTCGGCCCGCGGAGCCGCCACCACCGAAGTCACGGCGATGACCAGTGAGGCGAGGGTGGCGAGGATGGTGCGCACAGGAGCTCCTGGGATCCGCCGCAGCCCGTTGGCCCGACGATCCGGAGTCTGGCCCGGCGACCTCGGCACCCCCGCAGGTTCTCCCCCTTCGCCGGGTCAGCATCGGGTCAGGCTCACCGCCTGCCCGTACGACGGGCGAGGAGGGAGCGTAAGACGAAGCCGGCTCCCCGGTCGACGCCTCGCCACCAGGAAGTGAGGGCGTCCGGGGAGCCGGCGGCTCTGGGCGGTGGTGCGCTTACTCGTGGCCACCCATCCGGGAACGGATCCGGGCCGCGCCGAGGACCCCTGCAGCAGCGAGCAGGAGGGCGACGCCTCCCACAGCCACCGCCGTGGTCAGACCACTGCTGCCGGTCTGCGCCAGACCGCCGCCGCCGGAGCGGCCTGTGTCGCCAACCTCCAAGGTGGAGCCGGTGGCCGACGGACCCTCGGTCTCCAGGTCCACCTCCGTCTCGGTGGCCCCGACATCCGGGCCCTCGGTCAGCAGCCCGGTCTCGGTGATCGCCACGGTCGGGGTCGAGGACTGGCTGACGGTGACGCTCGTGCTGGGACTCGCCGTGACACTCGGAGTCGAGGACTCGCTGGCCGTCGCACTCGGACTCGAGGACTCACTCGGGGTGGCACTCGCGCTCGGGCTCACCGATTCGGTCGCCGTCACGCTCGGGCTGGCGCTGAGCGTCGGGCTCACGCTCACGCTCGGGGTGGCGCTGGGGCCAGGGCTGGCTGCCACGCACGCGGAGGAGGTGAAGGTGTTGTCGTTTAGGGTGACCGCCCCGTTGCGGGCGAGGGCACGGCCCTCGACCGTGGCCCCGCTGCCCACCGTGACCGACGTCAACGCCAGGATCGTGCCCACGAACGTGCTGTTGACGCCGAGCGTGGCTGAGCTGCCGACCTGGAAGAACACGTTGCAGGCCTGGGCGCCGTTGACCAGCGCGACGGTGCTGCCCACCGCGGTCGTCAGGCTGGACCCGATCTGAAAGATGAAGACCGAGCTCGGATCCGTCTGGCCATCCAGAGTCAACGTGCCGGTGAGCAGCGCAGCAGACGAGGCGGTGTAGACGCCGGCCACCAGGGGGGGCTGGCCGCCCAGCTCACCCGAAAGGGCAGTGCCGGCGGAACGACCTGCGGCGTCGTTGTAGGCGGTGGTGAGGTCAGACTGCGCCTGCGACGCCGCTGCGTCAGCGGCGTGGATGGTTCCCAGCGTCCGGCTCGGCGGGAAGCCGGTCACCGCGGTACCGGGGCTGACGCCCAGGTCGCCCCCGAGCACCGTGTCGCCGGTGTTGGTGACGGTGGATCCCGCCAGGACCGAGTAGCTCTTGGCGGTACCCAGGAGCACCGAAGCCGGGCCCGCGGCGTAGGCGCGGACGGGGCCGAGCATCCCCGCGAGGACAACCAGGGTGACCAGCAGGGCGACCAGGACGGCCGTGGCCGGGCCTGGGCTCGACTCGGGTTGACGTCGGAGAAGGTGGGCGGCGTGCTGGGGTCCATCGGGCCTCCGGGGCTCTCACCGCCCCCGCGGCACAGCATCGAACCGGACGACCGGCCCAACTACCACCTAGAGAATAGCCTGTCTTGTGGCCCTTCTTCCACATCCTCGCGTCTGCAGCCCAGCCCGGCTACCGGCCTGAGGAGCTGCGTCGCGGCGAGAGGTGGTGGCCTGCGGAGCGCATCTTCCGGGGCTCGGCGGGTAGAAGGATCACGTGCCTCGTTTGAGAACGGTCTCCCCGCGCGACCCCGGCTGGACCCGGGAGGCCGCCGGGAACGGCTTTGTCTACCTCGACCAGGACGGGCGGCAGCTGGGCGAGGAGGAGGCCGAGCGCTGCCGGCTGCTGGTGATCCCGCCGGCCTGGCAGCAGGTGTGGATCTGTCCCGTGCCCAACGGCCACATCCAGGCGGTCGGCACCGACGACGCCGGTCGGCGCCAGTACCTGTACCACGAGCAGTGGCGGCGCAAGCGCGACCAGTCCAAGCACGACCGGGTGCTGGAGGTGGCCGCCAAGCTGCCGATCGCCCGCCGCCGCGTGGCCAGGCACCTGCGGCTGCCTGGCATGCCCTACGAGCGCGCCCTGGGCACCGCCTTCCGGCTGCTCGACCTGGGCTTCTTCCGGATCGGCGGTGAGGCGTACGCCGAGGCCAACCAGAGCTACGGCCTGGCCACCATCCAGAAGGAGCACGTGAGCCTCGAGGGCCGCTCGGTGGTCTTCGACTACATCGCGAAGTCCGGGAAGGAGCGCTACATCACCCTCGGCGACGAGCTGGTGCGCGCCTCCGTCCACGTCCTCCTCGAGCGCGAGGGCGGCGGTCCGGAGCTGCTGGCCTACCAGACCGAGGACGGGGAGTGGAAGGACGTCGGCACCACCGACATCAACAGCTACGTCAAACAGGTGGTAGGCGGCGAGGTCTCCGCGAAGGACTTCCGCACCTGGCACGGCACGGTCATCGCGGCGGTGGCCCTGGCTCGGGCCAACGACACGGCCAAGACGACCAGCGCCCGCAAGCGCGCGGTGTCAGCGGCCATGAAGGAGGTGTCGCTCTACCTGGGCAACACCCCGACGGTGGCCCGTGCCTCCTACGTCGACCCGCGCCTGGTGGACCTGTTCCACGACGGGGCGACGATCACGCCGTCCCTGGTGGGCAAGAACGCCGACCTGTCGGACGGTGCCACCCACGGCAAGGTCGAGAAGGCGGTCCTCGCCCTGCTCCAGACCCCAAAGAGCGAGATCAAGAAGGCACGGCGCGCAGCCGCGGCCTGAGCCCGGGCCAACACCGGACACGGGTGCGCGCTCCGTCCTGGCGACAAGGCGGGTCAAGGGGAGGGAGACGGCTCGACCAGACGGGCCAAGAACCAGACGTTCTGCCCGTCCTGCCGTTCGTAGCGCAGCTCGGTGAGGACGGCCCGCGCGATCAGCAGGCCGCGCCCGGACTCGGCCATCGGGTCCGGTTGCTCGCCCGGCGGCACCAGCGCCACCTCGTCACCGCTGTCGACCAGCCGCGCCCGCAGACCTTCGGCGCTGACGTCGAGAGTGAACTCGTAGTGGATGCCCCCCGGAGGCGTCCCGTGCTCGACCATGTTGCCGGCGATCTCGATCACGGCGGTCTCGAGCATGGCCAGATCGGTCTCCTCCACCTCCGGGTGCTCCCTCCGCACCTGGTCCAGGAGGTCGTGCAGCTCGCCCAGACCGGCGTCCGTGGCCTTGCCGGCGATCACCCAGCTACCACCCATGGGTCGCGGCCGCGAGGTCGTCGTAGGGCCGGAGCACCCGGTCGAGGTTGGTGAGGCTGAGCACCATCCGCACCTGCTCCGGCGCGCCGGCGATGCGCAGATCGCCGCCCGCCTGTCGGGCCTTCTTCAGCCCGCCGATGAGGGCGCCCAGCCCTGAGGAGTCGATGAACGTGACCTCGGCAAGGTCCACCACGACCCGTGAGGCGCCGGAGCCCAACACGTCGTCGAGGAAACTGCGGAAGTCGGCGGCCGCCGTCATGTTGAACCGGCCCCGGCAAGCGACTCGTGCCGACGAGGACCCAAGCTCCTCGGTGATGAGTTCCATCTCCCTCTTCCTTGCTCGATGACCGCGCAGCCCCGATGCCGTGCGTCCGGCGTCACAGGACGCCGTGCCCACTCAACCAGACCGTCGGACCGCGACGACGGTGACGTCGTCCGGAGGCCGCCGGGTTCCGGCGACCGCGCACAGGCGGTGCACCAGCTCGTCGGCCGACGTCGCGCTCCGGAAGATGTCCTGAGCGGCCTGCAGGGCCTCGGGGGCGGTGGGGTAGAAGTCGAGCAGGCCGTCGCTGACGGCGACGAGAGTCTCTCCCGGTTCGATGGTGGCCTCGTGGACCTGGAGCTCGTCGCCGAATCCCAGACCCAGAGGCAGGCCGTCCGAGGTCAGCCGGCGGGTGGTGCCGTCGCGGCCGACCAGGAAGCTGAGGCCGTGCCCGGCGTCGACGTAGCGGAGCCGGTGGGTCGCCCGGTCGAGACGCGCGCAGAACATCGTGGCGAAGGTGTCGGTGTCGGCGAGATCCTGCTCGAGCGTCGCCGAGGCCTTGTTCATGGCTTCGCCGAGGTCGTTGAAGCGGGAAGCCCCCCGGACCACCGCCCGGACCGTCGCCCCGATCAGCGCGGCCGCGACGCCCTTACCCATGACATCGGAGAGCACCACCTGGAACTCCTCCCCAACGGGGAACCAGTCGAAGAAGTCACCGCCGACCTTCCGGGCGGTCAAGCAGTGCCCCGCGACCTCGTACCCGGGCAGCGACGGCGCCGATCGCGGCAGCAGCCGGCGCTGGACCTCACCGGCCCGCACCAGCTCCTCGTCGATCGACATCTCCTTCTCAACCCAGTCGGCGAGGTCGCGGAGCAGGTTGAGCTCTCCAGGGGTGATGTCGCGCGGCTTCTCGTCGAGGATGCAGAGCGTGCCCACGAGCTGGCCGCCCGGTGCCGCCAGCGGCTGGCCTGCGTAGAAGCGGATGGCTGGCTCCCGCTGCACCAAGGAGTTCGTGGCGTAGTCGGGGTCCAGCTTGGCGTCCGGGACGACGTAGGGACCGGCCTGGCGGATCGTGCGGTTGCAGAAGGCCTCGGTCCGCGGAGCCTCCCGCCACCCCAGGCCGGTGCTGGCCTTGTGCCATTGCCGGTCGCGGTCCACCAGGCTGATCGCCACCATCGGCACGTCGAAGAGCCGCTGGGCGAGGCGGACGACGCGGTCGAAACGCTCCTCCCGCGGGGTGTCCAGGATCTCCAGCTCCTCCAGGGCAGCCAGCCGATCGAGCTCGTTCTGTGCCGTCATCCACCCATCCCTCGCCTGCACCGGGGTCCTGGGGCGCACCGCCTCGCAAGACAGCGCGAGCGTACCTGTCAGTACCACCGGCCAGCAGGCGAATGGCATCGCGGGCTCGGTCGGCCGGTCGCCGTGGGATCATGGGGCGACGATGCGACGCACACCCCTGCGCCTGAGCCGGCGCACCCGGCTCGTCGCCCTGGCCGCCGCCCTCCTCCTCGTCGTGCTGGGCGCCGTCGTGGCGGTGCGAGCGGTGCAGGAGGAACGGGTCGAACGCGATGGCTGGGCCCTTCGCTGGCAGGACGAGTTCGACGGGGACGCCCTGGACTGGTTCCGCTGGAACGCCCAGGACGTGCAGAGCCCGCGTAACCAGGAGCTGCAGTACTACACCCCGAACGACGTGAGCGTGGAGGACGGTCACCTGCGGCTCAGCAGCCACCGGGCGTCCTTCCGGGGTCGCGCCTTCACCTCGGGCGCGGTCGACACGCACGGCAAGTTCTCCTTCACCTACGGACGGGTGGAGGTCCGGGCCCGCCTGCCCGAGATGGGTCAAGGCATCTGGCCGGCCGTCTGGATGCTGGGGAACGCCTGCAACCCGCTCGGGGATCCTTGTCCCTGGCCCACCCCGACCGCCGCCGAGATCGACATCGTGGAGGTGGTCAACGACCCCACGGCCCTCTACCTCAACGTGCACCACGGCAGCACCGTCGGGACGAGTGAGTCCTCCGGGTTCGTGGCCAAGCCGGTGCCTGACCTGTCCGAGCGCTTCCACACCTTCGCCATCGAGTGGGAGCCCGGTGGGGTGGTGCGCTGGTACCTCGACGACGAGCAGCTGGCGCAGCGGCAGGTGCCGGGTGTGTTCGACCAACCGATGTACCTGGTCCTCAACACCGCGGTCGGCGGCACCTGGCCCGGGCCTCCGGAAGCGGGAACACCCTTCCCCCAGGAGTTCGACGTCGACTACGTCCGCGTCTACCAGCGCCCCTGACCGCGGCTTCCAGCCCATCCCAACCGGTGGACGCTCAACCGTCCGGGGCGGCCAAGCGGCGGCGTCGGGGGCCGTTCCTGCCTACAATTCCTGCGGCGTGTTCTGGACGAACGACGAGCGCCGGACAGGCGCCCCCGAGCTATCAGGAGCGGAACCGGAACTGGCAGCGAGGAGCTCGAGCGTGCGCGGACGACCCGGCATCAGCCGGCGGCTGCTGCTGATCAGGATCCTGGTCCTCCTGACGGTCGCCCTGGGGACCAACTACATCGTCTGGCGCTGGCTCTTTTCCGTCGCCTGGGACTCCTGGCCGGTAGCGCTGCCACTGGTGCTGGCCGAGACCTACAGCTACATCGACGGGCTCCTGTTCGGCCTGACCGTGTGGCGCCTCAAGGAGCGAGGCGCCGCACCTCCGCCGCCCGAGATGGCGACCGTCGACATCTTCATCACCACCTACAACGAAGAGATCGACCTGGTGATGACGACGGCGCTCGCCGCGAAGGCCATCCGCTACCCGCACCAGACCTGGGTTCTCGACGATGGCAACCGGCCCGAGATGCGCGCGGCCGCCGAGGAGGCCGGCATCGGCTACATCACCCGGACCGAGGACTGGAAGGACCGTCCCCGCCACGCCAAGGCCGGGAACCTCAACAACGCCCTGTTCCTCACCACGGGCGAGTTCATGCTGATTCTCGACGCCGACCAGATCCCCGCCCCGGACATCCTCGACAAGACCCTTGGCTGGTTCGAGGACGAGAAGGTGGCCCTGGTGCAGACGCCTCAGTGGTTCACCAACGTCACCGACTCCGACCCGCTGGGCAGCCAGGCGCCGCTGTTCTACGGCCCGATCCAGCAGGGTAAGGACGGCTGGAACTCCGCCTTCTTCTGCGGGTCCAACGCGGTGCTCCGGCGCGAGGCGCTGATGCAGATCGGTGTCGTCGGGTACGTGCGCGAGGTCGAGCGAGCTGTCCGGGACACCATCGGAGCCGCCGGACGCATCCTCGCCTCCGCCCGCCGTTCGCCGGAGGCGCAGGCCCCGCAGGTAGCCGCCGCCCTCGACGAGCTCGAGGCTGCGGTCGCTGAGGCTCGCGGCGGGATCTGGGCCGGCGACCCGGTCAGCGAGATCACCTACCGTTTCCAGCAGCACGTCGACGCCGCGTCACGCACCGCTGTCGCCGGCGACCTCGCCGCGCTGGGCGCGGACCTCGCCGAGCTGGCGCAGCTCTCGGTGGAGATCGACAGCGAGCTCGGCCTGCCGGTGATCGACGAGCGCGCCCTGGAGGCGCTCTCGGCGCGCGCGCTCTCCCCGCTGACTGCGCTCGGGGAGATCCAGGCCCTCATCCGCGCCCTCGACGTGGACCGGAACGACGAGGCGCAGGCCGTGATGCCGATGGCCACGATCTCGGTCACCGAGGACATGGCGACGGCCATGCGGCTGCACGCGCACGGCTGGAAGACCGTCTACCACCACGAGGTGCTGGCCCACGGCCTCGCGCCCGAGGACCTCGGCACCATGCTCCACCAGCGGCTCCGCTGGTCCCAGGGCACGCTGCAGGTACTGCTGCGGGAGAACCCGCTGACTCAGCGGGGACTCAGCTTCGTCCAGCGCGTCATGTACGGCGCCACCATGTGGAGCTACCTCTCCGGCTTCGCGGCCGTGGTCTACATCGCGGCCCCGATCGTCTACATGCTGCTCGGAACCCGTCCGGTGGTCGACTTCGGCGGCGACTTCTTCACTCACCTGATCCCCTTCCTCGTGGTCAACCAGCTGCTCTTCCTCGTCGTCGGCTGGGGGGTCAAGACCTGGCGGGGCCAGCAGTACAGCCTCGCCCTGTTCCCGCTGTGGATCCGGGCCTGCAGCACGGCGGTCAACAACGTCTGGTTCGGGCGCAGTCTCGGCTTCGTCGTCACCCCCAAGACCAGGCAGGCCGGTGGGCCTCCCTGGCGCCTGATCCGACCCCAGCTGATCGCGATGGGGCTCCTGGTTCTGGCAGCCGTGGTCGGGGTCATCCGGATGGTGGTCGGCCAAGCGGATGCGGTGCCCACCTACGTCAACCTGGCGTGGATCATCTTCGACCTCGTGGTCCTCAGCGTCGTCATCCAGGCCGCGCTCTACCGGGGCTCCGAGCCCGAGCCCGAGCTGGAGGCGGCTACTGAGGAGCCGAAGCAGGTGACCGGCTCATGAGCGTCTCCACCCCCACCCGTCCGGAGTCCGAGGCCGGGGAGCCACAGAGCGGCCGGGGCCGCCCGTGGGGCCTCGGAGTGCTGGCCCTGCTGGCTCTCGGGTCGTTGGCTGCCGGGCTCAGCGGCTGGGTCCCCGCCTTCGCGCAGGGCAGCGGGACGGTCCTGCACGGCACGGCCCCCTGGGTGGTGGTCGGTGCGGCCACAGCGCTGACCGTGGCGCTGGTCGTGATCGCCCTGCTCGGGACGGGAAGCTGGCGGTACAGCCCGGGAACTGGCCGGGACGAGCGGCTGGACCTGGTCCGCGGGGTAGCCATCGTGTTCGTGGTGGTCAACCACATCAACATGCCCTCGTTGTTCCAGCTGGTGACGCAGGAGACGCTCGCGCCGGTGTCCGGTGCGGAGCTCTTCGTCGCCCTCTCCGGCGTGGTGCTGGGCATCGTCTACCGACGCCTGCTCCAGCAGATCGACATGCTTGGGGCCGCCGGTGCTCTCTGGCAGCGGGCCGGCACGCTCTACAAGACCTCGCTCCTGGTCGTGGTGGCGGTCTTCCTCGTCACCTTGGTACCGGGCATCGATGGCAGCGTGGTCCGGAACTTCGTCGACCAGCGGACTGGGCAGACCTACGGGCTCTACCCCAACATGGAGCGGCTGCTCGACTACCCGGTGCCCGGGTTCGTGCTGCGAGACATCCTGCTGCTGCGTCTTGGGCCCTACCAGTTCAACATCTTGGGGCTCTACGTGGTGTTGCTGCTGGTCAGTCCCCTGTTGCTCGCCGCCCTGCGCCGCAGGCTCTGGTGGTTGGCGCTCCTGGTCAGCTGGGCCCTCTACGGGCTCAACACGGTCGATCCGCTCACCGTCTTCGCCTCGCAGTTCGAGACGCCCTTCCCGCTGCTCACCTGGCAGGTGTTGTTCGTCCACGGTCTGGTCGCCGGCTGGTACTGGTCAGGGGTGACCGCCTTCGCTGCGACGACGTGGGGCAAGACGGTCGTCGCCGTGGCGGTCCTGGCGAGCCTGGCCATGGCCGTCTTCAGCTGGAACAACCCAGCCCTCGCCAACAGCTACGACGTCCGGCTGACGCTCATCCCGGATGAGCGGTTCCTCGCGCTGTACGAGGACTGGTTCCTGCGCCCCACGCTCGGGCTGGGCCGTGTGCTCGCCACCGCCCTGCTGCTGGTCACGCTGTCCGCATTGCTGACCGCGTACTGGCGCCCGCTGCGAGCCGCGCTCGGCTGGCTGCTGATCCCGCTGGGTCAGGCCACGCTCTACGTCTTCGTCGTGCAGGTCTTCTTCGCGCTCGCGGTGGCCAACGTGCCCGGGCTGCCGAGCGGCAACGTCCTGGTCAACACCGCCGCCCACGCGGTGGTCCTGGCCCTGGTCTGGCTGATGGTGCGACACCGGTTCTTGTTCTCGGTGATCCCGCGCTGACCTCACCCGCCCGTGAGCAGGTCCCGCGCCGGCAACACCTGCACGGCGGTCGCCGGACGGCGCA
Organism: uncultured Actinomycetota bacterium; assembly: GCA_963826405.1. Taxonomy (GTDB): domain Bacteria; phylum Actinomycetota; class Actinomycetes; order Propionibacteriales; family Propionibacteriaceae; genus Microlunatus. The sequence continues at coordinate 210,252 of CAWGWR010000009.1, read as the reverse complement.
CCAGTGTGAGGAGGTGGCCGGCCACGGGCGCGGGCAGCTCGTCGACCAGCAGGTCCTCCCCGCCCCCGGCCTTGTAACGGGCTTCGGCCCGGGTCCAGGCGCGTACCGCCGGCACCGGCCGCTCGCCCACCCGTTCCACGTCGATCCCCACCGGACCCTCCGGAGCGAGAGCCAACGCGACCACGAGACCCGAGTGGGACACCGACAGCGCCAGCGAGACTTCGCTCACGACGGGGCGCCCATGCCAGCGCCCGCACTCGGAGCAGGAACGGTCGATGGGCACCTCCTCGGGCCTGACCCCGAGCTCGGCGGCCACGGCCGCCCGCAGCATCGCCGCCCCCAGGAGGAACCGCGCCTGATCAGCCGGGGCCTGGTAGCGCATCAGACGCTCGCGCTCCCGCTCGTCCAGCCAGGCGCGCAGCGCGACGTCTGCTTCGAGGAGCGTGGCCAGCCAGACCCTCACGACCGGGGTGACCGGATTGGCGACGTCCATTGTCTTAGGTTAGCCTCACCAATGTGAGGCTTCCGGAGACCGCACTGGGTCTGCAGCTCCAGTGCCCGAGCGCCGACGTCGCTCGGCCGGCGTTGGTCGATGCCGCCGACCCCTCCCGCAGCCTCGACCACGGGCAGCTGGCCGTCCGCGTCTCGGCGGCCGCCGCGGCCCTGCCGGGCACCGACGACGGCCGCTGCCTGGTGCAGGTGCCCCTCATCGCGGACGTGGACTCCGTCGTCGGCTACCTGGCGGTCCTGCTCGCCGGTCACGTCGCCCTGGTGACGGGCCCCGGGGCGGAGGCGATCGGCTCCCACTACCGCCCCGATCTCGTGCTGGAGGGCGACGGCAGCTTCCGTTGGACGGCGGCTGCGCCGCAGCACCTCCTGCACCCCGACCTCGCCCTGCTCCTGAGCACCTCGGGCAGCACCGGCTCTCCCAAGCTCGTCCGGCTCAGCCACGCCAACGTGCTCAGCAACGCCGAGGCCATCGGCTCCGCCCTCGCGGTGAGCCCTCCGGACCGGGCGGTCACCCTGCTGCCCCTGCACTACTGCTTCGGTCTGTCCGTCCTGCACGCCCAGCTCCGGGCCGGGGCGACCGTCGTGCTGCGGCAGGGCTCAGCCGCTGAGCCCGGCCTCGGCGACGAGCTGCGCCAGCTTGGCGTGACGATCATCCCGGCGACCCCGCACGTCGTCGACCTGCTCGACGTCCAGGGTGTCCTCCGGCGGAACCTGCCCGACCTGCGCCTGCTCATCCAGGCCGGCGGCGCCCTGGCTCCCGACCGCGTCACCGAGGTGGCCGCCCTCGGGCGTGCCGGAGGCTGGGATCTCGCGGTGATGTACGGCCAGACCGAGGCCACGGCCCGGATGGCCGTCCTGCCCCCTGAGCTGGCAAGCGCCCATCCCGACGCCGCAGGATGGCCGGTGGCCGGCTCCTCCTTCCGCCTGGACACCACCGTCCCCGAGGCCAGCAGCGGTCCCAGCCCGGTCGGCGAGCTGGTCTTCCGCGGCCCCGGGGTGATGCTGGGCTACGCCGAGCACCCCGACGACCTGGCGTTGGGTCGGATGATCGAGGAGCTCCACACCGGCGACCTGGCCCAGATCGGCGAGGACGGCCTGGTCCGCGTCGTCGGGCGGCGCTCCGGGTTCGTCAAGATCCTGGGGCTCCGGATCGACCTGGGCCGGGTGGAGCAGCGGCTCGCGACCCACGGCGTGCGCTCCTGCGTCACCGCCGGCGCCGACGCCCTGCAGGTCACCTACGAGGCCGACGGGGCGCCGGGTGCTGCCCGCGTCCGCGCGCTGGCAGCCCAGCTGGCCGGGCTCGGGGTTCCCGTGGTCTCGGTGCAGGCCGTCGAGCAGCTGCCGCGGCGGAGCAACAGCAAGGTCGACCGGACCGCCTGCGCCGCCAGGCACCGGCCCCTCCGGGCAACGGCTGACGCCACCGCGGAGCAGCCGGGTCTGGCCGCCGTGATCGCCGTCGTCGCCCCGCTCATCGGACGCGGTGCCGTCGATCCCGACCGCTCCTTCGTGGAGCTCGGCGGTGACTCCTTCTCCCACGTCCAGGCCTCGACGCGCCTGGGTCGGCTGCTGGGCGACCTCCCCGTCGACTGGCACCACCGGCCGCTGCGCGAGCTCCCCCGGCTGGCCGGGCGCCGCCCGCGCCGCCGGTTCGGCCAGCGGGTGGAGATGAGCGTGCTGCTCCGCGCGGCCGCGGTCATCATGATCTGCGGGAGCCACGTCGGGCTCTTCCCGCTGGCGGGAGGCGCGCACATCCTGCTGGCCGTCGCCGGCTTCAGCTTCGGGCTCTACGTCGCCTCCCAGCCCGCGCTGGCGCAGCTGTGGCGGCGGACCGCGCGCGTCGCGCTCGGCGTCGTGGTCCCGACGGCCGCAGTGGCCCTGGTCATGGTCACCGTCTTCGGCGGCGCCCACTGGTCAAACGTGGTGCTGCTGCACTGGGCGGTCCAGCCCGGCACCGGCAACATCTTCTGGTTCGTCGAGGCCCTGGTGCTGAGCCTGGTCGCGGTCACGGCGCTGCTGTCCGTGCGCCGGCTGCGCGCCGCCTACATGCGCGACCCCTGGCAGGTGGCCTTCCTCCTCACCCTCGTGCTCCTCCTCCCGCGGTACGTGGTGCTCGCGCTGTCCGACGGGCCCGTGCGGGGGCTGCCGTGGACCGTGGCCTGGCTGTTCGCGGCGGGGCTGGCGATCGCCGTCGCCGACAGCACGCCACGCCGGCTGCTGGGCGCCGCCGTGGCGGTGGTCGGAACCGTCGGCTACTTCCCGGCGACCGAACGCAACCTCGTCATCATCGTCGGGCTGTGCCTGCTCGCCCTGGTCCCCGCCGTCGTCGTGCCACGGGTGCTCGTCCGTCCGATCGGGGTGGTGGCGGCGGCGTCCCTGCACGTCTACCTCGTCCAGTTCCAGGTGTTCGCCTTCTTCTCCTCATCGGTGCTGAAGTTTGCTGCCGCGCTGGCCGTCGGCCTGCTCCTGTGGTGGGTCAGCAACGGCGTGCTCCGCCAGCTCCAGCAGCTCGTCCCCCTCATCACGGCTGTCCGGCTCCCGTCGGCCCAGCCCGCTCCTCATCGATTGGACCTGACGTGCGTCGACGCACCTTCCTGACCGGCCTCGGCACCGTGGGTGCCCTCGGACTGCTCGGGTGCCGGGCGACCTCCGCGGCACCCGGGGCGGAGGAGTACGTGCCCGACGCGGCCGCGCTGCAGGTGTACTCCTCCCAGCACCAGAACCTCACCCGCGCCTGGGCCGACGCCTTCACCGCCAGGACCGGGGTGCCCGTCCAGATCCGGCAGGGTCAGGACGCGTCGATGGGCCACCAGATCGTGGCCGAGGGCGACTCCTCCCCGGCCGACGCCTTCCTCACCGAGAACAGCCCGGCCATGACCCTCGTCGAGCGTGCGGGTCTGCTGGCCCCGGTGGACGCCGCGACCCGGCGCCAGGTGCCGCGCGAGGCCGTTCCCTCCTCCGGCGGCTGGACCGGGATCGCGGCTCGGTCGACCGTCCTGGTGTACAACACGACCGCGCTGGCCGAGCGTGACCTCCCGGTCTCGCTGATGGACCTCTCCGGGCCCCAGTGGAAGGACCGGTGGGCCTGCGCCGCCGGTGGCGCGGACTTCCAGTCGATCGTGGCCGGCATGCTGGCCGGCCAGGGGGAGGAGCGCACGTCGTCCTGGCTCCAGGGGCTCAAGGACAACGCGCAGGTCCTGCAGAACAACATCGCGACCATGAAGGCGGTGAACGCCGGCGAGATCCCCTGCGGGGTGATCTTCCACTACTACTGGTACCGCGACCAGGCCGGGACCAAGGAGGGCAGTGCCAACACCGCGCTCCACTACTTCGGCAACCACGACCCGGGCGCGTTCGTGTCCCTGTCCGCCGGCGGCGTGCTGGCCTCGGCCACCAAGGCGGACCAGGCCCAGGAGTTCCTCGCGTTCGTCACCAGCAAGGACGGCCAGCAGGTCCTGGCCGACTCCGGATCCATGGAGTACGCCGTCGGCAACGGCGTGAAGTCCGACCCCGCACTCCCGCCGCTCGACTCGCTCGAGGCGCCGAGGGTCGATCCCTTCACCCTGGACTCCGACCGGGTGATCGCCCTGATGACCGACACGGGGATCTTGTGACCGCCACGCTGGTGCCCGCCACCCGCCGCCTCACCAACGGCGCCCGCCGCCGCTGGACGGACCTGCCCTCCCTGATTGCGGCCGGCCTCGTCGCCGCGGTCACCCTCGGCCCGCTGGTCATCGTGGCGGTCCGGGCCTTCGCACCGGGCTGGGCAGCGGCGTCGGCCTACCTGTTGCGGCCCCGGATGGCCGAGCTGCTCGTCAACACGGTGGGGCTCCTGGTCATCACGGTGCCCCTCACCGTGGTGATCGGGGTCGGCGCGGCCTGGCTCGTCGAGCGCAGCGACCTTCCCGGGGCGTCGGCCTGGCGGGTGCTGCTGCTGTGCCCGCTCGCGGTGCCGGCGTTCGTGGCCAGCTACGCCTGGAGCTCGGCCGTGCCGTCGCTGACCGGCCTCAGCGGGGCGGTCCTGGTCACCACGCTGTCCTACTACCCGTTCGTCTACCTCCCGGTCTCCGCGCTGCTGCGCCGCCTCGACCAGGGCGACCTCGACGCGGCACGCGCCCTGGGCGAGACCGCCGTCGGCGCCGTGCGCCGGATCGTCCTCCCCCAGCTCCGACCCGCCATCTGCGGCGGGGCCCTGCTCGTGGCCCTCCACCTGCTGGCCGAGTTCGGCGTCATGCAGATGATGCGGTTCTCCACCCTGACCACCGCAATCGTCCAGCAGTACGCGGTGGGCTTCAGCGATGCGGCCGGCAGCCTGCTCGCGATGACCCTGATCACCCTGTGCCTGCTCGTCCTCACGCTCGAGATGCTGGCGCGCGGGCGGGCGCGGATCGCCCGCACCGGTCCAGGCAGCTGGCAGCAGCCCACGCCCGCGGTGCTCGGGCGGTGGACGGCCCCGGCCCTGGCGGTCCTGTCCGCCCTGGTCGTGCTCGCGGTGGCGGTGCCGCTCACCCTGGTCGGGCGGTGGCTGTGGCGCGCCTTCGAGGACGGCGTCGTCTCGGCGCCGACCCTGCTGGCGACCACCTCCACGACGTTGCTGCTGGCCCTGCTCGCCGGTGCGGCGGCCGTGGTCGCGGCCCTGCCCAGCGCGTGGCTGCTCAGCCGCCGCCGCTCCGCCACGGCCCACCTGCTGGAACGGTCGACCTTCCTGGCCAGCGCGGTCCCCGGCGTGGTCGTCGCCCTGGCCCTGGTGACCGCCTCGGTGCAGTGGGCCCGGCCGGTCTACCAGACGGTCGGACTGGTGGTGCTCGCCTACGTGATCCTGTTCGTCCCCCGAGCCCTGGTGTCGTGGCGCGCCGGCCTCGCCGCCAGTCCCGTCGAGCTGTCGGAGGCCGCCCGGTCACTGGGACAGGGCGGCGTCCGGACCTTCGGCCGGGTCGTGCTCCCTCTGGTCGCCCCGTCCGCGCTCGCCGGCTTCGTGCTGGTCTTCCTGGCCACCACCACCGAGCTCACCGCGACCCTGCTGCTGGCCCCGACCGGCACCCAGACCCTCGCTACGGCGTTCTGGGCGGCGAGCGACGAGCTCGACTACGCCGCATCGGCTCCCTACGCGGCCGTCATGATCCTGCTCTCCGCCCCCCTGGCGCTCTTGCTGCGCCGTCAGATCCTGCAGGTCAGGTAGGCCCTCGTGAACTCCGTCCGCATCACCGACCTCACCGCCGGCTACGAGCGCGCGCCCGTCCTCGACGACGTCAGCCTGAGCGTCGAGGGCGGCAGCACGACCGCCATCCTCGGGTCGTCCGGGAGTGGTAAGACCACCCTGCTCCGGGCTGTGGCGGGCTTCCTGCGCCCGGCCGCGGGCCGGATCGAGATCGGCGACAAGGTGGTCAGCGACGCGTCGACCTTCGTCGCCCCCCACCGGCGGGCGGTGGGGTACGTGCGCCAGGACGGGGCCCTGTTCCCGCACCTGGACGTCGCGGACAACCTCACCTTCGGCCTCTCACGAGGAGCCCGGCGGCGTCCCGGCGTGGTCGAGGATCTGCTCGAGCTGGTCGGGCTGTCCCCCGACCTCAAGCGCCGCCGTCCCGACCAGCTGTCCGGAGGCCAGCAGCAGCGTGTGGCCCTGGCCCGGGCCCTGGCCCGCGAACCCACCGTCGTCCTGCTCGATGAGCCGTTCTCCTCCCTCGACGCGGGGCTGCGCACCCAGACGCGGGAGGCCACCGCGGCGGCCTTGGCCGAGCGGAAGGCGACGACCCTGCTGGTGACCCACGACCAGGCCGAGGCCTTGTCGTTCGCCGACCAGGTCGCGATCGTCCGGAAGGGTCGCCTCGTGCAGGTCGGCCCGCCGGCCGAGGTCTACGCCCACCCCGCCGACCCGGCGCTGGCCCAGTTCCTCGGCGACGCGGTGGTCCTGCCTGCCCGCGCGGACGGGGCTTCCGCGCACTGCGCCCTCGGGGTCGTCCCCCTCGTCCGTCCCGCTCACGGCGCCGTCGACCTCGTCCTCCGACCGGAGCAGATCAAGGTGACGGCCGGTGGGGCCGGCGCCCCGGCTGGACCCGGGACGGTGTACGCGAGGGTCCGGAGCGTCGACTACTACGGCCACGACGCGCTCGTCGACCTCGACCTCCCCGGCGCTCCCGGCCCGGTCCTCGCCCGGTTGGCGGGTCTCGTCCTTCCCACCCCCGGCAGCGAGGTCACCCTCGAGGTCACCGGAGCGGCGAGCGCCTTTCCCCGGTAGCGGGCGCCCCCACGGACACTCGTCAGATGTGCGGTGCGGCCCGGGCTCCTCGTCCGCAGCCTGCTGGCCAAATCCGTCCACCACCAGCCGACTCTGAATGTTTACGCTACTTGACATCAGTGTCTGGTTGACTTGACACTGACGTCATGGGACGACGATCCGCACACGGGCGCAGCAATGCGGTCAGAGGGGCTCGCTCAACGCTGGGGCTGACCCAGGCCGAGCTGGCTGCGGCCGCCGGGGTCACCCGCCAGACCGTCGTGGCCGTCGAAGCCGGCGACTACGCGCCGTCGGTGTACCTGGCCCTTGCCCTCGCGGAGCGACTGGGGCGCAGTGTGGAGGAGCTGTTCGGACACCGCGCGGCCGCAGGGGTCGCGACCGGCGGAGCTGGCGACGCCAGCCTGAACGAGGAGGACTGATGAACGATCCCACCACCATGGGCGCTGTCGCGGACGTGCGAGACGGGTGGTTCGTGCGCACGGCGGGACTGATCGGCGATCTCGGGAGCCCCTTCTACGACGAGGAGCACCAGCGCGACGTCTGGAACGAGGCGAGCGCCGTCGGCTTCCAACTGTTGCTCTGGCTGCTGCCTGCCGCTGCGGTCATCTCCGTCTGGGTCGGTGGCGCCGCTGCCGTCCCGTACGCGCTGGTGATGTTCCTCGCCTCGGGCCTGGCGTCCTGGGTCGTGATCGCCTTCGCTCGGGGGCGCGGTGTGAGCATGCGGTCCGCTGAGGGGCTCACCGTGCTGCGCTGGCGCCTGCTGGCCTACCTGGTGCTGCTCGGCGCCTTCTGTGCCGGAGTCGTGCGAGCAACCCCCGAGAGCTCCTTCGGTCGCGGCGCGAGCTGGGGACTGCTGGCGGGTTCCGTCGTCGGCATCGCGGCGGCTGCGTGGAGTCAGCGCCGAACGCGACGGGCCCAGGACCAGGGACCCCGCTAGCTCGTTCCACCGCGGTCAGCGCCGTGAACCCGCTCACGCTGTCACCGGATCACCAGCTCGAGCTCCGCGCCGCTCCCTTCGTGCTGATCGATCAGGGCGAGGGTGGCCGGACCGGACCGTAGGCCACGAGGAAGCGTCACGTCGAGCACGGTCGTGAGGTCCGGACCGATGACGCCGACACGGGCCAGCGTCCAGCTCCGCTCCCGCTGGGTGAGCACGAGCTGGGCGTCTTCCAGCGGCACGATCGGTTCCGTCGGCTCCGGGACCGGTGATCCGCAGCCTCTGGGAGCGAAGGTGTCTGAACATCCGAAGGTGAGGTTGGAGCCGTTGACCCGCAGCGGCTGCTCGCGGATGACGTCGTGGAGGAGTCTTTCGCTCTCCCCCTCGCCCACTCGCCGTGCTGTGATCGGAGCACCGCCCTGCTCGAGGGTCACCTGGGGACCGGCGCAGCTCGCGCTGGCGGGGGGTGGGGCCACCAACCCCAGCCCTGCCGCCGCCGCCAGCAGGAGAGCAGCCTGCGTCGCACCAGCCCGCCTCTGTGACCGCCGGTCCTCCATCCCCTCAGCCTCCCCCCGCAGCCAGCCGTTGCGGAGGTCGATGACGAGATCGTTAGACACGGGGCGATGAGTTCCTCGGCCTCACCAGGTCCCACAGAGCCAGTCACCTCAAACCACTCAGCAGGAGCAGGAGCAGGACATGGGTCTCATCCACGTCGAGCTGTTCGCCACCCTCGACCTCATCGGGCAGTCGCCCGGAAGCCCGGACGAGGACCCGGAGGGTTTCCCGTTCGGCGGCTGGCAGGCTCCCCTGCTGGACGAGGTCGCCGGCGCACAGGTCAGTGCCGCGTACGAGGGCACCGATGCCCTCCTGCTCGGCCGCCGGACCTACGACATCTTCGCGGCGTACTGGCCCCACCAGGAGGGTGGCGAGGACAACGCCATCGCCAAGCTCTTCAACGGCGTGCCGAAGTACGTGGCCTCGCGGGGCCGGCTCGACCTCTCCTGGGCAGGGTCGGTCCAGCTGGGCCCCGACCTTGCGGAGGCGGTGCGCGAGGTCCGCGGCCGGCACGAGCACGTGAAGGTCGTGGGCAGCCTGAACCTGGTGCAGACCCTGCTCCGCGACCAGCTGATCGACCGGCTCGACCTCTGGGTGCACCCGGTCGTGCTCGGGAGCGGGAAGAAGGTGTTCGACGGCGGCGCCGTGCCCAGTAACCTCACGCTGCTGGCACCACCGGTCGCCGGCCCGAGCGGCACGGTGCACCTGCGTTACGGGTTCGCCGGAGGCACCCCGGCCACCGGAGACATGAGCGCTCCCCACCGAGGCGTGGCGGTGGCGGAAGCGCCCTGACCCAGCCGGTCGGGCTTTCGGGGTCAGCTCAGCTGGCTGCTGCGGGAGCGAGGGCACGGGCGACCGCCCACGAGGGCGCCGCTCGGGTTGAGCTGACCCTGCCCGACACCGGGTGTGCGGGGGCGCGGGCCTGTTCGACGACCCCGAGGGCGCCTCGTCCAGCGGCTATTTGCGGACCGACGGACGTCGGTGTTCAGAAGCCAAAGCCCCGGCTGGTCAGCATCACCTCCCTGCTCACCAAGCCCTGATCGGGTCCCTGGGACGCGCGTCAGCTCGCCCCGGTCAGCCGCTGGTATAGGTCGTCGACGCGACGGGCGATGTCGTCGCGGACGAGCCGCATCCGCTCGATGCCGTCGATGCCGCGCTCCGAGGGCTCGTCGGTGTCCCAGTTCTCGAACCGGGCGCCGGGCACCTCGTCGACATGGGCCTCACGGCCAAGGGTGATCACGACGTCGGCAGCTCGCACCATCTCCTCGGTGACCGGCTTCGGGACGTTGTGGCTGATGTCGACACCGACCTCGGCGAGAGACTCCGCGGAGAGGGCGTTCACCGCGCTGCCGGGCCTGGTGCCGGCCGACTCCACGGTGACGGCGTCGGCGGCACGCCGGGTCATCAGGCCAGCGGCCATCTGCGACTTGCCGCCGTTCTTCACGCAGACGAACAGCACGGCCGGCTTGGGCTCGGTCATGCGCGGGGCCTGACCGGGACGAGCTCGGCGATGAGCGCCTCGACCCGGCGGCGGATCTCGTCGCGGATGGGTCGAACCGCATCCACGCCCTTGCCGGCCGGGTCCTCGAGCACCCAGTCCTCGTACCGCTTGCCCGGATAGAACGGGCAGGTGTCGCCGCAGCCCATCGTCACCACCACCTCGGACTCGCGGACCGCCTGGTCGGTGAGGATCTTCGGCTGCTCACCTGCGATGTCGATGCCCACCTCGGCCATGGCGGCCACGGCGGCCGGGTTGACCTGAGCGGCTGGTTCAGACCCGGCCGAGCGGACCTCGACCGCGCCGCCGGACAGGTGGCGAAGGAAGGCGGCGGCCATCTGCGAGCGTCCGGCGTTGTGCACGCAGACAAAGAGGACGGAGGGCTTGTCGGTCATCGAGACCCTTTCCTTGGTTCCAGTGGCGGCTTGGCGGCGAGGTGCTCCGCGAGGGCGGGAGGGGCGGGGTAGAGGAGGCGGATCAGGCCGTACCCGAGCAGGCCTCCGACCAGCTGCATGAGGACGAACATGAGCACCGACGACGGGGCGATCCCGGCGAAGGTGTCGGAGAACATGCGGGCGAGTGTCACGGCCGGGTTGGCGAAGCTGGTCGAGCTGGTGAACCAGTAGGCCGCCGTGATGTAGCCGCCGACGGCGAAGGCGACCTGACCGGAGCGACCGGAACGGACGGCACCGAAGATGACCATGAGCAGTCCGAGGGTGGCGACCACCTCACCGAGCCAGAGCCCGCCACCGCTCCGGACGTGGTCGGAGACCTGGACGGCCGGCAGGTCGAACATCAGGTTGGCCACAACGGCGCCCAGGACGCCGCCGAGCAGCTGAGCGACGACAAGGGCTGCCGCCGTGCGGGTGGTGATGACGCCGAGGGCGCGCTCGACGAGTGTCACGACCGGGTTGAAGGCGGCCGAGACGGGCTGCAGGGCCAGGATCAGAGCGATCAGGGCTGCCCCGGTGATCAGGCTGTTCTCCAGCAGCTGCAGGCCGACGTCATCCGGCGACAGCCGGGCCGCAGCGATGCCCGAGCCGATGACGGCGGCGACGAGGAAAGCGGTGCCTACCAGCTCGGCCACCACCTGGCGCAGGAAGCCAGCGGGACCAGGCGGAGCCGGAGGCACCGAGGAGATCAACACTCCCCTACCTTGACACCTGACGATGGCCAGGGGCGACCTCAGTCGAAGGGCCAGGTCGACTGCCGCAGCCCCGTGACCACGAAGAGCATCCCGCCCAGCGCGGTGTTGAGCACGGGGAAGCGACGGTAGAGCGCGAACAGCTGCTCCGGTCCGCGGCTCCGCAGCGAGAGGGCGACCATCACCAGGTAGGCCAGCCCGCCCACCACCGCGAAGGCGCCGATCGAGGGGAAGGCCAGTAGGGCGGCGAGGGCGTAGGCAAAGCCGCACAGCAGGAGCGTCCGGGCCTGGCCGAAGTAGGTGGCCACCGTCGCCACGTCGGCCGCGCGGTCGGCGGCGATGTCGGGGACGGCGGAGTAGGCGTGCATGGCCATGCACCACAGCAGGGCCGCGACCAGCACGGGCAGCGGCGGCTGGCTGCCGCTGACGGTGGCGTAGGCGCCGAGGCCGGGCGCGACGTAGAGGATGTTGAAGGCCGCGTCGACGACTGGACGGCCCTTGGCGCGCAGCGGCGGCATCGAGTAGCCGATCCCGGTGACAAGGAAGAGCAGCAGCCACGGCCAGGCGTTCGGCACGAGGGGCACCAGGGCCAGGAAGGGCAGGTTCAGCACGAGGATCGCGACGACGAGGCTCCGGCGCTGCCCTGCCTGGAGCAGGTTCTCGTAGTCGCGCTTCTTGGGGTTCAGCCGGTCGGTCTCGACGTCGAAGAGGTCGTTCACGCCGTAGATCAGCAGGTTGCCCGGCAACGTCAGGTACAGCCCCAGCAGCCAGACCTCCACGGGCGGGCGCAGTGACGTCGCCGCGAGGGCCACCATGTAGGGCCCGAGCAGGTACATCCAGAAACGGGGCCGAGACACCCGGAGCAGGTGACGCATCGACCGCCATGCTAAGCGGCGTGGACAAAGCCTTCCGGCGTCATCGCTGGCTGCTGGCCGCCCTGCTGGTGGCCGCGGCCGGGGGCCTGGCCCGAGCACCGCTGCAGCCGCGCTGGTGGTGGGTCTCCGCGCTGGCCATCCTGCTGTTCTCGGCGCCGGTGGTCGTCGGCGCGGTTCGCTGGCTGGGGGTACCGCGCGGGGTGGCGCTGCTGCTCGGGCTCGGGCTCTACGCCCTGGCCTTCGAGTCGGTCGCCGTCCTCACCGGCGTCCCGTACGGCCGGTTCTCCTACAGCGGCGTGCTGGGCCCGCCGATGTTGGGGCTGGTGCCGCCGACGGTGCTGCTGGCCTGGACGCCGCTGCTGCTCGGCAGCCTCGCCTCCACCCGTCGGGCGTGGCAGGCGGTCGTGCTCGTCGTCGTCTGCGACGTGGTGCTCGACCCGGCCGCGGTCACTCTCGGCTTCTGGGCCTGGGACGACCCGGGCCGCTACTACGGCGTCCCGCTGGTGAACTTCGTGGGCTGGGTGCTGTCGGGGGGCATCGCGGTGCTGGCGCTGCGCCGGCTGCCTCGGCCGCTGCCCGGGCTGTTCGCGCGCAACCTGTGGCTGGTGCTGGTCTTCTGGACCGCGGTCAACGCCTGGAGCGGGCAGTGGCTTGCGGTTGCCGTCGGCGCTGCCACGGTCGTGGCTTTGTCGCCGGGCTATCGTCGCGCCCCGTGAGCACAGCACTGGTCATCGGCGGCGGCATCGGGGGGCTGGGGAGCGCGGCCCTGCTGGGCAGGCGGGGGTTCGAGGTGACCGTGCTGGAGAAGAACGCCCAGCTTGGCGGGCGGGCCAACTACTTCGAGGCCGACGGCTTCCGCTTCGACATGGGCCCGTCCTGGTACCTGATGCCCGACGTCTTCGAGCACTTCTTCGCCCTGCTGGGCGAGCGCGTCGAGGACCACCTCGACCTGCAGCGGCTCGATCCCTCGTACCGGATCGCCTTCCGCGGAACCAACCTCGAGGTCGACATGTACTCCGACCTCGACCGCGACATCGAGACCTTCGAGCGGCTGGAGCCGGGCAGCGGCCAGGCGCTGCGGACCTACCTGGACAGCTCGGCGGAGCAGTATGGCATCGCCATCGACCAGTTCATGTACCGCAACCACGACAGCTTCTTCGACTTCCTCGACCGCAAGACGGCGGTGCAGGGCCGCCGGCTCCACGTGTTCGAGAACATGCACAAGTACATCAGCCGGAGCTTCACCACCGACGCGGTGCAGAAGATCCTGGAGTACCAGCTGGTGTTCCTCGGCTCCTCGCCCTACAACACCCCAGCGCTCTACAACATCATGAGCCACATCGACTTCACCATGGGCGTCTTCTATCCCCAGGGCGGGATCTACTCGATCGTCCGCGCCCTGGAGGCGATCGGCACCAAGCACGGGGTCACCTACCGGACCGAGGCGCCGGTCGCCCAGATCCTCACCAACAACGGACGGACGTCCGGCGTGCGGCTGGCCTCTGGCGAGGAGCTCCGGGCCGACCTGGTCATCTCCAACGCCGACATGGCGCACACCGAGACCGCGCTGCTGCCCAAGGAGGCCCGGACCTACCCCGCCCGCTACTGGGCCAAGAAGACGCTGGCGCCCAGCGCGTTCATCCTCTACCTGGGGCTGGAGGGCCGGGTGCCCGGCCTGACCCACCACAACCTGGCCTTCGGTCAGGACTGGAAGGGCAGCTTCGGCCAGATCTTCGACAACCCGGCCTGGCCCGACGACCCGTCCTACTACGTCTGCGCCCCGAGCCGCACCGACCCCACGACAGCACCCGAGGGCCACGAGAACCTGTTCGTCCTGGTGCCGGTCGCACCGGGGCTGTCCATGACCGACGCCGACATCGCCACCTACCGCCGCGCGACGCTGGACCTGCTGGCGGCTGACTTCGACGTTCCTGATCTGGAGTCCCGGATCGTCTTCGAGCGGACCTTCACCTCGCGCGACTTCACGGCCGACTACAACGCCTACGGCGGCTCAGCCCTGGGGCTGGCCCACACGATGAGACAGACGGCGTTCCGGCCGAACAACATCAGCAAGAAGCTGTCAAACCTCTACTACGTGGGCGCCAGCACCAGCCCGGGAATTGGCATGCCGATCTGCCTGATCTCGGCCGAGCTGGCCTACAAGCGGATCATCGGCGACACGAGCAGCGGGCCCCTGCCGGTCTAACTGGTGCGCCGTACCTCGGCAGTCAGGCGCCGACGCGGTCGAGCAGGGTCTTGGCGCGCAGCAGCGCTGGCTGCCGGGTGCTCAGGGGGACCGTCCACAGGTCGTGGCCGGCGAGCCCCCAGCCGCTCAGCAGCTGGTTGGCGGCCAGGAAGCCGGTGGTGGCGGCGCGCTCCATCAACGCCACCGGGTAGTCGCACCGGATGCCGTCCCCAGCCAGCACGAGTCGCGGGTCGGGCGTCGCGACCTCGGGACGGCGCAGCCACGGGCTGGTGCCGACCAGCGGGCAGTCGTCCTCCACCAGCCACTCGTCGGCGACCACCTGCGCGTCGGCGGTCTCGGGGTAGACACGGGCCAGCTCGGCCGCCAAGGTGCGTCGGACCTGCTCGTCGTCGCCGTCGGTGGGCTGCAGGGCGTACGCGTGCACCTCGACGACGGAGGCGCCGTGCTTGTCCGACCAGCGGCGGGCACCGGCCTCGAAGCGCTCGAGCACGGTGATGTTGTCCATCGGGCCGTAGCCGCTGGTGCCGAGGAAGGCCGGCCGGTCGGGGTTCACGCGCCGGTCGAGCCAGAGCCGCCAGACGGCGAACCGAGGGGCGTTCCGAGTCTCGAGGATCCGGTCCCGCCACCCGTCGTCCGCGTGCAGGCCGAGGTCGCCCGCCTCCACCAGGCGGCGGGTGGTGCGCAGGTCAGTGGCCAGGACGACGGTGTCCGCGCTCAGGTGTGCGCGGTCAGTGGTGACCTCGACCTGCTCGTCGGATCCGCGCAGGTCAAGGCTCTCGACGCTCTCGCCGGTCCGGACCTCGACGCCGAGCCGCTCCAGGTAGCGCCCCAGAGGTGCCCAGAAGACGGTGTCGTAGTCGTCGACGGGGACATCGAAGAGCAGCCCCTCGGAGGAGCCGAGGAAGTAGCTGTGGAACATGCCCACGAGCTCGCCCGCGGAAAACTCGTCGGGAGAGGCGAAGAAGCTCCGGGCGAAGACCTCCAGCGCCAGGTGCCGTGCGGCCTCAGGGAAGCCGAGCCGGTCGAGGAACTCCGCGGCGCTCTCGCCGTCGTGGGCGGAGAAGGTGGCGGGGAACTCGACGTCGAGCAGCTCCCAGACCGCCTCCTTGTCGATGTTCGCCAAGTCGGCGGCCTTGAAGCTGGGGCTCTGAGCGACGAAGGCCGCCATGTTGAGCGGCGGCGTCCTGGGGATCTTCGCGAAGGAGTCGCAATGGCCGCCGGCGAGGATCAGCGGGTAGTCCTCGACCGGGGTCAGGCCCTCGAGGGCCGGGTCGACGCGGCGGAGCAGGCCCCGGAGGTTGTAGTACTGACGGAAGAAGGCATGGAACCCACGGCTCATAGTGACCTCCGTGCCCCCCCCGTCGTCACGGTCGAGGGGCCAGGAGCGGACGCGGCCGCCCAGCTGCGCCTCGCGTTCGACGAGGGTCACGCGGACGCCCCGCTCGGCGAGGCCGACGGCTGCCGCGATGCCGGCGATGCCCCCGCCCAGGATGAGGGCCGAGGGAGTCGGCCGGTCGGAAGGGGAGCGCCGTGCGCCCGGGGTACCGGGATGGCGGACGGCCTTGCTGTCGCGTCCGGGGAGCCAGACCTGCTTCATGCCGGGCACCAGCCGGTGTCGGTCGCCGGTACCGCCAGGCTGCGGCGGCCGGACGCGGCCGCGACCGCGGTGGGTGGACGCGGTCGCGACGCGGCGGGTGGAGGGCTCGACATCAGTCACCGGCTCCTTCTGCCGACGACGGCTCGAGCGGCGGCTCGACTATAGCCAGCGGCTCCACGGCCGAGCCCCGTCTCCGTCGGCGGCACCACGCTCACCGCGGACTCTGCCGTCTTCCGTCGGCACGGCGCGAAGACCAGCTTCTCCATTCTCCGCAGGGGACGAGCCATTGATGGTGGGGACGGCCAGGGCGTCCTCTCCGACCAGCCGGTGACGGCGGGCTCCGGCTAATCGTGCCACCGGGCCATCACGCCATCGTGCTGAGCTGAGCTCGTGGGGGCGACCGGATCCGAGCCGGAGCGATGGCTCGGCATCGGCTTGCAGCGTCCTCGTGGTGCCCGCTTGGGCCGGCGTCAGTGCCCGGCGCCGAGGCGGCCGGTGAGCGTGTCGTGCCAGGCCAGGCTGGCCTCGTTCAGGCCGACGATCTGCACGTTCTTGCCCTTCCGCCGGTACTTCAGCTCGATCGCGTCGAGGGCGGCGACGGTGGAGGAGTCGTAGATCTGAGAGTCGCTGAGGTCGATGACGACGTTCTTCGGGTCTCCCGTGTAGTCGAACTGGTAGACGAGGTCATTGCTGGAGGCGAAGAACAAGGGGCCGCGGACGGCATAGACACGGGTGTCGTCGTCGGGATGGGCGACGTCGACGACCTCTGTGAAGTGCGCGACACGCCTGGCGAAGAAGAGCGTGGCGACGATCACGCCGGAGATGACGCCGTAGGCCAGGTTGTGGGTGGCGACAGTGACGACCACGGTGACCAGCATGATGGCCGTCGCGCTGATCGGCATCCGGCGCAGCGTCGCGGGACGGACGCTGTGCCAGTCGAAGGTGCCGACCGAGACCATGATCATGACCGCGACGAGGGCGGCCATCGGGATGATGGCGACGACGTCGCCCAGGACCACGACGAGGATGAGCAGGAAGAAACCGGCGAGGAACGTTGAGATGCGGGTGCGGGCCCCGGAGACCTTGACGTTGATCATCGTCTGGCCGATCATCGCGCAGCCGCCCATGCCGCCGAAGAAGCCGGTGACCAGGTTCGCCACCCCTTGGCCCCAGGTCTCGCGGCTCTTGTTGGAGTGGGTGTCGGTGATGTCGTCGACGAGCTTGGCCGTCATCAGGGACTCGAGGATCCCGACCAGCGCCATCGCGATCGCGTAGGGGGCGATGATCTGCAGCGTCCTCAGTTCCAGCGGGACGTTCGGGAAGAACAACGAGGGCAGGCTGTCGGGCAGCGCTCCCTGGTCGCCGACGGTGGGGACCCTGATCGCGAGCACGACGGCGACTGCCGTGATGAGCACGATCGCGACCAGCGGGGCGGGGACGACAGAGGTGATCTTGGGCAGCAACACCATGACGGCGATCCCGGCGGCGACCATCGGATAGACCAGCCAGGGCACGCCGATGAGGTGCGGGAGCTGCGAGGTGAAGATGAGGATCGCGAGCGCGTTGACGAAGCCGACCATGACGCTGCGCGGAATGAACCGCATCAGCTTGGCCACCCCCAGAAGGCTGAGGAGCACCTGCAGAACCCCGGCGAGCAGCACGGTCGCGATGAAGTAGTCGAACCCGTGGTCGCGGACGACCGGAGCGATGACCAGGGCGATGGCCCCCGTGGCAGCCGAGATCATCGCCGGCCGGCCGCCCACGAAGGCGATGGTGACAGCCATGGTGAAGGAGGCGAACAGCCCGACGCGGGGGTCGACACCGGCGATGATCGAGAACGAGATGGCCTCAGGGATGAGGGCCAGCGCGACCACGAGACCCGCCAGCACCTCCGTCCGCAGCCGCCGCGGGGACCGCAGCGCGTGACGGACCGAGGACTCGTCCTCCGGGGTCGAGGATGGACCCGCCAGGGCAGGAGTAGGAGCAGTTGATACCACGAGGTCCGTCCAAATCTGAGGAGCCGGCGACGGCGCTGAGGGCGAAGGCCTTGGGTGCCACACTGCACAAACGACGTCACCGGGGGTGGCCCGTGCCGCAGCCGTTCCTCACCCTACCGGAACGTGAGGGTCCGGCCCGGTCCGCTGGGTCACTCCGCGTGATCTGGGTATCGCTCGTGCATGGCGTCACCCCGGAGCTGGTCCCAGGACCGTCGCGAGGCGTGGGCGCAGGAACTGCTCGATCGCCTGACCCCGGCGATGAGTGCGCTCGGGGTGTTGTTCCTCCTCGTCGTTCTGGGTGAGCAGTTCGCCCGGCCGAGCAGCGCCGTCAGCATCGCTCTGACCATCGTGGGCTGGCTCTTGTGGGGGGTGTTCGCTGCCGAGTTCCTCGCGCGGATGGTGGTCGCCCCCAGTACTGGCCGGTTCCTGAAGCGGAACTGGTGGCAGCTGCTGTTCCTGGTGCTGCCGTTCCTCCGGATCCTGCGACTGGTCCGGGCTCTCCGGGTGCTGAGGACGGGGCGGGTGCTCTCCTCGACCGTTCGCTCGTCGCGCTCAGTCCGCGAAGTGCTCGGCGGCCGTGTCGGATGGCTTGCCGTGGTGACGGCGATCACGATCCTGGGCAGCAGCCAGCTGCTCTACGGCTTCGGCGCGTACACCTCCTACGGGGTCGCGCTGCACGCCACAGCCCTGGCCGCCATCACCGGCGAGCCCCTCGGCAGACCCGGGTCTTTCGCTCAGGTCCTGGAGGTGCTCCTGGCCATCTTCTCGGTCGTCGTCTTCGCCACCCTGGCCGGCACCCTCGGCGCCTACTTCCTCGCCGGCACCACGCGAGCCGACAGGGGTTAGCACGACAACCCCTCACGCTCGGGCCATGCGGGACAGACCGGCGGACCCGCCCCCCCGGCTGGCCGGCCCGCGCGTCCGTCGGGGGACGGCCTACGGTGACGTGCGCCTGCCGGGAAACCTGCGACGGGCGTCCCGGAGGCCGTTTCACCTCTGGACCTACAGAAGGGAGCGGTAGACCCATGTTCTTCGACGGCTGGCCAGACCTTCTCCGCATCGCTGTGCTCGGAGTGTCGACCTACGTCGCGCTCCTGCTGCTCCTCCGGGTCTCCGGGAAGCGGACCCTGTCCAAGCTCAACGCCTTCGACTTCGTCATCACGGTGGCGCTCGGGTCGACCCTGGCCACGGTGCTGCTGTCCAGCTCGGTCTCCCTCCTCGACGGGGTGACCGCGCTGGCCCTGCTGGTCGGACTGCAGTGGTTGGTCGCGCTCGCCTCGTCACGCAGCCGCCGGGTGGAACGGCTGATCAAGGCCGAGCCCACCCTGCTGTACCGAGACGGCTTCCTTCGGACAGCCATGCGCAAGCAGCGGGTGACCGCGGACGAGCTGCGCCAGGCCGGCCGCGCCGCCGGTCACGCCGACCTCGAGGAGGTGGCTGCGATCGTCCTCGAGACCGACGGAACGTTGAGCATCCTGTCGAGTGAGCCCTCGTCGTTGCGGGGGCCGTCCACCCCCGGGACCGACCCGACGTGACCCTCGCCAGCTGACCGGCTGGGTCAGCGGGTCCCGGCGAGCGCGAGCTCCACGCCATGTCCGAGCTCACTGAGCTGAGCGCGCTGCCCGCTGTCGAAGGTCTGGGCAGTTGCGGTGTGGTGCAGCCGCTGGAGCTGATGACGGATGAGCTCGTGGTACTCGGGCCGGGCGTTCCAGGCGATGTCGGCCAGGACGCCGTAGAGGCGTCCAAGAACCTGGCTGTCGGCCTGGCCGTACAGAAGCGGCTGCGTCAGGGCGACGTCGAGGAACTCCCCGAACGTGGGACCGGCGATGAGGACCCGGGGACGCCCGTCGCCGTTGCACAGCGCCTCCGGGCCCAGTGGGTGGCGCGCGAGCTCGGCCAGCAGGACAGCGATGTGGCCGAGCGCGTGGACGGCGGTGGTGGGGTCGTTGATCCCCGGCGAGAGAGCCTTGATCGTCACATCAGTGAGCTGGCGCAGACCGTATCCGAGGTCCTGGGTGGAGGTGCGTTCTGGCCCGAGGTGGACAGACCCGGCGAGTGTGGCGTGCAACTGTTTCAGCGCCTCTGCCGACACAGGGCTGCCGGTCGCGCCCCACACGCGCCCCACGGGAGTGCCCTCGACCACGAAGCTGCCCAGCTGACGGTCGAGCTGGACGACGAGGTCCGCGTCGTCGACCGGACGCAGCAGCGAGTCATGGTCGATTCGGAGCAGGAACCCGGAGGTCCAGGCCCACACGGTCTCGGCGTCGGCAGGCGGTGCGGTGGAGGCGGCCGGACGCCGGCCGTGGTCGGACCCCAGGTTGCTGGCGACCGTCGCGCTGGCGTCGGTGTAGGCCTTGTCCAGCATCGTCTCGACCCGGATCTGGCGGGTCAGATGAGCCAGGAACAGCACCAGCCCCACCACGCTCGCCATCGCCAGCAGGTAGCTGGTGGTGACGGCCAGCCGGGGGACGAAGGGTTGGGTGCTCTCGGCCGGGGAGCGGACGGAGCGGAGCACGGTGAGCGAGAACGTGAAAGTGGCCAGAAAGATGGCGAGGGTCACCTGCACAAACAGGTCTTGGGTGAAGGTCCTGAGGAGCCGCGGCGAGAACTGGCTGCTGGCGAGCTGGAGGGTCACGACGGTCAGGGAGAACGTCAGCGAGGTGACCGTGATCAGGGAGCTGGCGACGGCGTCGAGCACCGTGCTGGCCGCACCTGCATCGCCGCCGAAAGCCACCGCGTCCAGCCATCCCGGGAGGTCGGCGTCGATCCGGGCGTCTAGGTGAGGGATGAGGAAGCCCAGAGCCACCGCCGCCGCAACCCCGAAGAGCGGGATGGGCCAGAGCTGGCTGCGGGCAGAGTCGTGCAGCAGCTGCACGGTGCGGTGGAGGCGGGTGAGCACGGGAGCGGTCCTGTCTGGGGTCACGGAAACGGTCCGACGAGGTCCAGCGCCGGGGTGGGGCTCGCCCGGCACGCCGGGCGACGCGCGGAAAGGCCGGTGGGCTGGACGTTGGTGCCAGAACACCGGCACGTTCATGCAGAAGCGCGTGACGAGATGGAAACCACAGATGTCGTGGGAACTGTAACAACAGCTCTTTCCGCGAGAGACTCGATCGGGACTCATGACCAACATCCCAACGCAGCCGCGGCAGATCTTCCCGAGCGGCTCGGGGCCTGAAGCCGCTCGGATGCTGGAGTCCTCCAGCGGGAGACCGTTGGCGGGGCCCTGCTGCTGGCCACCACCGTCGTCGCTCTGGTGTGAGCAAACCCTGGACCGACGTCTACGTCGCGCTACCCGACTTCACCGTGGGGCCGTTCACGCTGCACCTGGACCCTGGCGCTGGGAACCGGCGCCGGCGACGGCCTGTTGGCCATCTTCGTCTTCCGCTGCTCGGGACGAGCACGTGAAGATCGGTGTCCTCGTCGGATCGTTGCTCGCCGCCCTCATCGACGCCCTCGTCCCCGGCTCCGCAACCGCACCTACCGTCGGATCTGCGCCGAGGAGGCACGCGACAGCGACGTGGACGGGAATCCCGACGTCCACCAGTCCAGCACCCTCCACGGTGGGACCGGCTAGCTCAGCAGCGCTGTCAGGGACTGGAAGGTGACGTAGGCCGCGGTCACCAGGACGAGGACGGCGAAACCCCGGCGAAGATGACTGCCTTCCAGCCGGTGGGCGAGCCGGCTGGCCACGAGAGATCCCAGGACGGCCGTGACGGTGAAGGCGACGGCGGTCGGCACGTCGATGGCGGCGTCGCCGAGGTGAGCGGCGAAGGCAGCGGCGGAGTTGACGACGATGACGACCAGTGAGGTGGCGGTGGCCGCAGCCATAGGCAGCCCCAGGAGCAGGGTGAGCGCAGGAATGATGAGGAAACCGCCGCCGACGCCGAAGAGTCCGGTGAGGAAGCCGACCACGATCCCGGAGGCGGTGGCTTTGGGCAGACAGCTGCGCCAGTTGACCCCGCCGCCGGGAAGGGCGCAGGAGCCGCCGACGTCGTCGGAGCCGCGGAACATCCGCAGGGCGGCGACGACCATGACGGCGGCGAAGCCGAGCAGGATGACGGAGGGGTCGAAGAGCCGGTTGACGGCGGTGCCGGCGAAGGCGGCTGCGGCGCCGGTGGCCCCGAAGATGAGGGCAAGGCGCCACTGGACCTCGCGGAGCCGTGGGAGGACTGCGGCGGCTGAGGAGATGCCCACGACCAGCAGCGACGTGGGGACGGCTTCAGCGAGTGGGAGGCCAGCGCCGTAGACCAGGGCAGGGACGGCGAGGATGGAGCCGCCCCCGCCGAGGAGTCCGAGCAGGGCCCCGATGAGCAGCCCGAGGGCCAGGACGACCAGCAGGGCTGTGGTCACGCCGCGGCAGCCGGTGCGGTCACGGGCAGCCGGTCGAGCAGCTGGGCGTCGGTCGCGGTCCCGGTCGCGCGGTTGTAGGGCAGGACGGCGAGGAGTCGGCCCATCGTGCAGCTGTCGGTGAGGGCAGAAGCGGTCAGCCCGGCCCCGATCCCGCCGGCCAACAGGACGGCCCTGGGGTGCACGATGCGGCTGGCGAGGACACCGGCAAGGACGAGGCCACCGGCGACAAGGCGGACCTGCCGTTCCATCGACCAGCGGGACCGGCCCTCGACCACCGGGCCGCCGGCTGCAGCGAACCCGGGGACACCGGTGGTGAGGACGTGCAGCCGGTCCATGCCGGTGCCGAGGAGGCGCTGATAGGCCTGGTCCGCTCGGGCACCCGACTGGCAGACGAGCACGACCTTGCGATCGAGGCGGGCGGCGAGGGCGCTGGCATGCTCACCGATCAGCTGGAGGGGCAGGTTGTAGGAGCCGGCGATGTGGCGCGTCTCGAACTCGGCCGGGCTGCGGACGTCGAGGACGGTGACCGCGTCGGGGTCGGCAGTCACCCAGCCGATCACGGTGTCGGGGTCGACCTGGACGGGGGCGCTGGTGGGCATAAACGGGCTCCTTGAGGGGTGCTGCGGGCGTGTGCACGCTGGAGGGGGTGGTCAGACGATGCGGCCGGGGCCGCCATCGGTGGCGGTGACCACCGGGAGACCTGCCGCGGCCCAGGCGGTCATGCCGCCGCTGAGGTTAACCGCTTGGTAGCCCTGGGCGGTGAGCTGGGAGGCGGCGAGGGCTGAACGGCGCCCGGACCGGCACACAGTGATGATCTGGCGGTCGCGGGGCAGCTCGGCAAGCCGGTCGTCCAGCTGCCCGAGAGGCAGGTGCCAGGCCTGAGGCGCGTGACCCGCTTGCCACTCGTGCGGTTCGCGGACGTCGAGCAGCACCCCGAGACCGTGGTGGGTCGCGCTGTGCGCGTCGTCGGCCGTCACCGCGGAGGGTGTCCGGCGGAACAGTCTGGTCAACAGTCGGCCGATCACCGGCCCACCTCCTCGGTCTCCTCAGGCGCGTCGGTGATCAGGTGCAGTCCGGTGGCTTTGGCGTTGTCGAAGGTGTCGTCGATGGCGACCAGCTTCCTGTTCGCGGCCGACAGGAACGAGGCGGCGACGGAGGCGCGGTAACCGCCGGCGCAGTGCACCCACACCTCCCCGCTGTCGGGGACCTCCTGGACGCGCTTGGGCAGCTCGTGCAGGGGGATGTTGAGCGCACCCTCGATGCGGGCCGCGGCGAACTCCGGCTCGCGGCGGACGTCGAGGATCACCACATCGCGGTGATGGCGGACCAGGTCCAGGTCCGCGAAGGTGGCTTGCCGGAACGAGGACAGCGGCCGGTCGCTCCACGCCTTTGGTCCACCGGTCGCTGCGGCGGCGGGGCGGTCGATGCCGATCCGGACGAGCTCGCGCTGCGCCCTCGTCACGTCGGCCTCGTTCTCCCCGAGCAGGGTGAGGGGGGTGCCCCACTCGATCAGCCAGCCGAGGTAGGTGGCGAAGCCGCCGTCGATCCCGAAGTTCAGCGTCCCCGGCATGTGACCGGCGGCGAACACGCTGCGGTTACGCAGGTCCACCACCCACTCACCGGCCTCGATCCGGCGCCGCAGCTCATCCGGCTCCGCCATCGCCGGCAGGGACAGGTCCGGGGCACTCGGTCCGGCGGCGTTGGCCGGAGCCATGTGAACGTAGTAGGCCGGGTACGCGTCAAGACCGTCGAGGAGGGCGTCGACGTAATCCTGCTCGGAGGAGGTCAGGACCGGGTTGTTGTGCTTCTCCTGTCCGATGGTCGAGTCGGTGGCGTCTGACTGGGTGGCGGAGCAGAAGCTGCCGAACCCGTGGGTGGGCAGCACCTCGGTGGCGTCGGGCAGCTCGCGGGCCAGCCGCTGGGAGGAGGTGTACTGCGCGTGGACCAGGTCATGGGTGTGCTCGTGGCCGAGCAGGTCCGGCCGCCCGGTCGCCCCGAACAACAGTGAGCCGCCGGTGAACACCGCGACGGGCTCACCGTTGGAGGTCAGCGCGTACGACAGGTGGGTGAACGTGTGGCCTGGGGTGGCGATCGCCCGCATGCGGAGGCTAGGGCTGACCTGCACGTCGTCGCCGTCGGCGATCGGGGTGCGGTCATAGGCCACCTCATCGGCCCCGTTCACGAAGTAGGCGGCACCGGTCCGCTGGGCCAGAGCCAGGCCGCCGGTGACGTAGTCGTTGTGGATGTGGGTCTCGAACACGTGGGTGATGCGGACACCCTCGGCCGCGGCCAGGTCGAGGACCCGGTCGATGTCGCGCTGCGGGTCGACGACCAGCGCGACCTGACCGTCGTGGGCGAGGTAGCTGCGGTCCCCTAGGGTCGGCGTCTCGATCGGGATGATCGTCGGGGCCGTGTCCGGGTCATGGGTGGTGGCGGTCATCGGTTCACCGTCCTTCGGGGTCGCCGGTCTCGACCGGGTGCCCTGCGGTGATCCAGGCCTCCGTGCCCCCCTCGACTGAGCGGGCGTCGAAGCCGTGGTGCACGAGCACGTCGGTCATCGCCGAGCTCCGCCCACCGGACTGGCAGATCACGAACACGGGACGGGTGCGGTCGACCTCGTCCAGCCGGTCGACCAGCTGTCCCATCGGGATGGACAGGGCACCAGGCACGTGGCCGTCGGCGAACTCCGACGGTTCGCGGACGTCGACGAGCTGTGCCGCTCCGTCGGCTTGGGCTGCGGCAAGATCAGTCGTGCTGAGGGTTGTCATGCGGTGCTCCTTCGGCTTGGATACCCACGGGGGTATTAGTCTCAACCGTAACCCTGGTGCCCGGCATTCCCAACCCGCGCCAGGAATGTTCTCGACCGACCTGGTGCTATACCCGGTGGGTATTCGTCCGATGTCGTGACCAAGGAGCAGTTCGATGACCTACGCACTCCGCACCACACTCAGCCAGCCCTACGCCGCCGCTGTCGACCAGGTCCGCGCCGCCCTCGCCGAACAAGGCTTTGGTGTCCTCACCGAGATTGACCTGCAGTCCACCCTCAAGGCCAAGCTCGACGTCGACATCGCCCCCCAGGTCATCCTCGGAGCCTGCCGTCCCCCGCTCGCCCACGCTGCACTCGAGGCCGAACCCGCCATCGGCCTGTTGCTGCCGTGCAACGTCGTCGTCCGCGGCCTCGACGACGCCACCACCGCAGTCGACGCCGTCGACCCGCAGACGATGGTCGCGCTCACCGACAACCCTGAGCTGCAGGCCGTCGCCGACGACGCCACCACCCGCCTCCGTGCCGCGCTGACCAGCCTCGGCGGCACACCCGTCCAGACCGCATGATGGTCGAGCTCGACCCCGCCAGCGTCCGCCCCATCGCCAACCGGCTCAAGCGGGCTCACGGCCAGCTCGCCGCCGTCATCCGCATGCTCGATGAGGGCCAGGACTGCGAGGACGTCGTCACCCAGCTCGCCGCCGTCAGCCGCGCCCTCGACCGCGCCGGCTTCGCCATCGTCGCCACCGGGCTCAAGCAGTGCATCACCGACGAGGGCGCCGAGAGCCTCGACGTCCAGAAGATGGAGAAGCTTTTCCTCTCCCTCGCCTGAGCCGCTTCGCTCCAGCACGGCGTACGGAACTCCTGCCGACTCGGTCCTCGACTGATACTGGAGAGCCCTGACGAGAGGGCGGACTGTGTCTTGTCACGCGACGCCGAGGGCTCCCGTGACGAGTCCGCTAGCAGACCTGTGCGCGGTGGGGATGGTGGGCCTAAGTGGACTTGAACCACTGACCTCTGCCTTATCAGGGCAGCGCTCTAACCGACTGAGCTATAGGCCCGCGGAGAACCGCGGTGCGCACCAGGAGAACCCCGGTGCGGCTTGCAAGGCTAGCTCATGGCCGCGGACCCCCTCAAATCGGTCCGCGGCCGCTTGGGCTCAGTCCTCGGCGAGGGTGACCTCCAGCCCGCCGAGCATCGTCGCCGCCAGGTTGTAGAGAAACGACCCCAGCGTGGCCAGCGCGGTGATGAGCAGGACGTCCACGGTGCCCAGCAGAGCAGCGACACCCACCACGCGCTGGGTGTTGATGTAGTCCTCGACGCGGAAGGGCGTGGTGTCCCCCGGCGTGGAGACGACGCTGGCCACGATGTCGTTGATCGAGGCGAAGAGTCCAGACGTGCTGAGCACGGTCCACACGCCGTAGACCGCGACCACCAGCATGATGCCGGCGGCGATCGAGAACAGGAAGGCGGTTTTCATCACCGACCACGGGTCGAGCCGGCTCAACCGCAGCCTGGCCTTGCGGGTGCGGCGGACGGGCGCGACACCCTGCGAGGTCGGGGACGGGGTCTCCCCCGGCTTCGGACCGCCGACGGGTGTGGTGGTGGCCAGGAGCGCGGCCGAGGCGGGCGGGGCGACCGCCCCGGTGGTGCTGGCTCCCGCCGCCAGGCCCGGGCGCTGCTCGGGAGCCACCGCAGGCCGGTAGCCGTCGCCGACCCGGTACTGCGGCGGTCCCGGATGCGCCGGGGAGGTGCGGTTCGAGGCGGACGACGTCCCCGCGGGCGACGTCGACGGGGCCGTCAGGGTCCCGACGGTGGGAGCACCGGCGGCTGGTACCGGCGCACCGGTCGAGGGGGACGCTGGCTGGGCCGTGCGCGCGGCTGGAGCGGTGACGCCGGTCGCGGCAGCAGGTGCAGCACCGTCGCCCTCGTGGTCGGCGGCCTCGGTCTGGTCGGCCGAGCGTCGTTCGATACCGAGGACGTCGGTCAGGCGCTGCCAGATCGGCACCTTGGGCTCCGCGGGCGGCGAAGCGGGTGCTTCGGTCCCCGCCGAGCCCTCAGCGGAGCCCGCCGGAGCGGCCGGCGCCGAGGGAGTGCGCGTGGGTTGCTTGTCCGGGCTCGCCGCGGTCCCAGCGGCCAGGGGCGGCGCCGTCGTCGTCGAGGTCCTCGGTTTGACCGAGCCCGGCTGGGGGCCCGACGGCGCAGGCCGCGTAGCAGAAGTGGGTGGCTGCGGGGTCTGACGCCCACCGAGGGGCGGCGGCGTCCACCCCGACGCGCTCGGCTGCGGGCCCGTCGGGCCCGCGGGAGCTGGACGGGGCCCGGCCCCGGGCCGCTGCGGAGTCCCAGACCCACCCTGGGCAGGCCGGGTCTTGGAGGGTGCGGCGCTAGCCGGACCAGGCTGAGTGGGACGCCCGTTGCCCTCCGGCCGGACCACCGGGATGGGGCCGGTCGGGCTGTCGTCCTCGGTCACCGGCGTCGGGCGCGGGGGGCCGCCAAGCCCCTGGTTGCCTTCACTCACTGCTACTCCTCCTCGCCGTGCCTCGAGGACCCGTCACCCTCGAGCGCGGTGTTCTCGGCCGACGCGGCCGTCGGGGCCTCGTCCGCCAGCTCACCAGGCTCGTTCGCTGGCGCGACCGAGCCGTCCACCGGGACCTCGGTGTCGTCCACCGCGGCCGTGTCGATCACGGCAGCCTCGGCGGTCGTCTCCGGGTTGAGCGCGATCACGACCACCGAATCGTTCCCACTCACTCCGACGAACTTGACCCCCATGGTGTCACGGCCCTTGACAGGGACCTCCGCGACAGCGCTGCGGGTGATCTGCCCGCTGGCTTTGATGGCGATCACCTGGTCGCGCTCGGTGACCACGAGCCCGCCCACCAGGGCACCGCGGTCGTCGTTGAGTCGCATCGCCTTGATGCCGAGGCCACCGCGGCCCTGCTGGCGGTATTCCTTCACCGCCGTCCGCTTGGCGAAGCCTCCGTCGGTGACGGTGAACACGTAGTGGTCGTCCTCGTTCTCCCCCGCCTTGATCACCGAGAGGCTGAGCAGCTGGTCGTCCTCGCGGAACTTCATCCCCGTGACCCCGGACGTCGCCCGCCCCATCGGACGCAGCTCCTCGTCGTGGGCCGGGAAGCGGATCGACTGGCCCTTGCGCGAGATCAGGAGCACCTCGTCGGAGGTGCTGGCCAGCTGAGCTCCGATCAGCTCGTCGTCGTCGTCACGGAAGTTGACCGCGATGATGCCGGCCTGCCGGGGTGAGTCGTACTGGGACAGCGCCGTCTTCTTGACCAGGCCACGCTTGGTGGCCAGCAGCAGGTAGGGCGCGGTCTGGTAGTCCCTGACGGCGAGGACCTGGGCGATCTCCTCGTCCGGGAGGAACGAGAGCAATCCGGCGACGTGTCCGCCGCGGGCGTCCCGGTTCGCCTCCGGCAGCTGCCACACCTTGGCCCGGTAGACCCGACCCTTGTTGGTGAAGAACAGTATCCAGTGGTGGTTGGTGGTGGCGAAGAGCTGGTCCACCTCGTCGTCGGTGCGCAGGGTCGCGCCACGGACGCCCTTGCCGCCCCGCTTCTGCACCCGGTAGAGCCCGGTGGGGGTGCGCTTGGCGTAGCCGCCCCGGGTGATGGTGACCACCACGTCGGCGTCGGGGATCAGGTCCTCGTTCGAGAGGTCGCCGTCGGCGGAGATGATCTGCGTGCGTCGCTCGTCGCCGTACTTGTCGACGATCTCGGCGAGCTCCTCGCTGACGATCGTGCGCTGGCGATCGGGCCGGGCGAGGATGTCCTCCAGGTCGGCGATGATCCGCTCGTACTCCGCGAGCTGGTCGATGATCCGCTGCCGCTCGAGCGCGGCCAGCCGGCGGAGCTGCATGTCGAGGATCGCGGTGGCCTGCGGGTCGTCGATGTCGAGCAGCGCCTTGAGCCCCTCGCGCGCCTCGTCAGTGCTGGGGCTGCGCCGGATGAGCGCGATGACCTCGTCGAGGGCGTCGAGCGCCTTGACCAAGCCGCGGTAGATGTGGGCGCGCGCCTGGGTGTCGGCGAGCCGGTGCCGGGTCCGCCGCTGGATCACCTCGACCTGGTGCTCGATCCAGTAGGAGATGAACTGGTCGAGCC
The DNA here is from genome assembly GCA_963826405.1 of uncultured Actinomycetota bacterium. Taxonomy (GTDB): domain Bacteria; phylum Actinomycetota; class Actinomycetes; order Propionibacteriales; family Propionibacteriaceae; genus Microlunatus. The sequence continues at coordinate 181,475 of CAWGWR010000009.1, read as the reverse complement.
GCAGCGTGCGGGGCACGTCGTCGACCAGCGCCAGCATGTTGCAGCCGAAGGTGTCCTGCAGCTGGGTGTGCTTGTAGAGGTTGTTGAGCACCACCCGCGGCTGGGCGTCGCGCTTGAGCACGATCACCAGCTGCTGGCCGGTGCGAGACGAGGTGTTGTCCCGGATGTCGGAGATGCCGGAGAGCTTGCCTGTGTTCACCAGCTCGGCGATCTTCAGCGCCAGGTTGTCGGGGTTGACCATGTAGGGCAGCTCGGTGATGACCAGGTTCGTCCGGCCCGAGCGGTCCTCGTCGATGTCGACGACCGCCCGCATGGTGACCGAGCCACGACCGGTGCGGTAGGCGTCCTCGATCCCCTGCCGGCCGACGATCAGCGCACCGTTGGGGAAGTCGGGACCGCTCACCCGCTCCATCGCGGCGGCGAGCAGGTCCTCGGCGCTGGCCTCGGGGTGCTCCAGCGACCACTGCACGGCCGCGGCGACCTCGCGCAGGTTGTGCGTGGGGATGTTGGTGGCCATGCCCACGGCGATGCCGGTCGAGCCGTTGACCAGCAGGTTCGGGAACCGGGCCGGCAGCACGACCGGCTCGGACTCCTTGCCGTCGTAGTTCGGCTTGAAGTCGACCGTGTCCTCGGTGATGTCGCGGACCATCTCCATGGCCAGCGGCGCCATCTTGCACTCGGTGTACCGCATGGCCGCAGCCGGGTCGTTGCCCGGGGAACCGAAGTTCCCCTGGCCCGACACCAGCGGGTAGCGCATCACCCACGGCTGCGCCAGCCGGACGAGGGTGTCGTAGATCGAGGAGTCCCCGTGCGGGTGGTACTGACCCATGACGTCACCGACGATCCGGGCGCACTTGTTCCACCCCCGGTCGGGCCGGTACCCGCCGTCGAACATCGCATACAGCACCCGCCGGTGTACCGGTTTCAGCCCGTCCCGCACGTCCGGCAGCGCCCGTCCCACGATCACGCTCATCGCGTAGTCGAGGTAGGACTTCTGGATCTCCTCCTGGAGGTCCACCGGCTCCCTCCGGTCGGTCGTCCGACCCTCGGGCGGTGTCTCACTCATAAGACCTTCCTAGTTCTCAGAAGCAGCGCGAATCCCGGCAGCGGTCCTGACGCGGCTGGCAGGAGCCGAGCCAGGGGTCCGCTGGGGTCGTGCGAAGGGGCGTGGATGGGCCTGGCGGGAGCGCCGGAGCCTGCGGAGGCGCGGATGGTTGCCCCGAGCGCGAGTCCAGCGGACCCCTGGCTCGGCGTGCTCGGCCTAGATGTCAAGGAACCTGACGTCCTTCGCGTTGCGCTGGATGAAGTTCCTCCGTTGCTCCACGTCCTCGCCCATCAGGATCGAGAACATCTCGTCGGCGCGGGCGGCGTCGTCGAGGGTGACCTGCAGCAGCACCCGGTGGTCCGGGTCCATCGTGGTCTCCCACAGCTGGTCGGGGTTCATCTCGCCGAGGCCCTTGTAGCGCTGGATCGCGTTGTCGCGCGGCAGGCGCTTGCCCTCCTCCCCGCCGACCCTGAGCAGGGCGTCCCGCTCGGCGTCGGTGTAGGCGAGCTCGTGGGCGGAGTTGCTCCAGTTGATCTTGAACAGCGGCGGCTGGGCCAAGAAGACGTGGCCGGCCTCGATCAACGGACGCATGAAGCGGAACATCAGCGTCAGCAGCAGGGTCCGGATGTGGGCGCCGTCGACGTCCGCGTCGGCCATCATGACGATCTTGTGGTAGCGCAGCTTCTCCACGTCGAAGTCGTCGTGCACCCCCGTGCCGAGGGCGGAGATGATCGCCTGGACCTCGTTGTTCTGCATGATCCGGTCGATCCGCGCCTTCTCGACGTTGAGGATCTTCCCGCGGATCGGCAGGATCGCCTGGATCCGCGGGTCGCGGCCGCCCTTGGCCGAGCCCCCGGCGGAGTCGCCCTCGACGATGAAGACCTCGCACTCCTCCGGGTTCGTGGACTGGCAATCGCTGAGCTTGCCCGGGAGGCCGCTGCGGCCGAGCAGGCCCTTGCGGTCGCGGGCGGCGTCGCGCGCCTTGCGTGCCGCGACCCGGGCGATGGCGGCGGCCTGGCCCTTGCGGATGATCTGCCGGCCCTCGGCGGGGTTCTGCTCGAACCAGGCGCTCAACTTGTCGTTGACGACCTGCTGGGTGAACGAGCGTGCCTCGGTGTTTCCGAGCTTGGTCTTGGTCTGCCCCTCGAACTGCGGCTCGGCGAGCTTGATGGAGATGATCGCGGTGAGCCCCTCCCGGATGTCCTCCCCCGAGAGCCGGTCCTCCTTCTTCTTCACCAGCCCCCATGTCTCGGCCCACTTGTTGGCCGTGACGGTGAGCGCGGCCCGGAAGCCCTCCTCGTGGGTCCCGCCCTCGTGGGTGTTGATGGCGTTGGCGAAGGTGTGGACCGACTCGTTGTACGAGGTGTTCCACTGCATCGCCAACTCCAGGCTCAGCCCGGCCTCGGGCCGCTCCGCGTCCACCGCGATGACGCTGCCGTGGATGACGTCCTTGCTGCCGATCAGGTACTTGACGTAGTCGACCAGCCCGTCGGCGTAGCAGAAGGTGTCGGTGTTCGGGACGCCGTTCTCGTCGACCCGGTCGGGTCGCTCGTCGGTGATGGAGATGGTGAGGCCCTTGTTGAGGAAGGCCATCTCGCGAAACCGGGTGGCCAGGGTCTCGTAGGTGTAGACCGTGGTCTCGAAGATCTCGTCGCTGGCGTGGAAGGTGACGGTCGTGCCGGTCTCGGCGGTCGGCTCGTGCTGCTCCAGCGGCCCGTCGGGCACGCCGAGGGAAAAGGCCTGGGACCAGCGGTAGCCGTCGCGGCGGACCTCGACCACCAGGTGGCTGGAGAGGGCGTTCACCACCGAGACGCCGACGCCGTGCAGACCACCGGACACCTTGTAACCGCCGTCGCCGAACTTCCCGCCGGCGTGCAGCACGGTGAGCGCGACGGTGACCGCCGGGATGCCCTCCTTGGGGTGGATCTTGACCGGGATGCCGCGACCGTTGTCCTGCACCCGGATGCCGCCGTCGGCCAGGATCCGCACGTCGATCGTGTCGCAGTAGCCGGCCATCGCCTCATCGACGGAGTTGTCGACGACCTCCTGGACCAGGTGGTGCAAACCGCGCTCCCCGGTCGAGCCGATGTACATGCCCGGGCGCTTGCGCACTGCCTCCAGTCCCTCGAGCACCGTGATCGACTCGGAGTCGTAAGCACCGGGGTTGTTGCTGTTGGTGTTCCGCGGAGCCTCCACGGTGCGGTCAGCCGGCACGTCGTCGGAGGAGCCCGGACCGATGGCGACCCCGTCGACCTCGGTGGTCTCCACCTCCTCGGACTGCAGGTAGGTCTCCAGCGCCTCGGCGGCAGCGGGGTCGCCCGCGGGAGGAGGCGTTCTGCCCTCGGGGGTCTCGGGGGACTGGTCGGGGGTCTCGTCCGGCACCGGCACGGGCTCCTGTCGCACGGGCGCCGCCCCGCGCTGACCCCGCACACCCGGAGACCGGGGCGAGGACGAGGTGGGCGGCACGTCTAGACCGTCGAGGCCGGACCGGCGGTCCAACCTCCGCCGGTGCACGCGAGTCCGCCGACGGTGCGAAAACCGGGACGAAACCGGTACGCACCGGGTGTCCCCATTCTAGCGCGCGGTGAGGGGAACGGCGCATCTGGCAGGGCCTCGCGGACGGCGGCACGTGCGTTGGCTGGCCCTGGCTGGGCATCTGGGCGAATCCGGAGGGGCCGGGAGGATCCCGATACACACCCCCGGGCCGCCGAGGGCTGCGACGGACGTCCGGACCGGTTCCCTCTGCCCCCGCGAGAAGCGGGGGGACCGGCCTGTCCCGCCTAGACTGCGCGGGTGCCCCAGGAGACCTCCGCCCGCCGGGTGTGGGTGGACGAGCGGTCGGTGGACCCGACCTGGTCGGCGCCCCCGACCGGACCGCACCGGCGCCGCGTGCCACGGCCCGACGCGTGGGGCGTGCTCGCCCTGGCGCTGGTCGCCCTGGTCGGCCTCACCGGGGTGCTCGGCGGGTTCGGTCGACGCAGCGACCTGCTGCGCCCCACCCCCGTCGGCACCGTGGTGGCCACCGGACCCTATGAGCTCCGCTTCACCCACGCCACCGCCCAGCAGCGCACCACCTACGACGACCGCGTGGTCTGGCGCGTCACCGCCGTCGGCGAGGGGCGGACCACCGGCGACGTCACGATCGCCCCGGACCTCGGCGACGACGGCATGTTCGTGGCCCGGGACCCGGCCAGCGGCGAGGTCCGCACTCCCGAGAGCCAGTCCTTCCGGCCGGCGGGCTTCGTCAGCTCGTCGGCCTTCACCCCTGGGCTGCCGCTGCAGCCTTTCCGCGTCGAGCTCGAGTTCCCGGGGACCTACAACGCGGACCGCACGCTCACCTTCGTCGTGTTCGACCTCGAGTTCCGCGACAGCTCGCTGCTCGGGGACCAGGAACCGCAGTGGCGCAACGCGGACGCGGGCAGCCGCTTCGAGCTGCCCGTGCAGGTCCTGCCGCGCGCCGTCAGCTGAGAGCTCGACTCCGGGGGACTCAGCTCCGGGGGACTCAGGTCGGGGGCCGCAGCACCGGCTTCCGCTGCGCCGGCGCTCCCCGGGGCAGGACCACGCCGAGCACGTCGCCGACGAAAGCCTCCGGCACGACGTAGACCGCCTCGAACCGGTAGCCGCGCCCCACGACCGTGTCCTCGGAGCTGCAGCTCGGGGCGTCGCGCGGGGGGAGGTCCGCCTCGTAGCCCGCCGCCTCCCAGAGCCGACCGGCGGGACCCAGCAGGGCCGTCGTGCACCGGGCGAAATCGGTGGCGCGCACCGGCGTGCGCTCCAGCTGGGCCACGACATAGACCGCACGCGCCCCGGCGACGCCGGGCTCGCCGGAGGACGAGGCCAGCCGGGTGGTCTGCACGAGGCTGAGCAGCCGCCACTCCGCGTCCAGAGCGGTGACCGCTGCTCCCGGCTCGACCGCGCGGTAGCGGTCGTCGCCGGTGCGCGTGAGCGCGTAGACCGACCAGCCGGTCAGGTACAGCAGCGCCACCAGGCCCACAACCGCCAAGCGCAGCCAGGCGCGCGCTCGCGGGACGGTTCCGGCGAGCGCGGGGAGCACCGGAGAGCCTGGGTCTCTCACCGCAGCGCCTCCGTGGAGCGGTTGGGATCGATCTCCACCCGCCGACCGGCAGCGGCGTCGCGCCACTGCTCGGCGTTGTCGGGGGTGATGCCCAAGTGGACCTGGACCCGGGCCTGGTAGCCGCTGATGATCTCCGTCCGCCACAGCTCCAGGGTGAGGTCGTCGATGGCGTTCGGGTCGACCTCGAAGACGTAGTCCATCCGGGAGGAGAAGCCGGGTGGGGCGCTCAGGCTCTGCGCGGTGAACTCGTCGTAGACCCGCGGCCCAGCGGTCACCAGCCGACTGTTGCTGAGGCGGATCTGGTGGGCCCGGGTGGCGGCGACCGTGACCCGCACGACCACGAAGGCGCCCGGCGTGGTGTCCATGACCTCCCCCGCACGCGTCAGCTGGGAGCCGACCCGGACCTGGTCGACGCTGACCTCGCCGTCCTCCACGCCCACCGCGCGCCCCACGACCCCGCGCACGTAGTCGTGCTCGGGCCGGGACTCGCTGGCCTGCACCGCCGTGGCGGCCAGGGCCACGCAGGCGATCGCGGTCAGCAGCGCGACGACCCGGGCGCGCCGGACCCGCCTCCGTCGAAGCATCACGTCCCCGCCCCGACGAGCCCGGGCACCGGCGCTCCGGCCGCGGCGGACCGCTGGTGGAACAGCTCCAGGCAGCGGCGGAAGGCCACCGCCAGCAGGCAGAGCCGCAGTGGCTCGAAGGCCAGGTCGGGGGCCAGGGCCACCCACGGCCCCCACACCGTCCAGAACTCCACGGCGTGGCCGCCGAGCAGGGCGTCCAGGGCGCCGGAGGTGTAGTTCCGGAGCGCCTGCAGGAAGGCGTGGACCAGCACGAAGGAGCCGAGGAAGGCCAGGCCGGCACGCAGGACCAGCCGCAGCGAGTGGAAGGTGGGCAGGTACTTGTCGTTGACGTCGCCGAGGAAGGCCTCCCTCGCCTCCTGCGCCACCCGCTGCACCCCCCGCGGGGGCGGCCGCAGACGACGCGGCGTCCGCCGCTGGCGGTACCGCGCGAGGACGGTGGACCCGCCCAGGCGGTCGGCGTAGGTCTGGCCCTGGCGCCACAGCTCGGCCAACGACATGACCCGGGAGCCGTAGATCAGCGCGGCCACCGCCAGCCAGATGATCGGCTGGGAGACGACCTCCCACGCCACCGGCCAGACCTGCTCGCCCAGCCAACGCGCGAGCGCCCCCAGCACGGCCGGAAGGTCGATCGAGAAGCGGGACAGGAACGAGGACACGGCGTCCCGGACGGCAGCCGCCCAGCCCAGGAACGCCCGGTCGGTGAGCCAGAGCATGGCGCGCTGGAACAGCCGGACGCCGCCCAGGATGACCACGAGCATGAAGAAGGACTCGACCAGGACGACGAGCAGCCCCAGCGCCTGCCGACCGGTCCGCGCGTGCAGCGCGTCGAGCACCCGGCGGAGCACGTAGACGCCCACGACCAGGCCGAGCAGCCGCCAGGGGTGTTGCTGACTGGCGCCGTTGAGCACGCCGAGCACGCTGCCCTCCGAGCCCAGTCCGCTGCGGAGAGCCTGCTGGACGGTGAGGGCGCTGGCCGACTCCGCCACCTGGCCGAACGCCGCGTACAGCCCGAGGAACGGGAGCAGGGTGACGGCCAGCAGCCGGCCGACGCTCTCGTCCCGGCCGTCGACGGCCGACTCCTCGGCGGGGATCAGGGCGTGAACGCCCACCTCGTGACCGACCACCTGCAGGATGAGGACCAGCGCCGTCAGCAGGCTGACAAAGTTGAAGGAGAACAGGACCAGCGCCAGCCAGGCGCTCACGTCCCCGGCGGCGACCGCCAGCCGCAGGGCGATCTGGGACCCGAGCCAGCCCACCAGGTACAGCGCCAGCACCTGCGGCAGCAGGCGCCACCACACCCGGCCGGTGTCCACGACGAGGATGCGCAGGTCGGTGAGCACGTCCGCCAGCTCCCCGCGCTCGGCGGGCTTCGTGGAGTCCGGAGCCGGCTCAGCCATACGTGTCCCGGGGGCCGCGACCGTCCCGGACCGACAGCCGGCCCTTCTTCCAGGACGGGCCGTCGGGCCCGCGGACGTCGACGCGGGTCACGGTGCCGTCCCCGAGGGCAGCGTTGAGCATGGCGACGAGCTGGGGCGCCAGCAGCCGCAGCTGGGTGGCCCAGGCCGTGGAGTCGGTGCGCACGGTGAGCACGGTGTCGGCGAAGGCCTCAGGGCGGGAGTGGGCGGCGTTCGTCGGCCCGACGAGCGTCGACCAGCGGGCCAGCAACCCGCGCAGGTCCACCTCCGTGGCCCAGCCCTTGCTGTCCACCAGCCGCTCGACGGCCGCACCGAGGCGCTGCGGGTCACGGTCGTCGGGATGTGCGCCCGAGACCTGCGGGCCCGGACCCACGACCCGGCTCCCGCGTGGCCGCTGGCTGCGGCGAGGGCGGCTGCGGGCTGTCGCGCCGAGGGACTGCGCGACCGAGCGAGCCAGAGCCAACCCGCTGGGATCGTGCGGCTCCACCGGTGTCGGGCGCTCGAGCGGCGCCGAGGCCCCGGGCGCGTCGGGGTCGGACGGCTGAGGCTCACTCATCGAGCGTCACCTTCCCGGACTGGACGGTGTAGCGGCGTCCCTGGAGGACGGGGGGGACGTCGGCGGCGACGGCGGCGGTGATGAGCACCTGCTCCGCTGCGCTGACCCCGCCCGCCAGCCTCTCACGCCGCGTCGTGTCGAGCTCGGCGAAGACGTCGTCGAGGACCAGCACCGGCTCGATCCCGTCGGAGCGCAGCAGGTGGAAGCTGCCCAGGCGCAGCGCCAGGGCGAATGACCACGACTCGCCGTGGCTGGCGTAGCCCTTGGCCGGAAGCACTCCAAGGGTGAGCACGACGTCGTCGCGGTGCGGGCCCACCAGGGACAGCCCGCGCTGGACCTCCTCGCTGCGTCGCTCCGCCATGGCCATGCGGAGCGCCTCGGCCAGCTCGTCACGGCTCAGCCGGCTGGCCAGGTCGACCGAGGACCGGTACTCCGCCGCCGCCTCGTTGTTGGTGGGGGCGATATCGGCGTAGGCCTTGGCCATGTGCGGTCCGAGGTCGGCCAGGGTGCTCAGACGTGCGGCCAGCAGCTCGCCGCCGGCCGCGGCGAGGTGGGTGTCCCACACCTCCAGCGTCGACGCCGCTTCGGCCGACGGCGGCCCCCCGCGGCTCCGTCCGCTGAGGGACTTGAGCAGGGTGTTGCGCTGCCGCAGCACGCGGTCGTAGTCGGCGCGCACCCCGGCCATCCGCGGCCACCGGGTGACCAGCAGGTCATCGAGGAAGCGGCGTCGCTCTCCCGGGTCGCCCTTGACCACCGCCAGGTCCTCCGGGGAGAAGACGACGGTGCGCAGGACGCCGAGCAGCTCGCGGGGCCGGCGCAGGGGTGAGCGGTTGAGCTGGGCGCGGTTGGCCTTGCCCGGAGTGATCTCCACCTCGAGCTGCAGCTGGCGGGCGTCGTCCACCCCGGCCTGCACCCTGGCCCGCACCACGGCCCGCTCAGCACCGAACCGGACCAGCGGCTGGTCGGTGGAGACCCGGTGCGAGCTCAGCGTCGACAGGTACTCGATGGCCTCGACCAGGTTCGTCTTGCCCTGACCGTTCGCCCCGACGAAGGTCGTGACGCCGGCTCCGAGAGGCACGTCCACCGTGGCGTAGGAGCGGAAGTCCGCCAGCGCCAGGTGGTCAACGAACACACGAGGAGCCTAACGGGAGGGGCACCCCGGCGAGGCACGCACGTGGAGAGCACCCGGACCGCGCGCCGCCGGACTGAGGAGGAGCCCGTGAACACGCTTTTTCGTTCACGAGCGACGACGAAGCCGGCGGGCTCGAGCGCGGTCCGCGCCCGAGCGGAGCGAGGGCCGACTAGCTCTCGCGCCGCCGGACTGAGGAGGAGCCCGTGAACACGCTTTTTCGTTCACAGGCGACGACGAAGCCGGCGGGCTCGAGCGCGGTCCGCGCCCGAGCGGAGCGAGGGCCGACTAGCTCGGCAGTCGCATGAGCATGATGACGTGGCGGTAGTCGGTGCGGATCTCCCCGTCGAGCTCGGGCACGCCGGTCAGCTGACAGGGCTTGCTGGGTGCAGTGAACGCGAAGTTGACGTAGGAAGTGTCGAAGGCCCCCAGCGCGTCCAGCAGGTAGGTCGGGTTGAACCCGGCTGCGGTCACGGCCAGCTCCCCACCCCCGGGCTGGTCGACGGTGGCCTCGATGCTCTCCGAGGCCTGGGCCTGGTCGCCGGTGGCCGCTTCGAGGGTGACGACGCCGTCGCCGATCAGCATCCGCAGCGAGGTGTTGCGTTCCGCGACCAGGGCTACACGCTTGGCTGCGGCGATGGCCTCGGCGGTGTTGACCCGGACGTTCATCACGGCCGCGGTGTTCATGATGTGCCGGACCTTGGGGAACTCCCCGTCGAGCAGCCGCGTCGTCGTCTGCCGCTCGCCGGAGGCACCGTGGCCCTCGAACCCGATGATGCCGTCGCCCGAGCCACCGGCCAGGCTGAGGGTGACCTCCTCGCCCGCCGTCATCGACTTGGAGGTCTCGTTCAGCACCTTGGCCGGCACCAGCGCCGTGGCAGAGATCTGGGTCGAGCTGGGGTTCCAGGTGAGCTCCTTGAGCGCCATCCGGTAGCGGTCCGTGGCAAGCAGCGAGATCGTGTCGCCCTCGATCTCGACCCGGACACCGGTGAACACCGGCAGGAGCTCGTCCCGACCGGCCGCCACCACCACCTGGGAGACGGCCTGGGCGAAGACGGAGCTGGGCACCGTGCCTGTCGCCTCGGGCATGCTCGGCAGCGAGGGGTAGTCCGCGACCGGGAGCGTCTGCAGGGTGAACCGGGCGCTGCCGCAGACGAGCTCCATCTTGGAGTCGTCCGCGGTGATGTCAACCGGGCGGGCCGGCAGGCTACGGGAGATGTCGGCGAGCAGGCGGCCGGAGATGAGCACCGTGCCCTCGTCGGTGACTGTGGCCTGGACGGTGATCTGGGCCGAGGTCTCGTAGTCGAAGCTGGAGAAGGTGACCCCCTCGGCGTCCGCCCGGACCAGCAGCCCGGCCAGGATCGGCACGCTGGGGCGCGTCGGCAGGCTCCGCGCCGCCCACTGGACGGCTTCGGCCAACGTGTCCCGCTCGAGTCGGATCTTCACAGCGATTCCCTCACCCCTGACGAGGTCGGTCGGAGCGGGCTCGGGGCAGCCCGCCGTCGGACGCGCCCTGGACGGGCTCGTCGATCATACCGACGCAGGGGCGGCCCTCAGCCATGGAGCAGGCAGCGTCGGCGTCGGCGTCGCTCTCGCTCAACCCCGCTCGTTCGGCTTGAGCTCGCGCAGGTCCTGGGCGGCCGCCATCACCTCTTCCTGCAGCGGCAGCAGGCTCTCCAGACCGGGCGGCACCGGGCCACTGAACACGGGCCGCACCTGGAAGACCAGGTCGAGGAGCTGCTCACGGTTGGGGACCCCCTTCCGCAAGGTCATCGCCTCCCCCGCCAGCCGGCCGTACTCGTTCACCCGGCCGCGCCAGCCGGGGTTGTCGACGCTCTGCGCCTCCCGCATCTGACGGGCCAGCGCGTCCAGGGCCACCTCGAGCCGGTGCAGCTCGGAGCGCCGGGATTCGACGTCGAGCGTCACGGGAGCGTCGAGGCCCTCGTCGTCGTCCTGGTCGCGTCCGAACAGCTTCCCCAGAAAGCCCACGAGATCCTCCTACCGGTGATACGCCCTGGTCGTCCCGATCATGCCCGCTCGTGCCTACCGCCCGACGGGGGGCTCCAAGGTGTTGTCCACAGACGAGGTGGTCACAGACTTAGGCCTCTTGTCATTCGATAGTTCATATCGTCGTAGTCGTAGGTGCTGTGGAACCTGTGGAGAACTGCCATCCACCCTGGTGAGGATGACAAAACCTGCGCGGCCGAACTGTGGAGCAGAGCGAATCACACGGGGAGGATCTGCGGACGACCAGCGGGCTCCCGAAAGACCCGCACAGGCCCGTCCCCTGGATCCCCTATCACGTCCACAGTTGTCCACAGGCTTCTCCCCAGCTGTGCACGTGTCGGTAGCAGAACGTGACCACGCCCGACGTGCCGTGGAAAGCGGGTGGCCAGACAGCGGGGACAGGGGATGCGATCCCTGTCCGGACCGGTCGAGGGTGGCGTCGACACCGGCCGTCGGCCGGAGCGGCGGGCAGCATGATCGGCGGAGCTCCAGCGGTCAGCGCTGCGAGGCCTGCTGCTTGATCCGGTTGGTCAGCTCGGTGACCTGGTTGAACACGCTGCGGCGCTCCCCCATGAGGGTCCGGATCTTCCGGTCGGCGTGCATCACCGTCGTGTGGTCCCGGCCCCCGAACTGCTGGCCGATCTTGGGCAGGGACAGGTCGGTGAGCTCGCGGACCAGGTACATGGCGATCTGCCGGGCGGTGACCAGGACGTGCGTGCGGCTCTGGCCGCAGAGATCGTCGATCGTCAGCCCGAAATAGGCGGCGGTCTGCGCCATGATCATGCCGGTATTGATCTGGGTCTCCCCGCCCTCGGGGATGAGGTCCTTGAGGACGATCTCGGCCAACGACATGTCGACCTGCTGACGGTTGAGGCTCGCGAAGGCGGTGACCCTGATGAGGGCGCCCTCGAGCTCGCGGATGTTGGTCTGGATCTTGCTGGCGATGAACTCGAGCACGTCCGGGCCGGCGGTGAGCCGTTCCTGAGCCGCCTTCTTGCGCAGGATGGCGATGCGCGTCTCGAGGTCGGGCGGCTGGACGTCGGTGATGAGGCCCCAGCCGAAACGGCTGCGGAGGCGGGGCTCAAGGTTCTCCAACAGCTTCGGCGGCCGGTCGGAGGTCATGACGATCTGTTTCTGAGCGTTGTGCAGGGTATTGAAGGTGTGGAAGAACTCCTCCTGGGTCTGCTCCTTGCCCTCGAGGAACTGGATGTCGTCGATCAGCAGGACGTCGATGTCGCGGTAGCGACGCCGGAACTCCGCGCCCTTGTTCTGGCTGATCGCGTTGATGAAGTCGTTGGTCAGCTCTTCGGTCGACACGTAGCGGACACGGACCCGGTCGAAGTAGTTGCGCACGTAGTGGCCGAGGGCGTGCAGGAGGTGGGTCTTGCCCAGGCCGGACTCGCCGTAGATGGTCAGCGGGTTGTAGGACTTGCCCGGGTTCTCGGCGACGGCGATGGCGGCAGCATGGGCGAACCGGTTCGAGCTGCCGATGACGAAGGTCTCGAAGGAGTACTTCGGATTGAGCCGGGCGTCGGTCTCGCGTCGCGGCCGATTCGGGTCGCCGGTGTGCGCGGAGAAGCCGTCGGCCGGGGCTCCGGTGCCCGGTGGCAGGTGCGGTCCGGCATCGCCGGTGCGGAAGCTGCTGGCCCCGAACTCCCCTGGCTCGAAGCCGTTGCGGTCGCGGCCGTTCTGGTCGTAGCCGTCGCTGTCGTACTCCGACGGCGAGCGGAAGTCCGGGCTCTCGTAGTGATCGGTCCGCGCGAACTCGTCCCGGCTGAGCGGGGGGTGGTTCCCCCCAGCTGCGCCGTCGAAGCCGGACCGGCGCTCGAACTCACTCCCGGGCCGCTCCGCGGCGGCGGGCTCGTCGGCTGGGACCAGGGACTCGTCCACGATGACCGCGAGCTGGACCGGCCGGGAGAAGAAGGCCTTCAGCTCGGACTCGATCACCTGCCGGAAGCGGACCTCGAGGAGGTTGCGCGTGAAGTTGCTGGCCACAGCGACCATCAGGAGGTCCTGGTGGAGGGCGACCGGCTTGCCGGTGCTCAACCACCGCCGCAGTTCCGGCGGAGCCGTGGAGCAGATGTGGTCCCAGGCCCGCCGTGTTTCGTCGACGGCGCTGTCAGCAGGCTCGCTCACTCGTTCTCCGCTGCATCTCGGGCAGGCCAACCGGTGCGCCGGTGGACGGCCACCAGGGGCTCCTCCACCGTGCGGCGCGGCGTGTCTTGCTGGTCGGGGGGACGGCTACACCCTAGCCATTCCACACAGTTATCCACACCTTGTGCACAAAGGGGTGGACAGGAGCCGAACCAGGCTCCGCGGCCCAGGGGTCGGCGGGTGGGACTGGCTCAGCTCGTCGTCGTCGGCGTCACCACTGTGGGGGTGTCGTGGCTCCGGGGACGCTAGCAACGACCTCGGTGGCGCGCAAGCGGTCACAGACAAACCGGCCGTCGGACGGCGTGTCGGCTGGACGAGAGGTTCTCGACCGGTCCTTCACTTCCCGCTCGAGGGCCGGGCGCCGTTGGTTTGACCCTCCCGGCACGTCCCCGTACCGTTGGCAGGTCGCTGTGCACCAGCGGCTGCTGTTGGCTGTGCCCGCGTCCGTCGTGGGGCAGCACCAGAGTCAACCGTTCGCCCTTCGAAGATATGGGAGCTCTCCCGTGAGCAAGCGCACCTTCCAGCCCAGCCTCCGGCGTCGCAGCCGGACCCACGGCTTCCGTCACCGCATGTCCACCCGTGCAGGTCGCGCGATCTTGGCGGCCCGTCGCCGCAAGGGCCGCGGCGAGCTGTCGGCCTGAGCTTCACACCGAGCGCCACCGGTGCTTCCGCGTGGGTCCCGGCTGAATACGGCCGCGGACTTCCGCTCCACCATCCGGCGGGGCGTCCGTGTCGGGCGTCCCACGTTGGTGCTGCATGTCGCGATGACCGGGCGTGAGGGAGTGCAGGTGGGCATGGTGGTCTCCAAGGCTGTCGGCAACGCTGTGACCCGGAACCGGGTCAAGCGACGTCTGCGCCACCTGGCCGCGGGGCTGCTGCCCGGCACCCCCTCCGGCACCCAGCTCGTGGTCCGCGCACTCCCGGCGGCCGCCGGCTCCGGTCCGGTCCTGACGGCTGACCTGACCTCTGCATGGGCCTCGGCGCTGCGGCGCCTGGGCGCACGCGGGTGAAGTACGTCCTGATCGGCCTGCTCAAGGTCTACCGGCTAATCGTCAGCCCGCTGTACGGCAACGTCTGCCGGTACTACCCCAGCTGCTCGGCCTACGCTCTTCGAGCCGTCGGGGTGCACGGCGCCTTCAACGGCAGCCGGCTCGCCGCCCGGCGGCTGCTGCGTTGCCACCCCTGGTCACCTGGAGGGTACGACCCGGTGCCAGGAACCCCGGAGTTCGCTGAGGAACAGCGCGAGCAGGCCCGCGCAGCAGGGACACTGGGAGCAGCGCACGATTCGCAAGCCCACGACCACGACGCCGAGCGTCACGACGAGGTGTGAACTGATGGACCAACTTCTTCTGATGCCCATGAGCATCTGGGACCCCTTCATCGCCGTCGGCGGCGCCATCATGACGCCGCTGTACTGGGTGGTGTCGGGCATCCTGGTGCTCTTCCACTCCGTCTGGTCGCCGCTGCTGGGTGCTGACTCGGGCTGGACCTGGGCGCTGTCCATCGTCAGCCTCACCATCGTCATCCGCGTGGCCCTCATCCCCCTGTTCGTCAAGCAGATCAAGTCCTCCCGGGCCATGCAGCTCCTGCAGCCCAAGGTGCGCGAGCTGCAGAAGAAGTACGGCCACGACCGGGAAAAGCTCGGTCAAGAGACGATGAAGCTGTACAAGGAGCACAACGCCAACCCGTTGGCTTCCTGCCTTCCGCTCCTGCTGCAGATGCCGATCTTCCTCGCGCTCTTCCGTGTGCTGGACGGCGCGGCGCGGAACATCCCGCGCGGTCACTGGCTGCGGGACAACCCCGACCTGTTGAGCTCACTGAACGACGCCACGCTCCTGGGCGCACGGATCTCCGACACCTTCTTGAAGGTCGGCTTCTCCAACGGCATCAACGCCGTGCACCTGGTCACGCTGGCGCTCATTCTCGCGATGACGGTGACGCTGTTCATCACGCAGCTTCAGCTCATGCGCAAGAACATGCCGGCTGACGCGCTCACGGGGCCCTTTGCTCAGCAGCAGAAGATCATGCTGTACCTGTTCCCGATCATCTTCGCGATCGGCGGCGTGAACTTTCCGGTGGGCGTGCTCATCTACTGGTTCGCCTCGAACCTCTGGACGATGGGTCAGCAGTTCTACGTGATCCGCCGCAACCCCGCCCCCGGTACCCCGGCCTACGACGCCTGGGAGGAGCGCCGTAAGGCCAAGGGCAAGGACCTGCACGAGGCGATCGTCTCGGACCTGGAGCTCGAGGCCGAAGCCGCCGGTACGACCGTCGCCAAGGTGATCCGGCAGCAGCCCCGCAAACAGCCACGTTCCCGGCGCAAGGTCTGACCCGCACGCTTCCCCCGGCGCTCCGGCGCCACCGACTTCCCTGAGCCGTCCAACGGCCGGGACCCAACGAGGGGCGCAGGACCTGCGCTCCGCCAGGAGGACCTGTGAACGACGAGCGTGACTCCAGCACCGAGGTCGAGGCCCACGAGGACGGCGTCGTGCTCCCCTCGACCGACGGGCCCGACCCGTCGTCGGAGGCAGCCTCGTCACCCTCCCCGCGGACCGAGCCAGTGGACGGCGCGGACGGGACCGCTGTGGAAGCCGTGCAGACTGAGGAGGGCGAGGACGAGGACGAGGGCTCGGACAACCCTCTGGACACCGAGGCCGAGATCGCCGCCGACTACCTCGAGGAGCTGCTCGACATCGCCGATCTCGACGGCGACATCGACACCTACATCGAGGG
The DNA here is from genome assembly GCA_963826405.1 of uncultured Actinomycetota bacterium. Taxonomy (GTDB): domain Bacteria; phylum Actinomycetota; class Actinomycetes; order Propionibacteriales; family Propionibacteriaceae; genus Microlunatus. Next base: position 165,777 of record CAWGWR010000009.1, on the reverse strand, counting down.
CGACCGCGCCCACGTCTCGATCGTGAGTGACTCGCAGGTCCTGGTGGGAGCGAACGGGGAGGTCCTCGACGCCCTGCAGGAGCTCACCCGGCTGGCCGTGATGACCGACACCGGTGACCGGAGCCGGCTGATGCTGGACGTGGCCGGTTACCGCGACCGCCGGCGCAACGAGCTCGCCGCCCTCGCGGCAGACGCCATCCAGGAGGCACGCACCTCCGGCGAGCGGGTGCCCCTGCAGGCGATGAACCCCTTCGAGCGCAAGATCGTGCACGACGCGGTTGCTGCTGCGGGCCTCAGCAGCGAGTCCGAGGGTGAAGAGCCCCGACGGCACGTGGTGGTCCTGCCCGAATGACCGGGGCTCTCAGCTGAGGCTGCCGCGCCCACCCCGTCCGGAGCTGTTCCCGGACGGGGTTTCGCGTTCCGGCCCAGGGCGCTGCCGGTGGTGAGGTGCACAATGGCGGGCATGCTCTCCCCGCTGCACCCGCGTCCTCGACGCACGCCCGCTGAGCCGGTCCCCCCGTCCCTGGGGAGGTTCCTGATCAGCACCAGCCGACCGCGTGCAGCCCGCCATCCTCGCCCTCGGCGCGACGACCTAGGTACGTCCGCGACGTGGTGGGGCCAACCCGAGGCTTGGGGTGGAGCTCGGTGAACGGACCAGCCTCGGGGCTGCCCATCTCGTCGTCCGAGCCACCGCCACTGGAGGAAACACCTCATCAGGCGGAGGTCATGCGTGCAGCCCGGGAAGTCTTCCGAGAGTCCTATTCATCGGCAAAGATATATGTCGATATACTGGCCAATCGGGGGATCGAGTGGGGTTTGATCGGTCCACGCGAGGGTGATCGGCTCTGGGACAGACACGTCCTCAACAGCGTAGGTCCTGCCGAGCTCGTGCCGACCGGTGCGACCGTAGCCGATGTCGGAAGCGGGGCCGGCCTCCCTGGCATCCCGCTCGCGCTCCTTCGTCCGGATCTGAACGTGGTGTTGATCGAGCCTTTGCTCCGTCGGGCCACCTTCCTCGAGCAGGCCCTTGAGGAACTGGCCCTCACCGACCGCGTCGCCGTCGTCCGAGCGCGGGCCGAGGAGCACCGGGACCGGTATGACGTCGTCGTGTCCCGGGCCCTGGCGCCCCTCCCCCGACTGATCGCGTGGTGTGACCCGCTGCGTCGCCCCGACGGTATAGTGCTGGCCCTGAAGGGACGGAGCGCCGCCGAGGAGCTCGCCGGCGCCGACCGGGACCTGCGACGCCGGCGGCTGCAAGGCGACATCCTCACGGTTCGAGCGCACCCGCTCGTGCAGCCGACATCAGTGGTTCGCCTTCGCTCCTTGGGGTCGTAGTCGGACGCTGCCTTGTGTCGCTGCGGGCGGGCACCCAGACCAGCGCGACGACAGGGGGTGCGCTCGTGCTGTTCGGGCGGGACGGTCCTCAGGGCTGATGCGATGACCGGACTGGCGGCGGTCCTCGGGTGTCGAGGATCATGAGGCCTCGCTTGTCCGGCGGGTGCTTCGGTACACGCACCCCCCGCTGACGTTTCTCACCCGTCCTGAGCCCCGCCCTGGGCCCCTCCCTCGTGATGACACGTCTCGGCTCGAGGAAGCCCGTCCTCCTTGGCTCGGGATCCGAGATCTGCTCAGGATGGTGGACGCAGAGTCTTGGTAGCGGGCCTAACCGGCAGGGAGGAGTGGTCGCGCTGTGCGTATCTCCTGTGGTGGCGCTGCCGGAGCGGAGGATCGGCGCAAGGACCCCGCGGCCACGGCCGTCACGATCGGTGAACGGTTAGCGGGCGCGCAGGCGACGCCTGCTCTTGAGCTCGCCAACTGCTCTCATGCGGCCCCTGGCAGTTGCGCAGCCAGCAGCTTGCTCCGCTCTTCGATCCGCACGCCTCATGCGAGGGCAGTCCCGTCCCGGTGTGGCGGTAAGCGCCTGGAGCAACGGGGCCGGTAGCGTGGGTGACTCAGCTAGGCAAGGGGATCCAGATGACCGTCGGACCAGTACGTGAGCACCAGATGGCCATGGGTCTGGGTTGGCCCTGCCAGATCGAGCCTGATTTGACGGCGGGCTGGCCCTTGGTTCCACGTGAAACGCTCACGTGGCCTCACGATCCTCGCCTAGTACCAGGGGTTGTTTCCCAGTCCGGTAAGCAGGCCCCGCTGCAAGCCGCCCCCGACGGCGAGCACGCAGAGGCGGCTCCCGAGCGGATCGCCCTCGCGGGCCAGCACATCGAACTTGTCAGTCCCCCTGGTCCCCCGTCGGCGTCGGCTGTTGCTGCGCCCGGGCTCCCGGTTCCGACTGACGGGGACGACGAGCCCGCCGGTGGTCCGCTGGTGATCGCTCGACCGCCGGGCCCTCGCCGAGCTCGGTTTGACGAGGTCGAGGAGGGACTGCCCCCCGCCCCGGAGCCCACCGGAGAGGTTCCACGTGAAACGGCAACACTTCGCGCTCTCCCTGCTCCCCCAGACACGCGGATCTTCGTCGTGGCAAACCAGAAGGGAGGCGTGGGAAAGACGACGACCTCGGTCAACCTGGCCGCAGGGCTGGCGCTCGGCGGCCTGACCGTCCTCGTTGTCGACCTCGACCCGCAGGGGAACGCCTCCACCGCCCTCGGCGTTGACCACTCCCCCGGCACCCCTGGCACCTATGAGGTTCTGATTGAGGGTGCGCACATCGCCGACCACGCCGTGCCTTCGAGCGAGGCGCCGCGCCTGCAGGTGCTGCCGGCGTCCATCGACCTCGCAGCGGCCGAGATCGAACTGGTCTCGGTCGTCGCGCGCGAGAACCGGCTGCTCAGGGCGCTGCGCGCCTACCTGGCCGAGCACCCCACCGACTACGTCTTCATTGACTGCCCCCCGTCCTTGGGCCTGCTGACGCTGAATGCCTTGGTGGCGGCGAATGAGATCCTCATCCCCATTCAATGTGAGTACTACGCCCTGGAGGGTGTCTCCCAGCTCATGCGCACGATCAACCTCGTCAAGGGGGAGCTCAACCAGCGGTTGCGACTGACGACCGTGATCCTCACCATGTTCGACGCTCGGACCCGTCTGGCGGCCCAGGTGTCGCAGGAAGTACGGATCCACTTTGCGGCGGAAACGCTGCCCACGGTCATCCCCCGTTCGGTGCGCATCTCAGAGGCGCCCAGCTATGGTCAGACGGTCCTCACGTACCACCCCGACTCCGCTGGAGCGGTGTCTTACCTTCGAGCTGCGCAGGAGATTGCTGAGCGCGGCATCGCCACGACTGAGCAGGAGAGGGCATGAGCACCGCAACCGATCGACGGGGTCTGGGCCGGGGGCTGGGGGAGCTGTTCCAGCGGACGGAGCCTGCGGAGGGGCCATTCCCGGCCGCGTCGACCGAAGGTGTGGACAGCCCGGAGGCCGGAGCGATCCAGCCCGGGCCGGGCGGCTCGTACTTCGCGGACCTGGACGTGGCGTCCATCAGCGCTAACCCTCGGCAGCCGCGGAGCGTCTTTGACGAGGAGGCGCTGGAGGAGCTCACGGCGTCGATCCGTGAGGTAGGTCTCCTACAGCCGGTGGTCGTCCGGCCCGTCGGCGATGACCGCTTCGAGCTGGTGATGGGGGAGCGGCGGTGGCGGGCGTCCCAGGCTGCCGGACTCGCCCGTATCCCCGCCATCGTGCGCCGGACCGAGGATCACGACCTTCTGCGCGACGCTCTGCTCGAGAACCTGCACCGGGCGCAGCTGAACCCTTTAGAGGAAGCCGCCGCCTACCAGCAGATGCTCGAGGACTTTGGCTGCACCCAGGACGAGCTGGCGAGCCGGATCAAGCGCTCTCGCCCGCAGATCTCCAACACCATCCGCCTGCTGCGTCTCCCCCCGACTGTCCAGCGGCGGGTCGCCGCCGGAGTGTTGAGCGCCGGGCACGCACGAGCGCTGCTTTCCATCCCCGATCCTGCCGGCCAGGAACGACTCGCGCAGCGGGTCGTGGCCGAGGGGCTATCCGTCCGCGCCGTTGAAGAGCTGGTGGCACTGGGGGAGACGGGTACCTCCACGAGCACACGACGACGAGAGCGGCGGGAGCCTTCCGCTCTCGCCACCGAGGTCGCGGGTCGGCTCTCCGACCGTCTCGACACCCGGGTCCGCGTGGAGATGGGACGTTCGAAGGGCAGGATCGTGGTCGACTTCGCGACGGTCGAGGACCTGGAGCGGTTGGTAGCAGAGATCGATCGAACGGCCGACGCATAGGTCGACAAAGAGCTAAATATCTAAGTAGTTAATTTTACTGGTGAAGCACAGGCGACGTGCCCTCGTGGGCAGCGATCTTCTCTCGGACGTCCTTGGTCGCTGACCGCTCAGCCACGAAGGAGAGGAACGGGATCGTGCCTGCCAGCGCGATGGCCAGCAGACGGCGCCACGACCAACCGGCCCGGCGGCCCAGGTCGACGGCGGTGATGATGAGGATCATGTACAGCCAGCCGTGCGGGATCCCGGTCCAGGTGACCACGCGGTCGTCGCCGTAGATGTACTTCAGAGGAAGCCCCACTAGCGTGAGCACGACCAGCAGGGTGCCGACGAGGTAGGCCATCACCCGGTAGCGGAGCAGGGCGTTGCGCATGGCCCGAGCCTACGTCGCGCCCGGGTGCTCTCCGGCGGCATCGGAAGCGTCGCCGGCGGAGGAGAGCTCCTGGTCTCGGGCGGCCCGGAGCGCCAGCCCGAGGGCGAAGACCGCGAACACCCACCACTGGAGGGCGTAGGCCCCGTTACGCAGCCGTCCACTCCCCTCGGGCAGCTCGACTGCGGCGGGGGCGAGCCCTTGGGCGGCCGCTTCGCTCGTGTCGAGGGTGACGAACCCGCTGACCAGCGGACCGGGCCAGGTCTGCACCAGGGTGGGCAGCCGCACGGAGCTGATCTGACCCGGCGGGAGGCTCCCAGTGGGCGCCTCCTCGGACGGCAGGAGCAGCCCTGAGCCGGCCTGCGGGTCGGGCGGCGGGGCGGGGGCGGTCGCCACCGTCGTGACCCCACGGACGACCGGCAGGACGTCGCCGTTGCCCAGCCGCAGGGCCGTCACCACCCGGTAGCCCTGTCCCGAGCCGTCGACGGGGACCAGCACCTGGGCCTCGGGCAGGTAGGTGCCTGCGAAGGTGACGGTCCGCCCGTACCCATCGGGAACGGGTTGGCCGGCGGGGGCGACGCTCGTCACCTCGACGGCCGGGGCGGCAGCGCGCCGGTCCGCCGCCGCCCGGCCCTGGCTGTGGTAGACGTCGAGCTGCCACAGGCCCAGCACCACCATCACGGCGGCCACGGCGAGGCCGGTGAGGAGGATGCCGACCTGGCGGAGGCGGATCAGCCGCACCTGCGCCCGTTCTTCAGCCTCACGCGGGGACCCGCGGGCCGGCCAGACCATGGGTGGCACCCCGGGCGGCGGCCGCGCGCACCAGGTCGGCGCACATGCGGCCCAGCCCCCAACCCGCTGCTTCGACGGCCAGAGGGACGGCCGAGGTCTCGGTCATGCCGGGTGCCACGTTCACCTCCAGGAAGACCGGCTCCCCGTTCGCGGTGACGATGATGTCGGTGCGCGAGAGGTCGCGCAGGCCGAGCTCCTCGTGCACCCGCAGCGCGAGGTCGGCACATCCGGCAGCGACGTCGGCGTCGAGCTGCGCCGGGCACAGGAACCGGGTCGCCCCGGCGGTGTAGCGGGCGGTGTAGTCGTAGACGCCGGAGTCGGGCCGGATCTCCACCGCGGGCAGGGCCGTGGGGCCGGCGCCACGGTCGACCACGGCGACGGTGACCTCGGTGCCCTCGACGAACTCCTCCACCACGGCCACGGCTCCGTAGGCGTAGGCGCCCACCATCGCCGCCGGCAGCTCCTCGGCGCGGGTGACCTTGCTGCAGCCCAGCGCGGAGCCGCCGCGCGAGGGCTTGACCATCATCGGGAAGCCGATCTGCTGACCGAGGGCCGACACCAGCGCCGCCGCCCCCAGCTCGCGGAAGATCTCGTGCGGGAGGGCCACCTGGGCCGGGGTCCGGACGCCGGACTCGGCGACGACGGTGGTCGCGATCGACTTGTCGAAGGCCACCCGCGAGGCGGCCCCGACTGAGCCCACGAACGGCACGCCCAGCAGCGCCAGCACCTCGCGCAGGGCGCCGTCCTCACCCGCCTCCCCGTGCAGCACGGGGAACACGACGGGGTCGGAGAGCTCGGCAAGCCGGGGGACCAGGGTTGAGTCGACGTCGGACTCGAGCACCTCGGCACCTTGGGAGCGCAGCGCTTCGGCGACCCGCCGACCGGACCGCAGCGAGACGTCCCGCTCGTGGGAGAGCCCGCCGGCGAGCACCACGACGGTGCCCGGAAGGTGGGCCAGGGGGGGCTCTGCTGTGCTCACGCGAAGTCGTCCTCGGGGGTCTGGTCGGGGTCCCGGACTGGCCGGGAGTGCGGGTGGGGGAGTGGTTCAGGCCTGGTTCGCACCGGGGGCCTCGTACGGGGGCGTGGGTGCCCGGTCCCCGCCGTCCAGAGCCGGACCGAAGGTGTCGAGCATGCGCGCCTCGTGCTGCAGGACCTCACCGAGGCGTCGAGTGCCTTCGACCAGCCGCTCCGGGGTGGGAAAGCAGTACGAGAGCCGCATGAACCGGCTGCCGAAGCCGTCGGCGTAGAAAGCGGTGCCGGGCACGTACGCGACCCGGGCGGTCACCGCCCGAGGGAGCATGGCGTGCGAGTCCAGGCCCGGGGGAAGCGTCGCCCAGACGAAGAAGCCGCCGGTGGGGACGGTCCACGACATCCCGGGCGGCATGTGGTCGGCCAAGCCCGCCAGCAGCGCGTCCCGGCGCTCGCGGTACATCTCGCGGAACACCTTGATCTGGCCGCGCCAGTCATGGTTGGCCAGGTAAGCGGCGATCGCGAACTGGGAGAACACCGGCGGGCACAGAGTCGCCGACTCCTGGGCCAGCACGAGCTTCTCGCGCACCGCGTGCGGGGCGAGCACCCAACCCACCCGGAAGCCGGGGGCGAAGGTCTTGGAGAACGAACCCAGGTAGACGACACGGTCCTGGTCCAGGGAACGCATCGCCGGGATGGGGTCACCGTCGAAGCCGAGGAGGCCGTACGGGTTGTCCTCGACCACCAGCAGGTCGGACTCCTCCGCCACCTGGAGGATCTCCCGGCGCCGCTCTAGGGTCTGGGTCACGCCGGCCGGGTTCTGGAAGTTGGGGATCGTGTAGAGGAACTTGACCGTGCGCCCTGCGGCCCGCAGGGCGGTGACGGCCTCGCGGAGGGCCTGGGGGTCGAGCCCTTGCTCGTCCATGGCGACATGGGCGACCTCGCACTGGAAGGCCCGGAACACCCCGAGCGCGCCGACGTAGCTGGGGGCCTCGCAGAGCACGACGTCGCCGGGGTCACAGAAGATGCGGGTGACCAGGTCGAGGGCCTGCTGGGAGCCCACCGTGACCGTCACGTCATCGGGATGGGCCTGGACGCCCTCCAACCGCATCACCTCGCAGATGGCCTCCCGGATCATCGGCTCCCCCTGGCCGGATCCGTACTGCATGGCCCGCATGCCCTGGGTGGCCACGAGGTCGGCCAGGGTGGACCCGACGACGTCCAGCGGCAGGTCGGCGATGTTCGGCATCCCGCCGGCCAGGGAGACGACCTCGGGACGGTTGGCCACGGAGAACAGCGCCCGGATCGCCGAGGCCCTCATCCCGTGCGTGCGGGCTGCGTAACGGTCGACGTAGGGGTCCAGCCGGGTGTCATGACGCGGCAGCCGCAGGACCTCGCCGCTGGGGCCCGGGGCCACCCCGCCTGCCGTGCTGGGTACCGGTGGCACGCTCACCCTCCAAGGGTGCCTCATGAGCCCTCGGCGTGCACGCCGTCCCATCCGCGCCTCGCGGTGCGCGAGCACAGCCAGCCGTCGCCACCGGTGCTGGCGGCGCCTACGATGAGGCCATGCGCAGTGCCTCCGGTGGCGGGTGGTCGCGCCCGGTCCGGTGGTCGCTCTGGCTCACCGCGGGGGCGGCCTTGGTGGTGCCCCGCCCGGGCGCCATGCTGAGCCCGTCACGGTCAGAGGTCGCCTGATGGCTCGCCGCTTCCGGCCGATGACGGCCGCAGACCTGGCTGAGCTGCCGGAGCCCTGCGGGGGCTGCACCTTCTGGGAGTCGAGCCTGGCCGACCTCGCGACCTCCTCCGAACACCGTCGGGCCGGCACCAAGCAGGAGTGGGCGGAGGCCGTCACCGCGCACTGGGGCTACTGCGGCGTCGCCGCCTACAACGATCACGAGCTCATCGGTCACCTGACGCTGGCCCCGGCCGGACACGTCCCGCGGCTCGGCGCCTTCGCCAGCACCCCGGTCAGCCTGGACGCCGCCGTCGTCACCTCGGTCCGGGTCGCCGAAGCCCACCGGGGCCACGGGGTGGGCCGTCACCTCGTGCAGACCGCGGCCGCGCTGGTGGCACGGCGCGACATCCGCGCCCTGGAGGCCGTCGGGACGTACCACCAGAGCCCCTCCTGCATGCTGCCGGTCGGCTGGCTGGAGAGGGTCGGCTTCACCGTGGTGCGGCCGCACCCTGTCACGCCTCGCCTGCGGATGGACCTGCAGTCCACCCAACGCTGGCTCCCTGATCTCGGAGCCGCCTGGAGCCGCCTCACGGGACTAGTCACCCAACCCGCCGCCGCCGAGCCGGCCACCTACGCGAGGCGCGACGCGACCGACCCGTTGCCGACCCCACCGGGCTGAGGGACCGATGACGGCCAGCCCACCCGATGAACGCCCTGCCTCTCCCGGGGGTGAGGGCCAGCACCGCCGCGTCGAGCTGACCCGTACGGGCCCGGGGACCTTGCGGGCCACCAACGCCCGCGGCATCACCCTCGACCTCGGCACGGGCGAGACAGACGACTTCACCCCCGTTGGAGCTGCTGCTCGTCGCCCTGGCCGGGTGCAGTGCCCTCGACGTCGACGCCATCACGGGCAAGCGCTCGGAGCCGGAGCGGTTCGACGTGGTGGCCGAGGCCGACAAGGTCCGTGACGGCGACGGGAACCACCTGGCCGGCATCACCGTGGACTTCCGGGTCACCTTCCCCGACACCTTGGGCGGCCGGCACGCGGAGTCGGTGCTCGTGCGCTCGATCGAGATGGCCCGCCAGCGGCTCTGTACCGTGAGCCGCACGGTCGAGCTGGGAACTCCGGTCCGGCCGCTGCTGCGGAGCGAGGACCTGCCGCTGCTCGAGCGCTGACCGGAGTCGGGCCAGCGGTGGCCGCCCCGGCAGACTGAGGCCATGGCAACTCCCCCTCACCTGGCCGCGTTGGAGCTGACCCCGCTCGCGCCGGGCCGCACCGAGGACTTCTACGCCGCGGTGGTGCGCGGATTCCACCGGGACTACGACGCGGAAGCCACCGTCGCGGCGCGCGAGGTCCTGGAGCCCGAGCGGTGCTTCGGGTTCACCGTCGACGGCTCCTGGGTGTCGACCTGCACGGCTTACACCCGGGTCATGACGGTACCGGGTGGGAAGCTGTCGACGGCTGCGGTCAGCCTCGTCACGGTGAGTCCGGCCTACCGCCGGCGCGGGCTGCTCACCCAGATGATGACCCACCAGCTGCAGGACATCTCCAAGCGCGGCGAGCCATTGGCTCTGCTGTGGGCCTCGGAGGGCTCGATCTACGGGCGGTACGGGTACGGGCCGGCCACGCCGATCCTGCAGCTCGAGGGCTCGACCCAGGGCACGGCCTTCCGGCCTGAGGTCGACCTGGGGAGCGGCTCCGTGGGCGAGGTGGACAAGGTGGAGTGCCGGCGGGTGGTGGAGAAGCTGCACGCCCGGCTGCTACCGGACCGTCCCGGAGCCCTGAACCGGCCCAGCACCTGGTGGGACGCGGTGTTCTTCGACCACCCGTCGCGCCGGCACGGGGGTGCTGCCCCCCGGTACGCCCTGCACTACGACGCCGCGGGTACCCCGAACGGCTACCTCACCTTCTGGCTGCGGTCGAACGGCGCGGCCGACCCGCAACCCGGGCACACTGTCACCGTCGCCGCGCTGGACGCGAGCGACCTGGCTGGCTACGCCCGGCTGTGGCGGTTCGCTCTCGACCTGGACCTGGTCCGTCACGTCGAGGGCCCGGTTGCGCTGGACGAGCCCGTCCGCCACCTTGTGCAGGATCCGGCGTCGCTGCGGACCACGTCCAGCGAGCCGACCTACCTGCGGCTGGTCGACGTGGTGCGCGCGCTGGAGGCCCGGCGCTACGCCGTCGACGTCGATGTCGTGCTCGGGGTGCGGGACCCGCTCATCCCGGAGAACGCCGGGACCTTCCGCCTGCACGGAGGTCCGGACGGAGCCTCGCTCACCCGCGTGACCCGCCCGGCGGATGTGGAGCTGGACGTGCGGGAGCTGGCGACGATCTACCTGGGGGGCACCCCGGCCTCGGAGCTGCACCGGGCTGGACTCCTGCAGGAACGGACCCCGGGTGCCGCACGGGCGCTCAGCCTGGCGCTGTCCTGGCCCCGGCTGCCGTTCTGCCGCGACTACTTTTGAGCGGCGGCCGAGGGCGACGGCCGCCGTCCGGAGCGCCAGGCACGGACGACGGCCGGCAGTGAGCCGTCAGCGACGATTTAGAGGTACTCCTCGATCGCCTTGAGCAGCACCGACTTGGACTTGGCGCCCTTGAACGCCTTGACGAGCTCGCCGCCGACGTAGACCTGGATCGTCGGCAGGCCGAGGACGTGGTTGTTCGCCGGCGTCACGGGGTTGGTGTTGGTGTCCATCTTGACGAAGGTGACCTTGTCTCCGTGCTGGGTGGCGAGCTCCTCGATGATGGGGGCCACCTGCTTGCACGGGCCGCACCAGTCGGCCCAGTAGTCCACCACGACGGGCTTGTCGGAGTGGAGGACGACGCTGTCGAAGTCGGCGTCGGTCACATCGGATACTGCAGCCATCGGGTTTCTCCTGAGGTCGATGATCGGGTGGGGACGAGGGTGCCAGGCAGGTCTGACATCAGGCCTGGTCGGACCAGGCCTGGACGTCAGCTGCCGGCGCCCATCAGCGCGGCGTGGGCGTCGGCGAGCACGGCCTCGCCCAGGTCGTCGAGGTCGGCCAGGTACCGTTCGGCGTCCAGGGCCGCCGAGCACCCGGTGCCAGCTGCGGTGATGGCCTGGCGGTAGGTGTGGTCGACCAGGTCGCCGGCGGCGAAGACGCCGGGCAGGTTCGTCCGGGTCGAGGAGCCGTCGGTGATGACGTAGCCCTCGCCGTCGAGGTGGACCTGCCCGCGGACCAGCTCCGAGCGCGGGTCGTGCCCGATGGCGATGAACAGGCCTGAGATCGGCAGGGTGGCGGTGCTGCCGTCGCGGGTGTCGGTCAGGGTGACCGACTCCACCGACGAGGTTCCCTGGATCGCGCTGACCGCTGAGTGCCACGCGAAGCGGATCTTCGGGTCTTTCTCCGCGCGAGCGGCCATGATCTTGCTGGCGCGCAGCTCGCCACGGCGGTGGACCAGGGTGACGGAGCGGGCGAAGCGGGTGAGGAAGGTCGCCTCCTCCACCGCGGAGTCGCCACCGCCGACGACGGCGATGTCCTTGTCGCGGAAAAAGAACCCGTCGCAGGTCGCGCACCAGGAGACCCCGTGGCCGGAGAGCCGGTCCTCGTCGGGGATCCCGAGCTTGCGGTAGCTGGAGCCCATGGCCAAGATGACGGCGCGGGCGGTGAAGGTGTTGCCGTAGCCGTCGGTGACCGTCTTCAGCTCACCGGTCAGGTCCATCGAGACGATGTCCTCGCTGACCAGCTCGGCGCCGAAGCGTTCGGCCTGCTCGCGCAGGTTGTCCATCAGCTCCGGGCCCATGATGCCGGTGGGAAAGCCGGGGAAGTTCTCCACCTCGGTGGTGTTCATCAGGGCGCCACCGGCGGTGACGGAGCCCTCGAAGACCAGCGGGTGCAGGTTCGCCCGGGCGGCGTAGATCGCGGCGGTGTAGCCCGAGGGGCCGCTGCCCACGATGATGACGTCGCGCACCTGGTTGTCGAACGTCTCGCTCATGCATTCCCTCTCAGCTGTGCTGCTCGACCGGTAACCAGGCTCCGGTCACGCCGGAGGTCCTGGCTCGGGGGCCCTGCCGGGGGCTCACCCTACCTCCGCTCAACGGGCGCCGAGGGTGCCGTATTCCGGCTCGCGAGGGGCTCACGGAAGCAGACCCTTCACCTGCAGCTGGTCCACCGTCCGCCGCGAGCCCCGGTCGAGCTCGGCCTGCGGGGCCTGGGCCAGCAGCCAACGGAAGAGAGTCGAGGGCCCGCCCTGGAGGAGGGCGACCGGAGCGACGAGGCTCGCGGTGGTGCCGTCCCGGCGCCGGCAGACCAGCGTGTACATCGGGCCGGACGCTGACGTCCGCTGGCGGACGGCCACCAGGTCCCGGGCCTCGACGGTGTGCAGTGCGCGCACGTGGCGCACCGTGATCCGGCTCCCCTCGACCATCAGGTAGGCCCGCGAGCGCGCCCAGACCAGGGCGAGGCACGAGGCCCAGAGCAGCACGAGCACGACGGCCACGCCGCCCTTGCCGGCCGCGTCACCGCGGAGCACCACGCCCAGGCAGACGACCACGCCCACGCTGGTGACCACGGCCGGCGTCCGCCAGTTGTCGGCGAGCGGGAGTGGGTGGGCCATCAGCACGGCCCCCCGCCTGGATGGGGGAGCCCGGCGGTCACCGGCCGGAGCGGCACGGGAGGGACGACGGGGTGCTCATCCGCGCACCTCGACCTCGCTGATGCCGCCGCGGTAGCGTCCCCCCTCGCGGGGCAGGGACGTGAGGTACACGAGCACGAACCGGGTGGTCACCGGCTGCCCGGGGGTCAAGGTGGCGGTACGACCGGCGCCCTCCTGCTCGGCGACCACGTCCCACTGCTGGTCCGAACCCAGGGGTGGACGTGTCGCGAGGGCCGGGTCGCCGGCGGGGACGCGGAGGTCGAGGTCGGTGCCCGTGCCGGCCAGGGTGACCTTGACCGAGGCGACGGGCTGGGCCGATCCGAGGTCCAGCACCAGGCCGACGCCGCGTTTGATGCCCCCCAGTCGCGGGTTGCCGATGTAGGCGACGGTGCGCCAACGCGTCGAGGGGTCGCCGTCGAAGGCCAGATCGACCTCGTCGGGATTCTCGCGCTTGTCGTCGGCGCCCTGGGGGTCGAAATCGCGGGCGGTGCTGATCGGGAGGACGGCGGCACTCGGCCTGGCTGCGGTCGGCCGGGCCGGGGTGGCGCTGGGACGTGGGTCAGGGGCGGCCCCCAGCTGGGCGCTCAGCACCAGCCCGGCCACCAGGGCCAGACCGCAGAGCAGGACCACCAAGCCGACCAGCAGAGCGATCCAGTACCGGGGCTGACGGCGAGGCTTGCGCGGCTGCGCCGGCGCGCGGTCGGGCACCGGCGTGCGGATCACGGTGGTGGTGACCGAGGCTTGGTCGTGCGCGGCGGCACGGGTGATGGCGGGGGCGAGTCCGCTCCGCCCCTGCCCGGGCCCGGTCCCGGCGTGACCTGTAGCCAGTGGCGGCGCGTCGTCCCGCAGCACCGGGGTGAGCTCGGTCGGCTGGTCGAGCAGCGTCGAGACCGGGGTCGCGGTACCGGGCTGGTGCACGCCCACCCGGGGGACCGGCTGCCGCAGGCGACGCTCCAGGTCGCCAGAGGCGTCGGCGGCACCGAGCACCTTGGTCAGGGCGTTGACCAGGGCGTTGGCGTCGGTGATGGGCTCGGCCCGGTGGCGCGGCGGGTCGCCCAGCACCTGGTCACAGACGTCATCGAGCGCGGGGGAGACCCCGGCCCGGACCTGGCGCGGAGACAGCCAGCGGCGCCCGCTGGTCGGGGCCTCCGCCAGCCCGTGGGCCGGACCGCCGGGCCAGCGGCAGACCAGGCTGGCGTACAGCAGCCGGCCGAGGTCGGCGACATCCACCAGGACGGGGTTCCCGGGGTCGTGGATCGGCTCGGTCGCGGCCGGTCGCAGAGCCGCCTCGATGAGCAGGCCGACGATCTTGACGTTTCCGGTGGGGGTGATGATCACCGTCTCCGGGCTGATCCGGAGGTGGTGCAGGCCAAGGCTGTGCACGCCCGACAGGGCGTCGGCCACCTCGCGGACGATCCAGCCAGCCTCCAGCCCCGACAGGGGCCCCTGGGTCAAGATCAGCTCCAGCGACTGGCCCGTCGCGTACTCGCAGACGATGTAGGAGCCCAGCTCCGGGTCTGCGCCCGGCCCGGCCGCCGACCCTCCCGGCACGGCGTCCAGCACCCGCAGGAAGCGGGAGTCGGTGGCGACGGAGGCGCGCCGCGCGGCAGCCATCAGCTCGGCCTCGGACTCGTCGCCGGGCGCGAGCAGGTGGACGAGCACCGAGCGTGACAGCACCTGGTCGAAGGCACGCCAGGTGATGGCCGGCCCCGACCCCGCCAGCAGCTCTTCCAGGCGGTAACGGGCGGCGAGCACCGTCCCCGCGGGCAGTCGGGCCGCCTTGGTGGGCGGCTGCGAGAGTCCGTGGTGCTGTTCGGTCGCGTGCAGGAGGGTCGAGGCGTCCCCCAGTTCGGCCTCGGCCCCAAGGTGCCTGCGGACGGTCGCCGCATGAGCCATGGAGTCAGCGTTCTCGCTCGTGCCGGGCCGCGGCTGGGACGCAGGACCGGCGGTGGGTGGTGCCTCGATGGTAGAAGACGTCGGGGTCAGCGGGGTCGTCGAATCGCCGGGCGTGGCCAGATCATGAGCAGCCTCCTCGGGCTGGGGCGCGTCCTGGGGCCGACGACGCCTGTTCACGGTGGTGATCAGGGCGGTCACCTCGGCGATGCGGAGCAGCCGGGCCACCACCAGGAAGAGGCCGACGGCGACCAGTCCGGCGACCGCCAGGGCGAGCGCCCGAGCGATCCAGGAATCGGCTCCGCGGTCGACGAACCAGGTGATCAGGACTGCGACCACGGCGGCGGGTGCCACGGCAACCAGCAGCCGCACGCAGTGCTTGACCAACCCGAAGACGTCCATAGTCGGCAGGCGCCGGCGCAGCCGGGCCAGTGAGAGGACGGCGCCGAGCAGGTAGGACAGCGAGTAGGCCAGTCCCAGCGCGGCGGCCACCAGCGCGGGCCGGTCCAGGAGCTGGACGGCCAGCAGGCCGAGGAGCACGTTGGCACCGGAGATGGCGATCTGCAGGAGGAACGGCGTCCGCGTGTCCTCGAGTGCGTAGAACGCCCGCAGGCAGAGGTACTGGATGGTGAAGGGCGCGAGGCCGAGGGCCAGTGCCGAGAGCGCCCATCCCACGTAGACCGCGTCGGAGGCGCCCCGGCCCACCCCGAACACCGTCTGGGCCAGGGGGAGGCCGAGGACCCCGAAGGCCACCGCTGCAGGCAGCAAAACGGTGAGCGCTAGCCGGATCGCCCGGACCGTCTCTGCGGCCACCCCCTCGTGGTCGCCGACGGCGGCCATCCGGGACGCGGCGGGGAGCATCGCGGTGGCCAGGGAGACCGTGATCAGGGAGTGCGGCAGGATCCACACCGCGTAGGCGTTGTAGTAGGCGGTGATGCCACCGCCGGCACCTCCGGCCGTCGCCCCGGTGGCGAGCTTGGAGACCACGACCAGGGCCAGCTGGGTGACCAGGACGAAGCCCAGCGTCCACTTGGCGAGCCGGAGGGTCTTGCCCAGCCCGACGCCGCGGAAGTCGAAGCGGGGGTGGAAGTGGTAGCCGGCCCGGCGCAGGAACGGCACGAGCACCGCGGCCTGGACGGCGATCCCGAGCGTGGAGCCGAGGCCGAGCAGCAGCTCCTCCCCGCTCGTGAAGGGCGCGCTCGTGTCCCCGCGGCCGAAGACCACGAGAAAGAGCCCCAGGACGGCGATGGAGACGACGTTGTTGGCGATCGGTGCCCACATCATCGGGCCGAAGCGGTCCCGGGCGTTCAGCACCTGGCCCGCCAGCACGTGCACGCCGTAGAAGAAGATCTGCGGCATGCAGTAGTAGCCGAGCATCACCATCGAGTCGTACTGGGCCGACACCTCGGGGGCACGCCAGGACTCGGCGGAGTAAAGCCAGATGACCGCCGGGACGGCGAGCGTCAGCACCAGGGTGATGCCGGCCAGAGCCAGCAGCCCAGCGGTCATGATCCGGTTCGTGTAGGCCTCGCCGCCGTCCGCGTCGCCCCGGATGGCCCGGACGATCTGCGGCACCAGCACGGTGTTGAGGACCCCGCCGGCCAGCAGGATGTACATGCTGTTGGGCACCGTGTTGGCGACGGTGAACATGTCGGCCTGCCGGGTGGCGTTGCCGAAGAGGAACACCAGCAACATCAACCGGCCGAACCCGAGCACCCGGGACAGCAGGGTACCGGCGGCCATCAACGCGCTCGCGGAGACCAGGGCGGAGGTACGCCCATCTCCTGATGCGGGCGGCTCGGTGGCGCCCGCGCGAGAGCTGGAGGTGGTGGTCTCGGTCATCAGGGGCGTCCGTGGGGGTAGGGGCGGCTGGCGGGCGGGGCGTCGGGCGGTGGTGCGGAGGTCAGCGCGCTGGGGGCGGTGGCGCCGCCCGCGTCTCCTGCGGCCGCCGTACGGCTGCGTGACCGGTTGACCTGGCGGATCCGCAGCGCGGTGCTGCCGCTGAACACGACCAGCGCTCCCGCGGCGATGGCCCACCCCGTCGTGCCGTTCTGGGTGACGCGGACGTCGATGCGCTGGGGCCGCCCCACGGGGGTGCCCTTCAGGGTCTGGAGCTCGGCCCGCACGGCCACCGTGCCGTTGGCCCTGGCGCTGACCTGGGCGGTGGCGGTGTAGTTCTCCCCGGCGCGGATGGTCCGCCGGCCGTCGCGGAGCTCGCCCAGCTCGATCGGGTCGATCCGGAGCCGCTGCCGGTTCTCGGAGACGAACACCAGGCGCAGCTGAACTGCTCCGGCATCCGGGTCGTCGGGGTCGACGGGCAGGTCGTTCTCCACGGTGATCGGGAAGACGACGCCGTCCTGGGCGACGGTGCTGACGCGGGGGTTGGTGCTGATCCGGAGCTGGCCCTTCACGGTGGTGTCCAGAGCCTCCTGCTGCGCCTGGACGAACGACTGCAGCAGGCGCTCCTCACCCCGCCACGAGGTGCTGGCCGCCCGGGCCACGGAGGCCTGGCCGGCGGCCGCGACGGCGTCGCCGTCGACGAGCGCCTCGCGGTAGGTCGACCAGCTTCTGGCCAGGCGACGCAGGCTCGCCTGCTGACCGGGGGTCTGCTCGGCGCGGCGCGCCGCCGCGGGATAGCGCAGCTCGCCGTCCCAGGGGGTGGGGGTTCCGCTGAGCAGCTCGCTGAGCGTGGTCCGCCGGGTCCACGGCGCCGCGACGCCCGGGTCGTCGCCCTGCACCTGGTTGGTGGCGGTGACCAGACGCACCCGACCGCGGGTGGTGCCGTCGGCGGCGGTGGCCGCCTGCACCCAGGTCTCGGCGAGGGCGCGCTGGCGCATCTGCACCGAGGTGTCGCGCGGATCGGGTCCGGGTCCTCCCCCCGAGGTCGCGCTGCTGAGCTGGACGACCGGTGCGCTCTTCTTGCCCCCCAGCAGCGGCTGGTTGCTGCCGACCACCGAGGCATCGGAGAGCACCACCGCCGCCGGATCCAGCTCTTCGGCGGCGCGGAGCATGGCCTCGTCGGCCAGGCCGTCAGCGGGCAGCACCAGCAACGGGAGCGACGCGGTCGCCTCGACCCGCGCCCCGGCGTCCACGGCGTCGTCGAGCACCCCGGTGTTGGACTCGTGCACCAGGGCGGCGATGTCGGGAGAGCCGAAGAGCAGGCGGAAGCCGTCACGCTCGTCGCGGACCTGCGCGAAGCGCTGCAGCCACGCGGCCGCGTCAGCTCTGGCCCCGGCCCGGCGTCGTGCTGCCGTCGGCGCCCTGGACCAAGTACCCCCCGCGCATGGTGGTGAGCTCCTCGACCAGGGCGGGGTCGACGGCGAAGCTGGCGCCGTCGCTGTCCGCAGCGGCCAGCAGCGCCTGCAGCCGGCCACCGGGTGCGACCTCGTCGGCCAGGTGCTCGTCGGCGAGGACGCCCCGGCGCAGCTGCGAGGGCCGCGAGGCGAGCACGACCAGGGAGGTCAACCGCAGGTCGGCGTCGGGGGGCTCGGCCAGCACGGGGGCGAAGGTGCGCGCCCGTCCGATGGCGGTGGGGTTGCCGTCCTGCAGCACGTGCACGCCGATCAGGTACAGGCCGTCGGTGGAGGGGAGCTGGAGATCCGCCACCGGTGCGGTGATGCGGAAGTCCGCGGTGGCCCCGGGTTCGAGGTAGGGGTCCTCGGGGCGGTAGAGGTCCTGGTAGTACGCGGTGCGCCGGGCGCCGACCGGCACATTCGACTCCGAGGCGAGGGCCTGCTCCACGCCCTCGGTGCTGGTGATGGGCGCCTGGTTGCGCCAGAAGATGGCCTGCAGCCGGAAGAGGCGCTGGTCGGTGACGTTGCGCACCTGGCCGGCCAGGGTGACGGTGCCGTCACGTTCGGGCAGGGCGGGCGTCATCGAGGTGAGGGTGATCCGTACCTGGGCTGCGGGCTCGGCAGCGACCGCGGAGGGCACCGCGGCGAGCGGCCCGAGCAGCGCCGCGCAGCCGGCCAGCAGAGCCAGCAGCGCGCGGAACGTCCTCATGCGCGCGGACTCCTCACTGGTTCATCCTAGAGCCGGGCAGCCGCCCGGCCTCCCGCTGCGCGTGCGGTGCGGCTGGTCGAGCAGGGGCCCGCGGGCGCTCGCGCCGGTAGAGTGGCTCGGCGTGTCCACGCCCACCCTGAACCAGGCCCAGGCCAACGCGGTAGCCGAGCTGCTGCGCATCGCGCCCGTCGCCGGACGGCTGGGACGGCTCTTCGCCGAGGCCGGGCACGAGCTCTACCTAGTGGGCGGCAGCGTGCGCGACGCCCTGCTGGGTCGCCTCGGCCACGACCTCGACTTCACCACCTCGGCCCGCCCCGACGTCGTCGAGGCGCTGCTGCGCCGGTTCTCCCGAGCCGTCTGGACCATCGGCAAGGAGTTCGGCACGATCGGCTGCAAGGTCGACGACGGGAGCGTCTCCTGGGTCGTCGAGGTCACCACCTTCCGCGCCGACGCCTACGCCACGGACAGCCGCAAGCCCGTCGTCCAGTTCGGCGACACCCTTGAGGGCGACCTGGTCCGACGGGACTTCACCATCAACGCGATGGCAGTCTCGCTGCCGGGGAACGTCTTCGTCGACCCCCACCGCGGGCTGGCGGACCTCACCGCGCAGGTCATCCGCACGCCGGGCACCCCCGAGTCCTCCTTCAGCGACGATCCGCTGCGGATGATGCGGGCCGCCCGGTTCGCCGCCCAGCTGGGTTTCCGTCCCGCCCCTGAGGTGGTGGGGGCGATGACGGCGATGGCGGACCGGATCGCCATCATCTCCGCCGAGCGGGTCCGCGACGAGCTGTCGAAGCTGCTGCTCTCCGCCCGTCCGCGGCCCGGCCTGGACCTGCTGGTCCGCACCGGGCTGGCGGACCGCGTGCTGCCCGAGCTCCCGGCGTTGCGGCTGGAGCGCGACGAGCACCACCGGCACAAGGACGTCTACGAGCACAGCCTGACCGTGCTGGAGCAGGCCATCGAGCTGGAGTCGCGGCTGCCCTCGGCGCCCGACCTGGTCAACCGGCTGGCGGCCCTGCTGCACGACGTCGGGAAGCCCGCGACGCGGAAGTTCGAGGAGGGCGGCAAGGTCTCCTTCCACCACCACGACGTCGTCGGCGCGAAGTTGGTCCGCAAGCGGCTGACGGCGCTGCGCTTCTCCAGCGACGAGATCAAGGCCGTCAGCGAGCTGGTGTTCCTGCACCTGCGCTTCCACGGCTACGGCGGGGGGACCTGGACCGACTCGGCCGTGCGGCGTTACGTCCGCGACGCCGGCGAGCAGCTGGAGCGCCTGCACATCCTGACCCGGGCTGACTGCACGACCCGGAACCAGGCCAAGGCCGCGCGGCTGCGGTCGGCCTACGACGACCTGGAGGCCCGGATCGCCGTGCTGGCCGAGCAGGAGGAGCTGGACTCCCTGCGCCCCGACCTCGACGGCCGTCAGATCATGGAGCTGCTCGACCTCCCGCCCGGTCCCCTGGTGGGTCGGGCCTACCGCCACCTGCTCGAGCTGCGGATCGACGAGGGTCCGCTCGGGCCCGAGCGGGCCGAGCAGGCGCTGCGGGCCTGGTGGGCGGAGCAGCAGCCGCAGGGCTGACTCCACGGCGTCTGCTTCTTCCCCCGGCTGCTGCTGGAGCCGCATGGAGAACAAGAGGCCGCGGAGTCGGCCGTCGTCCACAGATCTGCCCCGCTGACAGTGCGAGCGGGGCCTGGCGTGGTGGGCTCAAGCCGTGGACCAGCGCCCCCTGCTCACCCGCGAGCTGACCCGGTCGGGCTTCTCGCCCACCGAGCTGGCGCGCCTGGGGCGCGACGGGTCGTTGGTGCACCTGCGCCGGGGTGCCTGGCTGAGGTCGGAGCCTGAGGACGACGCGGCCCGGCACCGGCTGCTGGTCGCGGCCACCCTGGAGCTGACAGCGGACGGAGTGGTGAGCCACGGGTCGGCGGCGGTGCTGCACGGACTGCCGGACTTCGGGTCCCCGGCCCAGGTGCACCTCACGCGTCCCGACGGCCGGGGCAAGCGCCGGGGCTACGTCCACCTGCACGTCGCCCCACTGGACCCGGCCGAGACGGTGCTGCTGGACGGCGTCGGGGTGACCAGCCTGGCCCGGACCGTCCTCGACCTCGCCCGCACGCTGCCGTTCGACCGGGCCGTGGCTACCGGGGACGCCGCCCTGCGGCTCGGTCTGGTGCCGGAGGCCCTAGCGGACGCGCTCGGCCGGGCGGGTCGTCGCCCGGGCGTGGGAGCAGCCAGACGGGTCGCCGCCTTCCTCGACTGCCGGAGCGAGAGCGTCGGGGAGTCGATGAGCCGGGTGGTGCTCGACCGCCTCGGCCTGGCGCCCACCACGTTGCAGCTCGAGGTGTTCGACGGGGGAGGGCGATTCGTCGGTCGGAGCGACTTCGGGTGGGAGGACCGCCGCACGCTCGGGGAGTTCGACGGCCGGGTGAAGTACGGCCGGGCGCTGCGGCCAGGCCAGCGCCTCGAGGACGTGCTGTGGGCCGAGAAGCAGCGGGAGGACGAGCTGCGCGACCTCGGGTGGCAGATGGCCCGGTGGACCTGGTGGCACCTGGAGCACGAGCGGCGGCTGGAGGAGCGGCTGCGGCGCGCGTTCCGCCGCGGCCGCGGCTGACTCCGCGGCGCTTCGTCGTCGCTGCGGCTCCTGCTGAGGCCGCGTCGACGAGCAGACGCCGCGAGGTCAGGCGGACTGGCGCTGGAGCGACTCGGTGCCGCGGTCCAGGGCCATCCCGCGGGTGGCGGCGGCGAAGACGACGGCGATCAGCAGGTAGCAGGCGCCCAGCAGCACCAGCACGAGCACCGAGCGGCCGTCCGGTGGCAGGATGAGCGCCCCGACCACCGCGGCGATGACCAGCGCGAGGTTGAAGACCATGTCGTAGAGGACGAAGACGCGGCCCTTGAGCTCGTCGTCGACGTGGGCCTGGACGAGGGTGTCGACGCAGATCTTGACGTTCTGCGCCGTCACCCCCAGCAGGAACGCCGCCACCAGCAGGGGGACGTTCGCGTAGATGGCTCCGGGAAGCACCTGCAGGACCCCTGAGGCAGCCAGGCTCAGCACGAGCCAGCGGCGGACCCCCATCCGGGCCGTCCCGATCGGGGTCACAGCGGCGGCCAGCACGAAGCCGGCCCCGGTGACCACGACGAGCAGTCCCAGGTCGGCGATCGCGGCGTCGACCTCGTCCAGGGTGTGGAAGTAGTTGCGATACACCAGGATCATCGAGACCGTGACGATCCCGTAGACCACCCGGTGCGCTCCGATGGTCGCCAGCCCGACGCCCGCGGCCGGGCGGTCCCGGAGGTGCCGGAGGGCCTCCGCCAGCCCGGCGACGACGTCGCGGCCCCGAGCCGGCACCTCGACATCCGGCCCAAGCCGGTCCCGCGGGATCCGCAGGGCGAGCAGGACGCTGACCACGAAGCCTGCGGCCGCCGTGGTGAACAGCACGGCGTTCGCGCTGTAGTCGGGCATGGAGCGCCCCAGCAGCAGCCGCAACCCGGTCCCCACCCCGACGCCGATCAGAGCGCCGGCCGGTCCCACCGTGGGGACGACGGAGTTCGCCACCATGTACTCGTCGGCGTCGATGGTGTGCGGCAGCGAGGCCGACAGGGCCGCGAGCAGGAAGCGGTTGAGGCTCATCGCCAGCAGGACCAGACCGTAGAAGGCCGTCTCGACCGCCGGCGTGCGCAGCCCGGTGGAGACCAGGGCAGCCAGTCCGAGGCAGAGCAGCGAGCGGCAGAGGTCGACGACGACGAGGATCTGCCGCCGCGAGCACCGGTCGAGGACCACCCCGACGAAGGGGCCGAGCAGCGAGAAGGGGAGCAGTGTGATGGCGAGCACGGTGGCGATGGAGGCGGCGTCGGGCTGACGTTGGGGGGAGAACAGCACGAACGAGGCCAGCGCGATCTGCAGCAGCCCGTCGCAGGACTGGGTCGCCACCCGCACCGCGAGCAGGCGTCGGAACAGCGGGTGCCGCCACAGCCGGCGCAGGCCGGAGATCAGCTCCACGTCAGGGCGGCCCGGGAACGGAGGGCCCTGAGATCCGCGGGCAGGTGGGGGTCTCGGGCATGGAAGGGATCCTCCGCTGGCAGGTGCGCGCAGTCTAGGCGGGCGCTGCTGGTCAGCGGCTCGATCCCCTCGGCAGCGCTAGGTTGGCTGCATGTCGCGCGCCGAGGAAGCCGCCCACCGTGCCGAGCTGGCAGCAGCCCAAGAGCGCGGGGAGTCGGTGCAGGCCCAGAAGCTGATCGATGGCTTCGTCGCGGAGGCCCGCGAGCGGGGGCTGCCGGCCGAGCCGCTGCGCGCCACTTTGCTGACCGGTCAGTCGGTCCGCACTGACAAGACCGGCTGGTACCTGCGCAAGAACCGCAGCCTGGCCATCGGCGAGGACGGCCGCTACTACGTGCTGACCGTGCCGGGCGGTCTGCGGGAACGGCTCGGCGGCGTCAAGCTGCAACCGAGCCCGCCGCCGCTGGTGGTGGGCAAGGGCGGTCGGGACGGCGAGTCCGGGTCGTTGACGGACTTCCTGCGCTGGCGGCTCGACGCCGGCTGACCGGTCCAGGGAGGCGCTCGAGCTCAGATGTCCTCGTCGGTGACGGCGGTGCGCTTGACCTTGACGAAGCGCATGTAGGCGTCGACGACCTCCTCGGGCTCGCCCCGCATCATCAGCTCGCCCTTGTTGAGCCAGATGGCCTCGTTGCACATCTCCTTGATGGAGCCGAGGCCGTGGCTGACCAGGAACATGGCCCGGGCGCTCTCCCGGAGCTCGGCCATCTTGGCGTTCGCCTTCTCGCGGAACTTCGCGTCACCGGTGGAGAGGGCCTCGTCGATCATCAAGATGTCGGGCTTCATGTGCACGGCTACCGAGAACCCGACCCGGGCCGACATGCCGGAGGAGTAGGTCCGCATGGGCATGTCGATGAACTCGCCGAGCTCGGTCCACTCGGCGACGTCGTCGGCCCGCTCCTCGACCTCTTTCCGCGACAGCCCCGAAGCCAGTCCGCCGAGGATGATGTTCTCCCGACCCGAGAGCTCCTTGTTGAACCCGACCCCCAGGGCCAGCAGGGTGCTGGCCTTGCCCCAGACCTCGATCGAGCCGGTGGTCGGGGGCAGGATGCCGGCCATCGCGCGCATGAGCGTCGACTTGCCGGCGCCGTTGGACCCGATGATGCCCATCGCGGTGCCGCTGCGGACGTCGAAGGTGACGTCCTTGATCGCCTGCACCTCCCGGACCGCGCGCTGGCCGCGGCCGAAGCGGACCAGGGCCTGCTTGAGGGTGGGCTTGCGCTCGAACGTCGTCCGGTAGGTGATGGAGAGGTTCTCCACGCGGACGGCGTAGGGCGGGTCGGTCGGTACGACGGGGGCCGCGGACTCAGGTGAGGCGGACAGCGAACTCACGCTCCCTCGAGATGAAGAACAGGAAGCCGCAGAGGGCGACAGCCACGGCCCACGCGGCCGAGGTCACCCATGTCGAGAGGTCGGGCACGCGGCTCTCCTGCACAGCGTCGGCGTAGCCGCCCAGCATCGAGTACATCGGGTTGACCTGGATCAGCGTCAGCATCCAGCGCGGGAAGGAGCTGTTGAAGATGGCCTCGGGCAGCCACAGGACCGGCGAGAGGTACATCCAGAGCCGGACGAAGAACGGCAGGAAGCTGGAGGTGTCGCGGAAGTAGATCTGCAGCGTGGAGAAGAAGGCGGCCATCCCCATGGCGAACAGGATCATCATGGCGAGGAAGTAGCCACCCAGCAGCATGGTCCAGCTCCACTGGTCCCGCAGGAACCAGGCGTGGAACACCAGGTAGACCGGGATCGTCGGCAGGAACCGGAAGAAGGCGGTGCGCACGGCGGAGAGCGGGATCAGCAGGCGGGGGAACGCCGTGTTGATCAGCAGCTTGCCCGAGGTCGTGACCGAGGTGGCGCCGGAGGTGATCGAGGTGGACACGAGGTTGAACGCGAACAGCGCGAGCGTGAGGTGGGTGAAGAACTCCGGATCGTGCCGGTTCCGGATGATCGTCACCAGCAGGTAGTACACGCCGGCCAGCAGGAGGGGGTTCAGCACCAGCCAGGCCTGGCCGAAGAAGGTCGAGGTGTTGGCGCTGCGCATGGTCGCCCGGCTCATCTCGGCGGCGAACTCGCGGCGGTGCCAGAGCTCGCGGAAGTAGGGGATCAGCGGAGGCAGGCCGGCGCGGTGAGGTCCGTAGCGGTGGTAGACGGGCTCGAAGGCCGTCTCCGGACCGCGTGGGGGCGCCGTCATGGCAGCACCGTCTCCATATCCGACTCCTGCTCGTCCGTGGTCCCGACCACCAGCCCGGGCCCGGGTCGTGCCGGGGCCGGCTCCCGGCTGCCCGATCTGGGTCGACAGTCTGCCACGGGCGGCCCGCCGGGCGCGGCAGGCAGGACGCCCCGACCCGCCGCTGACCTAGGCTCGGCCCATGAGGCATCCGGCCCGACGACGCACACTGCCGGCTCGGTCGTGACCGCGCCGTCGGCCCCTGCGGCACCCCGGTCCCCGACGGCGGACGCGGGCGAGCGGTTGCTGTCGCGGATCGCCGGACTGCTGCGCCCGTACCGGGCCAAGATGGTCCTCGTCGCGGTCGCGGTGGTGGGCGCGGCGGCGCTCACCTCGATCGCCCCCTTCCTGACCCGTGCGGTGTTCGACGACGCCCTCTTCCCGGTCGACGGCGGGCCGGTCGACCTGCGGCTGCTGAGCTGGCTGGTGGCCGGCCTCTGCGTCATCCCCGTGCTGAGCGCGCTGATCGCGATCGGTCAGAACCTGCTGACCGCCACCATCGGCAACTCCGCGATGGCTGACCTGCGGAGCACCCTGTTCGCGCACCTGCAGAAGATGGAGCTGGCGTTCTTCACCGCCACCCGGACCGGGGCCATCCAGTCCCGCCTCGCCAACGACGTCACCGGGGTCCGGACCGTGCTCACCGACACCGCGACGACGATCCTGCAGAACTCGGTCACCGTCCTCTCGGCGTTCACCGCGATGGTGCTGCTGTCCTGGCAGCTGACAGTCCTCACGCTGGTTCTGCTGCCGCTGTTCGTGGTGCTGCAGGTCAGGGTCGGCCGGCGCCGCCAGCGGCTGGCCCGGCGGACGCAGGAGTCCCTGTCGGAGATGACCGCGATCACCGAGGAGGCGCTGTCGGTCTCGGGCATCCTGCTGGCCAAGGTGTTCAACCGGGCCGACTCGGAGGTGGAGCGGTACCGGGAGGAGAACCAGCGCCAGACCAGGCTGCAGGTCGAGCAGGCCATGACCGGCCGGGCTTTCTTCGCCCTGGTGCAGACCTTCTTCGCCATCACCCCGGCGCTGATCTACCTCGTCTCCGGGTTCCTCCTCACCGGCCGGCTGAGCGGCGGGACGGGGCTGACCGCCGGCACCCTGGTCGCCTTCACCACCCTGCAGGCCCGGCTGCAGATGCCGCTCATCCAGCTGATGCGGGTGACCCTGGACGTGCAGACGTCCCTGGCGCTGTTCCGACGGATCTTCGAGTACCTCGACCTGGTCCCGGCGGTGCAGGAGCGTCCCGGCGCCCGGGAGCTGCCGCGGACCGGGACGGGGGGCTCGGTGGAGTTCCGGGACGTCTGGTTCCGCTACCCGGAGCCGCGGGAGCTGAGCACCGGGGGGACCGGCACGGCGCGCTTCGCCCGTTCCGACCGCCCCGAGGCCACGAGGCCCGCCGAGGAGGGAGCCTCGCCACCGGCAGGGGACGGGTGGATCCTGCGTCGGCTCAGCCTGACGATCCGACCGGGCCAGCTGGCCGCGGTCGTCGGACCTTCGGGAGGCGGCAAGACGACGATGACCTACCTGGTGCCGCGGTTCTACGACGTCACCGAGGGTGCGGTCCTCCTCGACGGCGTCGACGTGCGCGACGTGACCATGAACTCCCTTGCCGAGGCGGTCGGCATGGTGACCCAGGAGCCGTATCTGTTCCACGGGACCATCTACGACAACATCGCCTACGCCCGGCCTGAGGCCAGCGAGGCCGAGATCCACCAGGCCGCCCGCGACGCCAACATCCACGACCGGATCGTGAGCTTCGCTGGGGGGTACGAGACCGTCACGGGGGAGCGGGGGTACCGCCTCTCGGGCGGGGAGAAGCAGCGGCTGGCCATCGCCCGGGTGTTCCTGTTGAACCCGCGGGTGCTCATCCTCGACGAGGCGACGTCGGCGCTGGACAGCGAGACCGAGCGCCTGGTGCAGGACGCGCTGGAGCGCGCCACCCGGGGCCGGACCACCATCGCCATCGCGCACCGGCTCTCGACGATCCAGAACGCCGACGTCATCTTCGGGCTCGAGGACGGCAGGCTGGTCGAGCAGGGCACGCACGCCGAGCTGTTGGAGAGGGGTGGGCTCTACTCCCGCCTCCACACCGAACAGTTCAGTGGCGGCGCCGTCGAGGCCCGTTTCGCCGACGGGGTGCTGTTCAGCGACGGCCGCACGGTGTCTGACAGCCGGGGCCGGCAGCGCGCCGACGTGGTCCTCTAGTGAAGGGGCCGGTCAGGCGGGGGTGAGCACGTCGTCCCAGGTACCGCGCGTGTACGCCGGCGGGTAGGGGGCGTCGCGCCAGCGGAGCCCGAGCTCGGCCGCCGCACGCAGGGGCCAGGACGGCTCGCGCAGTGCTGCGCGCGCGAGCAGAACGGCGTCCGCCTGACCCGACGCCAGCACCTCCTCCGCCTGCTGTGGGCTCGTGATCAGCCCGACGGCGCCGGTGGGGATAAAAGCCTGCCGCCGGATGGCCTCGGAGAAGGGGAGCTGGTAGCCGGGGCCGACGGGGATGTCGGCCAGCACGTTGCCACCGGTGGAGACGTCGACGAGGTCGACGCCACGCTGACCCAGCAGCGCGGCGAGCCGGACCGAGTCCTCACCGCTCCATCCGCCCTCGGTCCAGTCGGTGGCCGAGAGGCGCACGAAGAGCGGCTTGCCGGCGGGCCAGACGGCGCGGACCGCGTCGACGATCTCGAGCAGCAGCCGCGTCCGGCCGGCGAAGTCGCCGCCGTAGCCGTCGGTGCGGGTGTTGGAGAGCGGTGAGAGGAACTGGTGCAGGAGGTAGCCGTGCGCGGCGTGCACCTCGATGACGTCGAAGCCGGCCTCGTCGGAGCGCCTGGCCGCGTCTGCGAAGGAAGCGATGACGGCGGCGACCTCATCGCCCGAGAGTGCACGGGGGGCGGTGTAGCCGGCGAAGCCGTCAGTCGTCGGCCCGACGCTGGTCCAGCCGCCCTCGTCCTCCCCCACGCTGCCGGTCGGTTCTCCCGGGAAGCCGCGGTAGGTGGAGGCCTTGCGGCCGGCGTGCGCCAGCTGGACACCGATCTTGGATCCCTGCTCGTGCACGAAGTCGACGATCGGAGCCCAGGCGTCGCGTTGCTCGTCGTTCCACAGCCCCGTGTCCTGCGGGCTGATCCGTCCCTCGGGGACCACGGCGGTGGCCTCGGTGATGATCAGCCCGAAGCCGCCCTGTGCCCGGGAACCCAGGTGGACCAGGTGCCAGCTGGTCGGCACACCGTCCTCAGCGAGGACGGAGTACTGGCACATGGGGGCCAGCCAGACCCGGTTGGGGATCGTCAGGTCGCGCAGGGTCATCGGCGTGAAGAGGTGGGGCATGGGCGTTTCAACCAGGAGGGGTCGGCGGCAATTCCACACCCTCGGAGTGCCCTGGGTCACACCGTGCCCGAGGGCCGCCTAGCGTCGCCTCATGGCCTGTTCCGCGCTCCTGCTCACCGGAACCGTTGGCGTGGGCAAGACGACAACCGCGGACGCGGTCGGGGGGCGCCTCCGAGAACTCGGCCTGCCTCACGCCGTCGTCGACCTCGACCAGCTGCGGCGCTGCTGGCCGGCTCCGGAGGGCGACCCCTTCCAGACCGCGCTGGAGCTGCGCAACCTCGCCGCCCTGACCAGCGCCTACCGCGATGCCGGCGCCGAGCGGCTGGTGCTCGCCGGGGTGTGCGAGAGCCGGCGCGACCGGGAGCGGTACGCCGACGTCCTCGAGGTTCCCCTCCAGGTGGTGCGCCTGCGCGGGGCGGCGGCCTTGGTCGAGGCGCGTCTCCGGCGGCGGCACGCGGACGATCCCGGTGGCCTGAGATGGCACCTGGCCCGCCGCGGCGAGCTCGACACGTTGCTTGACAGGGCCGTCGTCGAGGACGGGACGGTCGAGGTGGACGGGCTGAGCCCGCGGGAATCAGCCGAGGCCGTCCTGGCCCGAGCGGGCTGGTCGCAGAAAAGTGCTCCACTTTAACGTTGCTTTCCTCCATTCGCTCCGATCGCCCCTCGGGTCGTCCTATCCTGGGCGTCACGACGTTCTCCGGGGGGACAAATGTCGAACGGTGTGATGACGCACGACCAGGCGAGTGCAGGGCCAGCGGATCTGGCAGGCGATCGCTTAGAGACCACGGTGCTCGTGGTCGATGACCACCAGTGCTTCAGCGACCTGCTGACGGCCGCGCTCGCGACCGTGCCCGGGTTCCGCTGCCTGGGGACGGCATCATCAGCCGTCGAGGGCGTGACCGTGGCTGCCCGCCTCAAGCCCGACGTCGTCGTGATGGATATCCAGATGCCGGGTACCGACGGCCTGGCCGCCACGCGGCGTCTCCGCCAGGTCAGTCCGAGGACGGCGGTCGCCGTGGTGACCGCCCACACTGACGCCGAGTGGGTCGCGCGCGCAGCGCAGGCGGGCGCCTCGGCCTTCATTCCCAAGGGCGGTTCCCTGTTGGAGATGGTCGACCTGCTGCGTGCGGCCCGACCCGGCCGGTTGGTCGTCGCCCCGTCCTTGCGCCGCACCTCTCAGCCCGCTGCGGCGGCGGAGGGTGGACCGGACGCTCTGACCGCCCGGGAGCTCGAGGTGCTCGGCTACATCGGCCAGGGACTTCAGGCCAAGAGCGTGGCCAAGGTGATGGGGATCAGCATCCACACCTGCCGCGGTTACATCAAGACGGTGTACGCCAAGTTGCACGTCAGCAGTCGGATCGAGGCGCTCAACAAAGCCCGGCAGCTGCAGATGCTCGACTCATGAGGCGTCGGGCGCGCGGCGTCCGGGTCATCCGGTTGGGTGCGCGTCGAGAGATCGCGGTGCTCGTCTGCATCGGCTCGGTCGTGATGCTGCTGGTCGGTCTGGGTGCGGCCTTCGCGACGCGCCAGGTGGCGGAGAACCAGGCGCTGGAGGAGTCGGTGCGGATGACCGAGCGCCTCTCCACCCTCATCGTCAAGCCGATTCTCCCCGGCTACCTCAACGAGGACCCGGCGAAGGCGGAGGAGCTGGCCCGCATCATCAAGGACCGGATGTCGGACGGTTACCTCACCGAGGTCACGGTCTGGGCAGCCGATGGCCGCGTCCTGTTCAGCAACGAGCCCGACGACATCGGCGACGTCATCAATCCCGTCCCCGAGTCGGTGGTCGACGCCCTCGCGGGTAAGACCAGCGCCGCCTTCGAGGACGACCCGCCAGAGGCCGACGGCCAGTCCAACACGGACAGCCGCTCGCTGAGCGGCAGCACCGGGCCCGCGCGTTACGTCGAGGTCTACGTCCCGCTCAAGGTCGCCGGGCTGCAGCCGCTGGTCTTCGAGGCCTATTACGACTACGGCAGGGTCGACCGGCTGGCCGACCGGCTGGTGAGCCAGATCCTGCCGCTGGTGCTGGTGCCGTTGCTGATCGTCCAGGCGGTTCAGATCCTCGTCGCGGTCTCCTTGGCCCGCAGGCTCAAGCGGCACGAGAACGACCGGTCCCGCCTGCTGGAGCGGGCGCTCTCCAGCTCGGACGCCGAGCGGGTGCGCTTCGCTGCTGACCTGCACGACGGCCCCATCCAAGATCTCGCCGGCATCGGCTACGCCCTCGGGGCGGTGGCGCCGTCGGTGGACCCACGGCACGCGCCGCTGGTCGCCCGCGTGCAGGAGGCCCTGCAGCGCTCGGTGCAGAGCCTGCGGACCCTGATGACCGATCTCTATCCGCCGGACCTGGACGACGGCAACCTCAACGAGGCGATCGGCGTCCTCACCGCCCCCGCGCGGACCGCAGGGATCGAGGTCGACCTCCAGCTCGACGACGTGGCCGGCCTGGGCAAGGACCAGGTGACGACCCTCTACCGGGTCGCGCGGGAGAGCCTGGCCAACGTCGTCAAGCACTCCCGGGCCAGCCATCTGACGGTGTCGCTCAGCACGCGACCGGCGGTTCCGGCGGAGTTCGAGCAGCGCTGGGTGCGCCTGGTCATCGCTGACGACGGGGTCGGTGCCGAGGTCTCCCAGCTCGACCGTCGTGCGGAGGGTCATCTAGGGCTTCGGCTGCTGGCCGATCGCGTCGAGAGCCTTGACGGTCGGTTCGTGATCGCCACGGGCCCGGGACAGGGCACCTCGATCGAGGTGGAGCTTCCCATCGACCTCGAGGACCGTTGACTTCTGCTGGCCTGGTCGGGCGGACCGCGCTCCGGCGGGCGGCTCTCGAGTCAGCACGGAACGATCGGGGCGCGTCGACTTACAGCGGGCTCTGACCGACCAGCACGCCGGTCACCGCCAGAGCGAGCACCACGATCACGGCCTCGTCGACGACCGCGGACCGGAGGCGATACCACTGCTCCGTCGGGGTCGACGGTCGGCTCACCGCGGCGACAAGGTGGAAACGGTTCCAGGCTGCGAGCAGACCGACCACGGCCACGAGCGCAAGCTTGGCCAGCAGGGCGCGCCCCCAACCCGTACCGGTCAGATCGGCCGGACGCTGGAGCACCAGGATGGCCATCCCCAGTCCGCTCGCTCCCAGCAAGCTGACCAGGAACCCGGCCAGCGCCGAGAAGCGGGCGACGACGGCAGCGCTCGCGACGGCGCCGCTCGGTCCCCGCCGTGCTGCCAGCAGGTAGAGGCCCAGCCCGGCGAGGCCGCCGGACCAGACGGCGGCTGCGCTGACGTGCACGAGGTCGAGCAGACTCATCAGCCAGCCGGGCCCGATCGAGCGGGTGTGGCCGGTCGCCAGCACCGAGCTCAACGCGAGCAGGGAGCCCACGAGCCCGACGACGCGGCCGACGGACGGGGGCAGGCGCCCCGCCCCCAGCACCAGGGCGACGCCGAGGGCCAGCAGTCCCAGGGCCAGACCGGAGCCGGACATCAAGCCATCCCGCCAGGCGCGGGCCCGCGTGAGGTCAGCCCACCCTCCGCCCGCTTCCTGCACACCGCTGGTGCCCACCAGCAGGGCCGCGCTGGCCACAGCCAGAGCCAGACCTGCCTCGACCAGGTGCTGGCCCCCGGCAGTCCGGTCCCCGGGGGCTACCACCCGGCGGAAGACCCAGAGCCCTACCCCGCCCAGCAGACCGAGCCAACCGAGCACCTGAACAGCGGTGTGCAGCCGGGCGACACCTTCGGTCTGCGCGTCGAGCACGGGAGCGGCGAGCGGCCCTGACGGTGCTCCGACGGCGAAACCTGTCGCTCCCCCGATCGGGTGGCCGTCCGCGGAGACCACCCGCCAGCTCAGTGAGTAGCTACCTCGGTCGAGCCCTCCGGGCAGGGTGGCACTGACCACCTGGTCGCGGCTGGTGACCATCACCGTGCTCGGGACGCCATCCACGCCGTGTACGCCCGCGCTGTCGTAGAGAACGAAGGCGCTCTCGACCACCGTGACAGGTTCGGTGAATTGGAGCTCGACCGCCTGGGGCGCCGTCGCGAGCACTGACCCTTCGGCCGGCGTGGCATCCACCAGCCTGGTGTGGGCGGAGGCCGGAGGAGCCCACAGCCCGCTTCCCAGCAAGAGCAGGAGGAGCAGTCCGAGCCCTCGGCGGAGAACCCTCACCTCCGACCTCTGCGGGAGGTTGGCCCGGCTGGCCGGGTGGTCGTGCAGCTTGCGGTCATCACGTTCTCTCCTGAGGACCCGGCGACGGGTCATAGGGCGTTCTGGTGCCCGGTGCAGCCTCACGGCCGACGACGAGGGGGTCTTGCGGTCACCCCGCACATCAAAGCCCGAGTCTGGTGCTCGTCGAAACCAGCCGGCAGCCTCAGGAGGGGGTGGAATGGTTCCCCCCGACGAGGGGGGCATCACCGGACCCCTCATCCTGGGGGATCCGAAACCCCCCCCGGGTGGGTGGAAATTTACCTCTGAGATGTCCATCCTGGGACGAGCGGTTCCGCTGACCGCCCCCCAGGTGAGGAGAGGCCCGGATGACGCGCGTTCTTGTCGTGGACGACCACGACTTCTTCCGCGGAACCCTCGTCGACCTGCTGAACGCCAGCGACGACCTGGAGGCCGTTGGGGAGTGCGCCGACGGTGCCGGCGTGGTCGAGGCCGTCGCCGAGCTGGAGCCGCAGGTTGTGCTGATGGACGTGCGGATGACGACTCGGTCCGGGCTGGAGGCTGCTGCCGATCTCCAGCGAGGGGGATCCACCGCCCGCGTCCTCTTCTTCACCTCCGACCCAGTGAGCCGGAACCGCGCGGCTGCGGAGGCCTTCGGCGCCGTCGGCTACCTGGCGAAAGGTGCCGATGCGGCGCTGGTGCTGGAGGCCGTGCGCCATGTGGCTCGCGGCGGTACCGCCTGGCCCGAGGACCTGGCCGCCGGCCTCGTGTCCGGCTGACCAGAGCCACCCCCGTGTTTGGGGGGGGCGGCGTCCCCCACCCGTGAGGGTTCTGGGAAGGAACCGGCTGATCCAGGCTTGAGGCAGCGGGTAACCGGGCGGACCACAAGCCGACCGGGACCGCTCCGGGGACCAGGAGCCTTGGAGCGCTGGCCCGCTTCAGCACTGGATGTCCGGGGGGACAAGCACCATGAAGATCTCGCGTCACAACGTAGTCAAGCTCCAGAACGAGAACGAGAACGAGAACGAGAACGAGAAAAAACCGCAGACCGCGGGAACGAGCACACGACTGACGGTTCGCCGGTCGCAGGGGCCCCGGGCGGGGTGTCGCGGCGGTCGTTGGTTCAGATGGCGGTTGCTGGTGCGGGGGTGTTGGTTTCGGGTCCGGTGTTGGCCCGGACCGGCCTGTTCGGCGGTCAGTCGGATGCGGTTCAGCAGGCGTTGGTGCCGGGGGTGATCAGTGGTAGCGCTCCGATGAAGGGGCCGAGGGTGCCGAAGTTCCAGCGCGAGCTGTTGATCATGCCGGTGGTTGAGCCGGACCGGACGGTGTCGGAGACGGTGATGGGTCAGCAGGCCCGGGTGAACTACTACGACGTGACGCAGAAGGTGGATTCGGCCGACCTGCTGCCGTCGCCGTTCCCGCGCACGGAGATCTGGGGCTACAACGGCATCTACCCCGGCCCGCTCTTCCGCCAGACCGAGAACGGTGCGTACACGGTGGTTTCTCACACCAACGAGCTGCCGAACCCGACGAGCACCCACCTGCACTCCTCGCCGACGCAGCCGGCGCACGACGGTCACCCCGACGACCTGACCTACAAGAAGGGGACGGTGCCGGCCGGGAAGGTGTCGGAGTTCGACGGCGGCCCGATCTATGACGGCACCCACGTGTACCGCTACCCGAACCGGGCGGAGGCCCGCACCCTCTGGTACCACGACCACGGGATGCACCAGACGGCGGGGAACGTCTACAAGGGTCTGGTGGGCATGTTCATCCAGGACCCCGACGCCGCCCGCATCGCGAAGTTCAACCTCGACAAGCTGCCCAAGGGCGACTACGACGTGCCGATGGTGATCGCGGACATGCAGTTCAACGAGAAGGGCAAGGTCGCCTACGACGACAAGGGCCACGACAGCCTGTGGGGCAACGTGATCTTGGTCAACGGGCGGGCGTGGCCGAAGATGACGGTGGACCGCACCCGGTACCGGTTCCGCATCCTCGTGGCCGACCTGTCCCGCGGGTACAGCCTTGAGGTGTCCGCTGGCAGCGCAGGCACTCCGGCGCCGACGGTCACCGCGATCGCGACCGAGGCGGGTCTGTTGACCAAGCCGGTGGTGGTCAAGGAGTGGCGTCAAGGGATGGCCGAGCGCTACGAGTTCGTCGTCGACTTCACCAACGCCAAGCCCGGGGAGAAGTTCACCCTCCTCAACCGGGCCGGTGATGGCGACATGGGGCAGGTGATGCAGTTCGTGGCCGCTGGTCCGGTCGTGGCCAGCAGCCCGGTCCCGGCCCGGCTCAACGACTACGAGTTCGGCGCGGAGGAGAAGGAGGCCGTCAACCTCGCCAACCCGCGGCGGTTCCGTTTCGAGCGGAAGAACGGTCTGTGGGTGATCAACGGGCTGCCATGGAACGGTCGGGTCGCGGCGGCTCCCCGGGTGAACACCGTCGAGAAGTGGGTGTTGGAGAACAAGTCGGGTGGGTGGTTCCACCCGATCCACATCCACCTCGTGGACTTTCAGATCATCTCCCGCAACGGCCGGGCCCCCTATGAGTACGAGAAGGGCTGGAAGGACGTTGTCTACGTCGGCCCGAACGAGACCATCGAGCTGGTCATGCGGTTCACCGCCGCCGACGAGATCGACCCGACCAAGCCCGTCACCGGGAAGTACGTCATGCACTGCCACAACCTGATCCACGAGGACCACGACATGATGACCCAGTTCTCCACCACCGACTCCACCGACGCCAAGGTGGCGACGAAGGCGTCGATGGACATGGGCACGAGCATGATGGTCCAGTGGTCGCTCGAAGCATGACCCCCACAACGGTGGTCACCGAGCCGCTGGCCCCACCGGCCTCCGGCCCGGTGCCCACCGGCCCGTTCCGGGGGCAGGACGCGGGTGAAGTTGTCCGCGTCCTGCTCGTCGCCAGCCTGCTCGGTGGGGCCGCCGTGCACGCTGCCGTGGTGCGCGAGCATGTGGACCACTGGCCTGCTGCCGGGGTGTTCTTCGCCCTTCTCGCTGCCACCGCGCTCGTCGTGGGCGTGGCGCTGCTGCGCCGGGTCGACCGTCCGCGGCTGCTCGGCGCCCTGGCGGTGTCGGTGGGGCCGTTGCTGGTCTGGCTGGTCTCACGCACCACCGGCCTGCCGTTCGGGCCCGACGCCGGTGAACCCGAACCGGTCGCCCTGGCCGATGCGGCGGCCTGCCTGCTTGCCGTGGTGGCGGGCGGGGCGGCGCTGGTCCTGCTCCGCGTCACCGGCCCGCTGCGGGTCCGCGGACTGCCCGCCGCTGCCCAGCTGATCGGTCTCGGCCTCGTTGCCGCCCTCACCGTCGTGGGGCTGGCGGGCGCGACCCTCGCCACCCCCGCCCACACCGAGGGCCCGTCCCCCGCACACGTGAGCAGCGGCGGACACACCCCCGGCGTCGAGGACGGGCAGCACATCTGATGCCGCCGGCGGCCCCGAGCACACCATGATCCCCATCCAGATGGCGTCACCGCCCACGGTGCGGCGGCCCGTCGTGACCCTCGGGCTGGTCGTCGTGCTCGTCGCCGTCTTCGTGCACGCGTCATTGCTGGAGCACGCCCCGCCCCTGCCGTACTGCACCGACCTGACCGAGTCACCACAGGCTCTGCGGGCCAGCGCTTCCACCGTGCAGGGCTTCGTCTGCCGCTGGGGGGCGATCCCCGACGACCTGCACGAGGGTCGAGGGCTAGCCACGCTGGTCACCTCGGTGTTCATCCACACGTCCTGGCTGCACCTGCTGTTCAACCTTGCCTTCCTCGGAGCCTTCGCCCCCCGGGTCGAGGAAGACCTCGGACGCACCGGACTGCTCGGCGTGTTCCTCGGCAGCGCCGCCCTCGGCGGCATCGCGCACGTGCTGCTCGTGCCCAACCTGACGGTGCCGAGCATCGGCGCGAGCGGAGGAGTCGCGGGCGTCCTCGGCGCCCACCTCCTGCTCGCCCCCCTCGCCCGCGTCCGGGTCCTGGTGGGGCCGGTGCCGGTGCGGCTACCCACCTGGTTCGCCCTCCTCCTGTGGGTGGGACCACAGCTCTTCCTCACCGCCGTCGTCCTACGCCGAGCCGAGTACCCCGCCGCGGTGTCCTACGAGGTCCACGTGACCGGCTTCCTGCTGGGCCTGCTCGTGGCGGGGGCGGTTCTGCTCAGGCGGCCCGACCTGCGTCGGTGGAGATTCCCGCAGCACAAGCCTCCCGTCGTCTCGTCCGGCGAAGCTCGTTTTGGACGGCCCTGACGGCTGGTCTGGTCACGACGCAGCCACGATGGGCTGACACCGGGCACCGCCAGGGACCACCAGGTGAACGAGCGGATGCTCATCGATGGGCTGAGGTCCTCGAGCCTCCCGGTCCGCGCGATCGACTCGCCACCTCATGGCTGTTGAGCCGTCCAGGCCGAGGCGCAGGTTGGCACCCCCCCACTCAGGGGGTGGGGAGATCCCCCCGAAGACGTCTGCTGCGGGACCCGCGTGAGCGGCAGGCTGGGACCTGTCGATTCGCGCACCTCCGGCACCACTCCCGAATCTCCCGCCACGTCCGACCAGGAGTCCCGATGTCCTACCTCGCTCAGCGTGCTGTCCTCGACACCCGCACCCGCGTCCGGTTGTTGACCGGCGGGATGACGGGGCTGCTCACCTCGGCGGCCCTGCTCGCCCTCGCCGCCTTGCTGGCGCTGCGCTGGTGGGAGCAGAGCACCGCGGTCCCGCTGTCGTGGCAGCTGCCGCCGGCCGAGGCCCTCTTCCTGCTGCCGGCGGTTCCGGTGCTCGGGCTGGTCTCCCTGCGCCTGGTTGTCGGAGGTCGCTTCCGCACCATTGCCGGTCACCACCTGCTGACCTGGGCGAGCCGCTGGGCCTGGGTGTGGGCGGCCGCGACGGCCGCGGGCCTGGTGCACACGCTGCAGGGGCTGTACGGGGTGCCTTTCTACCAGCTGAGTGGCGTCGACAACCTCGTCGCGGTGGCTGCGGCCAGCGATGCTGTGCGCACCGGGTTGGCCGTGCTCTGGGTCTCGCTGCTGGTGGCCCTGTTCGCTCCTCGACTGGGCGCTTGGCGCGAGTCCGGGGCCCTGCTGGTCCTGACCGGGACCACCCTGGTGGCCGGGCTGCCCGCTGACTCCGCGCTGGCTCACGGGCACGCCGAGATCGCCCACCCGGCCCTCGTGGTCGTGGGCACCGTCCAGGTGCTGGCCCTGGCCGCCTGGCTCGGGGTGGTCTCCGCCGTCGCTCACCTCCGTACGCCCCCCTACCTGCTCCGTCACCACCTGACGCGCTACGGGTCCCTGGTGACGGCGGCCGCCCTCCTGACCGGAGTGGCCGTCGTGCTCGCCGGGGTGCTCCTGCCGGATGCAGCCCCGTCGCCGCTGGTGGTCCTCGCTCAGCTGGTCGGCATCGCCCTGATCACCCTGGTGGGTCACCGGCACCGCGGCCGCACCCTGGACGTGGTCAGCGACGGCCGCACCGTGCTGCTCCTGGCGCTGGTGGCCGGTGAGGTCGTCGTCCTGGTGGCCCTGCTCGCCCTGGGCGCTGTGCTCCCGACCGGCTTCTGAGCCAGCCCCGGCACGGGCACCCCGCAGCCGGCGGCTCTGGCCTTGTGTCAGGATCGAGGTTGCCGACGGCGAGCGGGAGAAGGTGGACGACGTGCTGGAGGAAGACCCCGGAAGCCCTGTGTCCGAGCGGACCGTCCTGGTGGTCGATGACCACCGTTCTTTCGCGGAGATGCTGTCGGTCGCGCTGGACCTGACGCCTGGACTGCGCTGCGTCGGCGTGGCGGGCTCGGCGGCTGAAGGTGTGGCGATGGCGCGGAAGCTGCAGCCCGACGTCGTGGTCATGGACATCCAGATGCCCCGGGAGGACGGCCTGGTGGCCACCAAGCGCGTACGCGAGGTGGCACCGGACGCACTTGTGGCCGTTCTCACCGCTCACGCCTCCCCGGAGTGGGTCAGCCGAGCCGCCCAGGCGGGCGCCTCGGCCTTCGTGCCCAAGAACGGCTCGTTGCAGGAGATGCTCGACGTCCTGGGCGGTTTGCAGCGAGGTCAGCTGGTGGTGGCCCCGTCGGCCTTCGCCGCGCCAGCCAGCCAGCCAGCCGTTCGTGAGGTTCCCGAGCTCAGCCGGCGCGAAGTCGACGTGCT
Organism: uncultured Actinomycetota bacterium; assembly: GCA_963826405.1. Classification (GTDB taxonomy): domain Bacteria; phylum Actinomycetota; class Actinomycetes; order Propionibacteriales; family Propionibacteriaceae; genus Microlunatus. Next base: position 127,385 of record CAWGWR010000009.1, on the reverse strand, counting down.
GCGCCAGCTCGCGGCCGGCACCGCCGTGAAGGACCTGGCTCCCGTGCTCGGCATCACCGTCAACACCGCTCGCGGCTACGTCAAGACGGTGCGCCAGAAGCTGGGAGCCACCAGTCAGCTCGACGCCGTGCTCAAGGCACGCGACCTCGGCCTGCTGGACGACTGACCCCCTCATCGAGGGGGTGCCCGACCACCCTCCGGTAGGCGTGGTGCCCCGGTCCGGCACCGAGGATCGTGGTGCGCGCAACCGTTGTGGGGGCGACTGATCCGCGACGTGGGTCCGCCGCACCTACGGGTGCTCGGCTGAGCTGAGAGCGGCCCTCTCATCCCCTGAGGGCGGCCTGCTCCGGACAGCTGGGTGAGGGCTCGCCGTTCCCCGCGGCGGGCCCTCTGCCGCTTCGGGTGGAGGGCGAAGCCCTTCATACGGTGGCACACCCCCCCACTCAGGGGGGTAGGGGAACCCCTCAAAACGTCTGCTGCCGGAGCCGGTCGAGGCCAGACTGGTACCAGTCGAATCCACAGGGGGAAGAACCGACCATGCTCAACCGTGCACCAGGCGCGACCTGCCCGTTCACCGGACGGACCGCCGCCGGTCCCGCCTCTGCACCGGAGGACGCTTCCGGCGCAGCGGGCCAGGTCCGCCGGCGCACCGTCCTGGGTGGCGCCCTCGCCGCCCTGGTGGCCGGGGGGATCCACGCCGGCCCCGTCGGCACCCTCCGCGCCGTCGCCGCTCGCCGTCGGGCGCTGAAGGGCACGCACGGTCAGGGGCTCCGCGGTCTCGACGTCGCCGCCAAGCTCGGCCGTGGCCAGGAGGCACGGTTCGGTCTGATGTTCAAGAAGCTACCGGCCTACGAGCCCTCCGACACGCTGCTCAAGGCCTTGGCCAAGCGGATGAACGACGGCAAGGCCCCGTTGTCCGATGTCCGGTTCAGCGACGCCGAGTACGACACGTCGATGCCGGCGGGCTACATCTACTTCGGGCAGTTCGCCGACCACGACATCACCCTGGACAAGACACCGCTGAGCCTGCAGCAGAAGGACCCGCGTGCCACCAAGAACTTCGACTCACCGCGCTTCGACCTGGGCAGTGTCTACGGTGGGGGACCCGCGGCCAGCCCCGAGCTCTACGACCCGGCCCGACCCGGCTACCTGCTGGTGCACGAGCACGACGGTCTGGTGGACCTGCCGCGTGACGAGGTCGGCAAGGCCTTCCTGGGCGACCCGCGCAACGACGAGAACCTGATCGTGGCCCAGCTGCACACCGTGTTCCTGCGTCTGCACAACACGCTGCGCGACTCGGGGCTCAGCTTCGAGGAGGCCCGGAAGCAGACGCGCTTCCACTTCCAGTGGCTGATCGTCCACGACTTCCTGCCCCGCATCGTTGGCCAGAAGATGGTCGACTCGATCCTGACGCGGCGTTCCGACGGAACTCTGACCGCTCGGAACACCTGCTACCTCCCTCGCAACAAGGCCAACCCGTACATGCCCATTGAGTTCTCCGGGGCTGCCTACCGCTACGGGCACTCGATGATCCGGGCCGAGTACGAGGTGCAGGACCAGCACACGGTGCCGATCTTCGCCCGCGACGGCTACGAGGACCTGCGCGGCAACCGGCCCATACCGCACGACCTGTGGGTGGACTGGAACTACTTCTTCGACATCCCGGGGCTGGAGAGCCCGGACGACCGCAACATGGCCCGGCGCATCGACACGCAGATCTCCCTGCCGCTCTCGACCCTGCCGTCCACCGTGGTGGCTCCGACCGCTGGCGCCATCGTCGCCCTCGCCGAGCGGAACCTGTTGCGCGGCAAGCGGATCGGGCTGCCGTGCGGTCAGGACGTCGCGATGGCGATGGGGGTCAAGCCCCTCACCAATGAGCAGCTGGGGCTGACAGAGAAGGACTGGACCAAGAAGGCGCCGCTTTGGTACTACATCCTCAAGGAGGCTGAGCTCAGCGGCGGCCAGCGGCTCGGGCCCGTCGGTGGTCGCATCGTCGCCGAGGTGTTCCTCGGGCTGCTGGCCATGGACCCGACCTCGTACTTCACGCTCAACCCCCGCTTCAACCCGGGCTCGGGTTTCGCCGTCGGCGACCTCATCGTCAAGGCCGGAGCGTTCGACCCCCGCGGGTTCCCGAAGGCCGACGTGCCCGCGGATCCGGAGGCGCCGGAGCCCCCGGAGGAGCCGGAACTGTTGCAGGAAGTGGCTCTCCCGCCCGATGAGCTCATCCAGCCGGAGGCCACACTGCCTCTGCCCGGTGACGTCCTCTGAGGACTGGGGGCGTCCTCGCCCTTCCCTGACCCGGGATAGGCGCCCGCACAGGGGATCGGCCAGACCGCGCGGGGAACGCGGGAAGGCCGAGTGCGTTCCACCTACCCCGGGCGTTCGGGACCCCCCGGTCCTGAGCCCATCCCCCGCCTCTGCGTGCTGCGCCTTCCAGGCTAGCCGCGCGGGACCGGTGGGCAGAGGGCCGGACCGGTACCAGGTTGGCAACGTCCCAGCGCGGCCGACATCGCGTCAGGGGAGAGGTGTCAGGCGCGCGAGGTCGGCGGGGCTGCCGTGATCTTGCCCGGGTTGAGGTTGCGACCCGGGTCGACGCCGGCGAAGAGGCTCTCCATCAGGTCCACACCGGCAGGGGAGATGTCCTGCTTCAACCAGGGAGCGTGCTCGGTCCCGACTCCGTGGTGGTGCGAGAGCGTGCCATGGGTGTCGACGAACGCCTGCTGGATCGCCGACTTCACGATGTCGTAGCGGACGAGCGGTTCGTCGTCGTCGTGCCGGAACGCGAAGGTGAAGTACAGGCAGGCGCCCGAGTGGTAGCTGTGCGACAGGTGGCACATGATCCAGCCCTGGACGCCGATCTGGGCGAACGCCTTGCGGGCGGCGGCCGTGACGTTCTCGTACATCGGCACCAGCTGCGACCACGGAGCGGCCGTCTCGGAGACGTCGGCCGCGGCGCCGCGGTCCAGCAGGAAATCCCGGATGTAGGGCGTGTCGAACTTCTTCTGGTCGTACAGCTCGCCGGGACCCTTGCCCAGGGTGATGCCGCCGTGCTTGGCGATGATCTTCTTGACGATCGCCTTCTGACGGGAGACGTGGTCGGGACCGCCCTCGTAGCCCACGAAGGAGAGGCAGACGGCGCTGAGGTCCCACCCCCGGCGCTCGAGCACCTTGAACAGGCCCTTGCTCACCAGACCGGACACCGAGACGCCCTTGGACTTCTTGCGCGTGGAGAAGGAGAAGCGCGTCTCCCCGGCGTCGGACACCCGGGTGACCGACGGCGAGGCGTCGCTGGTCGAGATCTCCTGCATGGCGGCGACGCCGGCCTCGAAGGAGGGGAACAGGTAACCGAGGATCACGCGCTCCTCGGGCACGCGGTGCACCTGCACGGTGACCTCGGTGATGACCCCGAGCCGGCCCTCGGAACCGAGCACCATCTCGCGGACGCTGGGACCGCTGGAGGTGCTGGGCAGGGCGTGCAGCTCCAGGACCCGGCCCGGCATGACCATCCGCAGGCCGCGGGTGATGTCGGCGATGTCGCCGTACTTGTCGGACTGCATGCCCGAGGACCGGGTGGCCACCCAGCCCCCGAGTGTGGAGTGGGTGAAGCTGTCCGGGAAGTGCCCCAGCGTCCAGCCGCGGGCGTTCAGCTGGCCCTCGAGGTCGGGACCGAGCGCCCCCGCCTGGATCCGGGCCAGGCCGGACTCCTCGTCGACCTCGAGCACCCGGGTGAGACGACCAAGGTCCAGGCTGAGTACGGGGCGGGTCTCCGCCTCCGGGGGCTGCAGGCTGCCGACGATGTTGCTGCCGCCACCGAAGGGGATCAGCACCGCGTCAGCGGCGATCGCGGCGTCGACGACCTGCTGCACCTCGGCCTCGTCGCCCGGGTAGAGGATGACGTCAGGGACACGAGGCAGGTCGTTGCCGCGCAGCCGCATGAGGTCGCGGATGCTCTTGCCGTAGGTGTGGACGACGCGGTCCTCGTCCTCGGTGACGGCGTTCTCCGCTCCGACGATGCCGCGCAGCTGCTCGAGCAGCTCGTCGCCGATCAACGGTGCGGGGATGTCGAGGTCGGAGAGCTGGGTCCTGCGGCCTGGCGGGGTGTTCAGGTCGAGGTCGATGATCTCCTGCACAAAAGGCTGCAGGCCTGGCTTGTCCTCGTGGTGGAAGCTGACGCCTTCAACGCCCCAGCCGTACCACTTCATGTGCTGAACGGCGGGCATGGCCGCACTCCTTCTCCTCGTCCGGGAGGGTCCCGGTGCTGCCCCCGGCGTGCCGACGGTGCTCGGCACGGCCTGGTCAGGCGTGGTCCTCGCGGTAGCTGGTGGTGTAGTCGTACAGGCTGCGCACTTCCTTGGCGATCCGCTCGGAGAACTGGGCGACCTTCTCGCCCTCCTCCGGTCGCAGCGGCTCCCCGAAGGTGACGTAGACCGGCGGCCGGCCACGGTCGGGCCAGCTCCGGCCATGCGGCATGGCCTCCGAGGCGCCCACGATGGCCACCGGCAGACAGGGTACGTCGCGGCTGACGCAGAGCGCGGCGGCGCCGGGCTTGAACGAGCCCATCTCACCCGTCCGCGAGCGGGTGCCCTCGGGAAACAGCAGGAGGGGGACGCCGTCGTCGAGCAGGCTGGTGGCCAGGCCCTTGCGGCCCCGGAGCCCCGTGCGGTCAACCGGGAAGGCGTTGAAGAACAGCGAGGTGAGGCCCTTGCGCCACCAGACGTCGAAGAAGTAGTCCGCAGCGGCTCCGGCGGCGACGTAGCGGGAGAGCTTGCGCGGCAGCGCCGAGATGATCAGCGGGGCATCGAGGTGGGAGCTGTGGTTGGACACCACCACATACGGACCGGAGACGCCCGCGAGGTTCTCCTCGCCGAGCACGGTCACCCTGGTCATGCGCCAGATGGCCGGTTTGAGGATCAGCCGCTGGGCGATGAACCGCGCCCCAGCGTGCACGGGCGAGGTGTAACGGCTGCGGCTGGGCACGTCAACACAGTATCGGAACCGTCCGACAGTCTTCATCCCGTCGGCCCCGCGAGGACGCGCGTCGGCGAGGGAGCCGCAGGTCGGGTCAGTGCCGTCCTGTCGACAACAGGCGCGAGGCGCGGCGCACCAGCGGCCGCGGAGCGAGCCGGGCGAGGAGGATCAGAGCCTGGTAACGCCGCGACGGGATCGAGATCACCTTCCCTGCGGCGACATCGCGCAGGCAGTCGGCCACCAGCCGGTCGGCGTCCAGCCACATCCAGGAGGGGATCGACCCGGTGCCGATCTCTGCGCGCTCGTGGAACTCCGTCCGCACCCAGCCCGGGCACAGGACGGTGGCGCTCACGCCGGTGCCGTGCAGCTCGTTGGCCAACCCCTCGGTGTAGACGCCGACAAAGGCCTTGAGAGCGGAGTAGCCGCCCATGGTGACGTAGCCGGCGGTGCTGCCGACGTTGACGATGGCACCCTGTCCGCGGGCCGTCATCGCGCGCCCGGCGGCCGCCGCCAGCACGAGCACCGCGTGCACCATGACGTCGAAGCCGTGCTCCAACCCCGACAGGTCCTCGTCGGTGAGGCGCTGGCGGATGCCGAAGCCCGCGTTGTTGACCAGCAGGTCCACCGGCCGCTCCACCTCGCCCAGCCGCGCCGCGACCCGCTCGAGGTCCTGCCGGGCCGCCAGGTCCGCGGGAAGCACCTCGACCGCGATCCCGAAGCGCTCGGTCAGCTCCGTCGCGGTCTGCTCCAGCCGTGCGGCGTCCCGGGCGACGAGCACCAGGTCGTCCCCCCGGGCCGCCAACGCCCGCGCGAACGCCGCCCCGATCCCCGAGGTGCCGCCCGTCACCAGTGCTGTGGCCATGGAGGCAGCCTAGGGGCCCCGTGCCGGCGCGCTTCCGGGCACTGCGGGCACTCACCGGCGCCGGGCAACCATCCGCCCGCGCACGGCTTTCTGCTTCCCCGTGTCCGCGTGCGCGGGCTCCCGCCAGACCCATCCACGCCCGGCGCCGGTGAGTTCCCTTCGTGCCTTCGTGCCGGTGAGTCCCCGTCGTGCCCTCGTGCCGCTGCTCCCCTCGGTTCCCTCGTGCGTGGACGCCAGTACCGCGAGTGGGGCGGTCGGTCAGGCCTCCAGCAGGGCGAGGGTCTGGCGGGCGATCTCGAGCTCTTCGTTGGTGGGCACGACGGCGACGGTGACCGGGGAGCCGTCGGGGGAGATCACCCGGGCCTCGCGGCTGGGGGCCTCGTTGCGGGCGGGGTCCACAGCGAGGCCCAGGCCCTCCAGGCCGTCGACCACGGCCGCACGCAGGGCCGGGTTGTTCTCCCCGACGCCGGCGGTGAAGGTCAGCACGTCCAGCCGGCCGAGCTGGACCAGGTAGGCACCCAGGTAGTGCTTGAGCCGGTGCACGTAGACGTCGAAGGCTAGGGCGGCGTGCGCGTCCCCTTCGCCGCGTCGCTGCTGGAGCTGTCGGAAGTCGTTGACCCCGCTCAGGCCCCGGAGGCCTGAGCGCTGGTTGAGCAGGGCGTCGACCTCACCGATGGTGAGCCCGGCCTCGCGGTTCAGGTAGGAGTGAAGGCCGGGGTCGACGTCGCCGGAGCGGGTGCCCATCACCAGCCCCTGCAGGGGGGTGAGGCCCATCGAGGTGTCGATCGCCCGTCCACCCTGGACGGCGGAGGCCGAACAGCCGTTGCCGAGGTGCAGGACGACCTGGTTCAGCTCCGCGAGCGGCCGGCCGACCAGCTCCGGCACCGCCCGGGAGACGTAGCTGTGGGAGGTGCCGTGCATGCCGTAGCGGCGGATGCGGTGCCGCTCGGCCAGCTCCCGCGGCAGGGCGTAGGTGGCGGCCGCCGCTGGCAGGGTGGCGAAGAAGGCGGTGTCGAACACGGCGACGTGCGGCACGTCCAGCTGAGCACGCGCAGCCCTGATGCCGGCGACCGCCCCGGGGTTGTGCAGGGGCGCGAGCGGGCTGAGCGCCTCGATCTCGGCGACCACGGCGTCGTCGATCACGACGGGGTCGGAGAAGTCCGGTCCACCGTGCACCACCCGGTGGCCGACGGCCCGGACCCCGGCAGTGGCGAGGTCGACCCCGGCCCGGGCGAGCTCGGCCGAGACCTGTTCGACCGCCGCGTGGTGGTTGGCGACGTCGCTGCCGTCCTCGCCGATCCGCTCCACGGTGCCCCGGGCGTGCACCTGGCCCCCGGACGGCTCCAGCAGCTGGAACTTGAGCGAGGAGGACCCGGCGTTGAGCACCAGCACCAAGGTGCCCTCGCCCTCGGTGGCGCTCACGCCTGGCTCCCCTGAGGACGCGACGCTGGGGCCGTCAGCGCCTGGGCCTGGACGGCGGTGATGGCCACGGTGTTCACGATGTCCTCCACCAACGCCCCGCGGGAGAGGTCGTTCACGGGCTTGCGCAGGCCCTGCAGCACGGGTCCGATGGCGACGGCGTGTGCGCTGCGCTGTACCGCCTTGTAGGTGTTGTTGCCCGTGTTGAGGTCCGGGAAGATGAACACGGTGGCGCGGCCGGCCACCGTCGAGTTCGGCAGCTTCGTGCGAGCCACGCCGGGGTCGATGGCCGCGTCGTACTGGATCGGCCCCTCCAAGGGCAGGTCGGGCGCGCGCTCAGCCACCAGAGCGGTCGCGGCGCGCACCTTCTCCACCTCGGCACCGGAGCCCGAGCTGCCGGTGGAGTAGGAGAGCATCGCCACCCGCGGGTCGACGCCGAACTGCCGGGCGGTGTCGGCGGAGGAGAGGGCGATGTCGGCGAGCTGCTCGGTGGTCGGCTCCGGGATCACCGCACAGTCGCCGTAGACCAGCACCCGGTCGGCCAGGCACATCAGGAACACGCTGGAGACGGTGTCGACTCCGGGCCGGGTCTTCACGAACTCCAGGGCGGGACGGATGGTGTGCGCGGTGGTGTTGACCGCTCCGGAGACCATCCCGTCGGCCAGCCCGAGGTGCACCATCAACGTGGCGAAGTAGGAGATGTCGGTGACCCGCTCCCGGGCCTTCTCCAACGTCATCCCCTTGTGGGCGCGGGCCGCGGTGTACGCCTCGGCGAAGCGCTCCACCAGCTCCGGGTCGGTGGGGGAGACGACAGCGGCCGCGTCCAGGTCGAGGCCCAGCGCCGACCCCCGAGCCCGCACCTTGGTCTCCTCGCCCAGCAACGTCAGGTCGGCGACGCCACGCCGCAGCAGGATCGCCGCCGCCTGGAGGATGCGGTCGTCGGTCGCCTCGGGGAGGACGATGTGCTTGCGGTCGGCCCGGGCGCGCTCCACCAGCTGGTACTCGAACATCAGGGGGGTGCGCACCTCGCTCGCCGGCACGTCGACCGCCGCCAGCAGCGCGGCCTGGTCGACCTGCTCGGCGAACAGCCGCCGCGCGGTCTCGACCTTGCTCGTGGAGCGCTTGGTCATCGGGCCGCGGACCCGCATCAGCCGCTCGGCGGTCGTGAAGGTGCCGAGGTCGGTCAGCGCGATGGGCAGGTCCTGCTGGACGCCCTCGGACAGGCGACGGATGGTGTCAGGCAGCGCGTACCCGCCAGTCAGCAGGATGCCTGCCAGCGTCGGGAAGGTCCCGGACTGGTGGGCCAGCATCAGGCCCGGGATGAGGTCGGTCCGGTCGCTCGGGGCGATCACGGTCACGTCCGGCCCCAGCCGGGCCAGCACGTTGGGCAGGCTCATGGCGGCGACGACCAGGCCGAGGGACTCCCGGTCCATCCAGCTGGCGTTGCCCAGGGTGAGGGCACCGTCGGCCGCTTCGACCAGGGCACGGAAGGTCGGGGCCGAGAGCAGCGCGCTCTCAGGGATGGCCGCGACGACCAGCGGGGCGAGCCCGGCCAGCGCGGCCATGGCCGCCTCGACCTCTGCCGGCTCGACCCGGTTCGCCACGACGGCGACGGTCTGGGCGTGGTTGGCCCGGAGCTCGGCGATGGCCCCGTCCGCCGCCGCCCGGATCTGGTCCGGCGTCCGTTCCCGGCCGTGCACCACCAGCACCACGGGCGAGCCCAGGTTCGCGGCGATCTTCGCGTTGAGGCTCAGCTCGGTCCCGGTGGAGACGTCGGTGTAGTCCGAGCCCAGCACCAGCACCACCTCGTAGCGGTCCGCCAGGTGACCGAACCGCTCGACGATGACGTGGAGCGCCTCGTCCGGGTCGGTGCGGGCGGCGTCGTAGGTGACCCCCAGCGCGTCCGCGTACTCCTGGTCCACACCGGGCTGGCTGACGAGCAGGTCGACGATGACGTCGACGTCGTCGTCGCCGGAGTGCCTGGCCGTGGTCAGCGGCCGGAAGACCCCGACCGAGCCCACCTCGCGGACCAGGGCGTCCAGCAGTCCGAGCGCGACGGCGGACTTCCCCGTCAGCCCCTCAGGCGAGGCCACGTACACGCTCCGGCTCATGCGGGCAGGGTAGCGGCCGGCCTCGAGCGCCGGCAGGAACCGGCGTCGCGAAGGGTGCACGTCCGGGAAGCCCGACGCGGTGCGGACGACCTGCCTAAGGTGGGGCGGTGGCGATCGAACCTCCGCAGATCCCCGGGCTCAAGGACTGGCGCCCCCTGGCCAGGGGCGGCTTTGCCGTGGTCTGGGAGGCGCGGCAGGAGACGCTGGACCGCCTCGTCGCGGTGAAGGTCGACCAGCGACGCTTGGACGCGGAGCCCGAGCGGCTGCGGTTCCTGCGTGAGGCGGGGGCGGCCGGCCAGATGTCGGCGCACCCGGGGATCGTCACCGTCCACGACGCAGGGATCCTGGCCGACGACCGGCCCTACATCGTCATGGAGCTGTGTCCGGGCGGCTCGCTCACCCGCTACCTCCAGGAGGGGTCTCGGCCCTCGCAGGAGCGGGTCCGCGACATCGGCGTGCAGATCGCCGACGCCTTGGCGGCCACCCACGCCCGCGGGGTGCTGCACCGGGACGTGAAGCCCGCCAACATCCTCATCGACGCCTACGACCGGGTGGGCCTGGCCGACTTCGGGCTCGCGGCCCTGCCCGATCCGGACGCCCCGCGCCCCACGGCATTCGAGGGCGTCACGCCCGCCTACACCGCTCCCGAGGTGCTGCAGGGGGCGCCGCCGGCCCCCGCTGCCGACGTCTACTCCCTCGCGGCCACGCTCTACGCCCTGCTGGCCGGCGGTCCGCCGCGGTGGCCGTCCGGCGCGGCGCCAACGCTGGCCGAGGTGATGGCGAAGCACCGCGAGCCGCTCGAGCCAGTGCCCGGCACCGGCCGTCGGTTGTTGAGGGTGCTGTCTGCGGCCCTCGACCTCGACCCCGCCGCCCGACCCACCGCCGCTGCCCTCCGGGACCGGCTCGCAGGCCTCGAGCTGGGCGTGGACCAGCCTGAGGACCCCGAGCGGAGCATGGTCGCCGTGCAGGCCGACACCGGCCAGCAGAGCACCTCGGCCGCGCGCCGCGGGACCCGCGGGCTCGTGGTGCCGCTCGTCGGTGTCGTGCTCGCCGCCCTGCTGGTGGCCGGATTGTTGGTCCTCGACCGCGGGCCCGGGACCGCCACCCCGCCGCTCCCTTCAGCGAGCACCCCGGCCGCAGCCCCGACGACCTCGGCGCCCTCAAGCCCGGCCGCGGAGGACTCCCCGTCCCCGACCCCGCCGGGTCGCACCTCGCTGGGGGCGCTGCCGGAGGGGTACGACGACTGCTCGGACACGCTGGGAGGAACCAGCTACTGCCCGACCACGGCCGAGTGCTGGGCGGGCATCATCTCGGTGTTCGACCTGCCCTCCCTGGGCACCCCGCAGTCCTGTGACGAGACCCACGTCTACCAGACCTTCGCAGCAGGGCCGTTGGAGGTCGAGGTGCGCCGGCAGTCCCAGTTGGAGGACCTGCCTGCGGTCAAGAGGCTCTGCGACGCCGATGTGCTGTCCGGGTTGCTCACCGCCGCCGACCGCCGCACCGACTGGGAGATCCTGGCCCTGCCTCCTCAGGAGGCCGACGGTAGTGACCGGTTCTACCGGTGCCTGTTCGGTCGCGGGGACCGCGACCGACGGGTCGAGGTCGACGCCGGCTGACCCGGGAGGTCAGGGGGTCAGACGTGGTCCCGGAGCCAGGCGATGTCGCGGGCCTGCCCCTCGGGGCCACCGGGGGTCTCGACCACCACCGGGGCGCCGGCGGTCCGCACCACCTCGGCCAGTGCCTCGGGGTCCAGCTGGCCCTCTCCGACGTTCGCGTGCCGGTCGGCGCCGGAGTCGAAGCCGTCGCGGGAGTCGTTGGCGTGGACGAGGTCGATCCGCCCGGTGATGGCCCGGAGCCGGTCGACGAGGCCGACCAGCTCCTCACCCCCAGCGTGCGCGTGACAGGTGTCGAGGCAGAAGCCGACGGAGTCCCCGCCCGGGGCGTCCCCGACCGCGTCCCAGAGGCGGGCGACGCGTTCGAGCCGGCGAGCCATCGCGTTGTCCCCGCCCGCGGTGTTCTCGATGAGCAGCGGCACCGGGATCTCGAGCCGCTCGATGCACTTGCGCCAGTTGTCGAAGCCGGTCGCGGGGTCGTCGCTCTTGAGCACGTGCCCGCCGTGGACCACGACCCCGGCCGCACCGACCTCGGCCGCGGCGTGCAGGTACTGCTGGAGGAACTTCCGGCTGGGGATGCGGATGCGGTTGTTGCTGGTAGCCACGTTCAGCACGTAGGGGGCGTGGACGTAGAGCGTGATGCCCGCCTCTTCGGCGGCCGCCCGCAGTCCGGCCGCACCGCCGGGGTGGGCGAACTCAGGGCCCTTCCAGCCCTGGGGGTCGCCCAGGAAGAACTGGGCCAGCGTCGCTGAGCGGGCCTGGGCCTCCGCGACCGGGTCCGCCTGCTCGCCGTGGCCGCCGATCGCCAGCGTCGTCGTCATGGAGCGACCCTAGCGACGGGCGCCGACAGCGACGCTGTCCGTTCGTGGGTCCGGTCGACGGCGTCGCCGGTGCGCAGGGGTCGGACCGGCGTGGAGCCGTGCAGTTTGGCCACCGTCCGGCGAGCGGCGTAACATGGCACGCTGTGCTGCCGCCCACGGTGGCCGCACAGACCGGGCCCACCCGTGTGGGGCCGGTCGGCATTCGCCCTCCTGCTGCGGGAACCGCCTGCAGCCGTTGAGACCAGAGGAGGTGGAGTTCGCGCATGCGCCCTTACGAGGTCATGGTCATTCTCGACCCTGAGACCGATGAGCGTACCGTCCAACCCACGCTCGAGCAGTTCCTGACCGTCATCACCAAGGGTGGCGGGACCGTGGAGAGCCTGGACATCTGGGGTCGTCGCCGTCTGGCGTACGAGATCCAGAAGAAGTCCGAGGGGATCTACGCCGTCATCACGATGCAGGCCAACCCGGTCGACGTGAAGGAGCTGGACCGCCAGTTCTCGATCAACGAGTCGATCATGCGCACCAAGGTCATCCGCACCGACGCCCACTGAGCGGGCGCGGGTCGTCCACAGGGCCGGTCCTTCCGCGTCCACAGCCTCTGCCCGGCTCTCGAACATGTCAGCCGTCGCTGGCAGGGTGGTAGCCGTGGCCGACCGGGACCGCTCCGGACTCCCGTCCCGCTCGCTCGTACGTCGTCGCATCTGAACCCAGGAGACCCCATGGCAGGCGAAACACCCATCACCCTGGTCGGCAATCTCACCGCCGACCCGGAGCTGCGCTTCACCCCCTCGGGTGCCGCGGTCGCGAACTTCACCGTCGCGTCGACCCCGCGCACCTTCGACCGTCAGTCCAACGAGTGGCGTGACGGCGATGCGATGTTCCTCAACTGCGCCGTCTGGCGCCAGGCTGCGGAGAACGTCGCCGAGTCGCTCCAGAAGGGCATGCGGGTCATCGTCCAGGGCCGTCTGAAGTCACGGAGCTACGAGACCCGCGAGGGTGAGAAGCGCACCGTGTTCGAGGTTGACGTCGACGAGATCGGCCCAGCGCTGCGTTACGCGACCGCCAAGGTCACCCGCACCCCCAGTGGTGGTGGGGGTGGCCAGGGCGGTGGTGGCTACGGCGGCGGCGGCGGCGCCGGCCGTCCCTCCGGGGGCGGGCGGCGGTTACGGCGGCGGCAGCAACGCCGGCGGCGGTGGCGGCGGGGGCGAAGACCCCTGGGCGACCGGTGCCAGCAGCGGCGGCGGCGGGAACCGCGCACAAGGCTCCGACCCCTGGGCGACGCCCCAGAGCGAAGAGCCCCCGTTCTGACCGGTCCGCCTTCCGGCTGACCCGATCAGGCACCCCATTCCACATCCGGCACATTCCGGCCATCGAGCGAAGGCTCGCGCCGGGCTCGAGAGGAGAGCACCACAATGGCCAGCACCCCACCCGCCAAGCGCGCACCGAAGAAGAAGTCCAACCCGCTGCGCGCGGGCCAGCACATCGACTACAAGGACACCGCCACGCTGCGGAAGTTCATCTCCGAGCGGGGAAAGATCCGCGCTCGCCGGGTGACCGGGCTCTCCGTGCAGGAGCAGCGCAAGGTCGCCATCGCCATCAAGAACGCTCGCGAGGTTGCGCTTCTGCCGTACGCCTCGACGGCTCGCTGAGGAGGGACGCCCAGATGAAGCTCATCCTGACGGCTGCCGTGGACAACCTTGGTGGCGCTGGCGACGTGGTCGAGGTCAAGGACGGCTACGGCCGGAACTTCCTCATCCCGCGTGGCTTCGCCATCCGTTGGACCCGTGGCGGCGAGAAGCAGATCGAGGGCATCAAGCGGAGCCGTGCGGCCCGCGAGATCCGCGGTATCGACCACGCCCAGGAGGTGCGGACGCAGCTCGAGGGCATCAGCGTCGAGCTCCCGGTGCGGGCCGGTGACACGGGCAAGCTCTTCGGTGCGGTCACCGCCGCCGACATCGCCAGCGCCATCAAGAAGGCCGGCAACGTCTCGGTCGACAAGCGCTCGGTCGAGATCAACAAGCCGATCAAGTCGGTCGGCACCCACACCATCGGTGTGAAGCTGCACGACGCGGTCACCGCGCACGTCCAGCTCGCCGTGGTCGCCGCTTCCTGAGCGACGACTTCCGGCACCACGACGCCCCGAGGCTCCGGCCCCGGGGCGTCGTGCTGCCCGCACACCCAGACCAGGGTGAGAGCCGGGACGGGCGCGCGACCTCGCGACGCGGCCGCAGCGAGGCCGGCCACGTCCGGCGGTCACGTAGGGTCGGCCCGTGATCCTGCCCACCGAGGAGGCGCGGCTGCGCCGCCGCCGCGGCTACCAGCGCCGTGGGACGGTGGCTGGTGTCGCCGCGCTGGCCATGGTGCTGAGCGCGTTCCTGCCCCACGTCGGGATCCAGGCGTTCGAGGCCTACGGTCGGGGCCTGATCGGGGCCAGCCGGTTCTTCGTCGCCGCCCAGCCCGACGCAGAGGGCTTCGGGGCCGCCGACCGCGGCCGGCTCGCCTTCGGCCTCGACATCACCTATCTGGGGCTGGCGGCCCAGCAGATCGGCCTGCTCGCCGGGCTCGGTTCGTTCTGGTCGCTCGCGGCAGCGACGCTCGGCCGGTGGATCCGCCGCCTGGCCCTGCTGTCGGGGTGGTTGTTCTCCCTCAGCGCCGTCTTGGTGGTCACCGGCTACCAGCAGCTGGAGGCCGCCGGGGTGCCGTCGCGGCTGGGCGTGGCGTGGATGGCGTCCCTGGTCGCCGGGCTGGTCATGGTCCTGGGTGGGTTGGAGGCACGCAAGCGGCTGGACAGCACCTGGTACTGGACGAAGCCCGACCTGAACGGCTGAGGCCGCTGCGGTGACCACAGGCCGGTCCTAACCCACGGCCGCACCGGTCCGGGCCCAGGCGCCGCCGCGCACCCGGAGGACGAGCGTCGTCATCCGCGCCAGCATGAACACCCCGTAGGCCGCCCACAGCCACGTCAGGCCAGCCCCCTGCCCGCGGACGAGCAGCGCCAGCGGGGCGAAGGCCGCCAAGGCGAGGAGCCCCGCGAGAGCCAGGTAGCGGCTGTCGCCGGCGCCGATCAGCACCCCGTCGAGCACGTACACGACACCGGCGACCGGGGTCACCACCGCCACCACCAGCAGCACCGCACCGACCAGCTGCTGCACCGCCGGGTCGGGGGAGAAGAACCCCACGTAGAGCGGCCGTGTCGCCCAGACGAGCAACCCCGATCCCAGGCCGGAGACGACGCCCCAGCCCACCATCCGGTACGTCATCGCCCGGGCCAGGGTGAGCTCCTCCGAGCCCAGGGCACGCGCGATGATCGTCTGGCCGGCGATGGCCAGGGCGTCGAGGCAGAAGGCCAGTAGGATCCAGAGACTGGTGACCACCTGGTGCGCGGCGAGGGCCACCGTGCCGCTGCTGGCCGCCCCCAGCGTCGCCAGGGTGACCGCCCCCTGCAGCGTCGCCGTCCGGACCACCAGCCAGCGTCCTGCTCGCGCCGCCCGCAGCACGCCGGCCAGGGCGAGCCGTGGCCGGGCGTGCACCGCGCCCATCCGCCGGACCACCACGGTGGCGATGACCACCGCCGCTCCCGTCTGGGCCACCAGCGTCCCGAGGGCGGACCCGGCGATCCCCAGGCCGGCGCCGTGGACCAGGGCCAGGTTGGCCGCGATGTTGACCAGGTTCGCCCCGAGGACGACGAGCAGCGGCGTGCGGGTGTCCCGCAGCCCGCGGAGGACGCCGGTACCGGCCAGCAGCAGCAGGATCGAAGGGACACCGAGAGCCGCCACCCGCAAGTACGTCGTGGCCGCGGCCGTCACCTCCGGCGACGCTCCGTACGCGCCGACGACGCTGGGACCGCTCAGCAGCAGCGCCAGCCCGAGCAGGCCACCGAGCAGGACCGCCAGCACCAACCCGTCGAAGCCCGCCTGCAGGCCCGCGGCATCCTGGCCGGCGCCGATCCTCCGCGCGACCATGCCGGTCGTGCCGTAGGCCAGGAAGACGCACAGACCGGCCAGCACGCCCAGAACGTTGGCCGCGATGCCCAGACCGGCCAGGGCATCCGTGCCGAGGTGGCCGACGATCGCGGAGTCGGCCAGCAGCAGCAGCGGTTCCGCGAGCAGGGTCGCCAGGGTGGGCAGCGCGAGCCCGAAGATCTCCCGGTCCAGGGATCGGCCGGAGCGCTGCGCGTTCACCCCAGGCAGGCCGGTCGGTTGTCCACAGGGGTTATCCCCATTGTGGACGAATCACACGGGTGTAACTCGACGGCCGACGCTCACTCGAAGGGCGGCGCCGGGTCAGCGCCACAGGGTGGCGATGCCGAATGCGGCAGCCATGCCGCTCATGCCGATGAGGATGTTCCAGTTGCCGAGGTCGCTCATGTACGGGATCGAGGGACCGGCGACGTAGTAGACGATGAGCCAGATGACCCCCAGCAGGCCGACGGTGATGAAGGTTGGCGGGACCCAGCGACGGCTGGACGGCGCCTTGACCTTGGCCGGCTTCGCCTCCTGGCGGCTCCGGCGCTTCTCGTCGGTGGACTTGCGGGTTCTCGACTCTGGCACGCTCACTCCTCGGTGTCGCTGGGTAGCGTAGTCGGGGAACCGGACCGGAGCCATTCTCCGCGGGCCGGCGGGAGCCGTCAGGGGGAGCAGGGTGTCGGAAGCGCGAGCGGCACGGCCCGGACCGGGCCGGCGCCTCCGCTCCGCCCTGCAGCGGGCCCGGGCCGCTCAGGTGCGACGCAACGCGAGCCGCGGCCTGGCAGGGCGGGTGCTCACCGGGGCCGTCTGCCTCCTTGCCGGGCTGATGGTCGTGCTGAGCGCGGTGAACGCCCGCGGGACCGACCTGCGTCCGGGCCGCAACACCGATCTCGTCAGCCTGGTGCAGTCCCAGTCGCGTCGCAACGCCGACCTGGCCCGCCGGGTCAGCGACGTCCGGTCGCAGGTGGATGCCCTCTCACGCGCCGGGGGCACGGACCCAGCGCTGCAGGCCAGGCTCGAACGGGCCTCGGCGGCGGCCGCCTTCTCGGCGGTCGCCGGCCCGGCCGTCTCGGTCACCCTCGACGACGCACCGGAGACCGTCTCGGGAGACGGGGTCGACGGCGACCTGCTCGTGGTGCACCAGCAGGACATCCAGGCCGTCGTCAACGCGCTGTGGAGCGGCGGTGCCGAGGCCATGACGATCCAGGGACAACGGGTGATCTCCACCACGGGCGTCAAGTGCGTCGGCAACACCGTCGTCCTGCACGGCATTCCCTACGCCCCGCCGTACGTGGTGACCGCCCTCGGCGACCCTGCCCGCCTCCGGGCGGCCCTGGGAGGCTCACCCGCCCTGCAGATCTACCAGCAGTACGTGGCGGCCTACGGCCTCGTCTACAGCGAGCGGTCGGTGCGGCGCGCGGACTTCCCGGCCCACCAGGGTTCGCTGGACCTGCAGCACGCGACATCACCGGGCAAGGTCAGCCCCTCGCCCACCGCCGACGGCGCTCCCGGCACCCCGCGCTGACCTGGTCACGGTGCGAGCTCTCGGCTGCCCGGGAGGACAATGAACGGGTGAGCGCCGCGAGGATCCTGGTGATCGACAACTACGACTCCTTCGTCTACAACCTGGTCCAGTACCTGGCCCAGATCGGCGCCGAGGTCGAGGTCTGGCGCAACGACGACCCGCGGTTCGCCGACCCGGGTTTCGCTCGCCCGTTCGACGGCATCCTGCTCTCACCCGGCCCGGGGACGCCGGAGGGTGCCGGCGTCTGCATCGACGTCGTCCGCTCCCAGGCGGGTACGGTGCCCATCTTCGGCGTCTGCCTCGGCCTGCAGTCGATCGGCGTCGCCTACGGCGGGGTCGTCGACCGGGCGCCCGAGCTGCTGCACGGCAAGACCTCGCTCATCGAGCACCAGGGCGTCGGCGTGCTCGCCGGCCTGCCGCAGCCCTTCACGGCCACGCGCTACCACTCCCTGGCCATCGAGCCAGCCTCGGTCCCATCGGTGCTCGAGGTCACGGCGCTGACCGCGAGCGGGGTGGTGATGGCCGTGCGCCACCGCGAGCTCGCGGTCGAGGCGGTGCAGTTCCACCCCGAGTCGGTGCTGACCGAGGGCGGCTACCAGATGCTCGCCAACTGGCTCGCGGTGTGCGGCGACACCGAGGCCCCGGCCCGCGCCGCTGGCCTGGCACCGCTGATGTCGGCGCACCCCTGACCGGTCCCGGACACCGGTAGCCCTCAGCGCACCCCGTGCGGGCGGAACTGCACGCTGACCCGGGGCCCGACGGCGTGGGTGGTCTTGGGGACGGCGTGCTCGAAGGTGCGCTGGCAGGAGCCGCCCATGACCAGGAGGTCGCCGTGCCCGAGCTGCTGCCGGCGGGTGGGACCGCCGCCGCGGGGCCGCAGCAGGAGGTGCCGGGGGGAGCCCAGCGACACGATGGCCACCATGGTGTCCTCTCGCCGTCCCCGGCCGATGGTGTCCCCGTGCCAGGCGACCGAGTCCCGGCCGTCGCGGTAGAGGCAGAGGCCAGCCGTGGTGAAGGGCTCGCCCAGCTCGGGTCCGTAGTGCGCGCTCAAGGCGTGACGGGCGCTCGCGAGAGCCGGATGGGGGAGCTCGTCGTTCTCGCCGTAGAAGCAGAGCAGTCGCGGCACGTCGACCACCTGGTCGTACATCTGCCGGCGCTCCGCCACCCACGCCACGTCGGTCAGCAGGGTGTCGAGGAGGGTGTCCGCCCCGCTCAGCCACCCGGGAACCAGGTCGACCCAGGCTCCCCGACCCAGGACCTCACGCGTGACGAGCCCGCTCAGCGGTCGCGGCTCGTCACCCGGCACCGGGAGATCAAAGAGGGACGTTTGAACGCCGCTGGTCATCGCCTCAGGCTAGCACCATTCGCACGGGCGTTCGATTAGGACGGGGTGCTGCGAGGGGTGGGCGTGGCCTCGGAGGTCGGTGTCGGTTCCGGAGTGGGGTCAGGGGTCTCGGAAGGCTCCGAGGAGGGCGTCGGGGTCGGCGTCGGTTCCGGCTTCGGCTCCGGCTTCGGCTCGGGCTCTGGGTCCGGGGGTGGTGCGACGGCTACCGTGATGGTGATCTCCCGGCTGCGCTTCTCCCGCTTCCCGGCGTCCGGGTTCTGCCGGAAGACCACGCCCGCGGTCTCGCCGTCGGTCTCCCGGTTGACGCGCTTGACGTCGGTGAACCCCGCGGCGCGGGCATCGGCGACCGCCTGCTCGGGCGTCTTGCCGGTCAGCACGGGCACCACGGACTCCCCGGTGGCGTAGCTGAGCCGGATCTCCTCGTCCAGCGCGGCGCTCTCACCCTCGGCCGGGTCGACGTCGAGGACCTCGTCAGCCTTGGCGTCGACCTCCTCGCTGCTGGCCGCCTCGGTGCTCACGTTCGTGAATCCGGCGTCGGCGAGCGCCTTCTCGGCGTCGTCCACGTCGGCGCCGACGAGGTCGTCGGGGACGGTGGCGGTCTCGGGACCGAGATTCAGCGTCAGGGTGACACTGCTGCCGACCGGCACCTCGGTCCCCCCGACGGGATCCTGCGCGGTGATGGTCCCGGCCGTGTCGTCGTCGCCGTTGGTCCGCTGGACCTCGGCCTTCAGCCCCCGGTCGGCGAGCTGGCTGCGGGCCTGGGCCTCGGTGTAGGTCAGCACGGCGGGCACCTCGACCGTCGCCACCGCCACCGGGTCCTGGGGGCCGAAGGCGCGCCACAGGCCAAAGGCGCCGAGGCCCACGAGCAGCAGCACCAGGGCGACGACGGCAGCCACCGCCCCGGCGCGGCGGCGCGGCGGCGCGTCCTCGTCCTCCACGAGCGCCACCGGCACCACTGGGCCGACCACGCGCGTCGGGGTGACGTCCGCCGCCGCGACGGCGGCGCGGGGGACGAGGGCCGTCGCCTGCTGTCCGGCGAGGACCCGGGCGATGTCGGCCTTCATCTCCCGCGCGGACTGGTAGCGGTCGGCCGGGTCCTTGGCGAGGGCCTTGAGCGTGATGGCGTCGATGTCGGGGGTGATGACCGGGTCGAGCTGGCTCGGCGGCACCGGAGGCTCGCGGACATGCTGGTAGGCCACGCTCACCGGCGAGTCCCCGACGAACGGCGGCCGCCCGACCAGGAGCTCGTAGAGCAGGCAACCGGCGGAGTAGAGGTCGCTGCGGGCGTCGACGGTCTCCCCGCGGGCCTGCTCGGGGGACAGGTACTGGGCCGTGCCGATGACAGCCGCGGTCTGGGTCATGGTCGCGGAGGTGTCGGCCACGGCCCGGGCGATCCCGAAGTCCATCACCTTCACCCCGCCGTTCGGGGTGAGCATGACGTTCGCCGGCTTGATGTCGCGGTGGATGATCCCGGCCTTGTGGCTGTAGCTCAGGGCGTCGAGAACCCCCTGAGTCAGTTCCAACGCCCGCTCGGGGAGGATCTTGCGACCGTCCCGCAGCACGTCGCGCAGGGTGGAGCCCTCCACCAGCTCCATGACGATGTAGGGGATGGAGATCCCGGTGTGGGGGTCGGGCTCCTCACCGGTGTCGTAGACGGCCACGATGGTGGGGTGGTTGAGCCCGGCCGCTGACTGCGCCTCCCGGCGGAAGCGCGCCTGGAAGGTGGGGTCGGTGGCCAGGTCGGCACGGAGCTGCTTGACGGCCACGGGCCGACCCAGGCGACGGTCGACGGCCCCGCGCACCTCCGCCATCCCCCCGCGACCGAGGACGTCACCCAGCTCGTAACGGCCTCCGACGGTGCTCGGCTCGCCAGTCATCTCGTGGTTCCTCTCCCTGCAGCCGCCCTGACGTGCGCCTCCGTCCCCCGTGCCCCGGGCCATTCTGGGCCACGGCGCCGCAGGGTCGGTCCGCCGCCGTCGGCTCGACGGGTCGCCCGGACCCCCGGGCCGGTTGCCACGCGCACCGCCGTCACAGCGCGGCCTCCATCACCGCGCGGGCGATCGGAGCCGCCACCCGGCCCCCGGCGATGTCCTGGCGGGGGATGTCGGCGTCCTCCACGATGACGGCCACAGCGACCGCCGGGTCGTCCGCGGGGGCGAAGGAGGTGAACCAGGCGAACGGCTTGCGGGTGGGGTCCGACTGCGCCGTGCCCGTCTTGCCGCCGACCTCGACACCGTTGATCGCCCCGTTGCGTCCGGTGCCGGAGGCCACCGTCTCCACCATCATCTGCTGCAGCTTCTGGGCGTTCTCCGGCGTCATCGCCTCCGAGAGCTCCGCCGGCTCGTGGGTGCTCAGCGGCTTCAGGTCGGGGGCCTGCACCATGCTGACCAGGTAGGGCTCCATCACCACGCCGTCGTTGGCGATGCCCGCGGTCACCATGGCCATCTGCAGCGGGCTGGCGGCGACGTCGAACTGGCCGATCGCGCTCAGCGCCAGCTGGGCGTCGTCGAGGTCGTCCGGGAAGCGGCTGGCCACCCCGTTGAGGTCGGCGAGGTGGCGCTGGCCGAAGCCGAAGGCCTGCGCCTGTTCGCGCAGCTTGTCCTGCCCGAGCTCCAGGCCGAGGTTGGCGAACGCGGTGTTGCAGGAGACCTTCAGCGCCTGCGTCAGGGTGACGGACTTGCCCCCGCAGCTCGAGGAGTTGGGCAGCACGGTCCGGGTGCCGGGCAGGGTGAGCTTGTCGGGGCTGTCAAGCTTCGTGGTCGGCTTCTGCCCGTCGGCCAGGGCAGCCGCGGCCGTCACCAGCTTGAACGTGGAGCCGGGCGGGAAGATCTCGCGCGCCGCCCGGTTGGACAGCGGGCGCTCGGGGTCGCTCGCCAGCCGGTCGTAGGCCCGGCGTGCGCTCTCGATGTCGTGGCTGGCCACCTCGGTGGGGTCGTAGGTCGGACTGGTGACCAGGGCCAGGACCGCCCCGGTCTTCGGGTCCAGGGCGACGACGGCCCCCTTCTGCTGCCCCAGCGCCTGGGCCGCGGCCTCCTGCAAGGCGGGCACGATCGTCGTCTGCACCGTGGCGCCCTGCGGGGCCCGGTTGGTGGCCAGGTCGATCAGCCGCCGGACGAACAGCGCGTCGGCGGTGCCCGCGAGCTGGCTGTTGTAGGTGCTCTCCACCCCGGTGCTGCCGTGGTCGTAGGAGTAGAACCCGGTGACCGGCGCGTACAGGGAACCGGCCGGGTAGCTGCGCTGGTACCGGAACCGGTCCTCCGACGGGTCGGTGGTGGCGATCTCTGTGTTGCCGGCGGCCAGGATGCCGCCGCGGTCCTGGGCGAACTCGGCGTCGCGGACCCGCCGGTTCTGGGGCTCCGCGGCCAGCGAGCCGGTGCGGAACAGCGTCATGTAGGTCCCGTTGGCCAGCAGCAGGGCGAACATCAGCATGGCCACGAAGGCCACCCTGCGGATCGGGGTGTTCACGCGGCGGCCCGGACGAGCTGGGTGGTCTCGGCGTCCGGGTCGAGCGGGGTGACCCTGACGGCCGGCTTGCGCGCCTGGTGGGACACCACCAGCAGGAGGGCGACGACCACCCAGTTGCAGACCAGCGAGGAGCCGCCCTGGGAGAGGAAGGGGGTGGTCAGCCCGGTCAGCGGCAGCAGCCGGGTGACCCCGCCGATGATGGTGAATACCTGGAGCGCGAAGGCGAAGGCGAGGCCGGCGGCCAGCAGCTTCCCGAAGGGCTCGCGGCACTGCAACGCCGTGCGCAGACCCCGGGCCACCACCAGGCCGTACACCAGGATGAGGGCCATCAGCCCGGTCATCCCCAGCTCCTCGCCGAGGGCCGCGGCGATGAAGTCGCTCCGCGCCAGGGGGGTGAGGCCGGGGCGGCCCTCGCCCAGCCCGGTGCCCAGCAGCCCGCCCCAGGCCATCCCGAACTGGGCGTTGATCACCTGGTAGTAGGCGTCGTAGTCGGAGAACGGGTCCAGCCAGGCGCCGACCCGGACCCGCACGTGCCCGAAGAGCTGGTAGCCGAGGTAGGCGCCCAGCCCGAACAGCAGGGTCCCAAGAACCGGCCAGCCGGCGCGCTCGGTCGCGACGTAGAGCATCATCACGAACAGCCCGAAGAACAGCAGCGAGGTTCCCAGGTCGCGCTGGCGCACCAGCACGGCGAGGCTGACCAGCCACATGAGGAGGATGGGACCGAGGTCGCGGGCGCGCGGCAGGTCGAGCCCCAGCACGCGCCAGCCGGCGAGGGCCAGCACGTCACGCTTCTCCACCAGGTAGGAGGCGAAGGCGATGGCGAGCGCGATCTTCGCCGCCTCGGCCGGCTGGAAGCTGTAGGGGCCGACCTGGATCCAGATTCGCGCACCGAACTTCTCGACCCCTAGTCCGGGAAGCAGAGGCAGCAGCAGCAGGGCCACCCCGGCCAGCCCGAGCGTGTACGTGTAACCCTGCAGAGGCCGGTGGTCACGGAGCAGCACCACCACGGCGACGAACAGCGCGACCCCGATGACGGTCCAGATCAGCTGCTGTCGGGCGCCGGCCGAGGGCGGGTCGTTGATCAGGTCGATCCGGTGGATCATCGCCAGGCCCAGTCCGTTGAGCAGGACCACGCACGGCACTAGCACCGGGTCGGCGTAGGGCAGCCGCCACCGCACGGCCAGGTGGGCCGTGAGCACCAGGCTGGCGCCTATCCCCGCCAGGGTGGGGAAGCCCGAGCCGACCGCTCCCAGGACGTTCAGGTCGACGATGGCGTAGGCCGCCAGGCCGAGGCCCAAGGCGAAGAGCAGCAGGGCCAGCTCGGTGTTCCGGCGCTTGCGCGGGACGACCGTCATGGGCACCGCGTCGCCCATGTCAGCACCCCGGCCCGGCGGTCGCGGACGCGGCTGGAGGAGCGGGCACCGCCGACGACGCGGGCGTGGGAGTGGGGCGCGGGGTGGCCGTCGTCGTCGCGCCCGGGGTGGGGGAGACCGGCGTGGGGGACGGCGTCGGACGGGCGATCTCGCAGCGTCGAGCGGCCTCGGTGAGCTGGGCGAGGGTCTCCCGCGCCGAGTCCAGGCTGGCCACCTCGATCCCGGCCCGCACCTGCGAGGCGTAGAAGGGGGGAAGGTCGCTCAAGGCGAGCGGCTGCACCTCGTACACCCGGGACAGGGGCACGACGACGTCCTCGGGCAGGCCCTGGAAGATCGCCACCTGGTCGCCGGCGGCTCCGACGTAGTACTGCGTGCGCGTCCACGCCCAGGCGCTGAGCAGGCCGGCCGAGGCCACCAGCACCAGGACCAGGGCTCCGACCAGCGGCCGGACCAGCCGCCGCCTGGTGGGCGGCTGCGGGTTGTAGCGGGCCTCGTCCTCCACGGCAGGGGCGTTGGACCTGGCGGCGGTAGCCCCAGGAGCAGGAACCTCAGGTGCGCCGGGCGGGGTGGCCGAACCCGTCCCTCCCGCGCCGGGGCTCGGAAGGCCGAGCGGAGCCGTGGGCTGGTCCCGGTCGGCGGCCGCGCCGAGCACGACCCGCTCGTTGCTGCCGCCCGACTCCACGACGTCGGCGAGGATCACGGTGATGTTGTCGATGCCGCCCTGCTCGAGCGCTTCCCCGACCAGCCGCTCGAGTGCGGCGCCAGCGTCGGCGAGGGCCAGCGCGTCGGCGATCTCGGCGTCACTGACCAGCCCGCACAGCCCGTCGCTGCAGAACAGCAGCCGGTCCCCGAGCGCCAGGGTCGTCCGGCTGAGGTCCGGCTCGTTGGTCGGCTGGCCGTTGAGCACCTTGAGCAGGAGCGAGCGGTGGGGGTGCACGGCCGCCTCGGCCTCGTCGATCTTGCCGTCGTCGACCAGTGACTGCACCCAGCTGTGGTCGTGGGTCAGCCGCTCCAGCGTGCCGCCGCGGAAGAGGTAGGCGCGGGAGTCCCCGATGTGGGCCAGTCCCAGGTCCTCGCCGTCGAACAGGGCCGCGGTGACCGTGGTGCCCATGCCGTCCAGGGAGAGGTCGGCCTCCACGAGGTCGGCGATCCGGTTGTTGGCCCGCGAGACCGCCCCGGCGAGCACGTCGAGCATCTGCGCCGACGGCGTCGGCGCATCGACCTGCCGGATCGCCTCCACCGCCACCGCCGAGGCGAGGTCCCCCGCGGCCGCGCCGCCCATCCCGTCCGCGACGACCAGCAGGTGGGGGCTGGCGTAGCCGGAGTCCTGGTTGTTCTTGCGCACCAGGCCGACTTCGGAGTGGCTGACGAAGCTCAGGGTCAGGGCCATCGGGTCAGGGCTCCAGCTTGAGGATCGTCTTGCCGATCCGCAGGGTGTCCGACATCGAGATGGCGGTGGGGGCGGTGATCCGGGCGCCGTTGACGTAGGTGCCGTTGGTCGATCCGAGGTCCTCGATGTAGAGCCCGCTCTCGCCGGCGACCACCCGCGCGTGCCGGGTGGAGACGTAGTCGTCGTCCAGGACGAGCTGGCAGTCGGCGCCCCGGCCGATCATCACCAGCCCCGGCGTCAGCTCCGCGGCGTCACCGGTCTGCTGGCCCTGGACGATGCTGAGCACCCGGGGCTCACCACGGGGACGGCGGGTGCGACGGGCCGGTGGGGACGGCGACTCGAGCTCGCGCGCCTCGGGCTGGTCGGGAGCCGGGACGGCTTTGCCGAAGAGGTCGGTGCGGATGACCGAGACCGCGGAGAAGATGAACAGCCACAGCAGGGCCAGGAACAAGACCTTGAGGACGGTCAGCGCGATCTCGGACACGGGTCATCGACCGGCCGGCGCGTGCACGAGCATCCGGGTCGAGCCGATCTCGATCCGCGAGCCCTCCTGCAGCGTGGCCTCACGGACCCGGTGGCCGTTGACGATGATCCCGTTCGTGGAGCCGAGGTCGACGATCCGCAGCCGCTGCGACGCGCCGGACCCCTGCACCTGGATCTCCGCGTGCCGGCGGGAGATCCCCGGGTCGTTGATCCGCAGGTCGGCCTCGGTGCCCCGCCCGATGACCAGCCCGGGCGGGGTCAGGGCGTGACGGGTGCCGTTGACCTCCAGCACCAGCTGGTCTTGGGGGTCGAGGACGGGTGCGCGGGCCGGGGCGGGACGCCGGTCAGGGTCGGGTCGGGTCCGCGCGGCGGGTGGGGCGTCGGAGCCGGACGCCGCGTCCCGCTCCTCGACCCCGGCGACCGCCTCGGACTCGACGGTGAACCGGCCCGTCGGCAGGGCCGGGACCAGGGTGAAGTGGATGCGGATCGGGCCGTTGAACTGGTAGCCCATCTCCGAGGCGTGGTGCCGCAGCTCGGTGGCCAGCTCTGCGGTCAGAGCGCCCGCGTAGGGAGCCAGCTTGTCGTGGTCGTGCGGGGACAGGCCGACGGTGAAGTCGTTGGGCACCAGCCTCTTGTCCCGGGACATGAGCTTGGCCTCGGCGTCCAGCTCGCGCTGCAGCCGCGCGGCGATCTCGACGGGTTGCACGTCGCCCTTGAAGGCGCGCGCGAACACGCCGTTGACGGCGCCCTCGACCTTCTTCTCGAAGCGTTCGAAGATCCCCATGTCCCTCCTTCCGCTGGCTTGGTCTCCCAGAGCCTAACGGGAGGGGCGGTGCGGATCCGACCTTCCGCGCTCGACCCGCGCTCCGAGCCGGCGGCCCCGCGGTCCTTGGTGTCCGGGGCGCCCGCTCGTTCGTGCTAGCCTTCTGCGGCTGGTTCGGACGGGACTTGTCCCGGTTGGATCGAGCGCGAGTGGCGGAATGGCAGACGCGCTGGCTTCAGGTGCCAGTGTCCGAAAGGACGTGGGGGTTCAAGTCCCCCCTCGCGCACAGAGCCGGGAGGTTCTCCCGACATCAAGGCCGGGTCGACCCTACGGGGTAGGCCCGGCTTTGACTGTTTCCCGGCCGTCGTGCCATGCCTTCCACAGCGCCCTTCAGTCCCGGGACGCAACCAGGCTCGCGCGCCTGACACGGCCTCAGCGTGCTGGGCGGCAGCGGCCTGCCGGCTGTGCCAGCCGCCGAGCCCCACACCGATCCGCCCACGACCCACGGCCAGAACGCCAACCTGCAGCCCCCGGGGCGTCCCCCCGTCGGTCGTACTGGCCTTCGGCTTTGCCACGACCACTCTGTTGACAGGCCTCCCGACTCCCTCCCCGCTGGACCCGACGGTCAGCGAGCGAGATCCGTCCGGCGGGCACTGCACAGAGGCGTCAGGCAGCGCTGCGGCTTGCCTCGGCTAGAGGCGGAGGGGATGAAGGGCTGAGCCTGATGAAGTTGAGGCGGCTGACCGCCCATGCTCCGGCGGCAGCGAGGACAGTGAACGCGCAGATGGCTACGCAGTAGATGCTGACTGAGCCGTACCCCGTTGCCGGGTCCAGGAACGGGTACGGCACCCACCCGTCGGTGGCCCCGCGCGTCAGGACGACGACCAGCCAGACCAGCGGAAAGAGCAGCACCGCCCACATCCGTTCCCATGGCAGCGGCGGCCGGTCAGCGAACAGAACCCAGTCGAGCACCCCGTAGATCGGCAGCACGACATGGGTCATCGCGTTGGCCCAGGGCAACGCCACGCCTCCTTCCAAGCCAGAGAGAAGGGCGTTGTAGACGACTCCGACCAGGAAGATGTAGGTCGTGACGCAGCCCCGGACGAAGACCAGACTCCTACCTTGAAGTCGGCCACGAAGGGTGGCGACAGCGGTGATGATGATGGTCAGGCTGAAGAGGACGTTGCTCTGGATGGTGAAGAAGCCGAAGAAGTTGAACGGGTTGATCGGCGTCCTCGAAGCTGTGTCCAGCAGCGTCGCGAGGACGGCCGCTACGCCGCTGACCCCCGCGACGAGACGGATGATTCCGACAGCTGTGAACCGCACCGGCTCCCTTCCTGGTGGCACTTCCTGTGCGCACCTGACGTAGGCCGGGAGATATTCGGACTGCGGCGCACAGGCCCCCAGATTGTCACTAGCGCTGGGGATCATCGCTGCCGGTGCCCACGCTGGGCGCGTTTGACGAGCAGTCGCTGCACCGCACCTGCCTGACCCCCAGCCGCCCGCCGGATCCTGAGGGGCACCGCGTCAGGGGTGCGTGGGATTCGCTGAAGGAGGGCGAGACCTGATGGTCAACAACGACGAGGGTTCTCCGGCCGGCTGCGTCCCTGGACGGGCAGCTGCAGGACTCACCCGGTGGGGGCGCGACAACGGTAGGGTCCGCCCGGGCCCGCCGGCAGGGCCTATCAGCTCACCCCACTAACTGGTCAGCGCGTCCATCGTCGTGCAAGGAGATGGACGGATGTGACGGACCCGCCGGGGATCCGACGGCTCGGGTCACCCGTGGAAGCGTTTCCTACCGCTAGCCTGTGGCCCTCAAAAGAATTCGGACTCCTCGGGCGGATCGGTGTCATCTGCCGCACGTGGAGCATGGTGAGAGGACGTTTTCTGTGCGGGAGCCCACTCTCGGCGCCAAGCTCGGCGCTGAGTTCCTCGGTACCTTCGGGCTGGTCTTCGGCGGCTGCGGCAGCGCCGTGTTGGCTGCCAAGTTCCTCACCGAAGACAACACCCAACTTGGCATCGGCTTCGTCGGTGTAGCGCTTGCCTTCGGCCTGACGGTGCTGACCGGCGCCTACGCGTTCGGCCACGTCTCCGGTGGCCACTTCAACCCGGCCGTCACCATCGGCTTGGCCGTTGCGAAGCGGTTCGACTGGAAGGGTGTGCTGCCCTACATCGTCACCCAGGTGGTCGCCGCCACCCTGGCCGCCCTGGTCCTCTACATCATCGCCAACGACCGGGCGGGATTCAGCGCGAAGGAGAGCGGCTTTGCCTCCAACGGCTACGGCGAGCTGTCGCCCGGCGGCTACGGGCTCGGCGCCGCCCTGCTCACCGAGATCGTGCTGACAGCGGCCTTCCTCTACGTCATCCTCGGAGCCACCGACGACCGGGCAC
Organism: uncultured Actinomycetota bacterium; assembly: GCA_963826405.1. GTDB lineage: Bacteria > Actinomycetota > Actinomycetes > Propionibacteriales > Propionibacteriaceae > Microlunatus. The sequence goes on along the minus strand of CAWGWR010000009.1, from coordinate 98,888 downwards.
CCAAGGGCTTCGCCCCGATCGCGATCGGCCTCGCCCTGACCCTCATTCACCTGATCAGCATCCCGGTCACCAACACCTCGGTGAACCCGGCCCGCTCCATCGGGGTCGCCTGGTTCGCCGGCGGCGACGCCCTCAGCCAGGTCTGGTTGTTCATCGTCGCTCCGATCATCGGCGCGGCCATCGCCGGAGCCAGCTACGCCGCCATCACAGGCGCCAACGCCCCTGGTGCGCTCGACCAAGGCATTGCGAACAACCCCGACATCGGAACCGCCCCCAGGCGCTGACCGGGCAGCCACCCTGCGTCCGCCTCTGAGGGCCCGCTGTGTCCCAGGTGTGAAGGCGGCGGAGGTTCTCTTCTGGTCGGTCATCACCGGCTTACCGGCCGCCCCTCACGCTCGCCGGTGCTCGTTGTGCTGGCGGGGTGCTCACCTGAGGGGGAATCTGGGCCCGGGAGCTCCAGGGCGACCGTGGCGGCGTGGCTAGGGATCAGCGCTTCCGGAGGTTGCGGTGCTCGCCCAATCCCCCTGGAGGCCGTCAAGCTGGCGCTTCGCCCGGATCTCCTGCACGGCGCTGACCACCGCGTTCAGCAGGCCGATCGGGACGCTGATGAAGGCGTCGTTGGAGCACCCCAGGGCCCGGAGAGCGCCGCCGATGACGAAGAGGATGGTGTTCTACAGGGTGAAGACGTTGGTCCGCAGGATGCGCCCGTAGCTGCGCGACGACGCGCTCACGGCCCGGTTCCCCTGGCCCTGGCGCCCGCGGGCTTCCGCTTCCCGGGTGGACAGGCCCAGCGTCAGGCCGGTGCTGAGGTCGGCGTCCGGGCCAGGCTCAGGAACGGGGGCTGTTCTCTGGTACCCCCGGCTCTACCCGGCGTGGGCGGCCCCTCCTGGGCCACCCCTGGCCACATCCCACGCTTCAGCTCCCGGGAGGTGCCGCCGGCAGCGTCATGGTGAAGGTCGAACCTCGGCCGGGGGCGCTCGTCACGCTCAGCGTGCCACCCTGGGCCTCGACCATCTGACGGGTGATCGACAGGCCGAGACCGGTGCCCTTGACGCCTCCGGCCATGGTCGTGGCGCGGTAGAAGCGGTCGAAGACCTGGGGCAGCGCGTCGGGCTCGATGCCGATGCCGGTGTCGGAGACGGCGACCGCGACGGTGTCGGCGGCGGACTTCACCCGCACGGCGACCTGGCCGCCGGGGCGGGTGAACTTCACGGCGTTGCCCAGCAGGTTGGTCAGCACCTGCTCCAGCCGCAGGGGGTCCCCGAGGACCCTCGGGTCGGCGTCGTCGCCCTGCGGGGGAGGGACCAGCTCGACCCCTCCACGGAGGGCGACCGTGGACAGCGACGACAGCACCAGGTGGATCAGCGGCAGCAGAGGCGTCGCTGCCACCCGGGAGCGCGCGTGGCTGCTGTCGGCTTCCCCCATCACCAGCAGGTCGTCGATGAGACGGCTCAGGCGCTGGGCGCTGCGGTAGGCCACGTCCAGACAGTGCCGGTCGTCCTCGCCGAGCTGGTCGTTCTCCAGCACCTCCTCGAGAAACCCGAGGATGGAGGCGGTGGGGGTGCGCAGCTCGTGGGAGGCCGAGGCCGCGAAATCGTTCTGCACCTGGATTGCGGCGAGCGCGGCGTCCCGGCCGGCCTTGATGGCCGCGGTCCCGGCCTCGCAGGCCCCCCTGAGGTCGGTCTCGATCCGGTGGGCGGCCGTCACGTCCTCGACGGTGCTGGCGGCCCGGCGGAGACCGTCAGCCAGCTGGACGACCGGCCAGGTCCGAGCCCGGATCCACCGCACCTCACCGGAGAGGCTGATGATCCGGTAGTCCAGCGTCGCTGCGCGACCCGCCTGACAGGGCTTCCAGTACTCCTCGAGGAATTGCGCGAGGTCGTCAGGGTGGATGCGGCTGAGGCTCTCCTCCGGGGTCTGGTGCACCTTCATCGGGTCGTAGCCGAACAGCTGCTCGAACCGGGGGCTGACGGAGAGGAAAGCCGGCGGGTCGAGGCTCCGGAGCAGGAAGGCGACGTCGATGCTGTCCGCAAGCTGGTGAAACAGCGACTCGCTCTCCGCCAGGGCCTCGGCCACAGCTTGCTGTTCGGTGGTGTCCCGCAGGACCCCGGCCACCTGGGTGACGACGCCGCCCTCGTCCCGCGTCAGAGGCGCGGTGCGTCGCGACAACCAGCGCACCGAGCCATCGGCACTGAACATCCGGTAGTCGACGTGGATGGGGTCCTCGCCCGTCGGGTCGTGGGCCCCGGACAGGGCGGCGTCGAAGAGGTCGAGGTCCTCGGGGTGGACCAGGCCGCGGGCCAGGTCGCCGAGGCCGCCGCGCGGCCCGAAGTCGAGGTGGCCGAGGACCCTGGTGACCGAGCGGTTCTGCCAGACGGTCGACCGGCTGGGGACGTCGTAGACGAAGAGGATGTCGGGCGAGGCCTTGAGCACGGCCTCCTGCAGGGCCTGGAGGGAGTGCCGCGGGGCGGCCCGGCCTGACATCCTGCCTCGGTCCTGGCACACAGCCGCTGAATCCCGGGGATGGCGCGGACCGCGCCTGGCGCACGAGATACGCCCCCCCCGATCGCTCGGTGGCCCGGGGTCGCAGGCGGACCCCGGCCGTGCCGGGCCTTGATGGGCACCGCCGCGCCGTGGGTACGGTGCGTCGGTACGGCCCTTCCTCCCCCGCGGCCGTGCGGAGGTAATGAGATGACCGGGTCCGACGTCCCCTCCCCCCGCCAGGTCGCCGACGGCTATGTCGACCGGCTGTGCGAGCTCGACCCCACCCTGGCCACGGCCTTGGGTCGGACGCCGGCGTCGGACGGGTTGCCCGACCTCTCGCCCGCCGGTTCGGAAGCGGTCGCCGCACTGCAGCGGTCGACGCTGACCGAGCTGGACCGCGTGCTGGCCGGGGCCTCCGGGCTCGACCTGGTCGAGCAGCGGTGCGCCCGGCTGCTCCGTGAACGGCTCACGGCCGCCCTCGCCCTGCACGAGGCGGGCGAGGGGCTGCGGTCGCTGAGCAACCTCTTCTCCCCCCTTCACCAGGTCCGCGACGCGTTCCAGCTGATGCCGACGGCGACGACGCAGGACTGGGACGTGGTCGTCCGGCGGCTGGCCCGGGTCCCGCAGGCCTACCAGGGCTACTGCGCCACCCTGACCGAGGGTGCACGGCAGGGGCTGTTCGCCGGCCCGCTCCAGGTGGCGACCGTGGTGGAGCAGCTGACGGAGTGGTCGGCCGGTCCGTACTTCGTCTCCCTGGTGGCGCCGGGCCCTGTCGAGCTCCGCGACCAGCTGGACCGCGCTGCGGCAGCGGCGGACGAGGCCGTCGTCGCCGTCCGGGACTTCCTCCGAGACACCTACGGCCCGCGGGCCGAGGGGACCCCCGACGTCGTCGGTCGCGAGCGCTACGCCCGGTTCGCCCGGTACTGGAACGGGACCGATCTGGGCGGGGGCACCGGGCTGGAGGACACCTACGCCTTCGGCTGGGCGGAGTTCCGGCGGATCCGCGCCGAGCAGCGTGCGGCCGCCGAGAAGGTGCTCCCGGGATCAACCCCGCGTGAGGCGATGGACTGGCTCGACGAGCACGGCGAGGCGGTCGAGGGCGTCGAGCAGATCCGCCTCCGTCTGCAGCAGATGATGGACGAGGCGATGGAGGCCCTCGACGGCACCCACGTCGACCTGGCGCCGCCGGTCCGGCGGGTGGAAGCCATGATCGCCCCGCCCGGCAGCGCGGCGGCCCCCTACTACACCGAGCCGTCCCAGGACTTCTCGCGGCCGGGCCGCACCTGGCTGCCGACGCTCGGCCGGACCCGTTTCCCCCTGTGGAACCTGGTGTCCACCTGGTACCACGAAGGCGTGCCGGGTCACCATCTGCAGCTGGCGCAGTGGACCCACGTCGCCGGCAGCCTGTCGACGTTCCAGACGGTCGTCGGCGCGGTGGGGGCCGACGTGGAGGGCTGGGCGCTCTACGCCGAGCGGCTGATGGACGAGCTGGGGTTCCTGACCGACCCCGCAGCGCGCCTGGGCTACTTGGAGGGGCAGCAGCTGCGGGCGGTCAGGGTGGTCATCGACATCGGCATGCACCTGGGGCTCCCTGTCCCCGAGGACGCCGACGGCGTCCTGGCTGCCCACCGGGGGCGGCCTTGGACGCCCAGGCTGGGACGCGCCTTCCTGGGGGAGCACTGCGGCGGCGACGCGGAGTACCTCGACAGCGAGCTCGTCCGCTACCTCGGCATGCCCGGCCAGGCCATCAGCTACAAGCTGGGCGAACGTGCCTGGCTGGCCGGCCGGGAAGCGGCCCGTACCGCGCACGGCGAGGCCTTCGACCTCAAGGCGTGGCACATGGCCGCCCTGAGCCAGGGCAGCCTCGGTCTGGACGACCTGGTGGAGGCCCTCGCCGCCCTTTGAGCGCGGCTTCCCCCTGGAAAACCGGCGCGGGATGGCTGGACCGCCCCCGTGTGGGCCCTCAGGGGCCATCGAGCGCTGACTTTCCAGGGACTCAGCGGCGGAACCGCAGGGTGACCAGCTGGAAGGGGCGCAGCTCGAGGTCGGCGGAGGCGCCCTCGGCCGCCAGACCGCCCGCCAGGGGGCGCTCCAGCAGGTCGGTCGCGGCGACGCCGGCGACATCGGCGTCGACGCGGACGGTGGTCCGGGCGCGGCCGCCGAGGGACTCGTACAGCCTCACGACCAGGTCACCGCTGCCGTCCTCGGCCAGCTTCACCGCCTCCACCACCACCGCCGGGTGGTCGACGACGACCAGAGGGGCGACCGGGTGCGCCCCCTGCACCACGCGCGGGGCCAGGTTGGTCCGGTACCCCTCCTCGACGGCGTCGGCGATCGCTGCACCGGGCCGGATCGTCGTGCGCAGCACGTGCCGGCCCTGGTCGGCGTCCGGGTCCGGGTAGAGCGGCGCCCGGAGCAGCGACTGGCGAACGGTCGTCGTGGTCCCGCCGTCGGCCCGGGTGTGCCGCCCGACGTCGTGGCCGTAGGTCGAGTCGTTGGTCACCGCGACGCCGTACCCGGGCTCGCCGATGTGCACGAACCGGTGGGCGCAGATCTCGAAGCGGGCGAACTCCCAGGAGGTGTTGACGTGGGTGGACCGGAAGATGTGCCCGAACTGCGTCTCCGAGGCCGAGCGGTCGGCGTGGACGTCGAACGCAGAGCCGAGCTTGAGCAGCTTCTGCTTCTCGTGCCAGTCGACGGTGCTGGTGACCTCCACCGACGGCGCCCCGACGGCCAGGGTGATCCGCTGCTCGATCCGGGAGGCGCCGAAGGAGCGGGTGACGACGACGGTGGCCGCCTCGGCCGTCTTCTCCAGGCGGATCTCGTCCGCGGCGTCGAGCTCGCGGACGGTGCGCCGGTAGTGCTCGTCGACGTCCCACGCGTCCCACTGGTTGGGGATGTCGCGGTGGAGCTGGAGCCGAAGCCCCTTCTCCCCGGGGGCGATGGCCTCCCGGCCGCTGGCGGCGTCCACCAGGGAGGAGAGCTGGCCCGCTCCGTCGACGACCAGGCGAAGGACGCTGTTGTCGAGGCGGTGCGCCGGACGACCCTGTGCGTCGGTCACCTCCTCGACCCTCACCTCGCCGGACGCGGGCACGACCACCCCCGCTCCCAGCGCGGGCACGCCTGAGCGGGCGTGAGGCGCCGCGTTGAGCAGCAGCGGCTGGTCGCCCTCGCCGACCAGCGCCAACGCGGCCGCGGCGATGATCGCCTCGGCCCGCTCGGCGATGGCGGCGTAGTTGCGTTCGGCGTCGGCGTGCACCCACGCGATGGAGCTGCCGGGCAGGATGTCGTGGAACTGCTGCAGCAGCACCAGCTCCCACAGCTCCTTCAGCTCGGCCGCCGGGTAGTCGCGGCCCAGCCGGAGGGTCGCCGTCGACGCCCAGAGCTCGGCCTCGCGGAGCAGGTGCTCGCTGCGCCGGTTGCCCTGCTTGGTGCGCGCCTGGCTGGTGTAGGTGCCGCGGTGCAGCTCCAGGTACATCTCCCCGGTCCACACCGGGGCGCCGGGGTACTCGGCCTCGGCGTCGGCGAAGAAGCTGGCCGGGGAACCGAGCCGCAGCGTGGGCGAGCCCTCCAGCGACTTCAGCCGGTGGGCGGCGGCGAGCATGTCGCGGTTCGGCCCGCCCCCGCCGTCGCCGTAGCCGAACAGCAGCAGCGAGGTGGTGCCGCGGCCCTTCTCGCGGTACTGCCGCTCCGCCCGGGCCAGGTCGGCGCCGGAGAGCGTGGAGTTGTAGGTGTCCGAGGGTGGGAAGTGGGTGAAGACCCTGCTGCCGTCGATCCCCTCCCACCAGAAGGTGTGGTGGGGCATGGTGTTGACCTGGTTCCAGGAGATCTTCTGGGTGAGGAACCAGCGGGAGCCTGACGCGCGGACGATCTGGGGCAGCGCCCCGGAGTAGCCGAAGCTGTCCGGCAGCCAGACCTCCTCGGTCTCGATGCCGAAGTTCTCCAGGAAGAAGCCCTTGCCGGCGACGAACTGGCGGGCCATGGCCTCACCGCCCGGCATGTTCGTGTCCGACTCGACCCACATGCCGCCGACGGGGACGAACTGGCCGCGGTGCACGGCGGCCGTGATCCGGGCGAACAGCTCGGGGTAGTGCTGCTTCATCCAGGCGTACTGCTGCGCCGAGGAGCAGGCGAAGCGGAAGTCCGGGTCCGCGTCGGCCAGCTCCAAGACGTTGGAGAAGGTGCGGGCGCACTTGCGGATGGTCTCGCGGACGGGCCACAGCCAGGCGCTGTCGATGTGGGCGTGGCCGACGGCGACGACACGGTGGGCGCTGGCCGAGGCGGGTCGGCTGAGCACATCGGCCAGCTCGGCGCGCGCCTGCGCGGCGGTACCGGCGAGATCGTCGGGATCGGCGGTGTCGACGGCCCGCTGCAGGGCGGCCAGGATCTCGGCGCGGCGGCTGGAGCCGAGGGGGAGCTCGGCCATCAGGCCGCCCAGGGTGAACAGGTCGGCCTGCAGCTCCGTCACGGCCACGTCCCGCAGCACGAGCTCGAGCCGGCGGAGCCGGTAGATCGGCTCGGACCCGGCGGTGGCCGGGTCCCCGTCCGGAGTGGGCCGGAAGCCGGTGTGCGCGACGTCGGGGTTGGCCGCGCACTCCAGGTAGAAGTCCACGGGCTGCCCGAGAGCCACCGGCAGGTGGGAGTTGTAGGGGGAGACCGCCTTGATCGTCTGCCCGTCCGGGGTCCAGGCCAGACCCTCGGCCTGGAAGCCGGCACCGGTGCCGAAACCGAGGTCGACGGCGACCTCGGGAACCGTGCCGGGGATCGTCTGCCCAGCCGGCGGGGACCTCCCCCGTGACGTGGATCCACACGGTGCTCCACGGCCTGCCCCACGCCGCCCCGACCTCGAGCGGCCCGAACTCCTGCCGGACGGCCTCGACGAAGGGCACCGGTTCGCCGGGCACCGGCCAGGCCGTCAGGGTCAGCGGGGCGCGGTCCCGGTGGACCGCGGGAGCGAGGTGGTCGGCGGCGAAACGGCTCAGGCGGCCCTCGAGGAGGGTCCGGTCGTCGTGCATGGGTCCCCGTTCGGGATCGACGTCATCGGCCGCTTCACCTTAGGCCGCACGCGCCCTGCGCAGACCGCCGAGGGTGGCTCCGCGACCTTTCAGCCGGCGACGGAGAGGGTGTCGTTCTCGACGGTGACGGCCTTGGCCGGCAGGGGCTCACGCGCGGGTCCGCTCAACGCGGAACCGTCGGCCAGGCTGAACCGGCTGCCGTGACAGCGGCAGACGATCGCATCGGTCACCTCGGTCACCGGGCACCCGGCATGGGTGCAGAGGGAGGAGTAGGCCCGGAACTCGCCCGCGACCGGCTGGGTGAGCACCGTCTGTGAGGCGGGGTAGATCCGGCCGCCACCGACGGGGATGTCGCCGGTCGACGCGGTCTGCGGTCCGGGGGTGCCCTCTGGTGACGGCCGCTCCAACCCGCAGGCGCCGACCACACCGAGGGCTGCGCCGGCCCCGGTGAGGGCGAGCAGGGCGCGGCGGCTTAGGGGGCGGGCAGCGGTGGTCACGGAGATCCTGTCGCGAGGAAGCGCGGGAACACCAGTGTCTCCGGCTGCCGGCAGCTCCGGTGCGTCGGTGGGCGGGTCTAGGCTCGCTTCCCTGATGCCCAGGAGGTCCGCCGTCATGTCCGAGCCCGCCGCATGACCAGCTTGAGCCTGGCCGACGCGCTGGCCGGAGGCGCCCTCACCCTCGACGGCGGGCTGGCCACCGAGCTCGAGGCGCAGGGCCACGACCTCTCCTCCGACCTCTGGTCAGCCCGCCTGCTGGCCGAGGACCCGGAAGCCGTGGTCGCGGCCCACGCCGCGTTCTTCGCCGCCGGGGCGGAGGTGGCGACGACGGCGTCCTACCAGGCGTCGTTCGACGGGCTGGCCGCGGCCGGGTACGACCGGGCTGCCACGACCGCGTTGCTGCGGCGCAGTGTCGCCCTGGCCGAGCGTGCCCGGGACGCAGCGGAGGCCGGCGACGGACGCCGGCGCTTCGTCGCCGCCTCCGTCGGGCCGTACGGCGCCGCCCTGGCCGACGGCTCGGAGTACCGGGGCGACTACGGGATGGACGTGGCCGCGCTGCGCCGTTGGCACCGGCCCCGGCTGGAGGTGTTGGCAGCGACCGGGGCCGACGTGCTGGCGGTGGAGACCCTCCCCTGCCTGACCGAGGCGGAGGCGCTGGTCGCCGAGCTGGAGGTCCTGGACCGGCCGGCCTGGGTGTCGTTCAGCTGCGCCGGCGACCGCACCCGGGCCGGGGAGCCGGCCGAGGCGGCCTTCGCGCTCGCCCGCGGCGTGGACACCGTGGTCGCGGTGGGGGTCAACTGCACCAACCCGGACGACGCCAGAGCCCTCGTCGCGCTCGCCGCCCGGGCCAGCGGCAAGCCGGTGGTCGTCTATCCGAACAGCGGGGAGCGCTGGGACGCCGGGCGCCGCCGCTGGGCCGGCGAAGGCGCCTTCGCCCCGGCCGCGGTCCCGGGCTGGCTGCAGGACGGCGCCCGGTTGGTCGGCGGCTGCTGCCGGGTCACCCCGGCCGACATCTCGGCCGTCCGCGAGCAGGCCCGGGCGGCGGCGGTCACCCAGGATCGGAGAGAAGGAGCATGACCATCGAGCTGCAGCTGCTGGACTGGCGTCGCCGGGTGTCGGAGCTCTATGCCGAGGTGCGGAGCGCCGAGGACCCAGCGCAGGGACACCGGCTCTGGCGCGCCGGCCGCGACGCCTTGTTCCGCGAGCACCCGCAGAGCCCGCTGCCCCCCGACGACCCGCTGCGGCGAAGCGGCCTCCCCTACGCCGCGTACGACCCGGACCTGCGCTTCGTGCTGCCCCTGCTGCCTCCGCCCGACCCGCGGGCCCGGCTGGAGCTGGACGACGGCGACGACGCGGGCACCTCGCTCCGCGCGGTCGGACGGGTCGAGCTGCCCGCGCCCGTCGGCGGCAGCCTGGTGGTCTGGTGGCTGGAGCAGTATGGAGGTGGGCTCTTCCTGCCGCTGCGGGACGGCTCCGCGGGCCGGACGTCGGGCTACTCCAGCTACGGCGGCGGCCGCTACCTGCTGGACACGGCCAAGGGCGCCGACCTCGGCGGCGACGAGGACCACCTGGTGGTCGACCTCAACTTCGCCTACCACCCTTCCTGCCGCTACGACAGCCGCTGGCTCTGCCCGCTGGCCCCGCCGGGCAACACCCTCACCGCGACGGTGGGGGCCGGAGAGCAGATCTCGACCGGAGGGGGCTGAGCTCGGTTCACGCCCTTCAGGAGACTCAGATCACCGGAAGCCGGAGCCGCGGGTCCTGCACGAGCTCGATCAGGTCGGCCCGGGTCACCTCGAGGACCTTGCCGCGGGTGGTGTTGCGCGCGACGACGGTGATGACCTGGTCACCGTCGGGACGGTGCTGGACCTCGATCCCGCGCTCCACCTGGGTGCTGGCGCTGAGGGTGAAGCGGTTGCCGTCCATGAACCGCTGTCCCTCGCACCGGCTGCCGGTCGTGGCCCCGCAGCGGACCGCAGTGTCGTAGCCGCTGGCCACCTGCACGTAGACCTCGGTCGCGCCGCCCTTGAGCCGGAAGACCTCCAGTCCGAGCGCACCCTCGCCCCTGCGCCAGAACGCGGGGCTGTCGTAGCGCGGGTCGTAGGAGAAGCTGTAGCCGGTGAAGTAGGACTCGTCGGGGTCGAGGTGGGAGACGACCACCTCGCTCATCTCCGTCCGCCAGCGGCGCATGACGGTGGCCTGGCAGGACGGGTTGCGGACGTCGCAGGCGGCGGTGACCGGCTCCGGCCCGGTGGGGCTGGGGCTGGGGACAGGGACGGAGGCGACCGGCGTGCTGGCAGCCTGGGGGACCTCGGCGCCGCGGTCGAGCACCCCGACGGTACCCAGCACCAGCACCAGGGCGGCGGCGGCACCCACCGCCGCCCGCCGGAGTCCCCGCCGCCGGAGAAGCTGCCGCCCGTGCGCCCGGTCGGTCGCCGCCGAACCGCCGAGAGCGGCATGCCCGGCGGCGTTCCGGAGCTCGTCGGCCAGCCGGCCGGGCTGGCGCCGCTCGGGCCGCGCAGCCGAGAGGGTCGCCGCGCCCTCCTCGGCCCAGGACGCCGCGGTCGGCTCGTCGGTGCCCAGCACGGCGGCGACGTCAGCCGGGGAAAGCCCGGCGTGGAGCGCGAGCACCACCGCAGCCCGCGGCTCCCGGGGCAGCGATCCGAGCTCGGCCAGCAGGGGATCGGGGAGCGAGACCGGGCCGGCGTCGCGCAGCTCCACCCGGGCTGCGTGCGCCCACGGGGGGTCGAACGCGCCCGACGGTGGCGAGACCACCTCGCGGAGCGCCTCGACCAGCGGGCCCGTCGTCGCGGAGCGGACGGCCTGGCGGGCCAGGACCGTCTGGGTCAGGCGGTCGGCTCGGTCGACGTCGCCCACCAGGAGCAGCGCACAGCCGGCGACCAGGGAGCGCTGGGGGGCAGGGGGGTCGACAGAGCCGGCAGCGGCTTTCTCCGGCGCCATCTCCACCACCTCTCGATCCGATCCTAGTAGGGGATCCCCCCGCGCATTGAGCGCTCAGCGGGCCGCGGCGGGGCAGGTCTCGGAGCTGCCGGCGACGGTAGGGTCGGTCCGTGCCAACTCCGCCGCCGGTCCGTTCGCGCATCCTCGTCACCGGCGCCTCGTCGGGGCTCGGCCTGGAGATGGCCCGGGTCTGGGCCGGTCAGGGTCGCAGCCTCGCCCTCTGCGCGCGGCGCCTCGACGCGCTGGAGCGCCTGCGGGAGGAGCTGGCCTCGACGTCGCCCTCCAGCGTCATCAGCGTGCACCCGGTGGACGTGACCGACCACGAGGCCGTGGACGCCGCGTTCGTCGACGCCGTGACCGCCCTGGGTGGGCTGGACCGCGTCGTGGTGAACGCGGGGGTCGCTGCCGGCGGGTCGCTGGGCCTCGGTGACGCGGCCGGCAACCGGACGACGGCGCTGACCAACTTCGTCGGCGCCGTCCACCAGGCCGAGGCGGCCCTGCGGGTGTTCCGGCCCGTGGACGCCGGCCACCTCGTCTTCATCTCCTCCATGTCGGCCCTGCGCGGGATGGGCGGGGCGATGAACGTGTACAGCGCCTCGAAGGCCGGCGTCTCCGCCCTGGCCGAGGGGTTGCGCTCGGATCTGGCCGACACCTCCATCGCCGTCACCGCCGTGCATCCCGGCTACGTGCGGACCGAGCTCGTCACGCACCTTCCGCGGGTGATGATGGCCAGCACGCCCGAGCGGGCCACCCGGGCGATCGTCGCCGCGATCGAGCGCGAGCCCGCCAAGGCCTACGTCCCCGCGTTTCCGTGGGCCGCCGCCGTCTGGCCGATGCGGCTGCTTCCGCTGAGCCTGTACCGGCGGATCGCCGGCTAAGTGCCTCCGGGCTCCAGGGCACGGACCTCAGTCGGCGAGCGCGCGCCGCCGGAGCAGCTCGGACTTGGCGAAGGTGCCGATCTGCCGGGTGGCCAGCCCGTCGACCACGGCGCCGATCCCACCGCCTACGAGCGGCACCCGCTTGGTCAGCATCAGCGCGAGGTTCTTGCCGCCCACCCGCCCGGCAAGGTCGCTCAGCACAGCGTCAGCCACCCGGGCGTCCAGCTCGGGGTCGAAGACCGGTGCGGTGGCGATGGCCATCGGGGAGGTGGGCAGGGTGCCCTCATGGATGTGCTTGGCCACCACCTCCCCGCCCAGCAGGCACATCACCAGGGCGGTGCGGACCCGGTTGTCATTGAGGTCGTAGCCGCGCAGGTGGGCGATGGCGGCGACCATCCGGATCTGGACGACGGCCACGCCGGTCAGGTTGGCCGGGACCGCGACGGGCAGGGCCGCCATCCCGCCCAGGTTGGTCACGAAGCCCTGGGCGGAGGCCAGCCGGACGTGGAAGTCGATGAGGCTGTCGACAGCCCGGTCCACCGACCCCTCGTGCCGCTGCAGCTGGCGGACCGCGCTGGCCTTGGCCCCGGGAACCTTGCCGTAGCCGTCGATGGCCAGCTCGAGGACCCGGCGCAGCACCCCGCCGGCCGCGTGGGGGTGCCCGACCATCGAGGCAACCGGGCCGATGCCTCGAACGATCATCTTGCCCACGTCCTGGGCTGAGGGCATCGGGTCTCCTCCTCGCGGTACTGCAGAACAGGGCTCTACGCACGGTGCGCACGGGACCGCCGACGGCACCATGCGATCGCGGCGCACCAGCAGCCAGCGTACGTGCCGACGGGTCCCCCGGGACCGGCGCCGACCCGGGTCCCACCCCGGTCCCACCCGGAGCGCAGAATCGCGGCGTGACGGACTCCCCGTTCGGGCCTCCCGAGCTCTGGCGGCCCGACGACCTCGTCGCCGTCAGCCGCGAGTTCGACGTCGGGCTGGTGCTGCAGGCCTACCGCAGCGGGCTGTTCCCGATGCCGGCGCACCGCGGGCTGACCGGGTGGTGGTCGCCGCTGGACCGCGCGGTGCTGCCCCTGGACGCGCTCCGGGTGACGCGGTCATTGCGCAAGATGGCCCACCGCTACGAGATCCGCGTGGACACCGACTTCGAGGGGGTGCTCGCCGGTTGCGGGGACCCAACCCGCCCGGACGGGTGGATCGACGCTCGGATCCGGAGGGTCTACCGGGAGCTGCACGCGAGTGGCGTCGTGCACTCGGTGGAGGCCTGGACCCCTGACGGGGAGCTGGCCGGCGGGCTCTACGGGGTCAGCATCGGCGGGCTGTTTGCCGGGGAGTCGATGTTCCACCGCCCCGACATCGGCCGCGACGCCTCCAAGGTGGCGCTGGTGGCCCTGGTCGACCTGCTCCGCGAGGCGGGCGGGCAGGCGCGACTGCTCGACGTCCAGTGGGCGACCCCCCACCTGCAGAGCCTCGGAGTCGTCGAGGTCCCCCGGAGGCGTTACCTCCAGCTGCTGGCCGCCGCGCTGCCCCTGGACACCCCCCGGTGGACGCCCGGGCCACGGGCAGCGCCGACCCCCTGACGCCCGGAGGCGGGGGTGCCATGATGGGGCGTGCCCGAGATGCCCGAGGTCGAGTCGCTCGCGGTGTTCCTGCGTCCACGCTGCGTCGGCCGGGTGATCGCCCGTGTGGAGCTCACCGCCTTCAGCGCGCTCAAGACCTACGACCCGCCGCTGTCGGCACTCAACGGCCTGGAGATCGACGGCGTCGAACGGCATGGCAAGTACCTGGACCTCTCCGCCCAGGGCCTGCACCTGGTGTTCCACCTGGCCCGCGCGGGCTGGCTGCGCTGGAAGGACGCGTTGCCCGAGACCCCGGCCAAGCCGGGCAAGGGCCCGCTGGCGCTGCGGGTGCGGCTGGACGACGGCTCGGGCTTCGACCTCACCGAGGCCGGCACCCAGCGCAAGCTCGCGGTGCACGTCGTCTCCGACCCACAAGACATCGCCATGGTGGCCACGCTGGGTCCTGACCCCCTGAGCGCCGACTTCGACGAGGACGCCCTCCGCGCCGTGCTCGCCCGGGCTGGTCGCGCACAGCTCAAGGGGGTGCTCAAGGACCAGCGGATCATCGCCGGCATCGGCAACGCCTACTCCGACGAAATCCTGCACGCGGCCCGGCTGAGCCCCTTCAAGCCGTCGAGCTCGCTCACCCCGGCGGAGCTGACCACGCTCTACGAGGCGGTCAAGGACGAGCTGGGAGGCGCCATCGCCCGGGCCGAGGGGCTGGCCGCCAAGGACCTCAAGGGGGAGAAGAAGTCGGGCCTGCGGGTGCACGGCCGCACCGGGCAGCCCTGCCCGGTCTGCGGGGACACGATCGCGGAGGTCTCCTTCGCCGACTCCTCGCTGCAGTACTGCCCGACCTGCCAGACCGGCGGCAAGAAGCTGGCCGACCGCCGGCTCTCGCGGTTGCTCAAGTAGGACGGCCGGCAGCGGCTGACGCGGGTGCAGCGGTGGTTATCGTGGACCCGTGACCTCTGAAGTACCGACCATCCCCGCAGCCGAGGTCGACGGGCTCCGGGCTCAGGGCTGGCGCCTGCTCGACGTGCGCACCGACGAGGAGTGGGCCAGCGGCCGGATCCCGGGCTCCCTGCACGTGCCGATGGACCAGGTCGTCGCGCGCCTGGACGAGGTCGGGGACAAGACCCTCGTCGTCTGCGCGGTCGGCGGGCGCTCCGCCCGGGTGACGCAGTACCTGCGGGGTCAGGGCCGCGAGGCGCTCAACGTCGAGGGCGGGGTGCACGGCTGGGCCGCGGGAGGCGGCCCGATCGAGGCCTGACGGGCCGGTGTGGTCTTCGTCACATCGGTGACCAGGCCGACGCAGCGTCCACGCTGACGCGTTTCCGGTGGCACGCTCGGGGTGTGCCCGCAACCGGTCCGCGATCGTCCGTGCCGTTCTCGCAGGTGACCCGCGGGGAGTGGCGATGACCGGGCCCAGGCTGGCCAACCACTGGGTCGAGATGGCGGAGTGGGCGGGTGGTCGTGAGCTCTGGGCCTTCTACCTGACCTTCCGCGAGCAGCCTCTCCTGCACAGCCTCGTCCAGCGTCAGCAACGGGTGCTGGACGGGCTCGGCGGCCTTGACCTCGTGGCGGCGGACTGGCTCCACCTGACGATCCAGGGAGTGGTCTTCGCAGACGCGGTCGACGCCACGAGCATCTCCCGCCTGCGCGTCGCCAGCGCTCGCGTCGTCGCCGAGGAAGGACCGCTGACCCTGGTCGTGCACCGGCCCGTACCGGACGAGGATGCGATCATCCTGCCTGTCGACGTCGACGAGGGTCTGGCCCGGCTCCGTCTCGGTCTGCGCCAAGCCGCGTGCGCGGCGCTCGACCGGTCCGACCTCTACGAGCTGCCCGAGCCGGTGGGAGGTTTCGCCCCTCACATCACCATCGCCTACGCCCGCGCCGATGGTCCCGAGCTGACCGAGGTCGCGTCGCACCTGCGCCGGAGCGAGGAGACCGAGCTCCGCCTGTCAGCGTCGTACGTGTCGCTCCTTCGTCTGAACCGCGGTGCATCCCGGTGGTGGTGGAGCGAGGAGCTGCAGCTGCCCCTGAGCGAGCAGCGGGCCCGCGCCCTCAGCCGCTGAGTGCCCTCGGCGCCTCGGGTCAGTCGCGGCTGATCGGGCAGGACATGCAGCGCGGGCCGCCCCGACCGGACCCCAGCTCCGAGCCGGCGATGGCCAGCACCTCGACCCCCGCTGCGGCGAGCCGTGCGTTGGTCTCCTCGTTCCGCTCGTAGGCCACGGCCACCCGGGGCTCGATGGCCAGGGTGTTGTTGCCGTCGTCCCACTGCTCGCGCTCGGCCGTCACCGGGTCCAGGCCCGTGTCGATCAGCCGCAGCTGGTCGATGCCCATGGCCCCGGCGGCCGCCTCGAGGAACGGCGTCGGCCCCTCGACCTCGAGCTCGCCGTCCCGGCCGGCCCGGACGGTCAGGGCCGCCAGCCGGTGCGCGACGTTGGGGTACATCACCACCGCGTCGGTGTCGACCATCGTGCAGATGGTGTCCAGGTGCATGGTGGCGCGGTCCTGGTCGATGGGCACGGCCAGCACCGTGTGGGCCAGCCCCTCGGCGAAGGCGGTCCGGGCCAGCCGCTCCGCCCCGGCAGGGGTCGTCCGCTCGCCGACGCCAACGGCCAGCACGCCGTCGGCCAAGGCCATCACGTCGCCCCCCTCGAGGTGCTCCTTCTCCCAGCCGTGGATCCGCTCCACCCCGGCGAAGCGGGGGTGGAAGGTGTAGATCAGCTCGGTGAGCTGGGTCTCGCGGCGGCGGGCGTGCATGGCCAGCGAGGTGATGGCCACCCGGTCCTGCACCCAGACGCTGGAGTCGCGGGTGAACAGCAGGTTGGGCAGCGGGTTGACCAGGAACTCCTGGTCGGGGAGCAGCCTGGTGACCAGGCTGCCGGAGCCGTGCACCTCGTCGTTGCGCAGCCCCGCCATCAGCACCCCGGCCAGCTGCGCCGGGTCGAGGTCTCCGGCCAGGCCACGCAGGTAGGCACGCAGCCGGTCGCCCAGCCGGAGGTCGGCCAGGGTCAGCCGGATGGCCTGCTCGCACGCGTCGGCGTCGCCGAGGGTCTCCACGAGCAGGTCGGCGAGGTAGAGCACCTCCACTCCCCGGCCGCGCAGGACCGCGGCGAAGGCGTCGTGCTCGGCCTGGGCGCGGTCCACCCAGGGCAGGCCGTCGAAGAGCAGGGCGTCGTTGTTGCGGGGGGTGAGGCGCTTCAGCTCCGGCCCCGGTCGGTGCAGCATGACCGTCCGCAGACGGCCGACCTCGGAGCGCACCCCAGGTGCCTTCGCGCCGTCCTCGACCATGCCTTGACCCTACGGGGCGGCAGTCTCGACACCCTCGGACCGGCGACCGCACCCTCTAGCATGGCCAGGTGAGTCCACCCCTGGCGCGCGTCGCGTGCATCATCCCGGCCAAGGATGAGCAGGAGCGGATCGCGGCCACGGTGACCGCAGCGCGCGCGCTGCCGCACGTCGAGCTCGTCCTGGTCTGCGACGACGGCAGCAGCGACGCCACCGGGGACCACGCGGCCGCTGCGGGGGCCATCGTCGTCACCCACCGCCGCAACCGCGGCAAGGCCGCGGCCGTGGAGTCGGCGGTGAACGCGCTCGGCGTCCTCGAGCAGCGTGACGGCCGCCCCGAGTGCGGCACCCTCCTGCTGCTGGACGCCGACCTCGGCGCCACCGCCTCCGCCTGCGCCCCGCTCCTCACCGCCGTCGTCGCCGGCCGGGCCGACCTGAGCATCGCGGTGCTGCCGGAGCAGCAGACCGCGGACGGCGGCAGCCCCGGTGGGTTCGGCCTGGTCATGGGGACGGCCGCCCGTGGCATCGCCGAGCTGACCGGCTGGACCCCGCACGCTCCGCTGTCCGGCCAGCGCTGCCTGACCCGCCGCGCGTTCGAATTGGCCAGCCCGCTGGCCGCGGGCTGGGGGGTCGAGGTGGGCATGACCATCGACGTGCTTCGAGCCGGCCTGCGGGTCGAGGAGGTGCCGGTCGAGCTGCGGCACCGGGCCACCGGCCGCGACCTCGCCGGTCAGCTGCACCGGGCCAGGCAGCTCCGCGACGTCACCCGGGCCCTGGCCGCCCGCGGGCTGGTGCAGGCGGGCGTCGACGGGCTGCGCGCGAACGGTTTCTCTGCGCTCCGGTTCCGACGGGACGGGGGCCGGTGAGCTCGCGCCGGCGTCGCCGTCGCCCCGGCAACCCGGCCAAGCCGTCCGCTCCGGTCTACCGGCCGGTGCAGTGGCACCGCGACCACCGGTACGGGATGGGCGCCACCGTCGGCGCCACGGTGCTGACCGTGCTGGCCGGCTTCCTCGGCCCGTCGGCGGTGACGCTGACGCTGGGGCCGCGCCGCTCCCTGCTGCCGCCCTGGTACCTGCCCGCCGGGGTCGTCAACCCGAACGAGTGGGTCGTCTCGACGCTGGTGTGGGCAGCGATCCTGGTGGGCGCGGTAGGGCTGTTCATCTCCATGCGGGCGCTCGCGGACGGGTGGCGACCCCGCGTCCGACGCCTGTTCGCGCTGGGCACCGGGCTGAGCCTGGTCACCATCACCGTGCCGCCGCTCACCTCGGCCGACGTGTTGATGTACGCCGCCTACGGACGCCTGCAGTCGCTCGGCCGCGACCCCTACGAGATCACCCCCGCTGAAGTTTTCCGCGGCCAGTTCGACGCGGTCCTGCGCTGGACCGAGCGGCCCTGGCAGGACACCCCGAGCGTCTACGGTCCCATCACGTCCTGGCTCCAGCTGCTGGCCAACAAGCTGGGCGGGGAGAACATGCACGACATCGTCTTCTGGCTCCAGCTGTTCGCCGTGGTGCCCTTTCTCGTCGCCGGCGCCGGCGTGATCAAGCTCGCCGAGGGCGACCCGCGCCGGCAGTCCCGTGCCGCCCTGCTGACCATCGCGAACCCGGTGCTCATCTGGGCCGTGGTCGCCGGCGCACACAACGAGGCGCTCTCGGTGATGTTCGCGGTCGGCGGGCTGCTGATGATGCGCCGGAGCCCCTTCGCGGCGGGGATCGGCATCGGCCTGGCGGGTTGCGCCAAGGTGAGCATCGGGATCTGGGGCCTGGCCATGCTCTGGGCCTACCGCCACGAGCCGAAGAAGGCTCTCCTGCTCTGCGCCGGCACCGCCCTGCCCATGGGCTGGGCCTACATCCTCTGGCAGCCGACCGCCTTCTTCCAGGCCCTGCGCAACGGGGGCTACGTCTCGGTCGGGTCGTGGGCCAACCCGGTCTTCCGGTTCCTGGACCTGTTCACCACCGGGTTCCACGCCAAGCTGGTGGTGGGGATCATCTCCTACGCGGGCCTCATCGTCATCGCCTGGATGCTCTCGCGCACCGTCCCCTGGACCGCCGTGCCCGGCCTGCCCCGGGGCGCGGACCTGCGCCGTGACCCGCTGACGATCGCCGTCCGCACCTCGCTGGTGCTCAGCGTGGCGTGGCTCATCACCTCCATGTACACGCTGAGCTGGTACGACCTGATCGCCTGGATGCCGCTGGCCGTCGTCGCGGCGGAGAAGCTGGACCGCATCATGCTGCTGCGGATCACGCCGCTCTCCCTGGCTTACGTCCCCGGCCGGGCCATCGACGTCGGCCCGAGCCTGGACTTTGCCGCCAACCGGGTCCGGGACACGGTGTCGCCGCTGGTCCAGTTCGCCGTGCTCGCGGCCGTCATCTTGTGGTGGCGCCGTCCGGAGCGGCCCGAGCTGTTCCCGTTCCGGGTGTCCGCGGCCGCCGAGGAGGGCGGCGCGACGATGCACCGCGGGTCGACTCCCACCGCCATCGGAGTGGGCCACCCCTCGGCACCAGGCGCCCGCGTCAAGGCCGGTCCGTCACCGACCCGGCGTCGGCGCTGAGGTCGGCGGTGCGCGCCCCGGAGCCAGGGT
Organism: uncultured Actinomycetota bacterium; assembly: GCA_963826405.1. Taxonomy (GTDB): domain Bacteria; phylum Actinomycetota; class Actinomycetes; order Propionibacteriales; family Propionibacteriaceae; genus Microlunatus. The sequence continues at coordinate 79,607 of CAWGWR010000009.1, read as the reverse complement.
GGTACCCCGACCCCGGGTCGGCCGCGGCGTACCGCTGGTGGGATGGCGCGGCCTGGTCCCGCTGGCTGAGCGACCACGCCGACGCCGGGTCCCCGGGTCCGGCTCCGGTCGTTGCGGTTCCGCCCGAGCCGCCGGCGTCCGCGGGCCCGGAACCCTCGACCCAGGCCGCCGCGCCCGTCGCGCCCACCGCGACCGGCGAGGTGCGGCTGCCGGTGGCGGTCGCCCTGGTCGCGCTCGCGCTCGCCGTCGCCGTGTTCGCGGTCGGCGCGCTCGCCTCGGCCGGCGCCCCCCGGCTGCCGTCCGGCCCGGCCGTCCCGCCGCCCAGCGCCGACGCCGGCCAGCCCGCGGTGGTCTACGACGCGGCGACGCGGACCGCAGCGGTCGAGGAGCTGAGGCTGGTGCTGCCGGCCGAGCCGTACGCGTGCAACCCCTCCCCGCAGCCTGCGCTGCCGACCTTCTCGTCCGTGCTGGTCTGCAGCGCCCCGGTGCACCCGGACTATGACGCCGGCGGCCACGACTGGTCGGCCAGCACCGGTCTGGGACTGGTGCCTGCGGCCCTGATCACCCGGGGCGACCTGCAAGCCACGGCCGCTGACGTCCTGGCGTCGCTGCGGGAGCAGTTCTTCGCCACGCAGCCGACGACGGTGCGCAGGACGGAGCGCCAGACCTGGGACGGCGCCCCGATGGGTCGCTCCGCGGCGGTGACCGCGGAGATCCACTACAGGGTGCCCGGCGTGCCCAGCCGCCACGACCGCACCAGCGTGCTGGTCGTCGAGCTCCGCAGCGGGGGGCACGGCTTCTGGTTCTCCAGCCGCCCCGACGACAGCCCGGTCGCCGTCCGGGACGCCCTCGAGACGTCGCTGGCCGGGATGACAGCCCGGTGAGAACCGCGCCCGGCTAGCCTGAGCCGGTGCCTGCCCCGACCGCCCCGTACGGCTACTTCGGACCCGCGGGGACCTTCACCCACCAGGCGTTGCTGACCCTGCCCACCCTGGAAGGCGAGGCCACCCCTTTCGCCACCGTCGGCCAGGGCCTGCAGGCCGTGCGCGACGGCGAGGTGGCCGCCGTCTTGGTGCCGATCGAGAACTCCGTCGAGGGCGGCGTCACCGCGACCCTCGACAACCTGGCCTACGGTGACCGCCTGGTCATCACCCGCGAGGTCCTGCTGCCGGTGCAGTTCACCCTGTACGCCCGGCCGGGGACGGCGCTCGCCGACGTGCGGCAGGTGCTCACCCACCCGCACGCCGCCGCCCAGTGCCGGGGCTGGCTGGGTGCGCACCTGCCCGAGGCCACCGTGACCGAGGGCGGTTCCACGGCCGCGGCCGCGGCCGAGGTGGCCGACCCCGGGTCGCGCTACGACGCCGCGGTCTGCGCCCAGGTCGCCGGCGAGATGTACGGGTTGGCACCGCTCGCCACGGGCATCGCGGACAACCCGGACGCGGTGACCCGCTTCGTCCTGGTCTCCCGACCGGGCCCGGTGGCCCCGCCGACCGGAGCGGACAAGACGACGCTGGTGCTCTTCCTGCGCGAGGACCACCCGGGTGCCCTGCTGGAGATCCTCGAGCAGTTCGCGAGCCGGGGGGTCAACCTCTGCCGGATCGAGTCCCGTCCCACCAAGCGCACGCTGGGCGACTACTGCTTCTCCGTCGACGCCGAGGGCCACCTCGACGACGCCCGGCTCGCCGAGGCGCTGATGGGTCTGCACCGGGTCTGCGCTGACGTCGTCTTCCTGGGCAGCTACCCGCGGGCGGACCAGCTGCGGCCGGTGATCCAGCCGGGCACGACCAACGACGACTACACCGCTGCATCCTCCTGGCTGCGCGACCTGCACGGCTGAGCCGCACCCGGCCCGCCGTTTAGACGCTGGCGCCGGCCAGGGAGTCTGCGCCGGCCAGGGCTCCGGCGGTCGCGGGCTGCTCGCCGGTCTGCGCCGGGGTGCGCGGCACCCGCAGCACGAGGGCGCCCGGCTTGATCTGGGCCACCATCCGTCCGCACTCCCCGACGGTGTCCCCGTCCAGCTGGTACTGGTCACGCTCCTCGACGGTGATGGTGACCCGGCGCCCGGTGATCCGGTCCAGCTGCTCGTCGGAGCGCCGTTGCCGGGTGAGCACCCGGGCGGTGAGCCTGACCCAGTCGGCGGCCGTCCGCGGCGAGGCGACCATCACGTCGAGCAGCCCGTCGTCGTACCGGGCGTCGGGGATCAACGGGATGCCGGCCTGCAGGTAGCCGACGTTGCCCACGAGGATGACGTGGGCCCGGCGCCGCAGCGGCGGGTGGTCGTCGACCTGGATGGTCGCGTGCAGCGGCGGGTGGTTCGCGTGGCGGGCCGCGGAGACGAAGTAGGCGGCCGAGCCGACGGCCTTCTTCAGGTCGGGGCTGGTGCTCTCCATGATCACCGCGTCGATGCCGATGCCGCCCATGACCGCGAAGTGGTCGGGCGGGCCGCCGTCGACGCTGATCTCCACCAGGTCGACGCCCTTGTCCACGCCGTCCAGGGCGACGTCGAGGGCGGCGGCGCGGTCCAGCGGGATGCCGATGTTGCGAGCCAGCAGGTTGCCGGTGCCGGAGGGGATCAGCCCGAACGGCACCCCGCTGCCGGCCAGGCCGGAGCAGATGACCCGGATGGTGCCGTCTCCGCCCACCCCCAGGACAAGGTCGACCCCCGCGTCGAGGGCCTGCCGGGTCATCGCCCGGCCCGGGTCGTCGATGGTGGTCTCGATCCAGAGCGGGTGGCTCCAGCCGCGTTCCTGGAGCTCGTACTCGACCTGGCGCCGGAAGGTCACCCAGTCCAGCACCTTGGCGGGGTTGACGATCACCGCCGCTCGCCGCGACGACCGGTCGGGCTCCGCCTGGTTCCGGCTCCGGACCATCTCGGTGACGAGGTCGTGCGGCACCGGGACCCGGACCCCGGTGACGACGAGGCTCAACACCGCGACCGTGCCGCCCAGCAGAAGGCCTCCGACCAGGTCGCTGACGTGGTGGGCGCCGAGCAGCCAGCGGTCGAGGGCGACCACCAGGATCACCCCGGTTGCGCCGGTCTGCCAGAAGAACCGGGCGCGGACGCTGCGCCGGGTCACCGCGAACACCGCGCCGACGCCGATGGCGGTGATCGTCGCGCTGACCAGGTGCGCAGCGGGGTAGGCCGAGCCGTGCGCGGTGAGGACGTCGAGCGCCTGGGCCGGCCGCGGGCGCCCGACGAGAAGCCGGACCAGGGCCGTGAGCCCGGCGCCCAGCACCGTCATCAGGACCAGCGCCGTTGCCAGCTGCCGGAAGCGTCGGCGCGACGCCCACCCCGCGAGGGCGAGGAGCGCGAGGTACTGCAGTGCCGGCAGGGTGACCAGCGCGACGGCGGACGTGACCTGCGCGACCGGGGAGAGCGGGTGCAACGGCGGCGGCAGCAGCCGTGCGTCGAGGGACCGGAACGTCGGCCAGGTCAGCGTCGCCGCCGTCCAGGCCAGGACGGCGACGAGCAGCACGGCCAGGATCGCCACGGCGGCGGGGCGGGGTGGTCGACGCGGCATGGCCTGATTCTCCCCCGTCCGGCCCGTGCAGCCGCATCCACGGAAACGGCGGTGCTGGGGGTCAGTCCGGCTGGTTAGGCTGAGCCGGTGATCGACGTCAAGGTGCTCCGCGCCGACCCCGACCGTGTCCGTGCCTCCCAGCGGGCGCGGGGCGAGTCGGTGGAGGTGGTGGACCACCTGCTCGCCGCCGACGAGGCCCGCCGTCGGGCGATCAGCCGTTACGAGGAGCTGCGGGCCGAGCAGAAGGGGCTGGGCAAGCAGGTCGCGAAGGCAGCCGGCGACGAGCGTGCCGCTCTGCTGTCCCGGACCCGAGAGCTCGCCGAGGAGGTCAAGAAGGCCGAGGCGGCCTCAAGCGAGGCCGCGGCCACGTTCGACACCCTGGTGAAGCAGGTCGGCAACCTCGTCTTCCCCGACGTCCCCGAGGGCGGCGAGGACGACTACGTCGTGCGCGAGACCCACGGTGAGCGCCGCGACTTCGCGGCCGAGGGCTTCACCCCCCGCGACCACTTGGAGCTGGGCCAGCTGCTCGGTGCCATCGACGTCGAGCGCGGCGCCAAGGTGTCGGGGTCCCGCTTCTACTACCTGACCGGTCAGGGCGCGGAGCTGGAGCTGGCGCTGCTGAACCTGGCCATGAGCCTGGCCCTCCGCAACGGCTTCACGCCCATGATCCCGCCGGCACTGGTCAAGCCGTCGGCCATGGAGGGCACGGGCTTCCTCGGCCAGGCGGCCCAGGACGTCTACCACCTGGCCGAGGACGACCTCTACCTGGTGGGGACCGCCGAGGTGCCGCTCGCGGCGTACCACTCCGACGAGGTGCTCGACCCGGCAACGCTGCCGTTGCGCTATGCCGGCTACAGCCCGAGCTACCGCCGCGAGGCCGGCTCCTACGGCAAGGACACCCGCGGCATCTTCCGCGTGCACTGGTTCGACAAGGTCGAGATGTTCGTCTACTGCGCCCCCGAGGACGCGGCCGCGGAGCACGAGCGGCTGCTGGGTTGGGAGAAGGAGTTCATCGAGGCCCTCGAGATCCCCTACCAGGTGCTCGAGCTGGCGGGCGGCGACCTGGGCCTGAGCGCGGCCCGCAAGTACGACTGCTACGGCTGGCTGCCCACCCAGAACCGCTACCGCGAGATCACCTCCACCTCGAACTGCACCGAGTTCCAGGCGCGACGGCTGAACATCCGGGCCCGCTTCGACGGCGGCACCGGACCGGTGGCCACGCTCAACGGCACGCTCTGCGCGATGACCCGGACGATCATCATGATCCTCGAGAACCACCAGCAGGCCGACGGCTCGGTCCGGCTGCCCGCGGCGCTGCGTCCGTTCCTCGGCGGGCGTGAGGCCCTGGTCCCGCGCTGATGGGTTCATCCGCCGATCCGGGGTGGCGCCCCCGGCTGGTCGCGCTCGACGTCGACGGCACCGTCGTCGACCGCTTCGGTGTCCTGCCGGGCGTGGTCAAGGACGCGATCGCCGCCGTCGTCGCGGCCGGGGTGCCCGTCGTGCTCGCCACCGGCCGGAGCTGGCATGGCACCCGGGACCTCATCGACCTGCTCGGGCTGCCTCCCGGACCGGCCGTCTGCTCGAACGGGGCGGTCATCGTGACCTACCCGCCCGAGGAGATCGTCAAGGCCGTCACCTTCGACCCGCGGGCGGTCATCGACCGGGTGGAGGAGTTCGCGCCTGGGACGCTCATCGCCGTCGAGGAGATCGGGCGGGGATACCGGCTCAACGGCCGCTTCCCCGACGACGACCTCACCGGGGAGATGATCATCCAGGACTCCGAGCAGCTCGGGGCGGAGCCGGTGACCCGCGTCATCCTGCGGGACCCGAACCGCTCGGCCGAGGACTTCATCGGGCTCGCGGAGCACCTGGGGCTGCACGGCGTCACCTACTTCGTCGGCTGGAGCGCTTGGCTCGACATCGCGCCGGACGGCGTGAACAAGGCGACGGCGCTGGCCGAGGTCGCCGAGGGCTTCGGACTCGGCGCCGCCGACGTGCTCGCCTTCGGCGACGGCCGCAACGACCTGGAGATGCTGCGTTGGGCCGGTCGCGGCGTGGCCATCGGTGACGCGCCGCCGGAGGTCCAGGAGGCGGCGGACCTGGTCTGCGACCCCTTCGCCGACGGCGGCCCGGTGGCGGAGCTGCGGCGCTGGTTCGGCTGAGCCCCGCTCAGTCGTCCTCGGGCGCCGACCGCCAGGCCATCCCCGTCGGCGCGAGGCCGGGGTGGGCGTGCCAGCCGTCGGGACCCTCGTCCTCGTCCTCCGGGTCGTCGTCGCCGTAGGAGTGCCGCGCGCCGCCCAGCAGGCTGCGGGTGAGCACCTCCGCGTCGGAGAGCATCTCGTCCAGAGCCTGGTTCAGGTCGCTATCCGCGGGGGCGCGGCCGTCCTGGGCGGCGACCAGCACGGTGCGTCGGACCGCCTCCTTGGCGAAGGACGCCGTCACGCCCTCGGTCCTGGCCGCGGCAGCGTCCAGGGCGGTGGTGCTGATCTGGCCGCTCGCCACGAGGCCGGCTCCATAGAGCGCGAAGAGCCGCTGTCGGCCCTCCAGGTCGGGCTTGGCGATCTCGACTGCCAGGTCGACCCGTCCGGGCCGTTCGACCAGCGCGCGTTCCAGCAGGTCGGCACGGTTGGTGGTCAGGACGAAGGTGATGTCGGCGTCCGCGGCCAGCCCGTCCATGGCCTCCAGCATCTCGAACAGCGCGGCGCCGGTGTCACCGCCACGGTGCTCGGCCACCAGGTCGCAGTCCTCCAGCACGACCAGCGCCGGCTGCGCGGCCCGCGCCAGGTCGGTCGCGGTGCGCAGCAGGCCGAGCGTCTGCCCCGACAGCAGGACCGCTGTGGTGCCGGCGGTCCGGCTCAGCAGGTGACGGACCAGGTGCGTCTTCCCGGTCCCGGGCGGACCGTACAGCAGCACCCCGCGCTTGAGGTGCTGGCCAGCCGCCTGCAAGGTGTCCCGGTGCTGGCCGACGCCGACGACGTGCCGGGCGACTCGTTCGAGCACCCCCGGCGGCAGGACGACCTGCTCGGCCGGGAGCTGAGGCCGGCTGCGGAACGTCAGGGTGCCGCCCGGGTTGTGGTAGTCGAAGGCGTCCCCCGCGAAGGAGATGACCTGTCCCCGCAAGATGCTCAGCCGCGACATCTCGGCACGCACGCGGTGCATGAAGCGGTCCACCACTTCGGGGTCACCCGCCAACAGCTCAAGTGTGTAGTTCTGCCGGTCGTAGTCACGGTTCGCCGCCCGCTGGAGCCAGACCAGCGGGCGCCCGTCCACCCGCAGCAGACCGATGCCCAGCACCACGACGCGGCGGTCGCTGGATGGTCCGGTCGGCATCCGCCGGTAGCTGATGGCACCCGGTCGGAACGGGAAGTGGCTGCGGAGGAGGTACTCCGTGAAACCCTCGACGTGAGCACGGTTGATCCCGTGGATGCCGATCCGCTCGCCGCCGAGGTCGGTGAGCAGGAACTCGAGCGCGAGGTCGAGGTCGACCACCTGGTGCTCCGGGACGGACTCCACGACGGGCTCGAGCGCGGTCGGGTCGGTGCCCAGGAAGTCCCGGACCCGCTCGCCGAGCTCGGTCAGCGGCTCCGACTCCTCGCCCTCACCGGCCAACCGCTCCATCGCCCGGACAAACCGGGTGAAGGATCGGGCGAACTCGCGGGTCTCGTCGTCCACGGGGCCTCCTCGTCGGGGTCCTCACCGTAGACCCGGAGGTGGGCCGGTGACGTGCTGGTCCCCTGGGACTCCGGCCCGGCCGGGTTCGCTAGCGACGCGCGTGGGCGGCGGCGATGGCCCGCACGGCTCGGGTGACGGGCACGGGCGGACGTCCGGCGAGGATGCGCAGCTGGTCGGCCCTCGTCGAGGCGGCGGCGTAGAACCGCTGCACGAGCGCCGGGTCGAGCCGGTAGAAACGCTGCAGCACCCGGTAGCGCTCGTGCGGCTCGGCCGCGCCGAACAGCATGGTGTCGAGCATCCGGTAGAAGCCGCGCTCGCGCCAGGTCCGGGCGGCGTGCTCGGAGGTGAGGCGCAGCAGGGCGGCGTGCGACAGGTCCCGGGCCTCGGCAACCAGCCCGGCGAGCCGGATCGCGTCGGGCAGGGAGTACCCGGTGGTCGGGTGGAAGAGCCCCGCCCGCATGCCCGCCTTGGCCAGCTCGGTCCCGGTGGAGGCCCAGTAGCGCTCGAAGTCCCCGCTGACCACCACGGGCAGCACGCCGCTCTCGGTCCGGCTGGTGCGCTCGACGCGCCAGCCCTTGGCTGCGGCGTAGGCCGCGATCCGGTCCCGCAGGTCCGCCTCGTCGAGCCGCGCGGAGTCGCTGTAGTAGGTGTCCTCCACGAAGATCTCCTGCGGCCCGAAGGGCAGCAGGTAGACGAAGCGGTACCCGTCGCGCTGCTCCACCGTCGCGTCCATCACCACCGGCCGGCGGACGCCGTGCGGCGCCGTGGTGTGCAGGACCTGGCCGACGAACTTCTGGTAGCCGAGCCGCAGCAGGCTGAGGTCGCCGGGGCCGCGGGCGTCCAGCACGGCCCCGGTACGGAGAACCCGTCCGTCGTGCAGCCGGACCCGGTCAGGTCTGGCCTCGGCGACCCGGCCGCGGACGACGCTGCCGGGCAGGCGCGCGTGCAACACCTCGGCGAGCCGCTCGGAGGTGATACTGCGGTAGGAGGCCGTCAGCTCGCGCGCGAAGCCGGGGAAGGCCACGTCGTAGGCGTCCCAGCGGTAGGTGACCAGCGGCTCGACGAGCCAGGCGTCGGCGTCGTCGACATCGGCGCTGAAGTGCGACCAGACGTGGTTTCCACCGATCCGGTCCTGCTCGACGACGGCGATCCGCAGCCGCGGGTGGCGGGCGCCCACGGCGAGGGCGACCAGGGACCCCGCGAGCCCCCCGCCCAGGATCGCGAGGTCCACCTCACGGTCGTCCCCGTCCTCCGGCGCTGGGCGCTGCTCAGAGATACATCCCCCCGCTGCCGCCTCCTGGAGGACCCTCCGGTGCGGCCGGCCCACGGCCGGCGGGCAGGGCGCGCCGCATCTGCTCGAGCTGGGCACGGGCGGCCATCTGCTGGGCGAACAGCGCCGTCTGGATGCCGTGGAACAGCCCCTCGAGCCAGCCGACCAGCTGGGCGTGGGCGATGCGCAGCTCGGCGTCGGTCGGGGTCTCCTCGGCGCCGAAGGGCAGGGTGATCCGGTCCAGCTCCTCGACCAGCTCGGGCGCGAGCCCCTCCTTGAGCTCGGCGATCGAGGCGGAGTGGATGGTGCGCAGACGGGCGCGACTGGCCTCGTCGAGCGGCGCCGCCTTTACCTCCTCCAGCAGCTGACGGATCATGTTGCCGATGCGCATGACCTTCGCCGGCTGCTCCACCATCTCGGTCACCGAGCGCTGCGCCGGGTCGCCGGGGGTCTCGACCTGCTGCGCCGGCGGACCCTCGACGGCCATCGCCTGAGGCGTCACCACGAAGACGCGCCCGTCCTCGGTGGCTCCGGCCACCGCCTGGCCGCCCGGTCCGGCCCCGTTCTGCTCGTCCTCATGCTGGCTGGTCATGCCCCGATCCTAGGTGCGGCCGCTGACAGCGAGTCGGCCGCTCGCCGAGCCCGCGGTGGGGCCGGAAATCCGGTGGAGACCGGCGTGGACGCCGCCTAGGCTGAGCCGCCCATGCAGGATTTCCCACCGGTCGTCCCGGACTTCGAGGACGCGGCGGCCGTTCCCCCCACGGGGACCTCGGCGGTCGTGGGCTCCGGGGCACCCCGGCCCCCGGGCGGCCGGGGCGACTTCTCCCGGCCCGACACCCGCAGCCCCAGCCGGTTCCTGCTGTGGCTGCTGCGCCAGCAGCGGACGACGGTGATGCTGCTGACCGGCGTCACGGTGCTCCAGTGGCTGCCCGGGGCGGTCGGGCCCTACGTCGTCGGGCGGATCATCGACGACGGCATCCGCGCGCAGGACCTGGGCACGGTCGGCTCGCTGAGCGCGGTGCTGGTCGGGCTGATCATCGTCGGCGCGATCGCCGGCGTGCTCAGCCACACGCTGATCGTCCGTGCCTGGCTGGTCGGGATGTACGGCGCCATCAAGATGGTCACCCGCAAGGTCACCCAGATGGGCCACGTCCTCCCGCAGCGCACCCCGACCGGGGAGGTGCTCAGCGTGGCCTCCGGCGACACCGACCAGTTCGGCGGTCTCAACGAGGTGCTGGCCAACTTTGCTGGCGCGGTCGTCGCCTACCTGGTGATCGCCGGCCTGGTGCTGTCCACCTCGTTTCAGCTCGGCGTCCTGGTGCTGGTCGCCGCGCCGCTGATCGTGGTCCTCGCGCTGCCGCTCCTGCGCCCGCTCCAGCGCCGCCAGGAGGTGGAGCGCACCCGCTCGTCGGAGCTGACGTCGCTGGCCACCGACATCGTGGCCGGCCTGCGGATCCTGCGCGGCATCGGCGGGGAGCAGACCTTCGCCCGCAACTACGCCGCGCAGTCGCAGCTGACCCGCGCCGCCGGGCTGTCCGCGGGTCGGTGGCAGGCGGCGGTCGACGCTGCCAGCGTGCTGTTCTCGGGCCTGTTCCTGGTCGCCCTCACCTGGCTGGGAGCCCGTCAGGTCGTCGAAGGTCGGCTCAGCGTCGGCGAGCTGGTCAGCTTCTTCGGCTATGCGGTGTTCATGGTGTGGCCGATCCAGACCTTCTTCGAGTCGGCCCAGAAGTGGGTTCGCTGCCTCATCTCGGCGCGCAAGGCCATCGCCCTGTTCGAGCAGCAGCCGCCGTGGACGACCCCCGCGGAGCCGCTCCGCCTGCCCGCTTCGGGTGTGCTGCACGACAGCCGCTCCGGTTTCACCGCCCGCCCCGGTGAGCTGACGCTGATCGTCTCCGCGCTGCCGGACGACTCCGCCGCGCTGGCCGACCGGCTGGGTCGCTATCTGCCCGCTGAGTACGAGCCGGTGCCGCTGGGGGTCGAGGGGGTCAAGGGCCGCGCGGTACGTCGCGCGCGTGAGCAGCAGCGGGCCGAGCGGACACGGCTGGCGGAGCGCGACCACCGGCTGGCCGCTGGCAGCTGGGGAGTCAGCCTCGGTCCCGTGGACCTGGCCGACGTGTCGCTGGCCGAGGTCCGTCGCACGATCCTGGTCAGCGACGCCGCCAGCCAGGTGTTCGCCGGCACGCTGCAGGACCTCGTCGACCCGCACGGCCGGCTCAGCCGGGAACAGGCCGAGGAGGTGCTGCACGCCGCCGCGGCCGAGGACGTCTTCGAGGCGATGCCCGGCGGCTGGCAGGGCGTCATCGACGAACGCGGGCGTGGTCTGTCCGGGGGCCAGCGGCAGCGGATGGTGCTGGCTCGCGCCCTGGGCCTGGATCCCGCCGTACTGGTGCTGGTCGAGCCGACCTCGGCCGTCGACGCGCACACCGAGGCCCTGATCGCGGCCAGGCTCGCCGCGCACCGGCGGGGCCGGACGACCATCGCCACCAGCGTCTCCCCGTTGCTGTTGCACCACGCCGACCGGATCGCCTTTCTGGAGGACGGACTGGTCGTGGACAGCGGCACGCACGAGGAGCTGCTGGCCACCTCACCGGGCTACCGGTCGGTCGTGGCCCGCAGCCTGGACGACCACCCGGACGAGCGCGTGGGCGCGGAGGAGGCACGATGACCGATCTCCGCGTCGAGCTGACCGGCTCGGCCGAGACCTGGCGGTCGGGTCAGCGCGAGCCCGTCGTGCCCTCGGAGCTCGAGCCTCCCTACACCGGCGCTCCCCGGGAGCGCCTGCGCGCCTGGCGCCGTCGCCACCTGGCGCGCGAGGAGCGGGCGGAGGAGTACTTCCGCAGCTCGCGGCGGCCGGCTCGGGCGCTGCCCGTCGCCGACAGCCACGAGGTCGTCGCCTTCCTGCGCACCCTGTTCACCAGCCGTCGGTTCCTGGTCACCGCCCTGCTGACCCTGCACGCGCTGGCGGCCATCGCCGGGCTGGTGGTGCCCCGGATCCTCGGCGAGGTGGTGGACGCGGCCGTGGCCGGCGGTTCGCTCGCCGCCCGCCTGGACGGCCTCGCGCTGGCCGTCACCGTCGTGGTCGGCCTGCAGGCCCTGCTCATCTTCCTGGCCCTTCGGACGTCGGTCCGCTTCGGTCAGGACCTGCTGGCCGAGGCGCGGGAGTACATCGTCTGGACTGTGCTGCGGCTGCCGCTCGGCCGGGTGGAGAGCGCGAGCTCCGGCGATCTGGTCACCCGGGTCACCCGGGACGTCCACACCATGAGCGAGTCCGTCCGCTTCGGCCTGCCCGAGGCGATCATCGCCGCGATGACGACGGTGCTCACCGTCGGTGCCATGGTGCTCAACTCCTGGCTGCTGGCCCTTCCACTGCTGGTCAGCATGCCGCTGCTGTGGTTCTCCAGCCGGCGCTACCTGAAGCGTGCCCCGAAGGGCTACATCACCGAGGGCGGCACCTACTCGCGGATCAACACCAGCTTGACCGAGACCGTCGAGGGCGCCCGGACCGTCGAGGCGCTCGGCCTGCAGCGGAACCGGGTCGAGCTGGGCGACGGCGACATCGCCGTCTCCTCCCAGGCCGAGCGCTACACCATGGCGCTGCGGAACCTGCTGTTCGGCGCCCTCGGGATCGCTTTCGACAGCCCGCAGGTCCTGGTGCTGCTGGTCGGCGCCTTCGGCTACGTGCAGGGCGTCGTCAGCCTGGGCCAGGTCACCACGGCTGTGCTCTACGTCCAGGCGCTGATCGAGCCGCTCCAGCGGTTGATCCGCAACGTCGACCGCCTCCAGGTCGGCATCGCCTCCACGGCGCGGCTGCTGGGCATCGCCTCCGTGCCGCAGGACCGGGTGGCCGGTGAGGAGCGACCGTTGGGCAGCCGGCTGGTCGGGACGGACCTGCGCTTCGCCTACCGCCAGGGCCACGACGTGCTGCACGGCGTGAACCTCGACCTGCGTCCCGGCGAGCGGCTCGCCATCGTGGGACCGAGCGGGTCCGGCAAGTCCACACTGGGCCGTCTGCTGGCGGGCATCAACGGCCCGCGCGCCGGCTCGGTCACGGTCGGCGGCGTCGAACTGACGGCGCTGCCGCTGGACGTGCTGCGTACCGAGGTGGCCCTGGTCACCCAGGAGCACCACGTCTTCGTCGGGAGCGTCCGCGACAACATCATCCTGGCTCGGGAGGGCTCGCCGGACTCCACCGTGGTGGAGGCCCTGCGCACGGTCGACGCCTGGGACTGGGTGCACCGTCTTCCGAATGGGCTCGACACGCTGCTGGGCTCTGGTCATCAGAAGCTGACGCCGGCTCAGGCGCAGCAGGTCGCGTTGGCCCGGCTGGTGGTCGCCGACCCGCACACCCTGGTGCTGGACGAGGCCACGTCGCTGATCGACCCGCGGACCGCCCGGCACCTCGAGGGCTCGATGGCGGCCCTGCTGGAGGAGCGCACGGTGGTGGCGATCGCGCACCGGCTGCACACCGCCCATGACGCCGACCGGATCGCCGTGGTGATCGAGGGGGAGATCGCCGAGCTGGGCAGCCACGAGGAGCTCGTAGCCGCCGAGGGCGAGTACGCGCGGCTCTGGCGCGCATGGACCTCCTGACCCGGGCCGGCGGGGAGCCCGCGCCGGTGCGGTTCGGCAAGGGCGAGGCTGGAGGACTCCTCAGAAGAGCGAGCAGTGCAGTAAGCACATTGGCCGGATAGTTGACATAGCCGAATAGCAGACTTAGCCTTCCAGGATGGAACCCGCCGCTCTGGCCGACCGGGACCCTCAGCTGCTCAAGGGGGTGTTGCCGATGCTGGTGCTCACCCTGCTCGACCAGGAGGAGTCCTACGGCTACGAGCTGGTCACCCGGTTGCAGCGGGGCGGACTGCACGGGATCGCCACCGGAACCGTCTACCCGGTGCTGACCCGCCTGGAGCGGGAAGGCCGGCTGAGCTCACGGCTGGTTCCGTCCGCCGCGGGCCCGGCCCGGAAGTACTACCGACCCACCGCGTCGGGGCTGGGCCTGCTCGCCGAGTCCCGCCGCGCCTGGACCGACCTGACCGCCGTCGTCGCCCGCCTGCTTCCCGATCCGAAGGAGTCCGCATGACCCCCACCCCGTCCCTGGCTGCGCGCTGGCGCCGCGCCTGGTACCTGCAGCGTGTGGAGCTGTGGCTGGACCCGATGCCGCGCCGTCGCCGCCGGGCCGTGCTGGCCGAGCTGCGGGCCAACCTCGACGCGGCGAGCGCCGACGTCGGCCTCGAGGCAGCTCTAACCGACCTGGGATCGCCCCGCCAGCTGGCCCACCACTACCTCGACGCCGAGCCGCAGCCACGTCCGCGCTGGAACCAGGGTGCCGTCGCCGCCTCCCTGGTGCTGGCCGCCTGGGTGTACGCGACCCTCTTCTACGCCCTCGGCATGGTCGACGCCCTGAGCTTCACGGGCGCCACCGGAGCAGCGGAAGGGAGCTTTCTGGGCACCCAGGTCCGCGCGGTGGCGAACGCCGCCGAGTTCTCCGCGGCCTTCTCCGGGGTGCCGTGGGCGCCGCTCACCGTGGCGCTGTTGACCTTCCTGCTCGTCGGCCGGGCCTGGCACGTCGTGGGCCGGCGGACAACTGCGGAGGTCAGCGCCCCTTGACCCGCCGCAGCTGGCCGTCCACCCGGACGGTCCAGCCGCGCCGGTCCAGGTGCTCGAGCAGGGGGACCGCCACCCGCCGGGTGGTCCCGAGCGCTTGGCGCGCCTGGCTCAAGGTGAACGGCTGAGGCAGGCCGGAGAGCGAGCGCATCGCCTGTGCCGGCCCCGTGGGCAGCAGCACGACGTCGGCAGTCAGCCGCACCAGCCGGCCGACCCGCTCCGCGGCGGCGAGCTCGGCGACTCCCAGTCCCCACTGCTCCAGGTCGCCCTTCTCCGGCGCCAGGAAGGGGTCCGCCGTCAGACGGGCGGTCAGCTGGGCCAGGCCCGCCTCCGCCGGCCCCAGGTCGTCGCCGGCTCCTGGGCGGGTCAGCCGGCCGTCGGCGTGGTCCAACCCGGCGGCGGCGGCCACCTGCAGCAGCAGGGACCGGTCCGGCAGGCCGACGTCGCGGCGGGCCGCCTCAACGCTCAGCCGGGGGTCGAGAGGGTGAGCGCGGGCGTGGTCGTCGACCGCCGTGCCCAGAGCCCGCTGCCAGCCGTCCCAAACCTGGGGGTCGACCAGCCAGTCGCCGCTCACCCGGACTCCGGCCAGATCCTCGGTGGGCACGCCGAGGGCGACCAGCTCGGCGGTCCGGACGGCCTCCCGTCGACGCACCTGCTCCGCCAGCACCTCACCCGGTGGGGACTCTGCCACCCGCTCCAGCGCGTCCGCACGGGCCGACGCAGCCCCCCGACGGCGGAGCTCGGGGGGGTCGGCGTCGAGGACCAGGGCGCCGGCGGCCACCGCGTGACGCCCGGGGTCGCGCAGCACCAGCCGGTCACCCGGCTCGAGCGGCAGCGGGCTGTGCAGGGTCAGCCGGGCGGTGCTCTCACCGAGGGGCCGCAGCCGCACCGGCACGGCCGCCGTCCCGCTGTGCAGCACCAGCTCGGCGGGGAGCTCGGCCACCTCGCCCGTCGCCGGGACCACCCGGACGTCGACGACGCCGGTGGACGGCCACGCGTCCGGGGTGAGCAGGGCGTCACCGCGGCCCACCTCGTCGACCTCGACCCCGCGCAGGTTCACCGCGACGCGGGCGACCGCGGTCACGGCGTCCGCCGGTGCCCCGAGGCTCTGCAGGCCACGCACCCGGACCCGCCGGTTCCCTAGCTGCAGGGTGTCGCCGACGCGGAGCCGCCCGGCGCCGAGGGTGCCGGTGACGACGGTCCCCGCGCCGCGGATGGTGAAGGACCGGTCCACCCAGAGCCGCACCCGACCCTCGGTGCGGGGCGCGGGCACGCGCTCGACCAGAGCAGCGAGCGCCGTGCGGAGCCCGGGCAGACCGGCCCCCGTCCGCCCCGAAACCGCGACGGCGGGCACCCGGCCGAGGCTGGAGGCGGCGATCTTGGCCTGCGCCTCGGCGATCGCGGGACCGGGGTCAGCGAGGTCGGAGCGGGTGACCACCAGCAGACCGGCGGTCAGCCCGAGCGCGTTCACGGCGGCCAGGTGCTCGCTGGACTGCCGGCGCCAGCCCTCGTCGGCGGCGACAACGAACAAGACGGCGGGGGCCGGTCCCAGACCGGCCAGCATCGTCGCGATGAAGCGCTCGTGGCCCGGGACGTCGACGAAGGCGAGGGTCCGGTCGCTGCCGTCGCCCTCCAGGGTCGTCCAGGCGTAGCCGAGGTCGATGGTCATGCCGCGGCGCTGCTCCTCGGCGAACCGGTCGGGCTCCATCCCGGTGAGGGCTCGGACCAGGGTGGACTTTCCGTGGTCGACGTGCCCGGCGGTGGCGACGACGTGCACTAGCCCTCGCCCCCGGGGTGGACGGACCCCGTGGCGGCGGCGACGGCCCGGACGGCGGCGAGCAGGCGCTCGTCGTCGGCGGCCGGGATGCAGCGCAGGTCCAGCAGGCAACGACCCCGCTCCACCCGGCCGACGACAGGATCCGGGGCCGAGCGCAGGGCGACGGCGTAGTGCTCAGGCAGCGCGACCGCCCAGCCCGGCAGGGTCAGCCCGGGTGCGCCGCCGCCACCCACCGCGCCGGCGGAGGCCATCACCGACGCGTCGGTGCCGTCGACGGACAGGGCGCTCGCCAGCCGTTCGGCGCGGGCCTGCAGCAGGGCCGGGTCGGCCCGCAGTGCGGCCCAGGTCGGGCTGGTGGGGTTGCGTAACGTTGCCTCCAGAGCAGCCAGGGTGAGCTTGTCGATCCGCAGAGCCCGGGCCAGCGGGTGCCGTCGCAGCTGCTCGACGATCTCGGCGCCGCCCAGCAGCAGCCCCGCCTGGGGACCGCCGAGCAGCTTGTCCCCGCTCGCCGTGACCACGTCCGCGCCGGCCCGCAGGGACGTGTCGGCGTCCGGCTCGTCGGGAAGCAGCGGGTCGGGTGCGAGCAGCCCGCTCCCGATGTCGACGACCAGGGGCACCCCCAGGCGTGCCAGCTCGGCGATCGGGGCCGCGGAGGTGAAGCCCTCGACCCGGAAGTTGCTGGGGTGCACCTTGAGGATGCAGCCAGTGTCCGACCCCAGGGCGGCGGCGTAGTCGCCGGCGGTGGTCCGGTTGGTCGTCCCGACCTCGCGCAGCCGGGCACCGGTGGACGCGATGAGGTCGGGCAGCCGGAAGCCGTCGCCGATCTCGACCATCTCTCCCCGGCTGATCACCACCTCCCGACCGGCCGCCAGCGCGGTGGTGGCCAGCACGAGCGCCGCGGCGCCGTTGTTGACCGCGAGCGCCGACCCTGCGGCCGGGACTGCCGCTGCCAGCGCCTCGAGAGCGCCCCGACCTCGCCGTGCCCGGCGGCCCGTGGCCAGGTCGAACTCGACGTCGGCGTAGCCGGCGGCTGCGGTGACGGCCTCAACGGCCGCGGGGGCCAGCGGGGCGCGGCCGAGGTTGGTGTGCAGCACGACACCCGTCGCGTTGAGCACCGGCCGGGTGCTGCTGAGCGAGTGGGGCAGGGCGGCGAGTGCGGCGTCTGCGACCGACTCCGGGGCCAGCTCTCCCGCGCGAGCGCGGGCCTGGGCGGCGGTGACCTGCTGCTTCACCACGTCCCTGCCGAGCCGCTGCGTCGCGGCCACCAGCCGGGGGTCGGCCAGCAGTGTGTCCGTGCGGGGCACACGCCGCCGGGGATCGACCTCCGCGCTCGTCACCGCTCGATGCTATGCGGCACTGCCACGCTTCCAGCCAGGGCGAGGTGCACGGGGGCCGCCTGAGGTCTGGCGGAGGCGGACGGGAATCGAACCCGCCAAGCCGAGCTGCTCGACTTCACCGGTTTTGAAGACCGGGAGGGCCACCAGGCACCTGTACGCCTCCGGGCAGGAGCCTAACCGGGCCCTCCTACAGTGGGCGCCATGAACCAGGCGGCGCAGCAGACGTACCGGTTGACCCAGTACGCCCACGGGGGCGGGTGCGCCTGCAAGATCCCGCCGGGGGAGCTGGAGGAAACCCTGGCCGGGCTGACGCCGTGGACCTCCTCCGATCTGGTGGTCGGCCTGGAGACCGGCGATGACGCGGCGGTCGTGCGGATCGAGGGCGGCCGTGCGGTGGTGAGCACCACGGACTTCTTCACCGCCGTCGTCGACGACGCCTACGACTTCGGTCGGATCGCTGCGGCCAACGCGCTCTCCGACATCTACGCGATGGGCGCCCGACCCCTGGTCGCGCTGAACCTGGTCGGCTGGCCGCGGGGCGTGCTCCCGATGGAGCTGCTGGGCGAGGTGCTGCGCGGCGGGATGGACATCTGCCGCGAGGCAGAGGTGCATCTCGCCGGGGGGCAGAGCATCGACGACCCCGAGCCGAAGTACGGCATGGCCGTCACCGGGTTGGTCGACCCCGACCAGCTCCTGCGCAACGACGCGGCCCAGCCGGGACTTCCGCTCAGCCTCACCAAGCCCCTGGGCATCGGCGTGCTGAACAACCGGCACAAGGCGACGGGCGAGGTGTTCCCGCAGGCCGTCGAGGCGATGGTGCGGTTGAACCGGGCGGCCTCGGAAGCGGCGCTGTCCGCCGGGGCGCGCGCCGCCACCGACGTCACCGGCTTCGGGTTGCTGGGTCACGCCTACAAGATGGCGCGCGCCTCCGGGGTGAGCCTGCAGATCGAGGCGTCGGCCGTGCCCTACCTGGACGGGGCCCGGACGGCGCTGGCCGACGGCTTCGTCAGCGGGGGCACCCGGCGCAACCTCGACTGGGTCCGGCCGTTCCTGGACGCCGGAGTCGGGGAGGACGAGCTGCTGCTGCTGGCGGACGCCCAGACCAGCGGCGGTCTGCTGGTGGTGGGGGAGGTCCCAGGCGCCCCGGTGATCGGGCAGGTCCTGCCCGCGGGGGCGCACCCGCTGGTTGTCCGGTGACCGGGGGCGGGGTTCGAGGTGCCTGAGGGTCATACGCTCCACCGGCTGGCCGGTGAGCTGCAGGAGCTGGTGGGGCGGCGGGTCGGGGCTTCCTCACCGCAGGGCCGCTTCCCGGCCGCCGCGGTCGACGGGGCGGTGGTCGGCGCGGTCGAGGCGTACGGCAAGCACCTGCTGGTCGACCTGGTGGACGCCCCGACCGTGCACGTGCACCTGGGGATGAGGGGCAAGCTGCTGCGCTTCTCCCCGGTCACCGGGGCGGCAATGAAGCAGGTACGGCTGCGGCTGGCTGTGTCCGGGAGTGGACCAGACGTCGCCTGGGACTTGATCGCTCCCAGCACCTGCGAGCTGCTGGACCAGGCAGGCCGGGCTGCGCTGCTGGCCGGGCTCGGCCCCGACCCGCTGCGCCCGGACGCGGACGCGGAGGAGGCGCGGCGTCGGCTGCACGCCTACCGCGGCAGTGTCGGAGCGGCCTTGATGGACCAGTCCGTGCTGGCCGGGGTGGGCAACGTCTTCCGGGCCGAGGTGCTCCACGCCCTGCGGATCCCCCCGACCCGCCAGGCCAGCGAGGTCACCGACGCCGAGTTCGAGCAGCTCTGGTCGCGGCTGCGGGAGATGATGGCCCGCGGGGTGGAGGACGGCCGCATCATCACCGTCGACGTCCCTGCCGGGGAGGACCGGCTGGGGGTGCCCGAGGCGCTCGCTCGCCGCGTCTACAAGCGGGACGCCTGCGCCGACTGCGGGACGCAGGTCGCCACCACCACGGTGCAGGGGCGCACGGTCTACGCCTGCCCCCGCTGCCAGCCCGTGTGACCACGCAGACCGAGACAGGCTTTTAAGGAGCGCGATGCAAACCTTCGTCCCCCACGCCGACTTCGTGGCGTCGGGCCGGGCCCTGGACGCCAAGCGCCTGGGCAAGCAGCGCGTCGAGGTGATCCAGATCGTCCGCGCGCTGACCGTTCCGGGCTACGCCTGGAAGTCGCACCCGGCGGTCCTGATGTGGAAGGGCTACGAGGAGGCGCTGGGCCGCTACGGGTTGACCATGTGCGAGGTGTGGCTCGAGCTCGGCTTCGGCGACACCTGCGCCGCCACCATCACCGCGGACCTGGCGGCCTTCGGCATCAGCCCCATCCGGACCGAGTCCGAGCTCGCGCAGGCGGGCGCGTTGCCCTCGTGGCTGTTCGACGAGGCGGTGCAGCAGAGCCACCAGTCCGCGCTCGTCCGCAAGGACCCGGCCTTCTACCGGCAGAAGTTTCCCGACGTCCGGCCCGACATCGAATACGTCTGGCCGGTCCGGTCACCGGCGGTCATCGAGCGCGAGGAGCGGCAGCGCGAGAATGCCCGCAAGCGCCAGGAGCGGGCCGAGCAGAAGATCCTGGCCGAGCTGGCCGCCGCCAAGCGCAAGCGCAGCGCCGCGGCGAAGAAGGCGGCGCGGACCCGAGCCGCGAACGCGGCGGCCAGGGCGCGGCAGCCGGGGTCCTGACCCCCCGCACCCTGACCGATCGGGTTCAGCGGGCCGAGGCGCCCACGGTGGCCTCAGAGCGGGTGCGCGGGAGCTTCGTGACCACCGGGATGACGATCGCGACCAGGGCGATGATCCCGATGGTCGTGTACGCGCTGGTGTAGTCCTTGTCGCTACCGATCAGGGCAGCGGCGATGAGCGGACCCACCACACCGGCGAGGCTCCAACCAATGAGCATCAGGCCGTAGATGGCGCCGGCGAACTTCACGCCGAAGAAGTCACCCGCGGTGGCCGGCATGGTGCCGAACGCTCCGCCGTAGCAGAGGTAGACCAGCGCGGCCAGGATGAAGAACAGCACCGCGTTCTGCACGTGTGGGATCAGCAGCAGGCAGCCACCCTCGACGGCGAGGATGATGATGAATGTCGGCATCCGCCCGATGCGCTCGGAGATGGTCGCCAGGACAATGCGGCCCGCCCCGTTGAACAGTCCGAGGAAGCCGACCGCTGCAGCAGCCGCAGCAGCGGTGTAGCCGGAGATGTCGGTGAAGCTGGCGGCCGCCTGGGAGATCAGGGAGATGCCCGCCATCACGGCAAGGGTCAAGATCGCGGCCAGGGCGTACCACTGCCAGGTGCGCAGCGCCTCGCCCTGGGTGTAGTCGCGCCCGCTCCCGGTGACCTTGCCGGTGGTGCCCGGGGTGAACCCGGGCACCCGGTAGCCCTGAGGCGGGTTCTTGAACATCAGCGCACCCGCGACCGAGAACACCAGGTAGGCCAGGCCGAGCGGCAGGAAGGCCGAGGTTGGCACGTCGGGGTTGCGCCCGATCAGGGCCTGGGCGACCGGGGCGGTGATGACGGCCCCGAAGCCGAAGCCGCCGACGGCAAGGCCGGTGATCAGTCCGCGCTTGTCGGGGAACCACTTCTGCAGCATGGCGATCGGCACGATGTAGGCCAGACCTAGGCCGAAACCGGCGATGACGCCGTAACCGACCACGAGCAACCAGAGCTGGTCGCCGTTGCGGGCGAGGGAGGCGAGCAGGATCCCGAGGCCGTAGATCACCGAACCGGCGAGGGCGACGATCTTCGGCCCTCGGCGGTCCTGGAGCCGGCCACCGATGTAGGTGCCGATGAAGATCATCCCGATCGTCACCTGGAAGGGGTAGGTCGCCTCGACCTTGGTGAGCTGGAACGGCTCGGCGGCCTGGAGGGCGCGGCTGAACACGCTCCAGGCGTAGACCCCGCCGATGGAGAGCTGCAGCAGCAGCCCGGCAGCAACCAGCCCCCACCTGCCCTTGGTCGGGTTGTCGCTGCGAGCGACGGCCGTGTCGGTCATGCGGTCTCCTGGGAGGTGGCAGCGGAAGGGGAAGGGGTTCCTGCCGCCTCGCGAGCGGCCTCGGCCGCGCGGCGGCGGTTGAGGCGTTCGCGTTGCGGGACGATCGTGTACTTCGGGTCGTGCACCGAGGCCGGTCCCGCCTCGAAGACGCCGAACCGGGTGCAGGCGGAGCCGGCGAGCAGCGCGACGCCGGAGACGGCGGCTCCCCACCGGCTGCGGCCACCGACCAGGAGCGCGCCGAGCGCACCGGTCGCGGTGAGGATCTTGCTGGCCTGCATCAGCGTCCCGGCGTGGCCGGTGTGCAGGACCTCGGCGGAGAGGCCCATCGAGTGCTCCATCCGGTGCTCCACCGCCAGCTCGGCCGCGGCCCCGGCGATGGCGAACATCCGGGCGGGACCTGTTTGGGCGACGGGAGCGAGCAGCATGCCCAGACCTCCCGACGCCGCCGCGGCGGAGCCGACGAAGACGAAGGGCAGCTCGCGGTGCGCGTCGTGCCAGGCGGGGGTGGAGGTGTTGGTCAGCAGGACCGCGGTGTAGGACGCGACGCCAGGCGCGAAGGCGGCGGCGGCCAAGCCGGCAGGACGCGCGGCCCAATCGAGCAGGGTGCTGAGGACGCCGAACCGTACGGGCAGCAGCTTGGCCACCTCGGCCGCACCGGCGACGACGGCGCCCGGCCCGTAGGCGGTCAGGATCCAGGTGCCCACCGACATCGGCGAGGTGGGCTTGAACACTCTGAGCATGTTGAGGAACCGCTCGGGACGACCGAGGTCGGCGACCAGGGCGGCGAGGCTGACCGAGATCGCCCCGGTCGCACCGATCCGCAGGCCCCGGCGCAGGGCAGGACGGTCGGTGAGGTCGGCTCCGGCCGCGAGCAGCGAGGAGCCGCCGGCGATGCCGCCCATGAACAGGTACAGCGGGATCGCGGCCTCCCAGGGGGCCGCCTTGACCACGGGACGGCCGTAGTAGGAGGTGAAGGTCGCGTCCGGCACCATCTGCTCCTCGGCCCGACGGCGCCGACGACGGCCACCGCGACCACCGCCCCCGCGCCCACCACGGCCGCCGCCCTGGGTGCGCTCGGCCGTGGCTGCCGCACTGGTCCCGCCCTGGCTGCCTGGCACGGCGTTCAGGTCCTCGGTGCTGCTCCGGGGCCCGGCCTCGTTGATGTCGGGGTTGGCGGCCGCACCGAGATCCTGCTGACCGTGGTCGTAGGCTCCCTCGCTCACGAGCGTCCTCCGCCGAGGAAGGCAGCGGCCGCAGCGGCCAGCAGTCCAGCGGCAGCCAGGCCGGCGTGCTTCCACATGCGGGGGAGGTCCGCGGTGGTCACGATGGGGTCGGGCGGGAACCCGTAGACCTCGGGCTCGTCGAGCAGCAGGAAGAACGCCCCGGCTCCGCCGACGCCGCCCTCGGGGTCCTCGGCGTAGAGCTGGGCGTTCATCACCCCGGCCGCCTGCAGGGTGGCCACGCGCTTCTCCGCCCGTTCGCGGAGCTCGTCCACGTCGCCGAACTGGATGGACTGCGTGGGGCAGGCCTTCGCGCAGGCCGGGGTCTGGTCGTCGAGCAGCCGGTCGTAGCACAGCGTGCACTTCTGGGCGACGCCGTGGTTCTTGACCTGCGGCTTCTCCTTGGACTTCTCCCCGATGCGGCGGTCGATGACGCCGAAGGGGCACCCGGCCACGCAGTAGCCGCAGCCGTTGCAGATGTCGTCCTGGACCACCACGGTGCCGAACTCGGTGCGGAACAGCGCACCGGTGGGGCAGACGTCCAGGCAGCCTGCGTTGGTGCAGTGCTTGCAGACGTTGGAGGCCATCAGCCAGCGGAAGTCGGTCCGCTCCCCGGCGTCGGGCGACGCGCTGGGCAGGTCGAAGGCCGGCATCCCCAGGTCCACGAGCGGCTTGTCGTGGACCGAGCGCGCCATCGAACCCAGGATGTCCTCCGACACCAGCACGTCGGGTCCGACCGCAGTCTCCGGTACCCCGATGGTGATCCCGGTGTCCAGGCCGCCCATCGGCTTGCGCTGCTCGATGAACTCGACGTGTCGCCAGGTGTTCGCGCCCAGCGCCCCGGTGTTGTCGTAAGAGCTGCCGAGGAGCTCGTAGATGCCGTCCTGCGGCACCCCGTTCCACTCCTTGCAGGCGACCTCGCAGGCCTTGCAGCCGATGCAGATGGACGTGTCGGTGAAGAAGCCCTTGCGGGCCGGCGGCGCCTCCCACCCGGCGTGCGCCGCCGGACCGGCGCCGCCCGCCGAGGTGAAAGCCTGATCCAGGCCGAGGTGGCCGTCGTCGTGACCGGCCGTCCCGTGCCCCCGGTGCTCAGCTCCGGTGCCGTTGTGCGGACTCATGCCCGTCCCCCATCTGGTCCCGCATTGGTGTCCTGCCCAGGAGCGGAGTGCCCCTCGGCGACCTGGCCCCCGGTGGAGTGGGCGTGGCTGCCGGCCTCACTCGGGTGGCGGCCATCCGGCCCCTCGGGTGGGGTGCGCTGCTGGTTGCCGGTGGCCAAGGTGACATGCGCACGGTCGCGGTGAGCGGCCACGTAGTCCAGCAGGGCGGGCCCCCGGGGCCGGCGCCCGGGCTGGATGTCGCAGGACGCCACCTTGGTCTCCTGGATGTGCACGTTCGGGTCCAGTGTGATCCCGAACAGGTCGTTCGCCGAGTCCCCGGTGACGAGGGCGTCGTTGCCGACGCCCCAGTGGTAGGGCAGACCGATCTGGTGGATCGTCTTCCCTCCGGCTCGCAGCGGAGCCATCCGCTCGGTGACCATCACCCTGGCCTCGATCGCCGTGCGGGCGCTGATGATCGTCGCCCACCCGTTGTTCACCAGACCACGCTCCCGGGCGAGCTCAGGGGAGACCTCGCAGAAGAACTCCGGCTGCAGCTCGGCCAGGTGGGACTGCCAGCGGCTCATCCCGCCGGCGGTGTGGTGCTCGGTGAGCCGGTAGGTGGTGAACACGAAGGGGTACAGCTCCGACCCTGGCTCGTCTCCCGACGGGTTCTGGTAGTTGTCCTCCCGCGAGAAGAGCTCACGTGTCGGGTTGGACTGCTGCCGCGACATCGGGTTGCTGATCGGGGACTCCTGCGGCTCGTAGTGCACCGGCAGGGGCCCGTCCAGCAGTCCGCTCGGAGCGTAGAGCCAGCCCTTCCCGTCCGCCTGCATGATGAACGGGTCGTCGCCGCGCAGGGCCGCAGGACCCGAGGCTCCGGCAGGCGGCCGGTACGACGGGGCCTTGCCCACCTCGAAGTCG
Organism: uncultured Actinomycetota bacterium; assembly: GCA_963826405.1. Lineage (GTDB taxonomy): Bacteria > Actinomycetota > Actinomycetes > Propionibacteriales > Propionibacteriaceae > Microlunatus. The sequence continues at coordinate 55,202 of CAWGWR010000009.1, read as the reverse complement.
GGCACGTCGTGCCCGGTCCACTTCTGCGCCTCCTCGTCCCACCAGACGTAAGCCTTGCGCTCGCTCCAGGGCTTGCCGTCCGGGTCGGCCGAGGCACGGTTGTAGAGGGTGCGGCGGTTCATCGGCCACGCCCATCCCCACTCCGGCGCCACCCAGGACTGCTCCCCGCCCGGCTTGCGGCGTGCTGACTGGTTGACCCCGTCGGCGTAGACGCCGGTGTAGATCCAGCAGCCCCCGCTGGTCGAGCCGTCCGGCGACATCGCGTTGAAGGTGTTGAGCAGCTGGCCCTTCTTCTCCCCGCTGAGGACGTAACCGTTGATCTCCTTGAGGACCGCCTCGGCGTCGAGCTCGCCGTCCTCGAGGCGCGGGTAGTCCCAGGTGAGGTCGAGGATCGGCCGGTCCCGGGAATCGGTCGAGTCCGCCAGCCGGGCCCGGACCTTCTGGCCGAGGAGGTAGAAGAACTCGAGGTCGCTCTGGCAGTCCCCGGGCGGTTCGACGGCCTTGTGGTGCCACTGCAACATCCGCTGCGTCTGGGTGAACGTGCCCGCCTTCTCCACGTGCGCGGCGGCGGGGAAGAAGAAGACCTCGGTGTCGATCTCCTCGGTCCGCAGCTCCCCGGTTTCGATCTCGGGGGCGTCCTTCCAGAACGTCGCCGATTCGATCATGTTGAGGTCTCGGACGACGAGCCACTTGAGGTGCGAGAGGCCCATCCGCTGCATCTTCCCGTGCGCGGACCCGACGGCGGGGTTCTGACCCAGCAGGAAGTAGCCGTCAATCTCGTCGCGCAGCATCGACATGACCGTGGCGTAGGTGCCGTGGTCTCCGGTCAGCCTGGGCAGGTAGTCGAACGCGAAGTCGTTCTCCTCGGTCGCGGCCTCGCCCCACCAGGCCTTGAGGAGGCTGACGGTGTAGCTCCGGGCGTTGGTCCAGAAGCCCTTCTGGTCGGGGCTGGCGATCTGGGCGACGTACTCGTCGAGACTGTCGTGGGTGCCGGCCTTGGGCATCGGGAGGTAGCCGGGCAGCAGGTTGAACAGCGTCGGGATGTCGGTCGAGCCCTGGATGCTGGCGTGACCGCGCAGCGCCATGATGCCGCCACCGGGACGGCCCATGTTGCCCAGCAGCAGCTGGATGATGGCTGAGGTCCGGATCATCTGCACGCCCACCGTGTGGTGGGTCCAGCCGACCGAGTACACCCAGCAGGTCGTGCGCTCGCGGCCGCTGTTGGCGGTCACGGCCTCGCAGACCTCCTGCAGCTGCTCGGGGCTGATGCCGCAGGTCTCCTGCACCATCTCCGGGGTGTAGCGGGCGTAGTGCCGCTTCAGCACCTGGAAGACCGAGCGGGGGTGCTGCAGCGTCTCGTCGCGGACGACGTCGGAGTCCTTGAGCGCCGCGCCGTGGCCACCCAGCTCGTGCCCGCCAGCCCGGCTCGACGTGGACTCCTGGCCCTCGTCACCCTGTCCGCTGCCGTCGACGCCGTCCTGGTGGCCCTCGTAAGCCCAGCTGGTCGGGTCGTAGGTGCCGGTCTTGGGGTCGTAGCCGGAGAAGACGCCGTCGAGGTCGTCGACGTCACGGAAGTCCTCCGAGACCAGGTTGGCCGCGTTGGTGTAGGACCGGACGTACTCCTCGAAGTAGAGCTCGTTGCTGAGGATGTAGTTGATGACGGCACCGAGGAACACGATGTCGCTGCCCGCGCGGATCGGGACGTGGGTGTCCGCCACGGCCGAGGTCCGCGTGAACCGGGGGTCGATGTGGATGACCTTGGCACCACGCGCCTTGGCCTCCATCACCCACTGGAATCCCACGGGGTGGCACTCGGCCATGTTGGAACCCTGGATGACGATGCAGTCAGCGTTCTGGATGTCCTGCAGGAAACCGGTAGCGCCGCCCCGGCCGAACGAGGCTCCCAGACTGGGAACCGTGGCACTGTGTCAAATACGCGCCTGGTTCTCGATCTGTATGGCGCCCATGGCGGTGAAAAGCTTCTTGATCAGGTAGTTCTCTTCGTTGTCCAGCGTCGCGCCTCCCAGGGCGGCGAAGCCCATGGTGCGGCGCAGCGGCCGGCCCTCGGTGTCGGTGTCCTGCCAGTGCGTGCGGCGTGACTCGACCATCCGGTCGGCGATCATGTCGGTCGCCTCTTCGACGCCGATCTTCTCCCACTCGGTGCTGCGCGGGCGACGGTAGAGCATCGTCGTCGCGCGGCCGGGGGCGTTGATGAGCTGCTCGCTGGCCGACCCCTTCGGGCACAGCCGACCACGGGAGACGGGGGAGTCGGGGTCGCCCTCGATCTGCACGACGCGCTCGTCCTTGACGTAGACGCGCTGCCCGCACCCGACGGCGCAGTAGGGGCAAATGCTCTGCACGACGCGGTCGGCAGTCTTCGTGCGCGGCGCCAGGTTGCGCGAACGCTCGGACTGCACAGCCGAGCCACGGCCCAGTGGGTCCTTGCCGGTGAGCTGCCGGAGCACCGGCCACTCGAGGAATGTCTTGCGGATGTCCATCTTCGCCTCCTGGGTGCACCCTAACCCCGCGTGGCCCGGCTCACACGGCGGTCCCCGGGTGCTCCTGGGGCAGGAGTGGCGAGACGGCTCTGACCGGCGGGTGCTCCTGGGTCGTTGGGCGGAGTCGGCCCGGCGTGTCAGGCTTGGGGGTGCGACCGATCGGCGGTCGTAGGTGAAGGGGACGACGTGCTGATCTTCGGGCTGAGCAGCAAGCAGGTGCTCCTGGCGACGCTGTACTACGTGTGCGAGGTCTGTGGGAACCAGGCTGCGCATCAGCTGGTGAAGCACATGCGTCGATTCACCCTCTTCTTCATCCCGATCTTCCCTGTAGGCACCCGGTACGCCGACACCTGCACCTTCTGCGCCCGGACGATCGACGTCCCCCGCGACCGCGCTGAGGCCGCTGTCGCCGGTCAGGGTTCGGCCGAGCTGCGCTGAGCCCGGAGCCAACCCGGGCCGGCCCGAGTGCCGGGTCGACCTGGGTCACAGCGGGGGCCTGGTCAGAGCCGACGGGTGTCCAGCCGGGTCTCGACGGCTGCCTCCTCCCCGGCCTGCACGTGGTACGCGGCCTTGCCGTCCTCCTCGGTGAGCGCCTCGACCAGGGTTGTCCCCCGGTACAGCAGTCCCACCCCGTCGTCGGTGGCGTACCCGAGAGGCAGGACCCCGCTCTGTACCAGCGACTGGAAGAGCGGTCGGCGCTGCTCCTCGCTGTCGTAGTGCACACCGTTGCTCCAGGGCAGCAGACCCAGACCGTTGGTGACCGGCTGCAGGTCGGGCCCGAAGGAGTCGGTGGTGCCGCCCTGGTGCCAGCAGATCGATCCCGCGGAGACGCCGGTGAGGACCACCCCGGCCCGCCATGCCGTCTCCAGCGCCCGGTCGTAGCCATGCAGCCGCCACAGGGCCAGCAACCCGGAGACGCTCCCACCCATCACCCAGACGACATCCTGCTGCAGCAGGTGGGCGGTTGGGTCCTCCACGTTGGGCATCCCGAACGAGGTGAGGTGCGAGGCGTGGAGGCCGCGCAGCATGGCCGCCTCGTACAGCCAGGTGAGCACCGCCGGGTTGTCGCCGGACGCGGTGGCCAGGAAGCAGATCCGAGGAGGGCGACCCGAGACCCCGGCCAGCTCCAACGCGTGCTCGGTCAGCTCCGAGAACTCCCAGCGGGTGCGGCGCCCGGGGCGGAGGCCTCCCGAGGTCGCCAGGATGGTTGGGCCGTCGGCGGTCATCCGGTGAGCGTAAGTCCGGGCTCGCTCACCGCCTGACCCGGACGTCGCGCCGCAATCCGCGCGTTCCGCAACGGTCTCTGCTCGCGGTCGACGAGACGAGGCGGGATCCACACCGGCAGCCGGTCCTCGCCCAGGTGGCAGGTCCACCCGCGGGCGGCGAAGTTGTGGTGGTGGTAGCGGCACAGAAGGGTCAGATTGTCGAGATCGGTCAGGCCGCCCTCGATCCACGGGACGATGTGGTGCCGCTCGCACCACGGTGGTGGATGGTCGCACCCCGGGAAGCTGCACCCGCCGTCGCGGGCGGCAAGGGCGAGCGACTGCGTCCGAGAGGCGATCCGTCGGGACCGGCCCAGCGTCAGCACCGCGCCCGACCGGTTGAGCACCGTCGGGATGATCTCCGCCTCCGCGGCCAGCTCGAGCAGCCGTGACGTCGAGATCAGGTCACCTTCGGCGGTCGTCCCGAAGCCGGTGCGCTGCAGGAGGCTGTCGTAGTCGATGGTCACCAGGACAGTGCTGGGGACGCCCCCGGACTCCGGCTGGTCGCCCGCACGCAGCAGGCGGTCGCAGACCTCCTCGAGAGCGTCGTGCATCCGCTGGCCGTGCGTGCGCTCGTCCGGGAGCTCGACCAGCCCACCCCGTGGTCCAGGAACCAGGTCCGTGCGCGGACGGGACAGTGGCAGCAGCAGCGAACGGAGCTTCGCCCCGACGGGCGCAGTCAGTCGCAGTTCGCCCCGCCAGCTGCCGTCGCGCCCGCGCCGGAGCTCGAGGTAGCGCCGGTCCTCGTCCAGCTGGTCCTGAGGGCGGCTGCCGTCTGGGTCGAGGTGCTCGACGAAGCGCTCGGTGCAGACCTGCAGGTCGCGTGGTCCCAGCACGGAGGCGAGCTCGGTCAAGTCGTGTTCCCCGCGCGCCAGAGCAGCGGGGTCGTAACCGACGAGGTCGACCCGAGCCAGCCCGCGACAGATGATGTCGACCTGTTCCGGGGTGACCTGGCCGCTCCGCTGCGCCGCGGCGAGCTCCGCGCGGACCGGCGCCTGCTGCTCCCCGAGCACGCTGACACGGTCGCCGACCTGCTCGGACGCCCGGACCCGCCGGTGCGCCTCGCCCGCCGAGATCCGGAGTGCCGAAGTCAGCAGCCGAGGGAGCCGGCCCTGTCCCAGGGTGGCGGCGATGTCTCGCGTCGCCGCGTCGCGCAGGGCTCGGTGGTCGACGAGTGGCAATCGATTCCGCACGGCCTCGAAGTCCTGCAGGAAGGCGACCAGCCCTGGGGCGTCCAAGTGGTCGAGGCCACCCGCCTCGACCTCGTTCACCAGGAGAGTCAGCGCGTCCGCCAGTGCGGCCAGCCGCCGACCCACCAGGGGTGCTCCGGAGTCGAGATCCATGTCCCCAGGCTAAAAGAACAAGCGTTCGATTACGAGACACTGGGAAGAGCAGACAACACCTGACTCAGACGGACAACACCCTCATCGGCTGACGACGAGCACCACCTTGCCGAGGTTGTCCCCGGACTCGAGATGGGCGTGCGCCGCGGCTGCCTCAGCCAACGGAAACGTCGTCTGCGGCGTCATCGCGATGGTCCCGTCGGCCAGCAGCGGCCACACCCGCTCGACCACCCGCCGGCAGATCTGCGCCTTCTCCGCCGGCGAGCGCGGGCGCAGCGAGGTGGCGGTGACCACGCCGCGCCGCGCCAGCAGCGCTCCCAGGTCAAGCGTGGCGCGCGTGCCGCCCTGCATCCCGATGACCACCAGACGCCCCTCGAAGGCCATCAGCTGCTGGTGGGCCTCGAGGTACTTCGCCCCCATGCTGTCGAGCACCACGTCGACTCCGTCGGGAAAGGCTGCATGCACCTGGGATGGCCAGTCGTCGCGGTAGGAGAAGGCGTGCTGGGCACCGATCGAGCGGCAGTAGGCGAGCTTGTCGGGAGACCCTGCCGTGGCCACCACGGAAGCGCCGAGGCTGCGCGCGTACTGGATGGCGAAGGAGCCGATGCCGCCGGCGCCCCCGTGGACGAGGAAGACCTCGCCTGCGACCAGGTGGGCCAGGTCGAGATTGGACAAGACTGTCGCCGCGACCTCGAGGACTCCGGCCGCCTCGACGAGGCTGAGACCAGGTGGTGGCGGAACGACCTGCCCGGCCGGCACCACGACTTGCTCGGCGTACCCGCCGCCGGCGAGCAGCGCGACGGCGGAAGCTCCGACCGACCAGCCCTCCACCCCCTCTCCGACGACAGCCACCCGCCCGGAGACCTCCAGCCCGATGAGCGGGCTCGCTCCCGGCGGTGGCGGGTAGTGTCCCTGGCGCTGGAGCAGGTCGGCGCGGTTGACCCCGGCCGCCGTCACGTCCAGGAGGAGCTCGCCAGGACCGGCGCGCAGGTCCTCCACCTCCAAGAGCCGGAGCACCTCGGGGCCGCCGGTCCCGTCGGCCACGATCGCCTTCATGACGGCGAGCCTGTCACGCACCCTTCGGCTACGCTTCGGTGGTCCTGCGGCCGGGTCCTCGGTGGTCGCGCAGGCGAGGTCGCATAGTGGACTAGTGCAGGCGCCTTGAAAGCGCCCGAGCGGGAGACCGTTCCGTGGGTTCGAATCCCACCCTCGCCGCTCCGCTCCCTGGCTGAATGCTGTCGGGCTGCCGGTGGAACGGCCCGGCTGAAGGACTCAGGCATCACCCTCCCCTCTCCCGCTCATAGGGTCTCGGACTCCGTCACAAGCCCTCGACCGATCACACACATCGCGCGTCAGCCCTCGCGCTGAGCCTGATCGCCGCCGTCGCACCGGCTCAGGCCGCACCGCAGCCAGGCGCAGAGCATGAGGGTGCCCGGGCCGCTTGGCACTGCACCGGCGACCCGGTGGTGCCGGTATCGCACTCGCAGAGGGCGATCGCGCAGGCGAGGGCGAACCAGGTGCGGAGGCCGCCATCCGCTTGGCCCAGGCGGCGTTGGACTTGTGGCTTCCCCCTCGCCAGTACCCGCCGTGCACGTCCACGATCCACGGCCTTCCCACGCGTCTCGGGTTGTCGTGGGCGGTCAGCGCCTCAGACCTCGCCGCTCTGCCGTAGGGGCTGACCTTGAGGGTGATGGCGGGCGTTGTCGCCGCCTCAGCCTCCGCCCCCAGGCTGGCCAGGCGCGAGCGCGCACAGCGCCGCCGCGAGAGCTGTGCCGGTCAGCATCCGAAGCAGGGGTCCCCGACGCCGTCGGACCGGGGAGATCTGGGGGCGGTCTTCGGGGCGGCGGTGGGGGACACGTGGAGCTCCTGAGGTCTGGGGCGGACCTCCGGCTTGGCTGATCGGCACTTCCCAGCAGCGGTCCGTGACCCTTGCCAGCGACGTCCCCACCTCGGTGGAAAAGCGCCCCCCTGGTGCGGCGAGGAGACCAGTGGCGGACCGACCATGGGCGAGCGCACGATGAAGAGCCGCACGTCGACCACATCGCGCGCCCCGGGGATGGGGCCTGGAAGACAATCGGGGCCAAGGTCTCGGGGCACGCGCTCGGCCTGCCGGCACCCGCTGCGCGAGGCAGCGCTGCGCGGCACTGCGGGCCGTGGCCGCAACCCGTGCGACACCCGGAGCGCTGTTTGCGAGGGCAGCCCTCCGCAGTGACGAGGCCGGTTTACGCTGATCCCGATCCGCCGATCGACCGAAGCCTGCAGCAGCGACGCTGTGCTCGATGAGCCTGGAGAACCGGCGCGGAAGCTGTGCCCGGACTCCCTGCCGTCCAGCCCCGCGCCGACGCTGCGCACCCCGGACGCCACGGCCTCCCGCTGACCCCGGTCGGGCCACTTCACCAGGAGGAACGATGAAGCTCACTCAGTTCGGTCTCGCTCTCACAGCCGCGGCCGTGCTCGTCGTCGGTGGTGGCTGCGCCACGGCAGCCGACGAGCAACAGGCCGACTCCGGAGCGAGCGCGAGCGGTCAGGCCAGCGCCGGAGGCAGTACCTGCCCGCTGGTGGACGCCGAGGACCCGGGCAACTCGGAGGCCCCGGCCGACACCCCGATCTCCAAGGACGCTCCGAAGCTGGAGAAGAAGGACAGCTACTCGGTGGCCTTCAGCCAGATCACCAGCGACAACCCCTTCCGGCTGGCCGAGACGGCGAGCATGAAGGAGGAGGCCCAGAAGCGTGGGTGGAAGATCACCATCACTGATGCAGGTGGCAAGGAGGACAAGCAGATCCAGGACATGAAGGCCCTGATCAACCAGAAGCCGGACGCCATCTTCCTCGCGCCCAATACCGAGAAGGGTCTCGCACCCGTGGTCAAGCAGGCTGCCGATGCCGGCATCCCGGTCTTCCTGGTGGACCGCACGGTCGACCCCTCCATCGCCAAGCCCGGCAAGGACTTCGTCACGACCATCGCCTCAGACTTCGTCCAGGAGGGCAAGCGCGCCGCCATCCAGATGGCCAAGGCCACCGACGGCAAGGCGAACATCATCGAGCTCGAGGGCACCACCGGTTCCTCCCCGGCCATCGACCGCAAGAAGGGCTTCGCGGACGCCATCGGGGCCTGCCCGGACATGAAGATCGTGGTGTCCCAGGACGGTGACTTCTCGCGGGAGAAGGGCCAGAGCGTGACCGAGACGCTGCTGCAGTCCCAACCGGACGCCAACGCGGTCTACGCCCACAACGACGAGATGGCGCTGGGTGCCGTCAACGCCCTCAAGTCCGCCGGCAAGACCCCGGGCACCGACGTCAAGCTGGTTTCCATCGACGGCAACAAGGACGCGGTCACCGCCGTCGCCGCCGGCGAGCTGGTGGCGAGCGTCGAGTGCAACCCGCGGTTCGGGCCGGTCGCCTACGACACCCTCGAGTCCTACGCCGCGGGCGAAGAGGTGCCCATCAGGATCGTCAGCACCGACCGCCTGTTCGACTCCAGCAACGCCGAGGAGAACATCGAGCAGGCCTACTGAGCCCACCGGCTACGACGCGGACTCTGATCAGCAGAGGGAGCAGTGACGTCACCGTGAGCGCAGGAGCAGGTCCGGGAGCCGGCGTCCCCGAGAGCGCCGCTGGTCCCGGACCAGACGCCGGGCCGGGTCGTCGCGGGGGCCCCTCGGGCCCCAGCACGGCCGAGCCGCTGCTGGCCATGCACCACATCGACAAGTCCTTCTCCGGCGTGCCGGCGCTGGTCGACGCGCACCTCGAGGTCGGCCACCACGAGGTCCGGGCCTTGATCGGGGAGAACGGCGCCGGCAAGTCGACGATGATCAAGGTGCTCACGGGGGTGTACCGGCGCGACTCCGGCGACATCACCTTCGCCGGTACGCCGGTGAGCTTCACCTCGCCCAGCCAGGCTCAACGCGGGGGCATCGCGACGATCTTTCAGGAGGTCAACCTGGTGCCGCACCGGTCGGTGGCAGAGAACATCGCCCTGGGCCAGGAGCCGAAGCGGTTCGGCCTGCTCAACTGGTCGGCGATGAACGCGCGGGCCCGCGAGCTGCTCAGCCGGCTCGAGATCGACATCGACGTGACGCGCCCGCTGCGCGACTACCCCATCGCGACCCAGCAGATGACGGCGATCGCTCGGGCGCTCTCCTTCGACGCCCGACTGGTGATCATGGACGAGCCCACCAGCTCGCTCGCCGAACAGGAGGTGCAGACCCTCTTCACTGTCATCCGCCGCCTCCAACAGGGCGGCGTGTCCATCATCTTCGTCTCCCACCGGCTCGATGAGCTCTACGCCGTCTGCAACAAGATCACCGTCATGAGGGACGGCCGGACCGTCCTGGACGCCTCGATGAGTGAGGTTTCGCGCTACCAGCTGGTGTCCACGATGCTCGGGCGCGATCTCACCACCCCCGAGCGTGAGCTCCGGCACGGGGTGGGGTCCCGGCCTGCCGGCGCCTCGCTGCTCTCAGTCCGCCAGATCAGCAACGAGCCGGCCGTGCTGGACGTGTCGTTGGACCTGCGTGCTGGTGAGGTGGTCGGCATGGCCGGCCTCCTCGGTTCGGGGCGCTCCGAGACAGCCCGCGCGATCTTCGGGGCTGACCCGGTCGAGCGCGGCGAGGTGGAAGTGGCGGGAGAGCCGGTGCGGTTCCGGTCGCCGCGCGACGCCATCGGTAAGAAGATCGGGTTCCTGTCCGAGGACCGCAAGCTCGAGGGGATCATCCCGGACATGACCGTCCGGGAGAACATGACGTTGGCGCTGCTCCCGCACCTCACCCGTCGGGGCATCGTCGACACCAAGGCGCAGCAGCAGATCGTCGAGCGGTTCATCGGCAGGCTCGGGATCAAGACCGCCGGACCTGACCAGCTGATCCGAGAGCTGTCCGGGGGCAATCAGCAGAAGGTGCTCCTAGCGCGCTGGCTCTGCACCCACCCCGAGCTGCTGATCCTCGACGAGCCCACCCGGGGAATCGACGTCGGCGCCAAGCAGGAGATCCAGGAGCTGGTCCGCGAGCTCGCTGACGAGGGGCTGGCCGTGCTCCTGATCTCCTCCGAGATCGAGGAGATCATCACCGGGGCCGACAGGGTCGTCGTGCTGCGCGACGGCCGCGACGTGGCGCAGCTGCACGGTGCGGAGATCACGGCGGAGGCCCTGATGTCCGCCATGGCCGAAGGATCGGCGACCACGGCCGCCGAGCCCGCGCTCGCGACGGAGGACCGGATGTGAGCGCCCCGGTCCGCCACCCGGGGTCCAGCCTCACCAGCCCTGCCGGCCCGACGTCCTCTTCGGCATCCCCGTCCAGCAGCGCCGGCGGTCCTGGTGCTCGGCTGCGCGGGGGCCTGGAAGGGCTGCGCCGCACCTCGCCCTGGGTGCTGCTGCAGCGCTACGGCGCCTTGTTGGCCCTGGTGGTGCTGCTGGTCTACAACGCAGTCGACACCGCGAACTTCACGCTCGAGAACTTCGTCAACACACCCCTGCGGCAGGCGGTGCCGGTGGCGATCGTGGCCATCGGCATGGCCCTGGTGATCGGGACCGGGGGGATCGACCTGTCCGTCGGGTCGGTGATGGCCATCTCGGCCCAAGTCGGGGTCATCCTGCTGCTCGCCGGGGTGCCCGCCGTGGCGGCGATGGTCCTGGCCGTCTTGGTCGGGGCTGGGTGCGGGGTCTTCAACGGGCTCCTCGTGGCGACCTTCCGGATCCAGCCGATCATCGCCACCCTCGTGCTGTTCATCGGCGGGCGCGGCATCGCCAAGGTGCTGAGCTCACTCGCCGAGGGCAAGCCCTCCGGGGCCCTCCTGAACTTCCGCGATGACACCTTCTCCTTCCTCGGGCTGAGCAAGCTGCGGTTCTTCACCCCTGGTGGTGGGGTCTTCGGGATCCCGGTCCAGGTGCTGCTGCTGGTGGTCGTCGCGGTGGTGGTGGCCTTCGTCGTCCGCCGGGCCAGCTTCGGCCGCTACCTGCTGGCCACCGGCGGCAACGAACAGGCCTCGCGCCTGTCCGGCATCGCCGTCGGACGCGTCAAGGTGCTCGCCTACGTCACGTGCTCGGGCCTGGCGGCCCTCACGGGGCTGGTGATGGCCGGCAACAACAGCGCCTCGGCACCGGCCACGCTCGGGCTCAACATGGAGCTCGACGCCATCGCGGCCGTGGCGGTGGCCGGTACCCCCCTGACCGGCGGCAGGATCACCGTCTGGGGCACGGTGGTCGGTGCGGTGATGCTGCAGCTGCTGAAGTTCACCCTCATCTCGCACGGCTCCCCGCAGCAGGTCGCGCAGATGGTGCAGGGCCTGGTCATCGTCGCCGCGCTCTGCATCCAACGTCCGGGAAGGTCCCGCTGAGATGACGGCCGTCGCTCCCGCACTCGCCCGCCGGAACCGTCGCATCGAGGTCGGACGCCGCATCCAGCAGCAGGGCGCCCTGGTGGCGCTGGTGGCGCTGCTGGTGTTCGCCGGGCTCCGCTACGACAACTTCCTGGGCCAGAACATCACCGACATGCTGGTCGGGGACGTGAAGTTCGCTCTGATCGCGCTGGGCATGACCCTGGTCATCATGACCGGCGGCATCGACCTGTCGGTGGGGTCGGTGGTCTTCCTCGGGGCCGTCGTCGCGGCCCAGCTCGGAGGTTCCGGGCTCGCCGTGTCGTTCCTCGGCGCCACTGCTGCCGGGGCGCTCATCGGGCTGGTCAACGCCCTCCTGATCACCCGGGTCGGCCTGCAGCCGTTCGTTGCCACCCTTGCCACGCTGCTGTTCACCCGTGGGCTGAGTCTCTCCCTCGCCGGGGGCAGACCGACCTCGACGGCCGGCGGGAGCGGCTTCCGGGACGCCACGGTGGCGGGGGTGCCGGTCTCGGTCCTGCTCATGGTGACGCTGTTCCTGCTCGGCGCAGCCGTGATCCGCTACACCGCGTTCGGGCGCACGGTGCTGGCGGTCGGCGGCAACGAGGACGCCTCGCGCCTCATGGGCCTCTCGGTGGACCGGACCAAGGCGATCGTGTACGTGCTCTCGGGGCTGCTGGCCGGGCTGGCCGGGGCGGTGTACGCCGGGCAGAACGCCTCGGTGGCTACCAGCACCGGGCAGGGTTATGAGCTGGTGGCGATCGCCGCCGTCGTCGTCGGGGGCACCCTCCTGACCGGCGGCGTCGGGTCGGTGCTGGCCTCCCTGGTCGGTGTGCTGCTGCTTCAGCTCATCCTGAACCTGATCAACTTCGAGAACGCCAAGGGGACCATCGCGATCGGGGCGGAGTGGGCCGAGGTGGTCCAAGGGCTGTTCCTGCTGCTCGTGGTGCTGCTGCAGGTGCTCCTCGTGGGAAGGCGCAGCCGGGCGACGTAGCTGCCACCTCGCGGGAGCCGGCTCTGACGCAGAACGACCCTGGGTGCTCCAGCACCCAGGGTCGTCTCTCCGGTCGGTGGCTCAGACCTCCCCGACGAGCGCCTCGCTGTGACGCTTGGTGGTCAGGTCGAAGACCGCGTAGGCGAGCACGACCGCGAAGCCGACGGCCGGGACCAGAAAGCCCGAGGCCTGGCTGCCGGTGGCGTCCACGATGGCGCCCTGGATTGGCGAGACCAGCGCTCCGCCGAGGATCGCCATCACCAGGCCGGCAGCACCGAACTTGGTGTCCTCACCGAGGCCCTGCAGGGCCACGCCGTAGATCGTCGGGAACATCAGCGACAAGCAGAGCGAGATGGCGACGACGGCGATCAGGCCGACCATGTTGGGGCTGAACACACCGATCAGCGCGAGCACGGCACCCAGGGCGGCCATGGCGGCCAGCAGCTTGGTGGGACGGAAGTAGCCGAGCAACACGAACATCACGAACCGGCTGATCAGGAACAGAATCAGGCTGGCCTGCAGGTACCAGCCGGCGGTCCTGGGGCTGGCGCCGACCACGCTCTCGGCGTACTGGATGGTGAAGGACCAGGTCCCCACCTGGGCCGCGATGTTGAAGAACTGCGCAACCACCCCGTAGCGGTAGTGCGGGTTGCGCGCCAGCCGGCCCAGCCAGCCCTTCTTCTCGACCGCGCCGCTTTGCAGCCGCTCCTGCTCGAGCTGCTCCTGCGGCACCGGGATCTTCTTGAACGCGATCAGCAGCCAGATGATGATCAGCACGGTGGCGATGCCGAGATAGGGCCCGAGGACGACGCTCAGGTCGTGCTCCTGCGCATCGCGGAGCGCAGGTCCGGTGGGATCCGGCACGTCTTTGCGACCTAGCAGGATGTTCGGCGTGATCACCGCGGCACCAAGCAGCACCCCGATGTTGGCGCCGACGGGGTTGAAGACCTGGGCGAGGTTGAGCCGCCGGGTGGCGGTCTCCTCGGGACCCATGGCGATGGCGAACGGGTTGGCCGAGGTCTCCAGGATGGACAGCCCCGCGGCCAGCACGAAGAGCGCGGCCAGGAACGCCCCGTAGGTCAGGACCTGAGCGGCCGGGAGGAACAGGAGGCCTCCGACCGCCGCGAGCCCCAGACCCGTGAGCACCCCTACCTTGTACCCGAAGCGGCGATTGATAAAGGCCGCCGGGATCGCCAGCAGGAAGTAGGCCCCGTAGTAGGCGAAGGTCACCAGACCCGACTGGAAGTTGGACATGCCGGTGAAGATCTTGCGGAAGACGCTGACCATCACCTCGCTGAGGTTGGCCGCCGAACCCCAGGCCGCGAAGCACAGGATCAACAGCACGAACGGGACGACCAGCTGCGGGTAGACGAGAGCTTGACCGTTCCCCTTGCGCTTCCCCTCAACCGCATGCTCACTTTGTTGCGTCATTACCGCTCCCTCCGCCGCAATGGGCGATCTCATGGTGGTACCCGGCTCCTGGACAGTCATTTGCCGAACCAGCGTTCAGGACACTACTCATCAAACCGCTGACCTGTTGGTCCGGACAAGCGGTGAGGTAAACCCTGCGGTATTCGTGGCTGGACGAGGGAGAGGTGCCAGGGGCAGGACCTGGAGCCCAGGCTTTGGTCACTTCTCCCGGTACAGGCGCAGGTCGGACGGCTGGCGGAGCAGGTCCTCGAGAGCTTTGTTGCCCTCGCGGTTGTGCCGGGTCTCCATGTGCTGGTCCCAGGCAGCCCGGGACCGGAAGTGCTCCAGCATGACCCACGTGTCGGGCTCGTCGCCCTGCACGAGGTGCATGAAGACACAGCCCTCCTCCTGCAGCGTCGCAGCCCGCATCCCCTGGAGCGTCGCCTCGGCTTCGGCCAGGCGGTCCAAGCGGGGGTAGATGGTCACGACCAGGAAGAGGGGGCCGTCGTCGGTCTCGTTCATGCTGTCCTCCGTTGTGTGGTGTCGGGCGGCCGGGCGGGCGGGCGGGCGAGCGGTGATGGTGGACATCTTGCACCCCGGGCGACGTGATGGCGCGGGCTGCCGCTTGTCGCGGCTCCTCCCGTGCGCCGGCTGCGTCCTCAGGAGGCCAGCGAGATCCGTCCGCTCCGGCCGCGGTCGATGACGTGCTGGCGGAACAGCTCGGCTGCGGGCAGCAGCTGGCGGTCGGCAGGCCAGGACAGGGCGATCTCCCGGATGGCGTGGACGTCGACCAGGTTGAGGTAGCGGATCCGCTCCGACGACTCACCAGCGGAGCCGGAGCCGGGACGGGGGAGGAGGGCGACACCGAGACCAGCGGCCACAAACCCTCGCAGCGTGTGGACGTCCTCGCTCTCGAAGCTGACGGCGGGGGCGAACCCCGCCGACCGGCACAGGTCATCACACAGTCGTCGGAGAGCTGACGTCGGCTTCAGCATCAGGAAGGGTTCGGTCGCGGCATCGGCCAGGCGGACCTCCGGCCGCTGGGCCAGGGCGTGGTCCGCCGGGACCGCCAGCCGGAGGGGTTCGTCCAGGAGCCGTTGGCGGAGCACCGCCGGGTCCGCCGACCGGACGGTCGACAGCACGAGGTCGGCCTCGCCCCTGGTCAGGATGGTCGCCACGAGCTCGTCGCGGACCTGGGTGAGCGCGAAGTCCACCAGCGGCCACTCAGCTCGGAAGCTGCTCACCAGGTCCGGCACCAACCAGGTGCCGAGCGAGACCTGGAAGGCCAGTGAGACCGTCCCGGTGTCGGGTTCGACGATCTGGCTCACCGCGGCTAGAGCGTCGTCGAGCTGGTGCAGCAGGGGGTCGACGTGCCGCTTGAAGGCCGATCCGGCGTGGGTCATCCGCAACGTCCGTCCGGACCGACGCAGCAGAGGCGTCCCAACCTCGACCTCCAGCCGCGCGAGCGCGCGCGAGATGCCCGGCTGGCTCACCCCTTCGAGCTCGCTCACCTCAGTGACGGTCACGCCGTCGGCCACCTGCTGGAACCAGCGCAAAGCGTCCGTGTCCATCCCATGACCGTAGTGCATGGTTTCCATCTCAAACAGTTATTGGACGCATGGCTACTGATCGGCGGACACTCGTATGAGACCGCCCACTGCACCGGTTCTGCCGGAGAGCAGCTGAGACGGCTTTTGAGAAGTGAACCTCGACGTCGAGGGAAATCCCTGCCCTCACCTTGAAGAGAGAACCTCATGTCCGTTGTCCTGACCATCCTCCTCGTCCTCGGCCTTTTCGCCCTGGTGGGTCTCGGCGCCTGGGTGGCGATCGCCCAGATCTCGGCCGACCTCCGCAAGCCCTCGCCGCAGCCCTCGGTCGTCGAGTCGCCCTCGACCGACTCGCGCGAGCTCGTCGGACAGCACGCCGGCTGACCCGGCCTTGGCAAAGCCCCTGCTTGTCGTCGTCCGTCCAGCAGGGGCTCGGTGCTCGCTAGGGTTTCCTGGTGAGCTCACCTCCCGCCGACCAGGCTCCCCACCAGCAGTACGTCCTCGCCGCGACCCCGCCGCTGAGGGCCCTGGCCATCGCCGCGGTCACGGAGGTCCTCGGAGCCCTGCTCCTGGTGGGCTGGCAGGCCCTCGACCTGCCGCTGGTCGCCGGAGTGCTCGGAGCTCTGCTGCTCGCGGCAGGGACCGTCCTGCTCGGCGCCGCCGTCATCCTCACCGGCCGGCTGCGGACCATCGTCGAGCTGAACGAGGATGCCGTCCGCGTGACCCGGGCGGGGCGCACGCGCTCCCTGCGCTGGGATGTCGTCCGTGAGGTCACGCTCCTGCACCCGCAGCTGCGGCTCCTCACGACGGACCCATCAGGCGAGCTCCTGATCACCAACCCCCGCGGGCCGGGCGACCCGCGCTTCGCAGCCTTGCTGGAAGCCCTGCGGCAGCGGCTGGACGCGGGCCGCGGATACCGCCCCCCGGAGTGAGCCAGCCGCAGTGGGTCAGCCGCGGTACGGCGTCGCGGTCGCTGCCATCTCGGGGTTGTAGGCGCAGGAGTCGGCGACGTCCTCGCTCTCGGCCTTCTTGGTCTTCGCCTTCGGCTTGGTCGAGGCGCCGCTCCCCGCTGACGTCGCCGGTGCCGAGGGCGAGGCTGCCTTGGCCTCGCCGATCGCGGATTTGACCCGCTGCCGCATCCGCCCGTAGTCCGGGTCGGGGCTCTCGAAGCCGTCCTCCCCGTGCTTGAAGACGATGCTGCGGACGCTGCCGTCCTTCACCCGCAGACTCAGGTCCACCATCAGGGGCAGCACCTCCTGCGGCATGTCGGTGATCACGATCTGCTTGCCCGCCTTGGCCACGTCCTCGTAGCGCGCCAGCATGTTGGCCGGGTTGGCCTGCTTGATGATCGCGTCGATCACACAGCGCTGCCGGTCCATCCGGGCGAAGTCGTCGGAGCCGAAGCGACCGCGGGCGTACCACAGCGCACTGCGGCCATTGAGCTTCTGGTTCGGGCCCGGCTTCAGGAACTCTTTCGGCGGTATGCCGAGGTCGGTGTTTCCGCCGATGGGGATGTAGGTGTTGATGTTGAGCGTGATCCCGCCGAGAGCATTGATCATCTTGCTGAAACCCTGCAGGTTGATCAGCACGTAGTAGTCGACCTCGAGCCCCAGCGCGGCGCCCACGGACAGCTTCAACGCGTCGGCACCGAGGTTGTCGGTCTCTCCCAGGAGGTCCTTCGGCACCGTCTCGGGCACGTTGTCGTACATGGCGTTGAGGAAGTAGTCGGGATCGTCGCCGTTGCCGTTGGTGAAGCCGTTCGGGTAGTACTGCTTGAGCGGCGACTTCTGGGGGAAGGGCATCCGGCCCGTGTTGCGGGGCAGGCTGAACAGCGTCGTGTCACCGGTCTGGGTGTCGATGCTGGCCAGGATGATGGTGTCCGTCCGTGTGCCCGTGCGGCCGGGACCGGCGTCGCCGCCCAGCAGCAGCACGTTCAGCCGCGGCTTGTCCGCCCACGGGTCAGCGGCGGGCGCACCATTGGTGGCCCTGCCGCCCAGGGTCGGGCGAGTGGCGCTGCGGCTGTCCGACTGGCTCTTGAAGACGCCCTGGACTGAGGCTGCGGTGTCGTAGCTGTAGCGGGCGGCCACGGCCATCGGCGCTGCGACCGCAAAGGCCAGCACGCCGACGAGCAGGCCCCCGAGGAGCCGCTGCGGCCCCGTCGTCCGACCGCGCAGGCTCAGGTGGCTGGCCACCACCACGCCCACCCAGACCAGGGCCAGCACGACCAACGCCGAGCTGGTGGCGTAGAGGACAGAGGGCTTGACGAACTGTGCCAGCAGACCCTGCCAGTCGAGCGCCGCCCAGACCCCCAGGACCAGGAGCGAGACCGCGAACGTGCCGAGGACGATCCCACCGACGAGACGTCGCCGGGCCAGGATCAGTCCGAGCCCTGGAAGGATGGTGCCGGCCACGGTCAGGGCCACGGTCCGGCGGAAGCTGCGACCAGCCACGAGCGCCGAGCTCCCCGACCTCGCGGGCAGGTCCCAGGTCCACGGACCCGGCTCGGGCGGTTGGTCGGTCATGCGGGCTCCACAGGGCTGCTGGGTGATCGGCGGGTGCACAGACGCTTTCCACTGTACGTGGCGGGGCGCGGCCACGAGGCAGAGCGGGCGGACGCCGGTGGAGGGGCTTTTGCCTCCCGGTGCGTGCGGTCGGTACTCTTGCCGGGCGCTCACCCCCGGGTGGGCGCTCAGTGTGGGAGGCGTCGCCTAGTCCGGTCTATGGCGCCCGCCTGCTAAGCGGGTTTGGGTCTTAAAGCCCATCGCGAGTTCAAATCTCGCCGCCTCCGCCACACGAGCCTGCTGGTCAGACCCCGTCCGACGCCTGTTCGGTCGGGGTTTCGCCATCCTCGGGGACGTCCGCGCCCTGCGCTCGCTACGCTGCGGCCTTCTTCATCTGACCTGGGAGCCGTCCATGCCGCAGGCCCTGCCTCCCGACGCGACGTCCTCCGCCGGCGGCGGTCCCGGCTTGGACCGGCAGGCAGCGCTGCGCTCCTTCGTCGCCACCCTCGCCGCTCAGCCTCTCGACTGGCGCCACAAGGGGTACGCCGCCCTGGAGGGCCGGCTCGCCTCCCGCGACCTGGCCGCCGCGGGTCTGCGGCTCTCCGACCTGGGCTCGCCGGTGATGACCCTGGATGCGGGTGCGCTCCAGGGCAACCTCGATGCCATGGAGGCCTGGTGTTCCGACCACGGCGTCGGCCTGGCGCCGCACGGCAAGACCACCATGGCGCCCGCGCTCTGGCTGGCGCAGCTGGACGCGGGCGCCACCGCCATCACCGTGGCCAACGCCGCCCAGCTGCGGGCCGCACACGCCTTCGGGGTCCGTGCGCTCATGGTCGCCAACGAGCTGGTCGGGTCGGCTGAGCTCCGCTGGCTCGCCGCTGCCCGGGACGCCGACCCCGGTCTCGAAGTCGTGCACTGGGTCGACTCGGTGGCCGCTGTCGAGCGGATCGACGCGGCGTTGGCCGACAGGCCCCCGCAGCGGCCGCTGACCGTCTGTGTCGAGCTGGGGGCACCGGGCGGCCGCACAGGAGCCAGGCGCGACGCCGAGATCGCCGCCGTCGCCGACCGCGTCGCCTCTTCCCGCGCCTGTGTGCTCGCTGGGGTCAGCGGCTACGAGGGCGCGGTCGCAGGTGCGGGCGGCACCCCCGAAGGGCTGGCCGCGGTCGAGGACTTCCTGCATCGGATCGCCGCTGCCTATCACGTGCTGGCCGCCCGGTTCGAGACGCCAGTGGTCTCCGTCACCGCCGGCGGCAGCGCCCACTTCGACGCCGTCGCCCGCGTGCTGGGCCCGCTTGCGGGGGAGCGGGGCCGCCACCGGGTCGACGTCGTTCTCCGCTCGGGCGCCTACCTCGCCCACGACGATGTCCACTACGCCGCCGTCACCCCCAGCACCCGCGGTGGCGGGCCCGAGCTGCTTCCGGCGATCCACGTCTGGGCGCAGGTTCTGTCCCGCCCGGAGCCGGCCCTGGTCGTCCTGGACGCCGGCAAGCGTGACCTGCCCTTCGACCTCGACCTACCCGTCGTGCGAGGTGCCCTCCGCCGGCCGCTGTCGGGCCCACCGGAGCCGGTCGCCACCGGACCCGCGCGGGTGCTCCGGCTCAACGACCAGCACGCCTACGTCAAGGTCCAGCCCAGCAGCGAGCTGGCCGTCGGTGACGTCGTCCGGCTGGGGGTCTCGCACCCGTGCACGGCCTTCGACAAGTGGCGGGTCGTCGCCGTGATCGACTCCGCGCACGCCGTCGATCCCGCGGTGCTCGACGTCGTGCACACCTTCTTCTGACCCGTCGCGGGCAGGTCGACCGGCACCTGCCAGCCGGGCCGACCTCAGTGGAACTGGGGAACGATCAGGTAGAGGCCGAAGAGGACCAGCAGGCCGGCCAGACCCAGCAGCCCGTAGCCTGCCGAGAGCGTCACCGCGCCGTGGTGGGCGCGCTCCCGGGCGGCCACCACCAGCCGGATTCCGGCCGATAGCAGGATCACGAAGACCACGGACATGCTGATCGAGACGAGGCCCACTAGCACCAGGGCCCACCAGTCGATGTTCACAGGGAACCCGCCCCGGTGCGGTTGGACGGTGAGTCGTGGTCGGTGTCGTCCCCGTGCTTCCGGGTGCTGTAGCTGCTCGGGCTGGCGCTGGCGAAGACCATCACCTCCGCGCTGTCGGTGACGTTCTGGTGATCAATCTTGTGCCGGCGCGAGAAGGCGTAGATGATCGCGCAGGCCACGGCCAGCAGGACCAGCAAGATGATGACGCCGGCGGTGCCGCGCTGGGCGATCAGGGCCGACAGCCCGCCGACCAGCGCCGCGCCGGGGAGGGTGAGCACCCAGGCGAAGACCAGTCTCCGGGCGACGCCCCAGCGAACCTCCGCGCCCTCGCGCCCGACGCCCGACCCCAGGATGCTGCCGGTGCTGACATGGGTCGTCGAGAGCCCGAAGCCGAGGTGGGAGGAGGCGAGGATGGTGGCGGTGGTGGCAGCGCCGGAGGCCGCGCCCTGCGGGGTCTCGATCTCGACGATCCCCTTGCCCATCGTGCGCATGATGCGCCAGCCACCGGAGTAGGTGCCGAGGCCGATGGCCACGCCGGCCGCGATGATGACCCACCACTGCGGACCGGTGTCGGCCTGCTGCAGGTTCGCCGCGACCAGCACGAGGGTGATGACGCCCATGGTCTTCTGGCCGTCGGATGTGCCGTGCGCGAGGGCGACGAGCGAGGCGGTGAAGGCCTGGCCGTACTTGAAGCCGGCGTCGGTTCGGGAGCGGTCGGACCGGCGGGTGATCCGGTAGGCGATGCGGGTGGCGGCGGCCGCGGCGAGACCGGCGACCAGCGGGGCCACCAGGGCCGGCAGCAGGACCTTGGACACGATCACCCCGCCGTTTACCGTGCTCAGGCCGGCACCGACGATGACGGCGCCGATGAGCCCACCGAACAGGGCGTGCGAGGAGCTGGAAGGGATGCCCAGCAGCCAGGTGACGAGGTTCCAGATGATCGCGCCCACCAAGCCGGCCAGGATGATCGGTGGGGTGATGAGGGCCTCGTCGAAGAACCCGCCGGAGATGGTCTTGGCCACCTCGGTGGACAGCAGGGCACCGACCAGGTTCAGCACCGCGGCGATGATGACGGCCGTGCGCGGGCGGAGGGCGCCGGTCGCGATGGGGCCCGCCATGGCGTTGGCGCTGTCATGGAAGCCGTTCGTGAAGTCGAAGACCAGCGCGACGACCACGACGGCGATCACGACGAACAGCAGTGTCACGTCGCTTCCTATCTGACGGTGGTGCGCCCCGCGCACCTGGGGTGACGCTGGAGGCAGCCGTCGGATGAACTTTAGGAGAACGTCCGGCGATGTCAAACCTCGTGCTGGTACCCGCGCCGGGTGCCCGGCCCGCGGAGCGCTCGCGCTGCTGCCACCCGCGCTCGCTTGACCTCTGGGACACGAGGCGCCTGCCGCTGCAGGGCCGGCAGCGGTGGACCCGTCGCGGCGCCTGAGCCGCCCCGGCCGGAACGGAGGTGGGCCATCCACAGAGCGCTCGCCGCTGATGACGGCTCTGGAACCGAGCACCGAACAGGCGGAAACACGACCGGAACACCGTCGAAACCCGAGGCGTCGGCGAGTGGGAGAACGTAGCGCTCACGGGCTGGCAGGTGCATTCCTCCGACCCGGGATCCCCTCGCTGTCGCAATGCGGCGTCAGCACCTCCCATGCTCGGCAGGAGACCAGACGTGACCCAGGAAGCGACAGAAGTTCGCAGTCCATCAGGAGCCGATCACCGTCAGGTGAGTGCGGCGACCAAGGAGACGATGGAGGACTACACCCTCCGTTTCGCCCCTCGCCACTACCGCCGGTGGTCCAGCAGTGTCGTGGCGGTCTCGGCGCTGGGCGGTATCGCCTATCTCGCCGACTTCGCCATCGGCGCCAACATCGGTATCGCCTACGGGACCACCAATGCGCTGTGGGGCATCGCCGTCTTCGCGGTGGTGATCTTCCTGACCGGGCTCCCGCTGGCCTACTACGCCGCCCGCTACAACCTCGACCTCGACCTGATCACCCGAGGCAGTGGCTTCGGCTACTACGGCTCGATCGTCAGCAACGTCATCTTCGCGACGTTCACGTTCATCTTCTTCGCCCTCGAGGGCTCGATCATGGCCCAGGGTCTGCTGCTCGGCCTGGGCATCCCCCTGTGGGCCGGCTACGCGATCTCCACGCTGCTCATCTTCCCGCTGGTGATCTACGGCATGAAGGTGCTGACCAAGCTGCAGCTGTGGACGACGCCGCTGTGGCTGATCCTCATGGTCATCCCGTTCGCCTACCTGCTGATCAGCCACCCGGAGTCGGTCGCTTCGTTCTTCGCCTACCAGGGCGAGAGCGGCGCCGGAGGCACCAACCTCGGCTCCATCATGCTGGCGGCCGGTGTCTGCCTGTCCCTGATCGCTCAGATCGGTGAGCAGATCGACTACCTCCGCTTCATGCCCGCCAAGACTCCGGAGAACTCGGCCACGTGGTGGCGCGCGGTCATCCTCGCCGGTCCCGGCTGGGTGATTTTCGGGGCCTTGAAGCAGATCATCGGGCTGTTCCTCGCCGTCTACTTCATCGCGAACATCGCCGGCGGGGCGGCCGTGGCCAACCAGCCGGTGCACCAGTTCCTGGAGATCTACAGCGACATCATGCCGGGCTGGCTCGCTCTGACGCTGGCTGTGATCCTGGTGGTCATCAGCCAGGTCAAGATCAATGTCACGAACGCGTACTCCGGGTCGCTCGCCTGGACGAACTCCTACACGCGGATCACCAAGCACTACCCCGGCCGCCTGGTCTTCCTCGGCTTCAACCTCGCGGTCGCCCTGGTGCTGATGGAGGCGAACATGTTCGACTTCCTCAACACCATCCTCGGGTTCTACGCCAACTGCGGCATGGCCTGGGTGGTGACCGTCGCGTCGGACATCACGTTCAACAAGTACCTGCTCAAGCTGTCGCCGCTCAAGCCCGAGTTCCGTCGCGGCATGCTCTACAACGTCAACCCCGTTGGCTTCGGCTCGATGGTCATCGCCGCCGGCGTGTCGATCCTGGTGTTCTTCGGCGGCCTGGGTGCCGCCGTCCAGCCCTACTCGCCGCTGGTCGCCATCGGCCTCGCCCTGGTGCTGCCGCCGGTCCTGGCGATCGCCACGAAGGGCAAGTACTACCTGCGTCGCACCGACGACGGCATCGACCTCCCGATGTACGACGACTTGGGCAACCCCTCGGACACCATGGTGGGCTGCCACGTCTGTGGTCACGAGTACGAGCGTCCGGACATGGCGGCCTGCCAGACCCACGACGCGCTGGTCTGCTCGCTGTGCCTCAGCACCGACAAGGTCCGCGACCACGTGCTTCCCGCACAGGCGTAGTCGACCCTCCGCAGAAGGAAGGACCCGCATGAGGCACGGAGACATCAGCAGCAGCCCCGACTCGGTGGGGGTGGCCGTCGTCAACTACAAGATGCCCCGGCTGCACAGCCAGGAGGAGGTGCTGGAGAACGCCCGGAAGATCGCCGAGATGGTGGTCGGGGTGAAGACCGGACTGCCCGGCCTGGACCTCATCATCTTCCCGGAGTACAGCACCCACGGGATCATGTACGACCGCCAGGAGATGTTCGATACGGCGGCCACCGTGCCGGGAGCCGAGACCGAGATCTTCGCCTCAGCCTGCCGCGCCGCCAAGGTCTGGGGCGTGTTCTCCCTGACCGGCGAGCGGCACGAGGACCACCCGCACAAGAACCCGTACAACACCTTGATCCTGATGAACGACCAGGGCGAGATCGTGCAGAAGTACCGCAAGATCCTGCCCTGGGTCCCGGTCGAGGGCTGGTACCCGGGCAGCGGAACCTACGTCGCCGAGGGGCCGAAGGGTCTTAAGGTCAGCCTGATCGTCTGCGACGACGGCAACTACCCCGAGATCTGGCGGGACTGCACGATGAAGGGGGCCGAGCTCGTCGTCCGCTGCCAGGGCTACATGTACCCGGCGAAGGACCAGCAGGTCATGGTCTCGAAGGCGATGGCCTGGATGAACAACGTCTACGTCGCCGTGGCCAACGCCGCCGGCTTCGACGGCGTCTACTCCTACTTCGGGCACTCCGCGATCGTGGGGTTCGACGGGCGCACGCTCGGGGAGTGCGGGACCGAGGAGTACGGCATCCAGTACGCGGAGCTGTCGGTGTCCTTGATCCGCGACGCCCGCGCCACCTGGCAGTCCCAGAACCACATGTTCAAGCTCTTGCACCGTGGCTACACCGGCGTCATCCAGTCCGGTGACGGGGACAAGGGCGTGGCCGAGTGCCCATTCGACTTCTACCGCACCTGGGTGCAGGACCCGGCCGAGGCGCAGCGGCAGGTGGAGAAGCTCACCCGGCCCTACATCGGGGTCGAGTCGGCCCCCGTGGCCGGGCTGCCGTACGACGACCAGGGGTCACCGGCGAGCACCCGGGACGTGACGTCCACACCTCGCGAGGTACCGCCTCTCGAGCAGGCCGAGATCAGTCCGGCGACCCTGGCCGCCGCTCGCGGGTAGGGATGCTTGAGGGCGCCAGCCTGGCCGGGGTGCTTCCCCGGCCGGCTGGCGTGCCGTCACAGCAGCGTCGAGCGCCAGACCGTGTGCAGGGGCGAGGACGCCAGCTCGGTGCCCAGGTGCCGGCGCAGGGTCGCCCCCGCTCCGGCCAGACGGAACAACGTGGAGCCCTCCGCGCCCGCAGCCGGCGGCTCGACTCCAATGGCCAGCAGCGTGTCGACCACGCGCAGGGCGCCCAGCATCCCCGGCAGCCGCCGGTAGGTCGCCGGGTCGAGCAGGGTGTCCTCGACCAGCACCGGCCGGCCGTCCAAATGCACCGCGGTGCGGTTCCGCAGCCGGCCGCCGACCTGCCCGGCCCGGCCCAGCACCACCGTCTCGCGGACCAGGGCGCGGGCGTCGCCCGCCAGCTCGAGGGTGAGATCCCGCGTCACGTCGGCCCCGTCGGCGACGACGAAGGGCTCACCTGCCCAGCGCAGCTGCGCTCCCTCGGCGACCGAGACGTGCACCGACCACGAGGCGGACCGGCCCCGGCCGTCGTAAGCCACCGTCCCGGCGATGTCGGAGAGCTCCAAGGCGGCCCCTGGACCGACGTCGACCTCCAGCCGGACGGCATCCCCACCCAGCAGCAGCGCCGTGGTGGCGAGCAGGCCGACCCGGCAACGGTCAGCCGGACCATGCAGCAGCTGGGGCCGCAGCAGCCCGGTGCGCAGTCGGGTGCGCAGCCGGCCGTGCTCGCGGGTGACCGCGATCAGCGTCGTCGACACCGGGGCGGCCACCTCCTCCAGCAGGCTCAATGCTGGTGGACCAGCCCGTTCTCGTGGGCGTGGGTCTCTCCGTCACCGTGGCGGTGCGGCGCCATCGGGCCCGGGTCGACCGGGACCAGCTCCCCGGCACGGAAGCGGCCGAGCGTCTCCAGCACCCAGGCGCGCAGCTGGGCCACGGAAGCGGGGTCGGTCCGGGACAGCGCGATCACCCGGCGCCCGTCGCGGGCGTGCTCGGCATCGTGCACCATCACCTCGACGTCCACCCCGACGTGCGGGGCGAGGTCGGTCTTGTTCACCACCAGCACGTCCGCGCGCGCGATCCCCGGACCGCCCTTGCGGGCGACGTCACCGCCGCCGGCGACGTCCAGGACGAAGAACTGGGCGTCGACGAGAGCCGGGCTGAAGGTGGCGGTCAGGTTGTCCCCGCCCGACTCCACCAGCACGAGGTCGACCGGCGCGAAGTCGCGCTCGAGGTCCTCGACCGCGAGCAGGTTCTGGCTGATGTCGTCCCGGATGGCGGTGTGCGGGCAGGCGCCGGTCTCGACCGCGCGGATCCGTTCGGGGTCCAGCACCCCCGCCGAGCGGAGGAAACGGGCGTCCTCATCGGTGTAGATGTCGTTGGTGATCACGGCGACGCTCAGCTCCTGCCCGAGCTCGCGGCACAGCAGGGCGATCAGCGAGCTCTTGCCGGTGCCGACCGGGCCGGCGACCCCCAGCCGGAGGGCGCGGGTCGGCGCGGGAAGCAGGGGGGGCAGGTGAGGACCGGGAGTGGAGGAGAGGGAGTCAGGCACGGAAGAGCCGCCTTTCGGTGTCGCGGTGCTGTTGGCCCCACTGCTCGAGCAGGGGCGCCGAGGAGGCAGGAAGGTCGCTCAGGTGCGTCAGGCCGGCCACGCGGAGCACCAGCTGCTCGACCTCGGGCCGGGCGGCGACGGCCCAGGCGACGCTGCGGGTGGGGTCGAACGGGACGAGTTTCAGCGCCGCCGCGAGCACTGTCTGGACGTCGTCGAAGGCCACCAGACGGGCCGTGTCGGCGGCTCCGAGACCGGCCGCGGCTGCCGTCGTCCCGACTACCACGGCGCGGCACCAGGTGCATCCCGCCGTCGTCAGGGGGCGGAGGTCCCAGACCCCGGCGGCCATCCGGAGGTAGCTGCGACCGAGAAGGTCGGACGCCTCCCGCAGGACGTCGGAGACGGTCCGGGCCCGCCAGGCCTCGTCCAGCCCGGCCAGGGCCGCCGCCCGGTCCGCCGGGTCGCCGAGCCAAGCGAAGCGGGCCAGCACCGCGACGCCCGCCTCGACCTCGGTGACGGTCCGCAGCCGCACGGTCAGGTACGCGGGCACGTCGGCCAGCTCCATGCCGGCGTGAAAGGCGGGCTCCACCCCGGCGGACTGGGTGTGAGCGCCGCTGGGAAGCCGGCCGTCGGCCAGCAGCATCGCGAGGTACGGGGCGGTCACGGCGGCTCTCAGAACATCGAGTAGAGCTGCGCCAGCGGCAGCTCGGAGGCCGGTGCCGGGACGATCTCGGTGCCGTCGATGGCGATCCGGTGGGTCTCGGGGTCGATGACGATGTCGGGGAGGGCGTCGTTGAGGACCATGTCGGCCTTGCCCACGTCCCGGGTGGGGCGCAGCGCGACGAGCTGACGGCGCAGCCCGAGCTCGGCGGCGAGGCCAGCGTCCAGCGCGGCCGGGGCCACGTAGGACTGCGAGCGGTAGGAGCCGCTGCCGTAGTAGAGGGTCGGCCGCATCAGCACGGGCTGGGGCGTCGGAATGGAGGCGTTCGGGTCGCCGAGGGCGCCGAAGACGATGCCGCCGCCCTTGATCACGAGGTTGGGACGGACGCCGAAGAACCGCGGGTCCCAGAGCACGAGGTCGGCGAGCTTGCCCACCTCGATCGACCCGATCTCGTGGTCGACGCCGTGGGAGATGGCGGGGTTGATCGTGTACTTCGCCACGTACCGGCGGGCGCGGAAGTTGTCCGCCGGCAGCCCCCCGGACAGCTCGCCGCGCACCGCCTTCAACACGTGCGCGACCTGCCAGGTCCGGGTGATGACCTCACCGATCCGCCCCATCGCCTGCGCGTCGGAGGAGGTGATGGAGATGGCGCCGAGGTCGTGCAGGTGGTCCTCGGCCGCGATGGTGGTGGCGCGGATCCGGGACTCGGCGAAGGCCAGGTCCTCGGGGACGGCGGGGTTGAGGTGGTGGCAGACCATGAGCATGTCGAGGTGCTCGGCCACCGTGTTGACCGTGTGGGGCAGGGTCGGGTTGGTCGACCCGGGCAGCACGTGGGGCAGGCCGGCGATGGTGAGGATGTCGGGTGCGTGCCCGCCACCGGCGCCCTCGACGTGGAAGGCCGAGATGCTCCGGCCGGCGATGGCGCGGACCGTGTCCTGGACGAATCCGGCCTCGTTGAGCGAGTCGGCGTGCAGAGCCACCTGCAACCCCCACTCCTCGGCGCCGCGCAGGGCCGCGTCGATGGCCGCCGGGGTCGAGCCCCAGTCCTCGTGCACCTTGTAGCCGCCGGCGCCGGCCAGGGCCTGCTCCTCGAAGGCGGCCATCGAGACCGTGTTGCCCTTGCCAAGCAGGAGCAGGTTGACGGGGTACTCGTCCAGGGCGCGGTGGGCCTGCTTGAGGTGCCAGGCGCCGGGCGTGACCGTGGTGGCCTTGGAGCCCTCGGACGGCCCGGTGCCGCCTCCGCCCAGGGTCGTCAGCCCCGCAGCCAGGGCCTCGGTGATCTGCGACGGCGACAGGAAGTGCACGTGGGAGTCGAACCCGCCGGCAGTGAGGATCCGGCCCTCCCCGGAGATGACGTCGGTGCCCGGTCCGATGACCAGGGCCGGGTCGACGCCGTCGGCGATGTCGGGGTTACCGCTGCGGCCGAGGCCGACGATCCGGCCGTCGCGGATGCCGACGTCGGCGCGGACGATGCCCCAGTGGTCGAGGACGACGACGTTGGTGATCACGGTGTCCAAGGCACCCTCGGCCGAGGTGACCAGCGACTGGTTCATCGACTCACGGATGGACTTGCCGCCCCCGAAGACTGACTCCTCGCCGCCGAAGGTCAGGTCCTGCTCGACCTCGATCCACAGGTCGGTGTCGCCCAGCCGGATCTGGTCGCCGGCGGTGGGGCCGAAGATCGCCGCATAGTCCGCGCGGTCCAGGTACGCCATGTCAGCTCTCCTGCCCGCGCAGCTGCAGCCCGGGCACGGTCCGAGCGCCTCGCAGGGCAACGATGCCGACGGTCCGGGAGGCGCCGGGCTCGAACCGGACCGAGGTGCCGGCCGCGATGTCGAGCCGGAAGCCGGCGGCAGCAGCGCGGTCGAAGTCCAAGCCGGTGTTGACGTCGGGGAGGTGAAGGTGCGAGCCGACCTGGATGGGCCTGTCGGCCCGGTTGGTGAAGGTCAGCTCGCCCCGCTCCTGCGGTGTCCGGTTCACGTTGATCTCCACGGTGCCGGGGCGGATCCGGACCGCGCCCGGTCCGCCACTCGATGTTCCCGCCATGGCTGCTCCTCGGTGGTCGTGCTGCGCCCACTGGGGCGCGGGGCTCACTGGATGGGGGAGTGCAGGGTGACGAGCTTGCGCCCGTCGGGGAACGTCGCCTCGACCTGGACGTCGGTGATCATCTCGGCCACCCCCGGCATGACGTCCTCGCGGGCGAGCACCTCGCGGCCGGTGGTCATCAGCTCCTCCACCCGGGCCCCCTCGCGGGCGCGCTCGATGACCCAGGTGCTGAGCAGCGCCACCGACTCGGGGTAGTTGAGCTTCACTCCGCGGGCAAGACGGTCACGCGCCACCATGCCGGCGACGGCCTGCAGCAGCTTCTCGGTCTCCGACGGAGCCAGCACGGCGTCTCCCCCTCCGTCGGCGGCGGACCCGCAGACGTGGTCACGCTAGCGAGCGCCTGTTACGTCGGCGTTGCGAGGGGCGGGTCCGAAGGGACCCGATCACCCCTGGGGCGCCCTGCCGCACCTGCGGACGCGCCGTCACCCGTTCTCGCCTGGTCCTTTCCGTCTTTGAAGGCAACCGACGATGCCCGCCGACCCGCACGAAGTGACGGCGGTACGGACGGACCCCGGCCTTGGTCAGACCCCATCGAGTCAGCGCGGAGCGTCGGGACGGCCTTCGCGGTCCGCGTCGGCTCCGCCGATGGCGCCGTCGTCACGCCCTTCGTCGATGTCGCGTCGTGGTTCGATGTGGCGGTCCGGCTCGTTGCTCTCGGCGCGCAGTCCCGGGTCCAGACGAGCGGCTTTCTCCCGCAGGCTGTCGGCTTCTGACCGCTGACG
This sequence comes from uncultured Actinomycetota bacterium, assembly GCA_963826405.1. Lineage (GTDB taxonomy): Bacteria > Actinomycetota > Actinomycetes > Propionibacteriales > Propionibacteriaceae > Microlunatus. The sequence continues at coordinate 25,746 of CAWGWR010000009.1, read as the reverse complement.
GTCGGCCTCGGCCAGCTGCTGCTGGGCCTCACGCTCGCTCTCGACGGCGCGCAGCTCGGCCTCAGCCTTCTCGCGGCGCGCGCGTGCCGACCGCTCGTCGGCCTCCGCTGCCGCGGACTCGGCCTTCGCACTCAGCTCCTGGGACTCCTGCAGGTGGGACTGAGCCTGCAGCCGCTTGTGCTCGTGAGCCCGCGCACGCTGCCGCGGGATGAGGACGAGAGCGAGAATCAGCAGCACGACGACGATGGCGACGATGACGATCACGGTGGTGGTGTTCATGGGTCGACCTCCTGTTCCGCACGCTACCGGCCGCACCGTCGCCCGGCGGGGATATGAGAGAGGGGAAGTCCCAGGAGGTGGGCCCCGCGGTGGGCGTGTTCGCCGTAAGGTGCGTTCATGAGCGCCAGCGAGGCGGTGGAGGCGATGCCGGAGTCGGCGGACGGGCTGGATGTCGCCTCGCTGATCCCGATGGTGCGGCGGATCGTCTACGCCCGGGTCTCCAACCAGGTCGTCGCTGAGGACCTCGTGCAGGAGACCCTCGCCAAGGTGCTGGGAGCCGCGCACCGGGTCGAGCCGGGGATGATCGAGCCGTACGCGATCGTGACCGCCCGCAACCTGGTGGCCTCGATGTGGAAGGAGCAGGACCGGCACCGGCGCAACGAGCACCGCGTCGTCGACCTGCTCCCGGTTGAGGCGCTCGACGAGGACCTGCTCAGGCAGGAGGAGAACGGCGCGGTGTCCACCGCACTGGCCCGGCTTTCGGACCGGGAGCGCCGCACGCTGCTGGCGCACGAGGTTGGTGGTCAGGACACGCGTTCCCTGGGCGTCGAGCTGGGGATCAGCGCGGGGGCGGTTGCTGCTCAGCTGAACCGGGGGCGGGCACGGCTGCGGGTGGAGTACCTTCTGGCGCTGCAGGGTGAGTCGCCGCCCACGGATCGCTGTCGGCCGGTCCTGTTCGCCTTGTCCCTCGGCGACCGCCGACGTCAGCGGGAGCTGGACTCGGCCCGGCACCTCCTCGAGTGCGACCTGTGCGCACGCTTGAGCGAGCCGCTGCTCGAACGCAGCCCGTCGAATGAGGACGAGGTGTCGGTGCCCATCGCCGGGGACCCGGACATCGTGACCGCGCGTAAGGCCGCACGTGACCTGGCTTCCCGGCTCACCTTCTCGCGCACGGACCTCACCCTGCTGGCCACGGCGGTCTCGGAGATCGCTCGCAACATCGTGCGCTTCGCAGGTCGGGGAGAGATCGCCATCGAGCTTCTCGACCACCCTCGGCGTGGCGTGCGGGTGGTGGCACGCGACGCCGGGCCGGGCATCGTCGACGTGGATCGTGCCCTGGCCGACGGCTACAGCACTTACCACGGGCTGGGGCTGGGCTTGCCGGGCGCCCGCCGGCTGATGGATGAGTTCGCCGTGGTGACCGAGGTCGGCCGTGGGACCACCGTCACGATGACGAAGTGGGAGCAGGAAGGACGTCGATCATGAAGAGTTCACCACCAGAAGCCGGGGGCACCGAGATCTCGCACCTGAACCGCGAGGACGTGGAGCAGTTGCTGCCCCAGCTCGTGGCGCACCTGCGTGAGCACCGCAGCCGGCTGCGTGAAGAGTGGGCGAGCCGGATCCAGGACTCGAACCTGCTCGCGGCCATGACGCCGCAAGAGATCGGGGCGGAAACCACCTCCGTGTACGACAACTACGTCGAGGTGCTCGAGACGGGCAGCGTCGAGGCGCTTCAGCACTACGCGCGGGATCTGTCCGAACGAATCATCCCGCGAGGGGTCGAGACCCATGAGGTGGTCGGCATCGTGCTGCTGCTGCGGGACGTCTTGGCCCGGTCGCTGTTCGAGAAGTACCAGCGGGACTTCTCTCTCCTGAACCGCGTCCTCGACGCCTATGAGCCGGCCGCGAACCGCATCGCCAACACCGTCGCGGTGAGTTTCGTCGACGAGCGGGAGCGGGTGATCCGCCAGCAGCAGGACTCCATCCGGGAGCTCTCCACGCCCGTGCTGCCTGTCCGTGAGCGGCTCCTGATCCTGCCCATCATCGGGGTGCTGGACACCGAACGTGCCCGCCAGCTGACCGAGCAGCTGCTGCGGGGGATCCGCACCCACCGGGCCAAGGTGGTGGTCATCGACATCACGGGAGCCCCCGACGTCGACGAGGCGGTCGCCAACCACCTCGTGCGGACGGTGGACGCATCCCGGTTGATGGGGGCCAGCGTCATCATCACCGGGCTGTCGCCGGAGATTGCGCAGACCCTGGTGACCATCGGCGTCGATCTGAGCAAGATGAACACCATCGGTGACCTCCAGGGCGGCTTGGAGGAGGCGGAGCGCTTGCTCGGCTTCACGGTGAGTCGGCAGGCTGAGGCGACCTCACCATGAGCGGTGAGCCGGGTCTGGTCTCCATCCTGCGCCAGGGACCGCAGCTGATCGCGTCGATCCACACGGCCTTGGACGACTCCCAGATGGTGCGCTTCCAGCGCGACCTGATCGACCAGATCGGAAAGCACCGCGCACGGGGAGTCATCATCGACGTCGCCGCCCTCGATGTCTTGGACTCCTTCGGATCCCGGACGCTGCGCAACATCGCTGAGATGGCGCGGCTGCGCGGGGCCGTGACGGTCATCGTCGGCATCCAGCCTGACGTGGCGTTCGCGATGGTGGAGCTGGGCATGGACACCGGAAGCGTGCACACCGCTCTCGACCTGGAGGAGGGGCTGGAGTACCTGAGTCGCTCCTCGGGAGGTTCTGGAGCTCATCCGCCGGCACACGTTGCCCTGCGGACATGACGGACCTGCAACACCTCCAGCGTGACTATCGCGCCGCTTTCCTGCGCTACCTGCCACGCCGCGACGAAGCGCCCCTACGGGCCGGGTACGAGATCGGTCGGGCAGCAGTGGTCGATGGACTGAGCATCCTCGACCTCGTCCAGATCCATCACGAGGTGCTGCTCGAGGTGCTGCGCGACACCAGCAGTGACGATCTTGGTGCTGTCGCCGCAGGGGCGTCCGAGTTCCTTGTCGAGGCCCTGGCGACCTACGACATGACTCACCGCAGCCTGCCGCGCGCACCCTGAACGCCAGGTGCGACGAAGCGCATGCGCTCGATCACCAGGGCGACCCGACAGAGCGCGGAGGTCCGTCAGCGTCGGCGTGATCCAGCGACGTACCTGCGTCGGATCAACCAGCTGATGTCGGCGCAGGTGGCCCCGGCTTGCTGTAACAAATGAACGGACCGCCAGTCACGCTCGGTCATCGTCCCAGCCAGGTGCGCTGCGGCGGCCTCTCGGCATTCGACGGCCAGCGCTTCGAGCTCGTCAACGAGGGCGGTGACCAACCAGGCGGTCGGGTCGGGCCCCATGCTGGTCGGTTCGTGCAGCGGCACCAGGTACATCGCAGCCCTTCCTGGGCGGTCGTGGGGCTGAACCTGTGGTCAGTGGGCAGCTCCGCCAGGGGGGTCGGGCTGCGCCACCGACCACAGGTGTTCTCTCGCCCGGCAGCGACCACCTGCTGCACGGGGTGATCAGCGCCTGCGCGGGAACGCGGCAGATGCGGGTCGCGACGGTGACCGGGCCATTCACGTCGGGGTGGTCAGTCGAACTTGAACCGGTCGATCAGCGAGACTGCGGCTTCGCGCCGGTAGTTCTCCAGCGGACTGGTCCCTTCTGTTTGCGACGCGTCCTGGGTGGTGCGCGGCTGCCCTTCGGGGCTTGCACCCTGAAGAGACCTTCAGCGCCTCGACATGACGCGAGCCAGCCCGGCCGGTTCGATCAGCGCATCTCTCACGTCCGCCGCTGAGGTTGACCGACGCTACGGATCGGGCAGAGCAGCGCGCACTCAGGGCCGCCTGAGTGTCTCGGTTTCGACGTCGGCGCGGCGTTCCGCTATCCTCGTCCAGTCCCCACAGCGGGGCGGGCACCCGTAGCTCAACGGATAGAGCATCTGACTACGGATCAGAAGGTTGGGAGTTCGAGTCTCTCCGGGTGCGCCAGCAAAACCCCTGGTCAAGAGGCATCTGTGTAGTCCACCTGCTCCACGCCATCGCTTGACTTTGGCGCCTGGGAGCCAATCTGGGAGCCATCGAGCCCCAGTGCCTGCGACATGAGTGCCGATGCGGCTCGCTTCTGACCTTCGACCAGGTGGCCGTACACGTCCTTGGTGATGGCCACGCTCGAGTGCCCCAACACCTCAGAGACCACGTACAGGTCAGTACCTTGCGCCAGCATCAGCGAGGCACCCGATGCCGCAGCTCGTGAAGATGCCAGTGACCGAGCCCGGCTCGTCGAGACAGCCGTGAGAACTGGTGCGAGAAGTTGTCAGGATCCAGCGGTGTCCCAATCTCGCTCGGGAAGATCAGCCCATGGTCCTTCCACGCCTCTCCGACGGCAAGCCGCTCCTCGACCTGCCGTGCTCGGTGCCGGCGAAGCAGTTCGAGCAGTTCCGGCGTGAGGAACAGCGTGCGTCGTGACTTCGGTGTTTTGACCTCGCTCACCACGAGCTGTGTTCGACCAGCTGAGTCCGAACGGTCCTGCACTCGCTTCACCGCTTGAGTCACCCGCAGCGTCCCCGCCTCCCAGGACAGACCGGACCAGCCCAGGCCCAGCGCCTCTCCGCGCCGTAGCGCGAAGGTCAGGGTGATAGTGACCAACACCTCGAGTCGAGTTCCGGCCACAGCGTGGAGCAGCTGGCGCGCCTCAGCGACGGTCAGGGCGCGCCCCTCCTCCCTTCGCAGCTTCGGGGCATCAGATGCCTCACGGGCGGAAGCTCTGGCTGCATCTCACGGTCGCGGCACTGCTCGGCAACGCGATCCCCTACACCCTTTTCGGTGTCGCCGAGCAGACCGTCGACTCCAACCTTGCGGGTGCGATCAACGCGACCACGCCGCTCTGGACCCTGCTCTTCGCGGTGGCCCTTCGTCAGAACAAGCGCCTGGGTCGGTTGCAGTCACTCGGGGTGGTCCTCGGCTTCACCGGCGCGCTGCTCATCCTCGCCCCCTGGCGCAGCGACAGCGCGCCACTGCCAGGCGTCCTCGCCTGCCTCGCCGCATCCGCCAGCTACGGACTCAGCTATGTCTATATGGGCCGCTACCTCGCCGGTCGCAACGTGCCGCCCCTCGTCCTGTCCGCCGGTCAGTTGATCGCCGCAAGCGGGCTGCTCGCTCTAGCCCTTCCCTTCGGGGGAGACCTGGCTGTCGGTTGGAAGCCCGACGCCGTTGCGGCATTGCTCATCCTCGGCGTTATCGGGACGGGGCTCGCCTACGTACTCAACTACCGCATCATCACAGACGATGGGCCGGTCCTCGCCTCGACTGTCACCTACCTATTGCCCGTCGTCGCGGTGCTCGCGGGCCTGGTCGTGCTTGGGGAGCCCGTCACCGCTCTCTTGCTCCTTGGGGTGGGCGTTGTCCTCCTTGGCGTTGGGCTCACTCGTCGCGCCGGGTCCTGACCCGCCCAAGTTCGTGCCGGCTTGGCCGGCCTTTTCGGCGTTGCTGAGGCGTCGGCGGAGGGCAGTCAGGACGACAGCGACCACCGCGAGCATTCCGAGCACCGCTACCCAGGGCAGGGCGCTTACGCTGTCGGTCTGATCCGGGCCAGGAGGGGTGTCGGCAGGACTGGAGGTCGACCCCACCTGGCTAGAGGCCGAGTCGGCTTCGGTGTTGAAGGTGAGCTGTCCCGAGATTGGGTGGCCGTCGGCGGACGTGACGCGCCACAGAACCGTGTAGGCCCCCGCCGGCCCGGGCCGCAGGGTTTGAGTGACGGTGTTGTCGACCAGCTTCGGCTCGCCAGTCTGGATCTGCTGGCCGGTGGGGTCGGTGACGATGAGGCCGGTGCCGAGGGCGAGGGCGGGCTGGTTGAACGTCAGCACGATCTCGGCGGGGGCCTGCTGGACGGTGGAGCCGTCGGCCGGTGTGGTGGACGCCAAGGCGTTGTGCGCAGCCGCCGGGGCGGCGGTCACGGCGAGCATGACCACCGCCCCGACGAGACCGGTGAGCGCGGTGAGGAGGACGGCGACGGGCCGTCCCCGGGCCGCGCCGGCCTGACGGAGGTCAGACCCGGGCGCCACGACGCCTTCCGAGGACTGCTACCGCGACGGCCACGATGCCGAGCAGGACGCCGAGTCCGCCGAGCACGCGGGCGGTGGTATCGGAGCTGCCGACTGCAGCCGCTGCCGTGGCGCCGTCTCCCGGGGCGGTGCTGCCGGCGGGGGCCGAGGTTGCGCTGCTCGGGTTGGCGGAGGCAGCGCCCTCCTCGCTGCTGTCGGCGGCCACCACCTCGAGGACCGGCGCGGGGTGCTCCGGCTCCTCACCGGAGGCGGGCGTCGGCTCGTCCCAACTGACGACCTCGCCGTCCGAGTAGGTCTGCAGGGTCGGGAGCAGGAGCTGCTTGGGGTCGGGGAGCGGCCCGGCGGAGATGGAGAACTCCTGGTACTGCCCGGGGGCGATCTGGGTGCCCTTTTCTGCGGTCCAGGTCACGGTGCGGGCGGCCTTGGTGAGGGTGGTGCCCTCGTTCTCGATCGGCTGGGGCAGCTTGGCCTCCTTGACGTCGGCCTTCCATCCGGGTACGGGCTTGACGCTGACGAAGGCGAACGGCGTGTCCTGGGGCAGCTGGGCCTCGACCTTGACGGTGCCGGCGGTGGGGGACTCGTTGGGAACGCGGAAGGTGAGCTGGCTGAACGAGCCGGCGGCGGTGCTGTCCGCGTGTACCCGCACATGGGCGTCGGCGGCTACCGAGCCGAGGCCGAGCATGCCGACGGTGAGGACGCTGACTACAGCGGCTCGACGGTAGACGAGGGACGAACGAGCGACAAGACGAGCTGAAGACATGAGAGGTTCCTTTGTTGAACAGGGCGCGGGCGTGCGCGCGCGAAGGGCTGACGACTGTTGGTCGGCCGGTTCGGCCGGGCGTTTCCTGTAGAAGCGCAGATCAGCGACGTCTCGCGAGGAGGATCAGCTGATGGTCGCGCTCAGGACCGGCGGACCCCGCGGGGCCGCGTCGTCGGGACGTGGCGCAGCAGGAAGGCACACCAGCAGCGGAAGAGCGCGAAGTCGCGATGCGACGGCCGGCCAAGGCGTGTGGAGTGGCTCGGCGGCGCGGACGACGCGCTCGGCCAGCCGCCACAACGCGGCCTCGCCGCGGGCGAGCACCCAGGCGGTCAGGGCAGTGGCGAGCAGGTGACCAGCCAGCATCAGCAGAGCATGCGGGTCGGCGTCTGTTACGGCCGACGACGAGAGGGCGGGCGTGCAGGCGAGGGAACCGCCGTGCGCTGCGGGCATGGCCGCGGCGGCCGGGCAACCCGGAGTCCCGGCGGCGGTGAACAGGGTGTGCAGGGCGACCTGTTCGACCGCGAGGACGGCGAGCAGCAGCGGGAGCCGGCACCGGCGGGCGGTCACCACGGCCGCGACCGCACCCGTCACCGCACCGAGCACCAGCAGCAGTGCGGCGCCGGGCAGTCGGCCGCCGCCCATCAGGTGCGCGAGACCCGCGAGCAGCAGCGAGGAGCCACCGAAGGCGACGACCCGCAACAGCCAGGCCCAGCCGACCGTCGGCAATCCGGCCCGGGACCCGCCGTCTGCCGGAGCCGACGACCCTCCCAGCCGGGACGCAGTCATCACGGCGCGACTCGGACGCTACCCGCGGAGGCGGAGGAGATCCCGCGGCCGTGGTCGGTCGGGATCCTGCGTTGCCTCGACCGAAGGGCCAGCACCAGACCGGCGACGACAAACAGCAGGACGCCGCTGGCAGCGGCGATGACCCCGCCGAGGTGCTGGTTCTGCAGCAGCGGAGCCGGGTCCTCAAGCCCGAGGGCGAACCACCAGCGGCCGGCCAGGACGGTGGTGGACTGCTGCAGGGTGATGCCGAAGACGACGAGGATGGCGCTGGTCACCCCCAGCGTCAGCAGCCGGAGCTGCAGCGGATGTGCCGGTTCTGCCGGGTCAGAGTCGGCGCCGAACAGCACCCACATGAAGAGTGATCCGGCGGCGAGGAAGTAGACCGTCATCAGCACGTGGCCGGTGTGGGTGAACAGGGCCGCCTGGAAGGCGCCGGTGGCGTAGTAGAAGACGACGAAGCCGCCGACCAGCAGACCGGCCGCGGCGATCGGGTCCCGCAGGTAGCCGAGCGCCGGCGAGCGCAGCATCAGCTCGAGGGTCTCCCGCGGCCCCACGCTGCCATCAGCCCGCTCCCGCAAGGTGCGGCGGGCCAGAGTGAGCGGGGCGCCGAGGACCAGCAGTAAGGGGACGACCAGCATCAGGGCGAGGTGCTGCACCATATGCGCGCTGAAGCTGAGCCGCCCATAGACGGCGGGGCCGCCGCTGGTGACCAGCGTCAAGGCTAGGCAGCCGGCCACCCAATAGATCGTCCGGTGCACCGGCCAGTGCCCGACCAGCCCACCGGGGGTGGTGACTTTCAACAGATACCAGGCCAGACCGCCCCCGGCGACCAGCAGCCACAGTAGGTCGGGATAGGCCTGGGTCAGGTAACTGCTCGCGGTGAGCGGCGGCGGGCGGTAGCCGAACAGCTCCGCCGCCGGGTGCGTGTCGGCGGCGCCATGCCCGGCGGCTACAGGTGGGGCGCTGCGCGACAGGGCCACCGCCAGCCCCATCGCGGCACCCATCACCAGCAGCTCGACGCCGGCCAGCCGCAGGAACGCCCGGCGTCCGCTGCCGTCCTCCAGCCGCGGCAAGAGGGCGACCCGGTGCCGCCACCCCGCCAGCCCGAGCAGGCCCAGCGCGACCGCCTTACCCAGCACGAGCAGGCCGTACAGACTCACCAACTGCGCCACCGACAGCGGCTGGAGCCGCAGTGCGGCGTTCACCAAGCCGGAGGCGGCGACCAGGGCGAAGCACCAGCCCGCCAGCGTCGAGTAGCGGCGGGCCACCGTGGGCAGCTGCGGCCCCAGCCGACGGGCCATCAGCAGCAGGGCGCCGAGCCCCCCAACCCACACCGCCACTCCGAGCAGGTGCAGCGCCAGGCTGGTCACGGAGCTCTCGTGGCTGCCCGACCCGGCCGCATGTCCGGTCAGCGCGAGCGGCAGCAACGCGACCAACCCGAGGCCGGCGGCGCAGCCGGCCGTGGCCAACCGTGACGACCAGACGGTGAGCAGCGCTGCCGCCACCACCAGCAGGACGCTGACCAACAGGGACCGGCCCAGATCGGTGTACCGGGCGAACACGGCCAACGAGCTAGCGAAGGTGGGGGAGGTTACGGGCACACCGACCACGTCAGCCCCGGTCAGCCCCAGCACCGCGACCGCCGAAGCCAGCCAGGCTCCCACCGTCACCGCGGCCGCCCGCAGCATCGCGAACCGGGCACCGGTCAGGCGCGAGACCGCCGTACCGCGGTCGGGCGCCACCAGCCACACCGCCAGGACCAGTAGGCCGATGGTCAGCGACGCAGCCAGGTCGTGCACCGCTCGGGCGACGGGCAGGCCCACCCGGACCAGCGGACCGGAGTCCAGACCCCCCGGACCGGCCGTCAACTCGCCCGCCGCAGCCAGGACGCCGACGGCCACCACCACCGCCGCCGCTACCATCCCCGCGAACAGCCAGGCGACACGGCCGAAGCCCTGCGCGCTGGCGCCGCCGCCGAGGCTGTGCAGCGAGGCCGTCGGGGAGGTCATGCCGCACCGTTGTCGGACGCTGACCGGAGCGCCGGGCAACCGGGCGCGACAGAACCCGTCCTCCGCGCAACGACACCGCACCCGGCCGCCATGATCACCCTCCAACAATCGACGAGGTCCCCTCACCCTAAGCACTCAACAACGGCCGGGGACCCCAAACGACGGTGATCGAGCTCGCCCAAATTGAGGGGGCCGACGCCCACCGACGCTGAGCCCTCGGGAGCCGGAACCCGGCGGGCGTCTCCTAACGGATACTGCCGAACTCGCCTCTATGAGGATCAAGGGCCTCGCTACGCTCGGCCGAGCGGCTCGGCTCCTCGCTTCGCTGCGGGCCGAGCCGCTTCCCTACGTTCCTGGGGGCACATCAGGCAGCAGTTCGAGCAACTCGTCAAAGCGATCGATGGCCCTATCTAAACTTCGTGAGCGTGGCCGGGCGAGCGAAAAGTCTACCTTGCTTGCGAATCTCGGCTGATAGACAGGCTTGGTGTACGAGGCAGGCTTTAGTGCTCGCCTGATTTCACCGAGACCGCGTCGCGAAGCATCGAACTGCAGGCTATCAAGTCCTAAGGTCTCAGCAGAGCAGTACAGCCAATCCTCAAAGTCGCGCTCCGCGAATGCCAACCGGAATGGCTTATGCGTGACATTCTGTAGCCGACCATTAAACTCCTCGGCCATACTTTTGATACAATTATTGTCTGAGTCAAGTACGACCAGCACGCCGAAACATCCTGGTCGGCTGGCCGCTACGGCGACGTAGCCCTCGATGCCGCTCACTTTGCTCGCATTCCCGCTCCCGTGCAGCGGAATCGGCTTACCCAACACGTCTCGGTAATCACCACGATCGTGCATGTGACGTCGCAGCAACTCCGGGAGGGCCTTGAGATCACCCGCGCCCTCGACGACTAGACCAACGTGTGTTGCAGAGGGGGGTGCGGTCATGCGTCTGCCGGATCGAGCGCGTCTGAACGAAGTAGTTGTCCCGGTGTGATTAGACCCTCCAAGACCGGTCCCCGGGTGTGCTTCGCCACTGGTGAGATGTGAGACTCACCATACTCGGACCACACAACCCGGAGGGCGTCGATGGGTAATGAGTTGACAATGTCAGCACTGTGGGTCGTGATTAGTATTTGAAGACCCTCGCTAGCTTCGCTGAGCGCTTCGACAAGAGTCTGTAAAGCGCCGAGGTGAATTGCTATCTCGGGTTCCTCTACCACCAGTAGTGAGGTTGATTCCTCCTGCATCAATGCGAGCAGGATGGTGAAAGATCGTAGTGTCCCATCGGACATCTGTTTGGCAAAAAACTTTCGCACGCCGCGATCGGTCCTCTGAAGGAAGCGCAGTGTTTGGCGGTCCGCCAGTCTGGCCACCTCGATGCCTTCGATTCCGGGAACAATCGCAGAGAGGCGAGTGATAAGCTCCTCCTTCTCCGCAGGATTCATGTCATCCACGATGCTGACGATGTTCGAGCCATCCGACTCGAATTCCGCTGTCGAGGACGGCTCCTGTAGCTGAGAAACTTGCGAGGGATTAACTTCGACAGTCAAGAGAGATTGCAAGACCGCTGAGGTCACATATCCAACGAAGCCGGCGAGACTCAGTGCTGTTTGATTCGCCGGAACTGTGAACTTCTGTTTCCGACTGTTTGAATCGCCTGACCCGTCCTGCCACTCGACCGTCGCACCTGTCCGCGACATCATCAACGCGTCGTCGGCCCAATTGAGTTCGATCTCTTCGCTCTTGACCTTATACTGCCCTCCCCGCACGGCACCCAAGCTCAGATCATAGTGAGACTCCCGCTCTAGCCGATTCGGGAACTCGAATACTAATCTGATCGAAGGATCGTTAGGGCGCCCTTCGCTTCGGTGCCGTAATTGTTCGAATCCACCACGACGGGCTATGGCGATCGGAAGACCGTACACAGGTATCTCCCGAAGTAGTTTGATCGCTGCGACTGCGTTGGACTTGCCGCTGGCGTTCGGACCTACGAGCGCTACGAAATCGTCGAAGTTGAGGGTGGCGGATTTGTAGGACAAGAAGTTCTTCAGTTCGATACGCACGATTCTACAATGCATACGCTTCGCAAAGTTAGTTATACCTGCAGTTCTTGCGACGGACTCGAATACCTCGCCTGCGGTCATGGGCCCGAGTATAGGTCACGCCGCTTGTCCGGATGACGCTGAGTCGTGTCCTGCCTTCGCCAGTCAGCTCTAATCGTTACGCTACGTGGCCGGACGGACCCTAGCGTGCAAGACTCGCGACGACAGTTGCGATAGGAGCAGGCCAGAACCATGAGGCCGGGCCGAGTTGGTGACGTCCAGCCGAATAGGTACCCGCGCGCCTCTGGCGCAAGTGAGACGAGCGATTAATAGACCGTGCGCTTCCCTGGCATCCAGCTCTTTTCTGCATCGCCACTCGCTGTTTCCGCTCGGTCCGTAGCCGCTATTCGAGGTCGAGCGGATCCAGCACGGCCAGATCGTTGGTCAGGTTGTACTGATCATCCGCCCATGGCCAGTGAGGTGAGCCATGGCGTCTGAAGAAGAGAAAGCCGCGGTCCGCTAGCGTCAGTCTCCGACTAGAGCGGTTGTACGTGAGAATTGGTGGAGCAACATTTATGCGAGCCTGTAAGCGATCGATTCTTTCGAGCGCTTGTGTCAGGTCGGAACTTCTGATCTCAATCAGGGTGTAGCTGTTGACCGCCGACAACAACTCTGCCGAGTCAAGGCCAGTCATCAGACTTTCGTCAGGGGCGTCGCTTACCGCCTCCAGAAGATGCCTGTAGACCTCCAGGCCCTCAGGGAGCCGCCGCATACCCTTCACGAAGTTATCGGCGAATGTTTGGAACCTTCCTTGCATCTGCTCCGCGACGGCTCTACAAGCGGTAGTCAGAGAAGAGCCGAGCTCGATATTTTTCGTAGTGTAGCGGCCACCAAATGACTCCCTCACTCCTTCCGCAAGGCATAATTGTTCTGCCAGTCTCTGCAGCAGGCCGACACTCCCGGACGCCTCAGCAACAAGGCGGGTAGTTAGGTCTGAGGAGAGTTCTAGATGAAGGGCTGCGCTGCCCTTACGCAGCACCTCGCGAAGTTCTGAATCACTCCACGTAAGATGAATGTCCTCGACGCGGCCGTCGAGGTCGCCATTGTAATAGTTGAGAAGGTGGTCGCGTGGCCACACCCCTACTACGATGACAAACAGGCCGTACTCGCCCATCGCTTTCAATAGAAACGCTAGTTCTTCGTGAACCACGTCGCTGACATAGTGAAAGTCCTCGAGGACGAGGCGGCGGCCAGATGCTGCGATCGTGCGGGCTACCCATGAGAGATCTCCGGGCGTGCGACCGATCGGTTCCGATTCGACCTCTGATCCTCCTCGGGCGGTAGCGCCGCCACTCACCTCCAACGAAGCCTTCGCGAGAATCTTGCCCAGTTCGGCTGCGCCCTTGAAGTCCAGATTCCCCTCAAGATCACGGCTGGCGGTCATCCGCAACTCTGCGCGCACGCCCAAGCGCCCAAGCGCTTCTCGAAGTAAGGATTCGGCCGTGGATGCTGGGGTGCACTGAACTAGGACGGTGTCTTGGTCGGGAAGGCCTCGACTTCGAAGCCAAGACTTACCTTGTTTGCTGCCACCGTGTATTGCGATGTGTTTTCGCGCCGACAGTGCGCGGCGAAACCGCTCGTCTAATCCACCACGATTCACGTAAGCAGGACTATCAACGTCGGCACCTAAACCGAATACTTCTTCGAGGCGAGCCACATGGGCAGCATAGCTACGACACATCCGCGGGCTCACTTGGGCAACCCGACATGACGGACGGGCAGCACGGTGTCACGGTCGGGCGCAGGACAGCGTTGACCGAGCCTCACGGCTCGATGCCACTAGCCGTGACTTCGGAGCGGCTGCCGCACCTCCGTAGACGCCTAGGCTTGACCTTGACCTTGGCCAGGGCTAGGGCCTCGAACCTCTGCCCACACGTAGCGCGTAGGCCAGCAGGTGGCGCGCGCTGGCCGCGGCGGCCGGTGGTCCTCGTCGATCGACAGCCAGGCCCACCACTGGTCCTCACCCACGAGGTGCACGTACCAGCCGCCCGCGTCCTCGAACGCCTCGGAGGCGATGCGGAGGTCGTAGATCGACCCTCGTGAGTTGCGGACGGCGGCTCGCCGGCCGAACACCTCACCGAGGTCCATGACCGCTGCCCAGGTGATCGGCGGTGGGGGCCCGAAGCTCGACGAACTCGACCGGACCGGCGAGGTCGACCAGGCGGCCGTTCTCGTCGAAGGTCAGGTCCTCCCACTTGCTCTCGCGCTCGGTCACGCCGACACCCCGTGCGCGGACAGCCAGCGGTCCGGGTCGACGGGCGTGCCCTTCGTGCGGACCTCGAGGTGGAGGTGCGGACCGGTGACGTTGCCCGTGGCTCCGATACGGCCGATGACCTGTCCCGCTGTCACCACATCCCCCACCTTGACCGTCCTGCTCACCTGGTGCGCGTACCAGCTCTGGACACCGTTGGCGTGCTGGATCTTCGTGAGGTTGCCGTAGGCGCCGCCCCACTTCGTCCAGACCACGGTGCCACCCATGATCGCCCTGATCGGGGTGCCGGTGCTAGCGGCGAAGTCGAGGCCGGTGTGGCAGTTCGCCCAGTGCGAGGAGCACTGCCCGAAGCGTGCGGTGAGGACGTAGCGGTCGACGGGCCGGACGATGGGCCCTGTCGGGCCGGCAGGGTCGGCCGCCGCCTGGTTCCCGAAGACGGACACGTGCACGTGGTCCCGGTGGGCCGCGGCGTCGTCCGAGCCCGAGTAGCAGCTCCCCCCGGTGCCGCAGGACCGCCACCCCTCCTTCTCGCGCTGAACGTTCCAGATCTTCGCGTTCCAGATGACGTACCGGACTCCGAGGCGGGCGTGGTTCGTCACCACCCAGTCGGCGATCGTCTGCCCCAGCTGGCGGCCGGCAGGGGACTGGTAGTCGGGGATCATCGCGTCGATGGCGCGCCCCTCCTGGTGGTCGCGGTCGACGTTCGACGGCCGGTCACCGATCCCGCCGAAGCTGCTCAGCTGCGACCAGCCGCTCTTGAGGCAGCGCAGCACCCGCAGCGCATCCGGGGTCAGCCCGGCCTCGATCGCCATCCCGGTCGCGGGGCACTGGGCGGCGTCCGCGTCCCCGCACATCGCCGATCCGATCGCCGCCGCAGCCTCCGGACTGCCCGCGGGCGCCTTCGAGCGGAACAGGGCCACCAGACCGGTCGCCGGCTTCTCGTGCTTCGCGTAGGCCGTCGGGAAGGCCGAGATCTGCACCCGCTGGGCCGCGACCGTGACCGGCATGTCGCGCCAGCCCTTCACCTTCTTGAGGGCGGCGTAGAACAGCTCCGCTGACTTCTCGGGGTTCATCCGCACGGCGACGGAACCCCAGCCAGCCCGCTGCTGGAAGAGGCCGACCGAGTCGCGGTCCCCGTAGTCGAGGTTGCGCAAGGTGGACTCCTGGAGTGCGGTGGCGATGCCGACCACGGCTCCGCGGTCCCCGGTGCCCATCCGCTGGGCGACCTGCCAGATCGTCCGGGCGTTGCCGACCTGCTCGGTCGACATCGACCCAGCCGAGGCGGCGTCCGTCTCGATAGTGTCGGCCGCCCCGCCGCAGGAGCCGGCGTCCGTGGTGGCCAGCTGCTGCGCTCGCTGCGCCGCCGTCATCTGAGCCGTCAGCATCCACGGGCTGAAGATCAACAGGACGTTCGTCGCGAGGGTCAGCAGCAGCAGACTCACGACGAGGTAGCGCGTCCCCCGGTTCCGCACCAGGCTCGCGCCGACCTGCAACGCCATCTTGGCGGCCACGGGATCCATCAGCTCAGGCCTGTTCCACCGAGGTGGCGAGCCACTGGTAGCGAGCCGCCGGGTCAGCCACCAGGTAGACCTGGATCGTCGCGCCCGTGCTGAGGGTCTGGGTGAACTGCGAGCTGTAGGTGGACGCGTCGACCAGCTCGGGAGCCCCGCGCCGGGTGGCCTTCGGGATGTTCGCCGGATCGGTGAGCATCAGCCCCTCCGCCAGAGCCGGAGCCGCGACCGCGGCCAAGGCCGCGGGACGGGTCTTCGGGTTCCGGTCCAGCCAGGCGTCGACGAAGGCGGCGGCTGCTCGCTCGCTGCCCTCCGGCGCGGCAAGAGCCTCGTCAGCGTCCGACCCCGTCGGTTGAGCGGTCGACGCTGGCTCCGGGGGTCGACGGCGCCGCAGCGCACGGTCGCGCTCGGCGTCGACACCGGGACCGCCGGCGCGGCCTCAGGAGCGCCACCGCTGCGGACGACGTTCGCGACGAGCAGCGTCACCAGGCCGAGGACGGCGACGAGGACCACCAGAGGCAGCCACGGCACCGGGCCCCCGCGACGAGGAGTCGCCCAGGTCGTAGGTGAGCTGGTCACGCCGTGGCACGTGACCGGCCCGCCTCGCTCGAGTAAGGCACCATCTCGTGCTCGCTGCCGTCCTCGGCGAGCTCGGCGTCCGGCAGGTTCAGGTAGACCTCGAACTGCTCCGCATCGTCCGTGGCCGAGCGCTGGTAGAGCGGGTGCTCTTCCGCCGCCACGATGATCCCCGTCGGGAACACCACCTCAGTCCCGCTCTGAGCCGGCGCCACCGGCCTCGGGCGCTGAGCCCAGTCAGGGGTCGAGGGGTTCGACTCCGACGAGGCCGTCGATGCCCCGACGACGGGACCGTCGACCACGGTGTCCTGGGACGAAGGAATGACGATCCCCGGCTGTCCGCCGCGGCTCGTGGCGCTGTCGTCGCTCCGCGGGGCTGCTTCCAGGCGCAGCGGCGCAGCAGGCAGCGCGGGGCGAGCCGGCGCGCCGCTCACCAGCCCCGGCCACGACTGCCCGCGTGACCAGGCAGAACTGCTACCAGCGCTGACCGAAGCCAAACCGGCCGGCGCGGCCGCTCCAGCCCATTCGGTCCCAGCGGCCGGCGTCTGCGTCCAGAGCGGGTCCGGAGTCGCCGATGAGGCCCACACGGGCTGAGGCAGTGCCGCCAGCGACTCGCTGGTGTCCGGGGACGCCGACGGCGCCGCAGCCTGCGAACCCTCGGCACTCCCCGCGGCCGCGAAGGAGCTCCGGACGCCGGCAGCGGCCCCGTCCTCGGTGCCGATCCGGGCGCCGAAGTAGCTGGCAGCCCCCGACATCGTCGTCCGGAGGTAGGAGTGGTTCGGGTCCAGGCCGGGCACGATGGTCTTGAAGCTGCGGATCGGACGCGTCAGAACGAGGGCGACCGCGGTGGCCACGACCACCCAGAACAGCTTCGCGCCGGCCCCCAGCGCGTCGTTCCCCTGGATGGCTGCGAGCACGAGCGCCATCACCCCGCCGGCGATCACGAACTTCGCCACCGCCACGATCGCTGCGGTGAACAGGTCCCACAACCGCGACAGCACCGACGTGTGGGTCGGCAGCACCCCCAGCACAGCCGCCAGCGGCGCGGCCAGAGCCAGGCCCTGCATCATCACGCGCGCGATGAGGACCATCAGCATGGCCAGGCCGATGAACAGGCCCATGCAGACCACGACCAGCATCCCGAGCAGCGCCGGAGCGGTCCGTTCCCCGCGACCGGTGAAGGTCTCGTAGGCGGCCGGATCCCGCGTCTCGAGCTCCTTCGCCACCGCCTTGAACTCCGCCGCCTTCGCGGTGTCGATCTGCTTCTTCGCCGCCAGGGTCGGCGGACATGCGCTTCATGTCCGACCACGTGTAGTGGGTGGCGCTCATCAGCCGCGGCCCGAGCTCCTGGGCCGCCGGCGAGTCCGGATCGGCGAAGTTGCCCGTCAGCCACGTCCGGTACGCGCTCTCCCGCGTCACGGCATCGGTCGCTGAGGCGGAGAACTGCTTCCCCGTCGCGTCCGCCACCGCGACGACCGCCTTGTCGACGGCCGACGAGGCCACCGCGGGGAAGACCAGCGCGAAGGTGGCCATCCCGACTGCCCCGACGATGATCAGCGCGGTGCGCAGGGTGTCGGAGTAGCTCGCCCGCTTGGCCCGGAAAGCGATGATCAGGCCGACGCCCAGCATCGCGAGCGGCAGCCAGACCGCCAGGAGTGGACCCTTCAGCCTGTCGGCCACCCCGCTGACCACGTCCGTCAGCCAGCCCAGCGACGACGTCTTGGCCATCTGCTCCAGGGAGCCGAGCCCGGCCAGAACCCCGCCCAGCACCGACATCACGACGTTGGCGCTCTGGGTGTTGGTCACCGCCACCGGGTCGCGGAGGAAGTCGCTGCCGCACCCGAGGTCGAAGTTCGACCACTTCCAGTTGTAGCCGTAGACGTCCCCGATGGGGACGGCCGGATCCTTGAACGGGTCCGGCGCTGCGTCCGGCACGTCCTTCGGCTGGTTCGTCAGCATGCCGGGCAGGCCCGACTTCGGCGCGATGGGCGCCGGCGCGTCCTGGCAGATGTCGGCAGCCGCGGGCCGGGCGACCACCAGCGCGGCCACCAGCACCAGGCTGATGATCAGCAGCAGCCGCACCAGCGGACGACGGAGCTTGAGCGCCATGGTCATGCGGCCACCTCGTGGTCGTCGATCGGGATGTGCGGCACGGACTCGAACAGGTCCGGGTCGATGAACGGGGTCGGCTGCGGAGTCAGCCGGACCGCCGGCCGGGCGCGGCCCGGCGTGGTCTGCAGAGCGGCCCGGAGCGCTGGGTGCCAGTCCAGGTCGATGCGGATCTTCCCCAGCCGACCGAGCGGGTCCAGCCACACGAACTCGCCCGTCTCGCCGGCGGTCTGGCCTTCGCGGGGCTTCGGCGACAGCGCCTGGATGACCGGTGCGTACGCCTCCGGGCACTGCACCAGCTGGCAGGCCTCGACCGCCGTCGCCGCCTTGGTCAGCCGCCCGACGAACGCCGAGCCCATCAGCGCGTCGACCCGGCCGATCGAGAGGTGGTCGGCCGGGTGCTGGCTCGCCGCGCCGATCGCGGTGTTCCACTTCCGGGAGTCCCGCGACAGCCGGACGAAGAACGCCCGCCCCGACCCCCACTGACCCATCAGGTGGTTCTCGTCGAGGAACACGTTCTTGCGCACGTCCCGGGGCCGGCCGTAGATGAACTTCGACGCGAAGAACGCCGCCAGGTGCAGCAGCGGCTGGGTGTAGCGCTCCTCCGAGCCCCAGTACTCCCGCTCGACCGCCTCCGGAGGCGGCGACAGGCCCGGCATCGTCACGATGACGAGCGTCTTGTCCTCGACCTCCTCGTCCTCGATCGGGCCGCGGTGCGGCGGCATGATCAGCTCACCGAGCGGGAACTCCGCCGCCGCCTTCAGCTCGTCGACGATCTGGCGGGCCAGCTCGCGCTGCTGCTCGGTCACCCCCGACTCCTGGAAGTTCTCCAGCTCCTCGATGATCCAGCGCGGGTTGGTGCGGGTGTCCCGCAGCCCACGGTTCCGCGTCCGCTCCGACACCCGGCGCAGGGCGTCGCGCAGCATCACGTCGGTGCCCGGCAGCCGCAGGGTCGTCGCCGGCAGCCACATCCGCAGGACGTCGAACATCAGCTGCTGCCGTTCGGCCGCACGCCCGCCGCTGGGCACGCTCGTACTCGAGCTGGTTGAAGACGTTCTCCTCGGTGTACGCCTCCCGCGTCGGCTCCGGCACCATCTGGTACGGCGACAACGTGCCCGCCTTCGACGCCGTCAGGTCCAGCACCCGCGAGAACGGCGCCAGCTCCGGCAACGACGCCAGCCGCGCCAGAGGACCCGACGGGTCGAAGATGATCGTCGGCTGACCCGCCCGCACCGCGTTGTAGGCGAGCGTCCCGATGAGCACGCTCTTCCCGCCGCCCGGCTCCGCCACGATCGGGAACAGGCCCGGGGTCTGCAGCACCTCCGGTCCGTAGTGCATGTCGAACCGGGCAGCCCGCCGGGCCGAACCGATGCCGTACCCGAGGTAGGGCCCGTCGGGGTGCCCAGCGCGCTGTCGACGTTCGGCAGGGCCGACGCCAGGTAGCGGACCGGCATCCGCCGCTGGAACCCGTGCTGAGCCCGGGGCTCGCCCGGGATGAACTCGCGCAGCGCGCGCGCCTGCCCCCGGGTGTGCTGCAGCGGCATGTTCAGCCGCTCGCCGTACAGGTCGACCAGGTCGCGCGCCCGCTTGAGGGCCTCGTCCTCGGTCTGGCCGTAGACCGCCAGCCGGACGGTGCCCAGGAAGCGCGCCGACGTGCGGCTGTCGCCCTCGGTGACCTCGTCCAGGTTCGCGGCCGCGGACCGGATCGCCCGCCCGACCGAGGGCGGGGGAGTGATCTGGTGCTCCTGGTAGTGCGCCGCGATCCCCGAGGCGCGGTTCTGCTCGAACTCGATCGCCCGGGTGAGCGTGCGGGCCGACATCAGCGTCCCCGACAGCGACCACTCCACCGGGAAGCCCAGCCGGTTCGAGGCCAGCATCCACGGGTCGCGGCCGTCCTCGGGCCAGGTCCGGTCCGGCATGATCCCCATCGTCAGGACCGCCACGGCACGGCTGACCTGGCTGCCCTTGATCTCCGACACCACCCGCACCGACGAGCCGTACGGCTCGCTGAGCCACACCCGGCGGTCGGTGAACTCGGCCAGGTCCTCGAGCTCCCAGCGGTCACCGCCGACCCCGGCGTGCACCGGAGCGGGGACGCCCATCGACAGGCTGCGGTGGAAGAGGAAGGCCATCTCCCGAGCGGTCGCCCGACGGGCGTCGAAGCCCGGACCCGTGACGACCTTCTCGACCTGGAGGATCTGCTCGATGACCTGCACGGTCTCCCGCGACGGCGTCTCCGTCCCCTGGATCAGCTGCTCGCGGACCGCCGGCTTCGGGTTCGGGACCGACCCAGACGCCGAGCGCGGTGACCTTCTGGTCCAGACCGGTCGACTGCAGCCGGCGCTGGCGCGTGGCCGAGGTAGTCGTTCCACGACTCACCACCCGGCACCTGCGGCAGCGGGTTCGGGGTCTCCTCGTCCAGCGAGCGCGCGTACTCGAACGACGGGTACGGACGCGTCGAGACCCGCAGCCGGATCGGCCGGCCCTCCGGCCGCGAGGCCGCGAGCTGCCCGTACCGGTAGGTCTGCTGGTCCCACAGCCGCCGACGGTCGTCGAGCGTGCGGAAGTCCCACGACTGACCGCCGAGCATGAACCAGACGAACATGCCGCCGCGCGTGAACTGCAGCGGTCCCGCGATCTCCTCTGTCGCGAGCGGGAAAACGACCTCTCGCTGCGAGGTGACCTGTCGGCGCAGCCACCCCTGCGCGGCCCGACCCTGCCGCACGATCCGCGAACCGGGGTCGGGCGTCTCCTCCACCCCAGCCCGGTCGGCGACCGACAGGTCCTCGCCCCGGCGGCGCCTCATCGCTGCTCCTCGCGCTCACCCGAGAAGCGGCCGGCCAAGAGGTCCTGCGCGACCGCCGAGGGCTCGGTGAGCTTCGGGAACGGCATCACCCACTGGGTGACGCCCTCGGCCCGGTCCCGGGACTGACGCCCGAACTCCTCGCGGAAGGTCGTCGTCTTGTAGCGCAGGGGCTCGTCGAACGTGACCCCGCGCATGAGGCGCACGGCCAGGTAGATCGCCAGCGGCGCACCGTAGATGAGACCGAACCAGAAGGTGAACCACGGGGCGTGACCGATGGTCACCAGTCCGCCCAGCGCGACCAGCAGGGCGACCAGAGCGATCCCCAGCGGGATCATCAGCAGCGTGACCGACCACTGCACGTAGGTCCACTCGAAGGGGAGCGTGGCACCCTTCGGACCCAGCCAGACAGCGCGCAGCTTGCGCGGACCGTCGTCGGTGCGAAGCTCGGGCACCAGTCTCAGCCGATGCCGAGAGCGGTCAGGATCCGGCGCCCGAAGGCCGCGAAGCCGATGGCGCCCATCCCGATGGCCACGATGACGATGGCGACCAAGGTGTTGAACCCGACCCGCGCCGTCTCGCTGTACTGCGCCTTCCGAGCACCGGCCGCGAGCGCGATGCCCACGACGATGATCACGAGGCCGAACACGGCGAGCAGGAGCGTCTGAACTTTGCCCTCATCGAACATGAGAGTGGTCCTTCCAGGGGGATACGAGCAGATGGAGCGTGCAGGCCAGAGTTGAAGGGCTTCGTGAACCGGGAGGCGACCGACGAGCCGCGGTCGGGCACGTAGAGCCAAGCGGAAGGGTGTGACAGCCGGCGTGGAGCGCCGCCGCGGACCCGTCCGTCTCAGCAGGAGTTCGGGGGATACCGGCACCACAACGGCCCTTCGTTCGACCAGCCCCGTCCCCGACCCGAGCTGGCATGTGTACAGCGACAACAGAGACAGAGCCAGTCGCAGGCCTCTGGCTCCGCAGACCACGGACGAGACTGCGCGTCTCCCCACGCTCCTCGCCGTGTCTGAGATTCCCTCAGCAGCCTAGAGGCGAAAGGGCTGGATGGCACTGTCGAAGGTCCCTCGCGAGACTGGGCGACCGGCGACGGCCGAGGGACCCGGCCCAGGTGACCTCGCCCTGAGCTGACAGCAGCGCTGACAGCAACTCCGGCGGTTCGGGAGCGGACGACCGAGGACCCGGGCCGATACGGCAGGCGCGGTCCGGACGGCGAAGGACTCCCGGACACGCCCTGCTCGGAACTACGGATCAGAAGGTTGGGAGTTCGAGTCTCTCCGGGTGCGCCAGCAAGACCCCTGGTCAAGAGGCATCTGTGTAGTCCACCTGCTCCACGCCATCGCTTGACTTTGGCGCCTGGGAGCCAATCTGGGAGCCATCGAGCCCCAGTGCCTGCGACATGAGTGCCGATGCGGCTCGCTTCTGACCCTCGACCAGGTGGCCGTACACGTCCTTGGTGATCGCGACGCTCGAGTGCCCCAAGACCTCAGAGACCACGTACAGGTCAGTACCCTGCGCCAGCATCAGCGAGGCACCGGTATGCCGCAGCTCGTGAAGATGCCAGTGACCGAGCCCGGCTCGTCGAGACAGACCGCGAGAACTGTGCGAGAAGTTGTCCGGATCCATCGGTGTCCCAACTTCGCTCGGGAAGATCAGCCCATGGTCCTTCCACGCCTCGTCCGGCGGCCAGCCGCTCCTCGACCTGCCGCGCTCGGTGCCGGCGAAGCAGTTCGAGCAGTTCCGGCGTGAGGAACAGCGTGCGTCGTGACTTCGGTGTCTTGAGCTCGCTGACCACGAGCCGTGTCCGCCACGCTCGAGTCCGAACGGTCCTGCACCCGCTTCACCGCCGTGAGTCACCCTCAAGGTCGCCGCCTCCCAGTCCAGAGCGGACCAGCGCAGGCCCAGCGCCTCTCCGCGCCGCAGCCCGAACGCCAGCGTGATCGTGACCAGCGCCTCGTGCCGAGTGCCCGGCACCGCGTCGAGCAGCTGGCGCGCCTGATCGACGGTCAGGGCCCGCCCCTCCTCCTTCGCCAGCTCCGCGGGCCGTCGACAATGCCGCCACGTTGCGCGCCACCAAGCCCTCTCGCTCCGCCTGGCGCAGCGCCCGCCGCAGCACCGCCCGCATGATCCGCACGCGTTCGCGCTGTAACCGGCCTCTCGCTTGGCCGTCAACAGTCGATCGACATCAGCCACGGTCAGCTTGCCGCAGCACGTTCCGGCCCAGCGCTGGGGCAAGATGAAGCCGCACGGTGTTCGCGTAGCTGTCGAAGGTTTTCTCGCTGACCTGACCGGGCAGGTTGAGTCAGCCAGCGGTCGAGGAACGCTCCGACCGTCAGCCGGTCATCCGGAACGGGCAGGCCCGAGTCCAGCTCGGCCCGCAGCGTCCGCATCTTGCGCACCACCTCCGTCTTCGTGGCGCCGGTGACCTTCTTTCGCTGCCGGCGGCCGTCCGGGCCGTAGCCGAGCGACACCGACTCCCCGCCACCGCCCGCCCTCTCTCGATAGATCGAGTCCTCACCCCGGCCACGTCGAGCTCATCAGGCCGCCTCCTCCAAGCCGGCGACGAACTCCGCCAGGGCCGTCCGGGGGATGCGACGGCAACCGCCGATCTTCACCGACCGCAGCACCCAGACGCATCAGCTCGTAGACCTTGCTTCGGCCGATGCCCAGGTGAGCAGCGGCTTCGGCGGGACTGAACAGCAACTTCTCCATGATCAACTTCCTCGTGGTCGGGTGGTCGGGGCTCGGTCTCCCCGACGGGTGATGGTGTGGTCTCCGGCCCGGCCGTCAAGGGCCCTTCGGGTCCTGCGGATTCGCTGCGCTCACCCTTGACGACCAGACCGGAGACCAGAAGATCGGCGGCTATCGGGGAGGCCGAGCAGATGTGGTCGCTCAGCCGGGGTCGGGCGGGGGAGTGGTTGCCGAACGGTTGTCCACAGGCGGCTGCTGCTGCTTTCGCGGCTTCGTACTGGGCTCGCCACTTGTGCCGTTCGGCGATGGAGGCGAGGAGGACGCGGGCGTAGGTGCGGGCGTCGGGTCGGGTGTCGGTCCACACGAACCGCGGCGGCTGCCATCGGCGCAGGGTGACGGCGGCGGCGAGCCGTTCCGTCTCGGGGGCGACGATGCCGGCGGCGAGGAGGGCTTCGCGGACGACGGTGGCCCGGTCGGCTTTGTGCTCGGCCAGCCGTCTTGCCGGACCACTGCCGGGAGACCAGGACGCGCCGGCCGCCCAGGCCGAGGTGCTCGCGGTCGTGGGCCTTCGACGCGCACCGGCCAGGCTGCAGGCCGGGGCCGGCCTGGTCGGGTTGGATGCCGTAGCGCAGCCAGTTGGCGCAGCGTTCGGAGCAGGGCAGGTACCGCAGCTCGGCGTGCAGCCGGTCGACGTGCGCCTCGACGGCCGGGTCCGGCTCAGCTGTCGGGGTCGGTGTGGGTGTCAGCGACGGCTTTGGTCAGGTACTTCGTCAGGTAGCGGACGGCCCGGTCGGCGTCCTCCGAGGGGGCGATGATGCCGGCCATGTCGACCTGCCGCCCGAACCGCATCACGTGCGCCGGCTTCGCGTCCGGGTCGGCGGCGAGCCGGTCGAGCGCCTGGTCCCAGGTCGGCAGGACCTCGCCGGTGTCGGCGTCGACGTAGCCCTCGCCGTCCCACACCGGGGTGCGGTGGACGTAGACGGGCCGGTCGAAGGACGGCCACCACAGCTGCAGGTACGTCGCCGCCACCACCTGCCGGATCGTCGCCCGCGGGATCGCACCGCGGATCGCGGCGTGCAGGTGCGGGGCGAGCCGGCGTTGGGGTTCGACGGCGGCGAAGTACTGCACCTTGTAGCCGGCGGCGCGGCGGAGGTTCTGCCAGAACCGGTCCACCAGCCGGGGAAGTGCAACGCGTCCAAGCGCCGCCGCCGGTAGTCGTAGTGCGCCGGGTCAGCCGGGACGCCGTGCTGAGGTGACGGCGCCGTAGGAGGGCAGGGTCAGGGTGAGGAACATGCTCGGCCGGTACTCCCGGCCGTCCGGGGTGGCGAACACCCGGCCGACCGTGCGGTCCTCCAGCGGCACCCGCGGCAGGTCCGGGGCGTCCTGCCGGCGGCGGGTCGACCGCACCCGCCGCTCCTCGTCGTCGGCCTGGTCCTCGCTCGTCGGCCTGGTCCTCGTCGAGCTGCGGGGCCGGGCGGTGTTCGGGTTCGTCGGTGCGGTGCCAGCCTTCGGCGCACTGCTGCATCCGCAGCACCCGCGCCTTGTGCGCGCAGGGCGGGCAGACGGCCTCCCGGGTCGACCCGCACGGCATCGCGACGACGTCCTCGGTGTCGGTGGCCCGGTCGAGGACCCGGCGGATCAGCGGCCGGATGCAGACCTTCTGCGACAGCGCGAGCTCCCGCGCCATGTCGGCGGTGATGACCGGCCCGTCCAGCACCGAGCGTCACGCCGCACCGCCGGGCACCAGCTGCAGGGCCGGCGCGGCCGGGGCGACCAGCTGGGCGATGTGTTGGTCGGTGACGTTGGAGAAGCGGACCCGGACGGGTTCGGCGATGCCGTCGACGGCGACGTAGCCGACGCCGGGCAGGCTGTCGGGGATGAGGTCGGCGTGCGCGCCGCGGTTCCGGGCTCCGGGGCCGAGGACGAGGTCGACCTGCTCGGCTTCGTTCAGCCGCAGGGCGATGCGGGTGGGGAACAGGTCGCGCATCGGCAGGACGTCCTTCGCGGGTCTTGCATCGCGCTGAACACGACGACCCGACGGCCCGGCCCTGGGAGAGAGGAGGCCGAGGGCGGCCTCCATGCGCTTCTTGACGGTCCGGTCGGTCACCCAGCCGGTCA
>CAWGWR010000008.1:0-28369 GCA_963826405.1 uncultured Actinomycetota bacterium | reverse complement strand
TCCGTGCACGCCCGCTTCTCGCGAAGCGGTCGAACCCGGAGGGTGGTGGTGTGGACGTCGGCCGCGGCGGCTCCGGAGAACCGGCACCACCCCCTGCGCGTCGGGACCGGCTGGCCGTCCGTTCCCGGACACGCCTACAGGCACCACCGACAGGCGGCCAAGGGGTTACTGTACGCTCGCCGCCCGCTCGCATCAAGTTCGCAGCGAGGGCCCGGCGCCGGGGCGCTGAAGCGGCCGGAGCCACCACCCCAACCTCACTTGTGGCGGTAGACGATCCGCCCGCGGGTGAGGTCGTAGGCCGAGAGCTCGACGACGACCCGGTCGGCGGGGAGGATGCGGATGTAGTGCTGCCGCATCTTGCCGCTGATCGTCGCCAGCACCTTGTGCCCGTTGGTCAGCTCGACCCGGAACATCGCGTTCGGCAGGGCCTCGACGATCGTTCCCTCGAGCTCGAGCGCGCCCTCTTTCTTGGCCATGGGTCCCCATCTGTTGCGGTAGGTGAAGGTCGGCCCATCAGGCGTGCCTGGGTACGGCTGACCGACGTTGTAGTCTACGCGTCCTTGCGCGCGTGCCCCAAAACGGCGCCAAGCTCTCAGAGCAGCAGGAGCAGGACCGCCAGCAGCAAGATGGCGCCGGCGATCGCGGCCACGACGACGACGCTCAGGCCGCGACCGCTGCGCGCCGGCGTCAGCTCACCCGGCCGGCCTTCCCCCTGGGTGACCAGCGCCGGTGCGTCATGGGTGGGCAGGGGCGGCAGGCCCTCGACGACGGGGACCAGCTCACCCAGCGTCTGCGCCGCGAACAAGCGGTCCAGCCGGGCGCCGTACTCGTCTTGATCCAGGCTGCCGGCTTCGAACGCCGCGTTCAGCCGGGCGCTCAGCCGCTCGCGCTCAGCGTCGTCCACCGGCCGGGTCGGCGTGCTGCGGTAGGGCGAGGAGATTGGCAGGTCGCTGCTCATCCCGGTCACGCTACCCGTCGGCCGGCGCGGGCCGCCCGAGCAGCGCCGCCAGCTCGGCTGGGTCCTGCGGCAGCACCGAGGGCAGGCCGAAGCGCTCGAACAGGGTGGGCTCGAAGAAGGCCACCACGTGGGAGAAACCCTGGGCGCTCAGCGTCGGGACCTGGACGTGGAAGGCGTGGTGCCGGCCGTCCTCGCCGAGCATGTACAGGGCGAGGGCCGGCCGGCCGTTCGCGCTCACCGGCACCATCACCTGGTCCCCGGCCGCCGACGCCGGGCAGTGGGTGCTGATCAGCGTGCCGATCGCGGCCGCACCCTGGTACCAGCCGTCGAACGGCGGCATCTCCCAGACGGCGTCCTCGGTGAGCAGCTCCACGATGCGCTTGACGTCGTAGCGCTCGAAGGCGTCGACGTAGGCCGAGAGCATGCGCTGGGCGTGCTCCTCCTCCACCGGCGCCAGCGTGGCCTCGGGATCCAGCTTGGCCAGCTGGGCCCGGGCCCGTTGCAGGCTGCTGTTCACCGCGGCCACCGACAGGTCGAGCAGGTCCGCGACCTCGCTGGCGTGCCAGGCGAGCACGTCGCGCAGGATCACCACCGCGCGCTGCGGCGGGGTGAGGTGCTGGAGGGCCGCGACCAGCGCCAGCCGGACACTGTCCCGGCTCACCACGGCGGCGGCGGGGTCACCGTCCCCGTGGCCCCACACCACCGAGTCGGGCAGCGGCTCCAGCCATGGCGTCTCCGGACGCTGGGACAGCACCCCGCTCGGGTCCGAGGCCGGCTGCCCCAGCCCGGTGGGCAGCGGCCGTCGCTGCCGGGACTCCAGGGCGGTCAGGCACACGTTGGTGGCGATGCGGTACATCCAGGTCCGCAGGGACGAGCGGTTCTCGAAGCCCTGGTACGACCGCCAGGCGCGCAGGTAGGTCTCCTGCACCAGGTCCTCGGCGTCGTGCACCGAACCGAGCATCCGGTAGCAGTGGGCGGTGAGCTCGCGGCGTAGCGGCTCGACCTGCAGGAGGAAGACGTCGTCGTCGATGGCGAGGCTCACCCGGAGAACGTACCGCCGCGGTGGCCGGCGCGCAGCCCCTGCGCGCGATCCCACCACCAGCGGCTGCCGACGTCGCCGAGACTGCTGAACCGGTTCGGCGAGAGGAGCCACAGCCGCTAGCGTTGCTCCCATGACCTATGTCGCCGACGACGCCCGCTACGACGTCCAGCCCTACCGCCGCTGCGGCCGCAGCGGCCTCAAGCTCCCCGCTGTCTCCCTCGGTTTCTGGCACAACTTCGGGGACGACAAGCCGCTGGAGACCCAGCGCGCGGTGATGCGCCGCGCCTTCGACCTCGGGGTGACCCACTTCGACCTGGCCAACAACTACGGCCCGCCCTACGGCGCGGCCGAGGTCAACACCGGCACGATCCTGGCCCAGGACTTCCGGCCGTACCGCGACGAGCTCCTGATCTCCTCCAAGGCCGGCTGGGACATGTGGTCCGGCCCCTACGGCGACCACGGCTCCCGCAAGTACCTGACGGCCAGCCTGGACCAGTCGCTGCAGCGCCTGGGGCTCGACTACGTCGACATCTTCTACCACCACCGTCCCGACCCCGAGACGCCGCTCGAGGAGACGATGGGCGCGCTCGACGCCGCCGTCCGGGCCGGCAAGGCGCTCTACGTGGGCGTCTCGTCCTACTCCCCCGAGCACACCGCCGCCGCAGCGAAGATCCTGCGGGACCTGGGCACCCCGATGCTCATCCACCAGCCGTCCTACTCGATGTTCAACCGCTGGATCGAGGGCGGCCTGCTCGAGGTGCTCGAGGCCGAGGGCGTCGGCTGCATCGCCTTCACCGCGCTGGCGCAGGGTCTGCTGACCAACCGCTACCTCGACGGCGTCCCCGCCGACTCCCGCGCGGCGCAGGGCAAGTCGCTCAGCACCGACCAGATCAGCGAGGAGAACCTCGCCCGCGTCCGCGCGCTCAACGAGATCGCCCAGGGCCGCGGCCAGACCCTGGCCCAGCTGGCGCTCGCCTGGGTGCTGCGCGACGCCCGCGTCACCTCGACCCTGATCGGCGCCAGCAGCGTCAGCCAGCTCGAGGACAACGTCGCCGCCACGCAGAACCTCGCGTTCTCCGACGGCGAGCTGGCCGCGATCGACCAGCACGCCGTCGAGGCCGGCGTCGACCTGTGGGCCGGCGCCCGGGACTCCACCGCTGGCTGACCCCGAGTTGTCAGACGCCAGTTGACCCATAGGTCAACTGGCGTCTGACAAGTCGGCCGGGGCGGGGACGGGCAGGCCGGTGTGGTGGGCGGCGAAGGCCAGCAGGTCGGCCCACTCTGCCGCCTGGAGGGCGGTGGGCTTGCCCGCCCCGTGGCCCGTGGCCACCTCCACCCGGGTCAGCACCGGCGCCTCCCCCGCCTGGGCGTGCTGCAGGGCGGCGACGAACTTGTGGCTGTGCAGGGGGACCACCCGGTCGTCGTGGTCGCCGGTCACCACCAGCGTCGCTGGGTAGCGGGTGCCCGGACGCACGTTGTGCAGGGGCGAGTAGGCCAGGGCGTCGGCGAACTGGTCGGCTACGCGCGGATCGCCGTAGTCGGAGATCCAGGCTGCCCCGACCGTGAACAGGTGGAACCGGAGCATGTCGAGCACCCCGACGCCGGGCAGCGCCACAGCCGCCAGGTCGGGCCGCTGGGTCATCACCGCTCCCACCAGCAGGCCGCCGTTGCTGCGGCCGTGCAGGGCCAGCTGCTCCCGGGTGGTGACGCCGGTCTCCTGGAGGTGCTCGGCGACCGCGATGAAGTCGTCGAAGACGTTCTGCTTGCGGCTCAGCCGTCCGGCCTCGTACCAGTCGGTGCCGAACTCCCCGCCCCCACGCAGGTTCGCGATAGCCAGCACTCCCCCGGCGGCCAGCCATCCCGCCCAGCCCGGGCGGTAGTCCGCGAGCAGGGGGATCTTGAACCCCCCGTAGCCCCAGAGCAGCGTCGGCTGCGGACCGGTGACGTCAGTGTCAGCGCGGCGGATCAGGAAGTAGGGCACCTCCGTACCGTCCGCGCTGATGGCGTGGGCCCGCTGCGCCGAGACCTCCGGCGCGACGAACCCGGACGGGGTCCCCTGCACGAGGTCGGGCAGCGGGGTCACCGTCCCAGTGCGGAAGCTGACGGCGCAGGCGGCGGTGGGGCTGACCACCGACGAGAGCCCGACGAACACCTCGTCGTCACCGGCGTGACCCTCGAGCCCGACGACGGCGCCGCCGGGCAGGTCGAGGGTCCCGAGCAGCCGCCCCTGCAGGTCGTAGCGGCTGACCTGGGGACGGGCGTCCACGAGGTGGACGGTGACGAGGCCGTCGCCGGCCCCGACCACCTGGACCAGGGTGTGCTCGGTCTCCCCGACCACCTCCCGCCAGGCGGGGCGGCGCTGCTGCAGGGCGTCCAGGTCCACGGCGACGACCCGGCCCCGCTCGGCCTCGTCGTCGGTGAAGAGGTAGAGCGTGGAGCCCTCCCCGCGCACCAGGGTGAACTCCGCGACCGGGTCGTCCACGACCTTCACCGGCTTCCCGAGCCGGCTCACCCCGTCCTCGGTGGTCACGGGGTAGACCCAGAGCCGGTTCTGGTTCTCCGTGCCGGCGACGATGCTGACGACCAGCCACCGGTCGTCGTCGGTGGTCGTGGACCAGATCATCAGCCGGTCGTCGGGGAACTCCAGCAGCAGCGCGTCGGCGGTGGTCGGCTGACCGACCCGGTGCAGCCGCAGCTTGCCGCCGGCCAGCGCCGAGGTCTGCGTCCCCTCCGCATGGCCCTCGTGGTCGAAGGCGGTGTACACGAAGGAGCGACCATCAGGCAGCCAGACGGGTTCGGAGAACTTGGTCTGGACCGCGACGTCCTCGACCTCGGCGCCCGTCCCGACGTCGAGGAGGTGGAAGGTGTGCCAGTCGCTCCCTCCCTCGCTCACCGCGTAGGCCAGCTGGGCTCCGTCGGCCCGCAGCACCAGGGCGGCCAGCGAGCTGGTGCCGTCCGCCGAGAAGGTGTTGGGATCCAGCAGCACGCGGCCACCGGCGCGGAGCTCGGCGAGGGAGTCGGCGACGTACCAGACGTCCTGGTTCTGCCGTCCGTCGTTGCGGCTCACCAGGTAGCGGCCGCCCCGGTGCAGGGGGGTACCGGCCCGGGGGCGGGCCAGCACGGCGGCCATCGTCGAGGCGAACCAGGCTCGCTCGGGGAGGGCAGCCAGCTGGGCGCCGCTGAACGCGTTCTGCCGGCGGACCCAGTCCACCGTCTCGGGGGAGTCGGGGTCCTCAAGCCAGCGGTAAGGGTCCTCGACGGACCTGCCGTGCAGCTGCTCCCGGGTGCCGTCGCGTCGGGTGTGCGGGTAGTCGACCACGTCGCACCACGCTACCGGGCGGGTCAGTCGGCCAGCGGTCCAAACGGCACGCCGAGGGCCGACAGCATCTCCTCGCCACCGTCCTCGGCGGTGAGCACCCAGATCCCGTGCTCGGTGACCGTCATCGTGTGCTCCCAGTGCGCCGCGAGGCTGCCGTCGTCGGTGACGACGGTCCAGTCATCGGCTAGCACGTGGTTCTCGGGAGATCCGAGGGTCAGCATCGGTTCGACGGCCAGGGCCAGGCCCTCGACGATCTTCGGTCCACGGCCCCGGCCCGGGATCACCCCACGGGTCACCAGGTTGGGCACATCGGGCGGCTGGTGCATCGCCGAGCCGATCCCATGACCGACGTACTCCTCGACGATCCCGTAGCCCGCCTCGTAGGAGCGGACGTGCTCCTCGACGGCGGCCGAGATGTCGCCCACGTGGCCGCCGAGACGGGCGGCCGCGATCCCCTGCCAGAGCGCAGCCCGGGTGGCCTCGCTGAGGGCCAGCGCCTGGGGGCTGACCGGGCCCACCGCGACGGTGACGGCTGAGTCGCCGTGCCAGCCCTCGACGACTGCTCCGCAGTCGATGGAGAGGAGGTCGCCCTCGGCCAGCACGCGCGATCCCGGCACCCCGTGCACGACCTGCTCGTTCACCGAGAGGCAGGTGACTCCCTGGAAGCCGCCGACACCCTCGTCGGCGCCGTAGTCCAGGAAGGACGGCGTCGCCCCCGCCGTGCGGATCACCTCGGCGGCGACGGCGTCCAGCTCGCGGGTGCTGACGCCGGGCCGCACCGCAGCCCGGGTGGCGGCGAGCGCGGCGGCGACCACCAGGCCGGCGCGCCGCATCTGCAGCAGCTGTTCGCGGGTCTTGATCTCGACGCCGCGGTGGCCGAAGACCACGCGGCTAGCTCTGGGTGCTGAGGACCGGTGAGCCGCCGGTCTTGGCGTCCAGGGCGTCGAACAGGCGCTGGGAGACCTCGGCCACGGGGCCGAGCCCGTCGACCTCGACCAGCAGGTCACGGTCGCGGAAGATCTCGA
Source organism: uncultured Actinomycetota bacterium (assembly GCA_963826405.1). GTDB lineage: Bacteria > Actinomycetota > Actinomycetes > Propionibacteriales > Propionibacteriaceae > Microlunatus. Next base: position 22,025 of record CAWGWR010000008.1, on the reverse strand, counting down.
GCAGCGGCGCGGTCTGGTCGGTGTAGACCTGTTGGCGCACGCGGATGGTCTCCTCGCGGTCGTCCGCGCGGCCTTCGGTGTCGGCCCGCTTCAGCAGCCGCGCAACCACCTCGTCCTGGTCGGCCACCAGGCAGATGACGGCGTCGAGGGCCTCACCGCGGCTGGCGAGGAACTCGTCGAGGGTCCCGACCTGAGCCGGCGTGCGCGGGTAGCCATCGAGAAGGAACCCGGCGCCGCAGTCCGCCCGACCGAGGCGCTCAGCCACGATCTCGTTGGTGATCTCGTCGCTGACGTAGCCGCCGGACTCCATGATCTCGCGCACCTGCCGGGCCAGTGGCGTGTCGGCGGTCTTCATGGCCCGGAAGATGTCGCCGGTCGAGACCGCAGGGATCCCGTAGCGCTGCGCCACCTGCGCGGCCTGGGTGCCCTTGCCCGCCCCCGGCGGACCCATGATGAGGAGACGCATCAGCGGAGGAACCCTTCGTAGTTGCGTTGCTGCAGCTGGCTCTCGACCTGCTTCACGGTGTCCAGCCCGACGCCGACGATGATGAGGATCGACGTGCCGCCGAAGGGGAAGTTCTGGTTGGCGTCCAGGAAGATGAACGCCACCGACGGCAGCAGGGCGATCAGGCCGAGGTACAGGGCACCGGGGAACGTCAGCCGGGAGAGCACGAAGGCGAGGTAGTCCTCGGTCGGCTTGCCGGCCCGGATCCCGGGGATGAACCCGCCGTACTTCTTCATGTTGTCGGCGACCTCGTTCGGGTTGAACGTGATGGCGACGTAGAAGTAGGCGAAGAAGACGATGAGCAGGAAGAAGGTAATCATGTAGATCGGGTGGTCACCGCGGACGAAGTTCGTCGTGATCCAGGAGGAGAAGCGTCCGTCCGGCTGGAACTGCGCGTACAGCGCGGGCAGGTACAGCAGCGACGAGGCGAAGATGACGGGGATGACACCCGCCTGGTTCACCTTGATCGGGATGTAGGTCGTGGAACCGCCGAGCATCCGGCTGCCCACCATCCGCTTCGCGTACTGGACCGGGATGCGGCGCTGCGACTGCTCCACGAAGATGACCCCGGCCATGACCACGAGCCCGAGGGCGACCACCAGCACGAAGATGACCCAGCCCTGCGAGCCGGGACGGGCGACCTTGAGGCCCCACAGCGCGCTCGGGAAGGTGGCGGCGATCTGGGTGAAGATCATCACCGACATGCCGTTCCCGACGCCACGCTCGGTGATGAGCTCGCCCATCCACATGATGACGCTGGTGCCCGCAGTCATCGTCAGGATCATCGTGACGACGGGGAAGATGCCCTTGTCGTAGACGAGCCCGGGGCAGCCGGTGAAGAGACGGTCATTCACGGCCACGGTCACGAAGGCCGTCGAGTTCAGCACCGCCAGCACCAGGGTGAGGTAGCGGGTGTACTGGGTGATCTTGGTCTGGCCGGCCTGGCCCTCCTTCTTGAGGGCCTCCAGCCGGGGGATCACCACCGTCAGCAGCTGCAGGATGATGCTCGCGGTGATGTAGGGCATGATCCCCAGCGCGAAGATCGCGAGCTGGAGCAACGCCCCGCCGGAGAACAGGTTGATCAGGGAGTACAGGCCCTGCTGCTCCCCGCTCTGCGCCTGCCGCAGGCAGAAGTCCACCTGGCTGACGTTGACGTTCGGGGTCGGGATGATCGACCCCAGCCGGAAGACGGCCAGGATCGCCAGGGTGAAGAAGATCTTCTTCCTCAGGTCCGGGGTCCGGAATGCGTTGGCGAATGCGGTGAGCACTCCCGCCCTCCCTCTCTTGTTCGACAGCCCTGTCGTGACCGAGCGACGCCGGGCCACCCTGACCACGCAGGACCGGACGACTTTATCAAGGGATGGCGGCGAACCCCGCATCCTGGAGGCCCTGACCACGCCCGGCGGTGCCGGTCCCCCGCGCCTGCCGGCCCGGACGCCGACCGCCGGTCGACCCAGGGACGGGTCGGCCGGCGGCCGATGGAGCACCTGCCTCACAGCTCCAGGCGGGAGATCCAGTACTCAGCGGTGGCCGGGCTGGCATTCCCGAAGCGGGCGTTCGGCAGGTAGAGGCTGCCCCGGTAGGAGGCGGCCGTCGTCGGCACGTCGAACGTCGCGTTCCCCTGCAGGTCGGCAGCCGTCAGCGTGTCGACCAGCTTCCCGCGGCTGCCGCGTCGGTTCAGGTCGATCACCGCGACCTGGTTCTGCTGGTTCTGCACCGCGTACAGGGTCCGTCCGCGGAGCAGCAGACCGTCGCCGTTGGTGAGCTTCGCCCCGCCCAGGTTGACCTGCTTGGCGAAGCCGGTCTTGGGATTGACCCGGAACAGCAGTCCGGTGTTGGACTGGACGACCAGCAGGGACCGCTTGTCCGGACTCTGCACGATGCCGTTGGCGTTGAAGCCCGCCTTCTGCTGCCACTCACCACGCAGCTTCAGGGTCTTCGGCCGGGCGTCGGCGGCGTACCGGGTGCGGGCCACGCTGTAGAGCTGAGGCTGCTGCGAGTCGGTGAACCAGGCCCGCTTCTTGGTCAGCACCACGTCGTTGACGAAGCTCGCCTTCGTGGTGAGGGTGTAGCTGGCCAGAGTCGCCCCGGTCCGCTTGTCGACCACCCGGGCGGTGCCTGTGCCGCCGCCGGCCACGTAGATCCGGTTGCGGCCCACCTTGAGCCCCACCGCTGACGAACCGGCACCCGGGCCCTGGCTGATCACTCCGCCGAGCCCCGTGCGGAGGTCGACGGCGTAGATGTCACCGTCGGCCAACGAACCCAGGTAGGCGATCGGACCGCGGCCGGTCGCGATGCCCTCGGGCTGGAAGCCCACCGGCAGCGCGATCCGGTCGGGAAGGTCGGCCCGGTCGTGGCCGTGGCGCGGGCTGGCCGACGCCGGTGCGACCAGGGTCGAGGTGAGCGCGGCTGCGGCAAGCGCCACGCCGAGCAGCTGAAGTCGTGAACGCATCGTCATCGGTCGTTCCCCCAAGATCTCGTGCCGCGACCCCGAGCCGCGGCGGCGGTTAGTCCACCTGAGGCTACGGAGCGGGGCCAAGTCTGGTTCACCGCGTCGGGGGGGACGCGCCCAGACGAGATCATCCACCGGGTCGCGTCGCGCTCTCGTCCACCGCCGGCGGATCCTGCGACCCGGCTCGGCTCTTCCGCACGCGGCGGACCACCAGCCAGCCGACACCCACGGCGATGGCGGCGTAAACCAGGTAGTTCAGAAGGTTCGCGTACCGCTCGACGGTGCTGTACCTGCTGCCCAGAGCTGCCCCGGCGCCGATCAGCAGGGCGTTCCACACCCCGCTCCCGGCCAGGGTGAACAGCGTGAAGGTCGCCAGCGGCATTCGCGCTGCGCCAGCGGGCAAGGAGATGAGGCTGCGTACCCCGGGGATCAGCCGGCCGAGGAAGATCGAGGCCCGCCCGTGCCGAGAGAACCAGGCCGAGGCGCGCTCGAAGTCCTCCCGGTCGACCAACGGCAGCCTGGCGAGCACCCGGATCGACCGCTCGAGCCCCAGCTTCGCGCCCAGCCCGTAGAGCAGCAGGGCACCGAGCCACGCCCCGAGCGTCGCGTCCAGGACGACCAGCGGCAGGTTGATGGAGCCCTGGGAGGTTAGGAACCCGGCGAGGGGCAGGATCACCTCGCTGGGCAGCGGCGGGAAGACCGACTCCAGCAGCACCAGCAGTCCGACGCCCCACTCCCCCAGCGCGGTGATCACCCGCTCCGCCCAACCGAGCAGACCGGTCAGCTCCAGCGGGTTCACACGGCTCCTTCGGGTCAGAGGCGGGTCGGGGCACCGGCGTAAGCCTAGGAGCGGCTGTCAACCCGCCAGGACGCCGACGAGGGCCGCCCCGGTACGGGACGGCCCTCGACGGACGTGCGTGCTCGAAGCGAGGCTCAGAGCTGGTTGGTGCTGCCACCGGCAGCGGCGATCTTCTCCTTGGCGGAGGCGGAGAACGCGTCGGCGGTGACCTGCACCGCGACGCTGATCTCGCCCGTGCCCAAGACCTTGACCGGGTGCCCGCTGCGGACAGCGCCTGCCTGGACCAGGTCGTCGACCCCGATGGTTCCGCCCTCGGGGAAGAGAGCGCCGAGCCGGTCGAGGTTCACGATCTGGTACTCCACGCGGAACGGGTTCTTGAACCCGCGCAGCTTCGGGATGCGCATGTGCATGGGCATCTGCCCACCCTCGAAGTTCTCGGGGATGTTGTTGCGCGCGCCCGAGCCCTTGGTGCCGCGGCCGGCGGTCTTGCCCTTGGAGCCCTCACCGCGTCCTACACGGGTCTTCGCGGTCTTGGCGCCGGGCGCCGGCCTCAGGTGATGGATCTTGAGTGCCATGTCAGTCGACCTCCTCGACGGTGATCAGGTGGGAGACCGTGTTCAGCATCCCTCGGATCTCGGGACGGTCCTCCTTGACGGCCACGTCGCCGATGCGCTTGAGGCCGAGGGTGCGGAGGGTGTCCCGCTGGTTCTGCTTGCCGCCGATGCCGGACTTGACCTGGCAGACCTTGATGCGGCTCATGCCTGAGCCCCCGCCCGGTGAGCGCGGAGCAGAGCGGCCGGGGTGACGTCCTCGACGGACTTCCCGCGGCGCTTGGCGACCTGCTCGGGCATCTCGAGCCCCTGGAGCGCGGCCACCGTGGCGTGCACCACGTTGATCGCGTTCGTGGAGCCGAGCGACTTGGCGAGCACGTCGTGCACGCCGGCGCACTCCAGCACCGCCCGGGCCGAGCCGCCGGCGATGACGCCGGTACCCGGGGAGGCGGGACGCAGCATGACCACGCCGGCCGCCTTCTCACCCTGGACGGGGTGGGAGATCGTGCCCTGGATGCGGGGGACGGTGAAGAAGTGCTTCTTCGCCTCCTCCACGCCCTTGGCGATCGCCGCGGGCACCTCCTTGGCCTTGCCGTACCCGACGCCGACCGTGCCGTCGCCGTCACCGACCACGACCAGGGCGGTGAAGCTGAAGCGACGACCACCCTTCACGACCTTGGCGACGCGGTTGATCGCGACCACCCGCTCGATGTAGTTGCTCTTCTCTGCCGCCTGGCCACGACGATCGTCACGGCCGCGACGGTCACCACCTGCGCCGCCACCGCGGCGCTGTGATCCACTCATCCGTCTACCTATCTCTCGTCAGAATCCGAGGCCGGCCTCGCGCGCACTGTCAGCCAGTGCGGCGATACGACCGTGGTACTTGTTGCCGGCCCGGTCGAAGACGACCTGCTCGACTCCGGCGGCCTTGGCGCGCTCGGCGACCAGGGTGCCGACCTGCTTGGCCTTGGTCGACTTGTCACCGGTGGCCGAGCGCAGGTCGGCCTCCATGGTGGAAGCCGAGGCCAGCGTGCGGCCGACGGTGTCGTCGATGACCTGGGCCATGATGTGGCGGGCCGACCGGGTGACGACGAGCCGCGGGCGCTCGGGCGCACCGAAGATCTTCTTCCGGGCCCGGATCTGACGGCGGAGCCGCGACCGGGTCTTGGTTGCGGTGCCCTTGTGCGAAGACAGCGAGACAGCCATCACTTACCAGCCTTTCCGACCTTGCGACGGACGTGCTCGCCCGCGTAGCGAACGCCCTTGCCCTTGTAGGGCTCGGGCTTGCGCAGCTTGCGGATGTTGGCCGCGACCTCGCCCACCTGCTGCTTGTCGATGCCGATGACCGAGAACCGGGTCGGCGCCTCCACGTTGAACGTGATCCCCTCGGGCGCGGTGATCGCGACCGGGTGGCTGAAGCCGAGCGCGAACTCGAGCTGCGTCGGGCTCTTGGCGACGACGCGGTAACCCACGCCGACGATCTCGAGCTTCTTCTCATAGCCCGTGGTGACGCCGGCGACCATGTTGGCCACCAGGGTGCGGGTCAGGCCGTGCAGCGACTTGCTCTCGCGCTCGTCGTCGGGCCGGCTGATCTCCAGCTGGCCGTTCTCCGCCCGGGCGACCGTGATCGGCTCCTTGACGCGGTGCTGCAGCGTGCCTTTCGGGCCCTTGACCGAGACCTGCTGGCCGTCGAGGGTGATCTCGACGCCGGACGGGACCGGGACAGGAAGCCTGCCAATGCGTGACATGTTCTTTCCTCTCTAGATCTCGTCGTTCACCAGACGTAGGCGACGACTTCGCCACCCACGCCGGTGCGGTGGGCCTGACGGTCGGTCAGCAGCCCCTGGGAGGTCGAGATGATCGCGATGCCGAGGCCCCCGAGGACCTTGGGCAGGCCGGTCGACTTCGCGTACACGCGGAGACCCGGCTTGGAGATGCGTCGGACGCCGGCGATCGAGCGCTCGCGGTTCTGGCCGTACTTGAGCGTGATGGCGAGGGTCTTGCCGACCTCGCCCTCCTTGGGCTCGTTGACGGCGTAGCTGGCGATGTAGCCCTCGCTGGCGAGGATCTCGGCAATGCCGACCTTGATCTTGCTGTGCGGCATGACGGCCTCGTCGTGGTACGCCTGGTTGGCGTTCCGGAGACGGGTCAGCATGTCCGCGATGGGGTCTGTCATGGTCATGGCTGTCGGTACTTCTTTCTCACCGTGGTTTCCCCGTCAGGGGACCTTCAGTGTTTCTGGTCTGGAAGCGAGCGGGTCAGCAGGACGCTGCGGTCACCACGAGGACTTCGTGATGCCGGGCAGCTCACCCGCGTGCGCCATGCTGCGCAGGCAGATGCGGCACAGGCCGAACTTGCGGAAGACCGAGCGCGGTCGCCCGCACTTCTGGCACCGCGTGTAACCCTGCACGGCGAACTTCGGCTTGCGGGCCTGCTTGACCCGGAGCGCTGTCTTGGCCATCTTCTGAGCCCTCTCTTAGTTCTGCCGGAACGGGAAGCCGAGGTGCCGCAGCAGCGCCCGACCCTCGTCGTCCGTCTTCGCCGAGGTCACGAACGTGATGTCCATGCCGCGGACCCGGTCGATCCGGTCCTGGTCGATCTCGTGGAACATGACCTGCTCGTTGAGACCGAAGGTGTAGTTGCCGTTGCCGTCGAACTGCTTGGGCGACAGGCCACGGAAGTCGCGGATGCGGGGCAGGGCCAGCGACAGCAGACGGTCGGCGAACTCCCACATGCGGTCGCCCCGGAGGGTGACGTGGGCGCCGATCGGCATCCCCTCGCGCAGCTTGAACTGGGCGATGGACTTGCGGGAGCGGGTGACCTGCGGCTTCTGGCCGGTGATCGTGGCCAGGTCCTTGACGGCGCCATCGATCAGCTTCGAGTCCCGAGCGGCCTCACCGACACCCATGTTCACCACGACCTTGACCAAGCCGGGGGTCTGCATGACGTTGGCGAACGTGAACTCCTGCTGCAGCGCAGCCCGGATCTCGTCGCGGTAGCGCTGCTTGAGACGCGGCAGCGTCTTGGTCTCCGAGGTGGCCACCGAAGCGGTCTCGGTCTCCGTGGTGGTCATCAGATCTCCTGTCCGGTCGCCCGCGCGATGCGGACGCTGCGGAACGACTTGTACTCCGAGCCGTCAGGGCGACGCTTGGTCACCTCGACGCGGTTGTAGCCCACGCGGGTGACGACCTCGTCGCCGCTGTCGTCCTTCACCACCAGCTGCACGTTGGACACGTGGATGGGAGCCTCGGAGGAGACGATCCCGCCCGTCGCGCCTGCCCGGCCCTGCGGCTGGCCCGAGGTGTCCTTCAGGTGCCGCTTGGCGATGTTGACGCCCGCGACGGTCACCTTCTGGCGCTCGGGGAAGACGGCGATGATCTCGCCGACCGTGCCCTTGTCCTTGCCGGCGATGACCTTGACGCGGTCACCCTTGATGACGTGCAGCTTGCGTGCGCTGCCCTTGAGGACAGTTGGCTTCTTCGAGCTCATGGTCAGATCACCTCCGGGGCGAGCGAGATGATGCGCATGAAGCGCTTCTCGCGGAGCTCACGGCCGACGGGGCCGAAGATTCGGGTACCGCGCGGCTCGCCGTCGTTCTTCAAGATCACCGCAGCGTTCTCGTCGAACTTGATGTACGAGCCGTCGGCGCGCCGGCGCTCCTTGACGGTACGGACGATGACGGCCTTGACGACCTCGCCCTTCTTGACGTTGCCACCGGGGATGGCGTCCTTGACAGTGGCGACGATGACGTCGCCGATGCCGGCGTAACGGCGACCGGAACCGCCGAGAACGCGGATGCACAAGATCTCCTTGGCACCCGTGTTGTCGGCGACCTTGAGCCGCGACTCCTGCTGGATCATCTGTTATCTCCTGGTTGTCTCACTGGTTCCCGTGCCCGGGCCTCGTGGAACGTGTGGTTTGCCCCGACCGGGCTCAGGCCCTGGCACCCGAGGGTGCCCGCGCGCCTGTCCGGTCGGCCTGTGCTACTTGGCCTTCTCGAGGATCTCGATGAGGCGCCAGCGCTTCGTGGCGCTCAACGGCCGGGTCTCCATGATCCGCACCCGGTCGCCGACGCCGGCGCTGTTGGCCTCGTCGTGGGCCTTGAGCCGCGCGGTCTGACGCAGGACCTTGCCGTACAGGCGGTGCTTGACCCGGTCCTCGACGGCCACGACGACCGTCTTGTCCATCTTGTCGCTCACCACGAGGCCCTCGCGGACCTTGCGGGCACCCCGCTCGACCGCAGCGGTCGCGTTCTCGTTCGACTGCTCACTCATGTCAGGCCTTCACTCTCTCCACCGCGGGCGCGGCTGATCCTTCGTCCGAGCTGTCCTGCGAGGAGGCCAGGTCGGGGTCGTCGACGATGCCGAGCTCGCGCTCCTGCAGCACCGTGTAGATCCGGGCGATGTCCTTGCGGACCTCCCGGAGCCGGCCGTGCGACTCGAGCTGACCGGTCGCGGACTGGAAGCGGAGCGTGAACAGCTCCTCCTTCAGCGCCCGGACACGGCCGTCGAGGTCGCTGCGGCTGAGGCCGCGCAGCTCGGCGGCGGTTGCGGTCTTCGCCATCAGATCTCACCTGCTTCGCGCTTGATGAAGCGCGCCTTCATCGGCAGCTTGTGGATCGCCAGGCGCATGGCCTCGCGAGCCACGGTCTCATCGACACCGGACAGCTCGAAGAGCACGCGTCCGGGCTTGATGTTCGCGATCCACCACTCGGGCGAACCCTTACCCGAACCCATGCGGGTTTCGGCGGGCTTCTTGGTCAGCGGCCGGTCGGGGTAGACGTTGATCCACACCTTCCCACCACGCTTGATGTGCCGGGTCATGGCGATACGGGCCGACTCGATCTGACGGTTGGTCAGGTACGAGGGCTCCATGGCCTGGATGCCGAACTCACCGAAGGCGAGCTTGGTGCCGCCCTTGGCGGCGCCACGTCGGGTGGGGTGGTGCTGCTTGCGGAACTTCACCCTGCGAGGGATCAGCATGGTCAGGCCTCCTGTCCGGCGGTCTCTGCGGGAGCGGCGGCCGACACGCCGGCCTCGACGGGCGCCGGAGCGTCCGCACCCTCAGCGCGGGCATACTCGGGCGCACCTTCGGTGCGACGGCGACCCCCGCGCTCGGGACGGCCCTCGGCACCACGGGTCGGACGACCACCAGCGCGCTGCGGACGGGCGCGCCCACCGGCGGCGTTGCGGGCCGCCTTCTGCGCGGCGCGCTCGGCGCGGGAGCCGGACACATCGCCCTTGTAGATCCAGACCTTCACACCGATGCGGCCGAAGGTCGTCTTGGCCTCGTAGAAGCCGTAGTCGATGTCGGCGCGGAGGGTGTGCAGCGGCACCCGGCCCTCGCGGTAGAACTCCGACCGGCTCATCTCGGCGCCGCCGAGACGACCCGAGCACTGGATCCGGATGCCCTTGGCGGCACCGGAGCGCATGGCGCTCTGCTGCGCCTTGCGCATGGCCCGGCGGAACTGCACGCGCGAGGCGAGCTGCTCGGCCACGCCCTGGGCGACGAGCTGGGCGTCGGTCTCGGGGTTCTTGACCTCGAGGATGTTCAGCTGGACCTGCTTGCCGGTCAGCTTCTCCAGCTCGCTGCGCACGCGCTCGGCCTCGGCGCCGTTGCGGCCGATCACGATGCCCGGACGCGCGGTGTAGATGTCAACGCGCACCCGGTCACGGGTCCGCTCGATCTCGACGCTGGAGATGCCGGCGCGCTCGAGGCCCTTGACCAGGAGCTTGCGGATCTTGACGTCCTCGCCCACGTAGGCGGAGTACAGCTTGTCGGAGTACCAACGGCTCTTGTGGTCGGTGGTGATCCCGAGGCGGAAGCCGTACGGGTTGATCTTCTGACCCATGCTCAGGCCTCCTTCCGGCCGGAGGCCGTTTCGATCAGACGCGGCTCGACGACGACGGTGATGTGGCTGGAGCGCTTCAGGATCCGGCTCGCGCTGCCCTTGGCGCGCGGGCGGATCCGGCGCATCGTCACGCCCTCGTCCACGAAGGCCTGCGAGACGACGAGGTCCTCGCTGCGCAGGTTGTCGGTGTTGGCGGCGTTGGCCGCCGCGCTGGCGACGACCTTGTAGACCGGGTCGCTCGCGGCCTGGGGCGCGAACTTCAGGGTCACCAGGGCGTCCTCGACGCTCATCCCACGGACCAGGTCGACCACCCGGCGGGCCTTGGTCGGGGAGACCCGGACCTGGCGCGCCACGGCGTACGAACCCGGACGGTCACCGAGCAGCGCCTGGCGGCGGCTCGGACGTGTGTCCTTGCTCATGTTTGACATCCTTCTCTGCGTTCGCACCGCGTCAGCGGCGGCGAGACTTCCGGTCGTCCTTGACGTGGCCACGGAAGGTCCGCGTGGGAGCGAACTCCCCGAGCTTGTGGCCCACCATGGAGTCGGTCACGAAGACCGGCACGTGCTTGCGACCGTCGTGCACCGCGATGGTGTGACCGATCATGTCCGGCACGATCATCGAGCGGCGCGACCAGGTCTTGATCACGTTCTTGGTCCCGCGCCCGTTCTGCACCTCCACCTTCTTGGCGAGGTGGTCGTCGACGAACGGGCCCTTCTTGAGGCTGCGTGGCATCTGTTTTCCCTAGCTCCTGCTCAGCGCTTCTTGCCGGACTTGCGGCGGCGGACGATCATGCGGCTGCTGGCCTTGTTCTTGTCGCGGGTGCGGCCCTCGGCCTGGCCCCACGGCGAGACCGGGTGGCGGCCACCGGAGGTCTTGCCCTCACCACCACCGTGCGGGTGGTCGATCGGGTTCATGGCCACACCGCGGACGGTCGGGCGCTTGCCCTTCCAGCGGTTACGGCCGGCCTTGCCCCAGTTGATGTTCGACTGCTCGGCGTTGCCCACCTCGCCGATCGTGGCCCGGCAGCGGACGTCGACCAGGCGCATCTCGCCCGAGGGCATGCGCAGCGTGGCGGTCTTGCCCTCACGGGCCACCAGCTGGATGCTCGACCCGGCGGAGCGGGCCAGCTTGGCGCCACCGCCTGGACGCAGCTCGACGGCGTGGATCGTGGTGCCGACGGGGATGTTACGCAGCGGCAGGTTGTTGCCCGGCTTGATGTCGGCAGCCTCGCCGGCCTCCACCGCCGCACCCTGGGCCAGGCCCTGGGGAGCGATGATGTAGCGCTTCTCGCCGTCCGCGAAGTGCAGCAGCGCGATCCGCGCCGTGCGGTTCGGGTCGTACTCGATGTGCGCGACCTTGGCCGGCACGCCGTCCTTGTCGTAGCGCTTGAAGTCCACCAGGCGGTAGGCCTGCTTGTGACCGCCACCGATGTGCCGGGTGGTGATCCGGCCGGTGTTGTTGCGGCCACCGGTCTTCGGGCTGGGGACCAGGAGCGACTTCTCGGGGGTCGAACGCGTCAGCTCGACGAAGTCGGCCACGCTGGCGCCGCGACGACCCGGCGTGGTCGGCTTGTACTTACGGATACCCATGTCTGTTCCTTACCTGTCCTCAGCCTGCGGGTGCGGAGAAGATGTCGATCCGCTCGCCGTCGGCGACGGAGACGATGGCCCGCTTCGTGTCGGGACGCTTCCCCGTGCCGGCGCGCGTGCGGCGCTTCTTGCCGGTCCGGTTGAGCGTGTTCACGCCGGTGACCTTGACGCCGAAGACGGCCTCGACCGCGATCTTGATCTCGGTCTTGTTCGCGTCCGGCGCGACGAGGAACGTGTACTTGTTCTCGTCGAGCAGCGAGTAGCTCTTCTCGCTCACCACGGGGGCGAGCAGGATGTCGCGGTGGTCGCGGATCTTGACGTTGGTCACTGGAGCTCTCCTTCAGCCTCGGGCTGGGTGCCCTGGGCCGGCTCGGCGTCGGCGGACTCGTAGCCCTGCGCCTCCGACTCGGTCGCGACGGCTTTGGCGGAGCGGCCCTTGGCGGGTCCGGCCACGAAGGTGTCGAGCGCTGAGGTGGTGAAGACGACCTCGTCGTTGACGAGCACGTCGTAGGCGTTGAGCTGGTCGACCGCGATGGCGTGCACGTCGGCGGCGTTGCGCAGGCTCAGCCAGGCCAGGTCGTCGTCGCGGTGCAGGACCACGAGGACCTTGGCGCTGCTGGAGACCGCGGCCAGGGCAGCGAGGGCGGTCTTGGTGGAGGGAGTGTCGCCCAGCACCAGGTCGTCCACGACGTGCACCCGGCCGTCACGCGCCCGGTCCGAGAGCGCCCCGCGCAGGGCGGCGGCGATCATCTTCTTGGGTGTGCGCTGGGCGTAGCCGTGCGGCTGCGGGCCGTGCACGACGCCACCGCCAACGAACTGCGGCGCGCGGGTCGAGCCCTGGCGGGCGCGGCCGGTGCCCTTCTGGCGGTACGGCTTCTTGCCACCACCGCGCACCTCGGCGCGCGTCTTGGTGGAGTGCGTGCCCTGGCGGGCGGCGGCCAGCTGGGCCACCACGACCTGGTGGATCAGCGGCACGTTGGCGGTGACGTCGAACAGCTCTGCGGGCAGGTCGGCGGTGCCGGCCTTCGCGCCGCTGGCGTCCAGGACGTCGATCTGACGGGATGCACCAGAGGTGACGGTACGGATCTCGCTCATGCGGGGTCTCCCTTCTTGGCCGCGCTGCGCAGGACGACCAGGCCGCCCTTGGCGCCCGGGATCGCCCCCTTGATGAGGATCAGGCCGCGGTCGGCGTCGACGGCGTGCACGGTCAGGTTCTGGACCGTGACGCGCTCCACACCCATCCGGCCGGCCATCTTCATGCCCTTGAACACCCGACCGGGGGTGGCGCAGCCGCCGATGGAACCCGGCGAGCGGTGCTTGCGGTGCACACCGTGCGAGGCGCGCAGACCGTGGAAGCCGTGCCGCTTCATGACGCCGGCGGTGCCCTTGCCCTTGCTCACGCCGGTCACGTCGATGACCTCGTCGGCGGCGAAGACGTCAGCCGTCAGCTCCTGGCCGAGGGTGAACTCGGTGGCGTCCGTCGTGCGGATCTCCACCAGGTGCTTGCGGGGGGTCACGCCGGCCTTCTCGAAGTGCCCGGCGGAGGGCTTGGTGACCTGCTTGGCCTTGACGGCGCCGAAGCCCAGCTGCACGGCCCCGTAGCCGTTCACGTCGGGCGTGCGCACCTGGGTGACGACACAGGGGCCCGCCTGGACCACGGTGACCGGGACGACGCGGTTGTTGGCGTCCCAGAGCTGGGTCATGCCGAGCTTGGTGCCCAGCAGGCCCTTGACCTTGCGGTCGGAGGTGACAGAAGGAGTGCTCATGATTTCGTCCTCAGAGCTTGATCTCGATGTCGACGCCTGCGGGCAGGTCGAGACGCATCAGAGAGTCAACGGTCTTGGGGGTCGGGTCGATGATGTCGATCAGACGCTTGTGCGTCCGCATCTCGAAGTGCTCCCGGCTGTCCTTGTACTTGTGGGGAGAACGGATCACGCAGAACACGTTCTTCTCGGTCGGGAGCGGCACCGGTCCAGCGACCTGCGCGCCCGTGCGCGTGACCGTGTCCACGATCTTGCGCGCGGAGGAGTCGATGACCTCGTGGTCATAGGCCTTGAGCCTGATGCGGATCTTTTGTCCCGCCACAGTTCGTCCTAACGTCTCAGTACATCCGGCATTGAGTCCTACACGTGCGCCCACCCCCGCGCTCGGGCGTGTCGGCCATCTTCCGATGAGCAACGCGCCGCACAACGTGGCGGTGGGGTACCTGGGCGGTCCGAAGGACCAACCCCTCTCCGGTCCAGCGGACCAGGAGGTCGGAGGTTGTCGGAGCTGCTCACCCGTTCGGGGCGTCCGAAGACGTCCGCAGGCGTGGCGCACCCCGGCAGACCTGCCAAAGCAACCTGGCAATCTTGTCAGACAGCAGCCAGCAGATCAAATCTGGGCCGGGCCGTCTCCGCCTCGCGGGCGCCAGGCCCGCCCCGTCGGGGTCACCGCCCGGGACGAGGTCGACCGGGCTCTCTCCAGCATAGGTCCCGGCTCCCACCGTCGGGGCTCACGGGCCGAGCGGAGGGCCACCGGGTGCGGCGCCCCTACGCTGAGGCGGTGCAGATGAGGGCCGGGGTGGCCGCGGGACACCCCTCGACAGCGTTGGCCGGGGTGGCGACCCTGCGGGCGGGCGGCAGCGCGGTGGACGCGGCCGTGGCCATGATGCTGGTCAGCTGCGCCGCCGAGACCATCTTCACCGGCCTGTCCGGAGGGGGTTTTGCCACCGTCGTCGAACCGGACGGGGAGGTCACCTGCGTGGATTTCTTCGTCGCCGTCCCCGGGCTGGACGGCACCTCCCCCGGTGCGGGCACCCCGATCGAGGTCTCCTTCGTCGGCCAGCCGATCCCCTACGAGATCGGCCCGGCCACCGTCGCCGTCCCTGGGGTCCCCGCCGGCGCCCACCACCTGTGGCGACGGTGGGGCCGGCTCCCCTGGGCCGACGTGGTGGCGCCCGGCCTCGAGGCCTCTTACGGCACCCCGTTCCCCCTCACCCACGCCGTCTTGCTCCCGGTGATCGCGCCGGCCATGTGCGTGGGGGACGGTCTCGAGGTCTACCGCCGGCCCGACGGCACCCTGCTCCAGGCCGGTGACCGGCTGCACCACCGCGACCACCACCACGCCTACCGGCTGCTGGCCGAGGACCCCGACGCCTTCTACCGGGGCGCCTTCGCCGACGCGCTGGTCGCCGCGGTCGCCGACGGTGGGGCCTTGCGCGCGGGCGACCTGTCCGCCTACCGGGTGCTGGAGTCCCGGCCCCGGCAGGCCGGCTTCGACGGGTTCACCGTCCACGCCCGAGGCGACGACCTCGACGACCTGCTGGGCACCCTCCAGCGGGCGGCCCGGACCGTGCCGGGCGACCCGACCACCGACCCCGCCTCCGCGCTCGGGCTGGTCGACGCGCTGCGCGGACCGGACCGGCGCGCGGAGACGACCAACGTGGTCGCCGTCGACGCCGACGGGGGTGCCTGCGCCCTGACCACCAGCCTCGGCCTGGGGTCGGGGGTCTGGGTGCCCGGCTTCGGCGTGCACCTCAACTCGATGCTGGGCGAGGGCGAGCTGATCCGGCACGACCTCGAGCCGGGGGTCCGGATGGGCTCGATGATGTCCCCGTTGGTCGCCCTGGACGCCGACCGCCACCCCGTCGCCGTCGCGGGCGCCGCGGGCGGCAGCCGCATCCGGCCGGCGCTGCTCCAGGTCCTGGTCCAGATGCTGCGCGGGGCGTCCCCGCAGGAGGCCATCGACGCACCCCGCCTCAACGCGCTGCCGGGCCTGGTCCGAGCCGAGCCCGGGTTCAGCCCCGCGGTGCTGGCCGCCCTCGCGGAGCGCGACGCGGTGGCCGTCGCCGCCGGACGCGACCCCTACTTCGGCGGGGTGTCGGCCCTGAGCCCCCTCGGCGGGGGCGCAGACCCGCGGCGCAGTGGCTCGGTGGCCCTGCTCTGAGGTGGTCGGGCGCAGCCCGGGAGGCCCTTTAGGGTTTGGGGGTGACTCTCTCGTTGCCCGCCTCCACCTACCGCCTCCAGATCCAGCGCGATTTCCCGCTCAATCAGGCGACGGCTCTCACCGACTACCTCACCGACCTCGGCGTCGGCGCGTTCTACCTGTCCCCGCTGCTGCGCTCCACCTCGGGGTCCGCGCACGGCTACGACACCGTCGACGTCACCGAGATCGACCGGGACCGGGGCGGCGAGGAGGGCCTGCAGGCCCTGTTCGCCAGCGCCGCCGACGCGGGTCTGGCCGTCGTGATCGACATCGTCCCCAACCACCTCGGCGTCGAGGTGCCAGCCGAGAACCCGGCCTGGTGGGATGTCCTGCAGCACGGCCGCAGCTCCGCCTACGCGTCCTGGTTCGACATCGACTGGGAGCGGCCGCGGCTGCTGCTGCCGGTGCTCGGCGACGACGCCGTGCTGAGCGTCGAGGACGGCGAGCTGCGCTACTACGACCACCGCTTCCCGCTGGCGCCCGGCTCCTTCGCCGACGGCGAGGACGCCGAGACCGTGCACGCCCGGCAGCACTACGAGCTCGTGCACTGGTCGCGCGGCAACACCGACCTCGGCTACCGCCGCTTCTTCGCCGTCACCACCCTGGCCGGGGTCCGGCAGGAGGACGAGGCCGTCTTCGACGCCACGCATGTGAAGGTGCGGGAGTGGGTTGAGCGCGGCGTCACCGGCCTCCGCATCGACCACCCAGACGGCCTCGTCGACCCCGGGGAGTACCTGCGCCGGCTGCGCGCCCTGGCGCCGGACCAGTGGATCACCGTGGAGAAGATCCTCGAGCCGGGCGAGAAGCTGCCGACCGACTGGCCGGTGGAGGGGACCACCGGGTACGACGCCATGCGGGAGGTCAACGGGCTGTTCGTCGACCCCGGCCACGAGGCCGAGCTGACCGCGCTCTACCAGCGGCTGACCGGGGACGAGCGGACCATTGCCCAGCACGTCGAGGCGGGCAAGCGGATGGTGGTGACCGAGCTGCTGGTCGCGGAGATCCGCCGGATGGCCGCGCTGGCTCCCGAGGTCGAGGACGCCGCGGCGGCCATCGCCGAGGTGGCCGTGGCCTTCGCGGTCTACCGCTCCTACCTGCCCGACGGCGTCGCCGACCTCGACCACGCGCTGGCCCTCGCCGCCCGGCGCCGGCCCGCCCTGCGCGACGCCCTGGACGCCCTGAGCCCGCGCCTGCACGACGGGCACGACGAGCTGGCCCGGCGGATGCAGCAGCTCAGCGGAGCGACCATGGCCAAGGGCACCGAGGACACTGCCTTCTACCGCTACTCACGCTTCATCGCCCTCAACGAGGTCGGGTCCGACCCCGACGAGGTGGGCATCGACCTGGCGGGCTTCCACGCCGCTCAGGTGGCCCGGCAGGAGGGTCAGCCGCGCTCGATGACCGGCCTGTCCACCCACGACACCAAGCGCGGCGAGGACGTCCGCGCCCGGCTGGCCGTGCTCGCTGAGATCCCGCAGGCCTGGGGCGAGTTCGCCGCCCGGTTCGCCAGTGCGGCCTCGGTGCCGCGCCCGGCGTTCGGCTACTTCCTGGCCCAGACCCTGGTCGGGGCCGGGCCGATCGAGCGGGACCGGATGCACGCCTACGCCGAGAAGGCGATGCGGGAGGCCAGCGACGGCACTACCTACACCGACGTCGATGAGGCCTACGAGGCCGCCGTCCACGCCGCGGTGGACGCCGCCTACGACGAGCCGCAGCTGCGCTCGGCCTGGGACGACCTGGTCGCCGCCGTCACCCCGCACGGCTGGACGAACGCGCTGGGCCAGAAGCTGGTGCAGCTGACCATGCCAGGGATCCCCGACGTCTACCAGGGCACCGAGCTGTGGGACGACTCCCTCGTCGACCCCGACAACCGGCGTCCGGTCGACTTCGACCGGCGCCGTGCGCTGCTGGCCGAGGTGCGGCAGAGCCACCCGGCGGTCGACGCCTCGGGCGCGGCCAAGCTGTGGGTGACCACGCAGGCGCTGCACGCCCGGCGGGACTATCCGGAGCTGTTCACCGGGTACACCCCGCTCTCGGCCACCGGCCCGGCGTCAGACCACCTGGTTGCTTTCGACCGCGGCGGAGCGATCACGCTGGCGACCCGGCTCCCCGTCGGCCTCGCAGCCGCCGGCGGCTGGCTCGACACTGCCCTCGAGCTGCCCGGGCGGTTCACGGACACCCTCACCGGGCGCACCCTCGAGGGCCGGGTGAGCGTCGGCGAGGTCCTGGACCGCTACCCCGTCGCCCTGCTGCTCCCCGCCTGAGGCCTCGCCGCGAGCGCCAGTTCGGCCACGTTGCCCCCCCGAAATCGCGTCTGCCCCCGCTCAAGCGGGGGAAACCGGTGTTTCGGGGGGCAACGGAGCGGGGCTTCAGCCCAGGGTGACGGTGGTCTGCTCCCCCGCCCGGGTGAAGCCCAGCTTGCGGGCCAGGCGCCGGGACGCCAGGTTGTCGGTCCGCGCCCGCCACTGCGGCACGAGTCCGGCGTCCAGCGCGTCGTTCAGGGCCAGGGCTGCGGCCACGGTGCCCCAACCGGTCCCGCGCAGCTCGGGCGGCGTCAGCACCCCGAGGTGGCCCAGCAGGCCCTGCCACTCGTCATAGCCCGCGCCGGAGGTCGGCTGGTCGCGGTCGTCCAGGGTCACGAACAGGCGTGACATCTCCGCCAGACCGACCTCGGCGACGTCGTCGGGCGGGCAGGCCCGCTCCAGCGACGCCGCGGCTGAGGGGGCGTCGTCCACCGGCACGTCCTCCAGCGCGAGAGACCCAGGCACTCGCGGCTCGGTGTAGCGGTCGGTGTACCCGAGGACGGCCCGCCCGATCAGGCGGGCCTGGTGCCCGTCGCAGGCCCGGAGCAACCTCGTCGGGTCCGCCAGCGTCTTGGGGTCGACCCCGGCGGTCCGGTCCTGGAGCCAGCCGGGGCCCAGCACCACCCAGGTCTCCCACAGGCGCAGCACCATCGCCTGGTCGGTGGCGTCGGAGCGGATGGTGCGCACCGGGTTGGCGGCGGGGTCGAGCGTGTCGTCCGGCAGCCTGAGCAGTCGCGACCAGGCGAGCCGGACAATGGCCTGGCTGTTCGCTTCCACCCGCCGATGGTAGGCGGGACGGGCAGCGCCGCGCGCCCTCCGGGGACGACGAAAAGCCCCGGACCGTGAGGTCCGGGGCTCTCGTCTGACCGTGAGGTCAGGATGCTGCAGAGATCACTTGAGGATCTTAGTGACCCGGCCGGCGCCGACGGTACGACCACCCTCGCGGATGGCGAACTTCAGCTCCTCCTCCATGGCGATCGGCTGGATGAGTTGCACGGACATGTCCGTGTTGTCACCCGGCATCACCATGTCGGTGCCCTCGGGGAGGTTCACCACGCCGGTCACGTCCGTGGTGCGGAAGTAGAACTGCGGGCGGTAGTTGTTGAAGAACGGCGTGTGGCGACCGCCCTCCTCCTTCGAGAGGATGTAGACGCGCGCCTCGAAGTCGGTGTGCGGGGTCGTGGTGCCCGGCTTGATGACGACCATGCCGCGCTCGACGTCCTCGCGCTTGGTGCCACGGAGCAGCAGCCCGACGTTCTCGCCGGCCTGGCCCTCGTCGAGCAGCTTGCGGAACATCTCGACACCGGTGACCGTGGTGGTCTGCTTGGTGGTGCGGATGCCGATGATGTCGACGGTCTCGTTGACCTTGACCACGCCACGCTCGATACGGCCGGTGATGACGGTGCCACGACCGGTGATCGTGAAGACGTCCTCGACGGGCATCAGGAAGGGCTTGTCGATCTCGCGCTCGGGCTGCGGGATGAAGGTGTCCACGGCGGCCATGAGCTCCATGATCGCGTCACCCCACTTCTCGTCGCCGTTCAGCGCCGGGAACGCGGCCACGCGGACGACGGGGGTCTCGTCGCCGTCGAACTCGTACTCGCTCAAGAGCTCGCGGACCTCGAGCTCGACGAGCTCCAGGATCTCCTCGTCGTCGACCATGTCGCACTTGTTCAGCGCGACGACGATCGCCGGGACGCCCACCTGGCGGGCCAGGAGGACGTGCTCACGGGTCTGCGGCATGGGGCCGTCGGTGGCGGCGACCACGAGGATCGCACCGTCCATCTGGGCCGCACCGGTGATCATGTTCTTGATGTAGTCGGCGTGGCCGGGGCAGTCGACGTGGGCATAGTGCCGGGGCTCGGTCTGGTACTCCACGTGCGCGATCGAGATGGTGATACCGCGCTGACGCTCTTCGGGCGCCTTGTCGATCTGGTCGAAGGCCGACGCCTGGTTCAGGGTCGGGTACTTGTCGTGCAACACCTTGGTGATCGCCGCGGTCAGCGTGGTCTTGCCGTGGTCGATGTGCCCGATGGTGCCGATGTTGACGTGCGGCTTAGTCCGCTCGAACTTGGCCTTGGCCACTGGGGCTCCTTCTGGATGGTCCCCACGTGATCGCGGGGCGTTTGCTGAGATTACTGGTCTGTGCTGACCGGGACGTGCCGGTCAATTCTGGGGCCGGGGACAGGCGCAGTCAAAACGTGATCGTCTCGACAGCGCCTGGCCCCGGATGGGTCACTCGCCCCGGGCCTTCTGGATGATCTCGTCCGAGACCGACTTCGGCGTCTCGGCGTAAGCGTGGAACTCCATCGAGTACGACGCCTGGCCAGAGGTCTTGGACCGGAGGTCCCCGACGTAGCCGAACATCTCCGACAGCGGGACCAGGGCCTGGACGACCTTGTTGCCGTGGGCGTCGTTCATGGCCTGGATCTGACCCCGGCGGGAGTTCAGGTCACCGATGACGGTGCCCATGTAGTCCTCGGGGGTGGTGACCTCCACGGCCATGACCGGCTCGAGCAGCGCGGGGTCGGCCCGGCGTGCGGCCTCCTTGAACACCATCGAACCGGCGATCTTGAAGGCGAGCTCGGAGGAGTCGACGTCGTGGTAGGCGCCGTCCTGCAGCGTCACCTTGATGTCCTCCACCGCGTACCCGGCGAGCACGCCGAACTGCATGGCGTCCTGGATGCCGTGGTCGACCGCGGGGATGTACTCCTTGGGGATGCGACCACCGGTCACGGCGTTCACGAACTCGTAGCCGGAGCCAGGCTCCAGCGGCTCGAGGTCGATGATCACCCGGGCGTACTGACCCGAGCCACCCGACTGCTTCTTGTGGGTGTACTCGATCTTGGTCACCGGGCGACGCAGCGTCTCGCGGTAGGCCACCTGCGGCTTGCCAATGTTGGCCTCGACGCGGAACTCGCGCTTCATGCGGTCGATCAGCACCTCGAGGTGCAGCTCGCCCATACCGGCGATGATCGTCTGGCCGGTCTCCTCGTCGGTGTGGACCCGGAAGGTCGGGTCCTCCTCGGCGAGGCGCTGGATGGCGACACCCAGCTTCTCCTGGTCCGACTTCGTCTTCGGCTCGATGGCCTGCTCGATGACGGGCGCCGGGAAGTCCATGGACTCCAGCACGACGGGGTTCTGCGGGTCAGACAGCGTCTCACCGGTGGTGGTGTCCTTGAGGCCCATCACCGCGACGATCTGGCCGGCACCGACGCTGGCGATCTCCTCACGCTTGTTGGCGTGCATCTGGTAGATCTTCCCGATCCGCTCCTTGCGGCCCTTGGTGCTGTTCAGCACCGTGGAGCCGGCCTCGAGGCGACCCGAGTAGAGACGGATGTAGGTGAGACGACCCAGGTGCGGGTCGGCCGCGATCTTGAAGGCCAGCGCGGAGAACGGGTCGCTGGTGTCCGGGTGCCGCTCGATCTGGACCGACTCGTCGCCGGGCTTGAACCCGTCGATGGCCGGCACGTCCAGCGGGGACGGCAGGTAGGCGATGACCGCGTCGAGCAGGGGCTGGACGCCCTTGTTCTTGAAGGCGCTGCCACACAGGACGGCGGTGATCTGGGAGGACAGCACCGCACGGCGGATGGCCGCGTCGATGAGGTCCGGCGTCATCGCGGCCTCGTCCTCGGCGAGGAAGGCCTCCATCAGCGTGTCGTCGTACTCCGCGACCAGCTCGACGAGCTCGGCGTGCGCCTGCTGCGCCTGCTCGAGCATGTCGGCCGGGATGTCCTCGACGGTGTAGTCCTCACCGATGGTGGTCTCGCCGCGCCACGTCAGGGCCCGCATGCGGACGACGTCGACGACGCCCAGGAAGCCGCCCTCGGAGCCGATCGGGAGCTGCAGGATCGCCGGGACGGCGTTCAGGCGGCTCTTGATCGTGGAGACGCAGAAGTCGAAGCTGGCGCCGGTACGGTCCAGCTTGTTGATGAAGCAGATTCGCGGAACCTTGTAGCGGTCGGCCTGGCGCCACACTGTCTGGCTCTGCGGCTCCACACCGGCGACA
>CAWGWR010000007.1:0-225381 GCA_963826405.1 uncultured Actinomycetota bacterium | reverse complement strand
TCGGTGAGACGCAGCTTGATCTTCGCCTGGACCGACAGCTCCTTGTGGTCGAAGGCCATCAGGGCCTCGGCCACCGAGCCGAACGCACGCCCCTCGCCCGCTGCTCCGTCGACCTGCATGGTCAAGAAGTAGTGGCCGATGATCATGTCCTGGGTGGGCATGGTCACGGGACGGCCGTCGGCCGGCTTCAGGATGTTGTTGGTCGAGAGCATCAGGATGCGCGCCTCGGCCTGCGCCTCCGCACTCAGCGGGAGGTGGACGGCCATCTGGTCACCGTCGAAGTCTGCGTTGAACGCGGTGCAGACGAGCGGGTGGATCTGGATGGCCTTGCCCTCGATGAGCTGCGGCTCGAAGGCCTGGATGCCCAGCCGGTGCAGGGTGGGCGCCCGGTTCAGCAGGACGGGGTGCTCGGAGATGACCTCCTCGAGCACGTCCCACACGACCGGACGCTGGCGCTCGACCATGCGCTTGGCTGACTTGATGTTCTGCGCGTGGTTGAGGTCGTCGAGGCGCTTCATGACGAAGGGCTTGAACAGCTCCAGCGCCATGGCCTTGGGCAGCCCGCACTGGTGCAGCTTGAGCTGCGGGCCGACGACGATGACCGAACGGCCGGAGTAGTCGACGCGCTTGCCCAGCAGGTTCTGGCGGAACCGGCCCTGCTTGCCCTTCAGCATGTCCGAGATGGACTTCAGCGGCCGGTTGCCCGGGCCGGTGACCGGACGGCCACGACGGCCGTTGTCGAACAGCGAGTCCACGGCCTCCTGCAGCATCCGCTTCTCGTTGTTGACGATGATCTCGGGCGCGCCGAGGTCGAGGAGCCGCTTGAGGCGGTTGTTCCGGTTGATCACGCGGCGGTACAGGTCGTTGAGGTCCGAGGTCGCGAAGCGGCCACCGTCGAGCTGCACCATGGGGCGCAGGTCCGGCGGGATGACCGGGACGCAGTCCAAGACCATGCCGGCGGGTGAGTTCTGGGTGGCGAGGAAGGCGGAGACGACCTTGAGCCGCTTGAGGGCGCGGGTCTTGCGCTGGCCCTTGCCGGTCTGGATGGTCTCGCGCAGCGACGCCGCCTCGGCCTCGAGGTCGAAGGTCTGCAGACGCTTCTGGATCGCGTCGGCCCCCATCGAGCCGGCGAAGTACTTGCCGAACCGGTTCTTCATCTCGCGGTAGAGGATCTCGTCGCCCTCGAGGTCTTGGACCTTGAGGTTCTTGAAGCGGTTCCAGACGGCGTCGAGGCGGTCCAGCTCGCGCTGGGAGCGGTCGCGCAGCTGCTTGACCTCACGCTCGGCACCCTCGCGCACCTTGCGCTTGGCGTCGGCCTTGGCACCCTCGGCCTCCAGGCCGGCGGTGTCCTCCTCGAGCTTCTTCATGCGGTTCTCGATGTCGGAGTCGCGCCGACCCTCGAGCTGCTTGCGCTCCACGTCGATCTTGCCCTCGAGCGAGGACAGGTCGCGGTGCCGCGCCTCGTCGTCGACCGAGGTGATCATGTAGGCGGCGAAGTAGATGACCTTCTCCAGGTCCTTCGGCGCGATGTCGAGCAGGTAGCCCAGCCGGGACGGGACACCCTTGAAGTACCAGATGTGGGTCACCGGCGCGGCGAGCTCGATGTGGCCCATCCGCTCACGGCGGACCTTGGACCGCGTGACCTCGACGCCACAGCGCTCGCAGATGATGCCCTTGAAGCGCACGCGCTTGTACTTGCCGCAGTAGCACTCCCAGTCCCGGGTGGGGCCGAAGATCTTCTCGCAGAACAGGCCATCACGCTCGGGCTTGAGCGTGCGGTAGTTGATCGTCTCCGGCTTCTTGACCTCACCGTGGGACCAGCCCCGGATCTCGTCGGCCGTCGCCAGGCCGATGCGGATCTGGTCGAAGAAGTTCACGTCGAGCACGTTGTCTGTCTCTTCTCTTTAGTACGCGTTCTCAGATGCTGTGGACTGACCGGTGCCCGAGCGGCCGAGGGTTTTCCCTCGGCCGGCTCGGGCGGGCCGGATCAGACTTCTTCGACGCCGAGGGACTCGCCCGGACGGCGGGACAGGTCGATGCCGAAGTCCTCGCCGCCGCGGTAGTCGTCCTCGGAGTCCCGCAGCTCCACCTCGGTGCCGTCGGAGGACAGCACCTCGACGTTCAGGCAGAGCGACTTCATCTCCTTGACGAGCACCTTGAACGACTCCGGGATGCCCGGCTCGGGGATGTTCTCGCCCTTGACGATGGCCTCGTAGACCTTCACGCGGCCGGGGACGTCGTCGGACTTGATCGTCAGCAGCTCCTGCAGGGCCCAGGCGGCGCCGTAGGCCTCGAGGGCCCACACCTCCATCTCCCCGAACCGCTGGCCACCGAACTGGGCCTTACCGCCCAGGGGCTGCTGCGTGATCATCGAGTACGGACCCGTGGAACGGGCGTGGATCTTGTCGTCGACCAGGTGGTGGAGCTTCAGCATGTAGATGTAGCCCACGCCCACCGGCATCGGGAAGGGCTCCCCGGAGCGGCCGTCGAACAGGTGCGCCTTGCCGTCGGAGTTGACCAGGCGGTCACCGTCCCGCGTCGGGTTGGTGTTCCCGAGCAGACCGGTGATCTCCTCCTCGGTCGCCCCGTCGAACACCGGGGTGGCCAGGTTGGTGTCGCCGTCGACGTGCTCCAGGCCGACGGTGCGGAGCCGCTCGGCCCACGCGCCCTCGACGCCTTGAAGGTCCCAGCCCTGCTTGGCGACCCACCCGAGGTGAGTCTCCAGCACCTGGCCGACGTTCATCCGGCTCGGCACGCCGAGCGGGTTGAGCACGATGTCGACCGGGGTGCCGTCCTCGAGGAACGGCATGTCCTCGATCGGCAAGATCTTGGAGATGACGCCCTTGTTGCCGTGACGGCCGGCGAGCTTGTCGCCGTCCTGGATCTTGCGCTTCTGGGCGACGTAGACGCGGACCAGCTGGTTCACGCCGGGGGACAGCTCGTCGTCGGACTCGCGGTCGAAGACGCGGACGCCGATGACCGTGCCGGACTCACCGTGGGGCACCTTGAGCGAGGTGTCGCGGACCTCGCGGGCCTTCTCACCGAAGATCGCCCGGAGCAGCCGCTCCTCCGGGGTCAGCTCGGTCTCGCCCTTGGGCGTGACCTTGCCCACCAGGACGTCGCCGGTGGAGACCTCGGCGCCGATGCGGATGATCCCGCGCTCGTCGAGGTCGGCCAGCATCTCCTCGGAGACGTTCGGGATGTCCCGGGTGATCTCTTCGGCGCCCAGCTTGGTGTCGCGCGCGTCGACCTCGTGCTCCTCGATGTGGATCGAGGTCAGCAGGTCGTCCTGGACGACGCGCTGGCTGAGGATGATGGCGTCCTCGTAGTTGTGGCCCTCCCACGGCATGAACGCCACGAGCAGGTTGCGCCCGAGCGCCATCTCGCCACCGTCGGTGCAGGGGCCATCGGCCAGCGGAGTGCCGGCCTCGACGCGCTGGCCGTCGCGGACCAGCGGCCGCTGGTTGATGGCGGTGCCCTGGTTGGAGCGCTTGAACTTGCTCAGCCGGTAGGTCCGGTAGCTGCCGTCGTCGTAGGCGAGCTCGATCAGGTCGGCGCTCACCGCGGTGACGACACCGCCCTGCGAGGCCGTCGTGACGTCGCCGGCGTCGACCGCGCCGCGGTACTCCATGCCGGTGCCCACGAAGGGGGCCTCAGAACGGATCAGCGGGACGGCCTGGCGCTGCATGTTCGCACCCATCAGGGCGCGGGAGGCGTCGTCGTGCTCCAGGAACGGGATCATCGCGGTCGCGACCGAGACCATCTGCCGGGGGCTGACATCCATGTACTGGATGTCGTTGGCCGGGACCGTGTCCGGGTCGGCCTTGCGCCGGCGGGCCAGCACGCGCTCCTCGGCGAAGTGCAGGTCGTCGGTCAGCTTCGCGTTCGCCTGGGCGATTGTGTAGCGGTCCTCGACGTCGGCGGTCAGGTAGTCGATCTGGTCGGTCACCTGGCCGTTCTCGACCTTGCGGTACGGCGTCTCCACGAAGCCGAACGCGTTCACCCGGGCGAAGGACGCGAGCGAGCCGATCAGGCCGATGTTCGGGCCCTCCGGAGTCTCGATCGGGCACATGCGGCCGTAGTGCGAGGGGTGGACGTCACGGACCTCCATGCCGGCGCGGTCACGGGACAGACCACCCGGGCCGAGCGCGGAGAGGCGGCGCTTGTGGGTCAGGCCCGCGATGGGGTTGGTCTGGTCCATGAACTGGCTGAGCTGGGAGGTGCCGAAGAACTCCTTCAGCGCCGCCACGACCGGCCGGATGTTGATCAGCGTCTGCGGCGTGATGGCCTCGACGTCCTGGGTCGTCATCCGGTCGCGCACCACGCGCTCCATCCGGCCGAGGCCGGTGCGGAGCTGGTTCTGGATCAGCTCACCCACGGTGCGCAGGCGGCGGTTGCCGAAGTGGTCGATGTCGTCCTCCTCGACCAGCAGCTCGCCGCGCGGGGCGTCGAGCACCTCCTTGCCGTCGTGCAGCGCGACGATGAAGCGGATGGCCGCCACGATGTCGTCGGTGGTGAGGACCTGCTTGTCGAAGGGCTCGTCGAGACCCAGCTTCTTGTTGATCTTGTACCGGCCGACCTTGGCCAGGTCGTAGCGCTTGGGGTTGAAGTAGTAGTTCTCCAACAGCGCCTGCGCGGCCTCGCGCGTGGGCGGTTCGCCCGGACGCAGCTTGCGGTAGATGTCGAGCAGGGCCTCGTCCTGGGTGGAGGTGTGGTCCTTCTCCAGGGTGAGCCGCATGGACTCGTACTGGCCGAACTCCTCGAGGATCTGCGCGTCGGTCCAGCCGAGGGCCTTGAGCAGCACGGTGACGTTCTGCTTGCGCTTGCGGTCCAGGCGCACCCCGACCATGTCGCGCTTGTCGATCTCGAACTCCAGCCACGCCCCGCGGCTCGGGATCATCTTGCAGGTGAAGATGTCCTTGTCCGAGGTCTTGTCGGTGGTCTGTTCGAAGTAGACGCCCGGGCTGCGGACCAGCTGGGAGACCACGACCCGCTCGGTGCCGTTGATGACGAAGGTGCCCTTGTCCGTCATCAGCGGGAAGTCACCCATGAAGACGGTCTGGCTCTTGATCTCGCCGGTCTCGTTATTCATGAACTCGGCCGTCACGAAGAGCGGCGCGGCGTAGGTGACGTCGCGGTCCTTGCACTCCTCGACGCTGTTCTTCGGAGGCTCGAAGCGGTGGTCGCGGAAGGAGAGCGACATGGTGCCCGAGAAGTCCTCGATCGGGGAGATCTCCTCGAAGATCTCCTCCAGGCCGGACTTGGTGTTGATGTCGGTCCGGCCCTCGGCGAGGGCGGAGTCGACCCGCGAGCGCCAGGCGTCGTTGCCGACGAGCCAGTCGAAGGAATCGACCTGCAGGTCGAGAAGATCGGGAACTTCCATGGGCTCGGCGATCTTCGCGAACGAGATGCGGCCGGTGGATGAGACGACTTTGGTGTTCGAGGCGGTGCGCGAGGCGGCCAACAGTGGGTCCTTCCGAGACTCTCGGGCGGGTGGAGCTATGAAGTTGAGTTCGCAAGTCCAGTCCGGGCGCCCGGGGGGACGGACCAGACCTGCCTTCGCGCACGCGAAACAGCCCGCGTCAAGCGAAACGGGTCGACGAATGCGGAGGGCAAGGTTCTAGTCTAGGGAGCGGTCCCTGCTTTGACAAGTCCACGGGCACGGCGGACCGGAACGGTCAAACTGGACCCCGGCCGCGGGAGTGCCTGGCACTCGAACCGCAGCGGTCTCGCCGAACGCTTGCGGGGAAGCATACCTGCCGGCTCCGCCCTGGCAAGCACCTCCCGGCCTTCCGCCCGTCGCGGGCATAGGTCCGCCGGCGGAGTCCGCGGCGGCCTAGACTCTGGCCGTCGCCGAGGACAGGAGAGCCATGCAGCGCATCGCCCAGGTGGTCGGGCTCCAGCCGGAGTCGGTGGCCCGCTACAAGGAGCTGCACGCCTCCGTGTGGCCGGACGTGCTCCGCACCATCCACGCGTGCGGCATCCGGAACTACTCGATCTTCCTGCGCGAGCCCGAGCTGTTGCTGTTCGCCTACTTCGAGTACATCGGCGAGGACTACGAGGCGGACCAGGCCGCGATGGCCGCCGACCCGGTCACCCAGGAATGGTGGGAGATCACCATGCCCATGCAGAGGCCGCTGGAGAGCCTCGCCGAGGGCGAGTGGTGGGCCCCGGCCCCCGAAGTCTTCCACGTCGACTGACCACCTCCGCTCAAGCCGGCTGAGCCAGCGGTGCTCAGCGGGCCAGCCAGCCCCCGTCGACGGGAAGCACCACTCCGTGGACGTAGGCCGCAGCGTCGGAGCTGAGGAAGACCACGGCCCCGGCCAGGTCCTCCCCGCTCCCCCAGCGGCCGGCCGGGATGCGGGCCGAGATGGCCGCGTACCGCTCGGGGTCGGCGACCAGCGCCTCGTTCATGTCGGTGTCCACATAGCCCGGGGCGACGGCGTTCACCGCCACCCCGCGGCCGGCCCACTCGTTGCACAGGGCCTTGGTCAGCTGGGCCACCGCCCCCTTCGACGCCGCGTAGGCCGGCACCCGGATGCCCCCCTGGAAGCTGAGCAGGGAGGCGACATTGACCACCCGTCCCCAGCCCCGGTCCAGCATCGGCCGGCCGAAGGCCTGGCAGAGCTGGAACACCGCCCGCAGGTTCACCGCGAGCACGGCGTCGAAGTCGGGCAGGGGGAAGTCGGTCGCGGGGTGCCGGATCTGGGTGCCCGCGTTGTTGACCAGGATGTCGACCGGCCCGAGGTCGAGCGCCTCCGTCACCGCCGCGTCGACCGACGCCGGGTCCGCGAGGTCGACGACCACCCGGTCCAGCCGTCGCCCGCAGGCCCGGCGCCAGCTCGGCGAGCTCGTCGGGGACAGCTCCACGCTGCAGGCCGACGACGTCCGCCCCCGCCCGGAGCAGCCCCGCCGCCACCGCCGCTCCGATACCGCGGGACGCACCCGTGACCACAGCCGTCCGGCCGGTCAGGTCGAAGGGGCCACCCGCCCCGCTCACCGGTGTCAAAGCACCACCTCCCAACCCGAACCTAGCGGTGGCCCGGCGGCTCAGCCGTAGGCCGGGGCGATGCCCTCGGTGTCGGCAGAGAGGTGGGCCGCGTCGATGACGGCCATGGTCTGGTAGACGTCCTCCACCCGGGTGGGCAGCACGTCGATGCTGCCCTCGAGGTAGCGCTGGAGCACCGCCATCGAACCGACGAAGCCATCCGGGAACCAGCTGCCGGTGAAGGGCAGCGGCTGCCAGCCCCGCTCGGGCTCAGAGTCCAACGAGTACTCAGCGACGTCCGGACCGCCCGTCGGGTAGTTCAGGTTGAGACCCATCTGCACCCGGACCGCGCCCTGGGTCCCCTCCCACTTGATGAAGCTCTCCTCGTAGCGGGAGCCGAAGTGGTGGTCGTGGTTGGTGGAGACCACCACTCGCAGCGGGCGGTCTCGGTACCTCATCAGCACCACCGACCGGGAGTTCGCGTGACTGTGCTCCGGGTGCCGCTCGGTCACGGCCGAGACGCCGTCGGGGTTGCCCAGGAACGAGCGGAGAAGATCGAGGTAGTGGACGCTGTGCATGTTGATCTCGAGGCGGTCCAGGGTCAGCACCTGCGGGAAGAGCTCCCACGGTGTCCTCACGGTGACCTGGACCTCGACGTCGTAGAGCTCACCGATCGCCCCGGAGGCGATGAGCTGCCGGGCGGCGGCGATGTAGGGGACGAACCGCAGCTGCGTGTTGACCGCGGCGACCAGGCCCTTGCGCCGGCAGAGAGCCAGCAGCTCGGCCGCCTCGCGCAGGTCCTGGCCGAAGGGCTTCTGGATGAGCACCCCAGCACCGTCCGGCAGCGCCTCCAGGCTCGTGCGGAACTGGTCCGGCATCTGCGCGATGTCGAAGACCGCGTCCGCGGGTGCTGCCGCGACGGCGGCGTGCACGTCGGTGTGGACCTCGGCGATGCCGTGGGCGGTGGCCAGCTCCTCGGCCATGGCCCGGTGCGGCGCCCAGGTCGTGAGCGAGGCGACAGGGAAGCCGGCCTTCGCGTAGGCCGGGAGGTGGGCGTCGCGGACGATCCCGCCCGCCCCCAGGATGACGATGGGCCGCGGGGTCCGGGGCAGCTCGAGCCGGTAGCCGGCGGCCATCGTGAGCTCCGGTCGATCGGGGCGGCTCATCCCTTCACCGCTCCGACGGTCTGGCCGCGCATCAGGAACCGCTGCGCTCCGAGGAAGACCACCAGCAGCGGGATCATGCTGAGGAAGGTGGCCAGAGCCAGCTGGGGCATGTACAGCTTCACTGACAGTCCGGCGGCGACGGTGGGGTTGAACAGGGGACTGGCCCCGATCAGCTCCTGTAACCCGATGGAGACGGTCTTGTTGGCCTGGTTCGAGCTCAGCAAGGCCAGCGGCAGGAAGAAGTTCGTCCAGTTGGCCACGAAGGAGAAGAAGGCCACCAGGGCGACAGCCTGCTTGGAGATCGGGGTGGCGACCCGGAAGAAGATGGCGATCTCACCTAGCCCGTCGATCCGGGCGGCCTCGACCAGCTCGGGCGGGAGCGTGGTCATGAAGTGGATGTAGGCCAGGTAGGTCCCGAAGGGGAAGAAGCCCATGATGACCACGACCGGCCACAGCTCGCCGACAGCCCCGACGGCAGACACCTCGAGGAACAGCGGGATGACCAGCACGGTGTTGGGCATCACCATGGCCAGCAGGGTGATGAACAGGACGACGCGCCGGGCCGGGAAGCGGAGCCTGGCCATGGCGTAACCGGCCGGCAGCGCGGCCACGACCGCGAGCAGCCCCCCACCCACCGCGAGCACCAGGGAGTTGAGCATCCAGCGGCTGAAGAGCCCGCCCCCTCCCGGGCCGAAGCCGTTGACCTGGGACCAGGAGAAGACGGCGTTGCCCCAGGAGACCCCGCCGAGTCCCAGGAAGCCGCCCTGGCCGGCCGCCACCTGGTCGGCGTCCCGGAAGGCCATGGCCACGAACCCGATGATCGGGAAGATGAAGATGGCCGCGACGAACAGCAGGGTGACGATCCGGGCCAGCCGACCTGCAGTGAGCGGCTTGCCGCTGGCACCGGCTCGGTCGGCGGCGGCGCTGCTCAGGGCGGAGCCCTCGGTGGGGGGTGGGGCGATGACGGCCATCAGCGGTTTTCCTCACCGAAGAGCCCGCTGCGGAAGACGATGACGAGACCGATGCCCAGGGTGATGGCGAGCAGGATCAGCGACATCGCCGCGGCGGCGGGGAAGTTGTAGTTGGAGAAGGCGAAGGCGTAACCGAGCTGGCTCGGGGAGTACTGGTCGGCCAGCGCGTTGGACGCCACCTGGTCCAGCAGCTGCGGTTCGAGGAAGAGCTGGAAGCCGTAGGCCAGGTTCATCAGGGCGGCGTAGCCGATCCAGGGTCGGATGATCGGGAGCTTGATGTTCCACGCAACGTGCCACGCGTTGGCCCCGTCGATCTCGGCGGCCTCCAGCACCTCGTCGGCGATGCCGTTGAGCCCGCCGTTGACGATGACGATCCAGGTCCCGATCCCCTGGAAGAACAGCATGGCCGCCAAGATGACGGGCAGGTTCGACCCCGAGGCCACGACGGCCTTGAGCGTGGTCAGGTCCAGCGCGTTCCACAGGGCCCCGATCGGGGACTGGCTCGGGTTGAGCAGGTAGACCCAGAGCACGAAGTTCGCCACCCCGGCCAGCGCGCCCGGCAGGTAGTAGACGAAGCGCATCGCGTCGCCGAAGCGACCCGGGCTGGCATGGATCAGCAGCGCCAGCCCGACGATGCCGACCATCATGACGGGCAGCCAGACCGCCAGCACCGCGAAGATGTGACCGAAGGTGCGCAGGAAGCGGAAGTCGGTGATGACGGTCTGGAAGCTCTTCAGGCCGCCGAAGCCGACCGCGGGGTTCAGCGGGGTGGGCGGGGTCTGCAGGGCCGTGACCACCGCGTAGCCGATCGGGATGATCCCCGCCACCAGCAGGAGCACCACGTAGGGCGCCATCAGCGTCCAGGCGCCGCGCACCTCCGCGCGGTGCAAGGGGTTGCGGCCACGCCGGTGCCGGGGTGGCGTTCCCCCCGGCGCCGCCGCGGATGGGGCCACCGTTGCTGCGCTCATGGCGCGGTCCTGCCTGCCGTGGCCCGGGCGGCCGCGGACAGCTTGCGGGTGCCTGTCGTCGTCGACGTGGTCATGCTCGCTCCCCTTCTTGGCGCGGTCCGACCCAGCAGGGTGTGCCGCTGGCAGGGCGGCGACACACTCCTGCGCTGGTTACGGCGCGGTCTTGACCTCGTAGCCCTGCGACTTCGCCTGGTTGTTCAACTCGCTTCCGAAGGTCGTCCAGGCGGAGTCGAAGCTGTCCCCGGCCACCAGGGCCTTGGTCACCGTCTCGGTCCAAATGCCACCGGTGTTGTAGAGCGTGTAGGCGTGGTCACCGGGCACGTACCTGGTGGCCTCCTTGAAGGCGGCGAAGGTGGCGTCGTCGTCGGCGAAATACTTCGACTCCTTCTGCTTGGCAAT
Source organism: uncultured Actinomycetota bacterium (assembly GCA_963826405.1). Lineage (GTDB taxonomy): Bacteria > Actinomycetota > Actinomycetes > Propionibacteriales > Propionibacteriaceae > Microlunatus. Next base: position 214,889 of record CAWGWR010000007.1, on the reverse strand, counting down.
CCACTGGTCCTGCACGGGGCCGTAGGCGGGCAGCCCGGTGGTCAGCTCGACCTGCCAGGCCGGGTCGGTGGCCACGAAGGTGGCGAACTTGAGCGTGTTCTCCAGCTGCTTGCCGGTGATGTGGCTCGAGACGCCCCACAGGCCACCGCCCTCGTTGCCCGTGCTGGGCTGGCTCTCGCCCTGCCAGGTCAGCGGGGCGACCGCGGTCATGGTGCCGGGGTCGATCTTCCAGGTCTGACGGAAGAGGTAGTCGCCCCACCACAACGCGCCCGGGCTCATCACCAGGTCCTTGCCGGTCTTCGCCGCGTCCGCGTCGAAGATGCCGAGGTTGGAGGCGGCCTTCGCCTCGACCATCTGCGCGATCAGGTCCTTGGCCCGCTGGCACTTCGGGTCGTCGAGGTTGATCAGCACCGAGGTCTCGTCGAGCCGGTGGTTGGTCGGGCAACCGCTGGCCCACAGGTAGCGGTCGGGGGCGTAGGCATCGCCCAGGAAGGCGCTGACCTTGCCGGGGTGCTCAGCCGCGATCTGGACGGCGAGCTCGCCGTACTCCTCCCAGGTTTTGGGCGGGGTGTAGCCGTTCTCGGTGAAGAAGGTCTGGTTGTACCAGAACACGTCCGGGGCCGCGTCGTTGCGCAGGCAGCGGATCTTGCCGTCGATCTCGCACGGCGCGAGGACGGCCGGGTCATAGCCCTTGATCACCTCAGGCAGCTGCTCGGTCAGGTCGGCGGCGTAGTTGATCTGCGCTCCCGCGGCCCAGGCGATGTCGTCGTTGGAGGGGAAGAAGATTGCGTCGGGCCAGCCCTTCTTGGCCTGGTTGAACTGCGCGAACTGCTGGGACAGCGCCTTGCTGCCCACGGTGCCGTCGATCTGGTTGATCGTCGTCTCGATGTCGGGGTTGGCCTTCTTCCAGGCTTCCGCCGCCGGGACGCGGGGCGGGTCGACCCAGACGGTGATGGCGCCGCCGGAGTCGGTCTGCTCGCTCTGGGCAGCCGGTCCAGCCGTCCCTCCACCGCCGCAGGCGCTGAGGGCGGTCAGGGCCGCTGCTCCGGCGAGGGCGGCGACACGCCGCCGGGAGAACCACGTGGTCTTCATCGACACTCCTTGTGTGAGGCCCGCTCGTCGCCCGTGCGGGCCGCGTCGGTGCGCAAACGTTAACCCGATGCGGGATGGAGCGCAATCGTTTGAGCAAAGTTGAGCAGCGAAGTCTTGACGAGGGTGTGGACTGGCCTATGAACGGGTGCCGGGGAGGGCGGCCAAGCGGTTGGCGTCGATGCCGTACACCCTGGCCGCGGTGCCGCCGAGGACGGCCTCGGCCGCTGCTGGCCCGAGCTCGGCGATGAGCGGGTGCAGCCCGTTCCAGACGGCGGTGTAGCCGCCGGCCAGCACCGAGATCGGCCAGTCCCCGCCGTACATCAGCCGGTCAGGTCCAAAGACCTCGACGGCGTGTGCGACGACCGGGCGGAGGCTCTGCGTCGACCACGCCGTCAGGTCGTGTCCGGGGTAGAGACCCGAGACCTTGGCGCACACGTTGGGGTGCGCGGCCGCGCGGGCCAGCAGCGTGCACCAGGGCTCCGGCTCCTCCTCTCCCAGCGGCGGCTTCGAGAGGTGGTCGACGACCAACGTCAGGTCCGGGTACCGGGCGGCGAGCACCGGGACGTGCTCCAGGTGCCGCGGCAGGACCGAGACCACGTCGAAGGCCAGACCTGCAGCGGCCAGCAGGCCCAGGCTCTCCCCCACCTCCGGGCGGAGCAGGAAGTCGGGGTCCTGCCGGTCGTGGATGAGGTTGCGGACGCCCACGACCAAGGGGTCGGCCACCAGGGCCGGGAGCCGGGCGGCGGTGGCGCCCGGGTCCTCCAGCGGCAGGTAGCCCACGACGGCCACCACCTCGGGGTGCGCCGCCGCGGTCGAGAGCATCAGGGCGGTGTCCTCGGCGTTGTCGGCCGCCTGCACGAGCACGACCCCGTCGACGCCACAGGCGCGCAGCTCGGGGAGCACCTCGGCCTCGCCGATGCTGCGGAAGATCGGCCCGTGCTCCGGCCCCAGCCACGGGTAATCGGCACGGTCGAGGTCCCAGACGTGCTGGTGGGCATCGATGATCACGAGGTCTCCTTCGCTCGGACAAGGTGGTGCGCGGTCAGCGCGCGGGTGCCGTGCTCTCGCGGACGACCAGCTGGGGCGGGGGGTCGGTGACCACGTGCTCCCGCACCGTGGCACCCCCCAGACGCTCCTGCAGGCGCACGACGGCGGTGCGACCCAGCTGGTAGAGAGGCATCTTCACCGTCGTCAGGGGCGGCCAGGTGTTCTCCGCAGTCCAGGCGTCGTGCACCGAGATCACCGACACGTCCTCTGGCACGGCGAGGCCCAGGCTGCGCGCCTCCGCCAGCACACCGATCGCAGCGTTGATGTTGGCGACGACCAGAGCCGTCGGTGGGACGGGCAGAGCCATCAGCCGGCGGAGGGCCTCGCGGCCGTCCTTGGGGTAGTACCCGAGCCGGGTGACCGCGGTGCGCGGCACCGGCAGGTCCGCGTCGGCCATGGCCGCTCGGAACCCGGCGACCCGGCGATGGGCGGTTCCGGACTGCGGGAGGCCACCGACCATGGCGATCCGGCGGTGACCCAGCCGCACCAGGTGCTCGGTCGCGAGCCGCGCACCGGCCTCGTCGTCCAGCACCACGCCTCCCCGGTGCCCCGACTGCACGGAGTTGAGGAAGACCACCGGGTAGCCGGACCGGAGGAGGTCGTCGACCTCCCCCGCCTGGCTGTGGTCGGCGACCTGCACGAGCATCCCGTCCACCCGGCCCTCCCCCACCAGGCGGCTGATCATCTCCCCGCCGGGCTTGAGGTCCTCGCTGCGGCCCAGCAGCACCATGTAGTCACGAGCGAGCGCCTCGTCCTCGACCCCGAGCACCAGGTCGGTGACGAAGGCGTTGGTCAGGTCGGGCACGACCAGGGCGATGACGTTGGTGCGCGAGAACTTCAGGGCCCGGCCGGCGAAGTTGGGCCGGTAGGCGAGGTCGGCGGCCGCCTGCTTGATGCGCGCACGCGTCTCAGCACTGACCCTAGCCTCGGGAGCGTCACTCAGCACCCGGGAGACCGCGGAGATGGAGACCCCGGCCCGCCGGGCGACATCGCCGAGGGTCGCCACGCCGCGATCCTAGGCTTCGGCCGGAGCCGCAGCCCGGGGACCGCGCCGGTTCACCAGGTAGAGGTGGGTCAAGACGAGCACCGGCTCGCCCTCCTGGTTGGTCACCGTGACCAGCTCGTGGGCGTAGCCGGCCTCATCGGGCCGGCGACGGTGCTCGGCGATCTCCACGATCTCCGCCGTCACGGTGATGGTGTCGCCGATGCGCACCGGCCGCAGGAAACGGATGCGGTCGTAGCCGTAGCTCATCGCCTGAGGGTTGATGTCCCCGGCGGTCATCCCGACGGCGACGGAGAGGACGAGGGTGCCGTGGGCGATGCGCTGCCCGAAGGGCTGGGTGGCGCACCAGGCGGCGTCCATGTGGTGGGGGAAGAAGTCGCCGGTCTGCCCGGCGTGCAGGACGATGTCGGCCTCGGTGATGGTCCGGCCCACGCTGCGCCGGCTCTCGCCCACCACGTAGTCCTCCAGCCAGCGGTCCACGGTCAGCATGGGAGGGTCCCTTCGTCGGGGCGGTCGAGCGGGGCGGGGTCAGTCATGGGCCAACAGCGCCGAGGCCAGGGCGTCGAGCCTGCCGATCAGCGCCTGGTCGGAGAGCTCGCCCCGCAGGGCCGCGGTGACCAGCGGCGAGGCGGCGTCCTGGAACGGGATGAAGCCGGGCACGCGGGGCCGCACGTAAGCCCCCTCCAGGGTGGCGCGGGTGCCACGGAAGAAGCCGTCGGTCAGCGCATCGAGCCGGGGGTCCTCCCACGCGTCGGCGTGTCCAGGCTGTCCGCCGGCGTCGAAGTAGACCCCGCGCTGGGTCTCTCCCGACGCCAGCCAGAGCGCGAAGGCGCGGGCCTCGTCGAGGTCGGCGGCCGTGGCCGAGACCGCGACCCCCGCCCCGCCCAACAGGGAGCCCTCCACGCTGGCTCCGCGGCTGGGGATGTCGACATAGCGCAGGCGAGCCGGGCGGAACCCGGCCCGGGCGTAGTTGGTGTAGCCGAACAGGAGCGGGGCGTAGGCGAAGGTGTCGCCCCTGCTCAGCTGCTCGGCGACCTCGATCGGGTTGTCGCTCAGGTTGCGCTCGGGCACGAGCGCAGCGAGCCGGTGCATCAGGTCGAGGGCCTCCCTGGCTGCGTCAGCCGGCAGGAACACCCCCGATGTCGCATTCGCCGGAGCGCCGGCGTTGGCGGCCAGTGTGATCAGGCTGGAGAACGCGTCGATGGGCTTGGCCGGCCAGAGCACGCGGCCCTCGGTGGCGAGCTCGAGCACGGCGTCCCAGGTCCGCGGCGGCTCGGGCAGCAAGTCGGGCCGGTAGGCGGCGACCTGGGCAGCGGCGTCGGTGGCCAGGCCCCACTGGTGCCCGTCGTGGGCGTAGCTGGCGTGGGACCGGCCGACGCTTCGCTGGGCCAAGACAGCGAGCTCGTCGTCGAAGCCTGCACCGTCGAGCGGAGCCAGCAGGCCCTCGCTCGCGGCGAGCGGGATGTGCGGGTGGTCGATGACCAGGAGGTCGTAGGCCTCGGTGAGCTCGTCGAGCGGGGCGTCGGCGAAGGCCTGCAGCGAGCGGTAGGACCACTCGACGCGGACGCCGGGCCGCTGCTGCTCCCAGACTCGGGCGGCGGCGACCACGCAGTCGTAGCCCCGGGGGTGCTCCCAGGTGATCCCGCGGAGGACCAGCGGCGTGCTCACGCCGCACCTCCTCCCCTGACCACGGCCTCGGCCGGAGTGGGCACCGGGAGCGGCACCGCGGTCGTTGGGGCCGCAGTCGTCGGGGCCGCGGGGCCGAGAAGCTCTCTCCAGACCTCGCCGTCGTGCTGGCCGAGCTTGGGAGCCGGGCGGCTGCTGGTCAGGCGCTCACCGTCGATCCGGATCGGGCTCCGGGTGGTGCGCAGCCGCAGCGGCTCGCCGCTGGCGGTCAGGGCGCCGTCCCGCTCCACCTCCTGGGTCATGGCCACGGCGTGGAAACCCTCGTGCTCGACGAGCTGCTCCAGGGTGAGGACCGGGGCGCACCACACGTCGGCCGCGTCCAGCACCTCCAGCCAGGCCTCCGTGGTGCGGGTCGCGAACAGCACCGCGAGCCGCTGCTCGATCTCGGCCTGACGGTCCCACCAGAGCTGGGGGTCGTCCAGGGCTGCGAGCTCCTCGTCCCCGAGCAGCCGGCCCAGCTTGTCGACGGGGTTCATGGCCAGCGCCAGGTGACCGTCGCTGGTGGGATAGGTGCCGTAGGGGGCGGGCAGGAAGGCGTGCGCGGCGTGCTCCCCGCCCCGGCGTACGGTGACCGTGGCGTCGTTGAGGTGGGTGGAGAGCAGCTCGAATTGCAGGTCGAGCATCGCCTCGAGCAGGCTGGTCTGCACTAGACCACCGATCCCGGTACGCGCCTGCCGCACGAGCAGGGCGGTGATGCCCTGCGCCAGGTGACAGCTCGTGAGGTGGTCAGCCACGGACAGCCCCACGGGCACCGGCCCGGCCTCGGCCCCACCGCTCAGCCACGGGAGGCCGGACACGGCCTGGGCCAGCAGATCCTGCCCCGGGCGATCCCGCCAAGGGCCGGAGTCTCCGTAGCCGCTGGCGCTGCCGTAGACGATCCGCGGGTTGAGAACCCGGACCGAGTCGTAGTCCAGCCCGATCCGCTCCATCACCCCGGGGCGGAAGTTCTGGATCATCACGTCCGCCCGGATGATCAGCTGCTTGACGCGGGCCAGGTCGTCGGGGTCCTTGAGGTCGGCGGTGACGCCTTCCTTGTTGCGGTTCATCGCATGGAAGGAGACGGTCTCACCGTCAGCCTGGCGTCCGGCGAAGGCCAGCTGGCGGCCGATGTCTCCGCCGCGCGGACGCTCGACCTTGATCACCCGCGCCCCGAGGTCGGCCAACCGCATCGCCGCCACCGGACCCGCTAGGAACTGGCTGAAGTCCAGCACGACCACGCCCTCCAGCGGACGCCCCTGTCCGCTCTTGCCGTGTCCGTCCACGGGTTCTGCTCCCTCGCTCCGCGCCGGCCGGTGGTGACCGCCGGGTCAGCGTAAGCACGGGCGGCGTCGTTGCGCAATCGTTTGTTCAAATTGTAGGGTCATCTCACAGCCCACCAAGCCGAGGAGACCCGTGCCGCTCATCACCGCCGTCGACGTCGTGGACGTCCGGTTCCCCACCTCGCTGACCGCTGACGGCTCCGATGCCATGAACAAGGACGGGGACTACTCCGCGGCCTACGTCGTGCTGCGCACCGACGCCGACGACCTGGCGGGCTACGGCTTCACCTTCACCATCGGCCGGGGCAACGACCTGGTCGCGCTGGCGGCGCTGCAGCGGGGTGAGCCGCTGGTGGGACTGGACGTCGACGCGGTGGTCCGCGACCTCGGCGGCACCTACCGGCGGCTCCAGTCGGACTCCCAGCTGCGCTGGCTCGGGCCGGAGAAGGGGGTGGTGCACCTGGCCCTGGCCGCGGTGATGAACGCGGTCTGGGACCTGGCTGCCCGCCGGGCACAGAAGCCACTCTGGCGCTTCGTCGCCGACCTGGAGCCCGAGGCACTGGTCGACACGATGGACCTGACCTACCTCTCCGACGTCCTCCCGCGCGCCGAGGCGGTCGCCATGCTGGCCGCGCTGCGGCCCACCCTCCAGGAGCGGATCGGCATCCTCGAGTCGTCCGGCTACCCCTGCTACACCACCTCGGCGGGTTGGCTCGGCTACTCCGACGAGAAGCTGCGCCGGCTGTGCCAGGAGGCGGTGGACGAGGGCTACCGCTACGTCAAGCTCAAGGTGGGGGCGGACCTCGACGACGACCTGCGCCGCTGCGCCATTGCCCGGGAGGTGATCGGCCCGGACCGGCACCTGATGATCGACGCCAACCAGGTCTGGGACGTCGACACGGCGATCGAGTGGACGCGGGCGCTGAGCCACTTCCGGCCCCTGTGGATCGAGGAGCCGACCAGCCCCGACGACGTGCTCGGTCACGCCGCCATCCGGAAGGCTGTCGCCCCCGTGGGCGTCGCCACCGGTGAGCACGGCATGAACCGGGTGCTGTTCAAGCAGCTGTTCCAGGCCGGGGCGATCGACTTCTGCCAGCTGGACTCCTGCCGGCTGGCCAGCCTCAACGAGATCCTGCCGGTGATGCTGATGGCGGCGAAGTTCGGCGTGCCGGTGTGCCCGCACGCCGGTGGCGTCGGCCTCTGCGAGCTCGTCCAGCACCTCTCGATCCTCGACTTCCTGCTGGTCTCCGGGACCACCGAGGGCCGGGTCGCGGAATACGTCGACCACCTGCACGAGCACTTCGTCGACCCCTGCGTCATCCGGGACGCGGCCTACGTGCTGCCCACCCAGCCGGGCTACAGCGCCCAGATGCGCACCTCCTCCCTGGAGGTCTACGCCTATCCGGACGGCAGCTACTGGGCCGGACGTCCTAGCGTTGCCTGAGCCCACCCACCACCGAGAAGGAGCCCCCCGATGAAGCTGGCTCGACTGGGCCCAGAGGGCCGGGAGACCCCCGTCGTGGTCACCGACCACGGCACCTACGACCTGAGCGGGGTCGTCTACGACCTGACCGGGGAGTTCTTCGCCAGCGGCGGCCTGGACCGCATTCGCGACGCGCTCGCCGCCGACGAGCTGCCGCTCTTTCCGACCGAGGGCGTGCGCTTCGGTGCGCCGGTCGCCCGGCCGAGCGCGGTGATCTGCATCGGCATGAACTACGCCGCCCACGCCGCGGAGTCGGGCGCCGCACCGCCTGCGCAGCCCGTGCTGTTCCTCAAGACCCCGAACACGGTGGGCGGACCCGACGACCCGGTGCAGATCCCGCGAGGCAGCGAGAAGACCGACTGGGAGGTGGAACTGGCCCTGGTCATCGGGCGCCGGACCTCCTATCTCGACTCCCCCGACCAGAGCCTGGCCCACGTCGCCGGCTTCACGATCTGCGACGACCTGTCCGAGCGGGCCTTCCAGCTCGAAGTCTCGGGCGGCCAGTGGAGCAAGGGCAAGTCCTGCCGCGGCTTCTCCCCCACCGGTCCGTACCTGGTCACCCCGGACGAGGTCGACCACCGGGCGCTGCGGCTGCGGAGCTGGGTCAACGGCGAGCCCCGGCAGGACTCCAGCACCGCCGACCTGATCTTTGGGGTCGAGGAGATCGTCTACCAGCTGAGCCAGTACATGGTCCTCGAACCCGGCGACCTGATCCTGACCGGCACCCCCGAGGGCGTCGCGCTCTCGGGCCGCTTCCCCTACCTCAAGGCAGGCGACGTCGTGGAGATCGAGATCGACGGGCTGGGCCGCCAGCGCCACACCTTCACCGACTGGGCGACGCTCGAGGACGCCCGGTGACCGGGGAGCTGGACGGACTGGTCGCCCTGGTCACCGGCGGCGCCTCCGGCATCGGGGCGGCCGTCGCGGCACGTCTGCAGGCCGACGGCGCCCGGGTGGCGGTCCTCGACCTCAACGCCGACGCCGCGGCGGAGGGTCAGCTCGCTGTCGCCTGCGATGTGTCTGACGACGCCTCGGTCCGGGCTGCGGTCGACCGCGTCGTCGCCGAGCTCGGCGGCCTCGACATCGTGGTCAACAACGCTGGGATCGGCGCGGCGGGCACCGTCGCCGACAACCCGGACGAGGAGTGGCACCGGGTCTTCGACGTCAACGTGCTGGGCATGGTGCGGGTCAGCCGGGCCGCCCTGCCCCACCTGCGCACCTCGTCCGCGCCGGCGGTGGTGAACACCTCCTCCGTGGCCGCCACGGCCGGCCTGCCGCAGCGCGCTCTCTACAGCGCGTCCAAGGGGGCCGTCCTGGCCCTCACCCGGGCGATGGCCGCCGACCACGTGCGCGAGGGGATCCGGGTCAACTGCGTCAACCCGGGCACCGCCGACACCCCGTGGGTGCAGCGGCTGCTGGGCAGCGCCGAGGACCCGGCGGCGGAACGGGCGGCCCTGGAGGCCCGCCAGCCGCACGGCCGGCTGGTCTCGGCCGAGGAGGTGGCCGACGCCGTGGCCTACCTGGCCAGCCCGCGCTCACGCTCCACCACTGGCACCTCGATCGCCGTCGACGGCGGGATGCAGGAGCTCCGGCTCCGGCCACGCACCTGAGCCGCACCCGGAGACGACGCAGCCCCGGCCTCCTCGCGGAGGTCGGGGCTGCGTGCGTGTGGTGCGGGTGGGCCACCTAGGCGGCCCGGGGGATCACTTGAGGGTGACCTTGGCGCCGGCGCCCTCGAGGGCCTCCTTGGCCTTCTCGGCCTGCTCCTTGGTGACCTTCTCCAGGACGGCCTTGGGGGCGGCCTCGACCAGGTCCTTGGCCTCCTTGAGCCCGAGGCTGGTGAGGGTGCGCACCTCCTTGATGACCTGGATCTTCTTGTCGCCGGCCGCCTCGAGGATGACGTCGACCTCGTCAGAGGCCTCCTCCTCCTCGACAGCAGCGCCGCCGCCGGCACCGGCCGGGGCAGCAGCGGCCACGGGGGCAGCAGCGGTGACGTTGAAGGTGGTCTCGAACTCCTTGACGAACTCGGAGAGCTCGATCAGGGTCAGCTCCTTGAAAGCGTCAAGGAGCTCTGCGGTGCTGAGCTTCGCCATGATGGGCGTCCTTCCTAGTTCTTCTCCGCAGCATCAGCCGCGACGGTGGTGGTGTCCTCCGCGACGGCAGGAGCCGTCTCGGAGCTGTCCTCAGCGGCAGGAGCCGCCTCGGCGCTGTCCTCGGCGGCCGGGGCTGCCTCGGTGTCCTCCGCAGCGGGTGCTGCCTCGGCGGCCACGGGTGCGGCCGTTTCTTCGGTGCTCTGCTCCTGGTCGACCGGGGCCGGGGTGCCGGCGCCGGCGATGATCGAGGGGTCCTCCTGAGCCGCCTGCTCCAGCGCCGCGGCGAGCCGCGCGAACTGGGACAGCGGTGCGGAGACGAGCGAGATGGCCTGCTGCAGGACACCTTGCATGCCGCCGGCGACCTTGGCGAGGAGGACCTCGCGGGACTCCAGGTCGGCCAGCTGACGAACCTCGTCGGGGCCCAGGAACTTGCCGTCCAGGACCCCGCCCTTGATGACCAGAAGCGGGTTGGTCCGTGCGAAGTCACGCAGACCCTTCGCGACGACGACGGGATCGCCGTCCACGAAGGTGATCGCCGTCGGCCCGACGAGATGCTCGTCAAGACCGTCGACACCCGCCTCGCGGGCGGCGATCGTGGTCAGGGTGTTCTTCGACACGGCGTAGGTGGCGTTCTCACCGAGTGAGCGGCGCAGGTCCTTGAGCGCCTTCACGGTGAGACCGCGGTACTCGGTCAGGACGACGGCCGAGGAGCTGGAGAACTTGTCCTTCAGCTCTGCGACCGCGGCTGCCTTGTCCGGCCTCGCCATAGTCTCCTCCACTTCGTTCCGTGCTACGTCTGTAGCGCTTCCGAAGGGCTGGCCCGGTCGTACGGGCACGGACCGGGGGCAGAAAAAAAGCCCCCGACGCGCAGGCGTCGTGGGCGGTGCCGGGCCGGCAGCCCGGGCCTCCCTGATAGGGAACCTCGGGGCTGCGTCGTAGCGACGATCCTCGAACAACCTGCGCGGGCCATCCGTGCGATGCACGACGTCTTCGGACCTCACCCCGAGGGGATCGGCCGACCAGCGGTCTTCGGCGTCCGCCAGACTACGGGGCGCCACGCGTCGGAACCAAATCGATGCCTCTGGACCGGCCCTCGCCGCGATCGACACCGGACGGCGGCAGCCAGGGGGTCACGTCAACCCGCCACGCGGCTTCAGGTCACAAGATTTTGCCGAAATGATCTCGTTTGGATAACGTGCTCCTGCCAGTCCGCCTTCGACAGCGTAGTCGAGCTCCGGGGCCGGCCCACCGACTCGAGGGAGACCAGCCACCATGGGCAGATTCCTGAAACGAGCCGCGTCGCTGGCGACCGGACTGGCCCTGGCCGTCTCCGTCACCGCGACCGCAGAGCTCCCCGCCAGCGCCGCCTCCACGTGCAGCGCCTCGTTCAGCAAGTACCAGGTCGTCAGCCAGGGCAGCAAGGGCGCTCAGGCCCGGGCGGTCGAGTGCCTGCTGCGTAACGCCGGCTACAGCGCCAGCGTCAACGGCAGCTTCTCCGCCCAGGACGCCGCCCGCCTGGCGCGGTTCCGCGCGTCCGTCGGCCTGAGCCCGCTGCGGGTCACCGGCCCCCGCGCGTGGAGCGCGCTGCTCTCCCGGGGCTCCCGACCCGCGCTGTCGCGGGGCGACCGGGGCGCCAGCGTGCTGCGGCTCCAGCGATCACTGCGGGCAGTCGGCTACACCCGGGTCGCGCTGACCTCCTCCTTCGGACCCGCCACCGCCTCGGCCGTGGCGTCGGTCCAGCGCAAGCGCGGCCTGCGGCCCACGGGGCGGGCCACGGCCGCCGTCTGGTCCGCCCTGCAGCACGGCCGGGTCGCCGCCGTGCGAGCGCCGCGGAGGACCGTCTCCAGGCCCTCCTCGAACAAGGGCGCACGGGCGTTGGCCTTCGCCAAGAAGCAGATCGGTGACTCCTACCGCTACGGCGCCACCGGCCCCAACTCCTGGGACTGCTCGGGGCTGACCGGAGGCGCGTGGAAGGCGGCCGGGGTCAAGATCCCCCGCACCTCCCAGGCCCAGTTCCGCTTCGGCAAGAAGGTCGCGAAGTCCGACCTCAGGCCGGGCGACCTGGTCTTCTTCTACTCCGGCATCAGCCACGTGGGCATCTACGCCGGCAACGGCAACGTCGTCCACGCCTCGAACCCGCGCTCACCCGTCGCCACCATCAAGATGAAGTACATGCCCTACAAGGGTGCGCGCCGGCCGGGCTGACCCGCCCTCTCGCTCCCACGCCCGCAGTCCCCGGTCTGACCGGGGCCTGCGGGCGTTGTGCGTCCCGGGCCTCACGGGCGGGGGATGACGTCCCGACCCGCCCAGGCCCGGCGACGGGCTGCCTCCGGGTCGGCCTCGACGCAGTCCCCTTCCGGACGCAGGAGCAGGGTCGCGCGCTCGGGCACGGTGAACGGCGGCCAGTCCGGACCAGGGTCGAGGTCGCGGACGAAGGACAGCCAGCGGCGCCGGATCCGTCCGGCCAGCGCCCGCCGCTGCGGCGTGCGCCGTCCGCGCAGCACCGCGGCCTTCACGCCGCGCCACTCCCACAGGTACGCCAGCTCGGCCGCGTGGGTCGCGCCGAGGAACGGGACCGCAGCGTCGAAGCGGTAGCACCACGTGGCCCCGCCGGCCTGGGCGTGACGCTCCGCGAAGTGCCGGGTCGGGAAGGAGAAGTTGAGGTCGCTGCCCAGCGCCCGGGTCCCGGCCGCCGTGTCGGGGTACTGCGCCAGGACCTGCTGCGCCTCCTCCCACCCCAGCGCTGCCCGCAGCCGGGCCTCGAGTGGGCCGCGGCTCGTCGGCAGGACGTCTCCGGGCAGCACCTGGAACAGCGTGACCTCGTCCCGGGTGTGACCGGCCAGCACGGCTACCTCGGGGCGCACCGCCCGCCGCGCCTCCTCCAACGAGCCGGGCACCAGGTCCCCGTCGAACCAGGGCGCGGCAGGCAGGGTCCCAGGGAACTGGGCGTCGACCGCCTGCTGCGCGGTGAGCAGCTCCCGGGAAGTGAGCTGCCACAGGCGCTCACCGTCCCCCCGGCCCAGGCCGAGGTTGCGGGCGTAGGCGCGCGCCACCTCCTCTCGCGCCTCGTCGCCGTGCACCAGGCTGTAGGTCCCGCTCTGCAGCACCGCGCCCCGGAACAGCCCCGCCGTGGTCGGAGCCGCCATCAGCAAGGCGATCGAGATCGAGCCGGCCGACTCCCCCGCGACCACCACCTGCTGCGGGTCACCGCCGAAGGCCGCGACGTTCTCCTGCACCCAGTGCAGCGCGGCGACCTGGTCCCGCAGGCCCAGGAGGCTGGGTACCTCGGCGTCGACCGCCGAGGCCAGGTCGACAAACCCCAAGACGCCGAGCCGGTAGTTGACGGTGACGACGACGAGGTCGCCCTGCTGAGCCAGGGAGGCGCCGGGGTAGAGGGCGCCGCTGCCGCCGGTGAAGGACCCGCCGTGCACCCAGACGAGCACGGCACGGGGCCGGCCGTCGCTTCGTGCGGACGCCGGGGCGTGGACGTTGAGGTAGAGGCAGTCCTCGCCGAGCTGGGAGCCGAGGGCGCGGGCCGAGCTCCCCCTGGAGCGTCCCTGCACCGAGGCGCCGGCAGTCACGGTCGCGAGCCGCACGCCGTCCCACCGCTCCACGGGGGCAGGGGCGCGGAACCGCCGCGGTCCCACCGGAGGAGCCGCGTAGGGCACGCCGAGCCAGGAGGTCACGCCGTCCCGCTCGATGCCCTGCAGCCGACCGCCTGTCACCTGCACCACTGCGTCGTGCTCCTGCGCCATCGGCTGCGCCCTCCTCCTCGGTCCGCCCGATCCTGCCACCGCCTCGGCTCCTGCCCGGCGGCGGCGCTGTGCTTGGCTGACCGGGTGCACCCCGCTCTCCGTCCCGCCCGGGCCGACGACGTCGACCGGATCCACCAGCTGGTGCTCAACCTGGCCAGCTACGAGCGGGCCGCCGACCAGGTCCGGGCAACCCCGGAGCAGCTGCGTGCGGCCCTGTTCGGGCCGTCCCCGGCCGTGCACGCGCTGGTCGCCGAAGAGGGGACGGGGAGGGTCGTCGGCTTCGCCCTGTGGTTCCTCAGCTTCTCCACCTGGGAGGGCGTGCACGGCATCTACCTGGAGGACCTGTACGTGGAGCCCGCGCACCGCGGGTCCGGGCTCGGGCGGGCCCTGCTGCAAGCACTGGCCGAGACCGCCGTCGAGCGCGGCTACGCCCGCGTGGAGTGGTCGGTGCTGGACTGGAACGCGCCGTCCATCGGCTTCTACCGCCGTATGGGCGCCGTCGCGATGGAGGGTTGGACGGCATTCCGGTTGACCGGGCACGCTCTGCAGGTGGTCGCGGACGGCTCCTGAGGATTGCACGTCCTCCGGCGGAACGCGCCGACGGGCCGCGCACGAGGTGCGCGGCCCGTCGGTGGAGCGTTCTACCTGAAGGGTTGGAGTGCGGTCACTCCGCCTCGGGCTTGGTGCGGCTGGGGTCCAGCGGCAGGCCCGGGCCCATGGTGGTGGAGAGGGTGACCTTGCGCAGGTACCGGCCCTTGGAGGCGCTGGGCTTGAGCCGCAGGATCTCGTCGAGCGCGGCGTAGTAGTTCTGCTCCAGCTGGGCCGTGGTGAACGAGGCCTTGCCGATGATGAAGTGCAGGTTCGCGTGCCGGTCGACCCGGAACTCGATCTTGCCGCCCTTGATGTCGGTCACGGCCTTGGCCACGTCAACGGTCACGGTGCCGGTCTTGGGGTTCGGCATGAGACCGCGCGGGCCGAGGACGCGGCCGAGCCGGCCGACCTTGCCCATCAGGTCCGGGGTGGCGACCACGGCGTCGAAGTCGAGGTAGCCGCCGGCCACCTTCTCGATGAGCTCGTCGGAGCCGACCTCGTCGGCGCCGGCCGCCTCGGCCGCTGCTGCCCGGTCACCGGTGGCGAAGACGAGGACCCGCGCCGTCTTGCCGGTGCCGTTGGGCAGGTTGACCGTGCCGCGGACCATCTGGTCGGCCTTGCGAGGGTCGACACCCAGCCGCATGGAGACGTCGACGGTCTCGTCGAACTTCGCCTTGGTGTTCGCCTTGGCGAACTCCATCGCCTCGGCCGGGGCGTAGAGCTTCTCCGCCTCGATCTTCTCGGCGACGGCGTTGTAAACCTTGCTGCGCTTCATGTTCTGGTTTCCTTTCACCAGGTCTGGTACGGGCCGCGCAGGCCCTCCCAGGATTCATTGGGGGTCGTGCAGGTGGTGCGGTGCTCCTCGACGACCGAGAGAGCAAGACCTCAACCGACGCCGAGGATCGCGCCGGTCTCGAAAGAAGCACCCGGGGGAACACGCTTTTCGTTCCCCCGGTGCGACGTCGAGACCGGATCAGAGCGATCCGAGCGACCGAGCGGAGCGAGGTCCAAGGACGCGGAGCGAGGTCAGTTGGATACCGTGACGCCCATGCTGCGGGCGGTGCCCTCGACGATCTTCATCGCGGCGTCGACGTCGTTGGCGTTGAGGTCCGGGAGCTTGGTGGTGGCGATCTCACGCACCTGCTCGCGGGTGATCTTGCCGACCTTGGTGGTCTGCGGGACGCCCGACCCCTTGGTCACGCCGGCCGCCTTCTTGATGAGCTCCGCCGCGGGCGGGGTCTTCGTGATGAAGGTGAACGTGCGGTCCTCGTAGATGGTGATCTCGACGGGGATGACGTTCCCGCGCTGCGACTCGGTCGCGGCGTTGTAGGCCTTGCAGAACTCCATGATGTTGACGCCGTGCGGGCCGAGAGCGGTACCGACCGGCGGGGCCGGCGTGGCTGCGCCCGCGTTGAGAGCGACCTTGACGAGGGCCGCGACCTTCTTCTTGGGAGGCATTGCGTGGGTCCTTCTCCATGTGCGGCGGGCGGGTCCCGTCGCGGTGGTCGAGCCGGGTCGTGCGACCCGGCAGGGTGGTTGGTCGGGCCGGCGGCCCGACCGGCCTCAGACCTTCTGGATCTGAGGGAAGGTCAGGTCGACGGGGGTCTCGCGACCCAGGATCTCGACGAGGGCCTTCAGCCGCTGGTTGTTCACGTTGATCTCGGTGATGGTCGCGTGCACCCCGGCGAAGGGGCCGTCCACGACCATGACGGAGTCGCCGACCGCGAAGTCAGCGACCTCCACCTTCTTCTTGCGGCGGCTCGGGGTGTCGCTGGCGGCGTTGGCGGCCGCGATGACCGCCGGGGCGAGCATCTTCTCGACCTCCTCCAGGCTCAGCGGCACGGGGGAGTTGGAGTGCCCCACGAAGCCGGTGACCGACGGCGTGTGCCGCACGGTCGACCAGGACTCGTCGGTGAGGTCCATGCGGACCAGGACGTAGCCGGGCAGGACGGTGCGCTTGATCTGCTTGCGCTGGCCGTTGCGGATCTCGGTGACCTCTTCGGTCGGCACGACGATCTCGTAGATGAAGTCCTCCATGTTGAGCGAGGTCACCCGGTTCTCCAGGTTCTGGAGCACCCGGTTCTCCATCCCGGAGTAGGTGTGCACCACGTACCAGTCGCCCAGCTTCGCCCGCAGCTCGCTACGGAACGACTCCAGGGCGTTGGTGCCGGCCTCGGACTCCTCATCCTCGTCGTCCTCGACCTCCTCCTCGGGCTCCGGCTCGCCGAAGTTGAGGTCGATGCCGTCACCCTCGCCCGCAACCGTCCCTGCGGCCGGGGTGCCGGCCCCGAAGTCGAGGTCGATGCCGAGGTCGTCGTCGGCGCTGCGGTGGTAGTCGCCCTGGCCGAAGTTGATGTCGAAGTCGGCCGGCTCCTCAGCGGCCCCGGCGTCGGAGGCCGTCGGGAGCGCGTCGCTCACCGCGGAGTTCTCGGCAGCGCCCTCCAGCGGCTCCGCGGACTTCTGCGGCTCGTCGGCTGAGAAGGTGTCTGACACGTGGATATCTCCGTCATTAGTGGGGGGAAGGGTCATCAGGCGAAGACCCGGAAGATCGCCCAGCCCATGCCGAGGTCCAGCAGGCTGACGTAGGCGATCACGAACAAGACGAAGACCAGCACGACGACGAAGTAGTTGAGGAGCTGCTGGCTGGTCGGGTAGACCACCTTCCGCAGCTCGCCGACCGACTCGCGCACGAAACCGGCAGGCCCGGTGCGCTGCACCTTGTCGGGGCGGTTCCGTGATGGGGTGGCGACGCCCTTGCCCTGCGGTGCGGGACGGCGCGACCGGGTGCGCCCGACCCCGCGGCCCACTGCACCGGCCGTCACGGGCTCGAGGGCGTCGACCCGGTCGTCCACGGCATCGTCGTCGGTCTTCTCGTCTGCGGACCGGTCGCGGCCCGCGCCGGTGTGGTCGAGGTCGGCGACGTCGCTGCGGCCCGCCGTGTCGTAGCCGGAGGCCGCGAGCTCGTCACCGGTCGGGGTGCGGCCCTCCTCGACCTCGCGGTCGGCGGCGGCACCGTCCGCCCGGAGGCCGTGCGCGCCGGAGGACCCGGAGGAAGGCGTGGCCTGGTCACCGGAGGTCGGCTCGCCGGCCGTTCCCTCCTCGTCCTTGTCTGCCACGGTGTGACCTTCCCTTGCGTTTGAGCTGGCCTGCCGGCCCGGTTCCGGGCCACACCGGCCCCGGATCTGGCCTTCGCAGGGCAAGAGGGACTTGAACCCCCAACCTTCGGTTTTGGAGACCGATGCTCTGCCAGTTGAGCTATTGCCCTTCGGTGACCCCACCCGTGGCCCTGGCACCGTGAGGGCGCACCAAGGCACTGGCGATGATCACCAAGAGGTCGAGTGTATAGACGTTTCCAGCCCGAGTCGAACCGACTGGAGGCGCCCAGACACCCCACCTGCGCTCCCGAGATTACCCGAGCCGCGGCCCGGGACCTCCTGGGAACGCCCCTCAGGCCGGCTCGCCGAGCTCCTGCTCCAGCGCCGCGAGCAGGACGCAGATGGCGAGTCCCTCGATGGCCGCGGCGACCGCGTCCGGGCTGGGCATCGTCGGGGCGATCCGGATGTTGCGGTCGCGGGGGTCGCGCCCGTACGGGAACGCGGCGCCCGCACCGGTCATGGCGATGCCCGCCTGCTTGGCCAAGGCCACCACGCGGGTCGCCGTGCCGTCGGCCACGTCGAGGCTGATGAAGTAGCCCCCGTCGGGGTCGGTCCAGGTCGCCGCCCCGTACCCGCCCAGCCGCTCGGAGAGGATCTGGTCGACCAGGGCGAACTTGGGCGCGATGATCGCCCGGTGCTGGCGCATCAGCGCGCGGACGCCGTCGGCGTCGCGCAGGAGGCGGGCGTGCCGCAGGTGGTTGACCTTGTCGGGGCCGATGGTCCGCTTGCCGAGGTGGCCGAGGTACCACGCGACGTTGGCTGGCGACGAGGCGAAGAACGAGACCCCGGCACCAGCGAAGGTGATCTTGGAGGTCGAGGCGAAGAGGAAGACGCGGTCGGGGTGACCCGCCTCCGCGGCCAGGCCGAGCACGTCCAAGGCCGGCGTCTCGGTGTCGGTGAGGTGGTGGACGGCGTAGGCGTTGTCCCAGAAGATGCGGAAGTCCGGCGCCGCGGTGGGCATGCCCACCAGGGCCCGGGTCACGTCCTCGGTGTAGACGGCGCCCGTCGGGTTGGCGTAGGTCGGCACCACCCAGATGCCCTTCACCGCCGGGTCGTCGGCGACGAGGGCGCGCACGGCGTCGAGGTCGGGCCCCTCAGCCCCGAGCGGCACAGGGATCATCTCGATACCGAACTGCTCGCAGAGGGCGAAGTGCCGGTCGTAACCGGGGACCGGGCAGAGGAACTTCACCCTCTCCTCCTGCGCCCAGGGCCGGGGCGAGCCCACCGTCCCCTTGAGGAGTGAGAAGACGATCGAGTCGTGCATGACGGCCAGGCTGGCGTTGTCCCCGGCGACCAGCTGGGCGACCGGGACGTTGAGCAGCGGCGCGAAGATCTGCCGCAGCTCCGTCAGGCCCTGCAGGCCGCCGTAGTTGCGGACGTCGACCCCGGCGGCGTCGGTGTGGTCGCCCTCCCCCGGCAGGGAGAGCAGGGCGTTCGAGAGGTCGAGCTGGGCTGAGGACGGCTTGCCCCGGGTGAGGTCCAGCTTCAGCCCCTGGGCCACCAGGGCCTCGTAGGCGGCGGTCTGCTCGGCGTGCAGCGCGACCAGCTCGTCGCGGCTGAGCTCGGACAACGACATGGGTGCACCACTCCTGAGGGGGTTTCGGGCCGCGGGCCACTCTAGCCGCGTCCTCGCCCCGGGCCGGGTGCTGGCGCCGAGGTGGACCACCGGTCAGGCCGCCGTGCACGTCTACGCTTCCGCCATGACCGGGACCAACCTCGCTGCCTGGGTCGCTGACCGCGCCGTCACCGACCCCCACCTGCCCGCCATCCGGCAGGGGGAGACGATCCTGAGCTACGCCGCGCTCGACGGGGCCGCGGCCCGGTTCGCCACCCAGCTGGCCGAGCGCGGCGTTGGGGCCGGCGACCGGGTCGCGCTGATGATGCCGAACGTCGCCTACTTCCCGATCGCCTACTACGCGATCCTGAGGCTCGGCGCGGTGGTGGTGCCGATGAACCCGTTGCTCAAGGCGGGCGAGATCGCCTACACCTGGTCCGACGCCGGCGCCCGGGTGGCGGTGGTGTTCCCGCTCTTCGCCGAGGAGGCCCACAAGGCCGCAGCCACCACCGGCACCGACGTGCTGGTGACCGTCCCCGAGGCGTTCGAGCAGGGGCTGGCCGCGGCGGAGCCGGCGGGCCCGGTGGCCGCCGTCGAGGACTCCGACACCGCGGTCCTGCTCTACACCTCCGGCACCACCGGTCAGCCCAAGGGCGCCGAGCTCAGCCACGCGAACCTGCGCACCAACGCGATGACGACGCGCGAGACTCTGATGCCGAACGGCCCGGGCGACGTGTTGTTCGGCGGGCTGCCGCTGTTCCACTCTTTCGGCCAGACCTGCGGGCTGAACGCCGCCATGGCCGGGGGCGCGTGCCTCACCCTGCTGCCGAAGTTCGACGCGGAGCAGACGCTGGAGGTCATCCAGCGCGACCGGGTGACGATCTTCCTGGGCGTGCCCACCATGTACATGGCGCTGCTCGGGGTGCCAGACCCCGGACGCTTCGACGTCAGCACGGTCCGGCTGGGCGCCTCCGGGGGAGCGTCGTTGCCCGTGGAGGTGCTGCACGGAGTGGAGCGGACCTACGGCTTCCCGGTGATCGAAGGCTACGGGCTGTCGGAGACCTCACCCGTAGCCACGTTCAACCACCCCGGCCGGCCGAGCAAGCCCGGCTCCATCGGCACCCCGGTCCGCGGGGTCGAGCTCGCACTGCATGACGCCACCGGCCGGGTCGTCGGCGAGGACGCTGCGAGCCAGGGCGACATCGGCGAGATCGTCATCCGCGGCGAGAACGTCATGAAGGGCTACTGGCAGCGCCCCGAGGAGACCGCCGAGGTGATGCGGGGCGGCTGGTTCCACACCGGGGACCTGGCCACCCGCGACACCGAGGGCTACTACTTCATCGTCGACCGCCTCAAGGACGTCATCATCCGCAACGGTTTCAACGTCTACCCCCGCGAGGTCGAGGAGGTGCTCTACGCCCATCCCGCGGTGGCCGAGGCGGCCGTCTTCGGCATCCCGGACCCCGCCCACGGTGAGGAGGTCGCGGCCCTGGTGACGCTCAAGGCGGGCGCGAGCGCCACCCCCGAGGAGCTGCGGGACTTCGTGGCCAGCAAGATCGCGGCCTACAAGTACCCCCGCGTCGTCCGGCTGGGCACCCTGCCCAAGGGCCCCACGGGCAAGATCCTCAAGCGCGAGATCACCTTCGAACGCTGAGAAGCGGCCGGCCCCGGGGGCAGGGTGCCCCGGGGCCGACCGCCTCGACGGTCTGGCGCTCAGTCCTGCTGGCGGTGGAGGACGACTCCGGAGTGGGCGGGCAGCCGGACGAGGTCGCCCTCGGTGCTGACCTGCCCGATGTTGACCAGCGTCTCCAGGGTGCCGCCCTCGACCGTGACTTCGCTCGGGGTGTCGCTGAAGTTGGCCACCACGACCACCGCACCGCGCTCCAGCTTCAGCCAGCCCCCCGCGTCGTCGGAGGTCGCCTGGCCGTGGTCGAACCGCGGGTCGGTGACGTCGGGGTAGCTCCGGCGGACCTGCAGCAGCTGGGTGGTCAGCGCCAGCAGCTTGGCGTGGTCGCCCTCGGCCGGCTCGGACCAGTCGAGCTTGGAGCGGGTGAAGGTCTCCGGGTCCTGAGGGTTCGGCACCTCGGCCGAGGCGTCCCACTCCATCTCGGCGAACTCCTCGAGCCGGCCCTTCGCCACCGCCTCGCCGAGCTCGTGCTCGGGGTGGGAGGTGAAGAACTGCCACGGGGTCGAGGCGCCCCACTCGTCGCCCATGAAGATCATCGGCGTGAACGGGCTGAGCAGGGTGATCATCGCGGCGAGCCCCAGCTGGTCGGTGCTGATCTTGCTCGACAGCCGCTCACCGGTGGCCCGGTTGCCGATCTGGTCGTGGTTGTCCCAGCAGACCACCAGCCGCCAGGTCGGGGTGCGGAAGGTGTCGATCGGCTGGCCGTGCGATCGGTGCCGGAAGCTGGACCGGGTGCCGTCGTGGAAGTACCCGGCCTCGAACACCTTGCCCAGGGCGTCCAGGGAGTCGAAGTCGGCGTAGTAGCCGCTGGCGTCCCCGGTGAGGCTGACGTACAGGGCGTGGTGGAAGTCGTCGCTCCACTGCGCGGTCAGGCCGTAGCCGCCGCCCTCGCGGGCGGTGATGAGCCGCGGGTCGTTGAGGTCGGACTCGGCGATCAGCGGCAGCGGGCGGCCCACGAAGGCGCTCAGCGCGTCGACCTCGACGGCCATCTCCTCGAGGATGTGCATGGCGCGGTGGTCGGCGAGAGCGTGCACGGCGTCCAGCCGCAGGCCGTCGACGTGGAAGTCGCGCAGCCACATCAGCACGTTGTCGATGATGTAGCGACGGACCTCGTCGGACTCGGGGCCGTCCAGGTTGGGCGACTCCCCCCAGGTGTTGGCCCCGGCGGCGTTCAGGTAGGGACCGAACTCCGGCAGGTAGTTCCCGCTGGGCCCCATGTGGTTGTAGACGACGTCCTGGATGACACCGAGCCCGCGCTCGTGGCAGGCGTCGACGAAACGCTGGTAGCCCTCGGGCCCGCCGTAGGCCTCGTGCACCGTGTACCAGAGGACGCCGTCGTAACCCCAGTTGTGGACGCCGTTGAAGTCGTTGACCGGCATCACCTCGACGAAGTCGATGCCGAGCTCGACGAGGTGGTCGAGCTTCTCGATCGCCGCGTCCAGGGTGCCGTCGGGGGTGAAGGTGCCGACGTGCATCTCGTAGATGACGCCACCCGCCAGCTGGCGGCCCGTCCACTTGTCGTCGGTCCAGGGGAAAGCGGTGGCGTCGTAGGTGCGCGACCAGCCGTGCACCCCCTCGGGCTGACGCTGGGAACGGGGGTCGGCGAGGACGTTGCCGGTGGCGTTGAGGACGTAGCCGTAGTCGAACTCCCCCGCCCCGTCCGAGGGCAGCGGCGCCGCCGGGCGCCACCACCCCTCCTCGTCGCATTCCATCGGGATCCGGCTCTCCTCACCCGGGCCGCCGGACCCGACCGGGCGGATCCGAAGCTCGACGGACTCCGGCAACGGAGCCCAGACGGAGAAGTCGAAGGTTGTCACAGTTCACACCCCACAAGGACTGGTTCAGGCACCAAGGTGATGCCGTACGTGCTCTCCACTCCGGACCGGATCTGCCGGGCGAGGTGGAGGAGGTCGTTCGCTGTCGCTGACCCGCGGTTGGTCAGAGCGAGAACGTGCTTGCTCGATACCCGCGCGGGGCCGTCCCCGAACCCCCGGCCGTAGCCGGCGTGCTCGATGAGCCAGGCGGCGCTGGTCTTGACCCGCCCGTCGGGCTGGGGGAAGCGCGGGGCCTCGGCGGGGAGCGCGTCGGCCGCGACGGCGTCGAGGAGAGGGTTGGTGAAGAAGGAGCCGGCGCTCCAGGTGTCGGGGTCGGCGTCGTCGAGCACCATTCCCTTGCCCCGGCGCAGCGCGAGCACCGCCTCGGCGACGTCGCGGGCCGGTGCGCGCTCCCCCACCGCGATGCCTAGCGCGCGGGCCAGTTCGGGGTAGCGCACGGGTGCCGACAGCGAGCCGAGCCGGAGCTGGAAGGTGACGGCCAGGACGAGGTAGCGACCGGGCTCGTTCTTGAAGCGCGACGAGCGGTAGCCGAACTGGCACTCCACGGCGAAGAAGGTGCGGATGGCCCCGGTGCTGCGGTCGAGCGTCCGCACCGTGGTGATGAGCTGACCCACCTCGGTGCCGTAGGCCCCGACGTTCTGGATGGGGGTGCCCCCGACCGAGCCGGGGATGCCGGCCAGGGTCTCCAGCCCGGAGTACTCGCGCTCGAGGGTGTGGCGGACCAGGTCCTCCCAGGGCTCGCCGGCGGCCACGGTGAGCACCGCGCCCGAGCAGGCGGCGACGTCGTCGTCGATCCCGCGGGTGGCGACCTTGACGACTGTCCCGTCGAACCCGTCGTCGCCGACCAGCAGGTTGGAGCCGCCGCCCAGCACCAGCACCGGCTCGCCGGCGGCGTCGAGGTCGCGAACCGTCTGCACCAGCTCGGTCTCGGTCGCCGGGATGAGCACCCGGTGAGCCGGACCGCCCACCCGGAGGGTGGTGTGCGCGGCCAGGACCGACGGCGGTGCACCGACCGCCCGCTCAGCCACCGAGCTCGACCTCGACGCGGGCCGCCCCGAGGACCTTCTGGCCCTCGTGCAACACCTCGAGCCCCACGGTGGCGCGGCTGCCCTCGAGGGCGAGGACGGTACCGGTGACGGTGACCTCGGCCCCCACCCCGTCGTCGGGGACCACGACCGGCTTGGTGAACCGGACGGTGTAGGAGCGGATCCGGTCGGGGTCGCCCACCCAGTCGGTGACCACGCGCAGCGCGGTGCCCATGGTCAGCAGGCCGTGCGCCACCACCCCGGGCAGCCCGACCGCCGCGGCGAAGTGGTCCGAGTGGTGGATGGGGTTGAAGTCGCCCGAGGCCCCGGCGTAACGCACCAGATCGGTCCGGGTGAGCCGGACGGTCAGTGGCGGGAGGGTGGCGCCGACGACGACGTCGCCCGGGGCGGGCGATGTGGGCACGGCGCTCACGCGGCGGCGTCCCGGCTGTGGAAGAAGGTGGCCGCTGCGGTGCAGACGAGCTCGTCCTGCGCGGTGCGGAGGTCGATCGAGGCCCCGATAATGTCGGCGGAGTCCCGGACCCGCACCTTGTCGATGGTCAGGGTCGCGGTCACCGAGTCCCCCACCCGCAGCGCCCGCTGCAGGTCGAAGCGCTGGTCGGCGTGCACGATCCGGCGTAGCGCCAGCCCCAGCTCGGGGTCGTCGAACATCGCCTGCCAGGCCTGGGCGGCGATGACCGCGGCGAAGGTGGGCGGGGCCACGGCGCCGGCGCCGGTGTGGCGGGGGTGGTCGTCCCCGAGAGCGGTGGCGAACTCGGCGACCTTGGCCGCGGTCACTTCGTACGGCTCGGTCGGAGGGTAGGTCCGCCCGACGTGCTCCTGCGCGATGGCCATGTCCCCAACGCTAACGGAGTCCGGAGCGCGCGAGCACCTGCGCGTGACGACGCAAGACTAGCGGCGCAGCGAGGTCGCCGAGCGGGGGCAGCAGGGTCCAGCCGCGCTCGGCGGCCAGCGCCTCGAGCGGTCGCAGCAGCAGCCCCGGGGACAGGAACAAGGGCAGCAAGGCCACCGGGTCCCCGAGCTCGGGCAGCACCGCCGCGGAGCGGGGGTCGGTGGTGGCGAAGGCGGCTCGCACCCGCCCTCGCCGGTGACGGCCGAGCCGTGCGGCGAGGTCGTGGACGGCGGCGTTCGCCCCCTCGTTGGACGAGCCCACCGCGTAGAGCAGGACGTCGTGCTCGTCGGGGACCGAGCCCGAGGCGAGGCTGGCCCGCAACAGGTCGAGCGTGTCCTCGCCGGTGCCGAGGATGTCGGCGACCACCAGCTCCAGCCCGGTGGCGGCGGTGGCCTCGGCCACCGCCTCGGGCACGTCAACCGTGGCGTGGAAGGCGACGGTGAACAGCAGCGGGACGACGACGGCCCGGCGGTGGCCGGTGGCCACCAAGGCGGCTGCGGTGGTGGTCAGGTCGGGCGCGGCCAGGTCCAAGAACGCGGGGCGGGCGTCGACGTCACCGGTCGAGCCCACCAGGGTCATCAGCTGCTCAACTGCCCGCGTCCCCTCGGCCTGCCGGCTGCCGTGCGCCAGCCCAACCAGGGCCGTCCGGGAAGCGGACGAGCCGCCCGCGACGGCGGACGGCTCGTTCGTGGGTCCAGGACCCATGGTGTTCGTGGTGCTCAGCGGGTCTCGCGGTGCGCGGTGTGGCTGTGGCAGCGCGGGCAGAACTTGTTCAGCTCCATGCGGTCGGGGTCGTTCCGCCGGTTCTTCTTGGTGATGTAGTTCCGCTCCTTGCACACCGTGCAGGCCATCGTGATCTTCGGCCGGACGTCAGAGGACTTCGCCATCGTGGATCCTTTTTTCTTCTCGGTTGCTCGAACCTACTGGGTGATGCTCGAGCGGGTCGTCCCGTAGGACGGTCGTGCCGGCTCCCCCGAAGGGGCCACCTGGTAGCGGGAGCGGGACTTGAACCCGCGACACAGCGATTATGAGCCGCTTGCTCTACCACCTGAGCTATCCCGCTTCGGGTCAGCCCCGGTCCGCCACCAGGTCGGCGGCCGGACGGGCCGCATTGCTGCTGGTCAGGAGGACGCGAGGCGTCCTCTCCGAGGAGTCTCCGAGCCCCCATGCGGATTCGAACCGCAGACCTTCTCCTTACCATGGAGATGCTCTACCGACTGAGCTATAGGGGCGTACCCGGGCCTGCCCGTTCGGGCCGGACCGAGAACCGAAGATACACACCCACACGTGGTGGAGGCGAATCCTCGTGGCAGGTGTTGGGTTCGAACCAACGTAGGCGATGCCGGCAGATTTACAGTCTGCTCCCTTTGGCCACTCGGGCAACCTGCCGTGCCGGCGAGCCCGGAGGATCGGTCGGCGGGGAGAAACGATAGCAACTCCGCGACCCGGGGGCGAACCGGTCACCGCCGGCGGTGCAGGCGGCGCGCGGGGCGGGCAGAATGAGCCCGGTGGCGGGCCCGTCCCCGCGGCAGCACCGAGCCGCCTCCCGCCGCCCGCACGCGAGGAGGAACCGGACGTGGCATCCGAGAGCTCGATGGACGTCGTCAGCAAGGTCGACCGCCAGGAGGTTGACAACGCCTTGAACCAGGCGGCCAAGGAGGTGCACCAGCGCTTCGACTTCAAGAACACCGAGGCCTCGATTCGCTGGTCGGGCGAGGCGATCGAGATCGAGGCCGTCTCCGAGGAGCGGGCGAAGGCGGTGCTGGACGTTTTCCAGTCCAAGCTGGTCAAGCGCGGCGTCAGCCTCAAGTCCCTCGACGCCGGCGAGCCCCGCTCGTCGGGGAAGCTCTACAAGATCACCGCCACCACGACCGAGGGCATCAGTCAGGAGAACGCCAAGAAGGTCTCCAAGCTGATCCGCGACGAGGGCCCCAAGGGCGTCAAGGCCCAGATCCAGGGCGACGAGCTGCGCGTGAGCAGCAAGAGCCGCGACGACCTGCAGGCCGTCCAGAGCCTGATCAAGGCCCAGGACTACGACTTCGCGGTGCAGTTCACCAACTACCGCTGATCGCTCAGACCGGAACGAGGACGCGCTGGTCGAGGAGCGGTGGTTGGGCTCGCTCCGCGGCCAGCTCGCGGCTGAGGCGGGCGAGCTGGATCCGGGTGTTGTGCAGCGGCCGCTGTTCTCGGTCGATCCACCGCGGCGGTGTCCATGCCGGCAACCGCTCGGCGTCCATCGCGACCGTCCAGCCGCGACCGGCGAACTCGCGGTGGTGGTAGGGACAGAGCAAGGTCAAGTTGTCCAGGTCGGTCAAGCCGCCCGCCACCCACGGGACCAGATGATGTCGTTGGCAGAGCTCGGGCGGCCGGTCGCAGCCGGGGAAGCTGCACCCTCCGTCGCGGGCGATCAGCGCCCAGGTCTGGGTCGGGGTGGCGATCCGCCGGGCTCGACCCTGGCTGAGGACGGCACCCGCGCGGTTGACCACGGTCGGGATGATGTCGGCCTGCTCTGCCAGCTCCAGGACCTGAGGGATGGTCAGCAGCGTCCCGTCCGAGGTGAGGCCGGAACCGAGGCCGTCGAGGAGGTTCTCCAGGGTCAGAGTGACGATCACCGTCGCCGGTGTCCCACCGCTGTCGGGCAGCCCGCCGGAGCGCAGCACCCGGTCGCAGACGTCCTCCAGCGCATCGTGCATCCGCTGCCCGTGGGTGCGCTCATCCGAACTCGAGAGCGTCACCGGCAGTTCACCACCGTCGGGCGAGGGGATCTTCTCCGTCCGTGGGCGCGCCAGCGGGCGCAGCACAGCCGACAACTTGGCTCCGAGCACGCCGGTGAGCCGAAACTCTCCCACATAGTCGCCGTCCCGGGTGGGTCGTAGCGACAGGTTCCGACGGTCGCGGGAGAGCTGCTCCTGGGGCAGGGTCCCGTCCGGGTCGATGGCGTCCACCACGAGGGTCGCCAGCTGGCCCAGCACCTTCGGCTCGAAGGTCTTGGCGTGGGTGACCAGCAGTGCTTCCCCGGTGGCGACGTCCGCCGGGTCGAATCCCGGCCGGTCGACGCGGTCCAGCGCCCGCTGGATGAGGTGCACCTGCTCGGGCGTCACCTCACCGACACGTTGCGCGGCCGCTAGGGTCGGACGCCGCGGCTCCAAGGTGTCCCCCGTCATGGTGGACCGAGAGGCCAACGCTTCCGCCGCACGGACCCGGCGGCTCGCCTCCCCTATCGACAGCCGCAGCGTCGACACCAGCAGACGAGCCAGACTCGACTGGTTCAGGGTCTCGGCGGTCTTCCGGTCCGCACACGCGGTCAGGACAGCGTGATCGACCAGGGGGATCCGGTTGCGGATCCGCTCCACCTGCTGCAGTAGATCCACCAGCCCGAGGGCGTCCAGATGGTCGAGGCCCCCGACCTCGACAGCGGCAACCAGACCGTCCACCGCGAGGGCCAGCCGGTCGGCGGCGTCCTGCAACGGCTCGACGGCCAGGCCGCCGTTGTCGCAGCCCCGGGTCACTTCCATGCTCCATCTTATTCGAACACCTGTTCGATGGCAAGCACTCTTCAAGACGAACTGGAGCGAGTCGCCCTGACGCCGTCGGTGACGGCGGCCGTGTTCTGCATCTCCTCGGAGACCTCGCCCAGCTTCTCCGAGATCGAGCGAGGCTCGAAGCAACCCTTCACCGTGCCCGGGGAAGGCAAGGAAGGCAGCGTGCCGTCGAGGTGGGCTGAGTGGCAGCGGTGGCCCTCGACGGCGATGACATGATGCTGCGGCGGTTGGTGAGCGGCGGGTGGTCGACGCCGACGCTCTTCCTTTGTTGGTCAGCCTTAACTTCGAAGGCCCGCGAGGGAGAGCGATCTTAGGATGATCGGGTTCGCGGTCTCGAGACCGGAGCCCTCCGGGGAAAGAAGGACAGCCATGGGTGTTCTCGACGAGCAGGAGCCAGAGGCCGGAAGGGCAGCAGGCGGGGCCCGAGAGGCCGACGAGACATCTGCCGTTGTCGGCGCTACCGAGCCCGTCAAGGCGCCTCCGCTGGCCGAGCCGTTGGGCTCGGACCCCTTGGACGCCCCGACCCCGGGTCCCTACACCGCTGGTCCGAGCGACGTCGAGTCAGCGTGACCGCCCCGACCGCCGCACAAGCGATGCACGACGTCCGGCCCGACCCCGTGGTGTCCTTCGACTACGAGGAGCAGGCCCGCAGGCTGCTGCCCGCCCATATCAGCGCCTACTACGGGGCTGCGGCTGGCTCCGGGGGTGGGTCGGCGGAGGGCACGGCGGACTGGTCGGCGGTGCGCTTCCGCCCCCGCGCCCTGCAGGACCTGAGGGAGATCGACACCAGCACCACGGTGCTGGGCACCCCGGTCCAGTCGCCAGTGCTGGTGGCTCCGATGGCCCAGCAACTGGGCGCGCACCCCGAGGGCGAGGCGGTGATGGCCCGGGCGGCAGCGGCGGCCGGGAGCCTGATCGGGGTCTCCACCAACGTCGCGGTCCCGTTCTCCACGATCGCCGCGGCCGGGGCGCCGTGGTGGTTCCAGGTGTACGTGATGCGCGACCACGGGCTCACCGAACTGCTCGTGCGCCGGGCGGTCGAGCACGGTGCCCGGGCCCTGCTGCTCACCGTCGACATGGTGGCGCTGCTGCCGGCAACCGTGAACCCGCGTCAGTGGCCGGAAGGACCGGCGAAGTCCCGCCTTCGCAATCTCACGCCCGAAGAGCTGCAAGCGGCGGGTCCGGGCGCGGTGGACATGGACGCCGGGATCAACCTGTCCAGCATCGGCTGGCTCCGCGAGATCAGCGGCGTGCCCGTCCTGGTGAAGGGGGTGCTGCGCGGCGACGACGCAGCAGCCTGCATCGACGCGGGCGCGGCCGGGGTCATCGTGTCCACCCACGGCGGCCGCAGGCTGGGTCCGTCGGTGTCCGCGGCCCGGGCCCTGCCCGAGGTGGTCGAGGCCGTCGGGGACGCGGGCGAGGTCTACGCCGACAGCGGGCTGCGGTCGGCCGAGCACGTCGCGGCGGCGCTGGCCCTGGGTGCCCGGGCGGTGTTCGTGGGCCGGCCGGCGCTCTGGGCGCTGGCCGCCGAGGGCGAGACCGGGGTGCGCGCGGTCCTGGACGGGCTGACCGGCGAGCTCCGTCAGGTGATGACCCAGCTGGGGGTACCGTCCCTGGACCGCTTCACCCCCGACCTGGTCGCCTGAGTCCCGATGAGCGCCGCCACGCCGCACCGCTCCTGCCCGGTCCGCAAGCTCGACCCCGAGAACTCGACGGGCGGACCCGCGGTGGAGCACGTCCGCGGGGACGGCCCGGAGCGCTTCGTCGTCCGGTCCTTCGACGTCGCCCGGCAGGTGCTGCGCGAGCCTGACGGCACGGCGCAGGCCGGCTTCGGCGCCGAGGGGGTGCTGGCTGCCAGCCAGAGCCCGCGCAGGGTCCGGTCCGGACGCACCGGGCGCACGATGCGCCCGCCGATCCTGTTCCTCGAGGGCGCCCGGCACCGCGACCAGCGCAAGGCGGCCGCCCGGTTCTTCGCGCCCAAGGTGGCCGAGGGCTACCGGCCGATGATGGAGGCCCTCGCGTCGACGCTGGTGGCCGACCTCCGGCCCGACCGGCCGGTCGACCTGAGCCGGCTCTCGATGAGCATGGCCGTGGAGGTCGTCGCCCGGGTGGTCGGGCTGACCGCCTCCTCCCGTGCCGGCATGAGCCGCCGCCTGAACAGCCTCTTCGACTCCGACCCGCTCGCCACCGGTGGCGGCCCGGCCGGATGGCTCAGGTCGCTGCGGACCGGTACCGCCACCGCCCGCCTCTTCTGGCTGGACGTCAAACCAGCGGTCCGTTCCCGGCGGCGCCGGCCCCAGGAGGACGTCATCAGCCAGCTGCTGGCCGAGGGCTTCTCCGACCTCGACGTGCTCACCGAGTGCCTCACCTACGGGGCCGCGGGCATGGTGACGACGCGGGAGTTCATCTGCGTGGCCGCCTGGCACCTCTTCGACGACCCCGCCCTGCTGGCCCGCTACCGGGCCGGCGACCGGGAGGACCGGCTGGCCCTGCTGCAGGAGACCCTGCGGCTGGAGCCGGTGGTCGGCCACCTCTACCGCCGGCTGCTGGCTCCCCTGACCGTGTGCGCTGACGGCGGCGAGCAGACCCTGCCCGCGGGGGCGCTCGTTGACCTCGACCTGCGGGCGGCGAACGCCGACCCGGCCACCGCCGGCGAGGAACCGCTGGGGCTCTGTCCGGGTCGGGCGCTGCCTCGGGCCGTCCCGCCCGCCCTGATGAGCTTCGGCGACGGCCACCACCGCTGCCCCGGCGGCCCGATCGCCATGATGGAGAGCGAGATCTTCCTCAGCGCCCTGTTCGCCACCGACGTCGTCTGCGACGGCCCGCCGCGGGTGCGCTGGAACGCGGTCTCGCAGGGCTACGACCTCGACCAGCTGTTGGTGCGGCGCGCGGGCTGACGCCGCCCCGGCCGGGTGTTCGCCGCCTGGACACCGGAGCAACGCCACCCGTGAGGCGGGTCACGATCCTGGACCGCCGCCCGCCCTAGGCTGACCGCGTGCTGCTGCCCCTCCCGCGTTCGGTCCACCGCCGCCCCGACGCCTCCTTCACGCTCTCGGCCGACCTGGCCGTCGACGGACCGGGCGGCTGGGCCGCGATCGTCCGCCGTCTGCTCTCGCCGGGGTCCGGGCTCGAGCTCCCCTCGGCCGACGGCGGGGCGCTGCGGCTGCGCGCGGACCCGGACCTACCCGTCGAGGGCTACCGGCTCGCCGTGGACGGCGACGGCATCACCATCACCGCCGGCGACGACGCGGGCGTCAACTGGGCGGTGCAGACGCTGCGGCAGCTGCTGCCGCCGGCCGTGCTGCGGCCCGCGCCCAGCGGGGCGGCCCTGGTCGTCGAGGGCGTGGAGATCGACGACGCTCCGGCCTACGCCTGGCGCGGGGTGCACCTCGACGTCGCGCGGCACTTCATGCCCCTGGCCGACGTCTTCCGGATGGTCGACCTGATCGCGCTGCACAAGTACAACGTGCTGCACCTGCACCTCACCGAGGACCAGGGCTGGCGCTTCGAGTCGCTGCGCTACCCCCGCCTGCAGGAGGTCGCCAGCTGGCGCCGGGAGACCCGGCGACCCGCAGATGCCGACGGCGACGGCACCCCGCACGGCGGCTACTACACCCAGGACCAGCTGCGCTCCCTCGTCGCCTACGCCGGGCAGCGGGGCATCACCGTCGTCCCCGAGCTGGAGTTCCCCGGGCACGTGTGCGGCGTGCTGGCCGCCTACCCCGAGCTGGGCAACCACCCCGGCACCGGATATGAGACCGCGACCACCTTCGGCATCTTCGAGGAGGTGCTCAACCTCGACGACGCCACGATGGCCGTGGTGCACGACCTGTTCGAGGAGCTGTTGGACGTCTTCCCCAGCCGGTACATCCACGTCGGGGGGGACGAGTGCCCGCGCGCCGAGTGGCGGGCCAGCGAGGACGCGGCCCGGCTCGCGGCGTCCCGCGGGCTCAGCGACCCGGCTCAGCTGCAGCGCTGGTTCACCACCGAGCTCGCGGCCTGGCTGGCCGAGCGCGGCCGCGTCCTCGTGGGCTGGGACGAGATCGCCGACGACGGGCCGGTCGCCGACTCCGTGGTGATGGCCTGGCGGGACTCCTCCTACGGCCGGGCGGCGACGGCCGCGGGCCTGCCGGCGGTGATGGCGCCGATGACCCACCTCTACTTCGACTTCTACCCCAGCGACTCCGACGACGAGCCGTACGCGATCGGCGGCCTGAGCACCGTCGAGAACGTCTACGGCTACGACCCGCTGGCCGGCATCCCGGAGGAGTCGCGCCCGCTGGTGCTGGGCACCCAGTGTCAGCTGTGGACCGAGTACATGCCGACCACCCGTCGCGTCGACTACATGCTCTTCCCGCGGGCCTGCGCGCACGCCGAGGTCGCCTGGTCCCCTCCCGAGGGGCGGTCCTGGGCGGAGTTCGAGCCCCGGCTGAGCGCCCACCTGGAGCGGCTGGACGCCCTGGGGGTGAACTACCGACCCCTCGCCGGCCCGCGGCCCTGGCAACGGGGTGGGACCGGGCAGCTGCGCCGCCCCGACGCGCACCGCGTCCGACCTGCGGGTTAAGGTGCACCAGCCAAGACGCGGGAGCTCGACGGGATCGGGCTGAGAGGGTGGCTGCCGGCCACCGACCGCTTGAACCTGAGCCGGGTAATGCCGGCGGAGGAAGTGGGCCGTGCTCGACGTCTCCTCACCTGCTGCCGTCGGCGGGCGGTCCGCGCTGGCTGCGGCGGCCGCGCCCGAGCGCCCGGCCGGCTCCTGGTCCGCCCGGTTGTGGTCGGTGCTGGCTCCGGTCGAGGCCGCTCTGCTGGCCTCCCCCTTCGTGACAGGGACCGCCGACGGCAGCCTGCCCCCGGCTGCCTTCACGGGCTACCTCGTGCAGGACGCCCACTACCTCGCCGAGTACGCGCGCACCCTGGCCCTGCTGGGCGCCCGGTCGGAGCACCTCGCCGACACCGCGGTGCTCGCCCGGCACGCCGCGGGGACCGTCGAGGTCGAGCTGGCCCTGCACGCCGAGCTGCTGGCCGCGGTCGGGATCGAACCAGCGGCTCTGGCGACCACGCCGACGTCGCCAACCACGCACGCCTACACCCGGCACCTGCTCGCCACCGCGGCCCTGGGCAGCCTCGCCGACGGGGTGGCCGCGGTCCTGCCCTGCTTCTGGCTGTACGCCCGGGTCGGCGCGGCGCTGGCGGCCGTCGGCAGCCCTGACCCCCGCTACCAGCGCTGGGTCGACAGCTACGCCGGGCCCGCCTTCGCCGCGGTGGTGGAGGAGGTGCTGGCCCTGGTCGACCGGCTAGGGGCAGGGCTCACGGCGGCGCAGCGGGCGCACGCCGAGGAGGGGGCGCTGACCAGCGCCCGGTACGAGTGGATGTTCTTCGACGCCGCACTGCGGCAAGAGAGGTGGCCGGTATGACGCAGCTGTCCCGTGAGGTGGGGATGTCCAGCGAAGCGGTCCTGGGGGTGCTGACCGCCGTGCGCGAGCGCGGCCCGCTCGTGCACTGCATGACCAACATCGTGGTGGCCAACTTCACCGCCAACGTCCTGCTCGCCGTGGGCGCCTCGCCCGCCATGGTGGAGAACGAGGAGGAGTCCGCGGAGTTCGCCGGGATCGCCGACGCGCTGCTGGTCAACCTCGGGACGCTGTCGGGCGAGCGGTCCCGGGCCATGCAGCTGGCCGCGGCGGCCGCCCAGGCGCACGGGAAGCCGTGGGTGCTCGACCCGGTGGCAGTCGGGGCCATGACCTTCCGGACGGCGCTGGCCGCCGACCTGCTCAGCCACTCACCGACCGTCGTCCGCGGCAACGCCTCGGAGGTGCTGAGCCTGGCGGGTGCGGCCGGAGCCGGTCGCGGGGTGGACAGCACGGTCGGCGCGGAGGCCGCGGTGGGGACCGCGCGTGCGTTGGCCGGCCGCACCGGCGGCGTCGTCGCGGTCAGCGGGGTGGTGGACCAGGTCACTGACGGCGAGCGGCTGCTGGAGGTCCGCACCGGACACGAGCTGATGACCCGGGTGACGGGGGTGGGCTGCGCGCTGGGCGCCCTGGTCGCCGCCTGCTGCGCGGTCGAGGATGACCCGCTGCTCGCGGCGGTCGCGGCGACGACCGTGCTCACCGTCGCCGCCGAGGAGGCAGCCGCCGCCAGCCACGGCCCGGGGTCGTTCGCCGTCGCCCTCGTCGACGCCCTGGACTCCCTCGACGGACCGGTGCTGGAGGCCCGGACCCGCGCCCGGGCAGGCTCACGATGACCCGGCCGCCTCTCGACCTAAGCCTCTACCTGGTCACCGACAGCGCGCTGTGCGGCGACCGGGGCGTGGTCGAGACCGTCCGCCAGGCCCTGCCCGGCGGGGTGAGCGCTGTCCAGGTCCGAGAGCCGCACGCCACCACCCGCGAGCTCTGCGCCCTGAGCCGCGCCCTGCTGGAGGTGCTGGCCGGGACCGGGGTGCCGCTGCTGGTCAACGACCGGCTCGACGTCGCCCTGGCCGTCGGCGCCTCGGGGGTGCACCTGGGCCAGTCGGACCTGCCGGCCGAGGACGCGCACCGGATCGCCCCCGACCTGCTGCTGGGGCTGTCGGTCTCCACCGAGGCCCAGGTGGCGCAGGCTCCGGCCTGGCTGGACTACCTGGGCGTCGGGCCGGTCGAGGCCACGCCCACCAAGCCGGAGGCGGCCGCGCCGCTCGGTCTCGCCGGGACGGCGGCGCTCGTCGCGCGGTCCCGGGTGCCGTGCGTGGCCATCGGCGGGATCGGGGCGGGCAACGCCGCGCAGGTGCGCGCCACCGGCGTCGCCGGGATCGCCATCGTCTCCGCCGTGTGCGCCGCTTCCGACCCACGGGCGGCCGCTGCCGCGCTGAGCGGGCGGCAGCCGTGATCCCCACCGTGCTGACCATCGCCGGCACCGACCCGAGTGGCGGTGCCGGCATCGCCGCCGACCTCAAGACCTTCGCGGCGCTGGGCGCGCACGGCACCCTCGTGGTCACTGCTGTCACCGCCCAGAACACGCGCGGCGTGGACGCGGTCCACCAGCTCGACGGCGCCTTCGTCGAGCAGCAGCTGGAGACCCTGCTCGACGACGTGCGGGTGGACGCGGTGAAGATCGGCATGCTCGGCACCGCCGACGTCACCCGCGCGGTGGCCGCGGTCCTGCGGCGGCACCCGCTGCCCCACGTCGTCCTCGATCCGGTGATGGTCGCCACCAGCGGTGACCGGCTGCTGGCCGCCGACGCGGTGGCGGCGCTGCGCGAGGAGCTGCTGCCGCTGGCCGACCTGATCACGCCGAACGTCCCCGAGGCGGCTGACCTGCTCGGGGTCGCCGAGGCCCGCGACGAGTCGGAGATGGAGGCGCAGGCCCTCCGCCTGGCCGGCCTGACCCGGCGGGTGCTGCTCAAGGGTGGGCACCTCGGTGGACCGGACAGCGTCGACCTGCTGGTGGAGGGCGACGCCGTCCTGCGTCTGACCGCTCCTCGGGTCAAGACCACCAGCACCCACGGCACCGGCTGCACCCTCTCCTCGGCGGTGGCCGCCCTCCGGCCGTCGGCTCCGGACTGGACGGCGGCCGCGCGCGGCGCGAAGGACTACCTCACCGCCGCGCTCCGGGCCGCGGACCGTCTGCACGTCGGGTCCGGGCACGGACCGGTCCACCACTTCCACGCGTGGTGGCCGGACGCGCCAGCGAGAAACCGCTGACAGATCGCCCGATTTCGCGCGGAAGGGCGGCATCTCTCAGCGGTTCCTGGCCACCGCGCCCTCAGGCGAGCTCGGCGATGCCGTGGCGCAGCAGCACGGCGCTCGGCGCGGCCGCCGTGTGCTGCGGCTCCCAGGCCAGGGCGTCGAAGGGGCACTCCTCGACGCAGATGCCGCAGTACATGCACAGGCTCCAGTCGATTTCGAAGCGGTCGAGGACGTTCTCGGTCCGCTCGCGGGCGCCCGCCGGCAGGCCGGCGACGGGCTCGGTGTGGGAGTCGATGGTGATGCACCAGGCGGGGCACTCGCGCGCGCACACCATGCAGGAGGTGCACGCGGACTCGATCAGCCGGATGGAGCCGTGGTCGCTCATCAACCGCTGCCCGTCCCACAACGCCCCGCTCCGGGTCGGCGACGCACCCGGCCGCCGACCGCGGACTCGGCGACCTCCTGCGGCGCGGCGGCTGGGGCAGCGGGGTCGCGGTCACCCCAGACAGCCGGGTCGGGGACCCCGGGCGGCACCATCCGTCGCCGGCCCGCGGCCTGTGCGCCCTCGGCGCCGCTCTCGCCCGGCTCCTTGGCGCCCGGCCAGACGAGCGCGGTGCGCGCGCCGAGCACGGCGTCCTTGCGCAGCGGTGACCCCACGAACTCCCCGCTCAGCAGCAGCCGCCGCCCGTCGCCGCCGGGAAAGGTCAGCCCGAACATCTCGGCGGCCTCCCGCTCGTGCCAGGCCGCTCCGGCCACCAGGTCCCGCAGACTGTCCAGCACGCCGTCGTCGCGGGGGACCGCGGTGCTGAGCCGCAGCGTCTCTGCCGCCCGCTCGGGGTGCCGCAGGACGAGGACGACCCGGAGCGCGTCGGCCCGGCCCACCTCGTCCACCACCCCCAGCCACTCGAAGAAGGTGAAGCCCTCGGCCAGGGCCGCAGCGACCGCCGTGGTCCAGCCGTCGGGGGGCACCGCGAGCGCGTTCACGCGACCGCCCGCAGGTCGGCCAGGACGGCGTGCAGCGCCTCCGGTGGCGGCGGGCAGCCGGGCACGTACACGTCGACCGGCACCAGCGCGTCGACCCCCTTCGTCACCGCGTAGGAGTCCCAGTAGGGGCCCCCCGAGGACGCGCAGACCCCGAGGGCGACGACGGCGGGCGGCCGGCCGGCCAGGGTGGTGCAGGCGTCGACGAGGGCTGCGACGGCCGGGGCGAGCCGGTCGGTCACCGTGCCGGACACGATCACGGCGACGCGGGCGCCGGAGGGCAGCTCGCCAGGCAGCGCGGCGGCGGAGAGTGAGGCGGCCTCCACTTCGAGGCTGCAGCAGGCCAGCCCGATCTCCAGCACGTGCAGCGTGCCGTCGCCGAACCAGTCGAGCCACCGCATGGGAACACGCTAACCCGATCCGCTGTTGTCCCCTGGGTCGACGTCGAGGCGCCCCGGTCGAGCACCGGGGAGTTCTCAGCGGATGGATGGTCGGGAGCCCGGGTTAGGGCCGCCTTATCATGGATCGCTGGGGCTCGGCGCGGACGGGCAGCTGACCCGGCATCCGCAGGGACCCGCTGCTCCGAAGCACCTCCTGGGTCTGCTCACGCGTCCGACGTGCGACCCCGGTCCGTCCAGAGTTCCGCCACAGAAGGGCACGTAGCTGTGAAGCAGGTCCACACCCTCGACCGCGTCGTCATCCGGTTCGCCGGCGACTCCGGGGACGGGATGCAGCTGACCGGCGACCGGTTCACCGCCGACTCCGCCGTGTTCGGCAACGACATCTCCACGCTGCCGAACTTCCCGGCCGAGATCCGGGCGCCAGCCGGCACCCTGCCCGGCGTCTCCAGCTTCCAGCTGCACTTCGCCAACTACGACATCATGACCCCGGGCGACCGTCCCGACGTGCTCGTGGCCATGAACCCCGCCGCCCTGAAGGCCAACATCGCCGACCTGCCGCGCGGCGGCGTGATCATCGCCGACACGGCCGACTTCACCAAGCGCAACCTCGCCAAGGTCGGCTACGCGGCCAACCCGCTCGAGGACGAGTCGCTCGCCGACTTCCAGGTGCACGCGCTCGACCTGACCGGCATGACGGTGGAGGCCGTGAAGCCCTTCGGCCTGAGCCGCAAGGACGCCTCGCGGGCGAAGAACATGTTCGCCCTGGGCCTGCTGTCGTGGCTCTACCACCGCCCGACCGAGGGCACGCTGGCCTTCCTCGGTGCCAAGTTCGCCTCGAAGCCCGACATCCGCGACGCCAACGTCACCGCCTTCAAGACCGGTTACGCCTTCGGCGAGACCACCGAGGTGTTCGCCGTCCGCTACGAGGTCGCGCCAGCACCCATGCCGCCGGGCCGGTACCGCCAGATCAACGGCAACACCGCGCTCGCGCTGGGGCTGGTGACCGCGGCCCGCAAGGCCGACCTGCCGATGTTCCTGGGCGCCTACCCGATCACCCCGGCCTCGGACGTGCTGCACGAGCTGAGCAAGTACAAGCGCTTCGGTGTCACCACCTTCCAGGCCGAGGACGAGATCGCCGGCGTCGGTGCGGCGCTGGGCGCCAGCTTCGCCGGCCACCTGGGCGTCACCACCAGCTCGGGCCCGGGCATCGCGCTCAAGCAGGAGACGATCGGCCTCGCGGTCATGACCGAGCTGCCGCTGGTCGTCGTCGACGTCCAGCGCGCCGGCCCCAGCACCGGGATGCCGACCAAGACCGAGCAGTCGGATCTGCTGCAGGTGATGTACGGCCGCAACGGCGAGGCGCCGGTGCCCGTGCTGGCCGCGCAGTCGCCGTCGGACTGCTTCGACACCGCGGTCGAGGCGGTGCGCATCGCCGTCAAGTACCGGACGCCGGTGATGCTGCTGTCCGACGGCTACATCGCCAACGGCGCGGAGCCGTGGCAGATCCCCGACCTGTCGACCATTGCGCCGATCGACCCCCAGTTCGCCACGGAGTTCAACAGCACCGACGCCAAGGGCGAGCCGGTGTTCCTGCCCTACCTGCGCGACGCCGAGACCCTCGCCCGGCCGTGGGCCAAGCCCGGCACCGACGGTCTGCAGCACCGCATCGGCGGCATCGAGAAGGCCAAGGACACCGGCGCCGTTTCCTACGACCCGGCCAACCACGACCTGATGGTCCGCACCCGCCAGGCCAAGATCGACGGCATCGTCCGCGACATCCCCGACCTCGTGGTGGACGACCCGGCCGACGCCGACGGCCGCACCGCACGCGTGCTCGTGCTCGGCTGGGGCTCCACGTACGGGCCGGTCACCGCGGCGGTCCGGCGGGTGCGCAACGGCGGGCGCCTGGTGGCCCAGACCCACCTGCGCCACCTCAACCCGTTCCCGGGCAACCTCGGGGAGGTGCTGCGGGCCTACGACCGGGTGATCGTGCCGGAGATGAACCTCGGCCAGCTTGCCATGATGCTGCGGGCGAAGTACCTCGTCGACGTGCACAGCTACTCCCGCGTCCGCGGCCTGCCGATCTCGCTCAGCGAGCTCGCCCAGGACCTCGACGCCGAGATCGACGCCTTGAGCGGAGGGGAGCCGGACCGCGAGCCCTCCCCCGACCCGGCCGACGAGCTCACCACCCTCAGCACCGAAGGAGTCCCCGCGTGACCACGCTCGACCGTCCCTCGACCACCCCGGGCAGCACGCCCCGCTCGGGCATCGCCGGTGTGCCGCTGGCGCTGGAGCCCCTGACCCGCAAAGACTTCACCTCCGACCAGGAGGTCCGCTGGTGCCCCGGCTGCGGTGACTACGCCGTGCTGGCCGCGTTCCAGGGCTTCATGCCCGAGCTCGGCATCAAGAAGGAGAACACGGTCATCGTGTCGGGCATCGGCTGCTCGTCGCGGTTCCCGTACTACGTGGACTCCTACGGGATGCACTCGATCCACGGGCGGGCGACGGCGATCGCCACGGGCGTGGCCACCGCCCGCGAGGACGCGGCCGTGTTCGTGATCACCGGGGACGGCGACGCCCTCTCGATCGGCGGCAACCACCTCATCCACATCCTGCGCCGCAACGTCAACGTCACGATCCTGCTGTTCAACAACCGGATCTACGGCCTGACCAAGGGGCAGTACTCCCCCACCTCCGAGATCGGCAAGGTCACCAAGTCGACCCCGCTGGGCTCGCTGGACAACCCCTTCAACCCGGTGTCGCTGGCGCTCGGGGCGGAGGCGACGTTCGTGGCCCGCACGATCGACTCCGACCGCAAGCACCTCACCTCGGTGCTGCGGGCGGCGGCCGCGCACCGCGGCACGTCGCTGGTGGAGATCTACCAGAACTGCCCGATCTTCAACGACAACGCCTTCGACGCGCTCAAGGACCCGAGCACGTCGGCCGACGCGATCATCCCGCTCGTCCACGGCGAGCCGATCCGCTTCGGCACCGACCAGCGGCTCGGCGTGGTCCGCGACCCGGCGACCGGGGAGTTCAGCGTCGTCGACGTGGCTGAGGTCGGCCTCGACGCCCTGGTGGTGCACGACGCCCACATCGAGGACCCGTCCTACGCGTTCGGGCTCTCCCGCCTCACCGACGCCGGCGTGCTGCACCGGGCCCCGATCGGCATCTTCCGCGACATCGCGGCCCCGGCCTACGACGACCTGGCCCGCGAGCAGGTCGCGCTGGCCAGTGCGTCCGGAGGCGACGA
Source organism: uncultured Actinomycetota bacterium (assembly GCA_963826405.1). Taxonomy (GTDB): domain Bacteria; phylum Actinomycetota; class Actinomycetes; order Propionibacteriales; family Propionibacteriaceae; genus Microlunatus. Next base: position 174,872 of record CAWGWR010000007.1, on the reverse strand, counting down.
CGCTGCCCTGCAGTCGCTGATCAGCGGCGGCGACGCCTGGACCGTGCGCTGACCTCCTGAAACCGGAGCAGGTAGCCGTCGGCTCGGCTGGCGGTGCCGTCGTGCCCGCCGAAGGCGAGAAGCCAGGAGCCGCCGGCGACCTCAGGTGGTGGTGACGCGGCCGGCCTCGACCGACCAGCTGTGGTCAAGGCTGACGTTGCCGAGCAGCCGCCGGTCGTGGGTGACCAGCAGCAAGGCGCCGTCGTAGGACGCCAGGGCCTGCTCGAGCTGTTCGATGGCGGGCAGGTCGAGGTGGTTGGTGGGCTCGTCGAGCACGAGCAGGTTGACCCCGCGCGCCTGCAGCAGGGCCAGCGCCGCGCGGGTCCGCTCGCCCGGTGAGAGCCGGCCGACGAGGCGGGTCACCTGGTCGGCCTTGAGCCCGAACTTCGCCAGCAGGGTGCGGATCGAGCCCGGGTCCATGGCCGGGACCACGGCCTCGAAGGCGCCGCCGAGCGGGAGGTCCTCGGCCAGCCCGGTCCGGGCCTGGTTGATCTCCCCTACCGCGACCGAGGCGCCCAGCGAGGCCCGCCCCTCGTCGGGCTGCAGCCGGCCGAGCAGGAGGTCCAGCAGGGTCGTCTTGCCGGCCCCGTTGGGGCCGGTGATGCCGATCCGGTCGCGGGCGTCGACCTGGAGCGAGACGGGACCGAAGGTGAAGTCGCCCCGGCGCAGCACAGCCCCGTCGAGCACGGCGACGACCGAGCTCGACCGGGGCGCGGCGCCGACGCTGAACTGCAGCGCCCACTCCTTCCGGGGCTCCTCGACCTCCTCCAGCCGGGCGATCCGGGACTCCATCTGCCGGACCTTCTGGCCCTGCTTCTCCGAGGACTCCACGCTGGCTTTGCGGCGGATCTTGTCGTTGTCCGGGTTCTTCTTGATCGCGTTCCGGACGCCCTGGGAGCTCCACTCGCGTTGGGTGCGCATCCGCGCGACCAGGTCGGACTTCTTCTCCGCGAACTCCTCGTAGGCTTCGCGGGCGTGCCGGCGGGCCACCTCCCGCTCGTGCAGGAACGCGTCGTAGCCGCCGTCGTGGACGGCCACCTGGCGCTGCGCGAGGTCCAGCTCCACCACCCGGGTGACGACCCGCGACAGGAATTCCCGGTCGTGGCTGACCAGCACCACCCCGCTGCGCAGCCCCCGGACGAACGACTCGAGCGTCTCCAGCCCCGCGAGGTCGAGGTCGTTGGTCGGCTCGTCGAGCAGCACGAGGTCAAACCGGCTGAGCAGCAGCGCCGCCAGCCCCGCCCGGGCGGCCTGGCCGCCGGACAGGCTGGTCATCAGGGCCCCCGGGTCGACGTCCAGACCCAGGTCGGCGAGCACGGTCGGGATCCGGTCCTCCAGGTCCGCGGCACCGCTGGCCAGCCAGCGGTCAAGCGCCCCAGCGTAGGCGTCGTCGGCCCCGGGCTCAGCCGAACCGAGGGCAGCGGCGGTGGCCTCCATGGCGGCGGTCGCGTCGGCGGCCCCGGTCCGCCGGGACAGGTAGCCGGCGATCGTCTCCTCTGGGACCCGCTCGTGCTCCTGGGGGAGCCAGCCGACAAAGGCGTCGCTGGGTGAGGTGGTGACGGTCCCCGCGAGCGGGGACAGCTCTCCCGACAACAGGCGGAGCAGCGTCGACTTGCCCGCCCCGTTCGCCCCGACCACGCCGACGACGTCACCGGGCCCGACGCTGAGGTCCAGCCCGTCGAACAGGGCCTGGTCGGCGTAGCCGCCGGCCAGCCCCTTCGCCACCAGCGTCGCGCTCACCGGGCCCATCCTAGGGACGCGGGCCGGGCGGTCGCCCTCATAAACCCGCACGCGTGACGCCGCAGGCGCGGCAATCACGCTCAGGTGGCGCGCGAGGGGGCCAACGCGTGTGAGTTTTTGAGGGCGTCGGCCGGGTGCTGGACGCCGTGAGGCCCGGCGGACGGGTGCGCGAGACTGGGCGGATGCCGGAGAACACCTTGCCCGCGTCACTGCCCTGGATCGAGCGTCTGGTGGCCATCGACACCACCAGCCGCAACTCCAACCTCGAGCTGGTCGAGGTGCTGGAGGAGGAGATGACCCGGTTGGGCCTCACCCCCGAGCGGATCCCCAACGACGACGGCTCGAAGGCCAACCTGGTCCTGACGCTGCCGGCAGCCGACGGCAGCACCGGCGGCGGGATCGTGCTGTCCGGGCACACCGACGTCGTCCCGGTCGACAGCCAGACCTGGAGCAGCGACCCGTTCGTGCCGCAGGTGCGTGACGGCCGTCTCTACGGCCGCGGGACCGCCGACATGAAGTCGTTTCTCGCGGTGATCATGCACAAGCTGCCCGAGCTGGCGAGCGCCGCGCTCTCCGAGCCGGTCCACCTGGCCTTCTCCTACGACGAGGAGGTCGGCTGCTTCGGCGGAGCCCAGATCGCAGCCGCCCTCGGTGCGCGCCCGGAGCCCCCGCGGGTCTGCATCGTCGGCGAGCCGTCCAGCATGCGGGTGATCGCCGGTCACAAGTCCAGCAACCTCGTCGAGATCACCTTCCACGGCCGCTCCGCCCACTCCTCGCTCACCCCGCAGGGCGTCAACGCGATCGAGTACGCCGCCCGGGCGGTCACCGCGGTGCGCGCGCTCGCCGACCGTCGCCGCACCGAAGGGCCCTACGACGAGGCCTACGTGGTGCCGTTCACCACCGCCGGCGTCAACATGGTCAGCGGCGGCATCGCCACGAACACGGTCCCCGAGCTGTGCACGGTGCGCTATGAGTTCCGCACCGTCGCCGAGGACGACCCCGAGGCGGTGATCGAGGAGATCACCGCCGTCGCCCGTGGCCTGGAGGCCGAGATGCGGGCCGAGCACCCCTCCGCCTCCGTCGAGGTGCGGGTGATGGCGAAGGTTCCGAGCCTCGACTCCAGCGTCGACGGCCCGGCCGCGCGTCTGGCGGCCCGGCTCGGCGGCATCCCGTCGTCGGACAAGGTCACCTACGGCACCGAGGCGGGGCAGTTCGCCGGGGTCGGCATCGACGCCGTCGTCTGCGGTCCCGGCGACATCGCCCAGGCCCACGCCGCCGACGAGTACATCGAGCTCGACCAGATCCAGGCCTGCGAGCAGCTCGTCGACGCGCTGCTCGTCGCACCTGACCACCACCGACGGCTGAGGAACACCGATGAGCCAGAGCACCGCTACCCTGACCCCCCTGCAGCGCAGCACGACCCGTCGTGCGGTCATCGCCTCCTCCATGGGCAACGCCCTGGAGTGGTTCGACATCATCGTCTACGCCTCGTTCGCGGTGGTGATTGCCCGGTTGTTCTTCCCCGCCGCGGACGGCGTCACCGCCCTGCTCTTCACGTTCGGGGCCTTTGCCACGTCGTACCTGGTCCGGCCGCTGGGCGCCCTCGTGCTGGGCTCCTACGCCGACCGGTCCGGGCGCAAGAACGCGCTCACGCTGACCATCGCGATCATGACGGTGGGGACCGCGATCATGGCCTTCGCGCCCACCGCGGCCACCATCGGCACGAGCGCCGGGCTGGTGATCCTGCTGTCCCGGCTGCTGCAGGGCTTCTCCGCCGGCGGCGAGTTCGGCACCGCCACCACCTTCCTGGTGGAGAACGCGCCCCACCACAAGGCGTTCTACGCCTCCTGGCAGGTGGCGACCCAGGGTCTGGCCATGCTGATGGCCTCGGCCTTCGGATTCGGCCTCAACTACTTCCTCAGCACCGCCCAACTCGACGCCTGGGGGTGGCGGATCCCGTTCTTTTTCGGCCTGCTGGTCGGGCCGGTCGGCCTCTACATCCGGCTCAAGATGGACGAGACGCCGGAGTTCGCGGCGGCGGAGAAGGTCAAGTCCCCGGTGGTGCGCACCCTGGTCGACCACACCGGCCGGGTGCTCAGCGCCGCGGCCGCGGTCGGCCTGGCCTCGATCTCGGTCTACCTGATCCTCTACATGCCCACCTTCGCGGTCAGCAACCTCGACCTGCCGCGCTACGCCGGCTTCCTGGGCGGGATCATCAGCGGCCTCGTCAGCTTCGTCGGGGTGCCGTTCGTGGGCAAGCTGGCCGACCGGGTGGGTCCGCTGCGGATCATGCTGCCCGCCGCGGTGGTCGCCCTGGTGCTCTCGCTGCCCCTGTTCCTGGTGCTGGTGGCCAACCCGTCGGTGCTGGTCCTCACCCTGGTCCAGGTGGTGCTCGGCGTCCAGATGGCGTTCTACTTCGGTCCGCTGCCCGCGCTGCTGTCGTTCATGTACCCCACGGCGATCCGCACGACGGGGCTCTCGATCTCCTACAACCTGGGGGTCACGCTGTTCGGCGGGTTCGCGCCCATCGTGCTGACCTACCTGATCAGCGCCAGCGGCAGCCTGCTCTCCCCCAGCTACTACTTCATGACCGTCGCGGTGATCTCCATCCTCGGCCTGCTGGTCATCCGCCGACGGGGCTACGTGCAGCGCAGCTCCGAGGTCGAAGGCTCGGCGTCCCCGTCCTGAGTCGGGTCGGCGCGGGACGGGGGCGGGACCCGCGCGTAGGGTCGTCCCATGCCTGATGAGCCGCTGGAGACCGTCGACGTCCGCAACAACCGCGAGTCCCGCGCCGCCTCCGCCACCCACGCCAGCCCCGTCGCCCGGGCCAGCGACGGCGGGGCCGTGCCCCGCGAGGCCCCCGAGGCCGGCGACCTGCCCGAGCCCGTGCTCGACGGGACGGCGGACGGCAACCCGGTCTCGGGCGTGACGATCAGCGAGGCTGACCTCGAGGAGGCCGTGCCGGGCGACACCGGCCCCGAGGAGCCGGGCGGTCGGGGACGCCAGGGCCGCTGAGCCGCTCGCCCAACCACCGGGTCCCCTCCGCTCACCAGGGGACGGGGACCCCGAGCTCGGCCGCGGCCGCCCCGAGCAGGGCCCGGTGCGTCGGCCCGACCGGGATGCCGTCGGCCTGGGAAGCCCGCTCGCGGGCGGCCTCGATGCCGCCCGGCAGGTAGGTGCCCCGGCCGTCGGTGAACGGGCGGAGCGTGCCCACGGCACGGACGTAGGCGTCCATCTCCGCCTTGAACTGCTCCGGCTCGGCGAACAGCGCGATCCTGAGCACGACGACCATCGACCCCTGGTTCGCGCCGGGCCAGCGGCGCTCGGCGCGGGCCGGGTCGAGGGGGACACCGGCCAGCAGCCCACCCCAGGCCTGGCAGACCGCGCCCATCCCGATCGCCCGGTGCACGAGCCCGGGCGCGAGCGCCGCGATCTCGTCGCGGTGGGGTGACTCGGCGTAGAGGTCGTGCATCGTCCCGAAGTCGAGGACGAGCGGGTCCTCCTCGCTGGTCGGTGCGGTGAAGGCCATCGGCGAGCCCCCGGCGGCGCTGTAGACCGGGTCGCCTGCGGTCAGGTCGAGCTGATGGCCGGACGTGACGAAGCAGAGCACGTCGTGGCCGAGCGTCATCCGGGCGTACAGCCCGGCCGCGCCGAAGTGCCCGTGCTGGCGGGTGACGAGGACGGCGACGTCACTGTCGAGCGCCTTGTCGAGCAGCCGCCGGGTGCCCTCGGCGGCCGCGAAGTAGCCGAGTCCGCCGTCTCCGTCGACCAGCAGGCTGTTTGCGCTCTCCCGGACGACGGCCGGCTCCGGCGCGGGGTTGAGCGAGCCGTCCCGGACGAGCCGGACGTAGGTGGCCAGCTGCTGGGTCCCGTGGCTGAGCACACCGCGCAGGTCGTTCGCTGTCAGCAGCTCGGCGAGCAGCGCCGCCCGCCCGGCCGGCATTCCCGCCGCCGCGCCGAGCTCGGTGGCAAAGCGCTCCATCGCGGCGGCCTCGACCCGGACGTTCGATTCCAGCGGGATGTTCACGGGGGGCTCCTCGAGGTCGCCGGGGGTCGAGAGGAAGTCTGGCAGGTGATCGTCGGACGCAACTCTGCGGCGCGTCCTCGTCGCCGCGGCGTCCACAGACGCCGCACGAGCGAGCAGGAGCCGCGGAGTGGGGGCGGCGTGGGGTGCAGGCCATCAAGCCGCCTTGGCTGGCCCAGGGCGCCCAGGTCCGGCTCCAGTCCCGCCGGGGTCGGTCCTGCGAGGTACGGGTCGAGGACGACGAGACCCGCTGGTCACGGTCGTCGATGACCCACGTCTCCGCCGACCAGGCGCCGTTCCGGCGGACGACCGCCTCGCCGATCCGACCCTCGCGGTCCACCCACTGCTCCCCCGTACGCGATCGGCCGGCCCGCCGCATCGAGGCACACCGGCGTCGCGAGGTCGGGCTGGGCGTCACCCGGCATCGCGCTCACCTGCCCCTCCCCGGTCCTGAGCCGCCCTCCCGCGCCCTCAGCGCAGGTGGCTCGCCCCGTTGAAGTCGACGACGGCCCCGGACACCCACTCCGCAGCCGGGTCGGCCAGGGCGACGACCGCGCGCGCCACCTCCTCCGCCGTCGCCACCCGGCCGAACGGGCTCTGGGCGCGGATGGCGTCACCCTCGGGCGCATCCAGCAGCCCCGAGGCCATGTCGGTGGCGATGAAGCCGGGCGCCAGGCTCACGACGGCGATCCCCTCGGGCGCCAGCGCGACCGCCATCGACTGACCGAAGGCGTGCAGACCGGCCTTGCTGGCACCGTAGGCGGGGACGTCGGGCTCGCCGCGGTAGGCGCCGCGCGACCCGACGTTGACGATCCGTCCGCGGGGCGCGCCAGCCGCTGGGGTCACCTCGATCATGTGCCGGGCGACGCACCAGGTGAGGTTGGCCGCGCCCAGCAGGTTCGTGGCCAGGGTGGTCTGCCAGGCCCGCACCCAGGCGTCATAGTCGACGTCGGTGATGCGGTGGTCACCGCGCCGGCTCCTCCCCTCGCCCGGGTCCAGGAACAGGGCGGCGTTGTTGACCAGCACGTCCACCCGCCCGAGCACGGCGACGGCCTCGGCGGCGAGCCGCTGCACCTCGGACGGGTCGGCCAGATCGGCCCGGACCAGCGCGTGGCCGTGCCCGGGCAGGGAGGTGAGCACCTCCTGCGCCTGGTCCTCCGCGGACCGGTAGTGCACGACGACCCGGTCGCCGCGCGCCGCGAAGGCCCGGGCGGTGGCCGCTCCGACCCCGCGGGAGGACCCGGTGACCAGGACGCCTCGCCCGCTCATCCCAGCACCTCCGCCACCGTGGTCAGGGTGACCAGGGGCGCGTAGAGCGCCATCGCCTCGAGCGCCCGCCGGTGGTCGGGCTCGCTGGACCCGGCGCACGCGTCGGTCACCACCTGCACCGCCACCCCGGCATCGGCCGCGGCGAGCGCCGTCGACAGCACGCAGCAGTCGGTGGAGACGCCGGTGAGGACGAGGGCCTCGGCGCCCTGGACCGCGCGAGCGAGCGCCGGGCCCCACTTGCCGAACGTCGGCTCCGTCACGACGGGGACGTCGAGACCGCCCAGCTCGGGGGCGAGCGCGTAGAGCGGGTCGTCGTCCGGCACCAGGGCGAACGGCCAGTCGGCGTAGTAGGGCACCCAGGCGCCGCTCGGTGCCGCGGGGGCGACGAAGCGCGTCAGCACGGTCCGGCCGGCGAACGCCGGCAGCAGCCGCCGGGTGCCCTCGACGGCGCGCGGGTACTGCGCCGAGGCCCAGGGGCTGACGGGGTCGCCGAAGACGTGTTGCAGGTCGATCCCCACCAGCCAGGCGCCGGGGTTCACACGGACTCCTGCTCCCGCACCGCGCGACGGGTCAGCACGAGGGTGCCGAGGAAGCCGACCAGCAGAGCCAGCAGCACTCCCAGGTTGGCGAAGGCCCAGCTGCCCTCACGACCGCCGATCGGACCCAGCAGGTAGCCCTGCCACCCCAGCCAGCCGGCGAAGCCGTTGGTGACCAGCCCCCAGCCGAGCACCGTGGCGAGGACCATGAGCACGATGGGCACGGCCCGCACGTCCCCGTAGCGGCCGCCGGGCTGGTAGAGCGCCGGCTCGTCGTAGTCGCGCCGGCGCAGAGCGAGATCGGCCAGCATGATGCCGCACCAGGCCGCGACCGGGACTCCCAGCGTGATGAGGAAGCCCTGGAAGGTGTAGAGAAAGCTGTCGCTGAAGAAGACCACGTAGACCGACCCGAGGACCATCAGCACACCGTCGACCCCGGCCGCCACCGGCCGCGGGATCCGCACCCCGGCGCTGAGCAGCGCCAACCCGGAGGAGTAGAGGTCCAAGACGGCACCGCCGACCAGACCCAGGACGGCGACGAGCGCGAACGGGACGAGGAACCACGTCGGCAGCAGGGTGGTGAGGGCGCCGATCGGGTCGGCGGCGATCCCGTCCCTCAGCTCGGCCGACGAGCCGGCCAGGAGCACGCCGAAGACGACCAGCAGGACCGGGGCCAGGGACCCCCCGATCGTCGTCCAGAGCGTCACCTGGGCGCCCGGGGTCCGCCGGGGCAGGTAGCGGGAGTAGTCGGCGGCGGCGTTCACCCACCCCAGACCGAACCCGGTCATCATGAACACCAGGGCCCCGATTAGGGCGGCCGTCGACGCCGAGGGCAGCGCCTGCACGGCTCCGAGGTCGATGTCGTCCAGCACCAGGAGGACGTAGGCCACGGTCAGGACCCCGGTGACGATGGTGATCCAGCGCTGCAGCCGCATGATCGCGGTGAAGCCGGCGACGCCGGCCGCGACGACCAGCGCGGCCACCACGACGAGGGCGACCACCTTGGTGCCGGTGCCGCCGCCCGCCCCCAGCCGGTCGAGGACGGTGGCGGTGCTGAGGACGGCGAGCGAGGTCAGCACGGTCTCCCAGCCCACCGTGAGCACCCAGGACAGCAGCGACGGCAGCCGGTTCCCGCGGACGCCGAAGGCCGCCCGGCTCATCACCATCGTCGGCGCCGAGCCCCGCTTACCGGCCAGGGCCACGAAGCCGCACAGGAGGAAGGAGATGACGATCCCCACCACGGCCACCACGCTGGCCTGGGCGAAGGAGACGCCGAAGTCCAGCAGGAAGGAGCCGTAGCTGATGCCGAACACCGAGACGTTGGCCCCGAACCAGGGCCAGAACAGGTCGCGGGCCCGGCCCTTGCGCTCCCGCTCGTCGATGGTGCCGAGGCCGTTGACTTCAATACCGCCACGGGACGGCGCCGGGGCCATCGAGCTGGGGGGTTCGGACCCGCCGCCGGCGGCTCCCGTCAGTGTGCTGGTCATGGCTCGATCCTAGGGATGAGCCGCTGCTTTGATCGGCTAATCTCTCGGGGGCGAACAGGAGGGCCACCGTGAGCGAGCAGGACCGTCAACGTCGGGGCACCCTCTACGGGTTGGGGGCCTACGGGCTCTGGGGTGCGGTGCCGCTGTTCTGGCCGCTCGTCGCCCGCTCCGGCTCCCTGGAGCTGCTGGCCCACCGCGTCCTCTGGTCCCTGGTCATCTCGGCCCTGCTGGCCCTCGTGGTGCTCCGGCGTGGCTGGTTCGCCCGGTTGGCCACCCGCCGAACGCTGCTCATGCTGGGGCTGGCCGCGGCCGTCGTCTCGGTCAACTGGGGCCTCTACATCTGGGCGGTCAACCACGGCCACGTGCTTGAGACCTCGCTGGGCTACTACATCAACCCCATCCTCTCCATCCTCGTCGGCGTGGTCGTGCTCGGTGAGCGGATGGCCGCGCTGCAGTGGGTGAGCGTCGGGCTGGCCGTGGTGGCCGTCGTGGTGCTGACGGTGGAGTACGGCCGGCTGCCCTGGGTCTCGCTCGTGCTGGCCGCCAGCTTCGCCACCTACGGGGTGATGAAGAAGCAGGTCAACGGCGGGGCGGTGGAGACGTTGACCGTGGAGTCGGCCCTGCTGGCTCCGGTCGCGCTGGGGTTCGTGGTGTACCTGCAGGCCCGGGGCGACAGCACGTTCCTCACCCTCGGCTGGACGCACAGCCTGCTGCTGGTGGCCACCGGGGTGGTCACGGTGGTGCCGCTGCTGTTCTTCGCGGCGGCTGCGACCCGGCTGCCGCTCAGCAGGCTGGGCCTGCTGCAGTACCTGGCGCCGACCCTGCAGTTCCTGCTGGGCGTGTACTACTTCGGCGAGCAGATGTCGACGGGACGCTGGATCGGCTTCGGCTTGGTCTGGCTGGCGCTGATGCTGATGAGCGGGCACGGCCTGCACCGGGCGAACGCGAGCCGGCGCGAGCGGCTGGTGGCCGAGCCGGTCTGAGGACAGGGACGGCCCGCTCAGCCCGTGGCGGTCTGCGGCTGGTTCAGTGCGCGGCCGGCGGGGCGCGAGGGCCGGGCCTCGGCGATCTTGCGGATGCCGTCCGGAGTGGGTCGCCGCAGGGAGTCGTTGACCCGCACCAGCAGGCGCGCGCGCTGGACGTCGGCGCTGGTCACCTTCACGACCTTGGCCATCAGAGCGCTCCTCTTCCTCGGTCTTCTCCTCCAGTATCGTCCCGCTCGTCAAGGGCGGCCGGGTCCAGGTCGGCGGGGCCCACCTCGAGGGCGACCACCGCGTCGGGGTCGGCCTCCATCTCCGCCTGGAGCCGGTGCAGGCCCGCGCCGATCGCCTCCGAGACCGCGTTCAGCTGGGACTGCGAGAGGTCGCCCGCGTTGAGCAGGTACTGCAGCTGGGCGACGCCGAGCCGGCAGGCGACGGCGTCAGGCTCCAGCGCCAGGGAGATGTAGCGGTCGACGTCGGCCTGCCGCCGGGTGGCGGCCGCGGTCTGGGTGACGCTCCGGTAGGCCACGAGCGGGCCGAGGAAGGTGCCCAGGGCGGCCAGCGCCGCGGCGCCGAAGGTGGCCCACTCAAGCACGGCGAGGCCCTCACCCCGGCCCCGGCGTCATGGCCTCACGCTAGCGGTGCTCCGGCGGCCGACGGGCGAAGGGCGGGGCGTGCTCGGGCCGGGGCCCGAAGGCGATCAGGCGTGCAGGCAGCACCGTCACTGCGGGCACCCGACGGGCCACCGCGGAGACGACCCGGAGGGCGGGCGGTGTCCGGCCGGCCAGCGCTGGTCGGAAGACGAGCCGGTGCAGGCCGCGCTGGGCCAGCTGGACCACGACCGTCGGCCACCACCGCCGGCGCTGGACGGCCGCGAGGTGGGAGTCCCGGAGCCGTCGCTCACGCAGCGGACCGGCCAGCAGGGTGGCCGCGGCGACGGCGTCCTGCACGGCGAGGTTGATGCCCACGCCGCCGGCCGGTGACATGGCGTGGGCGGCGTCGCCGAGGAACAGCAGCCCCGGCTGGTGCCACCGCCTCAGCCGGTCCAGCCGGACGTCGAGGTGGTGCAGGTCGTCGGTGGAGGTGAGGGCGTCCAGCCGGTCGGCGAAGCCGGGCCGCAGCCGCGCCACCCGCTCGCGGAACCGCTCGATGCCCTCGGCCCGCAACTCGACATCCATGCCCTTCCGGTTGAAGTAGGCGACCTGGAAGTAGTCGGTGCGCGGGAAGCTGAGGAGGATCTCCTGCCCGACCAGCGTGGGCACCAGCGAGGCCTGTTCACGCTGCTCCGCCTCGGTGCGGGGCAGCCGGAACCACCAGGTGTCGAAGGGCACCGGCTGAGTGCGGGGCGCCAGGCCGGCCGCGCGGCGCAGCACCGACCCACGTCCGTCGCAGGCCACCACCAGGTCGGCTCTCAGCTCGTCCTCCACCCCGTCGACCGTCCGGGTCCGCACCCCGACGACCCGCCGGCCCTCCCGCAGCAGGTCGACCGCGGCGGTGCTCATCGCCAGGGTGAAGGTGGGCTCCTGCCGGCCGGCGTCGGCCAGCAGGTCCAGCAGGTCCCACTGCGGCACCATGGCGACGTGGTCGTAAGGCGGCGGCAGCCGGCGGAAGTCGCCGAGGGTCAGCCGGGTGCCGTCGGGCTGCGGGAGCTCGAGGTTCTGCAGCCGGCTCTGTGGCAGCGCCGCGAACCGCTCCCCCAGGCCGAGCTCGTCGAGCAGCCGGATCGTCGACGCGTGCACGGTGTCGCCCCGGAAGTCGCGCAGGAAGTCGGCGTGCTTCTCCAAGACGACGACCCGCACTCCGGCCCGCGCCAGCAGCAGCCCCAGCACCATCCCGGCCGGTCCCCCGCCGGCCACCACGCACGTCGTCCTCATCTCCGCCCTTTCCCCGCCCTTCCCCGGTCCTGCCTTCCTCGTTCCAGGGTGCACCTTTCCCCGCTCCCCGGCGATGGGAGGTGTCCGGCCAACCCGGAGCGGGCCGCCGCCCGCGACGTAGGCTCGGCCAGGTGAGTGAGACCACCCCTGCCCCTGCCTTCCGGTTCGACGACTTCGACCCCTCCGTCCGCATCCAGGACGACCTGTACCGCCACGTCAACGGCGCCTGGGCGGCGCGCACGGAGATCCCGGACGACAAGCCCCTGATCGGCTCGTTCGTCGACCTGCGCGACCGTGCCGAGGAGGCGGTGCGCGACATCATCACCGGCTCCGACGGCGGCGCCCCGGGTAGCGACGAGGCCAAGATCGCCGACCTCTTCGCCAGCTTTATGGACACCGACACGATCGAGTCCGCCGGCGCCGCTCCGCTGGCCGGCCCGCTGGCCGAGGTCGACGCCGTGAAGACCCCGGAGGACCTGGTCCGGCTGGTCGGCGGCTTCGCCCGGCGCGGCGTCGCGGGACTGATCGACGTGGAGGCCGAGTCCGACCCCGGCGACCCCACCCGGTACGTCATGTTCGTCGGTCAGTCCGGGCTGGGCCTGCCCGACGAGGAGTACTACCGCTCCGACACCTACGCCGACATCCGCACGGCCTACCAGGGCCACGTCGCCGCCTCGCTGGCCCTGGCCGGGGTGGCCGACAGCGAGGAGCAGGCTGCGGAGGTGATGGCCCTGGAGACCGCCATCGCGGCCGCCCACTGGGACAAGGTCAAGACCCGCGACATGCGGCTGATGTACAACCTCACCCCGTTCGAGACGTTCCTCGCCGACGCGCCGAAGCTCCACCTGCGCGCCTTCCTCGACGGCGCCGGGATCCCGGAGACCGCGATGGCCGAGGTCGTCGTCGCGCAGCCGTCGTTCTTCCCCGAGGTCGCCGCTCTGCTCACCGAGGAGCGGCTGCCGGCCTGGCGCGCCTGGGCCCGCTGGAAGCTCGTCTCCTCGCTGTCGCCCTACCTCTCGAGCGCCTTCGTCGACGAGCGGTTCGGCTTCTACGGCACCGTGCTGTCGGGCACTCCGCAGATCAAGGACCGGTGGAAGCGCGGGGTCGCCCTGGTCGAGGCCGCGCTCGGCGAGGCCGTCGGGCGGGTGTACGTGGAGCAGCACTTCTCCCCGACCGCCAAGGCGCGGATGGACATCCTGGTGGCCAACTTGATCGAGGCCTACCGCCGCTCGATCGTCGACCTGGACTGGATGACCGAGGAGACCAAGGAGCAGGCCCTCGAGAAGCTGGGCAAGTTCCGCCCCCACATCGGCTACCCCTCGAAGTGGCGGGACTACTCCGCCCTCGAGATCCGGCGCGACGACCTGCTGGGCAACGTCTTGCGGGCCAACGCCTTCGAGGCGGACCGCTCGGTGGCCAAGATCGGCGCGCCGATGGACCGCGAGGAGTGGCTGATGACCCCGCAGACGGTCAACGCCTACTACCACCCGCTGAAGAACGAGATCGTCTTTCCGGCCGCGATCCTGCAGCCGCCGTTCTTCAACGCCGACGCCGACGACGCCGTCAACTACGGCGGCATCGGCGCCGTGATCGGGCACGAGATCGGCCACGGGTTCGACGACCAGGGCTCCACCTGCGACGGCGACGGCGCCCTGCGGGACTGGTGGACGGCCAAGGACCGGGAGGCGTTCGAGACCCGGACCGCCGCCCTGATCGAGCAGTACGACGCCCTCTCGCCCGAGGGCGGGGCCGGCCAGCACGTGAACGGCCAGCTCACCATCGGGGAGAACATCGGGGACCTCGGCGGGCTGAGCATCGCCCACCTGGCACACCAGATCGCCACCGAGGGCTCGCGGGGCGACCTCATCGACGGCTACACCCCCGAGCAGCGGCTGTTCCTCAGCTGGGGCGCCATCTGGCAGTCCAAGGCCCGGCCCGAGACCGTGCAGCAGCGGCTCGCCACCGACCCGCACTCCCCCAACGAGTTCCGGTGCAACCAGATCGTCAAGAACGTCGACGCCTTCCACACCGCCTTCGGCGTCACCGACGGGGACGCGTTGTGGATGGCTCCCGAGGAGCGCGTCAAGATCTGGTGAACGGGTGCTCTCGTCGGTGCCGGTCCCGGTGGGCCGGCGCCGGCGAGAGTGTGCGGCAGGTCAGACGACGCGGCTCACGACCGAGTCACACAGCTCCACCAGCGCGAGCTGGGCCGGCCCGGGCGGGAGGTCGGCCAGCAGGTCCCGGGCTGCGGCGGCGCGGCGGGCGACCTCGGCTCGCGCCTGGTCGATGGCCGGGTGCTGCCGCAGCAGGGCGAGGGCTTCCCCCAGCGCCGCGTCGTCGCTCAGGTCGGAGTCGAGGAGCTCGAGCAGCCGCGCGTCGGCCGGGTCCACCGAGCGGCGGGCCAGCAGGGTGGGCAGCGTGGCGATGCCCTCACGCAGGTCGGTGCCGGGGGTCTTCCCGGTGACGTCGGAGGTGATGTCGATGATGTCGTCGCTCAGCTGGAAGACCAACCCTATCTGCTCCCCAAACTCGGAGACCCGCTGCTGCAGGGCCGGCGAGCAGCCGGAGAGCTTGGCGCCGAACAGGGCCGACGTGGCGATCAGCGCGCCCGTCTTGTCGGCCAGCACGCGGAGGTAGTGGTCCAGCGGGTCCTCGCCCGGAGGGGGCCCGACGGTCTCAGCGATCTGGCCCTGGACGAGGCGGGCGAAGGTGCGGGCCTGCAGGGAGACGTACTCCGGCCCGAGCTCGGCCACCAGGTCGGAGGCGCGGGCGAAGAGGAAGTCCCCGACGAGTATGGCCACCGTGTTGCCCCAGCGCGAGTTGGCGCTGACCGAGCCGCGCCGGAGCCGGGCCTCGTCCATGACGTCGTCGTGGTACAGGCTGGCGACGTGGGTCAGCTCGACGACCACGGCGGCCTTGACGACGTCGTCGGCTACCGCCTTCGGACCCAGCTGCGCGGTGATGGCGACGAGCAGGGGCCGAAAACGCTTGCCACCAGCGGCGATGATGTGCTGCGCCGCCTCGGTGACCATGGGCGTCGAGGCCTCGGCCGCCTGCAGTAGAGCCGCCTCGACGACGTCCAGCTGACCGCGCACGCCCAGCTCGAAGACGTCGTCACGCGTTCCCACTGCTAGCACTTCGCTCCTTCGGCGGTCGCCCCTGTGGCGGGGCCAGCCTATCCGGGTCCCGCAACGGAGCGGGCCGCTGCGAGGGTGACCCCGGACTCACCGGATGAACTCCCCCGCCTGCTGGGCCAGGTCCAGCACGGGACCCGGGAAGACGCCGAGGGCGACGGTGGCCACCACCGCGACCCCCACCGCCAGCAGGGTGACCGCCTGCGGCCGGGCCACCTGCACGTCCGAACCGTCTTGACGCGCCGGCTCCGGGTCGGAGAAGAACATGAGCACGATGACCCGGAGGTAGAAGAACGCGGCGACGACGCTGATCACGACGGCCACGACGACCAGCCAGCGCGCGCCTCCGGTCCAGGCCGCGGCGAAGACGGCCCACTTGCCGATGAAGCCACTGGTCAGCGGGATGCCCGCGAAGCTCAGCAGGAACACCCCGAAGACGACCGCGGTCAGCGGGGAGCGGTGCCCCAGTCCTGCCCAGCTGGAGAGCAGGGTCGCCTCCCCGCTGCTGTCGCGGACCATGGTGACGACGGCGAAAGCGCCGATCGTCGCCGCGCCGTAGGCGACGAGGTAGAAGAGGATGGACGAGACGCTGGTCAACGAACCAGCCGGGGCGCCGTTGG
Organism: uncultured Actinomycetota bacterium; assembly: GCA_963826405.1. GTDB lineage: Bacteria > Actinomycetota > Actinomycetes > Propionibacteriales > Propionibacteriaceae > Microlunatus. The sequence goes on along the minus strand of CAWGWR010000007.1, from coordinate 159,169 downwards.
CGGCCTGGGAGGCGCCGACGAACGCAGTGAGGATAAAGCCGGCATGGGCGATTGAGGAGTAGGCCAGCATCCGCTTGACGTCGGTCTGGGTGATAGCCACCAGTGAGCCGACGGCCATCGTGGCCACCGCGATGATGGACATCAGCGGCTGCCAGTCCCAGCGGTCGGCGCCGAGGGCGACGTAGAACACCCGCAGCAGGGCGCCGATCGCCGCGATCTTGGTGCAGGCGGCCATGAAGCCGGTGACCGGGGTCGGGGCTCCGGCGTACACGTCTGGGGTCCAGGAGTGGAACGGGACGGCCCCGAACTTGAACAGCAGCCCGATGGCCAGCAGACCCATGCCGGCGAGCAGCAGCCCCGGGCTCCCGGTCCCGGCGCTCAGGGCGGCGTCGATCGCGCCGAGATCGAACGAGCCGGCGTAGCCGTAGAGCAGGGCGACGCCGTAGAGGAAGATCGCCGAGGACAGGGCGCCGAGCAGGAAGTACTTCAGCGCCGCCTCCTGCGACAGCAGCCGCCGTCGTCGGGCCAGCCCACAGAGCAGGTACAGCGGCAGGGACAGCACCTCGAGCGCGACGAACATGGCCAGCAGGTCGTTCGAGGCGGGGAACATCATCATGCCGGAGAGCGCGAACAGCGCCAAAGGAAAGACCTCGGTGTGCTCCACCCGCTTCTCGACGGCCTCGCGTTCGGCCTGGCTGCCGGGCACCGTGGCGGCTTGGGCGGCGAACGCGCTGCCTAGCGACCGCTCGCCGAAGGTGAGGATCGAGACCAGTCCGAGCACCAGCAGCAGCGCCCACATGAAGGCGGTGGGCCCGTCGACGGCCAGCGAGCCGACGGCGGCCACGGCCACCCGGTCAGCGGCCCAGTTCAAGGCGTTGACGGCGAAGGCCGCACCGAGGCTCAGCACCGTCAGAGCGGTCTGCACCGAGCGGCGCATCGACCGGGGCACGAGAGCCTCGACGAGGATGCCCACGCAGGCCCCGGCGAAGACCAGGAGGAACGGCATGAGCAGCCCGTACTCCAGGTCCGGGGCGGTGATCGCCAGCAGAACCCCTGCGCTCGTGATCATCAGCGGCCTTCCTCTGCTGCCACCCGCGGCTGCGGGTCGCTCACGCCGACGAGGCTCATCGTCGCCTCGACCGCTGGGTTGATGGCGTTCAGCATCGGCCGCGGGAAGACCCCGAGCGCGATGATCAGCAGCACCAGCGGCGCCATGGCCAGCCGCTCGCGACCGCTCAGGTCGCGGATCGGCTCGGCCTCGAGCCTCGGGTTCAGCGGGCCGGTCATGGTGCGCTGGTACATGATCAAGATGTAGAGCGCGGCCAGCACGATCGCCAGGGTCGACACGATCGCCACGCCCGGGTAGCGGGCGAAGGTGCCTGCCAGCACCATGAACTCCGAGACGAAGCTCGACAGCCCGGGCAGCGACAGGGTGGAGAGCCCGGCGAAGAGCATCAACCCGGCGAGCACCGGCGCCACCTTCTGCACCCCGCCGTAGGCGTGCATGTCACGCGAGCCGCCCCGGCGCACCAGGTATCCGGCGGCGATGAACAGCGCCGCCGTGGACAGCCCGTGGTTGAGCATGTACAGCGTGGACCCGGCCAGGCTCTGGGTCGTGAGGGCGAAGATGCCCAGCACGATGAAGCCGAAGTGGCTGATCGAGGTGTAGGCGATGAAGCGCATGAGGTCGCGGCAGCCGATGGCCAGCACGGCTCCGTAGAGGATCGAGACGGTGGCCAGGACCAGGACGACGGGGGTGGCCCACTGGCTCGCCTCGGGGAACAGCCCCAGGCAGAAGCGGATCATCCCGAAAGTGCCGATCTTGTCCATGACCCCGACCATCATCGTCGCCCCGCCGGGGGTGGACTCCTCGGCGGCGTCCGGCAGCCAGGTGTGCAGCGGGACCAGCGGCGCCTTGATGGCGAACGCGAACATGAAGCCCACGAACAGCCAGCGACCGGTGGTCGTGCCGATGTCGAGCTGGGTCAGGTCGCTCAGCAGGTAGCTGGGCGAGCCGTCCGCGGCGGAGAGCACGTGCAGACCGATGACCGAGGCCAGCATCACGAAGCCGCCGAGCAGGCCGAAGATCAGGAACTTGGCGGCCGCCGCGGAGCGCTTGGCACTCGGGCCGAACCCCCCGATCAGGAAGTACATCGGGATGAGGATGACCTCGAAGAAGACGTAGAACAAGAAGACGTCGGTGGCGAGGAAGAGGTAGAGCGCGCAGGTCTCCACCAGCAGCACCAGGGCGAAGAACACCCGGCTGTCGTACTTGGGCCCGAGCGGTGCCGTCACCCCCGGGAAGGTGCGCGCAGGGCCGTCGAAGTCGCGCCAGCTGGCCAGGACCACGACGGGGGTGACGAGGACGACCAGCAGCACCAGCGTCAACCCGATGCCGTCCAGGCCGAGGGCGTAGAACGCGCCGAGCGGCTTGATCCAGGCCACCTGCTCGTTGTGCTGCATCCCCCCACCGGGGTGGTAACCGGCGGCGATGACCAGGGCCACAGCGAGGGTGATCAGGGACGCCACGAGGGCGACCAGCTTGGCGGCGCGGGCGCCGGTGAGCAGCACCACCACCGCGCCCAGGGTGGGCAGGACGGCGAGCAGCGTGAGCCAGGGCAGGTTCATGGTGTTCTCTCCCTCAGCCCAGCCGGCCGAGCACGAGGACGGCGCCGACGATGGCGGCGCCCGCCATCATCGTCAGGGCGTAGGAGCGGACGAAGCCGTTCTGCACCCGGCGCAACCGGCTGGAGAAGTCGGCGAGCGCGGTACCGGTCCCCCGGACCACTCCGTCGACGGCGTTGACGTCGAACCGGGCGAGCGCGGCGGTCATCTTCTGACCGGGCCGCATGAAGACCGCCTCGTTGACGGCGTCGCCGTACAGGTCCCGGCGCCCGGCGAGCGTGAGCGGTGAGCGGGTCTGCGGCGCCTCGGCGGGGATGGCACGGCGTGGGCCGAACAACGCGACGCTCACCGCCACCCCGGCGGCGACCACGAGCAGGGTGGCCACACCCACGAGAGTGACGTGCAGCAGCCCGGTGGGCTCGTGGGTCCCTTCGGCGGCCCCGCCGGTGGCGGGGTGGAGCCAGCCCTCGATCCAGCCGTTGAGGACCATCCCGCCGACGACGGAGGCGGCTCCGAGGACGACCAACGGCACGGTCATCACCAGGGGCGACTCGTGCGGGTGCACGGCCCGGTCCCAGCGCTTCGCGCCGAAGAAGGTCATCAGCATCAGCCGCGTCATGTAGAAGGCGGTCACCCCGGCCCCCAGCAGGGCGAGCAGCCCGATCACCCGGTTGTGCTCGAAGGCCGCCTCGATGATGTGGTCCTTGGAGAAGTAGCCCGAGAAGAACGGGAAGCCGATGATCGCCAGGTAGCCCGCGGCGAAGGTGACGAAGGTGATCCGCATAGGCTTGGCTAGACCGCCGTAGTGGCGCATGTTCACGTCGTCGGCCATGCCGTGCATCACCGAACCGGCGCCGAGGAACATGTTGGCCTTGAAGAAACCGTGGGTCAGCAGGTGGAAGATCGCGAACGCGTAGCCGGCCGGGCCGATCCCCGCTGCCAGCATCATGTAGCCGATCTGGCTCATGGTGGACCCGGCGAGCACCTTCTTGATGTCGTCCTTGGCGCAACCGATCCAGGCACCGAAGAGCAGCGTCACCGTCCCCACGACGACGACGGCTGTGCTGGCCGCCTCGGACTCGGCGAAGACGGCGTGGCTGCGGACGACCAGGTAGACACCGGCGGTGACCATGGTGGCTGCGTGGATCAGCGCCGAGACCGGCGTCGGGCCCTCCATCGCGTCGAGCAGCCAGGACTGCAGGGGCACCTGAGCAGACTTCCCGCAGGCCGCGAGCAGCAGCAGCAGGCCGAGGACGGTGGCCACCAGCGGGGGCATGGCCGCGGCGCCGGTGTTGACGTCGGCGAAGGCCGAGGAGCCGAAGAGGTAGAGCATGAACATGATGGCCACGCTCATGCCGATGTCCCCGACGCGGTTGACCACAAAGGCCTTCTTGGCCGCGGTGGCCGCGCTCGGCTTGTGGGACCAGAAGCCGATGAGCAGGTAGGAGGCCAGGCCGACGCCCTCCCAACCGACGAACAGCACGAGGTAGTTGTCGGCCAGCACCAGCAGCAGCATCGCGGCGACGAAGAGGTTGAGGAAGCCGAAGAAGCGGCGCCGGCGCTCGTCGTGGGCCATGTAGCCGATGGAGTAGACGTGGATGAGCCCACCGACCCCGGTGATCAGCAGCACGAAGACGATGGAGAGCTGGTCGACCAGCAGGCCCACGCCGATGCTCCAGCGGCCGCTGGCGAACCACTCGTACAGCGGCACCCCGACCGCACGGGAGGCCTCCTCCCGGCCGAGCAGCTGCACGAAGAGGAGCAGCCCGAGCACGAAGGAGGCGAACGGCGCCAGCGTGCCGAGCAGGTGGCCCCAGCGGTCACCGGCGCGGCCGATGAGCAGCAGCACGGCGGCGCTGGCGGCGGGGATGACGATCATCAGCCAGGCCAGCGAGAACAGCCCGGTGGCGGCGACGGGGTTGACGACTTCCAGTGCGAGCATCGACGTCCCCTAGAACTTCAACAGGTTCGCGTCGTCGACCGAGGCCGAACGGCGGGTGCGGAAGATCGTGATGATGATGGCGAGCCCGACCACGACCTCCGCGGCTGCCACCACCATCACGAAGAACGCGGCGATCTGGCCGTCCAGAGTGCCGTGCACCCGGGAGAAGGTGACCAGCGCGAGGTTGGCGGCGTTGAGCATCAGCTCCACGCACATGAAGGCCACGATGGCGTTGCGGCGAGTCATGAAGCCCACCGTGCCGATGGTGAACAGGATCGCCGACAGCACGATGTAGGAGTCCGGGTTCACCGCGGACCCTCCGGTCCCGGCAGCGCCTCAGTGCGGTGGGGCGGCCGGTCCTCGTCGGACTCGTCCGCAGCCAGCGCCCGCATCGTGGCGTCCATCGGTCGCACCAGGTCCTGCCCGTTCAGGATCTCCCCGCGCGCCCGCAGGGTGGCGGAGACGCTGAGCTCGGAGACGCTCCCGTCGGGCAGCAGGGCCGGGGTGTCGACGGCGTTGTGCCGGGCGAAGACGCCCGGGGTGGGCAGCGGCCCGGGGTGCTCCCCACGCTCGGCGTAGCGCCGGAGCCGGTCCGCGGCCAGGTCGCCCTGGGTGAGCTTCTGGGTGAGCCGCTCCCGGTGGGCCAGCACCATGGCCCCGACGGCCGCGGTGATCAGCAGCGCGGAGGTGGCCTCGAAGATGAAGACGTAGCGGTTGAACAGCAGCGCCGCGATGCCCTGGACGTTCCCGCCGTTCTCGCCGTTCGCCGTGCCCAGACCGGCGGCGGGCGCGACCACGGCGTGGCCCACCGCGAACACCAGCAGGGCGCCGAACGCGAGGCCGGCGAGGATCGCCAGCGGACGCTGGCCCTTGATCGTCTCCACCAGCGAGTCGGCGGCGTCGACGCCCACGAGCATCAAGACGAAGAGGAAGAGCATCAAGATCGCCCCGGTGTAGACGATGATCTGCACCGCGAACAGGAACGGGGCCTCCAGCGCCGCGTACTGCACAGCCAGCGAGATCATCACCGTGGCCAGGCAGAGCGCGGAGTGGACCGGCTTGCGGGACAGGATCATCCCCAAGGCGGCGAGCACCATCACGGGCGCCAGCAACCAGAACGCCACCTGCGCACCGGTGACCAGGGGAACCAGCAGCAGAACCATGCCGCTCACCTCCCCTCGTCCGTCTTCGGGCCGGAGGCCGCCTTGGCGGCGCGCTTCTTGTTCAGGTAGCCCTGGTTGACCGGCTGCGGGACGACCCCGCTGAGGTCGCCGGCCCGGTCGTCGGGCCGCCCGGAGCCGGGCAGCCCGAGGAAGTATGCCTGCTCGTCGTCGCCGAGTCGACGATCATGCGGCGGCGCGTCCATGCCGGGCAGCAGCGGGGCGAGGAGGTCGCCCTTCTCGTAGATCAAGGCAGCCCGGCTGTCGTCGGCCAGCTCGAACTCGTTGGTCATGGTCAGCGCCCGCGTGGGGCAGGCCTCGATGCAGAGCCCGCAGAGGATGCAGCGCAGGTAGTTGATCTGGTAGACGCGGCCATAGCGCTCCCCCGGGGAGAACCGCTCCTCGTCGGTGTTCTGGGCGCCCTCGACGTAGATGGCGTCGGCGGGACAGGCCCACGCGCACAGCTCGCAGCCGACGCACTTCTCCAACCCGTCAGGCCAGCGGTTGAGCTGGTGCCGGCCGTGGAAGCGGGGCGCCGTCACCTTGGGTGCGGTCGGGTACTCCTCGGTAAAGGTCTTGCGGAACATGGTGCGGAAGGTGACGCCGAATCCGGCGACCGGGTCGAACAGGCCCATCAGGCCTCTCCCCTCTCGGGTGCGGGTGCGGGCGGTCGGTCGGCGTCGCCGGGGAGCACCTGGGCCAGCTCGGGCAGCTCCTGCCCAGCCATCGGCGGCACGGGGTAGCCGCCGGCGAAGGCGTCGAAGGGCCCGTCCGGCTGAGGCTTGACCGCAGGCTCGTCCTTGCCGCCGCCGAAGAAGGAGACGGCGAGCAGGACGACGAAGACGGCCACCGCGACCACCCAGAAGACCGGGGTGTCGAACCAGCCCTCGCGCCGGGCCACGCGGAAGGTGGCCACGAGCAGGATCCAGCCCAGGGAGATGGGAATGAGCCACTTCCAGCCGAACCGCATGAACTGGTCGTAGCGGAGCCGGGGCAGGGTGCCGCGCAGCCAGACGAAGACCGACAGCACGAGCACGACCTTGAGCAGGAACCACAGCAGGCCCCACCACCCGGCGTCGGCCCCCGGGATCAGGTTGAAGGGCAGGGGTGCGTGCCAGCCGCCGAGGAACAGCGTCGTGGCCAGCGCGGACACCGTGATCATGTTCATGTACTCGGCCATGAAGAACATGGCGAAGCGCATCGAGGAGTACTCGGTGTGGAAGCCGCCCACCAGCTCGCCCTCGGCCTCGGGGAGGTCGAACGGAGCCCGGTTGGTTTCCCCGACCATGGCGATCAGGTAGATCAGGAACGACGGAATCAGCTGCACCGCGAACCACACCGGCAGGTCCTGCCCGAGGATCGTCACAGCCGGCTCGGCCTGCCGGGCCACGATCTCCGACGTGGACAGCGAACCGGCGTAGAGGAACACCGCGACGAGGGCGAGGCCCATCGCCACCTCGTAGCTGATGACCTGGGCGCTGGAGCGCAGGGCGCCGAGCAGCGCGTAGGTCGAGCCGGAGGACCAGCCGGCCAACACGATGCCGTAGACGCCGATCGAGGCCACGGCGACGATAAACAGCACCGAGACGGGCAGATCGGTCACCTGCAGCGGCGTGGTGATGTCGGTGAACGGGATCCGCACCTCACCGGCCACCGGGATGACCGCGAAGGCCGTGATGGCCGGGACAGCGGTCACGAAGGGCGCCAGCATGAAGACGACCTTGTCGGCGGCCTTCGGGGTGAAGTCCTCCTTGAACATCAGCTTCATGCCGTCGGCCAGGGACTGCAGCAGCCCGAACGGGCCGTTCATGTTCGGGCCCTTGCGGTGCTGCATGAAGGCGACCAGGCGACGCTCGTACCAGATGGTGAACAGCGTCAGGACGAGCAGCAGCACCAGGGCCAGCAGGGCCTTGACGGCCACCAGCCACCAGCGGTCGGCCAGGAACGGGCCGAGGTCCAGCGGGGTCAAAGGGGTCATGCCGCACTCCCCTGCGCGCTCGGGTGGCTGGTCCCGCGGTCCGGGGCCGGGACGGACACCTCGACCAGGGCACCGGCGCCGACACCGAGGTGCGCGGCCAGGCCGAGGTCGGGCGCCCGGGTGGGCAGCCAGACCGCGCCGTCCACCATGGTCGGGTCGAGCTCGAGCGGGAAGGTCAGCGCTCCGCGGGGACCGCGCACGCGCACCGCGGTCGTCAGCCCCGCGGCGGCTGCGGCTGCCGGGCTCATCCGGGCGACCGGCGGACGGGCGGTGGCGAGCAGGAAGGGCTCCCCGTCCACGGCCCGGCTGTCGTCGAGCGCCAGCCGCCAGGTGGCCAGGACCGGCGTCGTGACGTCGGGTACCGGGGCACGCCCCGGCCCGAGGTCTGGAGCCGTGGCCCGCGCGCCGTCCCAGTGGCCCAGCTCGGCGAGGTCGGCACGGGCGCCGTCGGTGGTGCGGAAGCCGAGGTCGGAGCCGAAGCCCTCCGCCAGCGCGGCCAGCACCCGCAGGTCCGACATCGCGTTCGGCTGGCTGAGCACGGCGTCGAAGGAGCGCTCGCGCCCCTCCCAGGTGAGGAACGTGCCGCTGCGCTCGCTCATCAGCGAGACGGGGAAGACGACGTCGGCGCGCTCGGTCACCGCGGAGGCGCGGGTCTCGAGGCTGACGACGAAGCCGACCTCCTCCAGCGCCCGGCGTGCCGTGTGCGGGTCGGGCAGGTCGTCCAGCTCGACCCCGGCGACGACCAGGGCCGCCAGCCGGCCCTCGAGGGCAGCGGCCAGCATCTGCCCGGTGTCGCGTCCCGGCGCCGCGGGCAGGGAACGCGCCCCCCACGTCGCCTGGGTGTCGACGCGAGCGGCAGGGTCCAGGACCGGACGTCCCCCTGGCAGCAGGTTGGGCAGACAGCCGGCGTCGACGGCACCGCGGTCACCCGCGCGGCGCGGCACCCAGGCGAGCCGGGCCCCGGTCCGGGCGGCCAGCCGCAGGCAGGCGCTCAGCGTCCCGGCGGAGCGCGCCGCGCGCTCGCCGACGAGGACGACCGAGCGGGCGTCCAGGGGCAGGTCGAGCGCGTCGAGGACCGACGCCTCCGTCCCGGGCCGGGCCGGTACGAGGGCCGCGCCCATCTTGGCGGCGCCCCGGCTGAGCAGCGGAGCCACCGTCCACGACGTCAGGCCGGCCCCGCGGAACGCCTTGCGCAGACGGAGGAAGACCGTTCCCGCCTCCTCCTCCGGCTCCAGGCAGACCAGCAGGACCGAGGACGCCGACTCGAGGTCGGCGAAGGTGACGCCCCGCCCGGTGCCCGCGACGGCGGCGGCGAGGAAGCGGGCCTCCTCCTCAGAGTGCGGGCGGGCGCGGAAGTCGATGTCGTTGGTGCCGAGCACCGTGCGGGCGAACTTGGCGTACCCGTAGGCGTCCTCGAGGGTGAGCCGACCGCCGGTCAACACCCCGACGCCCCGGGCGGGCGGAACCGCGTCCTCGGCCTCGGCGGGCGGGGGTGAGATCGCCCGACGCAGGCCCTCGACCGCGACGTCGATGGCCTCGGGCCACGACGCCGCCCGCAGGGTGCCCGATTCGTGGTCGCGGACCAGGGGTCGCAGCAGCCGGTCCTCTCCGCGACCGGAAGCGAAGGCGAAGCGGTCCTTGTCGGTGATCCACTCCTCGTTGACCTCGGGGTCGTCCCCGGCCAGTCGGCGGACGACGACGCCCCGGCGGTGGTCGACGCGGATCGCTGAGCCGCAGGCGTCGTGCTCGGCCACCGACGGGGTTGAGGTCAGGTCGAAGGGGCGGGCACGGAACCGGTAGGAGGCGTTCGTGAGCGCCCCGACGGGGCAGATCTGGATGGTGTTGCCGGAGAAGTAGGACTGGAAGGGCTCGCGCTCGTAGATGCCCACCTGCTGCAGCGCCCCACGCTCGATGAGCGCGAGGAACGGGTCGCCGGCGATCTGCTCGGAGAACCGGGTGCAGCGGGCGCAGAGGACACAGCGCTCGCGGTCCAGCAAGATGTTGGCCGAGATGTTCACCGGCTTGGGGTAGGTCCGCTTGACGTCGGAGAAGCGGCTCTCGCCGTAGCCGTGCGACATCGCCTGGTTCTGCAGCGGGCACTCCCCGCCCTTGTCACAGATCGGGCAGTCGAGGGGGTGGTTCACCAGGAGGAACTCGATGTTCCCGTGCTGGGCCTTGTCGGCCACCGGTGAGGTGACCTGGGTCTTGACCACCATGCCGGCCGCCACCTCGAGGGTGCAGGAGGCCTGCGGCTTGGGGATGCCCCGGCCGTTCCCGGCGTCGGGCACCTCGACCAGGCACTGCCGGCACGCGCCGACCGGCTCGAGCAGGGGGTGGTCGCAGAACCGCGGGATGTCGACGCCGATGAGCTCGGCGGCGCGGATGACCAGGGTGCCTTTGGGCACCGAGACCTCGACGTCGTCGATGGTGAGGGTGAGGAGCTCCTCGCGCGGGGCGAGCTCGTCACCGCTGCTCCCTGTGCCGGTGGACCGGCTGGTGACCGTCATGCCTGACCTTCCTCCAGTGCCCGCCGCGGCGCCGGCCCGGCCAGGGCCGGCTCGCGGACGAAGATGGTGCTCCGCTCGTAGGGGAAGAGCTCCCAGGCGGGCGTGTGCATCGCGGCCTCGAACTCGTCGCGGAAGTACCTGATGGCCGAGCTGATGGGTGAGGTGGCCCCGTCACCGAGCGCGCAGAACGAGCGGCCGAGGATGTTCTCGCAGAGGTCGAGCAGCTTCTCGATGTCGCCCTCCTCGCCGCGACCGGCCTCCATCCGTTTGAGGATCTGCACCAGCCACCAGGTGCCCTCGCGGCAGGGAGTGCACTTGCCGCACGACTCGTGCTTGTAGAACTCGGTCCAGCGCAGCACCGTGCGGACCACCGACGTCGTCTCGTCGAAGCACTGCAGGGCCTTGGTGCCCAGCATCGACTTCACGCTGGCGACGCCCTCGTAGTCCAGGGGCACGTCGAGGTGCTCCGGGGTGAGGATCGGGGTCGAGGAGCCGCCCGGGGTCCAGAACTTCAGCTCGTGACCTGCCCGGATGCCCCCGGCCAGGTCGAGCAGCGAGCGCAGGGTGATGCCCAGCGGCGCCTCGAACTGGCCCGGTCGGCTCACGTGGCCGGACAGGGAGTAGATGGTCATGCCCTTGGACTTCTCGGTGCCCATCGAGGAGAACCAGGTGGCCCCCCGGGCGAGGATCGAGGGCACCGAGGCGATGGACTCGACGTTGTTGATCACCGTCGGGCTCGCGTACAGCCCGGCCACGGCGGGGAACGGCGGCCGCAGCCGCGGCTGGCCGCGACGGCCCTCGAGGGAGTCGAGCAGCGCCGTCTCCTCGCCGCAGATGTAGGCCCCGGCGCCCGCGTGCACGATGATCTCAAGGTCGTAGCCGGTGCCCAGGATGTTCGTGCCCGCGTACCCGGCGGAGTAGGCCTCGCGGACGGCCTGCTGCAGCCGGCGGACCACGTGCACGACCTCGCCCCGGACGTAGATGAACGCGGTGTTGGACCGGATGGCGTAGGCGGAGATGATGACACCCTCGACCAGGGTGTGCGGCGAGGCCATCATGAGCGGGATGTCCTTGCAGGTGCCCGGCTCGGACTCGTCGGCGTTGACCACGAGGTACTTGGGTTTGGGATTGTCTTGGGGGATGAAGCCCCACTTCATCCCTGTCGGGAACCCGGCGCCCCCGCGCCCCCGCAGGCCGCTGTCCTTCACCTGGGCCACGACGTCGGCCGGCTCGAGGGCCAGGGCGTTGCGAAGCCCCTGGTAGCCGCCGGAGCGCTCGTAGTTGACGAGCTTCCAGGCCCGGTCATCGCCCCAGTTCGCGGTGAGGACCGGGGTCAGCGTGTCGGTCATGCGGTCTCCGTCGGCTCGGCGTCGAGGGTGGGGGCGGCGGGGGCCTGCCAGCCCCGTTCGCGGGCGATGTCGAGCCCCAACCGGGACGCCTCGCCCGAGGTCGGCCCCTCGTCGGCCCGCCCGTCGGGGAACCCGGCGAGCACACGCTCGGTCTCCTGCCAGGTGGCCACCCGGGCGCCGCGGGTGGCCTGCACCGGCACTCCGGCCCGGAGCGCGTCGACCACCTCCACGGCCTTCGCCGGGGTGGTGTCGTCGAAGAACTCCCAGTTGACCATCATCACCGGCGCGTAGTCGCAGGCGGCGTTGCACTCGAGGTGCTCCAGGGTGATCTGGCCGTCCTCGGTGGTCTCGTCGTTGCCGACGCCGAGGTGGTCCTGCAGCCGGGCGAACACCTCGTCGCCGCCCATGATCGCGCAGAGCGCGGTGGTGCAGACCCCGACGTGGTACTTCCCGACGGGACGGCGCTTGTACATCGTGTAAAAGGTCGCCACCCCGCTGACGTCGGCGGTGCTGATGCCGAGGATCCGCGCGCAGGCCTCGATCCCGGCCGGGGTCACCCGGCCCTCCACGCTCTGCACGAGGTGCAGCATCGGCAGCAGCGCCGACCGCGCCTGCGGGTAGCGCCCGGCGATCAGCGCCAGCTCCTCCAGCACGCCCTCGTCGATCAGCGTCGCCGGCCCGTCAAAGTGCAGGCTCGGCTCGTCGAAGTGCGTCTTCCCGTGCCCGTGGTTGGCCAGCGCCTCCACCCCGTGGTCCCCCACCGGGCTCCCCGCCCGGGCCCCAGGCCCCTGCGGCTCGACCAGGTTGCTCATGCGCCCCTCCGAGATCGTGAACGTGCGCCCCAAGGGGCGATGGTGCCCGACGCAGCCCCCACGGTCGCCGGCGACGACTGAAGGGCGAACGACGACGAACTCGCACCCCAGGGACGGCACGGTCGGGCGTGGCCGGACCGAGCGGCGCCTGGCCGGGTGGGTCGGGCGTTTGGCGCGGAGCGGAGCGCCAGCGGAGCGCAGCGCCGAGGGCGGGCCAGGCGCCGCTCGGTCCGGCCACGCCCGACAACCACCATCCCTCCGACCACCTCAAGGAGCGGGGTCAACGGTCCACCCCGCCCATGACCGGGTCGAGGCTCGCCACTGCGACCACCACGTCGGACACCATCGACCCCTCGCACATCGCGGGCATGGCCTGCAGATTGGTGAAGCTCGGGTCGCGGTAGTGCGTCCGGAACGGGCGCGTGCCACCGTCGGAGACGACGTGGGCGCCCAGCTCCCCGCGCGGGCTCTCGACCGGGACGTACGCCTGGCCGGGCGGCACGGAGAAGCCCTCCGTCACCAGCTTGAAGTGGTGGATCAGGGCCTCCATCGACTCGCCCATGATGTGCTTGATGTGCTCGTTCGAGTTGCCCATGCCGTCCGAGCCGATGGACAGCTGCGCGGGCCAGGCGATCTTGCGGTCCGCGACCATGACCGGGTCGCCTTCCATCTTCTCCAGCCGGCTCACGCACTGCTCGACGATCTTGAGGCTCTCCCACATCTCGTTGAGCCGGATCCGGAAGCGCCCGTAGGCGTCCATGGTGTCCCAGGTCTGGACCTCGAAGTCGTAGGTCTCGTAGCCGCAGTAGGGCTGCTTCTTGCGCAGGTCCCAGTCGTAGCCGGTGGCCCGCAGCGGCGGTCCCGTGATCCCCAGCGCCAGGCAGCCGGCGAGATCGAGGTGGCCCACCCCGGACAGCCGGCCCTTGAAGATCGGGTTCTCGTTGCAGAAGGCGGCGTACTCCGGCAGGTGCTTCTTCATCCAGGCCACGAGGTCGCGGACGTGCTCGAGCGCGTTGTCGGGCAGGTCCTGGGCGACGCCACCGGGACGGATGTAGGCGTGGTTCATCCGCAGGCCGGTGATCAGCTCGAAGGCGTCGAGGACCTTCTCGCGCTCGCGGAAGCCGATGGTCATCACCGTCAGCGCCCCGATCTCCATGCCGCCGGTGGCGATGCAGACCAGGTGGGAGGAGATGCGGTTGAGCTCCATCATCATCACCCGCAGAACGCTGGCCTTCTCGGGGATCTCCTCCTCGATGCCCAGCAGCCGCTCGACCCCGAGGCAGTAGGTGGTCTCGTTGTGCAGCGGGGCGAGGTAGTCCATCCGGGTGACGAAGGTGGTGCCCTGGGTCCAGCTGCGGAACTCCAGGTTCTTCTCGATGCCGGTGTGCAGGTAGCCGATGCCGCAGCGGGCCTCGGTGACCGACTCCCCCTCCATCTCGAGGATCAGCCGGAGCACCCCGTGCGTCGAGGGGTGCTGAGGCCCCATGTTGACCACGATGCGCTCGTCACCACGCTCGGCCTGCTGGGCGGCGATGGAGTCCCAGTCCTGCCCGGTGACGGTGTAGACCCGCCCCTCCGCCGCGCCGCTCCTAGGCGTCCTCCGGCTGGTCGCCGTCGGCAGCGCTCGTCGCGTCCTGCAGGTGGGAGTCGGCCATGCTGCTCATCAGGTGTAGCTCCTCCGCTGGTCGGGGGGCGGGACCACGGCGCCCTTGTACTCCACGGGGATGCCGCCGAGCGGGTAGTCCTTGCGCTGGGGGTGGCCCGGCCAGTCGTCGGGCATCAGGATGCGGGTCAGGGCCGGGTGCCCGTCGAAGACGATCCCGAACATGTCCCAGGTCTCGCGCTCGTGCCAGTCTGCCGTCGGGTAGGTGGGCACGACCGAGGGCACGTGCGGGTGGGCGTCGGGCACCGAGACCTCGAGGCGGATCCGCCGGTTGTGGGTCATCGACTGCAGGTGGTAGATCACGTGCAGCTCAGCGCCCGCGTCGGCAGGGTAGTGGACCCCGGAGACGCTGCTGCAGAACTCGAACCGCAGCTGGGCGTCGTCGCGGAGGTGCCGCACCAGGGTGGGCAGGTGCTGCGGGGCGACGTGGAACGTGATCTCCCCCCGGTGGACGACGACCTTGGTGAGGACACCGTCCGTGCCGTGCATGAGCGTGCCGATGCGGTCGTGGACCTGGTCCCACCAGCCGCCGAAGGGGGGCTCCACCGCAGAGGGGAACGCGATCGTCTTGGTGAGCCCGCCGTAGCCGGAGGTGTCACCCGTCCCGCGCACGCCGAACATCCCCCTGCGGGTTTCGAGGACCTCAGTGGTGGGCTGGCTCGACACCGCGAGCTCGGAGCGGTCCTCCCCGGCCTCGGTCTGGTCAGTGGCGAGGTCGGGCGCCGCGCCCGTCAGCGAGCCAGCGCGGGTGCCGGCGTCGGGGGCGGATTCACCCTCGGGCACGGCACCCTTCACGCGGGCCTTCGCGTCGGACTCGGCGTTGATCGGCTCCCCGCTCGCCGTGCGGTCGCCCCGGTTGTCCCCGCTCACCGCAGCAGCCCCTTGAGCTCCCGGCTCGACGGCGCCACCAGCTGCGCCTGCTCGGCAGCGGCCGCGGCCTCGCGGGCGTGGGTGCCGATCGGGGTGTTGGCCACCTTGTCCTTGAGCTTGAACATGGCGTCGATCAGCATCTCCGGCCGCGGCGGGCAGCCGGGCAGGTACATGTCCACCGGGACGACGTGGTCGACGCCCTGCACGATCGCGTAGTTGTTGAACATGCCGCCGGTGCTCGCGCAGACGCCCATGGCCAGCACCCACTTCGGGTTGGGCATCTGGTCGTAGATCTGGCGCAGCACCGGCGCCATCTTCTGGCTGACCCGCCCGGCCACGATCATCAGGTCGGCCTGCCGCGGTGAGGCCCGGAAGACCTCCTGGCCCCAGCGGCCGGAGTCGTAGCGCGGGGCCCCGTAGGTCATCATCTCGATGGCGCAGCAGGCCAGGCCGAAGGTCGCCGGCCAGAACGCGGCGCTGCGCATGTAGCCGAACAGGCCCTCGACCGTGGTCAGCAGGACCCCGCTGGGGAGCTTCTCCTCGAGACCCATGTCAGTACTTCCCTCGTGCGGTGTCGGTGCGGTGGGTGTCGGTGTGGTGGGGGTGGGTGCGGCGCCGGGCCGGGGTCAGTCCCATTCCAAGCCGCCCCTGCGCAGGACGTAGATGTAGGCGATGAACACCGTGAGGATGAACAGGACCATCTCGACCAGCGCGAAGGTGCCCATCAGGTCGAACGAGGCCGCCCACGGGTAGAGGAAGACGATCTCGATGTCGAAGACGATGAAGAGCATCGCGGTGATGTAGTACTTCACCGGGAAGCGTCCGCCGCCGACCGGCTGAGGGGTGGGCTCGATGCCGCACTCGTAGGAGTCGTACTTGGCGCGGTTGTACCGTCCGGGGCCGACCAGCAGGCTCGTGACGATGGTCAGCGCGACGAAGCCGGCCCCGAGGGCCAGCAGGATCACGATGCCCAAGTAGGGGTTCATAACCGCCCTTCCGCCGTCGTCCTCGACGTGGTCGTCCGTAGCTGCCAAGTGCTCGTGAATGTCTTCACGAGGTCCGTGACGCTCACTGTACGACGCTGCGGTGACACTTCCGGCACGCGGACGAGCCGTGGTGCCCAGCGGCTTCCCCCGGCGATTTAGGGCACGTTCGCTGTGCGAAATCCCGGCGTGGAAGCCGGTGGCAGGATGGCCGGGCTGTTGCACGGGAGAGCGGGACGGACGGGGAGCGGATGGCGGTCGCAGAGCGCGCCGATGTGGTGGTGGTCGGAGCCGGCCCCGCTGGCTCCTCGGCAGCCGCCTGGGCCGCCCGGACGGGTGAGCAGGTGCTGCTGGCCGACGCGTCCACCTTCCCCCGGGACAAGACCTGCGGCGACGGGCTCACCCCGCGTGCCCTCGCCGAGCTGGACCGCCTGGGGCTCGGCGACTGGAGCCGCGGCCGCGCGGTGAACCGCGGCCTGCGGGCGCACGGCTTCGGCCAGGTGCTCGAGCTGCCCTGGCCCGGCGGCTCGCTGCCCGACCACGGGTCCGCCGTGCCGCGGACCGACCTCGACGACCGGATCCGCACCGCCGCGCTCGACGCCGGGGCCATCGCCCTGTCCGGCGCGCGGGCCGTGGACGTCGTCCGCGACGGCGACCGGGTCACGGCGGTGGTGTTCGCCACCGCGGACGGGCCACGGACCATCGGGTGCCGCCGGCTGGTGGTCGCCGACGGCGTCCGGTCCTCGCTGGGCCGGCTGCTGGGCCGCACCTGGCACCGGGACACCGTCTACGGGGTCGCGGGGCGGTGCTACGTCGACACCGAGCGCCCTGACGAGTGGATCTCCTCGCACCTGGAGCTGCGGGGGGAGCAGGGCGAGCTGCTCTCGGGGTACGGCTGGATCTTCCCGCTGGGCGGCGGGCAGGTGAACCTGGGCGTCGGATCGCTGGCCACCGCCAAGCGCCCGGCCGAGGTGGCGCTGCGGCCGTTGATGCGCTTCTACGCCGAGCAGCGTCGTCACGACTTCGGCCTCGGCGAGACGCTGCGCAGCCCGACCTCGGCCCTGCTGCCCATGGGCGGGGCGGTGAGCGGGGTGGCCGGGGCCAACTGGGCACTCGTCGGCGACGCCGCGGCTTGCGTCAACCCGCTCAACGGGGAGGGCATCGACTACGGACTGGAGACCGGGCGGCTCCTGGCGGACCTGCTACCCGGTGACGGTGACCTTCGCCGTGCGTGGCCGGCTCTGCTGAGCACCCACTACGGGCCGTCCTTCAGCGTGGCGCGGCGGCTCGCAGGGCTGATCACCGTACCCGGGCTGCTGGGCCTGCTCGGTCCCGTCGGCATGCGGTCGCAGATCTTGATGACCCTGGCGCTGCGGGTGATGGGCAACCTGGTCACCGACGAGGACCGGGACCTCACCGCGCGGCTGTGGCGAACGGCCGGCCGGCTCAGCCGGGTGGTGGACGCGCGCGCCCCCTTCACCTGACTCTCTATCCTTGCCGACGTGTCACAGGCCAGGGTGGCCAGGGGCGGCACCACGTCTGACAAGTCGGAGCCAGGCGGCCAGCTGGTCGTGGTCGTCGACATCCAGAGTGGCGGCCGGGGGCAGGGCGCAGGGGACCGCCGGCGGGTCGAGGCTGTGCACGAGGCGGCGGGCGGACTCCCCCGCGCCCCCGTCCGGCCCCGCCAGGGCCACCAGCGCCTGGGCTGCCGCCGCCCGCAGGGCCAGCTGCAGCGGCTGCTCCCGCCCGTCGACGTCGACGCCCAGCACCGCCGCGTGGCCCCCGCGGACCAGGGCGTCGCGGAGCGCCAGGGCCCCGGCGCCGGCGCCGGGGGCGTCGCCCGGCAGCACCAGGACCAGCTCGGCGCCATCGACCAGCGCCTGTCGCAGCCCCGCGACCAGGGCGGCGGTCGGCCCCCCGCCCGGCGGGTCCTCGCGCACGAGGGTGACCGCGTGGTCGGTCGCCCGCGCCGGTCCCACCAGGACCACCGGCACGTCGTCCGGCAGACCGGCCAGGGTGTACTCGAGCAGCGGCCGGCCCTCCACCGGGTGCGCCAGCTTGTCGCTGCCGAACCGCCGGGACGTTCCACCAGCCAGTACCACGGCGACGGTCCTCGGCGGCGAGGTCACGACGCCGGTACCGCTGCAGGGACCGGTGCGCTCAGGCAGCCCAGGGCCTCGCGCATGGGCAGCAGCTTCGCCACCGACTCGGCGAGCTCGGCGGCAGGGTCCGAGCCCGCGACGATGCCGCACCCGGCGAAGAGCCGGATGCGCCGCGGGTCGGTCTCCTCGACCTGCCCGCAGCGCAGGGCGATGGCCCACTCCCCGTCCCCGGCGGCGTCCACCCAGCCGACCGGGCCGGCGTAACGCTCCCGGTCAAGGTGCTCGAGGGCGGGGATGAGCTCGCGGGCCACGTCGGTCGGGGTGCCGCAGACCGCCGCGCTGGGGTGCAGCGCCGCGGCGAGGCCCAGGGCGCTGGTCCCGGGCCGGGCGACCGCGGTCACGTCGGTGGCCAGGTGCAGGACGTTCGGGAGCTCGAGCACGTAGGGGGCGTCGGGGACGTGCATGCCCGAGCAGAAGGGGGCGAGCGCGCGGGCGACCGAGGTGACGGCGTACTCGTGCTCCTCGAGGTCCTTGCTGGAACGAGCGAGCGCGGCCGCCAGGTTGAGGTCGGCGTCCCCGTCCCCTGCGGCGCGGCGGATCGTCCCCGCCAGCACCCGGGAGGTGACTAGGCCACCCTCACGGCGGACCAGCATCTCCGGGGTCGCGCCCACCAGTCCGTCGACGAGGTAGGTCCAGCAGCTGGCGTACCGGTCGGCGAGCCGGGCGACCAGCCAGCGGGGGTCGATCTCCTCCTCGGCGGTGGCGACCACGTCGCGGGCCAGCACCACCTTGTCCAGCACCCCCGCGCCGATCCGGCGGACCGCCTCCCCGACGGCGTCCTGCCAGGCCTGCTCGGACAGCGTCCCGTCGCTCCACCGGAGGCCGACCGGCGGCCGGGGTGGGACGGCGGGAGCGGGCGGGACCTCGTCGGACGCCCCCGTACCGGTGTCGATCCGGGTCAGCCAGGCCCGGCCGTCGCGGCGTCCGACGACCGTCCGGGGCACCACCAGGGTCGACCGGCCGGCGGACCCGCCGTCGAAGACGAAGCTGCCGAAGGCCACCAGCCCGGCCCCGGCCGGCGGCTCGGCGAGCTCGGCGGTGACGACGACGTCCCGGCTCACCCCGGCCCACCACTGCTCGGCGTCGGTGATGGTCGTCGGCTTGTAGCGGTCCGCCTCGCCCCAGGCGACCATGCCGTCGCCTCGGCGGACCCAGGCCAGGGCCCCGTCGGGGGGCAGGAGCGCCTCGAGGGGACCGGGGTCGGCGATCTCGACTGTGCGCACCCGCAGCGGGGGCGGTGTCGGGCCCGTCTCGGTCACCGCCCCAGGCTAGTGCGGCCCCGGAGCAGAACCGGAGGTGCTGACGCCGGGGTGGCCAAGGTCACGCGGGCCAATCTCCGGACACCTCCGCAACGAAGTCCTTGCGTGACCACCACCCTCGAGCGTCCCGCCGCAGCGGTCCCGGACGGCCGTCCGGCCCAGCCCCGGGCCGGGCTGCGCGCCCTCAGCGGCGTCTCCGCCGCGGGCGCTGCCGTGGGGGTGGGCCACCTGGTGGCTGCCCTCACCAACCCCACCACCTCCCCGGTGCTGGCCGTCGGCTCCGCCCTCATCGACGCAGCCCCCACCCCGGCCAAGGAGTACGCCGTCCGGACCTTCGGGACGGCGGACAAGCCCATCCTCATCGGCAGCGTCGGGGTCGTCCTGCTGGTGCTCGCGGCGGTGGTCGGCCTGGTGGCCTGGCGGCGCCCCCGGACGGCGTCGGTGGCCATCGGCCTGCTCGGCGTGGTCGGCGCGGCCGCGGCGCTCACCCGCGGACCCGTCGCCGACGTCGTCCCCTCCGTGCTGGCCGGCGTCGTGGGTGTGCTCGCGCTGCAACTGCTGAGGACCCGCCCGTTGCCCGGCTCGGAGCCTGCCACCTCCGTGGCGGCCCTCCCGAGCGACGCGGCCGTCGGTCGCTCACGCCGTGGCTTCCTGCTAGCCCTGGGCGGCACCGCCGCGGTGGCCGCGCTCGCCGGTGGCGGCGGCTTCGTCGTGGGCAAGGTGCGCGACGCTGGCTCGGCCGCCCGGCGCGCCCTCGGCCTGCCAGCGCCCGCCTCGCCCGCGGCCCCGTTGCCGCAGGGCGTCCAGCTGCCGGGCATGACCCCGTTCACCACCGCGGCAGAGGACTTCTACCGCGTCGACATCAGCCTGGTCACCCCACGGATCGACGCCTCGTCCTGGTCGCTGACCATCGACGGCATGGTCGACAAGCCGGTGACCCTGAGCTACGACGACCTGCTGGCCATGCCGATGGTGGAGCGGGACATCACCTTGACCTGTGTCTCGAACGAGGTCGGCGGGTCCTACGTCAGCACCGGCCGCTGGTTGGGTGTGCCGTTCTCCACGCTCATCGAGCTCGTGGGCGTCCAGGCCGGGGTGGATCAGGTCTACTCCTCCTCCGCCGACTCGGGGTACACGTGCTCGACCCCCTACCAGGCGGTCAGCGATGGCCGCGACGCGATGGTCGTCGTCGGCCTGAACGGCCAGCCGCTGGCCGACGAGCGCGGCTACCCCGCCCGGATGCTCGTGCCAGGCCTGTTCGGCTTCGTGTCGGCGACCAAGTGGTTGGAGCGGATCGAGTTCACCACCTACGACCGCCGCACCGCCTACTGGACCGCGCGGGACTGGGCCACCGACGCCCCGGTGCTCACCCAGAGCCGGATCGACGTCCCCAAGAGCCTCGGCACCCTGACCAAGGACAAGCCCGTCATCGCCGGCGTCGCGTGGGCGCAGCACCGCGGCATCGCCAAGGTCGAGATCCGCATCGACGACGGCGACTGGCAGGAGACGACGCTGGCCGCCGACGGGGGCATCGACCTGTGGCGGCAGTGGTCCTTCCGCTACGACGGTCCGGCGGGGCTGCACAGCGCCCAGGTCCGCGCGACCGACCTCGACGGCGAGACCCAGCCCGAGGAACGCACCAAGGTCTTCCCCGACGGTGCCCGCGGGTGGCACCAGATCCAGTTCACCGCCGAGTAGCGACCGCGCTCAGCCTCCGTCGGAGCCGTCGGAGCCGCCGCCGGAGCCGGCGCGCGACCGGCGGCGTGGGACGCGGACGGGACCAGCGGGCGCCGTCGCCGAGCAGCACCTGCCAGCTCGCGTTCTCCCACACCAGGTCGAGCCGCAGCCGGGCGTGCCGGGACCGCTTCCCGAGGCCCGAGAACAGGTGGCTGGTCGTGCAGCTCAGCTCCAGCCGGAAGCCCTCCCCCTCGCGGGTCACCTGGAGCGGCACTCGCCTGGTGGAGCCGCCGGTGTCGCCCAGCGCGGTCAGGGTGACCACGGCGTCCCGCAGAGCGGGCGACCCGCCTCCACCCCGGACCGACAGCCTCCCCTCGAACCGGAAGGGCGGCTCGCGGACGGCCAACCGCAGTCTGCCGTCGGCGCGGGAGACCGGGATGCGGCGAACGGCGCGTGCCGTCGGCGGTGTGAGCGCGCGAACCTCCAGCCGCACCTCCTCCAGCTCGATCCGCCGCGGGGCCAGGGCGACGACGCCGTCCAGCACCCGAGCCCAGTCCCGCAGGAAGCGGTCGGGGCCGTGGTCGGCCGCCTTGCCGAGCGCGGCCTCGCTCATCCGCGCGACCAAGGAGGGGTCGTCCAGCAGGCGCACGGCCCGGTCAGCCAGCGCGGCGACGTCGCCGCGCGGCACCACGTAGCCGTCGACGCCGTCGGTGATCTGCTCGCGCGGGCCGTAGCGGATGTCGTAGGCCACGACGGGGCAACCGTGGGCCAGGCTCTCCAGGGTGGCCAGCGGGTAGCCCTCGAAGCGGCTGGTGAGCAGGAAGCCCGACGCGCTCCACAGGTCCGCCTCGGCCAGGGGGCGGAAGCCGTGCAGTGTGACGGCGGCGGTGAGGTCGAGCTCGACCAGCAGCGCCTCCAGCGCGGGCCGGTCGGGGCCGTCGCCGTAGATGTCCAGCCGGGCGTCCGGGCGGGCGTCGAGGACGAGGCGGAAAGCCCGCAGCGCGTCACCCAGGTTCTTCTGGGGCGCCATCCGCGACACGATGACCAGCCGCCGGGAGTCGCGGGCCGGGCGGACCTGCGGCACCGGCACCGGCAGGACCGGGTTGGGGACGGCGAAGACGTGGCTGACCTCCCCGAACCGCAGCCGGATGTCACGGCGTTGCCGTTCGGTGAGGGTGACCAGCGCGGCGAGCTCGGGAAGCCGGACCAGCGCCGCCCGGTAGGAGGGCGACATTGGGGAGTCCCAGCGGCGGGCGCGCGTGGTGTGCTGGTTGTGCAGCACGTAGATCGGGTGGAACCTCGGCGCGGGGGCCGGCAGGACCAGCGGCACGCTGACCCGGCTGTCCAGGTAGACGAAGACGGGTCCGGGCGGTGGGAAGAGCACGTCGAGGTGGTGCCGGTGGAAGGCGGCCATCGAGCCGAAGGTCTGGGTGACCCGCCCGTCCGGAGCGACCAGCCGGGCGCGCGGGGCCCGGTCGGCCCCGGAGCCGAGGGGGCCGGCGCTCACGCGGAGGTGCACGGTGCCGTCGGGGCGCCGGTAGTCCCAGGCGGCCTCGTCGCCGCTGCTGTTGTGGCGGTGCACGGTGCGGAAGGGCGACCCGTCGGCATAGGTCTCCTCGCTCGCCCTGGTACCCGTCAGGGGGGCAAGCAGCGGGGCGTCCTCCAGCACGGCGGTGCTCGGCTCGAGCCGGAGCTGGTCGAAGACCGAGAGCACCGGGGTGGTCTCGCTCAGCAGGCCCTCCGCCACCAGCCGGGCCTTGCGCTCGGCGTAGTCGGGGTAGGGCCTCAGCACGAGCAGGGTGGGCTGGACGCCGCCACGCTCGGCGAAGAACCGGTTCCGCAGCAGCACGGCGCGGATCAGCCCGCCTGACCCGCTGCGGATCTCGTTCATGGCGAAGACGTGGCGTCCCGGCGGGAGCTGGACGTCAGGCACCAGGTCAGCCTAGAGCCGCCGGGAGGCCTCTGCGGGGAGCAGACCCGGCTTCCGCGGCAAGCCGGGGAAGCGGGGCCGGAACGCTTAGCGCTTGCGCTGCTTGTTCTGGTTCACCGCCGCGTCGCGGAGCTTGCGCTGGCGCTCCAGCTCCTGGCGCTGCTCGGCCTGGCGGGCCCGGACCGACTCCGCGTCCATCGAGTTGAGCAGCACCAGGGCGGCGACGCCGGCGAGCAGCAGCGACCAGAACGGTGAGAAGCCGAGCAGCATCGGCGCCGTCACCAAGATGGCGACGTCGAAGCCGCGGAAGATGTTGGTCATCAACCCCGGCGGGATGGCCCCCGCCTGGGTGGCGACCATCGGTGCGCTGAAGTCGACGCCCTTGGCCTGGGTCCAGCGCACCGCGGCGAGCAGGCCCGCGCTCGCCGTGGCCACCGACATCATCGACGCCTCCGGGATGGTGCGCTCGACGGCGCCGTCACCGAAGCCGAGGTAGGCAGCGGTGGTCAGCACCGCCCAGACGGCCGCCAGGATGGCCGGCACGGTGATCGAGGCCAGCTTGATCTGGGCGAGCGAGAAGGGCAGGCAGCGGGCGAGTCCCCCGGTCCGGGTCAGCACCCTCAACCCGCCCAGCGTGGGGATCAGCGCCCCGAACAGGGCCAGCGCCGCCAGCACCGGCGTGAGCACGCTCATCCCCAGCGCGTCGGCTGCGTAGGGCACGACGACGGTGGCCGCCAGCACCAGCAGCGGCTGGGGGAAGCGGCGCAGCCGCTGCCACTCCCGCCAGGTCAGGGCCTGGACGCCCAGCCCCTGACCGCGCTCGGGCTTGACGTGTCCCTTCTCCAGCGCGCGCCGCTCGACGACGATGTCGCGGGCCAGCCCGATGTCCAGGGCGAAGAAGGCCCCCGAGATGCCGCTGACGAGCGCTCCGCCGCTGATCAGCCGGGTCCGCCGGATGTGCCGGAGCCGGACCCGGGCCAGCAGGTAGCTGCCCACCAGGACCAGCAGCGAGAACCCGCCGAGCACCGCGGCGAGCTCCGCGCCGACGCTGTCGCTGATCTCCAGCTGCACCCACTGCGCCGCCACGGCGACGACCAGGAACAGCGCCACCACCCCGGCCAGGCCGAACAGGTAGCCGAGGGCGTGGGTCAGCCGCGTCCGCTCCACGCCCTGCTGGGCTGCGGCGAACGCCACCGCTGCCGCGGCCGCCAGACCCGTCGCCGCCGTCCAGGCGAGCACCTCGGCTCCGGGCGAGCCGGTCAGGGCGGAGACGAGAGCCCCCAGCGCCGCCCCCAGCGCGAAGGCCGCGGCCACCGCCCCGACCAGCCGGGCCCCGAGCAGCTGGGCGCGCGAGATCGGCGCGTCGAGGAGCCAGAAACCCTCCGCGGCCGAGGCCAGCACCGGGCCGAAGAGCCGGCTCACCGCCAGCGCGACCGCGACCGTGACCGCGAGACCAGCCCAAGGCAGCACGGTGCGGGCCGACAGGCACGATGCCGAGTCGCACTGGGAGACCGTCCGCTGGGCCTTGATGACGACGTTGACCAGCATCGCGCCGAGCATCAGCGCCCCGATCAGGGCGATGTAGGCGTCGTGGAAGACCTCGCCGAGCTTCTTGGTGGCCCGCCCGCGGCGCCACTCCCGGATCTGCCGCTTGAGGCTGCGGGCGGAGGTCGGGGTGAGGACCGGTTCCGCATCCCCCGCCGGACCGGAGTCCTCCACGGCGTCGACGGTGCTCATCCGCGGGACGCCCCGAGCTCGACCACCCGGGTGGCCACGCTCTCCACCAGCGTGGGCTCGTGGCTGGCGAAGACGATGGCCAGGCCCTGCTGCCGCTCGGTCTTGAGACGGCGGGCCAGCCAGCTGACGCCCTCGGCGTCCAGCCGCTGCTCCGGCTCGTCGAGGATCAGCAGCTTGCGGGGCCGGACGAAGGCCGTCGCCAGGGCAAGGCGACGGCGTTGTCCCGAGGACAGGGTGCCGGGGAGCTGGCCGGACTGCGGGACCAGCTGCACCTCTTCCAGGACCTCGTCGACGAGGGCGTCGGGATCGGGGACTCCGTGCGCCCGGGCCAGCAGGTCCAGGTGCTCGACCACGCTGAGGTCGGGGAAGAAGTCCAGGTCGTCGATCACGGTGGCCACGTCGCGGCGGATCTGGGGGGAGGTCTCCGACATGGGGTTCCCCAGCACCTCCACGGTGCCGTCGTCGGGCCGGTCAGCCCCGACCAGGCAGCGCAGCAGGGTGGACTTCCCGGCCCCGTTGCGGCCGGTCAGGGCGATGGCCTCGCCCGCCCGCACCTCGAGGGAGAAGGAGTCGAGAATCGTCACAGGTCCGAAGGTCCGGCGGAGGCCGGAGACCTTGAGGACCGCGCTGCGTCTGGCCATGGGGACGATTCTGCCTCTCCGCAGAGTTTCCCCCGACCAACGCGCCCCTCACGGGTCCGGCCCCACCGGTTGACCAATCCTCTTGGCCCACGGCACCGAACCTGGGGTGAGCGGCGGATCGCACCAGCGACGTCCCCGCGGCTCGGGAGGGGTCGCGCGATGGGCAGGACGAGCCCAGGACGCGACAGCTCCCAGCGTCCGGGCACCTCGCCCGGCGTCAGGAACGGTCAGCATCTCGCGTGAGACAGTTCACCCGAGGGGACTGAGCACCTCCCGAGACCGCGTCACCACACGAAGGAACCACATCCGATGAACATCTCCGTGGTACCGGCCGGACCGGCGGACAACCCGCACCGATCCGCAGCCGGCCCGACCGGGCGCGAGGCCGACGCCGCGCGCCTGGTCGAGTTGATGGCCCGGTCGGCGCGCGGTCACGAGGACGCCTTCTCCGAGCTGTACGACCTGACCTCAGGGCGCATCTACGGCACCATCCTGCGCGTGCTCCGCTCCCCCGACCACGCGGCCGAGGTGACGCAGGAGGTCTACGTCGAGGTCTGGCGCCAGTCCGCCCGCTACGTCTCCGAGAAGGGCAGCGTGCTGGGGTGGATGACCACCATGGCGCACCGCCGGGCGGTCGACCGGGTCCGCTCCGTCAGCAGCGAGGTGGCTCGCGACGAGCGCTACGCCGTGGCCGGGGCCGACCGCGAGGTCGACCACGTGTGGGAGGGCGTCGAGCAGAAGCTGGACGTCGAGCGCGTCCGCAAGGGAATGGCGAGCCTGACCGCTATCCAGCGGGAAGCGCTCACCTTGGCCTACTTCGGTGGGTACACCCAGAGCCAGGTGGCTTCGCTGCTGAAGCTGCCGCTGGGAACGGTGAAGACACGCATACGCGACGGCCTGATCGGGCTGCGGGACGCCCTGGGGGTGGAGGCATGAGCGAGATCCACGGAGCCACAGGCTCCTACGTACTGAACGCGCTGGACGCCGGCGAGCTCGAGGAGTTCGAGGCGCACCTGGCCGTCTGCCCGACCTGCAGCCGGGAGGTCGTCGAATTCTGCGAGACGGCGGCTGAGCTGTCGCTGCTGGCCTCGACGCCGCCGCCGCCGACGGCCCTCAAGAGCTCCGTGATGGCTGCCATCGGCGGGGTGCGGGTGCTCCCGCCCCAGGACGAGACCGCTCCGCTGGCCACCGTCCACGAGGGGCCAGCCCTGCCGCCCGTGGCGACGAGCCCTCAGGTCGACGAGCTGGCCGTGCGTCGCCAGCGCCGGCTCACCCGGGTCCTGTCGCTCGCCGTGGCCGCGGCCCTGGTGGTCGCGCTCGGTCTCGGCAGCTGGGTGGTGGCCCTGACCCAGCGGGAGACGCCCGTGGCGACCTCCACCCTGGAGACGGAGCTGCTGAACGCGCCCGACGTGCAGGGTCACACCATCACGTTGGCGGGCGGTGGGAAGGCCACCTTCGTGGCCTCCAAGAAGCTCGGACGGGCGCTGTTCTCCAGCGGCGACCTGCCCGCGCTGCCTCCCGACCGCACCTACCAGCTCTGGACCCTCTCCGGCTCCTTGGAGAAGCCTGGGGAGATCCGGGCGGACAACCTGGTGAGCGGCGGGACCCCGGCCAAGTCCTGGATGCGCGGACCCGTGGACCGCTCGGGCGCGCTGGCCGTCAGCGTCGAACCGGCCGGCGGGTCGACGCAGCCCACCGACATCAGGGGCGGCACCAACCTCTGAGCCGCAGACGGCGGGCCGGTCCTTGCGGACCGGCCCGTTCTGCGTCCGGCTCCGGCGCGGAGGCGGAAGTGTCAGCGCGGCGTGGCAGGCTCTGCGCCGTGGTGGAGAACGCACGAGCGACGCTCGAGAAGCGCCGGGCCGACGTGGCCGCGATGTTCGACCGCGTGGCGGCCCGGTACGACCTGCTCAACGACGTGCTGTCGCTGGGCCAGGACCGCGCCTGGCGCCAGCGGGTGCTCCGAGCGGTCGACCCGCAGCCGGGGCAGAAGGTGCTCGACCTCGCGGCGGGCACCGGGACCTCCAGCGAGCCCTTCGACCGGGCGGGCGCCACCGTGGTGCCCACCGACCTCTCCCTGGGGATGCTCGAGGTGGGCAAGCGCCGCCGCCCCGCCCTCGGCTTCGTCGCCGGGGACGCCCTCGCGCTGCCCTACGTCGACGCGGCCTTTGACGCCGTCACCATCTCCTTCGGGTTGCGCAACGTCGAGGACACCCTCGGCGCGCTGCGTGAGCTGCGACGGGTGACCCGACCGGGAGGCACCCTCGTCGTCTGCGAGTTCTCCACGCCGACGTGGCGGCCCTTCCGCACCCTCTACTCCGACTACCTGGTGGCGGCTCTGCCTCGCATCGCCACCCTCCTCTCCCCCAACCCGGCGGCCTACCGCTACCTGGCGGAGTCCATCCAGGCCTGGCCCGACCAGGCCGCGCTCGCCGCCCTGCTGCAGCAGGCCGGGTGGCAGCAGGTGGAGTGGCAGGACCTGACCGGCGGCGTCGTCGCCCTGCACCGGGCCCGGGCCTGACCATGGGGACCGGACCGGTCGCGGCGGCCGGACAGGCCACGCTCCTGCTCGGCGCCTCCGCCGCCCGCAGCTGCCCGGTCAAGACGCACAACGCCTTCGACGCGACCGTGCCGCGCCCGCCGGAGGGCCGCGCGGAGCTCCCGGCCCGGGTGCGAGCCGCGCGGGTGTTCGAGGCCCAGCAGCTCGAGGCCCTCATCGAGGCCGTGCCCGGGCTCGTCGTCGACCTCCGGCTGCTCGAGGTGGACGCGGCGGCGCAGGCGTGCGCCCAGGCGATGCTGGTCGGAGCGGAGGTCATCGTGGGCGGGCCGTTGCCCGTCGACGCCGCCGGGCACCGCATCGGCCGGCCCGACCTCCTCCTGCGCGGGCAGGACCGGCCCGACGGCCGCGCCAGCTACCACCCCGGCGTGGTGAAGGCCCACAAGGTGCTGGCTGCCGCCCGGCACCGCCCGCCCGGCGGGGGCGAGGAGACGCGCGCTTCCTCGTCACCGGCGGACGGCGGGGAGGAGACTCCGGCCGCTCCCCCGGTGCCGCTTCCCGAGCCGTCGGTGCGCTGGTCCCCGCTGGCGGACCCGCGCCCGCTGCGGCTGGAGCCGTGGGACGGGGTGTCCCCCCGGTTCAGCAGCCGGGAGGCCGACTTCCTGCAGCTGGCCCACTACCACCGCATGCTCGAGGCCGCCGGCCACGCGGGGTCGGTCGCGTGGGCCGCGGTGATCGGCACCGACACGGTGGAGGAGGACCGGGCGCTCGCCTGGGTCGACCTCGCCGCCCCGGTGATCCGCACCTTCTCCCGGCAGGCCCCTGGTGGGTGGCGGGTCCGCAGCGTGCTCGAACGCTACGACCACGAGCAGGACCTGCGGGTCGAGGTGGCCCGCACCGCCGCCCGACGGACGGGCAACCCGGGCAGCGACCCGCAGCCGGTCGTGCGGCCCGTCGTGCAGCGCGAGTGCCAGACCTGCGGCTGGTGGGACCACTGCCGCTCGGAGCTGCCGGACGACGAGGTGAGCCTGCGGATCGACAAGGGGGCCCTCGACGTGCGCGAGGTGCTGGCCCTGCGCCGTCGGGGCATCCGCACGGTCGCGCAGCTGGCCGCCGCCGACCTCGACGCGCTGCTGCCCGGCTACCTGCCAGACGTCAGCCACCGATCGGGCACCGAGGGAAGGCTCCGGGTGGCGTGGCGACGAGCCCGGATGCTCTCTGCCGGCGTCTCCTTCGACCGCGAGACCAGCGGCCCGATCTCGGTCCCTGCGGCCGACCTCGAGATCGACCTGGACATCGAGAGCGCCGCCGACGGCCGGATCTACCTGTGGGGCTTCCTGGTCTGCGACACCGGGAGCGACGACCCACCCCGCTACGTCGCCTTTCGCCGCTTCGCCGAGCTGGACGACAGCTCCGAGGCCGCGCTGGCCGAGGAGGCGGTGAGCTGGCTGCGCGGCCTGGTCGAGGGCCCCCGGAGCGTGCGGGTCTACCACTACAGCTCCTACGAGCCGACGGCGCTGCGCACCCTCGCCGCGCGGGAGCCGGAGCACCCCGGACTGCAGTGGGCTGCCGATCGGATCGGCCAGTTCGTCGACCTCTACGACCTGGTCAAGGCCCACTTCTTCGGGGCCGGCGGCCTCGGTCTGAAGGTGATTGCGCAGCACGCCGGCTTCTCCTGGCGCGACGAGGACCCCGGCGGGCTCAACTCCCAGGCCTGGTTCGCCGACGCCGTCGGTGGCTGCGACGACGCATCACGGTCGGCGGCCCGGACGCGCGTCCTGGAGTACAACGAGGACGACGTCCGGGCGACGGCCGCGCTCAGAGCGTGGCTGCGATCGCAGTGATGGCGGTGCTCAGGGCGCGCCGCTGCGTGCGGTCGACGACGGCCTCGACCAGCTCGATGCCCACCGGCGGCCTCTCGAGCACGGCAGCCAGGGCTGCGGCGTCCTCTACCCGCTGGTAGCGGGCGCCCGAGACCGCGGCCAACGCCTCGAACGAGGCGCCGTGTGGGGTGCCGAAGACCCGCTCGAAGGCCTCCTGGTGCTCGGGGCGGCCCTGTTCCAGGGTGACGAAGATGCTGCCGCCGTCGTCGTTCGCCACGACGATGCGGAGGTCGGGCCGGGGCTCGGCTGGTCCGATGACCAGACCGCCGGCGTCGTGCAGCAGGGTCAGGTCCCCCATCAGGGCGTGGGTGGGCTGGCGCCGGGTGAGGGCGATGCCGACGGCGGTGGACACGGTGCCGTCGATGCCGGCGAGCCCGCGGTTCGCGTACACCGCGGCCGGGGCAGCCCGGACGGCGGCGAGGTCGAGGTCGCGCACCGGGTTGGACGAACCCACCACCAGGGTGTCGTCCTCGCCCAGCGCCGCCCACAGCGCTGCGGCCAGGGCCGGACCACTCAGCCGGGTCTGAGCGGCCAGCAGCTGGGCCAGCTCCGCCCGGGCCCGGCGGTCCGCCTCCTGCCAGGCCCGGAGCCAGACGTCCGGTCCCGGGCCCCCTGCCAGGCTGACGCCGTCAGCCACGGCGAAGGCGGTGCGGCCGGGGTCGGGCCAGTCGGCGTGCTCCGAGACCACGACGAGCTCCACGTCGGTGCGCGCCAGCAGCCGGCTGACCGGGCGGGACAGCGTGGGGCGACCGAACACGACGACCCGCTCGACCTGCTCAGCGAGCGAGGAGCCCAGCAGCACGCGGTAGGTCCCGAGCGCCGCCGGCCCACGCCGGGCGTTGCTCGAGGGCTCGGCGAGCAGCGGGACACCGGCCGCCGCTGCCAACGCCGACACCGACCGCCCCGAAGCCGGCGGCAGGTCGCCCGCCACCAGCACCGTCCGCGGCCCGGGGGGCAGCACCAGCGGTTCCGCCGGGCGGCTCGGGCTGACCTCGGTCGCGCGGGCGGGGGGCAGGGCGGCAGCGGGCGCGGGCACCAGCGGCTCGGAGAAGGCGACGTCGAGGTGGACCGGTCCGGGCTGCCGGGTGCGGAGACCGGTCGCCGTGCTCAGCAGCCGGTTCAGCTCGAAGCGCCACCCGGCCACGTCGCCGCCGTCGGGGCCGACCGGGGCGTCGGAGACGACGGCGAAGGCGCGCACGTGACGCCCGAACAGGTGCGTCTGGTCGGTGGTCTGGTTGGCCCCGGTGTGGGTCATCGCCGGTGGCCGGTCCGCGGTCAGCGCCACCAGCGGCAGATGGGCGTGGAACGCCTCGAGCACGGCGGGGTGGAGGTTCGCTACCGCTGTGCCGGACGTGGTGACGACAGGAACCGGTCGGCCGGAGCCCTTCGCCAGGCCCAGGGCCAGGAAGCCCGCGCTGCGCTCGTCGATCCGCACGTGCAGGGTGAGCAGACCCGTCCGGTCGGCCTCGAACAGCTCGTAGGCCAGCGGGGCGCTGCGGGAACCCGGGGCCAGGACGACGTCGCGCACCCCGGCGGCGAGCAGGCCCTCGACCAGAGCCCGGGCGAGGCGGACCGCGTCACCCACGGCCGGTCCCCGCCCCGGCCAGCGCCCGGGTCCGCGCCAGCCGGGTCCGCCAGAACGCGTCGACGGCCTCGGGCGCCCGGTTCCGCTCGAGCGCGGCGCCCGGGACGTCCAGCGACTCCACCGCCAGCGTGCCGTCGACGGCGACCAGAGGTTCTCTGGCCAGGTCGTCGCCGAGCAGCCGGACCGTGTTGAGGCCGCAGGCGTAGGGCAGCTCGGGCAGCGCGGCGGCCAGCGCGAGACCGGCGCGGATACCCACTGAGGTCTCCAGGGCACTGGAGACCACGACGGGCAGCCCGATCCGCTCGGCGATCTCCAGGCAGGCCCGCACCCCGCCGAGCGGCTGGACCTTCAGCACCGCGACGTCGGCGGCCTCCAGGGCCCGGACCCGGTAGGGGTCGGCGACCCGGCGGATGGACTCGTCGGCGGCGATCAGCACCTCGGTGCCCGAGCGGGCCAGCCGCCGCCGGAGGTCGGCCAGCTCCTCCACGCCCGCGCAGGGCTGCTCCGCGTACTCCAGGCCCAGCCGGGCGAGGGCCCGGAGGCTCCGCTCGGCGTCCTCGACCGACCAGCCGCCGTTGGCGTCCACCCGCACCCGCCCGCCTGGTCCGAGCGCGTCGTGCACCGCCTCGACCCGGGCCAGGTCGTCGGCGAGGGTCTGACCGGGCTCGGCCACCTTCACCTTCGCCGTCCGGCAGCCGGCTTCGGTGGCCAGCCGGTGCGCCGCCTCCGCCGACACGGCGGGGATGGTGCTGTTCACCTGGACGGTGTCGCGCAGCGGCGCCGGCCAGCCCTGCTCGGCCGCCTCGTCCGCGGCCAGCAGCCAGGGCACCAGCTCC
This sequence comes from uncultured Actinomycetota bacterium, assembly GCA_963826405.1. GTDB lineage: Bacteria > Actinomycetota > Actinomycetes > Propionibacteriales > Propionibacteriaceae > Microlunatus. Next base: position 127,073 of record CAWGWR010000007.1, on the reverse strand, counting down.
TCGCCCGCGTAGTCCAGGAACGGGCTCCACTCCGCCCACCCGGCTGACCCACGCCAGACCATCCCCTGCCGCTCGAGGATCCCGCGGAAGCGGGTCCTCAGCGGCACGGCATAGGTGGTGGGCTCGGGCACCGGCCCAGTCTCGCGCACGGCGCGCAGGGGCAACGCCTAGCCTGGCGGGCGTGCAGCGCGAGGGCGAGGGGCCCGAGCCCCGCGGGGTCTCCGGGCTGCGGCTGGTGGACGCGGACGCGTTACCCCGCGCCCTGGCGCAGGCCCTGGCCGGCGGCCCCCCGGTCGCGCCGCTGCCACCCGCCCCGCTGGAGCGTCGGCAGGCGCTGGCCATGCTGGCTCCCGACCAGCCCCTGGAGCCGGGGACGGCGGTGGTGGTCTCGACGTCGGGGTCGACGGGCTCGCCGAAGGGCGTGCTGCTGGGCGCCGCCGCCATCCGGGCCTCAGCCCGCGCGACGCAGGAGCGGCTCGGCGGTCCTGGGGACTGGGCGTTGGCGCTGCCGGGACACTACGTCGCCGGTCTGATGGTGCTGGCCCGCGCCCACCTGGCTGGGACCCGGGCCCACGCCGTGGCTCCTGACCTCTCCGACCTCCCCCGCGTGGTGGCTCACCTGGAGGGCCGCCGCTACCTCTCGCTCGTCCCCACCCAGCTGGCCCGGGCCCTGCGGGAGCCGCGTCTGGTGCAGGCGTTGACCGAGCTCGACGCCGTCCTGGTCGGCGGCGGCCCGCTGGCGACGGCCGTCGCGGAGTCCGCCCGGGCCGCCGGGGTGCCCGTGGTCACCACCTACGGGATGAGCGAGACCTGCGGCGGCTGCGTCTACGACGGGGTGCCCCTGGCCGGTGTCGACGTCCGGCTGGACGCCGACGGCCGGGTGGCCCTGGGCGGGGACCTGCTCTTTCGTGGCTACCGTGGCCGCCCTGACCTGACGGCCGCGGCGCTGGTCGACGGGCGGCTCCGCACAGCGGACCGGGCCACCTGGGTGAAGGACCGGCTCGTGGTTCTCGGCCGCGTCGACGACGTGGTCGTCAGCGGTGGCCTGAACATCGACCTGGCCGCCGTCGAACGCCACCTGCGCCGCTGGCCGGGACTGGACGGGTCGGAGGTGGCCGTGCTGGGGGTGCCCGACCCCGAGTGGGGCACCGCCGTCGTCGCCGTCGTCGAGCGGGAAGGGTGGTCCGAAGCGGACGCCGAGGCGGTCCGGGCGCACCTGCGCGCCGGGCTGCCGGCCTACGCGGCCCCCCGTCGCGTCCTCGGACGGCGCCGTCTGCCGCGCACCAGCAGTGGGAAGATCGACCGGCTCCGGCTCGTCGCCGGGCTGAGCGGCCCCGACGATCCCGGGACCCCCCGGACAGGAGACCCGTGACCACCGCAGCCACCCGCCCCACCGCCGCCCAGTGGCTGGAGGGCGCGCGGCCGCGGACGCTGCCCGCGGCGGCCGCCCCCGTGGTCGCCGCCAGCGGACTGGCCGGCTTCGACGGCGCCTTCTCCCCCGTGCGGGCCGTGCTCGCGCTCGTGGTGGCCCTGGCGCTGCAGGTTGGGGTCAACTACGCCAACGACTACTCCGACGGCATCCGTGGCACCGACGCCGTCCGGGTCGGGCCGCTACGCCTGGTCGGCTCCGGGGTGGCTGAGCCCGGGGCGGTGAAGCGGGCGGCGTTCGTGTGCTTCGGGCTGGCCGGGGTCGCCGGCCTGGTGCTCGTCGCGCTCACCGGCCAGTGGTGGCTGCTGGCCGTCGGCGTGGCCTGCGTCGTCGCCGCCTGGTCCTACACCGGCGGTCGCCGGCCGTACGGCTACCGGGGCCTGGGCGAGGTGTTCGTCTTCGTGTTCTTCGGCCTCGTCGCGGTGTGCGGCACCTACTACGTCCAGGCCGGACGGTTCTCCCTGGCCGCCCTGCTGACCGGGGTCTGGGTCGGCGCGCTGGCCTGCGCTCTGCTCGTGGCCAACAACCTGCGCGACCTCGACGGCGACCGGGCGGTGGGCAAGCGGACGCTGGCCACGCGCCTCGGCGACCGCGGCACCCGGCTGCTCTACGTCAGCCTCCTCCGCGGGGCGGCGCTGGTCGTGGTCGTGGTGGCCCTGCTCACGCAGACCTGGGCGCTCGCCGGGTTGGTCGGCCTCGTGGTCGTCCTGCCCGCCTCCCGGCGGGTGCTCGAAGGGGCGAGCGGCCATGACCTCGTTCCCGTCCTCAAGGCCACCGGCCTCGCGGAGCTGGTCGCCGCGGTGGCCTTCGCCGCCGGTCTGACCCTCGGCTGAGCCGGCTTACGCTCAGATGACGGGCGGCCGGCCGGCCACCAGCATCCGGGCGACGGTGGTCCAGCTGACCGGTCGACGACGGCCCGCCGGTTGGGTGAGCCCGAGCCAGTAGCCGCGGAGGGTCTCGGTGACGGCGGTCCGGGAGCGCAGGCGCGAGCCCCCGACGAGCACCCAGGAGATCACGTAGGCCACGCCCACGGGCAGCGGCAGGTTGCGCCGGGCCAGCCAGACCCGGTTGCGGGCCTGGTAGCGGTAGAACTCCGCGTGCCGGGTGGGCTGGATCGCCGGGTGGTGCACCTCGAGCTCACCGGCGTATCGGACGTGGAACCCGGCGTCCCAGACGCGCCAGGCCAGCTCGATGCCCTCGTGGGCGTACCAGAACCGCTCGGGCCATCCCCCCGCGTAGTCGAACGCCTCCCGCCGGATGCCGACCGCGCCCTCCCACACCGACATCGCCGCGCTGCTGCGCCCGGGGTCGCCCACCCGCAGCCGCGGGGTCCAGCGCCGGGGGGCCGGGCGGCCGTCCGGGTCGACCACGCGCGGTTGGATGAGCCCGAGCGCGGGGTCGGCGGCGAACTGGTCGGCCATGGCGGCGAGCACGCGTTCGTGCGGCAGGCACGCGTCGTCGTCGAGGAAGAACAGCAGGCCGCCCTCGACCAGCGGCACGCCGGCGTTGCGGCCGGCGGGGATGCCGCGGTTCTCGGGCAGCCGGTGGCCGCGGACCCCGGGTGGCAGCCCGACCGGCTCCCAGCCGTTCCCGACGACCACCACGTCGAGCGCGATGCCGGTCTGGCTCAGCAGGGAGGTCAGGGCCCGGTCGAGGTCGGCGGGACGGTTGCCCATGGTGAGGAGGACGGCGCCGAACCTGGGCGGGCCGGCCGGCTCCCCGGCCGCCGGGAGCGGTGCAGTCACCGGAGCCGGGCCGAGGCGAGGACGGCCGCCAGGTGACCGACGACCGTGACCACGGCGGCCGCCACCAGGCCCGCCAGCATCACCCGGGTGGCGGCCCCGTCGACGACGAGGTCGACCAGGGCGGCGGCCAGCACCAGCAACGACAGCTCCACGGAGTGGAAGACGCGGTGGAAGGGGACGAAGCGCGCGAGCTGCCGAGCCCGCCGCAGCAGGCCGGCGGAGGGCACCCGCACCTCCTCCGCGTCGCGCATCTGCGTCAGGCCGGCGTAGTGGCGGGCCACGTGCACGAGGTCGTTCTCCACCTTGTTGAGCGCAACCAGCAGCCCGAGCAGCAGGCCGGCGCTGATCCAGATCCCGCTCGCCTGCAGACCGCCGGACGCCCGCACGCCCAGGGCCACGGCGATGCCGCACTCGGCGACGTAGTGGCCCACCCGGTCGAGGTACACCCCCAGCGGGGAGGAGGTCGCCCGCCACCGGGCCACCTCGCCGTCGCTGCAGTCGAGGAGCATCTGCAGTTGCACGAGGACGACCACCAGCACCGCGCCGAGCAGCGTGGGCCACCCAGTGGCCACCGCTGCCAGGGCAGCGCACAGGATCATCAGCCAGGTGACGCCGTTGGCGGTGAAGCCGGCCTGGAGCAGCACCCGCGTCAGGTAGGGCGAGATGTTCCGGAGGTAGGCGTGGGCGACCCAGTGCTCCGCCCCCGCCCGGGTCCGGACGCTCGGGGGCTGGGTCACCTGGCGGAGCTCGGGGATCGTCGGCCGGGAGGGCCGCGTCGCACCGGCCGCAGGGCTGCTCATCGAGTCTCCACCGGGGCCAGGGCGGAGGTGGAGGCGGCCGACATGGCGTTCACCCTAGCCTCCGCGGACCCTGCCTCCCCTCGCTCACGCGGCGACGCGGTTGTCCCCTGAGGTGCCCCGACGCATACTCAGGACATGGGGCGGTATCTGCCGATCATCATCGTGGCCCTGCTGATGATCTACTGCGTGGTCGAGGTGGCGCAGGCCCCACCGCTCGCTGTCCGGAAGATGCCGCGCTGGCTCTGGGCCGTCGCGATCATCTGCGTCCCGCTCGTGGGGGCTGTCGCGTGGCTGCTGCTGGGGCGTCCGAACGCCGAGTCGCTGGGCCGGCGGCGTCCCAAGCCTCGTCCCAGCGCCCCCGACGACGACATCGACTTCCTCCGGGGCCTCTGACCCGCACGGGGCTGCCCCTAGGTGACGCGGCCGGCCAAGGCGTAGCAGGACTCGATGGCGGCCAGGAAGCGCGCGGTGCTGGCCCGGCCAGCCGTCTCGCCGAAGTAGTACCGGGTCAGCTCGGACAGGGTGCTCGGGTCCTGGTCGTCCAGCCGGTCGAGCACCTGGCCGGCGTCACCGGCCGCCAGCAGCCGCAGCCGGTCCACCAGTGGTGACGGCGGCCGGAACGCGGTCCGGTCGGGCTCGGTGACTACCAGGGGCTTGCCGGTGGCCAGCCAGTCGTAGGCGACGGCGGAGACGTCGGTGACGCAGGCGTCGGCGAAGGTCCACTGCCAGCCGTAGGGCCCGGTGTCGACGAGGTGGTCGTCCCCGCCCCGGCCCAGCAGCTCGCGGACACGCCGGTCTGCGGCCGCGTGGGCCGCGGACGCCGTGCCGGTCCGTGGATGCGGGCGGTAGAGCACCCGGACCCCGTCATCGGCCAGCAACGCCTCGACGAGCGCCACCCCGTGCGAGGCCAGAGACCCGTAGGCAATGCTCGGACGGTCCCCCTCCCAGGTGGGCGCGTAGAGGACCCGTCGCCGACCGTCCGCCGGCCAGGCGGGGGCGCCGAGGTAGGCGTGGTCCAGCTGAGGGCGCCCGACCTGAAGCACGCGGGTGGTCGGGTCGAAGCCCCGCAGCGCTGCCCCGAGACGCTCGCTGCCCGCCGGGCCACCGACGAACGTGAGGTCGTAGGCCTTGTGCTGGTTGGACACGCTGGAAGCCTTGTCGCTCTCCCCGTGGCCCAGCTGCACGTGCACGGGCCCGGCGAACCGCAGCATCCGGAAGTTCGGCTCCACCTGGTTGAGGTAGAGCACCACCCGCACGTCGCGGTCGCTCACCAGCCTCTCCAGGGCCGAGCTCCCCCGCGCCAGCGTCACCGGCAGCCGACTCCGCCGCAGCACCGCTTCCCCGGTGTCAGGCCGGTCGACGACCACCAGGACGGGCCGGGTCTGCGCCAGCTCCTCCAGCGGCAGGCGCCACTGCTCGAACTGGTACAGGTTCTCCGGGCCGGTGGCGAAGAAGACCGCCACCGCCCCGTTGGGCACCATCGCGTGCCGGGCCGCGTGCCGGGCGAACCGCGGCGCGTTGACCTCGTTGGCCGCCCGGGTCGCCGCCGCCCGGGCGAGCCGGGTCGCTCGGCGGACCGGTTGGGCCAGAACCCGTGCCGGCCGGGCGAGCGGGCGCCCCATCAGGCCGGCGTCGGGTCCGACTTCTCCGCCGGCTCCGGCGGTAGGGCCTGGGCCTGCGCCGCGTCGAGGCTCGACTCGCTCCGGTCGGCCGTCCACTCGGTGTGGAAGGTGCCCGGCTTGTCGACCCGGCGGTAGGTGTGGGCCCCGAAGAAGTCGCGCTGGGCCTGGATGAGCGCCGCCGGCAGCCGGTCGGCCCGGATGCCGTCGTAGTAGGCCAGCGAGGAGGAGAAGGCTGGCGACGGGATGCCGTTCTGCGCGGCCCCGGCAACGATCCGGCGCCAGGCAGCGAGGCAGTTGCCCACCGCTTCGGCGAAGTAGTCGTCGGCCAGCAGCAGCGGCAGGTCGGCGTCGCGCTCGTAGGCCTCGGTGATGCGGTTGAGGAAGCGGGCGCGGATGATGCAGCCGCCCCGCCAGATCCGGGCCATCGCCCCGCGGTCGATGTCCCAGCCGTACTCGGCGCTGGCTGCGGCGATCTGGTCGAAGCCCTGGGAGTAGGCGACGACCTTCGAGGCGTAGAGCGCCTGCCGGACGTCTTCGACGAAGGCGTCCCGGTCCGGCACGTCCCACGCAGCCGTGTGAGCCGCGAGCTTGCCGCGGGCCGCCTCACGCTGGGGCAGGGAGCCCGAGAGGGCGCGCGCGAAGGTCGCCTCCGCGATCCCGGTGATGGGGACACCGAGGTCGAGCGCGTTCTGCACCGTCCAGCGGCCGGTGCCCTTCTGCTCGGCCTGGTCGACGATGAGGTCGACGAAGGCCTGCCCGCTCTCGGCGTCGGTGTGGGCCAGCACGTCGGCGGTGATCTCGATCAGGAAGCTCTCGAGGTCACCCTCGTTCCAGGTCCGGAAGATCTCCGCGATCTCGGCCGCGCTGGCCCCCGTACCCTGCTTGATCAGGTCGTAGGCCTCGGCGATCAGCTGCATGTCGGCGTACTCGATGCCGTTGTGCACCATCTTCACGAAGTGGCCGGCGCCGTCGGGGCCGACGTAGGTGCAGCACGGCTCGCCGTCGACCTTGGCCGCGATGTCCTCGAGCAGCGGGCCGAGGGACTCATAGGACTTCCGAGAGCCGCCCGGCATGATCGAGGGACCCTTGAGGGCACCCTCCTCACCACCGGAGACGCCGCTGCCGACGAAGTGCAGACCATGCTCCTTGAGCTGGGCCTCGCGCCGGATCGTGTCGGGGAAGTGCGCGTTGCCCGCGTCGATGACGATGTCGTCGGCCTCGAGCAGCGGGATGAGCTCCTCGATCACCGCGTCGGTGGCCCGGCCGGCCTTGACCATGATGATCACCCGGCGTGGCCGTTCGAGCGAGGCGACGAAGTCGGCCATCGTCTCCGACGGCACGAAGGTGCCCTCCGAGCCCGCCTCGGCCAGCAGGGACTCCGTCTTCGCGTAGGTGCGGTTGTGGATCGCCACCCGGTGGCCGTGCCGCGCGAAGTTCCTGGCCAGGTTGCGCCCCATCACGGCGAGGCCGGTTACACCGATCTGGGCGAGCTCGGGCATGCGGGTGCTCCTTCGAGGCTGTGAGACGATTCGTGCGCGACGAGGTCGCGCGAACCTCAGCGTATCCACATCGCTCCGGGGGGAGTGGTGGCCACAGCCGCTGTCTCACACCGAAGCCGGAGGACGCCATGCTCCAGCCCCTGGGCATCAGCGCCGAAGCCGAGGCCATCTACCTCGTGCTCGCGCCCATCGGAAGTGCCACCAGGGCAGAGCTCTCCGAGCTCAGCTCGGTGCCCCTCGAGGAGCTCGAACGCCGCCTGGAAGAGCTGCGCCGGCTCGGGTTGGCCACGGAGATGGCCCGGGGCACCTGGCGCTCGCTCCCCCTGCCCGACGTGGCGAACGCCCTCAAGGCCCAACGGCTCTCCGAGCTGGAGATGGCGAGCCTGGCCGCCGAGTCGCTGCACAGCCATCTCCTCGCCGCCACCCAGAACCCCAGTGACGACATCCGCATCGTGGTGGGGCGGGAAGCCATCTCGGCCAGCAACCGGGACCTCTGCTCGAAGGCGCATAAAGAGATCTGCATGTTCGACAAGCCCCCGTACGCCGACGAGCGCGCGGGGGACGAGCAGGGGCTCATCGAGGACGCCGAGGAGTGGAAGGCCCTCGATCGCGGCACCGCGCTGCGCTGCGTCTACCACCCAGGATTCGACGCCGACCGGCTCAAGGAGCTGACGCTCTTCGCCGCGAAGGGTGAGCAGTCCCGGACCGCACCCGTTCCGATGAAGCTCGTCATCGTCGACGCCTCGGTCGCGCTCATCCCGTCGATGCGGTCCTACCTGCCCGGGCACGAGCTCCGCATGTCCATCGTCCGGCACCCGCTGCTGGTCGAGGCCCTGCAGTGGTTGTTCGAGGCGGTCTGGGACACCGCCGTGCCGATCGCTGCCTCCACCTACACCGAAAGCGACCCCCGGCGGCAGATGCTGATGTCCCTGCTGATGACCGGCTCCACCGACCAGGCGATCGCGAGCAACCTGGGGATCAACGTCCGCTCGGTCCGCCGGTGGATCTCGGAGCTGATGGACGAGCTGGGGGTGACCACCCGGCTGCAGCTCGGAGCGGCGATGGTCCGCGCGGAGTACATCCGCACCCAGACCTACGGCAAGTTCGGGCCCCTGAACCCTCCGGCCGCCTGAGACGTGGCAGCGCCCCCGTCCCCTGCGGGGACGCGGGCGCTGACCGCTGCGGTCTCAGTGGCTCCAAGACCGAACGGTGGTCACCACTCCGTGATCGAGGTGGCTGAGGATTCCTTCCTCACGCCCCGACCAGCATCGTCGGACCCGACCGAGACGGCCGTGCCGCCGACGAGCAGGAGAGTGACGACGGCGGCGCTGACACCGGCGATGACTTTGCGAGCGGTCTGAGAAGTGCGCATGGGGGAAATTCCTTCCGAATCTGTCCAGCCATCCGAGGGGGAGGGATGCTGATGGCTTGGACCCCTGACGTTTCAAGAAGAAATTTACGCAATGGATACCCACCGCGTCGACACCCAGACGTGGCAACTAGGGGACATGTCCTCAACCGGACATAGAGGTCGTTCGGCGGACGGTTTGGCCGCCGGGCCTCACACGGCGTGGCGTGGGTGGTCGAGCCGGTGCTCGCCGGGGGCGCTCGCGCAGGGCGTTAACGGGGACTAGGTGTCTCTGGCGGCCCGTCCCACACGTCAGCATCGTCCCGAATGCCTGAATCGTCAAGAGGGCCGCGCAGCCGCTGGCGAGAAATATTGTGCGGAGGGATGGAATCGGCAGGTTCCGGCGCACTGCGCTGTCAGTGCCCGGTGCGAGCATGAGGTCTGACGACGTGAGAAGAGAGAGCGATGACCTGCACCTTCGTCCCCCCGTACCTGCTGCACCGCCTGGCTGCTGCGGCTTCCGGCTCCCCTGCTGCGGCGTCCGGACGCACGACGCTGGTGCTCGACCGCCGGCTGCGCGAGCAGCGCACCGCTCCTCCCGTCCTGCCCCAGCTCCGCTCCGCGCTCGCGGACGCCTCGCCTGAGCGCCGCGTCATCCACAGCGCGGGAGGGACGGAGACCCTTCCCGGCACGCCCATCCGCTCCGACGACGACCCCCCGAGCGGCGACGCAGCGGTCGACGAGGCCTTCGAGTCCTCCGGGCACGCGTGGGACCTGTTCGCCGACGTCTTCGGCCGCCGGTCGGTCGACGGTCGGGGGACTCCGCTCTCCGTCACCGTCCACTACGGCCAGCGCTACGACAACGCCTTCTGGGACGGCAGCCAGCTGGTGTTCGGCGACGGCGACGGGGAGGTGTTCGACCGCTTCACCAAGCCGATGGACGTGATGGCGCACGAGTTCGCGCACGGCGTCACCCAGTTCAGCGCCGGCCTCACCTACCAGGGCCAGTCGGGTGCCCTGAACGAGAGCGTCAGCGACGTCTTCGCTGCCCTCACCCGACAGCGGGTGCTCGGACAGGACGCGGCCGCTGCTGACTGGTTGATCGGCGTCGGCTTGTTCCGGCCCGGCGTCGAGGCCCGGGCCCTGCGCTCGATGCTCCACCCGGGCACGGCCTACGACGACCCTCGGCTGGGCCGGGACCCGCAGGTTGGCTCGATGACGGACTACCTCGACACCGTCGAGGACAACGGCGGGGTCCACCTCAACTCGGGCATCCCCAACCGCGCCTTCGCCCTTACCGCGGTCGCACTCGGCGGTTCCAGCTGGGAGAAGGCCGGGCGGGTCTGGTACGACACCCTCACGGCCGGTCAGATCGGCGCCGACGTCGACTTCGTGGGGTTCGCAGACGCCACCGTCGTGTCGGCCAGCAGGCTCTTCCCCGACGACCCGGAGGTCGCCGACCAGGTCCGCACGGGCTGGGTCGACGTGGGGGTGCTGCCCTCGACCACAGGTGCTCCCGCGGTTCCCGAGACGTCGCCCGTCCCGACCGACGCCGCCCCGACCTCCGGTATCCCGACCTCCGGTGTCCCGGCAGCCGACGCGCGGAGCGTCGCCGTCCGACGCAGCGGCGGCTTCACCGGCGCCGTCCGCGCCCGTGAGCTGGACCTGGAGAGCGACCCGCAGGGGCCGGAGGTGCGCCGGCTGCTGCTGGGGACCGATGTCAGCCTGCTGGCCGGCAGCGACCCCACCCCTGACCGGTTCGTGTACACCCTCGCCGTGGGTGAGTGGAACCTCACCGTGCCCGAGCAGGACCTCACCCCCGAGCTCTACCAGGTCGTGCGGATCGTGCTCGGCAGCCCGGGACGGATCGACCTCGGCTGACCGGCCGCCCGTGGTCGGTGCGAACCCGTGACCCATGTGCCGCACCGGGAACGCGGCACGGCCGGGTCAGGTCGGCAGCTGTTCCTCCCACGGCAGCGGCGTGTCGGCCGCGACCGGTTGGACGGGCACGACCACGACGGGTCGGTGCTGCCGGTGCGCGAGCGAGGCGGCGACCGAGCCGCCGAAGAACTCCTTGAGCCCGGACTTCACGCCGCGGCGCCGGCTCCCGACCACGATCAGCTCGACGTCGTAGATGTCGGCCAAGCGGGCCAGCGCGTAAGCCCGGTCACCAGCGAGCTCCCGGAAGGTGACCGGCACCCCGCCCACGAGCCCGCGCACGTACTCCGCCAGGGCCGGGTCGAAGTCGCTCTCGGACAGCTCGGGCAGGTCCGGGTCGAGCGGCCGGGAGACCACGGTGCCGTCGGGCCGCTCCTCGACGACGTAACGCCCGACGTCGACGTGGGCGCATACCAGGTCCGCCGAGAGCGCTCGGGCCAGGCGGACCGCCTGCTTCAGCACCACCTCGGACTGGCCGTGGTTCACCCCCACCAGGACACGGGTCTGACCCGGGGCGCTTCCCATGACTCCTCCTCGCGTGGGCTACCGGTGCTGCTGACGATAGCCCTTGGCGCCGGCACGCGCCTCGAGCGCCAGCAGGCTCGTCTTGACCTCCAGCCCGCCGACGTAGCCGCCGGGCGAGCCGTCGGAGCGCAGCACCCGGTGGCACGGGACGACGACGGGCACCGGGTTGGTCGCGCACGCGGAGCCGACCGCGCGGACCGCGCGCGGGCTGGCCGTGGCCCGCGCCACCTCGGTGTAGGTCTCGGTCCCGCCGTAGGGCAGCACGCGCAGGTGGTCCAGCACCGTGCGGCGGTAGCCGCTGCTCAGCCGCAGGTCCACCTCGACGGCGAACTCCCGCCTGGTTCCGGCGAAGTACTCCTCGAGCTGGCGCCGGACGCCGTCGAGCCGCCCCGGAGCCCGGAGCACCCGCGGGCTGATCCGCGCAGCCAGCCGGGCGAGCACCACGTCGTGGTCCTCCCGGGCGAAGGCGAGCCGGACGAGCCCCTGCGAGGTCGCCGCCAGCAGCAGCGGCCCGTAGGGCGAGTCGGTCGTGGTGTAGGCGACGTCCAGCAGCTCGGCCGCATCGGCGGCGCTCCCCAGCCGCTCGCGGAGCCGATCCAGATCGGCGGGGGTGGGGTCCGCGTCGACGTCGGCGCTGGTCGTCGTACCGGCGCTGAAAGGTTTCGGGCTGCTCATGGTCGCTCCTCGGGCTCGGTGCTGTCGGGGGGTGATGAGCGCCTCGGGGTTGACCGCCGCAGGGCCGCGATCCCGTCGGCGGACGCGCGGCGCGCTGCGGCGGGGGTCCCACCGAGCAGGGCGGCCACCTCGGCGAAGGGAAGACCCCCGAGGTGGTGGTAGGCCACGGCGTGACGCTGCTTCGCCGGGAGCGCCTTCAGCCGTTCCCACAGCTCGTCGTCGGGCGGCTGCCAGACCCCGAGGTCGGACGTCGTGGTGGGGACTTCCTCGACCGTCACCGGTCGCCGCCGGGCGGCCCGCAGCGCGTCGAGCGACTTGCGCTGCGCGATCCTCACCAGCCAGGCCTCCACGTTGGCTCCGGCGGTCAGGTCGGGGTACGCGCCCAAGGCGGCCAGGAAGGTCTCCGACCACGCGTCGTCCGCGTCGTCGCGGGTAAGCACGGCGCGGCACACCCGCAGCACGGTGGCTCCGTGGCGGGTGACGACGTCGTCGAAGGGCAGAGTGCTCATCACCAGGTAGACGCCGCCGGGGACCCAGATGTGAGGTCGGGCGCTGGTCCGGTGGGCGCCGACCGCAGGTCGCGCCTCACGGGCGGGTCACGCGGGGCCGGCGTCGTCCAGCCCGGCGTAGGCGGCACTGGGCACCTGCGTGGCCAGCTTGCCCCCGCTGACGTCGACCAGGGTGCCGGTGATGTAGCCCGCGAGGTCACTGGCCAGGAAGCAGAGCAAGTTGGCGACGTCTTGGGCCTGTCCCCAGCGCCGCAGGCTCAGCGTGTCCAGCTTGGCCGACTGGGCCTCAGGCGGGAGATCGGCGAAGCCGTTCATGGCCGTCGGGATCATCCCGGGGGCGTAGGAGTTCGCGGTGATCCCCCACGGGCCCAGCTCACCGGCGATGGTGCGGGTGAACTGGACGACGGCCGCCTTAGAGGCGGCGTAGGCCGAGGAGCCGACGCTGGGCACGATGGCCGCGAATGAGGCCGCGTTGAGGATGCGGCCGGAACGCTGCCGCTTCATGACCGGGGCGACCGCCCGGCAGGTGGTGAACGTGCCGCGGACGTTGACCTCGAAGCAGCGGTCCCATGCGGCCGCGTCCAGCTCCTCCAGCCGACCCTCCACGTTGATCCCGGCATTGTTGACCAAGACGTCCACGCGGCCGAAACGCGCCACCGCGTCGTCCACCACGCGCTGGACCGCCTCGCCGTCGCGGACGTCGGCGGTGGCGGGGATCACCGTCGCCCCCTCGTCGACCAGCGCTGCCGCCACCTCATCCACCTCCGCAGGCATGAGGTCCAGCGCCACCACGCGGGCGCCGTCACGGGCAAAGGTCTCGGCGATGGAGCGGCCGATGCCCCGGCCGGCTCCGGTGACGATCACGACGCGGTCCTGCAGGTCGATGAGCACGGGCGGGCCTCCTCGTGCCGGTCGGGGCCGGCAGCGGTGACGACGGAGCGGTGGAAGATGGTGGAGGCACCCTAGCCCGACGCCGCGGACGCGGCGAGGGCGCAACCGAGAGGACCTCGCGTGAGCTCGAGCCCGAACCTGTCCGAGGGAGGAGCCGTCGCTCCCCGCACCGTCTGGGTGACCGGGGCCGGCAGCGGGGTGGGCCGCGCCGTGGCCGTCTCGGTCGCCGCCACCGGCGCCCGGGTGGCGCTCAGCGGTCGGCGGGCGGAGGCGCTGGCGGAGACGGCGGCGCTGGTCCGGGCGGCCGGTGGGGACGCGCTGGAGCTGCCCGCCGACACCACCCGTGACGACCAGCTGCGGCAGGCTTGGGACCGGCTGCAGGACGCCTGGGGCGCCCCGTCCGATCTGGTGCTCTCGGCCGGGCTCAACCACCCCCAGCGCTACTGGCGCGACCAGACGATGACCGACTTCCGCGCCATCATCGAGACCAACCTGACCGCTGCCGCGATGGTGGTGGACCTTGCCCTGCCCGCCCTGCGCGCCGGCGGCGGAGGCGTCGTCGTCTTCGTCTCCTCCGTCTCGGGGTGGCAGTTCTCACCGGACGCGGGAGTGGCCTACAGCGCCAGCAAGACCGCGGTCGGCTCACTGGCCGCGCACCTCAACGCGCAGGAGAACCGGAACGGTGTGAGGGCCTGTTCGATCTGCCCGGGCGACATCGACAGCGACTTCCTCGGCCTCCGGCCGGTCGTCCCCGGGGAGGACGCCCGCGTGTCCATGCTCACCCCGGACGACGTCGCCCGAGCCGTGCAGTTCGTCCTGGACTGCCCGCCGCACGTGTGCGTGAACGAGCTCGTGGTGACCCCGACCAAGCGCGACCCGGGGCTCCCCCCGGCCCGCTGACCGCGCCCGGCAGCGCGGGCCTGCGGGCTTGTGCGCGAAGAACCGCCACCCCGGCCTAGGGTGACCCGGTGCGGAGCGCGGTGTGACAGCAGAGCTCGAGCCCGCGGACTGGCTGCTGAGCCGGGAGGAACGCGGCAACCCCCGCACCGTGGTCGACGACGCCCACCCCGACGGCACGGCCTGGTCTCGAGGGAATGTGGTCCGGCCGCTGGTGCACGGCAGCGTCTACTTCGCCGAGCTCGCGGAGAAGATCGCGGCCACCGGGCCCGGCGACCTCATCTACTTCACCGATTGGCGCGGTGACCCCGACGAGCGCTTGACCGGTGAGGAGGGCAGCGAGGTCGAGACGCTGCTGTCCGCCGCCGACGAACGCGGTGTCGACGTCCGTGGCCTGGTGTGGCGCTCCCACTGGGACGCCCTCTCCTTCTCGGGCCGGGAGAACCGCACGCTCGGCCTGCGGCTGCAGGCGCACGGCGCCGAGGTGCTGTTGGACATGCGGGTGCGCACCGGCGGTTCCCACCACCAGAAGCTGGTGGTGATCCGCTACGCCGGCCGGCCCGCCGAGGACGTCGCCTACGTCGGCGGCATCGACCTGTGCCATTCTCGCCGCGACGACGCACGGCACGCAGGCGACCAGCAGGCCCAGACGATGGCCGAGGTCTACGGGCCGACCCCGCCCTGGCACGACGTCCAGGCCGCGATCAGCGGACCGGGCGTGCACGACGTCGAGACCGTGTTTCGGGAGCGCTGGCTGGACCCGACCCCGCTCACCCGGCAACCCCTGCTGCGGTTGCGGGACCTGATGTCGGGCGACGACGTCAGTGCCGACCCCCTGCCCGATCAAGCACCGCCGCCGCCGGCGGTGCCGGGCGGCACCCATTTCCTGCAGCTGCTCCGCACCTACCCGAACCTCCGGCACGGCCGCGACTACCCCTTCGCCCGGGGCGGCGAGCGCAGCGTGGCCCGCGGGTACAGCAAGGCCCTGGCCCGGACCGACGAGCTGGTCTACGTCGAGGACCAGTACCTGTGGTCGGTCGAGGTGGCACAGGCGTTCGCCGACGCGCTGCGCCGGAGTCCCCAGCTGCGGGTGGTCATCGTCCTTCCCGCCTGGCCCGACCAGGACGCGGCGCTCTCCCGGGTTCCCCAGGAGCTGGGCCGGGAGGCGGCCCTGGCGCTCATGGAGGAAGCTGGCGGCGACCGGGTCTCCTGCTACGCGCTGGAGAACACGACCGGCACGCCCGTCTACGTGCACGCGAAAGTCTGTGTGATGGACGACTGCTGGGCCACGATCGGCTCAGACAACTTCAACCGCCGCTCCTGGACCCACGACTCCGAGCTCTCCGCCGTTGTCGTCGACACCGAGGGCGGGGACCACTCGGCCTACGCCCGCCGCCTGCGCCTGACCCTCGCCGCCGAGCACCTCGGCCGCGAGGCGGGGGAGGCGACCGTGGAATCGGTGATGACCGACTGCGTCACCGCAGAGGGCATGGCCAACGCGTTCGCTGCCGCAGCCCACCGGCTCCAGGCCTGGCACGACGGCGGCGAGGAGGGGCCTCGGCCAGCAGGTCGGCTGATCCCGCTCCCCCGGCCCCGGGTCGGGCGCCTGAGCCGGCTCTGGGCCTGGCCGCTCTACCGAGCCGTGCTCGACCCGGACGGACGGCCCCGCGCGCTCCGACGCCGTGGCCGCTTCTGAGCCTCGCCGAGAGGGGATCGGGCTAGGCCTTGACCGCCATCACGGGGTGGCGCAGCGTCAGCAGGATCCGGCTGGCCGCGCTGCCGAGGATGAGCTTGCCCACCGGCGTGCGGCGACGCAGCCCGATGACGACGAGCTCGGCGTCGACCTCGCTGGCGATGCGGTCGAGGTCGTCGGCGACGTCCTCACCGTCGTCGACCTGGCGCAGCTCGGCCTCGACGTCCAGCGCGGCCAGCTCTGCCTGCAGGGCGGCGACGGCCCCCTCCTCGAGGTAGCGCTCGTCGGTCAGCGCGCCGTCCCGGGAGGTGTTGACCACCACCAGCCCGACCCCGCGGAAGCGGGCCTCTTCGACCCCCTTCGCGAGCGCCGCCCGGCCCTCACGGCTGGGCACGTAACCCACCACGACTGCACTCACACCCCCACCTCCTCGGATCGGCCTCTTCGCATGGTCGCGTGCGTCGCAATCGACCACCGGGATCCGGTGACCCGGTCCTGCCGACGCGCTCTGCACGCTGATCGGTACGGCGCCTCGGACGCTACACCGCAGCGCTGCCCCACCGCACGAACACTGCTCCACCGCACGAACACTGCCCCACCGCACGAACACTGGGCGCGCGGACGCTGGACCGGTGCGCTCAGCCACCAAGGGCGTCCAGCCGCCGAGCCCGGCCCAGCAGCACCACGCCGACGAGCATCACCACGCCGGCCAGCAGCAGGGCGTAGGAGCCGCCGAGGGTGCGGGTGACGAGGGCTGCGGCAAGGGCCCCCAGCCCCATCATCACGATCGCGGCGACCCGGCGCAGCCAGGCCTCGCCGCGACCACCGCCCATCCGGCTGTCCGTCGACAGGTTGACCATCGTCATGGTGACCACCACGGTCGAGAGGTCGCGGATGCCGATCTGCTTGACCCCAGCCGCCTGCGCCCCCAGCAAGAGGGCCAGAAGCCCCGTGATCACCACCATGACGGGCGTGCCGGTCCTGCCGAGGGCGACCCAGAGAGCCCCCAGGGCCAGTACCAGAGCGGTGTTGGCCAGGAGCATCAGCAGCGTCCGCCGGCGCAGACGCGCGCGGGTCCCTGCCTTGCCCGCGAGGCGTCCGCCGAGCGCGCCGCCGAGCATGAACGCGAGCAGCGCCACCACGTTGTTGACCACCGGGATGTCGGCCACGCCGACGAGGCCGAAGCCGATGAAGAGGACGTTCCCCGTCATGTTGCCGGTGAAGACGCGGTCCAGGGCGAGGTAGCTGACGCCGTCGATCGCGCCGGTCGCCGCCGTCAGCACCAGCAGGGCTCCCTCGTACGCGGGCAGGGGCCAGGGTCGGTCGGGCATGCCGGGAGATCTCCTCAGGACGGCGGGGTCGCGCTCACCCTACGGCGGGCGTCCGGCACCCTGATCCGGCCGGTGGTGCCGGCCTTCCTAGACTCCGGCTATGGAATACCGCCAACTGGGCCGCTCCGGCCTCCGCGTCTCGACCATCACCCTCGGCACCATGGGCTTCGGGGGCAGCGGCTGGGCCGCTGCCGTCGGCCAGATCGACGTCGAGGGCGCCAAGCGCCAGATCGGGCTCGCCCGTGACGCCGGCGTCAACCTGTTCGACACCGCCGACGTCTACTCCGGCGGCACCTCGGAGGAGATCCTCGGCGCCGCGCTGGGATCGGCCCGCGACGAGGTCCTCGTGGCCACCAAGGTCCGGATGCCGATGGGCGACGGGCCGAACGACGCCGGGCTGTCCCGCCACCACATCATCCGGGGCGCCGAGGCGAGCCTGCGCCGGCTGGGCACCGACTACATCGACCTCTACCAGGTGCACGAGTGGGACGGCCAGACCCCGCTTGAGGAGACCTTGCACGCCCTGGACCACCTGGTCCAGTCCGGCAAGGTGCGCTACATCGGCTGCTCGAACTACGCCGCCTGGCAGCTGACCAAGGCCCTGTGGACCGCCGACAAGCACGGCTACCAGTCCTTCGTCAGCCAGCAGGTCTACTACTCCCTGCAGGCGCGCGACATCGAGAACGAGCTGGTGCCGCTGGCCGTGGACCAGGGTCTCGGCATCCTCGTCTGGAGCCCCATCGCCGGCGGGCTGCTGTCGGGCAAGTACCGCCGCGGCGTCGAGGCGCCGGCCGGTAGCCGCCACCTGGGCGAGTGGAGCGAGCCGCCCGTCCACGACGAGGACAAGCTCTACGACACCATCGAGGAGCTGGTGGCCATCGGGGAGGCGCACGGAGTGTCAGCGGCGCAGGTGGCCCTGGCCTACACGATCGCCAAGCCCGCGGTGACCTCGGTGATCGTCGGCGCACGCACCGAGGCGCAGCTGTCGGACAATCTTGCCGCCGCCGAGCTGCAGCTGGCTGCGGAGGAGATGGACCGGCTCGACGCGGTCAGCGCCCAGCCGCTCATGTACCCCTACTGGCACCACGCCAACACCTCCAGCGACCGGCTGAGCCCCGCGGACCTCACGCTGCTGCAACGCCACCTGGGCTGAGCAGTCACGCCCCCGTCCCTTGCCAGCCCGCTCGGGCGCTGCTAGGACGGGGGCGTGACCAGCACCGCCATCCCGGGCCTGCGTCTCGCCACCCACCCCACCGTCACCGACGGCGGCCTCGAGACCGACCTGATCTTCCACGCAGGCATCGACCTCCCGCACTTCGCGGCCTACCCACTCTTGGACGACGAGCGCGGCCGGGAGGTGCTCCGCACCTACTACCGCGGGTACGCCGAGGTGGCTGTGCAGGCCGGCGTCGGCCTGCTGCTGGAGACCCCGACGTGGCGGGCCAACCCCGACTGGGGCGCCCGCCTGGGGCACGACGCCGCCACCCTCGCCCGCGCCAACCGAGGAGCCGTGGCCTTCCTCGCCGAGCTCGGAGGAACCTACGCCGACCGGGTGCCGGCGATCACGATTGGCGGCATGGTCGGTCCGCGCGGTGACGGCTACCGTCACGACGGCGACGTCGACCCCTCCGAGGCTGCGGCCTACCACCGACCGCAGCTGCAGGCCTTCGCCGAGGCGGGCGCCGACCTGGCCACCGCCTACACCCTCGGCACGCCGGGTGAGGCCGTGGGCATCGTGTGGGCCGCCCAGGAGGTGGGCCTGCCGGTCGCGATCTCGTTCACCGTCGAGACCGACGGCCGGCTGCCCGACGGCACCCTGCTGGCGGAGGCGGTCGAGCGGGTCGACGCCCAGGGAGCGCCCGACTTCTTCCTGCTGAACTGCGCGCACCCTCAGCACGTGCTGCGAGCCTTGGAGGAGCCCGGGGGCTGGCAGTCGCGGGTCCGCGGGCTGCGCTGCAACGCCTCGACCGCGAGCCACGCCGAGCTGGACGCCTCCGACCACCTGGACGAGGGGGACCTCGACGTGTTCGCCGCCGGTCACCGGAGCGTCCGGAGCCGGCTGCCGTGGCTCGCGGTCCTCGGTGGCTGCTGTGGCACCGACGTGCGCCACGTGGCTCGCCTGTGGGATGTGGCACCGCCCTCCTGAGGAACCGCTGCGGTTTCACCCTGCGGTCGTCGTGCGGACATCCACCGGACACCGGTCGGGACCAGGCTCGCGACGTCCAGCCTTTCGGCGACCGTGGCGTCGCCGGTGACCGACGGAGACCCATGCAGACCCTGCCCATGCTCGGCCAGACCCACGGGAACCGCAGCGCGGTGACCTGCCACCTCAAGTGCGACAGCGCGTGCGCCCACCCCGCCCCCAACACCTCCGACGCCCCCAGCTTCCGCGACGTGGCCAGCACTCAGCTGAACCGTCGCACCCTGCTCGCCGGCGCCGGGACGCTCGCGCTGTCCACGGCGCTGCCGACCCTGACCCCGCAGCCGGCCGCCGCCGCTCCGGTCGGGCCAGCGGTGGCCGCGGGCCGAGCGCCGCGCAGCCTGCTGGCCTTCGACCCCATCACCTCGGTGCCTGCCACCGTCGACGCCGTGACCGTGCCGGAGGGCTACCGCTGGAACACCATCCTGCGGTGGGGTGACCCGCTGTTCCACAGCTCGCCGGCCTTCGACCCACGGCACCCCGACGCGGAGGCCCAGGAGGAGCAGTTCGGCTACAACAACGACTACCTCGACATCCTCGTCACCGACCGGCGCGGCAGGGAGGCGCTGCTGGTGTGCAACCACGAGTACACCAACCGGGCGATCATGTTCCCTCCGACCGAGGGCGACGCCGCCGAGGCCGAGGTGCTGCGGACGCTGATGGCCGCGCACGGCATGAGCGTGGTGGACCTGCGCCGCGGCGGCAAGGGCCGGCCCTGGCGCTACGTGCGCGGCGGTGAGCACAACCGTCGGATCACCGCCAACACCGTGTTCGAGCTGACGGGGCCGGCCGCCGGCAGCTCCCTGGTCCGCACCGCGGCCGACCCCAGCGGTACCCGCGTCAAGGGCACCGTCGGCAACTGCGCCGGCGGCACCACGCCGTGGGGCACGGTCCTCTCCGGTGAGGAGAACTTCCAGGGCTACTTCCGGGCCGATCCTGCCGCGCCGGGAGCCAAGCGCTACGGCCTGACCGATAGCCCCAGCGTCTACGGGTGGGAGACGATCGACCCGCGCTTCGACGCCCGCCAGGGCGACTACGTCCACGAGCCGAACCGCTTCGGGTACATCGTCGAGATCGACCCGAGCGACCCCAGCTCGACCCCGCGCAAGCACACGGCGATGGGCCGCTTCAAGCACGAGGGGGCCAACGTGCACATCGGCCGGGACGGCACGGTCGCGGCCTACATGGGTGACGACGAGCGCTTCGACTACCTGTACAAGTTCGTCAGCCGCTGGAAGTACCGCCCGGGTTCCAGCAAGGCCGCCCGTCGGCACAACCTCAAGCTGCTCACCGAGGGTGACCTCTACGTCGCACGCTTCAGCGCCAGCCAGCAGCCGTCCTCGGACGACCTCGGACGGGGGGCCTGGGTCCCGCTCACCCTGGACGGCCGCTCGATGGTGCCGGGCTTCAGCGTCGAGGAGGTGCTGGTGCACACGCGGCTCGCCGCTGACGTCGTCCGTCCCACCCCGATGGACCGGTGTGAGGACGTGCAGCCGAACCCGCGCACAGGCAAGGTCTACGTGGCCTGCACCAACAACGACCGCCGCGGGGTCGGCACCAACCCCGCACCCGACGCCGCCAACCCTCGCACGGCCAACAAGAACGGTCACGTCATCGAGCTCACCGAGTGGCGAGGCGACCCGGGCGCCACGTCCTTCTCCTGGAACCTGTTCCTGGTCTGCGGAAAGCCCGGTCAGGCGGGCACCTACTTCGGCGGCTACGAGGGCCCGGTGGCCCCGATCTCCTGCCCGGACAACGTCGCCTTCGACTCCGGTGGCAACCTGTGGATCTCCACCGACGGCCAGCCCAGCTCGATCGAGAAGAACGACGGGCTCTTCCGGGTGCCCCTGGAGGGTGCCGAGCGCGGTCACGTGGTGCAGTTCCTCGCCGTCCCGACCGGTGCCGAGACGTGCGGACCGGTCATCCACGACAGGGACGGCTCAGTGTTCGTCGCCATCCAGCACCCCGGCGAGGACGGCACCTGGGAGGAGCAGGCCTCCTACTTCCCCGACTACGTCGCCGCTGGCTCGCGACCGCGGACCGGGGAGTGGCGGGGGCCGCGCCCCTCGGTCATCCAGGTCACCCGGGACTGACATCTGCGCTGCGGCCCCGCTCACCGCGGGGCCGCAGCCGGCGACGGGCGGCACGGCGCAGCCGGGCGCCCGCCTCCCCCACCAGCTCACGGGTGCGGACGTCGGCCACCCGCCGCTGGGGGACCGCCGGCTCCTCGGGCTCGGCGAGGAACGCCCCCCGCCCCAGCGCTGCCGAGAGGGTCCCCACCACCAGGGCCACGGCGGCGTCGAGCGGAACCTGGTCACTCGCCGGAGCCGCATCCTGTCCCTGCACCGGCTCGGCCAGGACCGACACGTCCCCCACCACCCGGACACCACTGGCCGCGACGCCCTCGGCGTAGGCCCGGCCCAGGTCGGAAGCCCGGCGCGCGGCCCACCGCGGCAGCCGCAGCGCCGGCTCCTGCTCCGCCGGCGTCCGCGTCTGGAGCAGGCGGGCGAGACCACCCTCGCGCAGCAGGGCCTCGTACTGCCCCCACTCCACGCCCTGCCCCTTGAGAGCCAGGTTGACCTGGCGCACCAGCTCGGACTCCGGTACCGACATCGAGCGGTTCGCCTGCAGGCCACCCAGCTCAGGAGCCAGCAAGAAGCCGGCCGGGAGGTCAAGCAGGTCCTCGAAGGCGTCGCTCAGCTGGGCGGGCCGCGTCTTGTCCACGACCACCGCGGTGACGTGGTCGGCCCCGACAGCGCCAGCCCAGCGGCGGACGACGCCCGCCTGGTCGTTGCGCAGGTGGAAGGACGGGGTGACCTTGGTCTGCGGAGGGTCGCCGAGGACCGCCTTGAGCCAGCGGCCGAAGGTGTGGGTGGTGCCCCCCTTGAGGTACTGCTGCCACGACGAGAGCAGGACGGCCCCGAACGGCCGGAGCGTCACCACCACCTGGAGCTGGTCACCCAGCTCCTGGACGAAGCGGTCGGCCGTCGCGTCGTCGGCCTCGGAGGCGAACTCGTGGCTGATCCAGACACGGCGCTGGGTCTCGGCCAGCACCTCGGTCTTGAGCGTCCCCCAGTGACGCAGCGGTGGGACCGCAGCACCCGGGCCGATCCACCCCCAGCGTCGTCCCATCAACGCCGACACCGCCTCCCGGTGGTTCAGACCGCCGCCGGGGTAGCGCACGCCGGCCGACAGCAGTTCGGCACGGCGGGCTTGCGCCGTCGACTGCAGCGCGGTCGTGCCCGTTTTCGGTAGGCCGATGTGCAGCATCCTCGCGGCCGGAGGCAACGGGTCGGTGATCCGGCCACCGGGGCCCGGGGTCCCTCCGGGACCGGGACGTCCAGGGTCGGGGTGGTCGGTCACGGGAATCCTCCTGGCGGTTCCGAGCACGACGACGGAGGCTCCCGTCGAGGGTCCCACGCTAAGACGCCTGTTCCGGAGGGGAGCCGCGACTCGACGGAGCGACAAGAAATTGCTCAAGATCAGGTCAAGGTGGCCGTGCCGCCCTCCAGCCGACCAGTCGCGGTGCTAGGTTCCGCTCATGAACAGAGGAGTGATTGGAACCATTGTCGGCGTGCTCGTCGTGATCATTCTCGTGCTGGTGATCATGCGCCTGGCCTGAGCCAGCGCACTCACCGCTCGACGACGAGCACCTCTAGGGTCCGCGGTCCGTGCACGCCCTCCACGCGGTTCAGCTCGATGTCACTGGTCGCACTCGGACCGCTGATCATCGTGATGGGCCGGGTGATCTCGAGGGCGCGCACGGCCTGCGGCACATCCGCGACCACCTGCCCCGGGAGCACCACGCAGAGGTGGTAGTCCGGGATGAGGCTGATCACTCGGCGACCTTGTCCCGCGCCCCCGTCCAGGATCAGCGTCCCGGTCTCAGCCACCGCCACGGCGCAGCCCGAGACCACCCCGTCCAAGGTGTCGAGCGTAGCCACCGTGAGCGGGTCACCGGCCTCCGGGTCGTCGACGAAGACCTGCACGGCCGCGTCCAGCGCGGCCAGCCAGGACGGGTCCATCCCGGCCGGCACCACGATCCGCCGGACCCCCTGCTCCCGCAGCGCCGCCGCCGCCACGGCCGGCAGGTCAGCCAGCGAGCAGCGCCGGACCAGCGCCTTATAGTCCTGCAGCCGGTCCACCAGCCGCTCGACCAGCGCGTCCTCGCTCAGGTCGGAGGAGGTGCGGTAGTCGCGGGACACGGACGCGTAGGTCAGGTCGGGGGGCGGGGCGGCCGCGTGCGCCGCACGGATCCGGGCCAGGACCTCCTCCCGGGCACTCACCGCTCCTCCTGCGACGCCGGCCCCGCGTCCTGGGTCTGCTCGGTGTGCTCGGCGGCCCACCAGTCCCGGAAGGTCTGCGACGGTGGCCTCGGCAGGTCGCGCGTGGCGCCCCACTGGGCGACGACCGGCAGCGGCACCTCCCCGATCACGCCGCGCCGACGCCCGAGCACCCGTCCGAGGCGCCCGCTGCGCAGGGCGAGCGTCCACCGGGTGGGGTTGCTCATCACCCAGGCCGCCGCCTTCATCGCACTCGCCTCGGGGCTCGGCAGCCGGTGCTCGGCGGCGTAGGTCTCGGTGTGCTCGGCCCGCAGGTGCACCAGGATGCTCGGGATGTCGATCTTCACCGGGCACACGTCGTAGCAGGCACCGCACAGCGACGAGGCGTACGGCAGCGAGGCGTTGTCCTCGATCCCGGTGAGCTGGGGGGACAGGATCGCCCCGATCGGCCCGGGGTAGACCGAGCCGTAGGCGTGGCCACCCGCCCGCTCGTAGACGGGGCAGACGTTGAGGCAGGCGGAGCAGCGGATGCAGTTCAGGGCGTCGCGGCCTTGGGCGTCCGACAGCACCGCGGTCCGGCCGTTGTCCAGCAGCACGAGGTGGAACTCCTGCGGGCCGTCGCCCGGGGTGACGCCGGTCCACATCGACGTGTAGGGGTTCATGCGCTCCCCGGTCGACGAGCGAGGCAGGAGCTGCAGGAAGACCTCCAGGTCCTGGGCGGTCGGGACCAGCTTCTCGATGCCCATCACGGTGATCAAGGTGTCCGGCAGGGTCAGGCACATCCGCCCGTTGCCCTCGGACTCCACGACCGACAGCGTCCCGGTCTCGGCGACCGCGAAGTTGGCCCCGCTCACCGCCACCTTGGCGGACAGGAACTTGCGTCGCAGGTGCTGACGGGCGGCCGCGGCCAGCGCCGCCGGCTCGTCGGAGAGCTCGGGGTCGACGTCGGCCATCTCCCGCAGGAAGATCTCGCGGATCTCGGCCCGGTTGCGGTGGATGGCGGGCACCAGGATGTGCGAGGGCTTGTCGTGGCCCAGCTGGACGATCAGCTCGGCGAGGTCGGTCTCGAAGGCGGCGATGCCCGCGGCCTCCAGCGCCTCGTTGAGCGCGATCTCCTGGGTGGCCATCGACTTCACCTTGACCACCTCATCGGCTCCGGTGGCGCGCACCAGGTCGACGACGATCCGGTTGGCCTCCTCGGCGTCCCGTGCCCAGTGGACGACGCCGCCGCGGGCCGTCACCGCCTCCTCGAGCTGGACGAGGTACTCGGGCAGGTGCGCCATGGTGTGCACCTTGAGCTGGCGCCCCGCCTCGCGCAGCTCCTCCCAGTCGGGCAGCTCCGCGACCACGGCCGCCCGCTTGCCGCGGATGGTCCGGGTGGCCTTGCCGAGGTTGCGGCGCAGCTGGGTGTCGGTCAGCGCGTGGCGGGCCGCGTCCGGGAAGCTCTCCTCGCCCCGCAGGTGTCCCGTGCCGCGCGGGGAGATCACCGGCATGCCCAGGTGGACCGCGCTCATCAGGCCACCGCCGTCGGGCCGGCGTGCACGTCCGCGTCCTGACCCCCGGAGGCCAGCACCATCGGCTGGTCGCGGGTGGCGGCAAGGATCTGGGCGAGGTGGACGGTCTTGGCTCCGGTCCGTAGCCGCGACAGCCCCCCGCCGATGTGCATGAGGCAGGAGCTGTCGCCGGCGGTGCAGATCTCGGCCCCGGTGCTGGTCACGTGCCGCATCTTGTCGGCCAGCATGGCGCTGGAGGTGTCGACGTTCTTGACCGCGAACGTCCCGCCGAACCCGCAGCATTGGTCGGCCTCGGGCAGCTCGACCAGGTCGATGGCCTGGACCGCCCGCAGCAGCCGCAGCGGCTTGTCCCCCACCCGCAGCATGCGGAGGGAGTGGCACGTGGGGTGGTAGGTGACGCGGTGCGGGAAGTACGCGCCGACCTCGGTGGTCCCGAGCACGTCCACCAGCAGCTCCGAGAGCTCGTAGGTGCGATCGGCCACCGCGCTCACCTGCTGCTGCAGGTCCGGGGTCCCGAAGCGCTCGGCGACCAGGCCGTGCTGATGGCGGACCGAGCCGACGCAGGACCCCGACGGCGCCACGACCGCGTCGTAGGAGGCGAAGGTGTCCGCGAACCGCTGCACCAGCGGCAGGGCCTGCCCCGGGTAACCGGTGTTAACGTGCATCTGGCCGCAGCAGGTCTGATCCTGCGGGAACTCGACGGTGTGCCCCAACCGCTCCAGCACGGTGACGGTCGCCCGCCCGACGTCGGGGAAGAGGGCGTCGGCCAGGCAGGTGATGAACAGCGCGATCCTCATGCGAGCGGTCAGCCTCTCCGGTCAGGTGAGATGGAGCCTAGCCGCGGCACCGTCGGAGGCAGTGCCGCGGGCGTTCGCGGCCCGATCGCCTCACCGCTGCGGAAGTGAGGCGTTGCGGGCGCGATAGGCGGTCGGGCTCATACCGTGCGCGCGGCGGAAGCAGCGACTGAAGTAGTTCGGCTCCGGCCAGCCCACCTGCTGCCCGACCCAGCCAACCGGCCGGTCGGTCTGCACCAGCAGGGAGGCGGCTACCTCCGCCCGGGTCCTGGCCAACCAGGCCATCGGGGTGAATCCCAGCTGACCACGGAACTCGCGGTGCAGGTGGGAGACCGAAAGCCCAACTTCGGCCGCAAGCTCGGCCATCGTCCAGGGGCGCTGCGGTTCCCGGCTCAGCACGAGCACCGCGCGGCGCACCCCCGGACTGAACGGTGGCGTCGTAGCGCCGGCGTCGAGTCGGATCCGCGCCAGCTCGGCCAGGACGGCGATCGACAAGCCCACAGCTCGGACGGCGTCGGCGGTGCCCGGTTTGGCCCGGAGGTCAGCCAGCTCTGCCAGCCGGAGTGCGACCACATCCCTCGGCCGCGGATCGAGGTGCCCACGCGACAGACCACCACGCAGCAGGAAGCGGCTGAGGTCGCCGATGTCGAGCAGCCAGCCCAGCTCGCGATGCAGAAGCTCTTCGCCCAGGTAGAGGTTGCCGATCACCGCCTGCTTCGGCAGCGCGTAGCCGTGCCACTGACCGGGTCGCACCGCCGTCACTGCGCCCGCGTTGAGGATGTGTCGACCCGTCTGGCTTAGATGGGTGACGGTGCCGGCGAGCAGCACGGCCACCTCGAGGAAGTCGTGGGTGTGGCCCTCGACCGCGGAGTCCAGCCGGACGACCTCTCCGGCCGCCGGGAAGCCGTCGGTGTCGAACACCTGACGTCGACGTAGTCGGTCCATGGGTTCTCCGGCAGGATCGTGCTAGGAGTAGGCAGTCCTGAGCCTAGTCAGGCTGCGAGTAGCGAAGAGACGCTGGGATCCAGTCTCAGTCCAATCCTTCGGAGGCAACCATGGCACAACTCGTCGGCGAGATCTCCACCGCCGCAACCCGCACCCTCACCGACGACGAGGTCGCCGGCTACCGGGAGAACGGATTTCTCCACCTGAAGGGCGTGCTGACACCGCAGGAGGTGGAGCTCTACCGGGCGGCGGCCGCCCGGGCCTACGACGCCCTCACCTCACTCAACCCCGAGAACCAGATGTTCCGCCAGATCGTCCAGGTCTGGAAGTCCGACCCGACGCTGCGCCGGCTGACCCTGCACCCCGGTTTGGCCAGCTACGCCGTCCAGCTGGCCGGGATGCCCGTCCGTCTGTGGCACGACCAGCTGCTGATCAAGAAGCCGCACAACCACACCCCGACCGAGTTCCACCAGGACGCCCCGTACTGGCCGCACACCGGAGGGCGTCACCAGCTGTCAGCCTGGGTGGCGTTGGTCGACGTGCCGGTCGAGCGCGGCTGCATGACTTTCATCCCCGGCAGCCACCGGCGCAACGACCTGCGGGCGATTGACCTGACCGACGCCCATGACCTTTTCGAGGCTGCACCCGACCTGGCCTACGAGAAGCGGGTGACGGTGCCGCTGCGGGCCGGCGACTGCACCTTCCACAACGGCTACTTGGCGCACACCGCGAATGCCAACGACACCGACGAGTTCCGGTTCGCGATGGTCAACATCTACGTCGACGCCGAAACCCAGTACAGCGGTTCGCCGCATGTCTGCACCGATGGTCTGGGGCTGACGGTCGGCGAGGTGCTGCCCGACAACGAGTTCCCGCGGTTCGCCTGATCGTTGGCGTGGCGCTCAGCCCTTGACGGCGCCGGAGGTCATGCCGGCCACGATCTGGCGGTTGAAAAAGATGTACATCACCAGCGGCGGGACCGTGATCAACAAGATGTTGGTGAAGAGCAGGTTCCACTGGTTCAGCGTCTGACTCTGGAAGTTGTAGAGGGTGAGCTGCACCGTCACGTTCTCGTTGCCTGGTAGGAAGTACAGCGGCCCCTGGAAGTCATTGAAGATGGCGACTGCCTGCACCACGACCACGGTGATCATCACCGGCTTGAGCAGCGGCATGATCACCGAGAAGAACAAGCGCAGCGGGCTGGCCCCGTCCACGGTGGCCGCCTCGTCAAGCTCCCGTGGGATGGAGGCGACGAAAGCGCGGAACAGTAGAATGCAGAATGACATGCCGAACGCCACGTTGACCAGGACCATCCCAACCATCTGCTTGAAAAGGCCGAGCTCCTGCAGCACCCAGATGGTCGGCACCACGGCCGGCGGGACGATCAGCCCGGCCATCACCATGGCGTTGACGAACGGGTTCCACCGAGACCGCCGCCGTTGCAGGACGTAGCCGACCATGGCCGAGAGGACCACCATGATCGCGACGCTGAACACCGTCAGCGTGGTGCTGTTGATGAAAGCCCGCAGCACAACAAACTCGCGGATGGTCATGACCGTCTGGATGTTCTCCCACAAACGCCATTCGGTCGGCAAGCTGAAGCTGAAGTTGGCCGCTGCGGGCGCCGACTTGGCTGCGGTCAGGAAGATGAAGGCGAACGGCACCAGAAACACGATCACCGACGCCACCACGGCGACGACGCCGACGACCCAACCGATGATCCGCTGTCTTTTCATCAGGCGTGCACCTCTCGCCGGCTGAGCATCCACTGGACGGGAATCACGATGGCGGAGACGGCCACGAACAAGATCACGTTGCCCGCGGTGGACAACCCGTAGTAGCCCGCCTGGTAGTTCTTGTAGATCAAGGAACCGATGACGTCGCTGCTGAAGCCTGGGCCACCACCGGTGGTGGCCCAGATCAGCTCGAAGGAGCGGAGACCGCCGATCAGTGACAGTAGGATCACCGTCGCGGTGGCCGGCATCACCAGCGGCAGCGTGATCTGCCAGAAGTTCTGCCAGCCCGAGGCACCGTCCACGCGGGCCGCCTCGTAGTACTCCTGCGGGATGCCCACGAGGCCAGCGATATAGATCAGCGTGGCGATGCCGACGCCCTTCCAGACGTCGATCAGCGCGATGCTGTACAGGGCGAGCGATGGGTCGGTCAGCCAGCCCGGACCGGTGATGCCGAGGACCGCGAGGCTCTGGTTGATGAGGCCGTCGAACGGATCCATCAAGATCTTGAAGGTGATGCCGACACCGATGGTCGACACCAGAACCGGGAAGAACACCACCGAGCGGAGGTAACCCCGAGCCACGATCTGGGAGGTGAGCAGCAGGCCGAGCAGCAGGCCGAGCACCACCTTGGCCGCGGAGGTCACGAACCCGTAGATGAAGGTGTTGATGGACCCTTTGATCAGGAAGGGCTCGTTGAAGAACTGCCGAAAGTTGTCCAGGCCGATGAACTCGGTGTCGAACAGTGTCCACCGCGTGAGGGCGAAGTAGAACGACGCGAACGTGGGAACGGCGAACAGGACGACAAATAGGATCGCAGCGGGAAGGTAGAACCACAGCGGATAGGCGCTGTGTCGCTTCCGCTGCGGGCGAGGCGTGTTGGCGCCCGTGCTCGTCGCGGAGGCGGAGATTGTTGACACCATCTAGTCTCCGTTGATCAGAGGTGGGGCACTCACCGAGGGTGCGTGAGTGGAGCAAGAATGTCATCCCAGGGCGGGCGACCGGCCGACGAGCCAGTCGCCCGCGCTACGGACATGGGTTACCGAGCGAGACGCTCGTTCACCCCGGACTGGATCACCAGCCGTCGAGGCCCAGCTGTTGGGCCTGCTTCTTCACGTCCTCGTCGTAGAGCTTGGCGCCCTCCTTGCCTGTCTTGATCTTGGAGCCGACCTCAACGGTGATCTGGGAGAGGTTGGGGCCCTTGATCGGTGACAGGAACTCCAGGGCCGGTGCGGACTTGCCACCGTCGATGTAGGTCTGCACCTCCTTGATCATGGGCGGCACGTCGTCGGGAATTTGACAGTTGGTGGTGGAGAACGGTCCGCTGGCGACGTTGAGCTCGGTCTGGATTCGGCAGCCGTCGGGTGAGTTGATGAACGCGACTAGCTTCTTGGCCGCCTCCAGCTTGGCCCCCTCGCTGGTCTTGGGGATGTAGACAGAGTTGGGTAGCCAGATGGTGAGCTGCGTGTGCTCCGCCTTCTGAGCCGGCATGGCAAAGATGCCGACATCGTCGATGTTCTTCTCGAAGTTTTGGCTGATGGCGGAGATGGCGTTGCTCAGCATCGGATAGTGCGCTGCCGTTCCGGTGGCAACGGCCTTCACTCCGTCGTCGTACAGCGCGGAGGCAAACCTCTTGTTGTACCAGTCCTTGCCGGCGATCTCTTCCTGGTTGAGGAAGCTCTGCAGGGCCGGCTGGGTGGAGTAGTTGCGCTGGTTGGCCGTGTACTGGTCCGCCCACTCGGGCTCCTGCGCTTCGACGTTGGCGAAGTCGGCCAGCACGAACAGCTGGGCCGTCCACGTGTCCCCGAACGTCTGCTGGATCGGGTCGACCTTGCCGTCGGCCTTGATCTTTTCGTTGTTGGTCTTGAACTCGTCCCAGGTGGTGGGGATCTCCAGGCCGAGCCGCTCGTAGACCTTCCGGTTGTAGAGCACGCCACCTCCGAAGGTGGTTCCTGTCGGAGCTCCGTAGGTGCCGTTCGGCGTGCTGACGACCTTCTTGTAGTCCTCCGAGAGCGACGACACCCAGGGCTCGTCGGTCAGCGGAACCAGGTTCTGGTCCGGGTTGATGGCCTGGAACAGCGAGCCGGAGTTGTAGGTGAAGACATCGGCCATCTCGCCGGTGGCCAGCTTGGTCTTGACCAAATTGTCGCCATCGGTGCCACCCGGCTGGGTGTCCATGGTGACCTTGATGTTCGGGTTCTGCTCCGAGAACTTTTGGATGAGGGCTTGGACGAAGGCGGGGTTGGTACCACCTTCTTGGGTCAAGAACGTGATCTCGGTCTGGCCCTCGGTCGTGCCGGACTCACCACCGATCTCACCAACTGAACATCCAGCGAGTCCGAGTGACAGGGCTGCCACCGAGCTCACCGCAAGGGTGAGGACGCGCCGACGGGGTGTGAACACTACTTACCTCCTTGTAAGCGACAACTGCGTTTGAAACGATTCAGGACCGAGGGTTACGATACGGATCGAACGCCGGCCCGTCAAGGGAGACGTTGGAACCCTCATTCCGACCCTCCTTCAGCCAGATACCACCAGACTGGCCGTCCCTGGTGAGCAACAGGCGTTGTGAAACCGATCGAGACGGAGCCGTGACCGGTGTGCGGGCCACGGCTGCCCCAGCGCGGACCCACGTCTCAGGCCTCGGCGGCTGCCCCGGCGAGGCTGTGCGACCCCGAGCCGATCTCGCGCTCGGTCCCGTCCGGCAGCCGCACCAGCGCGCTGACGCCCTCGGGCAGCTCCACGTCCAGGGAGAACCCGTCGCCGCCCTCGGTGGTCCAGGAGACGGCCACCCGGCCGTGCCGGGTCTGCAGGGCGGTCTTCGCCCAGGTGATCCCACCGCCAGGCTGCGGCGCGACCAGCACCTTGGCGTAGCCCGGCTCGAGGGGAGCCAGCCCACCGAGCGTGCGATGCATCCAGTCGACGACCGCGCCCAGGGCGTAGTGGTTGAAGCTGGTCATCTGGCCCGGGTTGATGGTGCCGTCGGGCAGCATCGAGTCCCAGCGCTCCCAGATCGTCGTCGCGCCCATGGTGACGGGGTAGAGCCAGGACGGGCACTCCTGCTCCAGCAGCAGGCGGTAGGCGTCGTCGAGGTGCCCGGTGGTGGTCAGCGCGTCGGTGACGAACGGCGTGCCGGCGAACCCGGTCTGGATGCGGTAGCCGCCCTCCTTGACCAGCTCGACCAGCCGCTCCCCCGCCAGCCGTCGCTGCTCACCCTCCACCAGCCCGAACACGATGGCCAGCGCGTACACCGTGACGGCGTCGCTGGTGATCCGCCCGTCGGCACCGACGTAGTGCTCGACGAAGGCGGCCCGCGTGCGGCCGGCCAGCTGCGAGGCGTGCTCCTGGTCCTCGGAGCGGCCGAGCAGCGCTGCCGCCTCGGCGACGAGGGTGGCGCTGCGGTAGAGGCAGGCCGTCGCCACCACACCGTTGTCGGCCTTGGCCAGGATGGGGTTCTCCGGCGGCGCCGTCGGGTCCAGCCAGTCGCCGAACTGGAAGCCGGTGTCCCACAGCCCGTTGGGCGAGAGCAGCGTCTCGACCCGGCGCACGTGGGCGTTCATGGAGTCGAACTGGTCGGCCAGCACCTGCCGGTCGCCGTAGGCCTGCCACAGCGCCCAGGGCACCCAGACGGCCGCGTCGCTCCAGACCGCGGTCGACTCGACCGTGGGGAACGAGGAGGCGTTCGGGTCGTGCTCGCGGACGTACTTGAGCACGTCGGGGATGACGAAGGCGACCAGGCCGTCGGCGGCCTGCTGCTCCGCGGCGAGGTCGCGCAGCCAGTCCCGCAAGAAGGCCTCGACGTCGAACAAAAAGGCCGCCGACGGGGTGAAGGCGGCGATGTCGCCGGTCCACCCCAGCCGCTCGTCGCGCTGGGGGCAGTCGGTGGGCACGTCGAGGAAGTTGCCGATCGTCCCCCACACCGCGTTGCTGTGCAGCTGGTTGAGCAGGTCGTGGGAGCAGGAGAACTCCCCGATCCGCTGGAGGTCGGAGGAGACGACCACAGCGGTGAGGGCGCCATCGGCCAGCTCGCCCGGCCAGCCGTCCACCTCGGCGTAGCGGAACCCGTGGAAGGTGAAGGTCGGCTCGAAGACGTCGTCCCCGCCGCTCAGGATGAACCGGTCGGTGGCCAGAGCGCTGCGCAGCGGCCGCACGCCCAGCTCGTCGTGCTCGAGCACCTCCGCGTGGCGCAGGGTGATCTCCGTCCCGGCCGGGCCGCTGACCCGCACCTTCACCCAGCCGACGAGGTTCTGACCGAAGTCGACCAGCGTGCGCCCCGTGGGCGAGGTCCACGTGCTCACCGGCGCCAGCTCGGCCACCCGGCGCGCCGGCGGTCCGATGTAGGGCGTGAGCGTGGTCAGGTCGAGCTCTCCGGGATGGACCCCGACCCAGCCCTCGCCGTCGAACCCCGGCTGGAGCCAGGCGTCGGAGGAGCGGCGGGCGTCGATCGTCTGGCCGTCGTAGAGGTCGTTGGCGAGGACGGCGGAAGGCCCGGCCGTCCAGGAGTTGTCGCTGACCACCCGTTGGACGTGTCCGTCGGCGAACGTGATCTCCAGCTGGGCGAAGAGGCCGAGGTCGGACCCGTAGTAGTTGCGGCCGCCGGCCCAACCGAGCCTGCCTCCCCACCAGCCGTTGCCCAGGGCCACACCCAGCACCGACGTCGGCTGCAGCAGCGCCGTCACGTCGTAGCTGCGGTACCGGAGCCGCCACTCATAAGCGCTCCAGCCCGGGCTGAGCACGTCGTCGGCCACCGGCTGCCCGTTCACGAAGGCCTCGAAGACGCCGTGGGCACTCGCGTGCAGGGTGGCCGAGGCGACCTCGCCGTGGCCCTGCTCCAGCACGAACTCCCGGCGGAGCAGGGGTGCTCCGTCGAAGTCCTGGTCGGGCACGATGAGGGCAGCGGACCAGTCGGACATGGGACTCCTGAGTGTCGGTGGGACGGCGCGCGGCACCGCGGATGAAACGATCAAGACGAGGCAACCACCACCGCGACAGGCTTGTCAATCGCTACCTGGGACCGCCCCGATGGTTGCGCCGACGCTCGCGGTGCCGCTAACATGCGACCGACTTGAAACGTCTCATTGAGGAGTCCCCGTGGCATTCGCCGACATCGCCGACCAGCTGGCCGGCCAGGCCATCGAGCTCCCGTCGTGGGCCTTCGGCAACTCGGGCACCCGGTTCCGCGTCTTCGGCACTCCCGGCACCCCGCGCACGGTCCAGGAGAAGATCGCCGACGCGGCCAAGGTGCACGAGCTGACCGGGCTGGCGCCGAAGATCGCGCTGCACATCCCCTGGGACCGGGTCGAGGACTACGCCGCCCTGCGCACCTTCGCCGCCGACCACGGGCTCGAGCTCGGGACGGTCAACTCCAACACCTTCCAGGACGACCTGTACAAGTTCGGCAGCCTGACCCACGTCGACGAGGCCGTGCGACGCAAGGCCGTGGACCACCACCTCGAGTGCATCGACATCATGCACCAGACGGGGTCCTCCGACCTCAAGATCTGGCTGGCGGACGGCACCAACTACCCCGGCCAGGGCGACATCCGCGGCCGCCAGGACCGGCTGGCCGAAAGCCTGCAGACCATCTACGACCGCCTCGGCGCGGAGCAGCGGCTGGTCCTGGAGTACAAGTTCTTCGAGCCGGCGTTCTACCACACCGACGTCCCCGACTGGGGTACCTCCTACGCCCAGGTGCTCGCGCTGGGCGAGCGCGCCATGGTCTGCCTGGACACCGGTCACCACGCCCCGGGCACGAACATCGAGTTCATCGTCGCCCAGCTGCTGCGGCTGGGGAAGCTGGGCTCGTTCGACTTCAACTCCCGGTTCTACGCCGACGACGACCTCATCGTCGGCGCCGCCGACCCGTTCCAGCTGTTCCGGATCCTGTACGAGGTGGTCCGCGGCGGCGGCTTCGGCCCCGACTCTCCGGTCGCGTTCATGCTCGACCAGTGCCACAACGTCGAGGACAAGATCCCCGGCCAGATCCGCTCCGTTCTGAACGTGCAGGAGATGACCGCACGCGCGCTCCTCGTCGACGCCGTCGCCCTGCGCGAGGCGCAGGAGTCCCATGACGTCCTCGGCGCCAACGGCATCTTGATGGATGCGTTCTACACCGACGTCCGGCCCGACCTGGCTGCCTGGCGCGAGTCCCGCGGGTTGCCCGCCGACCCGATGCGCGCCTACGCCGAGTCCGGCTACCAGGACACGATCAACGTCGACAGGGCCGGCGGGCAGCAGGCCGGATGGGGAGCATGAGCGTGACCAACCAGACCGTTGCCGACCTGGTCGGCCGATCCAACCGCCTGGGCGCGGACCCGAAGAACACCAATTACGCCGGGGGCAACACCTCCGCGAAGGGCACCGAGGCCGACCCCGTCACCGGTCAGCCGGTCGAGCTGCTGTGGGTCAAGGGCTCCGGGGGTGACCTCGGCACCCTGACCGAGAAGGGGCTGGCCGTGCTCCGGCTGGACCGGGTGCGGACTCTGCGCGACATCTACCCCGGGGTCGAGCGCGAGGACGAGATGGTCGCCGCCTTCGACTACTGCCTGCATGGCAAGGGCGGGGCGGCGCCGAGCATCGACACCGCCATGCACGCCCTGGTGGACGCCCCGCACGTCGACCACCTCCACCCCGACGCCGGGATCGCCCTGGCCACGGCCGCCGACGGCGAAGCGCTCACCCGCGACATCTTCGGCGACACCGTCGTCTGGGTGCCCTGGCGGCGTCCCGGCTTCCAGCTGGGGCTGGACATCGCCGGGATCAAGGAGGCCAACCCGGACGCGATCGGGTGCATCCTGGGCGGCCACGGCATCACCGCCTGGGGTGACACCTCGGAGGAGGCCGAGCAGCGCAGCCTGCAGATCATCGACACCGCCGCCGCCTGGATCACCGAGCACAGCCGTCCCGAGCCCTTCGGCCCGGCGCTGGACGGCTACGCGGCGCTGCCCCGGGCCGAGCGCCTCGGCAAGGCGGCCAGGCTGGCCCCGACGCTGCGCTCGATCGCCTCCCACGACCGGGCGATGGTCGGCCACTTCGACGACTCCGACGTGGTGCTGGACTTCCTGGCCAGCACCGAGCACCCCCGGCTCGCCGCGCTCGGCACCTCGTGCCCGGACCACTTCCTGCGCACCAAGGTCAAGCCGCTCGTCCTCGACCTGCCGGCCGACGCGTCCGTCGATGACGCTGTCGCTCGACTGCGCGACCTGCACGAGGCCTACCGCACCGACTACCAGGCCTACTACGACCGGCACGCCAGGCCGGACTCCCCCGCCATACGCGGTGCGGACCCGCTGATCATCCTGGTGCCGGGCGTCGGGATGTTCTCCTACGGCAAGGACAAGCAGACCGCGCGCGTCGCCGGGGAGTTCTACGTCAACGCCATCAACGTCATGCGCGGCGCCGAAGGCCTCTCGACCTACGCGCCGATCGACGAGGCGGAGAAGTTCCGGATCGAGTACTGGGCGCTGGAGGAGGCGAAGCTGGCCCGGATGCCGAAGCCCAAGCCGCTGGCCACCCGGGTCGCCCTGGTGACCGGGGCCGCCTCGGGCATCGGGAAGGCGATCGCCACCCGCCTCGCGGCCGAGGGCGCGTGCGTCGTCATCGCCGACCTCGACGCCGAGAAGGCGTCCGCCGCCGCCGCGGAGATCGGCAGCACGGACGTCGCGGTGGGCATCAGGGCTGACGTCACCGACGAGGACGCCGTGCAGGCAGCCGTCCACGCAGCCGTGCTGGCCTTCGGCGGGCTGGACCTGGTGGTCAACAACGCGGGCCTGTCGCTGTCGAAGGCGCTGCTGGACACCACCGTCGCGGACTGGGACCTGCAGCACAACGTGATGGCCAAGGGCTCGTTCCTGGTCTCCCGGGCCGCGGCCCGGGTGCTCATCGAGCAGCGGCTCGGCGGCGACATCGTCTACATCTCCTCCAAGAACTCGGTCTTCGCCGGACCGAACAACGTCGCCTACTCCGCCACCAAGGCCGACCAGGCCCACCAGGTCCGGCTGCTGGCCGCCGAGCTGGGCGAGCACGGGGTCAAGGTCAACGGCATCAACCCCGACGGCGTCGTCCGGGGCTCCGGGATCTTCGCCGGCGGCTGGGGGGCGAAGCGGGCCGCGGTCTACGGCGTACCCGAAGCCGAGCTGGGCGCCTACTACGCGCAACGGACCCTGCTGAAGCGCGAGGTGCTGCCCGAGCACGTGGCCAACGCCGTCTTCGTGCTCTGCTCCTCCGACCTCAGCCACACCACCGGGCTGCACATCCCCGTCGACGCCGGCGTCGCCGCCGCCTTCCTGCGGTGACGTCGAGCGCTCCGGTCTTCGGCGCGATCGACATCGGGGCGTCCAGCGGCCGGGTGGTGGCCGGGGTGCTGGCGCAGGACGGCCTGCACCTGGAGGTCGTGCACCGCTTCCCCAACCGGGCTACCGAGGTCGGGGGCCACCTCCGCTGGGACCTGAGCGGGCTGTTCGCCGAGGTGCTGACCGGCCTGGCGGCGCTGGCGGTCAGGCACCCGGAGGTCCGCAGCGTGGGCATCGACACCTGGGCGGTCGACTACGGCCTGCTCGACGCGGAGGGGCGCCTGCTGGCCGAGCCGGTGGCCTACCGCGATGACCGCACCGCCCCGTTCATCGACCTCGTGCACCGCCGCGTGGACCCGGCCCGGCTCTACGCGGTGACCGGGCTGCAGTTCCTGCCCTTCAACACGCTCTACCAGCTGAGCGCCGAGCGACAGGGCCCGCTCTGGCCGCGGGCGGTGCACGCGCTGCTGCTGCCCGACCTGCTGGCGTACTGGCTGACCGGGGAGCAGCGGACCGAGGCCACCAACGCCTCCACCACCGGCCTGCTCGACGCCAGCACCCGCTCCTGGTCGACCGAGCTGCTGGAGGCGCTCGGGCTGCCGCTGGACCTGTTCCCGCCGCTGGTCCAGCCCGGGGAGACCCTCGGAGCGCTGCTGCCGGAGGTCGTGGCCCGGACCGGCCTGGACCCGGCGACCACGGTCGTCGCCGTGGGCTCCCACGACACCGCCTCCGCGGTGGTCGGGGTGCCGGCGCACGGGCGCTCGTTCGCCTACGTCTCCTCGGGCACCTGGTCGCTGGTCGGGCTGGAGCTCGACACCCCCGTGCTGACCCCGGCCAGCCGGGACGCCAACTTCACCAACGAGGGCGGGGTCGACGGGCGCACCCGCTACCTGCGCAACGAGGGCGGTCTGTGGCTGCTGCAGGAGAGCCTGCGGACCTGGACGGAGGAGGGCCACGGCGTCGACCAGGACGTCCTGCTCGCCGCCGCGGCCGCTCTCCCGGCCGGCGGCCCCACCTTCGACGTCGACAATCCCGACCTGATCGCGCCCGGCGGCATGCCGGCACGGATCCGGCAGGCCGTCGCTGCAACCGGTCAGTCCCTGCCGGACGACCCGGCGGCGATTGCGCGCAGCATCCTCGACTCCCTCGCCGTCGCCTACGCCGAGACCGTCGCCGAGGCGGCGGCGCTGGCGGGGCGAGACGTCGACGTCGTGCACGTGGTCGGAGGCGGCAGCCAGAACGCGCTGCTGTGCCAGCTCACCGCCGACCTCTCCGGCCGGCGGGTGCTGTCGGGGCCGGTCGAGGCGACCGCGCTCGGCAACCTGGCCGTGCAGGCCCGGGCGGCCGGCCTGCTGCCCGCCGACCTGGAGTCGCTGCGGGCCACCCTGCGGCGAGGGCTCGACCTGCAGAGCTACGCCCCGGGGGAAGGGGCCGGCCGCCCGCTAGATTGTTCCCCTCGGTGACGAGCAGGCCCGCTGGGCGGCCCGCTCCGCGCCCGACGGAGGGGAGGAGGGTGGCTAGCGTGGCGCGCAGGGCGTCGATCAGCATGAAGGACGTGGCCGCCCTGGCGAAGGTCTCCCTGGGCACGGTCTCCAACGTCGTCAACACCCCGGCGCTGGTGAGTCCGGCCACCCGGGAGCGCGTCGAGAAGGCCATCGACCAGCTCGGCTGGGTGCCCAACGAGTCGGCCCGCCAGCTGCGGGCCGGGCGCAGCACCGCGGTGGGCCTCGTGGTGATGGACATCGCGAACCCGTTCTTCACCGACGTCCTGAGTGGCGTGGAGGACCTGGTGCTGGAGCGCGGGTTCTCGGTGCAGGTGGGCAACAGCGCCTCCCAGCCGCAGCGCGAGGACGACCAGCTGCGGCTGTTCGAGCAGCAGCGCGTGCGCGGGGTGCTGTGCGCCCCGATCTGGGGCGTCAACCAGCGGGTCGACGACCTCCGTCGCCGTGGCATCCCCGTCGTGCTGGTCGACCGGGCGCCCGAGGACTCCGGGTCGTGCTCGGTCTCGGTCGACGACGTCGAGGGCGGGCGGCTCGCCGTGGACCACCTGATCCGTCTCGGGCACCGCAGCATCGCCCTGGTCGGCGGACCCGGCCGCCTGCAGCAGATCCGCGACCGGCGCCTGGGAGCCGACCTGGCTCGGGCCGAGCACGGCGGCTCCGTCGACCTCCTGGCCGTCTCAACCAGCAGCCTGGACACCACCGCCGGGGTCCTCGCCGCTGACGAGATCGCCGCCCTGCCGGACCGCGAGCGGCCGACGGCGGTCTTCGCGGTCAACGACCTGCTGGCGATCGGCATGCTGCAGGGCTTCGTCACCCGCGGGCTGCGGGTGCCGGAAGACATCGCGCTCATCGGCTACGACGACATCAGCTTCGCCGCGGCCGCCGCCGTCCCGCTCTCCTCCATCCGCCAGCCCCGCGCCGACCTCGGCCGGCGGGCCGCTGAGCTGCTGTTCGAGGAGATCGAGGCCCTCGACGAGGACCGCCCGCACGAGCACCAGAGCGTCCGGTTCACCCCCACGCTGGTGGTGCGCCGCTCGACCGCCGGGCCCGGCGCCCAGCGACGGGTCTGACCGCACGCCCGGTGGCTGCGCCGCGCCGCCGACCTGCGAGGATCCTGCTCTCGCTCCCCCGAGACGCCGTCCGTCACCACCCACCCGAGGAGCATCTGTGTTCGCCCTGGTCGTCCGCTTCAACCTGACCGACGGGAACGCCGCCGACCGCTTCGACGCGCTCGTGGCGGACCTGCTGCCCCAGATCGCCGAACACGAGCCGGGGACCCTCACCTACGCCGTCCACACGGTGCACGACGCGCCGAACTCGCGCCTGTTCTACGAGTGCTACCGCGACCACGACGCCTTCGAGGAGCACGAGCGCCAGCCGCACACGGCGTACTTCCTGCAGGCCAAGGACGCCCTGCTGGTCGATGCGCGCGTGGAGTTCCTGACCCCGACCGGCAGCGGCACCTGAGCGGCCGCCGCGCATGACCACGCCCCCCGAGATCCCGGTTGCCCCCGCTGCTGCGGGGGCGTCTGGGAACTCGAGGGGCGAAGTCGAGCGAACCTGTGCTCAGCGGCGGCGTCGCACCACCCGACGACCCACCTGACGCAGTGCGACCCCGGCCCGGCGACGCCGTGACTGCTGCCGGTCGGTGACCGCGGGCAGCACCGCCAAGGGCGGCAGGGCCACCTCGAAGACCCGCGGACCGCGCAGGGACCGAGCCAGGGCACGCCGGGACAGCAGCTCGATCCGGCCGCTCCGAGTGGCCGGCCACTGCCACCACGGTGCGCTGACGCCAGCGCCGAGACGGACCAGGGGCCCGTCAGGCCCCTGCACGAGCACGGTCAGACCGAGGTCGTCCAGGCGCTCGGCCAGCGGGCGCACGAGGGGACGGGTGGACGTGCCACCCAGGGACGGCATCGGCGAGAAGGTGACCGTGACGTCCTGCCCGCCGTCGGCCTCCACCCGCCCGGTGCACCGGGTCGGGCGGGCCGAGCGGGAGGGCACGTCGACGGAGAACGTCAGGTCAGCCCTGACCTGGAGCTGCTCGCTCATCGGGGACGTGGCGCCCGGATCAGGACGCGCGGTCGCTGGTGGTGATCTGCAGGGTGCCGTCGAGCTTCCAGGTGGCCCGCGGCGCGTTGGCGCCGGTGTCGCGCGGGACCTCGACGGTCATGTCGATGAGCTTGTAGTTGATCGCCGCTCCACGCCCGGTCAGGTACGACCACATCTCCTTGCCCAGCTGGGTCCAGGACTGCGGCTCGGCGCCGTTCGTGCCCTCGGTCGGCTGGGCGTTGCCTTCGGTCGGCTGCGAGGTCATCTGACTCTCCTGTCGTCGGTGCGCCTGCGCGGTGCAGGCCACCACGGTTCCTGCGCCCGGGACCGGACGGATGCACGCTGTCCGGTCCGCAGGACGACAGCACTAACTCACCCGGTGATGGAGTCCTCGTACTCGAGGATCTCGTCGACCTTCGGGCCCGACGGGGAGGTCGGGTCGAAGACGTAGCCGAGCCACTCCTTGGCCAGCCGCCGCGCGAGCTGCAGGCCGACGACCCGCTGCCCCAGGGTCAGCACCTGGCAGTCGTTCGACAGGATCGAGCGCTCGACGCTGAACGAGTCGTGCGCGACGGTGGCCCGGATGCCGGGCACCTTGTTGGCGGCGATGGCCACCCCGATGCCCGTGCCGCAGAACAAGATGGCGCGGTCGGCCTCGCCGGCCCGGATCTTCTCACCGGCCGCGATGGCCACGGAGGGGTAGGAGCCGCCGTCCAGGTCACCGGCGTAGACGCCGAGGTCGGTGACCTCGACGCGGTCGTCGGCCTGCATGTCGGCGTAGATGGCGTCCTTGTAGTCGAAGCCGGCGCTGTCGCTGCCGACGAGGAGGCGGATTTTCTCAGTCATGGTGGTCTCTCTGTGGTGGTGGAGGGTCAACGAGCGGTGGAGGCTTCACCCAGGACAACGCCGACGGCGCTGACGATCATCCCGAGCGAGACGGCGCCCGGGTCCGGGGTGCCGATGCTGCGCTCGGCCAGCGGCCGGGCCCGACCGATGCGCGGGGTCAGCGCAGCCGTGTCCTGGGCCGCCTGGACGGCGACCTCTGCGGCCGCGCGCCAGGCGGGTCCCAGCGCAGCCCCACCCTGCACCTGCGCCTCGAGCTCGTCGACGAAGGGGAACAAGGCGTCGAGCATGGTCTTGTCGCCCAGCTCAGCCTTGCTGAACGTCTGCAGCTTTTGGACCGCCGACCGGACAGACTCCACGACGCGAGCGGTGGTGGCCTCCTCGGTGTTGCCGAGACCCTGGCCGATGCCATCGAGCAGAACACCCCACAGGATGCCGCTGGTGCCCCCGGCGCGGTCGCCGAAGGCGGCACCGGCGGCACTGAGCACCGTCTGCACCCCGCCCTGGGTCTGTTCGGCGGCCTCGGCAGCGGCGGTCGCACCTCTCGACATCCCGATGCCGTGGTCGCCGTCGCCTGCCACGGCGTCGAGCTGGCCGAGCTCCTCCTTGTGCTCCTCGACGGTCGCCTGAAGCGCCGCCACGGCCCGGCGGGCGACGGCTGCAGCCGCGATCGAGGCCTCACTGGCCTCCTCGGTGGACTCCACGGTTGCCTCGGCGACGACCCGCCGGCGGGGGGTGGTGCGCTGGGCCTTCACGGCGTTGCCGCGCTTGAAGGCCGGGGTGTCGGCCGGGGCCGTCCAGTAGGTCTCGAGCTCCTCGTCCAGCCAGGTCACCGACAGCGAGCAGCCCGCCATGTCCAGGCTGGTCACCAGCTCGCCGACCTCGGGAGCGACCAGCTCCACGCCGGCGTCGGCGAGCAGGGCGGCCACGTCACCGAAGAGCACGAACAGCTCCTCGTACTTGGTGGCCCCGAGACCGTTGAGGAGCACGGCCGCACGCCCGC
Source organism: uncultured Actinomycetota bacterium (assembly GCA_963826405.1). Classification (GTDB taxonomy): domain Bacteria; phylum Actinomycetota; class Actinomycetes; order Propionibacteriales; family Propionibacteriaceae; genus Microlunatus. The sequence goes on along the minus strand of CAWGWR010000007.1, from coordinate 85,011 downwards.
TCACTCCTTCGGGCCGCTCGGCCAGGACCCGCTCGACCAGCTGGGCGGCCAGCTCGCTGGCCGGCATCCAGGGCGCCGAGCTGATGCCGGGCTCGCCGTGGATGCCCAGGCCGAAGTCCATCTGCCCCTGCTCGACGTGGAACAGGGGGGCGTCGGCCCCGGGCATCGTGCAGCCGTCGAAGGCCACGCCGAAGGAGAAGGTGGCCGCGTTGGCGGCGTTCATGACCCGCTCGACGCCGTCGAGGTCCAGGCCGGCCTCGGCGGCGGCGCCGCCGATCTTGTAGACGGCGAAGGTGCCGGCGATGCCGCGGCGCTTGTCGGGCTCGTCCGCCCCGGCGGAAGCGATGTCGTCGGTGACGTAGACGATCCGGGTGTCGATGCCCTCGGCGCGCAAGCGGTCGGCGGCAACCGCGAAGTTCAGGCGGTCACCGGCATAGTTGCCGAAGGACAGCACGACCCCGGCCCCGCCGTCGGCCGCACGGCCGATGCGGTAGACCTGCTCGGCCGACGGGGAGGCGAACAGGTCGCCCAGCACGGCGGCGTCGGCGAACCCGGTGCCCACCACGCCGTTGTAGGAGGGGTAGTGACCAGAGCCACCACCGATCAGCAGGCTGACCTTGCCCTCCCCCGGGCCACCGGCCCGGACGAAGCCGGACGCGCCCTCGACCCGCTCGACGTAAGCCGGGTAGGCAGCCGCGAAGCCGCGGAGGATCTGGTTTTTGAACTCGGCGGGGTCGTTGTACACGTGCGTCATGGCGCCTCCAGGTAGTTCGGTCCGTCGCTAGCGGGCGACGGCGTGGTCGATCCCGGCTGCTGACCAGGCCGCGAGGATCGCGGGGTCCGCACCGGCGTCGGTGATGATCAGGTCGAGCTCGGTCAGCGAGGCGATCTTCAGCAGCGCGAGCCGGCCGAGCTTGGTGTGGTCGACGAGCAGGTACTTCTTGGTGGCGGAGTTGAGCATCTCGCGCTTGAGCGCGACGATCTGCTCCTCCTGGTGGAACATGTCGGTCGCCGAGACAGCCGAGGTCGACATGAACACCGCGTCGACGTGGATCCCGCGCACCTGCTCGTTGGTCTGCACCCCGACGAAGGAGTCGTGGGCCACGTCGTAGCGGCCGCCGATCCCGATCACCGTCAGGTTGTGGTCGTGCGCCAGCTCGCTGAGCTGGCGCAGGCCCGCGACGAACGTGGTGGCCACGTGGAGCGGCGCCCGCGCCGCCAGGCCTCCCACCATCGTGAGTGTGGTGGTGCTGTCGTCGAGCAGGATGGACATGCCGGGGTGCACGTGCTGCAGCGCCATCTCGGCGATGGCTTTCTTCTCCGCCGTCATCGAGGCCAGCCGGTAGGACATCTGGGACTCGAAGATGCCGGACGGCTGGGCGGTGACCCCGCCGTGGAATTTCCGCACCACCCCCCGCCGTTCGAGCTCGTCGAGATCGCGGTGGATGGTCACGATGCTCACCCCGAACCGGGTGGCCAGGTCCTGGGCCGTGGCCGACCCGGAGTCGAGCACCGCCTCGGTGATGAGCCGCTTGCGGGTCTCGGTCTTGCGCTCGCGCGGCGAGCCCGTCTCAGCGTCCGTCATGGCCGACCGTTCCTCCTTGAAGGTCTCGAGGTCCGGCTCACGAGGGACCGGACCGGACCCGGGGTCGCCCCGGGTCCGGCGCTGGACGCGTCAGGATCACGACGACGCGCCTCGCGGTGTCACTCGCTCAGGACGAAGTTGTCCAGCTTGTCGGCATTGTCCTTGGTGATCAGGACGCAGTCGATGGCCTGCTTCTCATCGGCGACGCCGGTCTCACCATTGGTCAGCACGCCGTGCAGCTGCTCGACGGCCTTGGTCGTGCCTTCGACGATGGGCTGCAGGACCGTGGCCACCATGTCGCCCTTCACCACGGCGTCGGCCGCGTCCTGGTTGCCGTCGAAGCCGAGCACCTTGACCTTGTCGAGCTTCTTGGCCTCCTTGAGCGCGTTGATCGCGCCGAGGGCCATCTCGTCGTTGCCGGCGATGACGCCGTCGATGTCCGGGTTCTTGGACAGCAGCGACTCCATCTTCTCCTGGCCCTCCTGGCGGTCCCAGTTGGCGATCTCCTCACCGACCTCCTTGAGGTCGGGGTACTGGGAGATGACCGACTTGTAGCCGTCGGAGCGGACCTGGGCGTTGTTGTCGCTGGGCTTTCCGAGCAGCTCGACGTAGGTGCCCTTGAAGTCCATGGCCTCGGCCCACGCCTCGGCGCCAGCGACGGCACCCTGGGCGTTGTTGGAGACGATCTGGGCCTTGGCCAGCCCGGTCTTGCTGATCTCGGCGTTGACCAGCACCACCGGGATCTCAGCGTCGACGAGCTTCTGGACGGCAGCGACGCTCTCGTCGGCTCCGGCCGGGTCCAGCACGACGCCGGCGACCTTGTCGTTGATCGCGGTCTCGATCAGGCTGTTCTGGGTCTCGGGGTCGTTCTCGTGCGCGTTGGTGGTGGTCTTGTAGCCGAGCTTCTCGGCCTCGGCCTTGGCCGTGTCGACCTCGGCCTTCCAGTACGGGTTCGACGGGTCGACGGTGATGATCGAGATGGTGCCGCCGGCGGCAGCAGCCGAGGACTCGGCGCCGGAGGCGGCCGGCGCGGCGGTGTCGCCACCGCCACCACCACCACAGGCGGCGAGGCTGAGCAGGACCGCGCTGGCGAGCGCGGTGCGGAGGACCAGGCGAGGTCGCATGGGTGTTCCTTTCGGGTGAGGCACGGCCGTGAGGTCGGGCCCGGGTCGGTACGGGGAGCCCCGTACGGAGGTGGTGCGGCTGTCGAGCGGTCGGACGCGGGTGCGGAGCCGGTCGCTCAGGCGGGACGGGCCGCCGGGGGCGTCGCGCCCCGGTTGGCCGCCTTGGCGTTGGCGACGGCGCGCCGGGCGCTGCGCCGTCGTTGGATGATCTGCTGGATCTGGTCGACGGCCACCGCGAGGATGATCACGGCACCGGTGATGACCTGCTGCCAGAACGGGGAGACGCCGACGATGACCAGGCCGTTGGCCAGGAACCCGATGACGAAGGCGCCGATGATGGTCCCGCGCACCGTGCCGCGCCCGCCCGAGAGGGCAGCGCCGCCGATGACCACCGCGGCGATCGCGTTCAGCTCGTAGAACTGGCCGAGGTCGGCGGTGGAGGAGCTGATGTTGGCCATCTGCAGGATCCCCACCACACCGGCGCAGAAGCCGGAGATGACGTAGATCCGGGTCTGCACGCGCTTCACCGGGACCCCGGACAGCTGCGCGGCGCGCTCGTTGCTGCCGGTGGCGTAGAGCCAGCGGCCGAACGGCGTGCGGGTGAGCAGGAGGGAGAACACGACCGCGAGGATGATCATCACCCAGGCGGAGATCGGCAGGCCTAGGGGCCGACTGGCGAAGACGTCGAAGAAGCCGGTGTTGCCCAGGTAGTCCTGGCCACTCAGCTCGTTGGTGATGTTCTGGCCGTTGAGGAGCACCTGGGTGAGGCCGCGGGCCACGTAGAGCATGCCGAGGGTGACGATGAACGGCGCCAGGTTCAGCTTCGCGATGAGGAGCCCGTTCACCCAGCCCACGAGCATGCCCACCGCGACCGAGAGGACGACGATCACCCACACCTGGGGGAACATGATCGCCTGGGTGAGCGGGAGGTCGAGACCGCGGAAGAGGTTGCCCGCCACGGCGGCGGTGAGCCCGACGGTGGAGCCGACCGACAGGTCGATGCCCCCGTTGAGGATGACCATCAGCATGCCCAGCGCCACGATCGCGTTGAAGGCCACCTGCTTGGTGATCGTGGTCAGGTTGCCCGTGGTCAGGTAGTTGTCGCTCAGGGCCGCGAAGATCGCGACGATGATCACCAAGGCGATCAGCGCGCGGCCCTCGATCAGGATGGCGTTGAGGTTGAAGGACCGAGCCGGCGCGGCGCCGGCTGCGCTGGGGCCGGTCCCGGCGGGCGCCGGGGAAGCGGTCGTGGTGCTCATCGGTGGGCTCCGTTCGGCTCGTGCGGGAGGTCGGTCTCGTGCTCGCCGGAGGCGGCCATGATGTCGTCGCGGGTGCAGGTGCGCGGGTCGAACTCGCGCACGATCCGCCCCTTGCTCATCACGAGGATGCGGTGGGAGGCGGTGAGCGCCTCGCCGACCTCGGAGGTGACGTAGAGGACACCGAGCCCCCGGGCGGCCTCGCGGAACAGGAGGGAGAAGATCTCGCCCTTGGCCCCCACGTCGATGCCGCGGGTGGGCTCGTCGAGCAGCAGCACCTTGGGGTCGGTGAGCAGCATCTTGCCGATCACGACCTTCTGCTGGTTGCCGCCCGAGAGCGAGGTGATCAGCGCGCCGGGCCCGGCGGTCTTGACCCGCACGTCACGGATCTCCCGCTCGACGTTGGCCCGTTCGGCCTTGCGACCGATGAACGCGCGCTTCACCGTCGCCAGCAGGCTGGGTAGCGACAGGTTGGCGCCGACGCTCATCATCTGCACGAGACCGTCGCGCTGCCGGTCCTCCGGCACCAGCCCGAGGCCCAGCTCGATCCGCTCGGCGATGCTCAGCCCGGCGAGGTCGGTGTCGCCGAGCAGCACCCGCCCGCCCGAGAGCGGGTCACGGCCGGCCAGGGCCTCCATCAACTCGGTGCGACCGGCCCCCATCAGCCCGTAGAGGCAGACGACCTCCCCCTGGCGCACGTCGAGCGAGAGGTTGTTGACCGCCACCCGGCCGGTGTCCAGCTCGGCGACGGTGACGCCCTGGATGGAGAGGGCGACGTCGCCGTAGTCCCGGGGCTGGTCGCGGAAGTCGTAGTCGGCCTCCCGGCCCACCATCTGCCGCACCACCCAGCTGAGGTCGATGTCGGCCGCGTCGGCCGTGGCCACCAGGTCGCCGTCGCGGAAGACGACGGCGTGGTCGGCGATCTCGATGGCCTCCTCGAGGTGGTGGCTGATGTAGACGATGGCCACACCGTTGGCGGTGAGGTCACGGATGACCTTGAACAGCACCTCGACCTCGCTCGCGCTCAGCGCGGACGTGGGCTCGTCCATGATCAGGATCCGGGTGTCGGCAGCCAGGGCCCGGGCGATCTCGATGATCTGCTGCTGGCCCACGCGGAGGTCCTGGACCAGGGTCGAGGCCCTGATCGGCTCCTCGAGCCGGCGCATCAGGTCCTCGGTGATCTCCCGCTCACGGGCGTAGTCGATGCCGCCCGTGCGGGTCCGCAGCTCGCGTCCGATGAAGATGTTGTCGCGGACGCTGAGGTTGGCGCAGAGGTTGAGCTCCTGGTGGATGATCGAGATGCCGCGCTCCACGGCGTCGGTCGTCCCGGCCAGGGTCACGGGCTTCCCGTCCAGCACCAGCCGGCCGGCCGAGGGCTGCTCGACCCCGGAGAGGATCTTCATCAGGGTCGACTTGCCAGCACCGTTCTCGCCGAACAGGACCGTGACCTTGCCCCGTCGCACCTCGAAGTTGACGCCCTTGAGCGCGCGGGTGACGCCGTAGGTCTTGGCGATGTCCACGGCGCGCAGGACGACCTCGCCGTCCTCGCCGGCCTCCGTCGCCGGGGTGACCTCGACGGTGCCCGCGCTCACGAGCCGACCTCGATGGAGACCGGTTGCACGTTGACCGGCTTGGCGCGGGGGACGGTGCTGCCGGTGGCCTGCACGCCGACGGCGCCGAGGACGGTGACCTGCTTGCCCTCGAGGCTGGCCGGGTCCTGCACGGCGGACTCGATCTGGGCGAGCATGAGCTTCTTCAGCTCATCCCCCACGTACTGGTAGTCGGTCTGACCTGGAGCGTCGGCGAATTTGAAGCCCATGACGTCCCGGATGACCGTCCCGTTGACGGCCGTGCTGAGCGGCACCAGGACCGGGGTCTGCGCGGGCACCCCGTCCACCCTCACCCGCAGGGAGGCGTCGGTCGCGTCAATGATGGTGCCGGTGAGCTCGACCGGGAAGACGTAGGCGCCTTCGGCCGGAGTCGCAGCTCCGTACTTCTCGGCGGCCGCGGCAACGTCGGCCTGCAGAGCCGGGACGACCTCCCCGAGGGGCTGCGCGCGACCCGGCAGGTCCTTCTCGGCAGAGGCGTACAGGTCGGTGGCGATCTGGGCGGGGTCGAACGGCTTGGGCGCGATGGCAGCCACCTCAGCCGGGGTGAGGAACTTGGTGTTCAACGCCATGGCCACCGCCAAGACCACGAGGACCACGACGCCGATCAGGCGGGCCCGGGTGCGGGATCGATGCGCTCCTTGCATCAGGTGCTCCTTCACGCTGTCGGACGAGCAGCGGCGCTCGTCCCGGTCCGGGGTGAGCCGGACGAGAGGAACCTATCGACGCTGCGCGATTTTTGCAATGAGAAGTGAAAAGTTTTCGCCGGAGAATGGAAGCTGTGTCCCGACGAGCGGTCCAGGCCCTCAAGGGTCAGGAGAGGCGTGAGGCGAAGGGTGCGCAGAGCTGGAGCAGCCGGAGGTAGCCCGCAGCGTCCCAGCCCGCTCGACCGACAAAGAGGCCGTCGGTGCAGGGGTCGGTGAGCAGCTCGTCGACGTTGTCAGGATGCACGCCCCCGCCGTAGAGCACCGCCAGGGCGCGGCCGCCACCGGCGGCCTCGGCCACCACCTCAGCGAGCAGCGCCATGACCGGGGCGATCTGGTCCTGAGTCGCCGGTCTGCCGTGCTCGCCGATCGCCCAGATGGGCTCGTAGGCCACCAGCACCCGGCCGACATCGCCCGGACGCACCTCCGCCAGGGCGGCCTGCACCTGGGCCGCGACGAAGTCAGCCGCCCCGCCGGCCTCGCGGACCTCCAGCGGTTCACCCACGCAGATCAGCGGCAGCAGTCCGTGCTGCAAGGCCGCGGCCGCCTTGAGGGCGACGGTGTGGTCGGTCTCGCCGAAGCTGGCCCGGCGCTCGGAGTGCCCCATCTCGACCAGCCGCGCCCCGGCGTCGGCCACCATGCGCATGGAGACCTCCCCGGTGCCGGCCCCCTCGGGTCCCCAGTGCGCGTTCTGGGCCCCGAGCAGCACGGGTGACCCCGCCGGCAGCCGGTCCCGGACGTGCGCCAGCGCGGTGTGCGCCGGCAGCACGAACGGCTGGACCCCGGGCGGGAGGTCGGCCGCCGCCACGGCGTCGATGAAGGCGGCCGCCTCGGCGAGGGTCTTGTTCATCTTCCAGCTGGTGCCCACCCAGAGCGCTCCCGGCTGCAGGACGCCCGCGGGTGCACCATCGGGGGACGCCGCAGCAGCAACGCCCCCGGGTGCCACGCCGGTCACGGGATCAGCGAGACCTTGATCGACTCCTTGCCGCTGGCCACGAGGTCCAGGCCCTTCTGGAAGTCGGCGAGCGGCAGCTGGTGGGTGCAGATCTTGTCCATCGGGAGGCGACCGGACTCGATCATCCGGATCGCGGCGGGCCAGCAGTGCGGGCCCAGGTGCGCACCGCGGACGTCCAGCTCCTTGTCGTCGCTGATGATCGACCAGTCCACCGTGACGTCGCTGCCGAAGACGCTGTACTCGACGTAGGTGCCGAGCTTGCGCAGCAGGTTGAGCCCCTGGCTCACCGCCGACGGGTGGCCGGTGCCCTCGATGTACACGTCCGCGCCGTAGCCGTCGGTGAGCTCCTTGACCCGGGCCACCGCGTCCTCGCTGCCGATGTTGATCACCAGGTCGGCCCCGCACTCGAGCGCCAGGTCCAGCTTCTCCTGCGCCATGTCGAGACCGATGACCAGCTTCGGGTTCTTGGACTTCGCACCGGCGATCATGCCGAGCCCGATCGGCCCGCAACCGGCGACCACGACGACGTCCTCGAAGCTGATGTCGGCGCGCTCGACGGCGTGCAGCGCGCAGGAGAGCGGCTCGGCGAACGCGGCGTGCGCGGGCGGCAGGTCCTTGGAGACCTGGTGCACCAGGGCGTCCTTGGAGAAGAGCATGTACTCGGCCATGGCACCGGGGGTGCGGCGCTTGAAGCCGAACATGTCGTGCGGCTGGCACATCCAGTACTTGCCGTCCAGGCAGTACCGGCACTTCCAGCAGGGCACGATCTGCTCGGCGACCACCCGGTCCCCGACGGTGACGCCCCAGCGCTCGGCGGCCGCGTCGTCGAGCTCGACAATGGTGCCCACGAACTCGTGACCCGGGATCACCTGGGTCTCGGTCCAGGCGGGCCGGTTGGCGTCGCCCCAGAACTTCGGCGCTCCGTGGTAGCACTTGAGGTCGCTGGCGCAGATGCCGACGCCTTCCACCTTGACGAGGGCCTCGCCCGGCCCCGGACGCGGCACGGCCACGGTCTCCAGCCGGTAGTTCTCGGGAGCGTGCACGATGACGGCCTGCATCGTCTCGGGGACCCGGGGGCCGCTGAAGGCCGACTCCGGGGTGGTGGTGTTCTCGGCCGGTGCTGCGGACATCGTTCAGCCTCCATGCTGTTCGGTCGTACGGTCCCGGGTGCCGGTACGGCGGCGGGAGCGGCGCGGGATGCCGCGCGTCGGGTGAACGCTAGCCACTCACGTCAGGTCTGTCCAGGAACTGTGCACCTTTGTCGGTCCGGCCTGAAACAATTCCACTTTGGCCGGCAGGACGGCGGCGCTGCCGGTATGCACGGGCGCGCTCGGCCGGGGACCGGAGAGGGTCCGCGCTAGGGTCGCCCTCATGGAGCTCACCCCCGCCGTATCCGTGTCCACGGCGCCTGTGGTGGCCCTCGGCCTGGTGGGCGGGTACCTGACCGCACGTGAGACCGGGATCAGACCCCTGGGTGGGCTCGTGCTCGCCGCGGCCGGGGTCTTTGCCGGCCGCACCTGGCTGGCCAAGCGCGGGCCGGCGGTGACCGGGGTCCTGTCCGCGGTCTACCTGTTCGGCTTCGGCGCCTCGCACCCGCTGGCGAAGACGATCGGGCCCTGGCCGTCGGTGCTCGCGGTCACCGCGGTCAACGCGGGTGCCTCCTGGGCGCTCGTGGACCGGCGCTGACCCCGAGCTAGCCGCAGCAGAGCCCAGGAGCGGGGCTTCAACTCCTTGGGACGTCCTGACGCAAGCGCTCCTTGGTCGTCCCCTCACCGGGCACGGTGCTCATCGGCGACGGGACGCCACCAGGGCCGTCAGTCCCCCGACGACCAGAGCACCAGCCCCGGCCGCCAGCGGCGCAGCCCGGTGCGAGAGCCACTGCTGGACGCTGGACCCCTTCGCCTGGTCGTCGAAGGTGCCGTGGGCGCCGAAGTCGCGGCCACCTGAACCGTCGAGCGGGGCGAACAGGTTGTCGGGCCGCTCCTCCTCCAGCTCCTCGACCTGCTGGTCCTTGAAGCCGGTCTTGGCCAGGTAGCGGTCCAGGAGGGCCGGAGCGACGGCGTTGCCGAGCAGGGTGGCGGCGGTGCTGCCCCCCACCCACCACTCGCGTCGGCCCGGGTGGTCGATGGCGTGCACGATGCCGCGGGCGGCGACCTCGGGCTGGTAGATCGGCGGCACGGGCTGCGCCTTGTGCGGCAGCCGCGAGCGGACCCAGGCGAACTGCGGGGTGTTGACGGCCGGCAGCTGGACCATGGTGACCTGGATGCCGCTGCCGTCGTGCAGCAGCTCGGTGCGCAAGGACTCGTGAAAGCCCTGGATGGCGTGCTTGGCGCCGCAGTAGGCCGTCTGCAGCGGTACGCCCCGATAGGCCAGCGCAGAGCCGACGTGCACGATCGTCCCCCGGTCCCGCAGCTTCATCCGGCGCAGCGCCGCCATGGTGCCGTAGACGTAGCCCAGGTAGGTCACCTCCGTGACCCGGCGGTACTCCTCGGGCGTGATGTCGCCGAAGCGGGCGAAAATCGAGCTGAAGGCGACGTTGACCCAGACGTCGATCGGGCCGAGATCGGTCTCCACCCGCTCAGCGGCCGCTTCGACAGCGTCGGCGTCGCTGACGTCGACGGCCAGCACGAGCGCCTCACCGCCCTGCTCGGTCACCTCACGCGCGGCAGCGGCCAGGCCGGTCTCGCCACGGGCGAGCAGGGCGATCCGGTCACCCCGGTGGGCCAGCTCGCGCACGACGGCACGACCGATCCCCCCGCTTGCTCCTGTCACGACGACAACACGTCCAGCCATCCAGCCCTCCTCAGTGCTCCGGCCGGCGCTGACGCGCGGCCTGCTGTCCTCTATAGCCTGATGTGCCGTATCTGACGCATCCCGCCACGCGAACAGGGGGCCAGCACTCGTGCGACGCGGCCCCACCGACCCCCCCCGAGGCGTTGTGAAAGGCCTCAGAGCACGACGGCGTCCAGGGCGCACAGGGCCTGTCGAGCCGTCGAGCAGGGGTACTGCAGCTCCGGCTCGAGGCCCTCGACCCGGCAGCAGGAGCAGCGCAGGTGCAGGCCCTCGACGGCGCCCACGGCCGGGACGGGCCCGTGCTCGGTGAGAATCAGGTAGAGGGCGGTCGTCAACCGCTCCCCGCTGACGCCGGCTCGCCTGCGGACCCGGTCGGCGTGGGCGGCGAAAGCCTGCTGGTCAGCCAGAGCGGGATGCGGCGGTGGGACCAGGCTCAGGGTGCGGGCCGCGCCCGGCTGGGTGCTGATCGGTGTGGCCTCGACCGACATGCTGGCTCCTCGGTTGCAGGGAGCAACACGGTGGCGCGAGCACCTTCTTCCCGGCCCGCCGCCGGCTCACCATCGGCTCAGGAGGGCCCGAAGATCGTCCTCACACCCGTCGACCCGCCGGGGCTTGGTGGTCGGGGATACTGGATCAGGGCGGCCGCTGGACATCCACGGTGTCCGCCCACTCTCCTCAAGCCAGGACCGAAGCCGCGGGCCGATCACGTGCCCGCTGAGACCCGCCGGGCGCTCGCGCGTTCCGGCCAGGAACGGAGACCGATGACCGACGTCGCCAGCCAGGGGCCCGCCGCGGGCCAGGAGGAGCGGGCCGTCCTGACCAACCGTCAGGGCCACCCGGTCTATGACAACCAGAACCAGCGCACGGTCGGGGCCCGCGGGCCTGCCACGCTGGAGAACTACCAGTTCCTCGAGAAGATCAGCCACTTCGACCGCGAGCGGATCCCTGAGCGGGTGGTCCATGCGCGCGGAGCTGTCGCGTTCGGTGAGTTCGAGGCCACGGGGCAGTGGGGCGACGAGCCGATCGCTAGGTATACCCGCGCCAAGCTGTTCTCCGAGGCCGGTCGAAAGACCGAGCTCGCGATCCGCTTCTCCAGCGTGATCGGTGGCCGGGACTCCTCCGAAGCGGCCCGGGACCCGCGCGGCTTCGCGGTGAAGTTCTACACCGAGGACGGCAACTGGGACCTCGTCGGCAACAACCTCGCCGTCTTCTTCATCCGCGACGCCATCAAGTTCCCCGACGTCATCCACTCGTTGAAGCCGGACCCCATCACCTTCCGGCAGGAGCCGGGCCGGATCTTCGACTTCATGTCGCAGACGCCCGAGGCGATGCACATGCTGGTCAACCTGTTCAGCCCTCGCGGTATCCCGGCGAACTACCGCACGATGCAGGGGTTCGGGGTGAACACCTACAAGTGGGTCAACGCCGACGGTGTCAGCCACCTCGTGAAGTACCACTTCCAGCCGCACGCCGGCGTCAAGAGCCTCACCGCGGCCGACGCGGCCAACATCCAGGCCAATGACCTCGGACACGCCTCCAAGGACCTGTACGAGGCCATCGAGAGTGGCGAGTTCCCGAAGTGGGACCTCTACGTGCAGCTGATGAGCGACGACGAGCACCCCGAGCTGGACTTCGACCCGCTCGACGACACCAAGGTGTGGCCCGAGAACGACTTCGAGCCCAAGCTGGTAGGCACGATGACGTTGAACCGCAACGTCCGCGACCACCACCAGGAGAACGAGCAGATTGCGTTCGGTACCGGGGTGCTGGTCGACGGCCTCGACTTTTCTGACGACAAGATGTTGGTCGGCCGGACGTTCAGCTATTCAGACACCCAGCGTTACCGCGTCGGCCCGAACTACCTGCAGCTGCCGGTGAACGCTCCGAAGAACGCCCGGGTCGCCACCAACCAGCGGGGCGGCCAGATGTCCTTTGGCGTCGACCTGGGTGAGGGCCAGAACCCGCACGTCAACTACGAGCCGTCGATCACCGGTGGTCTGCGGGAAGCGCAGTACCCGACCCACGACGAGCAGGGACCCGAGATCACCGGCCGGCTCACGCGCAAGCGGATCCCGCGCACCAACGACTACACCCAGGCCGGCCAGCGCTACCAGCTGATGGAGCAGTGGGAGAAGGACGACCTCGTCGCCAATTTCGTGGAACTGATCAGCCAGGCCGCCCGCCCTGTCCAGGAGCGTATGGTCTGGCACTTCCTGATGGTGGACGACGAGCTCGGTCTGCGCGTGGGCGAGGGCCTGGGGATCTCACCTGACGACGTCCGCCTGCTCGAGCCGCTGCAGAGCCAGACCCTCTCCGAGGCCGAGCTGGACCGGCTGGCCCATCTCGGGAAGAACGGCCCCCGCGACGTCACCGGCCTGACGATGACGCACACGGTGCCCAACGAGCACGTGGTCGTGGAGCGCTGATCGTCCTGGCTCCCAGCACCACCTGATCGCACGCCACGTCGGCCCGGCTCCTCGGAGCCGGGTCGTTGTGCGTCCAGAGGAGGACCCTGCGTCCCCAGTCGGTCCTGAGCTGCTCACCGCGCCGGCGGCCCTGAGGGTAGGCCCGGGGCGCTCCGATGGGTCCGCGGGAGGCTGACCCTGACCCGAAGCGCTGTCTCTGCACGGGTCGACGAGCGCTTCGCGCCGCGTCAGGCTCACCAGGTGCAGAACCCCGAAAACACTTCAAGCCCGACCCCGGAAAGGGTCAGGCTTGAAGTGTGTAGTCCGGCGACGTCCTAGTCTCCCACACGGTCCCCCGTGCAGTACCATCGGCGCTGAAAGGCTTAACTTCCGGGTTCGGAATGGGACCGGGTGTTTCCCTAACGCAATGATCACCGAAACACTAAAAAGATACCTGCAGAAACCCTTCCCCCTCGAGCACCCCCACCCCCACGGGTGGTGTGCTGCCAGAAGAAAAAGCATTCCCGACCGTATCTCGAGAACCTCACAGTGGACGCGTAGCACCTTCGTAGAAAACAAGCCCTCGGCCTATTAGTATCGGTCAGCTCCACACATTACTGTGCTTCCACATCCGACCTATCACCCAGTGATCTGCTGGGGGCCTTACCAGGTTACCCTGTGGGAGCCATCATCTTGGAGCGTGCTTCCCGCTTAGATGCTTTCAGCGGTTATCACTTCCGAACGTAGCCAACCAGCCGTGCCCTTGGCAGGACAACTGGCACACCAGAGGTTCGTCCGTCCCGGTCCTCTCGTACTAAGGACAGCTCTCCTCAAGACTCCTACGCGCGCAGCGGATAGGGACCGAACTGTCTCACGACGTTCTAAACCCAGCTCGCGTGCCGCTTTAATGGGCGAACAGCCCAACCCTTGGGACCGACTCCAGCCCCAGGATGCGACGAGCCGACATCGAGGTGCCAAACCATGCCGTCGCTATGGACGCTCGGGCAAGATCAGCCTGTTATCCCCGGGGTACCTTTTATCCGTTGAGTGACGGCGCTTCCACATGCCACCGTCAGATCACTAGTCCCGACTTTCGTCCCTGCTCGAGGTGTCCCTCTCACAGTCAAGCTCCCTTGTGCACTTACACTCGAAACCTGATTGCCAACCAGGCTGAGGGAACCTTTGGGCGCCTCCGTTACCTTTTAGGAGGCGACCGCCCCAGTCAAACTACCCATCAGGCACTGTTCCTGATCCAGATAATGGACCTAGGTTAGATATCCAGAACAGCCAGAGTGGTATTTCAACGTTGACTCCACAACCACTGGCGTGGCCGCTTCACAGTCTCCCACCTATCCTACACAAGCTGTACCGAACACCAATACCAAACTATAGTAAAGGTCCCGGGGTCTTTCCGTCCTGCTGCGCGTAACGAGCATCTTTACTCGTAGTGCAATTTCGCCGAGTCCATGGTCGAGACAGCGCCCAAGTCGTTACGCCATTCGTGCAGGTCGGAACTTACCCGACAAGGAATTTCGCTACCTTAGGATGGTTATAGTTACCACCGCCGTTTACTGGCGCTTAAGTTCAGTGCTTCGCCTTGCAGCTAACACTTCCCCTTAACGTTCCAGCACCGGGCAGGCGTCAGTCCGTATACATCGTCTTGCGACTTGGCACGGACCTGTGTTTTTAGTAAACAGTCGCTTGGGCCTGGTCTCTGCGGCCTCCCACGCCTTCCGGAGTAAATCCGTCAACATGGTCGGCCCCCCTTATCCCGAAGTTACGGGGGCATTTTGCCGAGTTCCTTAACCATGGTTATCTCGATCACCTTGGTATTCTCTACCTGACCACCTGAGTCGGTTTAGGGTACGGGCGGCTCAACAACTCGCTCACGAAGGTTTTCTAGGCAGCATAGGATCACCCACTCGACAGACCGAAGTCGGCCCAGCCGTCATGTCTCAGGCACAAGAGATGCGGATTTACCTACACCTCGCCCTACGCACTTAGCCCGGGACTACCATCGCCCGGGATGGGCTACCTTCCTGCGTCACTCCGCAGCTTGCCTACTACAAGATCGGGTCACAGACTCATCGACCCTTCACCCGAAGGTCGCCGGCGACTCGCGTGCTTAGCATCACCTGATTCGGCATGATCGTTCCAGCGCCGGTACGGGAATATCAACCCGTTGTCCATCGACTACGCCTGTCGGCCTCGCCTTAGGTCCCGACTTACCCAGGGCAGATTAGCTTGACCCTGGAACCCTTGGTCTTTCGGTGGAGGAGTTTCTCACTCCTCATTCGCTACTCATGCCTGCATTCTCACTCGTGTGCTCTCCACGGCTGGATCACTCCGCCGCTTCATCGCGCACACGACGCTCCCCTACCCATCCACACACCTGGACCCACAAGGGGCCGAGTTCACATGTGAATGACACAGCTTCGGCGGATTGCTTGAGCCCCGCTAAATTGTCGGCGCAGAACCACTTGACCAGTGAGCTATTACGCACTCTTTCAAGGGTGGCTGCTTCCAAGCCAACCTCCTGGTTGTCTCCGCAGCTCCACATCCTTTTCCACTTAGCAACCGCTTAGGGGCCTTAGCTGGTGTTCTGGGCTGTTTCCCTCTCGACTACGAACCTTATCGCCCGCAGTCTCACTGCCGCGCTCTCACTTACCGGCATTCGGAGTTTGGCTAATTTCGGTAAGCTTGTGGGCCCCCTAGACTATCCAGTGCTCTACCTCCGGCAAGAAACACGCGACGCTGCACCTATATGCATTTCGGGGAGAACCAGCTATCACGGAGTTTGATTGGCCTTTCACCCCTATCCACAGCTCATCCCCCAGGTTTTCAACCCTGGTGGGTTCGGGCCTCCACGACGTCTTACCGTCGCTTCACCCTGGCCATGGATAGATCACTCCGCTTCGGGTCTAGAGCACGCGACTCAATCGCCCTATTCGGACTCGCTTTCGCTACGGCTTCCCCACACGGGTTAACCTCGCCACGTACCACTAACTCGCAGGCTCATTCTTCAAAAGGCACGCCGTCACATCCACCCGAAAGTGTTTGCTCCGACGGATTGTAGGCAATCGGTTTCAGGTACTATTTCACTCCCCTCCCGGGGTACTTTTCACCTTTCCCTCACGGTACTTGTCCGCTATCGGTCACCAAGGAGTATTTAGGCTTAGCGGGTGGTCCCGCCAGATTCACACCGAATTTCAGGGGTTCGGTGCTACTTGGGGTAACGCTCAGCAGTGATCGTCTTACGTCTACAGGGGTATTACCTTCTATGCCGTACCTTCCCAGAGGCCTTCGACTTCAACGATCATTTCTTACTGCTTGATCGCTTGACAGCACGACCAGAACGGCCCCACAACACCCCATGCGCAACGCCTGTCAGCTATCACACGCATAAGGTTTGGCCTCTTCCGCGTTCGCTCGCCACTACTTACGGAATCACGGTTGTTTTCTTTTCCTGTGGGTACTGAGATGTTTCACTTCCCCACGTTCCCTCCTACTGCCCTATATATTCAGGCAGAGGTCGCCGGACATTACTCCGGTTTCTTTCGAGGTTTCCCTATTCGGAGATCCCCGGATCGAAGCTCGTTTACCAGCTCCCCGGGGCTTATCGCAGGTTACAACGTCCTTCATCGGCTCTTGGTGCCTAGGCATCCACCGATTGCCCTTAGTAGCTTGTTAATTACTACAAAGATGCTCGCGTCCACTGTGAAGTTCTCAACACACGGGCGGAAACCAACCCAACCAGACAAACCGGCCGGCATCAGTCCGCACAGAAGACCCACCCACACGAACGTGAGCGACCCCTCAGGACCTAACAGCGTGCTCAGGCCCATCCCCCCACACCCCCGACGTTCCACTCCCCACCCACAGGTGAAGCTGTACTAACGATGACTCAAAGACACAGGCTTAATAGTCAATGTTCCACATTCCGGCGCCCGACCAGCCACAGACGAACGGTGTAGAACCGGCCGACATGGACAGACCCGAAAGAGCTGCCATATGGCTCCTTAGAAAGGAGGTGATCCAGCCGCACCTTCCGGTACGGCTACCTTGTTACGACTTAGTCCTAATCGCCAGTCCCACCTTAGACGGCTCCCTCCCACAAGGGGTTGAGCCACCGGCTTCGGGTGTTACCGACTTTCATGACTTGACGGGCGGTGTGTACAAGGCCCGGGAACGTATTCACCGCAGCGTTGCTGATCTGCGATTACTAGCGACTCCGACTTCATGGGGTCGAGTTGCAGACCCCAATCCGAACTGAGACTGGCTTTTTGGGATTCGCTCCACCTTGCGGTATCGCAGCCCTTTGTACCAGCCATTGTAGCATGCGTGAAGCCCTGGACTTAAGGGGCATGATGACTTGACGTCATCCCCACCTTCCTCCGAGTTGACCCCGGCAGTCTCCTATGAGTCCCCACCATTACGTGCTGGCAACATAGAACGAGGGTTGCGCTCGTTGCGGGACTTAACCCAACATCTCACGACACGAGCTGACGACAGCCATGCACCACCTGTATACCGACCTTGCGGGGACTACATCTCTGCAGCTTTCCGGCATATGTCAAACCCAGGTAAGGTTCTTCGCGTTGCATCGAATTAATCCGCATGCTCCGCCGCTTGTGCGGGCCCCCGTCAATTCCTTTGAGTTTTAGCCTTGCGGCCGTACTCCCCAGGCGGGGCACTTAATGCGTTAGCTTCGGCACGGAGAACGTGGAATGTCCCCCACACCTAGTGCCCACCGTTTACGGCGTGGACTACCAGGGTATCTAAGCCTGTTTGCTCCCCACGCTTTCGCTTCTCAGCGTCAGGTAATGCCCAGAGAACCGCCTTCGCCACCGGTGTTCCTCCTGATATCTGCGCATTCCACCGCTCCACCAGGAATTCCGTTCTCCCCTGCATCCCTCTAGTCCGCCCGTATCAAAAGCAGGCTCAGGGTTAAGCCCTGAGTTTTCACTTCTGACGCGACGAACCGCCTACAAGCCCTTTACGCCCAATAATTCCGGACAACGCTCGGACCCTACGTATCACCGCGGCTGCTGGCACGTAGTTAGCCGGTCCTTCTTCTGTAGGTACCGTCAGTCACCCTTCGTCCCTACTGAAAGCGGTTTACAACCCGAAGGCCGTCATCCCGCACGCGGCGTTGCTGCATCAGGCTTGCGCCCATTGTGCAATATTCCCCACTGCTGCCTCCCGTAGGAGTCTGGGCCGTATCTCAGTCCCAGTGTGGCCGGTCGCCCTCTCAGGCCGGCTACCCGTCGAAGCCTTGGTGAGCCATTACCTCACCAACAAGCTGATAGGCCGCGAGCCCATCCCTGACCGCCGGAGCTTTCCACCACCCCCCAGGAAGGAGACGATGAATATCCAGTATTAGCAGCTGTTTCCAACTGTTATTCCAGAGTCAAGGGCAGGTTGCTCACGTGTTACTCACCCGTTCGCCACTCGTGTACCCCCGAAGGGGCCTTACCGTTCGACTTGCATGTGTTAAGCACGCCGCCAGCGTTCGTCCTGAGCCAGGATCAAACTCTCCGTTGAAAAATATCGCAAAACCCACCCACCCAAAGGCAAGCGAGCAACAGCGTCAAAAACAACGAGTTCAACCTCTGACAGAACCCAACAAACTGGGTCAATCAACAATCAATCTCAAAGGAATCCGCCCCAACCCAACCACCAAACCCACCACAAAGATGAGCCCAACAGCCAGACCAGGCACGGGTTACAATTAGTGCATATTTGGCATTGACTTTAAGCACGCTGTTAAGTTCTCAAGACTCGCTCACACACCGCACCAGGAACAAATCCCGGCTTGGGGCAACTCGACTTACTTTAGTCCGGCCGTCATCGGAGTCAAATCCGACTTCCTGTCCGAACCCCACGTCCTCGACCTTCGTTTGCTGCCGCCACTGGGCGGACAGCAACCTTGTGAACCAAGTTGTGGTGTTTGCCCGAGGCCGGCCACCAGGTTTTTCACCGGCGTCCCGCACCCTCAGGGCTCGGACTACGTTACCCGCGAGCAACCCCTGGGTCAACTCCGGTCCCACAGTCCAGCTGAGACCTCCCGGTCGACCAACCCAGGCCAGCCTGCAGCCGTCGTGTCCCTCACCCCTGGAGGCTCCGCAACGGTACGCCGCGACTCACGCTCCGGCAACGAGCGGGGCGCCAGGCTCGGGCGGTCTTCCGCTCGAGGTCGGGCTGGACGACGCCATCTGGGCACCTCCGCACAGTTGAGCGCGTAGAAAGCCTCATGCTGGCCGTTAACCGGGCCGACCGGGCCGGCAGCCGGGCCGTGGTCGAGAGGTCCTGGCCGACCACGGCGGCATCAAGCTCAGAGCGTCGTCATCCCGCCGTCGACGCAGAAGACCGCACCGGTCGCGTACGTGGACTCGCCGCTGGCCAGGTAGACCATGATCCCCTCGACGTCGGCCGGGGTGCCCGCTCGGCCCAGGGGGATCCGGGACAGGATCGCCGCCCGGTCCTCGGGGTCCCCGCTGATCGCGCTCACCAGGGGCGTCTCGGTGTATCCCGGCACCACGGTGTTGACCCTGATCCCGCGTCCGGCGTAGGCCTTCGCGACGGCGCGGGCCATCCCGTGCATCCCGGCCTTCGAGCTGGAGTAGGCCGTGAAGTCCTGGCCCTCCCCGTTCAGAGCGGTGGGCGAGCCGGTGAGGATGATCGACCCCCCCGTGCCGGCGAGCAGGGCGCGCACCCCGTGCTTGAGGGTGAGGAACGCCCCCGTGAGGTTGACCGCGAGCGTCTTCTGCCAGACCTCCAGGTCCAGGTCGGCGACCTGCGCGTCCTGGCCGAAGAGCTGGACGCCGGCGTTGACCACCACGACATCGGGCGCGAAGCCCGCTTCCGCCGCCGCGGCGAAGCCCGCGAGCACGCTGGCCTCCTCGGCCACGTCGAGCGCGACGGCCAGGGCCGACTCCCTTCCCCCGGCCACCCGCCGAGCCGCGTCGAGGTCACGGTCGGTGACGACGACGCGCGCGCCCTCGGCCAGGAACCGCTCCGCGACACCGCGTCCGATGCCCGACCCCGCGCCGGTGATCAGCGCGGTCCTGCCGTCCAACCGTCCCGTCATCGCGCTCAGCGCTCGATCGCGTCGAGGTGGAGCATCTGCTTGAGGACGTGGTCCAGCTCATCGTCGTCGAAGATCGACTTCCAGTCCTCCTTGACGATCTTGTCCCGGCCGTAGTCCATCGCGATCAGGCACGCGTCGGAGAACGGGTTGTCCCCCCGCAACCCGTTCGCCAGCGCCACCTGGACGTGCCCCATCAGCATCGCCCGAGCCGCCGGCTCAGGCACCCCGACGGTGTGGATGGTCTCCTGCAGGGCTTCGTTGAGCAGGGCACCGACCATGCACGCCACCACCTCCACCAGGGTCGGCTCCAGGTAGGCCAGCTGCTTCACCGTCACCCAGTGCACGTCCAGGACCGGCGCGTACATCAGCGTGATGACCTCCTCCGCCAGCGCCCGCTTGGCCAGGTCGTCGGACTCGAAGGCAGCGACCACCTCCTGCGGCGCGGCGATCCCCCCGAAGGTGTCCTCCAGCTCCGCCTCGGTCTTGCGCTGCAGGAACACCGACGGGTGGCACGGGTGGGCCACGGCGTACTCCACGTCGGCGCGCCGGAACAGCAGGTTCGCGTACGCGGCCGCCGGGTCCAGGGTCAGCACCACCGCCCCGCTCTTGAGCTGCGGCACCACCTCAGCCGAGACCGGGGCCAGGGCGACATCGGGCACGGCCAGGATCACCACGTCAGCGTCGGCGACCGCAGCAGCGGTCTCGGTGACCGAGCGGCCCGCGTCGGTCGTGCGCTGCCGCCCGGCCGGGGAGTTCTCGCTGTAGTAGACGGTGTGCTCGCTGCGCTGCAGGTTGTTCGAGACCCGCATCCCCATCTTCCCGCCCGCCCCGACAACGGCGATGGTCAACGGCTGGGTGGTCACATCGGTGCTCACGACTCGGTGCTCCTCAGGTAGGAAAGGTTGTGCTCGGTCCACCGCTGCTCCAGCGCGACGGTGGTGGCGCTGTCGCCCTGCCAGGGCAACCAGTGCTCGACGATGCGGCTGATGCCGCGCGCGTCGGGATCGAGGAGGGCGATCATCTCGGCGTAGGGCAGCAGGCCCTCGCCCAGCGGGCACCCGACCAGGCTGAACCCCACCCAGCCGTCCTGGCGGGTGAAGTGGAAGTCCTTGACGTGCAGGTTCTTCACGTGGGCCGCGGTTCGGCGGACGGTCTCCATCGGCAGCTCGAGGGCAGCGACGCAGTTGGCCGGGTCCAGGCAGATGCCCAGTGCGGGCGAGGCCACCGCCTCGACCACGTCGACGAGGGTCGTGACCGGCACCTGCTCGTAGGTCTCCAGCGCGAGGACGACCCCGGCCGACTCGTAGCCGGGCAGCGCCCGCTCGAGCAGCCGGATCGCCTCGTCCCGGCTGGGCCGGTGGTCCCCGGCGTTGAGCATGCTGCGGACCAGCGTCACGTCCAACCGCTGAGCGAGGTGGAGGTAGCGATCCAGGTGCGGTCCGGAGATGCCGCGCGTCCCGAGCTCGAGCTGGATGCCCAGGTCCTCCGCCGTGCGGCGGACCGCGTCCAGACGAACGTCGTCCCAGCTCTCGATCTCGGGGTAGTCACAGATCTGGAAGCGGTCCACCCCGGAAGCGGCGGTGCGCTCCAGCATCGCTTCCAGGTCCAGCGGCTCGGCGGCGCTGGGATGCCACTGCCAGAAGAAGGCGTAGGTGCCCAGACCGATGCTCACCCGGCACAGCCTGCCCCTTCCCTCTCTTCCTGTCAACCGGTTGACCAATCTGCTGCCACCTGATCGAATCGAGCAGTGCACGAACCAAGTCCCTCGGTCGCGTCTGTGACCGTCACTTCGCCTCCCGAGTCGCGCCCTGCGGAGGCCCGACCATGACCGGGCCCGATGTCGTCGCCCTGCGGAGCGGCGGTCCGGCCGCCGAGATGCGGCACGGACGCTGGAGCCTCCAGGTCCGCGGTGACGAGGTCGCTGACATCCGCTTTGACGGCCGGTTGCTCCTGCGCGCCATCCGGCCCGTGGTCCGTGACGCGGACTGGAACACCGTCCCGGTGCGCGTGCTGGCCGCCGAGGAGGACACCGCGGGGGGCTCGGGACCCCGGCCGGCGCTCCGGCGCTCCCTGCGCTTCGAGAACGACGGCATCGACTACGCGGGCGAGCTGACCGTCAGGCTGGAGGAGTCCGCGCTGGTGGTGGACTTCGCCGGCGAGGCCCGCTCGGCCTTCTCCCGCAACCGGGTGGGGCTGGTGGTGCTGCACCCGGCGACCTGCGCCGGGTCGGCCGTCGAGGTCGAGCACACCGACGCCAGCCTGGAGAAAGGGCGCTGGCCGGTGCCGATCAGCCCCCACCAGCCCTTCGTGGACGTGCGGGGGTTCCGGTGGACGACCGGCGGCACCACCGCTCACCTCACCCTCGAGGGCGACGTCTACGAGACCGAGGACCAGCGCAACTGGACCGACGCCTCGTTCAAGACCTACTCCACACCACTGTCCTTGCCCTTCCCCGTCCCGTTGGCCGTGGGTGACCGCATCACACACCGTGTGCGCCTCGACGTCGTCGGCGCACACGCCGGTCCGGTGTCGGCGACCGAGCCGGAGGTGCTGCGGATCGGTGCGGCCGCGGTGGGCACCCTGCCCCCGGTGAGCGTCGGTGCCGCCGTCCACCCGGCGCCGGACGAGCCGCTCCGGCTGACCGGCATCGAGGCGGTGCTGGTCGAGCTGACCGGGCGGGACGACTGCTGGCCGGACCTGCTCGCCGAGGCTGCTCGTCAGGCCGAAGCGCTGAGCGCTGGGCTCGACGTCCGCCTGGTGACCGACGACCCGGAGGTCGTGCGCACGACCGTCCGCTCGCTCCTCCGGTACCCGGTCCTGCGCCTGGGCGCTTTCGACCCCGACGGGCACGTCAGCACCGCGCCCCTGTGGGCCGCCCTCGGCGACGAGGCCAGGCACCAGGGGCTGTCCGCCACGCTGCTGGGCGGCACCCGCGCGCACTTCGCCGAGCTCAACCGGCGACAGGCCGACCTCCCGGCGGACGCCCCGGCGCTCACCCTCAGCCTGACCCCGCAGATGCACGCCACCGAGGTCCCGCACCTGATCGACAGCCTCGCCACCCAGCGCACCGTCGCCGAGAACGCGGTGCGCATCGCGGCCGGGCGACCGGTGCACGTCGGCCCCGTCACCCTGGCCAGGCGGTTCAACGCGGTGGCCACCGGCGCCCGGCCCGACCCCGCGACCGAGGCGGCCCGGGCGACCGACCCCCTGCTGGACACCGACCTGGCCGCGGCCTGGACCCTGGCCAGCGTCGCCGCCCTGGCCGTCCCCGGCGTCGCCGGTCTCGCCTACTTCGAGACGGTCGGTCCCCGGGGCCTGGTGGACGACCAGGGCCGGCCCCGGCCCGTGGCGTCGGTGGTGTCCCGGCTGGCCGGCCTGCGCGGTCGGTCACTCAAGCAGGTGGCGGTCCCCCCGGGCTTCGCCGCGGTTGCCGTGGACGACGGCGACGGGACCGTCCTGCTGGTGGCCAACCTCACCGGCGAGGCCCGGGACGTGCCCGTGCAGGCAATCGACGGCACCCTCACTCGGGTGCCGCTGGCGCCGTGGGGCACCACCGAGCTCCGGCTCGGGAGCTGAACTCGGCGGCAGGACGCGACCCGTCGCACCCGATCCCAGTCAGAGTCTCAGGCGGTCGGCACCCAGACCCGCATGGCTCCCTCGCCACGGTTGCCCCAGGTGAAGTAGGGCACGGCGGTGAGCGGCGCCGGCTCCTCAGCGGAGGCCGCGACCGTGGCCGGGCTGGCGTAGGGCCACCAGGCAGCCGCAGGCCGTCCCCGGACCGCGCCCGTGGCCCGCACCAGGACGACCGGGCCGAGCTCGCCGTCCTCCGCAGCGGTGGCCAGTGGCTGGTCGCTGTCCAGGACGAGGTCGTCGAGTCGGTGGCCCTCGTGGTCGACCCCTTCCAGGCAGTAGACGAGCGGACCCCGCTCGAGGGCGACGCAGCCGCGGTCGACGTCCAGCCGTGGGTCGGCGGCGGTGAGTCGCGGCTCAAGCGGCAGCGTGAGCAGCACCTCGTCTCCTGCCGTCCAGGGCCGCTCGACGCGCCACCAGCCGTCGGTCACGCCCTCCTCGGGTGTCTCGCCGTTGACCGTCAAGGTCGCCCCCTCGGCCCAACCGGGCACTCGCAGCGCGAGGGTCCAGGAAGCGTCAGGACCCCCGACGACCTGGACCCGCACCGCGCCGTCCCAGGGGTAGTCGGTGGTGACCGCCAGCTGCGCCTCCCCGCCCGCGACCTCGGCGGAGAAGGTCCCGGTCATGTACTGGTGCAGGGCCAGGGAACGCGCGTCCGACAGCAGCACGTAGTGCTCGAGCGAGGCCAGCAGCCGCATGACGTTGGGCGGGCAGCAGGCGCACCGGAACCAGGGGACGCGGAGGTAGTCGCCGTCGTCACCGCTGGACACGTGGCCGTCGCGCACCTGGAGCGGGTTGGCGTAGATGTAGCGCGTGCCGTCCAGCGACAGCCCGGCCAGGAAGCCGTTGTAGAGCGTGCGCTCCAGCAGGTCGGCGTACTTGGCCTCCCCGGTGATCATCAGCATCCGCCAGCTGACGTGGATCGAGGCGATCGCCGCGCAGGTCTCGCAGTAGCTGCGCTCGTTCGGCAGCTCGTAGGGGTCGCCGAAGGCCTCGTCGCGGTGGTGGGAGCCGATGCCGCCGGTCAGATAGGTCTTGGTGGCGACCATCTCCGACCACACGCGCTCGGCCGCGGTCAGCAGGGTGGCGTCACCGGTCTCGACGTAGACGTCGGCCACCCCGGCCAGCAGGTAGAGCTGGCGCACCGAGTGCCCCTCAGCCGTTCGGGCGTCGCGTACCGGGATGTGGTCCTGCCAGTAGTGCCGGCCGAACCGGTCGTCCCCCAGCAGGCCGTGGCCGCGCCGGTCGAGAAAGTAGACCGCGAGGTCGAGGTACGAGCGCTCACCGGTCTCCCGGTACAGCTCAACCAGCGCCGTCTCGATCTCCGGGTGCCCGCAGACCCCGTCGACCTGGCCCGGACCCGTGCCGAAGGCCCGCACGACCAGGTCGGCGACGCGACGCGCGATGGCGAGCAGCGCGTCGTCGCCGGTGCTGCGGTGCAGGGCCACGGCGGCCTGGATGAGGTGCCCGGCGCAGTAGAGCTCGTGGCCCCACGGCAGCTGGACGAACCGCTCGCCGGGGAACCGCACCTGGAAGTGGGAGTTGAGGTACCCGTCCTCCTGCTGCACGGCGGTGAGCAGCTCGACGCTCTCGGCCAGCCGGCTGAGCAGCTCCTCGGCCCGTGCCGACGCCAGGTCGGGGTCGTCGAGGGTCCAGGCCACGGCCTCCAGCCACTTGTAGAGGTCGGAGTCGAGGAAGGGCAGGTCGTTGACGTACTCCCCCGTCCGCCGGGCGGCCGCCAGCTCGAGGTTGTGGAAGTTGCTGGCCTCGTGCAGCCGGTCCCACCCCTGGGGCACGCAGACCTCCCGGTTCACCGCGCGGCGCCCCGCCCAGAGCCCGCCGGTGATCTGCGCCGCGGTCGCCGGGCGCAGGCGGACGGTGCTGGAGTCGGTCAGGCGGATCGGGCCCGCAGTGGGGCGGCCGGTCTCGGTCATGGAGGTCCTCTCGGGTTGCAGGTGGGTGGTGCGGGGGGCAGGGCGAGCGCCGTGCCGGGTGCTGGTCACTTGAGGGCGCCGCTGAGCATGCCGCTGACGTAGTACCGCTGCAGCAGGACGTAGACGAGGATGCAGGGGATGATCGTCAGCGCCACGCCGGCCTGCAACGAGCCCCAGTTGACCGACCCGAACTGGCCGCTGCTGACCAGCGTCAGCGTGACCGGCAGGGTGAACCGGTCCTGGTCGGTGATGAGGATGAGAGCGGCGAAGAACTCGTTCCAGGTGGCGAAGAAGGTCAGCAGCGCGGTCGTGATCACCCCCGGCATGACGACGGGGAGCAGCACGCTGCGGATGGCACCGAGGATGCCGCAGCCGTCGACCAACGCCGCCTCCTCCAGGCTCGCCGGCAGGGCGGCGAAGGAGTTGCGCATGATGAACAGCCCGAACGGCAGGTTGAAGGTGATGTAGACGATCGCCAGCCCCACCAGGGAGTTGTTGAGCCCGAGGACCTGGAGCACCTTGAACAGCGGGGTGATCACTGCCTGGAACGGGATCATGAAGGTCGCCAGGGCGAGGAAGAACAGGACCCCGCTCCCCGGGAAGCGCGCCCGGGCGAAGGCGTACCCGGCCAGGGTGCTCAGCACGACCGTGCCCAGGGTGGCCCCCAGGGTGACCCACACGCTGTTCAGGACGTTCCCGAAGACGTTGAGGCCCTGCACGCTGGACAGTCGCCGGAAGTTCGCCGCGCTCAGGTCGTGCGGGTACAGGGTGGGTGGGATGGCCCCGGCCTCCACCGGACCCTTGAAGGCCATCGAGACCATCACGTAGAGCGGGTAGAGGAACATCACCGTCAAGGCGATGCAGATCGCCCACCAGGCTGCACGCGGCACCGTGGAACGGACGTCACCGATCATCGAACGCATAGTCGTGTCCTGTCCTCGTGGCCCTGGTCGGCTCAGTGGTGGTCGGTGTTGCGCAGCAGGAGCATCTGGATGGCGCTCACCGCGGCGAGGATGACCATCAGCAGGACCGACAACGCCGCCCCGTAGCCGAGCCGGAAGCTGTTGAAGGAGATCCGGTAGATCTGGTAGACCGCGGTGATGGTCGAGTTGGAGGGACCGCCGCCGGTCATGATGTAGAACTGGTCGAAGGCGAGCAGGGAACCCGCGACGGAGAAGACCAGCACCAGGGCCAGCGTCGGGCGCAGCAGGGGCAAGGTGATGTGCCGGAACAACTGCCAGCGACTCGCCCCATCGATGCGGGCCGCCTCGACGACCTCGTCCGGGATGGACTGGAGGCCGGAGAGCAGCAGCAGCATCTGGAGCCCGACAACCTTCCAGGTCACCATCGCGATCACCAGGCCCAGCGCGCTCCAGCCGTCGGCGAAGAGGTTGCCGGCCGGGTCGACCAGGCCAGCCCGCGCCAGCAGGTCGAACAGGGGCCCGATCTGGGACTGCCCGAGGTAGAGCCACAGGAACGATCCCGAGGCCAGACCGATGCAGACGGGCATGAAGAACACCGACTGGAAAAACCGGGCACCTCGCACGGGTCGGCGGACCAGCAGGGCCAGGCCCAGGCCCAGCACGAGCAGCAGCGGGGTGATCGCCGCGGTGTAGATGAGGGTGAACTTCAAGGCCCGCAGGAAGTTGTTGTCGGCGAGGGCGCGGGTGTAGTTGTCCAGGCCGACAAAGCGGGCGCGGCCCAGCAGGGGCCAGTTGTGCAGCGACATCCAGAAGGTCAGAACCAGCGGGACGAGAAAGAACACGGTGATCAGCACGAGGGCCGGGCTCGCCATGGCCAGCCCGAGCAGCGCCCGGTGCCGTGAGGCCCTGCTGCCGCGCCGGCTGGGACGCCCGGATGCCACCGGTGAGTCGCCTGACCGCAAGGCGCGGCCGGGGGCCAAAGAGGTCATGACGGAGCTCCGCTCGAAAGAACCGGAGCCGGCCGGGGGCGCGAGCCCCCGGCCGACCCGGGTGGGTGGCAGGATCGGCTGGGTGGAGCAGAGGCTCAGCCGGCGTCGTCGATCAACGCCTGGGCGGCCTGCTGGGCAGCAGCCTGAGCGCCGGCGATGTCGCCACCGAACGTGGCGTCGTTGATCATCTTGATCCACGGACCGTTGTTGTCGTTGAAGATCGGGTTCTCCACGACGCTGTACGGCGTCTTGCCGATGCCCATCAGGTCACCGAACAGCTTGTAGGCCTCACCTTGGGGCGCGTAGATCTTGTCGACGAGGTCGGTCCGCACCGGCACGCTGCCGTTGTTGGCCAGGAAGTCCTGAGCTTCTTCGTCGGTCGCCCACCTGAGGAAGTCCTCCGCTCCCGCCTTGTTCTTCGTGCCCGACATCACCGAGATGACGTCGCCGCCGGCGAAGGAGCTGAACTCACCGTCCTTGCCCGGGATCGGGGTCACGCCGAAGTCGACCTTGGCCTCCTCCATGGTCGGGATGGCGAAGGCGCCGAGCGGCGTCATGCCGACCTTGCCGCTGGTGAAGAGCGGGATCTGCTGGGTGCCGGCGTCGTTCTTGGCTGCGCTCGGGATCGACCCGTCGGTCCACATGTCCCGGTACAGCTGCAGGGCGTCGGTGACCTGGGGTGAGTTCAGCGAGGCGGCCTTGCCGTCCTCGGACAGCACCTCCCCACCGCTGGCCCAGATGTGGGGGGTGAACTCGAAGACGTTGCAACCGCCACAGGCACCGGCAAAGGTGAAGCCGTAGTAGTCCTTGCCCAGTCCGCGGATCTTCTTGGCCGCCTCCCGGATCTCGGCGAAGTTCGTCGGCGGCTTGGCGGGATCGAGGCCGGCCTTGGTGAACAGGTCCTTGTTGTAGTACATGGCCGAGGCCTCAGCGGTGAACGGCAGGGCGTAGGTCGTGCCCTCCCAGGTCGAGAGCCGACGGTGCGACGGGCTCAGCGCGTCCTTGTAGGGCAGCGCGTCCGAGAGCTCGGTGATGTCCTCCAGCGCACCGGCGGAGGCGAAGTAGGGGGCGTAGACCAGATCGATCGAGGCGACGTCGGGGCCGCTGCCGGAGGAGGCCGCTGTGCCCAGCTTCTGCACGAAGTTCTGCGCCGGGATGACGGTGACCTTGGCCTGGACCTCGTGGTTCTTGTTGTAGAGGTCGACCAGCTTGCTCATGAACACCTGCTGGGAGTCCCGCGCCCACACGGTGATGGTGCCCGTGGGCGCCTCACCGCCCTCGTCCGTCCCCGCGTCGCCGCCACCTCCGCCGCACGCGGCGGCCATCATCGCCACGGCGCTGAGGAGCGCACCGATCTTCCATCTGGGGTCTCGCATCGTCATCCGGCTCCCTTGACCTTGGTGCGCCGCTCGGCGCGAAACAAACGGAAATCCTTTTCCGTGCCGGATGCTAGTCTTCCGCTTCCGCTTGGGTCAAGAGTGGAGGCCGGTTACTTCGTGGCGCCTGGGGACTGCTGCGAGGGAGCCCTGGAACGCCCGGAGGTCTCGTAATGCGGTCGCGGACAGGCCCGCCGACGGTGCGCGACGTCGCCGCCCTCGCCGGAGTCTCGCCTGGAACGGTGTCCAAGGCGCTCAACGGCACCGGGCAGCTGCGTACAGCGACGCGCGAGCGGGTGACAGCAGCGGCGGAGGAGCTCGGCTTCCGCCCCAACCAGGTGGCCAAGAGCCTGCTGGAGGGCCGGACCTTCACGGTAGGCATCCTCACCAGCGACAGCTTCGGCCGGTTCACCACTCCCGTGATGGTGGGGATCGAGGACGCTCTGGGGGCCGGGCGGATGTCCACGCTGCTCTGCGACAGCCGCGGCGACTCGCTCCGCGAACGCCACTACGTCCAGGAGCTGCTCAACCGGCGGGTGGACGGGCTGGTGGTGACCGGGCGGCGCCCCGACCCGCGCCCCTCACTCGGTCGGCTGCCCATCCCTGTCGTGTACGTCCTGGTCCAGTCCGAGGACCCGGCGGACCTATCGCTCACCTACGACGACGTGCAGGGCGCGGCACTCGCGACTGAGCACCTGGTGACGGCCGGACGGAAACGGTTTGCCTATGTCAGCGGGCCCGAGCGGCACTGGTCCACCCAGCGTCGCCGCGAAGGGGTGGAGCACACCTTGCACGCGGCCGGCCTGCCGCTGGCGCCCGAGCTGGTGCTCCTCGGCCAGTGGAGCGAGGCCTGGGGACGGACGGCCGCGGCTCAGCTGCTGCGGCGCGACCCTGCAGTGGACGCCGTGGTCTGCGGCAGCGACCAGATCGCCCGCGGGGTGGCAGACGGGCTGCGCGAGGCCGGCGCCGACGTGCCCGGCCGGGTTGCGCTGGTCGGCTTCGACAACTGGGACGTCATGGTCGAGGCGTCCCGTCCCCCCTGACGACCATCGATCCCAACCTGACGGCCCTCGGCCAGCGCGCGGCGACCGGGTTGATGGCGGCCATCGACGGCAAGGAGCTGCCTTGCGGGGTGCACCTGCAGCCCTGCGACCTGGTGGTCCGCCAGTCCTCGGTCTGAGCGGACGGGCCGATGGCACCCTAGGAGAGACGCCGGGGCTACATGGTCCAGGGCTCGGCGCGCACGTCGACCTCGTCGGACCAGCGGCGGTGCAGGGCTTCCAGCTCGGCCAGCACCTCGGGGTCCAGGCTCCCGCTGCCCTGGCTGGCGGTGATCAGCTCGTCGAGGTGCTCCGGCCGGCTGGTGGAGCCCACGGTGGAGACCACCTGCTCGTAGCTACGGACGAAGCGGAAGCAGAACTCCGCCCAGGTGGGCACGCCGGACCGCTCGAAGATCGGCGCCACCTGTCCGGCCCGCTCCTGCAGGTACGGCTTCCACGCCGCCCCCGGCACGTCGCGCAGGACCTGCACCGGAGCCCCGCTCACCGTCCGCATCGAGATGATGCTGGTCCCCCGCTCGCGCAGCTCGTCCCACAGCGGGTTGGCAGCGAAGCGCTGCAGGGGGTTCAGGTAGGTGATGACGCCCTCGACCAGGTCGTCGAGGTGCCCGGCCCGGAGCGCCTCGAGGGGCGCGGCGCTCGTCCACGGGAAGATCTCGAGGACGAACCGGCCGACCAGGCCCTCGTCCCGGAGCGCCCGCAGACCGTCCAGCGCGGAACCGCCGGTGACGAGGTCTTCCGCCAGCTGTCCCACCGGGTTGAGCTGGCCTAGGGCGATGGAGCCGATCCCCAGCGGGCCGGTGTTGGCCGCGATGGTCGCGCGGACCTCGTCGGCCGATCCGCCGCCCAGCTTGACCACCAGCGGCGGGATCGCGTCTGGGTTCTCCGCGAACGCCTCCCCCAGCACCTCCAACGCGTGGTCGTACTGGCGCGAGGTGTGCATCCACAGCCCCTCCGCAAGCACCGTCCGCGCCATCTCCTGCTGAGAGGAGCGCGGCACGTCGGGATGTCCGAGGCGGGTGGTGCCGTAGATGAACGGGGGCAGGTCGGCGAGAGGACGGGTCACGACCCGACCGTAGCCGCCCCCTCCCTCGGCGACGACCCTGGTCAGCGGTCGGCCAGAGGTCTAGATTCGGTTGAGGGGTCGCGATGGACGTGCAGCAGACAGTCCGCAGCCACTACAGCCGGGAGGGTCTGGCGGAGGTGGTGCTGGAAGCGGTGGCCGCCGGCGGCGCGGACCTGGACCACCTGCGCCCCGACGACCTCGGCGGAGCCGACCAGCTGCACCTCGGCGGCCCGGCCGCCACCACGTACCTGCTCGACCAGCTGGTGCTCGGGCCCGGCACTCCGCTGCTCGACGTCGGCGGTGGTCTGGGCGGGCCGGCGAGGATGGCAGCGGCGCGCTGGGGTTGCCCGGTGGTCAGCGTCGACCTCTCCCCCGACTTCGTGGAGGCTGCCCGGACGCTCACGGCCCGGGTAGGGCTGGCCGACCGCGTCGAGCACCGGCTGGGCTCCGGGGACCGGCTCGATCTCGCTACGGGCAGCTTCTCCCGGGCGATGATGCTGCACGTCGGGATGAACCTGCCGGACAAGGCCACCGTGTTCTCCGAGGTCCGGCGGGTGCTCGCTGACGGCGGGCTCTTCGGGCTCTTCGAGCAGGTCCGGACAGGTCCGGGTGCGCTGATCTACCCCCTGCCCTGGGCCGAGGACGAGACCTCGTCCTTCGTGGTCGACGTCGAGACCCTGGCCAGCGCGCTGACCTCCGCCGGGTTCGTCGTCGAGGAGGTCGAGGACCGGACCTCGGCCGCGCCCGAGCCCGCGGCGCGGAACGCCGGCGCGCCCACGCTCACTCCGGCAACCATCTTCGGGCCGAGGTTCCTGGAGCGCCTGCGAAACGACGCCGCCGCCATCCGCGCCGGGCTGCTCGCCCCGGTGGTGGTGCTGGCCCGCGCCGAGTGAGCGTACCGGGGCGCCCGGCTCAGCCGGTGATCCCGTAGCCGCGAGCGAGGTCCCGGGCCACGCTGACCGAGTCGACCAGCGGGTGCAGCGCGAACGCCGTGACCAGGGCCGTCGGGTCCTGGGCACGCGCCGCGGCGATCGTGCGCTGCTCCACCTCCTTGACCTGCTGCACCAGCCCCAGCTGGTGGCCCGCCAGGGGCGCGGTCGCCAGCGGCCTCGCACCCGTGCCGTCGACCAGGCACGGCACCTCGACCACCGCCTCGGGCGGCAGCCCGGGCAGGGTGGAGCCGTTGCGGACGTTCAGGATCATCGTCGTCGTCTCCCCACGCAGCACCGCACCCATGTACGCCAGCGCGACCCCCTCGTACCCGCCGCCCGCGAGGTCGGCCTCCGAGCGCTCGTCGTGGGCAGGGCGGACCTCGGCCATGTAGCTGGCATCACGCTCGCGACGGACCCGCCGCCAGTGCTGCAGCGCCCGGCCCGGCTCGGCGCCGACGTCGGCGTAGAAGCGCTCCTGCTGGGCCAGCAGGTAGTCCCCGCGGGTCTGCGGCTCCGCACGGATCGCCGCCACCGCGTCCCGGGTGAAGTAGTAGTAGTACAGGTACTCGTTCGGCAGGGCGCCGAGCGCCGCCACCCAGTCGGCACCCAGCAGCCGCGCCTCTTCGATGCCGGCGAGCGCCACGGGGTCGGCCAGCAGCGACGGGAGCACGTCGACGCCGTCGTGCACCAGCGCGCGTAACCAGCCGAGGTGGTTCAGCCCGGCGTAGTCGGCGTGGGTGCGGCTCGGGTCCAGACCGAGGGCGAGAGCCGCGCGCCGGGCCAGCGCGACCGGGGAATCGCAGATGCCCACCACCCGCGAGCCGAGCTCGGCCTGCATAGCCTCGGTGATCATCCCCGCGGGGTTGGTGAAGTTGATGACCTGGGCGCCCGGCGCCACCCGCCGGACCGTGCGCGCCACCTCCAGCGCGACCGGGATGGTCCGCCAGCCGTAGGCGATCCCCCCGGGCCCCGTCGTCTCCTGACCGAGCACGCCGAGGTCGAGCGCGACGTGCTCGTCGCGCGCCCGGCCGGCCAGCCCACCCACCCGCACCGCGGAGAAGACGATGTCGGCCCCCTCGAGGGCGTCGGCGAGCACGGTGCTGGTCCGGACGCGCGGTGCGTCGGCGACCCCGGCGGACTGCTGGGCCAGCACGTGGGCGACGGCGTCCAGCCGGGTCTGGTCGACGTCGTGCAGCACGAGCTCGTCGACCCGTCTCTCCGCCTGGTCGCGCAGCAGGGCGCCGTGGACCAGCGGGACACGAAAGCCGCCGCCGCCGAGGACGGTCAGTCTGGCCATGCCCGGAGCGTACCGGCGCCTCCTGGACCGGCGCCGATCCCGCCCACGGGGGACGGGAAGGGGCCAGACTGGGGCCGGCCGGACCTACCGGCTCCCGCAGGACGGAGACGCGCGTGACAGCACTCGAGGGAACGTCCACGTCCGCCGCCGAGGAGCCGGCCCGCTTCGACCTCTTCCTGCACGGCACCGTCTTCCTCGACCTGATCTTCACCGGCCTGTCCTCGTTCCCGCCACCGGGCGTGGAGACCCACGCCAGCGGCATGGGGTCCTCTCCCGGCGGGGTCGCCAACCTGGCCACCGCGGCGAGCCGGCTCGGCCTGCGCACCTCCCTGGCCGCGGCGTTCGGCGACGACGTGTACGGCGAGTTCTGCTGGCGCACCCTGGCCGACCAGGAGGGCATCGACCTCTCCTGCTCGCGTACCTTCGAGGGCTGGCACTCCCCCGTCACGGTTTCGATGGCCACCCAGGGCGACCGCAGCATGGTCACCCACGCCCACGACGCCCCGCTGCCGGCCAGCCAGATGATCGGCGTCCCGCCGCGCTCTCGGGCCGTCGTCGTCGACCTCGCCCATGACTGGTCGACCGGAGGTGACCAGCCGTCCTGGGTCGACCTGGCGCGGGCTGAGGGGGCTCTGGTCTTCGCCGACGTGGGGTGGGACGAGACGGAGGTGTGGTCGAGCCGCACCCTCGAGCCGCTCGCCTCCTGCCACGCCTTCGTGCCCAACGCAACCGAGGCGATGGCCTACACCCGGACCGACACCCCACGCGACGCGCTCTACGCCTTGGCCGACCTGGTGCCGCTGGCCGTGGTCACCGACGGTCCCCGGGGGGCGCTGGGCATCGACGCGAGCACAGGGGAGGAGGCGGAGGTACCCGCCCTGCGGGTCCCCGCCATCGACCCGACCGGGGCCGGCGACGTGTTCGTCAGCGGCTTGGTGCTGGGCACGCTCAACGGGTGGCCGCTGGCCGACCGCCTGGCGTTGGGGGCGCTCTGCTCCGCCCTGGCGGTGCAGCAGTTCGGAGGTTCCCTGGCAGCCCCTGGGTTCGGCGACGTGCTCGACTGGTGGCACACGATCTCCAGCACCGAGGGCTCCGGTGCCTACCTGCGGTCGGTGCGCCGCCGTTACGCCTTCCTCGACGCGCTGCCGGTTCCCGAACCCGCACGGGAGCGGCGCTGGGCGGCCGCGACCATCGGCCGCACCCGCCCGCCGCTCTGAACCGCATCGGCGACGAAGCCGACGGGTCAGCCCTGGTCCTGCTGCCTCACTCGATCGGCCGGCTACCGCCCGGTCCCGCGGCCCGCGGCCGGGTGAAGGGTGGCGGTTCGGCCGCCGGGTGCCCGGTGAAGCGCTCGATGACCGCGGCAGCGACCTCGCGGAGCTTGAGGTTGCGGTGCTGCGACGCCCGTCGGAGGATGCCGAACGCCACGTCGCGGGTGCACCGGTTCTGGGCCATCAGCACGCCGAGGGCCTGGTCGATGGTGGACCGGCTGGCGAGGGCCTCCTGCAGGTGCTCGGCCAGCTGCGCCTGCTCGCTGATCCGCAGGACGGTGGGCAGGGTCCGCGCGATCTCCTGGTTGAACAGCCGCGCCCTTCGCAACGGGGCTCCGGTGAGCCCGTCGCGTTCCGGGCTGTAGAGGTTGAGCGCGAGGCGCTGTCCCGGCGTCACCTCGGCGGGGATGCCGGCCGCGGCGCGGAAACCGAGCATGGACGAGACCGTGGACCAGGCCGGCCAGCGGTCCTCGGTGGCGAGGTCGATGATGCCGGTGTCGCGGCCCGTCCGCAGCGCCTCGACGCAGGGGCCCGCCTCGGTGTCGAACTCGACCTGGTCGGCGTCCCAGGCGGCCCGGTCGGTCGTGGCGACGGTCAGCAGGTCGCCGTAGAGCAGGATCGAGAGGCTGAACGAGCCCTCGACCCCGACCAGCGCCTCGGTCTCCATCACCGCGTCCTGCAGGTACTCCTGCACCGACGACGTCTTGGCCAGGCTCTGCTCGAGCCTGCTCCAGACCTGGTGGCGGAAGGCGTCGTCGTCCATCTCAGCCCACTCTCCTCGTCCTGGCCCGTCCCGACCCAGGTCCTGGACGACGCTGGTGTCGCCTCAGCCTACGAGAAGATTTCGGCTGGCACGCTCGGGCGGCGACGGCGGCCGACGTAGCCTCGCTCCGTGCTCGACGCCCTCAGCCCGCAGCGTCGACGCGCGGCGCTGGCCGGGGCAGCCGTCGTCGCTCTGCTGCTCATCGCGCTGGTGGCGACGCCGACAGTCCGCGCTCTCCGGACAGGGAGCGCCGCCGGCGTGCCCCAGGACCGACCCGGCCCGGTGCTGCTGGTGCCCGGCTACGGCGGCGACGGCTCCTCCCTCCAGCCGCTGGCCGCGGCGCTCCGCACGGCCGGCCGGGAGGCGGTCGTAGTCCCCCGGGTGGGCGAGGGGACCGGCGACCTGAACGCGCAGGCGGCGGCGCTCGCCGAGGCCGCCGAGCAGGCACGCTCGGAGGCAGGCGCGGCGTCGGTCGACGTCGTGGGCTACTCCGCGGGCGGCGTCGTCGCCCGGCTCTGGGTCCGCGGGCACGGGGGCGACACGGTGGCGCGCCGCGTGCTCACCCTCGGGTCACCGCACCACGGCACCTCTCAGGCCGCCCTGGGGGCTGGCCTGGCCGGGGGCTGCCCGACCGCCTGCGAGCAGCTGGTGCCCGGGAGCGACCTGCTGCGCCGGCTCAACGCCCGCGACGAGACCCCATCCGGACCTGCCTGGGTGACGCTCCGCTCGAGCGCCGACCGGGTGGTCACCCCCGTCGACTCCGCGGCGTTGGAGGGCGCGCTGAATGTGCTCGTGCAGGATCTCTGCCCCGCGGCCCGGACGTCGCACGAGGGGCTGCCCACCGACCCGGTCACGCTGGCGCTGGTGACCTCAGCGCTGGGCGCCGGGCCGCCGACGGTGCCGTCGGCGCTCCCCTGCTGACCCGGCTCGCCCACCCGCCGGGGGTCAGTCGTCGATGTCCTTGGTGCTGAAGCTCGCCCAGGCAGCGAGGGTGAACACCAGCAGGTAGCCGAGCTGGACGGTCAAGCCCCGTCCCACGTCGGTCCACAGGATCGGGTCGCGGAAGAGGTCGACGAAGGCCAGCCAGTACCGGGTGGGCAGGAACGGGTGCAAGGCGGCGGCGGCGTCCAGGCCGAGCAGGACGGTGGAGGCGATGAGCAGGCCGACCGTGCCCAGCGCGGCCCCGATGGAGGAGGCCGTCAGGGTGGAGAAGAACAGGGCGACCGCGGCGACGCCCAGCATCGAGGCGACGACGTAGCCGAGCGCCAGCGCCGTCCGGATCGCCAGGTCGGTCGGGGTGAGGGTGGAGCCGCTGAGGCTGACCGTCCCGCCGGTGGGGGCCTTACCCAGCAGCAGCCGGCCCTCGATGGCGGTGACCGCGGCGACCACGATCACCGCGAGCAGGACGAAGGCCACGACCGTGGTGAGCTTGGCCAGCAGCAGCCGGGTCCGGCCGACGGGGCGGGCCAGCAGGTAGCGCAGGGTGCCGGTCTGGGCTTCGCCGGCGATCGCGTCCCCGCCCAGGACGGCGACGGCGATGGGCAGGAACAGCGGCAGCACCACCCCGAGCGCGGCCAGGGGGAAGAGCGTGCCGTCGCTCAGCACGGCAGAGAGGAACGGCGGCCCCTCACCGGGAGCGGGGGCCAGGTCGGTGACGCGCGATCAGCACCGCGACCAGGGTGGGCAGGGCGACCAGCATGGCGATGATCACCCAGGTGCGCGGCCGGCGCAGCATCTTGACCAGCTCGACGGCGATCACGGCTGGCGTCCGGCCTCGAGCACGACCCGCTCCAGCTCGCGCCGGTGCGGGCCGATCTCGGCGACCCGGACGCCGGCTCCGACCAGCTCGGCGTTCAGGACGGCCGCGTCGGCGGCCCGGACCAGCAGCCGGTCACCGGCTCTCTCCACCACGGCCCGGCCCAGGAGCTCCGCGGCCTGGAGGACGTCGGGCGTGCGGACGGCGACCAGCCCGGTCGGGCGGAGCAGCACGTCCAGGCGTTCCTGGAGCACCAGCCGGCCCCGGTCGAGCACGCCGACCCGGGTGCACATCTGCTCGATCTCGGCCAGCAGGTGGCTGGAGAGGAAGATCGTGGTGCCTGCGGCGTTGAGCCGCAGCAGCAGGTCCCGCACCTCCTGGATGCCTTGGGGGTCCAGGCCGTTGGTCGGCTCGTCGAGGACCAGGAGGTCGGGGCGGCGCAGCAGGGCGGCGGCCAGCCCGAGGCGTTGCCGCATGCCGAGGGAGTAGGCCCGGGTCGGCCGCCGGTCGGCGGGGTCGAGCCCCACCTCGGCCAGCACCTCGGTGATCCGGCCCTGCCGCGTGCTCCGCCGCAGCCGGTCGGCGCCGCTGGCATCGAGCAGGGACAGATTGGCGCGCCCGGACAGGTGCGGGTAGGCGCCTGGACCCTCGACCAGCGCCCCGACGCGCGGCAGCACCTCCGCGCGGCCGGCGGGCATCGGCCGGCCCAGCACCTCGACCAGGCCCGAGGTGGGCAGGACCAGCCCGAGCAGCATCCGCACCGTGGTCGTCTTGCCCGAGCCGTTCGCGCCGAGGAAGCCGTACACGTCGCCCCGGCCCACCTCGAGGTCCACGCCGTCGACGGCCCGCAGCTCGCCGTAGCGCTTCGTCAACCCGCGGGTGCGGATCACCACGGCGTCGTCCGGCGCTGGCGGCAGCTGCTCGACGAGCTCGGCACGCCCGTCGGTCCCGACCGTCACCGGGTTCTCCGCAGCAGCTCGCTCGCGGCCCGCTCCAGCGTCTGCGGCGTCACCGTCCCGGCCAGCAGGAAGGCGCCGCGGCCGCGACGCCCGGGGGTGACCAGCAGGGAGACCGGACCCACCGGCGCGATGGAGCCGAGCGACGTGCGACGGGCGCTGCTGCTGGCCTCCAGCCGCTCACGCAGCGGCCGGGCCACCTGCCCCCGCAGCGGCAGCGCGAGCAGGACGGTGGGTCCGCGGCCGTAGATCCCCACCGCGCCGGGGTCGTCGCCGTCCCGGGCGGGCAGCCCGGCGAGCGTCGCCGGCAGGTCGTCGGGGGCCTGGGCGTTGGCCGCCGCAGCGACATCGACGGCGTCCTCGTAGGTGAGGGTGGTGCTGGCCGCCGGCCGGAACACCGTCGTCGACAGGTCCGGTGGGTCCAGGTCCAGCCGGGTGACGGCGGTGGTGAGCACCGGGCGGACGTCCCCGTCGCCGTAGAGCTCGACGCGCAGGGGTAGCCCGCTGCCTGGCTCGACCCAGAGGTCGAGGTGGTCCACGCTCGCCGCCGGGTCGTCCGGGGTCACGCGAAGGCCGGGCGCCACCACCCCGGCGACCCGGACTGCCGGCAGCCGGGACAGCTCCTCATCCCGCACCCCCCGCAGCAGGGAACGGGCGAGGGTGGCGGGCAGCAGGTCGGCGGCGTCGGGCAGCCGGACGCGGCTGAGCGGGACGAGGGTTGCGGTGTCGGACTCGAACACCCAGCGGACCTGCATGCCGCGTGAGCGGTACAGGTCGGTTTCCCCGGTGCTGCGCAGCCGGTCCACCCGCCACTCCTGCGGACCGCGCCACCACACCCGCAGCTGGTTGTCCTCCCCGAGCAGCTGACCCAGGGTGGCGAAGGACTCGCTCTGGGGCACCTGGAGGCCTCCGGAGGTCTGGACGGTGCCCGACCAGCCCCAGCTGGCGGAG
Organism: uncultured Actinomycetota bacterium; assembly: GCA_963826405.1. Taxonomy (GTDB): domain Bacteria; phylum Actinomycetota; class Actinomycetes; order Propionibacteriales; family Propionibacteriaceae; genus Microlunatus. The sequence continues at coordinate 46,590 of CAWGWR010000007.1, read as the reverse complement.
CGTCCGGACGAGGCGGGCCAGGGCCGCCGGGTCGCCTGGGACGTCGGGGACGGGCCGGTTGGCCAGAGCTGCGGGTGCGCCCACCAGGGCGGCACTGACGAGCAGCACCAGCAGCCAGCGCAGACCCATGCGCGCCACTGTAGGTCGGCGGGACCAGCCTGGCCGGGGGCCGGTCAGGGCGTCCGGGCCGGGCGAGGTGCGGGTGCGGGAAGATGGGGCGATGGAGCAGAGGGACCGGCTGGGGCTGCGCGAGACCGCACCGGGCGAAGATCACATCGGCGGGCGTTCGCTGACCCACTGGGGAAGCGCCGGGGGTCGCTGGCTGGTCCAGCGCATGGTGGACCTGGCCCGGGTGGTCACCGCGCACGGCGTGCTGGCGGTGACGGCCGGCGTCGGGATGGTGCTGGTCGTCGGCCTGGTGCTGGCCGCGGGCGGCATCTACGACGCCGTGGAGGAGTCTGACGGCATCGCCGGGCTCGACCGGCCGGTGCTGGACCGGTCGCTGACGGCCCGCAGCCCGGGCCTGGACGCCGCGCTCACCTTCTTCACCCACCTCGGCGGCCCGCTGGGGATGACCATCATCGCCGCGACCATCACCGCGGCCATGGTCTGGCGCTGGCGCTCCCGGACGCCTCTGGTGCTCATGCTCGTCACGGTCGCGGGCTCCCTGCTGGCCACCGTGGTCGGCAAGAACGCCGTCGGCCGGCTCCGGCCGCCCCGGATCGATGCGGTGCCGCCGTTCGAGTCGAGCCCGTCGTTCCCCAGCGGCCACGCCCTGAACAGCACCGCCATCGCCGGCATGGTTGCCTACCTGCTACTGCTGCACCTGCAGAACCGCCTCGCCCGTGTACTGACGATCGCCCTGGCCGGGGTGTGGGCCGTCGCGATCGGGCTGAGCCGGGTCTTCCTCGGCCACCACTGGCTGACCGACGTGATGGTCGGGTGGGTGATCGGCCTGGCCTGGCTGGCTCTGGTGGTCACAGCCCACCGGCTGTTCCTCAGCGTGCGCCGCCATGAGCAGACGCCGGAGCCGTCGCAGCAGGGCTGACACGCGGCCAGGCACACTGGGTGACATGCAGCATCTGCGTGTGGAGGGCCTGGGCCCAGTCAGCCGGGTCGGTCTGGGGACCTGGCAGTTCGGCTCCCGCGAGTGGGGCTACGGCGACGGCTACGCCAGCGGCGGCGCCCGCGCCATCGTCGCCCGCGCCCTCGAGCTCGGGGTCACCCTCTTCGACACCGCCGAGATCTACGGAACCGGGCGCAGCGAGCGCATCCTCGGTGAGGCCCTCGGGGCGGAGCGGGCCGCCGTCGTCGTGGCCAGCAAGCTCTTCCCGCTGGCGCCGTTCGCTCCCGTCATCCGGCGCCGCGCCGCGGGCAGCGCCCGGCGCCTGCAGCTGGAACGCATCCCCCTGTACCAGGTGCACTGGGCGAACCCGGTCGTCCCGGACACGGTGGTCATGCCGGGCCTGCGCCGTCTGCTGGAGGAGGACCGGATCGGGGCCGTCGGCGTCTCCAACTACTCGCTGGAGCGGTGGCAGCGCGCCGACGCCGCCCTGGGCCGCCCCGTGGTCAGCAACCAGGTGCAGTTCTCCCTGGCCCGGCCGGGACCGCTCGCGGACCTGGTGCCCTTCGCCGAGCGCGAGGACCGGATCGTGATCGCCTACAGCCCGCTGGCCCAGGGCCTGCTTGGCGGCCGCTACGGGCCGGGGAACAAGCCCGGCGGGGTCCGCGCCGCGAATCCGCTGTTCGGGACCGAGAACCTGCGGCGCATCACCCCGCTGCTCGACCTGCTCCGTGACGTCGCGGCCACCACCGGCGTCCAGCCCGGGCAGGTCGCGCTGGCGTGGCTGCTGGCCCAGCCCCGCGTCGTGGTCATCCCCGGGGCGAGCAGCGTCGCCCAGCTCGAGTCGAACGTCGCCGCCGCGGAGCTGGAGCTGGACGGCTCGAGCGTCGCCGCACTGACCGCCGCCGCCCAGGCCTTCCAGCCCGCCCCGCTCCGCCAGACGCTGACCGACGGGCTCCGCGAGCGCGTCAGGGGCTGAGGGCCGCCGGGCCCGGGAGCCGTACCCGGTCGATTCTTTCCCCGTCCGGGGTCACTGGGGCGTGGTCACGGTGTCCCGCCGGGACTCCGAGCTGTTGGTGGTCCGGCTCAGCTGCGGGATGGCGACGTAGAAGCCAGGCCCTGCGTAGGCCCGGGTCACCAGGAACGTCCCGTCCTTGCGCGTGACAGTCGCTGCCACCTGCTCGGACTCCTCCTCGTCGAGCCAGATCCGCTCCACACTGACGGGGTGCTTGGCGAGGTTGCGGTAGCGGTGGCTCGTCCAGCTGGCGCGCTCGACGTGACCGGTGTAGGTCAGGCGGTCGTTGCGCACGGGCTCGGGTCCGGCGTTGAACCGCGTGACCCTGGTGGCCCGTCGGACGACGTGGGTGATCGTCGCGGTCGCGGTCTCAGCCCCCGTCACTCGGTAGGTCGTGGGCCAGGCGCCGGCGTCGGAGTTGCGGAGGGTGCGCGGCGCGATCGCCAGCGTCCCGAACCAGTGCACGGTGCCCTCGGAGACCTCGATCGGCTGCAGCTGGACCCGGAAGGTCTTGCGGGGGGCACGAACGACCGCCTCGGCCGCACCGACGTCACAGCCCTCGTGCGTCCACACCTCGAGGTTCATCTGCTTGGTCTTCTTGATCCCGATCGCGACGTCGGAGGAGAAGACCCGCCCCGTGAGGATGGGTGCGCTCGGGTCCGGGCAGACCTGCGCCGTCGACTCGGCGTGAGCGGTCGGGGAGGCGGTGAGGATCAGGGCGGCAACCGCGGCACCGACGCGGGCGGGAAGGGTCTTCATGCCATGTTCCTTCGTGGGGTGGCGGGGAGCAGCGGGCGCGCTGCACCGTCGGTCTGCTCATCGTGAACCTCCCGGCGTCTGGTCTACGCGCCTACCGGCACCGAGGTTGCATCCGTCGTCCCCGCTTCCTCCGGGCTGGCGCGGGGCGTCGCGAAGCCGACCCGGACTACGCTGCTGCGGGCCGCGAGCAAGGTCGGGGCCCGAGGACGGCGACCAGGAGCGAGGAGGGGTGACGGTGACCGACCCCAGCAGCACATCCCGGACCCCGAGCGCAGCCTCGTTGCGTCGCTGGCGCCAGTACCTCGCCGACGAGCGCGCGGAGGCCGCGGTCTACCGAGACCTGTCCACCCACCGCACCGGCGAGGAGCGGGCCATCCTGCTGGCGCTGGCCGAGGCCGAGGGCCGGCACGAGGAGCACTGGCTGGCGCTGCTCGGCGACCAGGCCGGGCGCCCCCGTCGCCCCGACCTGCGGACACAGGTGCTGGGCTTCCTGGCCCGTCGTTTCGGCTCGGTCTTCATCCTCGCCCTCGCGCAGCGGGCCGAGGCGCGCTCCCCCTACGCCGACGACGCCGACGCCACGGCGGCGATGGCGGCGGACGAACGGATCCACGAGGAGGTGGTGCGCGGCCTCGCCGCGCGCGGCCGCAACCGGCTCTCCGGCACCTTCCGCGCCGCCGTCTTCGGGGCGAACGACGGGCTGGTGAGCAACCTGTCCCTGGTGCTGGGCGTCAGTGCCAGCGGGGTGGCTCCCTCCATCGTGCTGCTGACGGGCCTGGCCGGCCTGCTGGCCGGCGCCCTCTCGATGGGCGCCGGTGAGTACGTCTCCGTGCGCTCGCAGCGCGAGCTGCTCGAGGCATCCACGCCGGATCCGCAGGCCCGGACAGCCCTCCCCCACCTCGACCTCGACGCGAACGAGCTGGCCCTGGTGTACCGGGCACGCGGGATGGACGAGGCCGAGGCCGAGGCCCACGCGGCGACCGTGCTCGGGTCACCCGCCCCGGACGTCGCCGCCGTGCCCGAGGGCACCGAGGACCCCACCGTCCCGGAGGTGGACGAGCACGAGGCGATCGGCACCGGCCTCGGCGCGGCCGTCTCGAGCTTCTGCTTCTTCGCCTCCGGCGCGGTCATCCCGGTGCTGCCCTACCTGCTGGGCCTGTCCGGGCTCACTGCGGTGGTCGTCGCGGCCGTCCTGGTGGGTGCAACCCTGCTGGCCACCGGTGCCGCCGTCGGCCTGCTGTCCGGGGCGTCTCCGCTCAAGCGGGGGCTCCGGCAGCTGGCCATCGGCTACGGGGCCGCCGCCGTCACCTACCTGCTCGGCCTGGCCCTGGGCACCGGACCGGTGTGACGGGCGTCAGATCTGCGCCCGCCCCTGCTGGATGACCCGGCTCCACCCCGGCCCGCGGTCCAGCAGGAATGAGAGCAGGAGCATCCCCGCGGCGAGCACGACATGCAGGACGTTGTCGGCGTCGTCCACAGGGACGAGGTTGGCCTTGGACTCGTAGTCCACGACCACGCCGTAGAAGAACAGCACGGCGTAGACCAGACCGCCGTAGAAGAGGTAGTTGCGCGCCCGGAGCGGGGACCTGGCCATCAGCAGCCCGGCCACCCCGAAGGCCAGGTGCACCGCGTTGTGCAGCACCGAGACCTGGAACAGCCCCAGCAGCTGGGCCTGCGAGCGCTGGGTGGCCACCGCGAGCTCGCTGTAGGGGGTCGTCACCCCCGGCACGAAGCCGAGCACTCCGACCAGCAGGAACACGATCCCCACCACCGCAGCACCCTTCTGCACGGCGGAGCGCCCCTGCTGCTGCGGATCATCGACGGTGTGGCTCATGGGTCCTCCGGTGCGGCGCGGCACCGCGAGCGCGGTGCGTTCTCCTCGCCCTTACCCCTCAGCGCCCGAGCGCAACGCCCTGGTGGGACCACCGGATCTCACGGACCCGAGCGGGCCGGGAACCGCTGACGAACAGCAGTGGCTCGGCAATCGGACTGCATTCCGTCAGCGGTTTCCTCCCGGGACGGAGGTCGAGCCGTCCTAAGCCTGGCCGCGGAGGGTGAAGATGGTCTTCCGGATCTGGGCGATGGTGTCGTCGAGGTCCTGCACGGTGCGCTGCAGCTGCTGCTGCATCGCTGCGGAGTCCGAGCGCGAAACTCCCTGGAGGCTGAGCCCGACGGCGAACAGCTGCTGGATGACGTGGTCGTGCAGGTTGCGGGCCACCTCCTCGCGCTCCTCGGTGTGCTTGAGCCGCGCCCTGGCCGAGCGCGCCTCCGCCATCTCCAGGGCCACGGTCGCCTGACGGGCGAAGTCCTCGACCAGCTCCAGGTCACCGGCGGTGAAGGGCGGCTGGCCGAGCTCGCGCATCAGGCTGACCGCGCCCCGGGGGCCGCTGTCCCCCATCAGCGGGACTGCCATCACCGGACCGATCAGGACGGGCGCGACGAGCGCGTGCGAGCGGGGAGGAAGCTCGGCGCCGGAGGCCAGCACCTGCCCCCGACCCTGCTGCATCGCCTGCCAGCCCAGGCTCTCCTCCCGCGGGTAGCGCTGGCCCACCATGTCGTGCGCCCCGGTTCCCGCCGCGATGAGGACATGCATGTCGTCGCGGTCACCCGGAACCTGGAGGGCGACGGTCTCGCTCGAGGTCAGGCGTTGCAGGCAGTCCGCGATCTCGCTCCAGACGGCGAGCTCGTCGTCGTCGGAGCTGATGACCAGCTTCTCCACGCGCCGCATCGACTCCAGCCAGACGGCGCGCCGCTCCACCTGCTCGTACTGCGAGGCCCGGTCGAGCAGGACCGAGCCCGTCGCCGCCAAGGTGGTCACCAGCTCCCTCGTGAGCGGGGTGAAGGGACCTCCCCGGAGCCGGTCGAGCACGCGGAGTGTCCCCTGGCTCTGCTGGCCGTTGTCCAGGGCCACGCGGAACTCGCTGAGCGGTGGTTGGTCAGGGTCTGACCGGGCAGCGACCTGCTGCTCGAGGTAGGTCCGGTAGAAACCGAGGCGCTCCGGCGGGGCGGAGTGTTCCACCACCCGGGCGGCAGCGCCTTCCAGGCGGTCGAGCTCCAGGCGCGCGTAACCGGCACCCGCCGTGGCGCAGGCCGCCTCGACCAGCTGCTCGGCGACGTCGTCGGCGGACCGGCTGCCCACCAGGGACTGGTTGACGGCCAGCAGTCCGCGCAGCCGCGACTGTGCCTCCCGGAGCTCCGCGACGTTCTCCACGGTCGCTCTCGCCGATCCGACGGACGGAGGGTCTGCGGGGTCTCCAGCACCCCGGGCGCCCGGGTGGTCGGTGGAAGACGTCATCGTGTGCCAGCCTGCCTAGGTGGAGCTTCTGGGAAATCTTCCGAGGCAATTCTCCCACCCGCCGTCATCTCCTGTCACTCGCTGCGCGGCGACAGAGGTCTTTCGTCCATCGAGCGGGGACGACCGTCCCGGCATGCTAGGGCTGGACGACCTCCGCGACCCGCCGCGTCCGCACCCGAGACCCCGAGGGACCGATGTTCACCCCACCGCCCGCTTTCCTGACCCGTCCTGACCTCCGCGGCACCTTCGGGATGGCCGCCACCACGCACTGGGCGGCCAGCGCGACGGCGCAGGCGGTCCTGGAACGCGGCGGGAACGCCTTCGACGGCGCGGTGGCCGCCGCCTTCGTCCTGCACCTGGTGGAGCCGCACCTCAACGGTCCTGGCGGGGACCTGACCGCCGTCGTCGCCACCGCGGACGATCCCGCCCCCCGGGTCCTGGTCGGTCAGGGTCCGGCTCCCCGCGGAGCCACTCCGGAACACTTCGCTGCCGAGGGGCTCGACCTGGTCCCCGGTGCGGGAGGGCTTGCCGGCGCGGTGCCCGGAGCCGTCGACGCCTGGCTCCTGCTGCTCCGCGACCTCGGCACCTGGGAGCTCGCCGACGTCTGGGCGTTCACCCTCGACTACGCCGAGCAGGGCTACCCTCTGGTCCCGCGGGTGGCCGCCACCGTCGCGTCGGTGCGTGACCTCTTCACCGATCACTGGCCCACCTCGGCCGACTTCTGGCTGGTCGACGGGGCGCCGCGGCCGGCGTCGCAGCTGATGACCAACCCTGCCTACGCGGCCGTGCTGCGCGGGATGGTCGAGGCCGGGGCCGGAGCCGTCTCCCGGGAGTCCCGGATCGACGCAGCCCGGGAGGAGTGGCGGACCGGACGGGTCGCGAGGGCCGCGTCGACCTTCCTCGCGCAGCCCCACCGGCACTCCGACGGCCGGGACCATGCGGCCGTGCTGGACGCGCAGGACTTCGCCGCCCACTCGGCCACCTGGGAGCCCGCCACCACGGCCGGCTTCCGCGGCTGGACGGTGGCGAAGACGGGCGCCTGGGGGCAGGGCCCGGTGCTGCTCCAGGCGCTGAAAATCCTGGAGGGCTACCCCGACGAGGCCCTCGACCCCGGCACGGTCGACGGTGCGCACCACCTGCTCGAGGCGCTGAAGCTGGCCATGGCCGACCGGGACGCCTACTACGGCGACCCCGACGTCGCCGCCGGCGAGCGCCCCGTCCCGCTGGAGGTGCTGCTGTCCGACGCCTACGCTGCCGAGCGTCGGCGGCTGATCGGCCCGGAGGCATCCTCGGAGGTCCGACCGGGCTCCGTCCCGGGCTACCCCGCCTACCGTGCGCCCCTGACCACGGACTCGCCGGACCCGGACGCGGCGGGCGTCGGCGAGCCCACGGTGTCCCGGGCGGGCGAGACCCGGGGCGACACCTGCCACCTCGACGTCGTCGACCGCTGGGGCAACCTGATCTCGGCCACCCCCTCGGGCGGCTGGCTGCAGTCCTCCCCGCACATCCCCGAGCTCGGCTTCTGCCTGGGATCCCGCCTGCAGATGGCCTGGCTCGACCCGGCGTCGCCGTCGGTGCTGCGGCCCGGCCGCCGACCCCGGACCACCTTGACGCCGACCCTGCTGCTCCGCGACGGCGTCGCCGTCTCCGCGCTAGGCACGCCGGGCGGGGACCAGCAGGACCAGTGGCAGCTGGTCTACCTGCTGCGCGTCCTGGTCGGCGGCTACACCCCGCAGCAGGCCATCGACGCGCCCTGCCTGCACACCACGGCCATGGCGGGGTCGTTCTGGCCGCGCACCTGGACGCCGGCTGGCGCCGTCGTCGAGGACCGGCTCGGCGACGAGGTGATCGCCGGCCTCGAGGAGCGCGGCCACCAGGTGACCCGGGCCGGCGACTGGACCCTGGGCCGGCTGTCCGCCGTCGTCCGCGACCCCGCGACCGGGGAGCTCGGGGCCGCCGCCAACGCCCGTGGCGGGCAGGGGTACGCCGTCGGGCGCTGAGTCGTCGGCCGACCTGTGTTGCACCCCGACAGTGCTGTTGCACCCCGACAGTGCTCTTGCACCCCGGCGCCGGGGTGCAGGAGTGCCGTGGGGGTGCAGGAGCCCGGCTCAGCGGAGGGCGGCGTGCTGCCCGACGCGCCAGGCCCACCAGACCAGCGGCACCTGGAGCGGGAGCCGGGCGTAGGTGATCGCCCGGCCGCGCGGAGACCGGGCGCGCCGGGCCATGTCCAGGTTGCCGGGGAAGACGGCGACGAACAGCCCCGCCGTCAGGTAGCCCCCGGTCGACCGGGTCCGGGGCACCGTCAGCAGGGCCGCACACCCGAGCTCGGCGACGCCGGAGACCAGCTCCCAGCCCAGCATGCTTCCGGGCAGCCAGGTGGGCACGGCGGCGTCGAACCGGTGCGGGGCGACGAGGTGGAGCGTCCCGGCGGTGGTCAGCAAGGCGGCCAGGCCGAGGGCGGTCCGGCCGGCTCTGCGAGGGCCGCTCACCGCGGCTGCCCGACGACGGCCTCGTACAGCTCCTGGTACTCCTCGCGCCGACGGCGGTAGTAGTCCGCGCGGCCCGGAACCGGGTTCAGCGTCTCCCCGGTGGCGGGCGCCACCCGCTCGACGTCGGGGGCCAGCACCTCCGCAGCCAGAAGCGCCGTCCCGCGCAGGGTCACGCGCTTGGTCGTCACCGGCACGACGGGTGCATCCAGCACGTCCGCCAGCACCTGCAGGAACGAGGGGACATCCAGGGCGACCCGCCCGCTGGCCATGATGGTGACCGGCTGCCCCGACACCGAGCGCAGCTGGTCGGCGATCCGGGCGTAGGAGATCGCGACGCCCTCCAGCACCCCCCGGGCCAGCAACGACCCGGACGTCGCCGGCGAGATGCCGGTCAGGGTAGCCCGGGCGTTCGCCGCCCACCCCGTCGCACGCTCGCCGGAGAAGTAGGGCAGCACCAGCGGGGCGCCCGGCGACGGGTCCGCCGCGGCCACCGCCTCCAGAGAGGTCCCCTCGCTCAAGCCGGACGGTCGACTCCAGCCAGGTCAGGGCCCGGCCGACGTCGTTCACCGCCCCGCCGAGCAGGGACCGGGACCCGTCCACGCGGTAGCACCAGAGCCCCGACGGCAGCTCCTCGGGCAAGGCGGAGGCCAGCACGCGCATCGCCCCGCTCGTCGCCGCAGAGGCGGCCAGGGACGACGCGTCGACCGCCCCGACGCCCACGTTGCTCGACAGGCCGTCGGCGACGACGGGGAACCAGGCCGCGCCGGCGAGCGACGGCCAGCGCGACGCGACCGACCCGCTGACCTCGCGCAGCGGCGCCGACGGGTCGCGCACCTCGGAGAGCTGCTCCACCTCCACCCCGGCCGCGGCCAGCAGCTCGGGGTCCCAGGCCCCGGTGCGTCGGTCGAGCAGGCCGGTCCAGGCGGCGGTCGCGGTCCCGGCCGCTGTCACCCCGGTGAGCCGCAGGTAGACGTACTCCCCCAGGGACATCCAGCGCTGCGCCCGGCGGAAGGTGTCGGGGTCGGTCTCCCGCAGCCAGCGCAGCCGCGGCGCCAGGTAGCTGGAGTGCAGGCGGGTTCCCGTCCGCTGGTGCAGGGCGGCCTCGTCGAGCTCGTCGCGCAAAGCCACGACCTGGGCGCCGCAGCGGGAGTCGGCGTAGGTGAAGCAGGGGGTGCAGGCTTGTCCGTCGCCCGCGACCCCGACCAGTGAGGACGCGAAGGTGTCCAGCGCCACCCCGCCGATCCGGCCCTGGAGCTCGGGGCGCGCGAGGGCATCGAGGATCTCCTCCACCTCCCGCACCACGGCGTCGGGGTCGAGGGTGGAGGTTCCGTCGCCGCCGGTGTCAAAGGCGTGCGGGACCTTGTGCCGCCCACCCTTGACTGCCCGGCCGGCGGCGTCGTAGACGTCCCCCCGGCTGCCGGTCGAGCCGATGTCAAGCGCCAGGACGAAGGGCTCCTGCGCCTCGCCGACCTCCACCCGGCCCTTCCCGGCCGTCGTCGTGTCCACGGCCTCATCCTCACCCAGGCGGTTCCGCATATCAGGGTCAGGGCCGGTTACTGCCGAGGCTCGCGAGGGTGTGGAAGACTTGTCCTGCTCGGGGATCGGGCGGTTGCGACCGTCCGCTGAGGAGCGGAGCCTGACGTTCGACTCGAACAGCGCCTGGCACACCCGTCGACCGGGGACGCCCTGCCCGCGACGGCTGACCGCGACGAGCGGTCGTCATGGAGCATGGTGCTGCTGCCCGCGGCGGTGGTCGTCGTGGCCTTCCTGGCTGCGCGGCTCACCCGGCCCGAGGACAGCCAGCTCTCCCTGGTGGCCCCCACGGCCGCGATCGGCGCCCTCTGGCTGGGCGCCGTCTGGCGCGGACGGCACTTCCTCCCCAGCCTCTTCGCGCTCCCAACGGCCGTCGTGGTGGCCACGCTGGTCTCGGGGGAGGCCTCGGTACCGCTCGCCGTGGTGTTCGCGGCGGCCAACCTGGCGCAGGCCCTGGTGGCCTGCTGGCTGGCCAACCGGTGGTCCCGGTCGCCCCCGGAGGACTCCGCCCAGGATCCCGTGCTGCTGCGGCTGCGCACCACCACCGATCTCGGACGCCTGGTGCTCGTCGCCGGGGTCTCCTCGACCGCGGCTGCCCTGCTGATCACCGGCGGGCTCTGGTCGCTGGACATCCAGCACACGTCCCTCGCCACCGTGCTCCAGCTGGTCGTCCGCAACAGCGTGAGCGTCATCGTGCTGGCGTCGGTGGTCCTGCTGCTCCTCGACCGTTCCGCCGGGTACACCGTGCCGCTCTCGATCAAGGCCGGAGCGCCAGAGCGGACGGCCATGGTCCTCGCCGTCCTCCTGGGTTACGCGCTCGCCTTCTGGTGGAACCACGGGCTGCCCGTGGCCTTCGCCGTGCTCCCGCTAAGCGCCTGGTACGCGCTGCGGCGCCCGACGCTCACCACCGCCTTCCACCTGCTGCTGGTGATGGTCGCCGTCGTGGTGACCACCGTCCTCGGCCGGGGGCCCTTCGCCGGGTTCCCCGTCGCCACCACGGTGCTGATGGCTCAGAGCTTCATCGGGCTGGTCAACGTGTCGAGCCTGCTGACCGCCCTCAGCCGCGACGAACGGCACCGCCTGCTCGAGCAAGCCGAGCAGGCCCGGGTGGAGGCGGCCAACCAGTCCTTGCTCCTCAACTCGGTGTTCGCCTCCGTCTCCGACGGGATCTCGGTCTTCGACCGCCACGGCGACACCCTGCTCCGCAACGCCGCCGCCGAGGCGCTGCTGGGGCCCGCGATCACGGCCGCCAGCCCGTGGTTCTGGACCGAGCGCCTGGGCTTCTTCCAGGCGGACGGCTCCCCCTTCCCGCACGAGGAACTCCCCATCGTGCGCGCGCTGCGCGGGGAGGACGTCCCGGGCGTCGACGTCCTGCTCCGGTCAGAGCACCACCCCGACGGGCTGGTCCTCAACATCAGCGCCCACCCGCTGGCCACCGGGCGTGGCGTCCGGTGGAGCGGCGGCGTGGTGGCCGCCTACCACGACGTCACCGCGGTGCGGGCCCGAGCGGACCGCCTGGCGCGCACCCGCGACGTGCTAGCGCGCCAGGTGGCTCACGACGCCCTCACCGGGCTGCCGAACCGCACGCTCTTCCGCCAGCGGCTGGAGGAGGCGCTCGCGCTGGCCCCCACAACCGGGAGCCAGGTGGGGGTCCTCTACCTCGACCTCGACGGCTTCAAAGCCGTCAACGACACCGGCGGACACGACGCCGGGGACGAGCTGCTGCGTGAGGTCGGCGCCCTGCTGCACCGCTGCGTGCGACCGGGCGACACCGTCGCCCGGCTCGGGGGCGACGAGTTCGCCCTGGTCTGCCCGACCGACAGCGGCGTCGAGGACCTCGTGGCCATCGCGGAACGGATCCTCGCCCTGCTGCGGGAGCCGCTCGTGCTGCGGCACGGCACTTTCACCGTGGGTGCGAGCATCGGCGTCCGGCTCGCCGGGAGCGGGGAGAGCGGCGACCAGCTGTTGCGCGAGGCCGACCAGGCCATGTACGCCTCGAAGCGGGCCGGGAAGAACCGGGTCACCGTTCACGAGGCGGTGGCCGAGCACCGGACCGCGAGCTGAGGACGGGCCCTGCCCGGCCATCTCGCCTGCGCGACCTCGCTCAGCGGGGTGGGAGCGAGCGCGCGAAGCCCATGCCGTGGTCGAGCCAGCCGTCGAGGTCCTCATCGCTCACCGCCCCGTCCACGTCCACGTGCACCCAGCCCGTCATCGGCCGGCCGCGCATGACGAACGGGGCGACCCGAGGATCCTGCTGCAGGGCGTCCTGATTGCGGGGGTCGCACCGGACCAGGAGCCCGCCCTGCCCGCTCGCGCTCACGGCGAGGTGTCCGGCCACCAGAAAGGCCAGCCCGCCGAACATCCGCTTCTCGGTGACGTCGGGCTCGAGCGCCAGGTGTTCCCGCAGGCGGTCGGCCAGCTCAGGGTCGTGGGCCATGCCCCGCAGTATCGCGGGGGTCGGAGCGTTCCCGCCAGAAGCAGCGCAAGGCCGGAATAGTCTGACGATTCCGGCCGTTGGACCCCTCAGTGCCGTCCGGTGCATGACCCCCGGGCCTCACCCCTTCGCCGCTTCGAGCGGCCACTCGCCGAGAGGCGTCTGCCGGGCGGCACCCCACACGTTCCCCGGAAGTCGCCGCCGGTCCGCCGGTCGCACCGCGGTGTCACACCGCCAGCGCCCGGACGGCCAGCACATCCGGCAAGTGAGCGGCGATCTGGCTCCAGGAGTCCCCGTCGTCCAGGCTGGCGAACACCGATCCGTCTCGGGCGCCCAGGTAGAGCCCCGCCGGCTCCGCCGTGTCGGTGCTGAATGCGTCCCGCATCACGGCCGCCCAGAACCCGTCGGGCAGACCGCGGCTCGACGCGGTCCAGCTTTCTCCTGCGTCGGTGGAACGCCACACCCGCGCTCGGCCCTCCGGCGGGATCCGGGCGCCGTCGGCGACCAGCGGGAACACGTAGACGGTGTCGGGCCGGTGCGGGTGGACCACGATCGGGAAGCCGAAGTCCGCGGGCAGCCCGTCGGCGATCGAGACCCAGCGGTCCCCGCCGTCGTCAGAGCGGTAGACCCCGTGATGGTTCTGCGCGAACAGCCGGTGCGGCGCGTCCGGGTGGGCCGCCACCTTGTGCACGCACTGCCCGAACTCGGGCCACGGGTCGGGGAAGAAGTAGGCCTTGATGCCGCGGTTCGCCGGCGTCCAGGAGGCGCCACCGTCGGTGGTCCGGTACACCCCGCCGGTCGACATCGCCACGGTGACCTGCGCGGGGTCCCCGGGGTGCGGGACGATCGTGTGGATCGCCTGGCCGCCGAATCCTGCCCCCCACTGCTCCCGGTGCGGGTGGTCCCAGAGCGAGCGCACGAGGGCGAAGGACTCCCCGCGGTCCTCGGACCGGAACAGCGCCGACGGCTGGGTGCCGGCCCACACGACGTCCGGCTCCACCGCCGACGGCTGGATCTGCCAGACCCGCTCGACGCTGCTGCCGAGATCGCCCGGGAACCGGACGGCGGCGCCGTGGGTCTCGGTCCAGCTGGCGCCCAGGTCGTCGGAGAAGTAGACGCCGGGACCCCAGTGCTCGCTGGTCCCGCCGGCGAAGAGCCGCGGGACGTCGCCCCGGTCGTCGACGCCCAATCCGTAGATGCCCTGCATCAGGAATTCCGGGGCCGACCAGGTCCAGCGGTCCCGGTCCTCCGACCGTCCGATCCACAGGCCCTTGCGCGTCCCCACCAGCAGCACCGCACCGCTCATAACCCCTCCTCCATCGCACCCGCGCCCGGGCCGGTCGCCGGAGACGCCGAAGGTGGTGCCCCTCTGACCTCCGAGGGATGCCGAACTCATCGGCCTGGAACCGACCTCAGTGGGGGCGCTTCTGAGGTGACTGTGCGCTGGGAGCGGGGGATCCGAGCGTTCGGCAACCCCAGGCGCACAGTCGCTGAATCGGTGGGGCGCACGACCACGGGGAGATAGCGGCACACTGGGCAGGTGCAGCAACGGCCCCGAGGAGCAGACGCGTGAGCGGGTCGCCCGTCGTCCTCGGCGAGCGCTACGAGCTCGGCGAGCCCTTGGGCCGTGGCGGCATGGCCACCGTGAACCGGGCGGTGGACCGGCGTCTCGAACGCATCGTGGCGGTCAAGCAGCTGAGCCTGCACCTGGCCGCGGACACGACGGCCCAGGCCCGCTTCCGTCGCGAGGCCCAGGCGTCGGCGAGCCTGAACCACCCCGCCATCGCGTCGGTGTTCGACACCGGCGAGAGCACCGACCCCGCCACCGGCGTGTCCCTGCCCTACATCGTCATGGAACTCGTCGAGGGGGCGACCCTGCGTGCGCTCCTGGACGCCGGACCCCTACCGACCGAGCGGGCCCTGCGGATCGTCCGCAGCGTGCTGGACGCCCTGGCCCACAGTCACGCCATGGGGCTGGTCCACCGCGACATCAAGCCCGCGAACGTCATGATCACCCCCGACGGCGGCGTCAAGGTGATGGACTTCGGCATCGCCAGAGCCGTCGACGAGAGCGCCACGAGCCTCACGAAGACCGCCTCGGTCATCGGCACAGCGCAGTACCTGTCGCCGGAGCAGGCCCTCGGTCAGAAAGTCGACCTGCGCAGCGACCTCTACTCGGTCGGCTGCCTGCTCTTCGAGCTGGTCACCGGTCGGCCACCCTTCGTCGCCGAGACCTCGCTGGCCATCGCCTATCAGCACGTCCGGGAGAACCCGGTGCCGCCCAGCCAGCTGCAGCCCTCGGTCGGTGCCCCGGTTGACGCCGTGGTGCTCCGGGCGCTGGCCAAGAACCCGGACGATCGCTACCAGGACGCGGCCGCCATGCGGGCTGAGGTGGATCGGGTGCTGGCGGGAGAACCGGTGACGCCGGCGGAAGCGCTGACGTCGGAAGCCACCGCGCTGGCGCCCGCATTCCTGGGGAGTCCTGCGGGAGCCGCGGTCGGCGGACCGATCAACTCCGCAACGACTGCACCGACCGCGCCCGTCTCCCCGCTGGTCCCGCCCTCTCCGGTGGCGCCGGACAGGGAGCCGGCGCGGCGACCAGGGTTGGTCAGAGCGCTGGTCGCCCTGGCCGTCGTCTTGATCCTGGGCCTGGGAGCCTTCGGGCTGTCCCGCGTGTTCGGCCCAGCCGCCGGCGCCGCTCAGCTGGTCGCCGTGCCTGACCTCGTGGGGAAGCAGCAGGCTCAGGCCGAGTCGGCTCTGCGCGCGGCTGACCTCGTCCCCCGCGTCACCCCGGCCGCCGGGAAGGACGACAAGACCGTTGGCGACGTCATCGACCAGGACCCGGGCGCCACAGCCACCGTGACCGCGGGCACGACCGTGACTCTCACGGTGAACACCGGCCCGGCTAGCGCAGAGCTCCCCAGCGACCTGGTGGGGCGTCCAGTCGCGGATGTGGAGCGGCGGCTCGAGGAGCTCGGGTTCACCGACGTCAGCACCGAGGGGGTGGCCGGTGGGGAGGACGTCGATCCCGGCCAGGTCGTCTCGGTCAAGCCGGCTGAGGGGAAGCGAATCCCTCTCGACGCGGCCATCCTCGTCCGGTTCGCCCGCGAGGGCACGACCACGACGCCAAGCGGGGACGGCGGTGGGTCGCCGGCCACGCCGCCGCGCACGTCGAGCGCGCCCGCCACGTCAGCCGACCCTTCGGGCGGGACGGCCCAGGACGACACCGAGGCGGAGATTCCCTCCAAGGCTCCGACGACCGACGCCCCCACGAGCGCCCCGACCGTGAAGCCCGAGCCGACAGCGACCACCACCGTCCCGCCTGCTCAAGACCCCACAACCCGACCAGCGCCGCAACCGACGACCACCGAGGAAGCGAAGAACCGGAAAGACGACAAGGGCAAGGGCAAGGGCCGCGGTCAGGGGTCTGACAAGAGCTGAGCCCTCAGCGGGCTCGCAGGTCCCGCCGCAGGCCCTCGGCCAGCGCGGCCCGCGCGGCCGCACGGCGCTTTCGGGCCGCTTCAGCCTCGGCGAGCCCGCGGCGGGCGTCGTCGACGGCGCGATCCACCGCAGCCAGCTCCGCGGCCTGGTGGTCGGCCTGCTCGAGAACCGTCCGACGCCGCTTCCGGTGGGTGAGAACGGCTACCAGACCGAGGGCGAACGCGGCCACCCCCAGCAGGGCCACCAGAGCCAACGGCGAGCTCAGCAGCGCGGCGACGACGGCCAGCACGGCCAGCCCGCCGGCTGCCCCGCCTGTGACCCGGGAGCGGTCGCGTTCGGGTGACGCCGAGCGGGCGACGATGGTCTGCCGTGCGCGGGCCAGCGCCTCCGGGTCAGCGCCCTCGGGTCCGACCAGCAAGGCACCCCCGGAGGTCTGGCGCTCCACCGGCCGCACCGGCGGAACCGGCGAGGCCGCCGCCAGCTCCACCGCAGCCAGAAGGCCGGGCCGCGACCACGCGAGCAGGCGTGCCCGCAGGGCCGGGTCGGAGGTGGTGAGCAGCCCTTGGCGCACCAGGTCCGCGACGGCGGCCGGGAGGGGCTCGAACGGTCCGGCGGCCGTGCCGCTCGGGTCCTCGACCCGACGCCGCAGCTGCCGCGCCCGGACCAGGAGCTCACGCTCCTGCTCCGACCCCTCGGCGATCAGCGTCCCGGCGACGGCACGCAACGACGCTCGCGGGTCTTCCGCGGTGTGCTCCAGCGCCGACCCGCTTCCGCTGGCCGGCCGCGCCTCGCCGGCCAGCAACCCGCGGACCCACGCCAGCTCGGCGTCGGGGTCCTCCGCCTCGCTCTGCTCCACCACCCAGCTCCGCCATGCGTCGGGCTCTCCCCCGGCCAGGGCCGGGCGCCAACGCTCTTCGACGGCGTCGAGCAGGGCGCCCTCACCGGTCTCGCCGTAGACCCCGGCCAGCAGGGCGTGCCACAGCGCCACCTGGGCGTCGTCGAGCGGCCCGTCGGTGGCCAGCAGGTCGGGCACCCCGTCACGAACCAGCACCCCGTGCCCCAGCGCCCCCAGCAGCACGACGCGGAACAGGTCCGCCTGCCGGCCCAGGGTCCGGGCCCGTCCCTCCGCCGCCCGGTCGCGGCCACCGGCAATCAGGGCGGTCACCGCGTTCATGGCGTGGGGCAGCCAGTAGTCGTCCCCCTCGACCGGGGTCACCCGCTCGGCGCGGCGTCCACGGACCAGGGCGTCGATCGCGGCCAGGACCTCACGGCGGACCAGAGCCGTCTCCACGTGGGTCGCCAGCTGCTCGCGCACGTCACCGAGCTCGACGTAGGCGTCGAACGCCACGGTGAGCGCCTCCAGGCGCTTCTCCACCGGACCTTCCAGCCCGGAGAGCTGGCTGCTGATCCGGCCGCCTCGAGGGCGGGCCGACGCCTGGGCCGACGCCAGCTCCGCCACCTGGGCCCGCAACAGCTGGCTGCGCCCGGCGTCGTTCGGAAAGAACCAGTCCCAGTCGCTCATGGCCGTCATCCTGCCGCCCCCCGGGCCCGGAGCAGGCGGTGCCCGCGTGCCGGGCGGCCTGCACGGCCGGACACGAGGAGCAGGATGGGGGGATGGCGGTGGAGCGCGAGCGGGACGACCAGGGCCGGGCGCGCAACAAGCGCCCACGGGACGGGCTGGGCCGCCCGCTGCCCCGGGGAGCCGAGGGGGTGCCGCGGGTGCCCGACGACCTGGTGCTGCCGCCGCTCCCGACGCTGGTCGAGGCTCAGCGACTCCTCGACGCGGGGTTGCCCTTCCACGCCCACGAGGTGCTCGAGGCCCGCTGGAAGGCGGCCCCGGATGACGAGCGCGAGCTGTGGCAAGGGCTCGCACAGCTGGCCGTCGGCTGGACCCATCTGCTGCGGGGCAACCCCGCCGGGGCCGCGACCCTGTTGGAGCGGGCCCGTCGGCGGATCGGGCTGTACACCGGGGCGCCGCCCTACGGGGTCGACGTCCCGGGTCTGGTCCGCTGGTGCGACGTCGCGCTCGAGGCCCTCGGCAGCAGCGGAACCGTGACCGCGCCGATCCCTCGGCTGCAGGCCCCCGCAGCCGGCTGAGCCGTCGACCGGCGGGAAGTCCTCAGGTCCAGGCGTGCACCCGGACCGCGGTGCCCTGCGCGGTGGACCGCAGCTGGACCAGGTCGCAGAGCTGGTTGGCGACCCACAGCGCGTCGTGGTCGTCCCCGGCCGGCCCCCGCCGCCCCAGCAGCGGGTCCTGGACCGCGGCGGCGTCCGCCACCTCGCAGACCACGCTTCCGGGCTGGCTCCAGATCGTCACCGTCCCGCCGCCCGAGCCGCGGTGGAGGCTGCCGAGGGCCAGTCGCACCACGACGTGCGCGAGCTCGGAGGCACGCTCGATGCTCAACCCGGAGACGTAGAGCTCGAGCCGCACGTAGGTGAGCAGGCGGTGGACGTCGGCGTCGGTGAAGGGCGCCCGGCGCACCCGGGCCGGCGGCTCGTCCAGGTCGGTGGCGAACAGCGAGTCGACGTGGTGGCGCCCCCGGTAGGCGGCGCTCCCGGTCCAGCTGCCCGACTCGATCAGGACGGGGTGGCTCCGGAACGCCTCCTCGATCACCGGCTGGCTCAGCTGCCGGACGTCGTAGGGACAGATCAGCCAGAAGGGCAGCTCGGGGTCGACGGCCACGTTGAGCAGCGCCTCGTGCAGCTGGCACTCCAGCAGCTCCTCGGCGCTCCGACCGGGCCAGATCGGCTCACCGATCCCGCGGACCGGACGCCCGCCGACGGCCTTCTGGTCCAGGAAGCGCTGCCAGGCCGGGATGATCCGCGCCGGGTTGCGCCCCAGCTCGTGCATGTCGAGGAACTCGATGGCCTCGGCGTCGGGGCCGAGGGCGTCCTGGAGCCACCGGGTGTGCTCGGGGACGACGGCGACCAGCATCGGTTCCTCAGCCTCGAGACCCTCACGCAGGAAGGGCACGAGGCCGGTGGTGAAGTCGTCGGCGTCCTCCCAGAGGAACGCCTCATGGCGGTAACTCTGGTGCGCTCGCGCCGGCGAGGACCACGACATCGGGACCCCCGGTGATTGACGGTGCTGGACAGTCGAGGTTAAGCACCAGGCGGCCATGCCGACCAGGTAGCAGAACTCCCACCCTGGGGGCCCGACCTACCATCAAGGCCGTGACCCGCGTCCTCGTGCCTCTGTTCTTCGTCGCCGCCACCCTGGAGGCCGTGTCCTGGCTCGGCCTGCTGATCGGCATGTACGTCAAGTACGTCACCGACGCCGGCGACCTGGGCGTGAAGATCTTCGGGCCGGTCCACGGCGGGGTCTTCATCGCCTACGTGCTGCTCACCCTGCTGGTAGCGCGCACGCGCCGCTGGTCGGTGTGGACGACCCTGCTGGCGCTGGCCTGCTCCATCCCGCCCTTCGCCACCCTGGCCTTCGAGTGGTGGGCGGTCCGCACCGGGCGGCTGGCCTGGCCGGCCCGCCCGGCTGGTGAGCCGCGACCGGCTGCCGTCGCGGGCTGAGCAGCACCACTGCGAGGCCCTTCGATGCGCGTTCTCGGGCCAGGACCGAAACTCTCGACGGGACCCGGCCGTGCTGCGTCGTCAGAGGTCCCGTGCAGACTCTCTCTGCACCCGCGTCCTTGGCGACGCCCCGGAGGGCCGGCGCCCTGCGCCGCTCCACCCGGGGTAGCGCCGAGCGATTCGACCCGGCGAGAACGAACTCGTGGAGAGGAACCACCGTGACGAGCCAGCCGTCGACGGCCGACGACCAGCAACCCGCCCCCGTGTGGCGCGACCCGATCCGCTCGGTCGACGAGCGGGTCGACGCCCTCCTCGCCGCGATGACGCTGGAGGAGAAGGTGGGCCAGCTCGGCAGCCGCTGGACCGGCAACAGCCCCGACGCGATCGAGCCGGCCGATGCCGCGGAGCCCACGGAGCCGGCGCCGACACCTGCCGATCCCAGCGACGACGCCGTCGAAACCTTCAACGTGGCCCCGATGCAGGACGTCTTCGCCACCGACAAGGCCCTGCCGCTGGAGGACGCGAGCCGGCACGGTCTCGGTCATCTGACCCGTGTCTACGGCAGCGTTCCCCTGACCCCCGAGCAGGGCGCGGCGGAGGTGGTCCGCCAGCACCGGGTGGTTCTGGCGAACTCCCGGCTCGGCGTCCCCGCCCTGGTGCACGAGGAGTGCCTGACCGGGTTCACCGCCTACGGCGCCACGGTCTACCCGACGGCGCTGGCCTGGGCTGCCACCTTCGACCCCGCCCTGGTGGAGCGGATGGCCGAGGCGATCGGCCGCGACATGGCCGCGCTCGGTGTGCACCAGGGGCTCTCCCCCGTGCTCGACGTCGTCCGCGACTACCGCTGGGGCCGCGTCGAGGAGACCCTCGGTGAGGACCCGTACCTGGTCTCGGAGCTGGCGTCGGCCTACGTCCGCGGCCTGCAGGAGGCCGGCCTGGTGGCCACGCTCAAGCACTTCGCCGGGTACTCAGCCTCCCGTGGGGCGCGGAACCACGGCCCGGCCCCCATGGGGCGCCGCGAGCTCATGGACGTGATCCTGCCGCCGTTCGAGATGGCCGTGACCCTGGCCGGAGCCCGTTCGGTCATGAACTCCTACTCCGACGTGGACGGGGTGCCCGCCGGGGCCGACGGCTGGCTGCTCACCGACCTGCTCCGCGACACGTGGGGGTTCGAGGGCACCGTCGTCTCCGACTACTGGGCGGTCCCCTTCCTGGCCTCGATGCACCACGTCGCCGCCGACGCCGACGAGGCCGGGGCGCTGGCCCTCGAGGCCGGCATGGACGTGGAGCTGCCCGACACCGTCGGCTTCGGCTCGGGCCTGGTCGAGCGGGTCCGTCGCGGGGACCTGCCCGAGGCGCTCGTCGACCGGGCGGCCCGGCGGCTGCTCCGTCAGAAGATCGAGCTCGGCCTCCTCGACCCGGACTGGACGCCGGAGGGCTCCGTGGCCGACGCCGCAGCCCGGGACCTCGACTCCCCCGGCAACCGGGCCCTGGCCCGCGAGCTGGCCGAGAGCTCGATCGTGCTGCTCGACGCCGGCACCGCACTGCCCCTGAGTGGTGAGGGTCGCCCCACGCTGGGACGCGTCGCCGTCGTCGGACCCTGCGCCGCCGACCCGACCACGTTCATGGGCTGCTACGCCTTCCCCAACCACGTCCTCCCCCGCTACCCCGACCTGGGGCTGGGGGTGGAGGTGCCGAGCGCGCTCGACTCCCTGGCCGCCGAGCTGTCCGGCGTCGAGGTGGTGCACGAGCGGGGCTGCGACATCCGCGACGAGGACCGGTCCGGGTTCGCGGCCGCGGTGGCCGCAGCCCGCGACGCCGACCTGTGCGTGGCCTTCGTCGGGGACCTCGCCGGCCTGTTCGGCCGTGGCACCTCCGGCGAGGGCTGCGACGCCGAGGACCTCCGGCTGCCCGGCGTCCAGGCCGACCTGCTCGAGGAGCTGCTGGCCACCGGCACCCCCGTCGTCGTGGTGGTCGTCTCCGGCCGGCCGTACGCCCTGGGCGACGTGCACGGTCGGGCCGCCGGGCTCGTCCAGGCCTTCATGCCCGGTGAGGAGGGCGGGACTGCCCTGGCCGGCGTGCTCTCCGGCCGGGTCCAGCCCTCGGGCCGGCTTCCCGTGCAGGTGCCGGCCCGGCCGGGCGCCCAGCCCGGCACCTACCTGCAACCCCCGCTGGGTGTGGGCACCGACGGCCCCACCAACCTCGACCCGACCCCGCTGTTCCCGTTCGGCTTCGGCCGCGCCTACACGACCTTCGCCGTGGAGGACCTGCGGCTGAGCAGCGCCGAGATCGTCACCGACGGCGAGGTGACCGCGACGGTGCGGGTCACCAACACCGGGGAGCGGGCCGGGACCGAGGTGGTGCAGCTGTACCTGCACGACGTGCTGGCCAGCGTCACCCGTCCCGTCGTCCAGCTGACCGGGTTCACCCGCGTCGCGCTGGAGCCGGGCGAGACCGCCGAGGTGGCCTTCCGGGTGCACGCCGACCGGACGGCGTTCACCGGCCGTGACCTGCGGCGCGTGGTGGAGCCCGGCGACGTCGACGTGCTGGTGGGCACCTCCGCCCGCGACCTGCCCTGCCAGGCCCGGGTGCGGCTCACCGGTCCGGTCCGGGAGGTCGGCAGCGACCGTCGCCTCGTACACCCCGGTCGAGGTCGTCCGCAGTCCGGCCGCGGAGTAGGTGCGGTCGCGCCAAAACACAGGGCCATTTTCCTCTCGGTGAGATGATCGCCTGAGCACGGGAGGAGTGCCCATGACGTCCGACACGCAAACGAGCACCCGGGTCACCCTGGCCAGCGTCGCCCAGAAGGCCGGGGTGTCGCTGCCGACGGTCTCGAAGGTGCTGAACGGGCATCGAGACGTCGCCGAGGAGACCCGGCAGCGGGTGCAGCAGGTGATCCGCGACACCGGGTACCTCCGGGTGACGCGCCGGTCCGGCAGGCCGCCCACACCCGTGGTGGAGCTGCTCTTCGACGACGTGGTGAGCGCCTACTCGATCGAGATCCTCCGGGGCGTCACCGACGCCGCGGGCGAGCGGGGCGTGGACGTCGTCGTCGCGAAGTTCGGGCGGTCAGGCGACCGCCGGCTCGACGCCGACCACTGGGCGCGCCGGTCGCGGCTGGCGGGCCGCGCGGGGATCATCTCGGTGACCACCGAGATGACCAGCGACTACCTGGCCGCCTTCGAGCGCGAGCGCCTGCCGCTGGTCCTCATCGACCCGGTCAACCCTCCGCCGTCGCAGGACACGGTCAGCGTCGGGGCGACGAACTGGGCCGGAGGGATGGCGGCCACCCAGCACCTCACCGGCCTCGGCCACCGGCGCATCGCCTACGTCGGCGGCGAGCCCGGGGCCACCTCCAGCCAGGCCCGGCTGTTCGGCTACCACGCCGCGCTCGCCCAGGCCGGCATCCCGCAGGACCCGGAGCTGCTGCGCGAGGGGCACTTCGACACCGAGACCGGGTACGCGGCGATGCTGGAGCTGGCCGCCCTCGCCGATCCGCCGACGGCGGTGTTCGCCGGCTGCGACGCCACGGCCGTCGGCGTCGTCGAGGCCGCCCGCACCCTGGGGCTGCGCGTCCCCGAGGACCTCAGCGTCGTCGGCTTCGACGACACCTACCTGGCCGAGCACTGCTTCCCGAAGCTGACCACCATCGCCCAGCCGCTGGAGGAGATGGGCCGGGTGGCGCTGCGGACACTGCTCCGGGTCGCCGACGGCGACACCCTGGAGAGCCACCACGTCGAGCTGGCCACGCACCTGGTCCAGCGCGCCTCGACCGCTCCTCCGCCTGCTCGCTAGCCGGCTGGGGTCCCCGGCCCGGGGGGGATGGACCCGCCGTCTCGCCGGGGATCCTGCCGGCTGAGGTCGACGCGCGGGAGTACTGGACAGCGACGAGCACCGGTCAGGCCGTGTCCGGTGACCGCCGGGGCCGAGGCCGCGTGAGACGGTCTCCTTCCTGGTGAGTTGTCGCCAGGGCAGCGGTCGACCAGGAGGAGCAGGAATGGACGCGTCGGTGGAGTCGTCGGTGCTGGAGCGGCTCGGCCGCCTCGACACCACATCGTTGGTCGATGCCGAGCGGTCGCTCGGCGTTCTGCCGGGGGCTATCCGGCCGCTGCGCCCGGGCCTGCGGTTCGTCGGTCGGGCCGTCACGGTGGACGCGCAGTCCGACCTGATGTCGGTGATCGAAGCCCTGCGCCAATCGGGCCCCGGTGACGTGCTGATGATCGCGGCGGGCTCCCTCGAGCACGCGGTGGCCGGCGAGCTCTTCGGCTCCGAGTCGGCCCGGCGAGGACTGGCCGGGTGGGTCATCGACGGGCTGTGCCGCGACAGCCGCGCCCTGCGGGAGCTGGGCCTGCCGGTCTTCTCGCGCGGGGTGGCGCCGACGGCGTTCGGCGCGGTGAAGCCGCCCGTGGTGCAGGTCCCGGTGCGGATGGGCTCGGTCGAGGTGCAGCCCGGCGACCTCGTGGTGGGCGACGACGACGGGGTGGTCGTCGCGTCGGTCGAGGCCATGGCCGGCGCCCTCGACGGCGCTGAGGCCATCCAGCGCCGGGAGGACGCGCTCGCCGTGCAGCTGCGCGCGGGCTCCTCGCTCTTCGACCACCTGAACTACGACCAGCACGTGGCGGCGGTCCGGGCGGGCGAGGACAGCCGGCTGGCCTTCTCCTGACTCCTGGGCTCCCCCAGCCCGTCAACCCGGGTGGTTCACGGCCCGGTAGTGCTCGGCGATCAGGCCGAGTCCGTGGACGAGGGTCTTCTCGGGCAGCGTCGCGTAGCTGAGGCGAGCGTGGTTGGGCTGCTGGTCGGTCGGGAAGAACGTGCCCCCGGGTACGTAGGCCACCCGCGCGCGGGGCAGCAGGGTGTCGCGCATGAAGTCGCCGGTGTCGAAGCCCCGGGGGAAGGTGAGCCAGGTGAACAGGCCCCCGTGCGGGCGGGTGAAGGTCACCTCGGCGGGCATCACCGCGTCGAGGGTGGCCAGGGTCAGGTCACGCTTGCGGCGGTAGGAGGCGTTGGCGCGGGCGATCTGGGCCTCGATGTCGTAGCGCTCCAGATAAGTGGAGACGGCGGCCATGTTGAGGGTGCTCGACTGGGTGTCAGCGGCGAGCTTGAGCAGGGCGAGCCGGTCGAGCAGCGGCTTGGGCGCCATCATCCAGCCCAGGCGCAGGCCGGGGGCCAGGATCTTCGAGAAGCTTCCCAGGTAGATGACGCGCCCCTCGGTGTCCAGACTGGCCAGGGTGGGCAGGCGGTCGCCGTCGAAGCGGAGGTCCCGGTAGGGCGAGTCCTCGAGCACGATCACGTCGTGGCGGTTCGCGACCTCGATCAGCCGGTGACGGCGCTCGAGGGAGAGGCTGACGCCGGTCGGGTTGAGGAAGTCGGGGACGGTGTAGACCATCCTGACCCGCGGCCGGCTGGCAAGGATCTCGTCGAGGTGGGCCGGGTCCAGCCCGTCGTCGTCGGTCCGGACGGCCGCGTAGTCCGGCTCGTAGGGGTTGAAGGCCAGCAGCCCCCCGAGGAAGGTGGGGTTCTCGGTGGCGATGACGTCGCCGGGGTCGATCATCAGCTTGGCGCTCAGGTCGAGGCCCTGCTGGCCGCCGTGGGTGATGACGACGTCCTCGGCGGTGCAGGGCGTTCCGTCAGCGGTCATCCGGGCGGCGATCTGCTCCCGCAGCCGCGGGAGCCCGATGGAGGCGGTGTACTGCAATGTCCGGGCGCCGGAGGCCAGCACCTCGGCGAAGACCGCGGCGAGCTCGTCGGTCGGGAACAGGGCCGGGTCCGGGTAGCCGCCGCCGAAGGAGATGACGCTCGGGTCGTCGCCGAGGCGGAGCAGCTCGCGGATGGCCGAAGGCTGGACCCGGCTGTTGCGGCGGGCGAACGGGCTGGTCATGGGCGGGTCCTTCTGGTTGTGCGGGAGGTGCAGTCCATCGCTCACCTCCGGGGGGTGACGCCGCGTGGGCGGCCCGGTCGGGCGAGATCGGAACATCGGTACTCGGCAACTCTGTCAGGAACCGATGCGCGTGCGCCGTTCTCCCGGCTGGCGGGGTCTGCCTCGACGAACGCCCGATAGTCTGCACAGCGCTCGGGTGGAAGTGTCGAGTGGCCAGCGGATCGTCTCACCGGGCAGTGGCCACAGTGACCTCGCCCTTGATTCACCGTCGCGAACGCCCACCACACGGGCGCGGTGACGGCTGGCCTCTGGCCGATCGCGATCCCGCTGACCTGCGGCCAGGACGCCTGATTCACCTCGTCTCGTCGAACACGCGTCGTACGATCAGCGGATGGAGGCCGGTCGGTCTGGTCAGACGGCTCAGCTCGGCACCGGTATAGCCGTCCGTTACGTCGCGTGGGGTGACTCCTCGGGGGTGCCCGTTCTGCTGCTGCACGCCTGGGGTGAGTCTTTGAGGTGCTTCGACCGCCTCATGCCGTTGTTGCCCGGGACGATCCGCGCGCTGGCGATCGATCAGCGCGGCCATGGGGACAGCGACAAACCGGCGGATGGTTACGCCCTTGCCGACTTCGCCGATGACGTCACGGCCTTCCTCGATGCGATGGGTCTGTCCCGCGCGGTGCTGGTCGGGTCGTCCAGCGGTGGCTACGTCGCACAGCAGGTAGCGGTCAGCAGTCCGGAGCGGGTGCGGGGCCTCGTCCTCGTCGGTGCTCCACGCAGCCTGCACGGCCGGCCGGCCTTCGCCGACGAGGTTGACCGGCTCACCGACCCGCTCAACCGAGCCTGGGTGAAGGAGTCTTTGACGTGGTTCCCGCGGTTCCACGATGTTCCCGAGTGGTACATCGAGGCCCGCGTGGACGACGGCGTGCGGATGCCGGCGCGGGTCTGGCGTCGGTCGCTGGCTGGCCTCATGGAGGCGACCCCTCCGACGGAGGGTGGAACCATCCGGACGCCCGCATTGATCATCTGGGGCGGGCGGGACGCCTTGTTGACCCGGGCCGATACTGAGGCCCTCGCCGACGCTATTCCCGGCTCGCGGCTGGTCGTCTATCCCGACAGCGGCCACCTGGTGCTGTGGGAGGAGCCTGCGCGAACAGCCGCCGACCTGACGGCGTTCGTCACCCACCTGCCCTGAGGTCAACCCTCCATCGGGAAAGAATTTCGTAGCCGCCTGATCGTCTGGGCAGTTCCCGGCGTGCTGGGCAATTTGCTCATGTGCTTGGGCGGGGACGAGCTGAGGCTAGAGGTCTCAGTCGCCGTCGTTCATTCCAGGAGGTCTCATCATGAGTTCGCCCATCAGTCCCACGAAAACCAAACGCGGAAGGGGCGGTGTTGGGACGCCTGCGGTGAAGCCGCCAACGGTGCGGAGGCCGCCTGCCGACCTCCGCAGGATCACTCGTTGCTCGCTTGCCCTCCTGCTGCCGGTCGGCCCGGCTGCAGTGGGCGTGCAGCGGTACGTCTTGCCGTACCGGACAACTGACGGGCCACAGGCGGTGGTGGCGAAGGTGGCCGCGGATCCGCAGGCGCAGTCGCTGCTCTTGTGGCTTGCGTTGGTCGGCCTGTTCACCTTGGTTCCCGGTGTCCTGGCTGTGGCGCGACTGACTCGGCGTAGGGCACCGCGGACGACGATGGTCGCGGTCTTGCTGCTGGTGCCGGCCTACCTCAGCATGGGCTGGCTCGTTGGTTCCGACGTCTTGCTGTGGGTCGGTGTGCACTCGGGGGTAGATCAGTCGACCCTCACGCGGTTGTACAGCACCGACCACCCGACCACCATGGTCGCCGCCGGGGTGTTCGTCCTGGGCCACGTCGTGGGGACGGTCCTGCTGGGTGTGGCGTTATGGCGTTCCTCCGCGGTGCCGCGTTGGGCGGCGGTCGCAACGCTCGTGGCGCAGCCTCTGCACTTCACGGCAGCAGTGCTGATGGGTAGTCCGACTCTCGACCTGGCCGCATGGGGCCTGAACGTCCTTGGCTTTGCGGCTGCGGGTCTGGCCATCCTGCGGCTACCCGACGACGATTGGGACGTGGCTCCCACCCGGTCAGCGCCGGCTTGTCAGACGGCGGACGACTCAACGACGATCCTGAGGCCATGACCGAGGGGGGTGCTGGGTCGGCCGCCTCGGTGTCGGCCCCGCGCCTCGCCGTCGTCGCGTTCGTGGCGGTCATGGTCGGCGAGCTGACGGGTGCTCTCGTTCTCGCTGCCGGGGCTGGGCATCTGTCTGGGCTGCGCGGGTTCGCGGTGGTCAATCTGGCGATCTGTGCATCGTTCGGCAGCTGCGGCGCAGTCCTCGCCTGGTTTCGGCCGCGGCACCCGGTGGGATGGCTGCTCGCCCTGTCCGGGTGCGCCCAGGGAGCGACCGGCGTAGCCGGGGTCGCGCTGGCCGTGGGGACTGTCGAGGGTTGGTCGAACTTCGCCCTGCGCCTCTTCGCCACGGTCTTCTCCTGGGGGTGGCCTTGGTCCATGGGTTTGGGGTTCTTCCTGGCCTTGCTGCTCTTCCCGGACGGGCGCCTGCCCGGTCGGCGGTGGCGGCCTGTCGCGGGCGGGCTGGTCATCGTCGGGATCCTCTTCGTACTGCGGATGGGGCTCGACCCCTCGTCGTCGAACTTCGACGGCGTCCACCCGCTTCCGCACTGGGGTGCGTCCTCGGCTTTCGACCGAGCCGGTCCCCTTTGGTCTGTGATTGACCTGCTCAACGCCGCATCGTTGCTGGTGGTGCTTGTGTCGCTGGTCGTCCGCTTCCGCCGGGGGGACGACCGCCTCCGCCGGCAGCTGCTGTGGGTGGTCTTCGCGGTGCTCGTCATCGTGCTGCTGGCGGTGCCGGTGGTGCTGCTCCGGTCAGGGTCGACGTCGCTGCTGCTGGCTTTTGTCCTCGTGCCCGCAGCCATCATGGTGGCGATCCTGCGGCACAACCTGCTGGATATCCGGCTGGTCATCCTGCGCACGTTGGCCTGGGCGCTCGCCACGGGCATCCTGGTTGGGGCATACCTGCTTATCGTCACTGTGCTGGGGATCTCGATCGCCGCCGGCGGGGGGGCAGTCGTCGCCGCTGGGATCATGGCCCTCGGCCTGAACCCTCTGCGGCTGCGCACCCAGCAGCTGATCGACCGGCTTTTCTACGGCGACCGCCGCGACCCTGTGCAGGTGCTGCGACGGGTGGCGCCGACGTTGGCCTCCGCCGACGATCTGGCCTCACTCGCCGGGGCCGTCGCTCATTCGCTGAGGCTGCCGTACGTCTCCCTGCGGGCTGAGGGCCGTGAGCTGGCTTCCGTGGGTGACGCGCCGCCGTCCCTCCACGGGGTGCCGCTCGCGATCGGCGCCGACCGCAGGGGCGAGTTGCTCGTCGGTGTCCGCCACGGAGACAGCAGAATCAGTCGTGCCGATCTAGACGTGCTGCGACTCCTGGCCGCCCCAGTAGCGGTCGCGATGCACGCGACCCTCCTGGCAGAAGAGCTGCAGCAGTCGCGGAGCCGTGTCGTCACCGCACGGGACGATGAACGACGGCGCCTGCGCCGAGACCTCCACGACGGGTTGGGGCCCGTGCTCACCGGAGTGGGGTTCAAGGCCGATGCTGCCCGGAACTATGTCCGCACGCAGCCTGACGAAGCGATCGAGCTGCTCGCCCAGCTCCGGGCAGAGACGGCGGCAGCACTCGAGGATGTTCGACGCCTCGTCTACGACCTTCGCCCACCCATTCTTGACGATGTCGGACTGCTCGAGGCGCTTCGACGCCTCGCCGAGAGGTCGCGACGAGGCACCGACGGGCTACCGCTGAGCATCACCCTGGACCTACCGGAGAGCCTTCCGGTGCTCCCGACAGGAGTGGAGACCGCTACCTACCGGATCGTGGCCGAAGCACTCACCAACGTCATCAGGCACTCCGACGCCAGCTGGGCACTCGTGAGCCTCAAGGTGGACAGCGCCCTGCACCTGAGCGTCATCAACGACCAATCCGTGGCGGGACCAACCTGGACTGCCGGGGTTGGACTCTCCGGCATGCGCGAGCGTGCTGCCGAGCTCGGCGGCGTTCTCTCAGCTGGTCCAGAGGACCAGGGTGGCGCAGTCAACGTGACGGTGCCTCTCGACCCAGCGGGCCAGCAGTGACCACCCCTCGCACCGGAGAAAGCATCTCGGTGCTGATCGCCGACGACCACCCGGTCGTACGGGATGGCCTCCGCGTGCTGATCGGCTCCCTCCCGGCCTTCACCCTCGTCGGCGAGGCCGACACCGGATCAGCGGCCGTCCGGCTCTCCGTGACCCTGCGGCCCAACGTGGTCATCATGGACCTTGAGATGCCGGGTCTCGACGGCATCGCGGCCACCCGCCAGATCCGGCGGGCTGCGCCGGCGACGGCCGTCCTCGTCCTCACCATGTTCGAGGACGACGACAAGGTTTACGCGGCACTCCGCGCCGGAGCCCGCGGGTACCTGCTCAAGGGTGCGTCGCAGGACGAGATCACCCGCGCCATCTCCACCGTGGCGGCTGGCGGCGCCGTTTTCGGAGCCAAGGTGGCCGCACGTGTGATCGGGCAGCTCGCTGAACCACGCGCCGCCCCGGCACCCCCGTTTCCTCGCCTGACAGTGCGGGAACGTGAAGTTCTTGACCTCCTGGCCGCTGGGTTGTCGACCCGGGCTATCGCTGCACGTCTGACTCTCTCGGAGAAGACCGTTGCGAACCACCTCTCCACCGTCCTCACCAAACTTGGGCTTGCAAGCCGAGCCGAGGCGATCGTCGCCGCCCGTGACGCCGGCCTTGGCCGCGCCGACAACTGATCACGACGGCATCAGTGGGCGAGAGCGTTGCTTTCATGCCGTTGCGTCCTTCCGTGCTCCGCGTGGATCTCACGGTGAAGGCCGCGGCTGGTAGCCGGGCGCCGCGATCTGTCTCTGCCGCGCCTTCAGACGACGACGGCGAAACCGCTCTTCATCGTCGGCAGTCGAAGGTGCGTGGCCGTCAGAGAGCCTGTCTGCAGCACTGCTCTGACGGGGACTGTGTGGGGCCCCGTGGGACTCGAGCCCACAATCCGCGGAAGCCTGTCTGGGCGTGGATTGACGCCGTTTGGCACTGGCTGACGCCGCCGATCTGGCGAGCATTCGTCCCCGCCAAGGTGAGGGCAGCGATCCGATGACCAGCCAGGGACGGCGCCCCGCAAGTCGCGTCAGGCATTCGGGGGGACGGGGTTCGAGGCTGCGCCTTCGGTGACGAGGATGACGATGGTGCTGTCCGGTCCGAGGTTCAGGTGCTTGCGGCGGTCCAGGTGCTCCGGGCCGGTCAGGGTGGAGCGGAGGGCGGCCAGGGGCGCTGCACCGCACGGCCCGGCGGGGATGCCGAGTCGGGCGAGGTCATGGGCCGCAGAGATGTCGGCTTCTTCGGTGACGGTGGTGGCGGCGTCGAGGCCGTTCTCGATGAAGGGCCAGGCCAGCGATGACGGGGTGCCGCAGTTGAGGCCCGACATGATCGTCTTGGCGGTGGTGATCGTGGTGAGACGTCCGACCGAAAGGCTGGCAGCGATGCAGCTCGCGCTGACGGGTTCCACCGAGACGACCGCCGTGCCCGGAATGGCGTCGTGGGCTCGGTAGTGAGTCAGGGCCGCTTGGAGCAGTGAGCCGACTCCGGTCGGTACGGCGATGAGGTCGGGCCGAGCGACGCCTTCTTCGAGGAGCTGGTCGTCGATCTCGGCGAAGAGTGTGTCGTAGCCGTGGACGATCCAGCGAGGAATGTCTTCGTAGCCCTCCCAGGCGGTGTCTTGGACGAGGACGGACGCCGGTGCCGCTGCCCGGGCGGCCGCTGCCGCCACGGCGTCGTCGTAGGAACCCTCAACAACGGTGAGATCAGCGCCCTCGTCGATGATCGCCTGGACGGCAACAGGGTGGAGGCCAGTCGGGACGTAGATGGCTGCGCGCTGCCCGAGCAGACGGGTGAAGCGAGCCACGGCACGGCCGTGGTTGCCGTCGGTGGCGGCGACGACGGTCACCGGGTCCCCGGCCGGGTGATCGGCAAGCGCTCGGTGTACGGCCCAGGAGGCGCCGAGGGCTTTGAAGGCGGGCAGGCCGAAGCGGTTGGACTCGTCCTTCGCCAGGACCTTTCCGACGCCCAGCTCGAGCGCGAGCGCGGGCAGGTCGACCAGGGGCGTGGGGCTGTAACCCTCATGTGAGCGGTGGAAGGCACGGACCTCGGCCGGGGCGGGATCGCAGGTCCAGCCGGGGGTCCGCTGGTGCGGGACCCAGCTCGGCGCAAAGGACGGCGAGGTGGTCATGTCAGCTCCGTGGAAGAAGGGTGCGGACGAGCTCGACGTAGTAGTCAGAGCCGACGCCCAGGATGTTGTCGTTGAAGTCGTAGGTGCTGCTGTGCAGAGGGGCGCCCCCGCTGTCCGGTTCGACTCCGTTGCCAATGAAGAGGAAGCAACCGGGCACCTGCTGGGCGAGGATCGCGAAGTCCTCGCTGGCCATGACGGGCTCGCAGTTCCCGTTGACCTGGTGCTGGCCGGCAACGGCTTCAGCGGCAGTCACAGCGGCGGCCACGCAGGTGGGGTGGTTGACGGTCGGGACGAACTCGTGGCGGTAGTCGACGGTAGCCGCGGCGCCGTGGGCGGAGGCGATCCCGGTGCAGAGCGACCGCATCCGCTGCTCGAGCAGCACCTGGACGGTCGAGTCGAAGCTGCGGGTGTCGCCTCGGATCGTCACCGTCGTCGGGATGGCGTTGCGCACCCCGTCGGTGATGATCTCGGTGCAGGAGACGACGGCGGGCTGGCCGGGGTCGACGTTGCGGCTGACCACGGTCTGCATGGCGAGGATGATCTCCGCGGCCACGACGATCGGGTCGACGACCATCTGGGGGCGGGCGGCGTGACCTCCTCGACCAGTCACGGTGATCTCGAAGGTGTCCTCGCTCGCCATGATCGGGCCGGGGCGGGTGTGCAGGTGGCCGGCCGGTAGGCCCGGCAGGTTGTGCAGGCCGTAGATCGCGTCCACAGGGAAACGCTCGAAGACCCCGTCGTCGACCATGGCTTGCGCCCCTCGCCCGTGCTCCTCGGCCGGCTGGAAGAAGAACCGCACGGTCCCGTCGAAGTTCCCCTCGTCGGCCAGCCGTTCGGCCGCGCCGAGCAGCATCGCCATGTGGCCGTCGTGTCCGCAGGCGTGCATGCGGCCGTTGGCCGAGGCATACGGCAGGGACGTCCGCTCCTTCAGGGCAAGCCCGTCCATGTCGGCTCGAAGCCCCACCACACCCCAGCCCGCACCCACGACCAGGGAGGCCACGACTCCCGTGCCGCCGATCCCGCGGTGAGGTGTCAGACCGAAGGACGTCAGCAGCTCAGCGATCAGACCGCTCGTCTGATGCTCGTCGAAGCCGGTCTCGGGCTGGCTGTGCAGCTGGCGTCGCCACTGCCGCATGCGGTGGATGGAGTCGTGGTGCATGGGCGTGATCCTCGGCGTGCGCGCACGATCCACGCAAGGGTGCTGCACATACCTCGCTCGGCCCAGGTAGCGGGCGCACAAACGTTGCGCGTACCCACTGCGCGATGCAGCCTGGGTCCGTGACCGACCCCGTGCAGCTCGACACGATCGACCTCATGCTGCTGCAGCATCTGCAGCGTGATGCCCGGCTCTCCCAAGGTGCGCTGGGTAGCCGTGTCGGCCTGTCAGCCGCGGCTGTGAACCGTCGGGTACGGCGGCTGTACGAGGACGGCTACATCCAGCGCACTGCAGCCGTACTCGAACCGAACCAGCTCGGATCCCCGCTGACCGTGATCGCCCAGGTCGAGGCGGTCAGCGAGGAAGTCGAACGGCTCGACGCACTTCAAGCCAGCCTCACCGCGTGTGCTCACGCCCAACAGTGCTACTACGTCACCGGGGAGTGGGACTTCGTCTTGGTGTTCCTGGTCGCGGACATGGACCAGTACCGCCATCTCACTCGGGAGCTGTTCTTCGCGAGCGACAACGTCAGGCGATTCAAGACCCTCGTCGTCATGGACCGCGCGAAGGTCAGTCTCGAGGTCCCTCTCCCGATCTCCTGACGGCCCCGGGTCGCGAGTTCTACATGCTCTCGGTGCGGTATCTCACGTGCTGCGCTGGCTGCCAACACTTGCCTGGACTGTTTGCGTCTCGGTGCGGCTGCGAACCCTCGCATCGAAGCCTCGCCCCCTCCGTCCCGGGCGGCGGTAACAGTGACCCGGTCCCCGCTGCTCGGACGACGCATGAGGCACAGTGACGTCATGGACATGTCCGACCCGGTGACCCTGGTTCTGGTGCTGCTCGGCGTGCTCGCGCTGGCCGGAGTGGCCGTCATCGGCTTCGTGATGTGGCGCTACCGCATCCCGCCGCGCGGCCTGGTCGCGATGATCGGGGCACTGGTCTACCTGGCGAGCCCGGTCGACGTGTTGCCCGAGATCGTGCTCGGGCCGCTGGGCCTCCTGGACGATGCCGGAGCCGTCACCGCCGCGGCGATCTTCGTCTACAAGCTCGTGACGATCAGGAAGCGGCTCCAGGCCGCTGGGGTGAAGGGTCGGCGGAGGCCAGAACCGCTGGAATGACGGCCCTGGGCCGACAACGAGAACTCTCCCCAGCTCCGGTGGGCTGATCGTCGAGCTAGTCGACGATCCTCGCCTTCATCCAGTTGTTCGAGTTGTGGAAGTCACTGACGGCGTTGCCCGGGCCGACGAGCTCGTCGAGGCGGGCGCGGTCGCTGTCGGAGAGGTCTCTCTCGAGCACCCCGAGGGCGTCGGTGAGCTGGTCCATGGTGCGAGGACCGATGATCGGCGAGGTGACTCCGGGCTGGTCCTTGCACCAGAGCAGGGCGAACTGGCTCGGCGTCAGGCCGCGCTCCTGCGCCAGTGGGGCGAGCGCGCGGGCGACCTCGATGCCCCGTGAGGAGACCCGCTGCCCGAACGTGCTGTCACCGCCGCTGCGCTCCAGCCGTGAGCCGGCGGGAATCGAGGCCCGGTCGTTGTACCGGCCCGCCAGGATGCCGCCGGCCAACGGCGACCAGGGCAGCAGCGCCATCCCGTGCTTCTGCGCCAGAGGAACGAGCTCGTTCTCGATGCGACGGTCGAGCAGGCTGTAGGGCGGCTGCTCGGAGATGTAGCGCTCGATGCCCAGCCGCTCGCTGATCATCAGCGCCTCCATGACCATCCAGGCCGGGTGGGTCGAGCAGCCGATGTAACGCACCTTCCCTGAGCGAACGAGATCGTCCAGTGCGCGCAGCGTCTCCTCCTGGGGGATCTCCAGGGACGGGCGGTGGATCTGGTAGAGGTCGATGTGGTCGGTGCCGAGGCGGCGCAGTGAGTCCTCGCACGCGCGCACGAGGTGGTAGCGGCTGTTGCCCTGGTCGTTGGGACCAGTCCCCATCGCCCCGTGCGCCTTGGTCGCCAGGACGATCTGGTCACGCCGCCCGTTCCGCTTGAGCGCCTCGCCGACAATCCGCTCGCTCTCCCCGGCGTTGTACACGTTGGCGGTGTCGATGAAGTTGATGCCGCCATCGAGCGCGGCGTCAATGATCTGGATCGAGTCCTCTTCGGAGGTCGGGCCGCCGAAGTTCATGGCTCCCAGACAGAGGGGTGAGACCTGGACTCCCGTGCGGCCCAGACTGCGGTAGGTCACGGATGGCTCCTTCGTGTCGACGGGTTTCAGTATCTCTGGTCGGGTTTGAGCACGGCTCATGGGCCTTCCCACAGGAACCGGCGGTCCGACCGGTGCCGTGCCGTCAGCGGGCGACCGGCCAGCCGTCCACCCAGTCCAGCGTGTTCATGGCGAGCCGGGCCGCTCCCTGGTTGAGCTCGTCGTAGTAGTGGTAGATCAGGACCCAGTCGGAGCCGTCGTGCAGGACCGCCGGATGACCGGGTCCGAGGATGTCGCCGTGAGAGGCCATCACCTCGGTACCGCCGCCGTCCAACATCGTCGTGCCTTCTCGGTCGACGTAGGGGCCGGTGACCGATCTCGACCGGCCGACCATGGTGCGGTAGGTGCTGTCAACGCCCCGGCAGCAGGCGTCGAAGGCTGCGAAGAGGTAGTAGTAGCCGTCGCGGCGGACGATGTAGGGCGCCTCGATGGCCCCGTCGGCGCTGCCGAGGCGGCTGGCGAGGGGGTACAGCGTCGTGTCCTCGGGCGCCTGCTTGCCCGTCCCGGGGTCGATGCGGATCATCTTCAGACCGGACCAGAAGGAGCCGAAGCTCAGCCACCAGCCCTTGTCGTCCACCACGAGGTTCGGGTCGATGGCGTTGTGGTCGTCGGCGTCGGTTGTCTGCCACACCTTGCCGCGGTTCTCCCAGCTGCCGGAGAGTCCCGTACGGCTGGTGGCGAGGAAGATCGCGGAGTTCCGCGAGCCGAATGAGGACGCTGAGTAGTACAGGGAGAACTGGCCGTCGTGGTAGGAGATGTCCGGCGCCCACAAGGAGGTGGGGTCCTCGGGCGAGGTGAACTTCTCGGTCCAGGGAGCGCCGTCGGGCCACACCGGACCCGCCTCGGTGAAGGTCGTCCGGTCCTCCGAGGTGCGGATCGCGAGGTTGCGCCCGGTGGAGTAGAGCAGGTACGTACCGTCGGCAGCGCGGATCATGGCCGGGTCGTGCACCAGGTCGATGTCGCCGCCCAAGGGCAGCGGATCCGGATAACCCTGCACCGCGGCGGTCGGGCTCGCGGTCCCACCGAAGTCGTCGGCCGGGATGGTCGGGTCCTGCGCGCAGGCTCCCAGGAGCGAGACCACGATGACGGCAGGTGTCAGGAGCCGAAGATGTGGCAAAGTCACGACAGCGTCCGTCCCCGATCCAACGGTGCTCACGGTGACACCTCTGCGCAGGCTACCGCGGTCGGACCGGCCGGTGCTTACCCGGCAGCCTGCCTGAGGCTTGCCCTCTGATGACCGAGTTGTCGTGATGCGCTCATGCATCCTGCACCTGACCAGACGCAGGGCCGACAGATTCCATGAGCGGTGAGCAACTCATAACGGAGAGGACAAGCCGATTTCCCTGAATAGATCAAGCGGTCGACGTAGCGAGAACACCGTTCAAGATTTTTGCCTTCGTTCTCCTGTCAGGCGTTTACAGGTTGAAGAGTGCGAGGTTCATGCGGCGTCAGAGGAGTTGTCACCGGGACGGTACCGCCAAGGATGGCTAGGGTCGGTCTCATGAGCGAGCCTCGCGTCGTCGTGATCACTGGAGCCACGGACGGGCTCGGCCGCGCCGTCGCCGCCCGGGCTGCGGCCGACGGTGACCGGGTCATCCTGCACGGCCGGCACCCGGACCGCCTTGCCGCGGCCTCAGCAGAGATCGCCGCAGAGACCGGAGCGGAGCCGCCCGCCACCGTCGTCGCCGACCTGTCGAGCCTCGCCGCCGTCCACACCGTTGCTGACCAGCTGGCCGCCTTGACCGACCGCATCGACGTGCTCGTCAACAATGCCGGAGTCGGCGGCGGTCAGCCCGATGGAACCGAACGACGCCTCACCGTCGACGGGAACGAGCTGCGGTTCGCGGTGAATTACCTCGCCCCTTTCGACCTGACGCTCAGGTCGTTGCCCCTCCTGGCCCCCGGGGGGCGCGTCGTCAACGTGGCGTCGCTGGGCCAGTCGCCGATCCGGTTCGACGACCTCACCTTGTCCTCCGATTATGACGGCTGGTACGCCTACGGGCAGTCGAAGCTCGCCCTGATCATCTGGGGCTTCCACCTGGCCGACAAGCTGGACCGGGTCACCGTCAACAGCCTGCATCCGGGCACCTACATGCCGACCAAGATGGTGCTGGACAACGACATCGCCGAGGTCGACAGCCTTGACTCCGGCATCGCGGCGACCACCCGGCTGATGGGCGACCCGGCCCTGGCCGGCGTGACCGGCCGCTTCTTCGACCGGCTCAACGGAGAGACCCGCGCGAGGTCGGAGTCAGCCTACGATCCGGGAGTTCGCGAACGTCTGTGGAATATCAGCCTCGAGCTCACGGGCGCCCCGGAGCCGGCGTGACCCGCATCCCCGACTTCGACGCTGTCTACCGGGCCGACCCCGACCCATGGCAGGTCCGCACCAGCTTCTACGAGCAGCGCAAGCTCGCCGTGATCCTGGCGTGCCTCGGCTCAGCAACCGTCCGGCACGCCTGGGACCCCGCCTCCGGCACCGGTGAGCTGGCGGCCCGGCTGGCCTCCCGTGCGGAGCGGGTGCTGGCCACCGACGGCTCGCAAGAGGCGGTACAGCTCACCAGCCGGCGCTGCGCAGGGCTGAACAATGTCGAGACCGCCCATCTCACGTTGCCGGAGTCACCTCCGGCCGGGACCGAATTCGACCTGGTCGTGCTGAGCGAGTTTCTCTACTACCTGGACGAGGACTCCCGCCGACGGTCACTCGACCTGGTGGACCAGCGAGCGGCCGGTCAGGCTGAGGTGGTGTCGCTGCACTGGCGCCACAAACCGCACGACGCCTGGCTGAGCGGTGCCGCGGTGCAGGCCGAGACCGCCGAACACCTGAGGGCCCACGGCTGGCAGCAGGCCGTGCACCACGAGGACCGCGACTTCGTGCTCGACGTGGCCACCCGGGATTGGCGATGAGCGCCGAAGCCGGGCTTTCCCGCAGGTTGAGCGCACTGGCCGGGCTGCCGGCGCCGGCGCCCCTACTGGCCGATCACCTGCGACACGTGCCCGACCGGAGTCAGCTGAGGGAGGGACTGCGGGACCTGGCCGGCCGTTGGTCCTGGAGTGAGCTGTCCTGGTCCGAGCTGGTCGAGGCCCTGCTGGTGGTCGGCCGCAGCGACGTTCCGCGCGCGCGGTTGACCGAGGGTCACGCCGATGCGCTGCGGATCTGCGCCCAAGCGCGACACGTTCCCGAGCCCGGAGCGTTGTACGGGGTCTGGGCCTCGCGTTCGGGGAAG
Organism: uncultured Actinomycetota bacterium; assembly: GCA_963826405.1. Lineage (GTDB taxonomy): Bacteria > Actinomycetota > Actinomycetes > Propionibacteriales > Propionibacteriaceae > Microlunatus. Next base: position 8,268 of record CAWGWR010000007.1, on the reverse strand, counting down.
ACCGGCGTGCGGGCGGTCGCGACGGACGACGGCCTCAGCCTGACCGGTGAGATCAAGTTCGCTTCCGGAGCCGGCGTGCTGGACCGCGCCCTGGTGCCGGTCTGGACCTGTGACGACGAACACCAGCTCGTCGACCTCGTCCTGGACGAACTGCCGGTGGACACCACCGCCTGGCAGACCGCGGCGATGGCGGGAAGCCAGAGCCACACCGTCCACCTCGACGCTGTGCGGGTGCCCGGTACAGCCGTCGTCGGCGAACGGAACTTCTACCTCGACCGGCCGGCTTTCCTGCCGGGCGGAGTGGGTGTGGCCGCGGTCTGGGTCGGCGGCCTGGCCAGGGTGTGCGACCTGGTCCTGACACGGATCGGTCGGAAGGGGACGCCGCCCGTCGATCTCCGGCTGGGGCGCGCCCGGACCGCCCTCACGGCCGGCGCTGCCGTGGTCCGTCAGGCCGGTCAGCAGCTGGACAGGCTGCTGGATCCACTGGGCCGGTGGCAGCGCGGTGCGGATCGCGACCGGGTGCAGCCGCTGTGCACCGAGGCCCGGGCCGCGGTCGGGGCAGCAGTCGACGAGGTGCTCGGACAGGTCCGAGTGCTCGCCGGCCCGGCCGGGCTGGCGTTCGACGCCGACCTGAGCCATGCGGTGGACGACCTCAGCCTGTACGCGCTGCAGCAGAGTCGCGACGGCGACGCCGGCTACCTCGGCCGCACCTGGCGAGAGGCCTGACCGGCGCCTCGTCCACGACCCAGCGCCACCCAACCCGTCAGCAGTGGGTCATCCGACAACCGGTCAGCCGAGCAGCGGCTAGACCTACTGGGCGACGAAACCGCTCCAGAAGACCACAGGGTCGGCGCCGTCTTCAAGGTTCAGAGCTCCACTGGGCCGGCCGCCCCGCCAGCAGAAGCGACTTCGCGGATGCGATCAGGCGGGAGGCTCTCGCGGCCGTTGCCGGTCAGCAGTGGATGGAAAATACTATTGAGCTCCTTGCGACTCGAACCCACAACCCGCGGAGTGGCTGTGCCCGCCAGTTGACAGAGGACCTTGCTGGCTGATGAGCGTGCAGGACGCCGGGCACTGCTGGTCACCTACGCGCGCCTGCCAGTGTGGCGTGACAGCGTTGTGACAGCGTCGCCACCTCCAGGCCGCTGACGGAGCTCCCCAACCTCAGGACGACCTAGGCCCCGAGCTCGAGCGCAGAGAGCAGCTCTGCTTGACGAACGACAAGAGACGTTGCCGTCTCCTGGGCATCGGGCGGATACCCATGTCGAGCAAGGAGCCGGCGTACCGTGCGACGAATGTCTGCCCGGACTGATTCTCTCTCCGTCCAGTCCAAGGTCGCCTTCGACCTAATGCGCTCAGCCAACTCTCGGGCTATCGCTCGAAGGTTTTCGTCCCGAAGGACTTCACGTGCAGAGGCATTGTCCGCAAGCGCGTCATAGAAGGCAAGCTCGTCGGAGCTAAGACCGGATGCTGTCCCGGAACGGACTGCATCCCTGATCAGTCGTGCCAGTGAGATAAGCTCATCGATTACCTGCGCTGTGCCAATGGCTCTGTTGTTATAACGGAGTAGTACGTCTGAGAGCGCCTCGCGGAACGACCGAGCCTGCACGATGTTGACGCGAGCTCGATCATGAATCTCGTCGCTCAGCAGCTTGCGCAGCGTCTCAAGTGCGAGGTTTTGCTGCGGCATCTCGTCAACCAGTTGCAGGAAGTCGTCGGACAGGACTTCCACGCTGCTCGGGAAGCCCGCCGCATCAAATAGGTCGATAACCCCCTCTGAGGTAAGAGCGCCAGAGACAATCTGACGCACGGCCGCCCTGGTGTCCGGCGGAGGTGACGATTCGTCCGATAGGTGCTTTCTGATCGCTGCGGCGACCGCCTGAAAGTATCCAAGGTCATCGCGGACGGCCTCGCTTTCAGGTCGCGGCGCAACCAAGGCGAAGGCTCGCGAGAGCGATGACACCATGAAGAAAAGTCTCTCCTTCCCATCAGCCTGAGACAGGACGTGCTCAACCCCCCTTGACACCGCTCGCAATTGCAATGCCGGCACGTGCGACTGAAAGTCACTGGAATCGACCCCAGTGAAGAAATCACTAAGTGCCTCGTACGTCCGCTGCATTACTGGAACAGCATCCGCCTGGACAGTCTCTATCGGTTGCCCCACTCCTCCCGCCTCAGTATACGTTCGGACAGCATCACGCAACTCGCTGGCCAGGCCGAAGAAATCGACGACGACCCCGCCTGGCTTGTTGCCAAAAACCCTATTAACCCGCGCAATCGCCTGCATCAGGCCGTGACCCGCAAGCGGCCTATCGAGGTACATCGTGTGCAGGGGCGGGCAGTCAAACCCCGTCAGCCACATATCGCATACGATCGCCAGCCTAAATTCGTCGGCCGGGTCCCGGAAACGAGCAGCTAGAGCATCCCGGCGCGACCGCGATCTGGCATGCGAGGCGATACGTGGTCCCTCTCCGGCTGCCCCGCTCATGATAACTTTCAGAGAGCCGCGGCGATCGTCGCTGTCGGCCCAGTCGGGGCGCAGCTCTATGATCTGGTCATACAAATCCATACAGATTCGCCGATTCTCAACGACGATCATGCCCTTGCCCTCGATCGCCTGGCGTCGACCCTCAAAGTGGCGAACTACTTCAGCGGCGACTTCGCGGAGCCGCATCTCCGCGCCCAGCAGGTCTTCTAGAGGAACTTCGATGCGAGCGGAATCTTCACGGCCGTCCGCGCCGGCCGCCACTGCACGTGCCAGTTCGACCTCTGCTTGCTCCACCGCCGCGTCATCGGGTAGAAGTTTCACCAGGCGCATCTCGTAGAAGATGGGAACTGTTGCATCGTCCTCAACGGCCTGTCGAATGTCGTAGACGTCGACATCAGGACCGAAGACGGCGCGAGTGCTTCTATCGTCTCGCTCGAGTGGAGTACCGGTGAAGCCAACAAACGTGGCATTCGGTAGCGCGTCGCGCATCCAACGTGCTCCACCCCTTGCGAATCCGTACTGACTCCGATGTGCCTCATCCGCCAGAACCACAATATTGTCGCGATCGCTTACCTGCCCCACGCCGGCTTCAAACTTCTGAAGCGTCGTGAATATGACTCCACCCGCGATGCGATTCAATCGGATGGCCAAGTCCGCGCGCGACTCCGCTTGCTCAGGTGCCTGGGACAGCAACGCTCGCCCGTTAGCGAACGTCTGGAAGAGCTGACCATCAAGATCGTTACGATCTGTAACCACGACTATGGTCGGGTTCCCCAACCTTGCGTCTGCAACGAGGACGCCGGCAAGCATGAGCATCGTCAGACTCTTGCCCGAGCCTTGCGTGTGCCAGACGACGCCGCCGCGACCGTCACCGTTCGGCTTCAGTGCTGCAATGACAGAGTCCTGCGACTTAAAGATCGCTCGAAACTGATGGTATCCAGCAATCTTTTTGACGGGGATTAGCGATCGTCCTCCGTCTTCGAAGAGGACGCAGTGACGAAGATAACGAATCAACTTTTCCGGCGCCATGAGGCCAAGAACCAATTGCTCAAGACTACTCTCCCCGCCTCCGGCTAGCGAACCCTCGACCGACCGCCAAGGGTTGAATCGATCGCGTCCACCTGTTAATGAACCCACACGCGTAAGCAAGCCGTCGCTAATCGAGAGTATCTCGTTATAGACGAAAATTGCGGGTACATCGCGCTTATAGGATTGCAGTTGATCAAAGGCAGGCCACACCCCGGCTTGCCTATTACTTGGATCCTTGAATTCGAATACTACTAGCGGTAGTCCGTTTACGAAGGCCACCAGATCCAGGCGGCGCGCGGTGTTGCCATTCTTAACGGTGTACTGCCGAACAATTGAGAAACGATTCCGAGCGGGGTGGTCGTAGTCGATGAGCCAAATCTTTCGCCCCCGGGTCTCGCCAGACTCCGAGCGGTACTCAACATCGATGCCCTCCGTGAGCATCTTATGGAAGGACCGATTGCTGGACTCTAGCGAGGCTTCCGTTGGTCGAGACACAATGCGAACGACTTCCTCGACTACCTCGGCACCGAGCTGGCCGTTGATGCTGCGAAGTGCCGCCCGAAGATGCGGCAGAAGGATGACCTCCTCGTGGCTGGCCCGCAGCGCGCCGCTTCCGCCCGGCGAGATGTCCGCACCCATGAGCGATTCATAGGACAGTGATTCGAACCACCCCATAGCCGCCTGCTCGATCACTAGCTCTTTCACGCGCCGTCCTCACTAGCGGGAGCATCGGTTTCAGCTGAATCCTGATTTGCCCTGAAGTCGACGAGCGCCGACCGGTAGGCTTCGAAGTCGGTTCGGTACAGCCCCTCGCTCGCGAGTACCAGAACGTCGAGTACTGGGAATGGACCATAGTTGGCGTCCAGGAACTCATCAAAATCAGGATGGTCACGGTACCTGAAGCGCACCAGCGTATCCGGGCGAAGCGTATTGAGATGCGTGCGGAACAGCAGCCCAACAACAGCGTCAGTAGCGCGAGCAAGTATCTCCGAGTATGCGGAGTCAAGCGCAGGAGCGTAGGCATCCGTTCCGTGGGCGCCGGCGCCTCGAGCGTTCCGGATCTCAACCACGCCTTGGATGATCTGATTGACCCGCGGACCAACTGCTCCGCGCCTTTTCGGACGACACTATCGCCTGTGTCGTTCTCGGTTCGCCCAAGGTCCAGGTACTTCAGGGCCTCCGAGACTAGCTTCGGAGCCTCCCAAGACGACTCGAAGGTTCGTCCGCGGTCGGTGAGAATGGTCTTGCACGTCGTCTCAATAATTGTTCTGCAGAAGGAAACAGCGATCCCAGGGTTGTCAGGCAGAGCTGCCTCCAGAGCTTCCACCTGATCCCTGATGTGGATTGATCCCGGGTGAGACGCGAGGAGCTCGCGACATGCGGGTAGAAACACTGACGGCCCGATAGCATCAGTAGACATCTAACCCCCATGCGTCGATCGGGGGCGTAGCGAGCCAGATACCAGTTCATCTAGGCTGGTGTCACGTATAGCGGCAAGCGTCCGGTCCTGGTTGCGATTCGCAAGGATGCGCTGCACCAAGGGGAGGCGGCCCGCTCGAACGCATCTAGGACAGGTCGTGGCGGCCGGACGGCAAACAGCCCGTCGAAGGTGCTTCGGGTAATGGTGTCGAAGACCGATCCGTGCGTCCTCTGCTTCAGCTCTGCCACGGCTGCGCGAAGGGTGAAATAGACGAAGTAGTCACCAACTCCGTGCCGGCCTTGGGCGCCATAACAGGACTGATTCATCGCCATGGGGGTGGCGGTCAGTGCTAGGCGACCAACAGTGCCCCGTGCGGAGATGATCGTTGTACCTGCTCGCATTATGTTTGCAGAACTGTTGTCGACCCCGGCCTGCGTTATCGACTCTTGCGTTTCCAGAACCCACACATCGGTGTCGTCGGGCGCATCCCGGACGGAGAACCACGGGACATCACCGTCCCAGTACTCTGCCACCTTCCGCTTAGGGGTCCCGCCGCCAACGAGGTCGACGAGGCCCGATAGTGGTTCGATGGTCCACCCATGGGGCACCAGTCCGATCTCGGATTCTTCGAACGCGCTTGGGAGCTGGTCGAAGATCACGGAAGGCATGCCGGGTAGCTCGAAGCCCCGGCGGTTTTGTTGTGTATAGGCTCGAAGTCAATGAACCACGAGCGGTACATTCCGTACGCTATTTCGTATAGCGTGTGATTCATCTCGATATGAAGTTCGATGCTCTCGTCGAGCGCGCCAAGTAGTCGTACGATGGCGCGTTGCTCAGGAACGGGCGGGACAGGCAGCTCCGCTTCGCGCAACGTTGTTAAAGGGCGCTGAAGTTGTGGGACGCCCACTTGGGACACGCGGCTGATGAGGTAGTGCATACCCTGTGACGAAGGGAGCCAGTAGTACAGATACTCCGGAAGTAGTTGGTCTGTGTCGCACTGAACGCGCATCATACTGTTGCCGAGGATATAGCGCGGGAATCGACGATCATGGCATTAGGCCAATTTTCCCTAGCGTGCCCTTATGGACGAGCAGGACGTCGCCTGGGAACGCCTCAAACTTGGCGAGCCGATCGGCGGCCTCTTCGCTGATGAAAACAAAATCATCATCGTGAAAGCGACCATGGTTTACATTGACTCCGCGAAGGACGGGAACTCCTTTCTTCACGTAGTCCTCCGCCATGATGGCTTTACCGAACGGGCCGATCTGCGTCGCGTAGGGTGTCTCGGCTGCGCAGGAAGCGATCGTTCTACGCGGCCAGTCAGGTAGCACGCTTCAGCACCTCCAGCTGAGCGCTAACCCCTTGGTCTAGAGCGTGCGCGGCGTTCATCTGCGCGTGCAACTCATCGATGAGACTTGAGACGCGGCTCAAAACGGCGATGCGTCAATCGTTCGCGCGGTGGCTCCGACATACCGCCCAGGCGTCAGGATGTGCTCTTGTCGCTGGATCTCGGCAAGTGGGGCAGACTTGCAAAAGCCGGCGACATCAGCATAAGTGGCTGAGCCAAGCTCGCCACGCCACGAATGATAAGCGCCAACGATGAGACCGATATCAGACTCTGGGGCGGTTGTATCCGTTGACCCCGGAGAGAGTCCGCAACGTCCTGGTCTGCATGCTGCCTAAGGCCCGAGCATCGATGAAGAGAGTTTCACCACGACGGTCTCTGCCACCTCTGCGCAAGTTCTTCCCAGTCTTGTCCCTTGTAAGGAACCAAAGACAAACAGGAATCCGGTGGTAAGGAAAAGCTGTGGCGGAAGACTGACAATACAGTCGACGAGGTCATCTTCTACGATCTTGCGGCGAATTTCGCCTTCACCTCCGCTCATCGATGAGAGGGAACTGTTTGCCATGACGAAGCCGGCGGTTCCTCCACCCCTCCCGTTAGAAGGTGCGAGGTGATGAATGAAGTGCTGAATCCAGGCGAAGTTGGCGTTGCTGGATGGTGGAATTCCGTACCGCCACCGGATGTCGTTGGCGACCAATTCCCGGCCAAGTAGGGTGTTGAATGGCGGGTTCGCCAGGATGTAGTCAGCTTTGAGATCGGGATGCAGATCATGGATGAAACTGTCCGCAGGCTGCGCACCTAGATTGGCCTCGATACCGCGAATCGCGAGATTCATATGTGCCAAGTGCCAAAGTTGTCGGGTTAGATTCCTGCCCGAATTGGAGACTGCCCGGCGCGATCCTCCATGTGCGTCGGCGAAGCGTTCGGACTGAACGAACATTCCACCCGAGCCGCAGCAGGGATCGTAGACCCGCCCTTCGAACGGTTCGATCATGTCAACCAAGAGTCGAACGACAGAACTCGGGGTGAAAAACTCACCGCCCAGCTTCCCCTCCGCCGCAGCGAACTTACTCAAGAAGTACTCGTAGACGCGTCCCAGAACATCTTTGGTGCGGGCTTCATCAGTCCCGACCGCAATGTTGGAGATCTGGTCGAGCAGTCCTCCGAGACGATCAGCTCCTAGCCCACGCCGAGCATAGTCACGTGGGAGCTTTCCCTTCAGCTCAGGGTTCTCTCGTTCGATCTGGTGGAGTGCGTCGTCGATGAGCGATGCAATCTCATGCCTATGGGCCTTTTTCTGCAGGCTGTTCCAGCGGCTCTCGAGAGGAACCCAGAAGACACCCTCGGCTGTGTACTCGTCTCGGTCTTCCGAATGATCCGCCACCTGAGCTGGCGGGATGCCTTCGCTCGCAAGTTCCTCAGCGAGCGAGATGCGTCTGGCTTCAAATGCGTCGGAGATGTATTTGAGGAATATGAGTCCAAGTACGACGTGCTTGTAATCACTACTGTCGATCGAGCCTCGCAAACGGTCAGCCGCAAGCCAAAGTTGTTCGGGATCGACGCTGAGCTCGTCACTCACTGTTCGCAGACCTTCTGAAGAGAGAAGTACCTAAAATTCTGAATGCGGGCCTCAGAGATGTGGGTGCGCGGTGGGCTGGTCGTCACGCTGCAGGGTATCGGGAGATCGCGGACGTTGGTGTACCGGCGGCCCGGGTTGACGCGCGTCGCAAGGAGGACCTAAGAGGTGGGAGCCCCTCGCGCCGTTTGCCCTGGTCGGGGGTCTCGTAGGCCAAGGGGCGTGCAACGAGCGGCCTATCGGAGGATAGGCGTCGTTGTGATGGAGAGATGGGCCGGCCACGAGCAGCGTCTCCGACTTCCGCCGTTGGCGGCGCGGCCCGCAGCGAAGCGAGGACACGCGCCGCCGGCGAGCGCAGCGAGCCGCCTTGAACGAGTAAGGAAAGTACTCACGAGGCACCAGCCCCGCCG
>CAWGWR010000006.1:0-232192 GCA_963826405.1 uncultured Actinomycetota bacterium | reverse complement strand
GACGCCTCGAAGTCATCCGACGCCGTCACCGCCCCCACCACGCCCAGCCGGTGCGGAACAGGTCCCCACACACAACCTTGATCGGCCCTTGAACAGCCATCGCCCTTGATCTCCTCTCGTACGGTTACTGGCTTGAGCCAGTAGTGGCTTAAGCCAGTTGTACAGCAGAGGCGAACCAGCGCAAGGACTGGCTCAAGCCAGATCGCTACAGTGAGACAAAAACGAGAGCAGACATGACCCGAGCCGAACCACCCAGCCGCACCATCGCCCAACAGCTTACGCGACCAGATCGACAGTGGCCGCTACGCCCCAGGCGACAGACTCCCGTCTGAGCGTGCTCTCGCCGCAGAGCACGGCAGCGCCCGCAACACCGCCCGGGAAGCCATCGGCCTCCTGCATGCGGAGGGCCTGGTTGACGTGCAGCACGGCCGAGGCGTCTTCGTCCGAGCCAAGATGCCGATGATCCGCATGGGCGCCAGCCGCTACTCCCCACGCCTCCGAGCCGAGACCGGCCTGTCTCCCTTCCGGGCGGAAGCGGAACGACAAGGCAAGGCAGCCCGCGTCGATGTACCAAGCATCAGCCAGGTTCCGGTGCCCGCCGACGTCGCCGAGCGCCTCCAGCTCGAGCCGGCGGATTTGGTGGTTGAGCGGGTCAACCACTACTTCACCGACGACGAGCCGGTGCAGATCGGCATCACCTACATTCCCTTGGCAGTTGCCGCCGACAGCCCGCTCGCCACGGCGGCCAACACCGGCCGCGGGAGCATCTACGAACGCTTCGCCGAACGCGGCCACCAGATCACCAGCGTCCGCGAGGAGATCACGGCTCGTATGCCCAACCGTGCGGAGACGGCCGTGCTGGCCATACCGAGTGGGGTGCCCGTCATCGACCTGCTGCACACCGGCCTCGACCAGGACGGCAAACCGTTCGAGGTCACGCGCTTCGTCATGCGCGCTGACCGGAACGCGCTCGACTACCGAATCACCATCGAAGACGCATGAAGGCCGCCGGCCTGGGCGAGTCGCCGCCCTCGCCCTGATCTGGGGAAGCGGCTTTCTCCTCATCAAGATCAGCCTTCGAAGCTTCACCCCGGTTGAACTCACCTTCGCCCGGCTCGCCCTCGGCGCACTGGTCCTCACTGCCGTCCTGCTGTTACGACGACTCGCGTTACCCACTCAGCGGGCGATGTGGCTGCATCTCACGGTCGCGGCACTGCTCGGCAACGCGATCCCCTACACCCTTTTCGGTGTCGCCGAGCAGACCGTCGACTCCAACCTTGCGGGTGCGATCAACGCGACCACGCCGCTCTGGACCCTGCTCTTCGCGGTGGCCCTTCGTCAGAACAAGCGCCTGGGTCGGTTGCAGTCACTCGGGGTGGTCCTCGGCTTCACCGGCGCGCTGCTCATCCTCGCCCCCTGGCGCAGCGACAGCGCGCCACTGCCAGGCGTCCTCGCCTGCCTCGCCGCATCCGCCAGCTACGGACTCAGCTATGTCTATATGGGCCGCTACCTCGCCGGTCGCAACGTGCCGCCCCTCGTCCTGTCCGCCGGTCAGTTGATCGCCGCAAGCGGGCTGCTCGCTCTAGCCCTTCCCTTCGGGGGAGACCTGGCTGTCGGTTGGAAGCCCGACGCCGTTGCGGCATTGCTCATCCTCGGCGTTATCGGGACGGGGCTCGCCTACGTACTCAACTACCGCATCATCACAGACGATGGGCCGGTCCTCGCCTCGACTGTCACCTACCTATTGCCCGTCGTCGCGGTGCTCGCGGGCCTGGTCGTGCTTGGGGAGCCCGTCACCGCTCTCTTGCTCCTTGGGGTGGGCGTTGTCCTCCTTGGCGTTGGGCTCACTCTCGCGCCGGGTCCTGACCCGCCCAAGTTCGTGCCGGCTTGGCCGGCCTTTTCGGCGTTGCTGAGGCGTCGGCGGAGGGCAGTCAGGACGACAGCGACCACCGCGAGCATTCCGAGCACCGCTACCCAGGGCAGGGCGCTTACGCTGTCGGTCTGATCCGGGCCAGGAGGGGTGTCGGCAGGACTGGAGGTCGACCCCACCTGGCTAGAGGCCGAGTCGGCTTCGGTGTTGAAGGTGAGCTGTCCCGAGATTGGGTGGCCGTCGGCGGACGTGACGCGCCACAGAACCGTGTAGGCCCCCGCCGGCCCGGGCCGCAGGGTTTGAGTGACGGTGTTGTCGACCAGCTTCGGCTGGCCAGTCTGGATCTGCTGGCCGGTGGGGTCGGTGACGATGAGGCCGGTGCCGAGGGCGAGGGCGGGCTGGTTGAACGTCAGCACGATCTCGGCGGGGGCCTGCTGGACGGTGGAGCCGTCGGCCGGTGTGGTGGACGCCAAGGCGTTGTGCGCAGCCGCCGGGGCGGCGGTCACGGCGAGCATGACCACCGCCCCGACGAGACCGGTGAGCGCGGTGAGGAGGACGGCGACGGGCCGTCCCCGGGCCGCGCCGGCCTGACGGAGGTCAGACCCGGGCGCCACGACGCCTTCCGAGGACTGCTACCGCGACGGCCACGATGCCGAGCAGGACGCCGAGTCCGCCGAGCACGCGGGCGGTGGTGTCGGAGCTGCCGACTGCAGCCGCTGCCGTGGCGCCGTCTCCCGGGGCGGTGCTGCCGGCGGGGGCCGAGGTTGCGCTGCTCGGGTTGGCGGAGGCAGCGCCCTCCTCGCTGCTGTCGGCGGCCACCACCTCGAGGACCGGCGCGGGGTCTCCGGCTCCTCACCGGAGGCGGGCGTCGGCTCGTCCCAACTGACGACCTCGCCGTCCGAGTAGGTCTGCAGGGTCGGGAGCAGGAGCTGCTTGGGGTCGGGGAGCGGCCCGGCGGAGATGGAGAACTCCTGGTACTGCCCGGGGGCGATCTGGGTGCCCTTTTCTGCGGTCCAGGTCACGGTGCGGGCGGCCTTGGTGAGGGTGGTGCCCTCGTTCTCGATCGGCTGGGGCAGCTTGGCCTCCTTGACGTCGGCCTTCCATCCGGGTACGGGCTTGACGCTGACGAAGGCGAACGGCGTGTCCTGGGGCAGCTGGGCCTCGACCTTGACGGTGCCGGCGGTGGGGGACTCGTTGGGAACGCGGAAGGTGAGCTGGCTGAACGAGCCGGCGGCGGTGCTGTCCGCGTGTACCCGCACATGGGCGTCGGCGGCTACCGAGCCGAGGCCGAGCATGCCGACGGTGAGGACGCTGACTACAGCGGCTCGACGGTAGACGAGGGACGAACGAGCGACAAGACGAGCTGAAGACATGAGAGGTTCCTTTGTTGAACAGGGCGCGGGCGTGCGCGCGCGAAGGGCTGACGACTGTTGGTCGGCCGGTTCGGCCGGGCGTTTCCTGTAGAAGCGCAGATCAGCGACGTCTCGCGAGGAGGATCAGCTGATGGTCGCGCTCAGGACCGGCGGACCCCGCGGGGCCGCGTCGTCGGGACGTGGCGCAGCAGGAAGGCACACCAGCAGCGGAAGAGCGCGAAGTCGCGATGCGACGGCCGGCCAAGGCGTGTGGAGTGGCTCGGCGGCGCGGACGACGCGCTCGGCCAGCCGCCACAACGCGGCCTCGCCGCGGGCGAGCACCCAGGCGGTCAGGGCAGTGGCGAGCAGGTGACCAGCCAGCATCAGCAGAGCATGCGGGTCGGCGTCTGGTACGGCCGACGACGAGAGGGCGGGCGTGCAGGCGAGGGAACCGCCGTGCGCTGCGGGCATGGCCGCGGCGGCCGGGCAACCCGGAGTCCCGGCGGCGGTGAACAGGGTGTGCAGGGCGACCTGTTCGACCGCGAGGACGGCGAGCAGCAGCGGGAGCCGGCACCGGCGGGCGGTCACCACGGCCGCGACCGCACCCGTCACCGCACCGAGCACCAGCAGCAGTGCGGCGCCGGGCAGTCGGCCGCCGCCCATCAGGTGCGTGAGACCCGCGAGCAGCAGCGAGGAGCCACCGAAGGCGACGACCCGCAACAGCCGGGCCCAGCCGACCGTCGGCAATCCGGCCCGGGACCCGCCGTCTGCCGGAGCCGACGACCCTCCCAGCCGGGACGCAGTCATCACGGCGCGACTCGGACGCTACCCGCGGAGGCGGAGGAGATCCCGCGGCCGTGGTCGGTCGGGATCCTGCGTTGCCTCGACCGAAGGGCCAGCACCAGACCGGCGACGACAAACAGCAGGACGCCGCTGGCAGCGGCGATGACCCCGCCGAGGTGCTGGTTCTGCAGCAGCGGAGCCGGGTCCTCAAGCCCGAGGGCGAACCACCAGCGGCCGGCCAGGACGGTGGTGGACTGCTGCAGGGTGATGCCGAAGACGACGAGGATGGCGCTGGTCACCCCCAGCGTCAGCAGCCGGAGCTGCAGCGGATGTGCCGGTTCTGCCGGGTCAGAGTCGGCGCCGAACAGCACCCACATGAAGAGTGATCCGGCGGCGAGGAAGTAGACCGTCATCAGCACGTGGCCGGTGTGGGTGAACAGGGCCGCCTGGAAGGCGCCGGTGGCGTAGTAGAAGACGACGAAGCCGCCGACCAGCAGACCGGCCGCGGCGATCGGGTCCCGCAGGTAGCCGAGCGCCGGCGAGCGCAGCATCAGCTCGAGGGTCTCCCGCGGCCCCACGCTGCCATCAGCCCGCTCCCGCAAGGTGCGGCGGGCCAGAGTGAGCGGGGCGCCGAGGACCAGCAGTAAGGGGACGACCAGCATCAGGGCGAGGTGCTGCACCATATGCGCGCTGAAGCTGAGCCGCCCATAGACGGCGGGGCCGCCGCTGGTGACCAGCGTCAAGGCTAGGCAGCCGGCCACCCAATAGATCGTCCGGTGCACCGGCCAGTGCCCGACCAGCCCACCGGGGGTGGTGACTTTCAACAGATACCAGGCCAGACCGCCCCCGGCGACCAGCAGCCACAGCAGGTCGGGATAGGCCTGGGTGAGGTAACTGCTCGCGGTGAGCGGCGGCGGGCGGTAGCCGAACAGCTCCGCCGCCGGGTGCGTGTCGGCGGCGCCATGCCCGGCGGCTACAGGTGGGGCGCTGCGCGACAGGGCCACCGCCAGCCCCATCGCGGCACCCATCACCAGCAGCTCGACGCCGGCCAGCCGCAGGAACGCCCGGCGTCCGCTGCCGTCCTCCAGCCGCGGCAAGAGGGCGACCCGGTGCCGCCACCCCGCCAGCCCGAGCAGGCCCAGCGCGACCGCCTTACCCAGCACGAGCAGGCCGTACAGACTCACCAACTGCGCCACCGACAGCGGCTGGAGCCGCAGTGCGGCGTTCACCAAGCCGGAGGCGGCGACCAGGGCGAAGCACCAGCCCGCCAGCGTCGAGTAGCGGCGGGCCACCGTGGGCAGCTGCGGCCCCAGCCGACGGGCCATCAGCAGCAGGGCGCCGAGCCCCCCAACCCACACCGCCACTCCGAGCAGGTGCAGCGCCAGGCTGGTCACGGAGCTCTCGTGGCTGCCCGACCCGGCCGCATGTCCGGTCAGCGCGAGCGGCAGCAACGCGACCAACCCGAGGCCGGCGGCGCAGCCGGCCGTGGCCAACCGTGACGACCAGACGGTGAGCAGCGCTGCCGCCACCACCAGCAGGACGCTGACCAACAGGGACCGGCCCAGATCGGTGTACCGGGCGAACACGGCCAACGAGCTAGCGAAGGTGGGGGAGGTTACGGGCACACCGACCACGTCAGCCCCGGTCAGCCCCAGCACCGCGACCGCCGAAGCCAGCCAGGCTCCCACCGTCACCGCGGCCGCCCGCAGCATCGCGAACCGGGCACCGGTCAGGCGCGAGACCGCCGTACCGCGGTCGGGGGCCACCAGCCACACCGCCAGGACCAGTAGGCCGATGGTCAGCGACGCAGCCAGGTCGTGCACCGCTCGGGCGACGGGCAGGCCCACCCGGACCAGCGGACCGGAGTCCAGACCCCCCGGACCGGCCGTCAACTCGCCCGCCGCAGCCAGGACGCCGACGGCCACCACCACCGCCGCCGCTACCATCCCCGCGAACAGCCAGGCGACACGGCCGAAGCCCTGCGCGCTGGCGCCGCCGCCGAGGCTGTGCAGCGAGGCCGTCGGGGAGGTCATGCCGCACCGTTGTCGGACGCTGACCGGAGCGCCGGGCAACCGGGCGCGACAGAACCCGTCCTCCGCGCAACGACACCGCACCCGGCCGCCATGATCACCCTCCAACAATCGACGAGGTCCCCTCACCCTAAGCACTCAACAACGGCCGGGGACCCCAAACGACGGTGATCGAGCTCGCCCAAATTGAGGGGGCCGACGCCCACCGACGCCGAGCCCTCGGGAGCCGGAACCCGGCGGGCGTCTCCTAACGGATACTGCTGAACTCGCCTCTATGAGGATCAAGGCCTCGCTGCGCTCGGCGCCGGCGCGTGTCCTCGCTGCGCTGCGGGCCGCGCCGCCCGTCAGACTCACACGGGGTTGGCGCCGACATGATCATCTCGGTCTACCTCCTGATCCGTCGAGAACCAGGACGTGCAGGACTCCGCGAAGAGCGCAGCAGCTTCCGCCGGCGTATCAGCGACAACAGCGATGCGAGGGTAGCTGTGGCCGATGGCTAACCAGCCTGTTGGCGTCTGGCGTAGCTCGGGCTGGCTCACCAGATGAGGCGTCTGAGTCATAGCCCCAGCATCCTGAACCCGGACTCTGTACTGCAAGCTCTAGAGAAACGTTCTTGCGGTGCCGTGTCGTGTCCAGGAGGCCCTTGGACGGCGCCGTGGACGTGGTCTGGTTCAGGTACCCCAACTCAAGGAGGTGGACGAAATGGCACTCGCACCCGGCGGCCGCGCACCGTACGCTCCGTTCAAGACGGTACAGACGGTGATCCTGCGCCATCGGCAGGTTGGTCTACCCAGGGTCGATGTCGAGATCCTCGAGCGCATTGGAGTGACGGAGCCCCTGCGGCCGCGGACACTTGCCAGTCTCAAACTCCTGGGCTTCTACGACGACGAGGGCAAGATCACTCCCGAGTTCGACCACCTCCAGCGCGTGCCCGAGGCGGTCTTCACCGAGCATCTCGGCCAGCTGCTGCGAAGCGCCTACGCGCCCGTCATCGAGATAATTGGCGAACCCTCCGCTGCTGACCCCCAGACGGTCGAGGACGCCTTCCGCACCTTCGAACCGAGAGGGCAGTTGGTTCGGATGGTCCAGCTCTTCGTCGGCCTGATGACCTTGGCGGGGCTGATGAGCGAGGACTCTCGGCGGCGACCCGGTCCCAAGGTCGCACGTCGGCCCTCTCGCCCGCGGGTCACGAATGGTGCGCGTCCGAATCAGATCACTGAGGCGGAAGAGTCGCCCGTAGCGGCTCCCCCTGCTGTGACACCACCAAGTAAGGGCCACACCGTGACCCTCTCGCTTGGTGCAGCCGGCTCCGTCTCCCTCACAGTGGACGTGAACCCATTGCTGCTGCGCAAGTCCGACCGTGAGTTCGTGTTCTCGCTCGTGGACCAGGTTGAAGACTGGCGAAGCACCCAGGAATCGGCCAAGGCGGAGGAGTCCGACATGTAGCCCGAGAACGCACTTCGAGAGGCCGTCCGTACTTGGCGGTCAGACGGTCCGAAGCTTGGCGCCCGTAGCTCAATGGATAGAGCTTTCCCGTCGCAGGGGCATGGTTGGCGGTTCGAATCCGCCCGGGCGCGCTTACAAGTCTACCTCTCAACCATCTGGCTGTCCGCCCCGCGGGTATGCGTCGCTTCGAGCGATCCGCTTGGTAGTCGCCGACCCATCCCATAAGAGCTGCAGTGACCGGGGCCTCCAAGGCGCTAGCGAGTGAGTGACTAGCTGCGTGACAACCCACCTGGTGCTGGGCGAGCGTAGTCAGACAGTCCTGGACAGTGCCAGGGCTACGCGACCGCCGATCGGACGTGATCGGTCGCCCTGATAAGGCAGCGGTCGGCCTAGGTGGGAGCCAATCTGGGAGCCAGACGGCCCGGACAGGGACGAACGGGGGAGCACGCTGGCGGCCGCTTAGCGCCGGCCAGTACGTGCCCGCAGCGCCGCTCAAGACCATCCCGGACGGCGGGTCGAGACCTACGGATCAGAAGGTTGGGAGTTCGAGTCTCTCCGGGTGCGCCAGCCAAACCTCTATCAGCGCGAGCACTAGCTCATGCACGCCGGCTCCGGTCGGGTGTGCATGAGCCAGGGCGCAACCATGGTCGGGCTAGAAGTGGAGTCGGGGCTGGTGGTAGATGATCGGCGGCCCTGGACCGAACTCGAGGCCGGCGAACGTGCCTGGAGTGCCGGTGTGCGGACCAGCCACGAAGCGAAGCACTGTCCCGTCCGGATCGGCGATATCCATGGCGATCCCGAACTCGCCGCGGTCGTGGACGTCGCCATGAGCGATGCCGAGCTCGTCACAACGAGCGATCACGGAGGTCATTTCCCTCCGGGGTCCGGAGCATGAAGGCGCAGACATCGAATCCGATCAGGACTGGACTGCTCGCGCAGTACTCGCGTTCGCGCAGGCCGATTACGAACCCGCCGGCGTGATCGGCAAGGACGACGCCCCTGACCGCAGAGTCCTCATAGAACTCGTTGGCTAGTTCCAGGTCGAAGAGGTCGGCATACCAGCGCGCACTGCGGGCCAGGTTGCTCACTGGCAACTTGATCTGGCGGACGCCGACGATGGGAAGCTTCACAATCTGCAGTGTGCCAAAGCAGCGGTGGCGACGGACCAACTCAGGCCGTATCTCAGTATCCGCCCGTCGGTGACCTAGTGGTCCGTTGCTGAAGTTCGTTTACGGTTGATCTTGGCCAGGATGTCGTCGGGCGTCTTGGTCCAGATGAACGGGTGCTTGCGGGTGTTCCAGCCGGTGATGAAGGCCCGGATTTTGGTGTTGAGGTCGCGGACGGACCGGAAGGTGCCGCGGCGGATGGCTTGCCGTTCGATGATGCCGAACCAGACTTCGACCAGGTTCAGCCAGGAGCCCGAGGTGGGGGTGAAGTGGATGTGGATGCGGGGGTTGGCCGTGAGCCAGTCGCGGACCTCGACGTGTTTGTGGGTGGCGTAGTTGTCCATGACCAGGTGGAGCTCGCGGTCGGGGTAGGCGCGGGCGAGGTGTTTGAGGAAGGCGAGGAACTCTTGGTGGCGGTGCCGGTTCTTGCACAGCCCGGTGACTTGTCCGGTGGCGATCTCGAGGGCGGCGAACAAGGTGGTGGTGCCGTGCCGGACGTAGTCGTGGGTCCGTTGCTCGGCGTGCCCGGGTTGCATCGGTAGGACCTTCTGGGTGCGGTCCAGCGCCTGGATCTGGGACTTTTCGTCCACGCACAGCACGACCGCGTTCTCGGGCGGGTGCAGGTACAGACCGATGATGTCGGTGACCTTGGCCGGCCTGTCCGACGTCGACCGCCCAGGCCGGCCGAGGACGGTCGACCAGCGCGCGATCATCGCCGCAACACTCACCCCGCCACCGGCCCGGCTCGGTGTCACCCACTGGTCGTCTCGGCTGCTCGCAACCCGATTGAAGCTGGACCACGTCACCGTGTCGAAGGCCTGGAAGGCGTCGGCGTGACGCCCTGGCGGGCGGAGACGTTCAAGTTCTCCACCGATCCCGAGCTGGCCGTACTTGGCGCGTGACCTTCCGGTCTACCGCGCCGGCTTGATGTTCTGGTTCACGCGGAACAGGTTCCCGGGATCATAGGCCGCTTTGATCTCGGTCAGCCGGATGTAGTTGTCCCGGTAGCTGGCGCGGACCCGGTCCTCGCCTTCGTCCATCATCATGTTGACGTAGGCGCCACCAGCGGAGTAGGGATGCAGTTCTTCGAAGTAGTCCCGGCTCCACTGGCTGATCGGTTCGGCGTTGGCGGGGTCGGGGTCGACGCCGGCGTAGACGGCTCCCCAGGTCGCGTCCCGGTAGCTCCAGGGCGTATCCGCCCGAGCGACGTCGTGGGCCGCGCCGTCGATCGGGTAGAGGTGCATCGTCGACAGGTCGCTGGGGAGCTGGGCGCCGAAGCGCTGGTGGATCTCCACCGCCTCGTCGGGGATCTCGTTGACGAAGTCGGCTCGCCAGTACCACTGGTGGCCCTTTGGGTAGAGGGCGTCAAAGGCGCTTTGCATCGCGGCGTGCGGCATGGCCGCTGGACCGTGCAGTAGCGGCTCCGGGAGGCTGTCGAGCAGCGGCGCCACGGCGCTGGCGGCACCGGCTTCCTCGCCGACGTAGGCCCATACCACTCCACAGACCTTGCGGCCATGGAGCTCGGCCGGGAAGGGCGGGCCGGCGGGCACGGTGAGGTAGGCGAAGAACCCGTTGAGCGCCCGGGGTGCGTGGGGGAGGAACTCCCGGTATGCCTTGAGAACCTGGTCGCCGTGCTCCAGGGACCAGAACGTCGGCCCTGCGACGAACTTTGACACGTCGTTGAGCCGGAAGGTGAAGGCGGTCACCACGCCGAAGTTGCCGCCACCGCCGCGTAGTGCCCAGAACAGGTCCGGGTGCTCCTCGGCGCTGGCCAGCACCTGCCGCCCGTCGGCGAGCACCACCTCGGCGGACAGCAGGTTGTCGATCGTCAGCCCGTACGCCCGGGTGAGGTGGCCGAGGCCACCGCCCAGCGTCAGGCCACCCACGCCGGTGGTGGAAATGATGCCGCTGGGCGTCGCCAGCCCGTACGCACCCGTGGCTTGGTCAACCTGCCCCCAGGTGCAACCCCCGCCGGCACGCACCGTGCGTCGTTCCGCGTCGACCTCCACCTGGTTGAGCCCGGCAAGGTCGATCACGATGCCGTCGTCGCAGGTGCCAAGCCCGCCGCCATTGTGCCCGCCACCTCGGACCGCGAGCAGCAGATCCCGGCGTCGGGCGACCTCGACCACAGCGGCGACATCCGCGGTAGTTCGCACCCGTGCCACCAGCTTCGGGTGCCTGTTGATCATGGCGTTGTAGACGCGGCGGGCGGAGTCGTACTGGGCGTGCTCGGGGGGAATGAGCTGGCCGTCGAACCCGTCGAACCCGTCGAACCCGTCGAACCCTGTCCCGACGCCGTCGGTGATCGTCATCTTCGCTCCTTCACGGACGGCCTCGGGCGGAACCGCCAACCTCAGGACCACTGTGGCGGCGACCCGGGCGACGCCGCTACGGCAAACATGCCTACCCCAGGGCGTCGACGAGCAGAGAAGCACGGTCTCGAGCCGACTGGCCCCAGGGGCGGGCTGCGGTGCGGCTGCTCACCCCCAGCCTGTCGACTATTGGGCGGTGGTGGGCATGTATGGAGCACCACCGTCGGCCGACCGGCGGCAGCTCCCCTTACTATGCCGAGGCGCTCCTCAGCGGCTCTTCGAACCCTGAGCGGGGTGCCTGAGGTGTATCGGCTCGCGGCCTCGGCATGCTGTTGATGCTTCTCTGTTCGTCAAGTGGCCGGCGCGGGGTGGGCCTGGGCGAGTATGCCGAAGGCTACGGCGGTGCTGTTCGGGATCGAGGACGAGTTCGACGTGGTCAGCGTCGGCCGACTCGGGTTCGGGCAGGTCAAGATCATCATCGAGTCGGTCAGCCGGGAAGGTCCATGCCCGGCCTGCGAGCGGCCGAAGCAGGACCGCGACGAGCGTGAACCGCATCCTGCCGGTCGCCCCGCTCGGTAACTCGTGCTGCGTAGCTCGTAATCGAACAGCGGTGTCGGCGTGCCCAAGGTGCCTCGAACGGCAGTCACGGGCGGTCACTCAAGAACTCCTCGGCGCCGGTGATGCGCCCGATTGACCCGGCTCAAGCCATCTCCCAAGCTAAGAATGGGGTGCCTGGCCCGACTCGCGCGATGCCAGCAACTCACGCCCTCGGCGCCGGCACTATCTGGCCATCAAGCTGTTGCGCGGCCCCGAGCAGGTCCGCGGTGCCCCACCACTCGACGGTGAGCTCATCGCTGAACCGCACGATGTGGAAGGCTTTCACCGAGACCGGCCGGTTGGTCACCGGCAGCCCGAGGAACGGACCTTGCTGCGTGCCCCGCCAGATGACATGTCCCGCAACGAGGTCGCCTTCGCCCAGCACCGTCTGCACGGCGGCGCTGAAGTCGGGAAAGGAGGAGCGGACGGCTGCCATCCAGGCCTTGAACCCGCCACGGCCGGGCGGTTGGTTCGGCATCGGGTTGTGGTCGACCATGTCCGGGTGCAGCAGGTCGTCCAGCGCCGTGGTGTCACCTGCGCTGACCGCCTCGATTACCCGGCAGTAGATGTCCTTGTGTCGGGCAACGGAAGCCACGGCGCTCACCCCCCAGCTCGGATCTTCTCGACAGAAGAATGCCGCGACCAGCGTCGATCCGCCAGCCATGGTCGCGAGTGGTCACCCAGGGGATTCGTCGCGTGTTGGAGTGCTGCAATGGCTCGACCCACCCCACTCCTGGTAGCTCAACCCAGGCCGCCAGCCGTGGACCGGGGCGGTTCACGGGATGTGGAGTAGCCCAACGGACTGGCAATGGGTGGAGCAGCTTCTCCGCGAAGCCAACGTGGAGCTGAGCATCCCCGGGCCTGCCGTCCCACCGGTCGACCTTCGGCACGCTTGCACATGACGCGGCGGAGGTACGCGTGGCCATCAGGGCATGCCCAGGGTCTGTTGTTGTCGCGGGTTGGTCCTACGGCGGAAAGGTCATCAGCATGGCTGCGGAAGGGGAAGCGGCTGTGGTCCGGCTGATCTGTGTCGCCGACATACCTGCACCTTCCCGACGACGTGGAGACTGTGGACACGTCCTGGGTCGACGACAACTCCGCACCCCTTGGTGAATGCTGATCGGTCTTTCGTCCTCGACAACGACTGGTGGCCCGAGGCTGAGCTGAGCGAACCTAGTGGACTGACCAGCCACCGGAGCGACCTGGGCACCAATCTCCCGTAGGAGTGCCGTCGACAAGAGCTGCACCGAAGCGCGCTTCTGGCCCTCGACCAGGTGACCGGCGAGCCCGTCGATGCTGGGGAACGCTCAGGCCCCTGGGCGCTTGGACTCCACATCGTCGTCGGCGGCGCCTCGTGCAACGGCGAGGTGCTCCCGACAGAGGAAGGCGCGCGCCAGGTCCTCGGGCAAATCCTCGAACGGAGAAGTCTGCGAGCGGTGGGCGCGGATCGCCGTCCACCGCTGCTCCCAGAACTCGGTGGTGTCGATGACATCGGTGATCTGCTCCTCGGCGGTACCGAGATCCCCCAGGGTCAGGTAGGCGGAGTCCGCGTGTTCCTGGGACATGTGGTCAGCCCACTGCTTCATGACCGCGCGGGGCAAGCAGTGAAGGTAGACCGGTATGCCACGCTCAGCACCGACCTCGATGGCGACGTCTCGCACCCGAGCATGGTCACGGTGCCCGTCCGACCCATCCAGGGTCACGATCACGTCGGGACGGAACGCTTCGACCGCCTGGAGCACCAAGCGGTGCAACAGCGATGGCTCGGCAGCCACCAGAGTCCCGGGCTCGGGGTCACCAGCCATCCCGGAGTCGATCAGGCCGAGCAGGTCGATCCGCTCGACGCCGAGCAGCTCAGCAGCAGCGCGAAGCTCACCCTCGCGCAGGTCACCAACCCCGCCCGGCAGAACCTCGACTCCGTGGGTGATCTCGCCGGCCTCTCCGCGGGTCGCACAGCACACCGCGGTCACCGCACCGGCACTTCGGGCGTGCAGGAGCAAGGAGCCGCAACCGAAGGTCTCGTCATCGGGATGCGCGACGATCACCTGCAGCCGCGTACCCGCAGCGTTCTCCATCGGGAACATTCCGGTTACTCCTCCTCGGTCCGGACCAGGCTTCCAGCGATCGGGCCGGACCTCATCTCAACATGCCAGGACCGGCCGCGCGGCCTGCCCAGTACCGAGGCAGCGCAGGCGTGTCCGGCTGACGCCTCGTTCGAGACCAGCAGGTCATCGGCGGTAGCGGCGGTAGCTGTAGACAAGGAGTCCGATCCCGATGAAGCCGGAGCCGATCAGGCTGCTCCCCGTCCCCCAACCGCCAAACAGCCACCACTTCTCGGGGAGCGGCCAGAACGCGGGCGCCGGCGGCCGTAGCCCCCACACCACTCCGACCGCCATCACCGTCACCGCCACGATCACGCTCACGGTGATGGTGCGCCAGGACCGAACACTGGCCTCTGCCGCCTTCTCCGCCTTCTTCCGAACCGGCTCAGACCATCTCCTCGCCCAGTCATACGAGCTGGCCAGCAGCGTCAGGCCAGCCGCCAGCAGGAGCAGTCCAGGGCCGGGAAGGACCAGGGCGGCCACACCAGCGGCTACGAGGACCCACCCCAGGATCTGACGTCGGAGGCTCGAACTCGACTTGTCTCCGTCGTCGCTCATCGTTCAGGCTGCTCACCGGGTCGGGACACGAGCGCAATCTAAAGCCCGAATGCGACCGGCCATACTCCGGCCTCGCCGGGGCCCGGCGCACCACGCGACCGGTTCGCCGTGCACGCCGGTGACGGGGCAGGGGAACCCAGGTGAGGCTGCCAGGAGCGACTCGCGGGCGAGGCTTGCGGGCCCGCCATCAGGACGAGGCTCGACGGGTGAGAATCAGGGCGCGAGCACCTGGGGCACGGTGCCGAAGGCGAAGCCGCGCTCGCGCAGCGTGCGGGTGATGCAGGGCAGGGCCTGGGCGTCGAGGGACTGGCTCCCGACGTGGAACAGGATGATGGAGCCGTTGCCCCCGTTGGTCGCCGCCGCCATGGAGCCGACGACGCGCTGACAGATCTGGGCCGCGCTCAAACCTTTCCAGCCGAGGGAGTCCACGCTCCACATCACGTTCGTGCCGAAGCGGTTGGCGCCGACGTCGCGCAGGACGCCGCTGTCGTAGTCGCCGTAGGGAGGGCGGAAGTAGGGGCGGGTGGTACCCCCCGTCAGCTTGAGGATCAGGTTGTTGGTCCGCACCAGCTGCTCGGTACGCCGAGCCGGCGTCAGAGCCGCCCGCCCGGTCGAGAATCCGGTGAACGAGCCGTGGTCCCAGGTGTGGTTGATGAGGTGGTGCCCATCGGCGGCGATCCTCTGGACCGACGCTGGGTGGCTGTTCGCCCAGGCGCCGGTGAGACCGAAACTGGCCGGGATGTGCTCCGCGGCCAGGTGGTCCAAGATGGCGTCGGTGTGGCCGAGGTCGGACCCGGCGTCGAAGGTGTAGGACACCATCCGACGGCTGATGTTGCCCCGGCTGACCGTCCGTGCCGGCGTGCCCTGCAGGACGGTGTAGCGGGAGTGCACCCAGCCGGTGCGCCCGCCGTAGCTGGTGGCGAACCAGTCTCCCTGGGCCGCCGTCATGGAGAGCAGGGTGAAGTGCGGAATCCGCTTCAGAGCCGTGCAGGTGGTGGAGGGGCAGGAGCGCAGGGCGAGCGTGCTGGTCGGGGTGTTCGTCCTCCCCGTGAGCAGCCGGACCCCGACAGCCCCGGCCTCGAGGGGACGGAGCGCCCCGAGCGCGATCCAGAGCACGGTGGCCAGCACTCCGACGAGAGTGATCCTGCTCCAGCGCCGCTGCTTCATGGTTCCCCCGGGACGGGGACAATCTCGGCGTCCCCTCATTCCTGCTGTACCACCGAGCGGGGTCGGCGCGGAAGGGCTGTGCCGAAAGCGTGGCCCTGTTGATCCCCGAGCGTGACCTGGCTGCTGCGTCAGCGAGCCGCCGTCGTCGCACCGAGGAAGGGCGCGACCAGCTCGGCCCAGCGCTGCTTCATGGTCGCGAGCACCTCGTCCGCGTCGGCGGCCCAGATGTCGGCGTTGAAGATCTCCACCTCGACCGGCCCGTCGTAACCGGCGGCGGCGACCCAGCGGGTGATGCTGGCAAAGTCGATGACCCCGTCGCCCATCATCCCGCGGGAAAGCAGGGCGTCCGCGGCGATCGGCAGGTTGAAGTCGCAGACCTGGTAGGAGGCGAGCCGTCCTTCCCGCCCGGCTCGCTCGATCTGCTGCGCCAGCTTCGGGTCCCACCAGACGTGGAAGGTGTCCACGACCACCCCGACCGTGCGGGCCGGGAACGGGGAGGTGGCGTCGAGCGCCTCCTCGAGCGTCGACAGCACCGCCCGGTCGGCCGCGTACATCGGGTGCAGCGGTTCCAGCACCAGCCGGACGTCGTGCGCTTCGGCATACGGGGCGAGCTCGGCGATGCGGTCGGCCACCCGCCGACGGGCCGCAGCCATGTCCTTCTCCCCGTCGGGAAGCCCGCCGACGACCATGATCAGCTCGCGGGTGCCCAGCGTGGCGGCCTCGACGATGGCGCTGCGGTTGTCGGCCAGGGCGGCTTCGCGCCCGGCAGCGTCGCTCGCCGTGAGGAACCCACCTCGGCACAGGCTCGAGACCGTCAGCCCCGACGTCGTCACCAGGGCGGCGGCGCTCGAGAGGCCGACCTCCGCCACCCGGTCACGCCACAGGCCGACGTGGGTCAGCCCGGCGCGCTGGGCGGCCTCGAGCGCCTCGGGCAGCGTCAGGCGCTTGGTGGTCGCGGTGTTCAGGGACAGTCGCGGCCCGACTTTCACGTCAGGCCTCGATCCCGTGCACGGCGAGCAGCGTGCTCATCCGGTGGGCCGCCAGCTCGGGGTCGAGCAGCAGGCCGGCCCGGTCGCTGAGCTGGAAGGCGCGGACCAGGTGGGGCACGGACCGGCCCGCCTGGAGGCCGCCGACCATGCTGAACCCGGGCTGGTGCCCGTTCAGCCAGGACAGAAAGGCCACCCCGGTCTTGTAGTAGAACGTCGGCGCCTCGAACAGGTGCCGGCCGAGCTCGCGGGTTGAGTCCAGGATCGCCCGGCCCTCGCCAGGCCGTCCGTCGTCGTAGGCCTGCAGCGCGGTGGATGCGGCCGGGTAGATGGCGGCGAAGATCCCCAACAGGGCGTCGGAGTGGTGCGTCCCGTCGCCGTCGATGAGCTCGGGGTAGTTGAAGTCGTCGCCGGTGTAGAGGCGCACCCGCCCCGGCAGGGTGGCCAGCTCCGCCCGCAGGGCGGTCTCGTGCGCCGCGTCGAGCAGGGACACCTTGACCCCGTCCACCTTGGCCGCGTGGTCTCGCACCAGGTCGGTGAAGGTCACGGTCGCCGAGGCCACGTCGTCGCTGCCCCAGTAGCCGGTGAGGGCGGGGTCGAACATCGGTCCCAGCCAGTGCAGGATGACCGGCTCGGTCACCTCCGAGAGCAGCGTGTCGTAGACGTGGCGGTAGTCCTCGGGGGTGCGGGCGACCTGGGCCAGCGCCCGGGAGGCCATCACGATCACGTGCGCCCCCGCGTCGCTGACCAGGGCGATCTGCTCGCGGTAGGCCTGGATGACCTGGTCCAGCCCCGCGCGCCCGGTGGAGAGCGTGCTGGGGTCGAGCTGGTCGGTCCCGGCCCCGCAGGCCAGCTGCCCGCCGACCGCGGCCGCCTCGGCACCCGAGCGCCGGATCAGCTCCTGGGTGGCCGACCAGTCGAGCCCCATGCCGCGCTGGGCGGTGTCCATGGCGTCCGCGACCCCCAGCCCGTACGCCCAGAGCTCGCGGCGGTAGGCCAAGGTGGTGTCCCAGTCGATCAGCGCCGGCGCACCGGGAACGTTCTCGGCCAGCGGCAGGGGCACGACGTGAGCCGCGGCGTACGCGAGGCGCGAGGTGATCGGCACGCTCGGCTTGCGCCACGGTCCCGGCTCACCCAGCTCGTAGGACTGGACCTCCCCGTCGACGCCCGGCAGGCGCAGCGCGGTCACAGCGTGATCCTGGGGATGTCGATGGTGCGCCGCTCGGCGGAGGACCGGAGCCCGAGCTCGGCGAGCTGCACCCCCCGGGCGGCGGACAGCAGCCCGTACCGGTGTTCCCGACCGGCGACGACGTCGCGGAGGAACTCCTCCCACTGGGCCTTGAACCCGTTGTCGAGCTCGGCGTTGGCCGGCACCTCCAGCCACTGCGACCGGAAGGACTCCGTGACCGGAAGGTCCGGGTTCCACACCGGCTTCGGGGTGTGCGCTCGCTGCTGCGCCACGCAGTGGGTGAGACCGGCTACCGCCGAGCCGTGGGTGCCGTCGACCTGGAACTCGACCAGCTCGTCGCGGTGGACCCGCACCGCCCACGAGGAGTTGATCTGGGCGACGACCGGGTCGCCGGCCGGCGTCTCCAGCTCGAACAGGCCGTACGCAGCGTCGTCGGCGGTGGCGGTGTAGGGCTCGCCCTGCTCGTCCCAGCGGGTGGGGATGTGGGTCACGGACCGAGCGGTGACGCTCAAGACCTGGCCGATGATGTTCTCCAGCACGTAGTTCCAGTGGCAGAACATGTCGGTGGTCATCCCCCCGCCGTCCTCCTTGCGGTAGTTCCACGAGGGTCGCTGAGCCTCCTGGGTGTCGCCCTCGAAGACCCAGTAGCCGAACTCGCCGCGGAGAGAGAGGATGCGGCCGAAGAACCCCTCGTCGACGAGGCGCCGGAGCTTGACCAGACCCGGCAGGTAGAGCTTGTCGTGCACCACGCCGGCGGTGACGCCTGCGTGGCGGGCGATGCGGGCCAGGTCGACGGCGTCGTCGAGCGTCTCGGCGGTCGGCTTCTCGGTGAAGACGTGCTTGCCAGCCGCCATCGCCTTGCGCAGGGTGGCCGCGCGCAGGCTGGTCATGGAGGCGTCGAAGACGACGTCGACGCTCGGGTCCGCGATCACCGCGTCGAGGTCGCTCGACCAGTGCTCGATCTTGTGCCGCTCGGCGAGCTCGGTGATCTTTGCCTGGTTCCGACCAACCAGGATCGGCTCCACCGCGACCCGGGTGCCGTCTGCCAGCTGGATCCCGCCGGCGTCACGGATCGGGAGGATCGAGCGCAGCAGGTGCTGCCGGTAGCCCATGCGCCCGGTCACGCCGTTCATGGCGATCCGGAGCACCGCTGGGGCCGCGGTGGTGGAAGCTGGCACGTCGATCTCCCTCGGAGAGGCGGAAAGGGCTTTCCACTGTAAGGGCGTCCGTTCGCTGGGGTCAACCGTCTGTGCCAAACGACTGCCTCGCGCTGGGCGCAGCTCGAGAATAAGTGTCCATCGACGCGAAACTTTCAGGGCCGGGAAGGTCTCGTGGGAGGCACTCGAGCATCGAGCAGCAGGCCTCGGGCAGAAGTTGTTGACACCTTCAGCGCCGTAACCTAGGCTCCGGAAAACGCTTTCAGATCGACTCAACGCGGAGGAACTCATGGCTGTAACCCGTAGGCAGTTCTTGATCGGGGCCGGGCTGGCCGCCACGGCTACCGCCGGAGGGCTGACGGCCTGTGCCCCCGGCTCGGGCGGCGGGTCCTCCAGTGGCGGCGACGGCGGTGGTGGGACGAACCTCGCCATGGCGTGGTGGGGCAACCCCACCCGGAACGAGAACACCCAGGCCGAGATCGACGCCTACCTCAAGGCCAACAGCGGCGTCACGATCGAGGCGCAGCCCGGCGATTTCGCCAGCTACTGGGAGAAGCTCGCCACCCAGACCGCGGGCGGAACGGCACCGGACATCATCCAGATGGACATGGCCTACATCTCCGAGTACGGCAACCGGGGCGCGCTGCTCGACCTGGGCGCGGTCGACACGTCCAAGTTCATCGAGGGGACGGTCGACGCAGGGCGGATCGACGGCACGCTGGTGGGGATCAACGCCGGCATCAACACCCTCGTCATCATGGCCAACCCGAGCGTGTTCAAGAAGGCCAAAGTCGACATCCCGGATGACACCACCTGGACCTGGGACGACCTCAAGAAGGTCTCCGCCGAGGTGGCCGCCAAGGCAGACGTCCCCTTCGGCGTGGCTGGCGTGTTCGGTGGGGACGCGCCCTTCGGCACCTGGCTGCGCCAGAACGGCAAGGAGCTGTTCACGCCCGAGGGTCTGGGGTTCGACGTCGCCGACGCCCAGGCCTGGTTCGAGATGATGCAGGAGTTCGAGCAGGCCAAGGCCATCGGCACCGCCCAGCAGATCAGCGAGGAGGGCCTCGGCCCGTCAGCCAAGCCGCTGGACCAGAGCGCGCTGGTGGTCGGCAAGGCCGCCCTGGCCGTGTCCAACTCCAACCAGCTCGAAGCGATCAACGCGGCGTCCGGCGAGCAGATGGCGATGTTGCGGCTCCCGAGCCTGACCGGCAAGGCGACCGACCGCAAGGCCTGGTACAAGGCGAGCATGCTGTGGTCCGCGTCGGCCAAGAGCAAGAACCCCGAGGCCGCCGTCGCCTTCATCAGCTGGTGGGTGAACTCCACCGAGGCCGCTGACCTCGACAAGGCTGAACGCGGCATCCCGGCCAACTCCGAGCTCCAGGCTCACATCCAGCCCAAGCTGTCCCCCGCGCAGCAGCAGGTGTCGAAGTTCATCGCCGACATCGAGCCCGAGCTGGCGTCGACCCCGATCGCCCCGCCGCCCGGCGGTGGCACCCTGGTCGAGGTCATGTTCCGCAACGTGACCGACGTCCTCTTCGAGCGGGCGAGCGTGCCGGACGCGGCCAAGAAGTTCGTGGACGAGCTCACGTCGAACCTCACGGTGTGACCCGTGAGCGCCCTCTCCGAGCTGTCCAGCATCAAGCGGACAAAAGCGAAGACGCCTGAGGAGAAGAGGCTCCAGAAGAAGGAAGCCGGCCGGGACAACAAGGCCGGCTACCTCTTCCTCCTACCCTGGCTGATCGGCCTGGTCGTCATCACGATCGGGCCGATGCTGGCCTCGTTGTACCTGTCGTTCACCGACTACAACCTCATCCAGGCCCCCGAGTGGACCGGCGTGGAGAACTACGTTCGGATGCTGGGCGACGCTCGGTTGCACAACTCGCTGAAGGTCACCTTCATCTACGTGTTCGTGTCCACCCCGCTCCAACTGGCTCTGGCTCTGGCCCTGGCCCTGCTGCTGAACGAGGGCATGAAGGGCCTGCCGTTCTACCGGTCGGTCTTCTACCTGCCCTCCATGCTGGGCAGCGCCGTGGCCATCTCGGTGCTGTGGCGCCAGATGTTCGGCACCGACGGACTGGTGAACCAGGTGCTCCGCCTGGTCGGGATCGACGCCACGACCGGATGGATCTCAGACCCGAAGTACGCGCTGTCGACGATCATCCTGCTGCACGTGTGGACGTTCGGCTCACCGATGGTGATCTTCCTGGCCGGTCTGCGCCAGATCCCGGCGATGTACTACGAGGCGGCCGCCGTCGACGGGGCCACCCGGTACACGACGTTCCTGAAGATCACCCTGCCGCTGCTGTCGCCGATCATCTTCTTCAACCTGGTGCTGCAGATCATCGGGGCCTTCCAGGCGTTCACACAGGCCTTCGTGGTGTCGGGTGGCACCGGCGGTCCGTCGGACTCGACGATGTTCTACACGGTGTACCTGTACCAGCGCGGGTTCGGGCAGTTCCAGATGGGATACGCCTCGGCCATGGCCTGGCTCCTGGTCATCATCATCGCGGTCTTCACCGCGATCAACTTCTACGCCTCGAAGTATTGGGTGTTCTACGGTGACTGATCTCCAGAGTTCGTTGACCGCCGCTCCGGCCGCGGTCGCTGGTCCCGTCCAGCAGGGACAGGACCTCCGCCGTCCGACCGGTCGCCAGCGGGGGCGGTCGCTGCTGAAGCACGCGCTGCTGATCGCCGCCGGTCTGGTGATGATCTATCCGTTGCTCTGGATGATTGTCAGCTCGCTGCGGCCGACCGACGTCATCTTCCGTACTCCCGGCCTGTGGCTGAACGACCTGTACATCAAGAACTACACCGAGGGCTGGTCCGCGCTGGAGTACTCCTTCGGCCAGTACATGATCAACTCGGTGATCGTCGTGGTCGGGGCGATCGCCGGGAACCTGCTGTCCTGCACGTTGGCCGCCTACGCGTTCGCCCGGCTGCAGTTCCGGCTCAAGACGCTGTGGTTCTCGATCATGCTGATGACGATCATGCTGCCCATCCACGTCGTCGTGGTGCCGCAGTACATCATCTTCAACCAGCTCGGCTTCGTGAACACCTTCGTCCCGCTGATCCTGCCCAAGTTCTTGGCCACCGACGCGTTCTTCGTCTTTCTGATGGTGCAGTTCATCCGGGGCATCCCCCGTGAGCTGGACGAGGCGGCCCGGATCGACGGCTGCGGCCACTGGCACATCTTCACCCGCATCATGCTCCCGCTGATGGGTCCGGCGATCGCCACCACGGCGATCTTCACCTTCATCTGGACCTGGAGCGACTTCTTCACCCCGCTGATCTACCTGACCGACCCGATCGCCTACACGGTCCCGGTCGCCCTGCGTTCGTTCCTCGACGCCACGGCCGGCAGCAACTGGG
Source organism: uncultured Actinomycetota bacterium (assembly GCA_963826405.1). Taxonomy (GTDB): domain Bacteria; phylum Actinomycetota; class Actinomycetes; order Propionibacteriales; family Propionibacteriaceae; genus Microlunatus. The sequence continues at coordinate 210,108 of CAWGWR010000006.1, read as the reverse complement.
GCGCGATGTTCGCGATGTCGATCGTGTCCCTGGTCCCGCTGTTCCTGGCCTTCCTGTTCGGTCAGCGCTTCCTGGTCAAGGGCATCGCCACCACCGGCGGCAAGTGACCCTGCCCGCTCAACCCGACGACCACGGCCCCGGGCAGTCCGCCCGGGCGTCGAGGTCGCACAACCTGCGAAAGGCACCACCACTGTGAGCTCCAAGCCGCGCTACGTCGTCGTCGGAACCGGCCACCGAGTGCAGATGTACCTCGACGCGATGGCGGGTCCGCACCGCGACGACGCCGAGCTGGTCGGCATGCTCGAACCCAATCCTGGCCGGCTCGCGGTGCACCTGGACGGCCTGACCAAGGCCGGTCTCGACGTCAGCGCGATCGTCACGGGAGAGCCCGACGAGCTTGAGCGCGTGATCACCGACACGAAGGCGGACCGGGTGATCATCACCTCACCGGACTTCACCCACGCGAACCTGATCGTCCGGAGCCTGGATGCCGGCGCCGACGTGGTCGTCGAGAAGCCGTTGACCATCGACCCCGACAGCACCCGGCGCATCGCCGAGGCCGTGGCCCGGAGCGGCCGATCGGTGGTGGTCACCCACAACTACCGCTACTCCCCGCGCAACTCGGGGCTGAAGGAGCTGATCAAGAACGGCTCGATCGGTCAACCGCTGTCGGTGACGTTCGAGTGGGTCCTCGACACCGCCCACGGTGCGGACTACTTCCGCCGCTGGCACAAGGACAAGAGCAAGTCCGGCGGGCTGCTGATCCACAAGGCCTCCCACCACTTCGACCTGGTGAACTGGCTGCTCAGCGACACCCCGGTGAAGGTGTACGCCAGCGGGGGCGTGCGCTTCTACGGCGCCGAGAACGCTGCCGCTCGGGGCGTGCCCGAGCGTCCCGAGCGCGGGACCCACGACGGTCCGCACACCCCGTGGGAGCTGGACCTGCGCCGCGACCCCCGGCTGCGCGCCCTCTACCTCGACAACGAGTCCCACGACGGCTACCGCCGCGACCAGGACGTGTTCGGTCCGGGCATCACCGCCGAGGACAACCTGGCGGTGATCGTGGACTACCAGACAGGCGTCACGCTCAGCTACGCCCTGAACGCGCACTCGCCCTGGGAGGGCTACCGGATCTACGTCAACGGCACGGAGGGCCGGGCCGAGCTCGAGGTCGTCGAGCGGGCCGCCGTGCTGACCGACGCCGACGGCTCGGTGGTGCTCGACCCGAGCGCGCAGCCGGTCTCCGACATCCGGGCTGGTGGGGAGCGGCTGACCCTGCAGCGCCACTGGGAAGCGGCCCAGGACGTGCCGATCCACCAGGGCGAGGGCGGCCACGGCGGCGGGGACGCCCTGCTGCTGGCCGACGTCTTCCGTGGGCCGGGCGAGGACTGGCTGGAGCGACCCTCCAGCTGGGTCGACGGGGTGCGCTCGATCGCCGTAGGCATGGCCGGGAACGAGTCGTTGCGCACCGGGCTGCCCGTCGCCATCGCCGACCTCGGCCTCGGCGTGGACCTGTCGCGGGCCTCGTCGTGAGCCAGCCGCGGCTAAGCCGACGGCTGCCCGGCATGCCAGCCGCCGCTCCCGTCCGCATGGTGCACCTCGGCCTGGGCAACTTCCACCGGGCCCACCAGGCCTGGTACACCGCGAACGCACCCGACGCGGCCGCCTGGGGGATCGCTGCCTTCACCGGTCGTCGTCCAGACACCGCGACCGACCTGGCTCCACAGGACGGCCTCTACACGCTCATCACCCGCGGGGCCGAGGGCGACGCGTACGAGGTCGTCGGGACCGTCGCGGCCGTCCACCCCGCGGCCGACCACGAGGCCTACCTCGACTACCTCCGGCGGCCCGAGGTCGTCCTCGTGACCATCACCGTGACCGAGGCCGGCTACGTGCGCGGCAGCGACGGCAGGCTGGACGCCGCGCGCCCGGCCGTGGCAGGGGACGTCGAGGCCCTCCTCGCCGACCACAGCGCACCGGTGGCCACGTTGCCGGCCAAGCTGGTGGCGGGGTTGCTGGCGCGGCGTGCGGCGGGGTCTGGGCCCATCACCCTCTTGTCCTGCGACAACCTGCCCCACAACGGCTCGGTGACCGAGACCGTCGTCGGGGACCTCGCGCGGGCTGTGGACGCCAGCCTGCTCGACTGGATGGCCGAGCACGTGGACTTCGCCACCTCGATGGTGGACCGGATCACGCCGGCGACGACCGACGAGGACCGCGCGGTGGTGGCCACCGAGCAGGGTTATGAGGACGCGTCGCCGGTGCCGACGGAGCCCTTCAGCGAGTGGGTGATGTCTGGTCGCTTCCCGGGCGGACGCCCGGCCTGGGAGGACGCGGGCGCCCGCGTGGTGGACGACGTCGTCCCCTACGAGCAGCGCAAGCTGTGGTTGCTCAACGGCTCGCACTCCCTGCTCGCTTACGCCGGCAGCGTGCGCGGTCTCGCCACCATCGACGAGGCGGTCGCCGACCCCGACTGCCGCGGGTGGGTCGAGGCGTTCTGGGACGAGGCCAGCCCCTACCTGACCCTGCCGGCAACGTCGGTCGCGGACTACCGCCAGGCTCTCCTCGAGCGCTACTCGAACACGCGGATCCGCTACCAGCTCAGCCAGATCGCCACCGACGGCTCGATCAAGCTGCCCGTCCGGATCCTGCCGACCCTCCTCGCCGAGCGGGCCGCCGGACGGCTGCCGATCGGGTGCGCCACCGCCACGGCGGCCTGGGTCCTGCACCTGCGCGGCCAGGGTGCACCGCTCAAGGACGACGGCGCCGGACCAGCTCGGGCGGCGGCTGCCGCAGACGACCTCCCCGAGGCGGCGGCCGGCGTCCTCGAGACCTGGCAGCCGGGCCTCGGCGCGGACCAGGACCTGGTGCGCCTTGTGGTGCAGCAGTGCGAGCGGCTGACCGGAACCGCACCCACCTCCGCATGACCGACAGGAGCTCCTCGTGACTGCCCTCCAGCTTCACCCCGACCGCGCGCTGCCCGCCCCCCCGGAGCAGCGGAAGGTGGCCCGGGAGATCTACGCCCAGACGAAGGACCTGCCGCTGATCTGCATGCACGGCCACGTCGAGGCGCAGGTCTTCGCCGACGACGTCCCGTTCGCCGACCCGGCCCAGCTGCTGATCGTCCCCGACCACTACGTCTTCCGGATGCTCGCCTCGCAGGGCATCGACCTGGCCGACCTGGGGGTGCCGCGGGTGGACGGCGGCCCGGTCGAGGCGGACTCCCGGAGCATCTGGCGGACGTTCTGCGAGAACTGGAAGCTCTACCGCGGCACCCCATCGCGCTACTGGCTGGAGCACGAGCTCGTCGAGGTGTTCGGGGTCGACCTCGTTCCCAGTGCCGAGACGGCCGACACCCTGTACGACCAGATCGCCGCGAAGGTGGCTGAACCGGGGTTCCGGCCGCGGGCGCTGCTCGACCGGTTCAACATCGAGGTCATCTCCACCACCGACCCTGCGACCTCCCGCCTGTCCCACCACGCGACGCTGGCGGCCGAGGGCCTGGGTGACCGGGTGCTGCCCACCTTCCGGCCGGACGCCCTCGTCCACCTCGACCGGTCGACGTGGCGAGACGACGTCGAGGAGCTGGCCGCCGTCTCGGGGACGAGCACTGCGACCTACGACGGCTTCCTCGCGGCCCTGCGTCAGCGGCGTTCGGCGTTCGTGGAGGCGGGCGCGCTGGCCACCGACCACGGCCACCTGCAGGCCGACACCACGCCGATGGACGAGACGGCGGCGCGCAGCCTCTACCAGCGGGTGCTCGGCGGCGCTGATCCGAGTGAGGCCGAGGTCACGGCGTTCGCCGCCCACATGCTCTTCCAGATGGCCGCCATGGCGTGCGAGGACGGCCTCGTCATGCAGATCCACCCCGGCGTGCTGCGCGACCACCACAGCGGTGTCGCCCGGACCCACGGGCTGGACAAGGGCCACGACATCCCGGTGCAGACCGAGTTCACCCGGGCGCTGCGGCCCATGCTCGACCGGTTCGGCACCGACCCGCGGTTCCGGGTGATCCTCTTCACAGTCGACGAGACGGTCTACAGCCGCGAGCTGGCGCCGCTGGCCGGCGCCTACCCCTCGGTCCGGCTCGGTGCCCCCTGGTGGTTCCTCGACTCTCCGGAGGGGATGCGTCGCTTCCGCGAGGCGGCGACCGAGACGGCCGGGTTCTACAACACCTCCGGCTTCGTCGACGACACCCGGGCCTACGCGTCGATCCCGGCGCGCCACGACCTGTTCCGAAGGGTCGACGCCGGCTACCTCGCTCGGCTGGTGCTCGAGCACCGTCTCGACCTGGACGAAGCCGTCGAGACTGCCGTTGACCTCGCCTACAACCTGGCGAAGCAGTCCTACGCGCGTCGCCCCTGAGGCTGCTCGCCTCCTTGCCGCACGCAGATCCCCTCCGGCCGGCTCGGCCGGAGGGGATCGCTGCGTCGGTGCGCGTGTCCTACTGCGCGTGAGCGGCGAACGGCTCCAGGTGCTTCACGAAGTGCTCGGCGACGACGCCGTAGAGCTCCTCCTCGTGCTCGTCCCACACCCGGTAAAGCTGCGCTCGGAACTCCGAAAGGATCGCGCCATAGCCGACGTGCAGGACCTGGCGGGAGTCGACGACGTCCATCAGGCGTGCCACCTCCTCATCCGTCGGATCGGTGGGGATGCGGGCCGGGTCGCAGGACAGGTGGTAGCTCTTCCGGTTGGCCTCGAAGCTGTCCAGGGCGAGGGTGAGCACCTGGCGCATCAGGTCGGGGTCGTTGTGCGCGATCACGCGGAGCGCCTCTGCCCAGCTGGTGCCCGCGGTCTTGAGGTGGACCATCCCGCCGGTCGCCTCGGCGGCTGCCGGGTAGATCGAGTACTTGTCCGACCCGGAGTGCAGGGACAGCTTGTAGGGACCGAGCGCCCGCGCGAGCTGCGCGTGGACCTCGAAGTCGCGGCGCAGGGCCTCGGCGTCGCCGATGTACTCGACGCCCTTCTCGAACCGGCCCACGAAGCGCGGGGCGAACGAGACGAATTCCATGCCCAGCCGCTGGAGCTCGCGGACGACCACGACGTGCTCGGCCGGCTTGGTGGGGTGGTCGGTCTCATCGACCGCGAACTCGACCTCGCAGTCGATCCCTTTCTCCTGCAGGCGCCGGTACATCGCCATGGCGTGGTTGAGCGAGGGCCCGTACTTGGCCATCGCCCGCAGGACCGACTCCTCGTCCAGCTCGACGGACTCGTGCTCGAGGTCGATCCGCTGGCCCGCGTAGGTCCGGGTGAACGAGGCCAGGTCGGAGTCGAGCCCGGCCCAGTCGATCGCCTCGACCTTGGCCCGGATCGTGGCAGCGTCGGCGTGCTCGGCCTCGGGGTCGACCTGGGCCTTGGGGTCGAGGGTGAAGAAGACGAAGCCGGCCGCCGCGGTGGCGTCCACGTCCTCGAGCTCCTCGAGGTGGTCGGCGTCCCCGCCGAGGGGCTTGGTCCAGCCGGCCTGGAACGCGCCCCACGTGGCGTCGTCCAGCACGTCACGAGGGGTCCGGCCACAGCGCCCCATCTCGCGGATGGACTGCTGGGCGAACACCGGCATGATCGGGGCGCCGACCGCGTTCAGGGCGCGGACGTGGCCGGGCGTCGCCAGGCCCAGCCGGTCCCCGAAGCCTGCGGACGTGTGCAGCCCGAACCGGGTCGGGGTGAGCCAGGGCAGGGCCGACCGCAGCGCCACGGCGTTGTCCGCGGAGGTGGCGGCGACGAGGTGGGCCTGCCCCTCGGCGACGTCGACGCTGCCGGCGAAGGTGTCGAACGCGGATGCGTCAGCGGCGACGCCCCGCAGGCGCTTCTCGCCGGCGGGCGAACGCTCCAGCCAGTACGTGGAGCCGCCGTAGGCGACCTGCGATTCGGCGTAGGCGCCGTCGGTCTGCAGGCTGGCGGCGGCGGGATCGAGCGGGTCGGGTTGAGCGCTCATGGGGTCACCTTTCGTGGGTCCGGGTCCGGTTCCGGTTCCGGGATGGGGAGCGGGCGAGCGGGGTCGGGGTGGCCGGCTGCCGCGGCCTGGGTCAGGAAGGCTGCAGCCTCGTCCTGCATCACGGGGTCGAACTCGTGCCCACCCGGCGTCAGCGAGCCCCGGTAGCGACCGGGCTCGGGGTGCAGAGCGGTCAGGTGCCGGTGCGCGTCGGCCATCCCCGAACGAGAGAAGAGCGGGTCGTCGAGGCGGTACTGGACGAGGAAGCGCGCGCGGGCCACCCGCGTCAGGTCCGGCCAGTCCGCGAACGACCAGAGGCCGGGGACATGCAGCAGCCAGGAGTGGTCGTCCAGGAACGATGGCACGAGCGAGGTGTACGTGGCCATCATGCAGGTGACGACGCACGCCTCCACCCGGTGGTCGAGGGCGGCCAGCAGGAGGCTGCGGCCGCCGCCGCCGGAGAACCCGAAGCTGGACAGCCGCCGGGCGTCGACATCCCCCTCGTGGGCCAGCACGTCGAGGGCCACGAGATCATCAGTTAAAACTTGGCCGGCAAGCGTTTGCCCGAGTATTCCTGCCGCTTTCGCGAGCGTGTCCTCGTGCAGGTTCGAAGCGAGGTCGAACCACTCGTCCGCACTCGGGCTGTGCTCCTGCTCGCGCCAGAGCGCGGCCTGCGCGGCCAGCAGCCTCGCCAGCCGCGGGGTGGGGCGCGAGAGGTCGAACCGGCGGCTGCCCCAGGAGAACGTGTCGTGGACCAGCACGACGAACCCGCGTCGGGCCAGCTCGTTCGCCGGGGCCCGGGACCCGTACCAGAGCGCCCGGAGCTCGGCCGCCCGGGGCGAGTAGTCCGGGCCGAGGTCGACCAGCTGCTCAGCTCCCACCGAGCGGACGCCGCCGTGGCAGTGCATACCGAGAACGGCCGGGAGCGGGCCCGAGACGTCGTCGGGACGAAGAATCCAGGCGCACGTGTCAGGACCGTAGCCCACGTTCCAGCGCAGGCGGCGGATATCAATCCCCTCGACGCTCCGCTGGTCCTCGACCACGGGGACGGGTGTCGGCTGCCGGTGGACGCCGACGAGCCTGCCCAGCGCGGTCGCGGCGGCAGTGGGTCCGTCGAAGGGCCTGGCCGCCCGGGCTGCGGCCGGCCAGTCCTCGTACCCGGCGACCGGGCTCGGGCTCGCGACCGGGGAACCGACGTTGCCTTCCACGCCTGCGCCCTGGGACGTCGACGACGGGGTGAAGCGGGGGGACGAGGTCACACCAGCTCCTTCGTCGTCGATGGTTCGGCCTGGCGGTCACTCTTAGGACGCAGCGCGGCCCGCGAGGGGTATCCGGTACAGTAGCAGAAAGCGCTTTCACAGATTGTGCCGCCCGATCTGCGTCGATACGAAGGAGCTCTCTGTGCCCTGCCTCTGTTCCCCGCGACTCCGCCGCTGTCGTCGGGGAGCCCGCCGGTGACGAGCGCGCCCGGTCCCGCGCGACTCGTCCTGGTCGGGGTCGGCGGCTTCGGTCTGGTCCACGCCGGGCGGATCGCGCAGCTGCAGGCTGACGGCGTCGTGCAGCTTGTTGCTGCTGTCGACCCGCTGCGGGACACCCCGCCGGACGTGATCGCGGGCACGCCGATGTTCCCCGACCTCCCCGAGGCCCTGGCCGCGGCGGGACCGGTCGACGTCGTCGTCGTGGCCGCCCCCATTGGGGAGCACGCCCGGCTGGCGGAGCTGGCCCTGAGCGGCGGGGCCGACGTCCTGCTCGAGAAGCCCCCGGTGGCGACGATGGCGGACTTCAACCGGTTGCTGGAGCTCGAACAGCAGACCGGCCGGGTGGTCCAGGTGGGCTTCCAGAGCCTCGGTTCACCAGCCCCTGCGCTGCTGCGGGACGACGCGTACGGGCTGGGGGAGATCGTCAAGGTGACCGCGAGGGGCGCCTGGTCCCGGACCGTTGGCTACTGGAACCGTTCGCCCTGGGCCGGTCGTCGGAGCGTAGGGGGTCAGCCGGTGGTCGACGGGGTGGTCACCAACCCCCTCGCTCACGCCACGGCGACCGCGCTGGCGGTGGCGGGCTGCCGGCGCGTAGAGGACGTCGAGGCTGTCGACACCGACCTCTACCGGGCGAACGCCATCGACAGCGACGACACCTCGGTGGTGCGGATCCGCACCCGCGCAGGTGTGGCCGTGACCTGCGCCTTCACCCTCTGCGCAGCCGATCAGGAGCCTCCGGTCGTGCGGGTGGAGGGCACGCGAGGACGCGCGGACCTCTTCTACACCGACGACGAGATCTCCTTCGAGGTCGGCGGCGCGAGCCGGACCGCGACCGTCCCGCGCGAGGACCTGCTCGAGAACCTGCTGGCCTTCCGCCGGGGCGAGGTCCCGCTGCTCGTCCCCCTCGCCAGCACCGGTGCGTTCATGCGGGTGCTGGAGGCCGTGGCCCAGGCTGACGAGCCGGTCCGCGTCGATCCGCTTGCCATCGCTTGGTCGGGGGAGGGTGAGGACCGGCGGCCGGTCATCGCCGACGTCGAGCACTGGCTGGACCGAGCCGTCGAGACCGGGCAGACCTTCCGCGAACTCGGCGCGCCCTGGGCTCACCACAACCGGGACGAGGTCGTCGCGCGCGGCATGGTCGACACCACCGAGGTCCTGGCCTACCGGGACGGGGCGGGGACCATTCCCACCTCGACCCCACGGCCCTACCTGCACCCGGTCCGCACGCTCGGCGGGGTCGTCGTGACGGCGACGCACCCCGCCGACCACGACTGGCACACCGGGGTCGGCATGGCCATCCCGGACGTCAACGGCACGAGCTTCTGGGGTGGCGGCACATACGCTCACGGCACCGGGTACCGGATGCTCGACGACCACGGGGTCGTGACCGGCCACGAGGTGCAGGCGGAGGCGTCGGGCTTCCGCCAGCGGCTCACCTGGGTCGGCCGGAGCGGCCGGACGGAGCTCGTCGAGGACCGCGGCGTGCACTGGACCGCGCTCACCCCGCAGGCCTGGAGGCTCGACTTCGCGACCTCGCTGACTGCTGAGCACGGTGCGACGATCGAGTCGCCGGGCAGCAAGGGCCGGGTGGGGGGCGGCTACGGCGGCTTCTTCTGGCGCTTCCCGGCGTGCGAGGACGTGGACGTGTTCACCTCCTCTGCCCGCGGAGAGGAGGCGGTGCACGGCTCGGTCGCCCCGTGGGTGGCGTGGTCGGCGGACTTCGCCGCCGGTCCTGGGCTCAGCGGACCCGCGACCGTGGTCGTCCGCGGCCTGGAGGCCGAGCGGCTTGGGGAGCCGTGGTTCGTGCGGGTGGCGGGCTACCCGGGCCTCGGCTCGGCGCTCGCTTGGGACCGGCCGCTGGTGCTGGCGCCCGGACAGACGCTGGAGCGCCGGTTCGAGGTGGTCGTCGCCGACGGCCACCTCGACGCCGAAGAGGTGGTCACGCTGCTGGTCGGGAGCTGAGCGGAGCCCATCCCGCAGTCCGCGCCTGCCTCAGGCTTGGACGAGCAGGGGCGTGCTCTCCCGGAGCACCGGGACCCCGTGGACGGGCACGAGTGTCTCGCCGCCAGCCTCCCCGTCGAGAGCGAGCTCGATCGCCCGACGGCCGATCAGCTCCAGCGGCAGGGAGACCGTGGTCAGGGCCGGGATGATGTCGCGAAGGCTCGAGATGTCGTCGAACCCCGCCACGCCGAGGTCCTCGGGCAGGCGCACACCCGCGCTGCGGAGGTAGGCCATCGCCCCGACGGCCATCACGTCGTTGACGGCGAAGATCAGCTCGACCTCGCTGAGGCCCCGGCGCCGCAGCTCGGCGGCGCCCAGGAATCCCCCGTCGCGGGTGAACTCGCCAGGCACCCGCCAGCGGTCGTCGACCGGGTACCCGTGGGCTGCGAAGGTGTCGGCGAACCCCGCCGTCCGCTCGTGCGCGGTGATCAGGCCGTCGGGTCCGGTCAGGATGGCCACGGAGCGGTAGCCGTGCTTGATCAGCTTCTCGGCGAGCGCGGCGGCCCCCTCCCGGTTGCGGATGTCGATCGTGCGGAACGGCATCTGGGGCTGGGACACCATGGTGACCTGGCCGCCGGCCTTCTCGAACGCCTGCAGCTCCTCGCTCAGCTCGCGTTGGGAGGCCGTCTCCGCCCAGCGGGAGCCCACGAGGATGATGCTCCGCGGTCGCTGCCCCCGCAGGACGCGGACCAGGGCCGCCTCCCGGGTGTAGCGGCGCTCTGTCGAGCCGATGGTCACGATGAGCCCCCGCTCCTCGGCCGCCCGCATGACCCCGGATGCGATGGTGGAGAAGTAGGGGTCCGCGATGTCGGCCACGAGCAGGGCCACCGTGGACGTCCCGCCTTTGGCCACGGCTTGGGCGGCCAGGTTGGGGGAGTAGTTGAGACTCCGGGCCGCGGCGAGAACGCGTTCCCGGTACTCGGCGTTCACCTTGCGGGTGCTGCCGTTCAGCGCCCGGGACGCCGTCGCCAAGGACACACCAGCAGCGCGGGCCACTTCCTCCAGCGTGGCGGCGCCCGAAGCGCGTTCCGCAGGCATCAACGGCCTCCTCGGCTCGGTCCGCAGATCCCGCTCCATGTCATCAGCCCGAGCGGCGATGACTGGGAATGCGCGTTCCCGAGCAGCATAGACCCGCGAGCGGGCGCTCGCTAGGCAGGATGATCGACCAGCGGTCGTCGTCGACCTGCCGTCGGAAAGTGTTTGCCGGTGCGGAGGAAAGGGTAGTGCGGACGCCTCACGGCTCACCCCAGGCCTCGTTCGACGTGGTCACCGCAGCGCCCGTGCTGGCCGACTCCTCGATGGCCAGGGCGATCAGCTGGTTCTGAGCCCCTTCCGCCAGCGGGTAGGGAGCGGCGGCCTCCCCGAGCACCCAGCCCGCCATCTGCTCCAGCAGGGTGGCCATGGCGATCTCCTCGTCCATCCAGCGACGGCCCACGTAGGGATTGCGGTAGAGCACCTCGGAGCCCCACGAGATGTGCTCGGTGTCGTACCCGATCAGGTCAAGGTCGTGGCCCGTCTGGCGGCGCACGATCGGGGTGCGGACCAGCGTCCGGGGGCCAGTCATCCGGACGACCTCGTCGTCGTGAAGCTCGCCGGCCGATCCGCGCACGGTGAACCGGCGAAACCGCAGCTGGTTGCGGGTCTGCTGCTCGGTGAAGTCGTACACGCCCGAGCGCGCGTCCCCGAAGTCGAGGGTCGCGATCGTCGTGGCCACCGGGTGCTCCTCCTCGTCGTCGGTCCAGCCGGCGCGGCCCAAGGGGCTGACCAGGGGCGCGGTGAAGCGGGATGCCCGGACCTCTACCGGACCGCGCCCGGCGGCCAGCAGTCCGCGGATCAGGGCGGATGCGTGGTAGTGCTGGGTCGAGGACACCTGCACCTGCGTCGGGGTGCCGATGACCCCTGTCGCCACCAGAGCCGCCCGCGCGGCGTACGAGGGCATCAGCGGGTACTGCTCGGCGACCTGGACCAGCCCGGAGCTTCCCACGGTTGACCAGAGGGCGCGCAGGCTGTCGAGATCGGGCGCCGGCGGGGTCTCGGCGAGCACCGGCAGCCCTCGCTCCACGGCCTCGACGATGCGATCCGGGGTCACGGCGTGCGGGGTCGAGGTCAGCACGAAGTCAACGTGCTGCTCCTGCAGGCACGCGGCGAGCGAGGAGTAGGTCGGTACCTCCAGGCTGCGGGGGGTTCGCACCACCACCCCCGCACAGCGGACCGATCCCAGCGCGCGCGCCACGTCGAGGTACATCCGGCCCCGCCAGCCGCCGCCGATCATCGCGAACGTCGTCACCCGGTCACGGTAGCGGCGCCCTCCGGGAGAGGAGTCCCGGTAGGAACCAGCCAGTCGGGCGGTCGGTTACCCGGAGCTCAGGCGGCCAGCGGCAGGGTGCGCTGAGCCCAGTCGAAGCAGATCCGGTGGGAGTCGAGCCGGGAGTCGATGCTCGGCTCGTCGACCTCGATCATGTAGTCACCGTCATAGCCTTCGGGCATCGCTGCGAGGACGGCGTCGAAGTCCACGACACCCAACCCCGGTTCGGCCCACAGGCGTTTGGTGCTCTGCACCTGGTGGTAGCCGAGACCGTGTCCGGACCCGGCCGGAGCGAGGTAGAAGGGGAAGCAGTCCTTGAGGTGGATGCCGCCGACCCGGTCGGCGTACCGGGCGATGAAGGCGGCCGGATCAATCCCCGCCCAGCGCAGGTGGCCGGTGTCGGGACCCAGGCCGATGACGTCGGGCCCCAGCTCGTCGAGCAGGGTCACGATCTCGTGCTCGGTCTCGAACACACCGCCGACGTGGGAGTGGTGCAGGGGTCGCAGCCCCTCGGACCAGAGGACCTGGCAGATGATGCCGCAGTTCTCGATGGCCAGCGCGAGCCGGTCGGGGTCGAAGTCGGCACCGACGGCGGGTTCGGCCATCCGGGCCGGGATCGACATGGATGAGACCATCGTCCGGTCCAGCCCCAGCTCGACCTGGGTGGCCGCGAACCTCTTGGCCCGCTCCACCTCATCCTTGATGTCCACGGTCTCGTCGAACGGCGAGCCGAAGAGGCTCAGCGACGGTGACAACCCGTAGCCGCTGATCCAGTCCAGGTACTCCGCCGCCGACATCCCCTGCGGCACGTCAGCCTTGACGGCTGTGAAGCCGATCGCGGCGTACTCGGTGAAGGCCTGGTCGAAGACGGCGCGGGACTTGTCGGTCTTCCCGTCGCGGTTCCAGTAGGCGATCGGGTTGGCCGCGATGCGGGGTCGCCCGGTTCCGGACGCGGTGCCCCGGGCCGGAGCAGCGACCGCTTTGCTCACAGCGCCACCGGGCGCCCGGTCCGCGCCGACTCGTACGCCCCGGTGATGATGGCGATCGCCTGCCGGTTGGTGGCCAGGTCCACCCGCAGCGGCTCGGTGCCGGCCAGGGCGGCGAGGAAGTTCTCGTACTGTGCGCGGTGGGCTTCGGAGAGCTGGCCGGGGTTGCTTCCGGCGGTCGCCGCCGGGCCGGCGTCTCCCGGGACGTGGTCCTCGACCTGGTTGAGCGCGCCGGTGCGGGAGCCCATCAGCTTCTCCTCCGCCGCGCTGCCCCGAGGGGTGAGGTGGAGAAAGGTCAACCGGTCGTCGTCGATCACCAGCGACCCCTGGTCGCCTTGGACCTGGAGACGGGCGGTCAGACCGGGGTAGGCCGCGGTGGTCGCGTGCAGCACCCCGAGCGCGCCGCTCTCGAAGCGGACGACGCCCACGGCGACGTCCTCGACCTCGATCCGCTCGTGGGCCAGGGTGCCGGTGTAGGCGAACACCTCCACGGGACGTCCCATCGTGGCGACCAGCAGGTCGACGGTGTGCACCCCCTGGTTCATCAGGGCGCCGCCGCCGTCGAGCTCCCAGGTACCGCGCCAGTCTCCGGAGTCGTAGTAGCTCTGACCGCGCCACCAGTCCACCGACGCGATGCCGCTGGTGAGCCGTCCCAGCTCGCCGCGGGCGATGGCCGCCACCGCGACCTCGGTGGAGCGGTCGAAGCGGTGCTGGGAGATGACCGTCACCAGCGTCCCGGCCGCCCGCTGCGCGGCGATGATCTCGTCGGTCTTGCCCACCGTGACCTCGGCCGGCTTCTCGATGATCACGTGGAGGCCCGCCTGCAGCGCCTCGATGGCTACCTCACCGTGCCGGCCGGTGGGGGTGCACACCACGACGACGTCGACCGCGACGGCCGACAGCGCCGCGGTCAGCGTCGGAAAGGTCTGGGCGCCGTGCGCGGCCGCCACGTGTTCGGCTCGGTCGGCGTGGGGGTCGACCACAGCCACCAGCTCGATCCGGTCGGCCAGTCCGGCGATCACCGTTCCGTGGTGCCGCCCGATGACCCCCGCACCGACGAGCGCGAACCGGAGGCGGCGACCCTGTGGGACGCCGACGAGGGCGGGATCTGGGGTGGAAGCCATGGTCATGGACTGCTCCCTCAATGGGGTGGTGGCGAGTGGGCCGGACTCAGTCGAAGGGGATCTGCTCGGCGCGCAGGATGTCGGTGAAGGCCCGCCAGGCGCTGGTGAAGAGCTCGGGCCCGGAGAAGGCGCCGGTCGAGCCCACCGCCCCCAGGTGCGGCTCCAGCGAGAAGAAGCCGTCGAAGTCGTCGTCGCGCAGCGCCCGGATGGTGGTGACCACCTGCCCGTCACCGGCGCCGGCGACGACGACCTTCCCGTCCGCGGCCTGAGCATCCTTGATCTGGATGTACGTCAGGTACGGGCGGAGCTGGGCGTAGCCCTCGGTGAACGGCTGCACGCCCACCTGGACGAAGTTGGCCGGGTCCCAGGCAAGCCGCAGTGCGGGGGAGTCGACCGACGTGACGATGTCCAGGCACCGCTCCGGGGTGTCGCCGTAGATCTCCTTCTCGTTCTCGTGCAGCAGCTGGACGCCGGTCCCTTCGGCGACCTCGGCGAGCGCACGCATCCGGCGCAGCACCTCGTCGCGGTGGTCGGCCGGCCGGCTCCCGGGGCGCAGGAAGAACGAGAAGATCCGGATGTAGGGGGCCCCGAACAGCTGGGCTACCTCCGCGGCGTGCCGCATCCGCTCCAGGTGCGGGCCGAAGTCCTCGTCGATGAAGATCTTGCCGATCGGTGAGCCGATGCTCGAGGCCCGGAGCCCGTGGCCGGCCATGATCTGCTGCATCGTGGCCAGCTGGTCCGCGTCGAGGTCCAAGATGTTGGTGCCCCAGGCGCTGCGCAGCTCGAGGTACGTCAACCCCAGGTCGGCGGCTACCGCGCACTGCTCAGAGAAGTCGTTCGAGATCTCGTCGACGAAACCGGACAGGGTCCACATCGGTCGGCCTTCCTGGTGCTCGCGGGGTCGGTCGCCATTCAGCCATCTGCGCGGGAGCGGGAGCCAGTTGTTGCCGTAAGTTGTCGAGGTGGCTGCCGGGGATGCGGATCGGGAACCGACCGGAGTCCTGCACGCCGGGACGACCCCTCTCCCCGGCCGCCGCCCCTCGATCTACGACGTGGCGGCAGCGGCGGGAGTTGCCGCGTCGACGGTCTCCCGCGCCTTGTCGAGGCCCGAGCGGGTGAGCTTCCGCACCGCCGAGCGCGTCCGGGAGGTGGCCGCCCAGCTGGGCTACCGGACCGAGGTGCGGAATCGGCGCATCGAGGGGCGGTCGACGTCGATGCTGGCCATGGTCGTCGCCGACATCACCAACCCGGTGTTCTACGGCATGATCCGGGGGGCTGAACGGACGGCGGTGCACGCCGGCTACACCATGGTGCTGGTCGAGACCCAGGAGTCGCAGGAGGCCGAGCACGCGCTGCTCACGCGGATCCTGCCCTCGGTCGACGGGGTGGTCCTGACGTCGTCGAGGCTCTCCGACACCGCTATCCGGGGCGTGGCCAAGATCGCCCCGCTGGTGGTCCTCAACCGGCTCGTCGACCAGGTCCCGTCGGTGGCCAGCGACAACGTCCAAGCGGTCAAGGACGCGGTCGAGCACCTGGTGGGACACGGCCACCGGTCGCTCAGCTATCTCGCCGGGCCGGAGGCCTCCTGGGCCAACGGGATGCGGTGGCGTGGGTTGTTGGAAGCCGGCCACCAGCTCGACGTCACGGTGCGCAGGATCGGTCCGCTGCTGCCGACGATGAACGGCGGCCGCCAGGCGGCCGAGGCCTGGCTGGCCTCGCCCACGTCCGGGGTGGTGGCCTACAACGACCTCGTGGCGATCGGATTCCTCCAGACCGTGACCCAGGCCGGCCTGCGGGTGCCGGAGGACGTCAGCGTCGTCGGCTTCGACAACATCCGCGACGCCGCCCTGGT
This sequence comes from uncultured Actinomycetota bacterium, assembly GCA_963826405.1. Classification (GTDB taxonomy): domain Bacteria; phylum Actinomycetota; class Actinomycetes; order Propionibacteriales; family Propionibacteriaceae; genus Microlunatus. The sequence continues at coordinate 194,433 of CAWGWR010000006.1, read as the reverse complement.
GCAGCCCCCGCTCACCACCATCGCCTCTCCCCTGGTCAGCCTGGGTTCCGCCGCGGTGAACCACCTGCTGGCGACGTCCCGTGTTGCCGCCGACCGTGACAGCGCGGTCGTCCTCCCCGCGCGGCTCGTCCTCCGCGGCTCCACCGGGTCGGCCCGCGCCTGACCGCGTCGACCGCCGACGTGGCCCCGTGGCAACTCTCGGCAACCCGTACCGGCACGGTTCACCCGTCCGCCAGAATGTCCCGAGGCCGCTGGCGACCAGGCAGGCGGCTACCCGAGCGAGCAGCCCGAGGAGACCCGCCATTTCCGCACCGAGCGCGAGCACCACCAGTCCGAGGGAGTCCAATGCCCTCGCCTTCGTCGGCGGGCCGGGGGAGCGGTTGGAGGTCGAGGAGGTCACCCGCTTCGTGCTGGAGGCTCTCGGCGGCGCAGACCTGGACGGGGCGTCGGTGTGCCTGGTGGTGCCGGACGGCACCCGGACCTGCCCCCTGCCCCTGCTGCTGGGAGCGGTCCGCGACGCGCTGGCCGGGCGGGCGCGAGCGGTGACGGTGGTGATCGCGCTGGGCACCCACCAGGGGATGAGCGAGGAGCAGCTCGGCCGCCACCTCGGCTACGAGCCGGGGCAGAGCGAGGCCACCTATCCGGGATGGCGGATCCTCAACCACGAGTCGTGGCTGCCGGAGACCTTCACGCACCTGGGCACCATCGGCGCCGACCGGCTGGCCGAGCTGACTGCCGGGCTGATGAGCGACGTGAGCGTGGACGTCCGGATCAATCGCCACGTGGCGGAGGCGGATGTGGCGATCGTCGTCGGGCCGGTCTTCCCGCACGAGGTGGTCGGCTTCTCCGGCGGGAACAAGTACTTCTTTCCTGGGGTGTCCGGCCAGGAGCTGATCGACCTCTCGCACTGGGTGGGGGCGTTGATCACCAGTGCGGAGATGATCGGGACCCGTGGGGTGACCCCGGTCCGGGCCCTGGTGGACGAGGCGGCGGCCATGGTCCCGGCCCGCCGGCTGGCCCTCTGCCTGGTGGTGGCCTCGGGTACGGCAGAGTCGGGAGGGGGCACCCTGCACGCCGCAGCCTTCGGCACCCCGGAGGACGCGTGGGCGGCGTGCGCCGCGGTGTCGGCGGAGACCCACGTCAGCTACCGGGAGGCTGCCGTGCGACGGGTGCTGTCGGTGATGCCCGCCAAGTACGAGGACATCTGGACCGCGGCCAAGGGCTTCTACAAGCTCGAGCCGATCGTCGCTGACGGCGGTGAGGTGATCATCTACGCGCCTCACATCAGCGAGGTGTCGGTGATGCACCCGCACATCGTCGAGATCGGGTACCACAACCGGGACTACTTCCTGGGCCAGTGGGAACGGTTCCGCCAGGTGCCCTGGGGTGACCTGGCCCACTCCACCCACCTCCGCGGCCAGGGGACCTGGGACGCCGAGCACGGTGAGCGCAACCGGGTCACCGTCACGCTCGCCACCGGTATCCCCCGGGAGGTGGTGGAGGCGGTCAACCTCAACTACCTCGACCCCGCCACCGTCGACCTCGCCGCCTTCGAGGCGGACCCCGACACCTTCGTCGAGCCCCACGCCGGCGAGGTCCTCTACCGGCTCCGGCCGACCGGCGACCCCGGCGGCGCCCGCAGCGCAGGCACCGCCGAACCCGACGGTCGTGAGCCCGACGCGGCGGGGCTCGAGGGATGACCATGGCCGAGGACGGACGCACAACGGGAGGTCCGGTGGTGACAGCGGCCGTGATCGGGTGCGGCGACGTGTCGGTCGTGCACCTCCGGGCGATCGACCAGCTGGCTGGGACGCGACTGGTCGCGGTCTGCGACACCGATCCGACGACAGCGGCCGCTGCCGGACGGGCGGCGGGGGTCCCGTGGTTCACCAACCACCAGGAGCTGCTCGCCGCCGTCGGTCCCGACGTTGTCCACATCTCCACGCCGCACCACCAGCACGTTCAGCTCGCCATCGACTGCCTCGAGGCCGGCGTCCACGTGATCCTGGAGAAGCCGGTCGCGCACACCGTGGCCGAGGCGGACCGGCTGGTCGGTGCCGCCGCGCGTCACCCCGAGGTCAAGATCGCCGTCTGCTTCCAGAATCGCTACAACGTCGCCGTCCAGGCGGCCCGGGCACTGATCGCCTCCGGTGATCTCGGGAGCGTGCGGGGCGCGGCAGCAACCGTCTTGTGGCACCGCACGCCGGAGTACTACGCCAAGCGGCCATGGCGAGGCCAGCGGGCCCTCAGCGGCGGCGGGGTGATGATCAATCAGGCCATCCACACCCTCGACCTGCTGCAGTGGCTCCTCGGAGACGTCACCTCGGTCGCGGGTCAGATCGGCACCAACGAGCTCGGCGGTGTCGTCGACGTCGAGGACACGGCCCAGATGGTCCTGCACCACGGCGAGGCGCGGCGCAGCGTCCTGTTCGCCACCACGGCGCACGTCACCGACTCCGCGGTCACCGTGGAGATCGTGGCCGAGAACGCCACCCTGCGCATCCAGGGTGACCTCACCGTCACCTGGGGTGACGGGCGAGTGGAGACCGTGGCCGAACGGCTGACGCCCACCGGGGGCCGCTCCTACTGGGGGGCCTCGCACGACCTGCTGATCGCCGACTTCTACGGCCAGCTCGCCTCGTCCGAGCCGTTCTGGATCAGCCCGGCCGAGGGGACCAAGGTCTCCCGGATCCTGGAGGACCTCTACGCGGCCGACCGGTAGCGGGCCCGAGCCGTGAGTGCGGGCCGCTTCCGGGCGCGCAGGCGGCCCGGCGCGAGCTGAAACCCTGTACTGCGCGCAGACTGGAGGGGCTGAGCCAGCCGGGCGAGGCTAGGACGCCGACGGCGGGAGGGTCGAGTGGGCGCAGGGTCAGATCAGCCGGCACTGGGGCGCGTGACCCTCGAGCACGTGGCGAGGCGGGCAGAGGTCTCCCGCGCCCTGGTCTCGATCGTGATGCGGGACGCGCCGGGGGCGAGCGCGGCCACCCGGGAGCGGGTGCGAGCGGCGGCCCGCGAGCTCGGGTACCGGCCTGACGTCCGGGCGCGGTCGCTGGCGAGCCAGAAGTCGCGGCTGATCGGGGTGATGTTCGGTCTGGGGGTGGGCAGCTTCCACTTCGACCTGCTCGAGGGCCTGTACGCCGCCGTCGGCCAGCATGGGCACAACCTGGTGCTGAGCGCGCTGACCCGGGGCCGGGACGAGGCCAGTGCGGCCGAGTCACTCCGGGACTTCCGGATGGACGCGCTCATCATGCTCGGCCCGCCGTCGGGCTCCCCGCTGCTGGCCGGTGAGGTGCCGCTGGCGGTCGTCGGGTGGCATGTGGACCACCCTGACGTCGACGTGGTGCGCACCTCTGACGAGCAGGGGATGGACCAGGCGGTCCGGCACCTCGTCAGCCTCGGCCACCGCCGGATCGCCCACGTCGACGGCGGCGACAGCGTCATCGCGGCAGCACGGCAGCACGGTTACCAGGCCGCCATGCGCGCTTCCGGTCTGGAGTCGGAGATCCGGGTGGTGCCCGGCGGCCAGTCGCAGCTCGACGGCCAGCGCGCGGCCCGGGCCCTGCTCCAGGACGGGGACCTACCCACCGCCCTGGTGACCTACAACGACGACACCGCGGTGGCGGTGATGAGCCTGTTCGCCCAGCACGGGGTCCAAGTCCCCGCCCAGGTGTCGGTCGTGGGCTGGGACGACCAGGAAGCGGCCGCCCTGTCTCCCCTGCCCCTGACGACGGTGGCCCAGCAGCCGGCCGAGATGGCGCGGCTGGCGCTGCAGCGGATGGTGGACCGGCTGGAGAACCGGCGAGTGGCCGACCGGGAGATCGTCCTCGAGCCCCGGCTGGAGGTCCGATCGACGACGGCCCCGCCGGAGTCCGGCGCCTGAGGCCGGACGGTGGGAGGTCGTGCCGCGAGTATGCGGCTCGATCTACCAGGATCTGTGGCGACACCTTGACAGGACAAATGGAACCCTCTTACCGTGGCACTAGAGCGCTCTAGTAGTGCGTTTCATGTCCTTTGCGGGGTCAGTTTGGGCCCGCCGCTGCTCACAGGAGAGACAGGTCCTCAGATGACCCTTGGTGTTGCTGTCATCGGTGCCGGCATGGCCGGCCGCGCGCATGCCGCGGCCTACCGCACCGCCCCCACGCTCTACCGGTCGACATTGCCGCCCTTGCGCTACGTCTCGATCGCCGACGTCAGCCCCGAGTTCGGGGCGCAGGCGGCTCAACGCTTCGGCTACGAACGCTCGGACACCTCCTGGCAGGCGATCGCGGAGAACCCCGACATCCACGTCGTGAGCGTCGTGGTGGCGAACTCGCTGCACCGGGAGATGGTGGAGGGCCTCGTCGCGGCCGGGAAGCACGTGCTCTGCGAGAAGCCGCTGAGCGACACGCTGGTCGATGCGCGGGCGATGGCGGAGACGGCCCGGTCCGCGGACACCGTGGTGCGGATCGGCTTCACCTTCCGCCGCTCCCCCGCGGTGGCCGCGTTGCGTGAGCTCGTCACCTCGGGTGCCCTGGGACGCGTCCTGCACGCCGACGTCCGGTACTGGTGCGACTACGCCGCCGACCCGCAGGGTCCGATGAGCTGGCGCTACAAGGGCGCCCCGGGCTCGGGTGCGCTGGCCGACGTGGGCAGCCACGCGGCCTACCTGGCCGAGTTCTTGTGCGGGGACGTGCAGAGCGTGAGCGGCGGCCGCTTCACCACGGCGATCACCGAGCGACCGGTCCCGCTCGGCGCGGTCATCGGCCACGGCCAGGCGGCGCTCAGCGACCAGCTCGAGCCGGTCGAGAACGACGACTACGCGGGCTTCAGCGCGCAGTTCGAGCGTGGGGTCGGCGTGGTGCAGGTGTCCCGGGTGGCCGCTGGTCACCCGAACGGCCTGGCACTGGAGGTCTTCGGCGATCAGGGCGCGGCGAAGTGGGAGCAGGAGCGTCCCGCGGAGTTCCAGCTGATGCTGAACGAGGGTCCGGCGGGCCAGCGCGGCTTCCGGCGGGTGATCATCGGGCCCGAGCACCCCTACGTCAGCGGCGGCCTGCCGATGGACGCCCCAGGGGTGGGCCTGGGCCAGAACGAGGGCTTCGTCTACCAGGCGAGGGCCTTCCTGGAGGAGGTAGCCGGGATCGACGAGGCGGACTCCCTACCCCGCAACGCATCCTTCGATGAGGGCGTGCACAACATGGAGATCCTCGCCGCGGTCACCGAGTCGGCCGCCTCCGGGGGCGCCTCGGTTCCCGTCCCCGCGCAGCGTTCGGCCGCCGCGGCTGGCTCGGCGGTGGCGGGATGAAGTTCGGGGTCTACAACGCGATCCTGCACGACCGGTCGCTTCCGGAGGCGCTCGAGGTCATCGCCCGTCTCGGCCTGACCGGTATCGAGCTGAACTCGGGCGGGTTCCTGCCGGCCGTGCACATCCCCACCTTCGACGACATCCTCACCTCTGACACCGCGCGCGACGACTTCCTCGGGCAGTTCGAGGGGACCGGCGTCGGCGTCGCAGGTCTGAACTGCAACGGCAACCCGCTGCACCCGGACCCGCAGATCCAGGCCAAGCACGCCGGCGACCTCCGACGCAGCATCCAGCTGGCGAACCGGCTGGGGCAACGTCAGGTCGTCACGATGTCGGGCCTGCCGGCGGGCGAGCCCGATGGCCTGCGACCAAATTGGGTCGTGAACGCCTGGAACTCCGCAGCTCTGGATGTCCTCGACCACCAGTGGGGCGTCGCCGAGAGATTCTGGCGTGAGATCGACCGCGAGGCGGCCGACCTCGACGTGCAGGTGGCGCTGGAGCTCCACCCACAGAACCTCGTCTTCAACCCCGCCGGTATCCGCGAGCTCGTCGAGCGGACCAACGCCACCCACCTCGGGGTCGAGCTCGACGCCTCGCACCTGTTCTGGCAGTGGATGGACCCCGTCGCGGTGGTCCAGGACCTCGGGCCGCTGGTCTTCCACGCCGCCGCCAAGGACGTGCGGATCAACCCGGCCGCAGCCGTCTACGGGGTGCTCGACAACCGCTTCCGCCGGCTGGGCGCGGACGAGAAGCGGACCAACCTCGGCGGAGACGAGTGGGCCAACGAGTGGCCGAAGGACGCGGCCTGGGACTTCGTCGCCCTCGGGCGCGGTCATGACGCGGTCTACTGGTCGACCTGGCTCGCCGCCCTGCACGCGGTGAACCCCGACATGCTCGTCAACATCGAGCACGAGGACGTGAGCCTCTCCCCGATCGAGGGGCTTGAGGTCGCCACCGGCGTGCTCCTGGACGCCGCCCGCCGCGCGGGCCTCTCCGGCTGACGTCCTGCGGGACCACCGTCCGCCGGTGGTCCCGCAGCGGCCGGCGTCCTCAGCTGGAGGAGGACGGACACCTCCTGTGGGTCACCAGGATCGAGTTCTCGTGCGCGAGGAGATGGGGGGATCGCGGATCTGGCGCAGTCACGGGAGTGGAGGTTTGGTGGTTGTTGATGGCGCTTCTGCCTCTCCCGTCGATCGGGAGGTTCCCGACGTTGTCGAGGCAGGGGTCGGTGGGGGACGGTCCGGGGCTGCGCGAGACGCTGATCAGGCTTGCGGGTTCGGCGCTTCGTGCCGTCCGTCATGCGGATGGAGCCTCGGTCAGCGTGGTCGGTGGGCAGCGGCCGGTGCTGGTGGCCTCGACTGATCCCTTTGTTACCCAAGCGAGCCTGCTGGAGCTCGAGGTTGCTGAAGGGCCGACCCTCGCCTCGGCGCACCGCCAGGATGGTGGTCGCCGACTCGCTCGCCCTCGATGATCGGTGGCCACGGCTGCGTGAACGGCTCGGACCGGTCGAGGTGCGCAGCACGCTGGCCGTTCCCCTTGAGAGCGACGGGCTGGTGGGAGTGAGAACGCTGTACGCCCGCAGTCCTGGCTCGTTCGATGAGGAGGACGCGCGGCTGGCTGACGTGCTCGCGGTTCCCACGGCGGTGGCGGTCCGGAACGCTCAAGCGCTGCTCCGCGCCGACCTCGAGGCGGCGGAAGCGCGGAGCGCGCCACGGCGCTGTTGCAGCAGATGTGTGACCACCAGAATGAGGACATCACAGAGATGGCGCAGGAGATCGTGGACGAGGCACTGACCCAGGCGGAATCCCGCTACGCGCAGGTGCGTCTGCGCCCCTCAGAGCAGCTTGGCGGTCGCGACAGCTGAGTGCACCCGGTCACAGCGCGATGGAGGCCTGCCGAGCGTGACGCCGCGCGGTACCTGGGCGGCTCGTCGATCCCTCCTCGCAGAAGGCCCTGACGGGACGTCGGAGCGAGGGAGGCTGCGTCGACCTGGCTGGGGTCCACGCTCCCCTTTTGGTGAGCATCCACGGCAACGGCGTCACGGCGAGCTCGAGGACGTGCTCGACTGTGACCAGCTCGCCGTGAGCGTCGCTCAAGAACTCCGGGAAGTCGGAGCTCTCCTGCCCGGGAACCGGCACGAACCTGCTGACGGTGATGGTCCGGGCGACGCTGTCCACGAGCACGGAATCAGCCAGTTCGGTGTAGGACAACCCGTTGACGAAGAGCCAATGGCGCATCTCGTGTTGGCGTGCGAGGGGTTGATCGGAATATCTGATGAGGAAGAGCATGAGAGGGCTCCTGACAGCTGGGAAAGTGAGACGTCCCCCGAGCACCGCATCATTGCCAGGTGATCTGACTCCCTCATTGTTCCACGGTTCGGCGCCTGACGTGAGCGTCAGTCGTGTGACGTGTGTGAACAGTGCGTCACGGGCCGGTGCCCGGGTGGCGGGCTGGATTCTCCTGCTCCCCGCCGGGCCCCAGTCCGCGAGGCGGCAGATCGTCGTCAGTCGTTCCTTCGGGTTTACGGCACTCCTGGGTGCCGCCACGGACGCGACGAGCCTCCGGGCCCGCCGAGCACGTTGGCTAGGGCTGAAGACGTGCCCGCGTCGCCCGCTCGAGCTGTGCTCAGACGACCAGGGAGGACTGGATGGAGTAGTGGGCGGCGTGGTAGACGTGCCGGCCGAACTCGACGAACCGGCCGACGTCGTCGTAGGCGATCCGGTCCACCGTGAGACAGGCAGCCGGAGTCGCCTCGTCGAGCAGCTCCGCCTCCTCCTCCGTCATCAGCCGGGCCGAGATCCGCTGGTGCGCGATCTTGAGGTTGACGCCCAGGGACCCGAGGCAGGCGTAGAGGCCGCGTCGCATCAGCTCCGCCTCGTTCAGGTTGAGGTCCGCCGGGAGGTAATTGGTCAGCACGGCGAGCGGGACGTCATCGGCCAGTCGCAGCCGACGGATCTTGATGAACTCGCCCGCGGTCACCTCGGCTGAGTCGATGGCGTCGCGGATCCCCGGGTCGAGCTCGCCAACAGTGAACTCGAGCAGGCGGGTTGCGGGCCGCCGCCCGGCCTTGGCCAGGTCCTCGTTGAGGCTGCTCAGCCGTTCGTCGCGGCGGAACTGGGAGCGGACGACCTGGGTGCCCACGCCGCGCTTGCGGACGAGCATGCCCTTCTTGACCAGCTCCTGAATGGCCTGGCGAGCCGTCGGCCGCGAGAGACCGAGCCGGCTCGTCAGCGCCAGCTCGTTCTCCAGGCGGTCACCCGGGGCGAGGACACCGGTGTTGATCGCGTGCTCGAGGGACTGGGCGAGCTGGTGGTAGAGCGGCACCGGAGAGTTGCGGTCCAACGTGATGTCCAGCTCGCGGATGACAGGAGCTGCACTCATGGCCACAGCCTAACCGTCGGGGCCGCGATAGATCGGGATGTCATGACAAGGCGCTGGACCCGCCGCCCCGAACCGGGCCGAACAGCTTCGGCCTGGCTCGAAGAGGCGGGACCGCCATCCGCGAGAGGACTCAGCGCTGCAGCTCGTGCGACAGCTCGGTCAGCTCGTCGCCACCGGCCATCTGACGGGTCAGCTCATCGAGGGTGACCTCGTCGCGCTTCCGGTCCAGCACGGCCTGGCCAAGCTTGAGGATGATGAAGTGGTTGCCGACGAGGAACGCGTGGTGTGGGTTGTGGGTGATGAAGACCACGCCCAGCCCTGCGTCGCGGGCGGCGGCGGTGTACTTGAGCACGACCCCCGACTGCTTCACCCCGAGGGCCGCGGTCGGCTCATCGAGGATGAGCACCCGGGCGCCGAAGTAGACGGCGCGGGCGATGGCCACGCACTGGCGCTGACCGCCGGACAGCGTGCCGATGGGCTGGTCGATGTCCTTGACGACGATGCCCATCTTGCGCAGCTCCTCGTCGGCGATGCGCTTCATCTCCTTGACCTTGAGCCCCGACAGCGGGAACTTGCTGCCGGTCAGCTCCGAGCCCAGGAAGAAGTTGCGCCAGACCTCCATCAGGCTGACCACCGCCAGGTCCTGGTAGACCGTGGCGATGCCGTGGGCGAGGGACTCCCGCGGGGAGGCGAGATGCAGCTCCTTGCCGTCGACCTTGAGCGTCCCCTCGTTGTGGGGGTGCAGGCCGGCCATGATCTTGATCAAGGTCGACTTGCCGGCTCCGTTGTCCCCCAGCACGCAGGTGACCTCGCCCGCGTTGACCGCCAGGTTGATGCCCTTGAGGGCACGGATGGCGCCGTAGGTCTTGCCGACGTTGACCATCTCGATCAACGACTGACCCTTGCTCAGCTCGGGGTCCGCGTGCTCGGCCAGTGTGTCGGTCATGGCTAACCCACCTTCCGGGTGGTCGAGAGCTTCTTGACGTAGAGGTTCACCATCACCGCGAGGAGGAGCATGACGCCGAGGAAGGCGCGGAACCAGTTCGGGTCCCAGCCGGCGTAGACGATGCAGAGGCTCGTCATGCCGAAGATGAAGGCGCCAATGGCCACGCCGATCGCGTTGCCGAAGCCGCCGTCCAACAGCGTCCCGCCCACCACCGCGGCGATGATGAAGAGGAACTCGTTGCCGATGCCGTTACCGGCCTGGAGGGTGTTGAACTTGTAGAGGGTGTGCATGCCCAGGAACCAGCCGAGGAACGCTACGGTCATGAACAGGCCGATCTTGACCCGGCGGACCGGGACACCGACGGCGCGGGCGCTGTCGGAGTTGCCGCCCACGGCGTAGATCCAGTTGCCGATCCGGGTCCGCTGCAGGATGTAGGCCGACAGCAGCACGAAGGCGATCCACCACAGAACCGTGATTTCCACCGTCACGGGGCCGATCTTGAAGCTGGAGGAGAAGATCGCCTGGAGGACGTTGTAGCCGTCCATCTGGTTGATGTTGGGCGTGGACACCGAGCCGGTGACCAGCTTCGTCACGCCGAGGTTCGCACCCTGCAGCACGAAGAAGGTCCCCAAGGTGATGAGAAAGCTGGGAATCCCCGTTCTCATCACCAGATAACCGTTGAGGAAGCCGATCGCCAGCGCGAAGACGAGGGAGACGATGGCCCCGACGATCAGGTTGAGTCCCAGCTGGTAGCAGAGCATGGCGTTGACCAAGCCCGCTGAGGTGACGATGACGCCAGCGGACAGGTCGAACTCGCCGCCGATCATCAACATGCCGACCGCGACGGCGACGATGCCGATCGTGGAGGCTTGGTAGAGCACGGTGAAGAAGGAGACCGGCGACCGGAAGGCCGGTGCGACGATCAGGAAGAACACGAAGATCACGATCGCCGCCACGAGGGCACCGATCTCAGGGCGGGCCAACAACCTGTTGGACAGGCCGAGGGTGACCCGGTTCGACGCTTCGGCCGGCGCGCCCACCGGTGCGGGCTTGAGAGAGGTCTGACTCATGGATCGGCTCCGATTTCTGAGACGGGCCGCGGAGGTCGCCGCCGCAGCGGCGACCTCCGCGAGGGGACTAGCGGGTGTTCTTCTGGGCGAACGGCAGAATCGCGTCGATGTTGGAGCTGTCCACGAAGGACGGCCCGGTCAGGGTGGGCTTGCCGCCACCGATGTCGTTGCCGTTCTTCAGGGCCAGGTAGAGCGACTGCACCGCGAGGTAGCCCTGGACGTAGGGCTGCTGGTCGACGGAGAACTGGATCTTGCCGTCCTTGATCGCCTGCGCGGCGTCGACGTTCAGGTCGAAGGTGGCGATCTTGGCCGAGCTGCCCGCGGAGTCGACGGCCTTCATCGCGTCCAGGGCGATCGGCGCGCCGAGGGTGACGATGTAGTCGATGGACTTGTCCTGGGCGAGCTTGGCCTGCAGGGCCGAGGTGACCGCCGCGTCGTCGGCGCCGTTGACCTGGATGTTCTCCGTGGCCGGGATGCCGGCCTTCACACCGGCGCAGCGGGCCTCGAGAGCCACCGAGCCCGCGGCCTGGATGACGCAGAGGACCTTCTTGCCGCCAGCCTCGGCGATCCGCTTGCCGGCGGTGGTGCCGGCCAGGTTCTCGTCGGACCCGAAATACATCGAGGCCCCGGTCTCGGCGTACTGGTCGATGCCGGAGTTGAAGGCGACGACCGGGATGCCGGCCGACTTCGCGCCCTGCACGGCGCCCTTGAGGGCGTCCGGGGTGGCCAGGGTGGTGGCGATGCCGTCCACCTTGGAGTCGACCGCGCTCTGGATCAGCGTGGACTGCTTGGCCGGGTCGGGGTCATTGGAATAGTTCAGCTTGATGCCGCTGTTGGTCGCAGCCTGGTTGGCGCCGGCCTTGATCTTGTCCCAGAAGGTGTCACCCGGGGTCTCGTGGGTGATCATCGCGATGGTGTATCCGGAGTTGTCGCCGGCGCCACCGCCGTTGTCGCTGCCGGAGTCGGTCTGGGTGGCGCCGCCGCCGCTGCAGGCGGTGAGCGCGAGGACGGTCGCGGACGCGAGGGCGGCCAGGGCCATGCCCTTGCGCGGGCGGATCGGGATCATCGGTGATTCCTTTCGTGAGGTGCCAGGAGTCGAAGTGACACCCGGTGGAGCAGGAGCTGGGGTGCGAGCGAGTTGCCAGCGCGCGGGCCAACAGGGCGCCGCTCGCTGAGGCTGGACGAGGGAGCCGAGGCGAGGCGAACACGCGGTTGCTGTGAGGTCTCACCTCGACCTGACGTCGTGCAGGTCTGGCTCGGCACGTGCCGGCCGAGCCGTGGTCCGGGCGGAGCGGACGAGATCGTGACGATCGTGCGGACCTCCCGATTCGTGGTCGGCTGCGGTGCCGACGCGACCAAGGGTGGCCGAGGGGCTAGCGCCCTGTCAAGCATTTGTTCTAACATTCGGTTCAGGGACCTGGAGCGCTCTACAGCAGAAGCCGGACGTGCGCCCGCTCCGCTACGTTGACGACCCACATCCCCAACCCAGGAGGTCTCCCATGAGCGTCGCGGTAGCTCACCAGCCGTCTCCCACCTCGGCCCTCGCTCTGCGGCAGGCCGCCTCCGAGGCCCACCTGCGAGGGACCTCCCTCGCGGTGATCCACGTCGTGGACAGCCTCGATCTCGACAAGGTGGAGGCCTTACAAGCCGGTGTGGCCGATGAGGTCACGCAGGCGATCGCCGCCTCGCGGAACGAGAACGTGGAGTGGACGCTGTTCCCGGCGACGGTGGACGGCAACGTCGCCGACACGGTGCTGCGCCTCGCCGAGGAGGCGGGCGCCGAGCTCCTCGTCATCGGGGCCCGCCGCCGCTCCCCGGTCGGCAAGCTGCTGCTGGGAAGCGTTACTCAGACGATCATCCTCGAGGCTGAGATGCCCGTGCTGGTGGTCAAGAGCTGACGCGAGCTGCTTTCCGGGGCGTCGTTCGCGACCGCTGCGCGGCCCCCACTGCAGGGGCCTTGACTATTATGTCCTGACAAAAGTAGGGTCCCGACCAAGGTTGTTCGAGAGATGGGGGAGCGCCGTGCCGCTGGTCCGGATCGATGTCCAGGAGGGCCGTGCTGCGGCGCGGCTGCGCCGGCTCGCCGACGTGGTGCAGGAGGTCATGCTCGATGTCTTCGCCGCACCCCCGAGGGACCGCTACCAGATCATCACCGAGCACAAGGTCGGCCAGATCATCGCCGAGGACACCGGGCTGGGCCTGCAGCGCAGCGACGGCGTCACGGTGGTGCAGATCTTCCAGCAGGGCCGCGACGCCGCGCAGAAGGAGGCCGCCTACGCCCAGCTGGCCGACCGCCTCGCCGCCGAGGACCTGGTGCGACCCGAGGACCTGATCGTCTCCGTGACCGCGAACGAGCAGGCCGACTGGTCCTTCGGTCTCGGTCGTGCCCAGTTCCTGACCGGCGAGCTGTAGCGCCGGCACTTTCCCCAAGATCGTCCTCCAGGTCGCCCACGACCTGCCCCGAAGTCCCTCAAAGGAGAGTCATGAGCAATGACGCCCACGGATCCACCGACCTGCGCGCTGACCGCGCGCCGGGGCCGCTGGAGGTCCTGACCTTCGGCCGGGCCGGGGTCGACATCTACCCGCTGCAGATCGGCGTCGGGCTGGAAGACGTCACGACGTTCGGCAAGTACCTGGGCGGCACCACGGCCAACGTCGCAGTGGCCGCGGCCCGGCTGGGTCGGCGAGCCGGCATCATCACCGGCGTCGGGGACGACCCGTTCGGCCGGTACGTGCGCCGCGAGCTGCGCGACCTCGGCGTGACCGACACCCACGTGGTGACGAACTCGACCTTCGCCACGCCGGTCACCTTCTGCGAGATCTTCCCCCCGGACGACTTCCCGCTGTACTTCTACCGCAAGCCGAGCGCACCGGACCTGCAGGTGCGACCGGCCGACATCGACTTCGACGCGGTCCGCTCGACGGACCTGATGTGGCTCTCGGTGAGCGGCCTCAGCGAGGAGCCGAGCCGGGAGTCGCACTTCGCCGTCCTCGAGGCGCGCGAACGGAAGACGCACACCGTGCTGGATCTGGACTACCGGCCCATGTTCTGGGAGACACCCGGCCACGCCAGCGAGCAGGTGCAGAAGGCGCTCCCGCAGGTGACGGTGGCCGTCGGCAACCGCGAGGAGTGCGAGGTCGCGGTCGGGGAGACCGACCCCGAGCGCGCGGCTGACGCGCTGCTGGCCGCCGGCGTCGAGCTCGCGGTGGTCAAGCAGGGCCCCAAGGGCGTGCTGGCCAAGACCCGCTCCGGTGAGCGGGTGGAGAGCCCGCCCATCCCGATCACCCCGCTCAACGGCCTGGGCGCCGGTGACTCCTTCGGCGGTTCCCTCTGCCACGGCCTGCTCGCCGGCTGGCCCCTGGAGAAGGTACTGGCCCACGCGAACGCCGCCGGAGCCATCGTGGCCTCGCGGCTGGAGTGCTCGACCGCCATGCCGACCGACGCCGAGATCGAGACCCTGCTGGCCGGTGGGGACCCGAACGCCCAGCTGGACAGCGCCCACGCCGTGCACCTGGGCGGGGGATCCCGATGAGCGCGTCGACCAGCCAGGCGGTGTCCGCCGGCAGCGGCTTCGTGAGCTCCATCGCCGAGATCAACGAGGTGCGGGCCCGTGAGCCGCAGCGCATCCCGCAGCTGCTGGCCGCGCGGCGCCGTCGCCCGCAGCTGTTCGGCCCGGACGGCCGGCTGATGATCGTGGCCTGCGACCACCCCGCCCGCGGTGCGCTGGCCGCCGCGGGCCGACCGACGGCGATGAACGACCGCCGCGACCTGTTGCAGCGGCTTGCCACCGCCCTCGCCCGGCCGGGCGTGGACGGGCTGCTGGCCACGGCCGACATCGCCGAGGACCTGCTGCTGCTCGGGGCCCTGGAGGACAAGCTGGTCTTCTCCTCGATGAACCGCGGTGGCCTGGCGGGAGCGAGCTTCGAGCTCGACGACCGGCGGACCGGTTACGACGTGCAGGGGACGCTCGACGCCGGGTTCGAGGGCGCCAAAATGCTCACCCGGATCGACCTCGACGACCCGGGCACGGTTGCCACGCTCGAGCAGTGCGGCCAGGCCGTCACCGAGCTCAACCGGGCACAGCTGGTCGCCATGGTCGAACCCTTCCTCTCCCGCCGCGTCGGCGGCAAGGTGGTCAACGACCTGAGCCCCGACGCGGTGATCCGCTCGGTGCACATCGCCCAGGGCCTGGGCGCCTCGAGCGCCTACACCTGGCTCAAGCTCCCGGTGGTCGAGGAGATGGAGCGGGTGATGGACTCGACCACCCTGCCCACCCTGCTGCTTGGCGGTGACCCTGACGGCGCCCCGGACGAGACCTACGCCCGGTGGCAGGCCGCGCTGGCCCTGCCCTCGGTCCGTGGCCTGGTGCTGGGCCGGACGATGCTCTACCCGGCCGACGACGACGTCGCGGCCGCGGTCGACACCGCCGTCTCGATGGTCCGGTGAGCGCCGTGAGCGACCACGTCCTGGCCGCCGGCACAGCGGCCCGGGGTGACTACGACCTCGAGGTGACCCCGGAGTCCGCGTCCTGGGCCAGCTCGAGCCTGCGGGTGCTGACCCTGGAGCCGGCGGGGACCCACACCCTGCACACCGGCGAGGCCGAGATGGTCGTGGTGCCCCTGAGCGGGGCGGTCGACGTCGAGGTCGACGGCGCCTACCTCGAGCTCGACGGCCGACCCGACGTGTTCGCCGGCCCGACCGACTTCGCCTACCTGCCCGTGGGTGCCGTGGCCACCCTGCACTCGGTGGCTGGCGGCCGGTTCGCGCTGTGCGGGGCGGTGACGGAGAAGGTCCTGCCGTTCCGCCACGGCTCGGCCGGTGAGGTGCCGGTCGAGCTACGGGGAGCCGGCTCCTCCAGTCGGCAGGTCCGCAACTTCGCCACCCCCGAGGCCTTCGAGGCGGGGTCGATCATCGCCTGCGAGGTCGTCACCCCCGGGGGCAACTGGTCGTCCTATCCCGCGCACAAGCACGACGAGGCGACCGAGACCGAGTCGGCGCTCGAGGAGATCTACTACTTCGAGATCGCCACGGGTCCGCACGGAGAGCCGGGCTTCGGCTTCATGCGGACCTCGTCCTCGCCGGGGCACCCGATCGAGATCCTCGCCGAGGTCCGCGACCGGGACACGGTGCTGGTGCCGCACGGCTGGCACGGTCCCTGCGTGGCCGCACCCGGCCACGACATGTACTACCTCAACGTGATGGCCGGGCCCTCGGCCGAACGGGCCTGGAAGATCTCCGACCACCCCGACCAGGCCTGGGTGCGCCGCAGCTGGGCCGACCAGGAGGTCGACCCCCGACTCAACCCGATGCAGAAGGATGCCTGACGTGCCCGCCAAGACCGTGTTGTCTCCCTCAGGGGGGACGACCCCCCCGAACCCCCCCGCGAAGACTGTCAATCTGACCGTCGCCCAGGCGATGGTCAAGTTCCTCAGCGTCCAGTACTCCGAGTCCGATGGGGTGGAGCAGAAGCTGTTCGCGGGCTGCTTCGGCATCTTCGGCCACGGCAACGTGGCCGGCTTCGGCCAGGCGCTCCTCCAGGCTGAGCTCGAGGAGCCCGAGGCGCTGCCTTACGTCCTGGGCCGCAACGAGCAGGCCATGGTGCACAGCGCCGTCGCCTACGCGCGGATGAAGAACCGCCTGCAGACCTGGGTGGTCTCCACCAGCGTCGGCCCGGGCGCCACCAACATGCTGACCGGGGCCGCCCTGGCCACGATCAACCGGCTGCCGGTGCTCCTGGTCCCGGCCGACACCTTCGCCAACCGGACCGCGTCGCCGCTGCTGCAGGAGCTGGAGCAGCCCTACGCCGGGGACATCACGGTCAACGACAGCTTCCGGCCGGTGTCGCGCTACTTCGACCGGGTCTGGCGGCCCGAGCAGCTGCCGGCCGCGCTGATGAGCGCCATGCGGGTGCTCACCGACCCGGCCGAGACCGGCGCCGTCACCGTCTGCCTGCCCCAGGACGTCCAGGCCCAGGCCCACGACTGGCCGGTGGAGCTGTTCGAGCGCCGGGTCTGGCACGTCGCCCGTCCGCTGCCCGAGCGGGCCGTCATCGCGCGGGCCGCCGAGCTCATCCGCAGCGCGAAGAGGCCGCTGGTCGTCGCCGGCGGTGGGGTCCACTACTCGGGCGCCGTCGACGCCCTCGCCGCCTTCTGCGAGGCCACCGGCATCCCGGTCGGGCAGAGCCAGGCGGGCAAGGGCACCCTGGTGTACGACCACCCGCAGTGCCTGGGGGCCATCGGGGCCACCGGCACGACGGCCTCCAACGCGGTGGCGGCCGAGGCCGACCTCGTGATCGGCATCGGCACCCGCTTCCAGGACTTCACCACCGCGAGCCGGACCGTGTTCCAGAACCCGGACGTGCAGTTCGTCAACCTCAACGTCGCCGGGCTCGACGCGATCAAGCACAGCGGGCTCTCGGTCCTCACCGACGCGCGCGAGGGGCTGGAGGCGCTCACCGGGCTGCTCGAGGGCCACCAGGTCGGCGACGCCTACCGCGCCCGCTACACCGAGCTCGACGCCGCCTGGGACCACACCGTCGCCTCGGTCTACTCCCCGGCCGAACCCAACGCCGGCGCCGGCGGCCTGCTCACCCAGGCCGAGGTGCTCGGGATGGTGAACGAGCTGTCCGACCCGCGCGACGTCGTGGTGTGCGCGGCCGGCTCGATGCCGGGCGACCTGCACAAGCTGTGGCGGACACGGGACCCGAAGGGCTACCACGTCGAGTACGGCTACTCCACGATGGGTTATGAGGTGGCGGGCGGGATCGGCGTCCGGATGGCCTGCCCGGACCGCGACGTCTTCGTCATGGTGGGAGACGGCTCCTACCTGATGATGGCCACCGAGCTGGCCACCGCCGTGCAGGAGGGCATCAAGATCATCACCGTCCTCGTGCAGAACCACGGGTACGCCTCGATCGGCTCGCTGTCGGAGTCCCTGGGCTCCCAGCGGTTCGGGACCCGGTACCGCTACCGCAACCCGGCGTCGGGCCGCCTCGACGGCGACGTCTTGCCGGTCGACCTCGCCGCGAACGCCGCCAGCTTCGGCATCGAGGTCATCCAGACCTCCACCGCCGCCGAGTTCGCCGACGCCGTCCGGGCCGCCAAGGCCTCCGAGCACCCGAGCGTCATCTACGTCGAGACCGACCCGCTGATCGGGGCTCCCGACTCCGAGGCCTGGTGGGACGTCCCCGTCAGCGCGACCTCGACGCTGGAGTCGACCCAGAGCGCCCGCAAGGTCTACGACGAACACAAGGCGACCCAGAAGCACTTCCTCTACCCCACCCGCTGAGCACGACCGAGCGACGAAGCAGGAGATCCCAGTGGCATCGAAGATCACGATCGGCACCGCCCCCGACTCATGGGGTGTCTGGTTCCCCGACGACCCCGAGCAGGTACCCGCCAGCACCTTCCTCCGAGAGGTGGTGGAAGCCGGCTACGAGGCCATCGAGCTCGGCCCCTACGGCTACCTGCCGAGCGACGCGACCGAGCTGCAGGAGGCCCTGGACGAGCACGGGCTGACCGTGCTGGCCGGGACCGTGTTCTCCCACCTGCACCAGCCGGGGGCCTGGGACTACACCTGGAAGCAGGTCACCGACGTGGCCGCGCTCACCCGGGCGGTGGGCGGTGAGCACATCGTGGTCATCCCCGAGCCGTGGCGGGACCACAAGACGGGCGCCCCGAAGGAGGACCCCACGCTCTCGCCGGCGCAGTGGGACCTGCTCACCAGCCAGACCGACGAGCTCGGCCGCCGGATCCTCGAGGAGTACGGGCTGCACGTGCAGTTCCACTCCCACGCCGACAGCCACGTCGGCTACCAGCCCGAGATCGAGCGTTTCCTGGAGGGCACGAACCCGGAGTTCGTGAACCTGTGCCTGGACACCGGCCACGTCGCCTACTACGGCGGGGACTGCCTGGAGCTGATCGCGAAGTACCCCGAGCGCATCGGCTACGTGCACCTCAAGCAGGTCGACCCCGAGGTCGTCGCCCGGGTGCTGGAGGCCGACCTGTCCTTCCCCGAGGCCGTGCGGATGGGCGCCATGATCGAGCCGCCGCTGGGCGTCCCCGACATGCCCTCGCTGCTGGAGGCCCTCGGCGGTCTGGACCGCGACCTGAGCGGGATCATCGAGCACGACCTCTACCCCTGCGCCCCGGACGTTCCCCTGCCGATCGCCAAGCGCACCCGTACGTACCTGAGCTCCTGCGGTGGGGCGGACATCAACCTGGGAGACCGTTCATGACCT
The DNA here is from genome assembly GCA_963826405.1 of uncultured Actinomycetota bacterium. GTDB lineage: Bacteria > Actinomycetota > Actinomycetes > Propionibacteriales > Propionibacteriaceae > Microlunatus. Next base: position 175,515 of record CAWGWR010000006.1, on the reverse strand, counting down.
CGAAGACCTCCGACCCCCGAACCTCCGACCCCCGAACCTCCGACCTCCGCATCGCCGTCCTGGGCGTGGGCCAGATGGGCGCGTTCCACGTGGACGCCCTGAGCAACCGCGTCCGCGGGGCGCGGGTCACCGTGGTCAGCGACTTCTTCGCCGAGAAGGCCGCCGAGGTCGCCGAGCGCGTGGGCGCGCGGGCGGAGACGGACCCGATCGCCGCGATCAACGCCGACGACGTGGACGCGGTGCTCATCGCCAGCCCGGGCAAGGCGCACGAGGAGCAGGTCAACGCCTGCCTCGACCGGGGCATCCCCGTCCTGTGCGAGAAGCCGCTCACCACCGACATCGACTCGGCCTACGCGATCGTGCAGAAGGAGCGCGCGCTGGGCAGGCAGCTGATCCAGGTGGGCTTCATGCGGCGCTACGACGCGGAGTACGTCGCGCTCAAGAAGCTGATCGTCGACGGGGAGCTCGGCAACCCGCTGCTCGTGCACTGCACCCACCGCAACCCGGCGGTGCCGGACTTCTTCAACTCCGAGTTCATGATCCGCGACTCCGTCGTGCACGAGGTCGACGTCGCCCGGTTCCTGCTGGACGAGGAGATCACCAGCGTCCAGGTGATCAAGGGCGTGGCGACGTCGGCGGCGCCCGGCCGACACCTTTGACCCGATGATCGTGGTCTTCGAGACCGAGTCCGGCCGGGTGGTGACCGACGAGATCTACGTCCGGAGCGGCGTGGCCTACGAGGTGCGGACCGAGGTCGTCGGCGAGCGCGGCAGCGCCACCATCGGGCTGGACCAGAACCTGGTGGTCAAGCGCACCGACGGCCGCTGGGGCGGCTCGATCAGCCCCGGATTCGTGGAGCGCTTCGGCGCGGCCTACGACACCGAGCTCCAGCGCTGGGTCGACGCCGCCCGCCGGGGCACCATCGACGGGCCCGGAGCCTGGGACGGCTACGCCGCCGTCGCGGTCTGCGAGGCCGGCGTCGAGGCGGTCCGCACCGGCCAGAAGGTCCCCGTCGCACCTCGGTGCCCCGCTCGGCCGCCGCTTCTGTTGCTGGTGGGTTCGCACGCCGGCACCTCCAGCCACCCCGGCATCGACGAGTCCAGCGCCGGCATCACCGCGCCCGACCTGGAGGGGGCACAGCCGTGAAGCTCGCGCTGGACCCGCAGATGTTCTTCGCCACCCACAGCGTCTGGGAGCTCCCGGACGTGGTGGCGAGCCTCGGCTACTCCTGGATGGAGCTGTCCCCGAAGGCCGACTTCGTCCCGTTCTTCAAGCACCCGCGGGTCGACGACGCCGGCGTCCGGAAGCTCAAGAAGGTCGCGGCCGACGCGGGGGTGGGGATCGCCTCGCTGCTGCCGGTGCTGCGCTGGTCGGGGCCGGGCGAGGACGAGCGGGTCGCCGCCGTACGGGCGTGGAAGCGCACCATCCAGATCGCCGTCGACCTCGGCGTGGACACCATCAACACCGAGTTCAACGGGCGCCCGGAGGCGGCCGAGCACGCGGAGGCGCAGTTCCTGCGGTCGATGGAGGAGCTGGCGCCGGTCTTCGAGCGGGAGGGCATCTCGCTGATCCTGGAGCCGCACCCTGACGACTTCATCGAGGACGGCCTGGACGCCGTCGGGATGGTCCGGGGGCTGAACCGGGACTGGATCGGCTTCCTGTACTGCACACCGCACGCCTTCCACCAGGGTCACGACGCCGCGACGATCATCGCCGCCGCGCGGGAGAAGGTCCGCTACGTGCACCTGGCCGACGCGTTCGACCACCTCGCCTCGAACGGCCTGCGCTACATCACCAACCCGCCGGGGAACCCGGTCCGGGTGCACCAGCACATGGAGATGGGCCGCGGCGAGGTCGACTACGACGCCGTGTTCGCGGCCCTGGCCGCCGTCGGGTTCGACGGGGTCGTCTCCAGCTGCGTCTTCGGCTTCGAGGAGGACGCACGCGGCATCTCCGAGCGCCAGCGGGACAAGGCAGCGGCGCTGATCGACAAGCACTTCGGCGGCGACGCCGGAGCGGCCCTCATCTCATCGAACCGACCCTGAACCCCATCGAACCGACACTGAGCAAGGACGAAGGACGACTCATGGCAACGACGCTCCACCACTGGTCCAACGGCGCGGTCTTCGAAGGCAGCGGCGGCCGCTTCTCCGACGTGACCGACCCGGCCACCGGCGCGGTCAGCGCGCAGCTGGCGCTCGCCTCCGAGGATGACGTCAACGCCGTCGTCGCCGCGGCCAAGGCCGCCTTCCCCCGCTGGCGGGACACCTCGCTGGCCAAGCGCACCCAGGTGCTGTTCGCCTTCCGGGAGCTGCTGAACGCCCGCAAGGGCGAGCTGGCGGCGCTCATCACCAACGAGCACGGCAAGGTCCTCTCCGACGCGCTGGGCGAGGTGAGCCGGGGCCAGGAGGTCGTCGAGTTCGCCTGCGGCATGCCGCACCTGGTCAAGGGCGCCTTCACCGAGAACGCCTCGACCAAGGTCGACGTGCACTCGGTGCGCCAGCCGCTCGGGGTCGTCGGCATCATCTCCCCGTTCAACTTCCCGGCCATGGTGCCGATGTGGTTCTTCCCCATCGCCATCGCCGCGGGCAACACCGTGGTGCTGAAGCCCAGTGAGAAGGTGCCCAGCGCCGCCTTGTGGATGGCGCAGCTGTGGAAGGAGGCCGGGCTTCCCGACGGCGTCTTCAACGTCCTGAACGGCGACAAGGTGGCCGTCGACGGCCTGCTCCACCACCCTGACGTCGCCTCGATCTCCTTCGTGGGCTCCACACCGATCGCCCGGTACGTCTACGAGACCGGCACCAGCGCCGGCAAGCGCGTCCAGGCCCTCGGCGGGGCGAAGAACCACATGCTCGTGCTGCCCGACGCCGACCTCGACCTGGCCGCCGACCAGGCGGTCAACGCCGGCTACGGCTCGGCGGGGGAGCGGTGCATGGCGATCTCCGCCGTGATCGCGGTCGAGCCGATCGCCGACCAGCTGGTGGAGAAGATCAGGGACCGGACGGTCGGGCTGCGCACCGGTGACGGGCGTCGCGGCTGCGACATGGGCCCGCTCATCACCGCCGTCGCCCGGGACCGGGTCGCGGGCTACGTCGGCGCGGGCGAGCAGGCCGGCGCCACGCTGGTGGTGGACGGCCGCACGGTCACCCCGGACAGCGACGGCGAGGGCTTCTTCGTCGGCCCGACCCTGTTCGACCACGTCACCACCGACATGAGCGTCTACACCGACGAGATCTTCGGTCCGGTGCTCGCCGTCGTCCGCGTCAACAGCTACGCCGATGGGGTGAAGCTGATCAACGACAACCCCTACGGGAACGGCACGGCGATCTTCACCAACGACGGCGGGGCCGCACGCCAGTTCCAGAACGAGGTGACCGTCGGCATGATCGGCATCAACGTGCCGGTGCCGGTGCCGATGGCCTACTACTCCTTCGGCGGGTGGAAGAACTCCCTCTTCGGTGACAGCCACGCGCACGGCATGGACGGTGTGCACTTCTTCACCCGGGGCAAGGTCATCACCTCCCGCTGGCTCGACCCGAGCCACGGCGGCCTCAACCTGGGCTTCCCGCAGAACGAGTGACCGCGGGCCGTCCGGCTTGCGAGCGGGCCTGCTCCGCGCAGAAGCAGCGCGGAGCGGACCGGCTACTCCTCCCACCGGCGTCCAGTGACGTCGACTCCCACCACCGCGAGGACCTCCATGACTGATCTCACCATCGGACTGGTGGGGGTGGGGCGCATCGGCGCCATGCACGCCCAGACCATCGCCGCCCTCCGCGACGACCTGCGGGCGCGCGGGGACCACCTCAGGTTCCTGCTCACCGACAGCGCTGCCGAGCACGCGCGGGGCGTGGCGGCCGCGGTGGGGGCCGAGCACGTCGCGTCGGTCCCCGAGCTCCTCCACCACGGCCTCGACGCCCTGGTCGTCGCAACCGGGACGAGCACCCACCCAGAGCTCATCCGTGCCGGGGTCGAGGTGGGCGTGCCGGTGTTCTGCGAGAAGCCGGTAGCCCTGGACGTGGCGACGTCGCTGCCGGTGCTGCAGCACATCGCCGACCACGGCGGCCAGGTGATGATCGGCCACCAGCGGCGTTTCGACCTCGGCTACCTCGAGGCCAAGCGAACCTACCTGAGCGGCGAGCTGGGCTGGATCCACTCCCTCCGTGCGGTGACCTGCGACGTGGCGCCGCCGCCGGTGGAGTTCCTGCGCACCTCGGGCGGGCTCTTCCGCGACTGCTCAGTGCACGACTTCGACATCCTGCGCTGGCTCACCGGTCAGGAGATCGTCGAGGTGTACGCCCGGGGGTCCAACAACGGCGACCCGGCCATTGGCGCGGTCGGCGACGTCGACACGGCCCTGGCTCTCGTCACCCTCGCCGACGGCACTCTGGCGACGGTCTCGGCCAGCCGCTACAACGGTGCCGGGCACGACGTCCGGCTGGAGATCCAGGGCTCCGAGGCCTCGCTGATGGTGGGCCTGGACGCGACGACCGCCGTCCGTTCCGCTGAACCGGGGGTGACCTTCCCTCCGGGTCCGCCCCACCGGACCTTCGCCGAGCGCTTCGCCGCCGCCTACCGCGCGGAGATGGCGGCTTTCCTCGAGCTCGTCCGGGGCGAACGGGCCAACCCGTGCACCCCCGAGGACGCTCTCGCCGCGGCCCGGGTGGCCGACGCCGCCCAGGAGTCGCTGGCCGCCGGCCGTCCCGTCCGAGTGGCCGGCCTGCCCGAGCCACAGCCTGCTGCCTAGCAGCGCAGAGCCTGCTCTGTAGCGACTCGTGCCGGGGTGAGCGGCTGGCGCTTCCTGGCGGGGACTACCCCGCGTAGGTGTGGTATCCATGGGACTTCCGGCTCGATGAGCGTCGCGACGAGGCGAAGGATGGACCCATGGAAGCGTCATCCCCAGCTGCTGAGGGCCGGGAAGGCCCCCGTCGCGATCGCCGGCCCTACCTCCTCGAGCCCAACCAGCCCCGGCGCCCGTACCGCGGCGGGGCGGGCATCGCGGCGCTGCGCGGAAGGCCGCAGATCGACGACCACCGGCCCGAGGACTTCCTCGCCTCCACCACCTCGGTGTTCGGCAGTGAGGATGTCGGGCAGTCCTCCCTGCCTGACGGCACCCTGCTCCGGGACGCCGTGCTCAGGGACCCGGAGTGGTTCCTGGGGGCGGAGCACGTCGAGCGGTTCGGCGCGTCGACACAGCTGCTCGTCAAGCTGCTGGCCCCCGGGCAGCGGCTGTTCGTCCATCTCCATCCCGACGACCGTTTCGCCCGGAGCCGCCTGGACGCCGTCAACGGGAAGACGGAGGCCTGGTTCATCCTCGACGCCCCCGAAGGGGGTGGGACCGCCTACCTCGGCTTCCAGCGCGATGTCACGGCGACAGACGTGACGCGGTGGGTGGACGGCGGCGACACCAGCGATCTCCTCGGTCTCCTCAACGAGGTCCCGCTGCAGGCCGGCGACGCGTTGCTGGTCCCTGCGGGATACCCGCACGCGCTCGCTCCGGGTCTGACGCTGGTGGAGCTGCAGCAGCCCTCGGACCTGTCCGTCCTGCTCGAGTGGCAGGGCTTCGACGGCCTCACCGCCGAGTCGGCGACCCTGGGTCTCAGTGCCGAGGAGATCTTCCAGGCGCTGGACTCCACCGGGCGTCCCCGGGCGAGCGTGGAGGGGTTGTTCGGGCCGAGTGCGGGGGACGCGTCGCGCGGCGTGCGACGGCTGCTCCCGCATCAGGCTGACCCCTACTTCCGGGCCGACCACCTCGACAGCAGGTTCGACGTCACCCTCGACCCGTCTTTCGCGGTGCTGGTGGTGACCGAGGGGACCGGGACCCTGACCTGGGACGGCGGTGAGCGAGAGACCGCCCGCGGCGACGTCGTGCTCGTGGCGCACGGGCTCGGCGAGATCGGGCTGGCCGGCGACCTCCGCGCTGTCCGCTGTCGGCCGCCCAGCATCGGCGGCCGAATCAGCTGACCGCGCGTGAAGGGGACGGGGGACAACGACAAAGTCCGTGGCCACCTGCTCGGGGGTTCAGGTGGCCACGGACTTCGGTCTGTGTGGTGTCGGGGACCAAGCTCGGGGGTTCATGGCCCCCGACACCCCTTAACTGTAGAGCGCTGCAGGGCGGATGGCGAGCCACAACCCTGTCCTGTTGATGACATGTCCTCAACAGGACAGCCCGCGAAGACCGTGAGCTGGTTCTTGGGCGCGGCAGAGGGCCATGACGGACTTTGACATGACTTTCGACCCTGGTCGCGAGCGGGAAGGGACGACAGACTGGGAACACGATCACGAACACCGTCGGGGAAGGCACGCCATGAGGAACCACTTGCATGACCTGGACGTCGCCGGCGAGCACCGCGGGTCGAGCAGCCCGGACCGTAGCGCCCGCAACCGCAGCCGTCGCGTACACAGCACGCCGCTGTCGGGCCGCGGCGTCTGAGCCTGCGGCCACGGGCCGGCCGAGAGCGCGGGCACCGGCCTGTGACCGCTGCGCCTAGCGTGCGCTCTCGACGCTGATCTCCCACGGCTTCCGAGGCGGCGCGTAGAGGTCGCCCTGGGCGTAGGCCGCCCCCAGCTTCGCCAGCTGATCAGCTTGGCCCTGCCGGTCGACGCCCTGGACGATCACCTGCAGGCCCAGGTCCCGTCCCATGGCCAGCAGGGCCCTCACGAATCGTCGGGTGTCGGGGTTGGTGTCGACGTCGTCGGTGAAGCTGGCGTCGATCTTGACCGAGTGCAGGGGGATGGCGCGCAGGTGCAGGAGGGAGGAGTAGCCCGTCCCGAAACCGGCCAACGACAGCGCGAAGCCTCGTCGGTGCAGGTCCTGGCAGACCGCGCGCGCAGCTTTGGGATCGGAGAGCAGCGCCTCCTCGGTGACCTCGAACGTGAGCTGGCGAGGATGCAGCCCGTGGTGCCGGACACTCTGGGCTGCGGCGTCGGGGAAGGCCGGATCGACGAGCAGACCCGGGGGGAGGTGAACTGCCAGATGGAGCCGCTGGTGCCCGACCGCGTGGTTCCACCCGCCGAGCCGCGAGCAGGCCTGGTCGAGCACGAGCTCGACCAGCGGGCGCAGCAGGTGGGACTGCTCGGCCAGCGGGAGGAAGAGCTCGGGACTGATCGCCTGGCCGTCGTGCACCCAGCGAGGCAGGCACTCCAGTCCGGTGACCTTCCCCGTGCCGATCTCGACGATCGGCTGGTAGACCGCGTCCACGCCGCCGTCCAGCACTGCTCGGCGGAGCGGCTCGCGCAGCTGGAGGTCCCGGGCTTCGGGCAGTCGCATGGTGTCTTCGTAGACGGCCAGCTGGGCCTTGCCCGCGCGCTTCGCGGAGTACAGGGCCAGGTCGGCGTGGACGAGGAGGTCCTCGGCGTCGGCTGGGCCCTGCTCCTGGCTCGCCAGGCTCGCGACGCCGACGCTCAGCCCCACCTCGATCGTGCTGCCCGCGATGGTGAACGGCTCCTCCATCGCGGCGACGATCCGTTCGGCCACAAGGGCCGGCGAGCTGCTCAGATCGGTCGGGCCGGTGTCCTCGAGCAGAACGGCGAACTCGTCCCCGCCCAGCCGGGCGAGGGTGTCGCCCTTGCGGAGTGCCCCCCGCACTCGTTCGGCGAGCTTGATCAAGAGCTGGTCCCCGCCCGGATGGCCGAAGGTGTCGTTGACGGCCTTGAAGTCGTCGACGTCCAGCGTCAGCACCGAGAGAGACCTCGCGCTCCGGCCTCGCAGGTTGAGCGCGTGGGCGAGCCTGTCGTTGAACAGGGCGCGGTTGGGCAGCCCGGTCAGCTCGTCGTGGAACGCCCGCCACCGCAGGGTGGCTGCACGCTCATCGGCCTCCTCCTGAAGGCGCTGCCCCACCAGGATCTGCCCGAGCAGCGTCGCCAGCAGCGCCAGCAGAGTCGCGTGCTCCTCCAGGCTGGCGGTCTGCGGCCGGGGGTCCAGGCCGCACAGCGTGCCGAAGAGCTGCCCGTCGCTGCCCTGGATGGGTACCCCGACGTAGGCGCCGATGTCGAGCTGCGAGGCCACCCCGGCGCTCGCGTACTCCGGCACCGCCATCGCGTCCGGGGCGATCTGTGGCGTCGCTCCCGTGACCATGTACTGGCAGAAGGAGTCCGACCACGCGTGGAAACCGCCCGCCTGCGCCCCGTAGACGTCGTCGCGGAGGTGCAGGTAGACCTGCCGGTCGTTCTGGGGGTCGTAGGCGCTCACGGACCAGAAGCCCAGCGGGATGACGACCTTGAGGTACTCGACCACCCGCTCGCACGCCTGGTCGAAGGTGAGCAGCGGGCTGAGCGCTGGTACTCCTGTTAAGCCGGTGGTCATGGGTTTCCCTGCGTTGACAAGACCTGTGGTTTCAGGTCTTCTGGCGAGGTATCTGACTGCGCTCCACGAGCGCACCACCCCCGCGATACGTCACGGACAGGATACGGGACTCCGGGCAGGTGCTCAGGAGACCGCAGTCGCGCCGAAGACGGCTTCGACCACCGCATAGGCGTCGTCCAGCCGTCCCCACTCGTCGGGGTCGGGACCGTCGTGCACCAGGGCCAACGGCCCCGCGTAGCCCGCGTCGGCGAGCACCGTCAGGCAGGTCCGGTACTCCTGGAGGTCGAGCCGGCCCTCGGGGGAGGTCCGCACCTTGGCCTGGCAGGTCTCCGCCCGGTCGGCGACGGCCGCAAGGTCGCGGTGCCGGTCCGGCCCCTGCCAGTTCCCGAGGTCGACCAGGAAACCGATCCGACCCTCGGTCCGCTCGAGCAGGCTGAGGACGGACGCGGCGTCGGGCAGCAGGCGGTGCCAGTTCTCGGTCACCAGCCGGAGGTCGGGGTGCCGGGAGGCCAGCTCCCGCAACCGCGAGGCGCTGGCGGCGAGCGTCTGGTCGTCCGGCGCCTGCTGCCCGGCGACGACCCGGGCGCGCTGGGCGCCGAGGCGCTCGGCAACCTCGAGCCAGGAAGAGACCCAGTCCAGCTGCGCCTCCCCGTCGGCGGGGGAGGCGAGGTCGCCGTCGTCGACCAGGAAGCACTCCAGCTCCACCTGCGCTTCGGCGAAGGCAGCCCGGAGCTCGTCGAGGAAGGGAGGATCCACGCGGTGCAGGTAGAAGTGGCAGAGCTGGGCGCTGGTGTAACCATGACGGGCGAGCTCGGCCGGCAGCCCCAACAGGTCGGGGGCCGGTCCCGAGGACTCGGGCAACCCGCCCAGAGGCATCGACCCTGGTGCGACGTAGCGGTGCAGGGTGCGGAACAGCGACCAGCTGTGGACGGACTTGGGCGGCGTGTGGGACTGAGCACGATCAGGCATGGCGGGTGGCTCAGTTCCCGCGAGCGGCTGAGCTGCTGCTCGGCCGCCGCAGTCGCACCCGGTCGGACTCCAGACCTGCGGCGTCGTCCGGCGTCACGACCAGCCAGCCCTCGCTGGTCTGGCCGGCCAGCCGGGAGCGGTCGACGCGCGTGGGCACGCGGACGGTCCGGCCCGGGGGGACGCGGACGGTGGCCCCCGAGCTCAGCGCAGGCCGGAACGGCTGGTAGCGGGCGGTGGCCGCGACGTCGTCCAATCCCTGGTCGAGGTTGCTGTAGCCGCTCATCTGGATGCGCGGCTTCGGGCCACTGGCGCTGATGCCCAGGCTGCTGGCCAGCACCGGCAGCAGCACCGTCGAGCCGTTCGCGGGCGCTGACGCCGTCCAGCGATCGACGAGGTAGCCGTCCTGGTCGACGGCGTAGCTGGAGAGGGTGCCGTCCGGGCTGCCCTCGTCCTCGTAGCCGGTGTCCCCGCTGTACAGGACATGGTCGGGGATCCCGTCGGCGTCGACGTCGAACCTCAGCTCCACCGACCGGGTCCCCTGCGTCGAGGTGCCCGCCGCCTGTCCGACCGCGAACACCATCAGCCGGTCGCTGCGGTCGCCGCTGGGGGCGGGCAGGACCTGCACCCCCAGGGCCGTCACGTCCGCGGCCTCTCTGCTGCTCGCGTCGCCTGCGGGGTCGCTGAGCAGGGCCTGGAACACCGACGCGGTCGCGGCGTGCGGGCCTCGGTTGGTCAGCGTGATCGGCCCGGGATCACCGCTCGCCGGCAGCGGCACCGACGGGGACGCGGTCACCGCCGACAGCGGGACGGGCACGGACAGAAAGGCCATCCGCAGGACGGGGTGGGCGGCCGTGGCGCGGGTCGGGGTGGCGACGACAACCCCGTGCAGCGTGCTCAGCGCACCGTGGTCGGAGACGGAGGCGCCGGGGAGCGCTGCCACCGCCGACGCGCGGAGGGCGAGCGTGGCCGTCACCGTGGTCGACTTCCCGGAGCGGAGGGTCACCGAGACGGGGGAGAGGGTTAGGGAGGCCCCGCGTCGCGCTGAGCTGAAGGCCGGGGCGAGCCGGTACCGGACCGTGCTGGTCGAGCGGTTGCTCACCACGAAGGTGCGCTTCTCGCGGTAGGCGCCGCTCAGCTGGTTCATCCCGAAGCGCAGGCTGTCGAGCCCGTCGGGCGTCGACAGGTGGGTGCGCCCAGCAGCCGCCCGCCGGGCCTGGACCAGACCCGTGCCCACCCTCCGGGAGTCATAGCCCGTGACGGCGGTCGCCGAGGCGGTCGAGACCAGGGCCGCCTTGACCTGCAGCGGGGTCCAGGTGGGGTGGGCCTGGCGGACCAGGGCGGCGATCCCGGCGACCTGGGGAGTAGCCATCGAGGTGCCCGAGAACGCGGCGCTTCGCGTCCCCGAGCCCGATCGCACCGACCGGACCGCCACGCCGGGCGCGGCCAGGTCGGGTTTCTGGGCCGAGTCCAGCCGGCGCGGCCCACCGGAGCTGAAGGGGGCGGCCTTGCCGCGCAGCACCCTGGACGTGTCGACAGCGGCGACGGCCAGGGCGCTGTCGGCGGTCGCCGGGCTGCCGGCCAGGTAGGCCCTGCCGCCGTCGTTGCCGGCGGCGGCGACCACGAGCACTCCGGCCGCCGTGGCGGCCTTCACCGCCTGGGTCAGCAGGTCGTTGTTGCTGCCCCACGACGAGCCCAGCGACAGGTTGAGGACGTCGACGCCGTCGCGGACCGCCCGGTCGATGGCGGCGAGGATGACGTCGTCACCCGTCGCACCCTTGCACCCGAAGACGCGGTACACCCGGAGCGAAGCCTGGGGGGCGGCGCCGGGCGCGACCGCGAACCCCTGCTTCAACGCGGCCGGGGTGTAGGGACCGCGATAGGGCCGGCCCGCGGTCGTGACCCCGACCCCGGCGGCGATGCCGGCGACGTGGGAGCCGTGCCCCTCGCAGTCCAGGGGGTCTGGGTCCGGTCGGGGGAGGGCCGTGCTCCCGTCGGCGTCCGGGTCGTAGTCGTCACCCACCAGGTCGTAGCCCCCGACCACCTTCGGCGTCGGGAAGGTACCTCGCTCGATGCGCGTTCCGTCGTTCCCGGTGAAGGCCGCCTTGGTCCCGGGGCCGCCGAAGCCGGCGTGGGTGTAGTCGACGCCGGTGTCGATCACTCCGATCACCTGGCCCCGGCCGGTGAGCCTGAGGCGTTCCCACGTCTGGTCGGTCGTGGTCGCCCGGGCTGAGCGTGTGTCGGCCAGGTGCACCACCCGCGACACCTGCACCGCGCGCACCCCAGCGACATCGGCCAGCCGGTCGAGGTCGCCGACCCGCGTCCGGACCCGGACCGCGTTCAGCACCGTGCTGAGCCGGCCGTGGACTCTCGCCCCCGCAGCCTCCAGCCGGGGCACGGCTGCGGCCTGCGTGCGCGCCACCCGCGCGGTCGCGGCGGCGCGCCGGGGGCCCGAGCTGTCGAGGGTGCCGCCGGCCGGGGCAGCGTCGAGCTGCACGAGCGCGGTGACCATCTGGTCGGGGTCACGCTCCGCCGAACGAGCCTGGACCCGGGCCGGCGACGTGGGGTCGAAGGTCCGGCTGAAGGCTGGCTGCGGGGGAGGCGTCAGGGGGATGGGGGCGGCGGCGGCGGGAAGCACCAGCCCGGCCGAGACGGCGGCGGCGAGGCCGCACAGAGCAGGACGGAGACGCACGAGGACCTCTTTCGGGGGACGACCCCGACGGCGCGAGCGCCCAGCGGTGCTGTGGCCAAGGTCGCGAAGAGACTAACCGCTCGCGGTCCGACCCTTCGCTCGCGGACTTTCTCCGGCGTCCGGCCGTCGAACCCCGGGGCGAAGGTCCCGGGTCTTTCCGTGACGGCGAGACCTGCGTAGGCTCGCGCAGGTCCTGGTCTTCTCGTGGGGCGGTGCGCTACTGGCGCTCCGGGGGAGCGGGACTCCCCCTGCCCTTCCGCAAAGGACCGTGTCATGCCTCCCCTTCCTCGCACCGCCCGCCGGCTGGCGGCGGCCCTCCTGGCCGCCACCGTGGCCGGGGCCACCGCCGCCCAAGCCGCTCCTGCCCAGGCGGAGACGACCCGTCCGCTGGTGACGGCCGAGGCCAAGGCGGCCGGGGTCCGCCCGGGGGAAGCCACCATGGGCTGGCGCCAGCAGACCCGGGAGACTCCTTCCAGGCCGCTCTCCTCGGTGCCTCGACAGCTCCGGCCCCAGGCCTCCGCGCCCACGGCGAGAGAGGCCTTCGTTCCCCAGGGTGTCCTCGGGATCGACGTCTCCAGCTGGCAGGGTGAGGTCGATTGGGTGGCGCAGGTGGAGTCGGGCAAGAGCTTCGCCTACGTCAAGGCCACCGAAGGCACCCGGTACAAGAACCCCTACTTCGGTTCCCAGTACACCGGCTCTTACGACGCGGGGATGGTGCGCGGGGCCTACCACTTCGCCCTCCCGAATCGCAGCAGCGGGAGGAAGCAGGCGCAGGTGTTCGTCCGCAACGGTGGCGGCTGGTCGGCAGACGGCCGGACGCTGCCCGGGGTCCTCGACATCGAGTACAACCCCTACGGCGCGACCTGTTACGGCAAGAGCAAGAAGGCCATGCGCGCCTGGATCAGGTCGTTCACGAGGGAGTACCGGCGGCTCACCACGCGCGACGCGATCATCTACACCACCACGGACTGGTGGTCGCGGTGCACCGGCAACAGCAAGGCCTTCTCCCGCACCAACCCGCTCTGGCTCGCGCGCTACAGCACGTCCCCGGGCACCCTGCCGGGCGGCTGGACGTGGGCGACCTTCTGGCAGTACAGCAACAAGCCGATCGACCAGAACCGCTTCAGCGCCACCCCTGAGCGGCTCGCGGTGCTGGCCACCGGCGCCGGCCCCGACGCCGAGCGCTCCTAGCTGACGTCCTCGTCGGTCTCGTCGGCTCCGCCGGCGAGATCGGCAGGGTCGACGGTGCCCTCGGGGTCGTCCTCGACGCTCAGGCCGCCGTACTCGTCTGGGTCGGTCAGGCCGGAGCCCTCGGGCTCGGGGCGGATGGCGGGTTCGACGCTCTCGTCGGTGTCAGCGGGTACGTCGTGATTCGACATCGCAGCTCCTGAGGTCGTGGAACCGGCCTCGCGAGCTGACCGGCGGTGGTCCGGCCATCCTAGACCTCGAGGGGGCCGAGGCCCCCGGCCTGTCAGACCGCTCTGCGATGCTGAGGCCCGGTCCGGCCGACGAGCGAGGAGAGTGGTGTCCATGGGTGCGTGGGTGGAGCACGTCATCTGGTGGCAGGTCTTCCCGCTCGGCTTCGTCGGGGCCGACAAGGAGCTGGCCGGAGCGCACCCGGCCCCGCACCAGCTGAACCGGTTGCACGGCTGGCTCGACCACCTGGTCGCCCTCGGCGCCAACGGGCTCGCGCTCGGCCCGGTCTTCACGGCCAGCACGCACGGCTACGACACCACCGACTACCTCCGGATCGACCCACGGCTGGGCGACGACGCCGACTTCGACCGGCTCGTCGCGGCCTGCCGCGAGCGTGGCATCCGGGTGCTGCTGGACGGGGTCTTCAACCACGCCGGGCGGGACTTCCCCCCGGTCCGGGCCGCCCTGGAGGCCGGGGCGGGGTCCGAAGCCGGCCGGTGGATCCGCTGGAGCGAGGGGCATCCCTACTACTTCGAGGGCCACGACCAGCTCGTGGCCTTCGACCACAGCGCCACCGAGGTGCAGGAGCACGTCGTCGACGTGATGACCCACTGGCTGGAGCGTGGAGCCGACGGCTGGCGGCTGGACGCCGCCTACGCGGTCCCGCCGGAGTTCTGGGCCGCTGTGCTGCCGCGCGTCCGGGAACGCTTCCCTGACGCCTGGTTTGTCGGTGAGATGATCCACGGGGACTACCAGGACTACGTCCACCGCTCCGGGCTGGACTCGGTCACCCAGTACGAGCTGTGGAAGGCGGTCTGGTCCTCGCTCCGCGAGCGGAACTTCTTCGAGCTGGAGTGGACGCTCGGCCGGCACCGCGACCTGGTGGCAGACCTGCTGCCGCTGACCTTCCTGGGCAACCACGACGTCACGCGCATCGCCACCCAGGTCGCCGACGAGCGTCACGTCGCCCACGCCGTGGCGCTGCTGTTCTTCCTGCCCGGCGTCCCGAGCGTCTACTACGGCGACGAGTACGGCCTGCGGGCGCTCAAGGAGGACCGCGTGGGCGGGGACGACGCCATCCGGCCGGAGATGCCGGCTGCCCCGTCCGAGGTGGCCGACGCCGACGCCGGCACCTGGTCGGTCTACCAGCGGATGATCGGGCTGCGGCGCCGGCACCCCTGGCTGACCCGCGCGCAGACCGACACCTCGGCGGTGTCGAACGAGCACCTGCTGGTGCACGCCTGGTCCGAGCAGGACGGAGGACGGCTCACCTTGGCCCTCAACCTGGGCGACACCCCCTTCGCGCTGCCCGAGCGGGCCGGCAAGGTGCTGGAGTCCGGGGACCCCGTGCAGTCCGGCGCGGTGGCTCCCCACAGCTGGGCTGTCGTCGAGGGCTGATCGCGGCCTCCAGGCGGTAGGCGCCAACGTGCCCGCGCGCTAGTCCGGAGCACCCTGGCTTGCGTTCGTCCGCAGCACGGCGGCGATCCGGTCCACCAGCGGTCGGTCTGGGTCGAGCCAGGCGAGGCCAGCGACGTCCTTCGCGGTGCGCCAGAGGACGGAGTCGTGGGCCTCACCGGCCTGGGGGACACCCTCGGCGAGCTCACACCACCAGGCGCGCAGCTCGAGCCCGGGCGTCAGCGGCCAGGTCCGTCCCGACGTCGGGAGCAGCTCGGCGCCCAGCCGCACCGCGATGCCGAGCTCCTCGGCCAGCTCGCGGTGCAGCGCCTGCTCGGGCTGCTCCCCGGGCTCCACCTTCCCGCCCGGCAGCTCCCAGCGGCCGGCCAGCGCGGGTGGTCGGGTGCGGCGGGCGGCCAGCACCCAAGAGGGGCGGTCGAGGCGGTCGACCAGGATCGCGCCGACGACGAGGCGAAGTGGCTGCACCGCGCCACGCTAGCGGCGGAACAGAACGAGCCCGACTGCTGTTAGCCAGAGGTCGATGAGTTCTCCCCTCCGCGCGGGTCGGAGGGGGAGCGGACCGCTTCCAGAGAACAGTCTCGGCAGCGACGTCGGCGAGACAGCAGGAACGACGAGAACAGGTGAGTCATGACGGCGATCGACCGGACCCCGGCGGCCACGGGTAGCCAGCGAAGGGACGACGGCCGCGGTCAGCCGCTGCCCGTCGCTCACCGCACGGCGATCATGACCCTGCTGGTGGCCACCTTCGTGGTCATCCTCAACGAGACGATCATGGGCGTCGCCCTGCCCCACCTGATGGTCGACCTGGGCGTGAGCGCCTCGACCGTGCAATGGCTGTCCACGGCCTTCCTGCTGACGATGGGGGTGGTCATCCCCACGACCGGCTTCCTGCTGCAACGGCTGGCGACCCGGACCGTTTTCATCCTGGCCATGAGCCTGTTCTCCGCCGGCACGCTGCTGGCCGCGATCGCCCAGGGCTTCTGGATGCTGCTGGCCGCGCGGGTCGTGCAGGCCTCCGGCACCGCGATCATGCTCCCGCTGCTGATGACCACGATCCTCACCCTGGTGCCGGTGGCACGCCGCGGCGTGGTCATGGGCAACGTCAGCATCGCCATCTCGGTGGCCCCGGCCATCGGACCGACGGTCTCCGGCGTCATCCTGCAGTACCTCTCGTGGCGCTTCATGTTCGTGATCGTGCTGCCGATCGCCCTCGCCGCTCTGGTCCTGGGCGCCCGGCTGCTGGGGGACGTGAGCCAGCCCGGCCGTCAGCGGCTCGACGTGGTCTCGGTGCTGCTCTCCGTGCCCGCGTTCGGCGGCCTGGTCTACGGCCTGAGCCGGCTCGGCGAGGGCGCGGGGGAGGGGCTGAACTCGGCCCTGGTCTTCCTCGTCGTCGGCCTGCTCTGCCTGGTGGCGTTCGGCTGGCGCCAGCTGCGGCTGGCCAACGGGGGTGACCCGCTGCTGGACCTGCGGGCCTTCCGGTTCCCCATGTTCAGCGTCAGCCTGACCATGCTCTGCATCGCCATGGTGGCCCTGTTCGGGGTGATCATCCTGCTGCCCATCTACCTGCAGAACGTCCGTGGCCTCGACTCGCTCCAGACGGGCCTGCTGCTCCTTCCGGGCGGCCTGCTCATGGGGCTGCTGGGCCCGGTCGTCGGTCGGCTGTTCGACCGGTGGGGCCCGCGTGGGCTGTCAACCTTCGGCTCGCTGCTCCTGGTGGTGACCCTGTGGCGGCTCAGCACCGTCGACGCCGGCACGCCGGTGTGGCTGCTGGTCGGCTACCACCTGGTCATGTCCCTGGGCCTGGCCTGCCTGTTCACCCCCGCCTTCACCACCGCCCTGAACCCGCTGCCGCCGTCCCTGTACTCCCACGGCAGCGCCATCCTGTCCACGTTGCAGCAGGTCGCGGGCGCGGCGGGCACGGCGCTGCTGGTGGGCATCATGGCCGGCCGGACCGCCTCGCTGACGGCAGGCGGCACCTCCGCCGCCCTCGCGCAGAACGGGGGGCTGCAGACTGCCTTCACCGTCGCCATGGTGGTCGGGTTCGGAGCGGTGATCTGCGGGCTATTCCTGCGTAACGAGCGTCCGGCCGCCGCCGGTGCTCACGACTCCGAGCCGGTGGAGACCGCTCGGCTGCACTGACCCGGGCCTCACCGGTGGGACCCGACCCCGCTGGTGGACTGCCGGATCACCAGCCGGTGCGGGACGACGTACTCCCGCCCCGGCGTGCGGTCACCCTCGATCCGTCGGATCAGCGCGTCCAACGTCTGCGCGGCCAGGGCGGCCAGGTCCGGCGCGACGGTGGTGAGGCTGGGCGTCGTGTACTCACCGTCGACGATGTTGTCCCAGCCCAGCACCGCGACGTCGTCCGGCACCCGGCGACCGTGGCTGCTGCAGGGCGCGGATGGCGCCGATGGCCATCAGGTCGCTGGCGCAGACCAGCGCATCGACGTCGGGCGCCCGGGCCAGCACCTCCCGGACGCCGTCGCTCCCGGACTCCCGGGTGAAGCGGACTCCGGGGGCAGTCGCCCCGGGAGGCGGCCGCAGCCCGTGCCCGGCCAGCGCGGCCATGTAGCCGCCGCGGCGGACCTCACCCAGGGCGCCGGGCAGATCCGGTTGGGCGCCCAGGAAGCCGATCCGTCGACGACCCTGCTGCACCAGGTGCGCGACGGCGTCTGCGGCGGACCCGAGGTTGTCGATCGCGACGTAGTCGGCGGTGCTCGTAGGGCAGGAACTGGCCCAGCATGACCATCGCGACGTCGTGGCTGCGCGCCGCCAGGTGCTCGGGGTTCAGCGCGAACGGGCTGAAGATGACGCCGTCGATCCCGTGCCCCGGGTAGCCGTTCGCCGCCTCCAGCTCCTGCTCCACCTGACCCGAGGTCTCGTCGATCAGCAGACGCAGCCCTCGCGGGGTGGCGGCGGTGATCAGCGCATGCGCCAGCCCGCCCAGGTAGGGCTCGTCGATCCGCGGCACCACCAGGGTGATCAGGTTGCTGCGACCGCTCTGCAGCTGGCGGCCGGCGCGGGACGGCCGGTAGTCGAGCGCGGCGATCGCCGCCAGCACCCGGTCGCGAGTCTCCTGCTTCACGTAGGGGCGCTCGTGGACGACATTCGTCACGGTCTTGAGCGAGACGCCGGCCATCGCCGCGACGTCCTTGATGCGGGCCGGCCGACCGGTCCCGGGGACGTGCTCGACGAGCGGTTCGGTCACGGGCATACGTCGTTCATACCCGAGTCCTTGACAATCCGACAGGTTCCGGACAATCGTCTTCTAACGTTAGAACTAGCGTGGCCGCGGGGACCGCCAGCTGGTCGCGGGCGGCACCCCGGCGTCCGGTCGCGCGTCCCGCCGCACCCCTCGCACCTCTGACAAGGAAGTCACCGTGGCTGCTCGCAGACCTCTGCTCCTGCTCGTTCCCGCGTTCGCCCTCACCCTCACTGCCTGCTTCGGCGGCTCGCCCGGCGCCGAGCAGTCCTCTGCTCCCCAGGTCTCCACCGGACCCGTCCAGATCCGCTACCTCATCGGCCAGCCGGAGGACGCGGCCGACCTGAAGCTGATCAAGGACGACATCAAGAAGTTCGAGGCCCAGAGCGGCGGCATCACCGTCAAGCTCGACGTGCTGCCGGCGGAGAGCTTCCGCACCGTCCTGCAGACCCAGCTGCGTTCGGGGAACGCTCCCGACGTCTTCGGCTACGACACCGGTCCGGGCTTCGCCGGCGCGCTCGCCAAGGCCGGCCTGGTGCACGACCTCACCGGGGCCTACGAGAAGTACCAGTGGCCGGTCTACGACTTCGCCAAGCAGCGGGTCACCTTCGACGGCAAGCTCGTCGGCATCCCCAGCCAGATGGAGGAGGTGGGGCTCTTCTACAACAAGGACCTTTTCGCCGAGAACGGCCTGGCGGAGCCGACGGACCTGGCCGACCTGATGACCTCGGCCTCCAAGCTCAAGGACGCCGGGGTCATCCCGATGGGCGTGAACGACAAGGAGGGCTGGCAGGGCGGCCACCTGCTGAGCATGTCGCTGTCCAGCGAGGTGGGCAGTGAGGGGATGGACAAGCTGCTCTCCGGCGAGACGCCCTGGGACGACCCGAGCGTCGTCAGCGCGCTCAAGGTGTGGTCCGACCTGGCGGAGCAGAAGCTGCTGACCCCCTCGCCGACGGCGGTCGGCTACGACAACGGCAACGCCCTCTTCTACTCGGGCAAGGCCGCGATCAACCCGACCGGCAGCTGGCTGGCGCTGGACATCGAGCGCAACGCCAAGTTCGACGTGGGCTTCATCCCCTTCCCGGCCTCCACCGGCAAGGGCATCTTCTCCGGCGGGCTCGGGTCGGGCACCTTCGTCTCCGCCAGCAGCCAGAAGGTCGACGCGGCCGAGAAGTTCCTCGACTACGGCATGAGCGCCGAGCACGGCCGTTGGGCGGTGGAGAACCTGCAGGACATCCCGGCGTTCCCGATCGACACCAGCGGGATCGAGGCCTCCCCGCTGTTCACCCAGATCCTCACCGACACCGCCAAGATCGCCGAGGGAACCGGGGACTTCGGCTACAACATCGACGTCCTCACCAACGACACGTTCAACAACGCGATGTGGAAGGGCATGCAAGGCCTGCTCACGGGCCAGACGACGCCGGACAAGGTGGCGGCGCAGTTGCAGAAGAACTACAAGAAGCCGGCCAGCTGAGGTGGCCTCTGCCGTCTCGCACGCCCCGGCGGTGACGAGGAGGGCGCAGCGCAGGCTGGGCGCCGTCCTCGTCGTGCCGGTCACCCTGATCACGGTGGCGTTCTTCCTGCTGCCGCTGGGGAACGCGCTTGTCTACTCCGTCGTCGACTTCGACGGGGTGAGCGCGAACCCACCGTTCGTCGGACTCGCGAACTTCCGCGAGATGTTCGCCGACGACGAGGTGTGGCACGCTCTGTCGAACAACGCGATCTGGATCGTCATCGGCACCATCGCGCCGATCGCCATCGGGCTGCTGCTCGCCCTGCTGCTGTGGGGGGTGGAGCGGGGGACCATGCTCTACCGGCTCTGCTTCTTCCTGCCCTACGTGCTTCCCGGCGTGGCCGTCGGCATCGTCTGGGGCTGGATCTACGACCCCGTCCAAGGCCTGCTCAACCAGCTGCTGAGCGCCGTCGGCCTGGGCTCGCTGACCCGCGGCTGGCTGGGTGACCCGCGCTGGGCGCTCTACGCCGTCCTGGTCACCGCGATCTGGGGAGCCACCGGCTTCGCGGTGGTCATCTTCATCTCCGCGCTCCGCAACGTCGACGTCGAGCTGGTCGACGCCAGCCGGATCGACGGGGCGGGTGCCTCCGCTCGGCTGTGGTTCGTCATCCTGCCGCAGATCATGCCGGTGTTTCTGATGGTGCTGACCCTCACGCTGGTGGGTGGCTTCAGCGTCTTCGACATCATCTTCATCATGACCGGCGGCGGCCCGGCCGACGCCACCAATGTGATCGGCACCTACGCCTACACCCAGGCCTTCCAGCTCAGCCGGATCGGCTACGGGACCACTCTCGCGCTGCTGATCACGGTGCTTTCGGTGCCGTTCGCGGTGGCGCTCAACCGGCTGCAGCGCAAGCTGTCGCTGCAGGGGACGGGAGCCTGATGGCCACGACGACGCAGGCACTGCCGACGCTGCCCGACCTGCCCCCGGAGCCCCGGAACGTCGGGTCGACGCGGGTGTCAGGCCGCAAGCGGGCCGGCCTCGCGCTGCGGCACCTGGTCCTGATCACCCTCTCGGTGACCACCATCATCCCTGTGCTGCTGGTGGTCTCGACCGCGCTGAAGACCGAAGCCGAGGCCAAGGTCGACCCGTTCGGGCTCTTCACGTCCTTCTCCTCGGAGAGCATCGTCCGGGCCTGGACCGAGGGCGGCTTCAGCGGCTACCTGCTGAACAGCGTGCTGCTCTCGGTGCCCAGCACCGTGCTGATCATCGTGATCTCCACCCTCGCCGGCTACACCTTCGCCCGGTTGCCGTTCCCCGGCCGCACGGTGCTCTTCTACGTCGTGGTGCTGGGGCTGCTGGTCCCTTTCTTCACCTACATGATCCCGCTCTACTTCCAGCTGCGCTCGATGGGACTGCTGGACACCCTGACCGGAGCGGTCCTCGTGCTCACCGCCATGGGCACCTCCTTCGGCACCTTCTTCATGCGGGCCTTCTTCTCCGACCTGCCGGAGGAGCTGGAGCAGGCGGCCCGCATCGACGGCTGCTCGGAGTGGCGGATCTTCACCCGGGTGATGCTGCCGCTGGTCGGCTCCGGGATCGGTTCGCTGACCGTCTTCACCTTCATCAGCACCTGGAACAACTTCTTGGTGCCCCTGCTCTACCTGCCCACTGGCGGCTACCGGCCGCTCACCACCGCGCTCTACGTCTTCACCGGTGGCCGCTCGATCGACGTCGCGCCGTTGGCGGCGGGCACCTTGTTCACGATCCTGCCGATCATCGTCCTCTTCGTCGTCCTGCAGAAGCAGGTGACGGCCGGCTTCATGTCCGGCGCCGTCAAGGGCTGATTTCATCTCCTGCTCGCGCTCGGCCAGGCCCTCCAGGCCCTGTCTTCCTCCTTCGCGAGCAGGACGAAAAGCGTGTCCTGCTCGCTCCATCGTCCAGACAGGGCCCGGGCCTGACCTACCCGACGCTCGCAGGGTCCCCCGTTCCCACCCATCACCACCAGGAAGAGAGCCCCCCAATGCCGTCCGTCATCCGCTTCACCTCTCCGCACCGCTCCGAGGTGGTCGACGAGCCGCTCAGTCCCCTGGGGGCAGACGAGGTCCGGCTCCGCACCCTCTACTCCGGCATCTCGGCCGGCACGGAGCTCACTGCCTACCGGGGCAGCAACCCCTACTTGACCAAGAAGTGGGACGAGCAGCAGCGGCTCTTCGTCGACGGCTCGACGAGCTTCTCCTACCCCGTCGACGGCTGGGGCTACGAGGAGGTCGGCGAGGTCGTCGAGGTGGGGGCCGAGGCGACCGGGCTGGCGCTCGGCGACCGCGTGTGGGGGACGTGGGGGCACCGCGCCACCACCGTGCAAAAGGCTGACCGGGCCGCAGCCCGGGTGCTGGACCCCTCGGCCGATCCCCGGGTGGGGATCTTCTCCCAGATCGGTGCGATCGGGCTGAACGTGGTGCTCGACGCCGACATCCACGTCGGGGAGACGGTCGCCGTCTTCGGCCTGGGCGTACCCGGGCAGATCGCGGCTCAGCTGGCCCGGTTGAACGGCGCGCGGGTGATCGGGGTGGACAACCTCCCCTCGCGCCGGGAGCTGGCGCTCGAGCTGGGCGCCGACACCGTCCTCGACGCAGGAGAAGGCAGCGTGGCCGAGCGGATCCGCGACCTGACCGGCGGTCGGGGCGCGGACGTCTGCCTGGAGGTGACGGGCAGCTACCGCGGGCTGCACGAGGCCATCCGGTCGGTCGCCTACAGCTCGCGGGTCTGCGCCGCCGGTTTCATGCAGGGCGACGGTGTGGGGCTGCGGCTCGGCGAGGAGTTCCACCACAACCGCGTGCAGCTGGTCTGCTCGCAGATCTCCGGCGTCGCACCGGCGCTGCAACACCGCTGGGACGGCGACCGGCTGGCCCACACGGCGATCGACCTAGCGGTCTCCGGCCGGCTCCGGCTGACCGAGCTCATCTCGCACACCATCCCGATGGCCGAGGCGCCGGCGGCCTTCATTTTGTTGGACGAGCACCCGGAGCAGGCGCTGCAGGTCGTGCTGAGCTTCGACGAGGACCTGAAGGTGGCGGCGTGATCCGGCTGGCGGCCCAGGAGGCGACCTTGCCCGGCGCCAACCTGGAGGAGCAGTTCCAGTTCGCGCTGGACTGCGGCTTCGACGGCATCGAGCTCTCCGGAAAGGGTGACGGCGTCTTCGGTGCCCGCGCCGAGGAGCTGCGCCGGGCCCGGGCTGCTGGGGTCCAGATGTGCTCGGCGGTGATGCACACCCCGACCTTCCTCGGCAGCTTCGAGCCGGCGGCCCGCGCCACGGCCATCGCCGACCTCAAAATGCTGCTCAGCACCATTGCCGAGGCCGGCGGGCTGGGGATCGTCAGCCCGAACGCCTTCGGGGTCTTCAGCCTGAAGCTGCCCCCGTTCACCCCGCCGCGCAGCCAGCAGGAGTCGCGCCGGCTGCTCGTGGAGGCTCTCGTCGAGCTGGGCGAGCACGCGGTCAGCGCCGGGACGACGCTGTTCTTGGAGCCGCTCAACCGGTATGAGGACTACCTGGTCAACACCCTCGCTGACGCGGTGTCGGTGGTGGAGGAGGTGGGCTCGCCCGGGGTCGCGGTGATCGCCGACACCTACCACATGTCGATCGAGGAGGCGGACTGCGCGGCGTCGATCGAAGCCGCGGGCGCCCACATCCGCCACGTCCAGCTGGGGGACAGCAACCGGCTGGAGCCGGGTGCGGGTCACTATGACTGGCCGGCCACCCTGGCTGCGCTGGACCGCATCGGCTTCGACGGCTGGTTGGCCATGGAGTGCGGGCTCAGCGGCCCGGCGGGTGGCGTGCTGCCCGGCGTCGCGGGCCTGCTCCGAGCCCGCTGAGGGCTGGCGGCGGCGTCATCGTGTGAGTTCACGCGCCGTACTCACCGCGTGAACTCCCACGATCTGCTCGAGGGGGCGTGGGAGGCTGGCGCGGTGAGTGCACGGGTGGCAGTGGTCACGGGAGCGGGCAGCGGGATCGGGGCAGCGACGGCGCTCGCCCTGGCCGACGCGGGCTGGCTGGTGGTGCTCGCCGGACGCCGCCCCAACGCCCTCGAGGAGGTCGCGGCAAACCGGCCCGGCCGGCTGCACCCGGTGACCGTCGACGTCACCGACGAGGGGTCGGTGCAGTCGCTGTTCGCCACGACGGTGACCGAGCACGGTCGCGTCGATCTGCTCTTCAACAACGCCGGTCGCGGCTCGTTCGAGCAGGGCATCGACGAGATCTCGCTGGAGGACTGGCGCTCGGTCGTCGACGTCAATCTCACCGGAGCGTTCCTCTGCACCCGGGAGGCGTTCCGCGTCATGCGGTCCCAGCAGCCCCGGGGTGGCCGGATCATCAACAACGGGTCGATCTCGGCGACCACCCCGCGTCCACGGTCCGCGCCCTACGCCGCGACCAAGCACGCCCTGACCGGACTGACCAAGGCGACGGCCCTGGACGGCCGGGCGTTCGACATCGCCTGCGGGCAGATCGACATCGGTAATGCCGCGACCGAGATGACCGCGCTGATGGCCGACGGCATCCTCCAGGCCGACGGGAGCCGCCGTCCGGAGCCGCGGATGGACGTCGCCGACGTGGCACGGGCCGTGGTCTACATGGCCTCCCTGCCGCTCGCGGCCAACGTCGCGCAGATGACGGTGATGGCCACCACGATGCCGTTCCTGGGGCGAGGCTAGGGGCGGATGAGGGCGACCCTGCTGGCCGTCCCGAATGACGAGTAAAGGAGCCCGGATGGAACCCCAGGAGCCGACCAAGCCGAGCTGGCAGCTCACGATGGACGCCCTCGACCCGCACGCCCAAGCCGAGTTCTGGGCGTCCGCCCTGGCAGGGGAGCTCGAGGACAACTCGGCGCTGATCGCGTCGGTCCTGCAGCAAGGCTGGGCGCAGGAGTCGGACACCGTGGTGCACCGCGGGCGACGCTACTGGCGTGACCTGGTCGCCGTCCGAGGGGCGGGTCCGCGGCTGCTGTTTCAGCGGGTGCCGGAGCAGAAGACGGGAAAGAACCGGCTGCACCTCGACGTGCACGTGGGGGAGGGCCGGATGCGCTCGGAGGTGGACCGGTTGGTCAGCCTCGGCGCCGTCGAGAGCCGGGAGTGGCGCGAGCTGGGCGGGCACTGGATCGCGATGACCGACCCCGAAGGGAACGAGTTCGACGTCAGCTAGCCCGGCCAACGGGCGACTCCACCGCCCCCAGCCGCCGCGGGCTACGGTGACCCGATGAGCCCGTTCGACTCCGCGCAGCCGTTCGACCCAACCCTCTGGCAGGAGGTGCCGGGCTTCGAGCTCACCGATGTCACCTACCACCGCGCGGTCGACGCCCCCGTCGTCCGAGTGGCGTTCAACCGGCCGGAGGTGCGGAACGCCTTCCGCCCGCACACGGTGGACGAGCTCTACCGCGTGCTCGACCACGCCCGTCGGTCCTCCGACGTGGGAGCGGTGCTGCTCACCGGGAACGGGCCCTCAGCCAAGGACGGCGGCTGGGCCTTCTGCAGCGGCGGTGACCAGCGCATCCGGGGCCGCTCGGGCTACACCTACGCCGACGATGAGTCCCCCGCCCAGGTCGACCCCGCGCTGTCGTCTGCGGGGGGGTCAGGGGGGTCGTCCCCCCCTCGGCTGACTTCGGCCGGCTGCACATCCTGGAGGTGCAGCGGCTGATCCGCTTCATGCCCAAGGTGGTGATCGCCCTGGTCGGGGGCTGGGCCGCCGGGGGTGGGCACAGCCTGCACGTCGTCTGCGACCTGACCGTGGCCAGCGCCGAGCACGCGCGCTTCAAGCAGACCGACGCCGACGTCGGCTCCTTCGACGCCGGCTTCGGTTCGGCCTATCTCGCCCGCCAGGTGGGCCAGAAGTTCGCCCGCGAGATCTTCTTCCTCGGTGAGACCTACACCGCCGAGGACGCCCACCGGATGGGGATGGTCAACCGGGTCGTGCCGCACGCCGAGCTCGAGGCCGTCGGGCTGGAGTGGGGGCGCGCCATCTGCCGGAAGAGCCCCACCGCCCAACGGATGCTGAAGTTCGCCTTCAACGCCATCGACGACGGCCTGGTGGGGCAGCAGGTGTTCGCCGGGGAGACCACGCGGCTGGCCTACATGACCGACGAGGCCGTCGAGGGCCGCGACGCCTTCCTGGAGAAGCGCGACCCGAACTGGTCGCCGTTCCCCTACTACTACTGACCCACCGTCACGGCCCGACGACGGCCAGCAGGGCCCGGGCCACCGAGTCGTCGGTGACCAGGCAGGACACCAGCCCCGAGCGCAGAGCGGCCCCGATGGCCTCGGTCTTGCGCGGCCCCCCGCCGACCATGATGACCCGCCGGATGCCCGCGAGCTGCGAGGCCGTGACCCCGAGGATCCGGTCGTCCAGCGTCGGGACGGGGGAGCCGTCGCGGTCGAGCAGCACCCCGCCGACGTCGGCGGTCACCCCGAGGGCCAGCAGCCGCTGCCGGTCCTCGACGGGGAGGCCGTCGAAGAACCTCGACTCGGGAGGGTCCCAGCTGCCCACGGCGACCACCGCGGTCGTCACCGAAGGAAAGCGCGCGAAGGCGTCGGCGATCCGAGGGTCGGACCTCAACGCCGACGCGGCGGCCGCCGTCGCCACGGTCAGAGGGGCGTAGATGGAGCGGGCGCGACCCCCGGAGAGGACGGCCACCCGACGGAGCGCCTCCACCGGGTTGTCGTCGAGGTCGCCGCTCATGCCGGTGAGCTGGACGATCTCGCATCCCGCGAGGCTGGTGAGGTGTCGCGCCACCGCGTCGATCGTGCGACCGGAGGCCACGCCCAAGACGTCGTCCTCGGTGACCATGTCGCTCAGCAGGGCGGCCGTGGCCCGGCCGAGCGCCTCGCGGACCGCCTGCGGGCTGTGGTCGTGCAGGACCGTGACCAGGGCCCGGTCCAGGCCGAAGGTCTCGCGCAGCCGGAGGGAGAGCTCGGCGTCCACCGAGGCCGGCAGCACGATGGAGATGCGGACGATGCCCCAGCGCAGCGCTGACTCCAACAGCCGCGCCACCTTGAAGCGAGAGAGGCCGAACTCCTCGGCCAGCTGGACCCGCGTGCGGCCGGCGAAGTAGTAGCGCTGCGCCAGTGCCGCCATGAGTAGCTGGTCGTCCACGCTCAGCCCCACGGGGGGAGCCGCGGAAGCTACAACAGCTAAATCCTCGACGCCTTCGGTAGGACTGCTCATATGAGCAGCATAGATCTTGACCCGCCGCTCGTCTGGCGCTTAGGGTGCCGGTCGGGCGTCCGGTGCGGCGTTGCGCTCAGCTGAACGTGGCAAGCGTCGAAGATCGTCGAGGGAGACAGCGTGGCGGCAGTACTGGAGTGCCGGGACCTCCAGAAGGGCTTCGGCGGGATCCCCGTGCTCAAGGGCGTGAGCCTGAGGCTCGAGCACGGCACGGTGACCGCCCTGGCCGGGGAGAACGGCGCCGGTAAGTCGACGTTGATGAAGATCGCGTCCGGTCAGTACCGGGCGGACTCGGGCACCGTGACGGTGAACGGCGCCGAGCTGCGCGGCGGCAACATGGCCGAGGCGCACCGGGCCGGGGTGGCGATCGTGCCGCAGGAGCTCGCCTCGCTCCCGGACATGACGGTCTATGAGAACCTCTTCGTCGGTCAGGAGGTCCGCAAGTTCGGCGTGCTCGACCGCGGCGCCATGATCCGGCAGGCGGAGGAGGCCCTCGAGGTCTTCGACGTCCGCATCCGGGTGACGGCCCGCATGCGCTCGCTCCCCGTGGGTCTGCAGCAGATCGTCGAGATCGTCAAGGCGACCCGGACCGGGGCCAAGGTGCTGCTGCTCGACGAGCCCAGCTCAGCGATCTCCGAGCGTGAGGTCGAGGGCCTGTACGGGGTGGTCCGCCGGCTGCGGGCCTCCGGCGTGGCCATGATCTACACCACCCACAAGATGGAGGAGATCCGCGCCCTCGCCGACCGGGTGGTCGTGCTCCGGGACGGGAACCTGCTCCTCGACCAGCCCATGAGCGAGACCACCGACGAGGACATCGTCACCGCGATGATCGGCCGCGAGCTCGGCACGCTGTTCCCCGAGCGGCCGACCCCCGGCACCGAGCCGGTGCTGGACGTCCGCGACCTGCAGGTCGTCGGAGCCTCCGCCCCCGTGAGCCTGACCGTCCACAGGGGCGAGATCCTGGGCCTGGCCGGCCTCGTGGGCGCCGGCCGCACCGAGCTGATCGAGGGCATCTTCGGCGTGCGGCGGACCGCGGGCGGCACGGTGTCAGTCGCCGGGAAGCCGGTGCCCCGCCAGCAGCCGGCCGCGGCCATCCGCCGCGGCATGGCCCTGGTTCCCGAGGACCGCAAGCACTCCGGCGCGATCCTCGGCATGACCGTGCTGGAGAACGGCACCCTGCCCCGGCTGGACAGCTTCAGCGTGGCCGGCTGGCTGCGCACCCGCGCCCGCGTCGACAAGGTCGGTTCGGCCATGAAGTCGGTCCAGCTGCGCTCGCGCGGCCTCAGCCAGGAGGTCGGCACCCTCTCGGGCGGCAACCAGCAGAAGGTGGTGCTCGCCCGGTGGCTCACCGGCGACGTCCAGGTGCTGCTGCTGGACGAGCCGACCCGCGGCGTCGACGTCGGCGCCCGCGCCGAGATCTACAAGATCATCGTCGACCTGGCCGCCACCGGGGTGGCTGTGGTGATGGCCTCCTCCGACATGCCCGAGATCCTCGGCCTCGCCAACCGCGCGCTGGTCATGCGGGCCGGGGCGGTCGCCGGCGAGCTCAGCCAGACCGATCTCGGCGCGGACGACGTCCAGGCCCGCATCTTCGCCCTGGCCGCCGGCCTCGACGCCGCGCCGCCCCGCTCGCCGACCCCGGTCGGCACCACCCACACCCCGACCGCTGAGGACCCGACGTGACCGACACCGTCAAGGCAACGAACCAGGACGCCCCGGCCAACCAGGGCTCGGGGCAGGTGACCCCCTCGCCGACCACGGGCGAGCCGGTGCGCCGGTTCTCCCGGGCCTGGTGGGCCGCCCTGGCCCTGCGCAACGCGATGCTGATCGTGGTGGTGCTGGTGATCTGCTACTTCAGCTACCGGAGCCTGCGCTTCACCAGCGTCGACAACCTGACGACGATCCTGATCGCCGCCGCGCCCTTCGCCCTGATCGCGCTAGGGCAGACGCTGGTCATCCTGACCGGCGGCATCGACCTCTCCGTGGGCAGCATCATCGCCATGTCGGCGATGGCCGCGGCCGCCGTCGCCAAGGCCAACCCCGGCCAGGTCTGGATGACGCTGCTGACGGCCCTGGTCGTCGGACTGGTGGCCGGTGCGATCAACGGGTTCTTCGTCTCCGTGATCAGCGTGCCCCCGTTCATCGCCACGCTCGGCATGCTCACCGCAGGGTCCGGGATCGCGTACGCGATCGGAGGCGGCGCCCCGATCAACGGCCTGCCCGCCGAGTTCGGCGCCATCGCCAACACCCAGGTCCTCGGCCTGCAGATCCCGGTGATCGTGATGATCATCGGCATCATCGCCTTCTCCGTGGTGATGCGCCGGACCGCCTACGGGATGCGCGTCTACGCCGTCGGAGGCAACCGCGCCGCGGCGGAGATCGCCGGCGTCAACGCCCGCCGGGTGCTGTTCAGCGTCTACGCCATCTCCGGCCTGCTGGCCGGGCTCTCCGGGGTGATGCTCGCCTCGCGCGTCATCTCGGGCCCGCCCAACCTCGGTCAGGGCTACGAGCTCGACGCCATCGCTGCGGTCGTGATCGGCGGAGCCAGCCTGATGGGCGGCCGCGGCTCGGTCTGGGGCACCGCCCTCGGGCTGGTCCTCATCCAGACGCTCAACAACGGACTCGACATCCTGCTGGTGCCCTCGTACTGGCAGAACGTCATCACCGGCCTGCTGATCGTCTTCGCCGTGGCCGTCGACGTCTGGACCACCCGCCGACAGCAGTAGCCGAACCCGCCGCCCGGATCATCCGGACCCGACCCCCACCCCTTTGTCCGCCCAGCACGCCTGATCCAAGGAGAACACCCGAATGACCCGACTCACCCGCACGCTGGCCACCGTCGCCGCCGCTGCCCTGACCCTCAGCATGGCGGCCTGTGGCGCCGGCGACACCAGCCAGAACGCCCAGCCCGCCGCCAGCGGGGAGGCCAAGCAGCTCCGCATCGGCGTCACCGTCTACGACATGAGCTCCTTCATCACCGCCGGTAAGGAGGGGATGGAGGCCTACGCCAAGGCCAACGGCATCGAGCTCCTGTGGAACTCGGCCAACCTCGACGTGAGCACCCAGGCCAACCAGATGGACCAGCTCATCAACGCCAAGGCCGACGCCGTGGTCGTCGTCCCGGTGCAGGCCGACTCGCTGCAGCCGCAGGTCGCTGCCGCCAAGGCGGCCGGCGTGCCGATCATCCCGGTCAACGCGGCCCTCAACAACCCCGACATCTCCGGCAACGTGCAGCCCGACGACGTCAAGGCGGGTGCGGAGGAGATGAAGATGATGGTCGACGAGCTCGGCGGCAAGGGCAACATCGTCGTGTTGCAGGGCCCCCTCGGCCAGTCCGGTCAGATCGACCGGCAGAAGGGCATCGACCAGGTCCTGGCCGACAACCCCGGCATCAAGGTGCTGGCCCAGGACACCGCCAACTGGAAGCGTGACGAGGCGGTCAACAAGATGAAGAACTGGATCTCCGCCTACGGTGACGACATCGACGGCGTCGTCTCCCAGAACGACGACATGGGCCTCGGCGCCCTGCAGGCCCTGAAGGAGTCCGGGAAGAAGATCCCGGTCGTCGGCATCGACGGCATCGAGGACGGCCTCAAGGCCGTCGAGTCGGGCGACTTCATCGGCACGATGCTGCAGAACGGCACCGTGGAGCTCTCCGCCGGCCTGGCCGTCGCTGCGGCCATCGCGCGGGGTGAAGAGGTCAACACCGAGCCGGTCTACCTGATGCCGAAGATCACCAAGGAGAACGTCGACGTGGCCATGAAGCACGTCGTCACCGACCGTCAGGCGTTCCTGGACGCGCTGCCGGAGCTGACCACCGAGAACCTCAAGACGGGCAACATCGCCTACGAGGGCATCACCGGGCAGGAGAAGTGACGGACGCCTCGGCCGGGAGCCGGGCGTGCTGACCCCACCGGTCGTCGACACCTCCAGCCTGTCGGTCCGGCTCGACGGCTCGGTCGCCGTCATCACCGGAGGCGCCTCGGGCATCGGCCTGGCCATCGCCGAGCGCTTCGCCGCCTCGGGCGCGCGGGTGATGATCCTCGACCGCGATGAGGCGGCAGCGCAGGCTGCCGCAGCCAAGGTCGGTGCCGCTGCGTCGGCCTACGCCTGTGACGTCACCTCCACCACCTCGGTGCGGGAGGCCGTGGCCGCGGTGGTGGCCGAGGCGGGGCAGATCGACATCCTGGTCAACTCGGCCGGGGTCGCCCTGCTGGCTCCGGCCGAGGAGCTGAGCGACGCCCACTGGGACGCGACGTTGGCGGTCAACCTCAGCGGCACCTACCGGATGTGCCGCGAGGTCGGGGCGGGGATGCTCGAGCGGGGACGGGGCAAGATCATCAACCTCGCCTCCCAGGCAGCGACGGTGGCCCTGACCGACCACGTCGCCTACTGCGCCTCCAAGTTCGGCGTCGTCGGCCTCACCCGGGTGCTCGCCCTGGAGTGGGGCGGGCGGGGCGTGACCGCCAACACCATCTCCCCGACGGTGGTGCTCACCCCGCTGGGCATCAACGCCTGGGACAACCCCAAGGGGATGGCGCACATGGCCGAGATCCCCGTCGGCCGGTTCGCCATGCCCGAGGAGATCGCCGCCACCGCGGCGTTCCTGGCCAGCGGAGCCGCCGACATGATCAACGGGGCTGATCTGGTGGTGGACGGCGGCTTCACCATCCGCTGAGGCCCCGCACCGCTGTTCACCCCCTTCGTCGGCTACCGGCGAAGGGGGTGAGCAAGCCTCAGTCGGCGACGCCGTACAGCCGGTCGCCGGCGTCCCCGAGGCCCGGGATGATGTAGCCGACCTCGTTGAGGCGCTCGTCCATGCCGGCCAGCACAACGGTGCACGGAATGCCGAGCCCGTCGAGCAGTCCGCGCAGCCGCTCCACGCCCTCGGGTGCGGCGATCAGGCAGATGCAGGTGATGTGGTCGGCGCCCCGCCCGGCCAGGAACTGCACGGCGGCCGCAAGGGTCCCACCCGTAGCCAGCATCGGGTCGAGCACGTAGCACTGACGCCCGGAGAGGTCGTCGGGCAGCCGTTCGGCGTAGGTGGCGGCCTCTAGGGTCTCCTCGTTGCGCACCATGCCGAGGAAGCCCACCTCCGCCGTGGGGACTAGGCGCGTCATCCCCTCGAGCATGCCTAGCCCCGCCCGCAGGATCGGCACGACGAGGGGCCGCGGGCTGGTGAGCCGGACGCCCACGGTGGTGGCCAACGGCGTCTCCACCGTCTGCTCGCTCACCCGCACCTCGCGGGTCGCCTCGTAGGCCAGCAGCGTCACCAGCTCCTCGGTCAGCCGGCGGAAGGTGGGCGAGTCGGTGCGGCGGTCGCGGAGCACGGTGAGCTTGTGCGACACGAGGGGGTGCTCGACGATGCGGAGGTCCACGGGGTGAACGTTAGCGGCCCCGGCCGGCCAGGGATCGGTGTCGTGCCCGGTCCTGATGTCTGACACGATGGGGCCGGTTGGTCCGGCGGTTGTCCGGGCGGCTGGACGAGCGTGGAGGAGGGGCGGGGTGTCGGACTTCGACGACGAGGAGTACGAGTCGTTCGACCTGGACGGACCCGGCTCGGACGCGCGGTCGCGGACGGTCGCACCAGCGGGGCCCGTCGTCGTGGCGGACAGCGATGACGACGACGATGACGATGATGACGACGACCTCGAGGACGCTGCCGAGGACGAGATCGACTTCGTGGTGGCGGCCTACCGCGAGGAGGGCCAGCCGCTGGTCCAGGCGATGGACCCCGACCTGGCCAACGACCTCGAGGAGCTGATCGCTCAGCTACGACGGCTTCCCGGTGACGCCGGCGCGATCGGTTTCGTCAGCCTGGTCGAGGAGGTGTTCGTGCTGGTGCGGGTGCGCGGCCAGCACGTGCAGGTGCTGCTCAACGACGCCGCAGCGGCCGCGGACTGGCCCATCGCCCACGACGTGGCCGACTTCCTCGACGAGGACATCCCCGATCCCGACGACGAGAGCGAGCCGATGGGCGACTTGAGCATCCTCGCCGACCTCGGGATGAGCGACTTCGACATGGCCGCCCTGATCGATGACCTGGATCTGGGCAGCGACCAGATGCTCGTCGAGATCGCGGACAAGATCAACCTCAACCCGCAGTTCCGCCGGGTGGCCGAGGCGGCCGCCCACTCCTGAGTGCGGCGCGACGTGCCCGTTCCCGCTGGCGGCTGGTCGCCGTCGATGCGCCTCGCCCTGGCCGAGGCCCAGCGTGCCGAGACCCACGGTGACGTGCCCGTCGGGGCTATCGTGCTGGGCCCGGAGGGTGAGGTGCTGGCCGCGGCTGGCAACGGGCGGGAGCTCTCGGGGGACCCCACGGCTCACGCCGAGGTGCTCGCCCTGCGCCGGGCGGCGCAGACGCTGGGCTCCTGGCGGCTGAGCGGCTGCAGCCTGGTCGTCACTCTCGAGCCGTGCACGATGTGCGCGGGAGCTCTGGTGCTGGCCCGGGTGCAGACGCTGGTGTTCGGCGCCTACGACCCCAAGGCCGGCGCGGTGGCCTCGCTGTTCGACGTCGTCCGTGATCCGCGGCTCAACCACCGGGTGGAGGTCCGCGGCGGCATCCTGGCGGCTGAGTGCGGCGCGCTGCTGAGGGACTTCTTCCTCGCGCGCTGAGCCTCCCTCGATTGGCGGGGAAGGCCTCCCGTTGAGTACCCTTCACGGCGGTGGCGTGTCTGAGCGGCCTAAAGAGCGCGCCTCGAAAGCGCGTGAGGGTAAAACCTCCGAGAGTTCAAATCTCTCCGCCACCGCCAGCCTGGCTAGGCACGACGCCGGCGCAGCCCCCTGGGCCGCGCCGGCGTTCTGGTACCCAGTCTCAGTCACACCTCGATCTGCTCCTGGGCCGTCTTCGAGGGACACCAGCCTCATCGAGGCGCTCCTTGTACGGGCAGCTTCGCCATGCTGGAGTTGATGGACGAACCCGATCGCCCACAGCCGTCGGCTCATCGTGCCCACCTTGGCCGGCCTGGCGAGGTCGATCAGCTAGCTGGTCATGGTGGCTGGGCTGCGGGCAGCGGCTCGAGGCCGCTGTGATGAGCGGACCAGGCGGCGACTCCCGCCAGTCCAACCGGCAGCGGAGCAGCCTGCGGGCCACCCCGGCCACCCGGGCCACCCGGGCGGCTTCGACGCGGCGAGCCTCGGCCGAGGTCAGCGGCGCCGCGTCCAGCATTGCCACCGGGTCGGTCGACGCCGGCTCCTTCACGGACCGCTCGGGCTCAGGCGGGGTCACGGTGGCAGCCTCGGGCATATCACCCGCGAGTCCGTGCCGTGTCGCTGGTGGTAGACCGCGTTGCTGAACCCGGGTCGGGCCCATCCGTCGAGAGCGTTCGGCTCTCCCTCGGTTTGGCAGGGGTCCCGCGGCCGGTCAGCAGCCCGCTCTGCCGGGTGCCGTACGCGAGCCTGGAGCAGCGGCGTCAGAGCCAGTTCGGTCGGCCTTCGCCCCGGCCTCCGAAGGAACAGGGTTCAACACCAGGTCGCCTTGGTAGGTGGTCCGGATGCGGTCCCCTACGGGTAGGTCCTTCATGGTGAGAAGACCGCGGGCGCCGGCGAAGTCTTCTGTACCTCCCATGATGGGATGGACACACCGTCCGATGATGAACGCGCCGGTATCAGGGTTGGATCGCGCCCACTGGATGAACTCGAAGTTGAGTTCGCCGCTAGGTTCCCTTGGTCCGCATCGCTTGTTGCGGTTACGGTCGACGCATCCACTGAACTTTTCGGTGCCTTTGGCGATGGCCAGAGAGGGGGTGTTGTAGATGTAGGTGGAGGTAGGCGTGGTCCATTGCCCCAGCAGGCTGCCGTGAACCGTGTAGACGCCTTCATCCACGTTCACCGGACGTAGCGTCCCGCGAACGTGCAGCGTGCGTGCTTCGCCCGGGGACGGTCGCCCCTGGGGAGGGGCCGCTCCGGCCGGTGATGTGGTGAGCGCGGGTGCACCACCCATAGCCGCTAACATCAGCGCCGCCATCCCTGCGCGCCTAAGACCAGTCTTCATGGCCACCCTCCGATCCGACGCAGCTTCGCACCGCGTCATCGATGCCCTCTCGGGCATGATCGGCGTGTCCACCGACCGACACCCACGCTATGGATGAGGCCGCTAGTGCAGCCATACGCGCTTCTACGTATGCGCCGAGCCGCTCACCTCCCGTACCCGTCGGCCTAGAGTGTCCGCGAGGGGGCTGCATGCCTGGATACACCTTGAACGACAAGCACCTGAACGCCTTGCTGGAGGTGGTCGAAGCCTGCCAGCTGCACCGCCCTGCTGAGGCTTTGTCCGGCGAACTGCTCGACAGCGTGAGCAGACTCATCCGATGCGATGAGCTGGTGTTCATCGGGTTGGACTACGGCGTCGGGTTCTACTATGTGACCCAGAGCAGTCGCGACCCGCCGCAAGCTTTCCGTTCCTTGTTCGAGCTCCGCCCGGTCGATCCGCTTCTCTGGAGACATCTCCAGCCCTCCACCCGCCGGGCACCGTGGATCCCCCATGAGATGCCGTGTGTCACCAAGCCCACAGACTTCATGTCAACGAGGCAGTGGCGGACTCTGCCGCTCTACGTCGAATGCTTCCGGGAGAGCCCGACTACGTCGCACGAGCTGATGATGTGTCTGCCTGACGGCTTCCACCGCGAGCTGCGTCTGCTGTGCTGGAGACACACAGGGAAGGAGTTCACCGACCGAGAGCGCTTCGACCTGCAACTGTTGCTGCCCCATATCGAAGCGGCGTATCGCCGGGGTGAGCGCCAGCGCCTCGTCGCTCCGCTCACCGAACGTCAGCGCCAGCTGATGGAGTGGGTCACTGAGGGCTACACGAATCTCCAGATCGCGCGGCGGATGGGCCTGGCCGAAGGCACCGTTCGTACTCACCTCAACAACATCTACGCACGGTTGGGCGTCAGCTCCCGCACCGAGGCCGTCCACCAGCTCCTGACCGCGGCCGGCACCCTCTCGCCAACCCAGCGAATGCTGGCAACCGCTGCTCCCGACCGCCGGTGAGGTCTCGTCCGTAGGTGAAGACCCGAGGCGTAGCCGATCAGCACAAGAGCCTGTGCCGTGGGGGTTCTCCGGTCACCGGTACACACCGCCGAACCAGTCCTACCTGAGTAGGGACTGCTGCATGAATAGTGACGGGGTTGGTCAGGCGGCGAACGCCTGGGTGGTGGTCATGATGGTCTCGTACTCGATAGGGGTCAAGCGGCCGAGGCGGGCTTGTCGTCGTCGGCGGTGGTAGGTCCATTCGATCCAGGTGATGATGGCAATCCGCAGCTGTTGGCGGGTGGTGCAGCGTTGATGGTCGAGGACGTTCTTCTGCAGCAGCGCGAAGAACGATTCCATGGCGGCGTTGTCGCCGGCCCTTGGGGCGGCGCCGGCGGTCTGGTCTCTCGTCTGAGTTGGCTCCGTGGCGCTCGGTGCTTACCGGCCCGCGCGCGATGCCGCTGAGCCGTAGAGGATGGGGGCATGGCGAAGTACGACGGTCTGCGGCGCTACCTCTGGGACAGGCAGACACCACCGTGGATGGCCAGCTTCGAGGAAGTAGCTGAGCTGGTCCCAGGAGGGCTGCCAAGCAGCGCCCACAACCACCCTGCTTGGTGTCGATGAGCGTTCCCGCACCTGTCCCCAAACGGCGAGTTCGCGACCTACATCAGCTTTCCGTCGGGCACGCGTGGACACCCGCCGGACCTGCCCGTCGAGGTCCGCCTGGTCCGCAACGACGACTGGTCGGCACCCATCGCGACCTACCCGCTGTTCGGCGGCCAGGGAAGCCTCAACGTCAGCAGCTGGGCGGCCGACAGCCGCCAGTTCGTCTTCGTCACCTACCCGACCGACGCCACCTCATGAAGGGTCCACTGGGCCATAACTGGACGGCCAAGCTGGACCGTTTCCGACGCGCACAACCTGGCCGAGACCGGTAGCGCACGGATGGTGCGATTGTTCCGGACGGATCACCGAGTCGACACCGGCGTCGATATCTCAAGCGTGGCGTTCTGGCAGCAGCCCTTCGACGTCCGCGACGTGGCCTTCGAACGGTTGCGCAGCAGGCGGCCGGTGAGCTGGCACGCCGCGCTGGAGACGCCCGGTTACCCGAGGAGCAAGCACCACGAGGCCGGCTTCTGGGCGGTGACCACGGCGGAGGACATCGTCTACGCGAGCCGTCATCACGAGTTCTTCAGTTCCGAGCTCGGGCAGGTCAACCTGCGTCCCGCACCGTTCCGGGTGCAGCCGAACATGCTGGTTCTCGACCCACCGGCCCACGACAGCCTTCGGCGGGTGGTGAGTGCCGCCTTCACACCCAAGGCGGTCGCCCGGCTGCAGCACACCATCGAGCGGCGAGCCAAGCAGATCGTCGCCCGCGCGGCCGCTCGCGGCCAGTTCGACTTCGTGCGCCATGTCGCGGCCCAGCTCCCGCTGCGGACCCTCGCCGACCTCTTCGGCCTGCCGCTCAGCGAGCACGACTCCTTCGTCGCCGCCGCTGACGCCTACGTCGGGTCGGGCTTCCCCGCCCAGCTGCCACCGGGTATCACGATGCAGGCGTTCCACGCATCCCAGGTCGCGTACCTGAGCAACCTGTGCACCGCGCTCGCCCGCTACCGTCGACGCGTCCCCGGCGACGACCTGGTGACCTGCCTGGTGAACGCCGAGCTCGACGGCCAACCCCTCAGCGACGAGGAGATCCTCTCCACGATGCTGCTGCTGGTCGTCGCAGGAGACGACACCACCAAGCAGGCCGCCACGCTCAGCCTGCTCGCGCTGCACGCACACCCCACCGAGCTCGACTGGCTCCGCGAGGACTACGAGGGGCGGATCGACGCAGCGCTGGAGGAGCTTCTCCGCTACGCCTCCCCGGTCATCGCCTTCACCCGGACGGCCCGTGCCCGCATCGAGCTCCACGGCGTCACGATCACCGCCGGCGACAAGGTCGCCCTGTTCTACTGCTCGGGAAACCGTGACGCCCAACTCTTTGCCTCACCGGGAACCCTCGACCTTGGACGACAACGAGCACAGCACGTGGCGTTCGGCGGCGGCGGCGTGCACTTCTGCCTGGGCAGCGCCGTGGCGCGTGTCCAGCTGAAGTCACTGTTCCGTGAGATCCTCCGACAGATGCCCCGGCTGGAGGTCGGCAAACCCGAGTTCGTCTTCAGCGAGTTCGTGCACGGGGTGCGGACGTTGCCTGTAGGGGTCGTCCGGTGAGCCTTGGAGTGAGTTGCAGTCAACGTCTCCAGTGGCGCTCGCCATCAGGGCGGCCTCGAAGTGGTCTCCGAGAGTTCAAATCTCTCCGCCACCGCCAGCCTGGCTAGGCACGACGCCGGCGCAGCCCCCTGGGCGGCGCCGGCGTTGTGGCGCCCGGTCTCAGTGACCGTCGCGGGCTGTGCGTCCAGCGGCCGGCGCGTCGCTGACCGTCAACAGCCCTCAGGCAAGAAGGCCGCCTGCGCCGTTCCGTGCGACAGCCCCGAAGAGTCGTGTCAGGCCTGACGCCAACACAGGCGGCCATGTCACCCGACAGGGCTCTGTCGGGATGCCGTGAGACCACGGCGGTCTCGGGCGACGCGGACTGCGTAGGAACCCAGCGTCGTGAGCGCGATGACCGCGATGATCACGGTGAGGTTGGCGCCGTAGTTGCGCAGCAGCAAGGCTTTGACGGACGGTTGGCTGCCACGCAGGTAGATCATCGGCAAGGCGATCACCGTCACCAAACCCGCCGTGATCAGGGCGAACTGGAGGTAGCGCCGGGACCGGTCGGGCACGGCGCGCCGCAGGAGGACGCCGATCCCAACGACCAGGGGCGAGAGGACCCCGTCGTGCACGAGGATGGCTCCGATCAGCCAGAAGGCGAGCACGAGGAGGTTGGGAAGCGAGATCTCGGTGATGAACCGGAACCCGCCGAAGCCGATGACCAGCCCGCCCACGACGACCAAGATGATTCGCCACGCCTTCATGACAAGACCTCGATCCGGGCCAACCACTTGGTGTTGAGGACGCCGGCGCGGTTCGGTGCGATCAGTCGCAGGGGGTAGCCGTGGTCGAGGTCCAGACGTTGACCGTTGAGGTGCGTGGCCAGCAGCGCGGAACCGATCTGCGGTCCCATCACAAAGCTGTGGTTGAACCCTTCGGGCTCGAGCGAGACGACCTGCACCCTGGAGCCGGCGGTGCCGCCAGCCCGCTGCACGATCTCCAGCAACGACAACCCTCGCCAGCGGGCGCCGACGCTCCACCCTTCCACGCAGGTGATCGGCAGCCGGGCCTCGTGCTCGGCCAGCCCCTCAAGGTCGGTCAGGCTCAGCTGGTAGGCCCGGGGGCCCCGCACCTCGAGCCTCCACGCGCTCGAGGTGGCGAGGCTGCCCACGCGGGCCTGCTCGGCGGTTCGGTTGACCGGGACGGCCTGAGGGCCCGCACGCCACTGCCGTGCCGCCAGCAGCCCGACAGGTTCGAGGGGCGTGACGGTTTGGCCGACGGTGGTGACCACTACGATCCCCAGGCCCGTACCGGCGGCAGTCAGCACACCGCGCCGGGAGATCCCGGGCGTCGGCGGGTCCGGCAGGGTTCCGGCGTTGCTGTGCGAATCGGGGTTCTCATCCCACCCGACTTCGCTGAGGACGTCGGCCTCGGCGACCTTGGCCTTCAGGCCGTAGACGATATCGGGCAGCTTCACCCCCACATGCAGCAGGACCGAGCCCACCACCACGTAGCCCAGGAACCGGTGCACCGTCGTGAAGTACCAGGGGAAGGGATACCAGTTGAGCACGTTCAGGAAGCCGGTCGTGACCTGCACGAGGGCCGAGGAAACCAGCAGGGCAACGCTGGCCCGCTCGACTGCGTGCTTGATCGAGCTCACCGGAGGGAAGCGGAAGAGGTTGGGGTAGACCGACCACAGCTTGACCAGCAGCAGCGGGATGGTTGCGGTTCCGACAGCCACGTGGACGCCCTGCGTCAGCCGGTAACCCCACACCGGCCGTGCCGGCTCGGGCAGCCAGACCCAGGGCTCGTACTGGTAGTGGCTCAGCAGTCCGGTCACGAGGAGGACCGCGATGGCGATCCCGAGCAGCCGTCCGAGCCGTGCGGTGACCGCGGTCGAGCGGAGCGTGCTGCTGAAATGCGGCCACCACCGGGGTCGTTGCTGGAGCATGAGCTCAGCCTCGCTCGCACTTTCTCCCGCGTGAAGGGCCGGCGCCGGCCAGACGGCTTACCGTTCGATCACGCTGCCTGGAGCGACGACCGTGAGCAACCGTCGAGAAGGGCTCTGCGAGAGCAGGACACGACTGCGGATCAGCTGGTGGCCTCTCACGAAGAGGCGCGTCCAAGGGTCGACCGGACCCGGCTTCACGGTTGCGCTGGTCCTCACCGGGGCCGTGCTGCCCTCGCTCATCGGCCGAGGCGGCGGCGAGGGCTACCAGCCGGTGTGGAAGAGGGAGTTGAGCAGCGCCGCCCAGAGCCCGCAGCCGAGCAGCGCCCACGCCGCCGTCCGACCGCGCAGCAGCGCGAGGCTGGCTGCCGCGACCATCCCGAAGGCCAGCCATATCCGCTCCGTCTCGGCCTTGGAGAGCGCGGACAGGTCCGCCGTCAGCGCGGCGGCGAGGCCCGCCAGGGCGATTCCTGCCACCGTGCCGTCCCCGGATCGGCGACGCAGCGCCCCCGCTGCCCGGGCGAGCCCCATCGCCAGGAAGGGCGAGCAGCTGACCAGCCAGGCGGCGAGGTTTGCCCAGACGAAGTAGGAGTAGGGCCGAACGCTGGCGATGCCTTGGTAGTAGCGGATGCGCAGCTCCGCCAGCCCGGTGAACCAGTTGAACCCCAGCCCGAGGTGGACGAGGGCGACGGCCAGGGCGGCACCGGCGGTGGTCAGCCACGCCGGCGCCGCGACGCGCAGCCCCTGCTGGCGCGTCGTGAGGACGAGCGGGACCAGGACCACCAGGCCGAACAGCACCAATCCGTAGCTGAGGAACACCGCGCTCCCCAGCAACAGGCCGCCGACGGCACTGAGCAGGACCGGACCAGTCGCCCGCCGGCCGGCCCCGACCGCGCCCAGGGTGGCCAGCGCCAGCCCGCTGGCGGCGACGCCGGCGAACAGGCCGTCCGCGGAGACGGCCACGTACACCGCCCCGGGGAACAGCGCGGCGAAGGGGACGAGCCGGCGGGCCGCCGCGCCGGCTCCCAGGGCACGAAGGGTCACCGGCACGGCGACGGCCGCCGTGGACCCGACCACGATGCAGAGCAGTCCGGCCCAGAAGCCGCCCGGCAGCCCGGTGCGGGCGAGCGCCCAGAAGACGAGCGTCGCCAGCGGCGGATGACCCGCGACGTGGGTCGTCCACACCTGGGTGCCGTCAACGGTGTCGCTGAAGGCGATGAAGTCGGTGAAGGTGGCGAGGAACTCCCGCGCGCTGGAGATCCGCGGCAGGTCGTGCAGGTACTCGTTGGGGTCGAGCAGGACGTCGACCCAACCCCGGCGCAGCCCGTCGACAAGGGTGAGCGAAACCAGCCAGGCGAGATTCAGCAGCCAGCCGGCCAGCAGCAACCGACGCCAGGGCAGCGCCGGAGCCCGCCGCTGCAGCCGCAGCCCGGCGACCACGCACAGCAGGGCCAGCGGGGTTCCCCAGCCAATGTGCGGGTGCCACGCCGCGAGCAGGGGCGGGCTCTGCAGGAAGAGTTGCCGGCCCTCGGCCAGCAGGCGCCGGCCGACGACGGCGGAGACCGCGACCAGCAGCAGCGCCCCGGACAGCACGGCCACGTCGAGCCGGCGGACCAGCGCCGTTGACGCTCCCACGCGTCAGCGCACCCGCAGGGCCACGAACGCCCGCCCGCCCGCCACCCACTCCTCGTGCAGCACCAGGTCGAGGGAGGTAGCCAGCCGCGTCAGCGCCGCTGCGCCCACCCGGGACCAGGCCATGGGTACCGAGGCGACCGCCACTGTCCGCAACACCACCTGGTGGACCTCGTGCCGCTCGGGCTCGGGGTCGACCTCGCAGATGATCAAACCGCCGGGCTCGACCAGCTCGCGGCAGCGGCGGAGCAGCGCGACCGCGTCGCCGCCGATACCCAGATTGCTGTCCATCAGCAGGGCCGTGCCCCACCGCCCCTCGGCCGGCAGCCGGTCAGCGACCAGCCGGCGTAAGGCAGGCCCGCCCGCGGCCAGGCTGGTGGCGACCGCCACGGCGGACATGTCGACGCCCAGGGCTGCGCGTCCAGACCGGGTCAGAGCGCGCACCATCCGTCCCGGCCCGCAGCCCAGGTCGATCACGGGCGGCTCGCAGCGCGAGACCACCAGGGCGTCCACCTCGTCGGCCTCGGCCGACCAACGGCTGACGTCCAGCGGCAGGGCCTGGTCGTCGGCCAGGTCGGCCGTCGTGCCGCTGGTCACCCGGGCGCCGCCGGCGTAGGCGGAGTCGAAGAGCCGGTTCGTGCTCTGCTCGACCCGGAGCTCCTCCAGCTCGCGCCAGCGCCGCGAGAACAGCAGGTCGGGGTGGGCCGTCGCGACGGCCTCGGCGTCCTCGGGCGCGTCGACGTCGCGCCGCGGCGGCAGCAGCAGCACCTGCAGGTCGAGGTCGAACAGCCGGGCCAGCTGCGCGGCGCCGGTGCGCGAGGTCGACATCGGCACCCCGTCGAAGACGCCGGCCGGGCACCCGGCGCGGAAGCCGATGGTCCAGTAGCCGCCGTCCTCGGCCAGCCCCAGGACCGCGTCGGCGCCCTCCCAATCGACCTCGAGGTCGCTGGGCCGGACCTGCGGTGTGTCCATCCCCACGAGCAGCACCCGTTCGGCCGCGCCGTCGGCAAACGCGGCGGCGAACGCCGCCATCAGCCGGGCTCCCAGCCCACCCTCCGGCTGGGGCGTCACGGTGAACCCGTCCGACCAGCCCGTTGGATCGCCGTCGAAGGCCAGCAGCCGCCGGGGCGCCCCAGCGGCACGGACGGCGGCCAGAGTGTCGGCCAACGCGGCCGCGGCGAGGGCCGCCGCCTCCTCGGGCGTGTACCGGGTCTGTAGCCGCGTCTTGACCCTCCCGGGGCGCGGCTGCTTGGCCAGCACGACCAGGCTGTCCGCCGTTGGGGGAGTCACCGGGCCAGCACCGCGCTCATGTCGCGGACGGCCCGCCAGGCCCCGAGCGGGGTCCCGGTGACCTTCGAGCGGCCAACGCGCGGGGCGTAGTCGACGGGCACCGCCACCACCCGCCAGCCGGCGTCGGCGGCCCGGACGACGGTCTCCACGGGGTAACCCGAGCGCCGGTCCTGAAGATCGAGGGCCAGGAGCGGGCCCCGGAACGCCGCCCGCATCGGCCCCAGGTCGCGGAGCGCGAGCCCGGTCCGCTGGCGCAGCCGCCGGGCCAGCTCAGCGTTGGCGAGGCGGAGCGACCAGGACTGGGAGCGACGCGTCAGCCGGCGGGCCCCGACGACCAGGTCGGCGGTGCCCGCCCGGAGCGGGGCCAGCAGCTCGGGGAGCTGGCGGGGGTCCAAACTGGCGTCGGCATCCATCACCGCGACCAGCGGCGCCGTCGCGGCCAGCAGGCCGGCGTGACAGGCGGCACCGTACCCCCGCTGCTCGGCCTGCACCACCAAGGCGCCGAGACCGGCGGCGATCTCGGCGGAGCCGTCGCTCGACCCGTTGTCGACGACGACCGCCCGCGTCCCGGCCGGCATCCGCCCCAGCACCCACGGCAGTGCGGCTGCCTCGTCCAGGCAAGGCAGCACCACGTCGCAGAGGGCGCTTGCCCGGTCGTCGCTCATCGCTCC
Organism: uncultured Actinomycetota bacterium; assembly: GCA_963826405.1. Lineage (GTDB taxonomy): Bacteria > Actinomycetota > Actinomycetes > Propionibacteriales > Propionibacteriaceae > Microlunatus. The sequence continues at coordinate 132,144 of CAWGWR010000006.1, read as the reverse complement.
TCACCGTAGCCGCGCACGAAGACCCGACCAGGAGCACGCGCTTTCGGACCGCTTACGAATCCGCGGGACGCGCTCGCGGCTCCCGTGAAGCGGCGCTCCCCGACCTAGGCTGCCGAGCATGGCGGCTCGCATCCTGCTCGTCGAGGACGACGAGGTGATCGCGGAGGTGCTGCTGGCCTACCTCGGCGACGCCGGACACCAGGTCGAGTGGTGCCGCGACGGCACCACAGCCGCCGCGCTCTGGCAGCAGCGGTCCCCCGACCTGGTGGTGCTCGACCTGATGCTGCCCGGCCTGTCAGGACTGGAGCTGCTCCGCCGACGACGGAGAGAGGCCGACCCCGCACCGGTGCTCGTCCTGTCGGCCCTCGGCGAGGAGGAAGACCGGCTGGTCGGCTTCGAGACCGGCGCCGACGACTACGTCGTGAAGCCGTTCTCCCCGCGCGAGGTGGTGCTGCGGATCGACGCTCTGCTGCGGCGCAGCGAGCGGCTGGCCGCGGAGCCGGCGCCCGCGACGCCGATGAGGGTTGGGCCGGTCGTCCTCGACCTCGCCGCCCGCGAGGCGCACCGAAACGGTCGGCCCCTGGCGCTCACGGTCCGCGAGTTCGACCTGCTGGCCTTCTTCGTCGTCCACCCAGGGCAGACGTTCTCCAAGGCAGAGCTGCTGCGACGCGTCTGGGGGTGGGACTTCGGCGACAGCTCGACCGTCACCGTCCACGTCCGCCGGCTACGGGAAAAGGTGGAGTCCGACCCCTCGGCGCCCCGGCTGGTGCTCACGGTCGGCCGGGCCGGCTACCGGCTGGCCCGGCCCGGGGAACTCCTCGCCGAGGACGCGGCGGACCCCCATGGCTGACCTGCTGGTGGTCGTCGGCCTAACCCTGGCCAGCTGCCTGGGCGTCGGGCTGCTCGGCGCGGCGATGCTGAACCTGGGCCGGCGCCGGTCCACCCGCTACCTGCTGCTGGTCGCGACCCTGCTGCCGGTGCTGGCCGTGGTCGCCGCCGCGCTGGTCAACGTCGGCTACATGTTCCTCTCCCCGCACGACGCCGGCGTCGTGCTGATCGCGCTGGGTACCTCGCTCGTGCTCGCGGTGCTGGCGGCGGTCTGGGTGACACAGCGGATCACCGGCGCCTCTCGGGCCGTCGGGCTGGGGCTCAGCCAGCTGATCGCCGACGCGGACCGGCCGGGCGAGGCCGCTGCCGAGGACGCCGCGGCCTTCCGCGCCGACGCCCCCCAGGAACTCACCCAGCTGCTTGACGAGCTGGCGGCCACCCGCCGGACCCTGGCCGAGTCGCGGGCCCGGGAGCGGGCCGCCGAGGAGGCGCGGCGTGAGCTGGTGCTGTTCATGTCCCACGACCTCCGGACGCCGCTGGCTGGGCTGCGGGCCCTCACCGAGGCGCTGGAGGACCGGATGATCGCCGACGTCCCGCGGGCACTGGCGCACCTGCGGAGCACGGTCACCCGGATGTCCGGCTTGGTCGACGACCTGTTCGCGCTGTCCCGGGTACAGGCCACGACCCCGGTCCCGCCGCAGTCCCTCGTCTCGTTGACGGAGCTGATCAGCGACGTCGCCTCCGAGCTGACCCCCGCCGCTGACGCGGCCCAGGTAGCGCTGGAGGTGCAGCTGCCCGTCGCCGACCGGCTGGCGGTGCTCGGCTCCCCCGACGACCTCACCCGCGCCCTGGCCAACCTGGTGGCCAATGCCGTCCGGCACACCGACCCCGGCGCAGAGGTCCGGCTGGAGGGCAGCCGGTCCGCCGACGGGCACATCGTCGTCGCCGTGGTTGACGGCTGCGGCGGGATCCCGACAGCCAACCTGCCGCGAGTCTTCGACACGGGCTGGCGCGGCACCCCTTCGCGCAGCGGGGACGACGGTGGCGCCGGCCTCGGCCTCGCCATCACCCGCGGCGTGGTGGAGTCCCACGCCGGCTCGATCGGCGTCCGCAACGTCGACGGCGGCTGCCGCTTCGAGGTCTCGCTGCCGGCCCCGCAGGATGAGGCGGTCCCGTGAGGGTGCTCGTCACCGGCGGCGCCGGGTTCATCGGCCAACCCGTCGTCCGGGAGCTGCAGCAGGCGGGGCACGAGCCGCGGGTGCTGGACCGAGCGCTGGACCCGGCCGACGACGTCACCGACCTGACCCGGGTGCGTGCAGCACTGGCAGACTGCGACGCCGTCGTCCAGCTCGCCGCCACGGTGGGGCTGGGCGTCGACCTCGACGACCTCGACAACGACGTCCGGCAGAACGACCTGGGCACGGCGGTGCTGCTGCGTGCCGCCGCCGGCGCGAACCTTCGTCGCTTCGTCTACGCCAGCTCGATGGTGGTCTACGGCGAGGGCGCCTACGCGTGCCCCGAGCACGGGCCCACGCATCCGCCGCCGCGCACGGTGGCCGACCTGCGTGCGCACCCACGACAGCCAGGCCGACATCGGCATCATCGGTGGCACCGGTCTGTACACGTTCTTGAGCAATCCGAGGCCGGTCGAGGTGGAGACGCCCTTCGGGCGGCCGAGTGCGACGCTGGCGCTCGGCAAGGTCGGCGGGAGAACGATCGCCTTCCTGCCGCGACACGGCGTCCACCACGAGTTCCCCCCTCACCGGATCAACTACCGCGCGAACCTCTGGGCGCTCCGCTCGGTCGGCGTGCGCCAGGTGCTGGCCCAATGCGCTGTGGGTTCGCGGCGCGCCGAGCTGCGCCCGGGAACCATCGTCGTCCCCGACCAGCTCGTCGACCGCACCGGCGGCCGTGACCAGACTGTCTACGACGAGGAAGGGCCGGTCGTCCACGTGTCGTTTGCCGATCCGTACTGCCCCCGGGGCCGTCGAGCGGTGCTGTCGGCGGGTGACTCTGGGGAACCGGTGGTCGGCGGCGGCACCATGGTGGTGATCAACGGTCCACGCTTCTCGAGTCGGGCCGAGTCGTCCTGGCACGCCGCCCAGGGCTGGTCCGTCGTGGGCATGACCGGCTCACCGGAGGCGGCCATCGCACGTGAGCTGGCACTGTGTTACACCACGGTCGCCCTGGTCACCGACCACGACGCCGGGGTCGCTAGCGGCGGAGCCGTGACCCAGGCCGAGGTCCTCCGGCTGTTCGACCAGAACATCGGCCGGCTCAAGGCCTCGCTCATCAAGACCATCAGCACGTTGCAGGACCCAGAGGCTGACGCCACTGCCGGATGTTCCTGCCGGCGCTCGCTCGACGGTCTGGCCCTGCCGTTCGACCTGCCATGACTCCCAGGGTTCTCGCTGAGCCGGGAGGTGTGTGTGTCAGGACGGCCCGCTCAATTCAGTCAGGCGAAGGCTCACCCGCTACCCGGACATCGATATGGAAGCGGTCCTCGGCTGTCCTCGCCTCGGGCATCCGGAGGATTCCGATAGCGGAGTCGATGCAGGCGGGGTCGACGACGGATGCGCCATCAGGGTCGTCGTAGCCCAGCCCAAGGCCCCTGGTTCAGAGCGGAGGCCCGACAGGCGGCCGTCGTTGCGGGGTCGTCGAACCTCGTCGGAGCGACGCTGAAGCTTCATCTCTCGCACCCGGCCCAGCCAGATCACAGCCGTCTGAACATCGGCCGTCACGACGGGGACGCTGACGACACTCAGGCGCAAGCGACTCATCAACCTCACAGGTGCAGAACGGATTGGTTCGCCAAGCAACGCGGACAACCACTGTGCTTGGTGGACGAACAGTGACAGCCAGTCGGAGACGCCAACCTGGTCCACCTCGGCAAAGCGGCCCTCCGACCGGCAGGCTGAAAGGGGGGCCGCCGATGACGACCCCCCTTCAGGCTGTGCACCAGGTGTCCTGGCTGGCCGGGCTTACTGGCCCACAGCTGTGATGCCGCTGCCTCCTCGGGTGCTCTGGACCAGGACGGAGGTGACGCGGGCCGACGGGCCAGGCTTGAGCCGCAGCGACCAGGCGCCGAGGGTGTCCACGTTGGCGGTGCCGAGCTTCACCGGGGTCGCGGTGGTGGTGTCCCAGACCACGACACCGGTCGGGGGAGTGCGTGCACCTGCCTGGCCGTCGATGAGAGAGGTACCGGTGACCCGCAGCTCGGTGCCGAGCCGGTGCCGGGCCCCGGCGGCGATGGTGAACTCGTCCTTCTTAACCGGGATCACCACGTCCTGCTCGCTGGTGCCGTTGCCGTTGGTGGCCGTCACGTGGTACGTGATCGACGCCCAAGGGGTCGAGGGGGCCTTCGTCGCGGCCGCGGTGCTGGTGAAGTACGGCAGCGTCACCGTGGGCTTGGCGGTCGTCGCGCCTGTGATGGTGGTGCCGGCAGGCACGTCAGCCGTTTGGGTCCAGGTGTAAGAGGTGGCGCCGGTCGTCGCGCTGGCGTCCAGGGTGACCGAGGCGCCCGGCATGGTGGGCGGCACGGCGGCCACGTTGACCACCGGGGACCCGGTGACCGGGTTGTTGGTGGTGTTGTTGTCGACCGGGCCCGGGTCGGGGGCCGGAGGGACGGGCGCCAGAGCCGGGTCGCTGGCCGGTCCGCCGGTCACGGTGACCGGGTAGGCGACAGGTGCGCCGGTCGCGGACGCGACGCTGACGGCGGCGGGCGGCGTCTTCGTCGGGAAGGTCGTGGGCTTGTCGTCGTCGAGCTGGCCGAAACCCGCGACTTTCAGCGGGTAGTGGGCGCTGGCGGCGGCGACGGTCAGGTTCGCCCCGTCGTAGCTGGCTTGGGTGACGGTGACGTCGGCGAGCTTGATCGTCGAGGTGGCAACCGGCTTGTCAGCGAGGTTGCGGACGATCACCGAGGTCGGCGTGGCGCTGGCGGTCAGGGCGATCCGGGCGTAGTGCCGGTCAGAGTCCGGATCGTTGCTCATCGGGGTGGTCGCGTACTGACCGGTCACGCCGTCCACCTGGATCTGGTCGCCCTTGCTGGTGGCGAAGACGTCGAGGAAGCCGCCGTTGACCACGGCGTAGTCGCCGACGATGCCGGTGTTGGTCGCGACCTTGCCGGAGATGCCGAACTGGTCGGTGCTCAGGTTCAGGCCGCCACCCGTCACCGAGAAGGCGTTGTAGCCGTCCTTGCCGCCGACGACGGTGTGGTCCTGGCCTGGGTCGCCGAGGTAGCCGGCGGGCGCGGCGGGTGCGGTGGCCGGGTCCCACTTCAAGAAGGGGCCGAAGTTGCCCTTGAACGCGGTGGTGAAGTTGCCGGCGGCCGGCGAGACGTCCTGCACGAGCCGGCCCTTGCCGGTGGCGTCGGTGTCGATGGTCAGCTCGCCGAAGGGGTGCTTGAAGGTCAGGGTCGAACTCCGCGGTCCGCCGACGACGGTGACGCGGGTGCGGGCGAAGGTGAGCTGGTCGCCGGCGATCGGGTCGCCGTTGGCGAAGGACGCCTCCAGGCCGAGGGTCAGGTTGGCCTTGCCACCGTTGGGCAGAGTGAGGCTGCTGGCGACCAGCTGGTAGAAGGCCTCCCCTGGGAAGTTGTCGGGGAAGGCGACGGGGGCGTCGGGATTGGGAATGTCGCCGGGCAGGAAGCCGCAGAGCGGGTTGTCGCCGTCGAGGCAGAGCTCGAGACGGGTGCCCGTCTTGTCGCCGTACCAGGACGGGAAGCCGTAGTCGGTGTTCACCGGACCCACCGTGGTCAGGTTGCCCGCGTTCGTGACAGTGATCTTGGTGACCGCCTCCGAGGTGGTGGCGACGCCGAGCACCAGCAGGGCCGCCGTGGCCAACCCCAGGGCGCGCCTCGTGGTCCGTCCCGACCGAGCCTTCGCGCGAACACCTGGGACCCGGTCGCTCAAGGCTGGGGCAGCTGACGCCGGCGGCGGTGCTGTCACGCGCCCCTCGGCTCCTGAGCGTGGCCCCCGATAGTGCTGCTGCATCATCACTCCATTGCTCAAATACCCGCCGCACCTGGACGTGGGGGGTCTTAGGCAACTATCTATCGGTCGGCGCCGCCCCAGCAGCCCTCAATGAGGGCACCAGACCCACCCACAAACGAGGGGTTTCCCTTTGCGGAGTCTTCGTTGCCGGCGTGGCTTGTCCGCCGCCAGCAGGGCTGCAATCGTGTTGGCGATGTGTGGCCCGTTCTCCGGCGCTCCCCGTATGGCGGTCGACGGCCGGTCGGGTGGACGCGCTCACGCATCGGTCGCCACCTCGTAGTCACCGATCAGGTAGCCAAGGTAGGCGCCGGCCACCAGGTCGCTGCGGTAGTGGCCGGCCATGTAGAGGCGGGAGTAGGCGACCTGGTCGGCCATGTCGGTGAACTCGTTAGTGCGCAGCGGCTCCAGGTCCTCCATCAGGGTCATGGCGGAGAAGGCCTCCACGGCGTGTTTGGAGGGGTAGCTGAGCTTGTGCGTGCCGGGTGAGATGGTCTTGTCGGTCCGCAGGCTGGGGTCGGTGATGAACGGCGCGTCCAGGCTGAATCGAGCCTGCGCCGCGGCGGTCACCTGCTGGGTCAGGGAGCGGGTGTGCGCCAGCCGCGTTTTCGCTTCCTGACCGACGGTCTCGGGTCGGAGGTCGGCGTACTGGTGGCGGTAGGTCTTCCAGATCTCGGTCTTGCCGTACAGCTCCAGCCAGGTCGAGGTGGCGACGTAGGGCCGGACTGGGCGGCGCAGGCGTCTGGGCGGCCAGGTAGACCGTGACCAGCAGAACCGCGGAGAGGACGGCCAACAGGGCCAGGGCGCGACCGCTCAGCCCGTTGACCAGGGCCAGCACCAAGACCAGGAAGAAGTAGCCGATCTGGGCGGGGGTGAAAGGCTGGCTGCGCAGCCGGATGATCGACAGCACGCCGAAGAGCCCGAAGCCGACACCGGCCGGAAAGTGACCGGCCGTGATGGCCACCAACGCGGCGAACAAGCCCACGTTGAAGCAGACGTAGACCCTCATCAGCTCCCGGCCCTCGTGCCGGCGCGCGTACAAGGCCATCAGCGCCAGCATCGCGCACACGTCCACCGCGGCGTGCGCCAGGATGTCCGCCAGATCGCCGGGGTTCACGTGCTCGGTCGCGGACGCTGCTGAGTCATGGTAGTCACATGTCCATCGTATGAACGCACCATGAAGACGGGATGAAGGGTCGGCCGCCTGAGCGGGTTAGTGCCTCCCCGCCCTCTCGGGCAGCGCGTCGAGCATCGGCCCCGGGTCGACAGCCGGGAGCAGCACGGTCACGGTCATCTCGTCGCCGTGCCGGCAGTCGAGGTGAGCCGGCCGGCCGAATCGCTGGGGGTTCCCCGACAGCACAGGCGCAGCTCTCCTCCCGCTTCGGTGACCAGGCCTTCGACCAGGGCGAGCCCCAGCCCGAAATCGGGCCGTGAGCGGGAGGCCGGGGAGCGGCTGAACCGATGGGTGCCGGAGGCCAAGAAGTCCGGGTCCATGCGGTCGCCCTCATCGGTCACCATCAGCCGGCCGGCCCCGTCGGCGGAGTCGACAGAGACCGTGAGCGGTGGTCGACTGTGCAGGGCGGAATTGTCGAGCAGGTTGATGATCTGGGTCGCCGCTGTGATGGACAGGGCGACAAGGACGGGTCCTGCCGCCCTTCCCTGCACCCGCTCACCGGGGATCAGGGCTTCGCGTCGGCTCGCCTCATGGCGGGCCAGAGCCGCCAGGTCGGTCGGAGCGTCGTCTGCCGCGGTGCTCGCGGAAGCGCCGACGGCGAGGAGCTGCTCGGCGAGCTGGGTGAGCCGGACGAGGTCAGTCTGGATCTCGGCGAGGACCTCCTCGTGTTCGGCGACCGGCCGAGGTCGTCGCAGCGCGAGCTGGACCCGGGTCCGGAGCAGGGTGAGCGGGGTGCGCAGCTCGTGGCTGGCGACGTTGACGAAGCGGCGCTCCGTGGCCAGGGCACGCTCGAGCGCGTCGAGCATGGTGTTGAGGGTGTGCCCAATCCGGGTGATCTCGTCGTCCCGGTCGGGCGGCACGTCGAGCCGCACCCTGGCAGCGCCGGCGATGATGTCGGCGGACTGAGCTCGGTAGCGCTCGACCGGTTTGAGCGCGAGCCAGGCCAGCAGGAAGCCGACGACCGCCGTCACGAGCAGCGCCGCCAGCCCGGCCACCACGAGCTGGACCAGCAGCTCCCGGAGGGCCTCGTCTCGGTGGTCCCGTTGATCGGCAGCAGACTGCCGACGTCGCGCCGCACCGGCCCGCTCGAAGCACGCGCCGCTGCCGCCGGTCCAGCAGCGGGTCAGGACCGAGCGACGGACTGTGACTGATGACCCGCCCGCCGGAGTCCAGCACTAGGGCTCCTCGCCCCCAGGCCAGACCGGCTGAACGCGGCGGCCGCCAACCCCGATCCTGTGAGCCAAGGGCCCCCCGGACCGGGGTTGGTGGGACCTGTCAGGCGGCGACCATGCCGTGCGGGTCGATCACGTACTTCTTGGCGGCGCCCTTGTCGAAGTCGGCGTAGCCCTGTGGTGCGTCGTCCAGGCCGATCACGGTGGCGTTCACCGCCTTGGCGATCTGCACCTTGTCGTGCAGGATCGCCTTCATCAGCCCGTAGTTGTACTTCATCACCGGGCATTGCCCGGTCACGAAGGACAGCGACTTGGCCCAGCCGGTGCCCACTCAACGAGAGCGCGCCCACGCTTGGCCGCCTCGTCGATGCCGCCCGGGTCGCCGGTCACGTACAGGCCCGGGATGCCGATGGCGCCGCCGGCGGCGGTGATCTCCATCAGCGAGTTCAGCACGGTGGCCGGGGCCTCCTCGGCGGCCCCCGTACCGTGGCCGCGGGCTTCGAACCCGACCGCGTCGACGGCGGCGTCGACCTCGGGCACGCCCAGGATCTGCTCGATCTGGTCCTTCGGGTCACCCTTGGAGACGTCGACCACCTCACACCCGAAGCTCCGGGCCTGGTCCAGGCGCTCCTGCTGCAGGTCGGCCACGATGACGACGGCCGCTCCGAGCAGCTGTGCACTGGCGGCAGCGGCCAGTCCCACCGGACCGGCGCCGGCGATGTAGACCGTTGAGCCCGGCTTGGTGCCGGCGGTGTAGGCGCCGTGGAAGCCGGTCGGGAAGATGTCGGACAGCATGGTGAGATCGGTGATCTTCGCCATGGCCTGGTCCTTGTCCGGGAAGCGCAGGAGGTTCCAGTCGGCGTACGGGATCATCACGTACTCGGCTTGACCGCCGACCCAGCCGCCCATGTCCACATAGCCGTACGCGGCGCCGGGCCGGGCCCGGTTGACGTTGAGGCAGATGCCGGTCTTGCCTGCCTTGCAGTTGCGACAGCGGCCACAGGCGATGTTGAACGGGACCGAACACAGGTCGCCGACCTTGATGAACTCGACCTCGGAACCCGCCTCGACGACCTCGCCCAGGATCTCGTGCCCGAGCACCAGGTTGTGGGGTGCGGTGGTGCGACCGCGCACCATGTGCTGGTCGCTCCCGCAGATGTTGCTGGTCACGACCTGAGGATCACGCCGTGGTTGCACTTGCGGCCGATGTTGGCCGGGTTCACCCCTGGGCCGTCCTGCAGCTCCAGCATGGGGTAGTCGATGTCCTGGATCTCGACCTTGCCCGGGCCCATGTAGGCCACGCCTCTGTTGCCTGTCATCAGAATCTCCTGTGGTTCTTCGTCGATGGAGGACTAGCTGGTCGGTCGACGGAGCCGGTCAGACTCCGCCAGCGAACTTCCCTCCTCCCTGGTGGACGCTCGCTCTTCTCTTCGGGCCGCTCAGGCGCTGGAGCCGATCACGTCGCCCTGGGTGCCCTGGGGCGGCTCCCCGTCCCGTTCGGCGTCCTTCGGCCGGGCCACCAGGTCGTAGCACAGCGCTGCCGCGATCCCGCCGACGAGCGAACCCACGACATAGGCCGGGAACTCCGACCAGCGCACCGTCCCGCCGAAGAGGCTCGCCGCGACGTCAGGTCCGAAGGCGCGCGCCGGGTTAACCGCCGCGCCGGTGAGCGGACCGAAGACGACGATCAGGCAGGTCACCGACAACCCGATGACCAGGCCCGCCCAGCCGGCCGGGGCCCGGCGGTCGACGGCCGTTCCCATGATGGCGAGGACGAGGAGGAAGGTGGCCACCGCCTCCACCAGGATGGCCTGGCCGTAGCCGACACCGTCACCGAAGGCGACGCCGCCCACGCTGCCCCGGTCGACGGCGGCCCGGCCGAAGGTGGCGACCACCAGCAGGCCGCCCGGCACGGAGCCGAGCAGCTGGGCGACGACGTAGGGGCCCACCTCCCGCCAGGGGAAGCGGCCGGTCACGGCGAGGGAGACCGTCACGGCGGGGTTGATGTGCGCCCCGGACGTGGTGCCGAAGGTGTAGATCACGATGGCCACGACCAGGCCGAACGACAGGGCGATCACCCCGAGGGCCGCGTAGTCGACGGCGTCGCCCACGGTGAGAGCGGCTACCACCGATCCTGGACCGAAGATGATCAGGAGAGCCGTACCGATCAGCTCAGCCACACACCGACGGGGCAGTGTACCGGACATCGTCGTCCTCCTTGGCCTTCAGGCGATCTACTTAAGAGGTATAGCAGACCAATGCGCGGCTCGACGGGGCCCGGTGGTGCCGATGATGCGCTGTGCAGCCCCCAGTTCGGTCGGCAGCGCTCAGGGCTCTGTCTCACCTGATCTTGACGACCAGCTTCGCGGTGCCGGAGCCCTGGCCTGCACGAACGCGGACCTCGAGCCCGCGGGCGGTCCGCACCAGGTCGGCCGCCGCCCGCCGGCCATCCAGACGGACCGAGAGGATGTCCGAGCCGCGGGGCACCACCGCCCCGAGAGTCAGACCCACATCACCGCGCCGACGCACCACGGTCGAGTAGGTCGTGCCCTTCCGCTTCGCCACCACGCCGATGCTCACCTCGTCGCCGAGGCGGATCCCGCGGGCCGAGGCCTCCCCCTGGTCCGGTGGGAGCTGCGGCACGACGGCCACCCGCCTCCGGCCGAGATCAGGAGACACGCCCAGCCACTGGTGCACGACCGGCCAGAGCACCCCGTACGCACCCCAGGCCTGCAGCACCATCGACCGCTCGGTGAGCAGACGGTCGATGTTGGCGCCGAAGTTCCCACCGGGCACGATCTCGGGCATGGCCCCCGGCATCTCCCAGAGCCGAGGATCGAGCTGGGACCGGGCGTTGCCCCGGAGGTAGACGCCCTGCTGGTTGCGGCCGAGCCGGCCGTAGTTGCCCTCGCTCACCGCGGCGATGGCCGAGTTGAGGGTGAAGACGCTTCGCTCGCTGGGCCGTTTCGACACGACCGAGTCGCAGCTCGCGCCGGGATTGCCCTCGGGTGCCGAGGTCGGACCGGTGCCGGTGTGGTAAAGCCCGAGCGGGCCGGTGTAGCAGTCCTGCTCGTGCTCTTTCAGCGTGGCCTGGGCGTGCGCCCGGGAGGCCAACGGACCGGCGGCCCGACCGCGGAGACGGGGCAGGACGGCATCGGTGGGGGTGAGTCCGATCCAGTGCCGCTGGAACACCTGCTCGTTGCCGGGATCAGCCAAGGAGTCGGCGTAGGAGCGGGTGTCGCCGCCGTACCACCAGTCCTGCTCGAACCTCTGCAGCAGGGCGCGGGCCTTGCCCGCGGCCCAGCGCCGCGTCTTGTCGTCGCCGATCGCGGCGGCCATGTCGGCCAGGTCGGCGTAGCCGCGAAGGGTGTAGACGGTGTTGTCCAGCTTCTCCTCGCCCATGCCGGGGCGCTCGACGTTGCCCAGGCCCGCTGGCCAGCCGTCGCCGTCCCCGTCCAGGCCCGCGACGTACTTCATCGCCTTCTTGCTCGCGGGGTACAGGTCATCGCAGGAAGGCCTCATCGCCGGTCCAGCGCCAGACCAACGCCACCGCCGACGGGTACTTCGACGACTCGTCGGTGTTCCCCGGATCCTCGTCCGCCCCGAAGTACACCGCGCCGTCCGGCGTGACCTCGTGCACGATCTTGCCGCTGTCCGGGTTGATCACGACCGAGACGTCGCGCAGCGCCCGGAGGTGGTCCTTGACGACGTCGAACTGTCCGGCTGCGACTGCGGCGAAGGCGGTGTACTCACCGTCGGTGCCGAAGAGCCAGGTGTAGTCGGGCCAACCGGCACCGAACCAGCGCATCGACTGCAGCGTGCCCTCGGGGGCCGGGTACCGCTTGCCGGCCTCGACCCACCGCAGGTCCAGGTCGTCCACCCGCTGCTCGGAGGCGGCCAGCATCTGCTTGGACCAACGCACGCTGTCCTGCGCCAGCCGGTTCCCCGGCAGGTCAACCACGGTCCGCCGGTCGATGCGGTGCCGCCGGGCGACCTTGTCGGCCAGCGCCTTGTCCGGGTCGTCGAGGGCCTTCCGCAGCTGGCCCCGGGCCTCGGCCGGGCTGGAAGACGAGCCGCCGACCGCGAACCACACGGTGCGCACCTTCCCGGCCCGCAGCCGGACCTGGTAGCTGAGGCGGCCGCCGGCCCCCTGGCCGTATTCGGTGTCGTCGCACCGAGTGGGCTGGGCCGGCGCACGGGGCCCGGATGCCGGGCAGACCACCGCCGGGTCCTGGGGGCCGCGGAAGTCCTTGCCCACCCGGGCGGCTGTCGGCTCCAGCGTGGAGCCGAACGCGGCTGACCAGTCGTGGCGCTGGCTGTTCGGGTGCGGCGGTTTCCCGCGGTCGCGGAACAGGAGGTGAGGACCGCGGATGACGGCGCTGTCCGGGAGGTTCTCGGTGGTCTGGCTCGGGGTGGTCTCGCCCCAAGGGTAGGAACCCAACAGCTCGGAGTGGGCGTCAGCGCGTAGCCGGACCGTCCGGTCGCGGTTGGTGCGCAGGCTCAGCCCGACCAGCGCACCGGAGACGCCGTCCGGGATGAAGTCGGTGCGGCTGGCCTGGACGCCTTTGGTGGTCGGCAGGTCGGCCCGCACGTAACCCCAGCCGGAGGTGGTGCGGGTCGCCGGTCCGATCCAGTCGCCGTCGATCCCGAACCACAGGCCGTCCAGCAGCTTCAGGTTGGGTAGCCAAAATCCGCTCATCTCACCGCGGGTGTGGAAGCCGGCCGCCGGGTAGTAGCCGTCTGCGGTGCCCATCGCCCAGGCCCGGTCGCCGGTCACGACGACGCGGCGGTCGGCCAGCCGCGTCGTCTCGGACAGCTCGGGCGATCGCGACAGACCCGCGTCGACCAGCGGTGGTGCGGCGGCGGTGGCCGGCACTGGGAGCGAGGCTGCCACCAGGACCAGTGGGGCGGCGGCAGCGAGAAGTCCCAGGATCCTTCTAGGTGGAACCGACGGCACGGCCAGCCTCTCGTGTGGGACGGCGTGCGCTCCGCCGCCCGGGGGAACCCGGCCTCAGCGGCCCCCCTTGGGTGCGGACGGCACTATCGCGCACCAGTACTGTGGATCTTCCTACCGGCTCGGTTGAAGGAGGCGCAAGGGTCTGTCGGAACGAGGGCACGGGCGTCAGGGGCCACGGGCCTTATCCGCGAAAGCAATCAAGCGCTCGTGCTGCTGAAGCCGCCACCGGCGCCGGTCGGGCAGCTGGTTCGTGCTCCCTCTCCGTCGGGCCTCATGGTGGTTTCGTGCCCGCCGGCGGCATCAGATGTGCTGCCCGTCCTCGACGCCGTGGCTCTGCCCGTCGCCGCTAATATGCTCCGGGGACTGGCCCTCCGCGTGCGCTGGGTGCGCAACGGCCGCGCCCGTCAGCCCTACGACCGTGAAGACGGCGACGAGGCTGAGGGTGACGAGCTGGGCAGCGGCAGGCAGGGATCGGACCCGCAGCGGGCCGGCGGCGCGGAGCAGGACCAGCGCAGCCCCGGCCGCGACCACCTCGAGCAGGCAGGCCGCGGAGTCGGCCAGGGCGACCGGCTCGGGTTCACCGGCGTCGGGCCCGAACGGCAGGCCGGTGGTGCGTGAGACCAGCCAGACCAGCAACGGCCCCACCGACACCGCCAGGGCGCCAAGTAGCCGCGGACGGTCGACCCGGCGCAGCAGCGCCACGCCCACGACGAGCGCGGTGGCAGCGAGAAGGGCGAAGAACACCCCGGCAGCAGGCCAGTGGTCCACATGCTCGCGCACCACGGCAGCGTGCACGGCGGCCCCACCGAGCAGGCTGGCGACGAGCAGGACGCGGACAACTTCACCCGCGTCCTGCAACCGGGGCGAGCCAGAGGGCGCCGGGCTCAGCGGCTCGGTGGCGACCGCGGTGGGGGTCATGCCCGGAGTTCCCACTGGACCATCATGCTCGTGCCCATGTCCATCGAGGCCTTCGTCGCCACCGAGCCGTCGGCCGAGTCGGTGGAGAACTGGGTCATCATGTCGTGGTCCTCGTGGACCAGGTTGTGGCAGTGCATGACGTACTTCCCGGTGACGGGCTTGGTCGGGTCGACCTCGTCAGCCTCCGTGAACCGCATGACCACCTCGATGGTCTCGTTCGGGCCGACGTAGACGACGTCCTTCCAGCCCTTCTCGTACTCATAGGGCGCTCGGCCGTTGCTGGAGATGATCTGGAAGTCCACGAGGTGTACGTGGATCGGGTGGAACCACCCACCCGACTTGTTCTCGAAGACCCACTTCTCGATGGTGTTCACCCGGGGAGCCGCCGCGACCTTGCCGGTCCATGGCAGGCCGTTGATCACCCACAGACCGTTGCTGCGCTCGAAACGGAACCGCCGCGGGTTCCCCAGGTTCACCGCCTCCTTCTCCTCCGCGCCGAACACGTAGTCGTTGAGCCGGGCCGGGACCGGGCTGCTGTCCACGAACCGGCCGTCGGCCACGAACTGCATGACCTGCCCCATGTCGCCGTCACCGGCCCGGTTGAGGAGGGTGAACTTCTCCCCGGGCTTGGCGTTGGTGAAGTCGACGACGAACTCGTAGCGCTCGGCCATCCCTTGACGCCACTCCTTGACCACCACCGGCTTGGTCAACAGACCCGCCTCGGTCGCGATCGCGGTGACCGTCGGCGCCGGAGTGCCCGCGCTGCCGGGAGAGAGCTCGAGGCTGTAGCCGCGGGACAGGTCGGCCACGAGGATGCGGAACCGGTACCGGGTGCGGTCGACCGTCATCTTCGGCCACGCCCGCCCGTTGACGAGGATCACGTTGCCCCACAGGCTGTCGTGGCCCTTGTCGTCGTAGGCGACCTTGCCGTTCTCGTTGAACTGCATGTCGGCGATCACCATCGGCACGTCGTAGTCGCCCTTGGGCAGCTTGTCGAGGTTGAACTTCGCGATCCGGGCGGCGTCGGGGTCCTGGATGAACATGCCCACGAGACCCTTGTAGACGTTCTCCGCCGTCTGGTGCATGGCGTGGTCGTGGTACCACAGGGTGCGGGCCTCCGCCCGGTTCGGGTAGCGGTACACGTGGGTGCCGTCATAGATCGGGCCGCCGTCGAACTCCGACACCTTCCCGGCCGGCACCGTGCCCTTCTTGTAGGTCAGGTCGTCGGGGTGACCGTCGTGCGCCGGCTGCGTCGGCGAGGAGTGCAAGTGGGTGCTCGTCGGATTCGGCAGTTCGTTGGTCTGCGCGACGACGGTGTAGGCACCGTTCTCGGTCTGGCGGAAGAGCGGGCCGGGGTAGATGCCGTTGTAGCCCCAGATCTCCGTCCGGGGAAAAGGTGACGGCAGCAGGTCGGCCGAACCCACCTGCTGCGTCACGTCGTAGTACTTCACGCTGGCCTGCTTGCCGAGGACCGTCTCGGTGGTGGTCCGGACCGGCTCGATCTCCGGCATGCGCAGCAGCTCGCGCTGGAACTTCGGCACGTTAGGGCCCTTCATCGGGGCGCTGGCGCTGATCACGCCGGGCACGAGCGCCTGCTGCACGGCGCCCGGCTGACCACCGAACACGCCCGCTTTCGCCAGCACTGGGCCGGAGGCCAGGACGCCCGCACCAGCAACTGCCAGCTGGATCAGGGACCGCCGTGAGACCCCGGTCGGGATTATGTCCGCTGAGGGCTCGTGGGCGGGGTTCCGGTCGGTGCGGTCCGCGGTCGCGTCGTCGTGCTGTGTCATGTGTTCCCCCGAAAGCTTTCAACCGGAGATTCCTGAACAGGGATCTCAACGGCCTGTGTAAGTTATGGTGAGATCATGCACACGAACCCGCAGCCAAAGCAAGTCCCCGCGCCATCGGCAAGCTCGGCCACGCTGTCCATCGGCGAACTGGCCGAGCGGACCGGCGTCAAGCCGGCGACGCTGCGGATGTGGGAGTCCCGCCACGGCTTCCCCCGCGCGGAGCGCCGCGACAGCGGCCACCGCCGCTACTCCGAGACCGACGTCGAGCTGGTCCGGCAGGTCCTGCGTCGGCAGGAGACGGGGGTGCGCCTGGAGGTCGCCATGGGTGAGCTGGCCTTGCTGCAGGCACGGGTCGAGGACCCGCCCGGCGCCCCCTCGGTCTACGCCGAGCTGCGGCGCAGACACCCTGGCCTCGTTCCTCAGCGGTTGAAGAAGTCCACGCTCATCGCACTCTCCTGGGCCATCGAGGACGAGTGCTGTGCGCGGGCGGAACGCCCGGTGATCTTCGGGGCGTTCGAGCACGAGCGCTACTTCCGGGCCGCGGAGGACCGGTGGAACGAGCTGGCCAGGATCTCCCGGTCCGCCATCGCCTTCGCCGGATTGTCCGAGGGCGCAGAGCCCCGCGGCGGAGTGAGCCTTGTCCACCTGCCGGAAGACGCCCCGATGCGGAGAGAATGGGCTGTCGTCTGCGACGCGAAGGACTTCCCCGCGATGCTGACGGCGTGGGAGCTACCGGGCCAGTCGATGGTCCCGGACCGGCAGCGGCTCTTCGAGGCGATCTGGACCGTCCAGCCGGCCGTCGTCCGTGACGCGGCCCGCACGTGTGCCCAGGTGGCGCTGCAGCTCGGCCACCAGGAGGCCGCCCCCCTTCTCTACGAGCTCGCCGGGAACCCGCCCGCTCCCCCGATCGAGCTGATCAACGTCGCCGGTCTGCTCAGCCGCGTCGTCGCCTACGTGGACGCGATCGGCTCCCCGCGCTGAACCGCCTCGGGAGGCGCGTCCCTCTCAAGTCGCGAGGCTGCCGGCCTGCTCCTCGACGGCGGCTCGCAGTGCGGCCAGCCCGCGCTCGTGGTCCTCGATGGACGCCAACCCGGACACGGCGAGCACGCCCACCATCGTGCCGTTGACCCGGATGGGCACCGCTCCGCCTGTGGCGGCGTAGTGGCTGGCGGGAAGCGCGAAGGCGGTGTGGAACGCCGCGACGTCCTCGCCGACGTAGGTCTCGTCGACCTCGTGCGAGGACCGGTCGAAGTGACGGACGACGCGGGTCTTGCGCAGGGCCCAGTCGTCGTTGTCGGCGGAGGTACCCGGCAGTGCGGCGTGGAAGACGCGCTGCTCGCCGAGGTGGATGCTGATGGTCACCGGAAGCTGCTCGGCGCGACAGGCCTCCACCAAGCTGCTGCCGAGCCGCCAGGCCTCGTCGTGGCCGAACGTGGTGAAGCTGGGTTCCTGCTGCACGGTGGGGACCTTTCACCTGATGGGAATCGTTTGAGGACGGCCGCTGCTCAGGTCACGGCATCGTCCCCGGCCAGCAGGAGGACGAGGGTACCGAGAGGTCGGTGGCTGGTGGCCGTCGGCGCGGTCAGTACCGTGGCTGCGCGGCCAACCTGGCAGCGAGGGAGCTGACGTGGTCTGGATCTGGGTGGGGTTGGCCGGGGGGCTCGGCGTGCTCGCCGCGTTCTGGCTGCACGGGCGCGGGTACCGGCGCCCCGACGACGAGCGGCATCTCGTCGTGCGGCCCTGGTCGGTCCCTCTGCTCGCCGTGCTGGGCGCCGTCGTCGCCGGACCCTTCTTCGCCGACCAGCCCGCCGTCGTGCTGGTCACCTTCGTGCTCGCGCTGGTCTGGGCGGTGGTGCTGGCCGTGGTCGACCTCGAGGTCCACCGGCTGCCCGACCGCCTCGTGCTGACTGCCTATCCCGTCGCCGCCGTGCTGCTCACCGCCAGCTCGCTCAGCACCGGGGATCACGCGGCGCTGCTGCGGGCGCTCACCTGTGCCGGCGCCGGGGTGGCCGCCTTCTTGGCGACCGCCCTGCTCAGCCCCGTCGCCCACGGCTTGGGTCTGGGGGATGTGAAGCTGGCCGGGGTCCTCGGGGGACTGCTGGGCTGGTGGGGCTGGTCTGACGCCCTGGTCGGCCTGCTCAGCGGCTTCGCGCTCGGCGCCGTCATCACCCTGCTGCTCCTCGCCACCCGCCGCGTCGGGCGCGACGAAGCCATCGCCCTGGGTCCGGCCATGCTGCTCGGCGCCTACCTCTGCGTCCTGGTGGCCCCCGCGACCTGAGCTCCACGACCGCCCCGTCCACCGCGATGTTTCCTGACGGTCACACAGGTCGGGGAGTATGGGGGGGTGATCGACCTCGACAAGATCCTTCTCGTGGGGGCCGTGGTTGTGATCGTCGCCATCGTCGGCGCCCGGATCGGTGCCCGGGTGGGACTGCCGTCGCTGCTGCTGTTCCTCGGGCTGGGCATGGCGATGGGGGACTCCGGGCTCGGCGTCCGCTTCGACGACGCCGACCTCGCGCGCGCGCTCGGCTTCGGCGCGCTGGTGATCATCCTGGCCGAGGGCGGGCTGACCACCCGGTGGGCGGACATCCGCAGCTCAACCGTGCTGGCGCTGGTCCTGGCCACCGTGGGCATCGGGGTCAGCGTCGGGTTGATGACCGCGTTCGGCTTCTACGTGTTGGGGCTGGACCTGCAGATCGCCGTGCTGCTGGGCGCGGTGACCTCTCCCACCGACGCCGCGGCCGTGTTCTCGGTGCTCCGGAACGTCCCCATCCCGCACGCGTTGCGCGGCGCGCTCGAGGCCGAGTCCGGGCTCAACGACGCCCCGACGGTGCTGCTGGTCACCCTGGCCAGCGCCATCGCGGTGGGGCAGCCGACGCACGGCGGCGTGCCCGGGCTGGTCGGGCTGATCCTGCTCGAGCTGGTGGCCGGACTGGCGGTGGGCGTGGGGCTGGGGTGGGTCGGCGTGCAGATCCTCCGGCGGGTGGCGCTGCCCGCGTCCGGGCTCTACCCGTTGGCCGCCCTGGTATGGGCGGTATTCGCCTACGGGATGGGGGCGCTGGTGCACGCCAGCGGCTTCGCGGCCGTCTACGCCTGCGCGCTGATGCTGGGCAACGCGCAGCTCCCGCACCGGATGGCGACGCGCTCCTTCATCGAGGGGATCGGCTGGATCGCCCAGATCGGGCTGTTCGTCATGCTGGGGCTGCTTGCCTCGCCCGGGCGGGTCACCCTGTACGCCGTCGTGGTGGCCGTGCTGGCCGGGCTCTTCCTCACCTTCGTCGCCCGGCCCGCGTCGGTCTGGGTGTCCTCGGTGGCGTTCCGCCTGCCCGTGCGGCACCAGCTGTTCCTGTCCTGGGCCGGGCTGCGGGGGGCCGTACCGATCGTGCTGGCGACCATCCCGCTCTCGGCGGGTGTCCCTGGTGGGGTCTTCCTGTTCGACGTCGTGCTCGTCTTCGTCATCGTCTTCACCTGCCTCCAGGCCCCGACGCTCCCGTTCGTGGGCCGCACGCTGGGGCTGCTCGACGACCAGACGGCGAGTGACGTCGAGGTCGAGGTCGCGCCCCTGGACCGCATCTCCGCCGACCTGCTGCAGGTCCGGATCCCGGTCGGCTCGCGGCTGGCCGGGGTGGAGATCGGGGAGCTGAGGCTGCCCCGGCACACCGTGGTGACCCTGATCATCCGCGGCGACGAGCCATTCAACCCGGCCCCGCGCGAGCGAATCCGGGTGGGCGACGAGCTGCTGGTCGTGACCCCGACGGCCCAGCGGGAGCACACCGAGGACCGGCTGCGTGCAGTCGGGCGCGGTGGGCGGCTGGCTCGTTGGCGCGACGGCGACCGGACGCTCTGAGCGGCTCAGCTCCCCAGGGAGGCGGTGGGTGAGGGCTGTGGTGGCAGGCAGGCTTTCGCGCTCTTGACCGTGTAGGTGGTCTTGGCCTTCTTGTTGAAGCCCCCGTAGCGGTTGCCGACCAGGACGTCGACCGAGCCGTCGACCCGCTTGTCGGCCTTGACCTCGGCGTCCTTGAAGAACGACTTGACCAGCAACACCTCGGGGTTCTTCTTGCTGGCACCGACGATCACGGTCTTGCGCACCCGCTGCAGGGTGTTCGTGGTGGTCTGCACCCGGAAGCCCCGCTCCCGCAGCGCGCGACCGACGTCGCCGGCCAGGCCCCGCTTGTCGCCACCGTTGAAGACGCTGACCGTGACCTGGCTCGACTTGAGCGTGTTCTTGGGCAGCTCCTGCTCGACGCAGGGTGCAGGCGGGGCGGGTGGCACCTCCCGGATGACGTTGCTGTAGCCCCACCAGGCGCCGTAGCAGAGGACCGCGAGGAGCACGAGCATCGTCAACGGGGTGCGCACGGCGCGGAGAATGCGACCGAGCAACGCTCCTCCTCGTCTGTGACGGGACGCGCGGCAGCCGCCCCCTCCGGTGCAGGAACCATACCTGCCGCAGCCGCGGACCCAGACCGGTGACGCGAGCGCGGCGGGGTCTACTTGAGGTCGAGCACGCGGGCGTGCATGGTCTGACGTTGCTGCAGCGCCGCCCGCAGAGCGCGGTGGAGGCCGTCCTCGAGGTACAGGTCGCCGCGCCAGGCGACGACGTGGGCGAAGAGGTCGCCGTAGAAGGTCGAGTCCTCCTCCAGCAGGGCCTCCAGGTCCAATGTCCGCTTGGTCGTTACCAGCTGGTCCAAACGCACCTGGTGAGGGGCGATGGCCGCCCACTGCTTCTGCACGTACCCGTGGTCGGGGTACGGGCGGAGGTCGCCCACGCGCTTGAAAATCACCTGGCCACTGTAGTCAGCAAAGGCTGGAGCCGCTGACGGGCGTCGTTACGATTCGGTCATGACCGACCCCGCCACGACCGCGTCCACCCCTGCGACGGGCGCGGGGGCAGCGTCCGAGCCGTCCTCCTCACCTCTCTCGCCCGAGGTCGCCGCGATCGTTGCCGGCTACACCTTCGACGAGCCGGCCGTCGAGCTCGGCGTGGTAGTCGAGGACGGCGTCCCCGTTCCCGGCGCAGGCGTCCGCATCCCGCTGTCCATGCTCAACCGGCACGGCTTGGTGGCCGGGGCCACCGGCACGGGCAAGACCAAGACCCTGCAGCTGATGGCCGAGCAGATCTCCGCCGCTGGCGTCCCCGTCTTCGCTGCCGACATCAAGGGCGACCTCTCCGGCATCGCCTCTCCCGGCGTGGTGAGCGACCGGCTGACCACCCGCACCCGGGAAATCGGTCAGGACTGGCAGGCCCACGGCTGCCCGACCGAGTTCTTCGCCCTCGGTGGTCAGGGGCTTGGGGTCCCGCTGCGGGCGACGATGAGCTCCTTCGGCCCCGTCCTGCTGTCCAAGGTGCTGGGCCTGAACGCCGTGCAGGAGTCCTCGCTCGGGCTGGTCTTCCACTACGCCGACGCCACCGGCCTGCCGCTGCTCGACCTCTCGGATCTGCGGGCCGTCCTCACCCACCTCACCAGCGACGAGGGCAAGGCCGAGCTCAAGGACATCGGGGGTCTGAGCGCGGCCACCGTCGGGGTGATCCTGCGCTCGCTGGTCACCTTCGCCGCTCAGGGTGCCGACGCCTTCTTCGGCGAGCCCGAGTTCGACACCGCCGACCTGATGCGGGTCACCTCCGACGGTCAGGGCGTGATCTCGCTGCTGGAGCTGCCCGACTTGCAGGACCGGCCCGCCGTGTTCTCCACCTTCCTCATGTGGCTGCTCGCCGACCTGTTCCACGAGCTTCCGGAGGTCGGCGACATCGACAAGCCGAAGCTGGTCTTCTTCTTCGACGAAGCCCACCTGCTGTTCAACGACGCCTCCAAGGCTTTCCTCGACGCGATCGCCCAGACGGTCCGGCTCATCCGCTCCAAGGGCGTGGGGATCTTCTTCGTCACCCAGACCCCCAAGGACGTGCCGGACGACGTGCTAGCTCAGCTCGGCTCCCGGGTACAGCACCAGCTGCGAGCGCACACCCCGAACGACGCCAAGGCGCTCAAGCAGACGGTGGCCACCTTCCCCCGCTCGCCCTATGACCTCGGGGAGACGCTGCAACAGCTGGGGACGGGCGAGGCGATCGTCACCGTGATGGACCCCGACGGCACCCCCACCCCGGTGGCCTGGACGCGGATGCGGGCGCCACAGTCGCTGATGGCCCCGACGCCCGCCGAGGTGCTGGCCCCGGGGATCGCCGCCTCGGCCCTGACCCGCCGTTACGGCGTGGCCGTCGACCGGGACTCGGCCCGGGAGATGCTCGCCCGCAAGCTGGAGGCAGGAGCGGCGACGGCGGCGGAGGAGCGCCGCGCGGAGGACGCCCGGGTTCAGGCTCAGCAGGACGCCGACCTGCGCGAGCGTGAACGCGACCGTGACGAGCGGGCGCCCTCGACGTCTCGGTCCAGCCGTCGCCGGGCGCCCGCCCGTGCGGAGCGCTCCGTGGTCGAGCAGGTGGTGGCGTCGTCTGCGTTCAAGCAGTTCGCTCGCACCGCAGGGCGGGAGATCGTGCGCAGCCTGTTCGGAGCTGCGCGTCGTCGCTGAGCCCTCATAAACTCACACGCGTGCTGCCCTCGCCCGGGAGGGCACGCTCAGCGAGGTGAGCGGCTGCTCGGTTGGTGTGAGTTTTTTGAGGCGCCTCGACCGGTCGCCCGCCTCCGTGCGCGATGCCAGGGGCACAGGGAGCGGTCGCCCGGCTGTTCTGGCAGGCTGGTCGCGTTGACCACGATCGGCCAGGAGGTGGCGAGATGACCCTGCCCACGGGCGTTCCCGGTGACGAGGTGCCCCAGGAGGACTGGGCCGAGCAGGCGACCGAGGTGGCCCCGCCGGGTGAAGCCGCCTCGACCGGCGGGCCGACTCCAGGTTCCCTCGAGGTGGACGAAGCCGACCGAGCCGAACAGGATCAGCCGGTCGAGCTCGACGACGAGGACCGCTAACCCCGTCAGCGCTGGACTCAAGGGTGAGCATCTGCCCAGAACGTACAGAAGTCCGTGTCCACCTGCTCGGGGGTTCAGGTGGACACGGACTTCAGCTGTGTGGTGCCGGGAACCAAGCTCGGGGGTTCATGGCCCCCGGCACATGCATCACTCTATGGCCCGCGGGAGCCCCGTGGGGTGCTCCAGCCTGTCCTCTTGAGGACATGGCCGGTATTGGACAAAGTCGTCGGTATCTGTGGGCAGTTGGAGAGTCGGGTTGCTCCCGTCCGGGACGCCGGATGGTCTGCGGCCAGGTCGATCTCCTCCGGGATGCAGACCCCATCAGGAGGTTATTCACGCCTCTTCCGCGCGGCCGGAGAGCTGTGCTATTCAGAAGAGCCGGGCTGAGATGGGGGGTGATTGCTCAGGGCCTGACCAGTCGAGCACTGTGTCAGGTGACTGCAGCACCGGCGTCACGACCGCCGACCTCCGACCGCGAGGACCACGTACTTGCCTGCGCTGGCCGACGGGACCAAGCCGTACCAACCGGTGTCCTCGGAACAGAACAGGAGAGTCAGATGAGATCTGCCCGGCTGATGAAGTGTGGGGCCTTGACGGCCACGGTCGCCCTCGCGATGGTCGGGGCGAGCACGCCGGCCGACGCCGGCGGCTACAAGAATCGGGTGATCGAGGTCGAGGACCGATGCGACCCCGAGACCTTCAACGCCGCGCTCGACCCCGAGGGCCAGTCGCCTGTGCCCCCCTGCGTCGACAACGATCAGGGGTCCGTCACCTTCGACAAGTTCGTGGACCGTCTGCAGCATGGCGGTGACGACCATTGGGCCTTCAAGCCGAGCAAACGCACCATCGAGCGCGGCGACCGAGTGACGGCCGTCAACGTGGGCGGTGAGTTCCACACCTTCACCGAGGTGACGGCATTCGGTCAGGGGTGCGTCGAGGAGCTCAACGGTGCGGTCCGACACGAAGGACCGGTCCTGATCCTCGGAGTAGGGCCGTGCCCGACGGACCCGCAGCGGCTGGGGCAGGTTATCGGAGCGACCGGGATGGGCGCGGACGACAAGCTGAGGTTCACGAACCTGTCGGCGGGCGAGCACAAGTTCGAGTGTTTGATCCACCCCTGGATGCGCACCACGATCAAGGTCAAGGCCGACTAGGAAGGTCGTCGGCCCGGAGATCTCGTCGTAGGGTTCACACCGGTCCAGGCCGAGCGCGGGAGCCTCACACACTCGGCACGGGTACTGGCTTGCTGCCGGGCCCGGGTGTTCAGGTCGCCGGCCACGATCACCCGGTCGACGACGCAGTGGCAAGACGAGGCACGCAGCCCCGCGGCGGAGCCGAGGAACTGCTCCAACCCCGCCGCAAAGTCGCTCGAGGACGGGCCCGTCAGCTGGGGTGGGTGTTCACCTCGGTGACGGAGGAGCCGCTGAACCCGAACTCGACTACCAGCGGTGGAAGGCGCTGCTGCGGACGGCCGGGGTGCGGCACGGTCGGCTCACGATGCGCGGCACACGGCGGCGACGGTGCCAGCACGTGACGGACCCGATCCGGCGGACGGTCGCGGACCAGGTGGGTGGGTTGTTGGGCGCCACAGGAGGGCTCGGATGGCCGCAAATGAGACGAAGAGCGGCTCTGAGGCCATCTGGTGGCCGGTCCCGATGCGGGCCGGTCTTGCGTTGTCCCTGGTGAACTGGCGGAGGATACGAGATTCGAACTCGTGAGGGCTTTCACACCCAACCCGCTTTCCAAGCGAGCGCCATAGGCCTCTAGGCGAATCCTCCGCCGGGAACCTTACCTGCTCGCCCCGGGGCGGGAGCAAATCGACGCCGGCGCCCGCTGCGCCGGAGGCGACTGGGACCAAGGGGCGCGATCCCGTATGCTGTCCGGCGGTCCCCCGCGTGGCGACACCTCACCCAACTCCCCCAGGGCTTGACGGCAGCAAGGGTAAGTGGGCTCTATCGGGTGCGCGGGGGGCTTCTTCGTCTCCGCAGGCGGGACCACCGGTACGACCTCGACGAGGGTGCTGCAGCGGGTGCTGGCTAGCGCGACGTGGAACCCCGACGATCCCGGCACGGTCACGCCCGGAGGGGCGGTGGGCTGCGCTGTCCACGAGCTCGGGTCGAAGCCATGCGAGCGCCTCTCACCTGTCGCCCGCCATGACTCGCCTTCGCCGTCGCCACGAGACGCCCCAGACTTACCTAGGGGTTCCGGCGGCGACAGGGTCAGCGAGCCCGGGCAGCCCGGGTGTTCACCGGTAGGGCGGGTGGAGCGACGCGGGGCTCCCGTCGTCTGGGCTACCCGCACCGACTTCTCCGCGCAATCGGCTCAGCAGACCCATCGCGTCATAGGGCGCCCGGACCTTGATGTCGTTGTCGCAGTAGACGTAGACGTCCTGGCCCTGCGCCAGCCAGCCGCGAGCCCGCGCCGCCCAGGCGTCCAGGGCGTCGTCGTCGTAGCCGCTGGCGTACAGCTCGTCGTGCCCGTGCAGCCGGAGGTAGGTGAAGTCGGTCGTCAGCTCCTCGATGACCGGCCACTTCCCGGGGTTGTCGGCGATGACCAGGCCGACGTCGTGGCGGCGCAGCAACGCGTAGAACGCCGGGTCGCGGAAGGTCTCGTGCCTCACCTCGACGGTGTGCCGGATCGGCCGCCCGGGATCGGATGTCGTGGTCAGGGCCTGGTCTGGCGGGACGCGGTCGTCGTGCCGGGTCGCGAGCTCGGCGGCCTGCCCGGTGGTGCGGGGGAGGAGGTCGAAGAAGGCGGACATGCGAGCGGCGTCGAAGCCGAGCGTCGGCGGGAGCTGCCACAGGCACGGACCGAGCCGCTGCTCGAGCGCCAGCACCCCGGAGGCGTAGAAGTTGGCCAGCGGCACGGCGACGTCGCCCAGCTTCTTCAGGTGGGTGATGAAGCGCGGTCCCTTCACCGCGAACACGAAGTCCGCAGGCACGGCCGCCGCCCAGGACTCGAAGCTGGTCCGGCGCTGGCGGGAGTAGAAGGTGCCGTTGATCTCGAGGCTGTTCATCCGCTCGGCCACGTAGGCCAGCTCTCGACGCTGCGGCAGTCCCGGCGGGTAGAACGTCCCGCGCCAGGGCTTGTAGGTCCAGCCCGAGATGCCGATGCGGACGTCCACCCGCCCATTGTGGGACGGGCTCCGCGCGCCCGCCGCCGGGCCCGCTGTTCGGTCCCCGGCGGCTCGCGCAGCGGCAGTTCCTGTCAGTGCGGGGGCATATGGTTCTGGCGTGGAGGAAGCGCTGCTCGAGGAACGCGAGCACACCCAGGACGAGGAGCTGTTCGCCGGCCCGCCGCCGTCGACGCCGACCTCTTCAGGCGCTGCCCCGCTGGCGCTCTACCGCCGCTACCGGCCGGACACCTTCGCCGACGTCATCGGTCAGGAGCACGTCACCGCCCCGCTCCAGCGGGCCCTGACCAACAACCGGGTCAACCATGCCTACCTGTTCTCCGGCCCGCGCGGCTGCGGCAAGACGACCTCGGCGCGCATCCTGGCGCGCTGTCTGAACTGCGAGCTCGGACCGCGTTCGGAGCCGTGCGGCACCTGCCGCTCGTGCCGGGACCTGGAGCGCGGCGCCGCAGGCAGCATCGACGTCATCGAGATCGACGCGGCCAGCCACGGAGGCGTTGACGACGCGCGCGAGCTGCGCGAGCGGGCCTTCTTCGCCCCGGTGCAGAGCCGCTACAAGATCTACATCATCGACGAGGCGCACATGGTGACGCCGCAGGGCTTCAACGCCCTGCTCAAGCTCGTCGAGGAGCCGCCGCCGCACGTCAAGTTCATCTTCGCCACCACCGAGCCCGACAAGGTCATCGGCACCATCCGCTCGCGGACCCACCACTACCCGTTCCGGCTGGTTCCGCCGAAGGTGCTCACTGACTACCTGGGCAAGCTCTGCGCGGCCGAGGGCATCGCGGTCGAGCAGACGGTCCTGCCGCTGGTGGTGCGCGCGGGAGCCGGCTCGGTCCGCGACTCGCTCTCCGTGCTCGACCAGCTGCTCGGGGGAGCGGAGGAGTCGGGCGTCAGCTACCGGCACGCCACCGCGCTGCTGGGCTACACCCCTGACTCCCTGCTGGACGAGTTCGTCGACGCGTTCGCCGCCGGTGACGCGGGCGGGGTGTTCTCCTGCGTGGACAAGGTGATCGAGGTCGGCCAGGACCCGCGCCGTTTCGCCGAGGACCTGCTCCGCCGGCTCCGTGACCTGGTAGTCGTCGCCGCTGTCCCCGACGCCCTGCGGTCGGGCCTGGTCGAGGTCGCCCCGGACCAGGCGGAGCGGCTGTCCTCGCAAGCCGCGGCCCTGGGTGCGGGCGAGGTGACCCGCGCCGCGGAGGTGATCGCCGCAGGCCTGACGGACATGCGCGGCACCACCGCACCCCGGCTGCACCTGGAGCTGATGTGCGCCCGGGTGCTGCTGCCCGGGGCCGACGTGGACGAGCGGGGGGTGCACGCCCGGCTCGACCGGATCGAGCGCCGTCTCGGGGTCAGCGTTCCCGCAGGGGAGGCCCCGCCCGCGCAGGGACCGAGCTCACCCGCCCGCCCTGCCGCCGCGTCTCCGGCGGCCCCGCCGTCCCCTGCCTCGGGCGCGGCGGCCGCGGAGGCGCCTGCGAGCCCGAGCCCGCGGAGCGCCCCGGCCGGGGTCAGCCAAGACCGGGAGGACGAGCCGAGCCCGACCAGTCCTTCGGCTGAGGTCGAGCCGCCCGCCACGCTCGCGGACGCTGCCCCCGAGGACCTGCGGGGCCCGTCGGGCGGGGACACCGACGACACGGCGCTCGGCGCCCCGCGACGCGGCCCCGTCCTCCGGTCCCGCGACCAGTGGCCAGCTCACCGTCACCGATGTCCGGCGCCTGTGGCCCGAGGTCCTCGAGGAGGTCAAGGGCAAGCGCCGGTTCACCTGGATCCTGCTCAGCCAGAACGCTCAGGTGCACGAGCTGCGCAACGGCGTGATGGTCCTGGCCATGGCCAACGTCGGCGCCCGGGACAGCTTCTCCCGAGGTGGCAGCGAGGACGTCCTCCGCGAGGCCCTCGTGGTGGTCCTGGGAGCCGACTTCCGGATCGAGACCCTGGTGGAGGGTGGGCCCGCCGCTCAGCCGCCGGCCGTCCGGCCCGCGCCGGTCGACCAGCAGGCCGCGGCGTCGTGGGCCGCTCCCGCCCCGTCCTTACCGGCCGCTGCACCGGTCCCCGAGGCCGCGCCGGAAGCGCCCGAGCCGGCGCGAGCCGACTCGCGCGAGCAGCTGCGCCAACAGATCCGGCCCACACGGCAGGGGGGCGCCGCAACGGGTGCCGCGGACGAGCGTGACGCGGCCGCGACCCGGGGCGACAGCGACTTGGAGGAGTCGGCGGAGTCGCACACCGAGCTGCTCGCCCGTCACCTGGGAGCCGAGGTCATCGCCGAGGAGACCGAACGCGCATAGGCTGACCGGACGATCGGGAGCAAACCCGGCGTCGAGGCCGCCGCATCCGCGGACGGTCCACCAGACGAGGAGTGCACCACGATGATCCCCGAAGGCGACATGGCCGGACTGCTGGCCCAGGCGCAGGCGATGCAGCAGCAGCTGCTCGACGCCCAGCGCGAGCTGGCCGAGGCCACTGTCGAGGGCTCCGCGGGAGGCGACCTCGTGACCGCCACCGTCTCCGGAGCCGGTGAGCTGCTCGGCCTGGTGATCAAGTCCGAGGCGGTCGACCCCACCGACACCGAGACGCTGGCCGACCTGGTGCTCGCCGCCGTGCGGGACGCCACCGGTAAGTCGCAGGCTCTCGCGGCGGCGACCTTGGGCCCGTTGACCGGCGGCATGGGCGGCCTGCCCTTCTGACCCCAGCGGGTGGTGGATGACACGGCGCGTGCGACACGGAAGGACGAGCAGGGGTGTACGAAGGTCCGGTCCAGGATCTGATCGACGAGCTCGGGCGGCTGCCCGGGATCGGTCCGAAGAGCGCTCAGCGGCTGGCGTTCCACATCCTCGCCGCCGACCCGGACGACGTCCGGCGGCTGTCCGACGTGTTGAGGCTGGTCAAGGACACGGTCCGGTTCTGCGAGGTCTGCTTCAACGTCTCGGAGGAGGCCCGCTGCCGGGTCTGTCGTGACCCACGGCGGGACGCCACGACCATCTGCGTCGTCGAGGAGTCCAAGGACGTCGTCGCGGTGGAGCGGACGCGGGAGTTCCGCGGCACCTACCACGTCCTCGGTGGCTCGATCAGCCCGATCGACGGCATCGGTCCGGCCGACCTCAGGATCCGCGAGCTGTGTCTGCGGTTGGCCGACGGCACGGTCACTGAGGTCATCTTGGCGACTGACCCGAACCTGGAGGGCGAGGCCACCGCCACCTACCTGAGCCGGCTCCTGCTGCCGCTGGGGGTCCGGGTCAGCCGGCTGGCCAGCGGTCTACCCGTGGGTGGTGACCTGGAGTACGCCGACGAGGTCACTCTCGGACGGGCTTTCGAGGGTCGGCGCTTCGTCGAGGTGTGAGCCCGCACCAGCCCCGAGTCGCGCCCTCCAGGCGTGGCACGGCCCCCGGCGCCAGGGGCGTCGGAGGCCGCCCACCCAGAGGTCAGTCGCGACAGTCGGCGTCGCCGGTGCAGTCGCGCACCAGCTTCAGCACCACCCCGGTCTCCTCGGCCGGCCCACCGGTCTTGTTGGCGAGGACGTACAGCTCGCCGTCTTCATCCTCGCCGAACCCCAGGACGAACAGGTTGATGTGCCCGTTCACCAGGTTGAACACCTTGGGTGTCCGACGCTTGGGATCCGCCCGGTCAGCCTCGTCGACGTACATCACGCGTCCGTTGGCCGAGTGGAAGCCGTCGGAGTAGTCACCGAAGACGTACTTGCCGCGTAGTCCGGGCAAGCGAGTGCCCCGGTAGACGAACCCGCCGATGGTCGCCACACCTTCGTCGTGGTCGTACTGGGCCACGGGGTCGATGAGTCCGCTCGGTTGCCCGGGGGAGTTAGCGAAGACGAAACCGTCCGAGGCAAAACCCTTCAACTCGAAGCCGTTGGGGTTGAACAGGAACGTCCCCTCCTTCGCGCGCCACCCGTAGTTCCCACCTTGAACGATGCGCGCATCCACCTCCTCGATGTGGTTCTGGCCCACGTCAGCGGCCCAGATCAAGCCGGTACCACCGAGGTCCGCTCGGTCGGAGGACGCGCGGAACGGGTTCCGGAAGCCGTAGGCGTAGATCTCTGGTGTCCCGCCCACGAGTGGGTCTATGCGCAGGATCTTCCCGAGCAGGCTGTCGAGCCGCTGGGCGTTCCCTGGGCCTTCGTGGCTGATGCAGGGCCCCTCACCAGCCAGCCCCTGCTGGTGGTGCTGGTCGTCCGCGCAGCCGCCGTCACCGGAGGTGATGTAGAGGAGGTTGCGGTCCTCGGGTCGGGTGCCGAAGAAGAGGGCGCCGCCGTTGTGGTTGAACTGCGGCTCCTCGATGGTGAGGATCACGCGGCTGGCAGCCGGTGTCAGGGACGTCTTGGTCAGCGGGTCCGCCTTGGGCTGGGGGACGGTCCACTCCCGCACCGTCGCCAGGTGGTTGGGCTGCTGATCGGGAGTCGAGGCGGTGCCGGGGACTGGCTCCGAGGTCATGGTGTAGAGGTGGCCGTTGGTGGCGAACTGTGGGTGGAACGCCACACCCAGGAAGCCACGTTCGTCGGCGTCAAGGATGAGAGGCACCAGCAGCGGCGCGGTGTCCAGCACCTGACGCTTCGCTCCGGTGGCGGTACTCACGGCCCACAGGGGTCCGTCCTGGTCCACCACGTACAGGAACCCGGGGCGTCCGGGGGCGAACGTCCCCCAGTTGGGCGCTGTCAGGCCACGGCCCTCGGTGAGGGTCTGAAGCTTCAGCTGGATGGCGCCGTCCTCGATGTGACCGGGGATCGGGTTGCCGAGAGGGACGGTGGGTCCTGGCGGGTCGGCTGCGCGAGCAGCCCCTGGAGGTCCGGCAACGGTGAGGGCCAGCGCTGCGGCGAAAACCGCACAGCCCAGTCCTCGTCTGGCGGACGGTCGTGTGTTCATCGGAGTGCCTTCCGTGAGCGGGTTCGAGCGAGATCGAGGGCCCAGGAAGCCAGGGGAGGCAGAGCCGCCGGGGGCTCGGGCATCGCGGGTCGTTCTCCGGGTGCACGGGGGAGGAGGGGCGTGGCTCTCCCCGGGCGGCGCACGGTCGCGCTGCTGCATGGCGTCCTCAGATCCGGTCCGGAGACCGTCGCGGTGACACTTGGGGCTACTCGGGGGGGCGCCTTCCGACGCTAGGTCCTGAGCGAGGTGGCCACCAGCTGACCTTTGGTACTAGGACCCCGGGCGGCGCGTCCGGCGGGGTGGAGTGCAGCCGTGCTCCGCCTCAGAGCGCGCTCTGGGCGTCCTCGGCGTAGGTCACGCCGAGCTGCTCGCAGGCCTGGTTGAGGATCCGCTGGACGGCGAGCGTGTCGTCCAGCGGCATCACGGTGCTCTCGGTGCGACCGGCGGCCACCGCCTCGGTGACCTCGACCAGCTCGTGCGTGTAGCCGCCGCCGGTCGGTGGACGGGAGATCACCTCAGGGTCTGCGCCACGCCGGTGCAGCACCACCGCGCTGGGGTGGTGGAACCGCGGCGGGACCTCGATCCACCCGGTCGTGCCCTGGATGCGCGCTGTTCCGGGAGAGTGGTGGCGCAGCGTGGCCAGCAGGGTCGCCACGCGGCCGTCGTCGTAGCCCAGCAGCAGGCCCGCCTCGGCGTCAACCCCGGTCGGGGTGAGCGAGCCGTGTGCGACGACCCGGTCCGGCGTCCCGAGGAAGTACTGCGCGAACGAGACGACGTAGACCCCGAGGTCGAGCAGGGCGCCCCCGCCGAGGGCGCGGTCGAACATCCGGTCGTCCGGGTCGAAGGGCCGGTCCACGCCGAGATCGGCCTGCACCTGGCGCACCTCACCGATGGCCCCGTCGTCGACCAGCCTGCGAGCAGCGACGATCGCGGGCTGGAAGCGGGTCCACATCGCCTCCATGGCGAAGACGGCGTGCCGACGGGCGGCGGCGACCACGTCCTCGGCGCCGGCGACGGTGGCGGTGAAGGTCTTCTCCACCAGGACCGCCTTGCCCGCACCGATGGCGGCTAGCGCGATCGCGTGGTGCTGGGGATGGGGAGTGGCGATGTAGAGGACGTCGACGTCGTCCGCGGCCACCAGCTCGGCGTAGGAGCCGTAGGCGTGCTCCAGCCCGTGCTCGGCGGCGAACCCGTGGGCACGGTCCAGCGAACGGCTGGCGACCGCCACGACGTCCGCGCCGTCGACGTGCGCGAAGTCCTGCACGACAGCCTGCGCGATCCGACCCGGGCCGACGATGCCCCAGCGCACGGCTCTTGATGTGCTCATCGCGCCACTCTAGGACTGCGGTCACGTCGGTCCAGAACGGCGCCACCGGCCGGGTCCCAGCACCGGCGCTCCCCCGACAAGGGGCACGGCCTGCTGGGATCCCGGTCGCGGCGCGGACAGGACCTCCGGCGTGCCGGTTCGCCTGTCACGTTGACGGGTCGCCGGCGCTCGGTCTGAGACCGAGGCTGGCGTCGCCCAAGGCTCAGCCTGCTTGCCCGGGCCGGTGCACCCCTTCAGGTGCCGCACGGAGCGCACGTCCTTGGTCCGTCGGGTTCACCTTACCGTGATGGAAACGTTATGGCAATGATGAACGGCCGAAGCAGTTCGTGCGTCAATTGTCACCGCGAAGCGGTAGCGGGACGTGGCCGGTCGGCAGGGCGCCGACCATTAGAGTGGTCGGCGCAACGCTGCAGGCGGTCTCCAGGACCGGCACGAGGTGGAGGAGACGGTGTGGGTCGCGTAGTGCAGAAGTACGGAGGCTCCTCGGTCGCCGATGCCGACAGCATCAAGCGCGTCGCCAAGCGCATCGTCGCCACGAAGCAGGCGGGCAACGACGTCGTCGTGGTCATCTCGGCGATGGGCGACACCACCGACGAGCTCATGGACCTGGCGCTGCAGGTTTCTCCCCTGCCGCCCCCGCGCGAGCTCGACATGCTGTTGACGGCAGGCGAGCGCATGAGCGCCGCCCTGCTGGCCATGGCCATCCACGACCAGGGGCACCACGCCCGGTCACTCACCGGCTCCCAGGCTGGAATCATCACCACCGGGACGCACGGCAACGCGCGGATCATCGACATCACGCCGGGCCGGATCACCAGTGCGCTCGAGCTGGGCGACATCGTCATCGTCGCCGGCTTCCAGGGCGTCGCCCAGGACTCCAAGGATGTCACCACCCTGGGTCGGGGGGCCTCGGACACCACGGCGGTGGCGCTGGCCGCTTCTCTCGGCGCCGACCACTGCGAGATCTACACCGACGTGGACGGGGTGTTCACCGCGGACCCGAGGATCGTGCCGAGCGCGAAGCGGATCCCCCACATCAGCTACGAGGAGATGCTGGAGATGGCCGCCTGTGGCGCCAAGATCCTGCACCTGCGGTGCGTCGAGTACGCCCGCCGCGAGAACGTGCGCGTGCACGTCCGCTCCTCGTTCTCGACCAAAGACGGCACCTGGGTTCAGGAGCGAGAGGAAGGCAGTTCCATGGAGCAGGCGATCATCTCGGGCGTGGCCCACGACCGGAGCGAGGCCAAGATCACCATCGTCGGCGTTCCCGACCGGGTGGGCGAGGCAGCTCGCATCTTCGAGACCGTGGCGGCGACGGAGATCAACGTCGACATGATCGTGCAGAACGTGTCCGCGGTCTCCACCGGCCGCACCGACATCTCCTTCACACTGCCGCAGACCGACGGGCCCGCGGCCATGGCCGCGCTCGACGCGCTCAAGGCCGAGGTCGGCTTCGCTGACGTGCTCTACGACGACCTGATCGGCAAGGTCTCCGTGGTGGGCGTGGGCATGCGCTCGCACCCGGGCGTCACCGCCAAGTTCTTCTCCGCCCTGGCCAACGCCGGGGTGAACATCGGGATGATCTCGACCTCGGAGATCCGGATCTCGGTGGTCGTGGACCAAGACGACGTCGACCGGGCCGTCGTCGCGGCCCACACCGCCTTCGGCCTCGACAGCGAGGACCAGCAGGCCGTCGTGTACGCCGGCACCGGCCGCTGACCCGGCAGGGGAGCGCGTCGGCATAGAGGCCGGCGCGGGCAGTGGCCCCGGTGCTTGCTGCTCCTGGGTGGCTGACCGATCATGGTGGGACCGCGGGTCCGACCTGCGCGCTGGAGGCGCCTTCATGTTCGTGCAGGTCGTGCGAGGGGTCATCGCTGATCCGGTGGCCACCTTCGCCCGCCTCGACCACTGGGTAGAGCACTTGGCGCCGGGAGCCGAGGGCTGGTTGGGCACCACCGCCGGTGTCACCGCCGACGGCGAGCTGGTTTCGTTCGTCCGCTTCGCCACCGCGGCCGACGCCCGCCGCAGCAGCGACCGCGTCGAGCAGGGCCAGTGGTGGGCGGGCAGCGTGCTGCTGTTCACCGGCGACGTCGTCTTCGACAACTACGAGGACGTCGAGGTGCTCGGCGACGGCGGCGCCGATGGCGCCGGCTCGGTCGAGGTGCTGCTAGGCCGGACGAGAGCCGGGCTGCCAGGGTCAGACCTCGGGAGCCGCCTGGCCGCGCTGACGGCGGATCCTGCGCTGGGCGCCATCGGCGGCCTCCTGGGGCGGCACGAGGACGGACAGTTAGCCCACGCGGTCTGGTTCTGCCGCTCAGCACCTCCGCGCGCGGAGCCGGTCCTGGACCCGCAGAGCCTGCGGGAGCGCCGTGCGCTGATGTCCGACGTGCGGGTGCTGCGGCTGGAGAAGCTCTGGTTCGGCTCGCCGGAGCAAGCGGGCCGGCCTGCCTGAGCCCCGCGGTTGCGGGGGTCCGGGCAGCACGAAGGCCCCCGGACCGGAGTCCGAGAGCCTCGTACCTGAACCGCCTGCTGGTCGGGGTGACAGGATTTGAACCTGCGACCTCGTCGTCCCGAACGACGCGCGCTACCAAGCTGCGCCACACCCCGTGGCCCAAGAGCCTCGCAGAGTCTAGCCCATGGCCGACCGGCCGGCCGCACCCGTCCTGCGGGCGGTGAGGGTGAGCAGGGTGGCCTCGGGCCGGCAAGCGAAACGGACCGGAGCGTAGGGGGAGGTGCCCAGCCCGGCCGAGACGTGCAACCAGCTCGTGTGGCCTCCCGAGGTGTGCCGGGACAGGCCCTTCACCCGGGCGGCGTCCAGGTCGCAGTTGGTCACCAGGGCGCCGTGGAAGGGAACGCACACCTGCCCGCCGTGGGTGTGGCCGGCGATGAGCAGGTCGTGTCCGTCGGCGGTCATGGCGTCGAGGACCGCGAGGTAGGGCGCGTGGGTGACGGCCAGGCTCACGTCGACGGCTGCGCGGTCCACCGGCCCCGCCACCGATGCGTAGTGGTCCCGGCCCAGGTGCGCGTCATCGACCCCGCGGAGGCCGAGCCGCAACCCGCGGATCGTGAGGGTGGTGCTCGCATGGGTGAGGTCGGTCCAGCCCGCCGCCCGGAAGCCGGCGTCGAGGTCACGCCAGGGCAGCTCCTGCTTGGTGGCTTCTCGGGGTCGGCTGGGGTGCATCAGGTAGGAGAGCGGGTTCTTGAAGGTGGGGGCGTAGTAGTCGTTGGAGCCCCACACGTAGACCCCGGGCACCTCCAGCAGCCGGCCCAGGCTGCCCAGGACGTAGGCCACGGCCTCGTGGTGGGCGAGGTTGTCGCCGGTGTCGATCACGAGGTCCGGCTCCAGGGCAGCCAGACCTGCCACCCAGCGCTGCCGGGCCACCGTCGCCGGGGTCAGGTGCAGGTCGGAGATGTGGAGCACGCGCACCGGGTCCGCGCCTGCCGGTAGCACGGGGACCTCCACCCGGCGCAGGGCGAACGCGCGGGCCTCGACCAGGGAGGCGTAGGCGAGGCAGCCCAGGCCTGCTCCCGCCACCCCGATGGTGCTGCGGGCGAGCAGGGTGGCCGTCCGGGCTGCCGTCATAGCGCGAAGGCTACAAGGGGGGCGCCTGAGAGACTGGGACCATGTCTCCTGCTCCGACCCAGCTCAAGGCGCGGCTCCGCACCGACCTGACCGCCGCCATCCGCGGCCGTGACAAGCTCCGCTCCGGCACCATCCGGATGGTGCTCGCCGCGATCAGCGAGGCCGAGGTGGCCGGGAGCGAGGCCGTGGAGCTCAGCGACCAGCAGGTCCTCGACGTCCTCGTGCGGGAAGCCAAGAAGCGGCGCGAGGCGGAGGAGGCCTACCGCGCGGCCGGGCGGCCCGAGCTCGCCGAGCGCGAGCGGGCGGAGCTGGGTGTGCTCGCCGACTACCTGCCGCAGCCGTTGACCGCCGCTGAGGTGAGCGCGATCGTCCGGGAGGCCGTGGCACGCACCGGTGCCGCCGAGCTCGGGGTTAGGGGCATGGGCCAGGTGATGGGCATCGTCACTCCGCAGACCAAGGGTCGGGCCGACGGCGGAGCGGTGGCTGCTGAGGTGCGCCGCCAGCTGGCTGGCTGAGCGGGCTCGCGGTCAGGCTGAGAACGGTCAGCCGTCCCCGGCCTTCTTCTTGTCGGCCGCATCCTTCTTCTTCGTCGCCTCGGCTTTCTTGCGCGCGTCCTCCCGGGCTTTCCGCTCCTCCTGGGCTTTCCGCTCCTCGCGGGCTTTCTGCTCCTCCCGGGCACGGTCGGCCGCCTCGGCGCGGGCCCGTCGCTCGGCGGCGACTACCGCCGGGTCCCGACCAGCGGAGTAGTTCGCGTACACCGTGCTGAAGGCGGGCACCATGGCGTTGGACCCGGGGGAGAACCCGAGGAAGGTGCCCACGGTCGAGCCGCTGTAGACCTGCCGCCGCTCGACGGTGAACCCCTCCTTCTCGAGCTTCTTCGTGGCCGCGGCGATGCTCAGCCCGAAGAGGTCGGGAATCCGGACCTGCTCGCCCACCTGGACCTCGCGCGAGGGGGCCTTGAAGGAGGTGTCGGGCACCTTCTTCAGGTAGGACTCCATCACCGGCTTCCAGATCTTCATGCCGGCGTCACCGCTTCCGGAGCCCTGGAGGAAGACGTCGGTCGAGGGGACGGTGTAGTTCTTGACGCCGTTGCGCCGGAAGCCCGACTTCTTCTTGAGGAAGGGCTTGCGGGTGTTGTCGATGGAGATCATGGCCACCCCGGCGATCTCGGGGGTGTAGCCGGCGAACCAGACGGCCTCGTTGCTGTCGATCGTCCCGGTCTTGCCGGCCATGTCGTAGCCGTTGTCGACCTTGGCCCGCAGGCCCGTGCCGCGGTCCATGACGGACTTGAGGATCTTGTTCACACCGTCGGCCACCGCAGGCTCGACGACCTGCTCGCAACCGGCGCCGGGGACCTCCAGCTCCTTGCCATTCCGGTTCGTCACCTTGGACACGATGATCGGATTGCAGTGCACGCCCCGGGCGGCGTAGGTGGCGTAAGCCTCCGCCATGGACAGCGGGCTGACCTCGACGCTGCCCAGGGTGAACGAGGGGATGGTCTGGTAGAAGTCGACCAGGTCCCGGTCCTGGGTCCCCAGCTTCACCCCGACCTTCTCGGCCATCTTGGTGACGTTGCACAGCCCCGCCGCCAGCTCCAGCTGGACGAAGTAGGTGTTCACCGAGTACTCGGCGGCTTCGGTCATGTTGATGGTCTTGCTGTGGCCGACCGAGTTGGTCACCTTGTACTTGGGAACCGTCTCGGTGCCCCGGCAGGACTGGTAGCTCTTGCCGGTGAAGTCGAACGGTGAGCGCGCATTGAACTTCTTGCTGATCGGTATGCCCCGCTCGAGGGCGGCGGCCATGGTGAAGGTCTTGAAGGTGGAGCCCGCCTGGTAGCCCTGGATGCCACCCATGGCGGGGTCAGCGGCCAGGTTCCAGTAGGTCTCGCCCTTCTTGGGGTCGTTCCCCATGACCGGCCGGCTCTGCGCCATGGCCACGATGAGACCGGTCCCCGGCTCGATCATGTTCATGGTCGAGATCAGCGGGTCGGTCGGACCGACGACGGAGGACACCTTCTTCTGGGCCAGGTTCTGCGTCTTCGGGTCGATCGCGGTCTGGATCGTCAGCCCGCCGCGGTTGAGCATGTTCTCACGCTCGTCCTCGGTCTTGCCCAGGCTCGGCATCTTGAGCAGCGAGCGTCGCACGTAGTCACAGAGGAAGGGGTACTTGGTGCCGACGCAGCCTGCCCGCGTCGGCTTGACCCTGTCCTCGTCGAAGCCGGCCTTCTTGGCCTTCTTGGCCTGCGCCGCGGTGACCAGCTCCAGCTCGAGCATCCGGTTGACAACGACGTCGCGGCGGTCGAGCGCTGCGGCCCTGTTGTCCACCGGGTTGTTGGCGTCGGGGTTCTGCACCAACCCGGCGAGCATGGCTGCCTGGGCCAGCGTCAGGTCCTTGGCGTCCTTGGAGTAGTAGTGCCGGGCCGCCGACTGGACGCCGTAGGCGCCCTCGCCGTAGTAGGCGATGTTGAGGTAGCGCTCGAGGATCTCGTCCTTGGAGAACTTCTTCTCCAGCGCGATCGCGTACCGCAGCTCGCGGACCTTGCGGTCCATGCTCTTGGCCTGGGCCTCGGCGACACAGGTCCGGTCCCCGTTGCAGGCCTCGACCTGGACCATCTTCACGTACTGCTGGGTGATCGATGACCCGCCCTGGGTACCGGTGTCGGTGGTCGAGTTGCGGATCAGGGCCCGGAGGGTGCCCTTGAGGTCCAGCGCCCCGTGCTCGTAGTAGCGGTGGTCCTCGATGGCCAGCTGGGCCTTCCGCATGACCGGAGCGATGTCCTCGAGCTTGACCGGAACCCGGTTCTCGTCGTAGAAGTAGGCGAGGGTCTTCCCGTTGGCCATCAGCACCCGCGAGCGCGTGGGCGGGGCCGGGGTCGACAGCTCGGTCGGGAGGCTCTCCAGCTCGGTGGCGGCGGCCCGGCTGCTGACTCCGGCCATGCCGGCGAGCGGGACGAAGAGTCCGGCGACCAGGACGCCGGCGAGGACGCTGACGATGACGAACATCACCAGCGAGTACGCGACGCTCCCCGCGCGCTTGGGGCTGAGTGGCATGCACGCCAGGGTACGGGAGGATTTCTGCCAAACCGAATCCCCGACACGTGGCTGCCGGCCCTGCTTCCCGCAAGGACTCCCGCTTCTTGCCCTCGAAGTGACACAAATATGCGGATCAAGGTCACGAACCGGAAACTGTCAACTTTGTACCCTAGTCACTCCTGCAGCCCCTCCCTAGGCTGACCCACGACGCACCACACGGGTCGGGGAAGCCCGGTGCGCCGCAACCGACAGGGGAGACCTTCAGTGACCGCATTACACCATGAGGACTGGACCATGAGCGCGAAGTGCCGTGGTCAGGAGGACGAGCTTTTTCCCGAGGCGACGGAGCAGAAGCGCGCCCGCCTCATCTGCATCGGGTGCCCCGTCCGCCCCGAGTGCCTGGCCGAGGCGCTGGACAACCGCATCGAGTGGGGGGTCTGGGGCGGCATGACCGAGCGTGAGCGCCGCCAGCTGCTGCGTCAGCGCGGCGACGTGACCTCCTGGGCCCAGCTGCTGGTGCGGCGCAGCTGAACAGCACCGGCGTTCCGCCAGCCGCCGGTCTCAGTCCTGCTTCGCCAGCAGGGCCCCCACCGTGCGCAGGGTCTGCACGTCGGTGACATCAGTGGGCAGCGTCTCCACCAGCGTGCGCGGGACCTGCGGCCGCGCGGCGGAGAAGCGGCGCAGGAGCTGATGCTCGGACTCGGCCACGCGCATGAGGTCGGCGTGGCGTCGCAGGGCCTCCACCTCGAGCTCGACACCAGCGGTGTCGGACAGGTCCTCGGCGAGGGAGAGCGCGCGCTCGGCGGAGACGTCCAGGTCGCTGCCGTGGGTACGGTTGATGACCACCCCGGCCAGGGGCATCCGCTCCTCGGTCAGCCGGTCGACGAAGTAGGCCGCCTCCCGCAGGGCGTCGCGCTGGGGAGTCGCCACGACGACGAACATGGTGTGCCGTGACGACAGCAGCCGGTAGGTCTCCTGGGCGCGGTTCCGGAAGCCCCCGAAGAGCGCCTCGCAGGCGGCGACGAAGGTCTGCAGGTCCCGGATGAGCTGTCCGCCGACCACCCTGTTCATCACCGTCGACACCAGCGTGAAGCCGACGCTCATCAGCCGCAGCGGCCCCCGGGCCGGGGCCAGCAGGAGCCGGATGAAGCGGCCGTCGAGCAGCGAGCTCAGGTGCTCGGGCGCGTCCAGGAAGTCCAGGGCCGACCGGGCCGGCGGGGTGTCGACCACGATCAGGTCCCAGCGG
This sequence comes from uncultured Actinomycetota bacterium, assembly GCA_963826405.1. GTDB lineage: Bacteria > Actinomycetota > Actinomycetes > Propionibacteriales > Propionibacteriaceae > Microlunatus. The sequence continues at coordinate 92,217 of CAWGWR010000006.1, read as the reverse complement.
CCCTCCGCTCCGGACTGGGTGTGCAGCTGCCCCAGCTTCTCCATGGCCATGTACTCCTGGGTCCCCGCGAAGGAGGAGGACAGGGCGACGTAGAAGGGGTTGGACAAGATGTCCCGCGCCCGCTCGGGGCTGGAGTGGGCGAGCACGACGTCGTCGAACGTGCGCTTCATGTCGAGCATCATCGCGTCGAGGCTGCCGCCGGCCGCGCTGTCGATGCCGTGCACCGGCCGGGGCGTGTTGTCCAGCTCTCCGAGCCCCAGCGACTGGGCCAGCCGACGGGCGGGGTCGATGGTCAGCACGACAACCCGCCGCCCGGCCTCCGCGGCCCGCAGGGCGAGTGCGGCCGAGGTCGTCGTCTTGCCCACCCCGCCGGAGCCGCAGCAGATGACGATCTCGGTCTCCCGGTCCGCGATCACGGCGTCGACGTCGAGGAACGGGGCCGGGGGCTGCTCGGGCGGGGCGGGCCGCCGGGAGCGCGCCATCTAGACCACCTCGAGCGCGAGCTGCTCGCGGAGCTGCTGGGCGATGCTCACCAGGGCGTCCTCGTCGATGCCGGCCGGGTCGAAGGTCACGGCGGCCAACGGAAGCCCCAACCCGGTCAGCCGGGCGTGCCGGGCCTGCTGCTGCAGGGTGCGCGCAGCCTCGACGGCAAACTCGGCGGCCAGCACGGCGTTCTGGGCCTCGCTCCAGCCCGGAACGGCCAGGCGCAGGTCGCCACCGGCGGCCCGCGCCAGCACAGCAGGCTCCAGTGGGGTCGGGGTGACCATGTTCTCGATGACGCTGCCGATGGCGATGCCCGTGGGCGCGAGCCCGGTGACGGCCTCCTCGGTCTCGGTCACCGGCATGTCCTCCAGCAGGGTCACCAGGTGCACGACCGTCGTCGGTGCACGCAGCACCATCATGATCGAGTCGGCCTGGCTGCGGATGGGGCCCATCTTGGCCAGCCCGGAGACGGCCTCGTGGACGTTCAGGAACTGGGCGATCCGTCCGGTGGGCGGCGCGTCCAGGACGACGGCGTCATAGGCCCCGGGCCGGTTGGTCGGCCCACGGCGGACCGCCTCGTACACCTTGCCGGTGAGCAGGACGTCCCGCAGTCCCGGCGCGATGGAGGTGGCGAAGTCGATCGCTCCGAACCGGTCGAGTGCCTTCCCCGCCAGACCCAGGTGGTAGAAGGTGTCGAGGTACTCCAGGAGCGCGTCCTCGGCGTCGATCGAGAGGCCGTGCACCACCCCACCGGCAGGGGTCCGCAGCAGCCGTCGCTCCTCGTCCCCGACCAGGGGCGGGACGCCGAAGAGCTCGGAGAGGCCGTGGCGACCCTCGACCTCGCAGAGCAGGACCCGGCGGCCCTCAGTGGCCAGCGCGCAAGCCAGCGCCCCCGCGATGGTCGTCTTCCCCGTGCCACCCTTGCCGCTGACGATGTGCAGCCCGTGGCGTGGCGGGGCGGCGGTCGGTGCACCGGTGGGGCGGGCGGCGCGGCTCATGGGAGATCGGTCACGTGCAGGCCGGCGTGCGCGCGGTAGCGGCGGTTGACGGCGATCAGATTGGCGGTGAGGGCCTCGACCGGGCCGGCCAGCCGGAGCCGGCCCGCGTAGACGCCTCGGGCCCCCGGGATGGCGGCGGCCAGGTCGCAGACCGTCTGGATGGCTTCGCGGTCGTCGCCCAGCACGAGCACGTCCCCCTCGAGGTGGGTGACCGAGGGGTCGTCGAGCAGCACTGCGCTCACGTGGTGGAAGGCCCCGACCACGGTTGATCCCGGCAGCAGCTGCTGGGCCTCCTGAGCGGCGGACCCGGCCTCGACCAGGAGCGGGTAGGGGCCCTGCCGGTCGAAACCCAGCGGGTTCACGCAGTCGACGACAATCTTGCCGGCGAGCGGTCCGGCGAGCTCGGCCAGCAGGTCGGCGTGGCCGGCGTACGGGACGGTGACGACCACGAGCTCGGCGCCCGCCGCGTCGAGGTTGCTGCCGCCGGTGACGTCGCCCAACGCCGCGTAGTCGGCAGCCGCCTGGACAGCCCGTTCCGGCGAGCGGCTGCCGAGGACGACGCTGTGCCCAGCGGTGGCGAAGCGGCGGGCCAGTCCCCGCCCCTGCGGACCAGTGCCGCCCAGGATCCCGATCCTCACCGGGGGGCCCGCAGGACCGCGAGGCGCCGGCCGCAGCCGAGGCGACGGCGGTGGACGGCGGTCATGCCGGTCATCGTAGTGGGCCGGGCCGACCGGCTCGGCCGCTCCCGGGGGAGCGGCGGGCGGCTCCCTCGACGCCCCGGGTGGTCGGCACCGGTCACTAGAGTGAGCGCCATGACGAAGTGGGAGTACGTGACCGTTCCGCTGCTGGTGCACGCGACCAAGCAGATCCTCGACAACTGGGGCCAGGACGGCTGGGAGCTCGTCCAGGTCGTACCAGGCCTCAACCCGGAGAACCTGGTCGCCTACCTCAAGCGCCCCATCGCCGGCTCCGGGGCGTGAGCACCCCCACGGAGCGCCTGGCCGGGCTGGGCCTGACGCTGCCCGAGGTCACGACACCTCTGGCGGCCTACGTGCCGGCCGTCCGCGTGGGCGACCTGGTGCACACCTCCGGCCAGCTGCCGATGGTGGAGGGCGCGCTGACCACCGTGGGCAAGGTGGGCGCCGGGGTCAGCCCCGAGACCGCCGCCGAGTGCGCGCGCCGGGCTGCTCTGAACGCGCTCGCGGCCGTGGCCTCGGTCGCCGGCGGGTTGGAGGCGGTGGCCCGGGTGGTCAAGGTGGTGGTGTTCGTGGCCAGCGATCCCACGTTCACCGCGCAGGCGCAGGTGGCCAACGGAGCCAGCCAGCTGCTCGGTGAGGTGTTCCCCGGCACCGGGGGGCACGCGCGCAGCGCGGTCGGGGTGGCCGTGCTGCCCCTGGACTCACCCGTCGAGGTCGAGATGGTGGTCGAGCTGACCGCCACGCCCACGATCCGCCCCCTGTAGGCCTGGCCGAGATCGGGTCGTCGGGATGAGCGCCGTCGAGGTCGTCGGTCCATCCCTGCGGCGGGTGCTGGCTCCCAACCCGGGTCCGATGACGCTTGAAGGCACCAACACCTGGCTGGTGGGGGACCCCGCTCGCGGCCCGGTGGTGGTCGTGGACCCCGGACCCGCCGATCCGACCCACCGGGACCGCGTGCTCGCGACCGCCACCGGGGGGATCGCCGTGGTCCTGCTCACCCACCGGCACGCCGACCACAGCGCGGGGGCGCCGGCTCTGGCCGCAGCCGTGCCGGGGTGCGCGGTCCGCGCCCTTGACCCCGGCTGCCGGATCGGCCCGGGAGACCTCGCCGAGGGGGACACCCTGACCGTCCCGGGAGCGCGCCTGCAGGTCCTGGCCACGCCCGGGCACACCGCGGACTCGTGCTCGTTGCTCCTGCACGCCGACGGGGTGGTCCGGCTGCTCACCGGGGACACCGTGCTCGGCCGGGGGACGACGGTCATCGCGGCTCCGGACGGCAACCTCACCGCCTACCTGCAGTCGCTGGAACGGCTCGCCGGTGTGGTCGCGAACGAGGCGGTGTCGGAGCTGCTGCCAGGGCACGGCCCGCGGGTGGCCGACCCGGCCGGGCGGCTCGCCTCCTACCGCCGGCACCGGGAGGAGCGGCTGGAGCAGGTCCGGGAAGCGCTCCGCAGCGGTGCACAGGGGGTCTCGCAGGTCCTCGAACGGGTGTACGGCGACCTCGACCCGGCTGTCCGCGCCGCGGCGGAGCAGTCGGTGCGGGCCCAGCTGCGCCACCTCGGCGAGCCTGCCGCTCACCGCTGAGGGACTCGTCGAGGGCTCCGCCGACGGCGCCGGCGCCCCGATGGTGCGCGTCCGACCATTCCCAGCAGCCTCAAGGGGCGCTCACAGGGAACCCACAGGACCGCGACGCAACCTCGGAGCATGACCACAGACGACAGGTCGGGGCTGCCGCCCTTCGCAGGCCAGCCTGGACCGACCAGCTCCCCGGGACCCCAATACGTCTCCGGCGCGGAGGGCGCGCGCTTCGCCGCCCAAGACCAGCCCTCGTCGGGGCCGGCCTACGGCACCCACGGCTCCGAGCCCACGGCGGTCCGCCACGACGGTCCAGCGAGCGCGCCTCTGGCGGACTACCGGGGGAGCGACTTCCCGGCACCGGCCGGGGTGAGTGCCCTGGCGACGTCGGGGGCTGGGCGCACCTCCCGGGTTCAGGGTCCGCGACGGGGCCTGGGCGCGGTGCTCGCCGCGGCGTCCCTGGCGGCCGTCGTCGGAGCCGGGGCCGGAGTCGGCTCCTACGCGTACCTGACCGACGGCGGGGCCGCCGGGGGTGGTGGACCGATCGCGGTGACCACCGTCCCGGCCCGGCTGACCCCCGTGCTGGACGGCACCGTGTCGGCGGCGGCCGCCAAGATCCAGCCGTCCGTCGTCACGATCGCCGTGCAGGCCGGGGGGAGCGGCGACATCGGCACCGGTGTGGTCCTCGACGACCAGGGCCACATCCTCACCAATGATCACGTCGTCTCCGCGGCGGGCGCGGGCCGGTCGGCTCCGGGTTCGGGAGGCGGCGCGGCGGGCGTCATCACCGTGACCTTCCACGACGGCACCACGGCGAAGGCCAAGGTCGTGGGCACCTCGCCCACCAACGACCTCGCGGTGATCAAGGTCGACGGCGTGGACGACCTGGTGCCGGCCGTCTTCGCCCGGTCCGCATCGCTGCAGACTGGTCAGGCCGTGGTCGCCGCAGGAGCCCCGCTCGGGCTGTCGGCCTCGGTGACCAGCGGCATCGTCTCCAACACCGCCCGCCCGGTGCGCTCGGGGGAGGACGACGACGCCGTCTACCTGGCCGTGCAGACCGACGCAGCCATCAACCCGGGGAACTCCGGGGGGCCGCTGGTCGACCTGAACGGGGCAGTCGTCGGGATCAACTCCTCCATCGCCAGCACCGGCTCCAGCAGCGGCCAGACGCAGTCGGGCAACATCGGCATCGGCTTCGCCATCCCCGCCGACGTCGCCACCCGCATCGCGGCCGAGCTGATCGCGGACGGGACGTCGGCCAACGCGGCGCTCGGCGTGACGGTCGGCGGCTCCGACTCCGCGGTGTCGAGCGCCAGCGGGGTGACGCTGCAGTCGGTCACCGACGGCGGGGCGGCGGCGGGAGCGGGCCTGCGGGCAGGAGATGTGGTGACCCGGCTGAACGACTTCGCCACCACGACCCCGGACGGCCTGATCGCCGCCACCCGCTTCTACGCGCCCGGCACCCGCGTCACCCTCACCTACCAGCGGGCCGGGGGCGCCCCCCAGACCGTCGAGGTCACCCTGGGTCGCCAGTGAGAAGGCCCGGCGTGGTCAGCGAGCCCGGCGCTCCACCCGCTCCACGTCGAGGATGGTGACCGAGCGGGGCTCCAGCCGGATCCACCCCCGGGCGGCGAAGTCAGCGAGCGCCTTGTTCACCGTCTCGCGGGACGCGCCGACCAGCTGGGCGAGCTCCTCCTGCGTCAGGTCGTGGTGCACGTGCACCCCGTCGTCGCGCTTGTCCCCGAACCGCCCCGCGAGCTCGAGCAGCTGCTTGGCCACCCGGCCGGGGACGTCGGAGAACACGAGGTCGGCCACGACATCGTTCGCCCGCCGGAGCCGGGCGGCCAGCTGGCCCAGCAGACCCTGGGCCACCTCGGGCCGGCCGGTGAGCCAGCCCATCAGCTCGTCGTGCTCCAGGGTCCGGATCTCGCAGGGGGTGACAGCGGTCGCCGTCGTCGAGCGGGGGCCGGGGTCGAACAGGGACAGCTCGCCGAACATCTGCCCGGGCCCGAGGACCGCCAGCAGGTTCTCGCGGCCGGCCGAACCGCTGCGGCCCAGCTTGATCTTGCCGCTGACCACCACGTAGAGCCGGTCCTCGGCGTCGCCCTCGTGGAACAGCACCTCGCCCTTGGCGAGACGGAGGGTCCCCATCGCCGCGGAAAGCTCGCTCGCCGCCTCGTCCTCAAGACCGGCGAAGAGCGGTGCTTTCTTCAAGACTTCCGGATCCACGCACGACCTCCTGAGTGACGCTCGTCTCATCCAACCCGGTCAGGCTACCGTCCCAGACCGCCGGCCGCGCGCTGTCGGGGGGCCCCTTGGCTGGCGCCCCCCGCTCTCCCTCACCTGGTCACAGGCCCGCGACCGAATAGGGTGCACCTCATGACCGAACCGCTGCCTCCGGGGGTCCCCCCGGCCAGCGAGCTCGGCGCGGTGGCGGACCACCTCCCCCACGACCGGTCCCGCACCGCCCTGGTCCGTCGCGCCCGGCAGATCGGTCGCACGCTGGCCGAGACCTACCCCGACGCGGACATCGAGCTCGACTTCGAGACCCCGCTCGAGCTGCTCGTCGCCACCATCCTCTCGGCCCAGAGCACAGACAAGCGGGTCAACACGGTGACGCCGGCGCTGTTCGCCCGCTACCCCGAGGCCGCGGCCTACGCGGCCGCCGACCGGGCCGAGCTCGAGGCGTTGATCACCCCGACGGGTTTCTTCCGCGCCAAGACCGACAGCCTGATCAAGCTCGGGGTGGCGCTGACCGAACGGTTCGACGGCGAGGTGCCCCGTCGCCTCGCCGACCTCGTCACCCTGCCGGGCGTGGGCCGCAAGACGGCCAACGTCGTCCTCGGCTACGCCTTCGGGGTGCCCGGCATCACCGTCGACACCCACGTCGGCCGGCTGTCCCGCCGGTTCGGCTGGACTCAGCAGACCGACCCCGAGAAGGTCGAGCCGGAGATCGGCTCCCTGTTCCCGCGCAAGGACTGGGTGCACCTCTGCCAGCACGTCATCTGGCACGGCCGCCGCTGCTGCCACGCGCGCAACCCGGCCTGCGGGGTCTGCCCGGTGGCCCGCTGGTGCCCGTCCTTCGGCGAGGGCGAGATCGACCCGGTCAAGGCGGCCAAGCTCCTCCGGGAACCGCGCGGATGACCCCCCGGCCCCTGGCGGCCGCCCTGCTCGCGCTGGCGCTGGCCGCCGGCTGCACGAGTGAACCCCCGGTCACGCGGTCCTCGGCCGCTCCGAGCACCTCCGTGCCTGCCTCGGTCGGCCCCGCGCCCGACTCCAGCGGTCTGGCATCCGAGAAGGCAGCCGCGGGTATCGCCGACTGCCCGGCCTCCGACTCCGGGGTGGCGGCAGTGCCGGGCGGGCTGCCCGACGCCGTGCTGCCGTGCCTCGGTGGCGGGCGGGAGGTGCGGCTGGCGGGGCTCCGCGGCCAGCCGCTCATCATCAACGTGTGGGCCCAGTGGTGCGCACCCTGCCGGGAGGAGGCCCCGTTCCTCGCCGAGGTCGCCGGCGCCCCCGGCTCCCCGGTGCAGGTCCTGGGCATCGACCACGCCGACAACCAGCCCGCCGGGGCCCTGGAGTTCGCCCGCAGCGTGTCCTGGCGATACCCGCAGATCCAGGACCGGGACCTGGTGCTGCGCCGCGAGCTGCAGGTCGTCGCCCTGCCGCAGACCTTCTTCGTGCGGGCCGACGGCACCATCGCCCACCGGAACCTCAAGCCCTTCACCTCGGCCGAGGAGATCCGGGAGCTGTCCCGTCAGCACCTCGGGGTGACGCCGTGACCGGTGCGGCCGCTGCCGGGCGCCCGGACTGGCTCGCGCCGCTGGCCGCAGCCCTGGCCACTCCGGAGCGGGTCCGGCGGGTCGTGTCGCTGCGCCCGGGCGTGGGCGGCCGGGCCGCTGCGGTGCTGTGCCTGGTCGCCCAGGGCCCGGCGGGCCCGGAGGTGCTGTTCGTGGAGCGGGCGGCCTCGATGCGCACCCATGCCGGCCAGATCGCCTTTCCCGGCGGCGCCGCCGACCCCGCCGACACCGACCCCGTCGACACCGCGCTGCGCGAGGCGGAGGAGGAGGTCGGGCTTCCCCGCAGCGGCGTCGAGGTGCTCGGTCTCCTGCCGCCGGCCCACGTCGCCGTCAGCGGGTTCGACGTCACCACCGTCGTCGCCTGGTGGCGGGAGCCGGCGCCCCTCACCGCACTCGACGTGCGCGAGGTCGCCTCTGTCGCGGTCGTCCCGGTGGCCGTGCTCACCGACCCCGCCCGCCGGGCCTCCGTCCGGCACCCGTCGGGCTACACCGGTCCCGCCTTCGAGGTCCCCGGCCACCTCATCTGGGGGCTCACCGCGCACCTGCTCGACGGTGTCCTCGACCTCGGCGGCTGGCAGCGTCGCTGGGACCGTCGTCGTGAGGTGCCCATCCCGGCGCGCTACCTCGCCCCCCGCCACCCCAACCGCCCTGATCCCGGAGGCCCTGATGCCCACTGACCCGACCGACCCGTTCACCGTCCACGACCTCGCACCCGAAGCGGTCGGGGCCGAGCTGACCGAGCGCTGGGACACCCTGATGCCGGCACTGCCGGAGCTCGGGGCGTCGCTCCGCGCCCGTTACGCCGAACCGCACCGTCGCTACCACGACCAGGCCCACCTGCTCCAGGTCCTGCGCATGGTCGACCGCCTGGCGGGGGACGAGGACCTCTACGTCGTCCGGCTGGCCGCGTGGTTCCACGACGCCATCTACGACGTGCCCGAGCGGGAGCTCACCAACGAGGAGGCCTCGGCTCGGCTGTCGGTGCGCGAGCTGGGCCGCGCGGGCTTCGAGCAGGAGGACCTGACGCAGGTGGCCCGGATGGTCCGCCTCACCGCCACCCACGCCCCCGGGGGCCGCGACCCGGAGGGTGAGCTGCTCTGCGACGCCGACCTGGCCATCCTGGCGGCGCCGCCCGAGCGCTACGCCGCCTACGTGGAAGCCGTCCGGACGGAGCACGCAGCGGTACCCGAGGAGGAGTTCCTCGCCGGCCGGCTGGCGGTGCTGGAGCCGCTGGCGGACAGCGAGATCTTTCGCAGCGGCAAGGCGCAGAGCCTCAAGGCGGCGGCCCGGGCGAACCTGGAGAGCGAGCTGTGGTCGCTCCGCGACCGCCTCGGGCTGGAGCAGCCCGACGACGAGGGCGCTGTGCGAGACTTCCGCAGGTGAGCAGCCTGCAGCCCTCGCCGCCCCCGTCCTCCGAGCGTGTCCTGACCCGGGAACCGGGGTGGTGGCGGTCTGCGGTGGTCTACCAGATCTACCCCCGCTCCTTCGCCGACAGCAACGCTGACGGCATCGGTGACATCCCGGGCATCACCGCCAAGGTCGACTACCTGGCCTCGCTCGGCGTCGACGTCGTCTGGCTGTCGCCGGTCTACGCCTCACCGCAGGACGACAACGGCTACGACATCAGCGACTACGAGGACATCGACCCGACCTTCGGCTCGCTGGCCGACCTCGACGACCTGATCGAGGCCCTGCACGCCCGCGGCATCAAGCTCGTGATGGACCTCGTGGTCAACCACACCTCCGACGAGCACCCCTGGTTCCAGGAGTCCCGCGACCCGGCGTCGCCCAAGCGCAACTGGTACTGGTGGCGTCCGGCCCGGGCTGGCTCCGAGCCCGGCACGCCGGGGGCCGAGCCCACCAACTGGGCGTCCTTCTTCTCCGGCTCCACCTGGCAGCACGACGAACGCAGCGGCGAGTACTACCTCCACCTGTTCTCGCGGAAGCAGCCCGACCTGAACTGGGAGAACCCCGAGGTCCGCCAGGCGGTCTACGCGATGATGAACCGCTGGGTGGAGCGCGGCGTGGACGGGTTCCGGATGGACGTCATCAACCTCATCTCCAAGCAGCCGGAGCTGAGCGACGCCCCGGCGGTACCCGGCCGACCCTTCGTCGACGCCTTCGAGCAGTCCGCCAACGGGCCCCGCCTGGAGGAGTTCCTGCAGGAGATGAACGCCGCCGTCGGGCTGGACGAGCGGCACCTGCTGACCGTCGGGGAGATGCCCGGCTCCACGATCGACCTCGCCCGACGGGTGACCGACCCGGCGAACTCCGAGCTCAACATGGTGTTCACCTTCGAGCACGTCCAGCTCGACACGGCACCGGGCGGCGGCAAGTGGGACCTCGCTCCCCTCCGGCTGCCCGCGCTCAAGCAGAACCTCGCGGCCTGGCAGGAGGGGCTGGCCGGGGTCGGGTGGAACTCCCTCTACTGGGACAACCACGACCAGCCGCGGGCGGTCTCCCGGTTCGGCGACGACAGCCCCGAGCACCGGGTGAACTCGGCGAAGACGCTCGCCACCGTGCAGCACATGCACCAGGGAACGCCCTACGTCTACCAGGGCGAGGAGCTGGGGATGACGAACACCCAGTTCGCCGACATCGGTGCCTACCGTGACATCGAGTCGGTCAACCACCACGCGGAGGCGACGGGCCTGGGCGTCGCGGAGGAGAGGGTCCTGGCGGCCCTGGCCGCGCGGAGCCGGGACAACGCCCGCACCCCCGTCCAGTGGGACGACACCTCCCACGCCGGCTTCACGCAAGGCATCCCGTGGCTGCCGGTCAACCCGAACTACGTCTTCGTCAACGCCGCGGCCGCGGTGGCCGACCAGGACTCGACGTTCCACCACCTCCGGAAGCTGATCGAGCTGCGGCATGAGCTGCCCGTCGTGGTCGAGGGCCGCTTCGCGCTGCTGCTGCCGGAGCACGAGCAGATCTGGGCGCTCACCCGGACCCTGGGCAACCAGGTCCTGCTGGTGGTCGCCAACTGCTCGTCGCGTCCGGTGACGGTGCCCGGGGACGCGCTGCCCGAGGTCACCGGGGCGCGCCTGCTGCTCAGCACGCACCCCGGTGCGGCGACCCCGGAGCTGGCGCCCTGGGAGTCCCGCATCCACCTGATCGGCTGAGAGCTGGGGGTCCCGGGGCAGGACGCGAGAACAAGACCGAGCGGGGCGCACGACGACGTGGGAGACGACATGAGCGAGCCTGGTGCGCGAGCAGACAACGAGCTCGGCCGGCTCCGCACGGCCGTCGACGCCGTCGTCCCGGCTGACGACCTGCCGGCGGCCTCGGCCGTCGGCGTCGCGGAGTTCCTGCTGTCCGAGGCGGTCCGGTCCTACGGCTGGGGCGAGCGGGTGGTCGTGGTGCTGGAGCGGCTGCACGCCGCCGCGTCGGCGTCCGGTGAGCCCGGGGGCTTCGGTCAGCTCGACCAGGCCGGGCAGCAGCAGGTGCTCCACGATCTCGACGCCGACCCGGAGCTCCGGTGGTTCACCACCACCGTCCAGGCCGCCTACTACGCCGACCCAGCCTCCGGAGGGAACACGGGATCCGCAGCGTGGGCGGCCCTGGGCTGGTCGCCCGAGCCACGCGAAGGCTGGTCAGGGGTGGACGTCCCCGGCCTGGACCGCCGCGCTGTCATCGGCCAGGCCGAGGTCCGGGTCCGCTACGACGCTGTGGTGGTGGGGTCCGGAGCCGGTGGGGGAGTCGCGGCCGCGGAGCTGACGGCAGCGGGCCGCACCGTGCTGGTCGTCGAGCGCGGTGGTTTTCCCGATACCTCCACGCTGGCCGAGGACCATCTCCGCAACGCCCGGACCGACATCGGCCTGGACCACCGCACGCTCGTGCCCTCCGGCGACAACCCCCGGACGTTGCAGCTGGCCCACCGGACCGAGACCGTGGCGCCCTGGGACCCGCGCTGGGGCAGCAACGCCAACACCGTCGGGGGCGGTACGCGCGTTTACGGGGCGCAGGCGTGGCGCTTCGTCCCCGAGGACTTCACGATGGCCAGCACCTATGGCGTCCCCGACGGCAGCGCGCTGGCCGACTGGCCCCTCACCTACCAGGACCTGGAACCGTTCTACAGCCGCGCCGAGTGGGAGATCGGCGTGTGCGGCAGCACCGCCGGCGACTCGGCCCTCGCCCCGCGGTCGCGGGACTTCCCCATGCCGCCGATGCCGTTGACCGCCCCCGCCCGGCTGCTCGCCGACGCCGGAAGGCGGCTGGGGTTGCAGACCCTGGCTGTCCCGCTAGCCATCAACTCCACGCCCTACGCCGGTCGTCCCGCCTGCGAGCGCTGCCGCCAGTGCGTGGGGTTTGCCTGCCCGGTCGAGGCGAAGAACGGCTCGCACAACACCGCCCTCTCCCGGGCGGCGACGACCGGACGTCTGCACCTACTCCTGGGCACCCGGGCCGAGCGTCTCACCTTCGACCGCGCCGGCCGGGTCACCGGCGTCGTCCTGGTGGCCGAGGTGGACGGGCGGCGCTGGCGGACCGAGGTGGCCGCCGCTGACGTGGTCGTCGCGGCGGGCGCGGTGGAGTCGGCCCGGTTCCTCCTGACGAGCACCAGCGACCGGGAGCCGCACGGCGCCGGGAACGACGCCGACCAGGTCGGCCGTCACCTGCAGGGACACCTCTACGCCGGTGCCCTGGGCCTGTTCGACGACCCGGTCAACGACTACGTCGGTCCCGGTCCGAGCATCGCCACCAACGACTTCCGGCACCACAACGACGACGACGAGGGCCGTCTGGTGGGCGGCGGCATGATCGCCAACGAGTTCGTGCCCACCCCGACCAGCACCTTTCTGTACCTGAGCCAGACCGGGGTGCTGGCCAGGCACGGCCTCGAGGCGAAGCGAGGGATGCGGCACCTGATGCCGCGGATGCAGCGGGTGGTCGGCCCGGTGCAGGAGGTGACCTCGGCGGAGTCCCGCGTCCGGCTCGACCCCCGCGTCACCGACAGCCTCGGGCTGCCCGTTGCCCGGTTGAGCGGGCAGCTGCACTCAGAGGACCACCGCACGGCGGCGTTCCTCAGCGCGCGGGCCGCGGAGTGGCTGCGCGCCGCGGGCGCCTCCTCGGTCGTGGTCAACGGCCGCCGCCCGGACGATCTCGGACCGAGCAGCGGCCAGCACCAGGCCGGCAGCTGCCGGATGGGCACCGACCCCGCTCACTCGGTGACCGACCCGTACGGCCGGGTGTGGGGGCACGACAACCTGCGGGTGGTCGACGGGTCGCTGAACGTCACCAACGGTGGGGTCAACCCGGTGCTGACCATCTTCGCCAACGCGTACCGGGTGATGGACGCCTGGCTGGGCTCGGAGGCCCGGCAGGGCGCGTGAGAGGCTGAGCGGGTGACCGAACAGAACAGCAACGACGTGCCCGAGTCTGCCGACCCCGCCCTGCTGGAGCGCTCGGACCAGCTGATCGAGGACGCGCGGGGCGCGTCTCACGAGGCTCTCGTAGAGACCCAGGACGACCCCGGCCCGGAGACCGCGACGGGCCAGGAGTTCCCGGTACCCGGCGACGAGCAGGACAGCGCCGAGCGCTTCTGAGACACCTCCCCGCTGTGGCGGCGGGGAGGGCCCTCAGCTCAGCGGATCGCCCGGCTGCTGACGACCTCGCCCTCGATCTGCGGAGCCTTCGCCGCGGCGTTGCCGCGCTGCACGGCAGCCTTGATCTCGGTGACGGTCGCGTTCGCGTTCGCGATGGTCTTCTCCGGCGCCTTGACGCGCCTGACCAGCACGAAGCCGACCAGGCCGAGCACGGCCGCGATCAGCAGCAGCACCACGCCGACGATGAGGAAGGCCAGCCAGGTGTCCACCACCTGGGCCAGCGCGAAGGCGGCCGCGAAGTACAGCACGGAGAGCGCGCAGATGGCGAAGTAGCCGGCCGCGCCGAACAACCCGGCTCCAATGCCGGCGTTCTTCGCCGCGGGGACCAGCTCGGCCTTGGCCAGCTGGATCTCGTCGCGCACCAACAGCTTCATGTCGTCGCTGATGCCCTTGATCAGGTCGCTCACACCCTGGTCTGCCATGAGTGCTCCTCTCGTCAGGGGTGAGCCTAGTGTCTGGAGGGCGACGGGCTGCGCGCGGTGGGCCGCCGGAGCGTCGAAGGGGGCGCAGCCGCCGGTAGCGTGGGCCCGGTGCGCTGGGAAGTCCGGTCGGCAACGACCTCGTCGACTCCCGAATCGCAGCAGCGCCCACGCCCTCGCCGACCACTCGGCCGCCTCTGTTCGTCCTGGGCTCCTGGCCCGCAGTCTCGCGCGTCACCGCCCTGCTTCGCAGGGCCAAGACGGTGACGACGAGCCGTGGCCGGGGTCCTGCTCGACTTCACGGTGCCGGTGTTCGCCTTCGGTGCCGACGGGGTGAGGCGTCGGCGGGTTGGACGGGCTCGTGGCGTCCCTGGGTGACCGGGTGCTCTGGGTGCCGTCACCGGGCTGGTCGTCGGCAAGACCGTCGGTGCCGCGGGGTCGACCTGGCTGATGGCCCGGTTCACCCGGGCCCGGCTGGGCACCGATCTCCGCTGGGTCGACGTGCCCGGCCTGGCGGTGCTGGCCGGCGTCGGCCTCACCGTGTCCCTGCTGATCGGGGACCTGGCCTACGGGGCGGGCAGCGTGCGCGACGACAGCGTCAAGGTCGCGGTGCTCTGCGGGTCACTGCTCGCCGCGCTGCTTGCCGCCGTCATCCTCGAGCTGCGGAACGGCACCTACCGCCGGACCCGCGAGGCCGAGGAGCGCGACGCGGACGGCACGCCCGACGTGTACGAGCAGCGGGACGCTGTCGAGCGTTGAGAAGCCGGGCGGCCCTGGCCTTGTGCTCAGGGCCGCCCGGCTGCTGTCAGTCCTCCGACGCCGGGCTGGCCGTCAGGTTCTGCTGGATCAGGTTCATCACCGACGAGTCGGTCAGCGTGGTGACGTCGCCCAGCTCGCGGTTCTCGGCGATGTCGCGCAGCAGCCGTCGCATGATCTTGCCCGAGCGGGTCTTGGGCAGCTCCTCCACGACCATGATCTGGCGCGGCTTGGCGATGGCGCCGATCTCTTTCTGGACGTGCCTGCGCAGCTCCTGCACCACGTCGGGCCCGCCGTCACCGGCCTCGGAGCGCAGGATGACGAAGGCCACGACCGCCTGGCCCGTCGTTGGGTCGCTGGCGCCCACGACGGCCGCCTCGGCCACCTTCGGGTGGCTGACGAGGGCCGACTCGATCTCGGTGGTTGACATCCGGTGGCCGGACACGTTCATCACGTCGTCGACCCGCCCGAGGAACCAGATGTCGCCGTCCTCGTCCTTCTTGGCCCCGTCCCCGGCGAAGTACATGCCCGGGAAGCGCGACCAGTAGGTGTCGACGTAGCGCTGGTCGTCGCCCCACAGGGTCCGGAGCATGGCCGGCCACGGATGGGTGACGGTGAGGTAGCCCCCCTCGCCGTTGCCGACGGGCTGGGCCTCGTCGTTGACGACCTCGACTTTCACGCCGGGGACCGGGGTCATGGCCGCCCCGGGCTTGCCGGCACTGACCCCCGGCATGGGGGAGATCATGTGCATGCCGGTTTCGGTCTGCCACCAGGTGTCGACGACGGGAGTGCGGTCGTGACCGATGTGGTGGCGGTACCAGACGTAGGCCTCGGGGTTGATGGGCTCTCCGACGGAGCCGAGCAGGCGCAGTGAGGAGAGGTCGTAGCCGTCGGGGATGTCGGCGCCCCACTTCATGAAGGTGCGGATGGCGGTCGGGGCGCAGTAGAGGATCGTCACCCCGTACTTGTCGATGAGCTCCCACCAGCGCCCTTGGTGCGGGGTGTCGGGGGTTCCCTCGTACATCAGGCTCGTCGCGCCGTTCGCCAGGGGGCCGTAGACCAGGTAGGAGTGGCCGGTGACCCAACCGATGTCCGCGGCGGTCCAGAAGACGTCGGTCTCGGGCTTCAGGTCGAAGGTCGCCCAGTGGGTGTACGCGGTGCCGACGAGGTAGCCGCCGGTGGTGTGCAGGATCCCCTTCGGCTTCCCCGTGCTGCCGGAGGTGTACATGATGTAGAGCGGGTGCTCGGCGGGGAAGAACTCGCACGCGTGCTCGGTCGACTGCCCGCCGACGAACTCGTGCCACCACAGGTCGCGGCTCTGCGTCATCGACGTGTCCTGCTTCGTCCGCTGGATGACCAGCACGTGCCGGACGTCGGGACAGGTCTCCAGGGCCGCGTCCACGGCCGGCTTGAGGGGTGACGGGCTGCCCCGGCGGAAGCCGCCGTCGGCGGTGATGACGACCTCGACGCCGCAGTCCTGGATGCGAGAGGCGAGCGCGTCGGCGGAGAACCCGCCGAAGACGACCGTGTGCGGCGCCCCGATCCGGGCGCAGGCGAGCATGGCCACCACCGCCTCCGGGATCATCGGCAGGTAGATGGCCACGCGGTCGCCGGTCTGGACGCCCAGCTCGGTCAACGCGTTGGCGGCCTGCCGGACCTCCGAGGCCAGCTCGGCGTACGTGATGGTGCGCGTGTCGCCGGGTTCGCCCTCGAAGTGGAAGGCCACCCGCTCACCGAGCCCGGCCTCCACGTGGCGGTCCAGGCAGTTGTAGGCGGCGTTGAGGCGGCCGTCGGCGAACCACTTCGCGAAGGGCGGTTTGGTCCAGTCGAGGACCTCGGTGGGCTCGGTGTCCCAGCTGATCCGCCGCGCCTGCTTGGCCCAGAAGGCCTCCACGTCCGCGGCGGCCTCCGCGTAGGTGGCCTCGGTGACGTTGGCGTTCGCGGCGAGCTCCGGCGGCGGTGGGAACCGACGGCCCTCGTGCATCAGGTTGGACAGTCCCTCTTCGCTCACGGTGGTCCTCCTCGATGACGGTGCGGTGTGTGACGGTGCCCGACGCTGCTGAGGGAGCGAGGGGCTTGCGTCCCGCCGTCGCCCCAGGAGGCGACGGCGGGGCGCGGGTACAGCTAGTGAGCGCTGGCCTTCTCCGCCCCAGCACCGGTCAGGGACCGGACGGAGAGCTCGTCGTAGCGCCGCTCGGCCTCCGGGTCCTTGCTCAGCAGGGTGCCGACGATGCCGCACAGGAAGCCGAACGGGATGGAGACGAGTCCCGGGTTACGCAGCGGGAACCAGGCGAAGTCGACGTTGGGGGCCAGCGAGGTCGGGGTGCCCGAGACCACCGGGGAGAAGATGACCAGCAAGACCGCCGCCGCAAGACCTCCGTAGATGCTGCAGGTCGCCCCCAGGGTGTTGAACCTCCTCCAGAAGAGGTTGAACAGCAGCGCGGGCAGGTTGGCCGAGGCGGCGACGGCGAAGGCCAGCGCCACCAGGAAGGCGATGTTCAGGCGCTGAGCCGGGATCGCCAGGGCGATGGCCACTGCCCCGATGCCGAAGGCAGCGATCCGGACGACGACCAGCTCGCTCTTCTCGCTGGCCTGGCCCTTCTTCCAGACGCTGGCGTACAGGTCGTGTGCTACCGAGGAGGCCGAGGTGAGGGTGAGGCCGGCCACGACCGCCAGGATGGTGGCGAACGCAACGGCGGAGATCAGCGCGAGCAGCACCGAGCCGCCGAGCGTCCCCTCGCCGCCACCGACCGCCTGGGCCAGCAACGGTGAGGCGGCGTTGCCCGAGCTGGTGGCGATCTGGCTGCCCTTGGCGGTGTCGACCAGGGCCGCGGCACCGAAGCCCAGCACCAGGGTCATGAGGTAGAACGAGCCGATCAGCCCGATCGCCCACAGCACCGACTTCCGTGCCGCGTGGGCGGTGGGAGTGGTGTAGAAGCGGATGAGGATGTGCGGCAGGCCGGCGGTGCCCAGCACCAGGGCGAGACCGAGCGAGAGGAAGTCGAACTTGCCGATCAAGTCCTTGCCGTACAGCTGGCCGGGCTGCAGGAAGGCGGCCCCCTTGCCGGACTTCTCCGCGGCGGCTCCGAGCAGCTCGGACAGATTGAAGTGGAACTTCGCCAGCACCAGGATCGTGATCAGCAGGGTGCCGATCATCAGCAGCACCGCCTTGACGATCTGCACCCAGGTGGTGCCCTTCATGCCGCCGAGCGTCACGTAGATGATCATCAAGATCCCGACGCCCACGATGACCAGGTTCTTGAGCCCGGGGTCGTTGACGCCGAGCAGCAGGCCGACGAGGCTGCCGGCCCCCACCATCTGGGCCAGCAGGTAGAAGATCGAGACGACGATCGTGGAGGACGCCGCTGCCGAGCGGACCGGGGTCTGCCGCATCCGGTAGGCGAGCTGGTCGGCCATCGTGTAGCGGCCGGAGTTGCGGAGCAGCTCGGCGACCAGCAGCAGCGCGACCAGCCATGCCACGAGGAACCCGATGGAGTAGAGGAAGCCGTCGTACCCGTAGAGGGCGATCGCCCCGGAGATGCCCAGGAAGGAGGCGGCGGACATGTAGTCGCCGCCGATGGCGAGGCCGTTCTGGAAGCCCGAGAAGTTGCGGCCGCCGGCGTAGTAGTCGGCAGCGGTCTTGTTCTGGCGGGAGGCCCAGAAGGTGATGCCCAGGGTGATCGCGACCACGACGAGGAACAGGCCGATGGTGAGGGCGCGGTTGTCACCCGCGGCGAGCGGGAGCAGCAGCGGCGCGCTCATCGGTCAGTCCCGTTCTCGAAGCGGTCCCGCAGCTGGGTGGCGAGCGGATCCAGCGCCTTGCTGGCGTGGCGGGAGTAGAGGTAGGCGATGGCGAAGGTCGAGAGGAACTGCAGCAACCCGAAGACCACCGCCACGTTGATGTTGCCGATCACCTTGTTGTCCATGAAGCCACGGCCCCAGTTGTTGGCGACGACGTAGGCGATGTACCAGGCCATGAAGGCGATCGTGGCGGGGAAGGCGAAGCGGGTGTAGCGCCGCTTCAGCTCCACGAAGTCAGGTTCGGCCGCGATCGCCGCATAGGCGTCCTCGTGAGTGCTGCGGGCACTGTGTCCGCCGGCCTCGGGCCTGGGGGTCGTGCTTTGCGTCATCGGAGCCTCCACGGGTAGTCGTGCTCGCACCCTAACCGGCACCCCCGACAGCGCGCGGGCGACTGGCGTCCGGGTCGGCCGCCCGGCTCAGACCCGGATCTCGAGCGCGTCCTCGTCCTCGACCAGGACCAGGCCCGTGTGGTCGACCTCAGCGCGCCAGCAGGACGCCTGGAAGGGCAGCAGGAGCGGTTCCGGCCGGCGGGCGGAGCTGTTGTAGAGGTCCTCCACCTCAGCGAGCAGGCGGGAGCGGCGGTCCTCGCTCAGGGACGCCGCCCAGGGCTGCCGCTGCACCATGGCCACCAGGCCGGCGCTGGTGATGGGGACCCAGTTGCGGAAGTTCCGGCGCTCCAGGTGGGTGAAGTAAGGGCTGTCGGTCAGGGCGTCCACGGCGTCGGTCCCGAAGTCGCCGCCCATGGCCTGCGGGTCGGCTTCGCGGAGCAGGGCCGTCAGCCGGCGGACCCATGGCACGGTGTCGTCACGCGTGTTGTAGGCCACGGCGAGGTGGCCTCCCGGCCGGAGCACCCGGGCGATCTCGGTGAGGGCCAGGCCCGGCGCGAAGTGGTGCAACGTCTGGGACGCGGTGACGACGTCGAAGTGGCACGACAGGTAAGGCAGCGACTCGACCTGGCCGACGACGTGCACCCGGGTGCCCAGCCGGTCCGCGAGGTGGGCCACGGCCGACACGTCCCGGTCGAGGCCGAACACCTCGTGCCCGGCGTCCTGCAGCATGCACGCGAACCCGCCCCGGCCGCTGCCGAGGTCCAGGACCCGAGCCTGGTGGTCGCCCACCATCCAGCGGGGGACCGCCTCCGGATAGGGGGTCCGGCGGGCCTGGTCCATGCCGCAAACTCTAGTGGTGCCCGATCCGCTCGCCGTCCTCGCGCGGCTGGAGGGGGTGCCCTCGGCCGTGGCTGCGGCCATCGACGCCGTGGACGCGGTGCTCCGCGACCGTGGGCAGCGCACGCTCGCCTCCGAGACGGTCGCAGCCTCCCTGCTGCGCGGCGCCCGCGCCAGCGCGGCGTTGACCGGGGACGGCGAGCGCTGGCTGCCGGGAGCGGTCCGGCTGTCCGCCGAGCTGGCGACCCTCGCCCCCACCCTGCGTGTCGCTCCGGCTCAGGCCCTCGCCCGCGCCCACGTGCTCGTGGCGCACGGGCACGTCCCGGAGGCCGAGCTGGGTCGCGTCCGCGACGACGCGGTCACCGGCGAACGGCTGGCCGGGTTGACGGCTCTGCTCACCGGAACCAGCAGTGCGTCCGCGGTGGTGCTGGGGGCGGTGGTGCACGCCGAGCTGGTCGACTCCGCCCCCTTCGGCACCGGCGATGACGTCGTGGCTCGTGCGGCCGAGCACATGGTCCTGGTAGCAGCGGGAGTCGACCCCCGGGGAGCGGTCGCGGTGGAAGCCGGTCACGCCGAGACTCCAGAGGCCTACCGGGCGGCGCTGACGGCCTACCGGGAGGGCACGCTGGCAGGTGTGCGCGCGTGGCTGCTGCACTGCACGGCCGCCCTCGCGCGCGGCGCAGAGCTTTCCTCGCTGCACCGCTGAAGCGGGGTGGAGGTCGGACACCGCGGGCGCACAGGAGTTGGCACGGCGCCCGCAGAGCGGACGCCGTGCCGGGCTCGGCTCCGGAGCGACCATGCGTGCTGTTTCTCCGCGTTGGCCCAGGTGGTCCTGGATCGCAACTGCCCCTCAGGGATGGGTGATCGCCGCGTGGGTACTGCCGTAGTCGAACCGTTGACCGTTCAGGGGGTGACGTCCCTGGGACCGGTTCGATGAGGCACCGAGCCGGCCGTCCGGGGCTCTTCGCCACCAGCGTCGCGGTCCTTCCTGGTTCCTTTGTACACGGGAAACCGGCTGGGGTGAAGGGTTCCAGGATCGCGATCTTCCTTGACCGGACATGGCTCCCGGTGGGCCGGACTTGAGATCACCGGGTCCCGGGCGGGCAGTCCACCCGTTCTCCACAGGGAACCGTTGTCGTGGTTCCGTCGTCCACAGGCTCCTCCGAGCCCGAACGGGGTGCCGACCTGCTCGCCAGACTCCCGTCATGGACGAGACCGCCCCTGCCGACCCCGTCGTCGTCACCGCGGACCCCGAGCTCGTGAACCGCGTCCATGCCGTCACCGCGACGCTGGCCGTTCAGCCGGTGTTGGTCAGCGACCCCGCCGACGTGCGGGGCCTCTGGGCCTCAGCAAGCCTGGTCCTCGTTGGACCTGACGCGGCCGGTGCGCTCGCCGGCCTCCGGCTGCCCGCCCGTCGAGGCCTGCTCCTGGTCGGCCGCGACCAGGACCCGGCAGCGGCCGTCCGCTTCTCCACCGCGCTGGGGGCCGCCGTGCTCACCCTGCCCAGCGGTGCGGAGGCGTTGGCCGCCGCGGTCGGCGGCCGCGGCCCTCGACCGCCGGGCGCTGGGCGGCTGCTGGCGGTCATCGGCGGATCTGGTGGGGTCGGGACCTCCACGACAGCGGCTGGTCTCGCTCTGGTCGCGGCCCGTCGGGGCACCCGGGCCGCGCTGGTCGACCTCGACGAGGGCGGGGGCGGGCTGGACCTGCTGCTCGGGGCCGAGCAGCAGGACGGCTGGCGGTGGCCGCGCCTGGCCGGGGCCCGCGGCTTCCTCGGCGACCTGCGCGGCCAGCTGCCCGTGGTCGAGGGGGTTGACCTGCTGTCGGTCGACCGGCTGGCGACGGCAGCGCCGCGGCTCGCCGCGGAGGTCGTCGAGCCGGTCCTGCTGTCGTTGCTCCGCAGCCATGCGCTGGTCGTCGTCGACCTGCCGCGGGAACCGACGCCTGCCGCGAGCGAGGTGCTGCGGCAAGCGGATGAGGTTCTGCTGGTGGTGCGGGCTGACGTCCGGGGAGTGGCCGCCGGGCGCGCGTCGGCGAGGGCGCTCTCTCCCGCCTGCACCACCCTGCGAGTGCTGGCCCGATGCGCGCGGCGTGGAGTGGTCGCCTCGGACGCGGCCGCTGAGGCGCTCGGGCTCCCACCGGCCGGGGTGGTGCCCGACGACCCGGCGGTCGCCCTCGCCGCCGAGCGGGGCGAACCACCCGCTCGGGCGCCGCGCAGCGTGCTCGCCCGCAGCTGCGCGGCGGTCCTGCGCCAGTGGGACCTGACGCAGGAGGTGGGATGAGCGCGCAGGCCGGGCTGGAGCCACTGCGGACCCGGCTGGTCGCCCTGGGCCGACCCCACACCACCCACGACGTGGCCGAGGCCATGCGGGCCGAGGGGCGGCTGGTCACCGACGCGGTTCTCGCGGAGACCGTCGAGGCGCTGCGTCGGCACAGCGTCGGCGCCGGCCCGCTAGAGCCTTTGCTCCGGCTGCCCGGGGTCACCGACGTCCTCGTCAACGGCCCGGACCAGGTGCTCCTCGACCGGGGTGCCGGGCTGGAGCCGAGCGAGGTGCGCTTCGGCTCCGAGGCCGAGGTGCGCGCCCTGGCTCAGCGGTTGGCCGCTTCCGCGGGCCGTCGCGTCGACGACGCCTCCCCCTTCGTCGACGCCAGGCTTCCCGACGGCACCCGGCTCCACGCCGCGCTGGCCACGGTGGCGCAGCCCGGGACATGCCTGTCCCTCCGGGTCCCCGCCAGCCGGGGGCTGGGCCTGGACGACCTCGTCGCCTCCGGCGCGATGAGCCGGCGGGCGGCGGCGTTGCTCCGTCGGCTCGTCGAGGCACGGCTGGCCTTCCTGGTCAGCGGGGGGACAGGCTCGGGGAAGACGACGCTGCTCAGCGCACTGCTGGCGCTGGTGCCCGCGGACCAGCGGATCGTGGTGGCCGAGGACTCCCGGGAGCTGGACCCGGCCCATCCGCACGTGGTGAGGCTCGAGGGCCGTCCGGCCAACGCCGAGGGCGTGGGTGAGCTCACCCTGACCGACCTCGTCCGCCAGGCGCTCCGGATGCGCCCCGACCGGCTGGTCGTCGGGGAGGTCCGGGGCGGGGAGGTCTGCGACCTCCTCCGGGCGCTGAACACCGGTCACGAGGGCGGTTGTGGGACGGTGCACGCCAACTCTGCTGAGGACGTCCCGTCCCGGCTGGAGGCGTTGGGTGCGCTGGGTGGGTTGGACCGGGCCGCGCTCCACGCCCAGATCGGGTCCGCCCTCGATGCTGTCCTGCACATCCGTCGGGACGGCGACGGGATCCGGCGACTCGCCGAGGTCCACGTGGTGGTGCGGGACGAGACGTCCGGTCTGACCCGGACCTCACCCGCCGTCGTCTTCGGGCCGGCTGGCCGGCCCCGGCTCGGTCCCGGTAGCCCTCGACTGGAGAGGCTGCTGGACCGGTGAGCGCCGTGGCCGCGCTGCTCGCCGCTACCGCCGTCCTCCTCGGGGTGCGGCGCCCGGGCGGGGGATGGTCCCGGTCCACCGCGGGCGAGGGGCGGAAGGATCCCCCGCCTGCGCATCGACCGGTGCCGCTGGTCCTGGTCGCCGGAGCGGGTGCGGGTGGCCTGCCGGCTCTCGCGCTGTTCGTCGACGGGGCGCGCGGGTGCGTGCTGGCGGTGTCGGGGGTCCTCGTGCTCGCCACTGCCGGCCGGCTCACGGTGCTGTGGCTCCGCCGTCGGGCGGCAGAGCAGGTGGCCCGGGGTGTCGTGGAGGGCTGCGCCGTGCTGGCCGCGAACCTGCGCGTGGGTCAGGTCCCCAGCCGGGCGCTCCAGACCGCGGCTGCGGCCTGCCCGGTCCTGCGGCCGGCTCACGAGACGCTCCACCTGGGCGGGGACGTCGCTGCGGTCTGGTTCCGCCAGGCGGCTGGACCGGGAGCGGGAGGGCTCCGCGAGCTGGCCCGCGCCTGGCGGGTGGCCGAGCGCACGGGGGCCTCGCTGACGAGCACCCTGGAGCAGGTGGTCGCCGGCCAGACGAGTGACCGGGCGCTCCAGCAGGTCGTGGCCAGCGAGCTGTCAGCACCGCGGGCCACCGGCAAAGTGATGGCGGCCCTGCCCGCGCTCGGCCTCGGGATGGGCTACCTGCTCGGGGGAGACCCCCTCCAGTGGCTCGCCGCCGGCCCGGCCGGTTGGACCTGCACGGTGCTGGGCGTCGCCCTGGCCTGCGGCGGGGTGCTCTGGATCGAGGCGCTGGCCCGAGCCGCCTCGGTGCGGCCCTGAGCGCCGTGGAACTCCCCGGGGCCCCCGTCGGCCTGCTCCCGGCCGTCCTGGCCGGGCTGGCCTGCCTGCTGGTCGTGGCGCCTCCGGGAGCCGGGCTGCACCGGATCGGGGACCCGGCGGGGACGGCGCCTCCCCGGAGGGACGGGCTCGTCGCGAGCGCGGTCCTGACTGGCGCCGGCGCGATGCCGTTGCGGAACCGGCTCGCGCTGGGCGGAGCCGTGGCCTCGGCGCTCTGTGCCGCCCTCGCCCAGACCACGGACCTCGGTGGCCCGGCCTTGGTCGGCTGGCCCGTTGTCGTCGCCACGACGGTCGTGCTGCTCGGTCGGCTCGAGCCCCGGTCAGCCCAGGACCGTGCGGCTCGGCTCGTCGCCGACGTCCCCCAGGCGTTGGAGCTGATGGCGGACGGCCTCGCCGCCGGCCGTCCCCTGCGGGACGCGTGCGCGGCGGTGGTCGACGCCTTCGACGGGCCGGTGACCGAGGAGCTGGGGGTGGTTCTGCGCTCGATGGAGCTGGGGACAGGACAGGCCGCCGCGTGGGCGGTGCTGAGGGGGCATCCCCAGCTCGGCGACGCGGCTGCCGACCTGTCGCGAGCCGCCGAGTCCGGCACGGAGCTGGTGGCAGCCCTGCGGCTCCACGCCGCCAGTGCCCGGGACCGGCGAAGGGCAGCTTTGCAGCAGCGGGCCCGGAGCGTCGGGGTGCGGAGCGTGCTGCCGCTGATGACCTGCTTCCTCCCGGCGTTCCTGCTGCTCGGGGTGGTGCCGACGGTCGTCTCTGCCGTGGTGCACGCCTTCGGATGACGCGATGGCCGTCCACAGCCTCCCGCGCGGATCCGCGGTCATGCACAGCGCTGTCGCCGGACGCTACGCGGACACGTCAGGTCCGGAGGATCTCGTCGCAGCCGACGGGGCTGCCGCACACGGTGCGGAACTCACAGGAGGTCAGATGAGGACGGATGAGATCGGCGGAGCGGTCCCGCTCATGGCGGGGACGGGGGGCGTCGCCGCTGTGTCGGCGCTCCCGGCCGCGACGACGGGGGGCTGGCCCCTCCCGCATCGCGGTGAGCGGGGGATGGTGAGCGCCGAGTGGGCGGTGGGCATCATCGCCGCCATCGGGATCGCCGGCGTGCTGTTGGCGGTGGTCACCAGCGGGCCGGTGGAGAAGGCCATCCTGGGCTTCATCTTGATGGTGATCGAAGCCTTCGCGCGCGGGCTCTGAGGGCCGAGGCGATGGTGCCCGCGCGTGGGAGCAGGCGCCGGCGCAGCGGACGCGGGATGGTGACGGCCGAGCTGGCCGTCGCCATCCTGGCGGCTCTCAGCCTCTTCCTGCTGCTGTGCTGGGGGATCGTGCTGGTCGTCCAGCAGCTGCGGTGCGTGGACACGGCAGCCGCCGTGGCGCGGCAGGAGGCGCGCGGTGACCGGCAGGCGGCAGCGGCGGCGCGGGCTCAGGCTCCCGACGGCGCTCGCGTCCACGTACGCCGCCGGCCGGGGCAGGTGGTGGTGCGCGTGGACGTCCGGGTCGCGCCGCTGGGCCGGGGCCGGCTCTCGGTGCCTCTGAGCGCGGAGTCGGCCGTCGTGCCCGAGCCCGGGGGAGGTGCCCGGTGAGGCGTGCGGGGAGGTCGCGCTCAGAGCGGGGCAGCGCCTCACTGCTGATGGCTGCGGTGATGGGGGTGGTGGTGGTGCTGACCGGTGCCGCGCTGCTCATCGCGGGCTACGAGGTCGCCCAGCACCGGGTGCGGGCGGCGGCCGACCTGGCGGCGGTCAGCGCCGCCGTCGCTTTCGGGCAGGGTCAGGACGCGTGCGCCCAGGCCCGGCGGACGGCGCGCACCAACGGTGCCTCCCTGCTCGCCTGCAGCACCGCCGGGGACCTCGTCGCCTACGTCGTCACCGTGCGGGTGGCCCTGCCGGTGCAGGCGAGGGTGCGAGGGCTGCCGAGCCGGGTGGTCGGGGAGGCTCACGCGGGGTCGACACCGTGAGCGGGCCGGCAGCCGCATCAACGGACGGGCGTCTCGCCGTCCTCGGTTCCCTGGCCAGCCGGGTCGGCGGCGTCGCGGTCCCGCGCGTCCGGGTCCAGCGACGCAGGGTCGGCGAGCGAGGCATCGACCTGTTCCGGAGCCGCCGGAGGCCGACGCAGCGTGATCTTGGCAACCCCGGCCTCGAGGTCGATGCCGAAAGGCGCGCCCCCTCCGGGCGTGGGTTTGGAGACCTGCATCTTCTGCCGTTCCTTCTCTTCTCGGAGGTACCGGAGCCCCGGGTTGACGATCTCCCCGAAGCTCATCGGTGCGGGTGGTCGCGGGTGGCTTCGTCGGTTTCGTCCAGCAGCGACTGCCGCTCGGCCGCGGTGGTGGAGGGAGCGTCGGCGCTCCCGGCCGAGGAGCCTCCGGTGGTCCGGGCGGTGCCGGAGGTGCCCGCGTCACCCGACCGGCTGATCTCCGTGCGGGGACCGCCCGATCCCTGAGCCGACGGGCCGGGGGTGGCGACAGCGGCGGAGCGCAGGGCCTTGATCCGGCGACGGCGGGCCCGGCTGCGACGCAGACCCACCACCAGCAGCGTCAGGGCCAGACAGGCCACCAGCATCGCGGCGGCGCCGGCGAGGAAGACTCCGGCGCTCGTCACCGGGACGGTCGCGCCCAGCAGCGTCAGGTCGAAGGACGCCGAGCTGCCCAGCAGCACCGCGCCAGCGAAGAGCAGCACCAGCACGAGCAGCACGAGAGCGAGGGCGACCATGCAGCCAGTATGTGCCGTCGCCACACCTGCAGCCGGACTACGCGCCGCTCGGCTGCACCAGCCTGAGCAGGGTGGCCGCCAGCTGCTTGTCGAGCCCGCGCTGGGCCTCGGTGCAGTCCGGCGCCACCACGCAGGCCGGGCAGCCCTGGTCGCACCGGCAGGCCAGCACGCGCTCCCAGGAGGCCCGCAGCCAGGCTGGCCCAGCCTGGAACGCCTGCTCGGTGAAGCCCGCGCCGGCGGGTTGCTGGTCGTAGAAGGTGACGGTCAGCAGACCGGCCGCGAGGTCCGCGGCGCTCGAGTAGCCGCGGACGTCCCACCGGTCGCAGGGCGCGTGCATAGGCAGCAG
This sequence comes from uncultured Actinomycetota bacterium, assembly GCA_963826405.1. Classification (GTDB taxonomy): domain Bacteria; phylum Actinomycetota; class Actinomycetes; order Propionibacteriales; family Propionibacteriaceae; genus Microlunatus. The sequence continues at coordinate 65,613 of CAWGWR010000006.1, read as the reverse complement.
TCCCAGCGCCAGGTGCTCCAGCCCGTGCGCTCCAGCCGCCAGCCGGGCCAGGGGCACCGACTCCTCCACCACGTCGAGCGGCAGGGTCAGCCAGGCTCCGGCCGTCACCAGCCGACGTTCCGGCAGGTCCAGCGGTGTGGAGTCCCAGACGGTGCCGAGGACCTCGTCGCGTCGCAGGTAGCTGGTCACCTGACGGGTCACCACGAGCTGCCCCCGGTGCAGGTGGCCATGCCCTGCGGCGCGGCGGTCGTGCTCGGCGAGCACCTCGACGGTGGTGCTGGTCTGGGGCTGGGTCAGGTACCCCGGCCGGGCCGCGCGCACCAGGGCCTCCCGACCCTCGTGGTCCAGCGCCTCGGTGAGGAAGGACTCGCCCCCGTGCAGGTAGACCGCGCCGGGGTGCACGGCCAGGTCGGCCGCTCCCGGATCGACGTGACCGAGCACCCGGCCGGTGTCGACCTCCACGATCTCCACCTGGTCGGCCCGCGAGCCCCGCAGGTCCACGCTGTCGCAGGCGCGCTCGGGCCGGGTCCAGTACCAGCTGTCCCCGCGCCGCCGCAGTGCCCCGGAGTCGGCCAGCCGGTCGGCCAGGGCCTCGGTGTGCGGGCCGAACCACTCCGCGTCCCGGGCCGTCAGGGGCAGCTCCTGCGCGGCGGCGGCCAGCTGGGGACCCAGCAGGTAGGGGTTGCCCGGGTGCAGCACGGTCGGCTCGACCGGTTCGTCGAGCAGGGCGGACGGGTGCTCGGTGAGGTAGGCGTCCAGCGGGTGCGGCCGTGTCACGAGGGTGACCCGCGCCGCCCGGCCCCGCCGCCCCGCGCGCCCGGCCTGCTGCCAGAAGGCCGAGCGGGTGCCCGGGAAGCCGGCCATCACCACGGCGTCCATGCCGGCGATGTCCACCCCGAGCTCGAGGGCGTTGGTCGCGGCCACCCCAGCCAGCCGCCCGTCCTGCAGCGACTGCTCCAACCGGCGGCGGTCCGCGGCGAGGTAGCCCCCTCGGTAGGCGGCAACGCGGGGAGCGGGGGAGGGGACGACGCCGACATCCGGCGACCTCCACGCGTCCAGCTGCTGCTGGGCCTGGCGGGCCACCATCTCCGCTCCCCGGCGCGAGGGCACGAAGGCGATCGTCTGCGCCCCGGACTGCACGGAGGCGGCCAGCAGCCGGGCGGTCTCGTCCTCGGTGGAGCCCTGCGGCTCGCGGATCACGATCTCCACCGGCCCACGGGCCGAGCGGTCGGCGTCGACGGTGCGAACCGTCTCCAGAGCCACCCCGAGGAGGTCCGCGGCCGTGCGCCCGGGGTCGCCGGCGGTGGCCGAGGCGACGATGAAGACCGGGTCGGCGCCGTAGCGGGCCGCCAGGCGGCGGAGCCGACGCAGCACCAGGCCCACCTGCGAGCCGAAGACCCCCCGGTAGCGGTGCGCCTCGTCCACCACGACGAAACGGAGGGAGGAGAGGAAGCCGGCCCAGCGGGCGTGGCCGGGCAGGAGCGAGAAGTGCAGGAGGTCGGGGTTGGTCAGCAGGTAGACCGCCTGTTCCCGCGCCCAGCTGCGGGCGTCCGGGCCGGTGTCGCCGTCGACCGTCGCGATCGGCCAGCCGGCCAGGCCGAGGTCGGCGCAGGCACGCAGCTGGTCATGGGCGAGGGCCTTGGTGGGGGCCAGGTAGAGCGCCGTGTGCGGGCGGCTGCTCACCCGCCACGCGTCGGTGCCCGTCAGCTCCGGACGCGGCGGCCCGGCCGGGTCGAGGCCCGCCCAGGTGGCCGACAGCACCGGCATCAGGTAACCCAGCGTCTTCCCCGAGGCGGTGCCGGTGGACAGGGCGACGTGCCGGCCGTGCCACGCGGCGTCGGCGGCCTCGACCTGGTGCTGCCAGGGCTGCTCGAGACCGCTGCGGGTCAGGGCAGCGCTGATGCTGCCCGGCAACCACGCGGGCCACGGCGCTTGCGTGCCTTCCCGGGCCGGCAGCCGCCGGACGTGCCGGACGCCGGTCTCGGTCGCCTCGACCGGCGACAGGACCGAGGGCTTGTCGACCTTCCCCGGCGCGGTCTCCGCCCCCCTGCTCACCGGGCCAGCCTGACACGCCGAGCCCTCGGACGCGTCCGGCGTGCGCGCCGCAGACGGGACGGACCAGTAGCACCTGTGGTTAGACTGCGCGCGGCTGATACCAGGCCATTCTTTTGCATTCCCTGGTCGAGGAGGACTTTGTATGCCCGCACTTCCAGCTCCTTTGGAAGTCACCGCCATCCCGGTGTCGGGGGGCAACCTGACCCTCGTCGCCATCGTCGGTGTGATCGCCCTGCTGGCCCTGGCCATGGCCGTGATCTTCCGCCGCGAGGTCCTCGCCGCCGACGACGGCACCGACCGGATGCGAGAGATCGCGCTGGGGGTGCAGGAGGGAGCCAGCGCCTTCCTCGGCCGCCAGTTCCGCACCCTGTCGGTCTTCGCCATCGCCGCCTTCTTCCTGCTCCTCGCCCTGCCCGCCCGGGGAAGCGAGGAGTTCGGTGAGTGGACGCTCCGGATCTTCCGCTCCATCGCCTTCTTGGCGGGCGCGGTGTTCTCGGCCCTCATCGGTTACCTCGGCATGTCCCTGGCGGTGCGCGCCAACGTCCGCGTGGCCTCCGCGGCCCGCAGCACCGGCCGCGACGTGGCCATGAAGATCGCCTTCCGGACCGGGGCCCACGTCGGCATGCTGACGGTCGGTCTCGGCCTCCTCGGCGCCTCGCTCGTCGTCTTCTCGTTCCGCAGCGACGCCCCGGTCATCCTCGAGGGCTTCGGCTTCGGTGCCGCCATGCTGGCCATGTTCATGCGGGTGGGCGGTGGGATCTTCACCAAGGCCGCCGACGTCGGCGCGGACCTGGTCGGCAAAGTCGAGCAGGGCATCCCAGAAGACGACCCCCGCAACGCCGCCACCATCGCCGACAACGTCGGGGACAACGTGGGTGACTGCGCAGGCATGGCCGCTGACCTCTTCGAGTCCTACGCCGTCACCCTGGTCGCCTCGCTGATCCTCGGCAAGGCCGCCTTCGGCGAAGCCGGTCTGGTCTTCCCGCTCATCGTCCCGGCGATCGGCGTCGTCACCGCGCTCATCGGCATCTACCTCACCAAGCCGCGTGCCGGGGAGAACGGGCTCAAGACGATCAACCGGTCGTTCTACCTGTCCGCCGGGATCTCGGCGGTCCTCTGCGCCATCGCCTCCTTCGCCTACCTGCCGTCCTCCTTCGCCGCCCTGGGCGTCGAGGGTGCGCAGGACTTCACCGGCCCGGTGGACGACCCGCGGATCGTCGCCATCGGCGCCGTGATCATCGGCATCGTGCTGGCCGTGGTCATCCTGGCTCTGACCGGCTACTACACCGGGACCGAGGACCGCCCCGTCAAGGACATCGGCCGGACCTCGCTGACCGGCGCGGCCACCGTCGTCCTGGCCGGCATCTCGGTCGGCCTCGAGTCGGCCGTCTACACCGCCCTCGTCATCGCGGCGGCGGTCTACGGCGCGTTCCTGCTCGGCGGCTCGGGCGTCGTGGCGCTGTTCGCCATCGCTCTCGCCGGCTGCGGACTCCTGACGACCGTTGGCGTCATCGTGGCGATGGACACCTTCGGTCCGGTCTCCGACAACGCCCAGGGCATCGCCGAGATGTCCGGGGACGTCGACGGGGAAGGCGCGCAGATCCTCACCGAGCTGGACGCGGTCGGCAACACCACCAAGGCCATCACCAAGGGCATCGCAATCTCCACCGCCGTGCTGGCCGCGACGGCGCTGTTCGGCTCCTACACCGACGCCATCCGCGACGTGCTGGCCGACCGGTACGCCGACTTCGCGGCCGAGGCGGTCGTGTTCGCCCCGCAGACCCTGGTCGGGGTCATCCTCGGCGCCGCGGTGGTCTTCCTCTTCTCGGGGCTGGCCATCACCGCCGTCGGCCGGGCCGCGGGTGCCGTGGTCTATGAGGTGCGTCGCCAGTTCCGCGAGATCCCCGGGATCATGGAGGGAACCGGCAAGCCCGAGTACGGCAAGGTCGTCGACATCGTGACCAAGGACTCGCTGCGCGAGCTGGCCACGCCGGGTCTGCTGGCGATCTTCGCCCCGATCGCCGTCGGCTTCGGTCTCGGGGCGCCCGCCCTGGCCGGGTACCTCGGTGGCGCCATCGCCTCCGGCACCCTGATGGCGGTCTTCCTCGCCAACTCCGGTGGGGCCTGGGACAACGCCAAGAAGCTCGTCGAGGACGGCAACCACGGCGGCAAGGGCTCGCCGGCGCACGAGGCCACCGTCATCGGTGACACCGTCGGCGACCCGTTCAAGGACACCGCCGGTCCCGCCATCAACCCGCTGATCAAGGTGATGAACCTGGTCGCGGTGCTGATCGCCCCGGCCGTGGTCGCGATGTCGCCCTACAGCGACGACCCGAGCGCCTGGCGCTTCGTCATCGCGCTGGCGGCGCTGGCCATCATCGTGACTGCCGTGGTCATCAGCAGCCGGCGCGGCATGGCCATGGCCGAGGACGGTCCGGCCGGGCCCTCCGGCTCAGCCGGGGCGCTCGGACACCACCAGGGCGGGGACGGCCTGACGGCCTCGCCGCACACCGAGCACACCGCCTGACCGAGGACGGCTCAGCCGTCCACAGATCCGCCTCCCATCGGCCCCGACCCGCGTCTGCGGTTCGGGGCCGATGGCACACTGGGGAGCGATGAACGACGAGACCGGTGACGCCGGCCAGCAGCCCCCGCCGCAGCCCAGCCAGCCCCTCCCCGCTCCCTGGGTCCCCGGCCCCCGCCAGGCCTACCCCGTCCAGCAGCCTTATCCCGTCCAGCAGCCTTTCCCCGTCAGGCAGCCGCACCCCGACCAGCAGTCCTACGGGCAACTGCCCTACGGCCAGCAGCCCGGGTATCCCGGGCAGCCCTGGGCCGGTCCTCCCGTCCCCCCGCCGGGCTACCGACCCCCGGTGCCGTGGGGCCCGCCGCCCCGGCCGCCAGTCCTCCCGCTGGAGCCGGTCCGGTACTCCCAGATGCTGCGTGGCCCCCGGCACCGCTGGTGGAAGCCGCTGCTGACCATGCTGCTCACCGGGGCGATCGTCCTCGGGTTCAGCGCCGTCGCCGTCGTCCCGCCCCTGGTCGTCGGGCTCGTGACCGGTGTTCCCGACCTGGGCCAGTACGTGTTCAGCGCCCTCACCGACACCGCGAACTTCGGTCCGGCCGGTTTCGCCGGGCTGAACCTGACGCTGATCCTCCTCATCCCCGCCGTAATGTTCTCAGTGTGGGCGGTGCACGGGTTGCGGCCACGGTTCACCACCTCAGTCACTGGGGGCATCCGCTGGGGCTGGATGGGCCACTGCCTGCTCATCGTCGTGCCCGTCTGGGTGGCCTTCATGGCCCTGAGCCTGGTGATCGACCAACCGAGCGGTCCCCGCCCGACGCAGTGGGTTGCGCTGCTGGTGATCGTGGTGGTGATGACCCCGCTCCAGGCCGCCGGGGAGGAGTACTTCTTCCGCGGCTGGATCATGCAGGTGGTCGGGTCGTGGTTCGCCCGCCCCGTCGTGGGCCTCGTGGTCACCACCACGATCTCCGCGGTCACGTTCTCGGCCGCTCATGGCAGCTGGGACCTCTGGGTCTTCGGCAGCATCGCGTGCCTCGCGGTGGCCGGCTGCCTGGCCACCTGGCGCACCGGCGGCCTGGAGGCGGCCATCGCCATGCACGCCGTGAACAACGTCCTCGCGCTGTTCGCCACCATCCTCTTCGGCGGCTGGGACAAGGCGTTCATCGGCGTCGACACCCAGGGGAACGTCCTCCAGTTCGTGTCCTCGGTGCTCGTGCACGCCCTCGCCCTCGTCCTGATCTGGCGGCGAGCGGGCCGGGTGGGACTGTCCCCGCTGACCCGGCCGGTCGCGCAGGCCGCCCCGCCCGCCCCGGTGGCAACGCTCCCGGCCACCGGGTGGCAGCCGAGCGCCTCAGGACCGCCGAGCAGCGGCTGATCCCGCGGCCAAGGCATCGCGCGGCTGCGGCGGGACCGGCAGGTCGGTCGTGTCGGTGAGCGCCCAGCGGAGCGTGACCATCGCCGAACGGGCGAGCGGACGGACGAGCAGCCGGTCGGTCGCGGGCAGGGTGGGCAGCAACAAGGTGGCGCGCACCCACGGTGGGAGGGTCGACACCGCCCCCGCCGCCAGCACCCCGAAACCGAGCCGGGCCGGTCCGGTGAGCGGTGGCTTGCGGAGCAGCAGGGCTGCGACGTCGCGGGCGGCCGGGGTGCTGCGCAGCTCGGGGCGGTAGCGCGCCAGCAGGGCCACGTTCTCCTCCCACGTCTGCGGCGGGTCGAGCACGCCCAACCGGGCTGCCACCTCGCCCGACTGCGCGACGTAGGCGTCCACCTCGGCCTCGCTCAGCCGGCGGTGGCCGAAGGCCTGGAAGGTGGTGGCGAAGCTGTCGACCTGCGCCGCGTGGACCCACCCGAGCAGGTGCGGGTCGCTCGCCGCGTACGGCCGGCCCGACGGGGTGGTGCCGGTGACGCGGCGGTGGATGGCCTGCACGACCCGGATGATCCGCTCGGCGTCCTCGATCGTCCCGTAAGTGGTGGTGGCCAGGTAGCGGCTGGTGTTCTGCAGCCGGCCCCAGGGGTCGCCGCGGAAGCCGGAGTGCTCGCTGACCCCCTGCATCGCCACCGGGTGCAGCGACTGCAGGAGCAGGGCCCGGATCCCCCCGATGAACATCGACGCGTCGGCGTGGACCTGCCAGATCACGTCGCTCTCGCAGAACCAGCGCTCACCCTCGGTGAACCAGATCCGCTCGTGGCTCTCGTTGAACTCCTCGCCCCCGACCCGGTCGCGGAGCATCCTGGCCAGGCCGGCCCGCTGCCGCGCGATCAGCGGGCGTGGATCCAGCGGCAGGGAGGACATCAGGCGGATCGTACGCTGGGTCCACAAGCGCCCGGGCCGGTCCGCCGTCCGCCGCCCGACCCCCATGAGGAGGCCCGATGGGCGCGTTCGCCGAGGACCACCGGCGCAGTCTGGAGGACCCGGGCGGCTTCTGGCGCGAGCGCCTGCGGGCCGTGGACTGGTTCACCCGCCCCCGCGTGGTGCTCGGTCCCGGAGCCCCGCCGGCGGGAGGCTGGTTCCCCGACGGGATCCTCAACCTCTGCTACAACGCGCTCGACCGCCACGTCGTCCGGGGCCGGGCCGACGAACCGGCTCTGGTCTTCCACTCCGCGCGCTCGGGGTCGCGGCGGACCTTCAGCTACGCCGACCTGCTGCAGGATGTTGGCCAGCTCGGCGGTGGTCTCCGCGAGCTGGGCGTGGAGCCCGGGGACCGCGTGCTCGTCGTCATGCCGATGATCCCCGAGGCCGTGCTCGCTCTGTTGGCCTGCGCCCGGCTGGGGGCCGTCCCCGCGCTGGTGCCCGGGGGCCTGCCGGCGGACGAGCTGACCGCCCGGATCGAGGCCGCCCGGCCCAAGGTCGTCCTCCTCTCCTCCTGCAGCTGGGGACTCGGCGGGGTGGTGGCGCACAAGCCCCTGCTCGATGCCGCGCTGCAAGTCAGCACGCACCAGCCGGACTACGTCGTCGTGCACCAGCGGCCGGAGCTCACGGCCGCGCTGTCCGGAGAGCGGGAGCTCGACCTCGCCCTGCTGATGCGGCCCGGCCAGTTCCAGCCGGCCGGGTGCGCCGAGCTGATCGCCAACCACCCGGTCTCCCTCCACCACGTGCCCGGCTCCACCGGGACGCTGCGGGGCGTGGTCCAAGACCACGGTGGACTCACCGTCGGGCTGGTCTCCGCCGTGCGCGGGGTCTACGACCTCGGACCGGGCGACGTGATGGTCATCGCCACCGCCGCAGCCTGGGGGGTGGGGCACCCCTGCCTCGTCTACGGGCCGCTGCTGGTGGGCGGGACCACGGTGCTCTACGAGGGCGAGCCGGTCGGCACCCCGGACGCGGCCTCGCTCTGGCGGCTGGTCAGCGAGCACCGCGCGAAGATCCTGGTCACGGCCCCGAGCTCGGTCCGGGCCATCCGCCGCGAGGACCCGGACGGTGACCTGGTCCGGCGCTACGACCTGACCAGCCTGGACGCGCTCCTCCTGAGCGGGGACGTCCTGGACCCCGACACCGTGCGCTGGGCCGGCGAGCACCTCGACGTCCCCGTGGTCGACCAGTGGTGGCCCGCCGGGACCGGTGTGCCGGTGGCGGCGAGACCTCGGGAGCACCAGGCGCAGTCACGCGAGGGCGGCCCGGCGATGGCGCCGCTGCCCGGCGTCGACGTCCGTGCGCTCGGAGCCGACGGCTCGGCGCTGCCGGCGGGGCAGGAGGGTGCGCTCGGTCTCCGGCTGCCGCTGCCGCCCGGCACCCTCTCGACCCTTGAGGGTGCCGTCGACCCCTTCCCCGGCTGGTACCTCAGCGGTGACCGCGGCTTCGTCGGTGCCGACGGCTCCGTCGTCGTGAAAGGCAGCGGCCCGGTGGGAGCATGACGGGATGCCCAGCCTGAGCCTTGACCACGTGGCCGCCCTCCGGGAGGCCTTCGTCCGCCACCGCTACGAGGTGGACGCCGTCGTCGAACGGATGGGGGCGCCGGCCCACGCGGCGCTCGGCCGCAACTCCACCGTCGCCGGGGCGCGGGCCCTCGGTGAGGCCTCCGACCCGCTGGCCGTGCTGGCCCGGCTCTGGCTGCTGCAGCGCACCGTCCCTGCCGCGGCGCTGGAGTCCGCCCTGCCCGGGCTGGTCGCGCCGATGGTGGCCGAGGAGTTCCTCCACCGCGACGGCGACGAGGTCCGGGCGGCGCTGGACATCCGGCCCTACGCCAGCGACGACGGGGCGAGCGGCTGGGTCGTGTCGGACCTCTCGCCCAACCTGGACACCGACGTGCGACCCATCCGGCCGGACTTCGTGCTGGGGGTCTCGTCGGCCTCCACGACGCTGGCCCAGCTCACCGTCCGCCGACCGGTGGCCCGCGCGCTGGACCTCGGGACCGGCTGCGGGGTGCAGACCCTGCACCTCGCCCGGCACGCCGCATCGGTCACCGCCACCGACCTCAACCCCCGCGCCCTGGAGCTGGCCGCGGTCACCGCCGCGCTCAACGGCGTCGACGTGGACCTGCGGCTGGGCAGCCTCTACGAGCCGGTCGCCGGGGAGACCTTCGACCTGATCACCACCAACCCGCCGTACGTGATGTCCCCGCCGCGCAGCGACGTGGACCGGCTGGCCTACCGCGAGGGCTCCTGGACCTCCGACGGGCTGGTCGAGCAGGTGGTGCGCGAGGGTGTGGGCCACCTCGCCCAGGACGGCACGCTGCAGGTGCTGGCCAACTGGGCACACGTCCGGGGCGAGGACTGGACCGACCGGGTGAGCGGGTGGTTCGCCGGCTCGGGCTGTGACGCCCACGTCGTGCAGCGGGAGGTTCTCGACGTGCACGAGTACGCCGAGCTGTGGCTGGCGGACGCCGGGCTGGCCGGGTCCCCGGAGTACCTGCCGCGCTACGCCGAGTGGCTGGACTACTTCGAGGCGCTCGGCATCGAGGCGGTGGGCATGGGGTGGCTGATGCTGCACCGGGCCGGCCGCCACGTCCCCCACGTCCGGCTGGAGGAGTGGCCCTACGCCGTCGAGCAACCGCTGGCGCCGGCTCTGGAGCGTGAGCTGGTGGCGGTCTCCACCGTGCGCTCCCTGACCGACGAGGCGCTGCTGGCCCGGCACTGGGTGCTTGCCGGCGACATCGTGGAGGAGACGACGGGCGTGCCCGGGGAGGCCGACCCCCAGCACCTCGTGCTGCGCCAGCAGCGCGGTTTCCGCCGGGCCACGGAACCGGGCACCGCCCTGGCCGGGGTCCTGGGCGCCTGCGACGGCGAGCTCGCGCTGGGCACGGTGGTGGCCTCGGTGGCCGGCTTGCTGAAGGTGGACGCCGCTGCCCTGGCCGCGGAGGTCGTGCCCGAGGTCCGTCGCCTGGTGGTGGACGGCTTCCTGCGCTGAGCCCGGGGCCGGCGGCCGGTGCGAGGCGGGCCGTGCAGGAGCGGTCCCGAAACCGGCTGCAGGCCTCAACTGGACGTCGGTCGTAGAGTGAGCGCGCCGCGCCGGTCCAGCACCGGCTCGGCGTCGGAATTGCGAGGGTCGTCCGGCGAGCAGGCCCCCGAGGCCGGCCGGAGCCGGGAGAAGAGGAACAGCGTGGCAGGCACAACAGGTGGCAAGCGGCTCGTGATCGTGGAGTCGCCCACCAAGGTGAAGACGATCGCCGGCTACCTCGGCGCCGGCTACATCGTGGAGTCCAGCCGCGGGCACGTCCGCGACCTCCCGACGGGCGCCGCCGAGGTGCCCGCCAAGTACAAGGGCGAGAAGTGGGCCCGGACGGGTATCGACGTCGAGCACGGCTTCGAACCCATCTACGTGGTCAGCCCGGACAAGCGCGCCACCATGCGGACCCTCAAGGAGGCGCTCGCGGGCTCCGACGAGCTCCTGCTGGCCACCGACGACGACCGCGAGGGCGAGGCCATCGCCTGGCACCTGCTGCAGGAGCTGAAGCCGAAGGTCCCCGTCCGCCGGATGGTCTTCCGCGAGATCACCGCCAAGGCCATCGCCGACGCCGTGGCCAACCCGCGCGACCTCGACACCGACCTCGTCGACGCCCAGGAGACCCGCCGCATCCTCGACCGGCTCTATGGCTACGAGGTCTCCCCGGTGCTGTGGAAGAAGGTCATGCCCCGGCTCTCGGCCGGCCGCGTGCAGTCCGTCGCCACCCGACTGGTGGTGGAGCGCGAGCGCGAGCGGATCGCCTTCCGTGGCGCCTCCTACTGGGACCTCGACGCCGTGCTCGACGCCGGTGCCCCCGCCGAGCCCCCGCTGTTCCCCGCCCGGCTGACCCACGTCGGTGAGCGCCGGGTGGCCCAGGGCCGCGACTTCGACAGCCACGGTGCCCTGGTCACCAAGGGCGGCGAGACCCTCGCCCACCTGGACGAGAGCACCGCGCAGCAGCTGGCGACCAGCCTGCGCAGCGCGAGCTACGCCGTCCAGAGCGTCGAGTCCCGGCCCTACACCCGCAAGCCCTACGCCCCCTTCCGGACCACGACGATGCAGCAGGAGGCGGGCCGCAAGCTCGGCTTCACCGCCCAGCGCGCCATGTCGGTGGCCCAGGACCTCTACGAGGCCGGCTTCATCACCTACATGCGCACCGACTCCTCGGTGCTGTCCGACACCGCCATCACCGCGGCGCGCAACCAGGTGACCCAGCTGTTCGGGTCGGACTACCTGCCCGCGAAGCCGCGCACCTACGCCAGCAAGCAGAAGAACGCCCAGGAGGCCCACGAGGCGATCAGGCCCGCCGGGGACACCTTCCTCACCCCGGCGCAGACCAACCTCAAGGGCGACCAGTTCCGGCTCTACGAGCTGATCTGGATGCGGACCATCGCCTCGCAGATGAAGGACGCCGAGGGGCAGTCCATCACCGTCCGGATCGCCGCGCAGCCCACCGAGGGCGAGGCCTGCACGTTCGTCGCCTCCGGGCGCACCATCACCTTCCACGGGTTCCTCAAGGCCTACGTCGAGTCCTCCGACGACGACTCGGCCTCCGACGACGCCCAGACCCGGCTCCCGCAGCTGAGCGAGGGCCAGAACCTGCGTCCCGACAGCGTGACGGCGTCGGGTCACGAGACCCGCCCGCCCGCCCGTTACACCGAGCCGTCGCTGGTGGCCAAGCTCGAGGAGCTGGAGATCGGCCGGCCCTCGACCTACGCCTCGATCATCCGCACCATCACCTCGCGCGACTACGTGTTCAAGAAGGGCTCGGCGCTGGTGCCGACGTGGCTGGCCTTCGCGGTCACCCGGCTGCTGGAGGAGCACTTCCCGAATCTCGTCGACTACGCCTTCACCGCCGAGATGGAGCAGACGCTGGACCAGATCGCCGGCGGCAACGCGGCCCGGCTGGCGGTGCTCAACGACTTCTACTTCGGCTCCGCTGCCGCCGGGGAGGCTGCGGGCCATGAGGGCCTGCAGCAGCTGGTCTCCGAGCTCGGCGACATCGACGCCCGCGCGCTCTCCACCTTCCCGGTGGGCGACCTGGAGGACAGCGATGGCATCGTCGTCCGGGTGGGGCGGTACGGCACCTACGTCGAGGACACCGAGGGCCGGCGGGCCAATGTCGACGACGAGCTGCCCCCCGACGAGCTGACGCCCGAGCTGGCCCGCGAGCTGTTGTCCAAGCCGATGGGCGAGGAGCGCGAGCTGGGCCTCGACCCGGAGTCGGGGAACACGGTGGTGGCCCGCAACGGCCGCTTCGGGCCCTACGTCACCGAGCAGCTGCCGGAGGACGCCCCGAAGAACGCCAAGGCCCGCACCGGCTCGCTCTTCCAGTCGATGAGCGTCGAGACGGTCACCCTGGAGCAGGCGCTGGAGCTGATGAGCCTGCCGCGTGTCGTGGGCACCGACGCCGACGGGGTGGAGATCACCGCGCAGAACGGCCGTTACGGCCCGTACCTGAAGAAGGGCACCGACTCCCGCTCGCTGACCAGCGAGGACCAGATCTTCGCCATCACGCTCGAGGAGGCCTTAACCATCTACGCCCAGCCCAAGCAGCGCGGGCGGGCCGCGGCCAAGCCGCCGCTCAAGGAGCTGGGGCCGGACCCGGTCTCGGGCGCGCCGATGGTGGTGAAGGACGGCCGGTTCGGGGCCTACGTCACCGACGGTGAGGTCAACGCCACCTTGCGCCGCGACGACGAGATCGCCACGCTGACCCCCGAACGCGCCGCCGAGCTGCTCGCCGAGAAGCGGGCGAAGGGTCCCGCCCCGAAGAAGCGGACCGCGGCGAAGAAGACGGCGACGGCGAAGAAGGCACCGGCGAAGAAGGCCGCGGCCAAGACTCCCGCCCCGAAGGCCCCGGCCAAGAAGGCTCCGGTCAAGAAGTCGGCAGCCACGAAGGCGACCCCGGCCAAGGCCGCGGCCGAAGCCAGCCGCTGAACCGGCCCGGGCCGGGCTCTCAGCCGCTTGTGCCAGGCTGACCCCGTGCCCAGGACGGACGGATGAGCTCACGCAAGGGCGGGAGGGCCGACCGCTCCCGGAAGAAGGCCCGCCCGCGCAAGCCCGAGCCGGCCCTGCTGCCGGCCGCCATCGGGGACGCCGCTGCACCGGCTCCCAGCGGTCGCCCGCGTCCGCCGGGGCAGCGGCTGTACGACATGCCGTACAGCGCAGTGGCCCCGCGGCTGGTCAACCCCGACCTCGGTCTGCACAACCTGGTGGCGCGGGCTGGTCACAACGCCGCCTACTCGATCGACGTCACCCTGCTCGACGCCCCCGACCACCGGTTGATCCGCTCGGGCGTGCTGTTGGCGCACCGGGTGCTCGAAGGCCGGGGTGAGTGGTTTCTGACCGCGCCGGACTGGCAGCCGCTGCTGCCCAAGGACCGGATCGAGTTGATGGGACACACCGACCTTCCCGAGGACCTCGCCGCTCTCATCCGGCCACTGCGTCGGCGGGCGCCGATCGGCCCGGTAGCGGCGCTGACCTGCGACCGCCGGGAGTTCGCGTTGCGGGACGAGGAGGGGGACACCCTCGCCCTGCTCCGCGACGACAGGGTGACCGTTCGGCGCGGCGGCCTGACCACGGCGCGCTACCGCGAGGTGGTGCTCACCCCGGTCGGACCGGGCCTCGCCGAGGACCAGACGGCCTGGCTGGACCACGCCCTCACCGGCGCCGGCTGCACACCGGTGGCCCGCTTCCCCCGGTTGGTGAGCCGGCTCGGCGCGCCGGCCACCGGACCGAGCGACCTCCCCGAGCCGGTCTGCGGTGGCGCCGGACGCGGCGTTCAAGCGCTTCCTCGGCCAGGTCGTGGGTCGCCGGCTCCGCGCGCTCATCGAGGCTGACCTGGCGGTGCGGGGCGGTGACGCGGCCGCCGCGCCACGGCTGCGGGAGACCGCCCGGACGCTGGCCACCGAGCTGGACGGGCTGCGGGTGGGCGGCGACCTCGGCTGGTTGGTCGACCTGGTCGATGAGCTGGGCTGGCTGGTCGGCGACGACGACGAGCGGCCCGACCGGCTGCCGGCCCGGCTGCAGAGTGAGCGGTACCTCGGCCTGCTCGACGCCCTGGTCGGGGCCGCCCGCGCGCCCCGGCTGGGCGAGCGGGGCAGTGTCGCGGCCGACGAGGAGCTCGCCCTCCTGCTCGGAGCCGCCGTGGCCGGCCTCGCCGGCGCGGTGGAGGTCAGCACGGTCGACGCTCCTCCGGCGGCGTGGGCCGACCTGGCCCTGCGCTTCCGTCGGCTCGAGTCGCTGGCCGCGCTGGCGGCCCCCGTGCTGCCGGCCCGTGCCGGTGAGGTCGATCGGCGGCTCGCCGCTCCCCGGCGCAGGCTCGACGCGGTCTGCGTGGAGCCGTGGGACGAGGAGGCGGCACTGGCCGCGGCGTCGGACCTGGATCCTGCCGCGGCCTTTGCGGCGGGCCGGGCCTGGGAACGCCGGGTGGGGGAGTCCCGTCGAGCGCGTCAGGCCTTCCTCGGCGACGCCGCGCGGGCGACCCGCAAGCTGGCCCGGTCGGGCAGCAGCCGGTGAGTCGACCCGGAGTGTTCGTCGTCTTCGAGGGTGGGGACGGGGTCGGCAAGTCCACCCAGGTGGAGCGGCTGTGTGCCGTGCTGGCCGGAACGGGTCGCGAGGTCGTGCGGACCTTCGAGCCGGGGGACTCGGTGCTCGGCGCCAGGATCCGGGCGCTGGTGCTGGACCTCGGCACGGGTGACCTGGCCCCCCGCGCCGAGGCCCTGCTCTACGCCGCAGACAAGGCCCAACACCTCCACGAAGTCGTCCTCCCGGCGCTGCGGCGGGGAGCTGTGGTCGTCTGCGACCGGTACGTCGACTCGATGCTGGCCTACCAGGGGGCCGGGCGGGTGCTGGCCGAGGACGAGGTCGAGCAGGTCGCGCGCTGGGCCACCGAGGACCTCCGGCCGGACCTGACCGTCCTGCTCGACGTCGACCCCCAGCAGGCGGTGCACACCAAGACCGACAAGGACCGGTTGGAGTCGGCCGGGGAGACGTTCCACCAGCGGGCGCGGGCCTCCTTCGTGGCTCTCGCCGCGCGTGAGCCGTCGACCTACCTGGTCCTGGACGCCCGCCGCACGATCGAGGACCTGGCCGCGGTCGTCTCCGAACGGGTGCTCGCGCTGCTGGACGGCGGCGGCACGACCCCGGGGTTGTCGGAGCCCTCGGGCAGACTGGCCCCATGACCTGGTTGGCTGGCTGTCGGAGCCTCGGGTGAGCGCACTGACGGCGACCGCTGTCCCCCTGCCCGGAGTCTGGGCCGATCTCGTCGGCCAGGAGGCGGGCGCCGCGACACTCCAGCGGGCCGTCGCCGGGGAACCGCACGCGATGAGCCACGCCTGGCTCTTCACCGGACCTCCCGGCTCGGGCCGTTCCAACGCCGCCCGGGCCTTCGCCGCGGCCCTGCAGTGCCCGCGGGACGGCTGCGGGGAGTGCACCCAGTGCCGGACCACGCTCAGCGGGGCCCATCCCGACGTGACGCTGGTGCGCACCGAGATGCTCTCGATCGGGGTCGACGAGGTCCGTGACCTGGTGCGGCGGGCGGCGATGAGCCCGACGCTGGGCCGCCGCCAGGTGATCGTGGTCGAGGACGCCGACCGGGTGACCGAGCGGGGTGCGGACGCGCTGCTCAAGAGCATCGAGGAACCGGCGCCGCTGACGGTCTGGGTGCTCTGCGCCCCTACCGCCGATGACGTCGTGGTCACCATCCGTTCGCGCTGCCGGAGCCTCAAGCTCCAGACCCCCACCACCGAAGCTGTCGCCCGGCTGCTGGAGACCCGAGACGGGGTGGAGCCCGAGCTGGCCGCCTTCGCCGCCCGCGTCGCCCAGGGCCACGTGGGCCGGGCGCGGGCCTTGGCCCGGCACGAGTCGGCCCGCGAGCGTCGCCGCGAGATCCTGCAGATCCCGAGCCGGCTCGGCGACCTCGGGGCCTGCCTGCGGGCGGCCGCGCAGCTCGTGGAGGCGTGCGCTGCCGAGGCCAGCGCGGCCACCGGCGAGCTGGACGCCCGGGAGCGGGCGGCCCTGGAGGAAGCCCTGGGGTTCGGGACCCGCGGAGCCCGGCCCCGGCAAGCCGCGTCGGCGATGAAGGACCTCGACGACCAGCAGAAGGCACGGGCCAAGCGGTACCAGCGCGACGCCCTGGACCGGGCGCTCACCGAGCTGACCGGCTACTACCGCGACGTGCTCAGCGTGCAGACGCACTCGGGTGCCCCGTTGGTCAACCTCGATCTCGAGCCGACGGTCAACGTGCAGGCGCGGCGCTCGACGCCCGAGTCCACCCTGCGGCGAATCGACGCGCTGCTCGCCTGCCGGACCGCGCTGGAGGGGAACGTCGCTCCGCTGCTCGCCGTCGAGGCGACGTTGGTCGCGCTGGTCAAAGCCTGAGCGGGCGTCGCCAGATCGGCCCTAGGGGTAGGTCGGGAGTTGCGCAATGGCGATTCTTACCCATACGGTGTCCGTGGTTCGTGACCTACCCGTGACCTGACGGTGCTGGAAGCGTAATCACACCGTACGGCCAGTCGGCGCTCGGGGCGCCGGCTGGAACGCGGGTCCGTCGCGCCGAGCTTCGCTGGCCGGACCCCTTGCCGGGACAGTCCCGGGCGCAGCGAAGGTGGAGGAACCACTCGGGAACCCGTCCGCGGGGTCTCTGGGGTGAAGCGCTCGAACCGTCTCTTTCGGCCAGCGCAGGGCACCTGACTCGCCCGAACCCGTCAGCTCACTTCACAGGCGTCAGTCAGGAAAGGTTTCACGACGTGTTGACGTCTACTCTCATGAAGCGTCTTGTCGGCGTGCTCGGCTCGCTGGCCCTCGCCCTCGGCCTCGTCTCGCTCGCCACCCCGCCGGCCGCAGCCGCCGGCACGGTCTGGGACCGCGTCGCCGCCTGCGAGAGCGGCGGCAACTGGAAGATCAACACCGGGAACGGCTACTACGGCGGCCTGCAGTTCTCCCGCAGCACCTGGTCGGGCTTCGGCGGCGGCGCGTACGCCTCCAGGGCCAACCGGGCCACCAAGGGCGAGCAGATCGCCGTCGCCCGCCGCGTCCTCGCAAGCCAGGGCCCGCGGGCCTGGCCGGTTTGCAGCCGGAAGGCCGGGCTCACCAAGAGCAACGGCAGGGCCAATCGGAGCGCCACCCCCTCGAGCAACCCAGGCTCCACGCTCAAGCGGTCGACCCCGCGGAAGGCCTCGACCTCGCGCTCGGCGGTCCGGAAGCCCCTGTCCGCGGCCAAGGCCACGAAGAGCAGGACGATCCGGGTCAAGAGCGGCGACACCCTGGGCCGGATCGCCCAGCGTCACTCCGTCACGGGTGGCTGGAAGGGCCTGTGGCGTCTCAACAAGAAGACGGTGAAGAACCCGAACCGGATCCGCGTCGGTCAGGTCCTTCGCCTTCGCTGACCAACTGGCGCGGGTGGGCACCCGCCCCCTGGAGTGCTCACCCGAGGAAGCCCGGCAGACCCCGTCTGCCGGGCTTCCGCAATTTTCGTCCTGTTCCCATGAGGGTGCCCCGGTTAGGCTGCGGTCCATGGCTCGGGTGATGGCGGTCTCGTTCGAGCGTTACGGACGGCTCTACTACCTCGACCCGGGCGCCCAGGAGTACCGGGTCGGTGACCGCGTCCTCGTGCCCACCGAGGACGGCCCCGAGGTGGCCGAGTGCGTGTGGGCGCCCGAATGGGTGGACGACGGCGGCTTCGCCGACCTCCCTGTCTGCGCCGGCCCGGCCGGTGAGGCTCACCTGGAGCGTGACGCCGAGAACCGCCGTCGCCGGGCCCAGGCCAAGATCGTGGCGAAGAAGCTGATCCGCGGTCACGACCTCCCGATGAAGGTGGTCGGGGTCGACGTGCTGGGCTCCGGCGGGCAGGACCTGTTGACCGTCCTCTACTTCACCGCCCCGCATCGCGTCGACTTCCGCGTCCTGGTCGGTGAGCTGGCACGGGCGCTGCACAGCCGGATCGACCTCCGGCAGGTGGGAAGCCGGGACGCCTCCCGGATCACCGGCGGGCTCGGCAGCTGCGGCCGGGACCTGTGCTGCGCCACCTTCCTCAAGGACTTCGAGCCCGTCAGCCTCCGGATGGCTAAAGCGCAGGACCTGCCCTCCAACCCGCTCCGGATCTCCGGCGCGTGCGGCCGGCTCATGTGCTGCCTCAAGTACGAGCACCCGCTCTACGCGGAGTTCGCCGCCACCGCGCCGGCCGTCGGGACCGCGGTCACCACGGACGAAGGGGAAGGTGTCGTCGTCGGGCACTCCGTCCCTGCCGACGCGGTGCTGGTGAGGATGCGGGACAGCGGCCAGGTCTCCAGCTGCTCCAAGGCCGGCGTCTGCGGGTCCCGCCAGGTCTTCGCGACCCGCACCACGGTGGCGGATCCGGGCACGGACGTCCTCGAGCAGGATCGGCCGCTGTCGACGCAGGAGGTCGAAGGCCTGGCGTCGGCCACACCGGGGAAGCCTCGCACGCGTCGTCGCCGTCGGTCGGCTCCGCCCACCTGATCCGGCCTCCTCGAGCCGGCCGGGGTTGCCGGCGCCCGTACCCTCGGCCCATGCCCGCCGCCCGTCGACGCCACCTCGTGGCGTGCGGGCTGGCTGCGCTGCTGCTGCTCACCGGGTGCTCCGGAACCGGGGCCGACCAGGCGCCACGCTCCTCACCCGCCCCCGCCACGGTGACCCCGAGCGCGCCCTCGCTGCCGGCGGACGGCCGTCCGCTGACCCCGGTCCCCGATGTGCGGCCCGTCGGTTTCGCCGAGCCGCCGCCCGGGACCGGGATGGACCGCTACCGGTCCCAGGCCCTGAGCTGGCGTCCGTGCGGGCGCGGCCTGCAGTGCGCCAGGGTGCTGGCCCCCCTCGACCACGCCGACCCGGACGGGCCGGCCCTGACCTTGGCGCTGGCCAAGCGGCCAGCGACGAAGGAACCGCGGCGCGGCACCCTGTTCCTGAACCCAGGCGGCCCCGGTGGCTCCGGTCGCAGCTATGTCGGGTATTTCGAGGCCGAGGGGCTGGAGTCCTATGACCTGGTCGGGTGGGACCCGCGTGGTGTGGGCGCGTCGACCCCGGTCCGCTGCTACGGAGCCGGCGACCTCGACCGGTACCTGTCCGTCGACGTGTCCCCCGACGACCGGGGTGAGGAGCAGACGCTGCTGGCCGAGAACTACGCCTTCGGCCAGGCGTGCCTGGAGCACAGCGGCCCGCTGCTGGAGCACATCTCGACCAAGGAGACCGTCCAGGACCTGGAACTGCTGCGCCAGCTGGTCGGCGACCCGCGGCTGCACTACTTCGGCGCCTCCTACGGCACCGCGATCGGGGCGCTGTACGCGCAGCTGTACCCGACGACGGTGGGTCGGATGGTGCTGGACGGTGCGGTCAGCATCACCGGGCGCGAGGTGAGCCAGCTCGAGGGGTTCGAACGGGCCCTGCAGCGCTTCGCCCGCTGGGCCTCCACCCAGCAGTCCGGCCGCTCGCTCGGCACGAGCGAGGCCGCCGTGCTGAGCCGCGTCCGTCGGCTGCTCATCCGTCTGGACCGTGAGCCGCTGGCGACCCCAGGGGGCGGGTGCTCAGCCAGCAGCAGGGGGTCCTGGGTGTGGTCAGCCCCCTCTACGGCCGAGAGCAGTGGCCAGACCTTCTCCGGGCGCTGGCCGGAGCTGTCGACGGCGACGGGCGGGGGCTGCTGGCCCTGGCTGACCAGGGCAGCTACCGCAACCCCGACGGCACCTACGGTCAGGTCAACGACGCCTTCCCGGCGATCCGCTGTCTCGACAGCCAGGAGACCAGCGTCGCCCGTGCCCAGCGGGAGGCTCGCGACGAGAGGAAGAAGGCCCCGGTGCTCGGAGCATTCGCGGGAGCGGACCTCACCTGCCCCCTGTGGCCGGTGGCGCCGGCCCCGAAGACGCCCCGCATCACCGCCGCTGGTGCGGCTCCCATCGTCGTGCTGGGGACGACGGGAGATCCAGCGACGCCGTACGAGAACGCGGTGAGCATGGCGTCCCAGCTGCGGTCGGGCGTGCTGGTGACCCTGGAGGGAGAAGGCCACACCGCCTACGCCCAGAGCAGCTGCGTCCGCGGACTGGTGGTGCCCTACCTGCTCGGCGGGCCGCCGCCCGCCGACGGTGTCCGCTGCCTGGCCTGAGGCGCGCCCGCTTCGACGTGGGCGGTCGCGCTCGATATAGTGAGCGACCGTGCGCGAGCGGCCCGCCGCCTGCGCGCAGGCCGCCTTAGCTCAGATGGCAGAGCAACGCACTCGTAATGCGTAGGTCGAGAGTTCGATTCTCTCAGGCGGCCCCATCCCTCACTCACGGCGGCCGCATCCCTCACTCACGGCGGCGGCGGACCGAGTAGCGACCGGTTGCCGGGCGACCACGACCCTGCCGTGGATGGGTTCGCACCCGCTGCGATTCGCCAACCTCGTGCCAGGCCTTGGGCTGAGGCGGTCAGGCGTCGGGGTGGTGGTCCATTCGCCTTCATTGCTCCACCGCCAGCTTGTGACGCAGGGCGTCGGCGGTCCCGCGGCCCTCGCACGTAGCGAATCACTGGCGCCGGCAGCCGTCATCCAGCCGTAAGGGTCGGTTGACGGCAACGGCCCTAGCGTTGGGAGCACCCAATCTGAGGAGTTGAACCTCGATGTCTGAAAACGCGATGAAGCGTCGTTCGCCGAACGTGTCCGACCGCCCGACCCCCCCTGCTGCACCGAGGAGGCGGTCGAGACCGCTGATGGCGCTCGGTCTGCTGGCGGTGGGCGCGACGCTGGCGCTGACGTCGGTGGCCTCGCCAGCGGTGGCGGGCGGCAGCGAGGTGTTCCTGGACAGCACGATCGCCCTGGACCGCCGAAACGGCACCGTCACCCTGCCGCTCTACCAGGGCCGCCACGACGGGGCGGTCGTCTGGTACGTGGTCACGGAGTCCTCCGACAAGGGCGATGCGGAACGGCGCGGGGTCAACCATGCCGAGAAGCTGGCCAACGCGCTCGGCACCAAAGCGGTGCAACGCGCCCGCAAGATCAACGGCATCCTGCACTTCACCGGCACCGTCGACTTCAGCCCCACCCGGGTCGTGGTCCCAGGGCCGAACCTGTTCCCACCCACCACGGCCAGGGCCGGAGCGGTGGGGGACCCCGACTACAGCCCGCTGGTCACCTCGGACGGCCGCACCGTGCTGAACGCCACCCAGGTGGCCAACCGGTCCGGTCTGCACGACGCGATCGTGCCCGGCGGCCTGGACCTCGCGCACCGCCGCGTCACCCTGGACACCTTGAACGGTTTTTACGAAGGGAAGCGGGTGCAGTACCTGCACCAGGAAGCCTCCGTCGAACTAGTCGCCGCACTGGAGGGCTCCACCTGGGCGCCGAACCTTGACGCGGCGCCGGGCCTCGCCTCCTTCGACCGCGACACCTCCGCGCGGGCCGCGATCATTCCGATCGTCAACGGCGCCCGCGGGGCGTCCAACCCGCAACGGCAGGGGCTGCAGTCCGCTCTCGGCGGCGAGGGCGACCCGCTGAACATCACCCAGGTCGTCCCCGGCGACAACGACTACACCCCGATCTGGGACGTGACCCCCGCGGTCTGGACCCAACGGGCGATCAACGCCGGCCAACGGGTCCGGCTGACCGACCACGACGACGTCGCCGACCTGTTCAAGGACGGCGTCCTGACCAGCGGGGGCACCGGACCGGCGAACGAGAGCCTGGAAGGCCTCCGCGCCCTGCCCGGCATCTCCAACTGCCCAGTCGTGATCGAGTTCGACTGAGGCTGCGCCACGAGGACCCAGTGGCGTGGTGACGACGTGTTGATGCCTGGGTGAGTCGTGGGTGACTCGGGCGACCGTGAGCAGGTGGCGTGCTCGCCACCCCGAGCAGGGTCGGGACACGGTCCGGGTCGTCGCCGAGGGGCGGTCATCGCTGGCCTGGTCGCACGGTTGGGTCGTCGACTGGACCAGCGGTCCGCCGGGCTCGTCGAACGTGGGGACCCTGACCGACCCGCTGGCGTCGTGGTCGACGGGGTGCGCAATGATCCGCTGGCAGGCATCGGCCATGGTGGTCGGCTCACCAGCACCCACCCTGGCGACCGGATCTACGGCGACGAAGGCTCTGACCCGACACAAGGGCGAGAAGGGATCGAGAGGGAGATGCATGAGTGACATCACGCTGCCGCAGAACACTCTGGGGCGCACGGGACTACCCGTGACCAAGCTGGGTTACGGCGCGATGGAGGTCCGCGGGTCGCGCATCTGGGGTGGTCGGCCCATCGAGGACGCCGAGGCCGAGACCATCTTGGGGGCGGTGGTCGACAACGGCATCAACTTCCTCGACACGGCGAACGACTACGGGCGCAGCGAGGAGTACATCGGACGCTACCTCTCCCATCGCAGGGACGAGTTCGTCCTGGCCACCAAGTGCGGCTGCACGGTCGTCCGCCGTGACGAGACCACCGACGACACCCCGCACGTCTGGACCAGGGACAACCTCTTCCGCGGCCTGCACGAGAGCCTCGACCGGATGAAGACCGATTACGTCGATCTGATGCAGCTGCACAACCCCACCGTCGAGGAGTGCGAGACCGAGGATCTGGTCGCTGCACTGCAGGAGATGAAGGAGCAGGGAAAGGTTCGGTGGATCGGGATCTCGGCCACCAACCCCCACCTGGAGACCTATATCGGGTGGGGCGTGTTCGACGCCTTCCAGATTCCCTACTCCGCGTTGGAGCGGGAGCACGAGCATCTGATCCAGGCGGCCTCGGACTCAGGAGCCGGTGTCATCGTCCGGGGCGGCGTCGCACGAGGGGAACCCGGTGCGGGACTGGGCAACCAGGACAGCTGGGCCACCTGGGAGGCAGCCAATCTCGATGAGCTCCTCGACGAGGGCGAGACCCGCACCGGCTTCCTGCTGCGGTTCACCAACGCGCATCCCGGCATGAACACCAACATCGTCGGCACCATGAATGTGCAACACCTGAAAGAGAACATCGCGGCGGCCGCGCGACCCTTGCCGGCCGACACCTACGCCGAAGCCAAGAGGCGCCTAGACGCTGCGGCACCCGACGTCGGCGCTTAGACCGGGAGGGTCCAGCACGACCCGGTCGGCACGGTGATCGATCGTCGTCGGCCGGGTCACGGGATCCAGGACAGTTAACCTCGGGGCTGGTAGCCCCGGGAGCATGGGTCAACCAGCGTGGGAGCACGCGACCCCAGGCCCGACTCAGGTCGCGGGCATTGCTGACCGACGCCGGTCGGTCCACCCTCCCGCGAACAGGTCGACGCTGGTGAGGGCCAGGAGGACCGCGGCCGCCACGATGGTGGCGAGGTGCACCTCGAGGCTCGCGCCGCTGTACATCGTCACCCCCACAGCGGTGAGGGCGCCGACGACGCCGACGAGCAGCCAGCGCCGGGCCCACCGGAGCCCGAGGAGGACCAGGACGGCCGGCACGATGAAGGCGACGACGCTCGCCGTGCCCATCGCGTTGACTGCCTCCACCGCAGCCTCGGTGCCGGGGACGGCCTCCACCGTCGAGCGGTAGAACATGGCGCCGCAGTGCAGCGTCAGACCGAGCCAGCCGAGCAGCACCAGCGCCGCGTCCCACCGGCCTGGGCGCCGGGAGTCTCGCGCGCGGAGGCGGCCGCCCAGGAGCAGACGCAGGGTCACGGCGGCCGCGACCAGGAGCACGAGGCTGACCACGTAGGACGACGGCACACCGCAAGCGTAGGGGCGGGGCCGCCGGGTTGCTCAGATTCACGTGTCCTGCTGCAGTGATCCCATGCGCGTGCTCGTGACCGGGGCTGCCGGTTTCATCGGATCCACCATCGTCGACCAGCTCCACAGCGGCGGCCACGACGTGGTGGCCGTCGACCTGTTGATCGAGGCAGCGCACGCGGAGCCTCCGGTGTGGGCGGCGCCGGACCTGCGCAGGGTCGACGTGCGCGACGAGACAGCCATCACGGCGCTGTTGGCGGGCGTGGACGTCGTCTGCCACCAGGCCGCGATGGTCGGCCTTGGCGTGGACGCGCACGACGCGCCGGACTACGTCTCCCACAACGTCTTGGGCACGTCCCGGCTGCTCTCGGCCATGGCGCGGGCGGGCGTCCTCCGGCTGGTGCAGGCCTCCTCCATGGTGGTCTACGGCGACGGTGCCTATGCCTGCCCCGAGCACGGCCTGGTCCGACCGCTGCCACGTCGTCCGGCCGATCTCGACGCCGGCCGGTTCGACCCCACCTGCCCGCACTGTGCAGGCCCGCTCGCCTGGCGGCCGGTCACCGAGGAGTCCCGCCTGGACCCGCGGACCACCTACGCCGTCACCAAGCTGGCTCAAGAGCACCTGGCGGCCGCCTGGGTCACCCAGGTCGGCGGTCACGCGATCTCGCTGCGCTACCACAACGTCTACGGGCCGCGGATGCCGCGCGACACCCCGTACGCCGGGGTGGCGAGCCTGTTCCGGTCGTCCCTGGCCGCTGGTCGGGCGCCCCGGGTCTTCGAGGACGGGGCGCAGATGCGCGACTTCGTCGAGGTCAGCGACGTGGCCGGCGCCAACGTGGCGGCGCTGACCCGGCTGATGGAGCCGACGCCGACCGACCAGCCCGGTCACCGGGCCTACAACGTCGCCTCCGGCAGCCCACGCCCGATCCTGGAGGTCGCGGCCCAGCTCGCCGAGCTTCTCGGCGGGCCCGCGCCGCTGGTCGTGGGGGGCGGCCGGCCCGGCGACGTCCGGCACATCGTCGCCGACCCAGGCCTGGCCGCCGCGGAGCTGGGGTTCCGGCCGGAAGTCGACTTCGCCACCGGCATGCGCCGCTTCGCCGAGGCGCCCATGCGCACGTCGGCCGGCCGGTGACCGCGGAGCTCACCAGCCGGTTCGCCCCAGGTGGTTGAGGAGCGGCGCCGTCCCGGCGCTGCCGAGCACGGCCCTGGCCCCCTCCGACGACGGGGGATCCGCAGCCCGGAAACGCCGCCACCAGGCGGTCGTTCAGGCTGCCCGGCGGCTGGGCGACGACCTCGAAGCCGACGTCGAAGCCCGCCGCGTCGCCCTGCCAGGCGAGGAGGCGACGCCCCACCCGGCAGGCCCGGACGGTGGCGAGGGTGTCGGCGAGGGCAGCGGCGGCTGCTTGGCCAGGACGACGACCACCGCGGCCACCTCCGCTCTGCCCCCGGCCGCGGTCATGACCGCAGGGCGCGGCGCAGCCACCGGCCCCCCACCTCCGACGCCAGACTGACGGCGAACGAGGCCAGGAGCAGGGTCGTCACCACCGGGAACCGGAACACGGCGAGGTTCTCCGCCAGCAGCCTCCCCAAGCCGGCCGCACCGACGACGCCGACCACCGCCGTGTCCCGGACGCAGATCTCGAAGCGGTAGAGCGTGTAGGCCACCAGCTGCTGCACCGACGGCGGGCCCACCGCGGCCACCGCAGCCACCCGGCGGCTCACCCCGATGTGCCGGAGCGCGTCCCGGGGGCGGAGGTCGACGTCCTCCCAGGCTTCGGCGACCAGCCGACCCAGGATGCCGCCGGTGTAGACGCCGAGGGCGAGCGCGCCGGGCAGGATGCCGGGGAACAGCGCCAGCAGGGCGATGACCGCCCACACCGTCGGGGGCACCGACCGCAGGACGAGGAGCAGCAGCCGCGCCAGCGCCCATCCGAGGCGGCGCGACCAGCCGCGCAGCCGCGACCTGCCGCTGCCGGCCGGCTCCCGGCGAACCCGGGTCGCCCACGGAGCGACCAGCACGGTGAGCCCGACCGCCAACGCCATCGCCAGCAGCGCCATGGCCAGGGTGTCCAGCACCGAGCCGGCGAGGACCGCCCAGCCGCTGCGGGGCAGCTGCGGAGGCCACAGGTCGCCCAGCAGCCGCGTGGCGAGGTCCCCGGTCCTCGGGTTGACCAGGCCCGCCAGCTCCACGCCGGAGACGACCCAGGCGACGACCAGACCGGGCACCAGCAGCAGGGCTGACCAGCGTCCCCAGGGCAGCCCGCCCCGGTTCCGGCGGGACGGGGCACGCCTGCGGTCCTGGCCGGCCGACCAGTCCGAGGAGCTGACGACGGCGAGCTCGGCACGGACCCGGCCGCTCCACAGGTCGACGACCGACGACAGGAGCAGGACCGCGCCGACCAGCGTCCACACCTCGTCCCAGTTGCGGGATTGCAGGCTCACCACCAGCTCCTGCCCGAGGCCGCCGACCCCGACGACCCCGAGCAGCACCGTCGAGCGGATAGCGCACTCGAAGCGGTAGAAGGCGTAGGAGAGCAGCAGCGGCGCGGCGCCGGGCAGCAGGCCGTAGACCAGGGCCGGGCCCGGCCGCGCACCGGCGCGGCGCAGGGCGGCCAGCGGGGCGCCGGGGACGCCGTCGAGGGTCTCGGCGAACACCTTCGCGGTCTGGGCGCCGAAGGGGATGGCGATGGCCAGCACGGCGACCAGCGGGTCCAGGCCGAGGACGCTGACCAGCAGCAGCGCCCACACCAGCTCGTGCACCGACCGGGCCACCACCAGCACCCCGCGGAGCAGGAGGCGCACCGCGCGGACCGGGGCGGGTGGGCGGGGGTCCCAGACGACGTCGCTGAGAAACACGGCGCCCAGCACGCCAAGCAGGAGGGCCGCCACCGTGCCGAGGAGGGCGAACACCACGGTGACGACCGCGGCCTCGCCCACGCGGCTCAGGAACTCCTGACTCCAGGCCGGTCGCAGCGCCGAGCCGAGGAGGTCGCCGAGCAGACGCAGCCCTCCACGGTTGACGACGTCGCCGCGCGGGGACACCGACCGCGAGAGGGCCCAGCCGAGTGGGACGACGACGAGGGCGGCGGTCAGCAGCCACCTCACCCGCACGCTGCGGCGGGTCGGACCGACGCGGGCTGAACCGGGCGGGTGGCGCGGCGGGGTCTCGGCCCGCTCGAGCTGAGCGGTCACACCAGCGCGTACAGCTTGTCGAGCAGCTCGGCGCGAAGCTCGGCGACGGGGACGTCGAACACCAGGCGCCCCTCGCGCAGGCCCACCGCCCGCGTGCAGTGGCGGAGCGCCAGCTCGGGCTGGTGCAGGCTCACCACCAGGGTCACCGTCGCGTCCGCGTCCCTCGTCGGCGCGGCCAGCAGCTCGAGAATCTCCGCGGCCAGCGTGGGGTCGAGGCTGGAGACGGGCTCGTCGGCGAGCACCAGCTCGGGCTCCTGCACGAGCAGCCGGGCCACGGCGACACGCTGACGCTCGCCGCCGGACAGCCGCTCGGTCCGCTCGTACAGCGCCCACTCCATCCCCACGCGCGCCAGGGCCGCCTGGACCACCTCGACCGAGCGGGGCGAGACCAGCGACAGCAGGGCCCGCGGCGTGCTCCACCGAGCCAGCCGGCCGGCGTTGACGTTGTGCACCACCCGCACCTGCTCGATCAGGTCGAGCCGCTGGCCGACCGTGCCGATCCGCCGCTGCAGCAGCCGCAGCCGGCGGGCCGGCAGGTCGTCGGGCCGCTGTCCCAGCACCTCCAACTCCCCGCTGGTGGGCCGCAGCGAGGCGTTGAGGAGGGCCAGCAGGGTGCTCTTGCCGGCGCCGCTCGCCCCGAGCACGGCCACCCGTTCACCCGCGGCGACCACGAGGTCGACGTCCTGCAGCGCGTCCCGGTTCCCGAATCGCCGTCCGACGCCGGCCAGCCGGACGACAGCCGGGGCGTCACTCACGCCACGAGGTCCAGCTGGCGGGCCACGGCCTCGATCTGGTCGTAGTTGGAGTTCTGTGTGGTCACGAACGTCGTCGCCCCGAACAAGTCCAGGACCTCGGCGTCCTCAGGCCGGCTGGCGTCCAGCCCGAGCAGCACGTCGGTGACCTTCTGCGTGGTGCCCGGCCCGAAGGTCTCGTCGAGATCGGGACGGGCGAGCCAGTGGTAGTCGGCGTAGCCGGGCGTCCGCCACAGGACAATGACGTCGTCGAGGTCAACCTCACCCGCCTGCTGGGCGGCCTTCCAGACCTGCTCGTTGACGGCGCCGACCTCGAAGCTGCCCGCGGCCACCGCCTCGATCGTGGCGTCGTGGGAGCCGGAGAAGCCGGGCGCACCCTTCAGCTCCGACGGGTCGAGACCGGCCTGCTGCAGGAAGTGCTGCGGCATCAGACGACCCGACGTGGACGTCTCGCTGCCGTAGGTGAGGGTGTGGCCGGCCAGCTCCTGCAACCCGGCCTGGTCCTGGAACGGCGTCAGGCCCGAGGACCGGTTGGCGATGAACAGGCTGTGGAAGTCGGCGTCGATGTCGCGCTGGGCGATGGCGCGCGCCCCGGCCACGCGGCTGCGCGCCTGCACGCCGGTGAGGCCCCCCATCCACGCGAGGTGCACGTCGCCGACCTCGAAGCCCCGCACCACGGCGGCGTAGTCGGTCACCGGGCGGTAGGTCACCTCGAGACCCGTGCCCTCGGCCATCCGCGCAGCCACCGCCGGGTAGAGGCGGTTGAGCTTCTCCGGGTCCTGGTCGGGAATGGCGGACAGGGCCAGGGTGGGGGCGGACCCGGCAGCCTCCCCGCCGGCACCGCAGGCGCTCAGGGTGAGCAGGCCGGCCGTGCCGGCCAGGAGGGTGCGTCGGGTGAGTCTCATGCCATTCCTTGCTGTCGGAGGGGGGACCGAGGACCTCGCGGGCTCTCGCGGGTGTCGCCGCCGGTGCGGCTGAGCAGACCGGCGATGGCGGCCGCGGCCAGGAACACCGCAGCCGAGCTGGGCGTCCCACCGAGGAGGGGGGCGTCGCGGGCCGCGAGCTGGACGTAGGTCAGGAGGGCGGCGAGGATGCCGAGCCCTGCTCCGAGCAGAGCGGCTGGGCGACGCCGGCCGGCCGACGCGACCAGCACGAGCACCCCGATGACCATCAGCAGCAGGCCGCCGAGCAGGTTGTACTCGCCCAGGCTCATCGCGAGCCGGGCGACCTGCAGCGTCGGGCCCCGCCCGGCCAGTGGGTCCGCGAGCCCGCGGACCGCGGCGACCAGCCCGACCAGCACGGCCAGCGCCCCCGCGACGCGGCCCAGCGTGCGGGCGGAGCCCACCCCGGCCTGGACCCCGTCGGCGCCCAGCAGCCGCCCGGCGGGGCTGACCAGCAGCAGCACGTGGACGGCGATCATCAGCCAGTACGACCAGGGCCACTCGTTCGGCGTGGCGGCGACGGAGAGGCCGATGGCCAGCGACTGCGCGATGCCGAGCAGGGCCGCGACCCGCACCCAGGTGCCGGTGAGCAGCAGCACGGCCAGCAGCGTCTCGGCCACCAGCACGCCCCAGCCGAAGGCGACGAAGGCCGGCAGGACGAGGTTCTCCACCAGGAAGGCGTACGGGGCGAACACCGGGTTCTCGACGGCGTGGGAGGTGTAGACGAACAGCCCCGCGTTCTCGGCCTGCCCGAAGTCGGGAGGCGTCTTCCAGCCGACGTTGGTGACCCAGAGCAGCGCGACCAGGACGCGCACCGCGCAGGAGGCCACGGCCTGGGAGCGCAGAGCCGGCTCCGTCGCCGGCGCGAGCACCCAGCGCAGCAACCCGCTCAGCGCGTCACGCACAGCGGAAGACCTCCCGCCCGGACCGGGCGGCCGCGTCCTGCACGGCCAACGTGTCGCGGACGACGCCGAACACCTCGGCCAGCGGCAGGGGTGCATCGGCGATGCGGAGGTGGGGGTCGGTGACCGCGACCGGGTGCCACCAGGCGCCGTCGGCCGTGACGGTCGGCTCGGGCTCCAGGGTGTCCAGCGAGACGTGGACGCCGGCGTTGGCGAACCCCTCCTGGGCGACCGGCCGGATCACGCGGTCCTCGCGGGCGATGCCCTGCTCGTCCAGCGCGGCGTGCAGGGCCCGGACGCCGACCGGGTCCTCCTCGTACAGGGTCGCGGCCACCCGGACCCGGAAGCCGAGGGATCGTGCCAGGCCGATGCCGTCCACGGCCCGGGCCCACGACCCCGCGCCCCGCTGGCGGTCGTGCAGCGTGGGGGAGGCGGAGTCCAGGCTGACCTGCAACAGGACCGACCGGTCCATCGCCTCCAGGGTCTCGCGGCGCCGTCCCCGGCCGAAGACCATCGCGTTGGTCAGGATCGTCCGTTCTAGGCCAGCTCCCGCCTTGACCAGCTCGCCCAGCTCAGGGTGCATGAAGGGTTCGCCGCCTGTGAGGTACAGCTCGCGGCCGCCCAACGCCCGGAACTCGGCGGCGAGGTCGCGCGCCAGCTCGGGCGACACCCGGCGGGCCGCCGCCTTGGGTGAGGACTCCGCGCAGCAGTAGGTGCAGGCGAGGTTGCAGTCGAAGTTGGTGTAGATCCACAGCCGCTGGCCGAGCGGCGTGCGCAACCCCGAGGAGAACACCGAGCCGCTCACCCCGGTGTCGGCCTTGCGCACCGCGAACCACCAGGGCCCGTCCGGGGACTCGGCCACCCGGTCCACGACCTCGTGGCCCACCAGCTCGGCCCAGACCGGCAGGTCGACGTCCACGCTGGCCTCCGCGCTGCGGATGCCCAGCAGGTCACCACCACCCAGGCGGCGCATGGCGCGGGTGATCAGCAGCAGCAGCCCGCTCCCGCAGTCCATCTCCCCACCGTCGACCAGCCGGCTCACGGCTCCGACGGGCGTCGCCACGGGGGACTCGAGGACGGGCGGAGGGGCCATGTCCGTCACAGTAACCGCGCGACCCGCATTCCCCAGCACGACCGCTTCAGGGCCAGCGGGTACGGTCAACGGCATGGGCACGTCAGCGGCATCCCGCCCCGAGGACGCTCAAGCCCGCAAGACGTTCTGGGAGGACGTCCACGACGAGAAGGACGTGGACGGCGTCTCCTGGTGGCAGTCGGTCCCCGAGCTGTCCCTCGGCCTGGTGGCGGAGGCGGGGGTCGCCCGTGACGAGCCGGTGATCGACGTCGGCGCCGGGTGGTCGACGCTCGTGGACCACCTGCTGGAGCGCGGCTACCAGGATCTGACCGCCATCGACCTCTCGGTCACCGCCCTGACGACCGTCCGGGAGCGGATCGGCCCGGCCGGCGCTGACGTCGTCCTCACGGTGGCCGACGTGCTCGACCTCGACCTCGGTCGGGCTTTCGCGCTCTGGCACGATCGGGCCGTCTTCCACTTCCTCACCGAGGAGGACGAGCGCGACGACTACCTGGCCTCGCTCAACCGGTGCCTGCGGCCGGGCGGCTGGGCCGTCGTCGCCACCTTCGGTCCCGATGGCCCGACGACCTGCAGCGGGCTCCCGATCGTCCGTTACACCCACGACGAGCTGGCCGAGCAGTTCCCCGGCTACACCCTCGTCTCCACCAGCGGCGAGGACCACGTGACGCCTTGGGGTACCCGGCAGCAGTTCACCGCGGTCCTGCTGCGCCGCAACGGGCACGCAGTCCGCCAGTCCGCCGTCTCATCAGCGCAAGCGAGTGCCTAGGCTCCTCGCGTGCAGACCTCCGACAGCCAGGCCGACATCGGCATCATCGGTGGCAGCGGCCTGTACACGTTCGTGAGCGACTCGAGGTCGGTCGAGGTCGAGACGCCCTTCGGGCGGCCGAGCGCACCACTGGCGCTCGGTGAGGTCGGTGGGAAAACGGTCGCCTTCCTCCCTCGGCATGGCGTGCACCACGAGTTCCCCCCGCACCGGATCAACTACCGCGCCAACCTCTGGGCGTTGCGGTCGTTGGGCGTGCGCCAGGTGCTGGCGCCGTGCGCCGTGGGCTCGCTGAGGTCCGAGCTCGGCCCGGGCACCTTCGTCCTTCCCGACCAGCTCGTCGACCGCACCGGCGGCCGCCAGCAAACCGTCTACGACGACGAGGGGCCGGTGGTCCACGTGTCCTTCGCCGACCCCTACTGTCCGCGGGGGCGCCGCGCGGTGCTGTCGGCTGCAGGTCCGAAGGAGACGGTGGTCGACGGCGGAACCATGGTGGTGATCAACGGTCCCCGCTTCTCGAGCCGGGCCGAGTCGTCCTGGCACGCGGCCCAGGGCTGGTCCGTCGTGGGGATGACCGGTGCGCCCGAGGCGGCTCTCGCCCGGGAGCTGGCGCTGTGCTACACGGCCCTCACCCTGGTGACCGACCACGACGCCGGGGTCGACAGCGGGGGAGCGGTGACCCAGGCCGAGGTCCTCAGGCTGTTCGGGGAGAACATCGGCCGCCTCAAGGCCCTGCTGGTCGACACCGTCAGCGCTCTGGCAGACCCCGAGGCCGACGCTGTCGCGGGGTGTTCCTGCCGGCGGGTGCTCGACGGCCTTGCCCTCCCGTTCGACCTGCCCTGACTCCGCCCGCCCGCTCGGTGAGTGGGGAAGGGACCGCTCTGCCGCCGCCAGGGGAGTCGCGCGGCCACCGGGGCCGCATCCGTGAGCCAGGAGGGCAGGCGGACAGGGCCGGGCAGCGCTAGGTTGACCTCAACGACAGTCGAGGGGGACTGATGAGCGAGCGGCCGGTGGGCGGCGAACAGCAGCAGAGCGTGAGCACCGGCACGGCGCGCAACCTCGCCACCACCACCAAGACCAGAGCCCAGTGGGCGGCCCTGACCCCGCGCTGGGTGCTGCACCTCCTGCCCTGGGTGCGCGTCGACGGGGGGACCTACCGCGTGAACCGCGTCCGGCTCCTCGACCCTGACGAGCGCCGGATCCGCTTCACGATGATGGACGGCCAGCCCGTCGTCGCCGAGGACGAGCTGCGTCAGCTCTCGCTCTTCCGCGACGTCCAGGCCGATGCCGTCCACGCGATCAACGAGGCGCTCCAGGTGGAGAGCCATGACGCCGGCACCGAGCTCATCACCGAGGGTCAGGCGGGCGACAAGTTCTACCTGCTCGCCGAAGGAGCGGTCGAGGCGTGGACGCGGGGCTCGCGGGGCCAGAAGCTGCGGATCGCCGTACTGGGCGCTGGCGAGATCTTCGGCGAGTCGGCCCTGCTGTCCGGGGGCTCGCGCAACGCCACCGTCACCGTGCTCGAGTCCAGCACCTTCCTGACGCTCTCGCGTGACCAGTTCGAGGCGCTCATGGAGTCCCAGCCCGACCTGCGCGCGGCGATGCAGGCGGTGGTGGACCGGCGCCTCCAGCACCGGGCGGCGCTCGACGTGGACGAGTACGGCGAGCACAAGATCGAGGTCCAGGCCGGCCACAACGGGGAGCAGGTGCTCCCGGAGACGTTCGTCGACTACGACGAGGCGCCACGGGAGTACCCGCTGAGCGTGGTGCAGACGATCGTCCGCGTCCACACGCGGGTGAGCGACATCTACAACAACCCCATCGACCAGCTCGAGGAGCAGCTCCGCCTGAGCATCGAGGGAATGCGTGAGCGCCAGGAGCACGAGCTCATCAACAACGCCGAGTTCGGCCTGCTCGCTGCTGCTGCCCCGTCCATGCGGATCCGGAGCCGCACGGGCGCCCCGACCCCCGACGACCTGGACGACCTGCTGGCGCTGGTGTGGAAGCGGCCCGCCTTCTTCCTCGCCCACCCGCTCGCGATCGCTGCGTTCGGCCGGGAGTGCACCCGGCGCGGCGTGCCCCCGCCCACGACCACGATGTACGGGTCGCCGTTCCTCACCTGGCGAGGCGTCCCCATCGTCCCGTGCGACAAGCTCCTGGTGGGCGGCAGGGCCCGCAGCGGCGCGCGCGCCGGCACCACGAATATCCTCCTGATGCGCGTGGGTGAACGGGAGCAGGGCGTGGTCGGGCTGCACGCCTCCGGTCTCCCCGGTGAGCCCGACGGGCTGCCCGGCCTCTCCGTCCGGCTCATGGGCATCAACCAGCGAGCGGTGGCGTCGTACCTGCTGACTCTGTACTTCTCCGCGGCGGTGCTGATCGAGGACGCCATCGCCGTCCTCGAGGGCGTGGACGTCGGCGTCTACCACGAGGACGCATGACCATCGACCCCTCCGCGGTCGGGCTGCACGGCGACGCGGCGGACGAGGACTTCGTCGCCCGGCTGGCCAACGACCTCTTCCGCCAGGGCCCCGGGCTCGGCCCGGTCGCCGCTGCGAGCCCGTCCAGCGCCGCTCTTCACGCAGCTGCCCCCGGGGCGGCGATCCCGGCCGGGACCGTCGAGCCGGGGCGCCACGCCGACGCCGACCGCTGGCGGCAGCCCGGCTTTCGTGGGGCGGTGGTCCAGGTGCCGCACACGGGCGCCCCTATGGTCTCGGAGGCTCCTGACGTCAGCGCCCTGCGACGGCTCTCGTCCACCCCGCGGGGGACGGGCCACCCCGACGGCCTCCCGGCCGCGCCGGTCGGGCGAGCCGGGCTGCCCGGTGCCGACAACTCCGGCCCGTACTTCCTCTCAGCGACAGGTCGTGCCGGCGGGCTCGGGCCGGCTGGCGGGACGACCCTCGCCGGCTACGACGCGGAGTCCGTGCGAGGCGACTTCCCGGCGCTGCGCCAACGACTGCACGGCAAGCGTCTGGTCTGGCTCGACAACGCGGCGACGACCCAGAAGCCCCAGTGCGTGATCGACGAGGTGGCCCGGTTCTACGAGCACGACAACTCCAACGTGCACCGCGGCGCCCACGCGCTCGCGGCCCGCGCCACCGAGGCCTACGAGTCCGCGCGGAGCCGGGTGGCGGTCCTGCTCGGCGCCGCCTCGACCCGAGAGGTCGTCTTCGTGCGGGGCACCACGGAGGCCCTCAACCTGGTGGCGCAGTCCTACGGGCGCAGCGTGGTGGGTCCCGGCGAAGAGATCGTGCTGACAACGCTCGAGCACCACTCCAACATCGTCCCCTGGCAACTGCTCGCCAAGGAGAAGGGGGCGTCACTCCGCCCGGTCAGGATCGACGACCGGGGCGACGTGATGCTTGACCACTACGCGTCGCTGCTGGGGCCCCGGACGCGCATCGTCGCCCTCTCCCAGGTGTCGAACGCCCTGGGGACGGTGGTGCCCGTGTCCGCCATGGCCGCGATGGCCCGGGCGGTCGGCGCCACCGTCGTGGTCGATGGCGCGCAGGGGGTCCCTCACCTGCCCGTCGACGTGCAGACGATGGGCGCCGACTTCTACGCCTTCTCGGGACACAAGGTGTACGGGCCCACCGGCATCGGTGTGCTGTGGGGTCGGGAGTCGCTGCTGGACGCCATGCCGCCCTGGCAGGGCGGCGGACAGATGATCAAGAGGGTGGACTTCGAGTCCTCGATCTGGAACGACCTGCCGTACAAGTTCGAGGCGGGTACCGGCTCGATCGCCGATGCCGTGGGGCTGGGCCGGTCCCTGGAATACCTCACGGCCCTGGGCCTTCCTCAGGTGGCCGCTCACGAGCACGCGCTGCTGGTTCACGGCACGGCCGCCCTCGCCGCCATCCCCGGGCTGCGCCTGGTCGGCACGTCACTGCACAAAGCCGGCGTGCTGTCGTTCGTGCTCGAGGGGACCGAGGTGGAGCAGGTGGCCCGGTTCCTCGACCAGGAGGGGATCGCCGTCCGCGCCGGGCACCACTGCGCCCAGCCCGCGCTGCGTCACTTCGGGCTGGAGGCCACGGTGCGTCCCTCCATCGGCCTCTACAACACCCACGACGACATCGACGTGCTGGCCGCCGCGGTGCGCAAGGCCGCCACCGCCCTCCGTCGGTAGGACCGGCGGCCAGAGGAAGCAGCCGCGCCGGTCAGAGGTCGATGACCATCCCCTCCGCGGCGGCGACCAGGGCGATGCCGGCGGCCTCGGCGGCTGGGGCCACCGAGCGCAGCATCGCGTCGATCTCGGCGTCCCCGTGGGCGGGGTCGTGGTGGTACAGAGCCAAGCGGCGGGCACCCGCCTCCCGGGCCACGAGCAGGGCGTAGTCGACCGACGAGTGCCCCCAGTCGGGCTTGGCGCGCAGCTCCGAGGGCGTGTACTGGGCGTCGTGCACGAGCAGGTCGACGCCGTCGCACAGCTCCAGCGCCCCGTCGGCGACGCTCGTCAAGCCCGGGGGAGCCTGGTGGTCGCTGAGGTACGCCACGGAGCGGCCGCCCTGCTCCACGCGGTAGCCGAGGGTCGGTCCCACGTGCGGCACGAGGCGGGCGAGCACGTCGAACGCACCCAGCCGGAACCGGTCGTCCGACACCTCGCGGTAGCTGATCGTGCCGGCCAGGTCGGTCAGCTCGACCGGGAAGTAGGGCGGCCGGACCAGCTGCGCGAACGCCTCCCGGAGACCACCGGTGCCCTGCGGGGGGCCGTAGATCTCGAGCCCGGCGCCGGGCCGGTTCACCGGCTCGAAGAACGGCAGACCGAGCACGTGGTCGAAGTGCAGGTGCGTGACGAGGGCCTGGCCGGTGAAGGGTTGCTGCGGGGGCAGCAGCCGACCGAAGGCGGGCAGGCCCGTGCCGAGGTCGAGCAGCAGCGGCGCCTGCCCCGGCACCTCCAGCGTCACCGACGAGGTGTTCCCGCCGTATCGGGCGCTCGTCGGTGAGGGGCTCGGTGAGGAACCGCGCACGCCGTGGAAGGTGAGGCGCATGGCCCGCCTTTCTCTCCCCTCGGGACCGGGACGCTGGTGGTCGGGGCGTCGCCTCAGAGATCCGGTGCGGACAGGAACTGGTGGATCTGGGAGACGACGACGGAGCCCTCGCCGACGGCCGAGGCCACCCGCTTGACCGACCCACCGCGCACGTCGCCGACGGCGAACAGCCCTGGCACGGTGGTCTCGTAGGGGTGGGGCAGCCGATCGAGCGGCCACCCCGGCGCGGCAGCTGCCTCCGCGCCGGTGAGGAGGAAGCCGTGCCGGTCCCGCTGGACAGCCTCGGGCAGCCAGTCCGTCCGCGGCTGCGCGCCGATCATGACGAAGAGGCCGTCCGCGCGGATGGTCTCCACCGCTCCCGAGGTCCGGTCACGGATCTGCACCTGCTCCAACCGGCCCGCTCCGTCGCCGCCGCTCACCTCGGCATCGGTGCGGACCACGACACCGGGATCGCCGTCGATCGCTTTGACGAGGTAGTCCGACATCCCAGACCCCAGGTCGGCGGCTCGCACCACCAGGGTGACGCGCTCGCAGTACCGCCCCAGGTGGAGCGCCGCCTGCCCCGCGGAGTTGCCACCGCCGACCACGACCACGTGCATCCCCGCCAGGGCCTGGGCTGCCGAGACGCTGGCTCCGTAGTAGACACCGTTGCCGGTCAGCTCCTCGAGGCTGGGAACCCCGAGGCGGCGGTAGGAGACCCCCGCGGAGAGGATGACGGCGCGTGCGGTGACGGTGCCGACGTCACCGATGTGCGCGACGAACACCTCCCCGTCGTGCTCGAGAGACTCGACCTGTCGCATCAGCAGGAAACCCGCACCGAACACCCACGCCTGCTGGTACCCGCGTTGAGCCAGCTCCGCACCGCTGATGCCGCGGGAGAACCCGAGGTAGTTCCGGATCAGCGAGCTGGCCCCCGCCTGGCCGCCGATCGACTCGCGCTCGACGACCAGGGTCCGCAAGCCTTCCGACGAGGCGTACACCGACGCGGCCAGCCCGGCGGGGCCGGCGCCGATGATGAGGACGTCGAACGCACGATCGCCCTCCTGCAGGGTGGTGGGGATACCCCACGCCTCGAGGACGTCCACGTCCGTCGGGTCGATCAGCTGCTTCCCGCCCATCGCGGGCATCCAGACCACCACGTTCGCGTCGGCGGCGCCGGTCCGCTCCACCACGGCCCGGCCCTCCGCGGACTCGCGGTCGCGGAAGGCGAAGGGGATGCCGTTCCGGTTCATCAGGCTGCTGATCGCGTAGGCCCTGGGCGACCGTGAGTCCGCTACCACGACCACCTCACGGGGGTTGGCGGCGTAGCCGCGCGACCACTCGTGCACGAACTCGGCGATGGTGCGGTGGAAGAACTCGTCGCGGACCGTCCAGGGCTTGAGGACGTAGTAGTTGATGTGGCCGAGCGCCATCGCGTGCAGGATGGCCGCAGCCGAGCCCCGGTCGGACCACGCCCCCCACTTCACCAGGAGCGCTCTCCGGGCGGCGGGGTGCAGGGTCCGGACCTCCGTGAGCAGACGCTCGCGCACCTCGGCGTCGTAGGAGTCGTCAACGAGCACGACCGCGACGGGGTCCCCCCGCTCGTGGGCTACCTGGACGACGCGCGTGGCCTCCTCGGCCGTGACCTCACCCCGGACGCGGAAGTCGCTGCCGAAGGATCGTTGCAGCTGCGCTTCGATGACGTCGAGCTGCCCGGGGTCTGGGTCGACGGCCAGGAGAAGGGGCCGGACGCTCGACGCGGGGCGACTCACCGGCGCCACACCAGCCTCTCGTCGACCTGCCCCTGCAGTGCCCGCTCGGTACCCATGGCCGGACCGTCCCCTTCCACCGCTCGTGCCGGGAACACGGCCGGGCAGCACGCCCACGGCTCTCCGGCGGGAGCCAGCACGGCGCTGAGACACAATGCTCGGCGGCCCGATCCTCGCAGATGGTGCAGGCGAGGTCCAGGACTGTGACCCACACGAGCGGGCCTCGCGGGCGGGTGCTGCACCGAGGGTGCTCCGAGCCGGATCGTGTCCGGACGGGTGCGGACCAGGGGCTGGTGGGGGAGGCGTCCGACTGACATGATGCCGCTGATGGCTCTCCCAACGGGTCTCGGCGTTGCCTTCCTCTTCACCGACATCGAGGC
This sequence comes from uncultured Actinomycetota bacterium, assembly GCA_963826405.1. GTDB lineage: Bacteria > Actinomycetota > Actinomycetes > Propionibacteriales > Propionibacteriaceae > Microlunatus. The sequence continues at coordinate 27,244 of CAWGWR010000006.1, read as the reverse complement.
ATCGACACGCACCGAGCGCACGGTCGGTTCCCCGGTGTGGGCCGAGATCGTCGGACGTCACGACGAGCTGATCCGGCGCGCGATCGAGGAACACGCGGGCTCGGTCGTCAAGACCGAGGGTGACGCGTTCTTCGCGGCGTTCCCCGGAGCCGAAGAGGCGGTGACGGCAGCCGCCGTCGCCCAGCGCATGCTCGCGACGGAGTCCTGGGCGAGCGGTGTCGCGGTCCGGGTCCGGATGGGGATCCATCTCGGCGAGGGCCGGCTGCGGGCACGGCTCTCCGCGGCCGACCCGGAGGACTACGTCGGGATCGACGTGAACTACGCCGCGCGGATCGCGGCTGCCGCCAACGGTGGGCAGATCGTGCTCTCCGCGCCGCTGGTGGAGGCGCTGCCGGCACAGCTCGAGCGGCTGCCGGGGTTGGAGGACGTCGTCCTGCACGAGGACGGGCTCCGCGCGGTGAAGGACTTCGACGATCCGGTGCCGCTCTTCCGGCTCATCGTCCCCGGTGCCGCCGAGGACGACCGGGCCCTCCGTACGACGGACGTGCCGACCAACCTGCCCGGCGACGTCACCACTCTCGTGGGCCGGCAGACCGAGATCGAGCGCGTGCACCGCGACCTCGACGCTGCCCGGATCGTCACGTTGACGGGTCCGGGCGGCTCCGGCAAGACGAGGCTCGCCGTCGCCGCTGCGCGCGAGCTCCGGGACCGCTACCCGCACGGCGTGTGGCTCGTCGACCTCGCGGCCGTCGGGGACGTCGGGCTCGTGGAGTCCGCCATCGCCACGGTCGTCGGCGTCCGCGAGTCGCCCGAGCAGACCGTGGGGGAGGCCCTCTGCGCTCACCTCCGTGACCGCACGGCGCTGCTCGTGCTCGACAACCTCGAACAGCTGCTCCCCGCGGCGGCCGAGGTCGTCGCCGGTCTCGTCCGTTCCTCGCCGCGGGTGCGCGTGCTCCTGACGAGCCGCGAACTGCTGCGGATCTCGGGGGAGCGCGCCCACCACGTGCCGCCCCTCGGCCCCGACGAGGGGGTCGCCCTGTTCCTCGACCGCGCCCGGGCGCACCGACCGGACCTGGCGCTCACCGAGGACACGCTCGCTGCGGTCCGCGAGATCAGCGAGCGGCTGGGCGGGCTGCCGCTCGCACTGGAGCTCGCGGCGGCGCGTGTGCGGATGCTCCAGCCGCGCCTGATCCTGGAGCGGCTCGCCCGGAGCCTGGACCTCGGTGGCGGCGCCCGCGACCTGCCGGAGCGGCAGCGGACGCTGCGCGGGGCGATCGGGTGGAGCTACGAGCTGCTCTCGCCTCCGGAGCAGCGGCTGTTCTGGAGGCTCGGGGTGTTCACGAGCGGCTGGACCCTCGAATCGGCCTTCGCGGTGGCCGACCCGGAGATGGACTGCGGCATCGACGTCGTCGAGGGGATCGAGTCCCTGACGGACAAAAGCCTGGTCCGCCTGGAGCCGTCCACGGGTGCAGATTCTGAGGCTGAGGCGGGACCACGCTTCGGCATGCATCCTCTGCTGCGCGAGTTCGCGCGCGAGCGGCTCGACGGGAGCGGCGAGCGGGGGCTGGTCGAGGAGCGCTTCGTCGCGGAGTGCGTGCGCCTCGCCGAGGCTGCGGGCGCAACGATGCGGGCGTCCGGTGGCCAGGCGGCAATGGCGGTGCTCGATCCCGAGGAGCCCAACCTGCGGGCTGCTGCTGAGTGGTCCCTCGCGCACGACGCGCCGACGCACGGGCTCCAGATCATCGGCGCCACCTGGCCCTGGCTCGAGGCGCGGGGACGGCTCCGCGAGGCCAGCGCGATGGTCAGGCAGCTCCTCGATCACCCCGCGCCCTCCGACCGCCGCGTCCGGATCACCGCTCTGGCCGCCGCGGGCGGCATGGCGTACTGGATGCGGGACTTCCCCGCAGCCCGAGTTGCCTACGAGGAGCGCCTGGCGCTCGCCCAGGAGACGGCGGACCCGATCCTCACCGCCGACGCCCACTACGACCTCGGGTTCCTCGGCATGGTGTTGCAGGACGAGGCGCTGCTCCGCGAGCACGAGGAGCGCGCTCTCGAGCTGTACACGGCGGCGGGTCACGAGAGGGGCGCGGTGCTGACCCGGGAGGCTCTCGCCCTGCGCATGTACCTCGGCGGTGAGTACGCGAGGGCGAGCGAGCTGCAATCGCTGAACCTGGAGGTCTTCCAGCGCGGCGGCTCGCCGATGCAGGTCGCGAGCGCATCGACGTTCCTGTCCGCCTGCGAGTGGCGGGCCGGGAACGTCCACCAGGGCTGGCAGCGGCTGATGGGAGCCTTGTCGGTGTTCCACGCGATGGAGCACCCCACCGGCCTGACCCGGACGCTCGGGCTCGCCTCGATCATGCTGCTCGCCGGTGAGCCGTCGGAGCTCGGTGCCCGTGCCGCCGGCGCCACCTACCGCTTGGTCCGAGAGCGGGGGCTGATGCTGGGGCCGGTCCACGTGCTCCACTTGCCGGAGCCGTCGCTGCTCGCCGAAACCCACTTCGGGGCCGAGCGCGCGGCCGAGCTGTTGGCGGAGGGCGAAGCGCTGGCCATCAGCGACGTGGTCACGGCACTGGCCGCCTCCCCGCCGCCCGGCGCGCCGATCCCGGCCCTGCTGGAGAAGCCCGTGGCTCAACCCTGAGGGGTTCCTCGAGGCTAGGCGGGTTGCGGCTTTCCGCCATCAGCGGACAACGCGCTTGCCAGCTCGGGCAGTCAGGAAGTGGCGCTGGAGTCCACGATGTGTGCCACCCTCGTTGAGTGAGGGTGTTGATCGCCACGACAGCCAATGAGGGCCACTTCGGGCCGCTGGTGGGACTTAGCCGAGCCCTTGTCGCCGCGGGTCATGAGGTGGCAGTGGCGGCGCCACTGTCGTTCGCTCCGGCGGTGAAGCGCGCTGGTCTGCTCCATCTGCCTTTTGCCGATGCTCCGCCGGAACGCGTCGGACCAGTCATGGGCCGCTTGCCGAGCCTGTCCTTCGAGGAGGCCAACGCGACGGTCATCCGGGAGGTGTTCGCGCGGATCGACGCGCAGGCGGCCCTGCCTGCGGTCAGCGCGACCGTCAAGGAATGGTCCCCCGATCTCGTCGTCCGCGAGCCGGCGGAGTTCGGGTCTCTCGCTGCCGCTGAGTCAGCGGGAGTCCCGCACGTGCAGGTGATGATCGGCATGTTGGAGTTCTCCCGCATCATCTCCGAGCTCACGGCCGAGCCGCTCGACGAGCTGGCGGCACTGGCTGGGCTTCGGGACGGTTCGCTGGGCGCTGCCGTCGCGTCGGAGCTCCTCCTCACCTCCGTGCCCGAGGTGCTGGACCGCGCCGGTGACGACCGCTACGACGCAGACCGCCCGTTGTTCCGCTACCGCGACGACGCGGCCGCGGGCCCTGCGGCGCCCCTGCCGGACTGGGGGAACCCTGACGTGCCGCTGGTCTACGTCACCTTCGGCTCCGTCATTGGTTCGCTGCCGCCGTTCGCCGGTGTCTTCCGCGAAGCTCTCGACGGTCTCGCCGGACTGCCTGCGCGCGTGTTCCTCACCGTCGGGCGCCAAACCGACGTCGCCCAGATCGGACCGCTGCCACCCAATGCCAGGGTGGAGGGCTGGTGGCCCCAGGCCGACGTCCTCGATCGCGCAGCGTTGCTCCTGGGCCATGGTGGGTTCGGGACCACGATGGGAGCAGTCAGGGCCGGCGTGCCTCAGGTCGTAGCGCCGATCTTCACGACCGACCAGGTGGTGAACGCCCGTCACGTGGCGGGCGTCGGCGCCGGGCGTGCCCTTGATCCGGGCCACGACGTCGTTTCCCGAGCCTGCGCGGAGGTGGTCACCGTGCTGGCCGATCCGGCCTACCGAACGCGCGCACGCTCGGTCGCCGCTGCGGCAGCCGCCCTGCCTGCGGCCGCCGACGCCGTTGCCGTCCTCGAGGATCTGGCCCGCTAGGTGGCGCTCTACCAGGAGTAGGCCGGCCTCGCGAGGGTGCGACGGGGGGCTGAGCCGGGCGGCCGGGACACTGCTCAACCTCATCCTGGAGGCGCCCGTGTCAGGGAGTCGCGGCGGCGGTCGTGACGTGGCAGAGCAACGTCAACCAGCCACTCGAGCGGCGCCTGGACTCTGCCGCCGGCGCTTACAAGGGGCTACGGGAGATCCTGGTCCGCTGCGACCGTGTGGGCGGTCAGAAGTGCCGCTTCGCCGCCGGCAACCCAGTGGCCAACCTGCGGCTGATCACCGACCGGCTGCGCGCGAAGCCGCTGGTGATCGAGGACGAGGAGTTCGGTGAGACGTTCACCTTCACCTACCAGGACCTGGTGGTCATCATGCTCGGCATACTGTACGACCCCGCGGGCTACCGCTACCTCGTCGACATGCTCGCCGACCTGTACATCCTGACCGAGCCACCCTCGTCCTCGGCCCGGACCGCCAGCAGCTCGCACGCCGCCGCCGCCCGCAGGTTGGCTGAGGTGCAGCGCACCACCAGCGAGCAGGGAACTCGACCGCACTGGGGTTTCCCTTACGACAACAGCTTCGACACCTTCGCCTCCGTCACCTGCACCGACTCGAAGGAAACCACCAAGAGCAGGCAGTTCCCGGCCTACGCCGTCCAAGCGGACAAGGAAGCTCCGTACTTCGGCCGGGACTGGCTGTGGTTCACCTCGATCTGTGCTGGGGACGCGTTCACGGGCAACAACGAGGACGTGTACACCGGTCCCTTCAACACCAAGACGCAGGCCCCGGTGTTGTACGTCGGCAACTACTACGATCCCGCCACCAACTACGACGGCGCCGTCTCCGCCTCCAAGCGGATGCCGAACAGCCGGCTGCTGACCAGCGACTCCTTTGGCCACACCGCCTACGGCACCTCTGCCTGCACCACCAACGCCGTGGACGCCTACCTTGTCAACGGCACCCTGCCCAAGGCCGGGCGGATCTGCCGCGGTGACGTGCAGCCGTTCGCCTCTGACGAAAAGGCCCTTCAGGAAAACGAAATCCGGCAGCAGGCTCTGCGTCGCAGCCTTGCCGGTCAGCCTCTGATCCGCCGCTGAGAACCAGCCCCGCCCAGGGGCAGCCTCACCCACGAACAGCCCCCGAGCTCGCTCGGGGGCTGTTCCGGCTTCTTTGGACGTCGGTGGCCAGTGACCGGTTGGGTCGAGCTCAACGCGCGAGCACGAGGCTGGGCCCGGCATGGCGCTCTCACCACGCGGGCACCGGCTTCGTCGGGCACCCCCTTCGGGTGGCGGCTCGCCTCAGTGCTGCGCGGCGCGCTCCCGCCGCGGTATCAGGTGCAGGATCAGCACGACCACAGCGCCGACGACCGCTCCAATGATGGCGGAGGCCAGCGTGTTGACGAGCCAGCTGAGCAGTCCGCCCAGCGCCGGCAGGAGGTGCGCGACGGCCTCCTCGGCCCCGTGCACGAGGGCGTAGGGCCCGTGCCAGCCGAGCTCGTCGGCGCCCACCAGCAGGATGTGCCCGCCGACCCACAGCATCGCCACGATCCCGACGGTGGAGAGCACGGCCAACAGCTTGGGCATGCCCCGCACCAGCAGCAGACCGACCTTGCGGGCCGCGGGCGAGTCGCGCTCGGCGAGGTGGAGCCCGACGTCGTCCATCTTCACGATGAGCCCGACGACGCCGTACACGAGCAGGGTGATGGCGATGGCCACCACGATGAGGATGATCGCCCGGGACAGCAGGCCCTCGTCCGCCACCTCGTTGAGCGAGATAACCATGATCTCGGCGGAGAGGATGAAGTCGGTGCGGATCGCGCCCTTGACCATCGCCTGCTCCTGGTCGGCGCCGTGGGCGGCCGCAGGCTGCTCCTCCTGCTCGGCGCGGTGCCCGCTGAGCTTCTCGTAGATCTTCTCGGCACCCTCGAAGCACAGGTAGGTCCCGCCGACCATCAGGATGGGCGTCAGCAGCCAGGGCAGGAACTGGCTGAGCACGAGGATCACCGGCAGGATGATCAGCAGCTTGTTCCGCAGCGAGCCCACCGCGATCCGCTTGATCATCGGCAGCTCGCGGTCGGCGGTGAAGCCGTGCACGTAGCGGGGGGTTACCGCGGTGTCGTCGACCACCACGCCGGCCGCCTTGGCGCTGGCCCGGCCAGCCGCTGCGCCGACGTCGTCGACGGAGGCGGCGGCCAGCTTCACCATGGCCGCCACGTCGTCGAGCAGGGCGACGAGGCCGCCGCTCATCGGGCGGGACGCGATTGGGAGAGCATGCGCTCACGCTACCGGCCCGTCCGCCTCTCCCGACCTCACCGCGTGCCGTCGGGCGCGGACGACTGATCACCCACTCCCGGCCTCGGTCGGGGCCAACGTCTTGACTTCGGTCGCGGGAGGCGAACGGTGCGGGTGGGCACCTGCGCCGGCACGGGTGAGGCGCCGGCCCCGGACAGCAGGGCGGCGACGGTGGCGGCTGCGAGCACGGCAGCAGTCAGCGGACGACATGGACGGGACATGGACGACCTTGCGGGACAGCGGCTGGCGGCTTGGCGACGGTCACGCCCGCGCGGGGCAGCGGCCGCCCTCGAGGCGGCGGAGCTGCGATCCGAGCCAGGCGGCGATGCGGGTCAGATCGGCCTTGCCGCGGGCGAAGCCGCTCGAGGTCCGTACGGCGACCGCGACCCCGACCTGGGACCCGTCGGGCAGGGTGACGATGGCCAGCTGGCGGGTCAGGTAGCCGCGGGCGACCGGTCCCCAGCCCCCCTTGAACGCGGTCCGCGGGAGCCGCCCCAGGCCGAAGCGCTGGTCGGGCACGACCTGGCTCATCAGCTTCACCGTCGCTCGGGCCTCGGGGCGGCAACCCAACCCGGCGGCAAACCGCGCCTGGTCGTCGAGCCGCCACCGCGTCTGGCCGAACGCCGTGAACCCGGCCCGGACCCGGCGGCTCTCCACCAGGGTGCGGGTGTCCCCGGCCGCGCGGACGACGTTCTGCGTGCGCCGGGCAGCCGAGGTAGAAGAGCCGAGGCCTTGCCACAGCTTTTCGGCCGCCTGGTTGTCCGACCGGGTGATCGCCGCCCGGGCGCGCGCCTGAGTCGTGGAGGAGCGCGAACGTCGAAGGGCGGCGACGGCGACCGGCACCTTGGAGGTGGACCAGGCGACCCCGGTGGTCAGCTTCCCGACCCGGATCAACGGCTTCTCGGCCGGGCCGGCGCCGACGCGGAAGACGACGACCCCAGCAGGCCCGTCAAGCCCTGTCTGGATACTGGCGAAGCTGGCACGGGCGGTGCCGGTGGACAACGCCACCGCCGAGGGCGAGTTCTGCGTGCCGGCGTCGGCGGGGGTACCGCTGACCGCGGGTGCGGTTGGTGTGGTGGGGATCGACGGGGACGCCGACGCCAGCATCACGGCCGAGGTCAGAACAGCGGCCAGGGCCACCGCGGCGGGAGCCGCGCGGTGGGTCGACGTCACGGGCGGACGTTTCACGGCAGGTGCTGAGGAAGAGGCGGCCCGTCACCGAGCACGGGAGCGCCCGACCGGCGCGAAGAACAGGCTCGACGGAGTGGGGTGTTGCGGCCGATCAGGCAGAGACGGCCAGGGCCTCAAGCGGTGGACGGACGCCCTGCAGCAGCTCCTCCTGCACCCACCGGCCCAGGTCGCAGACGATCTCGCGGTCGGCCCAGCTCAGCCGGCGGGGCTTGGTGTCCATCACGCAGAACGCGCCGATCGGCTCGCCGCTCGGCGCCTTCAGCGGCCACCCCGCGTAGAACCGCAGCCCGGCCTCACCCGTCACGTACGGGCTGTCGGCGAAGCGTGGGTCCGCGGCGAGGTCGGGTACCACGAACAGGGAGGAGGTCTGCATCGCCTCCGGGCAGACCGCGCCCGTGCGCGGCGCCTCCTTGGGGATCGGGCCGGCCAGGGCCAGCCGCCACTGCCGGTGCTCGTCCACCAGCGTGATGCTGACCAGGGGGATCCCGAGGAGCCGCGCGGCGGCCTGGGCCATCAGCTCGAAGCGCGCCTCGACCGGACCGTCCAGGAGATCCATGGACCGCAGGGCGGCCAGTCTCTGCCGCTCAGCGATGTCGTTCATGGGTGTCTCCTAACGGGGTGTTGGTGCTCACCGACAAATCTAGGGCGTTGACTCGGTCCTGATCAGGGCCTTTTGGCCCTTCTTCGGGTGCCCGCAGTCACCTGGACGCCCGCAGGTGCGGCGGCCGACGGCCTTAGAGCACGGAGTGGGTGATGGTGGCCGAATAGGTGCCGGCGACGAGGTTGCCGGGCACGTCGACGGTGATCGTCGGCGTCCAGGTGGCCGTGTTGTTGCCGGTGATCTCGGTGGCCGTGACCACGGCGGCGGCCTTTTTCAGGCTCTGGGGGGTGTTGGCCGTGAGGGTGGCGGTTCCGGTCTTCTCGATCTTCCCGGCTGCGTAGCGCACCCGGCTGGCCGGGATGGCGGGCCCGTGCGGGTTGGTGAACGGCGTGGAGACGGCGCTGGCCACCCAGCCGGAGCCGGCCGGGGCGCTGCGCTGGTCGGAGACCACCACCTGGCCGAGCTTGCCGGGGAGGACGCCGCCGTCGGCGGTGCTCGCGAGCTCGCCCAGGTCGGTGGTGCCGTCGCCGACGGTGATCTCCAGGCTCCCCCCGGTGATGGTGAGCGTGGCGTTGCTGCTTGCCTCCTCCTCAGCGAAGGCGGGCGGTGAGAACAGACATACCGACACCACCGCAGCGGTGAGGGCGAGCAGGTGGTGTCGGTGTGTCATGGGTGGTGCCTCCGTGTCTCGGGTGGTGCTCAGTGGTTCGTCGGACTCGCCATGGGTGCGGGTGCAGGATCGGCGGGTTCGGCTGGCTGGGGAGAGGGAACCCTCCTAAGCCGGAGCCGCCGCCACACCAGCACGGCGACGAGCGCGAGCAGGGCACCGAGCAGGAGAGCGCCGCCGGCGATCATCCACCACGGCACGGGCGTGTCGGAGTCTGTCGTGATGGCGGGACCGGTGCCGGGACCTGCGGGGAAGCTGATCCTGGCTTGCGCCGATCGTTCGGTGACGCCGCTCGTCATGGTGATCTTGGCGAGCCACGGACCGTCGGGGAGTTGGGCGTCCAGCGGAATGAGGAGAGGCAGCGTCTCCCCGATTCCGAGCGTGGTGCCGACCGGCACCGTGAATGGCCCGGCGGCCAAACCGGCGGGACCCTCGGAAAGGGTCAGGGTGCCGTTCAGGTCGAGCGCACGCTCCCCGGTGTTGCGCACGCTGGCTTGAACCATCGCCACGTTGTTCTGGTCACGGGCACCAGCGAGGGAGACAACGTCGAAGTCGGTCGGCGGTGCGCCGCCAGGACCGACGGACAGGTAGAGCCGGATGCCGACCCTGCTCACCTGAGTGATGCCCCCGGGGACATCCGATTCGATGGTGGTCTCTGCCCACACGACGCCGTACTGCTCGCCTCTCACCGCGTCCTCCGGCACCGTGATCGTCACCGTCACCGCGGACTTCTCCTCCGGTCCGAGCTCAACCGTCCCGGGGGTGGCCGACGTCCAGCTGGACAACTCGTTCTGGTCTTTGCCTGCTCCGCCGACAAATCCGCCCTTGGTGATGCGGGCAGCCGACGAGTAGACCTTGACGCGCGCGTTGGAGGCCGCGTTGTTCGAGACCTCGATCCGCCGCTCGATCTCAGCGCCGGGCTTGAGGTGATCGATGATGTAGGTCCGGGCGCGCGGGTCGTTCGCGGAGGCGGTGGGGGCGTCGACGAGCCGGATGCCGATGCCGGTGGTCGGGGAGTCATCCTGGGGGGCCGCGGCCGCCGAGGTCGCGCCGATAGCCGGGGTGAAAACCCCGGCTACCAGCGCTAGTGCGAGAAGTAAGCGACGCACGGTCAGTCGGTCAGGCCACCGAGGTGGTGACCGTGCCGGTGTAGTCACCGGCGAGGGCGCTCGCCGGCAGCGACACCGTCAGGGTCGGGGTGTAGGAGGCCGTGTTGTTCCCGGACGCCAGAGTCCCCGCCGCGACCGAGGCCACTGCCGTGATGGACGTGGCACCCGCGGACGTCGGGGTGACCGTGCCCGTCGATGCGGTCGCAGCGCCGGAGTTGTAGCTGACGCCCGTCGAGATGCTTCCCGCGCCGTCGACAAAGGTGCTCGAGGCGGCGCTCATGACCCAGCCGGCCGTGCTTCCGCGGGTATCGGAGACGCCGACTGCCCCCAGGGAGCCGGAGACGGAGGCGGCGCCGGGAGCGCCGTTGGTCAGGGCGGCACCCGCAGCGGCGGTGACGTCGAGGCTTCCACCCTCCAGGGTGAACGTCGCGTCGGTGGTCGCGGCGGAGGCCGGCATCACGGCAACGGCCATCAGCGCGAGTGCACCGAGGAGGCCTCCGCCGACTACGTGGAGGTTCTTGCTCATGAGAATCATGCCTTCCGTTCGTTGGTCCGACCCAGGGCGGATCGGAGAGGAGATTTCTCGCCCCCCGGCGAAGGTGAACGGATTCTGGGCTGTCTGGAGCGACATCAAGAGTGGGCCGTTGTGCAAAATCTACGGCGGTACGGGACGGGGTCGTCAGGGGCGAAAGGCCCGAGTTCTGTCCGCAGCTTGATGACTAAGGCCACCTTCTCAGAAGCCGAAAAATCGGCAGTAGTCCGCCCACGCTGAGCCCCCGACGCCCTCTCATGAGCACATTTCAGCGGCACCAAGAGCGGCGTTGGAAAACAAGGTGAAACAGGCGAAGGCGCCGGTCACGGCTCGTTCGAGCACAAGCTTGTCGGAGGCCAGATCCGCCTCCAGGCGGGTGCGGAACGCGTGCCAGCCACCCGGGCCGTGGGAGGCCGCCAGGTAGGACCGGGGCAGGCCCGGCGGGACGCGTCGGCTGAGCAACTCCGAGCCCAGTCGGGAGCCCTCCAGGACGTAGAGAACCCCCCAGGCCTCGCCGGTGTCCCGCACGGCTGGGAAGGGCAGGGGATTCGGCATCGGAGCGTCGAGAGCGTCCAGGTCCTGTCGCAGGAGCGGCGCTCGCGGCTGCCACTCAGGAAGGCCGGCGCTGGCGCTCAGCACCTGCTCCGCGGCGGTCACGGCTCGGCCGTGGGCCTGTAGGAATGTGGTGTAGGACCGGCGATTTGTGAGGTCGTAACCGGCGTAGGCGGCTTCGGTGGCGCGGTGCTGCGGGGCCGTCCTGGCGCGCAGTGCGGCGGCTGCGGAGAGGCTGGCTCGGCCGCGGGAATCGGTTTCAGCGGTCGCGATCAGGGGTCGGCCGGGGGACGTGCTCATCGGGCCACCCATCGTGATTATTTTGTCTGGCCAGATCCCCCGAGGACCACCGCTAGGATAACCCGCCTCGGCGCTTTCTGCGTCGGGGCGATGGCCGAGCACCTCGACCTGGACCCCGAAGCCGCCGAGGTCGGGGGAGAAGGCAGGTTTCTTGATGCTGAGCCCCGTCACGCCCCGGTACGCCGAGCTCTCCGGCGAGGGCCTCGCCGGCCTGGGTGCCCAGAACAGCTGCGACCGGGAACCCATCCACCTCAGTGGTGCCGTGCAGCCCCATGGCTTCCTCCTCGTCGTCCACCCCGCCACGCTCCGCGTGCTGGCCGCCAGCGAGAACACCCCACGGCTGCCGGCAGCAACGCCGAGCGAGGGCTTGCCCCTGGAGCACCTCATCGGTCCCCTGGCTGCAGCCGCCGTCGCGGGACTGGCGCCCCAGTCGAACCCCCACGACGCCCTGCCGGTGACGGTCGTCGTCGAGCTCGACAACGGGAGGCGTCAGAGTTTCGACCTGCTCGCCCACCTGGTGGACTCGGCCTGGCTGCTCGAGTTCGAGCAGTCCGAGGGGAGCAACCTCCAGGCCTCCAGCCGCATCTTCCAGCGTCAACGTGAGGCTGTCCGCGCGCTGCACACCATCGAGGACGTCGACCAGATCTGCAAGCTGACCGTCGAGGAGGTCCGCAAGCTCACCGGCTACGACCGCGTGATGATCTACCGCTTCGCTGACGACGCCCACGGTCAGGTGGTGGCCGAGACCCGGCGCTCCGACCTGGAGCCGTACCTCGGCCTGCACTACCCGGCGGGCGACATCCCCCGCCAGGCTCGGGCGCTCTACCTGCGCAACTGGATCCGCGTCATCGCCGACGTGGACTACCAGCCCGCGCCGATCCGCGCCCTCGCCGACGACGTCCGGCCTCAGCAGGTCGACCTCGGCATGGCGGTGCTGCGCAGCGTCTCGCCGGTGCACCTGCAGTACCTGCGCAACATGGGCGTCGGAGCGACGATGACGATCTCGCTGGTCGCGGACAACCAGCTGTGGGGTTTGATCGCCTGCCACCACTCCACGGCCCGACGGCTCACCCACGACCAGCGGTTGGCCTGCGAGGCCCTGGGCCAGCTGGTCTCGGTCCGTCTGCAGGCGGCGGAGCTGGCGGCCGAGAGGCAGTACGGGCAGTCGCTCTCCCGGCTGAAGTCCGAGGTGGTGGCGGCGATGGCCACCGGGCCCAACCCGCCGGTCGGCGTCCGGACGGCCTCGGCCGCGCTGCTGGGGATGGTGGCCGCGGACGGTGTCGTGGTCGAGGTGGACGGCGTCCGGATGAGTGCGGGGATGCTTCCCGAACCGGAGGTCCTGCAGCTGCTGATCCCGACGCTGGCCGCTCAGGCCGGTGCGGGACCCGGCCCCTTCGCCACCTCGACGCTCGGGTCGATGGTCGACCTGCCGACCAGCGCCGAAGCCGTCGGCGGCGCCCTCTACCTGCCGCTCGGAGGTCGGGCAGCGGGCTTCGTGCTCTGGCTCCGGCGTGAGCAGGCCAGCACCGTGACCTGGGCAGGGTCAGACGGCAGCCCCCACGGCCCAGACGCGTCCGGACGCGGCAGCGGCAACCCCGAGGACGGCCCGGGCACGGACCTTCAGCTGGCACCGACCCTGGCACCGCGGGCGTCGTTCGAGGCCTGGCGCGAGGAGGTACGGGGCAGGAGCATGCCCTGGCGGGCCGCCGAGATCAGCGCGGCGACCGAACTCGCTCAGGCCATGCCCCAGGTCATGATGCAGGCGGCCCAGAACCGTCTGGTCGGGATGGCGCTCCACGACGCACTGACAGGTCTGCCCAACCGGACCCAGCTGCAGGAGCGTCTGGTGGAGCTCCTCAGCACTCAGCAGACGACGTCAGCCCCGCCGGCGCCCCAGCAGCAGGTCGGCGTCCTCTTCCTGGACGTCGACGGGTTCAAGCAGGTCAACGACACCGAAGGTCACCTCGTCGGGGACGAATTGCTGGTGCAGGTGGCACGCCGCATCACCACGTCGCTGCGGCCGCAGGACTTCGTCGCCCGGACCGGTGGCGATGAGTTCGTCGTCGTCATCCCGGTCCGGGAGAGCATCGAGGCGGTCGAAGTGGGCCAGCGCATTGTCGAGCAGTTCCGGCGCTCGTTCGTCCTCGACGGCCGGGTGCGGCGCACGATCAGCGTCAGCGTGGGCGCCACGACGGTTCTTCGCGGCACGGATCCGACGGAGGCGGTGCGGCAGGCCGACACCGCGATGTACCACGCGAAGCAGTCCGGCCGCGACCAGGTGTCGGTGTACGAGCCGGCCACCGGCGTCCCGGTCAGCCGCCGCAAGATCGCCGCCGAAGAGCTGCGAGAGGCCATCGCCGCCGGACATATCCGCCCCGACTACCAGCCGATCTTCACCCTGGGCGAGCCACTGCGGATCGAGGGGTTCGAAGCCCTCGCCCGCTGGCACCACCCCGGCCGCGGACTCGTGCCCCCGGACCAGTTCATCCCGGTGGCCGAGGAGAGCGGGCTGATCAGTGCGCTGGGCGACACGATCCTGCGCCAGGCCCTGCAGCAGCTGGCGCGATGGCGCGACCGGTCGCTGAGCCTGTCGGTGAACGTCTCGGTACGCCAGCTCGTCCGCCCCGGCTTCTCGACCGAGGTGATCACCCAGCTGGTCGAGGTGGGGATCGACCCGGCACAGCTGTGCCTGGAGATCACCGAGTCGCAGATGATGCAGGAGCCTTCCCTGGCTCTCGGAGCCCTGGCCGACCTGGTGAAGGCCGGGGTGCGGATCGCCATCGACGACTTCGGCACCGGGTTCTCCTCGATGATCTACCTGCGCGACCTCCCGGCCCAGATCCTCAAGATCGACAAGATCTTCGTCGACGGGCTCCCCGGTGAGCCGCGAGACGTCGCCGTGGTCTCTGCGACGATCCAGCTTGCCCACGCGCTTGGGATGCGGGTCACCGCCGAGGGGGTCGAGACCGTCGAGCAGCTGAGCTCGCTGCGCGCGCTGGGCAGCGACTCGGCCCAGGGCTACCTGCTGGGGCGCCCGGGCCCGGCTCCGAGCATGCTGCTCGAGGACCGGGTGCCGGCGGAGCTGGGCCAGTAGCCGCGCAGGCGCTGACCGCGAGCGCGCTAGTTGATCGCGGCGGCGATGAGGTCAGCGGCGCGGGACAGGTCCTCACCGAGGTAGGTGCCGGGCACGTCGCGACGCGACTCGGGCTTGCTGAAGGCTCCGCCCGCGTAGAACCGGGCCGCGGGCAGCTCCGCGATGGCCCCGAGCGCGGAGACGGCCGCGGCTCGGCTCCTGCTGAGGTGGGCGACCACGACGACCGCACGGGCCGGAGGGCGCTCGGTGGCCAGGATGAGCGAGGTGATGGGCGTCTTGGCGCCGAGGTAGCGGCAGGGGAAGCCTTGGTGAGCGAGCAGCGCGCCCAACGCCTCGAGGGCCAGGGTGTGCTGGTCGTCCGGACCGCAGGCCAGCACCACCGCACCCGGCTTGGTCGGCGGAGCGGCCTCCTGCTGCTGCGTCGCCAGCCAGCTTTGGACGGCTCCCGCGAGCAGGTGCTCGTGCACGACCTCGCTGCTGCCGTTGGCCCACTGCCAGCCGATCTCCCGGAGCGCGGGGAAGACCACCTGCTCGAGGGTGACGGGCAGTCCGTTGGCAACCCGTGACTGCTCGAGCGCCTCGACGATGCTCTCGGTGTGCAGGCGGTGGGTAGCGGCGATCAACCGGTCGACGACCTGCGCCGGCGACGTGCCGAGGTCCGCCTGCGTCGAGGCGCGGCCCTGGTGTCCGGTCGCTCCGGCGACGGCCTGGTCTCGGATCCCAGCCAGGGTGTCGATGTCCTCGGGGGTGTAGCGCCGCTGGCCCTTCTCGCGGTGCCGTCCGGTCGCCAGGTGGTAGCGCCACTCCCAGGACCGGAGGGTCCGAGCAGGTACGCCCAGGGCCTCGCTGACGTCGCCGAGTGCCACGCTCTCCTCAGGTACCGAAGGGGAAGAGGGCTCGTCCTTGAGTTCAGGCATAACGCTCCTTTCGTGCACCCACGTCATAACCGGGACGGTGAGGGGCGTGGCTGGGTCGGGCACGGTGCGCCGACGCACCTCGAGGGTGCGATTCGCCTGTTGCTGGGTCGAGCCTGGTGCCGCGAACGTGAACCCCTGCTGACCATACGTCGCGACGGCTCATGAACGGCGGTCGCGGAGCACATAAGTGCGTTGCCTGGAGATCGTGAACCCGGTTCCGGGTTCCGCTCGACCACTTCGGGCCTTGAGAAAGGGCCTGCAATGAAGAAGTCCGTGTCCACCTGCTCGGGGGTTCAGGTGGACACGGACTTCGGTCAGTGTGGTGTCGGGGACCAAGCTCGGGGGTTCATGGCCCCCGACACGCCTTAACTGTAAAGCCTGGGGACCCCCCAGAACCGCCCCGGACGCGTCCTCTTGGAGACATGGCATCAAGTGGACACGGGGGTTGTGCGCAGCACGAGCAGCCGTCCTCCTGCGTCGGCAGGGTCGAGACGGGGTACAGACGCGACGATGGGTGCCGGGCGGTGCCTCGAGCGAGGAGGAGCCGATGCGTCGGTTGGCGGACCGGTACCTGGCGGCGGTCGTCGAGGGCTTCGAAGCGGACCCGCGTAGTCGTGACCGGCTGCCCGCCGTGCTCACCGCCGCGTGCGTGGCGGTGCTTCCGGTCATGGGTGCCGGACTCGGCCTCCTCGAGAAGCTGCGCGTGCCACTCGGCGGCAGCGATGACGTCGCGGTCCGGGCCGAGCGCCTGCAGACCACCCTCGGTGAGGGGCCCTGCCTGAGCGCTATCGAGGCAGGGGAGCCGCTGAGCGCCGATGAGGCCGCGATCGCTGCGCGGTGGCCCCGCTACCACCGGGAGCTGCTGCTGCAGACGCCTTTCCGTTCGGTGGCCTCGCTGCCTCTGCGGGCAGCCGGCCAGCCACCCATCGGGGCGCTCGATCTCTATTCCACCTCACCGGTGATGGACGCGGCCGCGACCGGTCCTGAGGTGCAGGCGGCCATCGCCGACCAGATCAGCGGGCTGCTGCTGGACGCCCCATTGGTGAGCGCGGACTGGACCGACGAACCGGTGGCGGCCTGGCTCGCAGGGCCTTCCGTCGCCGATCGGATGGAGGTGTGGCGGGCCGTCGGGATCGTCGTGCACGAGCTCGGGACCACCCAGGGGGAGAGCCTGGACGCGCTCCGCCACTACGCCGTCCGCCAGGTCGCCACCTTGGATGCCGTGGCCGCCCGGGTCACCGCCCTGGAGCTGCATCCGGCCGTCCTGATCGAGAGCTGGGTGGGCAGTGCCGACCCCGGGGTCCGTTCCCTCGATGCCCACCGGCTCGCTGGCCCCTCCGGTCCGCGGTCTGACCGGCGCTGAGGACCACCACCCAGCTCAACTCCGGTCCGGCTGGACCACCGCTCAGCCCTTCACGGCCCCCGAGGTGAGGCCCTCGACGATCCACCGGCTGGCCAGCGCGAACATCACCATGGTTGGCACGATGGTGAGCACCGCGGCAGCGGCCATCGGCCCCCACTCGATGTTGAAGCTGGAGATGAAGCCGTTGAGCGCGGTGGGGATCGTCTTGTTGCTGTCGGAGTTCATGAGCGTCACCGAGAGGAACAGCTCGTTCCAGCAGTTGACGAAGTTGAAGATGAACGCGGCCATGATGCCCGGCGTCATCACCGGCACGATCACGCGGAACAGGGCCGACAACCGCGAGCACCCGTCCACCATCGCCGCCTCCTCGAGCGCGTCGGGGACGTTCTCGAAGAAGCCGCGCAGCATGATCGTGCAGAAGGGAATGCAGACCGCGATGTAGAGCAGTACCAGCCCGCCCTTGCGGTCCACCAGAGCGAGATCGACCATCAGCACGTAAAGCGGCCCGAGGGCGATGAAGGCCGGGATCATCTGGGTGACCAGAAAAGCCATCAGCAGCGCCCCCTTGGTCCGGAACTCGAAGCGAGCGAGCGTGTACGCCGACAGCAGCGAGATCAGCGTCGCCACCGCTGAGGCGATGACCGCGACGAGCAGGCTGTTGGCCATGTAGGTGCCGAACGCGGAGTTCTGGAACAGGCTCGCGTAGTTGGCCAGGGACCACGGCGCCGGCAGGTAGCGCAGCGGGAACGCCGCGATGGTTCCCGGGTCCTTGAACGAGGTCACCACGATCCAGTAGAGCGGGAACAGGGTGATGACCAGCCACAGCCCCAGCAGCACGACCCGCAGCACGCGGGCGGGGGTGGAGACCTTGTCGATCACGCGGAGTCACGCTCCTTGAGGGCCAGCAGGTAGAAGGTCGTGAAGAGCACCAGCACCGCCAGCACGATCAGCCCCAGAGCCGACGCCAGCCCGTAGTCGCCCTGGGAGGTGAAGTTGATCATCCAGCTGGTCACGATGTGGGTCTGGTCGGCCGGTCCGCCGCCGGTCATGCCGTAGATGATCTCGGGGAAGTTGAACACCCAGATCACCCGCAGCAGAACGGTCAGCAGCAAGGTCGTGCGGATGAAGGGGATGACGATGAAGAACAGCGTGCGGGCCTTCCCCGCACCGTCCAGGGCGGCCGCCTCGTACAGCTCGTCAGGCACCGACTGCAGCGCCGCGAGGATCATGATCGCGAAGAACGTCACCCCGTACCAGACGTTCGCCACGATCACCGAGAACATCGCCAGCTGCGGGTCGGCCAGCCAGGCGATGTTGGTGTCGATCAGCCCGGCCTTGCGCAGCAGGTCGTTGACCACACCGAACTCGCCGTTAAACATCCAGCGGAAGAGGATCCCGATCAGGAAACCCGACACCGCCCAAGGGAAGAACACCAGGGCCTGGTACAGCCCGCGGAAGCGGAACCGCTTGCGCAGCAGGAGCGCCAGCCCGAAGCCGATTAAAAGCTGCGGGACGATCGAGCCGACCACCCACACCACCGAGTGCTGGAGCACCGTCCAGAACGTCGGGTTCGCCAGCAGCGTCCGGAAGTTCTCCAGCCCGACGAACGGGGTGTTGCGCAGGTCGTAGAGGTTCCACCGCTGGAAGGCCATCTGGCTGCCCTTGAGCAGCGGGTAATAGGTGAAGACGAGGACGAAGACCAGCGCCGGCGCAAGGAACCCGAGCAGACCGAGACCCCGCCGCACGGTGAACGCCCGACGGCGGGGACCCGCCGGGGCGGGGGAGCGGTCCGCGAGCAGACCGTTCCCCCGGGAGGCCCGGTCGAGGACGACCATCCTCAGCTCAGCCCTTCCACTTCTCGGTCCAGTAGGCGTCCCAGCCCTTCAGCAGGTCCGCCGTCGACAGCTTGTCAATGAGCACCTTCTGCACGTCGCCGTCGGCCTTGGTGGTCCACTCGGTCCACCAGGCCACCCCGCGCGGCTGCACCACCGTCAGGTAGGTATCCGGGTTCTCCGTCATCGTCACGTAGGAGGCCCACGGCCCGGTCTTGTAGAACGCGTCCGCTCCGGCGGTCTTCTGGATCGGGACCAGGCTGTTCTCCTTGGCGAACACCGTCGAGGCGGCGCCGGAGAGGAACTGCACCAGCTTCACGGCGGCCTCGGGGTTCTTGCTCGCCTGGGCCACCCCCCAGCCCGCGGTGGCGACGGGCTGCGAGGCCTTGCCGGAGGGACCGGTGAGCAGCGGCGCGGTGTTCCACTGGTCCTTGGTGATGCTCTTGGAGGCCGAGACGGTGGCGATGACCTCGGGGTCTTGAAGCAGAAAGGCCGTCGAGCCGTTGTTGAAGCCCTCGACCATCTCCGGGTAGCCCCAGGCGACCGACGAGGGCGGGGACGCCCGGCGGAAGAGCTCGAAGTAGGTGTCGACAGCGGCCTGAGCCTCGGGTGCGGCGAAGATCGACTGGCCACCCTGGATCTTGAAGGCGTTCTCGCGGTCGATGGAGTCGCCCACGTAGGCCTCGATGGCGGCGACGACGTTGCCGTTGCCGTTCTTACCGCCGCGGAAGGCGTAGCCGTAGCGGTTCTTGCTCGGGTCCTGGATCTTGGCGGCCTGCTCGAGCAGCTCATCCCAGCTCTTCGGCGGACCGGAGAAGCCGGCGTCGGCCACCAGGTCGGTCCGGTAGAACAGGCTGAGGCCGTAGAAGCCGTAGGGGATGAAGTAAATCTTCCCGTCGCTGTGCTTGCTGTACTTCTGCGCCTGGTCGGTGAGCTCGCTGAAGCCGGTCCAGGACTCGGTGGCGGCCGTCATGTCGTAGAGCCAGCCGTTGTTGGCGAAGGGCCCGACGGTGAGGTCGCGGACCTCGAGCACGTCGACGCCGTTGCTGGCCTGCAGCATCTGTTGGATCTTCTGGTCGGCCTGCTCGGTGGGCGGGGAGACCAGCTGCACCTTGATGCCGGGGTTGGCCGTCTCGAAATCGCCCAGCAGCTTCTTCAGCACCTGGGAGCGGGCAGGGTTGGTGAGGCTCTCGACCATCTGCAGGGTGACCTCGCCCTCGCCGGAGCTGCTGCTGGCACCGGAGCCGCCGCTGCCGCAGCTGGTGAGGCCGGCGACGGAGACCGTGGCCAGGCCGGCGGTGCCAAGGAGGAACTTTCTGCGGTTCACTGCTCTCTTCTTTCCTGGGGGTTGACGGGTGCGGGTGGTGCGGGCGGGGCCTCGACAGCCCACTGGAGGAGCAGGGGGACGGCCCGCTCGACGAGATCGAGGTAGTCCTCCGCCGTGTTGTAGGCGTGAACCGAGAGACGGAGGTAGCCGCGCCCGCCGAAGGCGGTGAAGGCGGTTTCGATGCCGGCTTCGGCGAGCATCCGGTCGCGTAGGGCGTTCGCTTCGAGGTGGCCCGTCGCCAAGCGGCCGGGCAGGCCGACGAGCCGGAGCGGCCCCACCGGCATCCCGACGCGGGCGTGGCAGTCGACGCCGGAGGCGACGGTGAGCGTGTCCGCGACGAGCTGCTGCGCCCAGCCGGCGAGCGCGGTCGTGTAGCTGCGGATCGCGTCCCAGCCGAGGTTCGCCTCGAGCGTCTCCAGCGCGGTCGGCGCCGCCAGCCAGCTCGTCAGGTCCAGCGTGCCCTGGTGGTCGAACCGCTCGGGGAAGGGCAGACCAGCACCCCAGGAGTCGATCAGCGGATGCAGCCCGTCGGCCACCTCCGGCCGGGCCACCAGCACGGCGGTGCCCCGGGGCGCGCAGCCGAACTTGTGCAGGTTCCCCACCCACACGTCGGCGTCGGCCTCCCCGATCGGGTCGTCGAGCAGGAGCGGGGCGTGGGCGCCGTCGACCAGGGTGGTGATGCCACGTCGGCGAGCCTCTGCGCAGACCCGCCCCACCGGCAGCCGGCGGGCGGTCGGGGAGGTGATGTGGTCGAGGACGATCAGGGCCGTCCGGTCGGTGACGCCGGCCCAGATGGCGTCGAACGCCTCGTCCTCCTTGGCCTCCAGGGGCACCGGCGCGATGACGAGGTGGCCGCCGGACCGTCGGGCGGCTCGCTCGGCGCCGGCGGTGACCGCGCCGTAGCCGTGGTCAGTGACCAGCACCTCCGCCCCCCGGGGGAGGGCGAGGCTGCCGAAGACGACACTGGCGCCACCACTGGCGTTGGGGACTAGGGCCAGCCGCTCCGGCGCGACCGGTAGCCAGGGGGCGAGCTGGGCCCGGACAGCGGCGATGCGCTGCGGCAGGCCCGGGAACCAGGCCACCGGCGCGAGCTCGGTCTGCTGGCGCAGCTCGGCTTGGTGGGACAGGGCCGCGCGCGGGACGGCGCCGAAGGAGCCGTGGTTCAGGTGCCGCAGGTCAGGGTGCAGCGCCCAGAGCGCCGCTGCCGGACCGCCGCCCGGAAGGGTCAGCGGAGCCGGCGCGGTGACGTCGGTCGTGGGAGGCACGGGTGCTCCTGGGGCTGGGGTGCGGCTCATCTTGTCTGATGAATCGACGTTCGGGAAGCCCTGCATGTGACGATCCGATCAATTCATCAGACACCGCGTCGCGGTCGTTGGTCATCCGGGCAGAATGACGCGCACGCCGACCCGGCCCCGGGCTGACGGAGGGAGTTCACGTGTCAGCGGTCGAGACGGCGTTCCAGGGACTGCGGCAGATGATGGCCACCGGACGGCTGGAGGCCGGTCAGCGATTCCCGATCGAGAGCGAGCTGTGCGCCGAGCTCGGGGTCTCCCGCAGCTCGCTCCGAGAGGCCGTCCGGATGCTCGCCGCGCTCGGCGTCGTCGAGGTGCGGCAGGGCTCGGGCACCTATGTGTCCCAGCTCCGCGCCGCCGACATCGTCCGCAGCCTGAGCCTCACGGTCGGCCTGCTGCCGCTCGACGGCCTGCTCGAGATCTACGAGCTGCGCCGAGTGCTCGAGGGGCACGCGGCCTCGCAGGCGGCCGCGCGCCGCCCGGAGGCACTGGTCGAGCGGATGGACACCCTGCTGGCCGAGATCGAGACGTCCACCGACCCCGAGGAGACCGCCGAGCTGGACCACCGCTTCCACACGATGATCGCCCAGGCAGGCGGGAACCCCACCCTGGCTGCGCTGCTCGAGGTGTTCCGCAGCCGGAGTCGTAACTACCAGATCTTCGACTCCGCCTCGGGCCCGGAGATCAAACGGGTCAGCGACGACGGCCACCGGGCCATCGCGACCGCCATCGCTGCCCGCGACTGTGGCGCCGCGGAGACGGCCGCCGCCGCGCACGTCGCCGAGACCGAGCGCTGGCTACGCCGGCTGCACCCACCCCCGTCGACGTCGGGACCTCTCCCGGGTGTGGGGAGTGCGGTGCTCGGGTAGGTGGAGGACATGAGCGAGCAGACGCAGAAGACCGACCCCACCACCCAGTACGCCCAGCCCGAGGGCATGGACGACCAGATCACGCACCCCGGGCTCACCGACGACATGACCGAGGCGCCCGACCACGGCGAGGAGAGCTATCGCGGCTCCGACCGCCTGACCGGTCGTCGGGCGGTCATCACCGGTGGGGACTCCGGCATCGGCCGCGCCGTCGCCCTGGCCTTCGCCCGTGAGGGCGCGGACGTCTTGATCAGCTACCTCCCCGAGGAGGAGGCTGACGCCGACGAGACCGTCCGGCTCGTCGAGGAGGCGGGCCGCAAGGCCGTCCGCTGCCCCGGCGACATCCGCGACGAGCAGGTCTGCCAGCAGATCATCGACACCGCCGTCGCCGAGCTCGGCGGGATCGACATCCTCGTCAACAACGCGGCGTACCAGATGGCGCAGTCCGGCGGCATCGCCGACATCACCACCGAGCAGCTCGACCGGGTCATGAAGACCAACATCTACGCCATGTTCTGGCTCTGCCAGAAGGCTCTGCCGCACCTGGAGCCCGGCGCCACGATCATCAACACCGCGTCCGTGCAGGCCGTCAGCCCCTCGCCAGAGCTGCTCGACTACGCCACCACCAAGGCCGGGATCCACAACTTCACCCGCGGCCTGGCCTCGCAGCTGGCCGAGAAGGGGATCCGGGTCAACGCCGTCGCCCCCGGCCCCATCTGGACGCCGCTGATCCCGGCGACCATGCCCGTCGAGCGCGCCTCCAAGCACGGCGAATCCGCCCCGCTGGGCCGCGCCGGCCAGCCCGCGGAGGTCGCCCCGTCCTACGTGTTCTTCGCCTCGCAGGAGTCGAGCTACATCACCGGGGAGATGCTCGGCGTCACCGGCGGCAACCCCGTCAGCTGAGCAGAAACCGAGTGCGCACTTCCGCAGGTTTTACGGGCCTTAGAACCTGCGGAAGTGCGCACTCGCGAACGCGTCCGGGCTTTCAGGCCAGGGTGCCGAAGACCTGGGCGGCGTACCAGCGGCCGTCGGCGCCCTGCGCGGCCCCGATGCCGATCAGCTTGTAGCCCGGGTTGAGCAGGTTCGTCCGGTGGCCGGGGGACTCCAGCCACGCCGCCGTCACCGCAGCCCCCGTCGGGTAGCCCCAGGCGACGTTCTCCGCCACGGCCCGCAGCCGGCAGGCGTCCAGCACCGGGCGAAGCTCCTGGTGGTACATCCGGCCCTCGGTGGCCATCCTCTGAGCCTGCGCCCGGGCGTAGGAGTCGACGCACGCCTGTGGGGTCAGGGCGCCCAGGCCGCGGCTGGTGCGCTCGGTGTTGGTGGCCACGACGACGTCGCTCGCGTAGCGCTCGGCGGCGCTGGGCTCCCCGGTGGCCGGCTGCACCACGGTGACCGAGCAGCTGCTGAACCCGTCCCCGTCCACACCGAGGGTGAGGACGACCTTGGTGCGACCGGGCGCGCTGGGCGGGTTGGCCGGGTTGCGCGACTTCCACACGGTGCCCCCGCGGTAGTCGACAGCGCCCGTCCAGGTCAGGTCCTGCAGCACCGTGCCGCTGGGGCGGTAGGTGCGCACCCGCGAGTCGGTCGGCACGACCCCGGTCTTGGCCGTCGTCCAGGCCGCCCGGTCCAGGGACACCTTGGTCACCCCGTCCACCGTGTAGGTGGCGCCCCAGGTCACGGCCACTTCCCAGCGGACGCCGCCGCCGTCGACGCAGGAGCCCGAGCGGACGACGGCCGCAGCAGCGGGAGTGAGGCTGAGAACTGCCGTGAGGGGGACCAGCCCGAGCAGGCCGGCGACGGCGCACAGGACGCGGCGGTGGGCGGTCAGACGGGGCACGGCGCTCCTCGACGGTTTCGCGGGTCCCGCGAGCCAGCAGGGATCCTGCAGCGCTTGGAGCCTAGGGGTGCCTCAGCCCGGCAGCCAGGGCCCTTGGTCCCGAAGCGCCACCGGATCGTGTCCGCCGATCCCTTGACACGCTTCAACGCGCAAGGTTGACTCCGTTACGAGAGTTGACAGCGTAGTCAAGGAGCAATCAGGCGGATGCCAACACTGTCGGAGCGGGCGGCTCGCACGCCGGTGATGAGGGACGTCGCCCGCGTCGCGGGGGTCTCCCAGAAGACCGTCTCGCGTGTGGTCAACGACGCCCCCCACGTTCGCGCCGACGTGCGGGAACGTGTCCTGGCGGCCATCCGCGAGCTCAACTACCGGCCCAACCCGGCCGCCCGGGCCCTGGTGACCCAGCGGACGCACGTCGTCGGGGCCATCGCCGTCGGCACCCGCTACTACGGCCCGGCCACCCGGTTGCTGTCCATCGAGCGGGTGGTGCGTGCCCGCGGGTACTCCCTGGCCATCCACTCGACCTCCGATCCCTGGATCGACGACCTGCCCGGCGCGCTCGAGACCCTCCTGCACCGGGGTGCGGAGGGCATCATCCTCGATGTGCCGTCGGTGGAGCCGGGGCTGGACATCGGTCTTCTCCGCAACGTGCCGGTGGTGAGCAGCGTCGGGCCGCTACCCGGCATCCGGCACGTCGCCCCGCTCGGCGGCGACGAGACAGAGATCGGCCGGGTCGCCGCACGACACCTGCTCGAGCTCGGCCACACCCGCTTCGGCCACGTCGCGGGGCCCACGCGCTGGGACGCCTCCGTCGCCCGGCGGGTGGGCTGGCAGTCCGAGCTCGCCGCGAGCGGCCACGACGGCGCACTCGTGCTGGAAGGTGACTGGTCGGCCCGGTCCGGCTATGCCCGCGGGCTGGAGCTGGCGCGCTCCGGCGCGACGGCGCTGTTCGCGGCCAACGACTCGATGGCCATGGGCGTGATCCGCGCGCTCGTGGAGTCCGGGCTGCGGGTGCCCGAAGACGTCTCGGTGGTGGGCGTCGACGACCTGCCCGAGGCCGAGTTCCAGGTCATCCCCCTGACCACCGTCCGGACCGACGACGCCGCCTCGACCGAGCGCGCGCTGCACGACCTCGTCGCGATGATCGAGGACGAGCCGCACCCCGACCGCCACCCCGCCCCCCCACCCCTGCTGATCCCGCGACGCTCCAGCGGTCCGCCCGCGGCACGTTCTTGACCCGCCCCCGCCCGTGATCCCACTCCCGCACCGCCGGACCATCCCGGACCGGCCCGACGCACCCTCGCCCGAGTGGTGCACCGTCCAACCTCCCAACGAAGGCAGGTAGTCCCATGTCCACCTCACTCTCCCGCCGCGGTTTCCTCGGCACGATGTCCCTCGCCTCGGCCGCGGTCTTCTTCGGCGCCTGCAGTGGCGGTGACGGCGGTGGCGGCGGCGCGGCCGCACCGTCCACCGGGCCCAAGGTCAGCCAGGCCGACATCGACGCGGCCATGGCCAAGCCGACTAACCTCACCTTCTGGACCTGGGTGCCCGACATCCAGAACCAGGTCGACCTCTTCGAGAAGAAGTACCCGGCCGTCAAGGTCAAGCTGGTCAACGTCGGGGCGGGCGCTCCGCACTACCAGAAGATGCGCGCGGCCATCCAGTCCGGGCAGGGCGCCCCCGACGTCGCCCAGGTCGAGTACCAGTACCTGCCCTCGTTCACCTTGGGCGACAACCTGCTGGACATCTCGCCCTACGGCGCGACGGAGATCAAGTCGCAGTTCCCCGACTGGGTGTGGTCCCAGGTGAGCAAGGGTGAGGCCGTCTACGGCGTTCCGCAGGACGTGGGTCCGATGGGTCTGCTCTACCGCGAGGACCTGCTCAAGGAAGCTGGCGTCGAGGTGCCCAAGACGTGGCCGGAGTTCGCGGCGGCGGCGGAGAAGTACCGCGCGGCCAACGCCAAGAGCTACTTCGCCAACCTCGCGCCGAACGACCCCGGGCACTTCGTGTCGTACCTGTGGCAGCGGGGCGCCCGGCCCTTCGCGTTCGACGGCGACAAGACCGTCACGGTGAACCTGGCCAGCGCGGAGGCCAAGGAGGTCGCGCAGTTCTGGAGCGACCTGGTGGCCAAGGACCTGGTCTCGGTCGACGCCGACTTCAACGACGCCTGGTACCAGGGCTTCTCCAATGGCAAGTACGCGGCCTGGCCTGCGGCGGCCTGGGGTCCGGTCTTCCTCCAGGGGACGGCCAAGAAGACCTCCGGCAAGTGGCGCGCCGCCGACCTGCCGCAGTGGGACCCTGCAACGCCGGCGTCGGGCAACTGGGGTGGCTCCACCGACGCCGTGCTGAAGGGCAGCGCCAACCCGATCGCTGCGGCCCAGCTGGCCTTGTTCATCAACACCGACAAGGAGTCGGCGCTCCGGCTGGCCACGGAGCAGTTCCTGTTCCCGCCCTCGACCACCATCCTCGAGGACCCGAAGTTCGCCGACCAGGAGTCGCCGTTCTACGGCGGTCAGAAGGTCAACGAGAAGTTCACCCAGATCTCGGCAACGGTCACGCCCGACTTCGCCTGGCTGCCGTTCATGGACTTCGTCTACACGAACTTCAACGACACGCTGGGCAAGGCGATCGCCGACAAGGGCGACCTCGTCGCCGGGCTCCAGACGTGGCAGGACGGGGTGGCCGGTTACGCCAAGGCGCAGGGGTTCACCGTCGCCTGAGCCCTGCCGGGCTGCCGGGCGCTCGGTGCCACCTCACCCGAGGTGGTCACCGGGGGTCGGCGCCCGGTGCCCTCGTTCCTCCTCCTGAAAGGGGTGAGACATGACCACTGCGACCCGCGCAGCCGAGATCCAGAGCCCATCCGCCAAGCCGGCCCGCAAACCCCTGACCGTGGCCAAGAAGCGTCAGTACCGGGCGGCGTACCTCTTGTGCTTCCGTTCTTCCTGTGTTCCTTGCGACGATCATCGTGCCGCTGGGATATGCGGGCTACCTGTCGTTCTTCAAGCAGCAGCTGATCGGTGGGGTCTCGTTCGCCGGTTTCGCCAACGACAGCCGCGCGCTGACCGATCCGGTCTTCCTGTCGGGGATCGTCCGGGTCGCCCTGTTCCTGGTCGTCCAGGTGCCGATCATGCTGACCCTGTCGCTGTTCTTCGCGCTGGCGCTGGACAGCGGCATGGTGCGCCTCGCGAAGTTCGTCCGGCTGGCCATCTATCGTCCCGTACGCCGTCCCCGCCGTCGTGGCCACGCTGATGTGGGGCTATCTCTACGGCCGGGACTTCGGCCCCTTCGCCCAGCTGGCCGGCATGGTCGGTCCGCCGCCACCGCCGTTCCTGGAGCCCGGCACCGTCCTGTTCTCGATCATCAACATCGTGAACTGGGAGTTCATCGGCTACAACATGATCATCATCTACGCCGCCCTCGCTGGTCCATCCCTACTGACCTGTACGAGGCTGCTCGCGTGGATGGCGCCTCAGAGCCCCGGATCGCCTGGTCGATCAAAACCCCTGCTGTCCGACCGGCCCTGATCCTGACGGTGATCTTCTC
>CAWGWR010000005.1:0-51049 GCA_963826405.1 uncultured Actinomycetota bacterium | reverse complement strand
CGAGGCCGACAAGGCGGGCAACTTCGGCGTCGAGGTCGGGGGTGCGGAGATCGAGGTGCAGCCGGTTCTTCTCGGTCTTGGGTTCGGGCACTTGTTGGAGGAGTAGTTCGACACCGCCGCGGGCTTGGGCGACGAGCTGTAGGTAAGGCCCGGACTGGGGATACGGCCGGTCGTAGCCGAGGGCCGGGCACCAGAAGTCGGCGGCGCGGTCGAGGTCGGCGCAGTCAAGGACGACGAGGAACGTGCCGTGGTCATAGGTCTGCATGTTTCGGCTCGCTCTCGTGCGTCGTGGATTCGAGAATCCAGGCGCGGTAGGCCGGGTTTGCCTGGGTGATGGGCAGGGTGATGACGCAGGGGACGTCGTAGGGGTGCCGGTCGTTCGTCATGGCGATGATGGCGGGGACGCAGCTGGCGCGGGTGTGCAGGGCGACGCGGGTCTCGCCTTCGTCGTGAATGGCGCCAGCCCAGGTGTAGATGGAGCGGATTGGTGTGTGGTGTCCGCAGGCGGCGAGGCGAGCTTCAACTAGGTGGCGCGTGAAGTCGAGTAGCCAGGCCTCGTCGGGTGCGGTGATGATGACCTCGCACACCTCTTCGGGATCGGCGGTCACTGGCGCCCTCGCTGAGGTGCGCGAGGAGCTGCTGAGCGGCTTCTTCGGTCCGGGCGATGGCTGACCATCCGGTGACGACCGGGCCGTCGTAGCTGAGGCCGGTCCAGCGGCCGTGCAGCTGGTGGCCGTGTGGGTGGACGACGAGGTAGAGGGTTCCCTTGGAGCGGACGGCCTGGTCGTCGGCGGCGTACCAGCCCATCAGGATCTCGTTGTCCCACAGGCGTAGCTGGCCCCGCCACAGGTAGCC
Source organism: uncultured Actinomycetota bacterium (assembly GCA_963826405.1). GTDB lineage: Bacteria > Actinomycetota > Actinomycetes > Propionibacteriales > Propionibacteriaceae > Microlunatus. The sequence goes on along the minus strand of CAWGWR010000005.1, from coordinate 50,194 downwards.
GCCCTCCTCGGGGCTGATCCCGCGGTCGAGCGCGACGATGTCGAGTTCCGAACCGCGTTGCCTGATCTGGATCGGCTGGGAGGTGTGGACCTCCTGACCGTCCTTCCACGTCTGCCAGCCGGCCCACCACTCGCCGGTGATCTTCAACCGTTGCTCGGTCTGCCCTGCGAGCTCGTCGATGCTGATGCCGAGAGCCTGGGCGATGGCCTTCGCTACGGGCAGGGTGGGCTGCGCTTCGCCGGCCTCGTAGCGACGGATCTGACGTCGGTCGAGACCGACGACGCCGGCTAGCTCGGCTTGGGACAGCCCAAGCGCGGCCCTCCGCTCTCTCATCACGTCAGCCATGTCCACGCGCCCATTCTGGCCGATCGGAACCAGAAATGTCCCATCGAGGCAGGATCAGTCCTTGCGGAGGGCGCATGCTGCCCCTACTGTGACTGATGAGTCCTCCGCCGGGGAGGGCGTGCATCAGGAGTTGGAGGAGGCGGCGATGGCTGTTCAGGGACCGATCAAGGTGACATGTGCGGACCTGTTCCCGCACGGTCTCGGGGTGGTGGGGGCGGTGTCGGCGTCGGATGACTTCGAGGCGTCGACGAAGGAGCGTCGGGTGCAGGCGCGGGACAAGGAGTCGGGTCTGCCGCTGTGGCAGGTCGACGTCATGGACTTCGACCCGGAGGCGCGGGAGCGGACGTTCCGGGTGAAGATCGCCGCGGCGGTGCAGCCGGTCCCACCGTCGGCGGTGGAGGGGGTGCCGGTCCGCCCGGTGGTGCTGGAGGGTCTGACGGTCACGCCGTGGCTGGACGACCGCGGCGCCCGCCCGCGGATCGCCTACAGCTTGAAGGCGACCGGTCTGGCGGCGCCGCGTCGTGGTGCGGTCGACGCCGGCAAGGCGGCCTGAGGTGTCGGCGCAGGTGCTGTCGGGGCTGCGGCGGTGGGCGGCCGGGTCGGCGACGGACATGGCGGCGGTGGAGCTGCTCGCTCTGGTCGCGGAGGGGCGGCTGCTGCGGGTCTCGGCGCCATGGGTGCAGCCGTGTGTGCGGCCTGGCTGGTTCTGGCTCGACCCCGGACCGTTGGCCCAGCTGCCGGCCAGGCTCGGGACCGGGACCGGCAGCTGGTGGCGCTGGCCGTCGCCCTGCTCGGTGAGGCCCGACCGGCCCGGGCTCGTCGCGTCCGGTCCTCGGCGGTCGCGGCATGAGCGTGATCGGGGCGGCGATCATCCTCGGCCTGGTCGTCGCCGCGCTGGTGAAGATGAAGATTGCCCGCCCGGTCGTGGTGATCGTCTGCGTGCTGTTCGGGCTGGTGCTGGGGGCGACGCCGATCGGTGACGGCCTCTACTCCGGCGGTCGCGTCGGTCGGGGCGTGGCTGTCCGACGCGGTGACGGGCGTGTGATGGCCGCCCTGTCGTCGTCGCGGTCGGACCAGCCGGTGCAGCTGCGCACCCCCGCAGTCCGGGTCGGCGCTGGGCTGGCCGCGTCCGGGTGGCTGCTCCGCCGGGTGTGGCGGCTGCTGGTGGTCACCGCCGCCACCCCGGCCGCCCTCGCCGGCCTGGTGCTGCTGGTCGGTCGGGGTCGCGGTGTGGTCGGTGTCGCCGCTGCTGATGTGGTGCCTGGCCGCGCTCGGGGTCGGGCTGCTGGTCGGCTGCCGGCTGGTCTGGCCGGACCGCTGGCTGGCCTGGCTGCGGCTGCCGGTGCGCAGCTGGTGGCGGGGCTGGTTGGTCTACCGGCACCGGTGGGCGGCGGCGATGGACACCGCCGGCCTCGCCGTCCCCTGGCGCGGCACCGTCTGGAACCCGACCGTGCTGTCGGTCACCTCCACGCTGTCGGTGGATCGGGTGCGGGTGCGGATGCTGCCCGGCCAGACCGTCGAGGCCTACGCCGCGGTCGGTGACCGGCTGGCGCAGACGTTCGGCGCCCAAGCCGTCCGGGTCCGGTCGGTGCCGCAGCGGCCGCATCACGTCGAGCTGTGGCTGCTCACCACCGACCCGCTCACCGCAGCTGGTGGAGCCGCTGCCCGTCGACGACCAGGCGCTCACCGCCGGCCTCCCGCTGGCGCTGGCGGAGGACGGGCAGACGTGGCGGCTGCAGCTGGTCGGCTCCCACGTCCTCGTCGTCGGCGCGACCGGGGCGGGGAAGGGGTCGGTGATCTGGTCGCTGCTGCTGCACCTGGCCCCGCTGGTCCGCTCGGGGCTGGTGGCGGTGTGGGCGGTGGACCCGAAGGGCGGGATGGAGCTCGCCGCCGGCCGCAGCCTGTTCGCCCGGTTCGCGCACGGCGACTCCGACGCCGCGGCCGGCTACGAGGCCACGTTCGCGGAGGTCCTCGAGGACGCGGTCGCGGTGATGCGCCGCCGCCAGGACCGGCTCCGCGGCGTCACCCGCCTCCACACCCCGTCGACCGGCTGAGCCGCTGGTCGTGCTGGTCGTCGACGAGCTCGCCGCGCTGACCGGCTGGGTGACCGACCGGACCGCGAAGAAGCGCATCGAAGCCGCCCTCGGCCTGCTGCTCTCCCAAGGCCGGGCGGTCGGGGTCGTGGTGGTGGGGGCGGTGCAGGACCCGCGCAAGGACGTGCTGCCGATGCGGGACCTGTTCCCCACCCGCATCGCGCTGCGGCTGAACGAGGCCGAGCAGGTCGGCCTGGTCCTCGGGCCCGGTGCCCGGAACCGCGGCGCGCACGCCGACCTGATCCCCGACAGCCTCCCCGGCGTCGGCTACGTCACCGTCGACGGCATCGCCGAACCCGTCCGGGTCCGGTTCTCCAACGTCACCGACACCCACATCGCGCAGCTGGTCGCCCCGCTGCGCCGGCGCTGCAGCTGGTGCCCGGTGGTGCCGCATGACGTCGGTGCTGGACGGGCCGGTCATCACCGCCGACATGGCCCGTGAGCTCGCCCTGGCGCAGAAGGTGTGCATCCGGCCGCTGCTCCGCCGCGTCCACGACCGGGCCTCCGACACCGAGGACGTCGTCGCCCTGCCGTGCGGGTCGACCCGGGAGGCGGTCTGCCCGCCCTGCGCGCACAAGGCCCGGCTGCTCCGCATGCAGCAGTGCCAGGAAGGCTGGCACCGCACCGACGAACCCGAACACCGCCCGGCCAGCAGCTCGACGACGACCAGGCCGACGACGAGGACCAGGCCGACGACGAGGACGCGAGCGTCGGGTCCGGTCGACGCGTCGCCGGCAGGACGCCCCCGACCTGCCGCGGGTGCCGCAGGAGGACCGCACCGTCGGCCGGGTGTTCGCCACCCCGGACGGGCGGGAGTACCGGCCCGAGCATGTTCCTCACCCTGACCATGCCCTCCTACGGCGCCGGTCACCTCAGCTGGCGTGCCGGTCGACCCGGCGCACTACAACTACCGGCGGCAGGCCCTGGACGCGCTGCACTTCGCCCGGCTGGTCGACCGGTTCTGGCAGAACCTCCGCCGGGCCGCCGGCTACAAGGTGCAGTACTTCGGCGCCGTCGAACCCCAACGCCGCCTCGTCCCGCACCTGCACGCCGCCATCCGCGGGGCGATCCCGCGGGCGACGATCCGGCAGGTGGTCGCGGCGACGTACCTGCAGCTGTGGTGGCCCTCGTTCGACCGGCCCGTCTACGTCCACCGCACCCCGGTGTGGGACGGCGAGGGCTACGTCGACGCCGACACCGGCGAGGTGCTGCCCACCTGGGCCGAAGCCCTCGACCAGCTCGAGCGCGACCCGGACGCGAAGCCGGCGCACGTGATGCGGTTCGGCCGGCAGGTCGACATGGCCGGCATCATCGCCCCGTCCGAGGACGCCGACCGGGCCGTCCGCTACCTCACCAAGTACCTGACCAAAGCCGTCGCCGACACCCACACGACCCCGACGCTGAGCCGGACCCGGCCGTCGAGGCGCACGTCGACCGGCTGCACGCCGAGCTGCGCTACCTGCCCTGCTCCGAACGGTGCGCGAACTGGCTGCGCTACGGCGTCCAACCCGACGCCGCCGGCCCCGGTCTCGTACCCGGCCGCTGCCCATCGAAGGCGCACGACCGCGAACACCTCGGCCTCGGTGGCCGCCGCGTCCTGGTCTCCCGCCAGTGGTCCGGTAAGCGGCTGGCCGAGCACAAGGCCGACCGCGCCACCGTCGTCCGCGAAGCCCTCCTCGCCGCCGGCATCGTCGCCCCCGAAACCGAACGCCTCGCCGCGACAGTCACCCTGCCTGATGGGTCGCCGCGGTTCGTGTGGACCGACACCCGCCCGGACGCCCGCACCTACGCCCGCGTCCTCCTGGCCTCGATCGCTGAGCGGCAACGCTGGCGGGAGCAGTACGAAGCCGCGAAGCAGCTGCAGCGCCGGCTGTGGACAACGCTCCGGCAACCACCCCGCCCGCTGACCCCGGCTGAGCGGACCGCTCTGCTCGGGCTCCCCGATAGCTGCCGATCTTCTGGTCTCCGGGCCGGTCGTCAAGGGTGAGCGCAGCGAATCCGCAGGACCACGCAGGGCCCTTGACGACCGGACCGGAGACCAGAACCTCACCTGTCGGGGTGTCGACGGCGCTTGAATATGAAGCCGATCCGACGGTCGAAAACGGGGCCACTGGTTCGTTGGGTTCTAGTCTGCAGCGGCTTGGTTTCTGATGCTGGGCAGGGTGTCGATGCCGCGGTTGCGTAGTCGGTAGCTGGCGCCTTTGAGGGTGAGGACGTCGGCGTGGTGGACGACGCGGTCGATCATGGCTGCAGCGACGGCTTGGTCGCCGAAGACGCCGCCCCAGCCGCTGAACGGCAGGTTGGAGGTCAGGATCAGGGAGGCGTGTTCGTAGCGGGATGAGACGAGTTGGAAGAACAGGTTCGCGGCGTCTTGCTCGAAGGGCAGGTAGCCGACCTCGTCGATGATGATCAGCCCGTAGCGGCGCAGCCGGGCGAGCTCGTGGGGCAGCCGGCCGGCGCGGTGGGCGTCGGTGAGCCGGGTGACCCAGTCGGTGGCAGTGGCGAACAGCACCCGGTGGCCGTGGTGGGCGGCGGCTATGCCCAGGCCGGTGGCGAGGTGGGTCTTGCCGGTGCCGGGCGGGCCGAGCAGCACGACGTTGCGGGCCTCGGTCAGGAAGCCGCCGGACGCCAGTGCGGCGATCTGGGGCCGGACGGCTGATTGGGCGGTCCAGTCGAACTCCTCGAGCGTCTTCGGGGCGGGGAGCCCGGCGGCCCGGATCCGCAGCTGGGCGCCGGAGGCGTTGCGGGCGGCGACCTCACGGTCGAGGACGGCGGCGAGGTACTCCTCGTGGGTCCAGCCGGCGTCGCGGGCGTGGTCGGCCAGCCGGGCTGCTGCTTCGGTGATCCGTGGCGTCTTCAGTGCTGCGGCCAGGTAGGTCAACTGCTTGAGCGCCTCGGTCGCGTCGCTCTTGCTTTTGCCCGCCATCAGGCCACCTCACCGTCGGTCAGGGTGTCGATCAGGCCGAAGGCGCGGTCGTAGTCGGCTAGGTCACGAGCCAGCCCGTCGTGCGGATCGGGTGTCGGTCGAGGGCGCTGGTACTGCTCGCGGAGCACCTTCGCCGCCCTCACGTGGGCGGGGTCGGTGATGGTCATGCCACGGGCCCAGACCCGGTCATGGGCGGCGACGAGGCGTCCCTGGTGACGGACCTCGACCCGAGACAGGTCGGCGGTGACGTCGACGAACCGGCCGATCACCGCCGGGTGAACGGAGTAATCACTGGCGTCGGCGCGGACGTAGTAGTCGCGTCCCAGCCTGACCCGGTTGACCCAGCCGACCGCCGGTGCGACCGGTGGCAGGGGCAGCATCGCCGCCCGGTCGGCGTCGAGCCGGTCGATCGGTCGGGTCTTGATGGTCCGCACAATCCGGGCATTCGCGATGGCCAGCCAGTCGGTGAACTGGGCGTCGAAGTCGGCCGGGGACGCGAAGTCACGGCCCGACATGAACGAGGTCTCGAAGAACCCGTTGCGCCGCTCCACCACACCCTTGGACTCAGGGTCATGGGGCTTGAGTCGTTGCACGGTGGTGGCCAGGGTGCCGGCAAACGCACCCACCCCCTCGGCGTGGCGTTTCCCGCGTCCGATGCCGGACTCGTTGTCCCAGATCAGTCGCCGCGGGACCCGACCGAGTTGTTGCAGCAGCTTCCACATCCCCAACAGAAGGTCGGGGGTGTGTCGAGTGGGGATCAGCCGGCCGAGCATGAACCGCGAGTGCGCCGCCGTGATCACCAGCACCGGCAGCAGCGCCTTCGAGCCGTCCTCCAGCGGGATCTTCTTGGGCGGGAACCACAGGTCGCACTGCGCCGCATCACCGGGCAGCCAGGTCAACCGGTCCGAGGGATCAACCGGCCTGTGCTCGGGACGCAGCCGCCGCACATTCTCCCGGAACCAGGTGATCGACCCGGTCCAGCCGACCCGTTCGGCGACCACCGTGGCCGGCATGTCCGGTGTCGTGGCGAGCAGTTGCCGCACCAGCGGCTCGAACGGCGTGAACGACGTCGGCACGACCGCTCGCTCGTACTTCGGCGGCCGGTCCGACGCCAACGCCCGCTCGACCGTCGACCTCCCGATCCCCAGATCCCGCGCGACCCGACGTCGCGGAACACCGTCCGCGACCAGCCGCCGGATCAGAGCCCAATCCTCCACTGAGATCACCCATCCAATCTGTCTGGGTGGCCTCGTTTTCGACCGTCGTTACGGCCTCACTTTCGAGCGTCGTCGACACGGGGAGACCGAGCTCCCAGATTCCGACACTCAACTAGGAGGAAGCGATGGACGCAGGAAGCGAACGGGAGATGCCGATGGATCGGCTGTGGTCGGTGGAGGAGGTGTCCTACTACCTGGGTGTCCCTGTGGGCACCTTGTACTCCTGGCGGGTGCAGCGGCGTGGTCCTGCGTGTCGTCGGATCGGTCGGTTTCTTCGCTACCGCCCGGAGGACGTGCGGTCGTGGTTCACCGGGCTGGGCGATTGGCCGGCGGCGGGATGAGCGGTCAGCGCTTGGCCGCCGGTGAGCATGGGGCAATCCGCTATCGGGTGAAGCCGACCGGTCGAGTTGCGGCGCAGGTCTACGTGCGGAACCCGCAGGGCGTGCGGAAGCGTGTCGAGGCGACTGGGGCGAGTCAAGGCGGAGGCGCGTCGGCGGGTGATGGCAGCGCTGGCCGAGGTACTGGCGGCGGGGGGTCGACCTATTCGCGGACGACGACGTTCGGTGATGTGGCGGCGGACTGGCTGGCGTCGTTGGACGAGCTGGTGCAGGCGGGGCGGCGGTCCCCGAGGACGGTTGCGCTGTACCGGCACGCTCTGAATCGGCATGTGCTGCCGGGGCTGGGCGGGCTGAAGTTGGCGGAGTTGACGCCGGCCCGGGTCGACGCGTTCATCCGGGACCGTCGGCGGCGTTCCGGTTACTCGGTGGCGAAGCTGTGTCGCTCGGTGGCGTCGGGTGTGTGCGGGTTCGCGGTTCGCCGGGATGCCATGCGGTCCAACCCGGTCCGGGACGTCGAGACTCTGGAGAGCCCTCAGGGGCGGGAGGCGCGGGCGCTGTCGGACCAGGAGGCGGCCGCCTGGTTGGCGATTCTGGACCGTGACGAGGTCGCGTGCCGGGCTGACCTCCCTGACCTTGTTCGCTTCCTGCTGGGTACGGGTTGTCGGATCGGGGAGGCGCTGGCGCTGACGTGGCCGAACGTCGACCTCGAGCGCCACGTCGTTCAGATCGATACGACGTTGATCCGGGTCCCAGGCCAGGGCCTGGTGATCAAGCGTCCGAAGACGAAAGCGGGCAGCCGGGTGCTGCGGATTCCGTTGTGGCTGGTCGCCCTCCTGCGCGAGCGGCGGCTGCGCGATCCGGAGTCGGCCGGGGCCGTGTTTCCGGACGCCGTTGGTGGCCACCGTGACCCGAACAACGTGGAGCAGCTGCACCGCCTTGCTCGTCGGGGCACACCGTTCGAGTGGGTGGTGCCGCACACGTACCGGAAGACAGTGGCGACGATGCTGGACCGCCAGGGGCTGAGTGCTCGGACGATCGCCGACCAGCTGGGGCATGCACGCATCTCGATGACGCAGGACGTCTACATGGGTCGCAGAGTCGTCGATGAAACGGCGTCTGCGGCGCTTGAAGAGTTCTGCGGCGGCCCGGGACGACACCACGCCGCCAGCTCTCGCAGTGGTGGTCCGAGCGGTGCACCGTGACAGCACCGTGACAGCGCCGGGCCTGTCGGTGACTAGCTTTCGAGGACGAAATGCGCATGACTAGGTGTTTTGTAGGCCCCGTGGGACTCGAACCCACAACCCGCGGATTAAAAGTCCGCTGCTCTGCCAGTTGAGCTAGAGGCCCGGGACGTAGGAACTCTAATCGGGACACTTCAGGGTGAACCCCTAGGAAGAACCGGCCTGCGACCCATCCACATCATGGCAGACGCAAGACCCTCGGCGAGCGCGCATGCGCAGGTGCGAGACCCGACCCTCGCAACGCAGCGCTCGCCGTCCGATGCGCGGGTGTGGACGCCTGCCACCTCCCGTGGTGCGGCCGGTCGACCGAGACCACCAAGGTCAAGGTCCAAGCAGCACGGTCGGTAGGGGACGAAGCCTCGTTTGCTCCGCCTGGCCGTCCGAGCTCGAGCATGAACACTGGAAGCACGACGCGAACGAGATCTCGGACCGAGAAAGTGCACCCTCTCGCGTCACTAGCCCGAGGCCGGTCCACAGGCTCTGATCATCGCTCCTTGGTAGATCTGCCGTCAGGTGTCGTTGGTGGTGCCTGCTCCGCGCCAGAGGGCGGGCGAGTGCCAGGTGCAGTGCCCGATTGAGCCCGCAGCCGCTGGGCTCGTGGTCAACCCAGGCGGGGTGCGCGATGACGGCTCGCAGAGCGGCTCTGATGAGAGTGAGGAGCGCCCGACACGAGCGCGATCGGTCGTCCTCAGGTAGTCGTGGTCAAGCAGGATGGCGAGGTGACGCGAACCCCTCCTGGCACCCCTGAACGTCCGACGTCACGTAGGGCGAAGCACCACGCTGCCGCGTTCACCAAGGAGCTGGCCTTCGTCGCGGTCGGGGCGCTACTGGTTTCAACCCTGCTGCGGGCCTTCGTGGGTCAGATGTTCATCATCCCGTCGGGGTCGATGGAGAACACCCTCCTCAAGCAGGATCGGGTTGTGGTGGAGAAGCTGACCAGTGCTCGCCGCGGCCAGACTGTCGTCTTCGAGGACCCCGGGAACTGGCTGAGCGGGTCAGCAGTGACCGCACCCAATCCGACAATCCTCGAACGCGCGCTCGAGCTGGTAGGAGTGCCCACTCAGGCAACGCCGGGGCACCTGATCAAGCGGGTCATCGGCATGCCGGGGGATACCGTCACGTGCTGCGACCCATCCGGGCGGTTGACGGTCAACGGAGCGGTCCTCGATGAGACGGGCTACCTGTACCAAGACAGCGGCGGCACCCGGGTCGCCGCCTCCGAGATCGCCTTCACCGTGGTCGTCCCCCGCGACCACCTGTTTGTCATGGGCGACCACCGCGACATGAGCGCGGACTCCCGCTGCCACCTCTCCGACGAGTACCCGGGTCAGCGCACTGGCCAGGTCGCCTTCGTCCCCCTGGATCTGGTCGTCGGCCCAGCCGTGGCCATCGCGGCACCGTTCGACCGCGCTCACCGGCTGCGGGTACCAGAGACGTTCCAGGGTGTTCCTGGCCCCACGACCCCGGCGCCTGAGCTCGGGGTGATCAAGCCCGCCGGAGTGAGATGCCCCGGCTGAGCCAAGGGGCTCAGCTGGGCTGAGCAGGGCGCCCGGCCAGCCTGGCTTGCGCGTTCTGACTAGTCGACGCCAGCACGGCAACCCAGGTGGTGGTGGCAGTGGTGGGTGATCCCCTGTGCCGCACATTCTGAGCCGTTCCTTGACAGCAGGGCACGGGGTAGACGACGCCACCACCACCCCATAGCCTACGTAAGCCGACCAGCCACTGCAGTTGCTTCCAGGGGTCAAGGGCGGAGGTCGGTACAACATCCCCACTCGGAGGAGTAGCACGGTGGACAAGCGAACGACAGCCTCCCGGACGACCAAGGTGGTCGCGTTGAGCGGCATTCTGCTCGCGGTCACCGCGACGAGCGCCTTCGCCCGATACGGCAATGGCAACTTTGCCGTCTCGAACGAGAACGTGAATTACGCAGGTTATGTGAAGTGGAACCCCAACGCCCAGACTTCAGGTAGCGGCCACGGCGGCATGGTGGTCAGCGGCAACCTCTACGACACCAAGGCGGACCACTGGGTGTACGCCTCAGCCAAGGTCTCCGGCTACGGGTACACCCGGCTGAAGGAGAATCACAACGGCAACGGGACCAGCGTCTACGACGCCCCGACTGAGATCTACGACCCCGCCGCCACCTACGTCACGTACGGCTACGTGAAGGCGTGCCAGGACGACGCGTTTGCCGACACGTGCTCGTCTGAGTACATGCACCGTTGACCCCTGCAGACCAGTCCCCCGGCTCGGGAGTCCTGCTCGAGCTGGTGGACGTGTCGCTCGCCTACGGCCCGGTTCCGGCGCTGTCGGAGGTCTCCCTACGGGTCGCTGCCGGTGAAGTCACCGCCCTGGTCGGTTCCAGCGGCTCGGGCAAGAGTTCGCTGCTCTACTGCATGTCGGGGCTCATTCGTCCTACCGGCGGCACGGTGGCCCTCGACGGCGTGGACCTGTCGACCTTGGATTCCGAGGGCCGGGCCGCGCTTCGGCGCGAGCGGATCGGTTTCGTCTTCCAGTTCTCCGAGCTCGTGCCCGAGCTCTCGCTGTGGGACAACATCGCCCTGCCGTTGGAGCTGAACGGGGTTGCCCGCCCGCGCGTACGGGAGCGGGTGGCCCAGCTCGTCAATGACCTCGGGCTGGCCGATCGCGCTCAGGCCCGGCCGGCACAGGTGTCCGGGGGGCAGGCGCAGCGTGCTGCAGTCGCGCGGGCTATCGCACACCGCCCCCGGATCATCTTCGCCGATGAGCCGACGGGGGCGCTCGACAGTCGCAACTCCGCGGTCGTGCTCGACGCGCTTCTCACGCTGTCGCGGCGGGAGGGCGCCGCAGTGGTGCTGGTCACCCATGACCTCGCAGTGGCTGAGCAGACGGATCGGGTGGTAACCCTGGCCGACGGCCGGGTCGTTGACGACACCCCAACCGGCGCTGCCGCCGCATGAGGGACCTGCGGCTCGCTGCCCGACTCGTCGCAGGCGGCGGGCGGGCTCAGGTGGCGCGGCTGGCCTTGATGACGGTCGGGCTCGCCTTCGGCATTCTCGCCCTGCTGCTGGTGATCCAGGTTCCGCAGGTGCTGCACGGTCGCGACGAGGTGCTGCGGAGCCGGGAACCCGTGCCGGCGACCGGCGCCCAGCGCGGCGAGTTGACGGTCTTCGCCAACCACGGCTCCTGGCACGGCCGGCCGCTGCTGCGGGTGTTCGTGTCCGGCCCGGCCGACGCGTTGACTCCACCGGGGGTCGCGGCCCTGCCGCGACCTGGGGAGGTCGTCCTGTCCCCGGCCGCAGCCCGTCTGCGGACGAGGCCGGACTTCGCCACCTTGGTGCCGGGCCGGGTGGTCGGCCAACTGACCCAGCCGGGTCTCACTGGCCCGGACGAGCTCGTCGCCTACCTCGGCGTTGACCCTGCGGAGAACGGACTGGGCCAACAGACTCTGGGGTGGGGGGTGCCGGCCGGAGTCTCGGTCGCGGGGACGGGCCAGTTCGAGTTCGTCACCGTCGAGGCCGCCCTGCTGGTGGTGCCGACGGCCGTCATCTACGTCCTGGCCTGCGGACGGCTGGCGGCCGCCACCCGGCGCCGACGCTACGCCGCCCTGCGCCTGGTAGGGGCCAGCCGCAGAACCCTCGCCACCGTGGCCACGGCGGAAGCCGCAACCGCGGCGGTCCTGGGAACGGTGGTCGGGCTGCTGCTCTTCGCAGCGCTGAACGGGCCGCTGGGCGCGAGCGGCTTGATGGGTCTCACGTGGTACGCGGAGCAGTCCCGGTTCGGGGTCGGATCGGCGGTGCTCGTCGTCCTGACTGCCCTGCTCGTGGCTCGGGTAGCGGGCGGGCTGTCCGGGCGCCGCGCGATGGTGGACCCCTTGCAAGAGCGCCGCTTCGTCACCGATCGAAGGCCGCCCTGGTGGTTGGCCGTGCCGCTGCTCGCCGGAATCGGGCTGCTGCTCCCGCTGCTGCCCTTCGGTTCGACGGGTGCCCAGGGCCCCGCCGTCCAGGTTCTGCTGGTGAGTGGGGCGGTGGTGGGTGCGGTCGGGGTCCTGCTGAGTGGCCGCCTCCTCACCCAGGCCGTCGCTCGGCGACTAGCGTCACCGGCGGCGCCGCTGGGAGTCCGCCTCGGCGCTGCGCGGCTCCTGAGCGAGAACGCCCGCGCCGTCTGGCTCGTGTCCGGACTGGCCCTGCTGCTGCTCGTTTCGGCGACCGGATCAGGACTGACCAAGGCGGCCGAGCAGCAGGCATCCTCGGCCACCCGTCCCGTGGCAGTCCACGTCTACGGCAACGAGGTGCCACCGGAGGTCCGCCCTCGCCTTGCCGACCTCGGCGGCCCCGACCTCAGCTGGGCCAGCGCCACGAGCCGGACGGTGAGCGATGACTCCGAACCCGTCGACACCCTCGAGTGGAAGATCCAGCACCTGGGCGTGCAGCTGCTCATCGCTGGCTGCCCACAACTGGGGACGCTGCTAGGGATCGCCGGCGCGGATTGCGAGCGGGACCATCTCTACCGGCTGCAAGCGGGCAACAGCCTCGTGCCGCTGCCGGCAGGCCGGTCGGTCACCTTCGAGACGGGGACCGGCTCCCCGGAGGTGGTCGTCGCCCCAGCCGACTCACTCAGCACCGACCGCGTCTCGCCCCTGTCCAGCCAGACCTCGCTGGTCTGGACCGGCTCCGAGCCGCCCGGCGGGTGGTCGGCGAGCACCACCTTCTACTTCGTCATCCCGCCGGGCATCGACAGCTTGGACCGGTTCGCTTCCGCCCTGTCCGACTTGGCGCCGACCGCAACCGCGAACTCCTCCTTGGACCTCGTCGCGCTGGCGGCCTACCGTCAGCACCGAGCCGCGATCCAGCTCGGTGTGGGTGTGGGGTACACGCTGGCGCTGTTCGCCCTGCTCATCTCCCTGGTAGACCGCAACATCGAGCGCCGGCGCGACGTCGTGGCCCTCGTTGTCCTGGGCACACCAGCACGGACGATCAGGCTCGGCCAGCTCGTCTTCGGCGCCGTTCCGGCCCTGTCCAGCGGCCTGCTGGCTGTCGGCGTCGGGTGGCTGATCGCCAACGCCTTCGGCGCCCTGGACGCCGACGATCCGCGCTGGTCGGCGACCGCCCTGACGGCTAGCCTGCCGCTCGCGGCGATCGGACTGGTGGTGACCGCCGCCTCGTCCCTGCTCGTCGTGGGCCTGCGGCCCCGCGCCGCCGACCTGCGTCGTGAGTGATCGGCCGAGCGGCACCTTCCCGCTGCGATGGCTGGTCTGTGGGCTCGTCGCCGTGCTGGCCGGCCTCAGTGTGCTGACGGGCGCCTACGACCTGCACCGCCAGGCGTCGCCAACCATGGGAGCGACCCTGGCGCAGGGCGACGTCGGGCTCTACGCGCCGGTCGCCGGAGGCGGGGACGTCCGGAGGGGTGACGTGGTGCGCTTCAGGGCGCCCTGGAGCGAGGCGCAGGGCTTCGACGACCTGGTCTTTCGCGTGGTTGCTGTCGGCGGTGACGAGATCTCCGGAGACGAACGAGGCCGGCTCAGCCTCGACGGGGCACCGCTCGTCGAGCCCTACCTGGTACCGGGCGTCGCCCAGCCCACCCCCTTCACGGTCCGGGTCCCAGCAGGCCGGGTCTTCCTGGCCGGTGACTCCCGTTCCCTGGCCAACGACTCACGACTGCACCGCCGCGACCACATGGGCACCGTGGACGCCACGGCGATCACGGGGCGGCTGGTCGGGGTTGCCTGGCCCCCCACGCACTGGGGCGAGCCAGACGGCCGCCTGCTCGGGCTCGCTGGGCGTGATCCGGACGCAGGACGCGCACCGGCGGTGCTGTTTCACCTCGGAGGCACGCTGGTCGCGCTCGGATTCCTGGCCCTGGGCGGCTTCCTGGTCCTCCTCGGACGGGTCCTGCTGAACCGGCGCGCCGAGCAAACGGCCTGGTGAGGTTCGGCCGTCGATCTTGGAAGGCCCGGAGCCGATCGAGCCCTCAGCGGCCTACCGGCGGGCTGCGCCCAGGGGCCGAGGAGTTCGGCGGCCGCTGAAGGGGCGGTCACCGCCCCGTCTTCGTCCCGCAGAAGGCAGCCGGAAGGGACACGCCTGGGCTGCTGAACGGCACCACGCGCCGGTCCGGCATCCGTGTCCCTCATTTGTGGGGAGCCGGAATCACCCCGTCGCGGGTGGGGTGCGGCGCCGGTCCTGCCTAATCTGAAGGCACGTGATCCGCCCGCGACCCAGGAGAAGCATGGCCAGGCTGCGTTTCTCGGGGCCTCGGCAGCGCGTCAAGGCGCGCTGGCGGGTCGGGGTCCAGGCGCCCCTGACGAGCAGGGACCAGGCGGCGAGGCGAAACCCCTCCGGCCAGGGTGCAGCGCCGGCTGACCCCACCGGCGGCTGGGTCAGGATCGTGCGCGTCACGGTGCTGAGCGGCGCCTCACTGGTACTTGCCGCCCTGGCGCACCTCCTCGGAGGTGGTGCCCTCCCCAGCCCCGCCCTGTCCCTGCCCCTCCTCCTGATCACCGGCACCATCGCCGCTCTGGTCACGGCCCGGCGTTGCCGCTTGCCCGTTCTCCTGCCGGTCCTCGGAGCAGGACAGCTGATCCTGCACCTGCTCCTCGAAGCCAGCAGCAGAACGCCCGGAGCGGCAGCCGGGTCAGTCACGACCCCGCACACCGGGCACGCGCTGTGCCCCGCCGGTCTGGCGGCTGCCGTTCACGCGCCCTCCTGGCTCATGCTCGCCGGCCACCTGCTGGCGACGGCCCTCACGGCGTGGGTGCTCGCCCGCGGCGAGGCGGCGCTCTGGCGTCTTGCGGACCGCTTTGTCCGGGCCGCTCGGCCCCAGCTGACGGCCTGGCCGGCCTCGCTGCCGAGCCTTCGGGTCCTGGAGACACAGCCGCTCCTGACGCCATCCTGGCGGAGCGACGACGCAGCGCCGCGTGGACCGCCGCGGTGGCTGTCGGTCGCCAGCTGAGCTCGCTCTCGAGCCGCTCGCCGCGCACACCGCTGCCCGAACGCCCTAGCTGGCCACCCTCGGCCAGGCAGCTTCTTCTCCGCCCTCGCGTGAAACCGCGCCCCCTTCTGACTCTCAAGGAACTGTCATGCCATTCGCACGTCCTGCTCCCTCGTCCTCCCCCGCCGCCCGCCGCCTCGCGGCCACGGGCCTCGCGTCCCTGGCGCTGATCGGCCTCCCGGCCGTCGCCGCCCAGGCCCACGTGTCCGTGAAGGCCGACAGCACCTCCGCCGGGTCCTTCAGCCAGATCACCTTCCGGGTCCCCAACGAGTCCGACACCGCCGGCACCGTCAAGGTGTCGGTCGAGCTGCCCACGGAGACCCCCTTCCGTTTCGTCAGCGTCAAGCCGATCCCGGGCTGGGCGATCGACGCCAAGGCGACCCCCCTGGCGGAGCCGGTCGAGGCGGAGGGCACGACCCTCACCAAGGCCGTCCAGACCGTGACCTGGACCGCCGAGAAGGGGAACCAGATCAACTCCGGTGAGTACCAGGAGTTCTCGATCTCTGCCGGCCCGCTGCCCGCCGCCGGTGACCTCCCGCTGCCGGCCACACAGACCTACTCCGACGGCGAGGTCGTCACCTGGGACCAGCCGACTCCAGCCTCGGGCGAGGAGCCAGAGCACCCGGCACCCGTCGTCGCCGTCGTGGCCGCCGAAGCCCAAGCCGAAGGTGAAGCAGGGGCTGAGGCTTCGCAGGCCGCCCCGGCACCGGTCGAGGAGACGGCCGCGGCCACGGCCGGCGGCTCTGACCCCACCGCGCGCGGGCTGGCCGGGGCGGCCCTCGTCGTCGGCCTCGCCGCCGGCGCCCTCGGCGCGCTGGGGCTGCGCCGTCGCACCCCGTAACGCGGCCACGAGCGTGGCCAGGGAGCGGTCTCGTTCGAGCCGCCTCCCTGGCCTCGATCGCGGTGATCCTCATGGGGCACGTGCTCACTCCGGGAATAGCCCATCAGGGCGCACGGTTGCTCCCGGCAATCCGAGCGCCGGCCCGGCGACCGCAGCTCGTGGAGGAGACATCCGATGGCCACCCTGGGACGTCGTGCCAGCTTCTGGACTGCCGCGGCGGTCGCCGCGCTGGCCTTATGGACCAGCGCCGCACCGAGCGTCGTCTACCCGCTGTACTCGACTGAGTGGCAGCTGACCCCGACGACCACCAACGCGATCTTCGCCGTCTACCCGATCGTCCTGGTGGTCGTGCTCCTCGTCTTCGGCGACCTGTCCGACCACATCGGCCGGCGCGCCTCGATCGTGCTGGGCCTGAGCGCCATGCTCGTCGGGGTGCTCCTCTTCGCCGTCGCTCCGAGCGTCGGCTGGGTCTTCGTCGGCCGCGCCTTCATGGGACTGGGCGTGGGCTTGTCCCTCAGTCCGGCGTCTGCGGCCATGGTGGAGTTCAGCGCACCCGGCCAGGTGGGCCGGGCCAGCGCGATCACCACCGCGTCCACCGCCGCAGGCCTCGCCCTGGCCACGCTGGTCGGCGGCGCCCTGGTCCAGTACGCGCCCGCTCCCCTGCACCTCACGTACGCGGTGCTGGCCGTCATCGTCGCCGTCGTGCTGGGGTTCGCCTGGTTCTTGCCGCGCCCGACGGCGGCAGCCGGTGCCGCCCCGTGGCGGCTGCGCGGCCTGACCATCCCCCGCGGCCTGCGCGGCGTCTTCGCCACCGGCGCTCTGGCGGTGACCGCCGCCTACGCCTTGGGATCGGTGGTGCTGGCCATGGGGGCGCAGATCGCCCGCCAGCTCGTCGGCTCCGACAACGTGCTGGTGACGGGCGCCATGCTGTCGCTCTCGGCCATCGTCATCGGTGTGGTGGCCGTCCTGTCCCGTCGGCTTCCGCCCCGCACCCTGATCCTGGCGGGTGCGGCGGCCTCGATCGTCGGGCTCGGGCTGTTGATCGTGTCCGCGGCCACCCAGTCGCTCGGCCTCTTCCTGGCGGCCTCGGCGCTGACCGGCGCCGGATACAGCTTCAACTTCCTGGGCGGGCTGACGCTGGTCAACACCTTCGCGCCCGCTCACCACCGTGCTGGGATGCTGTCGTCGGTCTTCATGATCGCCTACTTCATGCAGGGCGTGACAGCGCTGGCGCTAGGCGCCTCCGCCACCGCGTCCGGGCTGGAGGTCGCCCTCGACCTCGGCTCACCCGCCATCGGCCTGATCTGCATCGCGGCCCTGGTGCTCGTCCTCACCGTCGCCCGCCCGAGGCCCGCTGTCGTCGGCTCACCCGCCCCTCGCCACAAGCACGCCTCCTGACTGCACCACCGCCCTCGGCGTCAGGAGGGCCTGAGGCAATCCTGAACCCCTGCGCGCTGCTCCCCGAGCGCGGGCGGAGGTCAGGTGGTAAGAGTGAGTCCGTCCCGACGGGACGCCCCGATCCCCCAGGAGCACGCACGTGAAGAACCTGACCGGCGCCCTCGTCGCCGTCGCCCTCGCCGCGGTCACCGTGACCGGCCTCGCCCTGCCGGCTTCCGCCGACCCGGGCGCCGGTGCGACCGCCCGCTACCTCGTCCGCACCGACTCGGCGGGCAGCGCGGACGACGTGGCCCGCGACGTCCGCCGAGCCGGAGGCGACGTCGACCACGTGTACTCCGAGGTCTACCCCGGCCTGGCCGCCACCCTCACCGCGGCCCAGGCGCGCGACCTGCGCTCCTCCGACGACGTCGCCGAGGTGGTCCCCGACCTGATCTTCCACGCGCAGACCGTCCAGCGGGGTGCCCCCTGGGACCTCGACCGCCTCGACCAGCGGGCCTCCCTCGGCAACACCACCTACCGCTACAACACCACCGGCCGGGGCGTCACCGCGTTCGTCCTCGACACCGGGCTGCGCCTGGACCACCGCGAGTTCGCCGGTCACTCCGTGAGCGGCGTCGACTTCGTGGACTCCCACGGCGACGCCTCCGACTGCAACGGCCACGGCACCCACGTCGCCGGCAGCATCGGCGGCTCGACCTACGGCGTCGCCAAGGACGTCACCCTCGTCGGGGTGCGGGTGCTCGACTGTGAGGGCTCCGGCTACGCCAGCGACATCATCTCGGCGCTCGACTGGGTGTCCGAGGCCGCTGCCGACGGCCCCGCCGTGGTGAACCTGAGCCTGGAAGGGCCGGCGATGCGGGCCCTCGACTCGGCGGTGGAGCGGACGGTGGCGGCCGGGATCCCGGTGGTGGTGGCGGCCGGCAACGACGGCGGCGACGCCTGCGCGTCCAGCCCCGCCCGGGTGCCGGCGGCGATCACCGTCGCAGCGACCGACAGCGCCGACCGCCGGGCGAGCTTCTCCAACTCCGGCCGCTGCGTGGACCTGTTCGCCCCCGGGGTGGCGAT
The DNA here is from genome assembly GCA_963826405.1 of uncultured Actinomycetota bacterium. Classification (GTDB taxonomy): domain Bacteria; phylum Actinomycetota; class Actinomycetes; order Propionibacteriales; family Propionibacteriaceae; genus Microlunatus. The sequence goes on along the minus strand of CAWGWR010000005.1, from coordinate 31,764 downwards.
CCGCTCGGCGTCGATCGCCGGCAAGGACGCCTCGGAGGTGATGAGCGGGACCTCGATGGCCACCCCGCACGTCACCGGGGCGGTGGCCCGCTACCTGCAGACCCACAGGCGGGCGACACCCGCGCAGGCGGCGGCGGCTCTGGTGCGCAGTGCCAGCTCCGGTGCCGTCACCGACCGCAGCCACGGCCCCGACCGCCTGCTGTACACCGGTCCGGCCACCGCCCCCGGGGCACCTCGGAGGGTGACCGCGCGGAAGAGCGACCGCGCCAGGACGGCCACGATCTCCTGGGCCGCCCCCGCCGCGGACGGAGGCGCCGCGGTCACCGGCTACCGCGTCACGCGCAGCGGCCGGGACTCCCGGGGCCGCGGGCCGGTGACGGTGACGGTCTCGGCCAAGACCCGGAGCCACACCTTCCCGCGCCTGCGGAAGGGCACGGCCTACACCTTGACCGTGCAGGCGGTGAACCGTGTGGGCGCTGGCCGCGCCGGGACCGCTGCCGTTCCCAGGCTCCGCTGAACGCCCAGCTCACGATCATCCGGGCGCGTCCCGGGTCGAAAGTCCTGCGAAACTCGGGACGACCGTTACGTGTTCGTCACAGCGGATCGGGAGGGTTGTCGGTACTGTCTCCCGCGAGGTCCGGTACAACGCAGCCGCAAGGCTGCCATACCTGCGGGGGTCAGGCCGGCTCACTCCGAGCGGGGCGCACGCCCTGCTGCACCGCACCCGGGTGACCGGGCGACCACGAGGACCGACCCCATGCGCCGCACCATCCTTCTCTTCCTGCTGAGCCTGCTCACCGTGTTCGGACTGGTGGGCACCGCCGCACCGGCCGCGGCCGCACCGTTGCCGGTCCTGCCCGTCGTCGACATGACGGCCCTGACCGCTGCCGCCCACATCGAGGGCTACCGCGGGAACCAACCGACCCTCGGCGACGACCCCTCCACCCGGCTGGTCCAGCTCGCCCTGGCCGCCCGCGGCTACCGGGTCGTAGCCGACGGCCACTACGGCCGCGGCACCACCGCTGCCTACATCCGCTACCAGCGATCGCTCGGCTACCGGGGCATCGACGCCAACGGGATCCCCGGGCCGCAGTCCCTGGCCAGCCTCGGTGAGGGCCGCTTCACCGTCGCCCGGGTGGTGGAGGTCGGGAGCCGGAACGACCGCTACGGCACCAAGCGGGTCAACACCCGCACGCGCCAGATGCTGGAGGCGGCCGACGCCCTGGTGCCCTGGGAGATCACCGTCAGCCAGGGCTCCTACTGCATCCTCACCCAGGACGGCTGCGCGCGGGCTTCGGCCGGCACCCACGACGCCGGCGGCATCGTCGACCTCAAGGTCAACGGGCTCACCAAGACCCAGCGCTGGAAGACCGTGCAGGCCATGCGCACGGTCGGCTTCGCGGCCTGGCTGCGGGTCCCGAGCCAGTGCGGGGGCTGCTGGCCGGCGCACATCCACGCCACCGCTGTCGGCGACACCGACCTGTGGCAGCGGAACGGCCGCTACACCAACCGCGACCAGGTGGCCGACTACTTCGTCGGACGCAACGGTCTGGCCGGGCATGCCTGGGACAACACCCCACTGCGCTACCGGGTCCCCTTCACCACCTGGGAGCGGTACGCCGGGATCTTCTGATCCCGGTTCGCACCGTCCTCAGAGCTTGTCGAACCACGGCTCCAGCCGCTGGTAGGCCTCCATGAACAGCGCGTACTCACCTGCGTAGCGGTCGTGGCGGGCGGCGTCGGGTGCCTGGGAGGTGAGCTCGGTCGAGAAGCGGCCGGCGACGTCGAAGCTGTCGAAGATGCCGACGCCCACCCCACCGACGATCGCCGCCCCGACCGCCGTGGCCTCGTCGACGAGGCTGCGGCGGGTGACCGGCACCCCCCAGACGTCGGCGAACACCTGCAGCAGCAGGCGGGAGTTCGCCGCGCCACCGATGGCGTCGACGGCGGCGATCGGCGTCCCGTTCTCCACGAACGCGAGCAGCCCGGTGTAGAGGTTGAAGGCGACGCCCTCCAGCACCGCGCGGGTCAGGTGCGCCGGCCCGTGGTGCCGGCCGAGCCCGGCGAACACGGCGCGCGCAGCCGGGTTCCAGTAGGGCGACCGCTCCCCCAGCAGGTGCGGGAGGAAGTAGAGCCCGTCCTGGCTGGCCTGCACCTCGTCGGCCTCGGCGAGCAGGCGGGCGTAGCGGTCGTCCTGGCCGGGGGCGAGGGTGTCGATCACCCACTCCAGCGAGGCGCCGCCGGCCTGCATGGTGGCGGTCGGCACGTAGCGTCCCGGCAGCACGTGGTTGAAGGTCATGCTGCGCATCTGCGGGTCGTGCAGTGGCGCGTCGGCGGCCACCGACACCCACGACGACGAGCCGAGGTAGGCGTAGGCCCCGGACTCGGGCCCCAGGACCCCGGCACCCAACGCCCCCATCGGGCCGTCGCCACCGCCCATCACCACCGGCGTCCCGGCGACCAGCCCGGTGGCCGCCGCCGCGTCGTCGCTCACCCGGCCGACGACGGCCGTCGAGGCGACGATGTCGGGGAACAGCGACGCCGGCAGCGACGCCGCGTCGAGCAGCTCCTCGGACCACCGGCCCGCGGCCTGGTCGTAGGCGTTGGTGCTCGAGGCGTCGGAGGGGTCGGTGGCCAGCACGCCGGTCAGCCGGAAGGCCACGTAGTCCTTGGCGAGCACGACCTTCTCGGCCCTCGCGAAGGCTTCCGGTTCATGATCACGAACCCACATGATCTTGGACAGTGAGTAGGTGGGGTTGAGCCGGTGGCCGGTGATCGCGTAGCCGCGCTCCATGCCCACCCGCTCCACCAGGGTGGCCGTCTGGGCCACCGAGCGGGTGTCGGCCCAGATGATCGCCGGCCGGACGGGGACCCCGGCGCCGTCCAGCAGCACCGCCCCCATCATCTGGCCGGAGAAGGAGACGACCTCGACGTCCGCGGGCGCCACCGCGGCCTGGGCCAGCAGGTCCTGGGTGGCGCGGCAGACGGCGTCCCACCAGTCCTCGGCGTCCTGCTCCGCCTTGCCGCGTGGGCCGAAGTCCGTGCCGTAGGTGGAGGTGACCGCGGCCACCACCCGGCCCTCGTCGCTGACCAGGGTCGCCTTGTTCCCGGTGGTGCCGAGGTCGTGGGAGATGATCATCGCGGCCGGCCCTGACCGACTCCGGCGGCCTGCTCGTACCCGCGGTGGTCGGGGTTCTCCCGCACCCGGTACCCGCCGCCGTCCACCTCCACGAGCGAGCGCATCCCACCGGCCCGCTCGATGATCGCGTAGTCCTGGCCGGCGTCGGCGGCGTAGGTGAACAGGGTCACGAAGCGCTCGTCGCCCACGTTCACGCTGCGGTGCACCCAGTGGCCGGGGACGTACACGGCCTTGCCGGGGGTGACTTCGACGACCTGGCTCTGCCCGTCCACGGTGTCGAGCACCATGACGCCGCGCCCGCTCAGCCCCACGTACAGCTCCGAGCGGTCCGAGACGGCGTGCAGGTGGCCGCGGGTCATGGCGTACTCCCGGCCGACCGTGCCCGGCTCGAGCACGCTGATGCCGGTGATGAGCCCGCCCGGGCCGTCCTCGGTCTGGGTCGTCTCCACCCAGTAGACGGGGCTGCCGTCGTCGGTGGCCAGCCGGTCGGCGTAGGCGTCCGCGTCGCGGTAGAGCCCCTCGAGGTCGGGCAGGAGCTTCTCGTAGCGGCCGTTGCTGCCCTCGAGGCGACCCTCGTTTGGCCGCAGGGTCAGGCTCACCGGCGGCACGGGCCGCATCTCGGGTTCAGTCATGATCACTCCCTTACGCGTTTCCGGTTCCGCTCCCGCTGAGCCAGCGGGCGGGGTTGGTCTCCAGCAGCGCTGTCACCAGCGCCGGGGACAGCTCGCGTTCCAGCCGGGGCAGCACGCGCTCCCCCAGGTAGGCCAGGCCGGGCATGCCGCCGTGGCCGCGGTAGCGGGTGGCGCGGGCGACGTCGCCGCCGAGCAGCAGCCGATCGGCCGCACCCTGCTCGGCCGCCCGAAGCATGCAGTCGAGCAGCAGGCTGTCCGGCCAGCGCTGGCTGCGGGCCCAGCCGTCGTAGCCCAGGTAGGCGCCGGCCGCGGCGACCTCGGCGTGCAGGCCCGGGTCGGGGTTGCGGTCGACGTGGGCCAGGGCGACGGCGGAGGCGGGCACGCCGAGGACCTCCAGCGCCGCCAGCACCTCGAAGGCGGCGCTGCCGTGCTCCAGGTGCACCATCACCGCCGCCCCGGTCCGGGCCCAGGTGGCGGCGACGGCGGCCAGCACCCGACGCTCGAAGAGGCTCATGCTCCAATAGCCGATCCCGGCCTTGACCACGGCCGCCCGGACCGGCGTGCCGTCGGGGGCGAGCGCCGGGGCGCCGCGACGGGGCCCGTCGGCCACCGGCTGCCCCGCGACGACGTCGGCGGTGAACCGTTCGGCCAGCTGGGCCTCGGTCAGGTCGAGCAGCCAGTGGCCGGAGCCGTAGTGGGGCTCGCGGTGCGCGCCGGTGGTGGCCAGGACGTTCAGCCCGCTGACCACGGCGAGCCGGGCCAGGGCCTCCGGCCGGCGGCCCAGCCCCGTTGGGGTGGCGTCGACCATGGCGGTGAAGCCCGAGGAGCGCAGGGAGACCGCCTCCACGAGGCTGCGCGGCTCGTCGTCGAGCTCGTCGCCGGGCAGCAGCGGGCTGACCTGGAAGAGGTGCTCGTGGTAGTCCGTCCGTCCCAGAGCTGCGGCGGGCACCCCGCCGAGCACGGTGGTCAGCACCGGCGCCGCCGCGTTCACCGGTGCTCGGAGGCGATCCGGCCGAGGGCGTCCACGGTGGCCGGCGGCATCGGCACCTCGAAGACCTCGGCCACGGCCTGAGTCCAGCCGTGCACGAAGTAGCGCCAGCCGTCCTCGACGTGCAGGCTGCGCTCCTCGGCCTGGGCGAGCGCCCGGTGCCAGAAGTCGAGGGGCCCCCGGTAGTTGAACTCCCACACCACGCCCCGCTCGGGGAAGCGCACACCGTCCGAGACGGGCGAGCCGGGCCGGTCCTTGCCCATACCCGTCGCGTTGACGACGAGGCTGGACGGCGGCAGCGCCGCCACCAGGGCGTCGGCGTCGTCGGCGTTGCGGGTGACGGCGTAGCGGACCAGGTCGGCGGGCAGGCCGGCGCGCTCGTGCAGCGCACGGGCGTGGTCCAGCGGCTGCTGGCTGAGCGCGGTGCAGAGGATGCGGGCGGGCCGGTCGTCCCGCACCCCCAGCTGGTGGCTGAGCGCGGTGCCGGCTCCGCCGGTGCCGAGGATGAGCGCCTCCCCGCCGCCGGCGAAGTGGTCGGGGGCGAGGAACTCCTCCAGCGCCAGCCTGGCGGTGACCGGGTCCTTGGCGCTGCCGACCAGCTGGTCGCCCCGCTTGGCGATGCAGGAGATCTCGCCGAAGGTCTCGGCGAGGTCGTCGCAGCGGTCGAACAGGTCGCGGGCCGCCGCGTGCACAGCCATTTTGTGGGTGGTGACCAGGGCACCCCAGTGCTGCGGGTCGTCGCGGATGGCGGTGACGACGTCGCGGTAGACCTGCGGCGGGGAGTCGAGCGGGATGTCGTGTCCCACCAGCGTCCGGGTGGGCAGCGCCAGCGCGTCGGCCCACTCGGGGAACACGGTGCGGATGGAGGAACCGGCGGTGCTCACCCCGACGAAGCCCATGGAGGAGGAGAAGCCGCGCGTCACGCCCCGGCCTCCCGCGCGCGGCGGGCGGCGTCGCTGAACTGGCGCGCGGTAGCGGTGATGGTGTCCCAGTCACCGTCCGCCATCGCGGTTGCGGGGCAGAGCTCGCCGCCGGCGCCGACGGCGACCGCCCCGGCCGAGAGCCACTGCGCCAGGTTGTCGGCGTTCACGCCACCGGTGGGCACGAAGCTGACGGAGGGGAACGGGCCGCGCAGCGAGCGAAGGTAGGCGGGGCCGCCGAGCGAGGCCGGGAACAGCTTGACCACGTGGACTCCGAGCCGGAGCGCCGTCATCACCTCGCTGGGGGTGAGGGCACCGGAGAGGACGGTGACGCCGGTGCCGAGCATGGTTCGCGCCAGCTCGGCCTCGGTGCCCGGGCTGACCAGGAACTCCGCACCGGCCGCCACGGCCTCCTCAGCCTGCGCGGGCTGGAGCACGGTGCCGGCCCCGAGGTGCACCGCGTCGCCGTGTCGGCGGCGGACCTCCCGGATCACCGCGGCGGCGTCGGGGGTGCTGTAGGTGATCTCGATGCCGGTGACCCCGCCCGCGACCAGGGCGTCGGTGGCGCGGATGCCGGCCTCGGCGCTGGGGGCGCGGAGGACGGCGACGACGGTGGCCGCCCGCAGGGCGCTGAGGTCGCTCGGGTCGGAAAGGGTCATGGTCGGCCTCCGGGCGGCGAGACGAGGTGGGGCGGTGGCTCGCCGCGCAGGTGGGCGAGCACGGCGTCGACGGCGCCCCGGCCCATGCCGTCGACGGCCTGAACGGTCTGCGCCGCCGCGTGCGGGGTGAACAACGTGCGGTCGAGCAGGTCGTCGGCGAGCAGCGGGTTGGCGTGGTGGCCGGACTCGCTGCCCAGCACGTCCGAGGCGTAGGTGCGGAGCCGGCCGCTGCGCAGGGCCGCGGCCAGCGCCGGCTCGTCGACGAGGGTGGCGCGGGCCGTGTTGACCAGGATCAGGTCGGGCCGGACCAGCCCCAGGAAGCGCTCGGTCACGACCACCTCCTCACCAGGCGCGTGCAGGGAGATGACGTCGGCCCGGGCGGCCAGGGCGTCAAGGTCGACGCCCTCGACGCCGAGCCGGTTCAGGTCCTCGGGCCGCACCCAGGGGTCGACGCCGAGCAGCGTGCAGCCGAACCCGCCGAGCCGGGCGGCGACACCGCGCCCGATCCGGCCCAGCCCCACGATCCCGACGGTCAAGGTGGCGAGCTCGCGGGTGCGCTGCACGGTCCAGCGACCGGCGCGCACGCCCCGGTCCCCTGGGACGACGTCGCGCAGCGCCGCCAGCAGGAGGGCGACGGCGTGGTCGGCGACGGCGCCGGTGTTCGCGCCGGGGGTGTTGGTGACGAGCACGCCGCGCGCGGCGGCGGCCTCGAGGTCGACGGCCTCCACTCCGACGCCGTACCGGGCGACGATCTGCAGCGCGGGGGCGGCGTCGAGGTGGGCCGCGCTGACCGGACCGGTCCCGGCGATCCAGGCGGTCGCCTCGGCCAGCAGTGGGCGCAACGTCTCGAGGTCGTGGTTCGAGGGTCCGGGAACGATCCGGCAGCCCACCGCCTCCAGCTCGGCGGTGAGGTCGAGGTCGCCCGAGGAGAAGGAACGGCTGGTGACCAGCACGAGGGGCGACGGCGACACCCTGGAAAGGTAGTCCTGTACGTACAGGAGGTCAATCACTAGGATTCAGGGCATGACCAGCGCGATCGACCGGACATCGCCGCTGCCGTACTACCACCAGCTCAAGCAGATCCTGCTCAGCGACCTTCGCGAGAAGGACCTCGCCCCCGGGGACCGGCTGCCCGGCGACCACGAGCTGTGCGCGACCTTCGACGTCTCGCGCACGGTGGTCCGGCAGGCGCTCGCCGAGCTCGAGACCGAGGGCGTGATCGTCCGGGTCAAGGGCCGCGGCACCTTCGTCGCCCCGCAGAAGACCTCCGAGCACCTCGTCCAGTCGCTCACCGGGCTGTACGAGGACGTGGCCGCGCGCGGCTCCCACCTGCGCAGCCAGGTGCGGCGTCAGGAGGTCGTCCCGGCCGACGAGCAGATCGCCACCCAGCTGGAGCTCGAGCCGGGGGCGCCGGTCGTCGTCGTCGAACGGCTCCGCTTCGTCGACGACGAGCCCTGGGTGCTGGCCACCACCTACCTGCCAGACGGCGTCGCGCCCGGCCTGGTCGATGAGGACCTGTCCGACCAGTCGCTGTACGCGTTGTTGGAGCAGCGCTACGACGTGCGCCTGACCCACGGCCGCCGCGGGGTCGAGGCCGCCGTCGCCGGCACCGCGTTAGCCGCCGACCTGGCGATCTCGCCGGGCGACCCGGTGCTGGTGCTGCGCAGCACCTCTTACGCCGGGGATCGGCCGGTGGAGATGTTCGTGGCCTACCACCGCGGCGACCGCTCCCGGTTCGAGGTGGTCCTGCAGCGGGCCCCGGCCGCCGACCCGCACCCCGAACCCCTGATGCGGGTGACCGCACCGTAGGTCCGTCGGGACGCACCATCGAGTGCGCACCTCCACAGGTCCGGCGGCTCCCAAAACCTGCTGCAGCGCGCACTCGGCCGCGCTCAGCCCTCAGATGTGCTGGATCCCCAGCCCGAGCACGGGCGCGACCACCTCGAGCCGCCGCCGCAGGTCGCCGGTGGCGAGCACCGCGTGGTGGGACGGCAGGGCCTCGACGTAGCGGTAGCCGTCCGGCACCCTCAGCACCGCGCCGTTCAGGCAGTCGGAGTTCTCGAACTGGTGGTAGCCGGTCAGGTCCGCTGGCGTCACGGTCAGCGTGTCCATCGTCGAGGTGAGCTTGACGATGGTGGTGTCCCCCTCGGCCATCCGGGCGTCGAGGGCGTGGGCGTTGGGGTCGACGATCTCCAGCACCCGGGGCTTGACCGACCACGACGTGGAGAACGACGGGGGCACGACGCCCAGGAAGCCACAGTGCGCCACGAGGATGTGGTCGGCCGCGCTCTCCCTCACCGCCGGGAAGTACGGGATCTTCTCGTGCTTGAGCGCGGCGTCCCCCATGAGGAACGGGTAGAGGTTCGTCATCATCACCGGCGCCTGCAGCGTCTGCCAGGTGAGGAACTCCGTCATCATCGACGTCAGGTCGGCCTCGCAGCCCCACATGAGCCCGCGCTCCTCGAACAGCAGGCTCCAGGCCAGGCACGGGGTGGTGGGCGAGGTCATGGACTCGTTGAGGCAGTTGATGCCCGCGGCGATGACGTCCGGGGTCTCGTCCAGCTCGTCGGACAGGGCCAGGTAGAGCCGCAGCGCCTCCGCCCGGGCGCGCCAGGTCAGCGCCCCCAGCTCGACGCCGGGGGAGATCCGCTCGTGCGCCTCCACCACCCGATCGTCGGGCACGGCGGCCGCGCGGGCCGCGAGCTCGCGCCAGGAGCGCCGCTCGATCGTGACCCCGAGGGAGCGCTCCATGTCCTGGACGCACTCCTCCTCCCACCAGTAGAAGCGCTTGAAGATGTCGGGCTGCATGCCGGCGCCGAGGTCGTCGAGGTAGGCCAGCATCCGCGACCGCGGGAGGGTCTGGCGCACGGCCAGCCCGCGGAGCACGTCGACGAGCTCCTGCCGCGAGGTCGGCGCGACCGTGTCAACGCCGCGCCGGCGGAGGTAGTCCCGGATCTCCCAGTCCCACATCGACACGGTGCCGAACTCCGACGTCACCACCAGCAGCGGCACTCGGATGCTCCGCAGCTCCTCCAGCAGCCGGTAGGCCAGCCCGCTCATGTCGGGCACCACGACCGCGGTGACGTCGTCGGCCACCGCGTCACCGACCCAGGCCGGAGGACGCCACTCGACGAGGCCGTCGCTCAGCGCCCTCAGGGCCGCGAGCTGCCGCGCGAAGGACTCCCCCGGCTCCTGCTCCAACGAGACGGGCAGCAGCACCGGTCGCACCAGCCTCACCGAGCCGGTCACGGGACGATGACCGCCTTGACCACGGAGCTGTCCGCCACGGCGGCCAACGCGTCGCCGTACTCGTCCAGCCCGAAGCGCCGGGTGATGATCCCCCGGGGGTCGACACGCCCGTTCCGCAGGGCGCTCAGGGCCCGGTCGAAGGAGAACTGCTGGGAGAAGGAGCCCTTGATGGTCAGCTCGCGACGGAAGATGTCGTAGGGAGCCACCGGCCACTGAGCCGCCTCCGCCGTCATCCCGTACACGAAGACCGTCCCGCGCGTGCGGACCAGACCGAGCGTCGTCCCGAGCACGGCAAGCGCGCCCGTGGCGTCGATGACCACGTCGAACCCCTCGGGCGCCAGCTCTCGCAGCCGGGTCCGCGACCCCTCCGGGTCCGCCCGGTCCAGCTGCACCACCACGTCGGCCCCACGCGCTGCGGCCAGCTCGAGCTTGGCGGCTGTGGGGGCGGCGACGACCAGGCGGCTGGCGCCGGACCGGGCCAGCAGCGAGGTCAGGATGAGCCCGGTCGGGCCGGCGCCGAACAGCAGCACGTCCGAGCCGGGTTCCAGGGCCAACACGTCGAGCCCGTGCACGACGCAGGCGATCGGCTCGGTCAGCACCGCCACCTCGGGGTCGAGGTCGTCGACGAGGAAGCACCGGCTGGCGTCGGTCAGCACCTGCTCAGCGAAGCCGCCCTGGGCGTTGACGCCTTGGGCGACGGCTTCGCGGCAGAAGACGGGCCGGCCCCGCCGGCACTCGACGCAGTGTCCGCAGGCCGCGCAGTTGTCGACCACCACGCGGTGCCCGAGCAGCTCCGGGTCGACGCCGGGTCCTAGGGCCACGACCTCGCCGACGAACTCGTGCCCGGGGGTGAGCGGGTAGGTGGGGCCGAACTCGCCGACGTGCAGGTGCGCGTCGGTGCCGCAGACGCCGGCAACCAGCACCCGCAGCCGCACCTCACCGGGCCCCGGTTCCGGCACGGGCAGCTCGGCGATGGTGAAGTGCTCGGGCCGCTCGTAGACGACGGCGCGCATGGTCTCCATGACGTTCCTCTCGAAGGGTCGGACGGGGCCGGTCAGGCGAGGGTGTAGCCACCGTCCATCAGCATCTCGGTACCGCAGCAGAAGGCGGCCTCGTCGCTGAGCAGCCACGCCGCAGCAGCGGCCACCTCCGCGGGGGTGGCGAACCGGCGCAGCGGGGTCACCGACTTCCAGAGCTCGTGCAGGTCGTGCTTGCTGCCCAGCAGCGGGGTGTCGACGTAGCCCGGCGAGAGCGCGTTGACCCGCACCCCGCGCCCGGCCCACTCATAAGCCAGCGACTTGGTCATGGCCACCAGCCCGCCCTTGGAGGTGTTGTACGCGACCTGCTGCTGGGGGCTGTTGACGACGTGCGCACCCGACATGGAGGCGATGGTGACGATCCGCCCGGACCCCTGGGCGAGCATCACCCGCCCGACCTGCTGGCAGCTGAGGAAGACCCCGGTCAGGTTCACCCCGATGGTGCGGGCCCAGGTGTCGAGGCCCATGTCCTCGGCCGGGGTGGGCTCCTCGGACAGCCCGGCGGCGGCCACCAGGGCGTCGACGCGGCCGGCTTCGGTCACCACAGCCCTGACCCCGGCGGCGACGGACGCCTCCTCCTGCACGTCGACCTCGACGAAGGTGCCGACGACGTCGTCCGGCCGCCGGCGGTCGAGGGAGAAGACCCGCGCGCCGCGCTCGGCCATCCAGGCAGCGCACGCATGGCCGACGCCGCCCGCCGCCCCGGTGACGACGACGACCGCATCCTCCGGCCAGCCGGCCATCAGGCGGCCGCCCCGTCGGACCAGCCCTCGACGGAGGTGGTCACCGAGGCGCCGGTCCGGATGGACTCACCGATGGCCAGGGAGATCTGGTGGTCCTCGCAGGCGTCGGCCAACGGGTACGGCTCCGGCCCCTCCCCCCGGGCCCAGGCGCCGGTGGCTGCCAGCAGGTCGGCCACCGCGAGGTCGTCCTCGGAGAAGCGAGCGCCGGTGAAGGCGTTGCGCCAGACCACCGTCCCGTCGAAGCTGACGTGTTGCAGGTCCACGCCCTCGAGGTTGAGGTCGACCCCGGCCTGGCGGCGCACCAGCGAGGACTCCACCGGCGTGGTGGGGTCGACCAACCGGGTCACCCGCTCGTCGACGATCTCGCCGCGGGTGCCGCGCAGGACGATCCGCCGAGCCCGCAGCGGGTTCCACCACTGGTTGTCGGTGAAGTCGTAGAGCCCCATCCGGGCGTCGCCGAAGTCGAGGGTGGCCAGCGTGGTGGCCAGCGGCTCGGGAGCGTCCGACCCGGACCAGCCGTCCGGGCTGAGGGGGTTGGCCAGCGGCGCGGTGAACGCCTGGGCGTGCACGGTCATGGGGCCGCGGCCGACCCCGAGGAACCCGCGGATCATCGAGACGGCGTGGTAGAGGTGGGTGGAACTGACCTGCACCGAGGTCACCTCCCCGATGACGCCCTGCCGCACCACGGCCAGCCGGGCCGCGTGCTGGGGCATCAGCAGGTACTGCTCGGCGACCTGGACCAGACCCGTGTCCCCCACCGCAGCCCACAGCGACCGCAGTCCGTCGAGGTCGGCGGCCGGCGGGGTCTCGGCCAGCACCCTCACCCCGGCGCGGGCGAGCCGTTCCGTCGTCGGGCCCATCTCGCCCCAGGGCACGCAGGGGATGACGAACTCCGGCGCGGCGGCGAGCAGCTCGTCCTCGCTGGCGAAGGTGGGCACACCCCAGTCCCGAGCCACCTCCGCGGCCCGCTCGGGGCGACGGGACACGACTCCGGCCACGACGAAGGCCTCGGGCGCCTGGCGCGCCAGGCGGGCGAAAAACTCCGACCTCCAACCGGTGCCGATCAGGCCGAAGCGAACCGGCGTCGGCTCGCTGGAGGTGGGGGCGCTGGTGCTGGTCACATCACTCCTGGGTGGATGCTCTGCTGAGGTTGGTCGGGCGGGTACGGGTGCGGGTCCCTGGGAGGGGCGCACCCGGAAACGGTGAGGGCTGGGGTCTTGCCATCTCTCCTGGAGCCCGGCTAGCATCCTGTCATTACAGGTTTCGCCCTGTCAACGACCGCGGGCGGCGTTCACCGGAGCGGACTTTCCTCCTTGTCCTCACCCTCCCAGCACCGTTGACAATCTTTCTTACCTTGAGTTAGGAAGAGTAAGCGGCCGGTCGTCCACATCGACCGGTCACCACCCGCTCTCTCAAAGAGGAGAACCATGCAGGACCAGACCTCGGCTCTCGACACCACCGGCACCACCCCCGCCGGACCCGGCATGAGCAGCCCGTTCCGTCGACGCACCCTGCTCCGTGCCGCCCTGGGTGGCGCCGCGGTGCTCGGCACCGGCTCGCTGCTGGCTGCCTGCGGCAGCGACGACAGCTCCTCCCCCGCCGGGGGAAGCAGCAACGCCGGCGGCAGCCCCGCCACCGTCCGGATGTGGAGCTGGTACGGCGAGCAGAAGGACGAGTTCCCCAAGCTCGTCGCCAAGTTCTCCGAGGCCAACCCGAACATCAAGGTCGAGAACCGGGTCTTCGGCACGCCCGACCAGTACCTGCCCGCCCTGCAGGCGGCCGTGGCGGCCGGGGACGTGCCCGAGATCTTCGCCCCGCACACCCGGGCGCTGACCTACGGCACCGGCGGGATCTCCGCCGACCTCAAGGCGGCCCTGGGCGATGATTTCCTCGCCGACTTCTTCGAGTCCGCCAATCAGGAGTACACCCTGGACGGCAAGCAGTACGCCGTCGGCTGGATGGCCCAGACCTTCGGCCTCTTCTACAACCCTGACCTGCTGAGCAAGGCGAACGTCGACCCCGAGTCGCTCGAGACCTGGGACGACCTGATCGCGGCGGCACCCAAGATCAAGGCCACCGACACCTACGGCGTCTCCTTCAGCGCCAACCCGGGCACCAGCGCCATGGACTTCTTCCTGCCCCTGCTCACCCAGGTCTCGGACGACCCGACCTTCTTCCTGCGGCTCGACCAGGGGCTGGACGGGCTGACGTGGACCGACCCGGTCGTCGTCCAGGCCCTCGAGCTGCAGAAGCGGATAGTCGACGCCGGGGTCTTCCAGCCCGGCACCACCGGCACCTCGGGTGACCAGGCACCGCAGATCTTCTACACCGAGAAGGCGGCGATGCTGTTCAACGGCTCCTGGAGCCCGCAGGGGTTCATCCAGAACGCCCCGAAGGAGTTCGTCAAGAAGTACAAGGTGATGAAGAACCCGGCCATCGCGGCCGGCAAGAAGCACTGGACGGCCAACCAGGCCGGGGCCGGCTGGGCGGTCGCGGAGACGAGCAAGAACAAGGACGCCGCACTGACCTTCCTCCAGTTCCTCTACGACGAGGCGAACTACTCCCCGACGATGAACAACTCGAACTCGATGCCCGCCACCAAGAGCGCGGCCGCGGTGATCGAGAACCCGGTCATGAAGCAGATGACCTCCTGGCTCATCGAGGGCGAGGGGTGCCCGCACATCCCCTTCGGCAACGGCACGGTCGCCGCCGCCGACCCGCTGGTCCAGGTCTTCGAGGGCAAGGGCGAGCCGGCCGAGGTCGCGCAGCAGATGCAGGCGGCCGTGGAAAACGCCAAGGGCTGACATGACGACCACTGCACCCCCGCAGGTGGTCGTGCCGCACGGACCCGGACCGTCCTCGCAGGGGCGGTTCGGGTCGCGGCTCAAGCGCTCCCAGCGCGTGGCCGGCTACCTGTTCGTGCTGCCCACGCTCGCGTTGTTCCTGGCCTTCGTGGGCTGGCCGATCGTCCAGACCCTCTACCTGAGCCTGACCAAGTGGAGCGGGTTCGGCGACAAGACCTTCGTCGGTCTCGACAACTACACCCGGATGGTCAGCGACCCGACCGCCCACCGGGCCCTCGCGGTCACCCTGGTCTTCACCGCCGTCACCACCGTCGTCCAGACCGTATTCGGCATCGTCATCGCGGTCCTGGTCAACGAGGTGTGGCGCACGGTGGGCATCGTCGTCCGCACCATCCTCTTCATCCCCGGCATCGTGTCGTTCGTGGTGTCGGGGGTGCTGTGGAAGCTCATCTACGACCCGAACGTCGGCACCCTGAACCGGGTGCTGGGCTCGCTGGGGCTCGAGGGCCTGCAGCACATCTGGCTGGCGGACCGGTCGACGGTGCTGCCGGCGATCATGGTCGTCGCGATCTGGGGCGGCATCGGCATGAACATGCTGATCTTCTTCGCCGGGATCCAGGGCATCGACCCCGGGCTGTACGAGGCGGCGCAGGTGGACGGCGCCGGACCGTTCCAGCGCTTCTTCAGCATCACCGTGCCCAGCCTGCGGGTGGTGACCGGGATCGTGGTCAGCCTCGGTCTCCTCAACGGCTTCAAGGTCTTCGACATCATCTACGTGATGACCGGGGGCGGTCCCAACCACGCCAGCGAGGTGTTCGGCACCTACCTCTACAACCTGGCGTTCGGCTCGACCTCGGGCTCGCTGCCCCAGTTCGGCTACGCCTCGGCGTTCAGCGTCGTGGTCATGATCATGTGCATCCTCGCCGTGGTCATCCAGATGGCGATCACCCGGAGAGCTGAGCGATGAGCACGACCCTGCAGGCCTCGAGCCCGGGTACCGCCACCCAGCCGTCGCCGAGCCGGCGGCGGACGGGCACGCGCCGCCGCCTCCCCTTCGGCAAGACCTTCGCGACGTTCATCCTGGCGCCCATCTGCGCCGTGATGGTGTTCCCGTTCGTCTGGCTGCTGCTGACGTCGCTGCGGGCCCAGAACACCGTGTTCTCGGGGCCGTTCTTCCCGGACTCCCTCACCGGAGCGGCCTACCCGAAGGCCTGGACGTCGATCCAGTTCCCGCTGCACTTCTGGAACAGCCTGTGGATCACCTCGGTGACCGTGGTCGGGGTGCTGATCTTCGCCACCCTCAGCGGGTACGCGTTCGCCAAGCTCGACTTCCCGTTCAAGAACACGCTCTACCTGCTGCTGCTGACCACACTGATGATGCCCTCGACGGCGCTGATCATCCCGCTCTACCTGCAGCTGAAGAACCTCGGCCTGCTCGACACCCAGAGCGGGCTGCTCGTCCTCTACATCTCCGGGTCCGCGCCGTTCTCGATGTTCTTGATGCGGGCGTTCTTCCAGACGCTTCCCGACGAGCTCGTCGAGGCGGCCCGGGTCGACGGCTCCAGCGAGCTGACGATCTTCTGGCGGGTGATCCTGCCGCTGGCCCGCCCCGGCATCGCCACCGTGGTGATCTTCCAGTTTCTCCAGACCTGGAACGAGTTCCTGATGGCCAACACCGTCCTGCAAGACACCGACAAGCTGCCGCTGCAGCCGGTGCTGTTCAGCCTCACCGGCCAGTACTCCACCGACTGGCCGACGCTGACGGCCGGCCTGACGCTCTCGATCATCCCGGTGGTGATCGTCTACGTCCGGATGCAGAACCAGTTCGTCGCCGGGATGACCCTCGGCGCGGTCAAGTAGGACCCTCCCCGCGGCAGGTCTGCCGGAGTGCTCTCTCCGGCAGGCCTGCGCCGCGCCCCCAACACCTGAGAAGAAGGAACGTCGCCATGCCCATCCAGAACGTGATCATCAACAGCACCGACGTCGCACGCTCCGTCGACTTCTACACCCGCTTCCTCGACGCCGAGGTGGTCGAGGACGCGACCGCCGAGCGTGCGGTGCTCGACCTCGTGACCGCCACCCTGGAGCTCCGGGCGGTGCCGGCCGCGGACAGCAGCTGGGTCCCCGACGACCTGCAGCGGGGCTTCCGGCACGTCGGGTTCAAGGTCGACGAGGTCGACCCGCGCGCCGACACGCTGCGGGGCGCCGGCGTGCCGTTCCACCTCGACCCGCTGGACGCGGAGGGTGGCGTGCGGATCTGCTTCTTCTACGACCCGGACGGGACACTGCTCGAGCTCGTCCAGGGCGACCTGCAGTACGCGCAGGTCCTCGACCCCGAGGGGGTGGCTGCCGAGCGGGCCCTGGGCGTCCCGGACCGCCCCCGCTTCGACCACGTGGCCCTGACCGTCGACGACCGCGCCGCCACCAACGCCTTCTACTCCCCGCTCGGCTTCTCCTTGATCGGCACGATCGAGCAGCCGCACGACCCGAGGGGGTTCCGCATCGGCTACCTGAAGTCGGGCGCTACCGTGCTCGAGGTGTTCACCTACGAGGCGGAGAAGCGGAGCCGGGCCCCGCAGCCCGACGCGCCCGGCTTCGGCTGGGCCGAGATCGCCGGCCCCCGCCCTCCCAGCGGCGGGACGCCCGTGGTCACCGCCGCCGGAACCTCCGTGCTGGTCGACGCTGACGGCTTCCTCTTCGCACCGACCGACGGCTCCGCGGCGTGACGGCGCCGGGCAGCGACGACTGGGTCCGGCCGCTCGGGCCGACCGGTCTCCGGGTCAGCGCCGTGGCCGTCGGCGGCGCCCCGTTGGGCAGCATGCCGGAGAACTTCGGTCACGAGGTCTCCTACGACGACGGCGTCGCCCTGGCGGCCTACGTCTTGGACTCCCCGGTGCGCGTGCTCGACACCGCGAACGGCTACAGCGACGGCGAGAGCGAGCGCCGGATCGGCGCGGCGATCGCCCAGCGAGGCGGGCTGCCGACCGACTTCCTCCTCACCACCAAGGTCGACGCCCGGGGCACGGACTACTCCGGGGACCGGGTGCGGGCCAGCGTCGCCGAGTCCCGGCAGCGGCTCGGCCTGGACCACCTGCCGCTGGTCTACCTGCACGACCCCGAGTACCACGACTTCGACGAGCTGTCCGCGCCCGGCGGGGCTGTCGACACCCTGATGGCGCTGCGCGACGAGGGCGTCGTCGGCCATGTCGGCCTGGCCGGCGGCACGGTGCAGGAGATGCAGCGCTACCTGGCCCTGGGCGGGTTCGAGGTGCTGCTCGTGCACAACCGCTGGACCCTGGTCGACCGCAGCGCGACCGAGCTGCTGGCGCAGGCCGAGGACCTCGGCGTCGCCGTGGTGAACGCCGCGGTCTACGGCGGTGGCCTGCTGGCCAAGCCGGGGAGCACCACCCAGTACGGCTACCGCGAGGCGAGCCCGGTGACCCTGGCCGCGGTCGAGGCCATGAACCGGGTCTGCGCCGAGCACGGCACCGACCTGGCCACCGCTGCCCTGCAGGCCTCGGTCCGCGACCAGCGTGTGAGCACCACGGTGGTCGGGCTCAGCAGTCCGGCCCGGCTGGACGCGATGGTCGCCGCTCTGCAGACCGAGCTGCCCGACGCCCTGTTCACGGCTCTGGACGAGCTCTGCCCACCCCGTGAGCACTGGCTCGACTTCCCGTCCTGACCACCCCGTCCGACCCCAGAGGAGAACCATGACCACCCCCACCCGCCTGCCTGCCGACTTCGTCTGGGGCACGGCCACCGCGTCCTACCAGATCGAGGGCGCCGTCAACGAGGACGGCCGCGGACCCAGCATCTGGGACACCTTCGTCCGCACGCCCGGCGCGATCTCCGACGGCACGGTGGGGGACATGGCCGACGACCACTACCACCGCTACGCCGAGGACATCGCCCTGATGGCCTCGCTGGGCTTCAACGCCTACCGGTTCTCGATCGCCTGGCCCCGGATCCAGCCGACGGGCACGGGGGCGGCCAACCAGGCGGGACTGGACTTCTACCGCCGGATCGCCGAGACCTGCCACGAGCACGGCATCACCCCCTGGGCGACGCTCTACCACTGGGACCTGCCGCAGGCCCTGGAGGACGAGGGCGGCTGGCTGAACCTCGACACCGCCGCCGCTTTCCGGGACTACGCCGCGCTCACTCATGACGCGCTCGGCGACGTCATCCGGCACTGGATCACCCTCAACGAGCCGTGGTGCTCGGCGTTCCTCGGCTACGGCAACGGCGTGCACGCGCCCGGCAAGCAGGTGGGCACCGATGCCTTCAAGGCCGCGCACCACCTGCTGCTCGGTCACGGGCTGGCGATGAACGCCATGCGGGAGAGCCGGCACACCGACTCGGTCCTGGGGATCACGGTCAACCTCTACTCGGTCCGCTCCGCGTCGGACTCCGAGGCCGACCGGGAGGCCGCCCGGCGCACCGACGGGATCGGCAACCGCTTCTTCCTCGACCCGCTGCTGCTGGGCAGCTACCCCTCCGACGTCCTGCTCGACGCGGGGCTGTCGGACTGGTTCGACGAGCGCCAGGCCGATCTCGAGGTCATCCACGCGCCGGTGGACTTCATGGGCATCAACTACTACAGCCGCCACACCGCCGCGGCTCCAGAAGACGGCGTCTGGAGCGACCCATCCATCCCGAGCGCCGCGCCGGGCAGCGAGCGGGTTCAGATTGTCGACACCGGCGCCGACAAGACACAGATGGGCTGGGAGATCCACCCCGACGGCCTCGTCGACGTGGTCGCCATGGTCGCC
This sequence comes from uncultured Actinomycetota bacterium, assembly GCA_963826405.1. Classification (GTDB taxonomy): domain Bacteria; phylum Actinomycetota; class Actinomycetes; order Propionibacteriales; family Propionibacteriaceae; genus Microlunatus. The sequence goes on along the minus strand of CAWGWR010000005.1, from coordinate 12,821 downwards.
GAGCGCTCAGGTGACCTGCCGATCTACATCACCGAGAACGGCGCCGCTTACGAGGACCGGGTGGGCGCCGACGGGCAGGTCGACGACGAGGAGCGCCGGCGCTACTTCGAGCAGCACACCGCCGCCTGCGCCGACGCCGTCGCCCAGGGCCTGCCGCTGAAGGGGTACTTCGCCTGGAGCTTCATGGACAACTTCGAGTGGGCGTTCGGGCTGAGCCGCCGCTTCGGTCTCGTGCACGTGGACTACGACACGCAGGTCCGCACGGTGAAGAAGAGCGGGCTCTGGTTCCGCGACTTCCTCGCCGCCCAGCGCGGCTGAGCCCCCTCTCATTTCTCGCCGACTTGTCAGCGCGGGTGGCGGCCCCGACCACCAGAGCCTCTGACAAGTCGGCCCGGGCGGGGAGGGGTCAGCGGGCGGCCAGGGCCAGGCGGCTGGACGTCTGGTGCGGGGTGAGCCGGCTGTGCAGCACCAGCGACGCCGCGCCAAGGGCGGCGGAGATGTCGCTGGAGCGCGAGAGCCCCACCTTCGTCGGGTGCACGGCGCGGACGAAGCTCAGCCGCTCCAGGTCCTGCCAGATCTGCCGCAGGTAGATCTCCCCGGCCGCACCGAAACCGGGACCGGCCAGGATGATCTGGTCCAGATCCAGCAGGTTCGTCACCGACACCAGCGCGCGGGACAGGTAGAAGGCGGACTCCTCGATCACCGGCAGCGCCTGCTCGTGGTCCGCGGCCGCCGCCCGGGCGACGCGCTCGGCGTCCTGCCGGACGGTCCCCGGCTGGCCCTGCAGGCCGAGCTCGTCGGCCAGACCCGGCTGCTCCAGCGCCCGCTCGACGATCCGGGCGGGGGCCGCCAGCATCTCCAGGCAGCCCTGGCTGCCGCACCAGCACGGCGGGCCGTCGACGTCGAGGACCATGTGTCCGATCTCGCCCACGTTGGACGACGAGCCGCGGTAGATGTCGCCGTTGGTGACCAGGCCGAGCCCGAAGCCGGTGGCCATGTACACGGTGGCGAAGTCGGCCGAGGCGGGGATCCGGCCGACCCAGAACTCGCCGATGGCGGCGCAGGTCGAGTCGTTCTCGACCACCACCGGGAGATCGGTCGCGCTGCTGAGGGTCTCCTCGAGGTCGAACAGCTCCCAGTCCTCGGCCTGGGGATTGCTGCGCAGCACGTGGTGGTTGCTGTCCTGCCGCCCGGCGACGGCCATCCCGATGCCCATCAGCGTGGACCGGTCGACGGCGGCCGACTCCAGCAGCCCCGCCAGCTCGGCGGCGATGCGGGTGATGACCCGCCCGGGCGGCTCGTGGCCGATGCCCTCAGCGTCCAGCCGGGCCACCACGTCCCCGGCGAGGTCGGTGACCAGGTAGGTGACGCTGGCGAAGTCGAGCGAGACGCCGACGGCGTGCCGCGACCGGGCGTTGAGCTGCAGCAGGGTGCGGCGCTTGCCCCCCGTCCGGTCCCCGAAGCCCACCTCGGCGATCAGTCCCTCGCCGAGCAGTTGCTTCACGATGCGGGAGATGGAGGCGCCGGTCAGGCCGGAGCGGTCCGCCAGCTCGATCCGACTGACGACGCCGCTGGAGCGGATGAGGTCGAGGATCGCGCTGTGGGTCTCGACCGCCGTCGCGCCTCTCAGCTGCTTGACCACGTCACGTCCACCAGCAGAACTTTATGACCTTGGGTGACGAGGCCACGACTCCGCACTCAGGCCGTGTACAAGCAGAAGGGGTGGCCTGCCGGGTCGATGTGCACCCGCACGTCGTCCTGGGGCTGGAAGGCGCTCGCCGGCGCGCCGCAGGCCTCGGCGTGCGCGCTGGCGGCCGCCAGGTCGTCCACCTCGATCTCCAGGTGGAGCTGCATCTGCTGGTCCGCGCGGCTCGTCGGCGGCCACACCGGGGGGACGTGGTGGACCTCGGTCTGGAAGGCCAGCCCGCACCCGCCGTCCGGGTCCTCCAGCACCGCCCAGTCGTCGTCGACCTCGGCGACCTGCCAACCCAGCAGTCGCTGGTAGAAGGCGAGCAGGGCACGGACGTCGGGGCAGCCGAGGTTGACGAGGCGGACGCGCAACCGCGGAGTGCCGCCGGAGGGGCCGCTCACCGGGACTCGCGCCAGCGGGTCAGAGCCGCCTCGACGTCGACGGTCGGCACGAGGACCGGGGGCCCTTCGGCTGGACGGCGTCGGAGGTCGAGGATCCGCCGGTTGAGGTCCTCCAGGAGGGCTCGCGCGACGGCCTCGCTCCGGACGTCGTCCAGCATCGTCGGCACCTGCTCGACCTCCCGACGCAGCGCCAGCGCGGGAGGCAGGGGCGCGGGGAGCTGCTCCCGCTCCAGCAGGCCCTTGACCCACCAGTCGGGGTCGTGCGGGTCGCGGATGCCGGGGATCGGGCGACCGGCGCCGGGCAGGTTGTCGAACTCCCCGCGCTCCTGCGCCTCGCGGATCTGGCGCTCCACCCAGCTCTCGTACCGTTCCACGCCCCACTCCTCCCCCGACGGCCCGGCTCGAGCCTAACCAGGGCCGACGCCGGGAGGGGGTCGCTCCCGTGTGCCATCCTCGGTCCTGTGGACCCCTGGAGCGTCGGGCTGGCGGTGCTGGTCGTCGTCGGGCTGGTCGCCGTGGTCTTCGGCGCCCTCTACGACGGGGTCCGCAACCGCCGCCGGGCGACCGAGCTGCTCGCCCCACCGGACCGGGCGATCCCGCATTTCCGGCCGGACGCCCCCACCCCGCACTACCTCTCCGAGCTGCAGGCGCGACGGCCACCCAGCTCCGTCCCTGCTGACGTCCTGGACGACGCGACCCGCGCCGAGGTGGAGCGCCAGCTGGCCGCCGGCAGCGGGCCCGGGGTGACAGCCGGGTGGGCCTCGGCCGACTTCGTTACCGACGCCTCGACCGGCTGGGCGGTGCTGGAGGACCCCGTGGTGCTCGTCTGTGCCGACGAGGTGGCCAGCCTGCGCGAGCTGTTGGACCTGATCGAGCGCCTGATGCCCAGCCGGACGCCGCTCGTCCTCGTCGCCCCGCACGTGTCCCGCGACGTGATGGCGACCCTCGAGGTCAACCGGATCCGCGGCCTGCTGGCGGTCGTCGTGGTGCTGGTGGGCGAGGCCGACGCCCGCTACTCCCTCGCTCGCGGCTGTGGCGCGACACCGACCGAGCGCGCCGACCGGCAGGCGGGCTACCTGCCACCGGCTGTGCTGGGGCGTTGCCGCCGCTGGGTGAGCACGGAGCGACGAAGCCTGGCCGTCACCTCCGCGGCGGAGGCCGCCTGAGCCGGCCCTACGCTGCTCCGGTGACGGAAGAGGGCGCGGACCGGCGGTGGCCGCAGCAGGTCTACGGCGTCGGCCGCGAGCCCGACCCCCGCTTCAGCTTTGCCAACGAGCGGACTTTTCTCGCGTGGATCCGGACGGCGTTGGGCTTCGTGGCTGCCGGTGTCGCCATCGCCGCGCTCGGCCAGCTGGGGAAGGGCGCGGGAGTCGACGTGCGGGTGCCCGCCCTGCTGCTGGTACTCGCCGGGCTGGTCAGTGGGGCGGGGGCCCTGGCGCGCTGGAGCCGCAACGAGCGGGCCCTGCGGCTGGATGAGCCGCTGCCGTCCTCGCCCCTGCTGCTCGTCGTCACGGGCATCGTCGTCCTCGCCGCGGGCGTCGCCCTGGTCGTGGTGACGCTGGCGTGAGCAGGTGAGTCCCCCCTCGGCGCACCGGCGTCGCCCGTGGGACTTCGGGCTGCAGAGCGAGCGGACGGCGCTGGCCTGGCAGCGGACCCTGCTGTCAGGGCTGGCCTGCGCCCTGGTGGTCGCCCGCCTGCTCGCCCTGGTGTCGTGGACCGCTGCCGTGGTCGCCGGGATCGCTGCAGCCGTCACGACGGCCGCGCTGGCGGTGCTGGCCCGACGCCGCTTCGTGCACAACGACGACGCGGTCCGCCGGCACCTGCCGCTGGCCGACGCGCGCGCTCCCCTGCTGCTGTGCGTGCTCGTGGTCCTGACGGCCGCTGCAGCGGCGGTCGTCGTGCTGGGGTCTGGTCCTCAGTCGTAGCCGAGCTCGTGCAGACGCTGGTCGTCGATGCCGAAGTGGTGGGCGATCTCGTGCACCACGGTGATGTGCACCTCTTCGACGACCTCCTCGTGCGTCTCGCAGAGGGCCAGGATCGGGAGCCGGTAGATGAGGATGCGATCGGGCAGCACACCGGCGTAGAACTCCCCGCGCTCGGTGAGGGGGACCCCGTCGTAGAGCCCGAGCAGGCCGGCGAGGTCGGGCGGCGGCGCGTCCTCGACGAGGATCACGCAGTTCTCCACCAACGCCAGCAGTTCATCGGGCACGTCGTCGAGAGCACGCTGGACGAGGAGCTCGAACTCCTCGGCCGCCATCGCGACCGTCACCGGTGGACCTCGACGAACGGGAGGCCCGGGGCGGAGTTGAGCCACGCTCGTGCCGCGGCTGGCCCCATGCAGGCAGCCTACGTGCTGGGCCAGCACCTGAATGACATGACGGTAATTACACCCTGAAAGCACGCGTGTCGGCTTGCTATCGCTGTTGATTTGTTATCGACATCTTGCTGAACCGCTTCAACCCCCTTAGAGTCCCTGAGAAGTTTGAGACGTTTGAGGCGCCTGTGACACAGGACCTCAGATGTTGCGGGGGCTCATGTGTTCGTTGCCGTCGCCGACGGCCACTGGGAGGAACTCGCATGCATCTCGTTCGAGCAGGACTGAAGACAGCTGCGCGGCTGCTCGTCGCCGTCGCGCTGGTGCTGGGCTTGGTGGGCACCGCCCCCGCGTCCGCCGCGAGCACCGCTACCACGACCGTCGCGTTGAACGTCCGCTCTGGCCCCGGCACCTCCTACGAGGTGCTCGGGACCCTGCGGAAGGGTCAGGAGGTCTCGACCTCCGGGACCACCGGGGGCTGGACGAGAATCCAATTCCGCGGCTCCCAGGCCTACGTCGCCTCGAAGTACCTGCGACAGAAGCCGACGCCGATCCTCAGCACCCCTGCTCCGCTGGTGGCGGGGAGCCTGCGGGCCACCACGACCGCGGTCAATGTCCGAGCGGGCGCGGCGGCCTCCTATCGCCTGCTGCAGGTGCTGCCGACCGGTACCAAGGTCACGCTGACCGGAGCAGCCAAGTCCGGCTACGCCCAGGTCGTCCTCGGCAGCCGGAAGGGCTGGGTCGCCAGCCGTTACCTGGAGGCGACGACGGGGCTGCCGGCCGTGGTCGGTACGCGGGTGGCCACCGCCCCGCTGAACATCCGCTCCACCTTCGCCGATGACTACACCCTCATCGCCGAGGTCGAGAAGGGCACCACGCTCTCGATCACCGGAGCCGTGGCCAACGGCCGCGCCCAGGTGATCCATGAGGAGGCCGCGCGCTGGGTGACCGCGAAGTACCTAGCCCTGCCGGCAGCGACCCAGCCGACGGTCCCCGTCGTTCCGGTCGTGGCCGGCACGCTCTACGCCACCGCCGACCTGATCGTGCGCACGACGAGCGGGGACGACTACACCGCCATCACCACCGTGCCTCGCGGGACCGCGCTGGAGGTGACAGGCGTGGTCGAGGGGGGTCGCATGCAGATTGTCTGGAACAACGCGCTCCGCTGGGTGACCGCCCAGTACCTCGCGCCCACCAAGCCGACGCCCAGCGCTGGCGCCGGCGCGCCCGTCGAGCGCGGGCTGACGCCGAACGCGATCGCGGTGCACCGGGCGTCGCGCGCGGAGTTCCCGCAGATCACCACCTACTACGGGGTGCGCCCCGACTCGATCCCCGACCACCCGTCCGGACGCGCGCTGGACCTGATGATCCCGAACTACAGCTCCGCCGCCGGGGTCGCTCTGGGCGGAGAGGTGGCGGCCTGGGCGCGGACCAATGCGAAGGAGTTGGGCATCCAGTACGTCATCTGGAACCAGCACATCTGGAACATCCAGCGCGACCAGGAGGGCTGGCGCTACATGGCCGACCGCGGTGGCGACTCAGCCAACCACAAGAACCACGTGCACATCACGGTCTACCGCTGAGCGCAGGGCGCACTCGAGAACGGTGCTCGGCGTATGATCGCCGGGCACCAGGTCCCCATCGTCTAGCGGCCTAGGACACCGCCCTTTCAAGGCGGCAGCGCGGGTTCGAATCCCGTTGGGGATGCCAGCAAAACAACCTTCTGACCAGCGGATATGCCAGGTCGGCACTCCGTCGAAGTCCTAGGTACCCGAGCCAGGGACACATCGGGGACACACATCCGGCTCAGTCCCGCCGGAGCTCGACGACGGCGCCGCCGCCCTGGAGCCCCGCATCAAGGCATCGAGCCGGTCGACGGCTTGGTTCGACCCGTCCTCGAAGAGGCCGCCGTACCGGGTCAGCGTGAAGGCGACGCTGTTGTGGCCGGCCCACTCGGAGACCTCACGGACGTTGCAACCAGCGGCCACCAGGATGGCCACGAAGCTGTGCCGCAGGCCGTGGAAGGTGAAGCCGTCGAGGCCCGCGCGTTCGACGGCCGGCCGCCAAGCCTCACGAGCGAAGGTCGACCGGAACAGCGGGCCACCTCGCCGAGCGGTGAAGACCAAGGCGTCAGGTCCCCGGCCGACGTGATCCGCCAGGTGCTGCTCGAGCCGCCTCATCACCGAGCGGGCTACCGGGATCGTGCGCTTGGACCGCCGCGTCTTCGGCTCCTGACCCAGCGTGACCTTGCCGTGCACCTCGATGGCCGTCGACTCGACGATGATCCGCGACCGGAGAGCGTCGACGTTGGCCCTGGTGAGCCCGACCGCCTCACCCCAGCGGAGCCCGCCGTAAGCGCCGACCAGAACCAGGGCGACGTACTGGTCGGGCATCTCCGCCGCGAGACGCTCGACCTGGGACTGCGCGAGGAAGCGAGGCGGCTTCGAGCGCTCAGCCGGCAGGGGCACGTCAGCGGCGGGGTTCAGCGCCAGCCGTCGGTCGGAGATGGCTGCCGCCAGGCACTGGCGCAGGGCGAACACCGCCTTGCGGACCGTGGCCGGCGAGAGCCCGCTCGCCACCATCTCAGCTACCCAGGCGCGGACCGCACCGTTGCTGATCTTCAGCAGCGGGGTCGCCCCGAACCTCGGCAGCACCTGCCGCGACAAGGTGGTCGCCAACCGCGCGTGCGTCGTCGGCCGGAGGTCGTGACGCGTGAGCAGCCACTCCCCCGCCCAGACCGACAGCCGGACCTCACCCCGCCGAGGGTCGTGCCACGTCCCACCGGAGAGCTCGAGCTCGATCTCGGCCCTGCGCCGCTCAGCGTCGACCAGACGCCGCTTGGTCTCGCTGTGGGCTCGGCCGGCCCCGTCGCGGTAGCGGATCTTGTAGCGCACCACGGTCCGAACACGACCCGACTTGTCCTGCTGTTGCAGCTCACGGCGCTCGATCGAGGTCATCACGGCTCCCGGGCAGGATCGGCTTGACCCTCGATCCACGCCTCGACCACCGAGCGCCGGTAGCGGACGTGGCGGCCGATCCGGTAGCCCGTCGGCCCCTCCCCGCGACAGCGCCACGCGTACAGGGTCGTGACCGGGACCCCGAGCATCTCGGAGAGGTCGGTGAGTGTCATCAACCTCTCGGGAGGCTCCGTCACGATCGGCCTCTTGCTCATCGGCGTTCCTCTCATCTCGGACTGCTCTGCTGACGTCGCGATGCCTTCTCTCGGGCGTACTCGCGGGCGCGTGCGGCGGCGGCGGTAGCCAGGGCTGTCTCGCCCTCATCGGCCCAGCCGGAGCCGAGGTAGGACCAGCGCCCGATGACGAGGGTGGTCTCCTCCTCATCGGCGAGGAGGTCGGCCTCAAGGCTGGCCAGGTCGAGCGGGGTGCCGGTGGCCCGACTGGCGGCGATGCGGGCCTGGGCGCGTTGGCGGGCCCGCCGCAGCTGGCCGAGGGTGATCGAGTAACGGCGGGACTTCGTGGCGAAGTGGCCGCGGAAGCCGAGCATCCGACCCCAATGGCCTAGCAGCTCGTAGGGGCTCTCGCCGGTGGCCAGGGTGGCGACCTGGGCGCGGAGGTCCAAGTCGGCGATGGTGGCCTGCAGGCGGCGGGAGTGGGCGGTGGTGGTCGCGACGTCGTCACTGGCGGTCTTGGTGGAGTACTTGGCCAGGTAGCCGGCGACCTGGGCCGCGGTCAGCGACTGATCATCATCGGGGCGTTGGGAACGGACGACCCGCACGTCGAGCTGACGGCCAAACACCAGCCGTCGGGGCACGTCCTGGTCGTCGACGGCGGGGACCTGCAGCTGCACCCCGGACGCCGCCTCGGTCACCAGGTCGGACAGCAGGTCAGCGGTCACCGCGTCGGGCGGATCCGTGACCCTGCTGGAACTGCGTGGTCCGTCGAGGCGGATGAGGGCGTGGAAGTGGACGGCGCCGCGGCGTTGGAACTCCGCCACCTTGGCGTACTGCACCGTCGCCACCTCCGACAGCGCGTGGGCGGGGATGCCGAGGTGGTGGGCGAGGCTCCGGTGGAGGGCGATCGTGAAGCGGCGCCACAGGTCGGGGGCGAACCACTGCCACACCACATGGGAGGCGTAGTCGTAGCAGTCCGCGCACAGCGGCTGCCCCAACAGGCCCGCGGACCTCCTGCCCTCAGCCCCGTCGGCATGCACGACCCCGCAGGCGAGCTGCCGGCCGTGGAGGCAGCGGCGGTTCAGGTCGCCGGGATGGCAGCGGCCGCTGGTGTGAACGCGGCCGAAGGAAGGGGCGGTCAGGGTGACGAACAGCAGCGGGTGGTCGGCAACCGACTCGGGAACGGTCTTCCCGCCAGTCACGCCGGAGCGGATGAGATGGAACATGTCTGCGGCGTAGAGGCGGGAGCAGGACGGGCACTCCGATGCCCGCCGGTTCCCACACCGCACATGCACCACACCCGAAGGGTGGTCCGTGCTGGAGAAGCTCGACAGCACCTCACCGGTGGCGGGGTCGATCCGCTCGGAGGTGCCGCGGAGACGGACGGGGCGGACGCAGTTGCCGACTCGGGCCAAGGTGTCAGCCCAAGCACCGAAGTCCTTCGACACCAGCCGGGCCAAGACCAGCTGCGACACCTCAGGGCTCAGGTCGTCGAGCTTGAGGACGCTGCGGCCGGAGTCCTCGTCGTCGTGCCACCAGGAGCGGTCGTCATCGACAGCAGGGGCAGCTTGCAGTGTTGAGAGGTCCACGGTGACGATCACCACCCAAAGGGTGTGCCGCGCGGCTAGTGCGGACCCGCCGCGCAGCACACCCAGTCTTGGGGGGCCGACTCACGCTTACGTGGCGTGAAGCCTTCAGCGCAGGGGTCCGTGACTGCACCGAGACGCAACAGTTCAGAGGAGGTGGCAGCCAGCGCAGCAAGTGGGGATGTTTTGTGCGGCGAGTGTGTGTGGACCCGTAGGCCAGGGTGGGGAGCCGACCCCCAGGCATGAAGCCGTTGTGTGGTGGCGCGCGTTCAATCTGCTGCGAGAAGTGTGACACACCTCTCTGACAGCTCCGGCGATTGTGCTTCAGGTTTGCCAGCTGACGGCAGTTGGTTCGGCAGGAAGTGGCAGTGCAGCGATCGTTGCCGCTCGTCGGCACTCCAGTGAGCGACCGACGAGCGGCAACGATGACCGCTTCGAGCTCAAGGCTTGACGTTGAACCAGCTGCTGAGCCGACCGGCGCGACGAAGCACGAGCTGATCGAGGATCAGGATCGCGACGAGGGAGAGCCCGAAGAGCGGCAGGAACACCGCCAGTGCGGCGATCCCGACGGCAAGCAAGGGGGTTGCCTTGAGCGGCATCTTGGCTCGCGGTGCGCCGAGGGTCCCGTTCTTGGGCCGGCGACGCCACCACATCAGTGGCCCGGAGATGCACATGAAGAGGACGAGCACGCAAAAGCCGGCCGAGGCGATCATGTTGAGGGTGCCGAAGTGGCGGCCCTCGTGCAGGGCGATGCCGCGAGACACGGTCTTGGCCAGGACCGGGTACTGGTCATAGCCGTAGGTGGCGACCGCCTGGCCCCCGTACTGGTCGATGTGGACCGTCTTCTCCTGGGCGGGATCGTGGAAGGCGTAGGAGATGGCTGAGAAGACCCCGTCCCCGCCGTCGGGCAGCGTGATGGTCAGCGGGCGGTGCAGCCCTTCCTGGACAGCCACGACGACCGCGGTGTCGAGGTTGGCGACGGTGCCGCTGCTCGTAGGGGTCGAGGTGGGCTGTTCGTTCTTCCCGAGCGCCCAGGGGATGTCCTGAGCGTGGCTGTGCGGCAGCGACTCATCGAGGGTGCTTGTGGGGTCCGATGCCGCACCGTGGTCGAGGGACCAGAACGAGGTGCCGTTCTGGGTGGCGAGCGTCTGCGCCTTCTCGCCCCAGAAGCCGGTCCAGGGCAGTCCGGTGACGAGCATGCCGAGAAGGCCGATGCCGACGACCGCGCCGCTGAGGGCGTGCCACTGCCGGTTCCGAGCGTGGCGGGTGGCTGTCGCAGCACCGGGTGCGCCGGAAGCCGCCTCGGCGCGAGCCTTTGCGAGCACCCGGCGACGGGCCTTGCGTCCCTTCACCGCCAGGTAGTAGCCGGTGAGAGCCATCACGATGGCCCAGCAGGAGGCGACCTCGATGACGTAGTCGCCCCAGCCGCCGGTCATGAGGTCACCGTGCAGCCGGACCGCCGTGCCGGAGAGGGTGGTGTCGGGGTTGAGCGACCCGAGCACGGTGCCGGTGTAGGGGTTGACGAAGTAGTCGCGGGTGGACTCGTCAGCCAGGACCACGGTGAAGCGGGTCGGGTCGGACGGGGTCAGCGGTTCAGTGACCGAGGCGACGACGGCATCGCCTTCGCCCTGCGCCTGGAGCGCGGTGTCGAGGGCGAACAACTGGTTGTTGTAGCTCTGCAGGGCGGCGCCGCCGGCAGGTGCGTCGACGCGCATCAAGTCCGGGTGGAGGGCAGGCTCGATCTGAAAGCGGAACAGGTAGATGAGGCCAGTGACGGCGAGCATCGCCAGGACCGGGATGACGAGAAAACTGGCGTAGAAGTGCCACCGCCAGAACGGGGCGAACCAACTGGTCCCCCGTCGCCCCCTCCCGTCCCGAGATGGAGGAGAGTTCAGCGGGCTTGAGATGTCTGAGGGCGCGTTCGGCCCCGTGATGGTGCTCATGGTCAGGTCCTTGAGAGGTGAAGGGTCAGGGCAGCAGGTGGTCAAGCGCGCCTGCCGGCGGGCCCCGCCTCAGACTCGACGACCCCAGCGCGAGCTCCTGAGCCACCGGCTCGGAGAACCACTCCCCACGCCGCCCCGTGCCGAGCAGTCCTCTCTCAACCAGCTTTGCCGAGGAGGAGAACGCCTCCAGCAGCGCTGCCAAATCTTCGACCGGCCGCGCCACCACCGCCGCAACCATCCGGATCAGAGCCCAAGCGGCCCGTTCACCAGCCACCAACCAGAGCCCCACCGCGGCCGCGGCTGCCAGGTGAGCAGCGAGCATCACCCAACCAGCACCAGGCATCGCCACCATGGCGGCTGACCCTGCGATGGCCCCTTCCGCGGGAGTACCCGCCATCAGGTGCTGCGCGTGGCCACCAGACGATGCGGCCATCCGAGCAGCGGCGGCGGTCACCGCAGGCGTCGACGCCGCCGCCGACTCCGTGAGCAGAACGTGCACGACGAGCTGGCCACCACTCAGCAGACCAAGCACGAGTGGGAGTCTCAACACACGCCCCGTCAGCGGGACCAGCGCTACAGAGAGAACCGCCCACCCGGCCACCAGACCGGTCACCGACGGGCCAGCTCCCCCACCCCCCAGATGGGCAACCAGGGACAGCCCCACCACGACGGCAGACAGCACAGCAGCCCGGACCTGCCGAGCCACCTGCCCCGCACCATCGTGAAGCTCCACCGTGTCCGCCCACCCCTCGTCGCCAGCGCCTGGCCACACGACCATAAACCGGGGAGCAGGACCCTGGGACCCCTCAAGTTGAGGGTGTCCGCTCCCCTCGAGATGAGGGGAGGCAACGCAAGCGGGACTCCTCGGCTGTTCACTGGCTGTCCAGACTGCCCTCGGGAGCCACCCCGCCGCGCGACCCGGTGACGATGGTTACGACTTTCCTTACTGGTTCAAGAGCCTCGCTGCGCTCGGCCAAGCCCTCCGGCTCCGCGTGTCCTCGCTGCGCTGCGGGCCGCTACGCCTGCGGGCTCTCGACTGGTCACGTCAGGGGAGGCAAGTTGGGCTGGTGGGGTCGGCGACGACCCGATCACACAGGATCTGCACGACCCCGACCGGCATCAAGGGCGCTGCGCGTCGCTGCGCGATGACTTTCGGCCACCCTTGACCCCGGCCGGCGCCGAGCAACTGGGCTGGTCATCGGGCCGCCACCTCACTGGGGCCGCGGACCGGCTCAGTCAGTAATCGAACAGTGCGGGCGCCAGCTCGCCCGCGGACACATCCGGGACACACAAATGCCGCAACCGGTGGCAGACGGCCGCAGACGATGGGTGGTCCAAACCGCTGATTTGAGCGTGAAACGCTCTCCGCGGACGTCCACGGACAGCACCGGCTTGCTCTTTCAAGGCGGCAGCGCGGGTTCGAATCCCGTTGGGGATGCCAGGGAACTGACTGGGTCAGACGCTCACCCATGACCGCGCCGTGCGCTTGCGAACGACGTCCAGCGGGTGCCGAGGGAGCAGCAGACGCCACGGCTCACCGTGCAGGGCGTCCAGGCGTCGAGGGTGGCCGCCAGCCCCTCTTCCGACAGCCCCGGCGCCACGCGTCCCGAACCAGGGACGGGAAGGCGCGCGCACCAACCATCACTTCTCGACTTCCGGCCCAGCGTGACTCCTGCCGTCTACCTCGATGGGCGTGGACTCTACGAAGATCTGCGATGGGAGAGGGTTGGCGTGGTCCCGGTGGCTCTACCCCTCTC
>CAWGWR010000004.1:0-27360 GCA_963826405.1 uncultured Actinomycetota bacterium | reverse complement strand
CGGAAGCGGAACCGCTTGCGCAGCAGGAGCGCCAGCCCGAAGCCGATCAGCAGCTGCGGGACGATCGAGCCGACCACCCACACCACCGAGTGCTGGAGCACCGTCCAGGATGACCGGGTCCGCCAGCAGCGTCCGGAAGTTCTCCAGCCCGACGAACGGGGTGTTGCGCAGGTCGTAGAGGTTCCACCGCTGGAAGGCCATCTGGCTGCCCTTGAGCAGCGGGTAATAGGTGAAGACGAGGACGAAGACCAGCGCCGGCGCAAGGAACCCGAGCAGACCGAGACCCCGCCTCACGGTGAACGCCCGACGGCGGGGACCCGCCGGGGCGGGGGAGCGGTCCGCGAGCAGACCGTTCCCCCGGGAGGCCCGGTCGAGGACGACCATCCTCAGCTCAGCCCTTCCACTTCTCGGTCCAGTAGGCGTCCCAGCCCTTCAGCAGGTCCGCCGTCGACAGCTTGTCAATGAGCACCTTCTGCACGTCGCCGTCGGCCTTGGTGGTCCACTCGGTCCACCAGGCCACCCCGCGCGGCTGCACCACCCGTGGGTGGGTATCCGGGTTCTCCGCGGCATCGTCACGTAGGAGGCCCACGGCCCGGTCTTGTAGAACGCGTCCGCTCCGGCGGTCTTCTGGATCGGGACCAGGCTGTTCTCCTTGGCGAACACCGTCGAGGCGGCGCCGGAGAGGAACTGCACCAGCTTCACGGCGGCCTCGGGGTTCTTGCTCGCCTGGGCCACCCCCCAGCCCGCGGTGGCGACGGGCTGCGAGGCCTTGCCGGAGGGACCGGTGAGCAGCGGCGCGGTGTTCCACTGGTCCTTGGTGATGCTCTTGGAGGCCGAGACGGTGGCGATGACCTCGGGGTCTTGAAGCAGAAAGGCCGTCGAGCCGTTGTTGAAGCCCTCGACCATCTCCGGGTAGCCCCAGGCGACCGACGAGGGCGGGGACGCCCGGCGGAAGAGCTCGAAGTAGGTGTCGACAGCGGCTTGAGCCTCGGGTGCGGCGAAGATCGACTGGCCACCCTGGATCTTGAAGGCGTTCTCGCGGTCGATGGAGTCGCCCACGTAGGCCTCGATGGCGGCGACGACGTTGCCGTTGCCGTTCTTACCGCCGCGGAAGGCGTAGCCGTAGCGGTTCTTGCTCGGGTCCTGGATCTTGGCGGCCTGCTCGAGCAGCTCATCCCAGCTCTTCGGCGGACCGGAGAAGCCGGCGTCGGCCACCAGGTCGGTCCGGTAGAACAGGCTGAGGCCGTAGAAGCCGTAGGGGATGAAGTAAATCTTCCCGTCGCTGTGCTTGCTGTACTTCTGCGCCTGGTCGGTGAGCTCGCTGAAGCCGGTCCAGGACTCAGGTGGCGGCCGTCATGTCGTAGAGCCAGCCGTTGTTGGCGAAGGGCCCGACGGTGAGGTCGCGGACCTCGAGCACGTCGACGCCGTTGCTGGCCTGCAGCATCTGTTGGATCTTCTGGTCGGCCTGCTCGGTGGGCGGGGAGACCAGCTGCACCTTGATGCCGGGGTTGGCCGTCTCGAAATCGCCCAGCAGCTTCTTCAGCACCTGGGAGCGGGCAGGGTTGGTGAGGCTCTCGACCATCTGCAGGGTGACCTCGCCCTCGCCGGAGCTGCTGCTGGCACCGGAGCCGCCGCTGCCGCAGCTGGTGAGGCCGGCGACGGAGACCGTGGCCAGGCCGGCGGTGCCAAGGAGGAACTTTCTGCGGTTCACTGCTCTCTTCTTTCCTGGGGATTGACCAGTTGCGCGGGTGGTGCGGGCCAGGCCCTCGACAGCCCACTGGAGGAGCAGGGCGACGGCCGGCTCGACGAGATCGAGGTAGTCCTCCGCCGTGTTGTAGGCGTGAACCGAGAGACGGAGGTAGCCGCGCCCGCCGAAGGCGGTGAAGGCGGTTTCGATGCCGGCTTCGGCGAGCATCCGGTCGCGTAGGGCGTTCGCTTCGAGGTGGCCCGTCGCCAAGCGGCCGGGCAGGCCGACGAGCCGGAGCGGCCCCACCGGCATCCCGACGCGGGCGTGGCAGTCGACGCCGGAGGCGACGGTGAGCATGTCCGCGACGAGCTGCTGCGCCCAGCCGGCGAGCGCGGTCGTGTAGCTGCGGATCGCGTCCCAGCCGAGGTTCGCCTCGAGCGTCTCCAGCGCGGTCGGCGCCGCCAGCCAGCTCGTCAGGTCCAGCGTGCCCTGGTGGTCGAACCGCTCGGGGAAGGGCAGACCAGCACCCCAGGAGTCGATCAGCGGATGCAGCCCGTCGGCCACCTCGGGCCGGGCCACGAGCACGGCGGTGCCCCGGGGCGCGCAGCCGAACTTGTGCAGGTTCCCCACCCACACGTCGGCGTCGGCCTCCCCGATCGGGTCGTCGAGCAGGAGCGGGGCGTGGGCGCCGTCGACCAGGGTGGTGATGCCACGTCGGCGAGCCTCTGCGCAGACCCGCCCCACCGGCAGCCGGCGGGCGGTCGGGGAGGTGATGTGGTCGAGGACGATCAGGGCCGTCCGGTCGGTGACGCCGGCCCAGATGGCGTCGAACGCCTCGTCCTCCTTGGCCTCCAGGGGCACCTGCGCGATGACGAGGTGGCCGCCGGACCGTCGGGCGGCTCGCTCGGCGCCGGCGGTGACCGCGCCGTAGCCGTGGTCAGTGACCAGCACCTCCGCCCCCCGGGGGAGGGCGAGGCTGCCGAAGACGACACTGGCGCCACCACTGGCGTTGGGGACCAGGGCCAGCCGCTCCGGCGCGACCGGTAGCCAGGGGGCGAGCTGGGCCCGGACAGCGGCGATGCGCTGCGGCAGGCCCGGGAACCAGGCCACCGGCGCGAGCTCGGTCTGCTGGCGCAGCTCGGCTTGGTGGGAGAGGGCCGCGCGCGGGACGGCGCCGAAGGAGCCGTGGTTCAGGTGCCGCAGGTCAGGGTGCAGCGCCCAGAGCGCCGCTGCCGGACCGCCGCCCGGAAGGGTCAGCGGAGCCGGCACGGTGACGTCGGTCGTGGGAGGCACGGGTGCTCCTGGGGGCTGGGGTGCGGCTCATCTTGTCTGATGAATCGACGTTCGGGAAGCCCTGCATGTGACGATCAGGTCAATTCATCAGACACTGCGTCGCGGTCGTGGGTCATCCGGGCAGAATGACGCGCACGCCGACCCGGCCCCGGGCTGACGGAGGGAGTTCACGTGTCAGCGGTCGAGACGGCGTTCCAGGGACTGCGGCAGATGATGGCCACCGGACGGCTGGAGGCCGGTCAGCGATTCCCGATCGAGAGCGAGCTGTGCGCCGAGCTCGGGGTCTCCCGCAGCTCGCTCCGAGAGGCCGTCCGGATGCTCGCCGCGCTCGGCGTCGTCGAGGTGCGGCAGGGCTCGGGCACCTATGTGTCCCAGCTCCGCGCCGCCGACATCGTCCGCAGCCTGAGCCTCACGGTCGGCCTGCTGCCGCTCGACGGCCTGCTCGAGATCTACGAGCTGCGCCGAGTGCTCGAGGGGCACGCGGCCTCGCAGGCGGCCGCGCGCCGCCCGGAGGCACTGGTCGAGCGGATGGACACCCTGCTGGCCGAGATCGAGACGTCCACCGACCCCGAGGAGACCGCCGAGCTGGACCACCGCTTCCACACGATGATCGCCCAGGCAGGCGGGAACCCCACCCTGGCTGCGCTGCTCGAGGTGTTCCGCAGCCGGAGTCGTAACTACCAGATCTTCGACTCCGCCTCGGGCCCGGAGATCAAACGGGTCAGCGACGACGGCCACCGGGCCATCGCGACCGCCATCGCTGCCCGCGACTGTGGCGCCGCGGAGACGGCCGCCGCCGCGCACGTCGCCGAGACCGAGCGCTGGCTACGCCGGCTGCACCCACCCCCGTCGACGTCGGGACCTCTCCCGGGTGTGGGGAATGCGGTGCTCGGGTAGGTGGAGGACATGAGCGAGCAGACGCAGAAGACCGACCCCACCACCCAGTACGCCCAGCCCGCGGGCATGGACGACCAGATCACGCACCCCGGGCTCACCGACGACATGACCGAGGCGCCCGACCACGGCGAGGAGAGCTATCGCGGCTCCGACCGCCTGACCGGTCGTCGGGCGGTCATCACCGGTGGGGACTCCGGCATCGGCCGCGCCGTCGCCCTGGCCTTCGCCCGTGAGGGCGCGGACGTCTTGATCAGCTACCTCCCCGAGGAGGAGGCTGACGCCGACGAGACCGTCCGGCTCGTCGAGGAGGCGGGCCGCAAGGCCGTCCGCTGCCCCGGCGACATCCGCGACGAGCAGGTCTGCCAGCAGATCATCGACACCGCCGTCGCCGAGCTCGGCGGGATTGACATCCTCGTCAACAACGCGGCGTACCAGATGGCGCAGTCCGGCGGCATCGCCGACATCACCACCGAGCAGCTCGACCGGGTCATGAAGACCAACATCTACGCCATGTTCTGGCTCTGCCAGAAGGCTCTGCCGCACCTGGAGCCCGGCGCCACGATCATCAACACCGCGTCCGTGCAGGCCGTCAGCCCCTCGCCAGAGCTGCTCGACTACGCCACCACCAAGGCCGGGATCCACAACTTCACCCGCGGCCTGGCCTCGCAGCTGGCCGAGAAGGGGATCCGGGTCAACGCCGTCGCCCCCGGCCCCATCTGGACGCCGCTGATCCCGGCGACCATGCCCGTCGAGCGCGCCTCCAAGCACGGCGAATCCGCCCCGCTGGGCCGCGCCGGCCAGCCCGCGGAGGTCGCCCCGTCCTACGTGTTCTTCGCCTCGCAGGAGTCGAGCTACATCACCGGGGAGATGCTCGGCGTCACCGGCGGCAACCCCGTCAGCTGAGCAGAAACCGAGTGCGCACTTCCGCAGGTTTTTCGGGCCTTAGAACCTGCGGAAGTGCGCACTCGCGAACGCGTACGGGCTTTCAGGCCAGGGTGCCGAAGACCTGGGCGGCGTACCAGCGGCCGTCGGCGCCCTGCGCGGCCCCGATGCCGATCAGCTTGTAGCCCGGGTTGAGCAGGTTCGTCCGGTGGCCGGGGGACTCCAGCCACGCCGCCGTCACCGCAGCCCCCGTCGGGTAGCCCCAGGCGACGTTCTCCGCCACGGCCCGCAGCCGGCAGGCGTCCAGCACCGGGCGAAGCTCCTGGTGGTACATCCGGCCCTCGGTGGCCATCCTCTGAGCCTGCGCCCGGGCGTAGGAGTCGACGCACGCCTGTGGGGTCAGGGCGCCCAGGCCGCGGCTGGTGCGCTCGGTGTTGGTGGCCACGACGACGTCGCTCGCGTAGCGCTCGGCGGCGCTGGGCTCCCCGGTGGCCGGCTGCACCACGGTGACCGAGCAGCTGCTGAACCCGTCCCCGTCCACCCCGAGGGTGAGGACGACCTTGGTGCGACCGGGCGCGCTGGGCGGGTTGGCCGGGTTGCGCGACTTCCACACGGTGCCCCCGCGGTAGTCGACAGCGCCCGTCCAGGTCAGGTCCTGCAGCACCGTGCCGCTGGGGCGGTAGGTGCGCACCCGCGAGTCGGTCGGCACGACCCCGGTCTTGGCCGTCGTCCAGGCCGCCCGGTCCAGGGACACCTTGGTCACCCCGTCCACCGTGTAGGTGGCGCCCCAGGTCACGGCCACTTCCCAGCGGACGCCGCCGCCGTCGACGCAGGAGCCCGAGCGGACGACGGCCGCAGCAGCGGGAGTGAGGCTGAGAACTGCCGTGAGGGGGACCAGCCCGAGCAGGCCGGCGACGGCGCACAGGACGCGGCGGTGGGCGGTCAGACGGGGCACGGCGCTCCTCGACGGTTTCGCGGGTCCCGCGAGCCAGCAGGGATCCTGCAGCGCTTGGAGCCTAGGGGTGCCTCAGCCCGGCAGCCAGGGCCCTTGGTCCCGAAGCGCCACCGGATCGTGTCCGCCGATCCCTTGACACGCTTCAACGCGCAAGGTTGACTCCGTTACGAGAGTTGACAGCGTAGTCAAGGAGCAATCAGGCGGATGCCAACACTGTCGGAGCGGGCGGCTCGCACGCCGGTGATGAGGGACGTCGCCCGCGTCGCGGGGGTCTCCCAGAAGACCGTCTCGCGTGTGGTCAACGACGCCCCCCACGTTCGCGCCGACGTGCGGGAACGTGTCCTGGCGGCCATCCGCGAGCTCAACTACCGGCCCAACCCGGCCGCCCGGGCCCTGGTGACCCAGCGGACGCACGTCGTCGGGGCCATCGCCGTCGGCACCCGCTACTACGGCCCGGCCACCCGGTTGCTGTCCATCGAGCGGGTGGTGCGTGCCCGCGGGTACTCCCTGGCCATCCACTCGACCTCCGATCCCTGGATCGACGACCTGCCCGGCGCGCTCGAGACCCTCCTGCACCGGGGTGCGGAGGGCATCATCCTCGATGTGCCGTCGGTGGAGCCGGGGCTGGACATCGGTCTTCTCCGCAACGTGCCGGTGGTGAGCAGCGTCGGGCCGCTACCCGGCATCCGGCACGTCGCCCCGCTCGGCGGCGACGAGACAGAGATCGGCCGGGTCGCCGCACGACACCTGCTCGAGCTCGGCCACACCCGCTTCGGCCACGTCGCGGGGCCCACGCGCTGGGACGCCTCCGTCGCCCGGCGGGTGGGCTGGCAGTCCGAGCTCGCCGCGAGCGGCCACGACGGCGCACTCGTGCTGGAAGGTGACTGGTCGGCCCGGTCCGGCTATGCCCGCGGGCTGGAGCTGGCGCGCTCCGGCGCGACGGCGCTGTTCGCGGCCAACGACTCGATGGCCATGGGCGTGATCCGCGCGCTCGTGGAGTCCGGGCTGCGGGTGCCCGAAGACGTCTCGGTGGTGGGCGTCGACGACCTGCCCGAGGCCGAGTTCCAGGTCATCCCCCTGACCACCGTCCGGACCGACGACGCCGCCTCGACCGAGCGCGCGCTGCACGACCTCGTCGCGATGATCGAGGACGAGCCGCACCCCGACCGCCACCCCGCCCCCCCACCCCTGCTGATCCCGCGACGCTCCAGCGGTCCGCCCGCGGCACGTTCTTGACCCGCCCCCGCCCGTGATCCCACTCCCGCACCGCCGGACCATCCCGGACCGGCCCGACGCACCCTCGCCCGAGTGGTGCACCGTCCAACCTCCCAACGAAGGCAGGTAGTCCCATGTCCACCTCACTCTCCCGCCGCGGTTTCCTCGGCACGATGTCCCTCGCCTCGGCCGCGGTCTTCTTCGGCGCCTGCAGTGGCGGTGACGGCGGTGGCGGCGGCGCGGCCGCACCGTCCACCGGGCCCAAGGTCAGCCAGGCCGACATCGACGCGGCCATGGCCAAGCCGACTAACCTCACCTTCTGGACCTGGGTGCCCGACATCCAGAACCAGGTCGACCTCTTCGAGAAGAAGTACCCGGCCGTCAAGGTCAAGCTGGTCAACGTCGGGGCGGGCGCTCCGCACTACCAGAAGATGCGCGCGGCCATCCAGTCCGGGCAGGGCGCCCCCGACGTCGCCCAGGTCGAGTACCAGTACCTGCCCTCGTTCACCTTGGGCGACAACCTGCTGGACATCTCGCCCTACGGCGCGACGGAGATCAAGTCGCAGTTCCCCGACTGGGTGTGGTCCCAGGTGAGCAAGGGTGAGGCCGTCTACGGCGTTCCGCAGGACGTGGGTCCGATGGGTCTGCTCTACCGCGAGGACCTGCTCAAGGAAGCTGGCGTCGAGGTGCCCAAGACGTGGCCGGAGTTCGCGGCGGCGGCGGAGAAGTACCGCGCGGCGAACGCCAAGAGCTACTTCGCCAACCTCGCGCCGAACGACCCCGGGCACTTCGTGTCGTACCTGTGGCAGCGGGGCGCCCGGCCCTTCGCGTTCGACGGCGACAAGACCGTCACGGTGAACCTGGCCAGCGCCGAGGCCAAGGAGGTCGCGCAGTTCTGGAGCGACCTGGTGGCCAAGGACCTGGTCTCGGTCGACGCCGACTTCAACGACGCCTGGTACCAGGGCTTCTCCAATGGCAAGTACGCGGCCTGGCCTGCGGCGGCCTGGGGTCCGGTCTTCCTCCAGGGGACGGCCAAGAAGACCTCCGGCAAGTGGCGCGCCGCCGACCTGCCGCAGTGGGACCCTGCAACGCCGGCGTCGGGCAACTGGGGTGGCTCCACCGACGCCGTGCTGAAGGGCAGCGCCAACCCGATCGCTGCGGCCCAGCTGGCCTTGTTCATCAACACCGACAAGGAGTCGGCGCTCCGGCTGGCCACGGAGCAGTTCCTGTTCCCGCCCTCGACCACCATCCTCGAGGACCCGAAGTTCGCCGACCAGGAGTCGCCGTTCTACGGCGGTCAGAAGGTCAACGAGAAGTTCACCCAGATCTCGGCAACGGTCACGCCCGACTTCGCCTGGGTGCCGTTCATGGACTTCGTCTACTCGAACTTCAACGACACGCTGGGCAAGGCGATCGCCGACAAGGGCGACCTCGTCGCCGGGCTCCAGAAGTGGCAGGACGGGGTGGCCGGTTACGCCAAGGCGCAGGGGTTCACCGTCGCCTGAGCCCTGCCGGGCTGCCGGGCGCTCGGTGCCACCTCACCCGAGGTGGTCACCGGGGGCCGGCGCCCGGTGCCCTCGTTCCTCCTCCTGAAAGGGGTGAGACATGACCACTGCGACCCGCGCAGCCGAGATCCAGAGCCCATCCGCCAAGCCGGCCCGCAAACCCCTGACCGTGGCCAAGAAGCGTCAGTACCGGGCGGCGTACCTCTTCGTCCTCCCGTTCTTCCTCGTGTTCCTCGCGATGATCATCGTGCCGCTGGGATATGCGGGCTACCTGTCGTTCTTCAAGCAGCAGCTGATCGGTGGGGTCTCGTTCGCCGGTTTCGCGAACTACAGCCGCGCGCTGACCGATCCGGTCTTCCTGTCCGGGATCGTCCGGGTCGCCCTGTTCCTGGTCGTCCAGGTGCCGATCATGCTGACCCTGTCGCTGTTCTTCGCGCTGGCGCTGGACAGCGGCATGGTGCGCCTCGCGAAGTTCGTCCGGCTGGCCATCTATGTCCCGTACGCCGTCCCCGCCGTCGTGGCCACGCTGATGTGGGGCTATCTCTACGGCCGGGACTTCGGCCCCTTCGCCCAGCTGGCCGGCATGGTCGGTCTGCCGCCACCGCCGTTCCTGGAGCCCGGGACCGTCCTGTTCTCGATCATCAACATCGTGAACTGGGAGTTCATCGGCTACAACATGATCATCATCTACGCCGCCCTGCGGTCCATCCCGACCGACCTGTACGAGGCTGCTCGCGTGGATGGCGCCTCAGAGCCCCGGATCGCCTGGTCGATCAAGATCCCGGCCGTCCGACCGGCCCTGATCCTGACGGTGATCTTCTCGGTGATCGGCAGCTTCCAGCTCTTCAACGAGCCGAACCTGCTGAGGATCCTGGCTCCCAACGCGATCAACAGCTCCTACACGCCCAACCTCTACGCCTACACCCTGGCGTTCGTGAACCAGGACGTGAACTACGCGGCCTCGATCGCCTTCCTGCTCGGCATCGTGATCATGGCCCTGTCCTATGCCGTGCAGCTGGGGACCCAGCGGAAGGAGAAGCAGTCATGACCTCCCTGGTCACCAAGGATGTCGACGCAACGGTCGACGCCGCCGGCGCGGTCCGGGTCAACCGGCCGCAGAAGCAGCGCAAGAGCACGCTGCTGACGGTGGTCATGTTCGCGTGCGTGCTCTATTTCCTGCTGCCCATCTACTGGCTGCTGGTGGCCTCCACCAAGTCGAACGCTGACCTCTTCTCCTCCTTCGGGCTCTGGTTTGCCGACTTCAGCCTGGTCCAGAACCTCCGCGACACCTTCACCCTCCAGGACGGCGTGTTCAGCCGGTGGCTCCTCAACTCGTTGATCTACTCGGTGACCAGCGCCGTCGGTGCCACCCTGCTGGCGACGGCGGCGGGCTACGCCTTCGCCAAGTACCAGTTTCCCGGTGGCAAGGCGATCTTCTCCATCATCCTGGGCGCCATCATGATCCCGACGACGGCGCTGGCCATCCCCACGTACCTGCTGTTCGCCCGGGCCAACCTGACCGACACGTACTGGGCGATCATCCTGCCCTCACTGGTGAGTCCGTTCGGTGTGTACCTGATGCGCGTCTACGCCGCTGACGCGGTGGACTACTCCCTGATCGAGGCCGCCCGGGTCGACGGGCTGAGCGAGGTGGGCATCTTCTTCCGGGTGGCGTTCCGGCTCCTGATGCCCGGCGCCGTCACCGTGCTGCTGTTCAGCCTGGTGGCCACCTGGAACAACTACTTCCTGCCGCTCATCATGCTGAACTCCCCGGAGAAGTTCCCCGTGCCGGTGGGCCTGGCCCAGTGGCAGTCCATCTCCAGTGCCGGATCCGGCGGCCAGGCGCTGTTCTCCACGGTGATCACAGGGTCGATGGTGTCCGTCATCCCGCTGATCCTGGCCTTCATCTTCCTTCAGCGCTTCTGGCAGTCGGGCCTGTCCTCCGGCGGCGTCAAGGCCTGAGCGGCCGCGTCCTTCACCCTCGCACTCTCGATAAAGGAATCCCTGTGTCCCCGCGTCCTGCCCGCGTCCTCTTCGGCGCCGCTTACTACCACGAGTACCAGCCCTCGCCCCGGCTGGAAGCCGATCTCGACCTGATGGTGGAGGCTAATTTCTCCGTCATCCGGGTGGGGGAGTCGGTCTGGTCCACCTGGGAGCCCGAGGAGGGTGTCTTCGACCTCGACTGGCTGCAGCCGGTCCTCGACGGCGCCCACGCCCGAGGCATCTCGGTCGTCCTGGGCACGCCGACCTACGCGGTCCCGCCGTGGCTGGTGCGCCGTCACCCCGAGATCGCGGCCGACGTGCAGACCGGGCAGCCCATGACCTGGGGATCGCGCCAGGAGGTCGACTACAGCCACGGCGCTTTCCTGTTCTACGCCGAGCGGGTGGTCCGCAAGATCGTCGAGCGTTACGCCGCCCACCCGGCCGTCATCGGGTTCCAGGTCGACAACGAGCCCGGCCTGCTGACGTTCCACAACGAGGGCGTGTTCCAGCGCTTCGTGGACGAGCTCCGGCAGCGCTACGGCACCGTCGAGGCGCTCAACGAGGCCTGGGGCCTGGTGTACTGGTCGCACCGGCTCTCCACCTGGGCCGACCTGTGGCGTCCCGACGGCAACGCGCAGCCGCAGTACGACCTGGCCTGGCGCACCTTCCAGGCCAAGCTCACCACCGAGTTCATCGCCTGGCAGGCCGCCATCGTGCGGGAGTACGCCTCGCCGGAGCAGTTCGTCACCACCTGCATCGCCTACGACCGGCCCGGGATCGACGACGTCGGCCTGACCCGGGCCCTCGACGTCACCGCCGGCAACCCGTACTACGCGATGCAGGACGACCTCGCCCTGCCGCTCGGGAACGACGCCCCCCAGGGCTGGACGACGAGCGGGGCCTGGACGCTGTTCGCGAGCGCGGACCGCATGTACGCCTCCAAGCAGGCACCCTTCCTGGTCACCGAGACCAACGCCGGGGCCATCGGGGGCCCGGGCACCAACTTCCCCGCCTGGGACGGCCAGTGGCGCCAGGCCGCGTGGAGCTTCATCTCCCGGGGCGCGGAGATGATCGAGTACTGGCACTGGCACACCAACCACTTCGGCACCGAGACCTACTGGATCGGCATCCTGCCGCACGACCAGCAGCCGGGCCGGGTCTTCCGGGAGCTGGCGGGCCTGGGGGCCGAGCTTGCGGACCTGGGGCCAACGGTCACGGGCCTCACCCCGCACGCCTCGATGGGGCTGGTCTACTCCGCCCGGTCCAAGTGGGGACTGGCCTTCCAGTCCCCGTTCCCGTCCCAGAACGCCAACCCGAGCGCGATCGACGGTGACGTGCGCGCCTTCCACCGCATCTACGAGGCCTTCTACCGCGGCGCCTTCGACGCCGGGGTGGGCGTCCGGGTCATCCACGACGAGCAGCTGGTGGAACGGACCCCGGCCGAGGTGGCCGCGGAGCTTCCCGTGCTCGTGGTGCCCGGGCTGCTGGTGGCCGACGACGCCCTGCTGTGCTGGCTGCGCGAGTACGCCGCAGCCGGCGGCCACCTGGTGATCGGCATCCGCACCGGCTACGGCGACGGCGAGGGCCGGGCGCGGACCGAGACGAAGCCGGCCCTGCTCGCCGACGCGGCGGGCGTCCGCTTCCAGGAGTTCTCCAACCTGCGGAGCCCGGTGGACGTCCGGCCGGCCGGCGACGACCTCCCGGTGGGCCCCGACGCGCACGCGACCCGCTGGGTCGACCTGCTGGAGAGCGACGGGGCCAAGACGCTGCTGGAGTACGACCACCCGCAGTTCGGGCGGTTCCCGGCCGTCACCACGACCGAGCACGGCGAGGGCCGCATCACCACCGTCGGCACCGTCCCCGACCCGGGTCTGGCCCGCGACCTGGCCGCCTGGTTGGTGCCGGATCCCCGGCCCGGCTGGGGCGACCTGCCGGTGTCGGTCACGGTCAGCCAGTCCCGCACCCGGGACGGCCGGCGGCTGCACGTGGTGCACAACTGGAGCTGGGAGGCCCAGCAGGTGGCCGCCCCCGCTGGAGCCGTCGACGCCCGGCACCCGGACCGTGACCTCAGCGGGGGGTTGGCGCTCGGGCCCTGGGACGTCCAGGTCCTGCTGAGCGACGCCTGAGCGCGGCCGACGGCGCCGGCAGCCCTCCTCGGGCTGCCGGCGGCGACGTCGTGGCCCCGTCGCCGGGCCGCACCCGTGTGCGAGACCGGGCCGTGCTGGTTAGGGTGCTGCCCCACGGGGTAGTGCTCTGCCGCTGTGTCGCCGACGGAGGAGGTGGGGTGTGCGGATCGCCCTGGTCACCGAGCACGCCAGCCCGCTGGCGCTCGTGGGTGCCGTCGACGCTGGCGGGCAGAACGTGCACGTCGACGCGCTGGCCGCGGCCCTCACCAGCCAGGGCCACGAGGTCAGCGTCCACACCCGACGCGACGACCCGGCCCAGCCCGAGCAGGTGCGAGCAGGTGCGGGCTACCAGGTGCTGCACGTCGACGCCGGGCCGGCGGCCCCGTTGCCCAAGGACGACCTCTGGCCGCACATGCCGGCCTTCGCCGACGCCCTGACCGCCCAGCTCGCCGCCCTGCGGCCCGACGTCGTGCACAGCCATTTCTGGATGTCGGCGTGGGCGGCCGACCGGGCCGCCGACGCGCTCGAGCTGCCGCGGGTGGTCACCTTCCATGCCCTGGGGACGGTGAAGCGGCGCCACCAGGGTGTCGCCGACACCAGCCCCGAGGCCCGTGCTGCCGTGGAGCTCGCGGTGGCCCGCTCGGCCGACCGCGTCATCGCCACCTGCTCCGACGAGGTCCGGGAGCTCCGCCGGATGGGGCTCGCGGGCGAGCAGGCCACGGTCGTCCCGTGCGGGGTCGACGCCGACCGCTTCACCCCCGAGGACGACGGCACCCCCGTCCCCGCCCGGACGCAGCGGTACCGGCTGGTCACCGTCGGCCGACCGGTGGCGCGGAAGGGCTTCGCCGTCGTCGTGGAGGCCCTGGCCGGTCTGCCCGACACCGAGCTGCTCGTGGTGGGCGGCAGCGACGGGCACGACGCCGAGCTGCAGCGGCTGCAGGGCCTGGCGGAGCGGCTCGGGGTGGCGGACCGCCTGCACTGCCTCGGTCAGGTGCCCCGGGCCACGATGCCGGCGCTGATCCGCTCCGCCGACGCGGTGGTCTGCGCCCCCTGGTACGAGCCCTTCGGCCTGGTGCCGCTGGAGGCGATGGCCTGCGGCGTCCCCGTGGTCGCGTCCGCCGTCGGTGGCATGCTCGACAGCGTGGCCGACGGCGTCACCGGCCTGCTCGTGCCGCCGCAGGACCCCGCCGCGCTGCGCTCCGCGCTCGCCGCCCTGCTGCCCGCGGCCGACCTGCGGGCCCGGATGGGCGCCGCCGGACGCCAGCGGGTGCTACACCGCTTCACCTGGCCGGGGGTCGCGGCGGCCACCGCCGAGGTCTACGCCGAGGTCCGTGCCGCGTCCCTGCGACCGCCGGCCTGTCGCGCCGTCCGGGCCGCACCGGTGAGTGACGCGGAACCTCCCGCGGGCGCGCAGCCCGTGCGTGCGGTGCTCTTCGACCGGGACGGCACCCTGATCCACAACGTCCCCTACCTCGACGACCCCGCGGGCGTCCGCGCGGTCGACGGGGCCCGGGACCTGCTCGACCGGCTGCGGGCCGCGGGGATCGCCGTCGGCGTGGTGAGCAACCAGTCGGGCATCGCCCGCGGGCTCATCAGCCCGGCCGCGCTGGTCCGGGTCAACGCCCGCGTCGATGCCGAGCTGGGCCCCTTCGACACCTGGCAGGTCTGCCCGCACGGGGAGGCGGACGGCTGCGGCTGCCGCAAGCCGGCGCCGGGGATGGTCCGGGCCGCAGCCGCCGCCCTCGGGCTCGAGCCGGCGGAGTGCCTGATGATCGGCGACATCGGTGCGGACGTGGAGGCGGGGCTGGCCGCCGGGGCGCGCGCTGTGCTGGTTCCGACCCCGGTCACCCGGTCCGAGGAGGTCGAGCACGCCCGGTCGGCCGCCGCCGTGGCCGGCAGCCTCGACGAGGCCGTCGGCCTCCACCTGGCCGGGTTCGCGTGAGGCCGGCGCCGCGGGACGGGCGCGTGCTGCTCGCGCGGTTGGACAGCATGGGGGACGTGCTGCTGGCCGGGCCGGCGGTGCGGGCCGTGGCGGAGACGGCGTCGCACGTCACGCTGCTCGTCGCCCGCGGCCAGCGCGCGACCGCCGAGCTGCTCCCCGGCGTCGACGCCGTGCTGGAGTTCACCGCACCGTGGGTGGTGCTGAACCCCCCGCCGGTCGACCCGGCCGAGATGCAGAGCCTGGTGGCCACGCTGGCGGCGGGCCGCTTTGACGCCGCCCTGGTGCTGACGTCCTACCACCAGTCGCCCCTGCCGCTGGCCCTGCTGCTGCGGATGGCCGGGGTCGGCTGGGTCGGCGCGGCGAGCGAGGACTACCCGGGCTCGCTGCTGGACCTGCGGCACCGGCCGGTGGACGGGCTGCCCGAGCCGGAGCGGGCCCTGCAGCTCGCGCGGGCGGCCGGCTTCGGGTCGCCGGCCAGCTCGGCGCGGCTCGCGGTGGCCGGGCCGCTGCCCGGTCCCGACGCGCTCGCCGGGCCGGGGCCCTACGTCGTGCTGCACCCTGGCGCGGCCGTCGCGGCGCGGGCCACCACCCCGACGCACGCCCGCGCGCTCGTCGAGGCCCTGGTGGCCGCCGGGCACCGGGTGGTCGTCACCGGCGGCCCCGGGGACCACGAGCTGACGGCCGCTGCCGCGGCGGACGGGCTGGCGTCGGACCTCGGGGGCCGGCTCAGCCTGCGCGAGCTGGCTGCCGTCCTGGCCGGGGCGCGGGCGGTGGTCGCGGTCAACACCGGCCCCGCCCACCTCGCCGCCGCCGTCGGCACCCCGGTGGTCTCGCTCTTCGCACCGGTGGTGGCCGCCTCCGCCTGGGCACCGCTACGGCGTCCCCGTCGTGCTGCTCGGCGACCAGGACGCCGCCTGCCGCGGCACCCGGGCCCGCACCTGCCCCGTCCCCGGGCACCCCTGCCTGACCGGCGTCGCGCCGGCCGAGGTGGTCGCCGCCGTCGCCCGGGTGGCCGCCCCGCACGCGGTCGTCGGACTCGAGACGGAGGTCCCGGCATGAGGCGCACCGGACCCCTGGTCGTGGTGGGCGACTCCCTGCTGGACGTCGACCTGAGCGGCACCTCCACCCGGCTGGCCCCGGACGCCCCGGTGCCCGTCGTGGACCTCGACGAGCGCTGGGAGCGGCCCGGCGGGGCGGGGCTTGCGGCGCTGCTCGCCGCCCGCAGCGGCCTGGAGGTGGTGCTGGTGACGGCGCTGGCCGAGGACCCCGCGGCGGCCCGGCTCGAGGAGCTGCTGGGCCGGCACGTGGCGGTCGAGCCTCTGCGCTGGATCGGCGAGACCGTGGTCAAGACCCGGGTCGGCGCCCACGGCGTGCCCATGCTCCGGCTCGACAGCGGCGGCGGGCACCCGGCAGGGGGCGTGCTGCCCCGGACAGTGCACGCCGTGCTCGGCGCGGCCGGCGCGGTGCTCGTCGCCGACTACGGGCGCGGGCTCACCGCGCTGCCCGCGCTGCGGCGCCGGCTGGAGGCCGTGGCGGCCGACGTGCCCGTGGTCTGGGACCCGCACCCCCGGGGGGCGGCTCCGGTCGCCGGGGTGGCGCTGGCCACCCCGAACGCCGCGGAGGCCCGGCACTTCGGGGCTGAGGGCGACGCCCTCGAGCGGGCTGCCTGGCTCTGCCGCCACTGGGAGGCGCGCGCCGTGGCCGTCACCCAGGGGGAACGGGGTGCGGTGCTGAGCCGGGGGGGCGGGCAGCCCGGGGTCGAGGTGCCGCTGGTCGGGGCCACCACCGGGACCGGCCACGGCCGACCAGACACCTGCGGCGCCGGCGACCAGTTCGCCGCGAGCGCGACCGCCGCCCTGCTCGCCGGAGCCGACGCCGACGACCGCTGTCCGGAGCGCGGTGCAGGAGGCCGCGGCGTACGTCGCCGCCGGAGCCGCCGCCACCGCCTCGGTCCGCGTCCCGGCCTGGGACGACGAGTCAGACGTGGCTGGGGAGGGCAAGGTGCGCAGCGTCGCGGGTTCCCGGTCCCCGGGCGGCAGGTGAGCGAGCGGCCCGGACCCGTCGTCGGCGAGCCGGCTCCACGGTTTCTGGACGTCCGCCGGATAGCCGTCCTCCGCGGCGGCGGCCTGGGGGACCTGGTCTTCGCCCTCCCGGCCGCCGAGGCCCTGGCGGCGGCCTACCCCGACGCCGAGCTCACCCTGCTCGGCGCCCCCGGGCACGCGGCGCTGCTGGCCGACCGGCCCTCCCCGTTCGCCGGCGTCGAGGTGCTGCCCGTCCGCCCGGGAGTCCGCGACGGCGTCGAGGACCCTGCGGCCACCGCAGCCTTTCTGGCCCGGATGCGGGCCCGCCGCTTCGACCTCGCCGTCCAGGTCCACGGGGGCGGCGGCAACTCCAACCCCTTCCTGCTGGCTCTGGGAGCCCGGCACACCGTGGGGCTGCAGGTTGAGGGGGCGCCGGCGTTGGAGCGGACCGTGCCCTACCTCTACTACCAGCACGAGGTCCTGCGCGCCCTCGAGGTGGCGGCACTCGCCGGGGCGTCCGCGGTCGACCTGGAGCCGCGGCTGCGGCTGACCCCGACCGAGCAGGAGGTGCTCGCGGCGCCGGCGGAAGGGCCGCCGCTGGTCGTCCTCCACCCCGGTGCGACCGACCCCCGCCGCCGCTGGCCGCCGGCGTCCTTCGCGGCGGTGGCCGGAGCCCTGGCCGCGGACGGGGCCGAGGTCGTGGTGGTCGGGGACGCCTCAGAGGTCGGGCTGGCCGAAGAGCTGCTCGCCGCGGTCGACCCGGCCCAGGCGGACCGGGTCCGCACCACCGCCGGCCGCGCGTCCCTGAGCGACCTGGTGGAGCTGCTGCTCCGCGCCGCCGTGGTCGTCGCCAACGACTCCGGACCCCGGCACGTCGCCGCGGCCCTCGGGGTCCCGACGGTCGGCGTCTACTGGTTCGGCAACGCGCTCAACGCGGGCGCGCTCAGCCGCGGCCGGCACCGGCTCCAGCTGGCCTGGACCACGCACTGCCCCGTCTGCGGCGCCGACGTCACCGTGGTGGGGATGCCACGCTGTCGCCACGACGTCTCCTTCGTCGCCGACGTCGGGGTCGACGCGGTGCTGGCAGACGCCCGGGCGCTGCTCGCTCGCCGGCAACGGCCAGACTGACCCCGTGCAGATCCTCGGCGAGCCGGACGGGCGACCGGAGCTCGTCGCCCTGCGCGCTCTCAAGCTGGGCGACCTGCTGGTCGCGGTCCCCGCGATCCACGCGATCCGGCGGGCGCGTCCCGAGCACCGGCTGGTGCTCGCGGTCCCCGGCTGGCTCGACCCCGTCCTCGACCTGGTCGGCGGGGTGGACGCCCTGCTGCCCACCCCCGGCCTCGACGACCTGCTCCCGCTGCCGCCGGGACGGGTGGACACCGTCGTCGACCTGCACGGCGGACCGGACAGCCGCCGCGTGCTCGAGGCCCTCGAGCCCCGGCACCGGCTCGGCCACGCCGCTCCCGGCTGGGACGGCCCGGCCTGGGAGGACGGCGTGCTGGAGCGCTACCGCTGGGCGCGGCTGGTCACCGAGCACCAGATGCCCGCTGATCCCGACGACGTCGGGCTGCTCCGGGGCCCCACCCCCAGCCCCGCACCGGGCGCGGTCGTCGTCCACGTCGGCGCCTTCTACGGCTGCCGGGCCTGGCCGGTCGAGCGGTTCGCCGCCGTCGCCCGGGCCCTGGTGGCCCAGGGCGAACATGTGGTGCTCACCGGCAGCGCCCGAGAGCGGGACCGTGCGCTGGAGGTCGGTGCCCTGGCCGGGCTGGCGGAGGCCGACGTGCTGGCCGGGCGCACGGGCCTGGCCGAGCTCGCCGCCCTGGTCGCCGACGCCGCCCTGCTCGTCTCCGTCGACACGGGCGTCCCGCACCTGGCCTCGGCCTACCGGACGCCGTCGGTGGTGATCTTCGGTCCCGCGCCGCCGGAGGAGTGGGGCCCACCGGCCAGCGGCCCCCATGTGGTGCTCACCGACGCGCGGCTGCGGGTCGGGGACACCTTCGGCAACGTGCCCGACCCGGCGCTGCTCGCGGTGAGCGCCGACGACGTGCTCCTCGCCGCCCGCGCCCTGCTGGACCGTCGCACGGATGGCTGAGCAGGGTCCACGACGCGGCAGGGTCCCCCTGCTGCTCACCTTCGTCCTGCTGGCCTTCGCGGCCAACTCCCTCATCACCCGCCACGTCGTGACCGAGGGGCTGGCCGATCCCGGGCTGCTGACGGGGATCCGGGTGCTGGCTGGCGCCCTGGCGCTGTTGGGCGTCGGGCTGCTGCGGGGGGAGCGCGGCGTGCGCCTGGACCGGACCACCCTGCTGCCCGCGCTCGCGCTCGGGGTGTACGCCGTCTGCATCTCCTACGGCTACGTGCTGATCGGGGCGGCGGCTGGCACCTTCGTCTTCTACGCGGCGGTGATGGTCACGCTGGTCGGCTCGGACCTCGTCCGCGGGACGCCCGTCCCCGTCCGTCGTCGAATCGGCGCGCTGGTCTCGTTGCTGGGGATCGCCGTGCTGACCGCCGGCCGGCTGGAGCTGGTGACCCCGCTGGGCGTGGCCCTGCTGGCGGTGACCGGGGTGGCGTGGGGCGTCTACACCGCACTGGGGCGGTCCGCGGGCGACCCGCGGCTGGCCACCACGGCGAACTTCACCCTGCTGGCCCTGGTGCTGGCTGTGCCTACCGGCGTCGGCCTGCTCGTCGGTCTGCCGGTCACCGCCGCGGGCCTGCTGTGGGGCGTCGTCATGGGTGCGGGGACGACGGCCTTCGCCTACGTCGCCTGGTACGTCTGCCAGCGTTTCCTGACCGGTACCGCGGCGGGCTCGACCCAGCTGGCCATCCCGGTGATCACCACGGCCGGAGCCGTGCTGCTGCTGGGGGAGCGGTTGTCCTGGACCCTGCTGGGCGCCGCCGTCCTGGTGGCCGCCGGGCTGTGGCTGAACCGGCCCGAGCGCCCGCGGGCCGCGACTGGCGCATATTGACACCGTGCGGCCAGCCGAGCGCGGGCGTATCTTCCGCATCAGGGACGGAGGTGCGCCGTGGCCGAC
This sequence comes from uncultured Actinomycetota bacterium, assembly GCA_963826405.1. Classification (GTDB taxonomy): domain Bacteria; phylum Actinomycetota; class Actinomycetes; order Propionibacteriales; family Propionibacteriaceae; genus Microlunatus. The sequence goes on along the minus strand of CAWGWR010000004.1, from coordinate 7,822 downwards.
GCGAACGGGGGGACGCGAGGACGCGGACGAGGCCGGGCCACAGGGGTCGCGTTCCTGCTGGCCGCGGTCACCCTGTGCTTCCCGGCCGCCCCCGCCGAAGCGGCGGGGGCCTGCTGGGACGACGTGCGCAGCGACGTGGACGGCGGTGGCCCCGACGTCGTGCTGGGCCTGCCGTCCTTCGACCTGCCCGGCAAACCGGACGCCGGTGCCCTCGTGGTCTTCTCCGACGTCGCCGCACAGGGTCGGTCCGACCCCCGGCCTGCGGTTCGCCGGACCCTAGTGACCGCCGCCGATGTCGGCCTGCCCACCCAGGCGGGGGCCCGGTTCGGTGCCGCCGTGGTCGTCTGGCGGGTGCTCGGGACGACCTGCGCCGAGGTGCTGGTGGGCGCCCCCGGCCAGGACGTCGGCGGCCACCCGGGCGCTGGACAGGTCTACCGCCTGCCGGGTAGCCCGACCGGCCTCGGGACGCCCGTCGAGGTGCTCGACGAGGACGTCCTGGGCACGGGCGCCCAGACCGGTGCCGCCTTCGGTGCCGCCCTGGCGGGCGAGGGCAGCGACTGGTTCGCCGTTGGAGTTCCCCGCCGCGACGTCGGCGCGGCCTCCGACGCGGGCCGGGTGGTGCGGGTCGACCGCCAGGGGCCTGGCCCGCAGCGGGTCACCGTCGTCCAACAGGGCGGTGCCGGGGCCGGGGCAGCGGAGACCGGGGACCGCTTCGGTGAGGTGCTCGCGGTGGATGGAAGCGCGTTCGGCCCGCTGCTGTTCGTCGGGGTGCCCCACGAGGACGTGGGCGCTCGGGTCGACGCCGGCGCCCTCGCCTTCCAGCCCTACGACGGCGCGCTCTCCATGGCCACCCAGGACTCGCCGGGCGCTGCGGGGGTCGCCGAGGCGGGGGACCGGTACGGGTCCGCGGTCGCCACTTTCGCCCAACCCGTGGGCGACCACGTCGAGCTGAGGGTGGCCGTAGGCGTCCCGGGTGAGGACCTGGGCCGGCTGGCCGACGCGGGGGCGGTCGGGTTCGCGTCGGTTGACCTCTTCACCCCCACGCCCTCGAGCCTCGGACGGGTGGAGGGCCGCGCCCGCACGCTCACCCAGGACACTCCCGGCGTGGCCGGCGTCGCCGAGCGGGGTGACGGCTACGGAGCCGCCCTCGCGACGGGTGAGTTCGGGGTCGACGCCGGACGGTTGCACCTGGCCGTGGGTGCCCCCGGAGAGGACGTGGGCACGGCCGTCGACGCGGGAACGGTCTCGTTGACCGGCCTGCGGGTGGAGGAGGGTGCGCCCCCCTCCGTCCTGGCCGGGGGCTGGACGCAGGACTCGACCGGGGTCGCCGGCCGGGCTGAGACCGGCGACCGCTTCGGCGCCGCCCTGGCCGGGATCTCGCTCGCGACCGAGGTCGACGACGACGACCAGGTCTGGCCCGTCCTGCTGGCCACCGTCCCCGGTGAGGACGAGGGCGCCACCGCGGACACCGGCATGGCGCACCTCGGGCTGCCGCCGCGTGGCACGTCGGTCGCCCTGGTCCCGCCGGTGCTGCAGGCGGGCGCGGGAAGGGGCCTGACCGGCCAACGGATGCTCGTCGGCTGAGCCCGTCCGCGCTCCTGCGGAGGCGTTCGTTAGGCTGAGCCCTTGCGGTGTCCGTCGACCGGACCCGCCTGCCCGACGCCGTGACGCCCGCGTGACCACGCGACGCACTCCGGCCGGGCCCCGCCTGACGAAGGAGAACCTTGTGCTCACCGTGAACGCCTACGCCGCGCCCAGCGCCAGCGAGCCGCTCGTCCCCACCACCATCGAGCGCCGCGACCTCGGGCCGCGGGACGTCCTGATCGACATCAGGTTCGCCGGCATCTGCCACTCCGACATCCACACCGCCCGCGGTGAGTGGGGCGACCCGGGCTGGCCCATCGTCGTCGGCCACGAGATCGCCGGCGTTGTCGCCGAGGTGGGCGCCGAGGTCGACAAGCACGCGGTCGGTGACCGCGTGGGCGTCGGCTGCCTCGTCGACTCCTGCCGGGAGTGCGACTCCTGCCTGAAGGGCCTGGAGCAGTACTGCCTGAACGGCAACATCGGCACCTACGGCGGCATCGGCCGCGACGGGAAGCCGACCGCCGGGGGCTACTCGACCCACATCGTCGTCGACGAGGACTTCGTCCTGCGCATCCCCGAGGGCATCGAGCTGGACGAGGCGGCGCCTCTGCTGTGCGCGGGGATCACCCTGTTCTCGCCCCTCAAGCACTGGAACGCCGGCCCCGGCCAGAAGGTGGCCATCATCGGCCTCGGCGGCCTGGGCCACATGGGCGTCAAGATCGCCCACGCCCTGGGCGCGGAGGTGACCGTGCTCAGTCAGTCCCTCAAGAAGCAGGAGGACGGCCTGCGCCTCGGCGCCGACCACTACTACGCGACCAGCGACCCCGAGACGTTCGAGCAGCTGGGTGGCACGTTCGACCTGATCATCAACACCGTCTCGGCCAACCTCGACCTCGACGCCTACATGGGGCTGCTCGCGATCGACGGCACCCTGGTGGAGGTGGGCGCCCCCGAGCACCCCATGTCGGTGAAGGCCTTCTCGCTGCTGCCCGCGCGCCGCAGCCTGGCCGGCTCCAACATCGGCGGCATCCCCGAGACCCAGGAGATGCTCGACTTCTGCGCCGAGCACGGACTGGGGGCCGAGATCGAGGTGATCGGCGCCGACAAGATCAACGAGGCCTGGGACCGCGTCGTCGCCAGCGACGTCCGCTACCGCTTCGTGATCGACACCGCCACCCTGGGCTGAGTCGACGCTGCCCTTGGGACAGACCGGGCAGAAGGGGCCGCCGGGGTTTCCCCCCGGCGGCCCCTTCGTCGTCCTGACCGGTCGGTCAGCGGCCGCCGGAGAGCTTCCGGTTGCGCTGCTGCACCCCGAGCTCGCCGTAGGGGTAGTCGCCCACGGGGGTCCGGGAGACCTCCTCCAGGCGGGTCGTCTCCTCGGGGGTGAGTTGCAGGTCGGCCGCGGCGAGATTCATCTCGAGCTGCTCGAGCGTCCGCGCCCCGAGGATCGTCGACGTGACGCCGGGCTGGTTGGTCACCCAGGCCAGCGCCACCTCGGCCATCGAGACGCCACGGGCCTCGGCGATCGACTGCACGGCGTCGATGACGTCCCAGGTCCGCTCGGTGCCCCGGCGGTCCCAGGCCTCCATCCCGCGCTGGGGGTTGTCGCCCAGCCGGGTGGCACCCGTCGGCCGCTCGTCGCGCTTGTACTTGCCCGACAGCCAGCCACCACCGAGCGGGCTCCAGGGCAGCATGCCCATCCCGGCGTCCAGGACGGCGGGGACGATCTCCCACTCGATGTCGCGGACCAGCAGGCTGTACTGCGGCTGCAGCGTCACCGGGGGCGCGAGGTTCAGGGCGGCAGCGAGGTGCACGGCCTTGGTCAGCTGCCAGCCGGTGAAGTTGGAGAGCCCGTAGTAGGCGATCTTCCCGGCGCGGATGAAGCCGTCGAGGGTGCGCAGCGTCTCCTCCAGCGGGGTCCAGGAGTCGAACGCGTGCACCTGGTAGAGGTCGACGGTCTCGACGCCGAGACGCTTCAGGGACGCGTCGAGCGCCCGGGTCAGGTGACGGGTGGTGAGGCCCAAGCCGTTGGGCTCCTCCGACATCGGGAAGCGACCCTTGGTGGCGAGCACTACGCGCTCGGTCACGTCGGCGGGTCGGCTGGCGAACCAGCGGCCGATGATCTCCTCCGAGACCCCGGTGGTGTAGACGTCGGCGGTGTCGACGAGGGTGCCGCCGACCTCCAGGAAGCGGTCCAGCTGGGCGTGCGAGCCGGCCTCGTCGGTCTCGTTGCCGAAGGTCATGGTGCCCAGGCAGAGGTTCGAGACGGCGCAGCCGCTGCGGCCGAGAGTTCGATAGTCCATCCCTGCTTTCTACACGGCCCCCGTCTGGGCGGCGGCGGCGCCTCCCGCTCGGCCCGCACCGTGGACGACGAGGCGGGCGTCGCCGCGGACCTAGGCTGAGCGGCATGACGTCCCGAGCCTGCGCCGTGCGGCCCGGACAGCGCGGGAGCCGTCGCTGGGCGGCGGTCGTGGCCCTTGGCCTGGCCCTGGCGCTGGTCTACGGGCTCTCCGGCGCGGGCGCGGCCAGCCGCGGGATCCGCGACCGGGTGATCCCGCTCGACGCCCAGACCCTCGGCGTCGGAGCCGACGGAGCCGTGCAGCCGGTGCAGGACCCGGCCGCGCTGGTGCCGGGCAGCCGCGTCCTGGCCGGCACCCCAGGCACCCGGCAGCAGGTCCGGGCCGAGCGCACCTGGCTGGCTGCGGGCACCGTCCCGACGGTGGCCGGGCTGGGGGACGGCACCCTGGTCCGGGACGCCCTGCTGGACCTGCGGACGCTGAGCCTGCACTCCGGCGTGCCGGTGGCCGGGTGGGCTCCGGGCTGGCGCCACGTCTGGCCCCGCGACTCGGCTCTGGCCGCGGCGGCGCTGGCCCGCACCGGGCACGGGGCGGACGCGGAGGCGGTCCTCACCTTCTTGCAACGCGTCCAGCCGCCGTCCGGGGTCTTCGCGGCCCGCTACCGGGCCGACGGCTCCGGCGTGCCCGACGACCGCGGCGAGCAGCTCGACGGGGTCGGCTGGGCGCTGTGGGCGCTGGCGTCGGTCGTCGAGTCGGCGCCGGAGCAGGAGCGGGCGGTCCTGGTGGACCGGTACCGCTCGCTCCTGGACCGCTCGACGGGCGCGGCCCGCGCTGCCGTGCGCGACGGGCACCGGCTCCCCCCAGCGGGCCAGGACTACTGGGAGCGACCCGAACGACGTCCCACGCTGGCCACCGCCGCCCTGCTGCGGGCGGGGCTCGACGCAGCGGCCCGGCTGTACGCGCTGGCCGGGGACCCGGTCGCGGAGCCGGTGGAGGCGGCGGCGCACCGCCTGTCGGGAACCATCCGCGCCCGCTTCGCCGGCAACGGCTACCCCCGTCATCCCGGCGGACCGTCGTCCTCGGTCGACCTCGGGGTCGTGTTCCTGCTTCCGCCGTTCACCGCGGAGCCCGACCCTGCGGCCGTCGCCGCCTTCCGGGCCGCACCGCGCTCGATGCTCCGGCCGGCGGGCGGACTGGCTCCGGGGGGGTCGTGGCGCGACGACGGCATCAGCTGGACGACGTCCACCTCCAGCTACGCGCTGGCTGCCGCCGCGCTCGGTGACCGTGAGGCGGCGAGGGCCTGGCTCGGGTGGCTGGACGGGCACCGCACGGACGCGGGGTCTCTGCCGGAGAAGGTGCTGGCTGACGGACGGCCGGCCGCGGTCGCCCCGCTGGCCTGGGCGTCGGCTGCCGTGGTCCTCGCGGGCGCCGAGCTGGCGGGCTGACCGCTCGGAGCGGCAAGGGTCAGGCTGAGCGGGTGTGCGCATTCCTGCCGCCCCCTCAGGTCGGGGTGGGTCGGGAAGCGGGCGGCTAGGGTTGGCGGGGCCTCGCTGGCCCGGCTCGAGCCGGGCGAGGCCCCTGCAGGCAGCACGCCGGCGTCGCCGGCACGACGAGGTGAGGACCCCACACCGTGATCACCACTGACGAGGTGCCCCTCGCCTTCGACGAGGCCGCGCCCAGCTACGACACCATGGTCGCGCGCAACCCCGGCTACCACGCCCACCTGGCCACCGCCGCTGGCGCGCTGCTCGAGACGGTGCCGCCCGGCGGCCCGCTGCGGCTGCTCGACCTCGGGTGCGGCTCCGGCGCGTCCACCCGGGCGCTGGTGACGGCGGCCCGTCGCGCGGGCCGCCAGGTCGAGGTGACCGGTGTCGACGCCTCGTCGGGGATGCTGGCCGAGGCGCGCGACAAGAGCTGGCCGACCGCCGTCCGCTTCGAGCACGGGCTGGCCCAGGACCTGGCGGCCCGGCGGGCCGAGTTCGGGCTGGACGCACCCGTCGACGGCGTCCTCGCCGCCTACCTCTTCCGCAACGTCAGCGAGCGCGACGAGGTGCTGCGGGACGTGCACGAGCTGCTGAAGCCCGGCGGCGTCCTGGTGGTCCAGGAGTACTCGGTGGCCCAGTCGCGGTCGGCCGACCTCATCTGGTCGTTGGTCTGCTGGTTGGTGGTGATCCCGCTCGGCTGGTTCACCGCGCGCCAGACCCGGCTGTACCGCTACCTGTGGCAGAGCGTCCGCGACTTCGACGCGGTCCAGACCTTCGTCGACCGGCTCTACGCGGCCGGCTTCGTCGACGTCGAGGTGTCCACCGTGCCGGGCTGGCAGCGCGGCATCCTGCACACCTTCCGCGCCCGCCGCCCCGTGGACGCGTGAGCCGCGCCCGCTGGGTCCCGGGCCGCGACGCCCGGGCCGTCCGCCACCCCGGGGCGTCGGGGACGCGGCGCAGCGACGGCCACCGTCCCGTGCTGGTCGCCGGCGGCGGGATCGCGGGGCTCGCCGCCGCGACCGGCCTGGCCGAGCGCGGAGTGCCCGTCACCGTGGTGGAGGCGCAGCCGCAGCTGGGCGGGCGGGTGCGGGCCTGGCCCGTCGAGCACCCCGGCGCCGGCGGGCCGGTGACGATGAGCCGGGGTTTCCACGCCTTCTTCCGCCAGTACTACAACCTGCGGGCGCTGCTGCGCCGCTCCGACCCCGCGCTGGAGCGGCTGGTGCCGCTGGAGGACTACCCGCTGGTCCTGGCCGGGGGCCACCGGGACTCCTTCGCCACGATCCCGCGGACCCCGCCGCTCTCCATCGCCGCCTTCGTGGCGCAGAGCCCGTCGTTCACCGCGGCCGACCTGGCCCGGGTCGACGTCCCGGCGGCGCTGGAGCTGCTGGACGTCGACTTCCCGGCCACCTTCTCCCGCTACGACGGCGAGAGCGCGTCCGATTTCCTCGACCGGCTGCGCTTCCCGGCTGAGGCCCGCCACCTCGCGCTCGAGGTGTTCGCCCGCAGCTTCTTCGCCCACCCCGGCGAGTTCGCGGCCGGCGAGCTCGTGGCGATGTTCCACTCCTACTTCACCGGCTCCGCCGAGGGGTTGCTGTTCGACGTCCCCCGTGACGACTACGACGCCAGCCTGTGGGCGCCGCTCGGGCGCTACCTGCACGGTCTGGGGGTCGAGGTGCTGACCTCTCAGACCGTCGAGCACGTCGCGGGCGCCGGCGACGACCTCGAGGTCACCCTCGGCTCCGGCGAGCAGCGGCGGGTCGCGGGCGTGGTCGTGGCCACCGATCCCGGGACCACCCGCCGGCTGGTGACGGGGTCGCCGCTCTTCGACGCGGACTTCGCCGGCCGCGTCGGCGCCGGCCGCAACGCGCCCCCGTTCGCGGTCTGGCGGCTCTGGCTGGACCGGCGGGCCGACGTCGAGCGCTCGCCGTTCCTCGGCACCAGCGGGTTCGGCCCGCTCGACAACGTCTCGCTGCTGGAGCGCTTCGAGGACGGTGCCCGTCGCTGGTCCGACGCCTGCGGCGGGTCCGTGGTGGAGCTGCACGCATACGCCCTCCAGGACCCCTGGGACGCGGAGTCGGTGAGAGCCGAGCTGCGCCACCACCTGGACGTGCTCTACCCCGAACTGGCCGGAGCAGCCGTCCTCGCCGAGGAGTGGCTGGTCAGCGAGGACTGTCCGCTGGCCAGCACCGCACCGTGGCGCTCCCGCCCGGAGGTCGCGACCCCGGACCCCCGGGTCATGCTGGCCGGCGACGGCATCCGCTGCGACTACCCGGTGGCACTGATGGAGCGGGCCGCCACCACCGGCTGGCTCGCGGCGAACGCGCTGCTGGCCCGCGAAGGCGTCGCCGGCCACGACCTCTGGACGGTCCCGATGCGCTCCCGCCACCCCGTCGCCGGCCGCGCCCGGCGGCTCCTGACGCGCGTCTAGTCGCCTCGGCTGCCTCCCCGCCCCCTCCG
>CAWGWR010000003.1:0-107023 GCA_963826405.1 uncultured Actinomycetota bacterium | reverse complement strand
ATCGAGGGCGGGCTGAGCCTCAGAGGACGGTCGAGTCGACGATCCGGTCGACCGTCGCCGTGGTCAGCCGCAGCTCGACCGGCACCTCGGTTCCGCGCTCGGGCGGGGTGGCGCCGGCCGGCAGGAACAGCTGGCTCGACTGCATGTGCGGCGGCTCCAGGAACCAGCGCTTGCGCCCGTCCACGGTGTAGGGGCTGAGCGCGCGTCCTGCCGCCTCCAGCCCGCCGCCGGCCAGGGCGACCGCGCGCTGGCGCAGGTTGCTGGCCGATGTTGGCGCTTCCATGCCGACGCCCTGGGAGGTGCCGCCGGCCACGACGACGACGAAGCCCGCACTCGGGGCCTTGCGCTGCCGGTAGCCCACCCGCTGCCCGCGCTCCACGGTGTGCACGTCCATGACCGTCGCGGTGGTGCGACGGGAGCCGGGGTCACCCAGCCACAGGCGGGTGCCGCTCCGCAGCCGCAGGAGTGCGGGCTCCTGGCCCGCCACGGCGAGCCCGGCGACGACCGAGCGGGCGTCGTCGGGCGGCAGGTGGGAGATCCACAGCGGTCCCGGCGCGGCGGCCAGCGCGGCCCGGGCCAGCCGCTCGGTCTCGGCCCGGCGACCCTGCTCGTCCAGGGGCAGGTGAATCGACCAGCCCTCGAACTTCACCCGGTCCAGCAGCAGGGCGACGCGGTCGAGCTGGTTCGTGTCGATGCCGTGCCGGCGCATCGAGGTGAGCACCTCGACCAGCACGCGCGGACGGGTCTCGAGGTCGGCCAGAGCGGCCAGGTCCTCCAGGCGGGAGACGGTGGTGAGGACCTTCGGGTCCTCGGCCAGCTCGACGGCGGTCGGGTTGGCCGCGTCCCAGGGGTTCAGGACGACGATGGTGCCCGGGAAGACGTCGCGGACCTCGGCCACCTCGTCCGCCACGCCGACCGCGAGCGCGTCGACGCCGAGCCGGGCGGCCTCCTCGGCCAGCCGGCGCAGGCCGAAGCCGTAGCCGTTGCCCTTGACCACCGGCACCAGGCCGGGGGTCCCCTCCGCCACGCTGCGCAGGTGGCGTCGCCAGCGCTCGACGTCGAGGTGCAGGGTCAGTCCGCTCATCTGCTGAGGCTACCGGCCTTGGCGGTGCCGCGCCGCGGGCCTCGATCGCGCGCGCTCAGGCGACGGCTCAGCCGCGGCGCTTCATGTAGAGGTCGAAGGCCTTGTAGAGCAACGGGTTGAGCGGCAGGTCCCACTCGCCCAGGTACTCCACGGCCTCCCCGCCGGTCCCGACCTTGAACTGGATGAGCCCGAGGTGCGGGTCGTCGGCCTCCAGGCCCTCGGTGATGCCGCGCAGGTCGTAGACGGTGCAGCCGGCGTCGACGGCGTCGCGGATCATCTGCCACTGGACGGCGTTGGAGCCGCGGACCTCGCGCTTGGCCGTGGAGCTGGCGCCATAGGAGTACCAGGCGTGCTGACCGACGCGGACCCAGGTGGTCGCGGCCACCAGGTCTCCCTCGTGCTCGGCCACGTAGAGCCGGATCCGGTCGGGGTCCTCAGCGCGCAGGGCGTCCCACATCGTCTCGAAGTAGGTCAGCGGCCGGGGGGTGAAGTGGTCGCGCTCGGCGGTCTCGACGTAGAGCGTGTGGAAGCGGGCGAGGTCGTCGCGCTCGCCCTGGCGGACGGTGACGCCCAGCTTGGTCGCCTTCTTGATGTTGCGGCGCCACAGCTGGTTCATCCCCGCGAGCAGCTCCTCGGGGGTGCGACCGGCGATCGGCAGCTGGAAGACGAAGCGCGGCTGACCGGCGGCAAAGCCGTCCTCCTCGTCCGGCGGCCGCCAGCCGAGCTCACGCATGCTGTCGCGGAGGTGGGTGTGGGTGTGGTTGACCTCGTCGGGAATCGCCTCGCTGAGCCGCGGGACGCGCTCGTCGGCGATGGCGGCCTTGATGGTGTCCGGCCCCCAGCGGCGGACGACCACGGGGGCTCCGACACGGACCCCGAAGGCTCCGGCCGCCTTGACGTGGTCGGCCAGCGGGCGCAGCCAGACGCCGATGTCCTCGGCGTCCCAGTCGATGGTGGGGCCCTCGGGCAGGTAGGCCAGGTACTTCTTCACCTTGGGCAGCTGGCGGTAGAGGACCAGCCCAGCGCCCACCAGCCGGTCCTGCTCGTCGAACCAGCCCAGCGACTCGCTCTTCCACTCGCTCTTCACCTGCGCCCACGCCGGGGTCTGCAGGAAGCTGACCGAGGGCTGGGAGGCGTTGAACAAGACATGCCGGTCGGGGGAGATCGTCCGTACGGTGAGAACCACGGACCAGAATCTATCGGCTGGGAGCCGGGCCGCTGTCCGCCCGCGCCCCACCGCGAGGAGATGAGCAGATGCGGGCACCCAGGGTCGAGCTGACCGAGACCGAGCTCCGGGAGGGCCTGACCGCCTGCCTGGCCGTTCCGCGCTGGGTCGACGATGTGGTGGCCCGCGCTCCGTTCGCCTCCCTGCTCGAGCTGATGGACGTCGCCGCCGCGGCCGCCACGCCGCTGTCCGCCGAGGAGGTCGGGCAGGCGCTCGCCCAGGAGCGGGCGCGCGGGCAGGTGCCCGGCCAGGGCATCGCCGCGGCGCAGGCCGCCGGCGCGGCCGACCCCTCCGACGACCCGGCCTTGTCCAGAGCGCTCACCGAGGGGCTGCGAGCCTACGAGGAACGCTTTGGGCGGGTCTTCCTCCTCCGGACCGCGGGGCGGGACCGCCCGACGGTCCTCGCCGAGCTCCGGCGGCGGCTGCTCCTCGAGGAGCCGGCCGACACTGCTGTGGTGACGGACGAGCTGCGCGACCTGGCGCTGCTGCGCATCCCGCAGCTGTTCGGTCACCTCGACCACCACTCCGGGTACAACGATGCCGCGGCCGCCGAGTGAGTAGGACCCCCGAGCAAGCTGCCGCCGGGAGCTGACCCGCCAACACCTCCTCGGTGGGGACAACACCATCCCGGTGTCGGGCAACAGCGCGACCAACAGGGGATGGCCAGTCTCGGGCTGTGCAGATCACCCCCGGTTGCCCGGCCCACCGGCCACGCTTCGCCCTCGTCGACGCCCTCAACCGCGAGTGGGCGGTGCTGCTCGATGGACTGGGGGCGGAGGCCGCTCAGCTCGGTGCCCAGGTCGAGTCGGCCCAGAGGGGCGACGACCAGACGCTGCACCGGTTGGTCGCAGCCGCGCGCGAGGGGAACCAGCTCGCCGGTCGCCTGGTGCTCCAGTCCCAGCTGGGGCGGCTGGTGCACCTGACGCTCCGAGACCGCGTTGCCGACGCCGACGACTACGTCAGCGCGTTCTGGTGCGTGCTCTCGACCTACCCATTGGAGCGCCGGCCGGAGCAGATCGCTGCCAACCTCGCCCTGGACACGCTCAAGCTGGTCCACCGGGACCGGCGGTGGATGGGCCGGACCCGGGCGGTGGTGTACCCCGCTGGAGCGGATCTGAGCTCAGTGCTGGACCGTTCCGGGCGGTCGTATGCGGGGCTGGAGCCAGGTGCGACGGAGGTGCTCGCCGCCGGTGAGCGGCTGCAGCTCATCGACCGACCGACGCGGCGGCTGCTGCAGGCCGTATACGTCGAGGGTCTGAGCGGGCCGGAGGCGGCGGTCCGCTGCGCGACGACGCCGGGCTCGCTCCGGGTGCGCTGCAGCCGGGCCGTGCACCGTCTGGCCGACCACGCCAGCGCTCTGGCGGAGGTGGCCTAGTGGTCGCGGTGGCAGACAGGATGCGCAAGGTCACCCGCGGACGTCCGGACAACACTTCGGGCTTCTCGCCAACACCAATGTGGCTCCACCCCCTCCCCTCACGGCGCCAAGAGCGCGATAGTGGCAATCCACAGGTCGGTGGGTGGCGCTTCGCCCCGGACCAACACCTTCGGGGGTGGACATGCAGCAGGGCGGGGACCGCTGCGCGCCGCAGTGCGGCGCCTGTGGCGTCATGCCTGCCTGTGCCCCTGGCGGAGCAGAACCCGCCCAACGCCGACTCACTCGGGGGTCCCGCGCTCGCTGGGCCCGAACTCGGAAGGATCCCGCATGAACGCGAAGAGTCTCGTCCTCTCAGCCTTCGGCCTGCTCGTGCTGCTGCGCGACCCCGGACGCCGCGACGAGCGTGGACTCAGCCAGTCCGCGGAGAACGCCATCCTGCTCGCTGGTGCGGTGACGGTCGCGCTGATCGTCATCGGGGCGATCACCACCTTCGTCACCGGCAGGATGCCGAAGTAGCGCCGGTGCGTCGACGCGATGAGCGCGGCGTCAGCGAGAGCGTGCAGTTCGCCGTCGTCTGGCCCGTGCTGATGCTGGTCACCCTCGGCATCCTCCAGGCGGGGGTATGGCTGCACGGGCGCAACGTCGCCGAGCGCGCTGCAGTCACGGCCGTCGACACGGCGCGCGGCAGCGCCGGCTCCGTCGACGCCGCTCGCGACCGCGCAGCCGACGTTGCCCGCAGCGGCGGTCTGGACGGCGTCTCGGTGGAGGTGGTGCGGGAGGCGGCCGAGGTGAGGGCCACCGTCACCGCCACCTCTCCGCTGCTGCTCGATCTCGGGCTCGGCGAGCTGCACGAGAGCGCCGCCGCTCCCCTGGAACGGGTCACGCCGCCATGACCAGGCACCGCGCCGACCGTGGGTCGGTCACCGTCGAGCTGACCCTTGTCGTACCCGCGCTCGCCCTCGTCCTGGGACTGCTGGTCGCCGGCGGACGGCTCTGGTTCGCGCGGGCCGCGGTCGTCGAGTCGGCTCACAGTGCCGCCCGCGCCGCCTCGCTGGCTCGCAGCGCAGACTCGGCCGCATCGGACGGCCGCGCCGCCGGTCGCGCTTCGCTCAGCACCGCGGGCCTGCGCTGCTCCGATTCCTCGGTCGACGTGCGGACAGCGGCCTTCGCGGTCCCCGTCGGCACCCCCGCCGTCGTCCGCTCGACGGTGACCTGCTCGGTGCCGCTGGGTGACGTCGCGCTGCCAGGTCTCCCGGGGTCGATCCGGCTGAGCGGGGAAGGCTCGGCAGCCCTCGACACGTACCGGAGCCGGCGTTGAGACGGCCACCTCGCGACGAGCGCGGGCAGAGCATCTCTCTCTTCGTGCTGCTGATCATGGGCGCCCTGGTCCTGGTCGCCGGCCTGGTGATCGACGGCGGCCAGCAGATCGCCGCCGCCGGCCGGGCCGAAGCCGCCGCGGCAGGCGCCAGCCGCGCTGCCGGCAACGCGGCGGCGACCCGCCAGCTCGGCGGGGCAGAGCCGGCGGGGGCAGCGGTGCTGGCCGCCAAGGCTTACCTCGCCGGCGACCCCACGGTGCAGGGCACCGTGACGCTGCGTGAGGGCGTGGTCCGGGTGGAGACGCGCTCGAGCGCTCCGACGATCTTCTTGTCCGTCGTCGGGATGACGACGGTGACCGGGACCGGGTCGGCGGAGGCCGTCATCGTGCCCACGAAGCGGCCGGGATGACGCCGCCGCCGAGACCAAGCCCTCACCCCGATCTCAGGGAGGACCGATGAGCATCGACCTGCGGCCACGTCCGGGTGCGCGGCCAGCGCGGCGGCGGCCGGCGGAACGGCCCGGAGGAGCGGAGGGGTCTGCGGAGGCTGTTGCCCCGCCCGACCTGCCTCGGCTCCCGGGACGGCGCAACCCGCGGTGGATCGCCCTCGGGGTGCTGGCCCTCTGCCTTGGCGCGCTGCTGTCCGCGGTCGTCTACGCGCGACTGGCGTCGGAGACCACGGTCGTGTCGCTCGCCACGAACCGTCTACCGCGGCCAGGTGCTGGAGCGCGAGGACCTCACCACGCTCCGGCTCCGCGGTGGCACGCTGCCCGACACCGTCCCGGCCGATCGTCTCGAGAGCCTGGTCGGTCAGCGCGCCGTGTTCGACCTGCCCGCCGGCTCGGTCGTCTCGTCCGCTGCCGTCGCGTCGGTGGCCGTCCCCGCCGACGGCCGCGCCGCTGTCGCGCTCAAGCTCGTCACCGGACGCGCTCCCGAAGGGCTGCTTCCGCCCGGTTCGCCGGTCCGCCTCGTCGCGCTGCCGGCCGCGGCGACCCAGGGTGGTGCAGCTGACTCCCTGGCCGGCAAGACCTACCAGGCGCGGGTTGTCAACCAGGTGCCTGGGGTGGACGGCGCCTCCATCGTGCTCACCGTCGACGTCGACCAGGGGCAGGCACCGACCGTCGCACTGCTGGCCGCGCAGGAGCGGATGGCCGTCGTCCGGGATGCGGAGCGCTGAGATGGCCATCTTGGTGCTGACCTCCTGCAGCGGCGCTCCGGGCGTCACCACACTGTCGGTCGCGCTCGCCCTGAACTGGCCGCGGCCGGTGCTGCTGGTGGACGCGGACCCCGGAGCCTCCCAGGCAGTGCTTGCGGGCTACCTCGCCGGTCGGTCCGCCGGCGGGAGAGGCCTGCTGCGGGTCGCGGAAGCGCACCGGGACCGGCGCAACCTCCGGGAGGCCGTCATCGACCAGTGCCTCACCCTGGCCGAGACCGAGGGGGACCGCCGGCTGTTCCTCCCAGGCTTCACCCGCCCGGGCAGCGCGACCCACTTCGCCGGTGTCTGGGACGAGCTCGCCGACACCTTCGACCGGCTGGGCGACGTCGACCTCGACGTGCTGGTCGACGCGGGTCGGCTCGGGCCGCTGGGGCTCCCTGCAGCGCTGCTGGAGCGCTGCGCCCTCTCGGTGGTCCTGCTGGGCTCCAGCCTGCGGGCCGTGCTGGCGGCCCGCGTCCAGCTCCCGGTGCTCGGCGGGCCTGATCCTGGCGGTGCCGCGAACCGGGGCCGAACGGGCCTGGTCGTCGTGGACGAAGGCCGGCCCTACCGCGCCGGGGAGATCAGCAAGGCGCTCGGACTGGAGGTCGTCGCCCGGCTGCCGCACGACCCGGCGTCTGCGGCTCACTTCTCCGACGGCGACCCCCAGCACCGCAAGTTCGCGGCGGCGCCGCTGGTCAAGGCGGTCCGGGCGACGGCCTCGACCTTCGCCGGCGTCCTGCAGCAGTCGAGCAACCTGGTGAGGAGCTGAGATGGAGGACCAGGTCGCCCCGCCCCGCCTGGACGAGATCCCGGTCCTGCGCGAGCTGACCGAGGCTCCGGCGCCGGGCTCGCCGGCGGCGACGCACGCGCCCACGCGTTCGGCGATGGCCTCGTTAACTGGCTCCGAGCTCCCCGGCCGCCCAGACCTGCTCGCCGTGGAGCTCGACTGGGGGCAGGTGGCCGAGCTGCGTCGGCGCGCCTCCGAGGTCATCACCGAGGAGAGCGCCGCCCAGTCGCGCAGCGATGGCCGCGGGCTGGGGGCGGACGACCGCCTGCTGCTCGGGCGTGCGGTGATCCGGCGGGTCGTCGCTGACCACGTGCGCGCCCTGCACCGGGCCGGGGCCGAGCTGTGGTCCCCGGCGCGGGAGAAGACGTACGTGAGGGCCGTCGAGGACGCCGTGTTCGGGTTCGGCCGCCTCCAGCCACTGCTCGAGCTGTCAACGGTGGAGAACATCGAGATCCATGGTTGGGACTCCGTCGTCGTCCAGTACGGCGACGGGCGGCGGGAGTCGATGCCGCCCGTGGCCGACAGCGACGAGGAGCTGGTCGAGGCCATCCGTTTCCTCGGGCAAAACGGTCAGCCCTCGCGGCCGTTCGACGACACCCATCCGTCGATGACCCTGGCCCTGGGCGAGCGCTTCCGCCTGCACGCCATCGGCTTCGGCCTCTCCTACCGGCCCAGTGTCGTCATCCGTCAGCACACGCTGACCGACGTCTCCCTTGCCGAGCTGGCGGAGGGGGGGCTGATGCCGCGCGACGTGGCGCAGTTCCTCGACGCGGCCATCCTCGCGCGGAAGTCTGTCGTGATCTCGGGGGACCAGGGTGCCGGCAAGACCACGCTGCTCCGGGCGCTCATCCAGGCCATTCCCGCGAACGAGCGCTTCGGCACGCTGGAGACCGACTACGAGCTGATGACACACCTGCAGCCCGGACGGAAGAACATCCTGGCACTGCAGGCGCGCACCGGCCACGGCGAGACCTCGGGCGGCACCCGGGTCGGCGAGGTGACGATCGCCGACCTGATGCCGGAGGCGCTCCGGCAGAACCTGTCGCGGCTGGTGGTCGGGGAGGTGCGTGGCGGGGAGGCTGCGGCCATGTTCGAGGCGATGCAAGCGGGCACCGGGACGCTGTCGACCACGCACTCGCACTCCGCGGAGTCCACGATCGACCGGCTGGCGTCCCGCGTGGCCCAGGGCGGCGTCCTGACCATCGACGAGGCCTACCGTCAGATCGCCCACAACATCCACCTCCTCGTGCACGTCCGGCTGCAGGACGACACCTGGAAGGGCGGCGTGCGCCGGCGCCTGGTCTCGGAGATCCGGCAGGTTATGCGGGCGACGGAGAGCGGCCGTCCGGTCACCCACCTGACCTACTCGGCGACGGGGACCCGCACGCAGCCGCCGGGCTTTTTCCCCGACGCGGACTTCGAGGCCGAGCTGCTGCCCTTCCGGCGCCCCCTGCCCGCCCGCCCTCGACCGAGAGGATCCCGGTGACCGCCCTGGCCGCCCTGGCGGGCCTGCTCATCGTCAGCGGCGGCTGGCTCCTGGTCAGCGGCTTGCGGCGTCGTGCCCCCACGACAGGCTCCCGCACCCAGACGCCGATCGGGGTGCGCTGGGCACGGTGGAGCCGCCGACCGGCCGGCGCCCGGGGCCGCCACCGGGACCTCGTGCTGGCCCTCAGCGTGACGGCGGGCGTCCTGGTGGCTGCGGCCACCGGGTGGCTCGTCGCCCTGGCGCTGCTCCCTGCGCTCGCCTTGGGCCTGCCCTACCTGCTGACTGCGCCGCGACCTCGCGACGTCGCCCTGCTCGAGGCCCTGGACCGCTGGGTGCGCTCGCTGAGCGCCACGCTGGCTACCGGGAAGTCGATCACCGACGCCCTGCGCATCTCCCGGCGCACCGCTCCTCCGCTGCTCACCGAGGAGGTCGAGACCCTCGTCTCCCGGCTCAACAACCGCTGGAACACCCGGGACGCCCTGCTGAGAATGGCCGACGCTCTGGACTCCCCGGACGCGGACGCCGTCCTCGCGGCGCTCGTCCTCGCCTCTCAACGGGGAGCGGACGGGGCCTCGGTCACCCTCCAGGCCATGGCCGACTCACTGCAGGCGACCCTGAAGGGACGTCGCGCGATCGAGATCGAGCGCTCGAAGCCCTACGTCGTGGTCCGCCAGGTCACCGTCATCTCCCTAACCACCCTGGCCCTCGCCTTCGCGGTATCTCCCGGCTTCTTCGATGCCTACCGCACCGGGATCGGACAGCTGGTGCTGAGCGTGCTGCTGCTCGCCTACTTCGGTTCCCTGTTCCTGATGCGGCGCAAGGCGCAGCAACGCGCGCGACCGCGGATCCTGGTGGGGGTGCCGAGGTGACCCTCGCGCTGGTGCTGGCCGCCGGCGCGCTGCTAGCCGCCGGCCTGCTCGGGCTGGTGGCGGCGGCCCTTCCGGCTGCGCCGCAGCTGGAGGCGGCGCTGGAGCGCGCCAGTGGGGGTTCGCCCGGGCGGGACCTCCGCCGCGACCTGGGTCCGCTGACTAGCCGCTCTGAGCGCCTCGGGGCGGCGCTGTACCGCCGAACCCCTGTCCCGCTCGGGGACCGGCAGCGCCGTGCGCTGGAGCTCCAGGACAAGTCGATCGCAGAGTTCTACGCCGACAAGGCCGTCATGGCGCTGGTCGGGGCTCTGCTCCCCGCACTCCTCGGACTGACCCTGCGCTGGCTCACCGGGCCAGTGGGCACCTTGCCGGCAGCCGCCACGCTCGCGGGAGCGGTGCTCGGCTTCTTCGTCCCCGATCTGCTGCTGCGGCGTGCGGCGGTGACCGTCCGCTCGGACGCGGTCGAGGCGCTGCTGCTCTACATCGAGCTGGTCACGCTCGAGCGGCTCACCAACGCCTCCGCTCCGCAGGCGCTGTGGAACGCGGCCCACGTCAGCGAGGTGCCGCTGTTCCTGCAGATCAGGGCGGCGCTGGAGCGGTCACGGCTGGAGCAGCAGCCGCCCTACCCGGAGCTGCGCCGCATCGCCGGACAGCTCGGCCTTCCCGAGCTGGCCGACGTCGCCGACGTCATGCAGCTCGACGAAAGCGGTGCCGCGCTGTCGGGAGCACTCCGCGCCCGCGTGAAGGAGCTCCGCGACGCCCACCTGACGACCGAGCAGATCAGGGCGGGCGCCGAGGCCGAGGGGATGACGCTCTACATGACCCTGCCGGCGCTCGTCTTCGGCCTGATCTTCCTGGTGGCTGCGTTGCTCAAGATCTTCGGTGCCTGAGCACGGACAACACCGTCCGCAGACGGACAACACGCGGGCGTTCCCCAGGGGCCGGTGCGCCGACAGGCTGGGTGTGCGGAGGAGAGGAGGAGCAGGATGATCCGTGTCGCGCGCGGTGTCAGCGCCCTGCTGCTGTTGCTGGTCCTGCTCGCCGGGGTGCCGGTCCTGCTGGTCACGACGGGCTCTCGCTGGCCCACCACCTGGAGCCCTCGGCTGCTGCTGCGGCCCGACGACGGCACGGTCCTGCTCGCGCTGATCACCCTGACGGCCTGGTTGGCGTGGGCGGTCCTGGCCCTCTCCGTCGTCGCCGAGGTGGTCACGGCCGCCTCCGGCTCGCGGGTCCGCATCCGCTTGCCCGGTCTCGCGGCTCCGCAGCGCTTCGTGGCGGGTCTGGTCGTCGCGGTGCTGGCGCTGGCCGTCGCACCCCTGGTCCCGCACGGCGGGCCGCCCACCCCTGCCGCGCAGGCGCAGCCGTCCCGCCCCGATGCGCCCGCGACGAGGCCACCGCCGGAGGAGCCTCCTCCCGTGGCCCCGGCCCGCACCCACCGGTCCCCCGCAGCTGATGCGTCGGCCGTCGTGCACGAGGTGCAGCCTGGCGACGATCTCTGGACCCTCGCCGAGCGCTACTACGGCCGCGGGCCGGACTGGCGCCGCATCGCGTCGGCCAACCCCGACCGGCTCACGGGCGGACCTGACCGGCTGGAGGTGGGTTGGCTGCTGCAGATTCCCGGTGCCCCTCCGGTGCAACCGTCGGCCGGCCAGGGCAGCGTCCTGACCGTGCGCTCAGGCGACAGCCTGAGCGCCATCGCGGAACGGAAGCTGGGCGACCAACGACGGTGGCCGGAGCTGTACCGCGCCAACCGGGAGGTGCTCACCGACCCCGACGACCTGGAGATCGGGATGCGGCTACGGCTGCCACCTCCTCCTGATCCCACGTCCGCCGCTCCCGAACCTGCGTCGAAGCGCGAGTCTGCACCGCACGGGCAGGACCGGGGCGCGCGACCCGGTTCCGTGCCGCCGGACCTTTCGAGCAGGGTGGCCGCACCCCCGGCACCGCCTCCGGCGGCACCAGAGACCGCTCCTACCTCTGCTCCCCGCACCGGGCACACGGCGCCCGCCGAACCGGCAGCCGCGGAGGAGCTGCCCCTGGCCGGCATCGGAGGTCTTCTCGCGGCGGGGCTGGTCGCCGGGCTGGCGATGCGGCGACGACGACAGCTGGCCGTCCGCCCCCTCGGTCGCCGGGTCGTCCACCCCGACCCCGCCACCGTGCCGCTGGAGGCCGCCCTGGGCCGACGACAGCGGCCGCTGACCCTGCGCACACTTGACCTGGCCCTCCGCGCGGTCGCCGCAGGGTGCCGGGAGCACCAGCTCCCACTGCCCCCGCTGCAGCTGGTGCTGCTCGCGCAGGACCGGATCGAGCTGCGCATGGGTGCGCCGTCAGTCACCGCCCCCGTGGGCTTCCTGGTCGAGGAGGGGGGCATGGTCTGGGCCCTCGACGCAGCCGGGGCGGAGTACCTCAACGCGCAACGCGTAACCGATGAGGTCTTGCGACCGTGGCCGACCCTGGCGACGCTCGGCCACGACGCGGAGGGCCGTACGGTCCTCGCCGACCTCGAGGCGCTACGGATGCTCCAGCTCGGGAGCCAGCGCGACGTCGGCCGCCGCATGCTCGACGCGCTGACGGTGGAGCTCTCCTTCTCCCCCTGGGCGGAGGAGATGCGGCTGACGCTGCTGAGCCGCCAGGCCCCGCTCCCGGACGCCCTGGGCGTCCACGGGGTCGAGCGCACCGATGACGTGGACGCCTTGCTCGACCGGCTCGAGCAGCGGGCGGCGGAGCAACGGCGCCACGACCCGCAGCCGGTGCTGGGGCAGCACCGGCTGGATCCGGACCTCTCCGAGCCCTGGACTCCCGAGGTCGTGCTGGTGGACCACGCCTTGACGCCCGAGCAGGCCGAGCGGCTGAAGGGCCTCGTCACTCAGCGGCCGCACGTCACGACGGCGGTCGTCGCCGTAGGTGAGGCCGAGGCTCCCTGGCGGTTGGTAGTCGACACGTCGGCCGGGCTCGGGGAGGCCTCAGCGCGGCTGGAGCCGCCCGGGCTGGTCCTGGTCCCGCAGACCCTGACGGTGCGCGAGACCGCCGGGGTGCTGGAGCTGGTCGAGGCGACCGGGCGCACCGACACCACCGCTGCCCCCTGGTGGCATCCGGACGCGGCCGAGCTGGAACCGCCTCCCGACAACGTGACCTATCTGGGCAAGAGGTTCGGCGGCTGGTCGGCGGAGACAAGGGGAGAGGGGGACGAGGTGGCAGCGATCGAGGCAGCAGCGGCACTGGCTGCGGAGGGGCGCGTCGACCATCCCACCCTGCTGCTCCTGGGGCCCGTCGAGCTCGTGGGGGCCTCAGGCGCCCCACCGGTCCGGGCACCCAGGCAGTGCCTGGAGTACCTCGGCTGGCTGCTCGAGCACCCGGGCCGGACCGCCCGGGACATGGCCTCCGCCCTGGCCGTGGCTGAGGGGACCCGGCGGTCCAACATGAGCCGGCTCCGTACCTGGCTGGGAACGAGCAGCGCAGGAGAGGCCTACCTGCCGGACGCCTACACCGGCCGGATCGCCCTTCACCCGGCGGTCAGCTCCGACTGGCACCAGGTGCAGATCCTGACCGCTGGCGGGGTCAACCGCGCCGGTGACGCGGCATTGCGGGCGGTGCTCTCGCTGCTGCGCGGCGCCCCGCTCGCTGACACGGCGCCGGGTCAGTGGCACTGGGCCGAGGAGCTACGGACGGACCTGATCTCCTGCCTCCGCGATGTCGGTGTCGAGCTGGCCGGACGGGCGCTCCGGGTCGGCGATCTGGAGCTGGCGCGGTGGGCCGCGGCCCGCGCGTTGGTCGCGGCGCCGGGCGACGAGCTCCTCCTGGCCACGCGCATCCGGACCGAGCACCGGGCCGGCAACGTCATCGAGACAGAACGACTCACTCTGCAACTCGCCGGCCAGGCCCGTCGGCTCGGCGTCGACCTCGACCCCAGCACGGTGACCCTGCTGCAGGAAGTCGTGGAGGGTCGGGTCCGGGCCCGGATGGCCTGACGCCGGGTCGCTCAGCTGCAGCAGGAGTACCCACGATTTCGCGCCGAGGTGGGCGCCCTGGCCAGGGGCCTCACGACCTACGCGTGGGCCGCCGAGCACACCGGCTTCCTCGATGACTCGTCGAAGGGGGAACACACGCTGCCCACCTGGGTCTTCTCCGGCCGCGACCTGCCGGTGCCGGACGGGCTCGACATCAGGCTGGTCTCGGGCGACGTACGACCCGTCCAACGTCGCCATGCTTGGGGCTGCGGCCGGGAAGAGCGTGTGGCTGGTCGGAGGCGGCGAGCTCGTAGGGCAGTTCCACGGCGCCGGGCTGCGAGACGAGGTGATCCTCGGGATGGCCTCGGTGTTCCTGGGGTCGTCCGGCGCCCCCTTGCTGCCGCGGAAGCTCACCCCGCCTCCGCTGGAGCTGACCGCGGTGGCACGGTACGGCAGCAGCTTCGTGAGCCTGCCCCTACCGGGTGCCGCGCGGCTGAAGCTGCAGTCTGCTCCTCGACGAACCCGCTGCGGCCTGGGGCCGTCCCTGCCTGTGTCGCCCCTGACCAGAGCCCTCTCGGGGCATGAGCGGGGAGGCAAAAATTGTCCACAGAGGTGCCCGGTCCCTGTGGGTGATAGCCCGATCGGGAGGGCTTGTCAACCGGCTGAGACGGTCCCGGGAGTGTCGGCACTTTTATGGCGAGGCATTCTCATCCACGGGCGGGGGACAACGTCTCCCCTGGTCAGGGCGATTTGACGACGCTGTGTCAGCCCTCGTCCCCACATGTCCTCCGCCGTACGCACAGGTGAACAGCGTGTCCCCCACAGGTTCTCCCCAGTTGTGCACAAGCCCTGTGGATAACAGGCTTCCCGGCGGGCTCCGGGCGGCGTACGTTGACGCCTGGTCATGCCGGGGGGCAGCAGCTGCGACAGATTTGTCAGCGCTGCGATCCATGATCGAACCGACGCTGCGGGGAGTTGCCCGCACCGTCTGGTACCGGATCGACCAGCGGGGGGAGAGGGAGGAACACGTGAGCCTGGCCGAGGTGATGACGCCGTACCGGGAGGAGGCGCCGCGCACCCCTGACCGCACGCCGCCCCAGGACATGGACGCCGAGCAGTGTGTGCTGGGCGCGATGCTGATGTCCAAGGACGCGATCGCGGACGTGGTGGAGGTCCTCCGCGGGGTCGACTTCTACCGGCCGGCCCACGAGCAGGTCTACGACGCCGTCGTCGACCTCTACGGCCGCGGGGAGCCCGCCGACGCCATCACCGTCTCAGCCGAGCTCGGCAAGCGCGGCGAGCTGGTCCGGGTCGGTGGAGCCCCGTACCTGCACACCCTGCTCTCCAGCGTCCCGGTAGCCGCGAACGCTGGCTACTACGCCGAGATCGTGCGCGAGAAGGCGATCTTGCGGCGCCTGGTCAACGCCTCCATCCGGATCGGGCAGATGTCCTACGCCGGCGAGGGCGACGTCGACGGCATCGTCGACCGCGCCCAGGCCGAGGTGTACGCCGTCACCGACCGCAGCGCCTCGGAGGACTACAAGCCGCTGTCGGAGCTCATGCAGCCCACGCTGGACGAGATGGAGGCCATCTCCTCCCGCGGCGGCAACCTGGGCGGGGTGCCCACTGGCTTCGCCGAGCTCGACGACCTCACCAATGGCCTGCACCCGGGGCAGATGGTCATCGTCGCCGCCCGCCCCGGCATGGGGAAGTCGACGCTGGCGCTGGACCTGGCCCGGTCCGCGTCGATCAAGCACGGCCTCACCTCGGTCATCTTCAGCCTGGAGATGAGCCAGATCGAGATCACCATGCGCCTGCTGTCGGCGGAGGCGAGCATCCCGCTGTCCCACATCCGCGGCGGCCGGATGAGTGACGACGACTGGAGCCGGGTGGCCACCAAGATGGGGCAGGTCTCCGAGGCGCCGATGTACATCGACGACTCCCCGAACCTGACCATGGTGGAGATCCGGGCCAAGGCCCGCCGTCTGAAGCAGCGCCACGACCTCAAGCTGGTCGTCATCGACTACATCCAGCTGATGACGTCGGGCAAGAAGGTCGAGTCGCGCCAGCTGGAGGTCTCGGAGTTCTCCCGCCAGCTCAAGCTGCTGGCCAAGGAGCTCGAGGTGCCGGTGGTGGCGTTGTCCCAGCTGAACCGTGGTCCCGAGCAGCGCACCGATAAGAAGCCCATGCTGTCGGACCTGCGCGAGTCCGGGTCGCTGGAGCAGGACGCCGACATGGTGATCCTGCTGAACCGGCCCGACATCCACGACAAGGAGTCCGAGCGTGCCGGCGAGGCGGACATCGACGTGGCCAAGCACCGCAACGGCCCCACCAAGACCCTCACCGTGGCCTTCCAGGGCCACTACTCCCGCTTCACCGACATGCAGCATTGAGCCCGCGCACGCAGAAGGACGGGCGGGCCGACGTCAGCGGTGTCGACCGCTCCGGCGGGATCGGAGCAGCCAGCCGAGCGCCCGGGCGTGCCCGACCGGCAGCGCCCGGGCCACCAGGTCCGACACGACGGCGCCGGGGGCGATGAGCAACCGCGGGCGGCGGTGCTCCACCGCCCGGAGGATCTGGGCCGCGGCCCGCTCGGGCGGGTAGGTCAGCAGCCTGGCCATCAGCGCCCGGCCGGCCGCCAGCTCGTCCGGATCCACGCCCTGGCCCGCTGGAGCCGTCTCCGCGATCCGGGTGCGGATGCCGCCGGGGTGCACGGTGGTCACGCCCACGCCCTGGCTGGCCAGCTCGGCCCGCAGGACCTCGCTGAAGCCCCGCAGACCGAACTTGCTGGCCGAGTAGGCGCTCTGGCCCGGTGGGGCGATCAGCCCGAACAGGCTCGAGGTGTTCACGACGTGGCCGCCCGGAGCGGCGAGCAGGGCCGGCAGCAGGTGGTGGGTGAGGGTGACCGGGGCGGTGAGGTTCACCCGCAGCACCAGGTCGAACTCCTCCAGGCTGATCTGGTCGAAGCGGCCGGCCAGGGCGACACCGGCGTTGTTGACCAGGAGGTCGACGCGGGGACGGGTGCGAAGGATCTCGTTCACAAGAGGCGCGATCTGCTCGGTCTGGGCGAGGTCGACGACGTGGACGTCGACGCCGACCTCGGGATGCGCCGCCCGGACCTCGGCGGCCACCCGCTCCAGCCGTTCGGCGTCGCGGTCCAGCAGCACCACGGTGGTCCCGCGCCCGGCCAGCTGGGAGGCGAGTTGCTCGCCGATCCCGCTGGCCGCGCCGGTGACGACGGCGGTGGCGCCGGGGAAGACGAAGGGGGCCAGGCGGCTCATGCGGCCACCCCTGCCGCAGCCCTCGCCACGGTCGTCCTGGCCGACGGTGGCGCACCAGGGGCGACGTCGAAGGCCAGGCCCTTGGTCACCCGGCCGAGGCGCATCCGCAGGCTGTCCAGCACGTAGTTCTGCCGCACGGTCCACGGGTCGCGCGTGCCCTGCACCGGCAGCGTGGCCAGCGCGCGCTGCACGTAGCCCGAACGCAACGGGATCACCGGTCGCTCCTCCAGGCCGGCCGGCCGCACCGGGTAGCCGAACGCCCGCCGGCGTCGGCGCAGGTGGTTCAGGTACCGGCAGACGTAGCGGCTGGACACGTCGGCGCGCAGCGACCACGAGGCGTTGACGTAGCCGATCGCCAGGGCGAAGTTCGGGACGCCGTCCAGCATCAGACCGCGGTAGACGGCCCGCTCGGGCAGGACGACCGGCGTCCCGTCCACCTCGAGGGAGAACCCGCTCAACAGCTTCATCTCCAGCCCGGTGGCGGTGACCACCACGTCGGCGCCCAGCACCCGGCCGGACGCCAGCCGGATGCCCTCGGGCACGAAGCGCTCGATCCGGTCGGTCACCACCTCGGCCTCGCCGCGCTGCAGGACCTGCAGCAGGTCGCCGTCGGGGAGGACGCAGAGCCGCTGGTCCCACGGGTCGTAGGTGGGGGTGAAGTGCTCGGCGGCCACGTCGGCTCCGAGCCGGCTCACGACCGGCTTGCTCAGGTAGCGGCGAGCCAGGTCCGGGCGGCGGCGGGTCAGCTGGTAGAAGAGCTGGCCGGCCGCGAGACTGCGAACCCGGATGACGCGTTGCGCCAGCGTGGGGGGAAGCGCGCGCTTGACGGTCCGGGTCACCGGGTCGTCTTGGCGCAGGGACACGAACCACGACGGGCTCCGCTGCAGCATGACCGGGTGCGCTCCCCGCCGGGCCAGCGCCGGAACCAGGGTGACCGCCGTCGCGCCGGAGCCGATCACCACGACCCGGCGGCCGGCGACGTCGAGGTCCTCGGGCCAGAACTGGGGGTGCACGACCGAGCCGGGGAAGTCGTCGAGGCCCGGGAAGTCGGGGGCATGGCCGCCGGTGTAGTCGTAGTAGCCGGAGCAGGCGTAGAGGAAGCGGCAGGACCAGGTCTGGCTCCGATCGCCCTGCCGGGCGGTCACCGTCCACCGGGTTGTCGCGGAGGACCAGGAGGCGTGCTCGACCCGGGTGCCGAACCGGATCCGTCGGTCGATCCCGTTCTCGGCCGCCACGTCGGCGATGTAGGTGCGGATGCCCTCCCCGTCGGCGAGGGTCTGCTCACCGGCCCAGGGGCGGAAGAGGTAGCTGAAGGTGAAGATGTCGGAGTCAGACCGGACGCCCGGGTAGCGGAAGAGGTCCCACGTGCCACCCACCCGGTCCCGGGCCTCCAGCACCGCGTAGCTGCGGTCGGGGCACTCGGTCTGCAGGCGGTAGGCCGCTCCGACGCCGGATAGGCCCGCGCCGACCACGAGGACGTCGACGGTGTGGTTAGCCGGGGCTGGAGCAGCGGGGTCGGCCGGAGTGCGGTCGCTCATGGTCTCAGTCTGCCTGCGCCCTGGACGGCGGGCGCCGTGTGCTCCACGGCGCCCGCCACCAGCTCAGGAGACGGCGTCGGTGAGCCGGGCGAACTCGTCGTCGCTCAGCTCCAGGGACGCGGCGGCGAGGTTGTCCTCCAGGTGGGCGACGGTCGAGGTGCCCGGGATGGGCAGCATGACCGGCGAGCGGCGGAGCAGCCAGGCCAGCGCGAGCTGGGACGGCGTCGCGTCGTGCTCCCGGGCGAGGGCGTCCAGCGGGCCGCCGGGGCGGGAGAGCTCCCCGGTGGCGAGCGGGAACCACGGGATGAAGGCGATGCCCTCGGCCTCGGCGTGGTCGAGCAGGGGCTCGGCCGAGCGGTCGGAGAGGTTGAAGAGGTTCTGCACCGAGACGATGGTGGCCGTCTGCTGCGCCTCCTGCAGCTCCTCCACGCTGACCTCGGAGAGGCCGATGTGGCGGATCTTGCCCTCGTCCTGCAGCTCCTTGAGCGTGCCGACCTGGTCGGCCAGGGGCACCTGCGGGTCGATGCGGTGCAGCTGGTGCAGGTCGATCCGCTCCAGCCCGAGGTTGCGCAGGCTCAGCTCCACCTGCTGCCGGAGGTACTCGGGGCGCCCGACCGGCCGCCAGTCGCCGGGGCCGGGACGGGTGAGGCCCGCCTTGGTCGCGATGACCAGGTTCTCGGCGTAGGGGTGCAGCGCCTTCTTGATCAGCTGCTCGGCCACGACAGGGCCGTAGGAGTCAGCGGTGTCGATGAACGTGACCCCGAGCTCGACCGCGCGCTGCAGGACGCGGACGGCCTCGTCGGGGTCGCGGGGGTCGCCCCACACGCCGCTCCCGGTCAGCTGCATGCTGCCGTAGCCGAGGCGGACGACGGGCAGGTCGCCGCCGAGGGCGAAGGTGCCGGAGGCCTGTGCGGTGGGGGTCAGGGTGTTCGTCACGAAGAGTGCTCCTTGAGGTGCGTCGGACGTGCTCGTTCCCCCGGCACAACCCGGGAGCAGCCCCAGTTCTTCCCCCAGTCGCGGCCACGGCCGCCCTCCCAGGCCGCTCGCGGCCCTCCGGCCCGGTAGATTTGAGGCAACAAGCTGCGCCGGAGACGGTGCTTTAAGGAGTTTCGAGATGAGTATGTTCAGAGGCCTGATCAAGGGCGCCATCGTCGCGAAGGTCATCCAGACCGCGCAGCGCGAGCTGTCCAAGCCGGAGAACCAGCGCAAGATCAAGGAAGGCCTGAGCAAGCTCTCCCAGGCCGGCCGCAAGAAGCCCTGACCGCTCGACCCAACCGGTGAGCCGCGCCGGCTCGGCTACGTCGTCGGCGCGGCCATCGTGAAGTCGTAGACGCGCGGCAACGGCTCCCGGCGCGAGGCGTCCACCGCCCCCTCCGGGGGCAAGCCGGCTTCCTCCCACCGCAGGGCCCGGTAGCCCCGCCACAGGTCCTCCAGCAGCTCCGCGCCCTCCCGCAGCTGCGGCACCACCAGTCCGGGCTCCAGCAGCCGGCCGGCCCGCTCCACATCCCGCGCGGCGACCGCAGCCCTCGCCTCGAGGAGCTGCACCCGGGGCTCCCCCCGCAGGTCAGCCGCCAGCCCGTCCACCAGGGCGAGCGCTGCCGCCGGCCGAGCCGCCTCCAGCAGCAGCGTCAACTGCTCCAGGACCAGCGTGAGCACCCCCGGGGCCAGCGCGCGCGCCTCGGTGAAGGCCTCGATCCCCGCGTCGACGTCGTCCTCGCCCGTCAGCGCGCCCAGGTTGCGCCACGCCCATGCCGTCGGCTGCGCGGCCAGGGACCGCCGCCACGCGGCCCGAGCCGCTTCCTCGTCTCCGGCGTAGGCCCCCGCCACCCCGCGCAACAGGTCCGCGGCCGGTCCACGGGCCGCGCGCAACCGCGCCAACCAGGTGGGGGCCACCTGATAGGAGGAAGGTGGCTGCTGGAGATCGAGGTCCAGCTGCCCCGTCTGCAGCAGGTCCAGCCACGGCTGCTGCTCCGGACCCAGCGTGCGGTCGGGGAATGGCGTGCCCGGCAGGTGCAGCGGCTCCTCGCCGTCGGCCACGCGGCGGTGCGCCTCCAGTGCCCCCCAACCCGAGCCCGCGTGCAGCACCTCCACCGGAGGACGGTCGACCAGGTCCGCCGCGGCGGTGGCGGCCGCGGTCAGCCAGGCCTGCGGGGCGGACGCCTCGAGCGCCCTCTCCACCGCCGCAGCCCCCACCGACCAGTCCGCCGCATGGGCGGCAGCGGGGTCCACCTCCAGCGGGCCGTAGGTCTCCAGCCACGACCAGCGGCCGTGCGCCGGCAGCGGCAGGTGCTCCAGCTGGGTGCGCGCCACCCCGGCCTGGATCTCCAGGTAGGTACCGCCCGCCGGGGAGAGCCACTCCTGCCAGTGAGCTCCGCCCGCTCCGGTGCCCCAGACGAAGAGCTTCCGGCCGCGCAGCCGTGGGGTCGAGGACTGGACCAGTCCGACGCCCTGGCCGTCGAGCGCGGCCACCCAGGGCCGGGGGCTGGCCGCGAGGTCGAAGAAGAAGTCGACGGCGGCGGGGGAGCGGGTGGGGTAGCTGCGGTCCACCCCGTCGACCAGCGGCATGGGCACCTGGCTGACCACGCGGGCGCTGCCGAAGGTCCACGCCGCGTGCGCCGGCGTGAGCACGCGGACGTCGTCGGACTGCGGGACGGCGGTGTTGGACCACCAGTAGAACGGGACGGTCGCGTCGCTGGGGTTGGTGACGGAGACGTGCACCAGCAGGTGCCCGACGCCCGCGGGCAGGCTGACGTCGACCTGCTGCACGAGGCCGCGCATCCGCTCGTACTCGTGCATCCGCAGGACCGGGGTGCCGTCGTCGGCGAGCACGCGGGAGGCGTGCAGTGGAGCGCAGGTGAGTGCGGAGTGGCCGGTCAGGCCCAGGTTCCACTCGACGCCGCCGGCGAACCAGGCGTCACGCAGGGCCAGGTTCGCCAGCTGCAGCGTCGGCGGGCTGAACAGCAGCTCGCGATCGGTGCGCAGGTCCACCAGCGACCACAGGCGGCCGCCCAGCCCCAGCAGGAACGTCGCCCGCAGCCGCTCGTTCTCGAGCACGGCGACCGGGTGCTCGACCGGCTCCAGCCGGCGGCCGTAGTCCGACTGCAGCAGGTAGGGCAGGACCGACGGCACCGCACCGTAGGCCATGCCGCGCCGCATCTCCTCGTCGGCAGACCCGGGAGCCGCTGACGCGTGCAGGTCAGCGGGCGAGCGGAGCGGTGGCAGCGGGTCGGGAGGCCCCAACGGCGACGTCGGCAGGGTCAGCGTGTCCAGGCGCAGCGAGCTCATACCTGCTGCCTACCACCCGGGTGTCGGCCCGGTGGCCCCGATGCCGAAGCCACCCGGGGCGAGCGCGAGCAGAGCGAGCCAGCGGCGGGTGGGGGGAGAGCGCGGTCACGACTCCCGGAGGGTCTGCGGGCAGCGGGCCCCGCGTCGGGACAGCGACAAGGGAGGTCGGCGGTGACTCGTGCAGATGACCAACGCGGCAGCGGCGCCAGCCCCTTCCCGGCGGCGGGACGGCCCGTTCCGACCGTGGCGTGCAGGGGCCACGTCGCCTACCGTGGGAACGCTGATGCTCCTGGGGCCCCTGGGAGCGGACCGGAGGGCCGGCCGATGACCACACGACCTTGGCGCCAAGGCGTCGCCGCCGTGGTGCTGCTGCTCGGCACGGCGGGGTGCGCCGGCCTGCCTGGCACGCCGCAGGCCGCCGACCGGCAGCCCTCCGCTGCCGCGGGCACGGCCGCCGCTCCCAGCCCGGCCGGGTCGACCAGCGCGACGCCCGGCGCCGGCGGCGGCAGTCGAACCAAGAGCCCGAGCCCGAGCCCGTCGCCCACGCCCAGCCTGTCGCCGAAGCCGTCGGCCGCGGCTCTGCTCTCCCGCGGCGACACCGGGACGCAGGTACGCGAGCTGCAGCACCGGCTCCATCAGCTGGAATGGTTCTCCGGCGACATCACCGGCCGCTACGCCGCGACCACCGTCACCGCCGTCGAGGGCTTCCAGGGAAAGCGGGAGCTCAAGGTCACCGGCGCGGTGGACGAGATGACCTGGGACTCGCTGACGAGCCGGACCCGCAGGCCCACCGACGACGAGATGCACAACCGGCTCCGGCCGGGCCCCGCCCTGATGGCTCGGGGCGCCAGCGGGGACCGGGTCCGCGACCTGCAGGCCCGGCTCAAGCAGATCGCCTGGTTCTCCGGCCCGGTCACAGGCACCTACGCGGCGGCGACCGCCAGCGCGGTCCGCGGCTTCCAGGGCAAGCGGGCGATCCCGGTCACCGGCGAGGTCGACCAGCGCACCTGGGACCGGCTGACCGCGATGACCCAGAACCCGAGCAGCGACGAGCTGCACAACCGGACGCCGAAGCCGTCGGCCACCGGCCTGGACCCGCGCTGCATGTCGGGACGCGCGATGTGCATCAGCAAGCGCACGAACTCCCTGGTCTGGGTCATCGACGGCCAACCGCAGCTGCGCTTCGACGTCCGCTTCGGTTCAGCTGAGCTGCCGACTCGCGAGGGCGTCTTCTCGGTCGGCTGGAAGTCACGGGACCACGTCTCCACGATCTACCACACGAAGATGCCGTACGCGATGTTCTTCTCCGGCGGCCAGGCCGTGCACTTCTCGCCCGACTTCGCGGCCCGCGGCTACAACGGCGCCTCCCACGGCTGCGTCAACGTCCGCGACCTCGCCGGCATCCAGTCGCTCTTCGCCCAGGCCCGGGTCGGCGACAAGGTGATCGTCTACCGCTGAGACCGCTCCGGTCAGGGTTCAGGGGCGCGCGGTGAGCACGAGCGGGCCGTCCGGGGTGATGGCGATGGTGTGCTCGGAGTGCGCCCCGCGGGATCCGTCGCGGCTGCGCAGCGTCCAGCCGTCCGCGTCGGTGTAGATCTTGTCGGTCGTCTCAAGGAACCACGGCTCGATGGCGATGACCAGTCCGGGCTTCAGCGGCAGCCCGCGCCCGCGTCGGCCGTCGTTGGGCACGTGCGGGTCGCCGTGCATGGTCCGCCCGACCCCGTGCCCGCCGAAGTCGGTGTTGATCTTGTAGCCCGCCTGGGAGGCGACCCGGGCGATGGCGAAGGAGATGTCACCGATCTTGGCGCCCGCCTGGGCCGCCTCGATGCCCGCCTCCAGGGCGGTCTCGGTGGTGGCGATCAGCTTGAGGTCCTGCTCCCGCGGGGTGCCCACCACCAGCGAGGTGGCGGAGTCGGAGACCCAGCCGTCGACGGAGACGGCGAAGTCGACGCTGAGCAGGTCGCCGTCGGCCAGGACGTAGTCGTGCGGCAGCCCGTGCAACACGGCGTCGTTCACCGAGGTGCACAGCACCTTGCCGAAGGGGCTGGCGCCGAAGGAGGGGTGGTAGTCGATGTAGCAGCTGGTGGCGCCCCGCTCGGTGATCATCTGGTGGGCCAGCTCGTCCAGCTCCAGCAGATTGACCCCGACGTCAGCACGCTCGCGCAGGGCCGTCAGCACCTCGGCCACGAAGCGACCCGCGGGTCGCATCTCCTCGATCTCGGCGGGGGTGCGGTACTCGATCACCCGCCCAGTGTGCCGTATGCGGCGCTGCCGACCCTGCCCGATCCGCCGCGGCTCAAGCGGCGACGAGCGTCACGTCGGCGACGACCGGGGCGTGGTCGGAGGGCAGCTTGCCCTTGCGAGCCTCCCGGTCGACGTAGGCGTCCTCGACCACGACGCCGGCGCTGGCCAGCACGTAGTCGATCCGCATGCCCTGGTCCTGGTGGAAGCGCCCGGCCCGGTAGTCCCAGTAGGTGTAGGGCCGGTCGTTCTTGCCGGGTCGGGCCACCACGTCGGTCAGCCCCCAGGCGACGAGGGCGTCCATCGCCGAGCGCTCGGCCGGGGTGACGTGGGTCGACCCCGTGAACAGCGCCGGGTTCCACACGTCGGCGTCGGTGCGGGCGACGTTGAAGTCGCCCATGATTACCTGCGGGGCGGCTGGATCGAGGTCGTCGAGGGTCCGGCGCAGCGCGGCGAACCACTCGAGCTTGTAGGGGTACTGCGCGTCGTCGACGGCGCGGCCGTTCGGCACGTAGACGCTGGTGACCCGCAGCCCGCCGCAGTCGGCGGTAGCGTAGCGCGGCTCGGTCATGCCCGGCAACGCGTCGGTCAGCGGGACGAGTCCCACCCGGGAGAGGATGGCCACCCCGTTCCACCGGCCATCGCCGACGTGCATCACCTCATAGCCCAGCGCCTCGATCGCGGCGAAGGGGAAGCCGGCATCGGCGCACTTGGTCTCCTGCAGCGCGACCACGTCGGGCTGCCGGGTCTCCAGCCAGTCCAGCAGCCGGGGCAGCCGGGCGCCGACGGAGTTCACGTTCCAGGTGGCGATGCGCACCCCGTCATCCTGGCAGCCGGGCCAAGGGCAGCGGGCTGGCTACCGCTGGTCCGGCCCGAGCAGCCGGGCCAGCAGCTCCGCGAGCTGCTCGGGGTAGACCGCGTCCGACGTGCTCGCCAGCTCCGCCGCGGTCCACCACCGGTAGCCGCTCACTGAGCGGTGCTCGAGCTCGGTCCACCCGGTGGTGACGACGGCGTCGGAGTCGACGCGGCAGAGGTAGAAGTCCTCGGTCTGGCGGTGGTCGCGGCCCTCGAAGCTGAAGTGCGCCACCCGGTGCAGCACGACCGGGCCGAGGTCGTCGGGCAGCACCAGCCCGGCCTCCTCGAACGCCTCCCGTCGGGCCGCCTCGGCGGTGGTCTCGCCGTCCTCACAGCCCCCGCCCACCGTGAACCACCAGGTGCCGGCCGCTGGGCGCGCCGGGTCGCTGCCGCGCAGCAGCAGCACCGCGGTGCCGTGCACCGCCAGCACCCGTCCTGCTCGTCGCTCGAGAACCGCCATGGGTCCGAGGATGTCAGCGGACGGTGACACTCACCTCGTGGTAGCCGGAGGCGCCGTCGGGGGCGGGAGCCGCCACGGCCGGATCCTGGAGCCTGCCCGTGGCGTCGGTGGCCCGGACGGTGAGGGTGTGGTCGCCGCTGGTGGCGTCCCAGAGGTACCGCCACTGGCGCCAGGTGTCCGCACCCGTGGTCGCGGCGAGCTCGGCCGGCCGCCAGTCCCCGCCGTCGACCTGCACCTCGACGGCCCGGATGCCCGTGTGCTGCGCCCAGGCGACGCCGGCGACGGCGACCTGGCCGGCGTCCACGGTCCGGCGGGGGACGTCGATCCGGGAGGCGAGCTTGATCGGACCCCGGGCCGACCAGCCCAGCGGCGTCCAGTAGCCACGGTCGGAGGCGAAGGTGGTCACCTTGAGCTCGGTGACCCACTTGGTTGCCGACACGTAGCCGTAGAGCCCGGGGACGACCATCCGGACCGGGAAGCCGTGCTCCAGCGGCAGCGGCTCCCCGTTCATGCCGACGGCCAGCAGCGCCTGCCGGTCGGGGTCGGTGAGGGCGTCGAGCGGCGTGCCGGCGGTGAAGCCGTCGTGGCTGGTGGAGAGCACCATGTCAGCCGCGGCCAGCGGCCGGGCGCGCGCCAGCAGGTCGCGTACCGGGTAGCCCAGCCAGAGCGCGTTGCCGACCAGCCCGCCGCCCACCTCGTTGGAGACACAGGTCAGGGTCGCGACGTGCTCGACCAGCGGCAGCGCCGTCAGCTCGGCGAAGGTGATGCTCACCTCCTCCTCGACCATGCCGGTGATGGTCAGGGACCAGTCGGCGGGGTCGATCGCGGGCACCTGCAGGGCCGTGTCGATCCGGTAGAAGTCGGCGTTGGGGGTGACGTAGGAGCTCAGACCGGGCAGCCCGAGGTCGGCGGCGGCTGGCACCGCGGGAGCCGGGACGGCGGCTGTTGGCAGTCGCAGTCGTAGCCGGGCCTCGTTGACCCGGCCCGCGGCCGACAGCAGCACCTCCGCGGCGACGGCGCCCACCGCCGCCAGGCCGCCGGCCACCAGCGTCAGGCGAAGGAAGGCCCGCCGGGCCGTAGAGGCCGGCTCGTCGGTCGCCGCCACGTCCCGCCAGGACTCCAGCCGGTCGACCAGCATGCGCAGCAGGACGTAGCCCAGGGCCAGCCCGACCAGGGTCGGGAGGTAGACGGTGAGCTGGGCGCCCGCCCGCGCCCCCACGCCGACCAGACCGAGCACCGCGACGACGGCCAGCACGGCCGCCCCAGCCAGCCGGCGCCGGAGCTCCGCCTGCCCCGCGAGGGCGCACACCACCAGGACGGCGACGGTGATGATGGCCACCAGCACCGGCTTGTCCGCCGTGCCGAGCGTGTCCTTGCCGAAGTTGACCAGCGGAGCGGGCAGCAGGTCGATGACCAGCTCGCCGACGGCCGTGACCGGGGCACCTGCGGGCCCCATCAGCCACGCCCCCAGGTTGGCCAGGGCCAGCCCGGCCACCCCGGCGACCAGGCCAGCCAGCCGCGCCCCCCACAGCAGGGGAGGGCTGCCGGTCCGGGTGGTGGTCGAGGCGCGCTGGTGCATGGCTTCCATAGTGCGCCGTCGCGGAAACTGGCGCTGTGGTTCGGGCGGGCTGCCCGGACGCGACCGGACCGCTACCGTCGGCTCATGCGCCTGCGCCTCAGCGTCCTGCTCCCGTGCCCGCCCGAGCGCCTGGTGGCCGAGCTGGCGAGGAGCCGCTGGCTCGACCGGCTGGACGGGCCAGCGTTGCGGTTCACCCCGCTCGAGCCCGACGCCTTCCCCGAGCGCTGGCGCCCCGGGGAATACCGCGTCGCGCTGCGGCTGGCGGGCCGCCTGCCGTTGGGGGAGCACGTCCTTGCCGTCCGCCACGTCCTCGACGCCGGGCACCTGCTCGAGGAGGGGGAGACCGAGATCTGGCACGACGCCGGTCACAGCGCCCTGGTGCGGACCTGGAACCACCGGGTGGTGGTCGAGGAGGTGCACGGGATGACGCGCTGCACCGACGTGGTCGAGATCCGAGCCGGTGTGCTGACGCTGCCGGCCTGGCTGTTCGCCCAGGTCCTCTACCGGGTGCGGGGCCGACGGCTGTCCCGGCTCGTGGCGGCCGGTTTCGCCGAGGACGCGCTGGATCGCTGAGGGCCGCAGCCGGAGCCGGCGGGCGAACTGATCAACGGGTGGCCGGGCCGGGCTCGTCACCGGACTGATACCTGGTCAGTAGTTGCCAACAAGGGCGGGCGTCCCTACGTTATACGTATGCATCTGACGCCTGCCGACAAGACCCGGATCTCTGGCAGCTACTCCGTGGTCCGCGAGCCGGCCCGTCCCGACGTCGCTGCCCAGTCTGACCCCGCCGTCATCGCGACGGTCTCCGCCATGCTGTCGGAGATCGAGCAGCACGGCCTGCCCGCGGTCCGCCGCTACGCCGAGAAGCTCGACGGCTGGACCGGTGGTGAGGACTTCGAGATCCCCGCCGACCAGATCGCCGCGCTGACCGACCCGCTGCCCCAGGACCTGCGCGACGCGCTGGACGCGGGCGCCGAGCGCACCCGCCGCTTCGCCGGCATGCAGCGCGCGCACCTGACCGACTTCGAGGACGAGGTCATCCCCGGTGTCGTCTGCGGCCAGAAGTACGTGCCCGTCGGCAATGTCGGCGCCTACCTACCCGCCGGCCGTTTCCCCTTGCTGGCCAGCGCCTTCATGACCATCGGGGTCGCCCGGGCCGCTGGAGTGCCGAACATCGTCTCCGCGACGCCGCCGTCGAACCACGGCACCGCCCACCCCGCCGTGCTCTACGCCGCCCGGGCTTCCGGGGCGGAGCGCATCTTCGCTCTGGGCGGGGTCCAGGCCCTCGCGGCGATGGCCTTCGGGCTGCTCGACGGGGTCGCCGCCGACATGATCGTGGGCGCCGGGAACGCCTTCGTGGCCGAGGCGAAGCGACAGCTGTACGGGAAGGTGGGCATCGACGTGCTCGCCGGTCCGTCGGAGGTGGCGGTCATCGCCGACGAGACCGCGACGGCGACCATGGTGGCTGCAGACCTGCTGGCCCAGGCCGAGCACGGTCCCAGCTCCCCAGCCTGCCTGGTGACGACTTCGGCGGAGCTGGCCGCCGCCGTCGAGATCGAGATCGAGCGCCAGCTCGGGGGCCTGGCCACCCGGGAGATCGCCGGGGCCGCCTGGCGCGACTGGGGGTCGATCTACGTCGCCGACTCAGCCAAGACCGCCATCGAGATCATGGACCTGCTGGCTCCCGAGCACCTCGAGATCCTGGCCGCCGACACCGACTTCTACCTCGACAACCTGCGCAACTACGGCTCGCTGTTCCTCGGCGAGTGGTCGACGGTGGCCTACGCGGACAAGGGGATGTCGGGCACCAACCACGTGCTGCCGACCGCACGCGGGGCGCGGTACACCGCAGGACTGTCGGTGACCGGTTACCTCAAGCAGCTGACTTACCAGAAGGCCACCCGGGAGGCCACGCAGGCCCAGGCCGAGCCCGTGGTCACGATCTCCGACTTCGAGGGCATGCCCGGTCACCGGGACAGTGCCCAGCTACGGCTGGACCTCATCGCCGGCGCCTGATTGGTTAGACCTCCCTGCCACGATCGGCGGCAGGGTCGACAACTAAATACGTATTCCCGCCTGCCCGGCCGTTTGTGATCCGTTCCGCCCCTGATCGAAGAAGAGGACTCATGCGCGCATCCCGCTTGCCCCGAGCACTGGCCGTCGGCCTGCTCTCCGCCACGTTGGTCGGCCTGTCGGCGTGTGGCGCCGGCTCCCGCACCGGCGCCGAGACCGCCACCAAGGTGGCCTGCGACTTCGAGAACCCGGCCGAGGCCACGACCATCAACGTCTTGGCCTACAACTCCTCGGCCGTGGACCCCTTCTCCAACACCATGGTCTCCAGCTGCACCCACGACAACGTGACCGTGAAGCACGACCCCATCGACTTCGCGGGCCAGCTCGACAAGACCACGGCCACCCTGTCCGGGGACTCCGGGACCTACGACGTCATCGAGACCTACACCTACGCCATCCCGGACCTGGCGTCGCGGGGCAAGCTGGCGCCGCTGGACGACCTGTTCGCGAAGTACAAGGACAAGTACACCCTCGGCGAGCTGGACCCGAACACGCTGAAGTCGATGACCTACGACGGGAAGCTCTACGGGCTGCCCATGCAGTCTCAGCTGCTGACGATGGTCTACCGCAAGGACCTGTTCGAGAAGAATGGTCTGACGCCTCCGACCACCTTCGAGGAGCTGCGGACCGGCGCCAAGAAGCTGCAGGACGCGGAGGGCATGAAGTACCCCATCGCGCTCCCGCTGCTCAGCACCGCCGACCTCGACACCGCCTTCGCCGCCACGCTGGGTTCCCAGGACAGTGCCTTCTTCGTCAACCCGGAGACCAAGGAGCCGAACTTCGCGGCTGAGCCGACGGCCAAGGCGCTGGAGCAGCTGAAGTCGCTGCTGCCCTACATGGACCCGCAGGTCACCACCTTTGACCAGCCGAAGGTCCAGCAGCAGCTGTACAACGGCAAGGCTGCGGTCGCGGTGATGTTCTCCGGTCGGATGAGCGACCTGGTCAACCAGAAGAACACCAAGCTCTACGACAAGTTCGCCTTCGCCGCCCCGCCCGCGGTCTTCGAGGGCGGCAAGGCCTACAGTACGGTCTCGACCGACGGCTGGTCGATCCCCTTCAACACCAAGGTGGACAAGGACCTGCTCTTCCAGATCATCGCGGCGTCGGTGAGCAAGGAGGCCTCGCAGGCGTCGGTCCCGGCGGCTTTCCCGGCGCGCACGACGGTCGACCAGAGCTCCTCGCCGTACGCGGAGGCAGCCAAGGACTCCCTGGCCAAGGGTCCGACGAAGGAGATCCAGCCCTACGTGCCGGCGGTGAGCAACGCCATCCGGCCGGTGCTGGCCAACTACATGGCGGGCAAGATCGACGTCGCCGAGGCACAGCAGCAGATGCAGGCTGCGGCCGAGAAGGCCATGGCTGCGCAGAAGTGACGCCCGCAGCACCCGATGAGGGATCGAGGCCATGAGACGACGGCAGTTCTGGGCCCTGGTGGCCCCCAGCGTGGTGGTGATGTTCGGCTTCATGCTGGTGCCGCTCTACCGCACGCTCCGCTGGAGCTTCGAGCGCGTGAACTACGGCGAAGCCGGCACCTTCATCGGGCTGGAGAACTACCAGTCGGCGTTGGCTGATCCGCGGCTGGGGCGGGCGGTGCTGTTCACCGTCAGCCTCACCGCGGTGGTCGCCGTGGTGTGCCTTGTCCTCGGCTACGTCCTGGCCACCCTGGTCAACGGGCTGGGCCGGGCCCGCCCCCTGGTGCTGGGGGTCCTGCTCATCTCCTACGTCTCGCCCCACATCGTCGGAGCGGTGGCCTTCTCCTGGCTCTTCGACTCCAACTTCGGCGGGATCGTGGACTACCTGCTCAACGCCGTCACCGGCGGGGCCTTCGGGGATCCGCTCTGGTTCACCTCGACCTGGCCCAACCGGCTCATCATCGTGCTCAATGTGGTGTGGTTCATGCTGCCCTTCGCCATGCTGCTGATCCTGGCCGGGCTGCAGGGAGTCTCGGCCGAGATGTTGGAGGCGGCGCAGATCGACGGCGCCTCGCCCCTGCAGCGCCACCTGTTCGTCATCGTCCCGAGCATCCGCGCGGTGCTGGGATTCGTGGTGCTGATCATGACGATGGACGTGGTGCGGGTCTTCGACTCGCTGATACCGCTGGCCCCGCAGTCGCTCACCAACGGCAACGAGTCGCTGATGGTCTACGTCTACCGCGTCGCCTTCGCCGAGGCCACGCGCAACCTGGGCCTGGGCAGTGCCATCAGCATCCTCACGATCATCTTGATCTTGGTCCTGCTCCTGCCCTCCATCCGCAGCGTGGTCAAGGAGGCCCGGGCATGACGGTGCTCCCGGAACCGCTCCTCACTCCCGAGAGGGTCCGCCCATGACCGTCGAGATCGCGAACACCGACGCGCGATCCGCGCGGACCCCCGTGCAGGCAGCCGGCGACCTCACCAGTCGCCGGCCCAGACCGGGTCGCTCGCGGACGGCGGTGGTGACGGCCATCCTGTTGGCGGTCACCTGCCTGCTCATGGTGTTCCCGTTCATCTGGGCGGCGCTGGCGAGCACGAAGCCCACCGACGTGGCCTTCGCCAACCCACCGGTGTTCAGGTACACCCCGACCTTCACGGCCTATGTCGACCTGTGGCAGACCACCGACTTCTACCTCTACCTGATCAACACCATGGTGGTCGCGGTGATCAGCACCGTGGTCGCGCTGCTCGTGGGCATCCCGTGCGCGTACGCGCTCTCGCGCTATGGCGGGGTCGCCTCGCTCGTCCTGCTGATCTTGGCCCTCATCTTCCGGGCCTTGCCGCGGTTCGCCGTCGTGCTGCCGATGTACGACATCGCCCGGGGCCTGGGGATCTACGACACCACCTACGCCATGGCCGGGGCGCTGATCGTGATCAACCAGCCCTTCACCATCTGGCTGCTGCGCAACTTCTTCGCCGACATCCCACGCGAGCTGGACGAGGCGGCGATGGTCGATGGCTGCACGCGGATCGGGGTGTTGACCCGCATCATGATCCCGCTGATGGGCCCGGGCATCCTGACGGCCGGGATCTTCGTGTTCCTGTTCGCCTTCCAGGAGTACCTGACGGCGGCGGTGCTCACGGACACCTCGTCGAAGACGGTGCCCGTCTTCATCGCCACCCAGCTCGGGCAGAACCTGCCGCTGCTGCAGCAGGCCTCGGCGGCGACGGTGCTGCTGACGCTGCC
This sequence comes from uncultured Actinomycetota bacterium, assembly GCA_963826405.1. Taxonomy (GTDB): domain Bacteria; phylum Actinomycetota; class Actinomycetes; order Propionibacteriales; family Propionibacteriaceae; genus Microlunatus. The sequence goes on along the minus strand of CAWGWR010000003.1, from coordinate 75,275 downwards.
CGTCGTCGGCATCGCCTTCGTCGCGCAGAAATACCTGGTCGCCGGTCTGGCCTCCGGGGCCGTGAAGGGGTGACCGGCTCGTCCGACCCGCTCGTGCTGCTGCCCGGCATGGGCTGCACGGCGGCGCTGTGGTCGGCTCTCGACCTCCGCGACGCTCCGGTGACGCCGGTGCTGCAGGAGCGCTCGCTGGACGCGGAGGTTGACCGCCTGCTGGGGGTCCTGCCGGAGCGCTTCGCCCTGGCGGGTCTGTCCCTCGGCGGGATCGTGGCCATGAACCTGGTCCGCCGCGCGCCCGAGCGGGTGAGCCGCCTGGCGCTGCTGTCCACCAATTCCTCTCCGCCCAGCCCGGCGCAGCGAGCTGGCTGGGCCGACCAGCGGGCGCAGCTGTCCGCCGGCTCGGCGGTCGACCTGCAGGAGAGCCTGCTCCCGCTGCTGCTGAGCCCGGCGACCCTGGAGCGGCGGGCCGACGTCGTCGCGACCACCCTCGGCATGGCCGAGGAGCTCGGCGCGGACCGCTACGACCGGCAGCTGCAGTTGCAGCTGACCCGGGTCGACGAGAGGCCGGGTCTGGTCCTGCTGCGCTGCCCGGCGCTGGTGCTCGCGGCGCGCGAGGACCGGCTCTGCGGGCTCGAGCGGCACGAGGAGATCGCCGCGTTGATCCCACGGGTCACCCTCGACGTCGTCGAGAACTGCGGGCACCTCTCTCCGTTGGAGCAGCCGGCCGTGGTGAGCGCGCACCTCCGCCGCTGGCTCAGCACCGAGGGTGGCGCGCCGACTGTGCGCTGAGCGGTGTCGGGTGGCCTCAGAAACCACCGCAAGCGCACGGTCGCCGGACGTCGTCCACAGATCGCCACGCGGCCGGCGTCATCACGGCCGCAGACGTCCAGGGTGGGGTGGTGCGTCCCCTCCCCGAGCCCCTTCCGCGGGCGCCGTTCACGACAGCGACCGCCCGGGTCGCGGGTCTCGGGCCAGGAAGGCTGCGAGGTCCTGCGGTCGAGCGGCTCTTCCGCGGCGTCTACCGCTCCAGCGCCGGCGCGACGACCCTGCTGGACGTGGTCCGCGCCGCTGTGCTGGTAGCGCCGCCGGGCTCCCTGGTCACCGGGGTGACCGCGCTGCGACTGCGGGGTGCGGCGGTGGGGCCCCTCCACCCCGTGCACCTCATCACCACCCACCCACACCCCGTCCGCCGGCCGGGGCTCAAGGTCACCCGGGTCGCGGTCCTCTCACCGGCCACTGGCTGCCTGGTCGGCCCCGAGGACGCCTTCGTCGCCGCCGCTCCCGCGTTGGACCTCGTTGAGCTCGTCACGGCTGGTGACCACCTCGTCCGACAGGGGCTGACGACCCCGCTGGCGCTCGTCGAGGCCGCTCGTCAGCATCGCGGGCGCGGCAGCATCCTCGCGCGCCGGGCCGCGGCGCTGGTCCGCGAGCGTGTGGACTCCCCGCAGGAGACCGAGCTCCGGCTCTGTCTGGTCCTGGCCGGGCTGCCTGAACCGGCCTGCAACCTCGTCGTGGGGGACGACCGGGAGGCGGTGGGACGCGCGGACCTGGTGTACCGCCGGCTACGCGTCCTCCTCGAGTACGAGGGCGACCAGCACCGACGCGACCTCCGGCAGTGGAACCGGGACATCGAGCGCCAGGAGCAGCTGGAGGCGACGGATTGGCGGACGGTCCGGATCACCGCCGAGCGGATGAGGCGGCCGCACTCGGTCGTCAGCCGCGTCCTGCAGGTCCTCCGGACCGCCGGCTACGACGGGCCCGACCCCACGTTCGGGCCGGAGTGGACGGCGCTCTTCGCGCCGAGTGTGCGCGCAGCGCGGACAGCGCGGGCGTTCGAGGACCCCTAGCGCACAGTCGCCGGTCGGGCGCCGCGGAGGTCCGCCAGGTGGCTCATCAGGGTGGCGGTGAGGTTGTAGACCACCAGGTGGGCGCCGTCGGCCAAGGACGCCTCCGCCTGGGCGCGACCGTTGACGATGTCCATGCGGTGGCTGCCGGTCGCCGCGAGGGTGCGGTGGACCTGCGCCAGCGCCTCCACCGGGTCGGGGTCGTCGGCGGTGCTCGAGGCGCGGAGGTCGGCCGTGCCGACCATGATGCCGTCCAGGCCCGGGGTGCGGGCGATGGCGTCGGCGGCGGCGACACCGGCAGGGGACTCGATCATCCCGAAGACGAGCGTGCGCTCGGCCGCGGCCCGAGCGTGCTCGTCCGCGCTCACCAGGCCGAAGCGCCCGGCCCGGCCGTAGGTGGCGAAGCCCCGGAGGCCGACGGGTGGGTAGTGCGCGGAGGCCACCAGGGCGGCCGCCTGCTCGGCGGTGTCGATGTGGGGGGCGACCACGCCTTCAGCACCCGCATCGAGGACGCGGAGCACCAGGGCGGGCTCGTGCCCGCCGACCCGGACCAGCACGGGGACGCCATGGGTCTCGGCCAGCACCAGGTGCCGACGGAGCTCGCCCACGTCGGCGGCGCCGTGCTCGGTGTCCAGCAGCACGAAGTCGAAACCGCTCACCGCCACCATCTCGACAAGCTCCTCGGAGCCCAGCCGTAGCAGGGCGCCCAGCAGCTGGTCGCCGGCCGCCAGCCGGGCCTTGAGGGAGGGGGTGCTCACGCGACCATCCCAGCAGAGAGGTCGATGTCGGCCCCGCACAGCCCCGGCATGGCCAGCATCGCGACGACGGCGGCGCCGACCTCCTCCTCGGTGACCATTCGGCCGAGCGCGGACCGGGAGACGAAGGCCTCCTCGGCCGCAGCCTCGGTGATCCCGGTCCGCTGGGCCTCCAGCCGGAAGTTGCGTTCCATCCGCGGCCCGGCCACGGGCCCGGGGGAGAGGGTGTTGACGTTCACCCCAGCCGGTCCGACCTCGAAGGCCAGCGTCGAGGTCAGCCCGATGACCGCCATCTTGGACGCGGCGTAGGGCGTGCGGCGGACGAGCGGGCGTTTCCCCGAGACGGAGGCGACGTTGATGACGTCCCCCCGGCCGCGCGCCACCATGGCCGGCAGGAAGGCCCGGCAGACCAGGAAGACGCCGCGGACGTTGACGTCGAAGACCTCGTCCCACTCCTCGACGCTCACCTCGGTCAGCGGTGCCACCGGGCCGGCGACGCCTGCGTTGTTGACCACGACGTCGACCTCGACGTCGGCCAGGGCCTGCGCCAGAGCCGCCACCGAGCCCGGGTCCGCGACGTCGCAGACCTGCCACGTGGCCCGCTCACCCAGCTCGCCGCGGACCTTCTCCAACGGCTCCCGACGTCGGCCGGCCAGCACGACGGCAGCGCCCTGGGCGTGCAGAGCCCGGGCGATGGCGGCGCCCAGGCCGTTCCCGCCGCCGGTGACGAGCGCCGTGCGCCCGGTCAGCGGTCCAGCCCCGGCCGGGGCCGTCACGACTGACCGGCGGGCTCGGCCTCGAGCGCGGCGTCGATCCAGTCGAACTGGTCGCCGAGGTGACGGGCCGCACGGGCGTCGCCGGAGCGGGCGTGGCCCTCGAAGAGCTCCACGCGCGAGGCGCGGCCGCAGACCCGTCCCAGCTCGCCGCTGGAGGTGGTGTCCCGGATCTCCTGGTAGGTGGCCGTGCGGAGGTACTTGCCCACCCACAGGCCGCCGGTGTAGCGGGCAGCGCCGAGCGTCGGCAGCACATGGTTGGTACCGATCACCTTGTCGCCGTAGGAGACGCAGGTGTTCTCGCCGAGGAAGAGAGCGCCGTAGTGGACCATCTTCTCCAGGGCCGCGCGGGGCTCGGCGGTGAAGATCTGCACGTGCTCGGAGGCGAAGGAGTCGGCGACGGCGTAGGCCTCGTCGAGGTCCTCGGTCACGATGACCTGGCCGAAGTCACGCCAGGCGGGGCCGGCGTAGTCGGCGGTCGGCATGCCGGGCAGGATCCGTTCGATGTGGGCCATGGCCTCACGGGCAACGCGCTCGCTGCTGGTCACCAGCACCGCGGGCGACTCCGGGCCGTGCTCGGCCTGCGAGAGCAGGTCGACCGCCACGAGGAACGGGTCGGCGCTCTCGTCGGCCACCACGAGGATCTCCGTCGGTCCAGCGAACAGGTCGATGCCGACCTCGCCGAACAGCTGCCGCTTCGCCTCAGCCACGTAGGCGTTGCCCGGGCCCGCGATCAGGTCGACGCGAGCCATCGACGCCGTCCCGACGGCCATCGCCGCCACCGCCTGCACCCCGCCCAGGATCCAGATCTCATCAGCGCCGGCGAGGTGCATCGCCGCCACGGTGGCCGCGGGGATCTCGCCGCGGATCGGCGGGGTGCACGCGACGACGCGCGGCACGCCCGCCACCTTGGCGGTGACGATGGTCATGTGCGCCGACGCGGTCAGCGGGTACTTGCCGCCGGGGATGTAGGCGCCGGCCGCCTGGACCGGGACGTGGCGGTGCCCGAGGAACACACCGGGCAGGGTCTCCACCTCGACGTCGGTCATGGACGCGCGCTGCACCTCGGCGAAGCGGCGCACCTGGGACTGCACGAAGACGATGTCGTCGATGACCTGCTGCGGCAGGGTGGCGATGATCTCCCGGACCCGCTCGGGGGACAGGCGGAATTCCCCGGTCCACTGGTCGAACCGCTGGGCGTACTCCTGCACGGCCTCGTCTCCGCGGGTGCGGATGTCGGCGATGATCCCCTGCACGCGCTCGCGCACGTCGTCCTGGCTGGTGTCGGCGAAGGACTTCGACCGGCCGGTTTTCAGGTGGGTGGGCACGCGGAGCTCCTCAGGTGACAGGGACACCGCCGAAGGCAGCGCCTACATACGTATGCTGTTAGTAAAGCCGGAGCGACGAGCGCGGTCAAGGGGAGGCTTCCCGGCGCTATGCTGCCCTCCAGCCCGCCAGGAGGTGAGCCTTTCATGGTGGTGACCAGCCACGACGTCGCGCGCCTCGCCGGGGTCAGCCAGCCGACGGTGTCGCGGGCCCTGCGTGACAGCCCCAAGGTGTCGGAGGAGACCAAGCGCCGGGTGCGCGAGGCCGCCGACGCGCTCGGCTACGTGCCGAGCGAGACCGGCCGGGCCCTCTCCAGCGGCCGTACCCGGCGGATCGGGCTCCTGCTGACCGACCTGGAGAACCAGTTCTACCCGCACGTGATCGCCCCGATGCACCGCGAGCTGGAGGCGCTGGACTACCAGCTGGTGCTGCAGACCGAGTCCTCCGACAGCGGCAGGGTTGCTGAGCGGCTGCTGGCTAACGGCCTCGACGGCGTCCTGCTGGCCACGACGACCCTCGACTCGGTGCTCCCGGTCCGGTTGCGCGACCGCGGCGTCCCGTTCGTCTACTTCAACCGCACTGCGGAGGCGGTGGAGGCCGACTCCGCCGAGGTGGATCCGGAGGGCGGCTTGAGCCAACTGGCCGCACGCATCCTGGCCCTGGGGCACCGGAGGGTGGGCGCGATCTTCGGGCCGCGGAACACCAGCACGGCCGAGCAGCGCGAGTCCGCGCTCCGCGAGGCGTTGGCGGGCGGCGGGGTCACGATCAGCGCCGACCTCAGCTACCGCGGCCCCTTCGACTTCGACACCGGGTATGCCGGGGCCCAGCACCTGCTGGACCGGGCCGACCGGCCCAGCGTCGTCGTCTGCGGCAACGATGTGGTGGCCTACGGGGCGCTCAACGCCGCCCGCGAGCTCGACCTGCGGGTGCCCGCTGACGTCTCGATCGTCGGTTTCGACGACCTGCCGGCAGCCCGCTGGCCGCTGCTGCAGCTCACCACCGTCGCCTTCGACCTCGACGCGATGGCTCGGCGTGCGGCCAGCCTGCTCGTCGACCGGATCGAGGACCCCGACGTCCCGTTCCGGCACGAGCGGTTCGCCAGCCGGCTCGTGGAGCGGGCGACGTTGGCCGCCGCCCCCTGAACCGTCCTCTTGAGGTCTGGCTATGCATACGCATACACTGAGCCGCGTCAGGCCCCAGACCAGGAGGACCCATGCCGTTGGACCCCGTGGCGCACCAGCCCTACGCCGACCCGGACGACTTCATCCGGGAGGTGACCGACCTCATCTGGGTCAACCGCTCGATCGGTCACATCCGGGAGAACTACGAGCCGGACTCCATCGTGCATGGCGCGTACGGGACCTCGGTCGGGGTCGAGGAGGTGGTGGCCGGCACCCTCATGCGCATCGCCGCCACCCCTGACCGGGTGGGCCAGGCCGAGGACGTGGTCTGGGAGGCGCGCGGCGACGACGCGTTCCTCAGCTCCCACCTCGTCTTCTCCGCCGACCCGGCCAACGGCTTCGTCTACCGGACGATCGCCAACTGCCTCTACCGGCGCGGCCGGATGGTGGAGGAGTGGGTGGTCCGGGACTCCCTGGCCATCGCCCTCCAGCTGGGTCAGGACCCCGACGCCGTCGCCCGCGAGAAGGGCTTCCTCGGCTTCTCGGGCAGCATGACCGAGTCGCCGCCGGCCGACGTGGTGGCCGTCGGTGACTCCGGTCCCCGCCCGAACGACTTCCGGCCCGAGGTCACCCGGGTGCTCGAGATGGTCGAACGGGTGTGGAACGGCCGCGACCTCAAGGCCGTCGAGGAGTACTTCGTCCGGGACCTGACCCTGCACACGGTGGGCTACCGCACCTTCATCCGTCCCGAGAACTACCGGCGTGCCCTGCTGCGGATGCTTCGCCCCTTCCCCACCGGGCAGTTCGAGATCCGGGACGTGGCCACCCACCACGCCGAGCGCTACGCCGGCCTGCGCGTCGCCGTCACCTGGGTCTTCAAGGGCAACTACAACGGGGTCGCCGACTTCGGTCCGCTCACCGGGACGCCGGTGGAGATCCTCGGCGTCTCGCAGTTCCTCGTCCAGGACGGCCGGATCGTCCGTGAGGTGCGCCTCTACGACGAGATCTCCGTGCGCACCCAGATCGCCGTCCGTCGCGGCGACACCCCCTACGACAGCACCAACATCTACTGACGCCGCTCCGGCTGCCGATCGCCGCCCCGTCGCCTCCCGCTCCCGCCGAAAGGACCCTGCCATGACCGATGTGATCGTCCCCTCCACCGAGGTGACCCGACGCACCATCCGACGCTCCGACTGGGTGGCCGAGAACGCCGCCTTCATCGACTGCCGCACCCCGGGCTCGGACCGCAAGTCCAACTACGCCTTCATCGGCCCCGGCGTCTCCCAGAACGCCAAGCAGTTCATCAACCTCAGCGAGCCGCACGGCTACAACGTCGGGGCCGCGGGGATGCCGAACGGGGTCAACAACAACCTCCACCTGCACTTCACTGCCGAGGTCTTTATCAACTTCGGCGGCACCTTCCGCATCCGCTGGGGCGTCGACGGCAAGCAGGGCGAGTACGTCAGCAACGACGGCGACATCATCTCGGTGCCGAGCTGGATCTTCCGCGGCTTCACCAACGAGGGCCCCGACGAGGGCCTGCTGCTCACGATCCTCGGCCAGGACGTCACGGGCGGCATCATCTGGGGGCCGTCGGTGCTCAAGGAGGCCGAGTCGTACGGCCTGCACCTGACCGCGGACAACCGGCTGATCGACACCGTGGCCGGCGACGAGCTGCCCACCGACGTGCCGCTGATCAAGCCGATGAAGCAGGAGCACATCGACGAGCTCACCCCCTACAGCGTGGAGGAGATGCGCGAGCGGGTCACCCAGGTGGGCGACCGGCGCTACAGCGCCCGCGCGACGCTCGGGCACGCCCTGCCCGGCGGTGGCGCTGAGCTGGCGCTGGTGATCGGCTACGGGATGAGCGAGGACCGCCGCCAGGTGCCGCGGCTGCACGAGCCGCACAGCTTCAACGTGGCCTGGGTCCGGGCGACGCCTGGAGAGGGCATGCTCCGCCACCGCCACGGCGCGACCTCCACGCTGCTGGTCAAGTCCGGCCGCTGGCAGGTCACCCTGAACAGCGGGGCCCAGGAGGAGACCGTGGTGCTAGAGCCGCAGGACATGCTGTCGGTGCTGCCGGGGAGCTGGCGGCGCTTTGAGCTGCTGGAGGCGGGCGCCGCTGAGAACGGAGGGGGCGCGGCGACCGAGGGCACCGGTGAGCTGCTCGTGGTCAACGCCGGCGACGGCCGGGTCCGGCTGGAGTGGGCACCGGACGTCGTCGGGGCCGCCTTCGACGCCGGCTGGATGCTTGACCCGAACGGCTACCTGGCCCCCGTCTCGGTCATGGTGACCGCCACCGAGGACGACTGAGCTGTGGCGGTCGTCGCCGCCTGCCAGGTTCCCGTCGACATCGACGACCCGGAGAAGACCCGGCTGATCGTCGCCGACGCGATCGCCGAGGCGGCTGCCCGGGGCGCCCAGCTGGTGGTGCTGCCGGAGCTGACGCTGTGTGGGTCGATCTGGCGCGACGTCGCTGAGTCCACGGCCCGCGCCGAGCCGGTGACGGGGTCCTCGGTCGAGTTCTTCCGGGCCCTGTCCCGCCAGCACGGGGTGGTCGTGGTCGCCGGCTTCTGCGAGGTCTCGGGGCTGGACAAGCCCTACAACAGCGCGGTGGTCGTCGACGCCGGTGAGGTGGCGGCGGTCTACCGCAAGACCCACCTGTGGGACAAGGAGAAGGTGCACTTCACCCCGGGTAACGCCCTGCCGCCGGTCGTCGCCACCCGGGTCGGGGCGGTGGCGCCGCTCATCTGCTACGACCTCGCCTTCCCCGAGGTCGTCCTCGACGTGGCTCGGCGCGGTGCCCAGGTGGTGGCCTCGCCGGCCAACTGGCCCGACTCCCACAGCCCGAACACCCGGCCGCCCGAGGTGAGCAAGGCGATGGCGATGGCCTCGACTTACCACCTCGTGGTGGTGGTCGCCGACCGGGTTGGACCCGAGCGCGGGGTCCGTTGGGTGGGCGGCAGCGTGATCTGCGAGGTGGACGGCTCCCGCGCCGCGGGACCCGAGTTCGGCGCCACCACGGTGCTCGTCGCCGACGTCGATGTCGAGGCCGCGCTGGACAAGCAGATCAGCACCCGCAACCACGTCTTCGGCGACCGGCGGACCGACCTGTACCGTCCATGACCGTGCCCGCTCCCACCGTTCTCACCACCGTCGCGGCCTGTCAGCTGCGGATCGACATCGAGGACCCCGAGGGCAACCGGCGTCGGGTGGTCGCCGCCGTCGAGGACGCTGTTGCGCGCGGCGCGGGGCTGGTCGTGCTGCCCGAGCTGGTCACGTCGGGCTACGTCTTCGCCGACCTGGCCGAGGCGTGGGCGCGCTCGGAGCCCGTCGACGGCCCGACGGTGACGCTGCTGGCCGAGCTGTCGCAGCGGCACGGGATCGTCCTGGTGGCCGGCTTCTGCGAGCGCGGGGACGGCGACCGGCCCTACAACAGCCTGGCCGTGCTCGATCACGGAAGGCTGCTGGCGGTGTACCGCAAGACGCACCTGTGGGGGACCGAGAAGGCCGTCTTCGCGCTCGGGCACGAACGGGCGCCGGTGGTGGAGACCAGCGTCGGCCACGTAGCCGCGATGATCTGCTACGACCTCGAGTTCCCCGAAATGGTCCGCGACGTGGCGCTCCGCGGGGCGCAGATCGTCGTGGCGCCGTCCAACTGGCCGACGAACTCCCCGCCGCCCGGCGAGCGGGCTCCCGAGGTGGTCAAGGCCCAGGCCGCGGCCGCGGTCAACCGCGTCTTCGTCTTGGTGACCGACCGGGTGGGCACCGAGCGGGGGGTGGAGTGGATCGGCGGCAGCGTGGTGTGCGACGTCGAGGGCTACCCGGTGGCCGGCCCGGCGCAGGGTGAGGAGACGACGCTGTTCGCCGAGCTCGACCTCGCCCGGGCGCTGGCCAAGGACGTCGGGCCGCACAACCACGCGTTCACCGACCGCCGGCCCGACCTCTACTGAGGGCGCCGCTCAGCGCAGCGGGATCTCGACGCCCCGCTCGGACTCCGGGCGGGAGCCGAAGATCCGGCGCTCGCCCTCCTCGATGGCCACGTCGTTGATGCTGGCCTCGCGACGTCGCATGTAGCCCTCGTCGTCGAACTCCCAGTTCTCGTTGCCGTGGCTGCGCCACCACTGACCCGAGGCGTCGCGCCACTCGTACTGGAAGCGGACCGCGATCCGGTTGTCGGTGAAGGCCCACAGGGACTTCCGCAGTGCGTAGTCCTGCTCGCTCTCCCACTTGCGGGTCAGGAACGCCTCGACCTCGGCCCGGCCGGTGAGGAACTCCGAGCGATTCCGCCACTGGGTGTCCGGGGTGTAGGCGGCTGCGACCTTCTGCGGGTTCCGGGTGTTCCAGGCGTCCTCGGCCGCCTGCACCTTCTGGGCGGCGGTCTCGGCGGTGAACGGCGGCACGGGTGGGCGCATACCCGACATCTTGGCACGCAAGATTTCCGACGACTGCTCGTTAACATCGGCAGTCCTGCGTGGGCCCTCCTGGGCATGAGAGCTTCCACCATCGACATCAATCGCATCGTGGCTGAATCGGGCGTGCTGGTCAGGCGCGACCATCCCGCGCTCGCGGCCGCCATCGCCTGGAGGGTGCGGCAGGGCCACCTGGCCGCGGTGCTGCCGGGCGTCTACGCCGTCGCTGTGCGCGCGGACGACTTCGACGTCCGCGTGCGCGCCCTGAGCAGCGTCGATCCCGACGCCGTGCTCACCGGAGCCAGCGCGGCCCGGGTCTCCTTCTGGCCTGCGCTGCGTCACGACGTCGTCGAGTGCGCGACACGGCGCCAGCATGCTCCCCGCCCGGGCTTCGTCTTCCGACGCTCACGCGTACCTGCTGAGCTGGTCATGGAGCGCCCGGGCCTGCGCCTGACCGCCCCCGCCCTCACGGCGCTCGACCTGTGCGCGGAGGTCGGTGGGGACGGGATCGACCAGGTCCTGCGCACCCGCACCGCCACCCTGACCGGTCTGTGGCGAGCGCTCGAGCTGACGTCTGGTCGACCGGGCAACGGGGCCCGCCGGAGGCTGCTGCTGGATTCCCGCGACGAGCCCTGGTCGGCCGCCGAGCGCCGCGCGCACCGCTTGCTGCGCGCGGCGGGCATCACCGGGTGGCTCGCCAACTACCCGGTGGTCCTCGAGGGTCGGCGGTACTTCCTGGACATCGCCTTCCCGAAGATCCGGCTGGTGCTCGAGATCGACGGGCGGCTGCACGAGGACGACCGGGAAGTCTTCGAGAACGACCGTCTGCGGCAGAACGCCCTCGTGCTCGACGGGTGGACCGTCCTGCGGTTCACCTGGCGGATGCTGGACACCGATCCGGCCGCGTTCATCGCCGCGGTACGGGCCGCGCTCGGGGAGCAGGGATGACCGCCCCTCAAAGACTCACACCAGTTGCTGTCGCTGGTGGCACCTCACGCTTGAGGTGCCGTGCGCAAGCCCACGGGTGTGAGATTTTGAGGGGGACTGGCTGCGTCCTCGTCCTCAGCGCCGGCGAACTGGGACCGGTAGAGAGCGGCGTAAGCGCCACCGGCTGCCAGCAGCTGGGCGTGGTTCCCCTGCTCCACGATCTGGCCCTCCTGCATCACCAGGATGAGGTCGGCGTCGCGGATCGTGGAGAGCCGGTGGGCGATGACGAAGCTCGTCCGGTCCGTGCGCAGCGCCGCCATCGCGTGCTGGACCAGCACCTCCGTGCGGGTGTCCACCGAGCTGGTGGCCTCATCGAGGATCAGCAGCGCCGGGTTGGCCAGGAAGGCCCGGGCGATGGTGATCAGCTGCTTCTCACCCGCGCTGATGTTGCTGCCTTCTTCATCGATCACCGTGTCGTAGCCCTCGGGCAGGGCGTGCACGAAGCGGTCGACGTAGGTCGCCTCGGCGGCGGCCAGGATCTCCGCCTCGGTCGCGTCCAGGCGGCCGTAGGCGATGTTGTCGCGGATCGTGCCGTGGAACAGCCAGGTGTCCTGCAGCACCATGCCGACCTGCGACCGCAGCGCGGCGCGCGAGATGGTGGACACGTCGACGCCGTCGACGGTGATCCGGCCGGCGTCCAGCTCGTAGAAGCGCATGATCAGGTTGACCAGGGTGGTCTTGCCCGCGCCGGTCGGTCCGACGATAGCGACGGTGCTCCCCGGCTCGGCCACCAGGGAGAGGTCGGTGATGAGGGGCTGCGCCTTCTCGTAGGAGAAGGCGATGTGCTCGAACTCCACCCGGCCGCGGGTGGGCTGGTCGCCTCCGGCGGCGAGGGCCGGGTCCGCGGACTGCTCGTCCGCGTCGAGGACCTCGAAGACCCGCTCGGCCGAGGCGACGCCGGACTGCAGCAGGTTGGCCATGGAGGCCACCTGGGTGAGCGGCTGGGTGAACATCCGCGTGTACTGGATGAAGGCCTGCACGTCACCGAGGTTCATGCTGCCGCTGGCCACCCGCAGGCCGCCCACGACGGCGATGGCGACGTAGTTCAGGTTCCCGACGAACATCATCGCCGGCATGATGAGGCCGCTGATGAACTGGGCGCCGAAGCTCGAGCGGTACACCCCCTCGTTCCGCTCAGCGAAGACCGCGGCCACTTCCGACTGCCTGCCGAAGACCTTGACCAGCGCGTGACCGGTGAAGGCCTCCTCGATGTGCCCGTTCAGCTCCCCGGTCGCCTTCCACTGCGCGGTGAACAGCCTCTGGGAGCGCTTGCCGATGACGCCGGTGATCAGCACCGAGACCGGGATCGTCACCAGGGCGACCAGAGCCAGCAGCGGCGACACCACGAACATCATGACCACGACACCGATGACCGTCAGAAGCGAGGTCAGCAGCTGGCTGAGGGTCTGCTGCAGGGCCTGGGCGACGTTGTCGATGTCGTTGGTCACCCGGCTGAGCAGCTCGCCTCGGGTCTGTTTGTCGAAGTAGCGCAGCGGCAGCCGGTTGAGCTTGGTCTCCACCTCGTTGCGGAGGGCGAAGATCGAGCGCTGCACGGCTCCGTTGAGGAGGTAGCCCTGGAGCCAGAGCAGCAGCGACGAGACCAGGTAGATCCCGAGCGCCAGCAGCAGCCAGCGGCTGAGGGCGGCGAAGTCGATGCCCTGACCGGGCACGACGGCCAGCCGCTCGACGAGGTCGGCGTAGGTCGTCTGGCCCGAGGCCCGGAGCTGCGCGACGACCTGCTCCTTGCTCAGGCCCGCCGCGAGTTCGCGACCCACCAACCCGGTAAAGATCACGTCGGTGGCGAAGCCGAGCAGCCGGGGCCCGTACACGTTCAGCGCGGTGCCGACGACCGCCAGGACGACGACGGCGAGCAGGACCGCCCGCTCGGGGGCGAGGTGGCCCAGCAGACGCCGCAAGGAAGGCCAGAACCGCAGGGACTTCTCGACCGGGGCCGGGCCGCCGAAGGGACCGCGGCTCGGAGTGGTCGGGGCGTACCGGGGCCGCTCGGGGGCCCGGGAGGTCGTGGTGCCGGCGTCCTCGCTCACGCGCTCACCTCCTCTGCGCTCAGCTGGGAGCTGACGATCTCGGCGTAGGTGGGGCACGTCCTCAGCAGCTCGTCGTGCGTGCCCGCACCGACCACCTCGCCGTGCTCGAGCACGAGGATCTGGTCCGCGTCACGGATCGTGGCGACCCGCTGGCCGACGATGATCACGCAGGCCCCGGCCGTCTCGCGGGCCAGGGCCGCCCGCAGCCGGGCGTCGGTGGTGACGTCGAGCGCGGAGAACGAGTCGTCGAAGATGTAGATCTCCGGTCGCTTCACCAGGGCGCGGGCGATCGAGAGCCGCTGGCGCTGCCCACCGGAGACGTTGGTGCCGCCTTGGGCGATGGGCGCCGCCAGCTGCAGCGGCATGGCCCGGACGAAGTCCTCGGCCTGGGCGATGCGCAGGGCGCGCCAGAGCTCGTCGTCGGTCGCGTCGGGCTCGCCGTAGCGCAGGTTGCTGGCGATGGTGCCCGAGAAGAGGAACGGCTTCTGCGGCACGAGGCCGATCCGGCTCCAGAGCAGGTCCGGGTCCAGCTCGCGGACCTCGACGCCGTCGACGGTGACCGAGCCCGCGGTCACGTCGATCAACCGCGGGATCAGCGAGACCAGGGTCGACTTCCCGGCACCCGTCGATCCGATGACGGCCGTGGTGCTGCCGGGGGCGGCGGTGAAGGTGACGTCGCGCAGCACCGGCGCCTCGGCGCCGGGATAGGAGAACTCGGCGGCCCGGAAGGAGACGCCGGACGGCCCGGCCACCGTGGTCACCGGGAGCGCGGGCGTGACCACCGAGGACTCGGTGCCGAGGACCTCGCCGATCCGCTCGGCGCTGACCATGGCGCGCGGGGCGATCATCAGCAAGAAGGTCGCCATCATCACCGACATCAGGATCTGCACCAGGTAGCTGAGGAACGCGGTCAGCGAGCCGATCTGCATCTGCCCGCTGTCGACGCGGTGGGCCCCGAACCAGAGGACGGCCACGCTGGAGACGTTGAGGATGAAGGTGACGATGGGGAAAATCGAGGCGACGAGGCGGCCCACCGAGGTCGCGGTCGAGGTCAGGTCGGCGTTCGCTGCGGAGAAGCGTCGGCTCTCGTAGGGCTCGCGGACGAAGGCCCGGACCACCCGGATCCCGCCGATCTGCTCGCGTAGCACCCGGTTGAGGACGTCGATGCGGGTCTGCATGACCCGGAACAGCGGACCCATCCTCCGCACGACCAGCCCGATCGAGGCCGCCAGCACCGGGACGGCGACCGCGACGAGCCAGGACAGGCCGACGTCCTCGCGCAACGCCATGGCGATCCCACCGACCATGGTGATGGGGGCGGCGACGAACATCGTCGTCGACAGCAAGACCAGCATCTGCACCTGCTGGACGTCGTTGGTGTTCCGGGTGATCAGGGTGGGGGCCCCGAAGGTGTTGAGCTCGCGGGCGGAGAAGCCAAGGACGCGCTCGAAGACCGCCGCGCGCACGTCGCGGCCGAAGCCCATCGCCGTCTGGGCTCCAAGGTAGGTGGCCGCGACCGCGCACAGGATCTGCAGCAGGCTGACGCCGAGCATCACCCCGCCCGTGCGCCAGATGAAGCCCGTGTCGCCGGTGGCCACGCCCTTGTCGATGATGGCGGCGTTGAGGCTGGGCAGGTAGAGCGCGGCCATGGTGCCGACCAGCTGGAGCACCACCACCCCGGCCAGTACCCGGCGGTAGGGCCGCAGGTAACGGCGCAGCAGGCCCGTCAGCACGGGGTCCCCCCGGATGTGGCCGACCCGGGGTCGGACCGGGCGAGGAGACCGTGCAGGACGAGGTCGGCGATCTGCTCGGGGGAGCTGGGAGCGGTGCTGCCGAGCATCGGGTGGGTCAGGGCGAAGGTGACCGTGCGGACCACGGTCGCCGCCTCCTCCACCGGCCGGCGGAGCTGGTCCTCGAAGACGATCAGCACCCCAGCCAGCGCGGCGTCCAGGGCGGCGCCGTCGCGAGCCTGGCGGGTGCGGAGGTCGTTGACGTCCTCCGGCGTCTGCGGGGAGAAGCGGAGAGTGTGGAACAGGGCGATCACCCGGCGGAGGCGGTCCTGCAGCAGCGTCACCGCCGTGGTCACCGCCGCCTCCAGGTCCAGGTCGGGGTCGATCGCGTCGAGTTCGGCACAGGTCGGTCCGACGTCGAAGGCGTCCGCCATGCAGGCGTCGATGAGCGCCTCCTTGGTAGGGAAGGCGCGGAAGATCGTGCCCTCGGCCACGCCGGCGGCCTCGGCGATCTGCCGGGTGGAGACGTCGCGACCGTAGCGCTGCAGCAGTGGCTCGGTGGCCGCCATCAGCGCGGTACGTCGCTCGTCGAGCGGGAGGGGAGCAGCGCGGGGCACTGCGGCAGCATAGTGAGTGAGCACTCACTCAGCAAGAGCTTTGGGCCGAGGGCAGCTTCCGGCTGCCCGGTCGTGGAGGATGGAACCCCGCCACGCTCGCGGCGGCGCGAGGCGAAGGAGTTCCGGTGGGTCTGGGCACGCTGTCCGACAAGGTCTTCGAGGCCGTCCTGTTCGACATGGACGGGACGCTGATCGACTCCACACCGGCGGTCATCCGGGCCTGGTCCACGTGGATGCGCGAGTTCGGGCTGGACCCCGACACCACGGGACGCCACCACGGCATGCCGTCCGCCCAGGTCGTCCGCGCACTGCTGGCGCAGGAGCACCACGTGGAGGCGATCGCGCGGATCGACGCGCTGGAGCTCGAGGACGTGCACGACATCGTCGTGCTTCCCGGGGCGGCCGCGGCGCTCGCGGCGCTGCGGGACGCGAACAGCGCCATCGCCACCTCCTGCACGGTCCCGCTGGCCAAGGCCCGGATCGCTGCGGCCGGGCTCCAGCCGCCGTCGGTGCTCGTCACCGCGGACGACGTCGAGCACGGCAAGCCCGCGCCGGACCCGTTCCTGGAGGCGGCTCGCCGGCTGGGCGTGGACCCGGCCCGGTGCCTGGTCGTCGAGGACGCGCCGAAGGGTCTCGAGTCCGCGCACGCAGCGGGTTGCTCGACGCTCGCCGTGGTCACGACCACCCCGCGCGAGGACCTGCACGCCGACGCCGTCGTCACCAACCTGTCGGAGGTGGTCTTCGTGCCGGGCGAGGACGGGATCCGCGTCCAGCTCGCGGGATAGGACGACCACCTCCGGTACCGGTCGCGGCGCGGCCAACCACCACTCGCGCGGTGGTTGCCCGACCTTTGTAGGGTGAGCAGCAGGTGGGCAGCGCGGGGGGCGCTCACTACCGAGCTTCCGGGGGGTAGGCACCGACGATGAGCGAGCTCGGCAACCGCGACGGCGAGACGATCTTTGAACCTGTATCCACCGGTCCGGTCGGGTCGGTCGCGTCGACCGGAAGCGCCCCGCCTGCCGCTGCACGGTCGGCTCGACCCGAGCTGGCTCCCGGAAAGTGGAGCACAAGGGCCCTCGTCGCCGCGGTGCTGAGCGCCATCGTCCTGCTCGGCATCCTCGCGACAGCCCTGCTGCCGGGACCCGACCGGGGCCGTGGTCAGGCCGCCGGTTCGCCGGACCCGAGTGCGCCGCCCAACCTCTACACCAGCGCGGACTTCGTCATCCCGTTCCAGCTGGCCGTTCCGACCTGGGTGGCGCCGGAGCCGTCGGCGGAGGAGAGCCAGTTCGTCACCTGGAGGACGCCTGACGTGGCGATCCGGGTCATGGTCCCGGTGGAGGTGCACCCGGCCGGGGCCCAGGTGCCGAGCCCCCCGCCGCTGGACTACATGAGCTACCTGTTGAGCCAGAGTGAGGCGGGCGCCCGCTTCACCGACAGCAGTCTGACCACCGTCGGCGGGCAGCCGGCGACGCTGGTCACGGCGACGGCGAGCCGCCGGTTGACCGGCGCCGTCGGTTGTTCGGAGGTGCGCGCGGCGCCGCAGCGTTGCTTCGGCCTGCGGCCCGAGCGCCAGCTGAGGATCGCCGTCGTCGAGGTCGGCGGGCGCACCCTGCTGATCTGGCTGCGAAGCGACCGCAGGAGCAGGTTCGCCGAGGAGCGGCAACTGTTCGAGCAGACGCTCAGCACCGTCCAGTTTCGCTGACGGCCGTCGCCGACAGCCTCGACGTCCGGCGCGGTCCGCGTTCCAGCGGGACGGGGGCCTAGCCGGTCTTGCGGCGGAAGGTCCGCTTGGCCTCCACCGGGCCGTGGGCGTGGACCGGCTGCTGGCCGGCGTCGAGGTGGTCCTCGCCGCGCCGACCCTTCTTCGCCTCCAGGGCCTCGCGGAACTTGGCCTTCAGGTCGTCCTCGGGGGCGGTGCGGTCGTCAGGGCTCATGCCGTCATCCTGCCCTGGCCGGCCCCCGATGCCTAGCGCGTTGCCGCTGTTGGGAGGAGCCCCCAGCCCGGAGCGTCAGCCGAGCTCGGTCATGGCCACGGTCACGAACATCGACGACGAGCCACCGGAGTAGGTGCCGCGCAGCGGGGCGACGTCGCCGTAGTCGCGGCCGTGGCCGACCCGGACATAGCTGTCGGTGAGCCGTCGTCCCATCGTGGGGTCGTAGGGCACCCAGGTGCCGCACCACCACTCGATCCAGGAGTGGCTCTCCCCGGTCACGGTGGTGTTGGGCTCTCGGGGACCGGGATGCAGGTACCCCGAGACGTAGCGCGCCGGCACGCCGATCGAGCGCAACGCGCCCAGGGCGACGTGGCTGTAGTCCTGGCAGACGCCGGCTCCCAGCGCCCACACGTCGCTCGCCGCGCTCGTGACCTCGGTCGAGCCCCTCTCGTACCGCAGCCGGCCGTCGAGGATCCGGCAGACGTCGAGGGCGGCCAAGCGGGGCGGCTGGTCGGCCACCTCGGCGGCCAGTGCGGCCAGCTCTGGCGCCGGAGCCGTCCTCCGGTTCACCGTCAGGTACTCCGCCATCCGGTCGATCACGCCGCGGTCGCGCAGGGCCGACCAACCCAGGTCGCTCGGCCCGACCCGCCGCTCGGTATCCCAAGCCAGCTCGTCGCCGCGGGTGTCGACGACCGCCTGGGCGTGCACCGTCAGCCGCTCGTGCGGCTCGTGCAGCTCGAAAGTCGTGACGCGGGTGCCCCAGTAGTCGGTGTAGCTGAAGCTCCAGGCCGCCGGCTCGATGCTGACCCGGCTGCTCCAGACCGTCTGGTGCTCGCTGGCAGCCGGGGTCATCCGCGCCTCGTTGTAGGAGGACTTCACCGGTGAGCTGTACCGGAAGCCGGTCTGGTGGTCGATGCTCAAGCGCATGTCAGCGCGTCCCCTCGGTGATCCACGCGGTCGGGTCCTCGGCGGCGAAGTAGTTGTTGGAGACCGCCGCGGTCACCTGCGCCGCCACCTCCTGCACCCACGTCATCTCTGCCGCGAGGTCCTCGAGCAGGTCCCCGACGTCGGCGTACTCCAGCCGGGCGCGGAGCTGACCGAGAGCCCGGGCCGGGAACTCCGACTGCCGGGCCGCCTGGCCGTTCATGGTGCTGATCCGGCGCAGGCAGTCCGAGGCCGCGAGCAGACCGTGCATCAGCGAGCGCGGGAAGCGCGCGTCGGAGATGAGGAACTGCGCGGCCTCACGGTCGGTCTGCAGGCCCCGGTAGGTGCGCAAAAAGGCGTCGTGACCGCCGCAGCCGCGCAGCACCGAGGGCCACTGCGCGCTGCCGGAGCGCAGCGCGGCAGAGGCGACCAGCCGCGACGTCATGTCGACCTGCTCCAGGGAGCGGCCGAGCATCATGAACTCCCAGCCGTCGTCACGCACCATGGTGCCGCGGGCGATGCCGGTGAACAGCGCGCTGCGCTCCTGGGCCCAGTCGAGGAAGGTGTGCACCCGGGCGGTGCGGAACCGGCCGGACGGCAGCTGGTGCCAGGTGGTGTTGATGCACTCCCACAGGTGGAGCGGGATGACCTCCCGCGCCCGGCGGGCGTTGTCCCGCGCCGCCGCCCAGCAGGCGAAGATCGAGGTCGGCTCCTTGCTGTCGTACCCCAGCACCCGCACGAGGTCCTCGTGCGTCGGGTGCTCGACGTGGTCGACGCTCATCAGGGCGAGCAGGCTGCGGCAGGTCTCGGTCTCCTCGGTGGTGTCCTCGGTGATCAGCCGGAGGTGGGTCTGCAGCAGCCGTGAGGTGTCCTCTGCGCGCTCGACGTAGCGGCCGATCCAGAACATCGACTCCGCGATCCGGCTCAGCACGAGGCGTCCTCTCGGGCGGGCGCCCCGGCGGGCCGGGACTGCTGCTGCTGCTCCTCCTGCTGGCGCTGGATCACCTTCGGCGCCATCAGGGCCGTCGGCAACCGGCCGGCGAGGGGTGGCCCGGCCGGGCGGGCGGGTCGGGCCGGGACCTCCTCGACCTGCGGGTCCTCGGCCGCGCTGTCGGGCTCGTCCTCGAGGGGGACCGAGGGGCGGTGCGCCGGCGGGCTCAGCACCCAGGTGTCCTTGCTGCCACCGCCCTGGCTGGAGTTGACCACCAGCTCACCCTCGGGCAGCGCGACCCGGGTCAGACCCCCGGGAAGCACCCACACCTCGTCGCCGCTGTTGACGGCGAAGGGCCGCAGGTCCACGTGGCGGGGCTTGAGCTCGTCGTCGATCAGCGTCGGCACCGTGGACAGCTGGACGACCGGCTGAGCGATCCACCCGCGGGGGTCGGCGCTCACCCGGGCGCGCAGGGCGTCGAGCTCCTCCTTGGTGGCCCGCGGTCCGATGACGATGCCCTTGCCGCCCGAGCCGTCGACCGGCTTGACCACCAGCTCGTCCAGCCGGTCCAGGACCTCCTCGCGGGCGGCGTCCTCCTCCAGCCGCCAGGTGTCGACGTTGGCGATGATGGGCTGCTCGCCGAGGTAGTAGCGGATGAGGTCGGGGACGTAGGTGTAGATCAGCTTGTCGTCGGCCACGCCGTTCCCGATGGCGTTGGCCAGCACCACCCCTCCCGTGCGGACGGCGTTGACCAGGCCGGGGACCCCCAGCATCGAGTCGCTGCGGAAGTGCACCGGGTCGATGTACTCGTCGTCGATGCGCCTGTAGATGACGTCGACGCGCTGCAGGCCGCCCGTGGTCCGCATGAAGACCTTGCCGCGCCGGCACTCGAGGTCTCGGCCCTCGACCAGCTCGACGCCCATCGTGCGGGCGAGCAGCGTGTGCTCGAAGTAGGCGCCGTTGAACACCCCGGGGGTGAGGACGACCACGGTGGGGTTGTCGACGGCCGGGGTGGCGGCCAGCCGCAGCGCTGCCAGGAGCCGCTGCGGGTAGCCGGCGACGGGGCGGATGCGTTGGTGGGAAAACGCCCCCGGCAGCGCGGTGATCATGGCGCTGCGGTTGGTCATGACGTAGGAGACGCCGCTGGGCACCCGCACGTTGTCCTCGAGGACGCGCACGTCGCCCTCCGGGGTGCGGATGAGATCGACTCCGGCGACGTGGATGCGCACGCCGTTGCCGGGCTGCACCCCCCACACCGCGCGGTGGTAGTGGTTGGAGCTGGTGATCAGCTGGCTGGGGATGACGCCGTCGGAGATCACCCGGGCGTCAGAGTAGACGTCGGCGAGGAAGGCCTCCAGGGCCCGGACCCGCTGGGCGACGCCGGTCTCGATCATCTCCCACTCGGGGGCGGCGATGACCCGCGGAACCAGGTCGAGCGGGAAGGGCCGCTCGACACCGCCGATGTCGAAGGTGACGCCGGCCTGGACGTAGTTGTTGGCCAGAGACTCGGCGATGGTCTTGAGCTCGGCGGGGGAGGATCGGTCCAGCGTGGCGTGCAGAGCCCGGTAGGAGGGCCGCACCTCGCCGTCGACGTCCATCATCTCGTCGAAGGCCGCGCCGGGCCGGTAGTTCGCGAGGACGTCGGCCATAGCGGCACCCTACTCAGAGCCTTGTTACCTCCATGTGACACCTCACGCGGGGCCGGCGGGACCGCTCGGGCGCCGTGCTGCTCGCCGGGAAGTGCGGGTGCGCAGCACTAGGCTGACGCGGTGCCTGAACAGACCAGTACGCCCGGCGGGGAGAACGAGCCCGAGCAGATCCGCGTCCGCAAGGACAAGCGTGAGCGGCTGCTGGCCGAGGGCGTCGACGCCTACCCCGTCTCGGTCCCCCGCACGCACGCCCTGCGTGAGGTCCGCAGCGGGTGGGCGCACCTGGAGACCGGGGAGGAGACCGACGACGTCGTCTCGGTCGCCGGTCGCGTGGTGTTCGTCCGCAACACCGGCAAGCTCTGCTTCGCCACGCTGCAGGAGGGGCTGTCGCTGGGCGACAACGGGGTCCGGCTGCAGGTGATGCTCTCCCGAGACGAGGTGGGCGAGGACGCGCTGTCGGCCTGGAAGACCGACGTCGATCTCGGGGACTTCGTCTCGGTGACCGGTCGGGTGATCTCCTCCCGGCGCGGCGAGCTCTCGGTGCTGGCGAGCGGCTGGACCCTGGCCTCGAAGGCGCTGCGACCGATGCCGACGCTGCACAAGGAGCTGTCCGACGAGACCCGGGTGCGGCAGCGCTACGCCGACCTGACGGTGCGCGAGGAAGCCCGGCAGATGGTGCGGACGCGTGCCGCGGTGACTCGCAGCATCCGCGAGACGTTGCACCGCGAGGGCTTCCTGGAGATCGAGACGCCGGTCCTCCAGCTGGTGCACGGCGGGGCGCACGCGCGGCCGTTCGGCACCCACCTCAACGCCTTCGACACCGACATGACGCTGCGGATCGCCCTCGAGCTCTTCCTGAAGCGGGCCGTGGTCGGCGGGGTCGAGAAGGTCTACGAGATGGGCCGCATCTTCCGCAACGAGGGCGTCGACTCCAGCCACAGCCCGGAGTTCACCATGCTCGAGTTCTACGAGGCCTGGGGCGACCAGCGCACGGTGGCCGCGCTGCTGCAGCAGGTCATCGTCGACGCGGCCGAGGCTGCGCTCGGGTCCCGGCAGGTCGAGACGCCGGCGGGAACCATCGACCTCGACGGCGAGTGGCCGTGGCTGGGCGTCTACCCGGGGCTCTCGCAGGTCGTGGGTGAGGAGATCACCTGGGAGACCAGGGCCGACCGGCTGCGGAAGTTTGCGGACGAGCGCGGCGTCGAGGTCGAACCGGCCTGGGGCGCGGAGAAGCTGGTGCTCGAGCTCTTCGGCGAGCTGGTCGAGCCGACGCTGCTGCAGCCCACCTTCGTCTGCGACTACCCGCCCTCGGCCCAGCCACTCGCCCGCCCGCACCGCAGCAACCCGCACCTGATCGAGGCCTGGGACCTGATCATCGGCGGCACCGAGCGGGGGACCGGCTTCTCCGAGCTGGTCGACCCCGTCGTGCAGCGCGAGCGCTTGACCGCGCAGTCGCTGGCCGCCGCCGCCGGTGACCCCGAGGCCATGCAGCTGGACGAGGACTTCCTGGCCTCGCTGGAGTTCGGTGCCCCGCCGATGGGCGGCGTCGGGCTCGGGATCGACCGGCTGGTGATGCTGTTCACCGGCGCGGGCATCCGGGAGACCGTCCTGTTCCCACTGCTCAAGCCGGGCACGGGCGAGTGAGCGCGCTCGGTCCTGAGGCGGTCCCCACCGGCGACGACCCGGTCGAGCTGGCGCACTGGCTGCTGGACCGGGCGCGCGCTGGCGAGGCCGAGCGCCTGGCGGACTTCGCCGACCACGGGATGCCCGTCGACCTGACCGACGCCGCAGGCAACACCCTGCTGATGCTGGCCGCCTACCACGGCCATGCCGCCACCGTGGCGGTGCTGGCCGAGCGGGGCGCCGACGTCGATGCCGTCAACGACCGCGGGCAGACGCCGATGGCGGCGGCGGTCTTCAAGGGCTTTCGCGACGTCGTCGAGGTGCTGGTGGCTGCCGGCGCCGACCCCGACCTCGGGTCCCCGTCGGCCCGGGCGTCGGCGGAGTTTTTCGAGCGGGCCGCGATCGCCGCTCTGCTCCCACCACCGCGCTGAAGCGCCGCCCACTGTGCGCGCAGGGTCCTTCGGGACGTCGGCGAACCGCGCGGAGCGCACACTCGGGGCGGCCCTGCCGGAGGGCGCGGTCAGCGCTCGAGGTCGACGACGGTGATGCCGCTCGAGGAGCCCGTGAGCGAGTCCATCGCCATCAGGGCGGCCGGCGCCTCGTCCAGGCCGACCACGGAGCCCACCAGGTCTGACAGCCGGACGGCCCCGGAGCCCACGAGGTCGAGCATCGCGGGGTAGTCGCGGGCGGCCAGGCCGTGGGCGCCGTAGAGCTCCAGCTCCGCCGACACCACGAGGTCCATCGGCAGGGCGGTGCCGGCGGGGTCCAGCAACAGGCCGATCTGGATGTGCCGGCCGCGCCGGCGCAGGCTCCGCAGCGACGCCGCGGCTGTCGCGGGGGAGCCAAGGGCGTCGACGGAGGCGTGCGCCCCGCCGCCGGTGAGGGCACGGATCTCCGCCACCGGATCCGGCCCCAGGACGACGGTCTCGGCGCCCAGGCTCCGGGCGCGCTCAAGGGCGGCGTCGGAGAGGTCGACGGCCACCACCCGGGCGCCGAGCGCCGCGCCGATGGCCACCGCCGACAGCCCCACCCCGCCGCAGCCGTGAACAGCCAGCCACTGGCCGCGCTGCAGCCGGGCGTGCGCGGTCAGCCCCCGGTAGGCCGTGGCGAACCGGCAGCCCAGCGCCGCGGCGTCGACGAAACCGATCGTATCGGGAAGGCGGACCAGGTTGGTGTCCGCGGCGTGCAGGGCGACCTGCTCGGCGAACGAGCCGGGGCCGGTGAAGCCGGGCTGGGTCTGGTCCGGGCACACCTGGGGGTCGCCAGCGCGGCAGGTGGGGCAGCGTCCGCAGCCGTTGACGAAGGGCGTCGTCACCCGGTCGCCGACGGCGAAGCGGGTCACCGCCGACCCGACGGCGGCGATGGTGCCGGCGAGCTCGTGCCCGGGGATGTGCGGCAGGGCGACGGGGTCATGCCCCCGCCAAGCGTGCCAGTCGGACCGGCAGACCCCGGTCGCGCCCACTGTGACCACCACGCCGTCGGGCGGGCAGTCGGGGGCGGGTACGTCCCGGAGCTCGGGAACCGCGCCGACGGCGTCGTAGACGACTGCGCGCACGGGTCAGCGGCCCGGGCGGCCGCTGGAGCCGTCGCTGCTCTCGTCGGGGTCGCGCAGGTCGGAGAATCCGAAGTCGTCGACGGGCTTCTGCCGGCGCCAGCGGCGCCACTTCGCCTCGGTCTCGGCCTCGCTGCGCGGCAGGTCGCTAGCGGGAACGTCCCGCTCGGCTCGGCCGCGCGCGGTGCCGGTGCGGGTGGCATCGGCCCGTGTGCGCTCCCGGGGCTCAGGGTCGGGCTCGGGGTTGGCTGCGTCCTCGACACCCCCCGGGCGCCCCTGGTCCGCGCCGGGCAGGGGTTCGAGGTCCTCGAACTCCTCGGGCTCCTCGCCGGGCTCGCCGCGACGGCTTCCGCGAAGGACGCTGCCGCGGTCGCTGGCCCTGACCACCGCGACCCCGATCGCGGTGGTCAGCGGGACGGCGAGCACCAGCCCGATCGACCCGACGAGGGTCCGGATGACCTCGCCGGCGAACTGCTCGGTCTGCAGCACTTCGAGCAGCGGGCGGTCGTAGACCGCGATGAGCAGCAGGACCGACAGCGAGGCGCCGGCGGTGGCGAAGGCGATGGTGTAGATGGTCGAGGCGATGTGGTCGCGCCCGATCCGCATGGCCCGGGAGAACAGCCGGCGCTTGCTGCGACCCTCACCGTCGAGGTCCTGCCCGTCGGCCAGCTCCCAGACCGCCGACGCCTGGGTGATGGTGACGTCGTTGAGCACGCCGAGGCCCGCGAGGATGATGCCGCACATCACCACCGAGGTGAGGGAGAGGTTGGGCGCGGCCGCGGCGAGCACGTAGTCGTCCTCGGCGGAGACCCCGGTCAGGTGCGCCCAGCGGGTCGCGCCCCAGCCCAGCAGGGCGATCAGGATCAGCCCGAACAGGGTCCCCACGAGCGCGGTCGTCGTCCGCGCGCTGAACCCGTGGGCGGCGTACAGGACGACGAACATGATGGCCGAGGAGCCGATCAGCCCGATGAGGATGGGGTTCTCACCGGCCACCAGGGCCGGGAACATGAACTTGACCAGGATGAATCCCGCGAAGCCCAGCCCCACCAGGGACGCGAAACCGCGCCAGCGGGCGACGGCGACGACCACGGCCACGAAGGCCAGGGTGAGCAGCAGGAGCGGCGTCCGGCGCTCGAAGTCGGAGAACTGGAACTGCGACGGCTGGCCGTCGGTTGGCGGGATCCGGATGAGCTTGATCTTCTGACCCACCTCGACGCCGGAGGAGAAGAGCGCGTCGGTGAGCGGGACGATCGCGGAGAGGCCCTCGTCGTCGCCCTCCAGCAGCTGGGCGGTGACGTTGGCGCACTGGCTGTCGGTGACGCCGGGGGTGGAACCGGAGAGGCCTTCGCAGGAGATCTGCTCGACGGCGGTGATGCGGGCCGTGGGGTAGGTGACGCCGGGGACGCTGTACCCCGCCACGTCGGAGTTCACCTGCTCGGAGATGTCACCCGGCCACAGCGCGATGAGCCCCACCAGGGTCCAGATCGCCAAGGGGATGAGGACCACCACGAGCATCCGCAGGGCGCGGCGGTGCCGCCGCAGCTCGTCCGCGTCCACCAGGGCGAGCTGCCCGCCCCCCGGGGCTGCCGGTCGGGAATGGGTGTGGGCCACGTTCTCCGCCTAGTCTTGGTCGTCGTGAGTGCTCCGTCGGCAGGGTCCCCGCCCGACCAGCCGCACCGCCTCGGGCCCCACCGCCCCGCTGACGGCGGATCCGCTGCGGACGTGAGCGGCTCACAATCTAGCCGAGATCGACGGCTGGCCCGGCGGCGTGCGCTGCTCCTGAGCGCCGTCGCCGTGCTGAGCGGGCTGGCCGTGCTCGGTCTCGAGCAGGCACCCGGGGTCCTGGGAACGGCCGTCGCGCCGGTGACCCCGTCGACCTCTCCGGCTTCGACGTCCCCGGCGTCGACCGCGGCCTCTCCGGTCCCGGCGGCGGCGGCGGCGGCGCCCGCGGCGGCTCCGCGGCGGGCTTCCCGGCCCGTCCGCTCCGCTCGCGAGCAGGCTACTGGTCGCGCGGCGGACGGCCGCCGGATGCCGGTCCCGGCCTCGGGACCGGGCCGCTTCACCGTCGCCGACGTCAAGCGCAAGCCGCGACCGGGACAGGGCCGGGTGCTCCGCTTCGACCTCCGGGTGGAGCGCGGGGTGCCCGTCGACGCCGACGAGGCTGCCCGGCTGGTCGCGGCCGTGCTGGACGACGACCGCAGCTGGCGGGGCACCTCGGGCGCGACCCGGGTCCGCTTCCGGCTGGTGGGCCGGGGCCAGCGGGCCGACCTCCACGCCCACATCACCACCCCGGCCACCACCGACCGCCTGTGCGCCCCGCTGCTGACGCGGGGCAAGGTCTCCTGCCAGAACGGCAACCGCGTGGTGCTCAACGCCCGGCGCTGGGTGGACGGGGCGCCCTCCTACGGTGCCGACCGGACGGGCTACCGGCGCTACCTGGTCAACCACGAGTTCGGGCACGCCCTGGGCCGCCAGCACGTCCCCTGCCCGGCGCGCGGCAAACCCGCGCCGGTGATGCTTCAGCAGACGAAGGGTCTGCGCGGCTGCGACGCCAACCCCTGGCCGCGACGGACCCGCGGATGAGTTCCTCGACCTCGGGTCCGGTCACGCTGCACCCGTGGCCGGTGGCCGCCGCTCGACGGCTGGTGCAGGGCCGCACCGCCGAGCCCGGTGACCGTGCCACTTTCCATCCCGAGTACCCGATGCCCGACACCGTGGACGCGCTCAGCATGCTGCTGGCCGCCCACGACGCGATGGGCACCCTGACCCTGACCCCGCGCTGGTGGGTGCACCGCATCCACCTCGACGGCCAGGTGGTGGGCGACGTCGGGTTCCACGGCCCGCCTGCTGCGGAGGGACCGACGGCGGTCGAGCTCGGCTACGCCGTGGTGCCGGCGGTCCGTGGTCGGGGCGTGGCCGGCGCGGCCGTCGCTCAGCTCCTGGAGCTGGCCTGGCGCGACGGCGCCGCGGAGGTGCTCGCCGGGACCGAGGAGGACAACCTGGCCTCCCAGGCGGTGCTGCGCCGTGCCGGTTTCTCGCGCCGGCTAGCCGGGGACTGGGCCATCCGCCGACCGGGGGCGCAGTGAGCGCGCCGACCGGGCTGACCCGGCGCCTGAAGCTGGACCGGGGCGTCCTGCTCGCCCCGGTGCTGGGCCTGCACCGTCGCGGGGCGGGCGACCCGACCCATCGGGTGCTGGGCGACCTCCACCTGCGGACCACCCGCACCCCCGAGGGCCCCGCCCTGCTCAAGGTGGTGGCGAACGGGGGCGAGGTCGCGGCCCGGGCGTGGGGCGAGGGCGCGGGCTGGGTGCTCGAGCAGCTGCCCCGGCTGGTCGGGGAGGAGGACGACGCCAGCGGCTTCCGGCCCACGCAGCCGGTGCTGGTCGAGGCCCTGCGTCGCTACGGGCACTACCGGGTGGGGCGCACGGACGCGGTCTACGAGGCGATGGCGCCGGCCTGCCTCGAGCAGGTCGTCACCGGCAAGGAGGCCTTCCGGGCCTGGCACCTGCTGGTCAGCGAGTTCGGCGAACCCGCACCGGGGCCCGCGACCGACCCCCGGTCCGCGGCCTACGGGATGCGGGTGCCACCGACCCCGCAGGTGTGGGCCCGCGTTCCCAGCTGGACCTTCCTCGCCGCCGGCGTGGAGGAGCGGCGGAGCCGGACGCTGGTGCGGACGGCGGGACGCTCGGCCGCCCTCGAGCGGACGCTGGGCCTGTCCTCGGCCGAGGCCGACCGGGCACTGCGCAGCCTGCCGGGCGTCGGCCCGTGGACCTCGGCCGAGGTGCGGCAGCGGGCCCACGGCGACGCCGACGCCTGGAGCGTCGGGGACTACCACGTGGGCAAGAACATCACCTACGCCCTCACCGGAGAGGTCCTCGACGACGACGCGGCCACCGAGCTGCTGGAGCCCTACCGCGGCCACCGCTTCCGCGTCCAGGCCCTCCTGGGCCTGATGGGCGGAGTGGCTCGCCGCCCCCGCCGCGCCCCCCGGATGACCCTCCCGACCCACACCCCTTACGCCACCCGCGGCCGTTCCTGACGGTCCCTCGGCTCTCGGACCCCCGACTTGTCAGAAGTGAGTTGACCCCTGGGTCAACTCACTTCTGACAACTCGGCCCAAGGGTGAGCCTCAGCGCGCGATCAGGAGGACCACGAGGAGGGCGTTGAGGGCGACGATCGCGACGACGACGGCCCAGGTGAGGACGATGGTGGCGCGTCGGGTGGGGACGAGGGCCATCAGCTGCGGGTCGCGGGCAATGCGCACCAGCGGGATGAGGGCGAAGGGGATGCCGAAGGACAGCACCACCTGGGACAGGATCAGCAGCTCGGTGGGGTCCGACCCCAGCCCCAGCAGCACCAGGGCGGGGATGGCGGTGGCGGCCCGGCGCCACAGCAGCGGGATCCGGCGGTGCAGCAGACCGTCCATGATCACCGCTCCCGCGTAGCCGCCGACGGAGGTGGACGCGAGGCCGGAGGCCAGCAGAGCGAGCGCGAACAGCAGGGCGACGACGGGGCCGAGCACGCTACTGAGGGCCGCGTGGACCTCGGGCAGCCCGTCCAGCTCCAGACCGAACAGCGCGCTGCCGGACAGCAGCAGCATGCCGACGTTGACGCTGCCCGCGACGATCATGGCCAGCACCACGTCGGCCTTGACCGCACCGAGCACCGAGCGGGCGTTCCCCGCCTCGGCGCGACCGTGCCGGTCACGGACCAGCGCGGAGTGCAGGTAGACCGCGTGCGGCATCACGGTGGCACCGAGCATCCCGACCGCCAGCAGGGCGCTGTCGGTGCCGGCCAGCCGCGGGACGAGGCCGCGCGCGGCCTCAGCAGCGACCGGCGGGTCCACGACGAGACCGGCCAGGAAGCCCACGGTGACCACGGCCAGCAGGGCGGTGATCACCTTCTCGAAGCTGGGCTGGCCATGCCGCTGCACGTAGAGCAGGGCGGTGGAGACGGTGGTGGTGACCAGGGCGCCGGCGACCAGCGGCAGGTCGAAGAGCAGCTGGAGGGCCAGCGCGCCGCCGACGATCTCGGCGACGTCGGTAGCCACTGCCACCAGCTCGGCCTGCACCCAGTAGCCCAACCGCCCCGACCGGCGGGTCCGGGCCCCGACGAGCGCGGGCAGCGACTCCCCGGTCAGCCAGCCGACCTTCGCCGACAGGTACTGGATGAGACCGGCCATCAGGGTTGCCCCCACCAGGACCCACAGCAGCAGGTACTGGTACGTGGCACCGGCGGTGGTGTTGGTGGCGACGTTCCCGGGGTCGACATAGGCGACAGCAGCCACGAACGCGGGGCCCAGCAGACGCGTCCGTCCCCGCAGGGTGGCAGGGGACGCGGGCGCCCGGGTCAGCAGCGTCATCTCCTCGGCCTCCTCAGGTCGGTCCATCGTGCCACCGACGCCGAGCCCGGCGACGGGGATAGGGAGCAGCCGGCGGTATCCCACGCGAGGGATGCCGCCGGCCGTTCCCAGGTGGATCAGCCGTTCGCGTCGCTGACCTTCACCTCGCCGTTCAGACCGGCCGGGTAGAACCCGCCGCGGTCGACCGACTTCGGGTTGAGGTAGACGATGTTCAGCACCTGCCCGGGGGTCCGGGAGTAGACGATGCTGTTGCCGTCCGCGGGAACCAGGTTGGCCCGCTTCTTGCTGCCGATCCCACGGTCGAGGTCAGTCTTGCCATCCAGGCTGTCCCGAGCGTTCGAGATCTTCTGCGCCGCGCTGTAGAGGCCCTTGGCGTAGAGGGAGGTGCGGACGATACCCGCGTGGTAGGCCTCGACCGCGAGGATCCCGGCCGCAGCCTCCAGGTAGTCCTTGTTGTCGATGAGCGGCGCGGCGCCCTTGTAGGCGGTGACGCCGACGTCTTCGAAGATGAACGCCGCCAGCAGGAAGTTGTTCTCGTTGGCGAACGGGTCGAAGGTCTGCTTCGCCGTGATCAGGCCGGCCGCACGAGCAGCGGCGGTGAAGCTGCTCCTGAGGTCGATCTTGGGACGGGCGACCGCGGCCGAGCCCAGCGCCTTGCGCAGGAACGCGACGTGGTTGAGCTCGTCCTCGGCGATCTCCTGGGCGTAGCGGGCGATGGCCTTGCTCTTGAAAGCCACCTTGCGGCCGCCGGTGACGCCACCGCGGGTGCCCTTGCCATCGGTCAGGGCCGAGGGGACGCCCCAGCCGTAGTAGGCGTTGAGGTAGAACTCGGCCTCGAGGTACTCGAGGTTGAGGGCGAAGTTGAGCACGGCACCGTCGCTCGGCGCGGCGGCGGCCTTGACCGGGGCGGCGGAGGCGGTGATGCCACCCGCTCCGGAGAGGGCGGTGGCACCGACGACCCCGAGACCGGTGAGACCGGCCGTGCGGAGGAAGTTTCGGCGGTCGGCCTCGTTCTCGGCACTGCGGTTGATCATGTCGACGACGACATCTTTTCCGAACATGCTGCTCCTCAGGTGAGGGTGGAGCTCCGCGGGAGCGCGGCCGACGGCGCCCTCGGTGCGCGGAGCACACAAGGAGAGCAGGAGAGCGGACGTCGCCATCTGGAATGGCAACGACCCGAACCGCAGGTCACGTGGAGCGGATGCGGAGGTGTGGAACTGCCGGCCGGCTCTCCCCGAACCCTTGCGCTCTGTCACGTCTTCGGAGCCCTGCACCGAGCGGATGGGTCCCCACGTCGTCCACGTTCAGGTCGGGCTCAGCTGCCCCCCGACGGCCCGACCGGTGAGCCGGTCGGAGACAGCGCGTCGAGGGTGCCTGCGCCGGGCAGGTAGACGGTGAACTCCGCCCCGCCCTGCGCCGACCGGCTGGCCCGCACCCAGCCGCCGTGCCGGTCCACGGCCTGGGCGACGATCGAGAGCCCGAGGCCGGTACCCGGGGTGTTGCGTGCGGTCTCGGCCCGGAAGAAGCGGTCGAAGACGAAGGGGAGGTCCGCCTCGTCGATGCCCGGCCCCTGGTCCGCCACCCGGAAGCGGCCACCCTCCAGCTGCACCCGCACGGTGCTCTCGGCGGGGCTCCACTTGACGGCGTTGTCGAGCAGGTTGGTGAAGGCCCGTTCCAGGGTGTCGGCCTCGCCGACGACGTAGTAGGGGTTGAGCTCGACGTCGAAGCCGACCCCGTGCGCCCGGCGCCGCACCCGGTCCAGAGCGGAGCGGATGACGTCGCGGAGGTCGATCGGCTCGGGGGAGGCGGTCACGCCGTCCTCGCGGGCGAGCTGGACGAGGTCGCCGATGAGGCTCGTGAACTCGGCGAGCTGGGCGTTGACGTCGGCCAAGATCTCGACCCGGTCCTCGGGTTTGAGCAACCCACTGCGCGCGTCGGCGGTCAGCAGCTCGACGTTGGTGCGCAGGCTGGTCAGAGGCGTGCGCAGCTCGTGCCCGGCGTCGGCGATCAGCTGACGCTGCCGCACGCGCGAGGACGCCAGGGAAGTCAGCATCCGGTTGAAGGTGTCCGCGAGCAGGGCGAGGTCGCCGCTGGCGGCGATGCTGATCGGCTGGAGGTCGTCGGTCGCGGTCACGTGCTCGACGGCCTCGGACAGCTCGCGGACCGGGCGCAGGCTGGAGCGGGCGACCGTGGCGCCGGCCAACGCGGCCATCAGCACGCCGAGGGCACCGAAGAAGATGAGCACCAGCGAGACCGAGCGCAGCGTGTTGTTGGTGGGCTGCAGCGGCCGGCCGAGAACCAGCGCGTAGTTGCCCAGCTGGGTGATCGGGACCGCGACGATGCGGTACTGCTCGCCGTCGGTGTCCACCCCGGTCCGGGCCGACGCCCCCCGCTGCAGCCGGGCGAGGGCCAGCTCGTCGTAGCCCAGCACCAGGTGCTCGCGCTCGTCAGGGACGAAGAAGGTGGCCCCGTCCGCACGGTAGGCGGCCACGCTGACGTCGCCGGCCCGCAGTGCGCTCTCGGTCAGCCCGCCCAGCCGGGTGATGTCCTGGGCCACGGGCACGGCGAGGGTGCTGGCGACCTCGATGAGCTCGTCGTCGAGCGCGTCGTACAGGGAGACGCGCAGGGTGAGATACGCCGCCACACCGGTCGCCGCCACGGCCACGGCGACGGCGATGGTGGTCAGCAGAAAGACCCGGCGCTCCAGGGGGAAGCCGCGCAGCCACGACCTCAGCCGGGCGAGCAAGCGCGCACCCACCTCACGGCGGGGTCTCGCGCAGCACGTAGCCGACGCCGCGCACGGTGTGGATCAGACGGGGCTCCTCGCCCACCTCGGTCTTGCGTCGGAGGTAGCCGATGTAGACCTCGAGCGAGTTCGCGGTGGTGGGGAAGTCAAAGCCCCAGACCTCGTTCAGCAGCCAGCTTCGCTCCAGCACCCGGCGCGGGTGTTGCAGGAACGCCTCGAGCAGGGCGAACTCCGTGCGGGTCAGGCTGATCGAGCGGGTACCGCGCACCACCTCACGGGTCTGGGTGTTCAGCACCAGGTCGGCGAAGGCGAGGCTGGACGTCGAGGGGTCGGAGGAGTCCGCGACGGTGCCGGCGCGACGGACGAGGGCCCGGAGCCGGGCCAGCAGCTCGTCCAGGGCGAAGGGCTTGGCCATGTAGTCGTCGGCGCCGGCGTCCAGGCCGTCGACCCGGTCCCCGACGGCGTCGCGGGCGGTCAGCACGAGGATCGGCACGTCGTTTCCGGCGGCTCGCAGCATCCGGGTGGTCTCGAGCCCGTCCAGCCGCGGCATCATCACGTCCATCACCACCGCGTCCGGCCGCACGGCAGCCAACCGGGCCAGGGCCTGGACCCCGTCCTCGGCGGCGCTGACCTCGTAGCCGTTGTACTCCAGGGACCGCTTCAGGGAGTCCCTCACGGCTTGGTCGTCGTCGACGACAAGGATGTGCATGGGTTCAAGCCTAGAGCGAGCGGCCTGCCGCCCTCGCCTTCGCTCTCAGGAGCGCGCGCCTGACGGGGGTCTACCGGGAGGACTGCAGCTCCCGCACCCGGTCCAGCAGGCCCGGCATGGCCGCCTCGACGGTGCCCAAGGTGTCGTAAAAGCCCTCCGGGGTCCCGTACCAGGGGTCGGGCACGCCGCTGCCCGGTGTCGCCGCGGGATCATAGTCGGTCAGCAGGCTCAGGTTCTCCGCATCCGGGACGAGGCGCCGCATCCGGTCGACGTGCAGGTCCTCCATCGCGATGACCAGGTCCGCACCGGTGATCTCGCCGGCGTCGACCCGGTGGGCGACGTGGCCCCCAGCCTCATAGCCGCGGTCCCGGAGCACGGCGGCAGCCCGGCGGTCCATGGGCGCGCCGATCTCCTCACTGCTGGTCGCTGCGCTGGTGAACTCGACGTCGGTCAGGCCCGCCTCCTCTGCCCAGCGCTTGGCGACCCGCTCGGCGATGGGGGAGCGGCAGATGTTGCCCCAGCAGACGAAGACGACCTTGACCGGGCGGCCGGCGTCGCGCTCAGACACGACGGCGGTTCGAGCGGCGGTCGGGGACGAAGGCGTTGAGGAAGAAGCTGACGACCGACACGATCAGCGCGCCGAGGACCGCGCTGCCAAAGTCCTCCACCGACCAGCCGAGGTCGACCTGGATCGAGACCCATGACGTGAGGAGCAGCATCAGCGCGTTGATGACCACCAGGAACAGCCCCAGGCTGAGCAGCACGAGGGGCACGGTGACGAGGGTGAACACCGGCTTGACCACGGCGTTCAACAGGCCGAAGACCAGCGCCACCACCAGCAGGGTGACCACCTTGCCCAGAGTCGTGGGGTGGGTGAGCGTGATGCCACCGAGCAGGGCGGTGGCCGCAGCCAACGCCGCGGCGTTGGCCAGCAGCCGCAGGATCAGTCGCATGCCTCCAGCCTCGCAGAATCCGCGGCCTGCATCGCGCAGACGGCCGTCTGTGGGCCCAGAGCGTCCCCGGGTGCCGCCGGGAGTGGGGCGACGGTGGACGGGCAGACTGGCGCCATGGTGACCCCTGATCCCGACGTCGTGTTCTGGTTCGACCCCGTCTGCCCCTTCGCCTGGCTGACGAGCCGGTGGGTCCGCACCGTGCAGGAGCAGCGCGGGCTCGCCGTGGAGTGGCGGTTCATCTCGCTGCGCCTGCTCAACGCCCACGTCGACTACGACGCCCGCTTCCCGGCCGGCTACGAGGCCGGGCACACGGCCGGGTTGCGGCTGCTCCGGCTCTGCGCCCGGACCCGGGAGCAGCACGGTCCCGACGCTGTGGCCCGGCTCTACCCGGCCATCAGCACCCGGGTGTTCGACGTCGAACCCGAGGCTTACGACCCCACCGACCTCGACGCCCTGGTGGACACCGCCCTGGACACCGCAGGGCTGCCCGCTGCTCTGGCCGACGCCCTGGACGACACGGCGCTCGACGGGGTTATCCAGGCCGAGACCGACCAGGCGCTCGACCTCGCCGGTCGTGACGTCGGCACCCCGATCCTGCACATCGCGCCGCCGGAGGGCGCGGCCTTCTTCGGGCCGGTGATCAGCCGGCTCCCGAGCCCGGAGCAGGCGGGCGAGCTGTGGGACCACGTCGTCGGGCTGGCCACCTTCCCCGGCTTCGCCGAGCTCAAGCGGAGCCTGCGCGAGAAGCCGCAGCTGCGCTCCTTCGGCGTCGCCCCGGACGCGGTGGGCGAGACCGAGGACTGGCACGGCGGCAGCCGTCGGCTGCAGCGCTGACGAGGCGTTGGACCTACCGCCGGTTAGACCGGCAGCAGGGTCAGCCGGCGCCGACCTTGGCGGGGGCCGGACCAGTGGCCAGGGCGGGTGAGGCGCGGCGGGAGCTCGGTGTGCTCGTCCCCCACGGCCGAGTTGACCTGGAACTGGCTCAGGAAGAGCGCGCCTCCCAGGTGGGCGCCCGAGAGGTCGGCGTCGCGGAGGTCGGCGTCGCGCAGGTCCGCCCCGCCCAGGTCGGCCTCGCGCAGGTCGGCCTCGACGAGGAGCGCCCCGGACAGGTCCGCACCCCGCAGGTCCTGCTCGGCGAAGTCGGCCCGGGCCAGGCTGGCGTCCGGCACCGCACGCTGGGCAGCGCGCGAAGGCCGGCGGCGGCCACGCGCCTGGGAGCGGACGAGCTCGCTGGCCCGGGCGAGGAGGTCCTGGGCACTGCGGCGCTGGGCTTGGATGTCAGTGGCCAGGACGTCGTCGGCGCTCTGCAGGGTCAGCCGCTCGGTCTCGACGAACAGGGCGTCCAGCTCGGCGTGGACCGGCCGGGTCTCGGGCCGCTCGAGCGCCTCCTGGAGCACCCACAGCAGGTCCTGCAGGGGCCGCATGACCTGGAACGTGATGAACATCAGCTCACGCTCGGCGGCGTCGACGTCCTGCCAGGACCGGCCGCCGAAGGTGTGCTGGGTGATCTTCTGCCCCGTGCCCTGGCAGTCGAAGACGGTGCACCCGGAGAACCCGAGCG
Source organism: uncultured Actinomycetota bacterium (assembly GCA_963826405.1). Classification (GTDB taxonomy): domain Bacteria; phylum Actinomycetota; class Actinomycetes; order Propionibacteriales; family Propionibacteriaceae; genus Microlunatus. The sequence continues at coordinate 39,724 of CAWGWR010000003.1, read as the reverse complement.
TGCGGAGCTCGGCGTGGATCCCGCACCGGTGGTCGGGCTGGAGGTTGACGCAGGGGTCGCCCGCCTCCTTGTCGTAGCCGAAGCCGGACTCGGTGCCGAAGGCCAGAGAGACGCAGCACAGGCCGGCGCAGCTCGCACAGTCCGCGCGCACCGATTGTGCGCGGTCGCTCTCGGACAAGGTCGACGGGGCCATGGGGGTGTCCTCTCGTACCGCGTCGGCCGCGCACGGGCTCGGGCGCCGCCGCCGGGGGAACCTCGAGCATGACACCCCGGAGCGCTCCGGCCCATTCCGCGCTCGCTGGCCCTGCCGAGGCTCTCGGGCACCGGCGCGACCGGAACCGCAGCAGCTCAGCCGTTCAGGATGGTGTCCCGCTCAGCGGCCAGGGTGGTGTCGTCGCCGTGCCCGGTCTTGACGATGGTGGTCGCTGGCAGCCGCAGCAGCTGGTCGGTGATGCTGCGCAGCAGGAGGTTGCGGTCGCTGAAGCTGCGTCCGGTCGCGCCGGGACCGCCGGCGAAGAGGGTGTCGCCGGTGAACACGACCCCGAGTTCCGGCGCGTGGAAGCAGACCGCCCCCGGGGCGTGACCCGGGGTGTGCAGGACCTCGAGCGTGGTGCCGGCCACCGCGATCTGCTGTCCGTCAGCCAGGTCGCCGTCGGGAGGCAGCGACCCGTGGGTGAGCCGCCACAGGGGCAGGTCGTCGGGGTGCAGCAGGACCGGCGCGCCGACGGCGCGGGCCAGCTCGGGAGCGACGCGGACGTGGTCGTCGTGGGCGTGGGTGCACAGCACCGCCAGCACCCGACGGCCCGCCACCAGCTCCAGGATCGGGGCGATGTCGTGAGGTGCGTCGATGACGACGCACTCGTCGTCGTCGCCCACCACCCAGACGTTGTTCTCCACGTCGAAGGTGGACCCGTCCAGGCTGAAGGTGCCCGAGACGACGGTGTGGTCGATCCGCGCGGTCACGCGTCGGTCCCGGTCGAGGTGGCAACGGACGGGCTGGGAGCGGCCGGGGCGTCGGGGAAGAGCACGACGGAGCGCAGCACCCCGCCGGCACCCATCTTCTCGAACGCCGCCTCGATGTCGCCGATGCCGATCTCCTCGGTCACGAAGGTGTCCAGCGGCAGCCGGCCCTGGAGATAGAGGTCGATCAGCATCGGGAAGTCGCGCGAGGGCAGGCAGTCGCCGTACCAGCTGGACTTGAGCGCGCCTCCACGGCCGAAGACGTCCAACAGCGGCAGCTCCAGCGTCATCTCCGGGGTCGGCACCCCCACCAGCACGACCGTGCCGGCGAGGTCGCGGGCGTAGAACGCCTGGCGGTAGGTCTCCGGGCGGCCGACCGCGTCGATGACCACGTCGGCCCCGAACCCGCCGGTCAGCGCCTGGATGCCCTCGATGGCGTCCTGCTCGCGGGAGTTGAGCGTGTGCGTGGCGCCCAGCTCGCGGGCGGTGGCGAGCTTCCGGTCGTCGACGTCGACCGCGATGATGGTGCCCGCGCCAGCCAGCCGGGCACCGGCGACGGCGGCCGCCCCCACCCCGCCGCAGCCGATCACGGCGACCGAGTCGCCGCGGGTGACGGCTCCGGTGTTGATCGCGGCCCCGAGCCCGGCCATCACGCCGCAGCCCAGCAGACCGGCCGCCGCCGGCCGCGCTGCCGGGTCGACCTTGGTGCACTGGCCGGCGGCGACCAGGGTCTTGTCGGCGAAGGAACCGATGCCGAGCGCCGGCGACAGCACGGTGCCGTCCTCCAGCGTCATCTTCTGCGTGGCGTTGTGGGTGTCAAAGCAGTACCAGGGCCGGCCCCGCTTGCAGGCGCGGCACTCCCCGCAGACCGCGCGCCAGTTCAGGATCACGTAGTCCCCGGGGGCGACGTCGGTGACGCCCTCGCCGACCGACTCGACGATCCCGGCGGCCTCGTGGCCCAGCAGGTAGGGGTAGTCGTCCCCGATGCCGCCCTCGCGGTAGTGCAGGTCGGTGTGGCAGACCCCGCACGCCTGCACGGCGACGACGGCCTCGCCCGGACCGGGGTCGGGCACCACCACCGTGACCAGCTCGACGGGTGCGCCCTTGCTGCGCGCGATGATCCCTTGCACCTGCTGCGGCATCCGCTGCTCCTCCTCGTCGACGTCGGCCCGATCCTAGGGGCAGCCGCTGACAGTCCGAACGGCACCGGACGCCGCCAGGACCCGGTCCGCTGCCGCGGGCGTGGTTGATTCCGCTGCTGAGTGGGCATCGGGGGGTACAAAGGGAGCGGAACTATCCAGCCCGCGATCACCACACCTCCTCGGCCGCTCGCCCGGGCTGGACCGGGTCGCTCCCGGGCGTCCCGCCGCACCCACGCGACGTCGGCTCCACCTGCCCTGCCCGCCCTGATCGAGGATGTCCTCCCATGCCACGCGAAGTGATGGCGCCCGCGTCCGGCGGCGCCCTGCGCCCTTCTGCGACCGCCCCAGCCAGCGAGGCCGCGGTCGGCTCGGACGAGCAGTCCCCGGCCTTCGCCCCGCCGGCACCTCCCCGGCTGGGGCGGGACGGCCAGCCGCGTCCTCGGCGCTCCAGCGCCAACCTGTGGCGGCTACGCCCCTACCTGGTGCCGTTCCGGACCCGTTTCGTCCTCACCGTGCTGTTCGCGGCCATCGGCACCGGCGCGACGATCGTCGTCCCCCTGGTCACCCGGGCGGTCATTGACGGGCCGGTCGCGGGGTCGGACCGGCGCGGGCTCTACGCGCTCGGCCTGCTCGCGCTGGGCCTCGGCGTCCTGGAGGCGTCGCTCATGTTCCTGCGCCGTTGGGTGGTCTCCCGGGCCACCAACGGCGTCGAGTTCGCCGTGCGGACCGACCTCTACGCCAAGCTGCAGCGGCTGCCGATGGCCTTCCACGACCGCTGGCAGTCCGGCCAGCTGCTGTCGCGGATTATGAGCGACCTGGGGACCATCCGCCGCTTCCTCGGGTTCGGGCTGCTGTTCATCCTCACCAACATCGCGCAGATCCTGGTCACCACCGCGATCCTGCTCCACCTCTACTGGCCGCTGGGGCTGGTGGTGCTCGCCTCCACCGTGCCGATCACCTGGTTGTGCCTGCAGAACGAGCGGGCCTTCACCCGCCTCTCGCGGAGGGTGCAGGACCAGAACGGCGACGTCGCCTCGACCATCGAGGAAGGCGCCTATGGATTGCGCGTCATCAAGTCCTTCGGCCGCGGGCAGCACGCCTTCGCCACGTTCGACGTCCGCAGCGTCCAGCTCTACGACACCTCGGTCGAGCGCGTGCGCCTCAGCGCGCGTTTTTGGACCATGCTCGCGGTGATCCCCAACCTCACCCTGATCGTCGTGCTGGGACTGGGCGCCGTCGCCGCCGGTGAGCAGCGGATCACCCTGGGCACCCTCGTCGCGTTCATCACGCTGATGCTGTCGCTGGTCTGGCCGGTCACCGCCCTGGGCTTCCTGCTGGCCCAGGCCCAGGAGTCCATGACGGCCGCCGACCGCCTGGCGGAGATCTTCGACTCCGAGAATGAGATCTCCGACGGGCCCGCGACCTTGGAGGACGTGCAGGGCCGGCTGCGCTTCGAGGGCGCCGGCTTCCGGTTCGCCGACTCCGACACCGACGTGCTGCACGACCTCGACCTGGAGGTCGCACCGGGGGAGACCATCGCGCTGGTCGGGGCGACCGGTTCGGGCAAGAGCATCCTCACCATGCTGGTGCCGCGGCTCTACGACGTCACCGCCGGCCGCATCACCATCGACGGCGTGGACATCCGCGACCTGCGGCTGGAGGAGCTCCGTCGGGTGGTGGCCATCGCCTTCGAGGACCCGACCCTGTTCTCGATGTCGGCACGGGAGAACCTGACGCTCGGCCGACCCGACGCCAGCGACGCCGACGTCGAGGAGGCCATCGACGTCGCGCAGGCCCACTTCGTCTACGACCTGCCGTGGGGGCTGGCCACCCGGATCGGCGAGCAGGGCATGAGCCTTTCCGGCGGTCAGCGCCAACGGCTCGCCCTGGCCCGGGCGGTGCTGGCCAAGCCGGCCGTGCTGGTGCTAGACGACACCCTGTCTGCGCTCGACATCCACACCGAGGCCCTGGTCGAGGAGGCACTGAAGCGGGTGCTGACCGGGGTGACGGGGATCGTCGTCGCGCACCGGGCCTCCACCGTGCTGCTGGCCGACCGCGTCGCCATGCTGGCCGGGGGCACGATCGCGGCGGTGGGAACCCACACCCAGCTGCTGGCCGAGGTCCCGGCCTACCGGGCGCTGCTCTCGGCCGAGTACGAGGACGAGCTCGACGAGCTGCTGCTGGAGGGAGCCCGGTGACCACGACGTCGAGCGCCGCGGACTCGCGCAAGCCGCAGGCGGCAGCAGCGCCCGAGATCGAGGAGTGGCGCGGGGTCTCGGCCGAGGGGAACGACGACCTGAGCGTCCGCGGGACGGTGCTGCTGCGGCGACGCAGCCGTGCGCTGCTCGCTGACCTGCTGCGTCCGTACCACCGGTGGATCTGGGTGCTCGTCGTCGCCGTCGTCTTGGAGAACGCCGCGCGGCTGAGCGTCCCCTGGATGGTCCGCCGGGGCATCGACCTCGGCGTCCCGCCGCTGCTGGAGGGTGGCAGCGGCCGGGTGCTGTACGAGACGGTCGCCCTGATGGTAGGGGCGGTGCTCGTGCAGGGGCTGAGCCGGATGTTCTTCCTGCGCAACTCCGGCACCGTCGGTCAGAAGGTGCTGCTGGAGCTGCGGAGACGCACCTTCCGGCACTTCCAGGACCTCGACGTGCGCTTCCACGACCGCTACACCACCGGTCGGGTGGTGTCGCGGCTGACCAGCGACATCGACGCGATCATGGAGCTGCTCGCGAACGGCTTCGACAGCCTGGTGACCGCGGCGCTCACCATGGTGGGCGTCGGGGTGCTGCTGCTGGTGCTCGACCTCGAGCTGGGTGCGGTCTGCCTGCTCTGCTTCCCAGTGCTGATGCTTCTGGTGCGCTGGTTCTCCCGGGCCTCCACGCGGACCTACCGGAAGGTGCGCGAGACCTCGGCGCTGACCATCGTGCAGTTCATCGAGACGATGACCGGCATCAAGGCGGTCCAGGCCTACCGCCGCGAGCACCGCAACGCGGCGATCTTCACCGACGTCGCCGGCCGCTACCGCGAGGCCAACATCGACTCCTTCACGCTGGTCGCGATCTTCATGCCCAGCGTCAAGCTGGTCGGGAACCTGACCATCGCCATCGTCCTGCTGTACGGCGGCCACCGGGTCATCGAGGGCGACATGACCGTCGGCGTGCTCGCGGCGTTCCTGCTCTACCTACGGATGTTCTTCGAGCCCATGCAGGACATCAGCCAGTTCTACAACACCTTCCAGTCGGCCTCCTCGGCGCTGGAGAAGCTGTCCGGCGTGCTCGAGGAGCAGCCCAGCGTCGTGCAGCCGGCTCGTCCGATGCCGCTGCCGCACGCCGCTGGCGATCTCCACCTGGAGGGCGTCCATTTCGCCTACGTCCAGGACCGGCCGGTGCTGCCCGACCTCGAGCTGCACATCCCGGCCGGGCAGACCGTCGCCCTGGTCGGCACCACCGGCGCGGGCAAGACCACGATCGCCAAGCTGATGGCCCGGTTCTACGACCCCGACCAGGGACGGGTGACGCTGGACGGGATCGACCTGCGCGACCTCGCCGACGCCGACCTCCGCCGTGCGGTGGTGATGGTCACCCAGGAGAACTTCATGTTCGACGGGACCGTGGGCGACAACATCGCGTTCGGCAAGCCCTCGGCCACCCGCGAGGAGATCGAGGCCGCCGCCCGCGCCGTCGGGGTGCACGAGTTCATCACCGGTCTGCCGCACGGCTACGACACCGACGTCGCCAAGCGCGGGTCCCGGCTGTCGGCGGGCCAGCGCCAGCTGATCACCTTCGCCCGAGCCTTTTTGGCCGACCCGGCGGTGCTGATCCTCGACGAGGCGACGTCCAGCCTCGACGTCCCCAGCGAGCGGCTGGTGCAACGGGCCCTGCAGACGATCCTGGCCGACCGGACGGCGGTGATCATCGCCCACCGCCTGAGCACGGTGGAAATCGCCGACCGGGTCCTCGTGCTCGAGCACGGCCGCATTCTCGAGGACGGCTCCCCTCGCGAGCTGATGACCGACACCGGCGGCCGCTACGCCGCCCTCCACCACGCGTGGGTCTCCTCCCTCGCCTGAGGCTATGTGTCAGAACTGAGGCCGGTCCTGACTGATCCGGCTTCTGACAACTCGGGTGGCGTCGGCGACGGAGGACGGCACCCCTGGACCCCGCCGAGCAGGGGCGCGAGAGTGGGAGCGCCCGACATCGGGGTCGGGCGCGCTCGAAAGTTCCCTTGCGCTAGCTCGTCCGTCGCGCTCGCCCTCAACTTCAAAGCCTCGGGGGTCTCGTCCTCTCGGCACATCAGACGGGGGGAAGAGCTATCTCCCGGTCCGCGCCCAACGGCCCGTCCGCGACGTGAGTGAGGAGGGACTGGGGACGACGTCCTTCCTCCAGCTCACAGCGGGGGTGCTGGCCGCCCGCCGCATCCACCTTCAAAAGCACGTCCAGGTCGGACCCTTCGCCTCGCTCCAAGCCCGCCGGAGCCACGTCGAGAGGTGGGCCGATTCCAACGTGCAGGACAACGTCGCGGCGCCACCGTCGAACTACCGGCGCAACCGCGCGCTCTGGCGGGTCTGCCTGGGGGTCAGGATCGGGGTGGAATCGGGCGAGCAGGTCGTCCACGGATCCGCTTGGCTCAGCCTCGGGCCCGAGATCGAGGTGCCGAACGGCAGCAGCGGCGTCGCCGAGGACTCGGGGCTGCTCGTCCTCCTGAGCAAGAACGTGAAGACCCAGCGGCAGGCGGACGACCCTGCGTGGTGGAAGGTGCGGTCGATCACTACCCGAGCACGGTGGCGGCGATGGCGGCCGCACCGATTGCAGCTGACGAAGAGCCTGGCTACCGGCCCATTCCCGCACCACCCGACACGGTCACCCGGCCCAAAGATGTCGCGCGAGGCGAGCAGCGCGGCATCGCGGACCTGCTGCCTTGGTCGCCGAGCTGCCGTGACCGACACACCGCCCCCGACGGCGCCGCCTCGGCCGAGCTAAGCGCCCAGCAGTACCTGCTCGACCTGCACCACGGCCAGGGCATTTCCTGCGCTGAGATTGGCCGCCGGCTCGGCTCCTCCTCTTCGTCGCCACTGGATAGAAGCGCACCACAGCCTGCAAGCCCCAAAAGGGCGCTGGTCCTACGGTCGGGGGCAGCAAGCCAACAACGATATCGCCCAGATCGCCCGCGACGCCGCCATCCTCGGCCACGGCTGCACGTTGCGATCCACGTCGAGATCGGCACCGGTCTCAACAAGGGGCGGCTGTCACACTCGGCGGGAACGGCGGGTACGACGCGGTTAACGTCAACACTTCGATATCCGCCGAGGGCGGCAACGCATTCTGCTGGCTCGCCACTCAGTCCGAGGGTCGCCACCCCGAGTTCGAAGCCGAGCAGTGGCGCTTGGCTCCGCGGCTCGCGCCGCTCGCAGGTATGAATGTGACCATGGAGATTGCCGGCGCCGACGACCGGCGGCCTTGAGTGCACCCGGAGGTTGCTACTGCCCTGGTCGCCCGAAACACCGTCAACGACCGGGAGGTGCTCGGGAGAAGGCGACCTTCGACTACTCCTAATGGTCGGTCTGCAGTGCTACGAAGCCGGCCCGACCGCGCTGGCCGAGCGGCACGCGCTCCACTAAGACCGCTTGTCTCGGGCGAGCGCCGCGAGCCCCTTCCCTCCTGCCAGCGGACTCCGGTAGGGGGCCGCGTCAGCGGCGTCGGATCGGAGTCGTGGCCCGAGCGGACTAGCGGGCACCGCGCCTCCGCCCGCTCTGGCTCCGGCAGACGCGACGCGGCGTTGTTGCTGCGGCGTCTCGACCACGTCCTCGACTGGAGACGGCTCCCGCGCCGCGACGAGGCCGATCCCGACGAGCAGCCAGACGAGGAAGCTGACCGCACCCTCCTGGAAGGTCGGCAGGACCAGCTGGCTCACGGCGGTGCCGGCAATCACTGCCACGGAGAGGAAGCCCAGGCCACCGTGTGCCCGGAGGGAGACCCGGGACACGCGGACGAGCAGGATCAGATAGATCAGCAGGACCACAATTCCCGACTCCAGCGCCAGAAGCAGCAGGAAGCTCTCCACTAGGTAGGAGCCGGCGTACTGCTGGGCGCGCGGCCCGACCACTCCGAGGCCGAGCCCCAGCGGGTGGTCGAACATCGTCTGCATACCGGAAGCAAGACTTGTTAAGTGGCCGCCGACGGAGGGGTCGCCGTCGTCGCCGAGCCGATCGGTGATGTAGAGGAATGCACCGGCGATGACCGAGATCACGGCGACCACGACGAAGCCACCGGTCAGAAGAGGTGAGCGGCGATGGATGCCATGGGCCGCGAGGACGCTCAGTACGACGAGGACCCCGAGAAGACCGCTGCGGGACTCCGAGAGGAGGACGGCGATGAGCGGGAGGACCGAGAGCAGGAGCCGGTATCGGGTGCGGAGAGCCGGGAGGAGCCAGATCACGGCGAGTGCCGCCACCATGACGACCGCCAACTCGTTCGGACCGACGAAGGGGCTGAAGGCGCGGGGCCGGTCGCTTCCGGCCGTGAAGAGCGCCGTCGGGAAGTCCTTCCGGCGCTGAACCGGCAGGACGCCGATGTCGAAGAGCCACTGGACGCCGAGAGTCCAGCTAGCGATTGCCACAGCGGCGGCCACCTGCACCACGGTGACGAACACTCCGAGGAGCCGTTCGACCTGGCTGCGCTCGAGCAGAGCGGGAACGATGAGTAGCAGGAGGAGCGGCTCATAGTCGTTGCGCCAGCCGTAGAGCGCCTGCCCCGCGCTCGGCGTGGACAGGCTGGCGATGAGAGGCACGGTCACCATCAACGCGACCAGTCCGAAGAGCCATCCTGGCAAGGGTAGGAGTCGACCGGACACGATCGTGATGATCATCAGGCCGAGCAGGATGAAGTCCTTGCCCGCCCCGTAAGCGGTCGCCACCGGTCCGCCGCCGAGGATCTGTGTGACGACGCCGTTGAACGGCACCAAAATGACGAGGAGGTAGAGCCCCATGGTGGGGCGATGGAGGAGCAGGAGCACGACGACCAGACCCAGGGCCGTGAACAACGTGTACTGCGGTCCGAGCATGAAGACGGCGAGAGCCAGGACCACCGCCGACAGCACGAAGGCCAGGGCTCGAGGGAGGAGCGGAGACACCGTCACGCGGAGTGCCGACACGGGCGCTCGAGATCGAAGCGCCTGATCTCGGCGATCGGGTGGGTCATCAAAGCACTCCTTGATCGGGGGTGGCGAAGGTCAATGTTACGGCGTGACCGGCGGAGGGTGTGAAGCAGTGGCCCCCATTCCGGGGCTAGTGGAGTGGATTCTCGATCGGCTGTCCTCAACTTGGCTGAGAACCCCGCGGTCACGCCTTGCACCGAGAAGAACTCTGCCAGAATACGAGCGGGCCGCGGTTGTCGGCGCGATCGGCGACGAGGAGAGACGATGCGTCACGAGGATGAGCCCGATCGCGCGTCTGCGCCCTCTTCCGGGGAGGACGAGCAGGACCGGCAGCTGCAGGCCGCTTCAACCCCGCCGATCGCCATCTCTCGGCGATCGGTCCTTAACGTCCTGACTGCGGGCGCCGCGGCGGGTGCAGTCGCGGGTACGGCGGCGAGCGCCCTCGTGGGCGCGCACTGGCCCTCCGGGCGCTCGGACGGGAGCGCCGGCGGGGTCGGCGTGCCCACCTCGTCGCCGGTCACCCCTTCTCCTACGGCTAGCACGGTCTCCGGCCTGGTCGCCGACGGCAGCACGGACAACGCTCCGCTGCTCAACAGCCTGTTCGACGTCGCGGGAGAGGGCGCCGTTATCACTCTGCCTCGGGGAGTCCTCCTGGTGTTCGGCCGCGTCCGGCCGCGGACCGGTCTCACCCTGCTCGGTTCCGAGGGCCTTGGGACCACGATCCGGCTCGTCGACGGTGCCGGCGCGCCGTTCGTCCTGCTCCAGGAACTCTCCTCCGTCGTGATCCGTGGACTGCGTTTCGACGGCGGACGTCAGGACCCGGGCGAGATCGCCCTCCAGATCGACAGCTGCACAGGCGTCGTCGTCGAGGACTGCGCGTTCGTGCGCATGAGCCACGCCGTCCACGCCTACGGCGGCGAGGGTGCACCGGGCTCGGATGTGGTCGTGCGCCGGAATACGTTTTCCGAGATCTCCGATTTCGCGATCAGGGTCAGTGCGGGCTGCACGGGCGTGATCGTCCGCGAGAACACCATCGCCGACGTGCAGAAGGTCGCGGCGCCGAGCCCCTCCGCCGTCCTCGTCGAGAGCGCTGACGTCACCGTGGTGGGCAACACAGTCGCGAGTTCTTCGGACACGGGGGTGATGGTCGCGGGTAACTCAGCGCGCAACGTGTCGGTCGTCGACAACGTCCTCTCAACGACGCTGGTCGGTGTCTTCGCGGGTAGCGGCGCAAAGACCGTGCGGATCAGCGGCAATCGGATCTCCTCGGATCTCGACTTCGGCGTTCACCTGTTCGACGCCGGCGGCCGACCGATGGAGGCTGTCGTCACGGGCAACCAGGTCCTCACGTCCGGGAAGACCGGGGTGCAGATTGAGGGCGTCTCCGGCGTGACTGTGACTGCGAACGGCATCAGCGATCCTGGCACGCGCTCGGGGGTCAAGGCGAGCTGGCGAGCGGGGATTGTCGTCACGGCGACCGGCGGCGGAGCGCCGGAGCGGGTGACGCTTGCGGCCAACACCGTCTCGCGGTCCTCGAACAAATCGGCGATGGCCTACGGGATCCTGATCGAGGCAGCGGGCAGCGACCTGCACGTGCAGGGGAACTCGATCGAGGGCGCCGAGGAGTCCGAGGTCTCGGTCCCCCGAGCCCTGACGGCGCCCTACTACATCGAGACGAAGACGCGGACCTACAGCTCCCGGAAGGCCGCGACGCGGTGACGGCGCCGCGGCCTATAGTTACCGCCGTTACCAGCATCAGTCTCAGGTGAGCGTGAAGGGCACCGTCGCGCTCACCGTTCCAGCGGCGCTCTTCGAGGTGATCCGGAAGGAGTACGAGCCCGCCTTTGCCTTTACCCCGTCGGAGCGCACACCGTCCCAGCTGATCGTCCTCGGGCCGGACCGGTACTGCTGCTCCTTCGCGAGCGTCTTCACCATTGGGCCCGTCGACGAGAGCACGTCGATCGTGAGCGTCGACCGGTCGCCCGTCACCAGGGAGAGCGCGACCGGCGCTCTACCCGCGGTCGACTTCGCGACCAGCATCGACGAGACGAAGACCGGCGTCGGCGAGAGTTGCACAGCGGCCTTCGACCCCGTGACTGCGAGGGCCGAGGAACCGCTCAGCGTGAGGATGCGTACGGTGCCACTGGGCTGCGAGAGCGACACAGGTGTCGGCGCCAGCGCGTAGACCGCCTGCGTCTCTCCCCCGGGGCTCAGAAGCACGACCCCTCGTGTGGCACCTCCATAATGAGCACTCAGGTCGTCGAGGACGAAGCGACCCCTGGTGACGCCCGAGGTTGACTTGTAGACGTGAACCTGCGTGACGGTGACGGGGTAATCGACCACGCCGTCGCCGTCCCCTCCCGAGTGGGTGCTGCTGGGATCGCCGCCGTCGAAGTAGTACACGAGCCGGTTCCAGCGCGGCGTGCCAACGCTACCGATCTTCGCCTCGAACGACTCCCCGGCCGCATCGCGGAACTTCAAGAAGACGGTGTGATTGCTCGAGTCGCCGTAGACCCAGAGGGAGAGCGCCGTCGGAGTTCCTGCGACGGGCTCGTTCAGAGTGATGAGACTGCCCTTCGCTTCCGCTGCCGTGTAGTCGTAGTCGACGGCGAGGGCGCCAGCGCCGGCGACCCGGCTCGTTGTCGTCGAGAGGCTCGTTGATCCGCCCGAGCCGAGGGAGGAACGGGAGATCCCGGTCGTCGATGCGAAGTCCTCGACGACCGAAGTAGACCCGTCCGGGCTCGGGCTCGCCGCGCCGATTCCGACGGACGCCGCCGTCGCCTGCCCGAACCGCTGGAACGCGCCGTAGGCGGGCTTGAGCCGTCCGCCCCTTTCGACGAGGCCGTAGTTGTCGATCGAGCTCCCCGATGTCCCGTTCTCGCGGAGGTTGTACCAGAGCAGTCCTGCGACCCCGTTCGAGACCGCATCGAGGGCCAGACGACTCAGGTAGTCGGCCTGCTGCTGCTCGGTCGCCCGGTTGGTGCAGCTGTCACACGTCGTCCAGCCGAACTCAGTGATCCAGATGGGCCGTCCGGGTGTGTTCCGAGCGACCCAGGTCTGCGCCGTTGAGAACCAGGACTCGATGATGCTCGGCTCGGGGGCGCCGTTCACGTATAAGTGCAGGGCGAGGGCGTCGAAGGAGTCGCCTGCACCGTTCGCCTTCAGCGCCGACATGAAGCTCTCGGAGAAACCTCCCGCGGGACCTCCGAGAAGGACCGTCGCCGCCGGGTCGGCCGCCTTGATCACCGGATACGTCGCGCGGAGCATCTCCGCGTACCGGGCTGGATCAGGCGTCGGCGCCCAGTACCGGTCGAGGTTCGGCTCGTTCCAGACCTCCCACGCCGTCACGCGTCCGGCGTAGCGCGAGACGGTCTGCTGCACGTAGTCGCTCCAGGCGTTCAAGTCGGCGGGGGGGTAGTACCGAGCCGTGGCGGTGGGGGTTCCGGCAGGCGCGCTCGAGGCCCAATCGGCTGAGTAGACAAGTTTGCCGACGATCTTGATGTTGCGAGCTTGAGCGACCGCGACCATCTGGTCGAACTTCGGCCAGTCGTAGTAGCCGTCGCGCGGCTCGACGCGGTTCCACTCGAACTCCTCTCGGGCATAGCCCGCGAAGGCGTCCTCGAGGCGCTTCGCCTCTGCGTCCGCCGTTGCAAGCCCCTCGTAGGTCGACATCGCCGTGTTCGCCCCCAGCACGGCCGGAGACGTCGCCGAGGCCGGCCTCGCAGAGATCCCTGCGAGGTATGGAGTACCGACGGTGGTGGCACGCGGGGCGCCCGTCGGCGTCATGGAGAGCGCTCCGGAAACACTTCCGGAGAGGGCCGTGCCGGCGTCGGAGAGACCGTTCCACGCGACACGCTGCACCCCGGCCGCGGCCACCGAGCCCGTCAAGGTCCGATGCGCCCCGCTCGAATCCCGCAGCACCAGCCGCCACGATCCAGGGGCACCTACTCGGAAGGACAGGACGGTGGTTGAACCGCTGGAGAAGATCCTCGGCTGGGCGGAGGGAACGCTCGAGCCGTCGTCGACGGTCCGCAGATCGTCGATGTGCACCGAGCCCGTCGGGGGCTGTGTGCCGTTGCGCACGACGGCGAGGCCGAAGAGCGCCATCGGGGCGTCGAGGATCCCGTCGGCGTTCCCTCCGCTCCTGGCGGCTGGAGCCGCGGTCAAGTCGACGGTCGCGGTCGTCCAAGCGGTTTTGTCGAGCGTGCCGACCCGGTAGTAGAAGATCTCCCCGGTGGCATCCCGCAGCCGCAGGTAGAGGGTGTTGTACGTCCCGTCGCCCCGATAAGACAGCTTCAGCCCACTGAAGGCGGTGGCGGGCAGGTCCTCCGGCGTGCGCCTGCGGCCGACCTCGAACGAGCCTGCCGTGACGTCGTATGTGAGCGAAAGCGCCGCCGTCCCCTGCGCCGGGGCGGACCGGTCCGTGCCGAGCGAGCCGGTGCCAAGCACCGGAGCCCACGACGATGCGCCCTCGTCGAAGTCCTCGACGAGTGTCGCCGTCGTGGCCGCAGCCGCGGGTCCGGCCACCGCTCCCGGGAGGAGGCTTCCCAGGAGGGCGACGAGGACGGCGAGGAGGACGACCGATCGCAGTCTGGACACGGTTCCCCTTACATTCGACGGACGGGGTCGAGAGCTGAGCCGCAGCCGCTGCGCGGACCGCTTGAGCTGGCGGGCGTTCCGCCGCCACACGAGGTACTTACGGGACTGCGGTGCAGGTCCGCTTTCTGGACGTCTGAGGGCGGTCAGGAATGATTCCGCCGTGTGCCGGGCTCCGGTCGCGCCCGCACGCGCCTCGATTTCGTCAGTCACGCTCATGCCTTCGTGTCGTCCGCGGACAGCGACCAGCGCGAGGGCGAACTCGCGGCGGTTGCGGTCGAGGTAGGGAGCGCGGCGGGCAGGAGAAGGCCGATCAGACCGAGGACGAGGGCTGCTGCTGGAAGGAGGCGTTCGGTGCGCACCCGGGGCTCCTAGGACGAGACGACGTTCGTCACCTGACTTCTCCCCCGAGACCACGGATGTGGCGACCGCAACGCTAAGCGCCGCTGCGCTGTCTCAGCCGGGAGCTTCGCCCTTTCGGGACCTTTGGGACCGAAGTCGGGGCGTTAGTCCCAACCAACCAACCGACCGAGCGAGTGCAACGCTGCGATCAGGACACTGCCGACGGAGTTGGGCCCGTCGATCGGCGTCCCGCCCACCGTCAGGGCCTCGCGCCGCGACCGTAGCGCTTCGAAGACGAGGTCGGGATCGGCGAGGAATCCGGGGTACGAGACGGGTAAAGCGAGGTCGCAGGGCCACGAAGGATGCAGGAGCGTCACCGAGTGCTGCACCAATGCGTGGTGAGCGAACAACTCGGGACGCCAGCGCCGGCCGTGCCGTCCGACTCGTGAATCAGCGGCTCCGCCCCTCGTCCGCGCAGCGGTCGCTCGTCAGTCTTCGGATAGCCCAGGGTCTGGTTCGCGTACTCGAATATCCAGTCGCCGAGGCTCGACGGCTCTCCAGAACTCCTCATCCAGGTCCGGCCCTGCCACCACCGGGTCAGAATGAGCGGCGCCCACTCGTGGTGTGGGGATTTGGGTGAGGACTACGGCGTTCTCCTATGCACCGCGCGCGGCGAACTGCGCGAGAGCCTGCCCCTCTCCGCTGGTGGACTCGGGATCAGCGACGAAGCAGATCATCGTGATGGGGGTCGTCGCAGACGGCGACGTCCCTCTTGCCGACCGGTGCGCGGTAGCCCCGCCACCGGACCGAGACGACGAGGGTGCCGGCGACCCCGAGGCCACGAGCTCCCGGCCGAGCTCGCTTCGGGCGTCCCTCGCGTGGCCCAGTACCAGCACCGCGTCGGCATGTACCGGAACGGCGTCCCCGCCGGGAAGACGTAGCTGCGGGTCGCGATGCTCAGGAGGAGGGCCGCCGCTGCCGCACCACCGCGAGGCGCACCCGAAGGTGGAATCGGGGCCCGGCAGCGGGAGTCGCCGCCGAGGTGCTCGCGGCGGGTTGCCCTCGCCGCCCCTGACGGGCACGGGGATCAACCATCGGTGGGGTTGGGACGCGAGTACTCCTGCACGAGGCGGTTCGACGCCGCGCCGATCCAACCCAGGCCGCGGGTGATGTGGCACGTGTCCTTCAAGCGCAGCCCTCGGCCGCTCACCAGTGCGGCTCCCGTGCGGGCGACTCCGTAGGCGATGCTGCCGACCGCCTGCGCTGCGAGTGCGGGCCTGCTGGTCCGGGTGAGCAGAAGGCGACCGGAGACATTGTCGAGCCGGACGTACCGGCGCATGACCCAGGCGAACGTCAGGCGGTCAGCGGGCACGCGCTCAGACACCCTGGCGCACGGGGCCCAAGCCACCCGGGCGCCACGACTCACGAGCGGGGTGAAGAACGCTGTGTCGCTCCCGCCGGTCCTCGAAAACCTCTCGTCGAAGCGCGGATCGCCCACCGAGCGCAGGAAAGCGGTGCTCACGAGCGTGTTGTTCGTCGCAGGCATCCGTGAGGTGATTCCCTCGTCCCCGTCGGGGCGCTGGATGTAGCCGCCGCGCTCGATCCACGCCGGGCTCTCCGGCGGGAATACGGAATCGACCGGGCCGCAAACGATGTCTGCGTCGTACGTCGCAGCGACGCGCAAGAGCTCGCCCAACCATCCCGGCGCCACGACCTCGTCGTCGTCTACGAAGACGAGGTGCGTCGCACTGCTCGGCACTCGGTCGAGCGCAGCGTTGCGCGCCGCAGCGATGCCGGGCGTGGGCTCTACGGCGTAGTGCAGGGGCAAAGGGGCGGACTCCGCGACGGCGCGTCCGGTCTCATTCTCGTCGTTGTCGATCACGATCACAGCGAACGGTGTGCGCTTGTGCTCTGCAGAGAGGGAGTCGAGCAGCTCGCGGAGGAGGTCGACGCGCTTGTAGGTCGCGACGGTGACGACGACCTCGGCCGTCATCGGGAGCCCTCGTCCCAGGCGCGACGGGCGGTGAGCGCGACAGCTCGGGTCATCAGGTCCTCCAAGCGGTCAGGTGGCCGTCCGATCTCCCGAAGGCAGGGCCGACCGGCCGACGCACGGCTACTCCCACCCAGAGCGGCGCCGGGAGGTCACTTCTGATGCTACCGACGGACGCCATCATCGGCACGAAGAGCCCGCCAGCCGTCCGATCGATGTGCCCGTTATCAGGCGGATCTTCCCGCTCGAGATCGGCCACTCAAGGGGTCTTCTGGGGGAAGGATCGCTCACCTGGCGCCCCAGTTGCGTCGCCCCAACCTAATATCGCCTCATCGTGCCGCGGTTCGTTGGGCGTAACTGACAGGCCGGATTCCTCCGCAGCGCCGCTTCCCCCCTGAGCCTCCGTGCAGCTAGGCCATGCACTGGTGCGCACCTCGTCGAGAGCACGGGCAGGCGGGTGCTGTTCCAGGTGACCTGCTGCCAGGCCCGGGGCGTACAGCCGCACCGCGACTCGGCGAATGTCGACGTGCTCGTGCGCGCCTCCGATCTGGAGCCGCTGATTCACGAGGTCGGACGGCACGGCCGGCGCTGGCGTCCCGAGTTGTTCGCTCACCACGCATTGGTGCAGCACTCGGTGACGCTCCTGCATCCTTCGTGGCCCTGCGACCTCGCTTTACCCGTCTCGTACCCCGGATTCCTCGCCGATCCCGACCTCGTCTTCGAAGCGCTACGGTCGCGGCGCGAGGCCCTGACGGTGGGCGGGACGCCGATCGACGGGCCCAACTCCGTCGGCAGTGTCCTGATCGCAGCGTTGCACTCGCTCGGTCGGTTGGTTGGTTGGGACTAACGCCCCGACTTCGGTCCCAAAGGTCCCGAAAGGGCGAAGCTCCCGGCTGAGACAGCGCAGCGGCGCTTAGCGTTGCGGTCGCCACATCCGTGGTCTCGGGGGAGAAGTCAGGTGACGAACGTCGTCTCGTCCTAGGAGCCCCGGGTGCGCACCGAACGCCTCCTTCCAGCAGCAGCCCTCGTCCTCGGTCTGATCGGCCTTCTCCTGCCCGCCGCGCTCCCTACCTCGACCGCAACCGCCGCGAGTTCGCCCTCGCGCTGGTCGCTGTCCGCGGACGACACGAAGGCATGAGCGTGACTGACGAAATCGAGGCGCGTGCGGGCGCGACCGGAGCCCGGCACACGGCGGAATCATTCCTGACCGCCCTCAGACGTCCAGAAAGCGGACCTGCACCGCAGTCCCGTAAGTACCTCGTGTGGCGGCGGAACGCCCGCCAGCTCAAGCGGTCCGCGCAGCGGCTGCGGGCCATCCTCGACGCCCCCACTGCCCAGCGCCCGAGGCTGGTCCAAGCAGCCGTCCTTCCTTCGCGGAACGACCTGCTCGCCGAGACAGGGCACGTCCTCGCTCGCTCGCGGAGGAAGCACATCTCCTCGGCGAACGAGTGCTCGCTCGAAGGAGTCGCTGTGCCCACATCTCGGAGACGGTGGACCGTCGCGCTACTGACATCGGCCCTCGCCGTCGCTCCGCTCGTCGCGCTGCCCGCCCCCGCCGCGCTCGCCGCTGCCCAGACGGTGCTCGAAGGCTTCGAGGGACCGAGCAGTGAGTGGACCCGGGCGTCTGGCGCTCCGACAGTGACGGCCTCTGCCGCACTCACGGAGGGATCGTCGTCACTCACCATGGCGTACGACCTCCTCGCAGGGACGGCCGAGGTGCAGCGCAGCCTCGCCACCTCTCCCGTCGTCGTCGCGCCGGCCTCATCGCTCACCCTGGACCTCAAGGGCGATGGGACGTACAACACCGCCTACCTCAAGCTGCGGGACGCGACCGGTGAGATGTTCCTGTACCGCCTCGACGCGATGCGCTCCTCAACGGTGTACCCGGTCACCGTCGACCTCCGCAAGCCCGCGGCGTCGGCGTCGGGCGGCAACGCCGACGGAGTGCTTGACGCGCCGATGGTCTTCTCCCGGCTGCTCGTCGTCCGCAACGGAAGCCAACCCGCCGTGGGCAGGGTCACCGTGGATAACTTGAGGCTGACGCCGACCGGATGGACCCTGCCGCAAGCAGAGACGGCCTACTTCGCGCCGTCAAAGGGCGAGTCGACCACCTTCGCCTTCACCGCGGAGAGCGCCGGCGATTACTCCCTCACGTTGAAGGACAAGGAGGGGCGCGCACACACGCTGAGCGGATCGGCCGGCGCCGGCGGAGTGTCGATCCCGTGGGACGGCCTTGATGACAAGGGAACGGCGATGACAGGCGACGTGCGGGGCGTATTCCAGCACGACTCGACTGCCGATGGCACGATCGACCTCCTGCGATCGCAGACCGGCATTCCGTTGCTGGTCACGGTCGCCGCGGCCGACCCGACCTCCGGGCTGACCGCCCTTGTGGAGGGCTTCGAATCGGGAACGAGCGGGTGGTCGACCGTCGCGGGCACCGGGTCCCTCTCGTCGACCACCACGAAGACCGAGGGCGCGTCGGCTCTCCGCCTCGACTACGACCTGCGCACTTCGGAGCTTGAGGTCGCGGAGGTGCCAAGCGCGCGGGTCGCGGACAGCCCGATCGCCGCAATGGCTGTCGACTTCAAGGGCGACTCGTCTTTTAACACGCTCTACCTGAAGCTCCGCGACGCGTCGGGCGAGGACTTCACCTATCGCCTCGACGCTCTTCGGTCCTCGACCTGGTCGTCAGTCAAGCTCGACCTGACCAGGCCCCCGGTCGCGAGCTCCGGAGGGAACGCGGACGGGGTGCTGGACCTCCCGCTCGCCCTGCGCGGTTTCAGCGTCATCCGCAACGGCAGTCAGCCCGCTGTCGGGTCGGTGCTGATCGACAACGTCAGGGCCGTCACCACAGGCTGGACAATGCCGAGCACGGCAACCGCCTTCTTTACTCCGGGAACGGGAAGCGCCCTGGGGATCGGCTTTGACGCCGCTACGGCAGGCGACTACTCGCTCACGCTGCGGACGGCTGACGGTCTCTCGAGGACGATCACCGGCACAGCGAGCGCACCCGGCCCCCAGACCCTTGACTGGAACGGCCGGTCCGACGACGACCAGCCAATGAAGGGGGACGTGACCGGCGTCTTCTCGCACGACTCGACCCCGGACGGAGCACTGGCGACGACTGGCACCACGCGGAGCGGACTGCCCCTCGTGACCACCCTCGCCGACGCGACGAGCGGGGGAACCATCGTCGAGTCCTTCGACGCGAACAACGACCGCTGGCTGAGCACCGGGACCGGAGGCGTCGCAGCCACCTCCTCCGGTGACGGCACCGAGGGCGCGGGGTCCCTGTCCCTGAGCTACGACCTCAGCGGCGGCAACGCCTCGATCGAGTCGAAGGGCACTCCACTGGTAATCGCCGACTCCCCCGTCTCGTCGCTCGCGCTCGACCTACGGGGCGACGCCTCGTACAACTCGGTGTTCCTCGTCCTCGAGGACGCCACCGGGGAAGTCTTCCAGTACAGGACAGACGCGTTGCGGCTCTCCCGGTGGGCGACGGTGTCCATCGATCTGACGCGCCCGCCCGCCGCCAGCCGTCATGGAAACATGGACGGCCTCCTCGACTATCCTCTTTCCCTGCTCGGCGTCAGCGTCGCTCGCAACGGTGCGACCGCGCCGGTGAAGGGGACAGTCCTGCTCGACAATCTCCGGTCGATCGAACAGGGCTGGAGCCTTCCCGCCGCTGAGGCGCACAGGTTTGCGGCGTCCACAGGGCAGTCGACGACCGTCTCCTTCAAGGCCGGAGCGCCGGGCGACTGGACGCTTACTCTGGCCGACCTCTCCGGTCGGACGAGACTTATCCGGGGAACCGCCGCCGTCTCGGGCACGGTCAGCACCGAGTTCGACGGGAAGGACGACGCGGGTACGACGATGGCCGGCGTGGTGAAGGCGCAACTGCGCTACGACACGTCAGCTGACGGTGCCCTGGCAGCCACGCCCGTCGTCGCGGTGGACCCCTACGCGACAGGAGTGACGGCCCGTCCGCCCGAGACCGATCAGCGCTCAATCGCCGGGGTGAACGCGTTCCTCACCGCACTCGACGACCCCGCGAAGGCCGACCGTCAGGCAGCGCTGATGGAGGACGCGTTCCTCCGCGACGACCGCGAGGAGTTCGAGTGGAAGCGGGTCGAGCCGCGGAACGGCTTCTACGACTGGGCGAAGTTCGATCAGGCAGTCGCCGTCACCCAGGCTCGCAACGTCGAGATCATCGGCAAGCTCGGCTACACGGCCCCGTGGGCCTCGTCCGCGCCTGCCGGCACCGCTGCTTCCGACGTCGAGTACTATCCGCCCTCCAACATCTCCGACTTCACCGAGTACGCCGCCGCGGTCGTCGAGCGCTACAAGGACCGGGTGCACGTCTGGGAGGTCTGGAACGAGCCTAACACCGCGCTGTACTGGAAGCCGGGTCCTGACGGGCTCGCCTACGGCGCGCTCCTCAAGGCCACCTATGCCGCGATCAAGGCCGTCGACCCGTCAGCCACGGTGCTGGTCGGTGGCACCGCCGGCTTCGACCCCTCCTTCATGAAGAAGATCGAGAACGCCGGTGCGGGCGGGTCCTACGACGGCCTCGCGATCCACACCTATTCCAAGGGTGCTCCGACGACCGGGCAGGCGGAGACCTGGCTCGACGGTGCCGCGAGCTATCTCGCGAAGACCGCGCCGGCGCGGTCGCTGTGGATCACCGAAGTGGGCTGGCCCACCTGCACGCAGTGTGACGGTGCCACGAGTGAGGTAGATCAGGCGCGGTACCTCTCCCATACCTATCTCGACGCGGCGTCGCGGGGGGTGAAGAGCGTGGCGTGGTACAACCTCGTCGGCGGCGACAATCCAGCGGCCCGGCTTGACACCTTCGCCCTGACGACGAAGGACGGGCGGAAGAAGCCCTCCTACGAGGCGCTGCGCGACATCGGCGCGGCCTTCTCCGACGCGGAGTCGAGCGGGCCGGCGGCGGTCACCGCCTCCGGCACCTCAGTGAGGGCCGAGGACCTGGCTGCCATTACCGGCTTCACCTCTGCCGGCATCTCGGGAGGCTCGGCCAAGCTGTCCGTGACGCAGTCGCGGCACAGCGGAGCAGGAGGCTTTAAGCTCGACTACAACTACAGCGGCACGTCGAAGGGGGGCCAGATCTCGACGAACCGGGTGCTCCCCGGCGAGCCCACCGCCGTGTCGATCTGGATCTACGGCGATGGCAGCATGAGTCCGATCTATCTCAAGCTCGTGGACAGCACCGGTGAGCGCTTCCAGGCCCTCGTCGGCAACGCGGGCGCGCCCGGCTGGAAGAAGATGACCCTTTTTTCGGACGGTCTGAACGGCAATTCGACTCACGCAGGCGGGGACAACGACGGCGTCTGGGACTACCCCGTCAAGTTGACCGACGTCTTCGCCTACAAAGGCACCGCCGGGGTGACGAGCGGGTCCCTGCTGCTCGACGACATCACCGTCGACTACGGCGTCAACACCCACGGGACCGTGCTGTTCGACCGGTCAGGAGCGACGCAGGCCGTGTACACGGCCGAACCGGTCGCCACCGAGCTGCGCGTTACTGGGTCGGACGCGTTCCTCGCCGACGCCGACGGCCGCACCCCGACCACAGTCACTGACGGCGAGGTGAGTATCGACCTCGGACGGATGCCGGTGTTCCTCGAATCGGCGGTGTCGGCCACCACGCTGGGCGCCGGTTCGACGGTGCCCGTGTCCGTCAGCTGGATGGGCGGCAACCGGCATCAGATGACGGTCCAGATCTTCTCGGCCAGTGGCGCGCTGGTGCAGACGCTCGCGACTGGGAAGTACTTCGACGCCGGGCGGTCGACGATCACCTGGGACGGTCGGCGCGCCGACGGCGGCACCGCGCGTGCGGGCAGCTACACGGCGCGGCTGACGCTGCTGCCGTTCGTCGGCCCGCCGATCCTCTCGACGGCCACCTTCACGCTGAAGTGACGTTCGTTCAACGGCGGGGTTGACCAGGTCTCCGGGCCTCGGCCGCCTCAGCCGGTAAGGCGGCGACCAGTGAGGCGCGCCAGGAGGACCTTTGCAAGCGACACCAGTGCGTACGTGACCGCCGGAAGTCCCGGTCGTCCGACGCGCAGGCCCTTCCCGAGGATCCGCACCACGCCGCGCGGCGTTCCTGCCCGCCGGGCGAGCAGGAGGCTCTGGGTCAGAATGAAGTCCCCAAGCACTCGGCGGCCGTCCGGAGAGAGACGATCGAGTGCCCACGAGACCGAGGCGTCGGCGCGGATGCTCTGCGAGACCGAGCCTGTTCCGGGAGTGACGAGGTAGGAACCAAGGGGGCGCTCCGCCTGCACCACGACGAGATTCGGGTGCGCGTGCGAGACGTCGACCAGCCAGCTCACGTCCTGGTGGAACCGGAGCGAGCGGTCGAACGGCGTCGTCAACGCGAGTGCGCGCGGGAACAGCAGACAGGAGGCCTGGATGAAGCCGGTCCCGCCACGGACTCGCCGCTTGAGGAAGAGGTATTCGACCAGCGACTCCGAGGGCCGGATGAGCCGCTCCGGCCAGATCAGCGCACCCCTCTCATGGCCGACGACGGAGACGCGATGGCTCGCCAGCCACGGTCCGGAAGCAGCTCCGGACTCCTCGACCAGCCGCAGCTGCTCGCGGATCTTGTCCGGGAACCACTCGTCGTCGTCGTCCAGCAGTGCGATCAGCTCCCCGGTCGCCTCCTCAATGCCGGTCTGCCGGGCGACGTTGCCGCCGGCTCCCGGGCCCACTCGGACGAGCCGCACGCGTGGGTCGTCGGGTAGCGCGATCGCCTCGACCGTGTCGGCCATGACCAGCACCTCGTGCACCGGGTACTGCTGCGCCAGCGCCGACTCGACGGCCGCCCGCAGCTCGGGCCGCCCGATCGTGGGGATGACGACGGAGACGGTGCTCATCGGTGGCACTCCCGCGTTTCCTGCACGGGCCTCGGGCCGCTCCGCATGAAGGGCTCGCGCCGCGCGGCGGGGCGCGAGCGGCGCAGCCCCTGCGCGTAGATACGGAATCGACGCGCTCCTGCGCGGCTTCCCTCCCGGTGCGCCCCGGGAAGGGCGGCGCGCACGCTGAGCACTAGCCACCGACCCCTGAACCCGGCGAGCACTATCCCCTTCCACAGCATGACCTGAGCAGACGAGCGGGCCAGTCGCCAGGAGTAGAGGTCGAACAGGTTCTCGATCCACGCGGTCGTCACCCGACCGTCGATGCCTGCGGACGAGCCTCCGATCTCGTGCTGCGCCGACACATTCCCATCGACCACGACACGATGCCCTGCGGCGCGCAGCCGGAGGCAGTACTCCACGTCCTCGGCGTACATGAACCAGCGCTCCGTCAGGCCTCCCGTGGCCCGCCATAGAGATGTCGGCACCATCAAGCAGCCGCCGCTCGCCCAGTCGACGTCACGAAGCGACGAGGCGAACGACTTGCGGAACAGATAGTGGCCCTCGAGGGCCGGCACCGAGGCCCCGAACCGGGAGATCCCGGACTCGTGCAGGAACATCCGCCGCACCGTCGGGGCGTGTCCCGCCGCGATCACGCGCACGTCGGTCCCCTCGTGCCCGACGAGCGGGGCGATTGCCCCGATGGTGCCGTCGCGGTCGAGCCGGGCCGCAAGGGCGAGAACACCAGCGGCTTCGATGAGGGCATCGGGGTTCAGGAGAAGGATGTGTCGGCCGTCGGCCGTCGCCGCCGCCTTGTTGACTGCCTTCGCGAAACCGGCGTTATCGCCGTTCTCGATCACCCGCACGTGGGGATGGCGGCGGCGGATCGACGCCACGGTGTTGTCGGAGGACGAGTTGTCGATGATGATCACTTCGATGCGCTCATCGGCGCCGAGCAACTCGAGGCAGTCGTGCACGACCGCCTCGCTGTTGTAGGTGACCATCACGACGGAGACGGAGACCGGTTCGCTCATCGCGAAGCTCCCCCGGTGATCAGCGGGAGCAGTGTGGCTCGCATCGCGGCGACCGAGCGCTCCCAGGTGTAGCGCTGGAGGATCTGCTCCCGGTTCGGCGCGGGTGGCGGCGAGGTTAGCGCCGAGTCGAGGGCGCCAGCGATCGCCTCGATGTCCCGCGGATCGACGAAGGCGGCGTCCGATCCCAGGATCTCGCGGAAGACGGGGATGTCGCTCACGAGGAGAGGAGCGTCCGCATGGAGAGCTTCGAGAGTGGGCATGCCAAATCCTTCGTCGAGGGAGAGGAAGAGGAAGAGGGCGGTCGAACGGTAGAGCCAGCGCAGCGCAGCGTCGTCGACGCGACCGAGCAGGACGATACTGCCGTCGGCCACGGCCGCAGCGACCTCCTTCGGCAGGTCGGCGGCGCGTCCCGACGCCTCCCCCACCACTACCAGTGGGAACCGCGGGGAGATGCCGCCCGACCGCAGCGCCGCCGCGGTGATCGCCGAAAGGTTCTTCCGCGTGTTCAGTCGGCCGACCGTGAGCACGAACCGGTCGCGCTGGAGCCCGGCCACCGGAGTGGCGGCGCCCTCGACGGCCGAACTCAGTCCCATGCCCACCGCGACCGGTAAGGAGGCGCGCGGCGCGAACCGCGCGATCCGTCGTGCTTCGGACTGCGACGACGCGAAGACGGCTTCGGCGCGGCCGACGGTGGCCGGCATCAGCGAGAAGTACAGCCGTTCCTTCCGCGTGAACCATTCCGGGTTCGAGAGAAAGAGGAAGTCGTGCACGAACACTGCCGAGCGCCCGAAGAGCGGCGTGAAGTTGTGCGTCAGAGTCAGTTCCGCCCGGTGCCGGCGAGCGAGGAGCGGTAGTTCGACGATCGCGCTGAGGCCTTGCGGCGACAAGTGCGTTGGCACGACCTCGGCCGCGGAGGCGAGCTCATCTCGGGCCACGCCAACATCGGCTGCCGGTACGGCGACCAGCACTTCGTCCTCCGGGAAGCAGCGCGTCCAAGCGTGGATGAAAGCCCGCTGGACGCTGCGATTCGAGATGGGGCCGCGGACCCACCAGTTGCCGTCGAAGAGGAGGCGCAGTCCCGCACCTGAGATCCCGGTTCCCGTCCCGGGCCACCGCTCGTGCATCACGCTGCCGCCCGTGATCGTCGCCGAGCGAGGACCCCGCCGACCACCGACACGGTCGCCCGATAGGGCGGCACCAGGATGACGACGACGGCCGCGTAGAGGGCCGACGCTCCTAGGCCGATGGCGACGGCCACGATCGGCTGGGGCACGAGCGCCGAGACGAGCAGACCGATCCCCGCGACCGGGACCGCGAAGATCGCGACGAGCACGAGCCCCGACAGGATCAGCGGCCCGGTGGCTATCGGCGACTTCCGCCCCGCCCACCACATCTGCGCGAACCAGAACACGAAGTAGCCCGCCGAACTGCCGACCGCGACCCCGACGGCACCCCAGGGCAGGCCCGCGAGGATCGCGACGACGATAATTGGCTGCGTTACGAGGTAGAGACGCAGCTGCGCGCCGGTCAGACCGAAAGCGACGAAGATCCAGTAGGGGACCTGTCCCATCGCGCGAAAGATCCCCGATACCGCGAGGGCCTGCAGGATCGGTACCACCGGCAGCCACTTGTCGCCGAGCACGATCATCACCAGCGGCGCGCCCAGGCCCACCATGGACGCGTAGAACACCGAGGCGATCATGACGGTAAAAAACTGCCCCGAGCGCAGGTAGCGCACGAACTGCGCCCGGTCGTCCTGCAGACGGGCGAGGATGGGGATCGCCACCCGCGACAGCGGCGCGGTCAACTGCGTAAGCGGCAGCACGATGAGTTGGTACGCGCGGCTGTAGAAGCCGAGGACGACCGGATCGTAGACCACCCCGAGCAGGACGTTGTCGATGTTCTTCGACAGGTAGGCCATTCCCTGGGTGCCAGCAAGCGAACCGCCGAAGCGAAGGAAGCGTGTCACCGGTGCACCACGCTTCGGCAGGCCGGGGAGCCACCGCGCGAACCCGATGTTCAACAGCAGCGAGATTAGCGCCACCGAGACCGCCTGAACGACCAGCGCCCAGTAGCCCGCTCCGGCCAGGGCCGCACCGACGGCGAGGGCGAGGCCGAGCGCCTGTGGGAGCGCCTCCGAAAGGCCGAGGGCCATGAAGCGCAGGTCGCGATTGATCTGGGCCTTGAACTGGGTGGCGATACCGTTGATGAAAAAGGTCGAGGCGAGAACCTGCGTAATCAGCACGAGCCGCGGCTCGTTGTAGAGGCCCGCGAGGCCCCATGAGGACAGGAAGACCACGAGCCCGAGAATGAGCCCGGCTCCGGTGTTGACCCAGAAGAGATTCGTCTTCTCATCGGGAAGCAGTCTCTTCGCCTGGACTGCGGCCACTGAGAGGCCGAGATCGCGCAGCAACTCACCTACTCCGATCACCGCCGTCACCATGGCCAGCAGCCCGTAATCGGACGGCGAGAGCAGTCGGGCGAGGACGACGATGGACAACGCGAGAAGGCCGGTCCGCACGCCCTGCCAGAGCACCGTGGCTCCAACCCCGCTGACCGCCTTCCCTCCGAGGCTTGCGCTCATCGGCGCCCCCGGTGAAGCGCCCGGTGCGCGAACTCGTCGAGAGCGGTGGCGGCCCGGTCGAGGGCGGCGGCTAGCTCGTCGCGGCGCGGGAGTTGCTCGGACAGGACGTCGGCTACCTCCTCAGCAGCAAAACCTGCGCCCGGGACGGTGAGTCCGCGATAACCGATCGCTTCGAAATGGCGGGCGACCTTCAGGTCGGGCTGGTCGACCAGATTGATCGGCAGCGCCCCCTCGGTGGCCGCGACGATGAGAACGTGGAGGCGATCGCTGAGGACCACGGACGCTCTCCGGTACACCTCGCGGAGACGCTCCTCCTGCACCGCGTGCGAGACGCTCTCCGGCCAGCCGACGGCCTCGCCGCCGAGTGCCTCCGCCAGTTCGCGGGTCCTGGTCTCGTCCCGGCCGACCTGTGTGACCACCACGGTCCTCAGCCCCTGCCTGACCGCGAACCGTCGGATCCCCTCGAGCGTCGACGCTCCGAGCGCGGGACGGTCGCCCCGGTAGGAGAGGACCAGTGTCGAGCGGGATCCCTCTGCCGGGCGCGAAGCGACGGGTGCGAATCCCCAATCCGGCATAACCTCGCCGAGCCCGAATGCTGCTGCGCTCTCGGGATCGCGCCAGGCGACCAGCGACGACAACCGGTACAGCCTGCGGAACGCGCCGACGACAGCAGGGTTGTCCGCCCGCTGGCCGATGCCGAGACGGAGCACGCGGCCGCCGCCAGCCCGTACGGCCAGGATCAGCGGCAGCAGGGTCCGCTGTCCTCGGTAGACATCACGGGTGACCATGATCTCGCCAGGTTTGTCGACGAACCAGGCCCGGCGGCGGGCGGCCGACTTCAGGGCGGCGCGCTTCCACTCGCCGAGGTCGGAGTACACCACGTCGCTGGCGGCGAGAGCGAGGGCTTCGATGAAGGCCGGCGACGCTTCGCCGAGGTGGAGGTGAAGCCGGCCCGCGGGGCGGAGCCGGTCGAACATCTCCCGGCGGAGGACGACGTCGCCGATGTTGTCCTCCTGACCAGTACCGCGTACAAAGAGTTCTCGGCTCACAGGAATCTGCTTTCTGGCGTCAAGGGACCGCACGTTCGTCCGGGAGGACGCCGGTTAGGACCCGCTCAAAGTAGACGACCTGCGAGCATCGGCCGGAGCGGTGGGTCGCGCGGAATCGCGGCGGCCGGAATTTAGAGCGAGTCGCGGACGGCGACGGACACGGTGCCCTCGAGCTCGGGTAGGGCGCGGGCGAGGTCGTCGAAGACGATGCGCGCGTTCTCGAGACCGGGACGGTCGCGGTCGCCGCGGGCCAGACGAAGGCCTCGGGCGAGTTCTTCACGCCGATCACCGAGGCGTGCGGCACCTCGTGGGCCAGCGCGAGGGCGAGGGCGCCGCAGCCGGTGCCGAGGGCGACGGCTGGCAGCGCGTCGATCGTGATCTGCGCGACTCCAACCGTCTCGGGTCTCGGTGCGAAGACGCCCGGCCCTGAAGCCAGTTCCGGCGAGCGGAACGGGGCGACACCGGTGAGGTGCTGCAGCGGTTCGGGCAGCGCGGCGCTCGATCATGGCGTCGAACGCCGCCGCCGCATCGGCGGGCACCGTCTGGCGCGTGATCAGGCGGGCCTCCAGCTCGCCGGGTCCGGGACCCAGCACGTGGCCGAGCAGCAGCTCGGTGTCAAATGCAGGCATCGGCACCCGAGCGGCGGTCAGGCGCGCCACCGCGTCGGCGAGCAGGGCGCGGGCGGTCGCGACCGCGGAACCGGCTAGCGGCGGACCGCAGCTGACGCTGACCGCATCCCAGCTGCTCGTCTCGGTCTCGGCCATCGATCCGGCGGGGTCGGCTGCGCCGGCGTCGCCCTGCTACCGGGTGGGGAAGGCCGGCGTACCGGTGCCGAACGCCGAGCCTGGCGAGCACTGAGCGCAGCCGACTTGTCAGACTCCAGTTGACCCAGGGGTCAACTGGCTTCTGACAACTCGGACGGCCTCCTCGACGGTGGCGACCAGAGGGACTCCGGGCGGCGGATCGGGACGCTCGAGGACGACGACGGGGACGCCGAGGGCGCCGGCCGCGTCTAGCTTGGCTGCGGTAAGGGCACCGCCGGAGTCCTTGGTCAGCAAGCAGTCGACGCCGTGGTCGGCCATCAGGACCTGCTCCGCCTCGCGCTCGTAGGGTCCGCGGGCCAGCAGGACCGTCCAGGTGGGCGGCAGCGGCGTCTCCGGCGGGTCGACGACGCGGGCGAGGACGGGCCGGTCGGCCCAGGCCAGGAAGTCCGGCAGGGACTGGCGGCCGGTGGTGAGGAAGGGGCGACGGCTGGCAGCGGCGGCGTCCCGGGCTGCGTCGGCGTCCGGTACCCACGTCCACCGGTCGGCGTCGGGGTGCTCCCGCCAGCCGGGCCGCTGCAGCCGGAGCAGCGGCACCCCAGTCGCCGCGCAGGCGGCTGCGGCGTTCGCGGAGATGCGAGCGGCGAAGGGGTGGGTGGCGTCCACGACGACGACAACGCCGGTCGCCCGCAGGTAGGCCGCCAGGCCCTCGGGGCCGCCGAAGCCCCCCACCCGCATCTCGCCGACCGGCAGGGCCGGCCGCGACACCCGCCCGGCCAGCGAGCTCACGATGCGGATCTCGACGCCGTCGAGGGCGGCCGCGAGCTGGCGCGCCTCGCCGGTGCCGCCCAGGACCAGGACCGTGCTCACGCGACCTCCCTGGAGATCCAGCGCCAGCGTGCGTCTGACCCCAGCATCCGGCCCCGACGCGTGCGCTGGTGCTGGATTTCCAGGGCGACCAGCCGCAGACCGGTAGCCAGCACCGCCGACGACAGCCCAACCAGCAGGCTCAGGCGGGCGGCGGGGGCGATGTCGGCCATCCCGACGGGCCGGCCGCGGCCGAGCACCCCGCGGTCCTCGACCACGCCGCCGTAGACGTTCCGTCCGCCCAGCCGCACCCCGAGCGCACCCGCCGCCGTCGCCTCGACGACGCCGGCGTTGGGGCTGGGGTGCTGGGCGGCGTCGCGGCGCCAGGCGCGCCACGCGTCGGCGGGCCGTCCGCCGACCAGCGGCGCGAGGGCCACGGTGAGCGCTCCGCAGAGGCGGGCGGGCACCCAGTTGGCGACGTCGTCGAGCCGCGCCGCCGCCCAGCCGAAGCGCAGGTAGCGGGGCGAGCGGTGCCCGACCATGGCGTCGAGGGTGTTGACAGCCCGGTAACCGAGCAGCCCGGGCAGCCCGAGCAGGGCACCCCAGAACAGGGGCGCGACGACGGCGTCGGCCGTGTTCTCGGCCACCGACTCCACGCACGCCCGGGCCAGCTGCTCCGCGTCCAGCGTCGAGGGGTCGCGGCCGACGAGGTTGCGGATCTGCCGCCGTGCCGCGGGCAGGTCCTCGGCCTCCAGCTGCCGGGCCAGGGTCCGTGCCTCGCGCTGCAGCGACCGGCCGCCGAGCACGGTCCAGGTGGCGGCCGCGGTGAGCAGCAGCCGAGCGACCGGCCGGTCGCGGACCGCCCGCTCCCCGAGCACCCCGA
This sequence comes from uncultured Actinomycetota bacterium, assembly GCA_963826405.1. Taxonomy (GTDB): domain Bacteria; phylum Actinomycetota; class Actinomycetes; order Propionibacteriales; family Propionibacteriaceae; genus Microlunatus. The sequence goes on along the minus strand of CAWGWR010000003.1, from coordinate 9,546 downwards.
GCCCGGCCGTGCCGGCCACCAGGACGGCGACGTGCACGGCGCCCGGCGCCCGCCGGTCAGCCCAGGTCCGCTGTTCCAGCCGGGCGGCGAGGGTGCCGAACGCGGCTACCGGATGAGCGCGGCGCGGGTCGCCGAGCAGCTGGTCGAGCCCGAAGCCGACGGCCAGGCCCAGGGCGCTGGCCCTGCGGCCGCGGGCGGCTAGGGTCATCGCCGATGTCCTCTCCGCAGAAGGTCCTGGTCACCGGAGGCGTCCGCTCGGGTAAGTCCCGGCACGCGGAGGCGCTGCTGGCCGACCTCGCCGAGGTCACCTACGTGGCCCCAGGTCCGGTGCCCGACCCCGCCAGGGACCCGGAGTGGGCCGCGCGCGTCGCCGACCACCGGGCCGCCCGGCCGGCGTCGTGGCGCACCGTCGAGACGTCTGACCTCCCGGCTGCCCTGCGCGCCACCGCCGGCCCCGTGCTGGTGGACTGCCTGGGCACCTGGGTCACGGCCGTCGTCGACGGCCTGGGTACCTGGGACCAGCCGCTGGCGCGGTGGCGGGACCGCTTCGACCCGCACCTCCACGCCCTGGTCCAGGCCTGGTGCGCGCACCCGGCGCTGGTTGTGGCCGTCACCAACGAGGTCGGGTGGGGCCTGGTGTCCGAGCACCGCTCCGGCCGGGTCTTCACCGACCTGCTGGGCCGGGTCAACCAGGCGGTGGCCGCGGAGTGCGACGACGTCGTGCTGGTCGTCGCCGGCCGGGCGCTGCACCTCTGAGGGCCCGGACGCTCCCGCGCTCACGGGGACCATCCGCCGGTCCCGGCCGCCCCCAGCAGCAGCACGGTGAGCGTCACCTCGACGGCGGCGCCCATCACGTCCCCGGTCACCCCGCCCAGCCGACGCCGGCACCAGGCCACCACCGCAACGGCGCCGGCCAGGGCCGCCGCCCCGGTCAGCACCCCGCCGAGGGCCGAGCCACCGAGCAGCACCCACGTCCCCCCGAGCAGGGCGCCCACCCCGAGCCAGGTCGCGACGGCAGCCGCCACCGGAACCGTCCCGGCCACCGCCGCCCCCAGCCCGGACGGCCGGGCGGCGGGCACCCCGGCGCGGCACACGACGGCCAGCGCGGCCCGCGAGCAGCAGACGAGCACGCCCAGACCCAGCGCGGCCGCCGACCCGGTGACCAGGCTGCCCGCCGCTACCGCCTGCAGAGCGATCACCAGCACGAGGGCGACCACCCCCATCGGCCCGACGTCCCCGCGCCGCATGACCTCGAGCGCGCGGTCGCGGTCCCAGCCCGCCCCGAGCCCGTCGACGGTGTCGGCTAGGCCGTCCAGGTGCAGCGCCCGCGTTCCCAGCGCCAGTGTGGCGACCACCAGCAGCCCGACGGCTGAGGGAGGCAGGGACAGGGCGGGACCGGCTGACGCCACGCCCGCGACCACGAGGGCCAGCGGGACGACGGCCACCGGCGCCAGCAGCATGGCCCCCCCGGCGGTGGCTCGGTCGACGGTGACGGCGCCGGTGGGCAGCACCGTCAGGGTCCCGACGGCGAGCCTCAGGGCGGATCCGGGACGAGAAGCCACCGAAGTCAGGGAGCCAGGTCGGCGAGCAGGGCCAGGTCGCGCAGCAGCAGGGCTGCCGAGCGCAGCACGGGCAGCGCCGTCAGGGCGCCCGTGCCCTCGCCCAGCCGCAGGCCGAGATCCAGGACAGGCTCCAGGCCCAGCTTCTCCAGCGCCAGGCGCTGCGCGGGCTCGGTGGAGCGGTGGCCGGCGGCGCACCAGGCGACGACCCCCGGCTGCAGGTCCTCGGCGACGAGCAGCTCGGCGACGGGCACGATGCCGTCGAGCAGCACGGGGACCCCGGCCTTGGCCGCGGCGACCAGGAAGCCCGTCCCGGCGGCCAGGTCGGCGGAGCCGAGCGCGGTGAGCCGCTCCACCGGGTCGCGCACGCGGTCGCCCGCCCGCGCGAGGCCGCGGGCCAGGACGGCGGTCTTGTGGGCCAGCCGATCGTCGTCGACGCCAGTGCCCCGGCCCACCACCAGCTCGGCGCCGACCCCGAGGCTCGCGGCCACCAAGGCGGCAGCGGGGGTGGTGTTGCCGATGCCCATGTCGCCGAGCACCAGCAGGTCGGCCCCGGCGGCGATCTCCTCGGCGGCCAGCCGGGCGCCCACCTCCAGAGCAGCCCGGGCCTCGCCGGGGCCGAGGGCGTCCTCGCGGTCCAGCGCGCCCGAGGAGCGCCGCACCTTGTGCTCGGCGACTCCTGGCAGGTCGGAGAGGTCGGCGTCGACGCCGAGATCGAGCACCCGCAGGCTGACCCCGTGCTGACGCGCCAGCACGCTGGCCCCCGCCACCCCGGCCACGAAGGCGCGGACCATCGCGGCGGTCACCTCGCGCGGGTAGGCGGAGACGCCGTCGAGGGACACGCCGTGGTCACCGGCCAGGATGACCGCCCGGACCCGCGACGGCGGGTCGGCGGGGGAGCGCCCGGCGCAGGCCGCCCACCAGGCCGCCAGCGCCTCCAGACGGCCCAGGGCGCCCACCGGCTTGGCCAGGGCGTCGAGCCGGAGCAGGGCCTCGGCCCGGACCTCCGGCGACGGCGGGGGCAGCGGAGCCGGAGCGGTCGGGTCGGAAACAGGTGGCACGGAGGTCCTCTCAGGGTGCGGCGGCCCGGCGGGTGGTCCCGCAGGCAGGACCCGGCTCGACCCCGGGCGCGGGTTGGTCGGCCAGCCAGGCGCTCGCGGTGGCGCGCCCGCGACAGCGCCCCACCGGTCCCCCGCGGTGGCCAGAGCATAGCGGCCGCCGGAGACAGGCTCGTCGCACGGGGACGAAGGTCCCGTGGCACCGAGGACCTTCAGGCCTGACGGCCCGTACGCCCGGTCGATTGACTGAGGTCATGAGCCAGAACGTGGTCCTCAGGACCGAGGGGAAGCGGCCCGACGACACGGCCCAGGCCGCCGCGGACCTCACCGGGCCCTTGAGCCTGGTGCGTCCCCTGCCCCGCAGCGCGGCGTCGGACGGGCTGCTCTTCCAGCAGCTGAGCGCGTCGTCCTCCCGGCCTTTCGACGCCCAGTACTGGGCCTGCTGGGCCGCCGTCGTCCTCGTCCCGCTCCTGATGGTCTACCTGGGACTGCTTCGCTGAGCTCCTCAGCTCAGCGATCACCGGGCGCCCCCCATGGCCATCAACGACACGACCGTTCCTGGTCTCCCCGCGGGCCGCTCCGGCGCCCGGCGGCGACGGACCCTGACGAGACCAGCCGGGACCTCCGCCCCGGCGTCCCCCTGCGCTGCCACTGCTGCGCCCGCCCCGCACCAGGCGCTCCTGGCGCTGCTGGAGGCGCACAACGCCGTCGCCGCCGAGGTCTCTCTGCCGCGGGCGTTGCAGAGGGTGGTCGAGGGAGCCCGCGATATCACCGGTGCCCGCTATGCGGCCCTCACCCTGTGCACGCCTGACGGCAGCCCCGGCACGAGGGTGGAGAGCGGGCGGGCGGAGCAGGCCCAGGGCGAAGTCCCGAGGACCCCGTCCGAGCCCAGCTGCTCGGCCGCTCCGGAGCGGTCGCTCCGGTCGGCCGAGCAGCGCCCCTTCCTCGGCTGGCCGCCCGAGCGTTCCCGCTACCGCTCCCTCCGCGTGCCCGTCACCGCCCGCGGCTCGGTACTCGGCCACCTCCAGGTGAGCGGGCCACCGGCAGGCCGGGGGTTCAGCGCCGACGACGAGGACCTGGTCACCGCGCTGGCCATGACCGCCGGGATCGCGGTGCTGAACCTCCAGTGCTCCGACGGTCCGCAGAGCCGCCAGGACACCCACCACGGCCTGCCGCCCGGCGTCGTCCGAGGCCTGCCCGCGCTGGGTCTCGCCCTCCTCCGCGTGTGGAACCGCGACCGCGCCCGCTCCACCACGCACGCGTTACGCGGCCCGGGCTGACGCCGCCACCGGCTCGGCCGGAGCGGTCGCCCGGCCTCGGTCGGGTCGGCCCATGAGCTCAGCCCGGCAAGACCTCCTGCAGCCGGTGGCCTGGGCCTTCGCCTACGCCTTCAGCGCCCTGCAGGCCACGCAGCCCGGCTCCTCCACTGCAGCGGTCGAGCCGAGCGGGCAGCGGACCTGGACGGAGCTGCTCTTCCTCAGCTTCACCAACCGGTCCAGCCCCGGGCACTCTGACCTCGTGCCGGTCACCTCGCACGCCCGCTCGGTGATGATCCAGCAGCTCGCCGGCCTGGGCTACATGGCGCTGTTCGTCAGCGGCTGGTGGGCCTGACGATCAACCGGCAGCACGAGCAGGCCGCAGGCCAGCCGCCCGCGGCGAGCGGTGCGCCGGCAGGACCAGCAGCGCCGAGCCGGGAGAGCGAGGACCGCGGGAAAAGTCCCTATTGACCGCAGGTCGACGTGACCGTCACGGGAGTCTTGCGGACCTTGGGGGTGTGACTCACCTCGACGGTTCTGCTGTCCTCGGCGGAGCCGACGAACTTGGCCGTCACGGTGGTCGAGTCCGTCGGTCCGACCTTGATGCTGACCACCCCGACGGGGCGGCCGTACATGGTCCCCCGGACGGCCGGGCGAAGGTCTGGCACCCCGGTCGCGCGCCGGTTGGTGTTGGTCCTCCAGCTCACGGAGGTTCCCCACCGCACCAACTTGTCGCCGACGCGCACCTCGACGAGCTCGCCTCCGACAGGTCCGTACAGCTGCACCCACTGCCGGTCGCCGCCGGGCATGATCCGCCCCTGGTGGGCCTTCACGTACTCCGGCAGCGAGTCGACCTGGTCCTTGGGCAGGGTGTTCACCACGGTGGCCGCCACGGTGTACCGGGGCGTCGGCCCGCAGGTGTCGGTCTCCACCTTCACGCTCTGGTCCATGAAGTAGCTCATCTTGGAGGTGGCGTCATCGTTGTTGTAGACCCCCAGCACGGTAGCCCGGCTGTTGTCGTCGGGAAGCATGTTCCCCACCCGGGTGCCGCGCACGAGGTCCTGCTCGGACGCCTCCGCGCTCCACAGCTTGAGCCGCTGTTCACGCACCATGGGCCGCAGTGCGGCTAGGTACTGACCAGGGTCGCCCTTGCCTGCGGTCAGGACGTCAAAGATCGCCTCGGTCGCCGAGGCGAAGACGGCGTCCTGCACCGCGTTCTCGGGGTGCTTGGCGTACACGCCGTAGAGCAGGTAGGGAATGGCGGTGCCCGCGTCGATCGTCGTGCCGTCGGAGAGCGTCACCGGACCCGTGACCTTCAGCAGGTATGACAGCGCGATCGGGTCGAGGGAGATCACGCCGTCCACGGGTCCACCGAAGACGTCGCGCCACATCGCTCGCGCCATCCGGGCCGTCGTCGGAAAATCCGGGGTCATGGTGATGTTGGTGACATATGTGGAGGCGTAGTCGGTGTAGACCGTGTCCCAGTCGCGATGCCCAGGGCCGCTGGGGGTGTAGGGCGGCACCTTGTAGGGCCGCGGGAAGTCGGCTGAGCTCCCCTGTCGACCCAGGGTGATCTTCCCGTCGTCGACCTGCAGCATGACCATTGCCGCCGGGTTGCCGCCGCTGGCGCGCTCCTCCGCGTTGTTCTGGAAGATCAGGAGGTAGTGCCGGGTGCCTTCGCCGCCCAGGGCCGGGTACAGCACGGGCATGATCTCGCGCACCTGATGGACGGTGGGCGCCGCGTCTGCGAGGAGCGTCTGCAACGTGTCCACCTTCCTCGCCAGCTGAGGCACCACGCCGTCGGTCTCGATACCGGCCGCGCTCGCAGCCGCCTGCTGGACGGCGTCGTCGAGTGCGTCCACCGCAGGCGTCAGCCGGGTGAGCGGCTCGATGTCGAGGCGGCCTTTGCGCGGCTTCAGGCTGTCCAAGCCGAGGCCCTCGACCGCTCCCGCCAGCGGACCCACCCCATCCCGGACGCAGTCGTCGACCAGGGTCGCCGCCTGCCGGAAGGCGACAAGGTTCCGGCCGAGCAGGGGGACGTGCTCAGCGGCCCACCAGACGGGGTCGTCGGTCTGCTCGACGGCGCGGGACGTGTCGGCCTCAACCCTTGCATGCATCGCGGTGCTGCTCGGCGCCCCCGGCTGGCCCAGGGTCGACCGGAAGGTCACCAGCTCTTGCTGTGCACTCTCCAGGGCGGTCTTCGCCACCCATGCGCGCTGAGCGAGGTAGGCCGTGAGGAGGAGGAGCGTGATCACCCCCAACGCGACGCAGGCGGCGATGACAAGCCGGCGGCTTCGCCGCCTCCGCTGCTGGAGGTGCAGTGCTGGGGGCATGGACGCTGTTCCTGGGGGAGAGGAGGCGGGGGGAGGCCTGCCAGGCTAGCCGCCCGGGGGTACCTGAGCTTTCGAGCGACGGCACGGGCAAGGGGAGGTGGGACGCAAGGGCGCCCCGGCTGCAGCCCCGCGGGTCAGCGGCGGCCGAGGGCGCGGTAGGTCCAACCAGCCTGGCGCCAGGTGGCCGGATCGAGGGCGTTCCTGCCGTCGAGGATGCGAGGTTCCCGGACGAGCTTGGCAAGGGCAGCCGGGTCGAGCCGGACGTACTCCTCCCACTCCGTCAGGAGCAGGACCAGCTCCGCTCCCTTGACCGCATCCTCCACGGAGGTGGCGAACTTCAGGTCCGGCCACTTCTGGGAGGCGTTGGCGATGGCCTGCGGATCGGTGACGACGATGTCCGCCCCCTGCAGGGACATCTGAGCCGCGACGCTGAGGGCGGGGGAGTCCCGCACGTCGTCGCTTTCGGGCTTGAAGGCCGCACCCAGGACCGCGATCCGTCGGCCGACGATCGACCCGTCGCAGACCTCGCGGGCGAGGTCGACCATGCGCACCCGACGACGCAGGTTGATGGAGTCCACCTCCCGCAGGAAGGTCAATGCCTGGTCCACCCCGAGCTCACCGGCGCGCGCCATGAACGCTCGGATGTCCTTGGGGAGGCAGCCGCCACCGAAGCCGAGGCCGGCGTTGAGGAAGCGGCGGCCGATCCTGGCGTCGTACCCGATGGCGTCGGCCAGCTGGGTGACGTCACCGCCGGTCGCCTCGCACAGCTCGGCCATCGCGTTGATGAAGCTGATCTTGGTGGCAAGGAACGAGTTGGCGGCCACCTTCACAAGCTCGGCCGTGGTGAAGTCGGTCACCACCAGGGGCGTCCCGTCCGCCAGCGGGGCGGCGTAGACCTCGTCCAGCAGAGCCTTCGCGGTCGCGCCCGCGGGCCCATCGGCCACGCCGTAGACCAAGCGGTCGGGGTGGAGGGTGTCCTGGAGGGCGTGCCCTTCGCGCAGGAACTCCGGGTTCCAGGCGAGGGAGGCCTCCGGCTGGGCCTCGTGCACCAGCGCCGCCAGCCGCTCGGCCGTGCCCACCGGGACCGTGGACTTCCCGACGACCAGGTCCCCGGGCTGGAGGAACGGCAGCAGCGCGGTCACCGCCGCGTCCACGTAGGTGAGGTCGGCGCGGTTCTCCCCCTTGGTCTGGGGGGTGCCCACGCAGATGAAGTGGACCCGGGCGCCGGCCACGGCGGCTGGGTCGTCGCTGAAGCGGAGCGTGCCCTGCTCGATTCCCTCAAGGAGAAGCTCCGGCAGCCCCGGCTCGAAGAAGGGGGGCTTCCCGGCAGCCAGTGCCGCCGCTTTGGCGGGCACGACCTCGAGTCCGACGACGTCGTGCCCCAGAGCGGCCATGCAGGCCGCATGCACCGCGCCCAAGTAGCCGCAGCCAATGACGGAGATCTTCATGGGGCATCCTGAGGGAGTTGGTCCCGCGACGCGACGTCGAGGGGGATGGGGGTTCGTGCCGCTGCGCAGGCTAACCGTAGCGGTGAGGGCCGACACTCCCGTGCATCGTGTCCTCGCTCGGGCTCGCGCGAGTTCCATCGTGCGGTTCTGGTCAACCACCTCGATACCTCGGCACCGGCCCCGGCCACGACGACGACCGCCCAGCTGGCGCCAGCCTCCATCGACGGCGTCGGGCGCAGATGGCGCGAGCCGAGCGTCGTCCGGCTATGACTGGAAACACACGCTCATCCCGTTGCCAGCACCCTCCTTCGGCCCTTACCGTTGGAGTCCTGCTGCTGGCGGGGTTAGAACGTCCAGCGCGGAGGGATACTTACAGCGGTGCGCCCGACGGCGAACGGCTGCCGAGCCCTTCCAAACATTCTCGGGGGAGAAGTTGGCCCCCGATGACGCATGCTTCTCCGGCCGCTCCGGCCTTAGTCCAGCCCCGAACGATGGGGGCGCGGGCGGGTTCGTTCAGCCCTGGCTGGCTCGACCTCTACCGCAGCCGCCTGCTCCTCTCCGACACCGCCGCGGTGGTCGCGGGCGTCGCTGCCGCACAGCTGCTCCGCTTCGGCCTGGGTACGGAGGCCACGCTCGGCGACCGTGCCACGATCAGCTACACGATGGTGTCCGTCCTCCTGGCGGTCGGCTGGGCGGGAACCCTCGCACTGTTCCGGACGCGGGAGCCACGCATCGTCGGGACCGGGGTCGAGGAGTACCGCCGGCTCGCGCACGCCTCCTTAGCCCTTTTCGGATCGGTGGCGATCGTCGCTTACTCCTTGAAGCTCGAGCTGGCTCGTGGTTATCTCGTCGTCGCACTCCCCCTCGGTCTGCTGCTCCTGGTCGCGTCGCGACGGTCGTGGCGAGGCTGGTTGCTTCGACAGCGAGCCGCGCAGAAGTGCTTCTCCAGTGTGCTCGTCGTCGGTTCCCACAAGGCGGCCGTCGCGATGGCTAAGACCTTCGAGCGTGACCCGAGCGCGGGCTACCGCGTGGTCGGTGTCTGCGAGCCGGGCTGGGCGCGCACGGGCAGGGTGCTGGACATCGACGGCCACCAGGTGCCGGTGCTCGGCGATGAGCACGCGGTGCTGGACGCCGTCGAGCGCAGTGGGGCTGACACCGTGGCGGTGAGCAACACGGAGTTTCTGGGTGCGGAGGGCATGCGCGCACTGGCCTGGGACCTGGAGGCGTCCCAGACCAACCTGGTCGTGTCCGCCGGGGTCGTCGACGTCGCTGGCCCCCGGCTGCAGATCCGGCCTGTTGCAGGTCTCCCGCTCCTGCACCTCGACAAGCCGCAGTACCAGGGCGCCAGCAAGGTCCACAAAGTTGCGTTCGATGTCGTTGGCGCTACCTGCGCCCTGATCCTGCTGTCGCCGCTCATGGTCCTCATCGCGGTGGCCATCAAGATCACCAGCGGCGGTCCGGTCTTCTACCGGGCGGAACGCATCGGCTTGAACGGGAAGCCGTTCGCCATGTTGAAGTTCCGCTCGATGGTGATCGACGCTGATCAGCGCCGGCTGGCTCTGGTCGGTGCGAACGAAGGGGCCGGGCCGCTCTTCAAGATGAAGCACGACCCGCGCGTGACCCCGCTCGGGCGGTGGCTGCGCCGGTTCAGTCTGGACGAGCTGCCGCAGCTGTTCAACGTCCTCACCGGGCAGATGAGCATCGTCGGGCCTCGCCCTCCGCTGCACGCCGAGGTCGAGACCTACTCGGGCGAGGTGCACCGTCGTCTGCTGGTGAAGCCGGGGATCACCGGCCTGTGGCAGGTGAGCGGGCGAAGCGACCTGTCCTGGGAGGAGTCGGTCCGGCTGGACCTCTACTACGTGGAGAACTGGTCCTTCGTGCAGGACCTCGTG
>CAWGWR010000002.1:0-96373 GCA_963826405.1 uncultured Actinomycetota bacterium | reverse complement strand
TGCCCGCTCCTAGGGTCAGCGCCGCAATGTCGTCGACGCGCCCCCGGACGTCGCGCTGGCTGGGCAGCCCGGCATCGGCGACTGTGGCGGCTGGCGTGTCGGCCGGCATCCCCTGCGCGACCAGCTCCGCAGTGATGGCGGGCAAGGTCGCCACCCCCATCAGGATCACCAGGGTGGTGCCGGCGCGCGCCAGGGCTGCCCAGTCCAGCGTCGAGCCGGGGTCGCCCGGCGGGAGGTGGCCCGAGACGACGGTGAACCCCTGCGTCAGCTGACGGTGGGTCAGGGGGATGCCGGCCAGGGCAGGGCCGGCGATGGCCGAGGAGACTCCGGGCACGACTCGGACGGGGATTCCGGCCGCCGCGCAGGCCTGCCACTCCTCGCCGCCCCGGCCGAAGACGAAGTTGTCCCCGCCCTTGAGGCGGACCACCCGCCGGCCCGCGAGGCCGTGCTCGACCAGCAGCTCGTTGATCCGCTCCTGGGAGGTGAAGCTGCCGCGGGGGATCTTGGCGACGTCGATGACCTCGGCGCCAGGCCGGGCCTGCTGCAGCACCGACAGCGGGGCCAGCCGGTCGACGACGAGCACGTCCGCGGTCCGCACCGCCTCTAGACCGGCCAGGGTGAGCAGGCCCGGGTCGCCGGGACCTCCGCCGACGAGCACCACCTCGCCCCTGCCGTCGCCGCCCGGCAGCAGGGGGACGGCCGGCCGGACGGCCAGGACACCGTTGCGGGCGGCGCGGTCGGCGGCGTCGCGGTCCAGGTCCGGGTCGCCGGTGGCGGGCACCAGAAGGGCGGCGCCCTGAAGGACGCGATCGTCGTCGGCGACCGGGGTGGGGGCGACGGTGAGCAGCCCGCGCTCGGCGAGATCGGCGACGGTGGTGCCGGGCTCGTCGCTGACCACGGTGACCACGGCCCCGGCCTCCAGCAGCGCGGTGACCGGGGCGAGAGCCTCCCCCCGGCCACCCCAGACGACGACGCGACGGCCGACCAGGTCGAGGTCGGCGACGAAGCCGCGGGTCATCGGGTCCCTCCGAGGATCTGGGCGAGCGCCTCCAGGAAGCGCTCGGTCGTGGCCGGGTCGCGCACGGCCACCCGGACCCAGTCGGGACCCAGGCCAGGAAACGTGTCCCCGCGCCGCACGGCGAAGCCCTGCTCGCGCAGCGCCTCGCGGACCCAGCCTGGCCGATGCTCGCCCCGCACCCCGGCGGTGTCCACGCAGACGAACGGAGCCGCCGGTATCCCGGCGACCGGCAGACCCAGCTCGGCCAGCCCGGTGACCACCAGCGCGCGGCGCTCGGCGATGACCCCGGCCTGGGCGGCCGCCTCGGTCAGAGCGTCGTCGGACAAGCAGGCGACGGTCGCGGCGAGGGCGGGTGTGGAGACCGACCACGGGGGCTGCTGCGCAGCAAGGGCGGCGACCAGGACCGGGTCGCCGACGACGTAGCCGGCCCGCAGCCCGGCGAGCCCCCACGTCTTGGTCAGCGACCGGAGCACCAGGACGCCGCTCATCGTCGCGCTGACCATCGACGGCGCCGGTCCGGGAACGGCGTCGAGGAAGGCCTCGTCGACCACCAGCACCCGGCCGGGTGCGCGGAGGCGCTCCAGCGTCTCGAGCGGGTGCAGGACCGACGTCGGGTTGGTGGGGTTGCCGACGACGACGAGGTCGGCGTGCGCGGGCACCCGCTCGGGGTGCAGCAGGAAGCCGTCGTCGGCGTCGAGGAGCAGCCGCTCGGGCTGGTGGCCCGCGGCCCGCAGCGCGGCCTCGGGCTCGGTGAACTGCGGGTGGACGACCAGGGGCTGACGGGGCGTCAGGGCCCGCGCGATCAGGGTGAACGCCTCGGCGGCCCCGGAGGTGGGCAGCACCTGGTCCTCACTGACCGCGTGCGCCCGCGCGATCGCGGCCGTGGCGGCGGTGGCCGACGGGTAGGCGCCGAGGGTGGGGACGGTGGCGGTGATGACGTCGGCCAGCCAGGCCGGCGGCTCCCGGTGCTGGACGTTGACGGCGAGGTCGACGAGGCCGTCGCCCACCTCGGCGTCGCCGTGGTGCAACAGGTCTACGTCCTCGGGGAGCGGTGGGGTCGCGGTCTCCACCGAGTTGTCAGCCCCGGTGGCGGCCAGGGCCACCTCAGCGTCTGAGAACCCGGATGGAGTCGTCGCCCAGGCATGCACGGCGTCGGCGAACCGCTGGGCCAGGTGCGGGTGGCCGGCCCAGTGCAGGTGCAGGTAGCTGGCGTGCAGGCTGGCAGTCCCGCGTCCGGCGGGGTCGGCGGAGAACCCGACGCGGTGACCGTCGACCAGCCAGGCCTCGGCGTCCCCGGCGGGCGGGTCGACGTGCGTGCGGTGGAACTCGTGACCGGTCACCCGTGCGCCGCGGGCGGCGAGCAGCGAGTCCTCGGTCGCCAGCAGGGTCTGGTAGCGCAGGGTCAGCCTCGGCGTCATGGCGGCGTCGGCCTCGATCGCCCCGACCATCGGGGAGCCGTCGACGCTCCGGCACAGGTACAGCAGCCCCGCGCACTCGGCCACGGTCGGCACCCCGGCCTCGACCGCGCTCCGCAGCGCCGCCCGCAGGGGAGCGTTGGCGCTCAGCTCGGCCGCGTGCACCTCGGGGAAGCCGCCGCCCAGGTAGATCCCGGCGGTGCCGGCGGGCAGCGCGTCGTCGCTCAGCGGGTCGAAGGGCACGGGCTCGCAGCCGGCGGCCCGCAGCAGCTCGTCGGTCTCGGCGTAGCGGAAGGTGAAGGCGCGGCCGGCCGCGACCGCGACCACCGGTCGCTGCGGGGTGGGCGGGTGGACGACGCCGGTCGGCGACCAGGGCTCGCCGGCCAGCGGAGGCGCCGCGTGCGCCAGCGCCAGCACCCGGGTGAGGTCGAGGTGCTCGGCGACCTGGGCGGCCAGGCGCGCGATGGCGGCCGCGGCGTCGCCGCGCTCGGCGGCCGGGACCAGCCCGAGGTGCCGCGACGGGGCTTCGATGCCGGCGTTGCGGGGCAGCACGCCCAGCACCTCGACGCCGGTGGCCTCCAGCGCCCGCACCACCTCGTCGCTGTGCCGGACCGAGCCCGCCTTGTTGAGCACGACCCCGCTGAGCCGGACGGCCGGGTCGAAGGTGGTCAGGCCGTGCACGAGCGCCGCGGCGGTCCGGGAGACCGAGCTGATGTCGAGGACCAGCACGACCGGCGCCTGCAGCAGCCCGGCCACGTGGGCGGTGGAGGCGTAGCCGTCGCCGCCGATCTGGCCGTCGAACAGGCCCATCACGCCCTCGACGACGGCCACATCGGCCGGCGTCGGGGTGCTCAGGCCGTGCAGGAACAGCGGCCGGATCTGCTCCTCGTGGCACAGGTGGGGGTCGAGGTTGCGGCCGGGCCGGCCGGTCGCCAGGGCGTGGTAGCCCGGGTCGATGTAGTCAGGGCCGACCTTGAACGAGGCGACCTCCAGGCCCTCGCCGCGCAGCGCGCCCATCAGCCCCGTGGCCACCGTGGTCTTGCCGTGGGACGAGCCCGGGGCGGCGATGACCAGGCGCGGAGCCGCTGTTGTCGGGGTCACCGTCGTCGCGGTCACCATTCGATGCCCCGCTGACCCTTCTGGCCCTCGGCGAAGGGGTGCTTCACCGCCTGCATCTCGGTGACGAGGTTGGCGACCTCGAGCAGCTTCGGGTCGGCGCGGCGGCCGGTGATGACGACGTGCTGGGAGCCCGGGCGGTTCGCCAGGGTCTCGACGACGTCGTCGACGTCCACCCAGCCCCAGGCGATCGGGTAGGTGAACTCGTCGAGGACGTAGAGGCGGTGGGTCTCGGCGGCCAGCCGGCGCTTGATCTCCTGCCAGCCCTCGGCGGCGTCGGCGGCGTGGTCGTCCTCGGTGCCGGCCTTGCGGGACCACGACCAGCCCGAGCCCATCTTGTGCCACTCGACGGGCCCGCCCTGGCCGGTCGTGCGGTGCACCTCGTCCAGGGTCTCCAGCACGGTCTGCTCACCGATGCGCCACTTGGCCGACTTCACGAACTGGAAGACCCCGATGGGCCAGCCCTGGTTCCAGCCGCGGATGGCCAGCCCGAACGCGGCGGTGGACTTCCCCTTGCCATCCCCGGTGTGCACGATGACCAGGGGCCGGTTCCGGCGCTGCTTGGTGGTCAGGCCGTCGCTTGGCTCGACCTCGATCCGTCCCTCGGGCATCAGGCGGCGTCCTGGGTGCGTCGGGCCGGGGTGTGCCGCTGGACGACCGACAGCAGCTGGTCGGCCGCGACCTCACCGACGCCGACGTGCTCCGCTCCCAGGTGGAGGCTGAGGCGGCGCGCCAGCCCGAGGCCGAAGCCGGTCTCGCAGTCGATGACCACGCTGGCCACGCCGGAGGCGCGCAACAGGTCGGCGGCCTGCCGCGAGCGGGCGACGGCGTCCGGACCCGAGGTGGCCCGGCCGTCGGTGACCAGGACCAGCAGCGGGCGACGACGCGGGTCGCGGATCCGCTCCAGCCGCAGCGTCTCGGCGGCCATCAGCAGGCCCTCGGCCAGCGGGGTCCGTCCGCCAGCGGGGACCTCGTCCAGCCGTCGGGCCGCGACCTCGACCGACGACGTGGGCGGCAGGGCCAGCGTGGCCGCCGCACCGCGGAAGGTGATCAGGCCGACCTTGTCGCGGCGCTGGTAGGCGTCCAGCAGCAGCGAGAGGGCGGCGGTCTTGACCTCGGCCATCCGGCGGCGGGCGGCCATCGAGCCGGAGGCGTCGACGACCAGCAGCACCAGGTTCGACTCCCGACCCTCGGTGACCGCGGTCCGCAGGTCCTCCCGGCGGAGCCGGAGCACCTCCACACCGGTGCGGCCGCGCGCGTGCTGCTGGGGAGCGGCGGCGCGGATGGTGGCCGGCAGGTGCAGCCGCCCGCCCGGCTCGGGCCGGGAGGCGGCGCCGACGCTGCGCCCGGTCCTGGTCACCGCCCGGCTGCGTCGGCCGGACTCACCGGCGCCGACGCCGGTGGCCGCGAACAGGCGGGTCCGGTACGCGGGCCCCGCCGTGGCCAGCGTGGTGGGGACGACGGCGGCCGTCGGAGACTCCTGCGCCGGGTCCTGAGCCGGCTCCGCGGCGTCGCTCCGCTGCTCCGGCGAGGGCGTGACGGCCTCGGGTGTGGAGCCCGACGGGGGGCTCTCCGGGGCGCTCGGGCCGTCGGCCGCCTCGCTGGGCCCGGCGCTCCCGTCACCCTCGTCGTCGGGCCCGGGCTGATCGGGCTCGGGCTCGGGTTCCGGCTCGTCCTCGCCGAGTAGTCGGTCCAGCAGGTCCTCGTCGAGCCCGGGGGCGTCGAACGGGTTGCGCCGCCGCCGGTGGGGCAGGGCCAGCCGGGCGGCGGCGCGGATGTCGGCCTTGGTGACCCGGGTGCGGCCGTGCCAGGCGGCGTGCGCGACAGCGGCCCGGGCGGTGACGAGATCGGCACGCAGGCCGTCGACCTCGAAGGCGGCGCAGATCTCGGCGATCAGCAGCAGCTGGTCGTCGCGGAGCTCCACCTGGTCGAGCAGCGCGCGAGCCGTTCGCAGCCGGTCCGAGAGGGCCCGCTCAGCATCGGCGTAGCGGGCGGCGAAGGCGACGGGGTCGCGGTCGAAGGCCATCCGCCGGCGTACGACCTCCGCGCGCAGGGCTGGGTCCCGGGGGGCGGCGACCTCGGCGGTGAGCCCGAAGCGGTCGAGGAGCTGCGGCCGCAGCTCGCCCTCCTCGGGGTTCATGGTGCCGACCAGCACCACCCGGGAGGCGTGCGCGACGGAGACCCCTTCGCGCTCGACGGTGGAGCGGCCGGTGGCGGCGGCGTCCAGCAGCAGGTCGACGAGGTGGTCGTGCAGCAGGTTGACCTCGTCGACGTAGAGCAGCCCGCGGTGGGCGGCGGCGAGCAGCCCGGGCTCGTAGCGAACCTGGCCGGCGCCGAGGGCCTGCTGCAGGTCGAGCGAGCCGATGACGCGGTCTTCGGTTGCCCCGACGGGCAGCTCCACCAGCCGGGCCGGTCGGGTGGTGGCGTCGACATCCGCGGGGTGGGGGCCGTCCGGGCAGCCGGGATCGGGATCGGCGGGGTCGCAGGAGAACCGGCAGCCCTCGACGACGGCGAGCGGGGGCAGCACCCGGGCCAGGGCCCGGACGGTGGTGGTCTTGGCCGTGCCCTTCTCACCCCGGACGAGCACACCGCCGACCTCGGGGGAGACGGTGGTCAAGATCAGCGCCAGGGCCATGTCGTCGGAGCCGACGACGGCGGAGAACGGGAACGTCCGCTGCTCAGGAGCGGGGGCACGAGACACGGGAGGGGAGCCCTTCTGCATGGAGGTCCACGTCCACGCTTGCGGTGAGCCCCGTGCGAGCGCGACGCGGCTGGCGCGGCAGACGGCCTGACTTCCCAGGCGGACCTGGGTCACAGTGGCGGGACCGTCCCGGACTCGCACCGGGTTCCTCTGCTGCGCCGCTGACGATGAT
The DNA here is from genome assembly GCA_963826405.1 of uncultured Actinomycetota bacterium. Classification (GTDB taxonomy): domain Bacteria; phylum Actinomycetota; class Actinomycetes; order Propionibacteriales; family Propionibacteriaceae; genus Microlunatus. The sequence continues at coordinate 89,951 of CAWGWR010000002.1, read as the reverse complement.
TGCACAGCGGCCTGACCGCTCAGTCCCTGATCGAGTGACGGACCGTCGTCGAGCGTCCAGGCCGGGCAAACTCGGCTAGCCCGGGTGGTCGAGTTCACTGCCCGTGGATCGGCGCTTGAGGTTGGGTCGACTGTCGGACGACTTCAACCCCGACCGCTTGAGGACTTTGACTCCGACCGTTTTAAGACTCCGACCTCGACCGTTTTACGACTTCAAGCCATTGGTCGCCGGCTCGTGAGCTCGGCCTGCTCGTGCGTTGGCCACATCTGCTTGCCCGCAGGCGGTGCGCTTCGCCGGCGACCGGGTTGGCCGACCCGTCCCGTAGGGCGCAGTGACTACAGTGCAGCGGTGATCGAGGTGGTCGGGATTGGCGCGGCGGGCTGGGACTCCCTCGGCGCCCCCGAGCGCGCCCTGCTGCTGGGCGCCGGCCGGGTGCTCGGCGGGGAACGGCACCTCGGGCTGCTGCCCGACGTGCCCGGACAGGAGCGGCTTCCCTGGCCCCGCGACCTCGGCGGCGCCCTGCCCGGCCTGGTCTCCGGGCACGAGGACCGCGGCGTCGTCGTGCTGGCCAGCGGCGACCCGCTGCTGGCTGGGGTCGGCTCCACCCTGGTCGACCTGCTCGGGCGCCGACGCCGTCCGGGTGCACCCGGCCGTCTCCTCGGTGGCCCTGGCCGCCGCCCGGCTGGGCTGGGCGACCGGCAGCTACGCGGTCGTGCGGCTGCGCGGCGACGACGTCGACCTGGTCCGGCGCGAGCTGCATCCTGGCTGGCGCGTGCTGGTGCTCTCCCGCGACGCCGGAACGCCCGCCGAGGTCGCCGCCCTGCTGGTGGAGGACGGCTACGGCTCCAGCACCGCTGACCGTGCTGGGCGACCTGGGGGCTGCGCAGGAGAGCCGGGTCGACGTCGTCGCAGCCGACTGGACCGGCCCCGCGCCCACCCTGAACGTCGTCGCCGTGCAGTGCGTCGCCGGTGTCGGGGCGCTCCCCGGCTCGCTCGCTCCCGGGCTCCCCGATGACGCCTTTGACTCCGACGGCCAGCTCACCAAGCGCGACCTGCGCGCGTCCGCTCTGGCCCACCTGCAGCCCCAGCCGGGCGCTCTGCTCTGGGACGTCGGCGCGGGGGCGGGCTCGGTGGCGGTGGAGTGGATGCGCAGCCACCCCACCTGCCGTGCGGTCGCCGTCGAGCAGCACCAGGTCCGGGTGGACCGCATCCGCGGCAACGCCTCGCGGCTGGGCGTGCCCGGCCTGCAGACCGTGCAGGGGGTGGCGCCCGAGGCGCTGGCCGGGCTGCCGGTGCCCGACGCCGTCTTCGTCGGCGGCGGGGCGACCGAGCCGGTGCTCGACGCGGCGTGGGCCGCGCTCCCGCCCGGAGGTCGGCTGGTGGTGCACGCCGTGACCCAGGAGACCGAGATGCTTCTCGCCGTGTGGTGGCGCGAGCACGGCGGGACGCTGACCCGGATCGCCGTCGAGCACCTGGAGGCGATCGGCCGCTACCACGGCTGGAAGCCCGCCCGGGCCGTCGTGCAGTGGGCGGTGACCCGGTGACCGTCCACTTCATCGGGGCCGGGCCGGGGGCCGCGGACCTGCTGACCGTCCGGGCCGTCCGGCTGCTCGCCGAGAGCCCCGTGTGCGTCTACGCCGGCACCTACCTCGACGCCGAGGTGCTCGGGCACTGCGCGCCCGGGACCCGGCTGGTCGACAGCCAGTCGCTTGACCTCGACGCCATCGTCGCCGTGCTCGCGGAGGCGCACGACGCCGGCCAGGACGTGGCCCGGCTGTGCTCGGGCGACCCGTCGCTGTACTCGGCGCTGGCCGAGCAGACCCGCCGGCTGGACCGGCTCGGCATCCCCTGGGACGTGACGCCGGGAGTGCCGGCCTACGCCGCCGCCGCGGCCGTCGTCGGCCGGGAGCTGACGGTGCCCGAGATCGCACAGTCGGTCGTGCTGACGCGGACCCAGGCGGCGTCGACGGCGATGCCGCCGGGGGAGTCGCTGGCGGCGTTCGCCGCCACTCGCGCCACCTTGGCCCTGCACCTGGCGATCCGCCGGACCCGGGAGCTCTGCGCGGAGCTGACGCCGGCCTACGGGGCCGACTGCCCCGTCGTCGTGGTCAGCCGGGCGAGCCAGCCCGAGCAGGTCGTGCTGCGCGGCACCCTCGCCGACATGCCCGACCAGGTGGAGGCCGCCGGGCTGCGGCAGGCCGCCGTCATCCTGGTGGGCGAGGCGCTGCGGGCCGACGACTTCGTCGAGTCCCACCTCTACGGGCGGCGACGCCGGCCCTGAGAGTCAGGGCTACCGCTGCCGGACCAAGGAAACGCTGACGAGTGGCAGCGCCATCGCCCAACAGACGCAATTCGTCAGCGGTTCGTCCTGCCTCAGTCGCCGCGGCGGGAGGTCCAGACCCCTCCGGGACTAGCGGTGGTCCGGCTGGAGCCGATGATCAGCAGGCAGGTCATGTCGATCGACGCCGGGTCGAGCTCGGCCAGCGTCGTCACGTCCAGCCGCTCCCCGTCCCGGCCGACGTCGCGGCCGACCACCACCGGCGTCGAGGGGTCGCGGTGCTCCAGCATCACCTCGCGGAGCCGCACCACCTGCTCGCGACGGCTGCGGGAGGCCGGGTTGTAGACGGCCAGCACCAGGTCGGCCTCGCCGACGGCGTGCAGCCGGTGCTCGACCAGCTCCCAGGGCTTCAGCCGGTCCGACAGCGAGACGACGGCGTAGTCCCCGCCGAGCGGCGCACCCGCCCGGGCGGCGACGGCCTGGGCGGCCGTCAGCCCGGGCAGCACCTCGACGGGCACGTCGGCGAAGCGGTCGTCGGCGCCGACGGCCTCGAACACCGCGGACGCCATCCCGAACACTCCAGCGTCACCCCCGGAGACGACGGCGACGCGCTCGCCCCGCCGGGCCAGCTCCAGCGCGAAGGACGCGCGGTCCACCTCGACGGTGTTGCCGGTGGCGTGCCGCTGCAGACCCGGCCGCTGGGGCACCCGGTCGACGTAGGGGCCGTAGCCGACGACGTGGTCGACGTCGGCCAGGGCGGCCGTCACCTCCGGCGTCATCCAGCGGTCCGGGCCGGGGCCGAGCCCGACGACGAGCAGCCGCCCCGTGCCCACGTCACCGGCCGCCACCGGGGCGGGCGTCGCGGCCCCGCTCAGCGCCCGCTGGGCGGCGTCGGCCCGGAGGTCGGGGCCGGGCACCAGGACCATCGAGAAGTAGGGCACCTCGTCGGGGTCGACCTCGCTGACCGGCAGCCGGCGCTCCCGGCCGGTGCTGGCCCGCTCGACGTACCAGGCGTCCTCCAGCCGGCCAGCCTGCCGCAGCGCCTCGCGGACGCCGGCGAAGGTCCGGCCGAGCTTCATGATCGCGGCCCCGCCACCGTCGGCCAGCCGCCGGGCGAGCTCGGGGACGGCCATGGTGCCGGGCAGCACGGTGAAGGTGTCCTCGTGCCGGGAGATCGGCAGGGCGACCGCCGCCGACGACGCGCTGACCGAGGTCACCCCGGGCACGATCTCGGCCGGGTACAGCGGGGCCAGCCGGTCGTGCAGGTAGGAGTAGGAGCTGTAGAACAGCGGGTCGCCCTCGGCCAGCACGACGACGGTGCGGCCGGCGTCCAGGTGCTTGCCCAGCCGCTCGGCCGACTCGTCGTAGAAGTCCTCGATGGCGCCGTAGTAGCCCAGCGGGTGGTCGGTCGCGCCCGTGGTGACGGGGTAGATCAGCAGCTCCTCCGTCGCGTCGGGGCTGATCAGGTCGGCGACGATGGTGCGCGCGATCGAGCGTCCGGCGGTCCCGGAGTGGTAGGCGACGACGTCGGCGTCGCGGATCAGGCGCGCGGCCTTGAGGGTCACGAGCTCGGGGTCACCCGGGCCGACGCCCACCCCGTACAACCGGCCGGTCATGCGATCTCCGCCTCCTGCGCCAGCGCGTTGAGGGCCGACGCGCACAGCGCCGAGCCGCCGCGGCGTCCGTGCACCACGAGGTAGGGCAGGTCCCACGGGTTCTGCGCCAGGGCAGTCTTGGACTCCGCCGATCCGACGAACCCGACGGGGATGCCGAGCACGGCGGCCGGTCGGGGCCCGCCCGCGGCGATCTGCTCGAGCAGGTGGAACAGCGCCGTCGGCGCGTTGCCGATGGCCACCACCGCACCCTCGAGCTCCTCGCCCCAGAACGACACCGCAGCCGCAGAACGGGTCGTCGACCAGGCGCGGGCACGGTCGGGCACCCGCGGGTCGTCGAGCAGGCAGCGGACGGCGTTGTCGGCGGGCAGCCGGCGCCGGGTGACCCCCGAGGCAATCATGTAGGCGTCGGTGAAGATCGTCGCCCCGGCCTCGAGCGCACCCCGGGCGGCGCTGACCAGCCGCGGGTGCAGGGCCAGCGACCGGGGCAGGTCCAGGTCGCCGCTGGCGTGGATCATCCGGACGGCCAGGGTGGCGGCGTCGGCGTCCAGGCCGGAGAGGTCCGCCTCCGCGCGCACCTGGGCGAAGGAGCGGCGGTAGATGTCGGCGGGGTCGGTGACGTAGTCGTACAGCCGGGCCGGCGGGGCCTCAGACATAGGTTACGAGCCGGGGCTCGGCCGCGGCGAGCAGCTCCTCGACCGACGGCGCGACCAGGTCGCGGTGTGGTCCGGCCGGCGCCCCGCACCGCCGTTCGCAGCCGCTGACGTGGGTGCGTGGCCAGCGCAGGTCCCGGCCCGCGACCGAGCGCACGAGCGACTGGGTGTCGATCCGGCCGCTGGCGCACCAGGGTGCACCCACGCAGGCGCTGATCGCGGTCCAGGGCGACGCGGGGTCGACGGTCAGCCCGGCCGTGGCCAGCTCCTCCAGCCGCGCGGCGCCGTCGGCCACCACCAGGCTGCGCCAGGGCGTGACCACCACGGCCCCGTCCCCGGCCACCGCGGTGACGGCCGCGAGCTGGGCGGGGGTGAGGAAGCCGAGCGGCACCCCGACGACGGCATGCGCCCCCACCGCACCGAGCGGCGGCTCCCCGCCGAGGGGTGCGACGACGGGGTCGAACCCGTTCAGGCTGTCGATCCAACCGGGAAGCTCCCGAACCCGCCAGACCCCGCTGAGGGCGCGGGCGCCGTCGAAGGAGCGGGCCAGGTCCAGCAGGGCCGCCATCGCCTCGCCGAGCGCGAGGGGCCGTGCCCGCTCGGCGCCGACGACGAGCACCCCGTGGTCGGAGGCGAGGGCGCGGTAGGTGAGGTCGGGCTGCAGGGCGGCGACGTCGCCCCGGCCGTCGTCGAGGCCGAAGAGGAAACGACCGGACAGCCCGGCCAGGGCGCCGTCGGCCTGCAGGGCCGCGTCGAGCGCGCGGACCAGCGGACGCAGGTCTGCCAGCCCGCCGTGCAGGCCGGTCAGCGGCGAGGCCACGATGTTGCGGACCCGCTCGTGGCTGGCCGAGGGCAGGAACCCGGCGGCGGCAACAGCGGTCTCGAAGGCGTCCGGCAGGTCGACCGGGAGCCCGCGGACCTGGAGCCCGGCGCGGGAGGTGAGTTGGAGCAGGCCGCGCCCGTGCTGCTCAGCGGCCCGACCGAGGGCCGCCAGCGCGGTCCCCGTGGTCTGTCCGCCGGGCACGCGGATGCGCACCATCGCGCCGTCGGCCGCCTGGTGCGGCCGGAGCACGCCGGGGCAGCGGTCCTGGGTCACGCCCGCCATCGTAAGTCGGGCCGACCACCCTGCTCCGCCGTCGTCCGCTCGCACCGGTCCTGACGGCCATCCTTCACAGGAGTGGTGCTCCAGCGTCAGCGCGGGCACTGCGTCTCCGTTATCGCACTGTTGCCGGCGAGCCGTGGCGGGTGGCCGGGTCGGGGCCGAAGATGAGTGGTGCCGGTGTGAACGCTCGAACATGACGCCCCGTTCGGATGCGCCACTGAGGACCAAAGCTGGACCGGAGGGGTGTCAACCGCGGGCGAGCCTGCGGCGAGTGAAGCAGTGATGGACATTCACGGAGCACCCGCGGCTGGCGCTGCCACCTCTGATCGGTGGCAGCGCCCAGTTCTCGCTGCGGTTGATTCGACGATCGGCGCCGACGACCTGGCGCGCGCTGTCACGGACGCTGACAGGGTCGATGGCTCCCGTCGCACCCAGGTGTCCTTCGAGGAGTTCTACCGGCGGGAATACCGTCACGTGCTCGGGCTTGCGTACGTCCTGACCGGGAACGCGTCGGTGGCCGAGGACACCGCCCAGGATGCGTTCACCGCGGCATACCGGCAGTGGGCGTCGATCGGCAGCTACGACTCGCCGGCCGCCTGGGTCCGCCGGGTCACCTGCAATCGGGCGGCATCGGTGGTCCGGCGCCGGGTCCGCGAGGCGAAGGCGATCGTCCGGCTCGCGCACCGGACGCCGACCCAGATCGAGCTCGACGAGAGCGATGCGGAGTTCTGGCGGTCGGTTCGCTCCCTGCCACCCCGGCAGGCGCAAGCGGTCGCCCTGTTCTACCTGGAGGACTACAGCGTGCGTGACATCGCCGCGGTGCTCGGCTGCAGCGAGGGCACCGTCAAGACCCATTTGAGCAGGGCGCGGAGCGCGGTGGCGCGCCAGCTGCGCTTGGAGCGCGTGGAGGATGACCAATGAGTGACCCCACCGGCGACGCCGGGATGAACGATCCGGAGCCGAGTGACGCTGGTCTCGACCGGTTCGAGGCTCGAGCCCACAAGGCGTCCGCGTCGGTCCGGCAGCAGCTTGCCGCGCATGAATCCGGCGACGAGCTGGGCCTGCGGCGCGCGCGTCGACCGAAGCGTTCGATGACCCTCCCGCGCGTGGCGGCCGCCGCCGTGCTCGTCACCGGGCTCGGCCTCGTCGGGCCGTCGTTCGGCGGGGGTGGCGGCAGCACGTCGGGCCTCGGCGGAGCCGGCGTGGCGCACGCGGCCGAGCCGCTGAAGGCGTTCGGGGACTGCGATGCGGTGCTGGCCTACTTCAAGGAGCACGCCCCGGACTACCTGATCAACCAGGCGAGTGGCGGCGGGGCAAACTCTGCGGCCGGAAGCGCCGAGCGGGCCTCGGGGCGGGGACCGGCGAGCGACACCGACGGCGCCGGAGGCGCTACTTCGACGCCGGCTCATTCGACCACCAACGTCGCCGAGGCCGGCGTCGACGAGCCCGACATGATCAAGACCGACGGGAAGGTCGTCGTCGCTGTCGCTCGCGGTCGGGTGCACCTGATCAGCGCCCATAACGGCAAGCTCTCCAAGCGGGCGACACTCCCCGACACCGACGTGCGCAACGTCTTCCTCTCGGGCACTCGCGTGCTGGTGTTCAGCGGGCAGCAGCCGGACGACGTCGCACCCGGACCCGGGTCGGCGGCGCAGCGGCAGCTCCTCACCACCTACGACATCGCCAGGCTCCGCGCGCCGAAGCTGGTCGCGACCCTCGCTGTCGAGGGTGACGTTCTGGACGCTCGGCTGGTCGGAACACAGGTGCGCGTCGCCACCGCCTTCTCGCCCGACCTCGACATCCCGTCCCCCTACTACGGGCGTAGGGGCGGGATCGCCGAGGAATCCAAGCAGCAGCTCCGGGACGCGGTCGCCAAGTCGGCGGTGGGCGACTGGCTCCCGGCGTACACCCTGACCGATGGTTCCGGTGCCCAGGTGAGCAGCGGACGCCTGGTGGACTGTCCCGATGTGTCCCGGCCCGAGAAGTTCTCGGGGATCGACACCGTGGCCGTCTCGTCGTTCGACATCACCTCGACTCTGGAGGACCGCCACACCGTCGGCGTGGTCGCCGGCGGTCAACAGCTCTACGCCACCGACACCGCGACCTATGTCACGACCACCGACTGGAACCGCAACGGTGCGTTACCGACGACGGGCCTCCACAAGTTTGTGACGGCCCCGTCCGGTACGACCGCGTACCGCGGATCCGGCGAGGTACCGGGGCTCCTGCTGAACCAGTACGCGATGTCGGAGGACCGTGGCGTGCTGCGCGTCGCCACGACGGTGTCCGAACGCCGCGGCTGGGCGAGCCCGCGCATGGTCAACGAGGGTGTGGTGTCCATCCTGCGGGAAGAAGGCGGCCGGCTGAACCAGGTCGGACAGGTCGGCGGACTTGGCCGGAAGGACAACGAATCGATTCGCGCTGTGCGGTTCATCGGGAACAAGGGGTACGTGGTGACCTTCCGCCAGACCGACCCGCTCTACGTGCTCGATCTGCGCGACCCCACCGCACCCAAGATCACCGGTGAGCTCAAGATCCCCGGCTACTCCGGCTATCTGCACCCGGTCGGTGCACACCTGCTGCTCGGCGTCGGACAGAGCGAGGAGGGCCGGATCCAGTTCTCGCTGTTCGACATCAGCGACCCCGCGTCACCCCGGCGGATCGACACCCAGACCTACGGCTGGGGAAACGCCGCCACCGAGTTCGACCCGAAGGCATTCCTCTCCTGGGAGCCGCGCAAGCTGGTGATGGCCCCGATCACCTCCTACGGCGCCGACAAGATCGACTTCAGCGGTCTCGTCCTGCTGCGGGCCGACGCGCGCGGCCTCCGCGAGGTGGCCCGGATCAGCCCGCCCCCCTCGGCCGGGCAGTCGGTCCGGTCGGTCGTCATCGGCGACGAGGTCTACCTGTTGTCCGAGCGGGCCCTCCAGTCCAACAGCCTCGACGGCTACCGCAGAGTGGACCAGCTGAAGCTCTAGCTCCCGCTTCCGCGGGGCTCGACGACCGCGACGCGCTCGAGACCTGGGCGCGACCCATCCAGCGGTCGACCCGTGCGAGATGCACCAGCCAAGCCGTGGAGGAGGACGAGAGAGCGCGTACTCCGGTGGACGGGGGCCGTGCGCGGTGGAGACTAGGCTCCACGACCATGACGCGCATCGCCCTGGTCTCCACCTCGGACACCGACCTGCTGTCGGCGCGCGCATCCGGTGCGGACTACGTCTACGTCAACCCCACCAAGGCCGCCCACGCCGAGATGGCCGCGGTCTTCGCGGCCGCGGACCTGATCGTGGCTCGCATCCTCGGCTCGGCGCAGTCGCTGTGCTCCGGCTTCGCGCGGATCCGAGGCGAGGGCCAGCCGATGGTCGTCCTCGGCGGCGAGCAGGCCCCGGACGCCTCGCTGATGGAGCTGTCCACGGTGCCGATGGGGATCGCGGCAGACGCTCACGTCTACCTGGCTCAGGGGGGCCCGGAGAACCTGGCGCAGCTGCACGCCTTTCTGTCTGACACCGTGCTGCTGACCGGCGAGGGCTTCGAGCCGCCGGTGGCCCAGCCGGTCTGGGGCGAGCTGGCCCGGCCGGAGCCGGCCGCGCTCGACGCGGTCCGCCCGCGCGTCGGGATCCTCTTCTACCGGGCGCAGCAGACGGCCGGGAACACCGCCTACGTGCACGCCCTGGCCGACGCCGTCGACGCCGCGGGCGGGGTGGGGCTGCCGATCTTCGCCGCCTCCCTGCGCGATGCCCCGGCCGACCTGCTCGCCCACCTCGGCACGCTCGACGCCCTGGTCACCACGGTGCTGGCCGCCGGCGGCACCCGGCCCGCGACGGCGTCGGCCGGTGAGGACGACGGCGCCTGGGACGTGCAGGCCCTGGCCGCCCTGGACATCCCGATCCTGCAGGGCCTCTGCCTGACCACCCCGCGGGCGGTGTGGGCCGAGTCGGACGAGGGCATGAGCCCGCTCGACGTGGCCACCCAGGTGGCGGTGCCGGAGTTCGACGGCCGCATCATCACCGTCCCGTTCTCCTTCAAGGAGACCGACGCCGACGGGCTGCCCAGCTACGTGCCCGACGCCGAGCGCTGCCGTCGGGTGGCCGAGATCGCGGTCAACCACGCCCGGCTGCGGCACCTGGCGCCCAGCGAGCGGCGGATCGCCCTGGTGCTGTCGGCGTACCCGACCAAGCACGCGCGGATCGGGAACGCCGTCGGGCTCGACACGCCCGTCTCGGTGATCCGGCTGCTCCGCGCGCTCCGGGAGGCCGGCTACGACGTCGGCGCCCCGGGCGACATCCCGGGCACGGGACCGCTGGACCCGGTGGAGGGGGAGTCGGCCGACACCACGGCCGGCAACGCCCTGATCCACGCGTTGATCGCCGCCGGCGGGCAGGACCCGGAGTGGCTGACGTCGGGACAGCTGTCGGGGCAGCCCGCGCGCGTGCCGGCCGCGACCTACAAGCGCTGGTTCGCCGACCTGCCCGCCGAGCTGACCGACGCCGTCACCGCGGCCTGGGGCGAGGCGCCCGGCCAGCTCTTCGTCGACACGACCCACGACGCAGAGGGCGAGATCGTGGCCGCCACGCTGCAGGCGGGCAACGTCGTCATCCTCGTGCAACCCCCGCGGGGGTTCGGGGAGAACCCGATCGCGATCTACCACGACCCCGACCTCGCGCCCACCCACCACTACCTCGCGGTCTACGGCTGGCTGCAGCACGAGTTCGGCGCCCACGCCGTCGTCCACGTGGGCAAGCACGGCAACCTCGAGTGGCTCCCGGGCAAGAACATGGGCATGTCAGCCGCCTGCGGGACCGACGCCGCGCTCGGCTCGCTGCCCCTGGTCTACCCCTTCCTGGTCAACGACCCGGGCGAGGGCACCCAGGCCAAGCGACGGGCGCACGCCACCGTCGTCGACCACCTCATCCCGCCGATGGCCCGCGCCGAGTCCTACGGCGACATCGCCCGGCTGGAGCAGCTGCTGGACGAGTACGGGAACGTCGTGGCCATGGACCCGGCCAAGGTGCCCGCCCTGCGCGGGGAGATCTGGACGCTCATCCAGGCCGCGCAGATGGACGCCGAGCTCGGCCTGACCGACCGCCCCGACGACGAGGCCTTCGACGACTTCGTCATGCACGTGGACGGCTGGCTGTGCGAGATCAAGGACGTCCAGATCCGCGACGGGCTGCACGTGCTCGGCCAGGTCCCGCAGGGCGACGAGCTGGTCAACCTCGTGCTCGCGGTCCTGCGGGCCAACCAGGTCTTCAGCGGCCAGGTCAACGGCATCCCCGGGCTGCGCACCGCGCTCGGACTGGCCGAGGGCGACGCGCCCCTGGCCCAGGTGGACGCCGTCGAGGAGCAGGCCCGGGCCCTCGTCGTCGCCCTGGCCGGTCGCGGCTGGGACGCCGACGCCGTGCCCGCCGTCGTGCAGGAGGTCCTCGGGACCGCGAACGACGGCGTGGCGGCCGCCCTGACCTTCGCCTGCGTCGAGGTCGTGCCGCGCCTGGCCCGCACCGGCGACGAGATCGGCAACACCCTGCACGCCTTGGCCGGCGGCTACGTGCCCGCCGGACCGTCGGGCTCTCCGCTCCGTGGGCTGGTCAACGTGCTCCCCACCGGCCGCAACTTCTACTCCGTCGACCCCAAGGCCATCCCCTCGCGGCTGGCCTACCAGACCGGCCAGGCGATGGCGGAGTCTCTCGTGCAGCGCCACCTGGACGACACGGGGGAGTACCCGCAGTCGGTCGGGCTGAGCGTCTGGGGCACCTCGGCGATGCGCACCTCCGGGGACGACGTGGCCGAGGTGCTGGCCCTGCTCGGGGTCGTCCCGATCTGGGACGAGGCGTCACGCCGGGTCACCGGGCTTGAGGTGCTGCCGCTGGCCGAGCTCGGCCGGCCCCGGGTGGACGTCACCGTCCGCATCTCCGGCTTCTTCCGCGACGCCTTCCCGCACGTGCTGGCCATGCTGGACGACGCCGTCCGGCTGGTCGCCGAGCGGGACGAGCCGTTCGACCAGAACTACGTCCGCGCCCACGCGGCCGCCGATCTTGCCGCTGCACGGCGACGAGCGGCGGGCGACCACCCGCATCTTCGGCTCCAAGCCGGGCTCCTACGGGGCGGGCATCTTGCCGCTGATCGAGGCGGGCAACTGGCGCGACGACGCCGACCTCGCCGAGGTCTACACGGCCTGGGGCGGTTTCGCCTACGGCCGCGACCTCGACGGCCTGCCGGCGCGGGAGGACATGGAGGCCAACTACCGCCGGATCAGCGTCGCGGCCAAGAACATCGACACCCGCGAGCACGACATCGCCGACTCCGACGACTACTTCCAGTACCACGGCGGCATGGTCGCCACCGTCCGGGCGCTGACCGGGACCGCCCCCAAGGCCTACGTCGGCGACTCGACCGTGCCCGACGCCGTCCGCACCCGGACGCTGGGTGAGGAGACGGCCCGGGTCTTCCGCGCCCGCGTGGTCAACCCCCGCTGGATCGGCGCCATGCAGCGCCACGGCTACAAGGGCGCCTTCGAGCTGGCCGCGACCGTGGACTACCTGTTCGGCTTCGACGCCACAGCCGGCGTGGTGCCCGACTGGATGTACGCGTCGCTGGCGGAGAGCTACGTGCTGGACAAGACCAACCAGGACTTCATGAAGCACGCCAACCCGTGGGCGCTGCGCGGCATCATCGAGAAGCTGGGGGAGGCCGCCGAGCGCGGGCTGTGGGCCGAGCCCGACCCCGAGCTGGTGGAGCAGATGCAGCAGGTCTACCTCGACGTCGAGGGTGACCTGGAGGACCGCGAGTGAGTCTCGACCTGGCCGACCTCGGCGAGGAGGTGCTGTCCTTCCTCACCGAGCGGCATCTGGCCACCCTGACCAACGTCCGCGCCAACGGGACCCCGCACGTCGTGCCGGTCGGGTTCACCTACGAGCCGAGCACCCGGCTGGCCCGGGTGATCACCAGCGGGGAGTCGGTCAAGGCCCGGCTGGCCGCGCGGCCGGGTGCGGTCGGTGCGCTCTGCCAGGTGGACCGCGCACGCTGGCTCACCCTCAGCGGACGGTTGCACGTGGAACGCGACGCCGACGTCGTCGCCGACGCCGAGCGCCGCTACGCCGAGCGGTACCGGACCCCGCGCGAGAACCCGCTCCGCGTCGTCCTGGTGATGGAGGTCGACCGCATCCTCGGCCGCGGCTGAGCCGACACGTCGGCCAGACCGGCGACCGTCAGTGCCCGAACGCCTCCGGGTCGGCGACGTCGACCTCACCCCGGTCCAGGGCGTCGATCCGGCTCATCTGCTCCGCCGTCAGCTCGAAGCCGAACACGTCGAGGTTCTCCACGATCCGGCCGGGGTTGCCGGACTTCGGCACCGCGACGAGCCCGGTCTGGACGTGCCAGCGCAGCACCACCTGGGTCGGCGTCCGGCCGAGCTCCTCGGCGACGGCCGCCACCTCCGGGTCAGCGCGGAGGCCCTCACCGGAGCCGCCGATCGGGCTCCAGGACTCGGTGACGATGCCGTGCTCCTGGTGGTAGGCGCGGTGCTCAGCCCGGCTGGCGTAAGGGCTCAGCTGGATCTGGTTGAGGTCGGGGACCAGGCCGGTCTCCTCCTCCACCCGCCGCAGGTGCGCAGGGCTGAAGTTGGAGACGCCGATGGCCCGGATCGAGCCGTCCTCCAGGAGCGCCGCCAGCCCGCGGACGGCGTCGACGTAGCGGTCCTGGCCGGGGTTCGGCCAGTGCACCATGAAGACGTCGAGGTAGTCCACGCCCATCCGCTCGGTGCTGGCCTGCCAGGCCCGGCGTACGCCGTCGATGCTGTGCCACTCCTTGTTGAACTTCGTGGTGATCACCACGTCCTCGCGCGGGACGCCCGAGTCGCGCAAGCCCTGCCCCACGCCGTCCTCGTTGCGGTAGTTCTCGGCGCAGTCGACGAACCGGTAGCCGGACTCCAGCGCGGTGCGGACGGCGGCCGCCGCGTCCGCCCCCCGCAACGGCCAGGTGCCGAGGCCGATGACCGGCAGGGCCAGGCCGTTCCGGAGGGTGAGCGTGGGGGCGCTGGGCATGGGTCTCCTCGGTCGGGCGTCGCGTCGTCGCACGCTAGCAAGCGCCCCAGAGCTTGGGCGCCCGGGGCACCGGCTCTCGGCCGACGAAACGCTGACGAATCGCAAGCCGGAAGGCGATATCGGAGTCGAGTTGTCAGCGTTTCCTTGGGGGAGGGAGGGAGGGAGGGAGGGAGGGAGGGAGGGAGGGAGGGAGGGAGGGGGGTGAGGAGGCGGGGGCGAGCAGCGTCAGGGCTGACGCAGCAGGTAGGTGTCCATCACCCAGCCGCGCTCGGCGCGCAGCCGCAGCCGCACCCGGCGGATCTCGTCGAGCACCTCCGCGAGCGGGCCGGCCACCAGGGCCTCGTCGGCCAGGCCCAGCTGGGCGCCCCAGAAGATCTCGAGGTCGGGGTGCTCGCCGAGCAGCCGGGCGCAGGTCAGGGTGCCGTCGAGCATGACGACGACGTCGCCGAGGTCGCGGCGGTACTCCGCCAGCAGCCGCCGGCCGGTGGTCAGGTGCACCGACCCGCCGACGCCGTTGAGCACCAGCCGGTGCCGAGCGGCGAGCAGCTGCACGCTGCTGATGCCCGGGACCACCGTCGTGTGCAGGTCCACGCCGGACCCGGCGACGGCGTCCACGATCCGCAGCGTCGAGTCGTAGAAGGCCGGGTCGCCCCAGACGAGGAAGCCGACGACGCCGTCACTCCCGACCTCCCGGCGGATGACCTCGGCGTAGCGGGCGGCGCGGGCGGCGTGCCAGTCGTGCACCCCGGCCGTGTAAGCGGCGGTGTCGCGGGTGGCGTCCGGGCCGCGCTCGGGGTCGGGCACCTCGACCAGGCGGTAGCCGTCCCCGCCCAGCACAGCGCGGCAGAGGTCGGCCCGCAGTGCGACCAGGTCGCTCTTCACCTCGCCCTTGTCGGCGACGAGGAAGAGGTCGACGCGGCGCATCGCCGCGACCGCCTCCCCGGTCAGGTGGGCCGGGTCGCCGCTGCCGATGCCGATGACCAGCACCTCGACGCTCACCTCCCGCTCCCCGCACCGGAGAGGGCGAGGGCGACCCGAGTGTCCAACAACAGGCGCGGGAGGTCGACGTGGGCGTCGATGGCGTCGGCCAGCGTCTCGATCATCGCCTCGCGGCGGTCGGCGTACCCCGCGGCGCCGGGCTCCGGTGACCAGGACGAGCCCGCCGCGTCCGCCACCGCGCTCAGCCAGGCCCGACGGAAGGCGTCGTTCTCCAGGGTGCCGTGCCACATGGTGCCCCAGACGGCGCCGGACCGGACGCCGTCGAGGAACGGTTCGGCACCGTCCTGCCGTGCGGCCAGGCCGTGGTGGATCTCGTAGGCCTCCACCCGGTGCCCCCGCCAGGTGCCGAGCGGCCGTCCGAGCACCTTGGCCTCGCCGAAGGTGACCTCGGTCGGGAGCAGGCCAAGCCCGGCCACGGAGCCCGAGCCGGACTCCACCGGGTCGTCGATCGAGGCCGCGAGCATCTGGTAGCCGCCGCAGATCCCCAGCACGGGCCGGTCCGCGGCCGCCCGTTCGGCCAGGACCGCGGCGAGCCGCGTCGCGCGGAGCCAGCCGAGGTCGGAGACCGTCGCCCGCGAGCCCGGCAGGACGGCGAGATCGGCGCCGGCCACCACGTCGGGGTCGGTGGTGACGAGGACGTCCACCCCGGGCTCGGCGGCCAGCGCTTCCACGTCGGTGAGGTTGGAGACCCGCGGCAGCCGGACGACGGCCACCCGCAGGGCCCCCGGACGCGGGTCCGACCGGCGCCAGGCGCCCACCTCCAGGGTGTCCTCGGCGTCCAGCCACACCCCGGGGAGCCAGGGCAGGACGCCCGCGAACGGCACCCCGGTGCGCCGGGTCAGCTCCTCCAGGCCCGGCTGCAGGACGTCGGGGTCGCCGCGGAACTTGTTGATGAGGAAGGAGCGGATGACCGCCCGGTCCTCACGCTCCAGCAGGGCAACCGTGCCGTAGAGCGAGGCGAAGACCCCGCCGCGGTCGATGTCCCCGACGACGACGCAGGGCAGGCCGAACCGCCGGGCCAGGCCGAGGTTGACGTAGTCGCCGGCGCGGAGGTTGATCTCGGCCGGGGAGCCGGCCCCTTCGCACACGACGAGGTCGAACCGGGCGGCCAGCTCCGCGTAGGCCGCCCACGCCGCCTCCGCCAGGTGCGCGCGCCCCGTCGCGTACTGCCCGGCCTCCAGCGTCCCGGCCGGCCGACCGCGGACGACGACGTGGGAGCGCCGGTCCGAGCCGGGTTTGAGCAGCACGGGGTTCATGGCCGACTCCGCCGGCACCCGGGCGGCCTGGGCCTGCAGGTACTGCGCACGCCCGATCTCCGCCCCGTCGGCGCAGACGGCGGAGTTGTTGCTCATGTTCTGCGCCTTGTACGGCGCGACGGAGACGCCCCGGCGAGCCAGCGCCCGGCACAGCCCGGTGACCACCAGCGACTTCCCGGCGTCGGAGGAAGTGCCCGCGACCAGCAGACCCGAGGCGTTCACCGTCGGAGTCTAGGGCGGCCCGGCCCCGGCCGGCTCAGCGCTCGGCGAGCACCAGGGTGCCGACCAGATCGCCGGAGGCGAGCAGCCGCCCGATCACCGCGGACTGCTCCCCGGCCACCAGCCAGGCCTCGTCGTCGCCATGCCGGCGCTCCAGCTCGGCCTCGACGGCGTCGGCCTGGTCCTGCCAGCCGGCCGGCACCGCCGGGAATTCTGCGGCGGACGCGCTGTCACGGACCAGCAGCCCGGCCTCGGCCAGCAGGGCGTCGAGCCGGGTGCGGGTGGGGAAGTTGTTGCCCACGGGCTGCTCGGGCAGCGGACCCGACGCCACGAAGACGAGCAGGCCCGCGCGGCCACCCGGCCGCAGCACCCGGCGCAGCTCGGCCAGGAACTGGGGTTGGTCCGGCACGGTGCAGAGCACGCCCAGGGACCACACGGCGTCGACCGAGGCGTCGGCGAAGGGCAGCTCGGAGGCGGCCTGGACGACGGGCAGGTCGAACAGGCGGCGGGCCGCCTGGCAGGCTCCGGCCTCGGGTTCGCTGAGCAGGGGCCGCACCCCGGCCTCCCGGGCAGCGAAGGCGGCCGGTCCGCCCACGCCGGCACCGGCGTCGAGCAGCCGGTCCCCGGGGCCCACGTCGAGCCGGTCGAGCAGCCAACGCAACGCACCCGGGCTGCCGCTGCCCCGACAACCGGCGGGCAGGAAGTAGTCCGGTCCCAGCGCCAGGGCCGCGTCCGCCGTCCAGGCCGCGACCGTGTCGAACTCCGCGCGCATCTCCTCGTTCACAGTGCCGCCCTTACCCCGCCGGCTGCCGACTCAGCCCGGATGCGGGCGCCGATCTCGGCCTGCACGTCAGCGGCGAAGGCGGTGCCGCGCCCCGACGCCAGGCCCGAGAGGTTGACGCCGTCCACCCCTTCCACCGAAAGCAGGGCCAGGGCCTCGGCCACCGCGGCTCGGATCCCGGCCTCGACCGGGTCCGGCGCGGCGAGCACCCTGCCCACCACCGCAGCGTCGAGCTCGAGCCCGGGCAGAACGGCGAGGGCGGCGGCGGAGCGCTCGTCGGTCAAGACCGCCACGGATGCGACGACGGGGATGCGCAGCCCGAGAGCCCGGGCCGCCGCCACAAAGGTCGCTACCGCGCCCGGCCGGCCGATGTGGTTGAGCACGGCGACGGCCGCCCCCGCCTGCTGCTTGCGGACCAGCCGCTCGGGCCGGAGCCGCTGCGGCGGCGCAGCGGGGGCCTCGGGCACTGCCACGCTCAGCCCGCGGGCGGCGGCCAGCCCGGCCAGGCGGGTGCCGTCCAGGTCGAAGACGGGCGGCGCTCCTGAGGCCACCTCGGGCCGCCGGCCGTCGCCGGTCACGCAGACGACGGTGGCCAGCCCGTCCTCCTGCAGCTGGTCGAGCTGGTGCTCCAACGCCGGTCGCGTCCGTTCGCGGCAGGCGAGGGTGACCCAGGGCCGTCCGCCCGCCTCGTGGATCAGCCGGGCCAGCACGGCGGGGGAGAAGTCGGGGCGATCCTGGTGGTCGCCGACCAGCAGGGCGTCGGCGCTGCCGGCCAGCCGTCGCGCCGTCCGGGTCAGGCTCGCCCGGTCCGACGGCGGCACGCTCAGATCGGTGAGCAGACGGGGCACGAGCGCCGGCGGGGTGGCCGTCACCGGCTCCACGGCGGGCGGAGAGACCAGACCGAGGAAGGCGCAGGGGTGCTCGGCCACCTCGCAGCGGCCGTCCGGGCGGACCCCACCGCACGGGCCGTGCACCATCCGCTTCGGGCAACCGACCCCTGTGCCTGGCATCGCCCCAGCCTTCCACGGCTCTTGCCACGCACGGGCCGGGCTGGACAGGATGCCCCGAGGGAGGAGGCGCCCCATGGCCGACGACGTCGAGCAGGTGCACCTGGAGACCCGCGAGCAGTGGCGGGCCTGGTTGGCGGAGCACCACGCGACCGCCCGGGGCGTCTCCCTGGTCTCCTGGCGCTCGGGCACCGGCCGGCCCGCCGTCGGGTACGAGGAGGCGGTCTGCGAGGCCCTCTGCTTCGGCTGGGTGGACAGCGTCGCCCGGGGCTTGGACGCGGAACGGAGCGCGCAGTACTTCTCCCCGCGCAAGCCCCGGAGCAGCTGGGCTCGGACCAACAAGCGTCGGGTGGAGCTGCTGCGGGCCGAGGGCCGGATGACCGAGGCGGGGGAGCGGGCCATCGCCGAGGCGGTGGCCAACGGGTCCTGGACCCTGCTCGACGACGTGGAGAACGGGGTCGAGCCCGACGACCTGAAGGCGGCCCTCGACGCCCGGCCCGAGGCGCGCCGGCACTGGGACGGCTTCCCACCCTCGGCCCGCAAGGCCATGCTCGAGTGGCTCGTCCGGGCCCGGACCACCGCGACCCGCGACAAGCGGCTGGCCGCGGTGGTCACCTCAGCAGCCGACGGCGTCCGGGCCTACCCGCCCGCAAAGGCCGGCTGAGCGGTCAGCGCGCCCCGCGCTGCACGACGGCGATGCCGGCCAGCACCAGGGCGCCTCCGAGCACCTGGCTGCCGGAGGGCTGCTGGGCGAGCAGCACCACGGCGAAGGCCACGGCGAACAGGACCTCGGCGAGCGACACGAACGAGGCCACCGAGCTGCCGAGGCGGCGCACCGCCACGATCCCGGTGAGGTAGGCCAGCACGGCGGTCACGCCGACGAGCAGCAGCACGGGCACCCACCAGCCGACCTGGGTCCCGGCCAGCACGGTGCTGCCGCCCCGAGCCGCCAGCGGCAACAGCCCGATCCCGGCCGCGGCCAGGATGACCACCCCGCCCACCCCGGTGCCGACGGTGGTCAGCAGCAGCGGCGAGACGGCGCCGTGCTCCCCGCCGCTCTCGCTGAGGACGAAGTAGGCGCAGAGGCAGACGGCGGCCCCGAGCCCCCACAGCACGCCGATGGGGTTGAGCGTCACCCCGCTGCGCAAGTCGAGCACGAACACCAGGCCGAGCAGAGCCAGCGCCGCCCCGCCGAACACCGACCACGCGGGTCGACGCCCGCTGCGCGACCAGTGCCAGAAGATGAGCAGCACCGGGGCGAGGTACTCCAGCAACAGCGCCACGCCCACCGAGAGGTACTGCACCGCGCTGAAGTAGCAGAGCTGGGCCAAGGCGACGGCGACGACGCCGTAGACCGCCATCCGCCCGGTCTGGCGGAGCGAGGGGAGCCCGCTCCGGCGCAGCAGCACCAGGCAGGGCACGAGCAGCAGCACGAACGCCCCGCTGATCCGCACGGCCACCACGGCCGCCGGGGTCCAGCCCAGGTCGAGCAGCGAACGGGCCAGCGAGCCCGACAGCCCGAAGGACGCGGCCGAGAGCAGCGCGATGGCCAGCCCGCCGCCGTAGCCGCCCCGGAGGTCGGGGCGGCCGGGGGCCGGAGCGTGCTCGAGCGCGCCGGTCGGCGAGGGCACGGGGGTGGTCGAGGTCATGCGGACTCCCATCGGGATCGGGGTGCGTCCATCCGGGATGGCCGGGAGCAGAAGGGCTTGCGGCTCTGCCCGTCACGACCAAAGCGTGGTTACACTCGTGACACTAGAGCGGACCCCGTCAGGAGTCAACATGCTTTTTGCTCATGACACCGAGATCGCCCTCGGTGAGGCCGCGGCGTTGGTCAACACCGTCGACGACGACGGCGACCGTCTGCACACCCGGGCGGGGTTGGACGCCTTCCTGGCCCGCCACCCCTTCTCCGGACAGGTGACCGGCGACGAGGAGGAGCTCCACGCCGTCCGCCGCCTGCGGGACCGGCTCCGCGCCTTCTGGGTCGTCGCCGACCGCGACGAGACGGCCGGCCTGGTGAACGCGCTGCTGGCCGACTGCGCCACCTCGCCCTACCTGAGCAAGCACGACGTCTACGACTGGCACCTGCACGTCACCCGGCCCGAGGCACCGCTGGCCATGCGGATCGGGGCAGAGGCGGCGATGGGGTTCCTAGACCTGGTGCGCGCCGACGAGCTGGTCCGCCTGCGGACGTGCGCGGCCGACGACTGCGCTGCCGTGCTCGTCGACCTCTCCCGCAACCACTCGAAGCGCTACTGCGACACCGGCAACTGCGGGAACCGGGCCAACGTCGCGGCTTATCGCGCCCGGAAGCGGACGTCGGCGTGAGCGGCCCCGGCCCCCGGGTGTCGCGTCGGGGTGCCGTCCCACCCTTCGCGGTGATGAGCATCCTCCAGCGGGTGGCCGAGCTGCGCGCGGCCGGTCGCGACGTCGTCTCGCTCTGCGCGGGCGAGCCGTCGGCCGGGGCGCCGACCGACGTCCGGGCCCAGATGAGCGCCCTGATGGCCGGCGACATCCCGCTCGGCTACACCGAGACGTTCGGCATCCGGGCGCTCCGCGACGCGCTGGCCGGGCACTACGCGCGCTGGTACGGCCTCGACGTCGACCCTGACGCCGTCGCGGTCACCACCGGTTCCTCGGGCGCCTTCACCCTGGCCTTTCTGGCCGCCTTCGACGCCGGCGACCGGGTGGCGCTGGCCCGGCCGGGCTACCCGGCCTACCGCAACATCCTCACCGCCCTGGGGTGCGAGGTCGTCGAGCTGGACTGCGGGCCCGATCAGCGCTACCAGCCCGACGTGGCTGCCCTGGAGGCCGCGCACGCCCGGGCCCCGCTGGCCGGGCTGGTCCTGGCCTCCCCGGCCAACCCGACCGGCACGATGGTGAGCGCCGCGCAGCTGGCAGCCCTGACGGACTGGTGCCGGTCGCGCGGCGTCCGGCTGGTGAGCGACGAGATCTACCACGGCATCACCGCCTCCGGGGAAGTCGGCAGCTGCGCCTGGGAGACCGGCCGGAGCGCCCTGGTCGTGTCCTCGTTCTCGAAGTTCTGGGGGATGACGGGCTGGCGGCTCGGCTGGTGCCTGGTGCCGACCGACCTGCGGCCTGCCTTCGACGCGCTGGCCGGCAACTTCGCCCTCTGCGCCCCGGTCCCCGCCCAGCACGCCGCCGTCGCCGCCTTCTCCGAGCGCTCCTACACCGAGGCCGCCGTCGCCGGGCGCACCTTCGACGCGGCGCGCTCGGTCCTGCTCGACGCCCTGCCCGCGCTGGGCTGGGGTGCCGTCGCGCCCGCCGACGGCGCCTTCTACGTCTACGCCGAGCTGGGCGCCGCCCTGGGCCGCCACGTCGACTCCGTCGCCTGGTGCGCGGCGCTGCTGGAGGAGCAGGGCGTGGCCCTCACCCCCGGCACCGACTTCGACACCGTCCGCGGCAGCAGCGCCGTCCGGGTCTCCCTCGCCGCCGGGCCTACCGCCGTCGCCGAGGCCGTCGCCCGGATCCAGCGCTTCCAGGCCTGACCCTGACCCTGCCCCCGCCCGACAAGCCGTGAACGAAGTCCTCGTCTAGTCGGCACTCGTTCACGGCTTCCGCCGGAGAGGGGCAGGGAGGGCAGGGACAGGGCCCGATAGCGCGACGATGCATCCGCGGGCCCGACTCATGCGAAAGTCAGGTGTCATCCATCCCGGTGGTGACCGTGCACGTGCCGCGCCCGGCCGCCCTGCCCGAAGGACTCCCATGACCGAGCAGACCGCAGCCCGCGCCGCCATCCCGGCCACCGCTGGACCCGCCCACGGGGCCCCGCCCCCGACGGCCGTCCCGCGCCGCTCCTGGCAGGCGCTCGTCGTGCTGCTGGCGGGGATGTTCATCGCCCTGCTGGACACGACGATCGTGAACGTCGCCCTCCCCACCATCCGGACGAGCCTGGACGCCTCCGAGGCGACGCTGTCCTGGATCATCTCGGGCTACGCGCTGGCCTTCGGCCTGGCCCTGATCCCGGCCGGCCGCCTCGGCGACCGCTTCGGCCACAAGTGGGTGTTCTTCACCGGCATCGCCCTGTTCACCCTGGCCAGCGCCGCGTGCGGGCTGGCCCAGAGCGACACCCAGCTGGTCGTCGCCCGCATCGTCCAGGGCCTGGCCGGAGGCATCTTCGTGCCCGCCGTCACCGCCTACATCCAGCTGCTGTTCCCCGGCCCGGTCCGGGGCAAGGCCTTCGCCGTGATGGGGGCCGTCATCGGCGTCTCCTCCGCCCTCGGTCCGATCGTCGGCGGTCTGATCATCCAGGCGTTCGGCGAGGAGAGGGGCTGGCGGCTGGTGTTCGGCGTCAACCTGCCGATCGGCGTGGCGACCCTCGTCGCCGCGGCGGTGCTGCTGCCCCGCAAGGAGCCCGGCGACGCCCCGGCCCGCACCGGGCTGGACTGGCTGGGGCTGGTGCTGCTGAGCGCCGGCCTCGTGGCCCTGCTGGTCCCGCTGATCGAGGGCCAGGACCGCGGGTGGCCGCGATGGACCTACCTCAGCCTGATCGGGGGTGCCGTCCTGCTCGGCCTGTTCGGGGTCTGGGAGGTCCTCTGGACCCGGCGCGGACGCAACCCCCTCGTCCCGCCGCACCTGTTCCGCCACGGTTCGTTCACCGGGGGCGTGCTGCTGGCGATGGTCTACTTCGCGGCCTTCACCAGCATCTTCTTCACCATCTCGCTGCTGTGGCAGTCCGGCCTGGGGCACACCGCGCTGGAGTCCGGCCTCGTCTCGGTCCCGTTCGCCATCGGCAGCATCATCGCCTCCTCCCAGAGCAACCAGCTGAGCCAGCGCCTCGGCCGCCGGGTGCTCGTCGTGGGCACCGCGCTGGTGACCGTCGGCCTGGTCTGGACGTGGCTGGTGCTGCGCGGCGCCACCCCGGCGACCCTGACGCACTGGGACCTGCTGCTGCCGCTGTTCCTCGCCGGCCTCGGCAACGGGGCCTTCATCGCTCCCAACGCCCAGTTCATCATCGCCACCGTCGACCGCGCGGACGCCGGTGCGGCCAGCGGCGTCGTCGCCACCGTCCAGCGCGTCGGCAGCGCCGTCGGGATCGCCATCATCGGCAGTGTGCTCTTCGGCTCCCTGGTCATCACCGGCCCGGACACGGTGGCCACGGGCTTCCTCGGGGCCTCGGCCGACGCGATGGCCGTCAGCGCGGCCTTCAGCGTCGCCGCCCTGCTGCTGGTCTTCGTGCTGCCCAAGCAGGCCGGCGGACGTCCGATGGCCGGGGCGCCGAGACGGGCGATGGCTCCGGCCGATGGCGGTGCCGCATGAGCGTGCCGGCGGCCTTCGCCGCGTTGGGCGAGGCTTCCTTCGTCTCGCTGACCACCTTCCGGCGCTCCGGCGCGCCGGTCTCGACGCCTGTGTGGGTGGCCGCCGACGAGGACGACCTGGTCGTCCTCACCCCCGCAGGGAGCGGCAAGGTCAAGCGGCTCCGCAACGACGCCCGGGTGGAGCTGCGGCCCTGCAGCCGCCGCGGCGTCGTCGCGCCCGGCGCCCCGACCGTCGCCGGACGCGCCACGGTGGAGCCGGCCGCCGTCGAGCACGTGCGCTCGCTCATCCGGGCCAAGTACGGCCTGGAGTACCGGATCTTCATGCTGATCGAGCGGGTGGTCGCCCGCGGCGAACAGGAGCGGGTCGGCCTGCGGATCACCCCCGCCTGAGGGCCTACAGGTGGGCGATGAGGTCAGCCAGCAGTTCGTCCGCGTCGACGTCCAGCCCGCGCGCGGAGAACCACGGGGTGACGTTGCGGCAGTCCCGCGCCAGGAACTCCATCCCGGAGGCGTTGCCGATGACGTCCACCGCCTGCGGCACGTCGATGAGCACCAGCCGGTCCTCGGTGGCCAGCAGGTTGAACGGCGAGAGGTCCCCGTGCGCCAGCCCCATCGCCGCCAGCACCCGCATGGCCTCCACCAGCTGGTGCCAGAAGCGGTCCAGCAGGTCGGGAGCGGGCCGGGTCTGGGCCAGCCGGGGAGCGGCGGTCCCGTCGGCCAGGGTGACGAGCTCCATCAAGATCTCGGTCCCGTCCAGCTGCACGGGGTAGGGGACGGGTAGCCCGGCCGACCAGAACCGCGATAGGTGGTCGAACTCGGCGTCGGCCCACCGCCCGGCTTCGACGGCACGACCCCAGCGGGACCCCTTGGCGGCGGCGCGGGCGTCCCGGGTGTTCCGCATCCGCCGGTGCTCGGTGTAGCCGGCGTCGCGGTGGAACAGCCGGTGGTCGACGCCGCGGTAGCGCTTGGCGGCCAGCACCACCCCGTCCTGGCCGGGGACGGCGCGCTCCAGCAGGAAGACGTCGGCCTCCTTGCCGGTCTTGAGCACGCCGAGCTCGGTGTCGACGGCGGCGTCGGCGCACACCAGCCAGCCGGGCCAGGGAGTCGGGCCGGCGCGGACGCCGATGTCGTCCCAGGTGGACCACCGCCGCCCTGGACCGAGGTCGTCCTCGAGCGGGACGAAGGCGGGGACGTCGGGGTCGGGCTCAGGGGTGGCGTCGCGGTCGCGCGCGCCCGGTGCGGCAGGGTCGGGAGAAGAGATGAGGTGCTCCAAGGAGGCAGGGACGGGTCGAGTGGGACCCGTGGACGAGAGGGGACACGCCACGCCTCCTTGGGGTCGGGGGCGTCCCCGCTGGACGCCGTCAGTTCACCCTCGGGCAAAGAAGTAGGCCCTGCAAGTTGTTTTCCGGGCCCCGCCAGGTCGGCGGTACGTTGTCCAGCGCGGCCCACCGGGGCACCTCGACCAGGTCCCCGCGGTCGCCCGGGCCGGTCGACCCAGGGGCCCGAGGGCGCTGCAGGGCACGCCCGGGGACGGCCTGCTGGTGAGCGAGGAGAGGGAGCCTGTGAGCGAGATCGGCCGAGTGGGAGACATCCCCCGCGTGGATCCGGCCGCCCGAGCCTCCAGCCCGGACGGCGACGGCGAGCTGGTCCAGCTGCTCACCCCCGACGGGGAGCGGCGCGAGCACCCCGACTACGCCTACGAGGGCACCGACGACGACGTGCGCGGGTACTACCGCGACATGGTGCTCAGCCGCCGCGTCGACGCCGAGGCCACCGCGCTGCAGCGCCAGGGCGAGCTGGGCGTCTGGGCCTCGAGCCTCGGTCAGGAAGCCGCTCAGGTCGGCTCCGGGCACGCGATGAGCCCGCAGGACTTCGTCTTCCCGACCTACCGCGAGCACGGCGTCGCCTGGGTCCGCGGCGTCGACCCGCTGCGCCTGCTGGCCATGTTCCGCGGCGTCGACCACGGGGCCTGGGACGTCGCGGCCACCCGGTTCGCGCCCTACGCGATCATCATCGGCGCGCAGACCCTGCACGCCACCGGCTACGCGATGGGCGTCGAGCGGGACGGCCTGGTGGGCACGGGCGACCCGGACCGCGACACCGCCGTCGTGGCCTACTTCGGCGACGGCGCGACCAGCCAGGGCGACGTCAACGAGGCGTTCATCTTCGCCAGCTCCTACAACGCCCCGGTCGTGTTCTTCTGCCAGAACAACCAGTGGGCGATCTCGGAGCCCATCGAGCGGCAGTCGCGCATCCCCCTGTACCGCCGGGCCTCCGGCTTCGGCTTCCCCGGGGTCCGGGTGGACGGCAACGACGTGCTCGCCGTGCAGGCCGTCACCCGGGCGGCCCTGGAGCGAGCCCGGTCCGGCAGCGGCCCGACGCTGATCGAGGCCTACACCTATCGGATGGGCGCCCACACCACGTCGGATGACCCCAGCAAGTACCGCCTGGCCGATGAGCTGGAGCACTGGCGCCAGAAGGATCCGATCGCCCGGGTGCGCAGCTATCTGGCCGCGAGCGGCCTGGCCGATGACGACTTCTTCGCCAGCGTGGACGCCGAGGCCGACGCCATGGCCACCGACCTGCGGGCCGCCTGCCTGGCCCTGCCCGAGCCGGACCTCACCGAGACCTTCGACTGGGTCTACGCCGAGCAGACCCCCTACCTCCGCGCCCAGCAGGCTGCGCACGCTGAGTACGTCGCCACCTTCGAGGACGAACCCGCCGCGACGGTCCCGGGCGGTGCGCGGTGACCAGCCTGACCATGGCCAAGGCGATCAACGCCGGCCTCCGCCGCGCCCTGGAGGCCGACCCCAAGGTCGTGCTCGCCGGGGAGGACATCGGCAAGCTCGGCGGGGTGTTCCGGGTGACCGAGGGCCTGCAGAAGGACTTCGGGGAGGGGCGGGTGATCGACTCCCCGCTGGCCGAGTCCGGCATCATCGGCACCGCCATCGGGATGGCCATGCGCGGCTACCGACCCGTGTGCGAGATCCAGTTCGACGGCTTCGTCTACCCGGCGTTCGACCAGATCGTCAGCCAGGTGGCCAAGCTGCGCTACCGCACCCGCGGCGCGTTGAGCATCCCCCTGGTCATCCGGATCCCCTTCGGCGGAGGCATCGGGGGGGTGGAGCACCACAGCGAGTCCCCGGAGACCTACTTCGTGCACACCGCCGGGCTCAAGGTGGTCAGCTGCGCCACCCCGGTCGACGCCTACTGGATGATCCAGCAGGCCGTCGCCTCCGACGACCCGGTCGTCTTCCTCGAGCCGAAGCGCCGCTACCACGAGCGGGCCGAGGTGGACGAGAGCGCGACGCCGCTGCCGCTGCACGCGGCGTCGGTGCTGCGCGAGGGCCGCGACGTCACGCTGCTGGCCTACGGCCCGATGGTCAAGACCTGCCTGGACGCAGCCGCCGCGGCCGCCGACGAGGGCCGCGACCTCGAGGTCATCGACCTGCGCTCCCTCAGCCCGCTGGACATGGCGGTCGTGGCCACGTCGGCGGAGAAGACGGGCCGGGTGGTGGTGGTGCACGAGGCGCCGACCACGCTGGGTCTGGGCGCGGAGCTCGCGGCGCGAATCAGCGCGGAGTGCTTCTACTCCCTGGAGGCGCCGGTCCTGCGGGTCGGCGGGTTCGACACCCCCTACCCGCCCAGCAAGGCCGAGGACGGCTACCTGCCCGACCTCGACCGGGTGCTCGACATGGTGGACCGCTCGCTCGCCTACTGACGCGCGGCGTGGGGGCGAGCCCCGCGCGAGCCCGCCTGCTGTCCGAGGGGGAGACCCCTCGATCACACCCGCCCGAGCCCGTGAAGGAGAGTGCACCCATGGCGATCCGTGAGTTCCGTCTGCCCGACCCCGGCGAGGGGCTGGTCGAGGCCGACATCGTGACCTGGCGGGTCGCCGTGGGCGACTCGGTGGCCGTGAACGACATCTTGCTGGAGATCGAGACCAGCAAGTCCCTCGTCGAGCTGCCGAGCCCCTACGCCGGGACGGTGACCGCCCTGCTGGTGGCCGAGGGTGAGACCGCAGACGTGGGGTCTCCGATCATCGCCATCGACGACGGCACCACCTCGGACGCGACGCCGGCGGCGAGCCCGTCGGCGGACCGGGTCGTGGAGCCGAGTGACGGCATGGCGGGCGGTGGTGACGGTGGCCGCCGGGTGCCCAACCTCATCGGCTACGGCCCGCGGACCGGGGAGACCAGGCGTCGCCCGCGCAAGCCCGGGGCTGCCGACCCGGGCCCCCAGCGGACCCACGACCAGCTGTCCGGGACCTTCGCCACCGACGTCCCCGTGTCGCGCCGGACCGACGACCGGACGCCCCTGACCGCCGACCTTTCGCCGTCCGCCGCTCCCGCTGCCCCCTTGCCCGCTCCCGGCCCGGCCGCTCCCGAGCCCGTCCTGCGCGGTGGGGCCGTGCTGGCCAAGCCCCCGGTGCGCAAGCTCGCCAAGGACCTCGGGATCGACCTCGCGACGGTCACCGGAACAGGCCCGGGCGGGGTGGTCACCCGCGACGACGTGAGCGCGGCCGCGGCGCCGCCGGCTCCGGCCGGGGCTCCAGCTCCGGCCGAAGCTGCGGTCGTCGCGGTTCAGGGAGCCGGCGACGTGCGGATCCCCGTCCGCGGGGTCCGCAAGGCCACCGCAGAGGCCATGGTCCGCTCGGCGTTCACCGCGCCGCACGTCACCGAGTGGCTCACCTGCGACGTCTCCGCGAGCATGGACTTGCTGGAGCGGCTCAAGGGCCGCCGGGAGTTCCGCGACATCAGGATCTCCCCGTTGCTGCTCGTCACCAAGGCCGTCTGCCTCGCGCTGGGGCGCACCCCCGAGCTCAACGCCTTCTGGGACGAGCCCGCCGGGGAGATCGTCCAGCTCGGTTCGGTGAACCTGGGCATTGCCGCGGCCACCCCGCGGGGGCTCGTCGTCCCCAACATCAAGGACGCGCAGGCCCTCAGCCTGCTGGAGCTGGCGCAGGCGGTCAACGCGCTGGTGGCGACGGCCCGCGAGGGCCGGACGGCGCCCGCCGACATGGCCCGGGGCAGCTTCACGATCACCAACGTCGGCACCTTCGGCGTCGACGCCGGCACCCCGATCCTCAACCCGGGTGAGTCGGGGATCCTCTGCCTGGGCCAGATCGCCCGGCGCCCGTGGGTGGTCGGCTCCGGCGCCGACGAGCGGATCGAGCCGCGATGGGTGACCACGCTCGCCGTCTCGTTCGACCACCGGCTGGCCGACGGCGCCCAGGGCTCGACGTTCCTGGCCGACGTGGCCGCCATCCTGGCCGACCCCGGGATGGGCCTCCTCTTCTGAGCCGCTCCACTCCCGGGTCGGATCCAGTGCGCGCACCAGCAGGTTCAGCGGGGCCGCCGACCTGCTGAGGCGCGCATTCGATCCGGCCCTCGGCAACCGGCTGTCAGCCGGGGCGGGTGGCCAGGTAGACGGTGTTCGTCGCCTCGCGGCCCTGCAGCGGGTTGGGGAAGGTCACGACCTCGGCGTCGACGTCGACGAAGACGCCACTCAGCACGTCCAGGTAGCCCTGCTCGGGCGGGTCGTTCGACCACAGCGCGTAGACCCCGCCCGGCCTGAGGTGGCGGGCCAGCCGTGCGGTGCCGGCGGGGGAGTAGAACCCTGCGCTGCCGTCGGCCAGGAGGTGGGCCGGGGAGTGGTCGATGTCCACGGCGACGGCGTCGAAGACCCGGTCCGGGCGGTCGGGGTCGAAGCCGGAGCCGTCGCTGAGGGCGAAGAAGTCCCCGTGCACGAACCGGCACCGGGGGTCGGAGGTGAGCGTCGGACCGACCGGGACCAGACCGCGACGGTGCCAGTCGATCACCGGAGCGAGCGCGTCCACCACGACCAGCTCCCGCACGCGGGGGTCCTCCAGCGCGGCCGCCGCGGTGTAGCCCAGCCCGAGCCCGCCGACGGCGACGTCGAGCTGTCCGCCCCCCAGCCGAGCGAGCGCCAGCCGGGAGAGCTCCTCCTCGGCGACGGTGAAGAGGCTGGACATCAGGTACTCCTCGCCCAGCTTCACCTCGTAGACGTCGACACCGGAGAGCGGGTCCTGCCGTCGCCGCAGGCTCACCTCGCCGATCGGGGTGGGCTGAAAGTCCAGCTCCTCGAGCCGAGCGCGCACGCCGTCCCCGTCCCTGCTCATCGACCCCGTCCCTGCTCGTCGACCCTGTCCCTGCTCGGGGGAGGGCCGGCGTAAGCCTCCTGGCGGGCCCGGCCGCGTGCGTGCACCGCCTTGCCCACCCGCTGGGCCAACCGGTGGAAGCGGGACTCCACGAGCCGCTCGAACAGCACCGCGACGAGCACCGCCACCGGGACGGCGAAGGCGATGGCCAGCCAGGGCGAGGCGGGCTCGGTGAGGTAGCGCGCAGCCAGGACGATCGGCTCGTGCACCAGGTACAGGCTGAAGGAGATCCGACCCGCCCACTGCAGGAACCGCGTCTCGCACACCGCACGCGCCGAGGGGCAGAAAGCCGCCGCCACCAGCAGCAGCCAGACCCCCGGCACGGCCAGGGCGGCCAGCTGCCGGGCCAGCGGCGGGTCGGCGCCCAGGCCGGTCAGGTTCCAGCGGGCCGTGGCGAGCAGAACAGCCAACACCAGCACCGTGGGCCAGAACCACCGCCGCCCCGCAGACCACCGCCGGGTCAGGTCCTCCAGGCTGGTCCAGCGGCACGCTGTCAGCACCCCGACGGCGAACATTGACAGGAAGAACAGCGGGTCGTTCCTGGTCCACGAGCCCACCGCGAGCAGGGCCAGCAGGGCGACCACGCGGACACCGTCGAGCCGCCGCTGCGGGACCAGCAGCAGCACGTACAGCGGCAGCAGCAGGGAGAACTGCACCTCCCACTGCAGTGACCAGAGCGGGCTGATCCGACCCGAGCCCCCGGCGACGAGGGTGAAGTCGTCCAGGAACGCCTCGGGGGTGTAGCGGTTCGGGCGGCGGTTGACCCAGGTGCCCAGGCTGTCGTCGTTGAAGCGGGGGGCGAGGAGGAAGGTGGAGGCGCCCAGGAGGACGGCCGCGATCACCGGACCGTAGAGCCGGATGAGGCGGCGGGGGTAGTAGGCCACCCAGTCGAAGCCGGGCCGGGCCAGCACAGGCAGCGCGAGGACGAGCCCGCTGAGCACGAAGAACAGGTACACCGACTCCGTCCCCGCCCACACCAGGTGCAAGGGGGAGTAGGCGAGCGCGTCCTGGAACGGCGGCAGCACCTCGGCCTTGCGGCCGGCGTAGTAGACCCCCGCCAGCGCCGGGAAGAGCAGCAGGGAGTGGTGCACCAGCACGAGAAGGGCGGCGGCCCCGCGCAACCCGTCCAGGCTGCGCAGCCGGGGTCTCGCGGCAGCCGTCGTCGCGCTGGCCCCCGTCACCCGGGCAGCCTAGAGCCGCGGGCCAGCGCCGTCGACCGGACCCGGGTTCTCAGTTCAGCACGGCGACGGCCGCCGAGGCCAGGGCGACGAGCGCGGTGAGGCTCCGCAGACGGTCGGCTCGGAGCAGCCGGCGCAGCAACGCCGGGTCCCGGCCGGCGCCTAACCGTCCGTGCACCGGGGCCGCGACGAAGGCCGTGAGCCCGAGGGTGGCGCCGCTGGCCGCCACGGCTGTCACGACCGCCGGGCCGGGCGCGCCCAGCAGGGCCGCAGCTGCCGCGACCACCACGGCGAGGTAGACCACCCCCACCAGCGGGGTGATGCGGCGCGAGTGCCGCCGGTGGACGTCGGTCCATTCCGGCGCAGGCGTGGCGGCCAGCGCCGGGTAGACCAGGAGCGTCACTGTGAGCTGGAAGCCGGCGTGCAGGGCGGCGGCCGCCAGCAGCCCCACCACCTCCGGCTCCGCGTCCACGAAGCCGAGCGTAGGTGCGGTCAGTCGGCGACGTGCAGGCCGAGGTGGGCGGCGAGCAGCGGGGCCAGGGCCGTCAGCTGCTGCTCGCTCACCCAGGCACCGGCCAAGCCGGCCAGGCCTTCGATCTCCTGCAGGTGCGTCGTGCGGAGGTCGACGTCGACCAGGGTGGCCTCGCCCAGCCGCAGGCTCCGCACCCGGCAGTCGTCGAGCAGGACCCGGGTCAGCTCGGCGCCGGTCAGGTCCAGCTCGTCCACCGCGCAGCCCCGGAAGGTGACGTCGGTCCAGCGGCTGCCTCGGGCGTTGAGGTAGCCGAGCTTGCTGTCGGTGACCAGGACGGAGCGCCACGTCGACTCGTAGGACTCGACGGCGCCCAGCCGGGAGCCGGTCAGGGTGACCTCGCGCCAGCTGCTGCGCGGGACCGCGCTGCGGGCGGCGTCGAGCTGAGTGAGCTGGCACTCGGCCAGGTGGAGCCCCCGCAGGTCGGTGGCGTCGAGCACCACGCGCTCCAGGACGCACTCGGCGAAGGTCGTCGAACGCAGGTCGGCGCCGGAGAGGTCGGCGTCAGCCAGCCGCACCCCCTCGTGGTGGCGGGTCCGGGGCAGGGTCTCGGGGGCGACGTCGGTCAACGCCGGCAGCACCAGCTGCACCGTCGACGGCGGACGGGGCCCGCGCGTGGGCGCCATGGCCTCCTCCTTGCAAGGGTCGGGCTGCACCCACCCTAGGACCGGCACTTGACGCCGCGTCGGCCTAGTCTCATCTCGTGCGGATCGCCGAGGCCCGGGAGCTGGCGCTCGCCTGGGTGCTCGACCGACCGGCCTGGCCGGCGCCCCTGGTGGGGGCGTTCCTCACCGGCTCGACCGTGGGCGCGGACCCTGCCGCGGCTCTCGCGGCCACGTCCGATGTGGACGTCACCGTGGTGCTCGACGGCCCTGCGCCGGCCGGGCCCGGCAAGCTGGTGCACCGCGGGGCGCTGCTCGAGGTGACCCACCTGCCCTGGTCCGCCCTGGCCGACGCGGACGTCGTCGCCCGGACCTTCTACCTCGCGCCGGCCTTCGCCGCTCCCGCCCCGGGCACGGTCGACCCGGTGCTCCTGGACTCCCACGGCCGGCTCCAGACCCTGCGGCAAGCCGTCGCCCCGGTGTTCGCCCGGCCGGACGTGGTGCGCGCGCGGTGGTCCTCGGTGCTGGCGCGGATGACGGCCACGCCGCCCCCCGCCCGCTCCTGGGCCGAAGCGGTCACCGGTTGGCTGTTCCCGACCAGCCTCAGCACCGGAGTGGTCCTGGTCGCGGCGCTGGCCAACCCGACCGTGCGGCTGCGCTACCTGCGGGCCCGCCAGACCCTGGCCGCCTGCGGGCTGGCCGAGCGCTACCCGCTGCTGCTGGCCCAGCTCGGCTGCTCGGAGGTGTCGCCCGCGCTCGTCCGGACCCACCTCGCCGCGATGGCCGCAGCCTTCGACGACGTCGCCGCGGCCCCGCCGACGCGTGCTGCCTTCGCAGCGGACCTGACACCGGCGGGCCGGTCCGTGGCGGTCGACGGCACGCAGGACCTGCTGGCCTCGGGGGACCACCGCGAGGCCGTGTTCTGGCTGGTCGCCACTTTTGCTCGCTGCGTCGCGGCGCTCGACGCCTCCGCGGCGCCGGCGGCCGGGCGCCAGCGCGACGCCTTCGCGGCCGCCGCCGACGCGCTGCTCGGTCTGCGGGAGCCGGGGGACCTGGTCCGCCGCCGGGCCGTCCTGCTCGAAGGCCTGCCGTCGCTGGTGGCCACGGCGGACGAGGTGCTCGCCGCGGCCGCCCGCGCCCGAGCGCGCTGACACACCCCAGGCGCCGCCGGACCGGGCTGTAGCGTCGCCCCCATGAGCGGAACCGACGCCCTGCGTGACCTCCTGGTGGACTCCTTCGACCGCGTCCACGCACTGGTCAAGGAGCTGGCCGGTTCCTCGGAGGAGGTGCTGTGCTACCGCCCGGACGCCCAGGCCAACCCCGTCGGCTGGCTGCTGTGGCACCTCACCCGCATCCAGGACGACCACGTGTCCGCCCTGGCCGGTGTCGGCCAGGCCTGGGCGGTCTGGCGGGACCGCTTCGCGCTGCCCTTCGACGACGACGCGACCGGCTACGGGATGTCGGCCGAGGAGGTGGGCCAGGTCCGGGTCCCCGGCGACCTGCTGGCCGGGTACCACTCCGACGTGCACGCCCGGACCCTGCGCTACGTCCGGGAACTCGACCCCGAAGGGCTTGCCCGGGTGGTCGACGAGGCCTGGGACCCGCCCGTGACGGCCTCGGTACGGCTGGTCAGTGTGCTCGGTGACTGCCTCCAGCACCTCGGTCAGGCGTCCTACGTTGCCGGCCTGGCCGAGCGGGCGGGGGTGGCTCGGTGACGGACTACCACTTCTACACCGACCTGGCGCCCTTCTGGCCACTGGTCTCCGCGCCCGAGGAGTACGCCGAGGAGGCGACCTTCGCTGCTGCGCTGCTGCGGACGGCCGAGCCGCCCACTCAGACGGTGCTCGAGCTGGGCAGCGGCGGAGGGAACAACGCCGCGCACCTCAAGCAGGAGTTCACCATGACGCTGGTGGACCTCTCCCCGCAGATGCTCGCGGTCTCCGAGCGGCTCAACCCCGAGTGCGAGCACCTGACCGGCGACATGCGGACGCTGCGGCTGGGGCGCACCTTCGACGCCGTCTTCGTCCACGACGCCATCGAGTACATGACCACCGAGGAGGACCTCCGCCAAGCCGTGGACACCGTGTTCGCCCACTGCCGTCCGGGCGGGGTCGCGGTCCTGGTCCCCGATCACATCGCCGAGAACTACGAGCCCTCCACCGACCACGGCGGCAATGACGGCGAGAGTGGGCACGGGCTGCGCTACCTCGCCTGGTCCCACCCGGTCGAGCCGGGCGCCACCACCGTCACGACCGACTACGCGTTCCTCGTCCAGGCACCGGACGGCCCGGTGAGCGTCGCGCACGAGACGCACGTCCTCGGGCTGTTCCCGCGCGAGACCTGGCTGCGCGTGCTCAGGGAGGCCGGCTTCGCGGCCCGTTCGGTGGCCGAGGTGACCCAAGACGACCGGTTGCCTCGGGAGTTCTTCGTGGGCTCCCGCCCGGCCTGAGAGTGTTCGGGCTCCCCCGTGGCGAGGCCCGGAGCCGCGCCCGGCCTGACCTCGACGTCGGGCGGTGTGCGGGGCTCCGGACCCACTGGGATCATCGTCTTCCTGTGACCTCGGTCACGTCAAGAGCTGAAGCGCGCTGAGGACGAGGGAGGCGCGGCGCTGCGTCCCCGGTCTGCTGGGGACCCTGCGCGGTGAGGCCGGCGCGGCCGGCTTCTCGCGCCCGCGCCCGCCCCCCGGAAGCCCCCGGCTGGTGGACTAGCGTGTGCGCGTACCACCCGAGGTCACGAGTCCGGCAGGAGACCGATGAGCGACAGAGGTGCTGACCCTGGTCAGCCCGCGGCTGAGGCGCACGAGCCCAGCGAAGTCAGCTACGACGAGCAGCGCTACCCGGCGCGGCCGAAGCGGCTGCGACCCCGCGGACGGCTGCGGGGGCTGTTCGCACGACCGAAGACCGAGCGCAGCGGCAAGGCCAGCGGGGACAACGCCCTGTACGTGAGCTGGCTGGCCGAGCAGTCCATGCTGGCCGACGCGATCGAGTTCGGGCGGCAGTTCTCCGGCCAGGGCAGCATGTGGCAGAACCCGTTCGCCAACCCCGACCCCCGGGCGGCCATCGAGAAGGCGTCGGTCTGGTTCACGGCCTACCCGATCTCGATGATCACCAAGAAGGGCACCTCGTTCCTGGGGACCCTGGGCGATGAGGACCTCTGGGCGGCGTTCGAGGCCATCGGCATCGACGGGCTGCACACGGGGCCGGTGAAGCAGGCCGGGGGCATCAGCGGCTGGGACCCCACCCCGAGCGTCGATGGCCACTTCGACCGGATCAGCACCCAGATCGACGCGGACTTCGGCACCGAGGAGGAGTTCCGGGCCATGACGGAGGTGGCCGCCGGGCACCTCGGCATGGTCATCGACGACATCGTCCCCGGCCACACCGGGAAGGGCGCGGACTTCCGGCTGGCGGAGATGAAGGTCGGGGACTACCCCGGCATCTACCACATGGTCGAGATCGACCCCAAGGACTGGCACCTGCTGCCCAAGGTCCGCCGCGGCGACTCGGTCAACCTCGACCTCGAGGCCGAGGACCAGCTCACCAAGGCCGGCTACATCATCGGCCGCATGCAGCGGGTGATCTTCTACGAGCCCGGCGTCAAGGACACCAACTGGAGCGCGACGGCGCCGGTGGTGGGCCCCGACGGGGTCGAACGGCGCTGGGTCTACCTGCACTACTTCAAGGAGGGCCAGCCGACGATCAACTGGCTGGACCCCTCGTTCGCCGGCATGCGCATGGTCATCGGGGACGCCCTGCACTCCCTCGGCGACCTCGGCAGCGGCGCCCTCCGGTTGGACGCCAACGGCTTCCTCGGTGTGGAGAAGAGCCCGGAGGACAGCCCGGCCTGGTCCGAGGGCCACCCGCTGTCGGAGGCGGCCAACCAGCTGATCGCCAGCATGGTCCGCAAGGTCGGGGGCTTCACGTTCCAGGAGCTCAACCTCACCATCGACGACATCCAGAGCTCCGCCGAGCGGGGGGCGGACCTCTCCTACGACTTCGTCAACCGGCCGGCCTACGTGCACGCCCTGGCCACCGGGGACACCGAGTTCGTGCGGCTCACCCTCAACCTGTCGGTGCAGCACGGGGTGGAGCCGGCCTCGCTGGTGCACGCCCTGCAGAACCACGACGAGATGACCTACGAGCTCGTCCACTTCGCGACGCTGCACGCGGAGGACCTGTTCGCCTTCCGCGGGGCCGAGGTGCGGGGCGCCGATCTGGCCACCACCATCCGCCAAGACATGCTGGACCACCTGACGGGGGAGGCCGGCCCCTACAACGCCACCTTCACCCAGAACGGCATCGCCTCCACCACGGCGACCCTGATCGCGGCCACCCTGGGCATCACCAGCCTGGACGACCTCTCCACCGAGCAGGTCGAGCAGATCAAGCAGGCGCACCTGCTGCTCGCGATGTTCAACGCCCTGCAGCCCGGCGTCTTCGCCCTGTCAGGCTGGGACCTGCTCGGGATGCTCACCCTGGACCGCAAGCAGGTGGCTTCCCTCGTCGCCGAGGGTGACACCCGCTGGATCCACCGCTCGGCCTACGACCTCATGGACTACCGCCCGGAGGCGACCGAGTCGCTCTCGCGGCTGCCGCGGGGCACCAGCCTGTACGGCAGCCTGCCCGCCCAGCTCGAGGACCCGACCTCGTTCGCCTGCCGGCTGCGCGACATCCTCGCGGTGCGCAAGCGCTACGGCATCGCCACCGCCGTCCAGCTCGACGTCCCGCAGGTGTCGAACAAGGCGATGCTCGTCCTGGTGCACCAGCTGAGCGACGCGGAGCAGGTGACGGTGCTGAACTTCTCCGGCCAGGAGATCTCCGGCAGCGTCATCTCCGAGCACCTGGTGCCGGGCAGCGGCCTGGTGGACATGTTCACCGACGAGGTGGTGGGTGAGGTCGACGACCTGCACACCTTCTCGGTCAGCCTGGGGCCCTACGAGGGCCGCTCGCTGCTCGTGCTGTGTCCGGGCGACCACCCGGTCTCCACCCACCGCTACGCGGAGCGGCCGAGCGTGCGCCCTCTCACCTGAGCGAGCCCGAGCCGGAGAGCTCGGAAGGGGCGACGCCGGGGACGCCCCGGTGAACGATCACCGGGGCGGTGTCGTCCACACCGGTGGCAGGTCGGCACACACGGTGGAGGGAGGTCCAAGGCGTGGCGACCACGGGCAAGGAGACCGCCCTCGCCGAGCTGCACGAGCGGCACGGCGCGGAGCTGTGGCGGTTCGCCCTGCGGCTGACCCACGACCGTCAGGCGGCCGAGGACGTGGTCCAAGAGGTCCTGCTGCGCGCGTGGAAGGACCCGGGCCTCGGCGCCCGGACCGAGCCGGCCGCCCGTGCCTGGTTGTTCACCGCTACCCGCAACCTCGTCATCGACCGCTGGCGCAGTGCTGCCTCGCGGCACGAGCTGCGCACCGAGCTGCCTCCGGACCGCTCGGTGGAGGACTCGACCAGCGTCGTCCTCGACCGCTGGCTGGTGGCCGAGGCGCTCGCCTCGCTTTCCATCGACCACCGCACCGTGATCGCAGCCGCCTACTTCGAGGGCTGCTCGGTCGCTGAGATCGCCTCCCGGCTGCGGATCCCGGCCGGGACCGTCAAGTCCCGGCTGCACTACGGACTGCGCAGCCTCCGGCTCGTCCTGCAGGAGAGAGGAGTGACCCGCTCATGACCACCCCCGAACAGCCGGACGCCGACCGGTACGGGGACTGGGACGCCGCCTACGTGCTGGGCGCCCTGTCGCCCGCGGACCGCTCCGAGTACGAGGCGCACCTGGCGACCTGCGCGCGCTGCCAAGGCTCGGTGAGCGAGATCGCCGGGCTCCCCGGCCTGTTGTCCCAGGTGGGACCCGAGGACGCGGCACGGCTGACCGACCCCCAACCCTTCGACACCCCGCCCGAGTCCCTGCTGCCGACGGTGCTGGCCACCGTTCATTCGCAGCGGAACCGGGCCCGGACGCGCCTGCTGGCTGTGGCCGCCGGGCTGGCTCTCGTGCTGGGCGGGTTCCTGCTGGCCCAGCTGCTCGGCCGGGTGGTGCCGGGGGTGGACCAGCGGATCGCCTTCGAGCCGGTTGGTCCCACTGGCATCACCGCGATCGTGCAGCTGGTGCCGCTGCCCACCGGGACGCGGGTGGAGGTGGAGTGCCAAGACGCTGCCGGGGCCGAGGTCGGGTCGAGCCTCTCGGTGGTCGTCGCCGACACCGGCGGCCGGCGGCAGCCGGTGAAGGAGTGGGTCGTCCAGCCCGACAAGATCAACCGGCCGAGCGGGGAGACGCCGCTGCGGATCTCCCAGATCGACGCAGTGGAGATCCGGGAGACCGCGACCGACGTCTTGGTGATGCGGGCCCGGGTGGGCTGACCCGCCTCAGCGGTGGCCGCCGCCGATGCCCAGGCCGGCGAAGATGGCGTCCAGGTGACTCCGGACGTCCGAGGGCGTCTGGCAGGTGACGTCGGCGATCTGGGCGTTGCTGGCGCCGCCGACGGCACCGGCCAGCACCGCGGACTGCTGGGGGCTGAACCTGACCGCGCGCCGCTGGCAGAGGTCCTGGATCAGGGGCTGGAGCTCAGCCGCGGGCTCAGCCTCGAACAACGAGCCGCCCGCGGCCACGGTGCGGATGCCGTCGAGCATCCTGGAACCGACCAGCTCCTTGATCAGGTAGCCCGACGCGCCCGCCAGCCGGGCGGCGACGAGAGCCTCCTGCTCGCTGTGGGAGGTGAGCAGCACGCACCGCACGTGCGGGTAGCGGTCGCGCACCTCACGGCACACGGTCATCCCGCTGCCCTCGCGGAGCCGGGCGTCCAGCACCGCGACGTCGGGCTCGGTGGCGGCGATCCCCGCCAGCGCCCCGTCGACGTCGCCGGCGCTGCCGACCACCGTCATCTGCGGGTCGCTGTTGATGTAGTCGGTCAAGGCGTCGCGGACCATGGCGTGGTCGTCGAGCACGAACACCGTGATCCGGTTGCCGTGCAGGCGTGCGCCGTCGTGCATCGTCTTGCATCCCCCGCATCTCCGGCGCTGTGCGCCGGCCCTCGGTCGGACCCCCCGGTCCGGCCGTTTGTCCCCGACCCGCACAGGTCACGCCGAGGACGTCCACCAGCGTAACCGCGGCAGCGCCCTCGCGGGGCGCTTCGGCGGCTCCGCCCGGGGGCCACCTGCCCGGCAGCGGCGGCGGGTAGCGTCGAGGTCATGAGCAACTGGCTGAAGGACAAGATCGACGCGGTGACCGGATCGGGGAGCAGCGAGGGGTCCGAGGGTGGGCAGGTCTCGTCCGGCCCGAGCTCCTTCGAGCAGGCCGAAACCTCGACGGGGGGTGCCGACTCGGTTCCGGGGACCCCCGACGCGACCCCCTCGGCCGATGTCGGGCAGAAGGACGTCGAGCGGGAGCCGGGCGCTTCCTGAGTTCCGCGACGGCGCCGGTGCACCGGGCTGCGCTGGCGCCGTGTGCGGGTGTGGGGTCCGCACATTCCCCCGAGCAGCGTGAAAACAGTCATACCTACGCTCTCGTAACTTACGGTTCCGTAGGTTAGCCTGGAGCACATGAGCTCGTTCCTCCTGGCACCGTCCCAGCCCGTCCGGCGCGCGGCCCGTGTTCTCCGCCTGCTGGCCGAGTCCGCGGTCAGCCCGCTGGTGCCGGCCGACTACCTGGACCTGGTGTCGCCGCTGCGTCGGGGGGCCGATCTGCGTGGGCGTGTGGTGGCGGTGGAGAGCGAGACTGCCGACGCGGTCACGCTGCGGATCCGGCCCGGTCGTTCCTGGCGTACGCACCGTCCCGGTCAGTACATCCGTCTCGGCGTGGACGTGGACGGGGTGCGCCAGTGGCGGGCCTACTCCCTCACCTCAGAGCGCGAGGCTGCTGACGGGTTGCTGGCTGTCACGGTCAAGGCGATCCCTGGCGGCAGGGTGAGCAACCACATCGTCAGGGCCCTGCAGCCCGGCACGCTCATCCACCTCGACCAGGCCGCCGGCGACTTCGTCCTCCCGGAGGTGCTGCCGGCGCGGACCCTGTTCGTCACCGCCGGCAGCGGCATCACCCCGGTGATGGGCATGCTGCGCAACCACCTCGACGAGCTGACCGACGTGGTCGTGGTGCACTCTGCCCCCACCGCCGCCGACGTCGTCTTCGGGGCCGAGCTCAGGGACTGGGCGGCGCAGGGCCGGCTCCGGCTGGTCGAGCGGCACACGGCCACCGACGGTGTCCTCGCCCCCGCCGAGCTGGACGCCGTGGTGCCCGACTGGCGCGAGCGCTCCACCTGGGCCTGCGGTCCGACGGGCCTGCTCGACGCGTTCGAAGAGCACTTCGCGAGCGCCGGCCTGGGCCACCAGCTGCACACCGAGCGCTTCCGTCCCGTCGTCATCACCGAGGGTGAGGGCGGCACGCTGAGCTTCTCCCGGCAGGGCAACGTCGTCGAGGCCGACGGCGCGACGCCGATCCTCGACGCCGGCGAGGAGGCCGGCGTGCTGATGCCGTCGGGCTGTCGGATGGGCATCTGCTTCGGCTGTGTCGTCCCCCTCACCTCCGGCGCCGTGCGCGACCTGCGCAACGGTGAGCTCACCACCGCCGCCGAGGGTGACGGCGTCCGCATCCAGACCTGTGTGTCGGCCGCGGCCGGCCCCTGCACGATCGACCTCTGAGGACTCCCATGACTGCGACTGCCACGCCCACCACCCGCTCCAGCCGCCTGGACAACACGACCGCCGAGCGGCACCACGTGCCCAAGCGCTCCGGCAAGCCCGACCCGACGGGGCACCTGTCCGCCACCCAGGTCGACGCGCTCGGCCGTGAGCTCGACGCGCTGCGCCAGGAGATCCTGGACTCCCGCGGCAGCGCCGACGCCGCCTACATCCGCAAGGTCATCAAGGTGCAGCGGACGCTGGACCTGAGCAGCCGCGTCGTGCTGCTGTTCTCGATCTTCCCGCCCGCGTGGGTGGTCGGGACGCTCGGGCTGTCCGTGGCCAAGATCCTCGAGAACATGGAGATCGGCCACAACGTCATGCACGGCCAGTGGGACTGGATGCGCGACCCGAAGATCCACTCTCAGGTCTACGAGTGGGACCACGCCTCCCCGTCGGAGCAGTGGAAGAAGTCGCACAACGAGGTCCACCACACCTTCACCAACGTGCTGGGCCGCGACAACGACCTGGGCTACGGCATCATGCGGGTGGACGAGGACCAGCGGTGGAGCCGCGCGAGCCTCGGCCAGCCGGTGTGGAACCTCGCCAACGCCATCTTCTTCGAGTACGCGATCGCCGCCTACGACCTCCAGCTGGGCAAGCAGCTCCAGGGTCGCGGCGAGGACCCGGAGCAGTTCAAGGCTGATGGCAAGAAGGTGCTGGCCAAGATCGGTCGGCAGATGCGCAAGGACTACCTCGTCCACCCGCTGCTGTCGGGCCCGTCCTTTCTGCACACGCTCGCGGCCAACATGACGGCCAACCTCGTCCGGAACCTCTGGACCCACTCGGTCATCATGTGCGGGCACTTCCCGGAGGGCGTGGAGACCTTCGCCAAGACCTCCATCGAAGGCGAGAGCCGCGGTGAGTGGTACCTGCGCCAGATGATCGGCTCGGCCAACATCGTCGGCAGCAAGGCCATGCACGTGATGACGGGCAATCTGTCGCATCAGATCGAGCACCACTGCTTCCCCGACCTGCCAAGCAACCGGTACGCCGAGATCGCCCCGCGGATCCGGGAGATCACCGCCCGCTACGGCCTCAGCTACACCACGGGCTCGATGCCGCGCCAGGTCGCCTCGGCGTGGAAGCAGGTCATCAAGCTGTCGCTGCCCAACGACTTCTCGGTCAGCGCTGCCGCCAAGGCCGGCGCCGGTCGGGTGCTGGGCCGGCTCCGTCGTCGCCCGGCCGCCGTCTCCGCGTAGCGGACGTCCAGCACGCGCCAGGCCGGCCCGGGAGATCGACTGCCCGGGTTGGTTTGGAGCCGCCGCGGTCGTCGTAAGGTGGTGGTGACGCAAAGGAGCGGACATGCACGTCGGAATCAAGGACGGCGGTGACGGGGTCCCCTGCTGGAACCGGCAGGCGGTCATGGCCTACGCCGACGCGGTCAACCGCCGCGAGCAGCAGGTGGCCGGGCGGAACCCGGATGTCGTGGTGCTTCCCGGACGGCTGGTCTGCTACGGCTGCGAGGTCATGGAGTTCGACTACGGGGTCAAGTGCACCGCCACCTTGACCCGGACCCGCTACGCGGTCAGTGGCGAGACCGAGCCGCGCAGCGAGGACGCCGCTGGGTCGCTGCTGGAGGTCGAGGGCATGCGCAGCCGCGCCCCCGAGGAGCTGCACGAGCAGGTCCGCAACCGGGAGAAGGCCCCCGCGGGTGCGACGCCCACCGCCGCCCCCCCAGCTCCTTCCTCGCCCCCTCCGCCTCACCCAGGTCGCGACGACACCCGACGGAGCGGGCTGCGCGGGCTCTTCGGTCGTTGACCGCTGGTCATCGCCGTACCAGCGGGGCCACCTCCTGGCCGAGGAACTCCAGCCAGCCGTCCAGGTCCGGCTCGCCCTCGACCGGCTGGAAGACCACGGACGTCGCCCCGGCGTCGGCGAAGGCCCGCACCTCCTCAGCCACGCGTGAGGCGTCGCCGGCTACCCCGATCCCCTCACCCAGCCGGCCACCCCACTTCGGCACCTCGGAGTCCACCCGTTCCTGGGCCCGGGGTCCGGTCGCCACGATGACCGTGGCCACCAGCGGGTGCCCAGGTCCTCGGGTCCGGGCCAGCAGGGCGCCGACCGCCGCCACCTCGGCGACGCTCAGAGCTGCTGCCAGGAGGGTGCCGTCGCCGAGCTCGGCGGTGAGCTCGAGGGAGCGGGGCCCGGAGCCGCCGAGCATCAGCGGCGGAGGGGGGCTGGGCGGCCAGCTCAGGGCCACCCGGTCCAGCTGCACGTAGCGTCCCTGCACGGTCACCTCCTTCCCGCTCAGCAAGGAGCGCAGCGCCGCGGTGTACTCCCGCAGCAGCGTCATCGGCGAACCCACCCGGACCCCGGCCTGGCCCATCCAGTCCTGGACGCCGTGCCCGACGCCGGCGACCAGCCGCCCCGGGAACATCCGCTCCAGCGTGGCCAGCTCCATCGCGGTGAGCGCCACGGTGCGCAGCGGCGCCGGCAGCAGCCCGATGCCCACCCGCAGCTCGCTGGTCCATGCCAGGGCGGCGGCCGTCGAGGCGATGCCGCTCTGCTTGAAGCAGTCCTCCCAGACCCAGAGCTCGTCGAGGCCGACCGACTCCGTCTGGACGGCCAGGGCGCGCAGCCGCTCGGGCGGGAGGGTGGGGACGAACGCAAGACCCAGCTGCGGGGCCGCTCGGTCGGTGTCAGCCATGGCCGCCATCTTGCCCCGCCCCTGTGACACTCCCCCTCGGGGCGTGTTTGCTCTTCCGGATGGGAGCCAGCTAAGGAACTGTCGGTGACCGGTGGTGCGATGGTGCTGACCGGGGAAGTGTCGGACGCGACGGCGACCAGGAGAGGCCCATGGACAGCCACGAGGTGCTGGCGCGGTGCTGCTCACCGGGGACTCTCACTTGGCGGGGTGGTGGAGGTGTGACGCGGGCGTCCTCGGACGTTCTCGCCGTCCGGGTTCTCGCGAACAGTCGGTGAAGGGAACAGGCCCCGTGCGCTCACCGCCGGCCGAGGTCGACATCAGCCCGGCCCTCATCGACGCGCTGCTGCGCGACCAGTTCCCGGCGCTCGCGGGCGAGGTCCGCGTCGTGGGGAGCGGCTGGGACAACGTCATCGCCCGGCTCGGGCCCAACCTGTGCGTGCGGATGCCCCGGCGCGCGCTGTCCGCATCCCTCGTGCAGCGCGAGGCCGAGTGGCTGCCCCGGCTGGCTCCTAGTCTGGAGGTCGACGTCCCCGTCCCGGTCGCGGTCGGCGCGCCCGGACGCGGCTACCCGTGGACCTGGCTCGTCTGCCCCTGGTTCGAGGGCCGTGCCCTGGCCGAGGTGCCGGTGGCGAACCGCTTCATCCTGGCGCGGCAGCTCGGCGACGTCGTGTCGGCGTTGCACCGTCCGGCGCCCCCGGAGGCCCCCGCGAGTCCCTGGCGCGGGATCCCGCTTCCCGAGGTCGAGCTGCGGGTGCTCGAGCGTCTCTCGCAGCTGCCCCCGACCGACGCCACGCTCCTGAGGAGGGTGTGGGGGCGCGGGGTGGCTGCGCCTCCGCACGACGGGCCGCCCCTCTGGCTCCACGGCGACCTGCACCCGCTCAACGTGCTCGCCGGTCCTGCGACGGTGCCGGCGCTGCGCGCGGTCATCGACTGGGGCGACCTGTGCTGCGGTGATCCGGCTGCCGACCTGGCCGTGGCCTGGCTCGCCTTCGACCAGCCCGGGCGCGCGGCCTTCCGTGCGGCCGTGGCCGCGCGGCACCCGCTCGATGACCCGGTCTGGGCCCGCGCGCTGGGTTGGGCCGTCTCGCTGGGGGCGCTGTTCCTGCTGGACGCTGAGCCGGGCACGGTCCCGCACGGCATCGGGGAGCACCTGCTCGCCCAGCTCCGCACTCGGTGACAGCGGGTGTTCAAGTCCGGCTGCACCCGGGTGGGCTGGCCCGTCCCCGGTACCCGACGATGCTGACACGGTTCCGGGTGCGGCGCAGTCGGACGAGCGACCGCGAGGAGGGGAGGGCCAGATGGGGCGTCGGTGGATCGCTGTGCTGCTCAGCGGTGTCGTCTTCGGGGCCGCGGCAACCTGGCTCAACGTCCCACCGGAGGATCACGTTCTGGCCGCGAGCGCTCGCCGGGTGGCCAGCCTCGTGGCCAACGCCGGGGTCGCCTGGGCAGGTTCGGCGGTCCTCGGTGGGTGGCTGCTCGCCTCGGTCCGGTGGGGTCTGCTGGGCGGACCGGCGGCCCTGGTGCCGGCAGTCGTCGTGTACTACGTCCTTGGAGCGGCGCTCGGGAGCGAGAACCCCGGCGGCTCACCCGACCAGATCCTGTTCTTCGGTCTACTCGCCCTCCTCACCGGCTCCGTGCTCGGTGCCGTGGGCGGGCTGGCCCGGCGCCGGGACGCCCTCGGTCTGGTGGCCGCGCTCGTGCTGCCCGTCGGGGTCGGTCTCGAGCTGGGCTGGCGTGCATCGGCGGCGCTGGTGGTGCCTGATCCCGCACGTCCGACTGCGGACGCGGTCCTCGTCCTGCTCGCCCTGGCCGGTGCTGC
Organism: uncultured Actinomycetota bacterium; assembly: GCA_963826405.1. Lineage (GTDB taxonomy): Bacteria > Actinomycetota > Actinomycetes > Propionibacteriales > Propionibacteriaceae > Microlunatus. Next base: position 45,103 of record CAWGWR010000002.1, on the reverse strand, counting down.
GGCGGCCGTGGTCCGCTACCTGAGGGCCCGGAAGAGGCGGAAGGGCGAGCCGGCACCGTGAGGGAGCCTCCCGTCGAGGAGGGATGCTCAGCCGGCGGCCACCTCCCAGACCACGTCGTCGGGCCGCTTGTCCGCCCGCACCCCGCGCCAGACCGGGTGCCGCATCCGGCCAGGGCCGGTCAGCTCGCCGTAGGTCACCTCGGCCACCAGGGCCGGCTCCACCCAGTGCGCGTCGCGGGCGTCCTCGCGGGGGACGTCGTGGAACGGGCTGGTCGCGCGGGCCAGCGGGGTCAGGGCGGCCTGCAGGCCGTCGAGCTCCCGGTCCGCGAGCCCGGAGCCGACCCGGCCGACGTAGTGCAGCCCGTCGGAGGCGGGCACACCCATGAGCAGCGATCCGATGGTGCCGTCGCGGCGGCCTTGACCGGGACGCCATCCCCCGATGACGACCTCCTGGGTCTTGGAGAGCTTGATCTTGCGCCAGGCGTCGCCGCGGCCGCCCGGCACGTAGCGCGAGCTCCGGCGCTTGGCCACCACCCCCTCGAGCCCGAAGAGCTCGCTGGTCTCCATCGCCGACTCCAGGTCGCCGTCGAACACCGGCGGCACCTGGACGCGTCCGCCCGACCCGAGCGGCACCAGCGACTCCAGGACCGCCCGGCGGTCGTCGTAGGCGAGGTTCAGCAGCGACTGCCCGTCGAGCTCCAGCACGTCGAACAGCATCAGCTGCGTCGGATGGGTGGCTGAAAGCCGTTGGATGTCCGCGGCCCTGGTCAGGTTGATCCGGGCCTGCAGCAGCCCGAAGCTGGGCTTGCCGTCGGCGTCGAGCACGACCACCTCCCCGTCCAGCACCGCGCTCCGGACGGGGACGGAGGCCAGCGCCGCGGCGACGTCGGCGTAGGCGGCGGTGTCGTCGCGGCCCCGTCGGCTGCGCAGCTCGACCCGGCCCTCCGCGAGGTAGGCGAGCACCCGGACCCCGTCCCACTTCATCTCGAACGCCCACCCCTCCTCCGGCCCGAACGCGTTGGCCGTGGTCAGCGAGGCGAGCATCGGCTCCACCCGGGCCGGGAAGCCGGACTCCTGCACCGGGAGCGCGGGCTTGCGGCGGTCGGCAGGAGCGGGTTCGGCCGGCGGGTCAGCCGAGGGCACCTCGTCCTCGGGATCGGTTGCCATCAGGTGCATCAGCCAGTTCTTCGCCGCCCGGCCCGGGCCGCCGGTGTGGATGAGGGCGAACTTCCGGACACCGCCCAGACCGCCGCCCGGCCGTCCGTGGCAGGTGACGATGACCTCCTTGCCGTCGCGCCACTTGTGCAGCCGGTAGGTGCCGGCGTCCCAGATCCGGACGTCTCCGCCGCCGTACTGCCCTGACGGGATGCTGCCCTCGAAGCTGCCGTACTCCAGCGGGTGGTCCTCGGTCTGCACGGCGAGGTGGTTGGTCTTCGGGTCGGTCGGGGGCGCCTTGGGCACCGCCCAGCTGACCAGGACGCCGTCGTGCTCGAGCCGGAAGTCGTAGTGCAGGCGTCGCGCGTGATGCTCCTGGACCACGAAGGTCGGGTCGCCGTCCCCGGGCGGGGCGGTCGCCGGTGGTGCGGCCGGCACCGGCTCGGGCGTCTGGCGTGCGTCGCGCATGCTCCGGTAGGTGGTCAACCGGTCTGGGCCCTGCGCAGGAGGCAGGAGCGGGGCCAGCAGATCGCCCAGGCTGTCGATCCGCTCGAGGACCTCCGGGTACTCCAGCTGGCGCAGTCCGGGGTCGTCGAGCTCGGCCCAGGTCCGGGGGGTCGCGACAGTGGGGTGGGCGCGTCCCCGGAGGGAGTACGGCGCGATCGTCGTCTTGTTCCCGTTGTTCTGACTCCAGTCGAGGAACACCTTTCCGTCGCGCTCGGAGCGCTTCATGGAGCTGATCACGCGGTCAGGCTGCGCCGCCTCCAGCGCCAGGGCCAGTTCACGGGCGAGCGCGGTGGCCTGCTCGGGAGTCTGGTTCCCATCCAGCGGGGCGTAGAGGTGGATGCCCTTGCTGCCGCTGGTCACCGGCACAGGGTCGTGGCCGATGCCCAGCAGGATCTCCCGCGCCTGGCGGGCGATCTCCGCGCAGTCGGCCAGCGTCACGCCCTCCCCCGGGTCGAGGTCGAGCACCAGGCGGTCGGGGTTCCGAGAAGTTCCGTCCTCGGCGAACCGCCACTGCGGCACGTGGATCTCCAGGGCAGCCAGCTGGGCCAGCCAGGTCAGCGTGGCCAGGTCGTTGACGACGGGGTAGTCGTTGTCGTGGTCCCGGTGCCGGATCGTGTACCGCTGCACCCACTCCGGCGTCCCGGCCCCGAGGTCCTTGGCGAAGAAGACCGTCCCGGCCCTCACCTCGTCGCCGACCCCGTCGGGCCAGCGCTTGCGGGTGGCGGGACGCTGCCGGAGGTGGGGCAGCATCACCGCGCCCACCCGGGCGTAGTAGTCGAGCACCTCACCCTTGGTGGTGCCGGTGGCGGGATAGAGGACCTTGCCCAGGTTGGTGAGCCGCACGCTGCGGCCCTCGACGTGAACGACCTGCTCCGACGCCCTGGTCATGGGCCTCAGTATCAGGGTCAGGGTCAGGGGCAGGGGCACCGGCCGGAGAAGGCAGCCCTGACGGTCATGCACAGAATCTTGGGGAAAACCTGCGCTTCCGGCGATGGCGGTACTGAGGTACGCAGGGCAAAGTGGTCCAGGTCGGGGGACAGCCCAGGCGCCAGCACACCATCGGGGGATGGCGCGGCCGCCAGGGAATCAGCAGCCACCGTCCCGGCCGCTCGTTCGGGGGAGCGAGCGCCGGGACGGCCTGTGCGGTCCGGGCGCGGCAGCAGCCCGAAATCGTGCGAGAAGCCTAGGGTGGGCCCCAGCAGCCGTCGGGCTGTCGGGGCTGAGGACTGAGGAGCGTCACATGGGAATCGGTGTCGGCATCTTGCTGTTCGTGGTGGGAGCGATCCTGCTGTTCGCGCTGGACGTGAACCTGCCGTTCGTCTCCGACGACACACTGGGGATCATCCTGCTCGTGGCGGGTGTCCTGGCGATCATCCTGGCGCTGGTGATGAACGCCCAGCGGGGCCGTACCCGCCACATCGAGGACAACCGGTACGCCGGACCCCCGCCCACCCTCTGATCCGCCAGGCTCCGGTCACCCACCGGGGAAGATCTGGGGGAGCACCAGCAGCATGGCGGTCGACCAGGTGATGTGGGTGAGGATGGGCGCCAGCACGCCACCGCCCGCCCGGCGCTGCAGGCCGACGACGACCCCGAGCACGGCCGCGGCGAACACCAGCAAGGGGTTGCCTCCCGCGACGGTCGCCAACGCGTACACGACGGTGGAGATCAGCACCGGGTGCTTGCGCCCGATCGCCGCGAAGAGGGCACCGCGGAAGAACAGCTCTTCCGCGATCCCGTTGACCAGGGTGATCACCAGCACCAGCGCCAGGTTGCCGGCGCGCGCGTAGCCCAGGACGTTCTCGGCGAAAGCGGCCAGAGGCGGGATCTCCCGCATGACGAGCGCACCCGCGACGAAGACCGCAGCCAACGCGAGGCCGACCAGGATCGGCGTCACCACCGGGCGGCGGAGGGCCCCCAGGATCTGGATGTGGCCCAGGTGCAGGGGTCCGGAGACGAAGCTGCCGATGGTCCAGGTCGCGGCCAGCCCGAGGGTGAGGGCGTAGAAGACGGGGTCGCCCTGCTGGGTCGAGAAGGACAGCCCGAGCAGGGTCGCGCCGACCAGCAGGGTGAGGGCCACCACAATGCGACGGTGCCGGAACGCCCGGTCGCTCTGCTGGTGATCGCGCTCAACCTTGTCCAGCAGGATCGGCCGCACCACGCCCAGGGCGCGCCCGAGCAGGCGGGTCCGCCCCGTCATGCGGTGGGTGTGTGCACGCCCCGGGCGGCGGCGCGCTGGGCGTAGGCGGCCTCGACCGCGGCGGTGTAGTCCATCGGCTCCCCCGGGACGACCTCGCGGATGCTCTGGTCGTGCACGACGACCTCGTTGCTCATGGAGTCGACCAGGTTGCGGGCGGTCGCGGTGTCCACGTCGGTGACGAAGGCCAGCCAGTGCGAGGACAGCCGGGGGCTGAGCAGCGGCACGGGAAGCATGGGCAGCACCCGGTGGTGGTGCAGCCTCGCGACCCGCTGCATCATCTCGGCGTAGGTCAGCACCTCGGAGCCGCCGATCTCGAACACCCGGCCCTTCGCCTCGACCGGCTCGAGCACCCCGACGAGGTAACGGATGACGTCGGCCAGGGCGATGGGCTGGGTCCGGGTGGTGGCCCAGCGCGGCACCACCATGGCCGGCAGGTGAGCCACCAGCTGGCGCGTGATCTCCCAGGAGATCCCGCCGTGGCCGATGACGATGGCCGCGCGGAGCACCGTGACCGGCACCCCGTCCTCACCCAGCAGCGACTCGACCTGGCGCCGGGAGCGGAGGTGGTCAGAGAGGTCCTGGCCCTCCTCCCCGAGCCCGCCGAGGTAGATGATCCGCTCGACCCCGGCCTGGGACGCGGCCGCGCTGAAGTTGCGGGCCGCCTGGGCGTCGAGCTCGACGAAGTCGTCGCTCTGCAGGGAGTGCACCAGGTAGTAGGCGACGTCCACCCCGGCCAGCGCCTCGTCCAGGCTGGCGCGGTCAGCGACGTCGCCTACTACCGGTTCCCCGGCGCCGGTGTAGCGCTCGGGGTGGCGGGTCATCGCCTTGACGTGGTGTCCGGCGTCGACCAGCGACTGGGCCAGGTGCGATCCGACAAAGCCGGAGGCGCCGGTGACGAGCACGGTCGAAGCCATGGGGCCTCCTGCGGTTGGGACGGTCGCCGCGAGCCTACGCGGCGACGCCGACGGACCACGGGGACGACCGAACGGCTCCCTGCATTCGGCTGCGTCCGCCGCGCGGGATGCAGCTGGGCGGCGGCTCGGCGCTCAGACCACGCAGATCCGGAGCGCGCCGGGACGGATCACCGCGACGAGCTCGCGCGCCTCACCGATCACGTCGCCGTCGAGCTGGTAGGACTCGGGCTTGCGCAGGGTGAGGACCACGCGCTGCGCCTGCCAGGAGTCCACCTGGTCGTCGCGCTGCCCGCGGCGGGTGACCACCCGCACCAGCAGCTTCAACCAGTGGGTGACGCGCCGGGGGGAGGCGACGTACACGTCCAGGTGACCGTCGTCGAACTCGGCGTCCGGCATCAGCACGAGGCCGCCGGGCAGCTTGCCGACGTTGCCGATCAGGCAAGTCATGGCGTGGCGACGGTGCCGCCGTCCGCCGTCCACGCTGATGTCCATCTGCACGGGCAGCCGTCCGAGCGCCTTCCCCGCAGCGACGAAGTAGGCGGCCGGCCCCACCTTCTTCTTGAGGTCGGGGTTCACCTCGTCCATGATCGCCGCGTCCACCCCGACACCCGCCATCACCGCGAAGTGCTCGCTGGGGCCGCCGTCGACCGTGAGCTCGACGAGGTCGACGTCGCGGGTCCGACCGGCGAGCGCGACCTCCAGGGCTCCGGTCTCGTCCAGCGGGAGCTCCAGGTTGCGGGCCAGCAGGTTCCCGGTGCCGGCCGGGAGGACGGCCATGGTCACCCCGGACCCCGCCATCACGTCGGCGACCACGCGGACCGTGCCGTCACCGCCCGCCGCAAGCACGATGTCCACCTGCGCGTCGAGGGCCTCGCGGGTCATGGCACGCCCCGGGTCGTCCTCGCTGGTCTCCAGCCAGAGCGGCTCCGCCCAGCCGGCGGCCGCGGTCCGCTCGGTGACGAGCTCACGGAACCCGTCGGAGATCTTCGTGGGGTTGTAGACCACGGCGCAGCGGGTGCCGGTGCCGGGCGCGTCGGGGGCCTGCGTGTCGTCGGGGGCGTTCGCGGCGTCGGTCATCAGGGGTCCTCCAGGGTCGTCGGCCGGTTGTCCAGCGCAGGCGGCACCCGGAGGGCCTTCCCGGGTGGGTTCCCATCCTCCCAGGTCCGGGGCCCCGGCACGGACGCTTGAACGGTGTCGACCCGACGGCTCGGGGTACTCGGGCCGATAACCCGTCGACCCTTGCGAAGGAGAGCCCCATGCCGTTCGACCCCCGCCAGTTCCACCCGTCCCGCGCCATCGTCACCGCGTCCGACTCCGGCATCGGCAAGGCGACGGCCGTCGCCCTCGCCCGCGCCGGCCTCGACGTCGGCATCACCTGGCATCGTGACTCCGACGGCGCCGAGGCTACAGCGGAGGAGGTCCGTTCCCACGGCCGTCAGGCCTACGTGGCCCGGCTCGACACCACCGACCTCGAGTCCTGCGCCGGGGTCGTCGACGGGCTGGCCGAGCAGCTCGGTGGCCTCGACGTCTTCGTGAACAACGCGGGCACCGGGGACGGGACCGCCTTCCTCGACCTGGACCTCGCCACCTGGCGGAACACCCTCGCCACCGACCTCGACGGCGCCTTCGCCTGCCTGCAGGCAGCGGCCCGGCACCTGGTGCGGCAGGGCCGGGGCGGCCGGCTCATCGCCGTGACCAGCGTGCACGAGCACCAGCCACGCGTGGGCTCCAGCGCCTACGACGCCGCCAAGCACGGCCTCGGAGGCCTGGTGAAGACCATCGCGATCGAGCTCGGCGCACACGGGATCACGGCCAACGCCGTCGCGCCCGGGGAGATCGCGACGCCGATGACCGACCAGACTGACGAGGACCCGACCCAGACCGAGCGGCCGGGCATCCCTCTCGGCCGGCCGGGTCACGCGTACGAGATCGCCGACGTCGTCGCGTTCCTCGCCTCACCGGCGGCCAGCTACGTCACGGGGGCCTCATGGGTCGTGGACGGCGGCATGCTGCAGATGGGTCCGCACGGCGGGTCCCACATCTCCAGCCCAGAGTGGCGCGAGGCCTGACCCGGGTTCAGCCGAGCTCGGCCCGGGCGTCGCGCCGGGCCTGCTCGGCCTCCTGGGCGGCCCCCGCCGCCGCCTGGTGCCGACGACGAGCCGCTCGTGCCTCCGCCCGGGCCGCGGCCTCGTCGGCCTCCACGCGTGCCAGCTCGCTCTGCAGCTCCTCGACCCGGTCGGCCAGGGCGTCGGCCCGGGCCGTCGCCTCGTCGGCCTCCTGCTCGGCCTCGGCCAGGTCGGCGGCGGCCTGCTCCCAGGCGGCTTCCGCCTCCGCGGCCCGCTGCTCCCGCTCCTGCCCGGCCTCGTCCACCGGCTCGGGCTCGTCTACGGGCTGAGGCTCGGGCTCGGGGTCCGGCTCGGGCTCGGGGTCCGGCTCAAGCTCGGGAGCGACCGCGGCCGGGGCGGCGGGCATGGACGCGGCCAGCGCGGCCATCAGGTCGGTGGAGCCGAAGCCTCCGTAGCTGACGGCGGTGGTGAGCCGCCCCCGCCGCAGCAGGTCCGCGGTCGCGGGGTCGCCGAGGGCCGCCTGCAGACTCTGCGCCACCTCGTGCAGAGCGCCCTCGGCGGCGGCCCAGCCGGCCTCGGTCGCCCGCCGGACCGCGTCCCGGGCCAGCTGGTCTACCTGCCGTCGACGCTGGGCCGAGAGCCGGCGCAGGTCCGGGCCGGAGCGCCGGCGTTGGGCGTCCTCCAGCTCTACGGCCAGCGCCAGCAGGGCCGCGACCCCGTCGGCGTCGTCGCGGGCCAGCCGGTTGAGCAGCCAGGCCGTCCGCGTGGGCCGTCGAAGCGCCGCGATCTCCTTGGCCAGCGGCCGGTCACGTCCGGCGCGGGCCTGGGCCACCAGGGCCGTCCGGCGCTGCACGAAGTCGTCCGGCGAGCCCGCGTACAGCTCCTCGGCGGCGTCCTCGAGGTCCACGGCTGGGGTGCGCGGTCGACGGGCGTCAGACCGCCGCGTCGACCATCTCCTGCTCCGAGACCGGGCCGGGCAGCTCCAGCAGCGCGTTGTCGATCAGACGTGTCCCGCCGATCTTCGCGGCCACCAGCATGCGCACCGGCCCGGTGTAGTCGTCCGGGACCTCGACGAAGGTCGCCGGGTGGACCAGGACGGCGTAGTCGAGCTCGAAGTCCGGCTCGAACTGGACCCGGTCCAGCACCTCGTTGGCGGCCACCCGGGCCGCCGGCACGCTGTCGGCCGTCGCCGCCTTCTGCAGGGCCGTGGACAGGCTGGTGGCCAGGGCGCGGTCGGCGGCGGAGAGGAAGACGTTGCGGCTGGAGAGGGCCAGCCCGTCCGGCTCGCGGACCGTAGGGGCGCCGATCACCTCGATGTCCATGTTCAGGTCGCCCACCATGCGCTGGATGATGGCCAGCTGCTGGGCATCCTTCTGCCCGAAGAACGCCTGCTGGGGGCGGACGACGTGGAACAGCTTCGCGACCACGGTCAGCACCCCGTCGAAGTGACCAGGCCGGGACCGGCCCTCCAGGACCGCACCCATCGTCCCGGCGTGGACGGTGACCTGGCGCCCGGCGGGGTAGAGCTCGGCGACGCTCGGCACCAGCACGAGGTCGACGCCCTCGGCTGCGCACACCTCGAGATCGTCCTCGAGCGGGCGGGGGTACCGGGCGTAGTCCTCACCCGGGCCGAACTGGAGCGGGTTGACGAAGATGCTGACGACGACGGCGTCACCGCTGGTCCGGGCCAGCCGGATCAGCTCACGGTGACCCGCGTGCAAGGCCCCCATGGTGGCGACGAAGGCGACGTGCCGGTGACCGGCGGCGTCGAGGTCGGCGCGCGCGGTCGCGAAGTCGGCGAGGTTGTGGGCGACGATCACGGATGAGCTCCTGGCGCACCCGGGACGGGCGGCGTGCCGGCCGGGGCCGGGTCGGTCGGGTGGGACGGGACGGCGGGGGAGGGGGTGTCGGAGAACGTGTGGGCGGCGGTGGGGAAGGTGCCGGCGGCGACCTCTCCGACGTAGGCGGACGCTGCGGTGGAGATGACCGAGGCCAGGTCGGCGTACTGCTTGACGAAGCGCGTCACCTTGCCCTGCCGCAGCCCCAGCATGTCCTGCCAGACCAGGACCTGCGCGTCGCAGCCCGGGCCGGCGCCGATCCCGATCGTCGGGATCGGGAGCTCCTCGGTCACCCGGGCGGCCAGGTCGCCCGGCACCATCTCCAGCACGACGGCGAAGGCGCCCGCCTCGGCCACGGCATGGGCGTCCTCGAGCAGCTGGGCGGCGCTGTCACCCCGGCCCTGGACCCGGTAGCCGCCGAGCCGGTGCTCGCTCTGCGGGGTGAAGCCGATGTGCCCCATGACGGGGATCCCGGCGCCGGTGACCTTGGCGACCTGATCAGCGACCCGGACGCCACCCTCGAACTTGACGGCGTGGCACCCGCCCTCCTTCATGAAGCGGATCGCGGTCTGCAGCGCCTGGCCGGGGCCCGCCTCGTAGGAGCCGAAGGGCAGGTCGCCGACGACGAGGGCGCGTCGGGTGGACCGGACGACCGCCCGCACCAACGGCAGGAGCTCGTCCACCGTGACGGGTAGCGTCGAGTCATAGCCGTAGACGTTGTTGGCAGCGCTGTCGCCAACGAGCAGGCTCCACACACCGGCCTCGTCGAACAGGGCCGCGGTGTACTGGTCGTAGCTGGTGAGCATGGCCCACCGGCGGCCCTCGCGCTTGGCCGTGGCGAAGTCGGTGACGCGGATGCGGCGCGGTGGTGCGCTCGGCTCAGTCACTGGATCGACCTCATCTGCCTCTCGTCCCCTGGCTCGTCACGTCGTGGCGCCCCGCCGGTCCTCGCGCGTGCCCGACCGGTGGCGCGGGAGAACCTCACGCACGGGCGCGCCTGGATCTTCCGTCGTGACCCGCGGGGGCGGGCACGGCGACGATCTTGCCACCTCGACCACAGGTGGTGCCTATCGGCTACCAGGTTGTGACCTACAGGTGGGAGAGGACGACAGCCGAGCGGGTGCGGCTGACGCCGGGATGGTTCCGGATGACGCCGAGCACCCTCTCGAAGTGTGCGGCGTCGGAGGCGCGGACCAGGAGGATGCCGTCGGCCTCGCCGGTCACGGTGTACGCCTCGCTCACCTCCGGGATGCTCAGGGCGAGCTCGCGCATCCCGTCGGGCGGGACCCGCCCCTCGCAGTAAAGCTCGACGAAGGCCTCGATCGTCCAGCCCAGGGCGGTCGGTTCGATCTCCGCGGCGAAACGCCGGATCACGCCTTCGGCGCGCAGCCGGTCGACCCGGCGCTTGGTCGCCGCCGTCGACAGCCCCACCTGGAGACCGAGGGCGGCGAAGCTCACCCGGCCGTCCTTCATCAAACAAGCAAGAATGTTGCGGTCGATGTCATCCAAACGCAATGATTGCATCTGAAGTTCCTACCTCACACGAGGAATGTTGCGCAAGAGGGGATTTAGACTCGTCTCATGACGCCGCGTGTGCTGATCCCGGAGGCGCCGTCAATGCGCCGATCCTCGCCGCGCCACTACAACCCGTCCCACCACGCTAGGAGGCACCCCGCGATGACCGTCCTCGACGAGCAGACCCGCCCCACCGACAGCCCCGCGCCCTCACCGGTGTCCGCCCTGCTGGCCGCCGAGGACGCCCACGTGGCGCACAACTACCACCCGCTCGAGGTGGTGGTGGCGTCCGGTTCGGGTGCCGTGGTCACCGACGTCGACGGCGTCGACCACCTCGACTTCCTCGCCGCCTACTCCGCCACCAACTTTGGGCACGGCCACCCCGCGCTGCTGGCTGCCGCGCGCGCCCAGCTGAACCGGATCACCCTGACCTCGCGCGCCTTCCACCACGACCAGCTGGCTCCGTTCGCCGAGGCCCTGGCCGGGCTCGTGGGCAAGGAGGTCGTGCTGCCGATGAACACCGGGGCGGAGGCGGTGGAGTCGGCGATCAAGGTGGCCCGCAAGTGGGGGTACGAGGTGAAGGGCCTGCCCGACGGCCGCGCGACGATTATCGTGGCCGGCGGCAACTTCCACGGCCGGACGACGACGATCGTCAGCTTCTCCGACGACCCGGAGGCTCACGACCACTTCGGCCCCTACACCCCGGGGTTCGTCTCCGTGCCCTACGGCGACCTCGCCGCGCTCGAGGCCGCGATCACCGACGACGTGGTGGCCGTGCTGCTGGAGCCGATCCAGGGCGAGGCGGGCGTCCGGATCCCCCCGCCCGGCTACCTGGCGGGCGTCCGGGAGCTCACCCGCGCGCACCGCGTGCTGTTCATCGCCGACGAGATCCAGTCCGGTCTGGGGCGCACCGGCCGCACCCTGGCCTGCGAGCACGAGGACGTGGTGCCCGACGTCTACCTGCTCGGCAAGGCGCTCGGCGGCGGCATCGTCCCCGTCTCGGCTGTCGTCGCCGACCGGGACGTCCTGGGGGTGCTGCGGCCCGGTCAGCACGGCAGCACCTTCGGCGGCAACCCGATGGCCTGCGCCGTCGGGCGGGCCGTTGTGGAGCTGCTCGCCACCGGGGAGTACCAGGAGCGGGCCACCCGGCTGGGGGAGCGGATGCGAGGCCGGCTGGAGGCCTTGGTCGGGCACGGGCTGGTGGCCGTCCGGGTACGCGGGCTGTGGGCTGGCGTGGACGTCGACCCGGCGCTCGGGACGGGGCGCCAGGTCTGTGAGGCGCTCGCCCGCCGGCACGTGCTCGCCAAGGACACGCAGGGGTCCACGCTGCGGCTGGCCCCCCCGCTGGTCATCACCGAGGAGCAGCTGGACCACGGGTTGGACCAGCTGGAGGCCGTGCTCGCCGAGCTCGGGGCAGCCCTCGCGCACTGACGCCGTCGGCGCGTCGGGCCGCGGCCGTCAGGGGGTCGGCGCCAGCGCGTCGTAGCGCAGGAACCGCCGTTGCCGGATCACCACGAGGCTCAGCAGCAGCATGCAGGTCAACCCGCCCGCGACGGCTGCCCACCCCTCGCCGACCCAGCTCGACCCCGCCCCGAGCACCAGGTCGCCCAGCCGCGGTCCGCCGGCCACCACGACGATGAAGACGCCTTGCAGGCGCCCCCGCAGGTGGTCCGGGGTGGCGGTCTGGAGGATGGTCTGACGGAACACCGAGCTGATGGCGTCGGCGCCACCGGCCAGGGCCAAGAAGACCAGGGCCGCCGCGAGCGCACCTCCCACGATCTGCGGAGGTCGGTCGGGCCCGACCACCACCAGCACCCCGCCGAACCCCGCGACGGAGGCGCCGAAGGCGAGGATCGAGCCGGTGATCACCCGGCCCTGCCAGCGCAGCGCCACCAGACCTCCGGAGAAGACCCCGGCCAGCACCGCCCCGAAGGCGAAGGCCGCGCTGAGCATCCCCGTCGTGGTGGCGCCGCCACCGAGGAACAGCACCCCCACGGCCGGGAACAGCACCCGCGGCATGGCGAACACCATCGCGATCAGGTCGACCACGAAGGTCATCCGGACCTGAGGCCGCGTCGCGAGGTAGTGCAGGCCCTCGAGGACGGAGGAGAGGCCGCGACGCCCGCTGCGGCCGCCGTCCCCCGAGCCCTCCGGCAGCGGAGGGAGGTCGGGCAGCCGCCACAGCGCCCAGAGCGCGAAGGTGAACAGCGCCGCGTCGATCGTGTAGGCGGGACCGAAGCCCCAGACCGCCACCAGCACCGCACCGAGCAGGGGCCCCACGGTGAGGGCCACGTTGGTCTCGATGGTCGTCAAGACGTTCGCCGCCGGCACCAGCCGCGGCTCGACGAGCCGGGGGATGATCGAGGTGCGCGCGGGGTTGTTGATGGCGAACCCCCCGGACTGCACCGCCACCAGGGCGTACAGCAGCAGCACGGAGTCGACCCCGAGCCAAGCCTGCACGGCCAGGGCCAGGGTCACCACCCACAGCCCAGCCGCCGACGCGAGGGCCACCCGGCGACGGTCGTGGGCGTCCACCAGCGCGCCGCCGTAGAGGCCGAGCAGGACCAGCGGGACGAGAGCGCAGATCCCGAGCACTCCGACCGACAAGGTCGACGCGGTGATCGCGTAGACCTGCAGCCCGACCGCGACCACGGTGAGCTGGGAGCCCAGGTTGGACACCCCGAGCCCGACGACGAGGCGGCGGAAGGCGGGGCTGGCACGCAGCGGGGTGAGGTCGAGGAGCAGGGCCATGACCGCGTCAGGCTACGTCGGCGGGTCGCGATGCCGCCGTGGACGCCCGGCCGGGCCGGGTCCGCGGCAGGCGGCCCTTCACCGCCGGTGCCATTAAGGTGACGGGCGTTCGTGTCGCCCAACCGCAGGAGTCCCGCCCATGACCACCGTCATCACCTTCGGCACGTTCGACGTGCTGCACGTCGGCCACGTCCGCGTGCTGAACCGGGCGGCGGCCCTGGGGGACCGGCTGGTGGTCGGGATCTCCTCTGACGCGCTGAACTTCGCCAAGAAGGGCCGCAACCCCGTCTTCAACCAGGACGAGCGCACCGAGATCGTCTCGAACCTCAAGGTGGTCGACACGGTGTTCATCGAGGAGAGCCTGGAGCAGAAGCGCGAGTACGTGCTCGAGCACCGGGCGGACATCTTGGTCATGGGTGACGACTGGGCCGGCAAGTTCGACTTCCTCAACGACGCCTGCCAAGTCATCTACCTGCCGCGCACCCCGTCGGTGTCCACTACGGCGATCATCGAGCACCTGTCGGGTGGCGGGGCGAGCTAGCCCTCACCGCCTCCGGACGCAGCAAGGCCTCCCCGTCGACGACGGGGAGGCCTGCCTGTGGTACCTGGGCCGGTCAGGACTTGAAGGCGTCCTTGATATCGCCGACGGCCTGCTGGGCGTTGCCCGCCACCTGGTCCCCGTGGCCTTCGGCCTGCAGGTCCGGGTTGTCGGTCGCCTCGCCGGTCTTCGCCTTCGCGTCGCCCTTGAGCTCCTCGGCCTTGCCCTTGATCTTGTCGCCCAATCCGCTCATGTCGGTGCTCCTCCCTTGCCACGCGACCGGTTCGCGCAGCACCGACGCCGCGTCGCCACGGTCGGCGGGCCCGGCGGGAGCCAGGTGCACCGAGGAGCCCGGAGCCGCCCATCTATGCTCCGGGGACGTGACTGCGTCGTCAGGATCCAGTTTAGGCGGGCGTCCCGGCCCTGTACACGGCAGGGCCGCACGGGCACACCGGCGGCCTGAGGGTGCAGCGGACCTGCCCGCCGGACTCGCCGAGCGAGGACCAGAGGAAGGGCGGGCGATGGCCAGGAGGTCGCGGTGACCGCACCGGAGCGCGGCCACGAAGGCGAGCTGGGCGCCGGCGACGGCCGGCACGAGACACCGGAGGAGCGCCTGGACCGCAACTGGAACGAGCTCTTGCAGGAGCTGCGGGTCACCCAGACCGGCACCCAGGTGCTGCTGGGCTTCCTGCTCGCCATCGCGTTCCAACCGGCGTTCTCCGACCTCGCGGCCTACCAGCAGCGGATCTACCTCGTCCTGGTGGTGATCGCCGTGCTGACGACGGCTCTGGGCCTGGCACCGGTGAGCCTGCACCGCGCCCTGTTCCGCCAGCGCGTCAAGGTGCTGGTGGTGCGGGTGGGCCACCTCGTCCTGCGGCTGGTCCTGCTCGGGGTCGGCCTGGTCCTCGTCGGAACGGTGCTGCTGGTCTTCGACGTCGTCGTCGGGCTGCGGGTGGCGCTCGCGGCGAGCGCCCTGGTCGCGGTGGTGGTTGCGGCGATCGCCGTCCTTCCCGCGCTGCTGCACCGTGGTCGTCGGTCCGGCTCCTCGCCGACCCGCGGTCCGGAGGTCTGAGTGCCGGAGGTCCGTGTCGGCACGTCCGGGTGGAGCTACGACCACTGGGAGCACGTGCTCTACCCCCCAGGCCTGCCCGCTCGGGAGCGGCTGCCTGCCTACCTGGGCGCCTTCGGGGCCGGTCCGCCCCACGGGACGGTGGAGCTGAACGCCAGCTTCTACCGCTGGCCCCGGCCAGCGACCTGGGCGTCTTGGCGTCGGCGGCTGCCCGAGGGCTTCCGGCTCACCGCCAAGGCGCCGCGCGGTCTCACGCACGGCAAGCGGCTCTACGCGCCCGAGGTGTGGGTCGAGCGGATCTGCGCCGGCTGGCACGAGCTGGGTGAGCGACGCGGCACCCTGCTGCTGCAGCTGCCCCCCGACCATGCCCGCGACGACGCCCGGCTGGCCTACGTCCTCGACCGGTTCCCCTCCTGGGTCGGCCTGGCGGTGGAGCTGCGGCACCCCAGCTGGGTTGATGACGCCGTCTTCGACTTGCTGGCCCAGCGGGGGGTGTCGTGGTGCGTGATGAGCGGTGCTGGGTTGCCCTGCGTCCTGCGCGCGACCGCTCACCTGGTCTACCTCCGGCTGCACGGACCCGACCAGCACCACCTGTACGCGGGTAGCTACCCCGAGGACGACCTGCGCTGGTGGGCCGACCGCATCGAGGAGTGGCGTGGCGGCGGCCACGCCGTCCACGCGTTCTTCAACAACGACGGGGACGGGAACGCCGTGCGCAACGCGCGCCGCCTGGCCGAGCTCTGCGCCTGAGGGTGTCCAGGGTCAGCGGGCCCTACCGGGGCTCTTCGCGGCCTGGCGCTCCAGCCAGAGGGCCTTGCGCCGGTCGCGGTCCTTCTTCATGGAGATCCGGGGGTCGGCGTCGCCGTCCAGGGTTGCCGGGCCGAAGACGTGCATCAGCGTGTACTCGATCTCCCACCAGATCCGGTAGGGCAGTGAATACCCGTCGCCGCGCGCGACCTTGTCCATGCGATGCACCCTTCGTCGTTCGGTCGCCGCTCACCGAGCACGCTAACTGTTAGCGTACTAAGCATGACGCGCAAGGGAAGTCAGGAAAGCCCTGCAGAAGGCGTGAGACTGCCCACAGAGGCGGCCGGCCTGCTCGAGCTCGAACGCCAGGTCTGTTTCGCCCTCGCGGTCGCCTCTCGCAGCGTGATCAGCATCTACCGGCCCGTGTTGGAGCCCCTGCGGCTCACGCACCCGCAGTACCTCGTCATGCTCGCGCTCTGGCAGCACGCCCCGCTGCGGGTGAGTGAGCTCGGTCGGCTGCTGGCCCTGGAGCCGGCAACGCTCTCGCCGCTGCTGAAGCGGCTCGAGGCGGTCGGCTACCTCGAGCGACGGCGCGAGGAGGGGGACGAGCGTGCCCTCCGGCTCACCCTCACCCCGGCGGGCGTCGCCCTCCGCGAGCAGGCACTGCACGTGCCGCGGGTGGTCATGCAGCAGCTCCGGCTGGAGCTGGCCGACGCCGAGCGCCTGCACGGGATGCTCACCGACGTGATCGGGCGCGCCCGGCAGGCCGGCGTCGACGCCGCGGTCCCGGCATTGGCTCCCGAGGGCCGCCCGCTAGACTGACCGCCCGCGGCTGGGCCGCGCCCCCGACGGACGACCCCACGGGTCTGCGGACAGAGAGCGAGACACGATGCGACGAGCGATCGTCCTGCTGATCCTCGGCGGCCTGTCGCTGGCCCTGTACGTGATCGGTGTGGTCATGATGCTGATGACCGGAGACGTCAACGAGATCCCCACCCCGGGCTTCGGCGTCGTGGGCGGCGTCTTCGCCATGTTCGCCACGGTGGGCGTGTTCACCACGTTCTTCGTGCTGATGGCCACCGAGCAGGACTGACGCTCGGGCGTGGCAGAGTCCGGCCCATGCCCCTCGCCACCGCCCCGAACCCCTTCGACCGGCTGAGCCTCGAGGACCTCCGGCAGCGGCAGAGCATGAAGTGGCGTGCCTACCCCGCCGACGTGCTCCCGCTCTGGGTGGCCGAGATGGACGTGCTGCCCGCTCTCGCCGTCCGCTCCGCGCTGGACGCGGCCCTCGACCGCGGGGACACCGGCTACCCGTGGGGGCAGGGCTACGCGGAGGCTTACGCCGACGCCGCGGACGCCGCCTGGGGTTGGCGGCCCGACCCGACGGCGACCGCGCTGGTCGCCGACGTGATGACCGGGGTCGTGGAGATCCTCCGGCTGGTCACCGCGCCCGGCGACGCCGTGGTCATCGTGCCGCCGGTCTACCCGCCGTTCGCCGGCTTCGTGCGGCACGCCGGACGCCGCGTCGTCGAGGCGCCGCTGGGTGCGGCCGACCGGCTCGACCTGGCCGTGCTGGAGCGGGCCTGCGCGGAGGCGGTGCACGGCGGGCGCCGGGCGGCGCTGCTGCTGGCCAGCCCGCACAACCCCACGGGGACGGTGCACACCGCGGCCGAGCTGGCTGCGGTGGCCGCCGTCGCCGAGCGGCACGGCGTCCGCGTCGTCGTCGACGAGATCCACGCCCCGCTCGTGCACGTCGGAGCGCCCGCTTTCACCCCCTACCTGAGCGTGCCCGGGGCCGAGCGGGGGTTCGTGCTGTTCTCGGCGTCGAAGGCCTGGAACCTGGCCGGCCTCAAGGCGGCGCTCGCGGTCGCTGGACCGGGAGCCCGCGAGGACCTCGCGGGGTTGCCCGAGGTGGTCGGGCACGGGGCGAGCTCGCTGGGGGTGCTCGCCCACACCGCCGCGCTCCGTGAGGGCCAGCAGTGGCTCGCCGAGCATCTGGCCGGGCTCGACGTGCAGCGCCGGCTGCTGGCCCGGCTGCTGGCCGAGCAGCTGCCCGAGGTCCGCGTCCGCATGCCCGAGGCGACCTACCTGTCCTGGCTGGACTGCCGGTCGCTGGAGCTGCCGGTGGAGCCCGCCTCCTTCTTCCTCGAGCACGCCCGGGTGGCGCTGGGCGTCGGACCGGATTACGGCACCGGCGGGAAGGGCCACGTCCGCCTCAACTTCGCCACCTCCACCGCGGTGCTCACCGAGGCCGTTCAGCGCATGGCCACCGCGGTGGCGTCTCAGCGCCGCTGACCAGCCGAACCTGCTCGTTTCTCGGGCGTGTCTTCGGGGTCGTGTCCTTGACGTGGCTA
This sequence comes from uncultured Actinomycetota bacterium, assembly GCA_963826405.1. Lineage (GTDB taxonomy): Bacteria > Actinomycetota > Actinomycetes > Propionibacteriales > Propionibacteriaceae > Microlunatus. The sequence goes on along the minus strand of CAWGWR010000002.1, from coordinate 27,449 downwards.
TGGTCCGACTTGTGTGCTGGATCACAGGGTCCGGCAAGCGAGGGGATGGCACGTGGTAGCGACAGAGCGTGAGGGTGAGCAGGTCGGCACACCCCGAGGAGAGCTCGCCTTCCGAGCCGTTGGGGTCAAGAAGCACTACCCCGGCGTGAAGGCTCTCGACGGGGTGGACCTCGAGGGGTACCGGGGAGAGGTGCTGGCCATCTGCGGCGCCAACGGCGCCGGGAAGTCGACCTTCGCCAAGCTGTTGGCGGGGGTGGAGACTCCGACGGAGGGCGAGGTCACGGTCGTGGGCTACGACCACCCGGTGCGCAACGCGGCCGAGGCGGAGCAGGCCGGGGTGCTGATGATGCACCAGGAGCCCCTGATCATCGACGACTTCACGGTCGGGGAGAACGTCTGGCTGTACAAGCTGCGCAGCGGCAGGGACATCCGGCCCTGGGCGCAGAAGGTCGACACCAACAGCGAGGAGACCCGTCAGGTGCTCCGCGACGTCGGGCTGGGGCACCTCAGGACCAACCAGATGGCCGGCGACCTGGGCCCGGGGCAGCGGCAGATGCTGTCGTTGAGCCGAGCGGCGGTCACCCACCACAAGATCATGATCCTCGACGAGACCACGGCGTCCACGAGCGAGGAGCACTTCAAGGACATCCTCGACCTGGTGGCGCGGGAGAAGGCCGCGGGGACGTCGATCATCTTCGTCTCCCACCGGTTGAACGAGGTGTTCGCCATGTGCGACCGGATCGCCGTGCTGCGCAACGGCAGCCTCGTCGACGTCTTGATGACCTCCGAGACCGACCCGGACGAGATCACCACGCTGATGATCGGCCAGGCCCTCAAGGCGCTGGACCGCCCGGTCGCGGTGGATGTCACCGGGGCCGAGCCGGTCGTCTCGGTCCGCAACCTGCACGGCGGGACCGCCCGGGGCGTCTCGTTCGACGTCAACCCGGGTGAGATCGTCGGGCTGTACGGGCTGGTGGGCAGCGGGCGTTCCTCGGTGGCCCGCACGGTCACCGGGCAGAAGCGGGCGGTCGAGGGCACCATCACCGTGCGCGGCCAGGAGGTCGTGCTCGACTCCCCGGGAACGGCCTTGAAGAAGGGGATCGCGTACCTGACCGAGGACCGCCGGCTCGAGGGCTTCGTCAAGGACTTCGACAACGGCCAGAACATGAGCCTGGTGGTGCTGCCGAAGATGGCCAAGGCCGGTGTCGTGGACGGCAAGCGGGAGAAGAAGCGGATCCGGGAGCTGATCCAGGAGTTCCAGGTCAAGGGCGGCCCGAAGACCTACACGAGCTCGCTCAGCGGCGGCAACCAGCAAAAGGTCGTCGTGGCCAAGTGGTTGGAGGCCGACCCGGACTTCGTGGTCCTCGACGAGCCCACCAAGGGCATCGACGTCGGCGCCCGCGCCAACATCTACCAGATCATCCACCGGGTCGCGGCCCGCGGGAAGGGCGTGCTCGTGGTCTCCAGCGAGGCCGAGGAGCTGCTCTCGCTCTGCCACCGGATCCTCGTGATGCGCAACGGCACGATCGTCGGGGAGTTCGACCCCGACGACCCGGGCACCGACACCGACGCCCTGATCCGGACGGCTCTGCACAGCGATGACTGAGTCGCACCCTCACCCCGGACTGGCCCGCCTGGCCCCCCACCCCCGCACGTCCTCGACCGCAGACACAGGAGCTCGCGCATGACCACCACGGCGACCGCCCCCACCTCGTCCTCGCAACCGTCGCAGGCGGATCACGGCAGCGCCGTGGTCGACTGGCTGAAGAGCCAGTACGCCCTCTACATCCTCGTGGCCCTGCTGCTGGTGGCCACGATCACCCGCGGCGCGGTCTTCTGGAGCGGTACCAACATCACCAACCTGCTCCTGCAGATGTCGATCATCGGCGTCGTGGTAATGGCTCAGCTGATCGTCGTGCTGACCGGCGGCATCGACATCAGCGTCGGCTCGGCCCTGGGGCTGGCCGCCGTCGTCGCGGCCGGGTTGTTTGGCGGCCCTTCGGTGCTGCTCGCGCTGGTGGTGGCCGTTCTCATCGGCGGGATCGTCGGGGCGGTGAACGGCTGGCTGGTCGCCTTCCGCGGCCTGGAGCCGTTCATCGTGACCCTGGGCATGCTGGCCCTGGCCCGCGGCCTGGTCTACGCCTACGGCAACGGCATCCCGATCAACCCCAAGTCGGCGTCGTCCTTCGCCCGGCTTGGCCAGACCACGATTCTCGGCGTCCCGGTGCTGGCGATCATCTGGCTCGCCGTGGTCGCGCTGATCGCGTTCCTGCTCTACCGAACCGTGTGGGGCCGCCGGGTGTACGCCATCGGCTCCAACGTCAACGCCGCTCGCAGCTCCGGCATCCCGGTCAAGACCACCCTGTGGTCGGTCTACATCCTGGCCGGCTTGCTCGTCGGCCTCGGCGGCTGGATCTTCCTGGCCCGGTTCGCCAGCGGCACCTCCACCGCCGGCAACCTGTTGGAGCTGGAGGCGATCGCCGCCGTCGTCATCGGCGGCGCCCGGCTGGCCGGCGGCTACGGCAAGGTGTTCGGCGCCGTGGTCGGCACGATCATCTTCGCCGTCATCGCCAACCTGCTGTCGCTGCTCAACGTCTCGACCTTCCTCCAGGACGCCTTCCGTGGCGCCCTCATCCTGGTTGCGGTCACCCTGGCCACCGTGCAGTTCGCCCGCCGCCGCAAGGCCGACTCGACCACCCCCGCCGCCCAGTGATCCCGGCTCGACCTCCGAGGGAGACACGATGAGAACGACAGAACGTCTGCGGCGCACCACCGGCGCCGCCGCGGCAGCAACAGCCCTGGTGGTGCTCAGCGCCTGCGGCCAGATCTACCCCTCCCGGGAGCCCGCGCAGGGTCCGGCGAACGGGATCAAGTCCGACGTCAGCGAGGTCGTGGTCGGTTTCGCGCAGCAGCAGCTGCAGGCCCCGTACTTCGCCGCGATGCAGGTGCAGTCGGAGCAGATCGCCCGGGAGAAGGGCTTCACGCTGCTGTTCCAGGCGGCCAACAAAGACCCCGTCATCCAGATGAACCAGATGCAGGCCATGATCAGCCAGGGTGCGGACGTGCTCGTGGTCAACGCCACCAGCGTGAAGGGGCAGAAGGAGATGATGACCCAGATCGCCTCCCAGATCCCGGTCACTTACATCGACACCAGCGTCCCCGGTACCGGCATGACCAGCGTGCAGTCCGACAACCTGACCATCGGCCGGGAGTCGGGCAAGATCACCGCGCAACGCTTCAAGGACATGGGCAAGTCCAGCATCACCATGGCCATCCTGACCGGCCCGGCCACCGACGAGTTCGTCGGCCCGAACCGCCGCCAAGGGTTCCTCGACGGCCTGGAGGAAGGCGGCATGCCGTACGAGATCAAGGCCGAGCAGTCCGGCGACTACGCCCAGGACAAGGGCCAGGTCGCTGCGGAGACGATGCTGGCCGGAAACCCCGACATCGACCTGATCCTCGGGCTCAACGACTCCATGGCCCTGGGCGCCTACAACGTCGTCAACGGCAAGCAGCAGTACGAGGACGTCTACGTCGCCGCCTCCGCCGACGGCCAGAAAGAGGCGCTCGCCCTCATCAAGCAGGGCGGCTGCGAGGGCCGCTACATCTCCACCGGCCTCAACTCCCCCTCACTGGCCGCGGAGGAGGCGCTGAAGATCTCCGTCGACGTCGCCACCGGCAAGACCAAGCCGAGTGACTACGAGCCGGAGTCCTTCACCAAGGCCGTCGGCATCGGCTGCGAGAACATCGACGAGTACTACGACCCCAACAGCGTCTTCTGAGCAAGGTCGGTCGACGGCGAGCCCGGGGCAGTGCTGCCCCGGGCTCGTTCGCGTCCCACCCCTGGAGCGACCCGACCGGCGCAACCTCCTAGGGTTGCGGCCATGACTTCTTCGACGCCAAAGCGCGTGGCTGTCCTCGGGGTGGGCCTCATCGGTGAGGTGCACCGGCGGGCGGCCGTGCTGGCCGGGGCCGAGGTCGTGGGTGTGATGGCGTCCACCCCGGAGCGGTCCCGCGAGGTCGCGGGCTCCTGGGGCGTGGAGCACGCCTACGCCGACATCGACGCGGTGGTGGCCAGCGGGGTGGACGCGGTCCACATCTGCACTCCCAACTCCTCCCACGTGCCCTACGCGGTGCAGCTCATGGAGGCGGGCATCCACGTCCTCTGCGAGAAGCCGCTCGGGGTCAGCCTGGCCGACGCGCAGCACGCCGCAGCAGTGGCCGAGCGCACCGGGGTCGTCGCCACCATGCCCTTCGCCTACCGCTTCCACCCGATGGCCCGGGAGCTGCGGGCCCGGGTGCAGGCGCCCGAGTTCGGCGACGTCAACCTCGTGCACGGCACCTACCTGCAGGACTGGCTGCTGAGCCCGCGGTCGACGAGCTGGCGGGTCGACCCGGTCGCGGGCGGTCCGTCGCGCGCCTTCGGTGACATCGGCTCCCACTGGTGCGACCTCGTCGAGTGGGTGACCGGCGACCGGATCGCCTCCCTGGTGGCCACCACCTCGATCAGCATCAAGCAGCGGCCGGCGGCCCTCCCGGCCGGTGTGGCCGCCTTCACCGCCGTCGAGAGCGACGCCCCGCTGGTCGACGTCACCACCGAGGACAGCGCGCTCATCCTGTTCCGGACAGCCCGCGACGTCGCCGGCTCGGCCGTGATCACCCAGCTGGCCGCCGGCCGCAAGAACCGGCTGTGGGTCGAGGTCGACGGCATGCAGCAGAGCGCGGTGTTCAACCAGGAGCTCCCCGAGCAGCTGCTGCTGGGCGACGACGAGGGCTACCGGACGCTGGTCCGCGACCCCACCCACGGCTCCTCGGAGCAGCGCCGGCTGGCCACCCTGCCCGCCGGACACGCCCAGGGCTACGCGCAGTGCTTCGAGGCCTACGTGGCCGACTCCTACGCCGCCATCGACGCCGCGGCCGGGCGCGGGGAGCGGCCCGACGGTCTGCCCACCTTCGCCGACGGCGTGCGCGCGGCCACGGTCTGCGACGCGATGCTGCGATCGGTGGCCGAGCGGGCGTGGGTCGACGTCGCCTGAGAACCCGGGCTCCGACCTGACGCTGGTGCGTTGGTTGGACGAGCCGACGAGTCTGGCGGAGGTGGGCGGCAAGGGGATCGGGCTGGCCCGGCTGACTGCGGCCGGGCTCCCGGTGCCGGCCGGCTTCTGCCTCACCACGGCGGCCTTCGACCGCTGGCGTGAGGAGGGCGAGCCGGACAGCGTCCCCACGCCGGTGGCGAGGGCGTTGGCCCAGGCGGCCGGCGCCCTGGCCGCCGACGTGGTCGCCGTCCGCTCCTCAGCCACCACCGAGGACCTGGCGGGCGCCTCGGCCGCTGGGCAGCACGCCACCGTCCTCGGGGTTCGGGAGCCGGACGCCCTCCTCGCTGCCGTGGTGAGCTGCTGGCGTTCGTACAGCAGCGCCGGGCCGCTCGCCTATCGCGCCGGACGCCAGCCGGAGGAGGACTCGGGCGCCCTGGCCGTCGTCGTGCAGCGCCAGGTCGACGCGGAGTCGGCCGGGGTGGCCTTCAGCCTGGACCCCGTCACCGGCGACCGGCGCGCTGTGGTGGTCAACGCCGCCGCCGGTCTCGGCGAGGCGCTGGTCGCCGGCCGCGTGCCGCCCGAGGTCCTCCGCGTCGACCGCGCCAGCGGCGCCGTCGCCCCTCCCTCGCCCACGCTGCTTCCTGCTGACTCGGCCCGGGCGCTCGCGGCGCTGGTGCAGCGGGCCGAGGAGGTGCTGGGCACCGACGTCGACGTCGAGTGGTGCTGGTCGGGAGCGGAGCTGAGTCTCGTGCAGGCGCGGCCGGTCACCGCCGCGGCTCCCCCCGACCCCTGGAACGACAGCCGCGCCGGGGACTTCCTGTGGACCAGCACCAACGTCGGTGAGGCGGTCCCCGACGTGATGACCCCGCTGACCTGGTCGATGGTGCAGGTGTTCCTGCGCGACGCGATGGCCACCGCCACCGTTGGGCCGTACCCGGGTTGGGGGCGGATCGGCGGCCGGGCGTACCTCAACGTCAGCGTGATGGCGGCCCTGGCCAGCGCGGCCGGGGTGGGCGAGCGGCGCTTCCGCGCGCTGACGGCCGAGGTCTTCGGTCGGCTTCCCGACGGCGTGGAGATCCCGCCCGTGCGGGTGGGCCGCCGGGCGGTGGTTCGGGGGCTGGTCGGACTGGGCCGCCACATCCTCGGGGAGACCCGACCCGCGGCCCGGGACGTGGACGGGTACCTGGCGGACCACGCGGACCGCTGCGAGCGGCTCCGCCTGGAGGTCTGGGCGGTGACCGAGCCGGCCGCGCTCGCCCGGATGTGGACCGGGGTGCTGGAGCCGGAATTCCGCCGGGTCAGCTGGATGCTGTCCGCATCCACCCGTGCGAGTGGCGCCTTCTTCCTCGTCGCCCGCTTCCTCCTGCGGCTGAGCGGCGATGCGGACGCCAACCAGCTCACCGCGGGGTTGGCCGGGCCGTCCGGGCCGTTGGCCAGCCTGGGCCTGCTGGACGGCCTCGACGCCGTGGCTCGGGGCGAGATCGACGCTGCGGCCTTCGCCCGCCGGCACGGCCACCGCAGCCCCGACGAGTTCGAGCTCCGCGAGCCCCGGCCGGCGGAGGACCCGGGCTGGCTGCCGGCTCAGCTGGCGGCCCGGGCAGCGGACCCTGATGCCCGGGAGCGGTCGCGGCAGGAGGAGGAGGCACGTGCCACCGCCTGGCGCCGCTTCCGCTCCGCTCACCCGGTGCAGGCCCCCCTCCTGGCCTGGACCCTGGGCCGGTGGCGACGCAGCGCCCACGACCGAGAGCGAGCCCGGAGCGAGCTCATCCGCTCCTTCTGGGTGCTGCGGACCTTCGCCCTGCGTGCGGGCGAGCTGACCGGGCTCGGCGACGACCTCTTCTTCCTCGAGCTGCCGGAGGTCCTGCAGGTGCTCACCGGCGGCCGGCCGCCGGCGCGGATCGGCGAGCGACGGGCGGCGCACGCGGCCTACCGCGCCCTGCCGCGCTACCCGGCGCTGGTCCGCGGCCCCTTCGACCCCTTCCGCTGGGCGCTGGACCCCGAGCGCCGCCCCGACCTCTTTCAGCCCGGCGCACCCGCAGCCGGTGGGACGGTGCGCGGGTTCCCGGGCTCACCCGGCGTCGTCGAGGGTCTGGTGCGGGTGCTCACCGACCCCGACCAGGCTGACGCCCTGCGCGCGGGGGAGGTGCTGGTCACCTCGGTCACCAACGTGGGCTGGACGCCCTACTTCCCGCGGGCGGCTGCTGTGGTCACCGACGTCGGCGCACCGCTCTCGCACGCGGCGATCGTCGCGCGGGAGCTCGGCCTGCCGGCCGTGGTCGGCTGCGGGAACGCGACGGCCGTGCTGCGCACCGGGGACCGGGTGCGTGTCGACGGCTCAGCAGGAACGGTCGAGCGGCTGGAGCCCGAGGTGCGGGTGACCGGGACGGGCATCAGTCCGGACGGATCGAGCAGGACGGCGGGAGTGCGGTGAGTCCGCTCGACGGGCCGGTCGACGAGGTCGCCCCCACCCTGCTGGGCGGGCTGCTCCAGCACGGGCCGGTGGTGGTCCGGCTGACCGAGGTGGAGGCCTACGGCGGCGCGTCGGACCCTGCCTCGCACGCCTACCGCGGCCGGACCGCGCGCACCGAGGTGATGTTCGGACCGCCGGGTCGGCTCTACGTCTACTTCTCCTACGGCATGCACTGGGCCGCCAACATCGTCTGCGGACCCGACGGGACGGCGTCGGGGATCCTGCTCCGGGCCGGCGAGGTGGTCGCAGGGCTCGACGTCGCGCGCTCCCGCCGCGGCGGGGCTGCCGACCGCGACCTGGCGCGAGGGCCGGGCCGGCTCACCCAGGCCCTGGGCATCACTGCCGACCACAAGGGCACCCCGGTGCTGGGCGGGGGACCGGTGACCCTGACCCTCGACCGGCAGCCGGCCGCGCAGGTGAGCACCGGCCCCCGTGTCGGGGTGTCGGCCGCCGCAGACAGGCCCTGGCGGTTCTGGCTGACCGGCGACCGGTACGTCTCGAGCTACAAGCGCAGCCCCCGGGCGCCGGCACCTGACTGATCAGGATCTCACGTATGGCTCTGCTCCGTCGCTGAGCGGCTCAGCCGTCAAGGGGCTGCAGCGAGGCCAGGACAAAGGGGATGAACTCGGCGACGGTCGGGTGGATCGGCAGGGCATCGCGCAAGACGGGGTAGCGGACGCCGGCCTGGATCGCCATGCCGATGACCTGGATGACGTCGTCGGCCTGCAGCCCGAGGATGGTCGCGCCCAGCACCTCCTCGGAGTCGGCGTCCACGAGGATCCGCATCACCCCGGTGGTCTCGCTCTCCAGGCGTGCCCGGCTGACGCCGCTCATGGGGACCTCCGCCTTGAGCACGCGGCGCCCGGACTCCCGAGCCTGTGCGTTGTTCATCCCGACCCGACCGAGCGGCGGATCGGTGAACATCGCGTAGGTGGTGACGCGTCCCTCCACGCTGCGCGGCGGGTCCATCATGATCTGGCCGTCCTGGTAGGACGTGTGGGTCCAGGCGCCGCGGCCGTTGACGTCGCCCAGAGCCCACACCCCGGGAACCGAGGTCTGGAAGCGGCCGTCGGTGACGAAGAACCCGTGCTCGTCGGTTCCGATGCCGTGATCCCCCAGCAGGTCGGAGTTGGAGCGCCGTCCAACAGCCATCAGCAGGTGGCTGCCGGTCACGGTGGTCCCGTCGACCAAGGTGACCTCCACCCCGCCGTCCACCGGCGCCACCTTCTCGCTCCGACCACCCAGGACGCGGATCCCCTCGTCGGTGAAGGTCTGGGTGAGCATCTCGCCGATGTCGGGGTCCTCCTGGTCGGCCACGCCGCTGCCCGCGACGAGAGTGACCTCGGAGCCGAACCGGCGAAACATCTGGCCGAACTCGCAACCGAGATAGCCCCCGCCGATGACCACCAAGTGCTCCGGCAGCGTCGTCAGCTTCAACAGCTCGACCTCGGTGAGCACGTCGACGTCGTCGAGCCCCGGAATGGGTGGGACCGACGCCCGCGCCCCGACATTGAGGTAGACCTGGCTGCTGGTCAGCCGGCGCCCGTTCACGGTCACGACGTGCTCGGCTCCGGTGGGGTCGGTCGCCAAGGTGGCCCGGCCGTGCACCAGGTCGACGCCGTCAAGGCCCTCGACGTAGTCGACCAGACCCGAGACCTCCTTCTCGATGATCTGGTGGACCCGGTTGATCGCGAAGCCGAAGTCCACGGTCACCTCGCCCGTGTGCACGCCGTACTCGGCAGCGCGCCGTGCGGAGTGGGCGACCATGGCGCTGGCCCGCAGCGCCTTGGTGGGCTTGCAGCCGTGGTTGAGGCAGGTGCCTCCGACCTGATCCATCTCGACCAGGGCCACCCGGCCGTCCGCCGACCCGGCGAGGGCCGCTGCCACGCCGGGACCGGCTTGGCCGGCACCGATCACGATGGCTGCGTAGGAGGTGGTGCTGGAATCGGTCTTGTCCGCTGCTGCCGTCATCGTCGTCCTCAGGGTCGCGGGGTGTCGGCCCACCCTAGCCAGGCCCCAGCCGACTTGTCAGAAGCCAGTTGACCCCTGGGTCAACTCACTTCTGACAAGTCGGCAGAGAGCGACCGGAGGCGAGCTGGTCTCCCGTGCGATTGGCCAGGACGGTCGCGCGCTGCTTACACTCGAAACCGATAAATAACGATTCGGTCTCGACGCATAGGGCGTCGAGCAGCGTGACCAGGATCGAGAAACCGGAGTACTCGTGGTTCGACAACGTCCCCGCCGCGCCCTGCAGTCGCCGTGGCAGGTACGGGTGGCCCGCGTGGCCGTGCCCAGCCTGCTGATCGGTCTCGGGACCACGGGAGTGGTGGCGGTGGCCACTGGCTCCACCACGGACGTGCCCCTGGCCGCATCCGTTGGGGCGTCCGCTCCGGCCACCGGTGCGCTACCCAGCCGTCAGGACCAGGTCACCAGTCGTGACCTCGTGCGCCCCGCGCTGTCGGCCGAGGCGCAGTCCGCTGCCGAGACGACCAAGGCCGCCGCCAAGGCGAAGGCCAAGGCCGCCGCCAAGGCCAAGGCCAAGGCCAAGGCCAAGGCGAAGGCCAAAGCCAAGGCCGCCACGAGAGCCAAGACGAAGGCCACCGCCGCTGCCGCCGCCACTAAGGTCAAGGCGGAGAAGGCCCGCTTAGTCGCCCAGCCCGCCCTGACCGTCGTGGACACCGAGTACACGCGCGTCGCCCTCAACGTCCGCGAGCAGGCCGACGCCGGCTCCGACCTGATCACGGTGCTCGAGCCCGGGTCGAAGGTGTCGGTCACCGCCACTGTCCGCGGCGCCTGGCAGCACGTGGTGTACCGCGGGGAGAGCGGCTGGGTGAAGGACCAGTACCTGGTGGAGTCCAAGCCGAAGCCTGCGCGCTCCTCGACGAGCACGGCCGTCCGGAAGCCCTCCGGCACCACCGGTGTGGCGTCATCGTCGGCGTGCCCGGGCGGCTCGTCGGTCGAGTCGGGACTGACCCCCGACGCGGTCCGGGTGCACCGCGCGCTGTGCGCCCGCTTCCCCGGCATCTCCGCCTACGGCGGCGTCCGCGCCGACTCGCTGCCGGCCCACCCCTCCGGCCGGGCCGTGGACGCGATGATCTCCAGCGGCGGTCTCGGCCAGCAGGTCGCCGACTGGGTCCGGGCCAACGCCCGGCAGCTCGGGGTCAGCGAGGTTATCTACGCCCGCCGGATCTGGACCGTGCAGCGGGGGAGCGAGGGGTGGCGGAGCATGTCCGACCGCGGCTCGCCCTCGGCCAACCACGAGGACCACGTGCACGTGACCGTCTACGGGAACGCCGGCTCCTAGCTCGAGCTCGGGAAACTTGTGGACCCCGGGAGCGCGACCTAAGGTTTGCCCATGGTGGACGCGTACCAGCTGGTCCTCGGCGCAGTCGCCGTGACCGTCATGGTGCTCGTCCCGATCCTCTGCGTGCTGGGCTACGACCTGCTGGCGGGTCGGTGGGACGAGAGCGTCTCCGTCTGGCGAGAACGCCGTGCCGTCCGCCGGGAGCACCGGGAGGCGCTGCGAGCCCTCCGCAACCAGCAGGGGCTTCCGCTCGAGCAGCTGATCGCCGACCTCCGTCGCCTCCGGGTCGTGGTGGGCGAGGACGCCCGGCGCTCCGCGGCGCACCAACTAGGTAACCGGCTGGCCTACGACCGGCTGCTCGCCCAGACCTGCGACATGCTCGAGGTTCACCACGACCTGAGCACCGAGTGCATCGGGATGGAGCGTGAGATCGAGCGCCTCCGGGTCGAGGCCGAGCTCGAGCGTCTGGGCGTCCGGGTGACGGATCGCCGCTTCGGCCAGGCCGCCTGAGGGCCTGCCCTCGCCATATCCCCCTGCCTGGCAGTGAAGGAATAGCCGGGTTGCTGGTCGCGTTGCTACGATAGCTTCGAAATCGAAGGGTTTGATTTCCAAGCGCTACAGCACCGCCTCGAAGGGAAGCACGTCATGTCACGCCTCACCCAAGCCATCCAGAGCCACCGCCAGGTCAACCGGACGCGTCGCGAGATCGCCCGCGCGATCAGCAACGCGGCGACCCCCGCCATGCGCGACGAGCTGATCCTGGTCGCTCAGCGCAACAACGGGTTCGGTCCTCACATCTGACCTGCCCTGCGCACGTCACACCGGCTCCCGTCCATCTGGACGGGAGCCTTTCTGTTTCCCACGCCGGTCACGGGGTGGTGAACACCTCGGCCAGCGAGCTGCCGAGGCCCACCAGGGCCGGGACCAGGAGCAGGGCGCCCACACCGAGCCCCAGCAGGTTCAGCACTCCGAAGAGCCCGATCCAGAGCCACGCCGGGATCCGGGTCAGGCGGGCGAGCTGGCCGGCGTCGGAGTGGCGGGCGCGACCGGCTCGGGTCTGGCGAGCGAGTTCGACGACGGGTTTGGGCGCGGCGACGAGCAGCACCCAGGTGAGCAGGGTGGCGAGCGCGGTCTGCAGGGGCGGGGAACCGAACCAGCTCAGCGCGAGCAGGCCGGCGGCCGCGACGAGCACGACGAGGAACCCGTAGAGGTTGCGGATCTGCAGCAGCATGGCGGCCAGCAGCAGGGCGACGAGCCAGAGCAGGCCCAGCGCGTGCCCGGCCAGCAGCAGCCCAACCGCGCCGAGACCGACGACGGCGGGCCCCAGGTAGCCCGCGAGCAGCATGGCCACCATTCCCGGACCGCTGGCTCGCCCGCGGGAGAGGGTGAGCCCGGAGGTGTCGGAGTGCACACGGATGCCCTGCAGGCGGCGCCCGACCAGCAGGGCGGCCGCGGCGTGCCCGCCCTCGTGGGTGATGGTCACCAGCAGGCGGCTCACCCGCCACGGCACGGGGTGGAGCACCAGCAGCAGGGCCACCAAGGCGGCGCCGAGCACGAGACCGGGCGTCGGCGGCGGCTGGGTGGCGGTCGCACGTCGCCCGACCTCGAGGAGCAGGTCCACCGGCTCAGCCCAGCAGCAGGGTGGCCCGGTGCCGGCTGTGGAAGGTGCGCAGGACCAGCACCGCGGCGATGACCAGCAGCGCGACGACCGCCGCGACCGTCACCGCCGCCGACGGGCTCGCGATCACGATGGCCACCAGCGCCCAGCCGGCGCTGAAGGCGAAGGCGGCGATGGCGGTGAAACGGCCCACCACGACCACCGAGAACGCCGTCGCCGCGAGGATGAGCAGCAGGGAGACCACGACGGCGCCGAGGCCACGCTCCGGGATTCCGGACGAGCGGAACGTGGTGCCGAAGCCCGCGACGGTGGCCAGCGTGACCCAGCCCAGGTACAGCGTCACCGGCAGGCGGAACGCGAGCTGCTCCCGGCGGTCCTGCGCCGGTCCGGTGTGGACCGAGCGCCGGACGGCGAGGACGAGCGAGGCCAGCAGCACCAGGATCACAACCTGAGCCAGCCAGAGCGTCCGGCTGGTGAACACGGGGATCCAGACCGTGGCCGCGGTGAAGGCGGCGACCAGCCACCACCCGGTCCGGCGGTGCACCGCGCGCTCCTGCTGATCCGACCGGGCCTGGTAGACGGCCAGGACCAGGCAGGCCAGGTAGATCAGCCCCCAGATCGCGAAGGCGTAGCCGGCCGGCGTCACCGGTGAGGAGTTGGCGTCGGAGATCGCTCGGTTGCTCGAACCGGCGTCCACGACCAGCTGGCTGCCGAGGCCGACGACGACCTGCGCCACGGCGGTGACGACGACAGCGGTGCTGCGGATGCGGTCCGGGTCGGGCATACCCCCAGTGTGACCGACGCCGCGGACGGGCAGGGGGAGACTCGGCCTCAGAGCGCTCCGTTGGTCCAGAGCAGGCTGCTGGTCCCGGTCAGGGTGGCGGCGAAGGCGGCGGCCTGAGCGTCGGTCAGGGCGCTGACGAAGTCGACAATGCCGCGGCCGCGCCCCATCCGGGCCAGCTCGGCGTCGCCGGTCCGGCCGTCCAACCACTCCGGGTGGGTGGCCGCGATCCGCTCGTAGCCGTAGGTCGCCGCGTTGACCAGGTCCAGCAACCGGCGGGGAGCACGACCGGCGTCCCCGCGGTCGGAGAGCCAGTCGTCGAAGCCCTTCACCAGGTGCGTGATGGTCCGCTCCTGGCCGCGCTGGAACATAGCGAGGTCGGGCCGGTCCAGGATGAAGTAGGTGTTGACGAACTTCAGCACCGAGACCTCGTGCCACGCCTGGGCGCTCATCCGGACGTAGCCCGAGCGGACGGGCGGGTCCGGGTCGACCGTCACCGAGGTGACCAGATGGTCGATCCAGCGCGAGACGAACCCGGAGATGGCCCGGTCGCCGGCCATGGAGCCGTCGTAGGGGATCGCCAGCACGCCGTCGACGAACTCCACCCCCACCGCGGTCAGCGCGTCGTCGAAGGTTCGCTCGTCGAAGATCCAGCCTTCCCGGGTCTTCAGCCGGCGGCGCAGCCGCTCCAGACCGGTACCCGGCTGGCGCCCGGCGGCCGCCAGGGTGCGCTCGTCCATCGCCGCCAAAGCGACGCGGTCCTCCCGCCAGGAGCGGAACTCCCCCGAGACCGGGGAGAACTGCAGGACCCCGGAGCGGTGGAAGTCCTCGACGTCGTGGAGGGAGTAGGCGATGTCGTCGGCGAGGTCCATCACCGAGCACTCCAGCGTCTGGCGCCCCGGTGGCAGGTCCGGAAAGGCGGCGAGCACCTGCTGCATCTCGGGCAGGTCGATCAGGTAGCAGGAGAACTTGGCCGCCCCGCTGCCCCTGCCCCCGTGCCCGGCTCCTCGCGGCGGCTCGGGCCACCCCGTCGGGTGCGGGTCGGGGTGGTGGAAGCGCGCCCACGGGTACTTCAGCACCGCCGCCCGGGTGGCGGCGGTCAAGTTGAGCCCCTCGTCGCCCGGCCCGTGCACCTCCAGCTCGGCGAGGATCCGGAAGGTCTGGGCGTTGCCCTCGAAGCCGTCGACCAGCCCGAACCGCTCGCGGGCCAACCGGTCCAGCGCCCGCTCGCCCAGGTGCCCGAAGGGTGGGTGGCCGAGGTCGTGGGCGCTGGCCGCCGCCTGCACGACGACGTGGTCCAGCCCGCCCAGCCGGCGCAGCAGGGTCCGGTCCTCGGTGCGCAGCAGCCGGACCGCGATGGCCCGGGCGACGGCGCTGACCTTGATGCTGTGGGTGAGGCGGTTGTGCACCACGCCGCTGGTCGCGTTCGCCGCCACCACCTGCGTCACCTCGGCCAGACGGGAGAAGGCGTGCGCGAAGCGGATCCGTTCCAGGTCGGAGCGGAACTCCGACTCCGCCGGCGCGGAGGGGTTCTCGTTCTCGGGCCGCGCCCGCTGCAGCCGGGGATCCATAGAGGCAACCTAGCCCGGCGGGGTCGGTCGGGCGCCGCGCCGCCCGGACCCGTCGCTAGGGTGCTGAGGAAGACGCCACCACGCCAGCCCGGGAGCCACACCGATGACCAGTCCTGTCGACGCCACCACCACCGCGGCCTGGTCCGCGCTCACCGAGCTGCAGCAGGGGCTCACCCCCGACCTGCGCGGCTGGTTCGAGGCCGACCCCGAGCGCGCCGCCCGGTACAGCTTTCCCGCCGGTGACCTGCACGTCGACCTGTCCAAGAACCTGATCGACGACGCGGTGCTCGCTCGGCTGCTCGAGCTGGCCGAGCAGGTCGGCGTCGCGGAGCGCCGCGCGGCGATGTTCGCGGGCGAGAGGATCAACGTCACCGAGAACCGCTCGGTGCTGCACACGGCGCTGCGCCGCCCGAAGGGTGACAGCCTCGTCGTCGACGGCACCGACGTCGTCCCCCAGGTGCACGAGGTGCTGGAGAAGGTCTACGCGTTCGCCGAGCGGGTCCGTAGCGGCGAGTGGACCGGGGTCACGGGCAAGAGGATCGAGACGGTCGTCAACATCGGCATCGGCGGCTCTGACCTGGGGCCGGTGATGGTGTACGAGGCCCTCCAGCCCTACGTGCAGGACGGTCTGGAGTGCCGCTTCGTCTCCAACATCGACCCGACCGACGTCGCCGAGGCGACCAAGGACCTCGACCCGGAGACGACGCTGTTCATCGTCGCCTCCAAGACCTTCACCACGCTGGAGACGCTCACCAACGCCCGGCTGGCGCGGGCCTGGCTGCTCGACGGGGTGGGGAACGCCGAGGGTGCGGTGGCCAAGCACTTCGTTGCCGTGTCCACCGCGCTGGACAAGGTGGCCGACTTCGGGATCGATCCCGCCAACGCGTTCGGCTTCTGGGACTGGGTGGGTGGGCGCTACTCCGTCGACTCGGCCATCGGCACCGCGGTGGCGGTGGCCATCGGGCCGCAGAACTTCGCGGACTTCCTGAGCGGCTTCCACGCCATCGACGAGCACTTCACCACCGCCGAGCCGGGGAAGAACGTCCCGCTGCTGATGGGCCTGCTGAACGTTTGGTACACCAACTTCTTCGGAGCCCAGACCCACGCGGTCCTGCCCTACGCGCAGTACCTGCACCGCTTCCCCGCCTACCTGCAGCAGCTGACCATGGAGTCCAACGGCAAGGGCGTCCGCTACGACGGCACGCCAGTCACCACCGACACCGGCGAGGTGTTCTGGGGCGAGCCCGGCACCAACGGGCAGCACGCCTTCTACCAGCTCATCCACCAGGGCACCCGGGTGATCCCGGCCGACTTCATCGCGGTGGCTAACCCCGCGCACGCGCTGACCGACGGCGAGGCGGACGTCCACGAGCTGTTCCTGGCCAACTTCTTCGCCCAGACGGCGGCGCTGGCTTTCGGCAAGACGACCGAGGAGGTCCGGGCCGAGGGCACCGCCGAGGAGGTCGTCCCCGCCCGGGTCTTCTCCGGCAACCGGCCAACGACGTCGATCATGGCGCCGGCGCTGACGCCTTCGGTGGTCGGCCAGCTGATCGCCCTGTACGAGCACATCACCTTCGTGCAGGGCGTCGTGTGGGGCATCGACAGCTTCGACCAGTGGGGCGTCGAGCTCGGCAAGCAGCTCGCCCAGCAGGTCACCCCGGCGGTGGCCGGTGACGAGGACGCCCTGGCGGCCCAGGACCCGTCCACCCAGGCGCTGATCCGGTACTACCGGGAGCACCGCACCTCCTGACGCCGAGGAAACGCTGACGGGTTGCCCGCTCGTTGTCCTCAGGGCTCAACCCGTCAGCGTTTCCTGTCCCCAGGCCGCTCCACCGACGTCTCGGACGGTGCGGCGCTGCCGAGACTCCCGGCGTGGACGAGGTGGTGCGGGGGCATCGGCGGGGCGCCGGTTGGACGACGGTCGGATATGGCCTGTACCTGCGCGGAGCGCCGTCGTTCGAGCGCGAGCTGCGCGCCTGGGCGCTGGTGCTGCCGCCCGGCGGTGTCTTCACGCACCTGGCGGCGGCCCGGCTCCGGGGTTGGTGGCTGCCGGCCGGCCCCACGCCCCTTCAGGTCGCTGTGGGTGAGGTTGAGCGGCACCCGCAACGACGGGGTCTGACGGTGGTCCGCCTGGCCGGATCGCCGGTGCAGGAGAGGTGGGACGGGCTGCCCGTGGCCACCGCCGCGGAGACGGTGCTGGCGGCCGCTCGCGACCTCGACGTCTTGGACCTGGTGCCGCTCGCCGACTCCGCCCTGCACCTCGGCCACTGCAGCCTGGACGAGATCGCGGAGGCGGCCGGGCAGCGCCGCCGCGGTGCGCCGCGCCTGCGCCGGGTGCTCCCTCTGCTCGACGGCCGCAGCGAATCGGCCTGGGAGTCCGTGCTGCGGCTGCTGCACCACGCGGCCCAGGTGGAGGTGGAGCCTCAGCGTCGGATCGAGGACGACGCGGGCCGGTTCGTCGCCCGGGCGGACCTGTGGGTGGTGGGAACCCGGCGGATCCACGAGTACGACGGGGAGGTGCACCGGGACCGCGACACCCACCGGGCCGACCTGGCCCGGGACCGCCGGCTGGTCGAGCAGGGCTGGCAGCGCCTGGGCTGGACGGCAGCCGAGGTGCTGCAGGGCGGTCCGGTGCTGACGTCGGTGGATACCTTGCTCGGCCGGCCCTGGCGCTCCAGCCGGCTCGCCCGCTGGCGGGCGTGGGTGGCGGCCTCGTCCTGGGGCAGGAACCGCTGACAGGTCGTGCCGGCTCGCGCGGCCTGGCGCAACCCGTCAGCGTTTCCTCGGGGTCAGAGCTGCGGACCCTGCGTCCGCAGCTTGTCGACCTCCTGCATGGCGTCGCGCAGCTCGGCCAGCCAGTCGTCAGCGTGCTGACCGACCAGCCGGACCGCCCACGACAGGGCCTCCGACCGCGAGCGCGCCACACCGGCGTCGACGAGGGTGTCCAGCACCTGCCGCTCGGGCTGACGCAGCCGGGTCATGACCGGGACGGCGAGGTGGGTGAAGAGCGTCTCCACTTCCCCGAGGCGCGCGCCCCAGGAGACCTTGCGCCCGTAGCGGGCCTCGGCCTCCTCGGCGATCTGGATGCGGACGGCCCGGGTCTCCGCCCGGAACCGGCTGATCCGCCCCTCCGCCGCCGCGCGGTCAGTCTGCGCGTCAGCGGCCAGAGTGCCGATGACGGTGATCTCTTCCCGGTCGACGTCGACGCTCACGCCGCTGAACCAGTCGTCCGGCAACCGTCCCTCAAACCAGCGGGCGGCGTCGTCCGCGGGCGGCAGGTCTGCGTTCTGCCACCCGCCCGGCCGGCCCGGCCCTCGTCGTCCACGGGGACCCCGTTGGCCCGACCGCTCGTCGTTGTCCTCCTGCGGACCGTGGGGCCCGCCTCCTCCTTGCCACATGGTGACCTCCCTTTAATTACATGATTACACCGCAAGCAAGAGACGGAAAGGGGTGCAAACAGGTCAGGAGCGCAACGCCTGCTCGACGCCGGGATCGCGCGGTCCGAGCGCGGGCTGGCGGCTGGTGGCGAGGTCGATCACCGTCTTGACGCAGGCGAGCTGGTCCCGCAGCACTCCGCGCAGGTAGGCCGGGCGCCACCGCCGGACGGAGACGTCGCCGACGCCCCCGGCGGCCAGGCCCAGGGCGCGCGCCGTCCCCACCGCTCGCGGCAGGTGGTAGCTCTGGGTGACCACCAGCAGCCGGTCGACGCCGAACACCCGGGCGGCTCGGAGGCAGGAGTCGTAGGTGTCGAGGCCGAACCTGTCCAGCACCATGCGCTCGTCGGGCACCCCGGCGGCGAGGAGGTAGGCGCGCATCGCGGCTGGTTCGTCGTACTCCGGCGCGGCGCCGTCCCCGGACAGCAGGAGGACCTGGACGCAGCCCGCCTCGAACAGCCGTCGGGCGAGGTCGAGCCGGGCGGCCAGGAAGGAGGACGGCACCCCACTCGGGTGCACCTGGGCGCCGAGCACCAGCGCGACAGGCGCCGCCGGTGCCTCCGCCTCACGGTGCAGGTGGCCGGCGGCCTGCCAACGGACGAAGCCGACGCAGCCGAGCAGGACGGCGGCGGTTCCCGCGGGGAGGAGGGTTCCGACCGCTCGGAGGAGGACAGGCAGCCGGCTCATCCGGGCAGCGTAGGCGCCCTCGCGACGAGCGGGGAAGTGGCGCGGGCCCCAGGCGGGCAGAATGACCGGGTGCCCGAGGGAGATACCGTCTGGCGGTCCTGCCGCCGCCTCGACGAGGCCCTGGCCGGGCAGGTGCTCACCCGCTGCGAGCTGCGGGTGCCCCAGCTCGCGACGACCGACCTCACCGGCGTCGAGGTGCTCGCCGTGGTCTCCCGGGGCAAGCACCAGCTGTTCCGCTTCGGCAACGGATGGACGCTGCACACCCACTTCCGGATGGAAGGCACCTGGCGCATCTTCGCCGCCCGCCAGCCCTGGTCGGGCGGTCAGGAGTTTCAGATCCGGGCGGTGCTGGCGACGGCCGGGCACGAAGCCGTCGGCTACCGGCTCCCGGTGGTCGAGATGGTCCCGACGGCCGAGGAGGACGGCGTCGTCGGCCATCTCGGACCCGACCTGCTCGGACCCGACTGGGACATCGAGGAGGCGCTCCGCCGGATCCTGGCCCAGCCCGACCGCACGATCGGCGAGGCGTTGCTCGACCAGCGCAACCTTGCCGGCCTCGGGACCCTCTACCGGTCCGAGCTGCTGTTCCTCCAGGGCCTGCACCCGCGCACGCCGGTCCGCCAGGTCCGCACCCTGCGCCGGGTGCTGCAGCGTGGCCAGCTGCTGCTGCAGGCCAACCGGTGGCGGACCGAGCAGTCGACGACGGGGGACCTGCGGCGTGGGCGGAGCCACTATGTCTTCGAGCGTCCGGGCCTGCCCTGCCGGCGGTGCCGCACGCCCATCCTCACCGAGGAGTTCGGGCCGCGCGGGCAGGAGCGGCGCAGCTACTGGTGCCCGCGCTGCCAGCCCGCCCCGTCCTGAGGCGCGAGGGCCCCGAGTGCTGAGGCGACGACCACGGCGGCGGCCGCCGACCAGGCCTGGGGGGAGCACGCCGCCGGGTAGGGGACCGGCCGGCCCTCGCCGCTCCACAGCTCGGGCAGCCGTTGGTCGAAGGCGACCGAGGCCCGCAGCAGGCCCTCCACCAGCCCGCGGGCATGGTCGGCCAGGCCGGCGCGGACCAGGCCGGCGACGACGATGGCCGTGTCGTGCGGCCACACCGACCCGCAGTGGTAGCTGAGCGGGGAGTAGCCGGCGTCGTCGGTGGACATCGTCCGCAGCCCCAGGCCCGAGTCCAGCGCCGGCCCGGCCACCTGCCGGGCCACCAGGAGCTCCTCCTCGGGGTCCAGGAGCCCGGTGCCGAGCAGGTGACCGATGTTGCTGGTCAGGGAGTCCACCCGCGTCCCGTGCCCGTCCAGAGCCAGCGCCGGGTAGCCGTCCTCGCCCTCGCCGACCCAGAAGACGGCCCGGAAGCGCTCGGCCAGGGCGCCGGCCCAGCTCCGGAGGCGCTCAGCCCCCGGGCGCCCGAAGGCGTCGAGCAGGGCCGCCCCCGACACTGCCGCCTCGTGCGCGTAGCCCTGCACCTCGCACAGGGCCACCGGCCCGTCGGCGATGCGGCCGTCCCGGAAGCGGACCGAGTCCGCCGAGTCCTTCCAGCCCTGGTTGGCCAGGCCGTGCCCACTGGCGTCGAGGTACTCCCCGAAGCCGTCGCCGTCGACGTCGAAGTGCTCCAGCAGCCAGCCGAGCGCGGCGTCCAGCGCCGGCAGCAGCGCCCGGACCTCGTCCTCGGGCAGACCGGCCCGCCAGGCGTCATGCAGCAGGCAGACCCACAACGGGGTCGCGTCAATGGTCCCGTAGTAGAGCGGGGGCAGCGACATCTCGCCCAGATCGAACGCCCGGCGTCGCAGCTCGTGCATGATCTTGCCGGGCTGCTCGGCCCGCTCGTCGTCGGCCGTCGTGCCCTGCAGCGCGGCCAGGGCGCGGAGCGTGCCGCGGGCCGGGTCGAGGCTGACAGGCAGCACCAGCCGCGCGGCCCAGAGGCTGTCGCGGCCGAACAGCGTGAGGTACCAGGGCGCACCGGCGGCGAAGAACACGTCCTCGGGAGCCTGGGGGCGGGCCATCCGCAGGCTGTCCAGGTCCTCGAGCGAGCGCCGCAGCCAGGGAGCCAGCCGGGTGTCGGCGACCGGGGGCAGCTCACCGGCCGACCACGGCCCTGCCGCGGCCGCCACGACCCCGCCTCGGTCGGTGGCTTGGAGCGTCCAGCCGGCTTCCACGGTGCCCCCCGCCGGCACGACGAGCGACCAGCGGGCGACCGCGGCGGCGCCGTCCTCGGAGACGGACCACTCCGCCCCGGGCGCCCGGAGGCTGGCGTCGACATCGTCCCCGCCCCAGCGCATCCGCTCGCCGTCCGGGGTGAGGACGACCGGGGTGCCGGTGCCGCCCATCTTGATCGTCTCGATGGAGGCGAGGTCGGCGGCGAAGCCCACGGTCACGGTGACTGGGACGTCGCAGGGCAGGACCGAGGTCAGGCGCAGCCGCTCCTCGACCGTCCCCGGCTCCACCCGCCGCTCCCGGTCCAGCCGGACGGTGGCGTCGGGCACCGAGGTGAGCCCGGCGCCGACCTGCCGCAGCACCGTGGTGAACCGCGCCGTCCGTGTCCCCGCCTCGGTGGCCAGGTGCTCGCCTGGTTGCCCGTCCACCCGGACGACGGCGCGGCTCAGCACCCGGACGTCGGCGTGCAGGACGCCCTCGGCGCTCGCCCGGTCCGGGTCCGCTCCGAGGTCTCCGGATCGGGCGGACAGCACCTGCGTGGGCGCGGCCAGGATCGTCACGAGGTCGTGGAGGAAGGGCTGCAGCGGCTGGGGCATCGGGACAGTCTCCAGGGCGGAGGAAGGAGCAGGTCCACCGGCCACCGGTAGGGATGGAGGTCGCCCGGCAGGCTCCCATCGTGGCACAGCGTCCGGCGCTGGAGCGTGGCTGCCGGCCTTCGTCCGGGCGGGCCCGCCACCGCGTGGGATAATCGGTTCTCGTGTCCTCCCTCCCCT
Organism: uncultured Actinomycetota bacterium; assembly: GCA_963826405.1. GTDB lineage: Bacteria > Actinomycetota > Actinomycetes > Propionibacteriales > Propionibacteriaceae > Microlunatus. The sequence continues at coordinate 5,627 of CAWGWR010000002.1, read as the reverse complement.
CGCAGCTGAGCTCGCGGATCGAGGCCGTCACCGGCATCGACCCGGAGCTGCGGCCGGCCACCAAGCCCCAGTTCGGTCACTTCCAGTCGAACGTGGCGCTCCGCCTGGCCAAGAGCGAGGGTCGGCCGCCGCGCGAGGTCGCTGCCTCCATCGTCGAGCGGCTGGACCTGGCCGACCTGTGCGAGCCGCCCGAGATCGCCGGGCCCGGCTTCCTGAACCTCCGGCTCCGGTCCTCCGTGCTGGCCGCCTGGGTGACCGACCAGCTCGCCGACCCGAAGGCCGGCATCGAGACCGCAGAGACCGCCGAGGTCGTCGTCATCGACTACTCCGCGCCCAACGTGGCCAAGCAGATGCACGTCGGCCACCTGCGGACGACGATCATCGGCGACTGCTTCCACCGGGTGCTGACCGCCGTCGGGCACCGGGTGATCCCGCAGAACCACATCGGTGACTGGGGCACCCAGTTCGGCATGCTCGTCGAGCAGATCCTCGACGAGGGCATCAACCCCGACGACCTTGACCTGGCCGCCATGGCGGACCTGTACCAGCGCGCCTCCACGCACTTCAAGACCGACGAGGAGTTCGCCACCGCCGCGCGCCACCGCGTGGTCGCGTTGCAGGCGGGGGACCGGGAGACCCGCTCCATCTGGCGTCAGCTCATCGAGTCCTCGCTCGTCGGGTTCAACGCGGCCTACTCCCGGCTCGGCGTGCTCCTGACCGACGACGACCTCGCGGGCGAGTCGACGTACAACGACGACCTGGCGGTGGTGGCCAAGGAGCTGGAGTCCACCGGTGCGGCCGTCATCGACGACGGGGCGCTCTGCGTCTTCGTCGAGGGCTTCAACGCGCCGATGATCGTCCGCAAGCGCGACGGCGGCTTCGGCTACGCGGCCACCGACCTCGCGGCGGTCCGTCACAGGGTCCGCCGCCTACAGGCCGACCGCCTGATCTACGTGACCGACGCCCGCCAGGGGGACCACTTCGCCCAGGTGTTCGCCGTCTGCCGCAAGGCGGGCTACCTGCCGGAGACGGTCAAGGCCGAGCACGTCGGATACGGGATGGTGCTGGGCCAGGACGGCAAGCCCTTCAAGACCCGGGAGGGCACGGCCGTCCCTCTGACGTCCCTGCTCGACGCCGCCGAGGAGCAGGCCGCTCCGCCCGTGGCGCTGGCCGCGATCAAGTACGCCGACCTGTCCACCGGGATCAACAAGGACTACGTCTTCGACATCGAGCGGATGGTGCAGACCACCGGCAACACCGGGCCGTACCTGCAGTACGCGCACGCCCGGATGGCGCAGGTGCTGCGTCGGGCCGAGGCCGACGGTCTGGCCGAGGAGATCCGCGTGACCGTGCTGGACGAGCCGGCCGAGCAGCAGCTTGCCCTGCTGCTGTCCCGGTTCGGCGAGACGGTCACCGGGGTCGCCCGGGACCTGCAGCCGCACAAGCTGTGCACCTACCTCTACGAGCTGGCCGGCGCTCTGTCGACCTTCTACGAGCAGTGCCCGGTACTCAAGTCCGAGGGCGAGGTCCGGAGCTCCCGGCTGGCGCTCTGTGCCGCCACCCGGAAGGTGCTGGCGCGCGGTCTGGACCTGCTCGGCATCGAGGCTCTCGACCGGATGTGAGGTCCGGGTCGGCCTCCGGCGGACGAGCGTCCGCCGGAGACGAGCCGGCTACTTCAGCAGGTCCGGGTGGACCTTGCGGTCTGCAGCCAGCCAGGCCGCCCCGACGATGCCTGCGGTGTTCAGCAGCCGGGCCGGGACGAGATCAGCGTGCACGGAGATCTTCGACAAGAACTTGTCCGCGTCCTTGCTCACGCCGCCGCCGATGACGATCAGGTCCGGCCACAGCAGGGCCTCGACGCGCTCGTAGTAGCGCTGCAGCCGCTTGGCCCATTCGGTGTAGGAGAGGCCCTCCTTGTCCTTGACGCTGGAGGCGGCCCGGGACTCGGCGTTGTGGCCGTCGATCTCCAGGTGGCCGAACTCGGTGTTGGGGATGAGCACACCCCGGTAGACCAGGGCCGAGCCGATGCCCGTGCCGAGGGTTGTCAGCAGCACCAGGCCCGGGTGGTCCTTGGCTGCGCCGTAGTGCACCTCGGCCACACCGGCGGCATCGGCGTCGTTGACGAGGTAGATGTCCCGGCCGAGGTGGTCCTCGAAGATCTGCTCGGCCTCCGCGTCGATCCAGGACTTGTCGATGTTCGCCGCTGAGCGTGTCCGGCCGTGGGTGACGACGGCCGGGATGGTGATGCCGATCGGGCCCGTGGACCCGATGGAGTCGGAGAAGTGGTCGACGATCTCCCCGACCACCTTGGCGACGTTCTTGGGCGTCGACTTCTCCGGCGTCGGGATGCGCTTCCGCTTCTCGGTGAGCTCGCCGGTGGTCAGGTCGACGGGCGCACCCTTGATCCCGCTGCCGCCGATGTCGATGCCGAGGACGGGAGCGCTGTGCACGGGTTGGTCGGTCATGGGAGGGAGCCTAGCGACACGGTCAGGCCTGGTCGCAGGGTGCCCAAGAGGGCCGAGCGGCACGATCCGGCCTCGCCGGCGCCGGTACCGACCGCTCTCCGATGACGGTGGCTGGGTGCTTCAGCCGCGCAGCTGGCGCAGGCACCACGCGTACAAGGCGGGGTCAAAGTCGGCGCTGTCGGAGTAGTAGAAGCCGTAGAACCGTCGGTAGACGGCGAGCCAGCGCGTCAGGTCGCCGTCGGCAGCGCTGCTGCTGCCGTAGCGCTGGAGGACGACGTCGGTCAGCCACGCGGCGTCCTCCGCCGCACCGGGGTAGCGCTCGAGCTCGAGGAACGCAGTGGCCCCGACGAGGTCGGCGACCGGGTCTCCGTGCACCGTGTGCGGGCTGAAGTCGCCCAAGCCGGTCACCACCGGACCGGCCGGACCGAGGCTGACGAAGGCGTTCGGCGGACAGACGTCGCCGTGGACGACGGCCGGGCTCACCCGCCGGGCAGCCAGGTCGGTCTGCAGCCGGTCCCAGACCGCGCCGACGTCGGGGACGTCGGCGGCCAGGCGTGCCCTGCTCCGGGCGACGGGTCCGGCGAGCATGGCGTTCAGGAGCTCGGGCAGGCTGCCGTGCACCCGCGGAGCACCCGGGCCCACCAGTTGCGCCCAGCCCGGGACCGGGCTGGGGAGGCGTGCGACGGCCGTAGCCGCGTCGAGCAGGGTCAGCAGGGCCGTCCGCCGCTGGTCCGGGTCGGCCGTCTCCAACCATCCGGAGAGGGTGCGCCCGGAGAACCGGCGGTCGACCGCCCAGACGCGCCCACTCCGCTCGCCGGTCTGCAGGGTCAAAGGCACCTCGATGCCGACGTCGACCCGAGACCAGTGACGGTAGAGGGCTTGCAGCTGCTCCGCCGTCTGCCGCGGAGCCTCGTGCCGGGTCCGGTAGAGCCGCAGCACGTGCTGCTCGTCCAGGGCGAACACCTCGCTCTCCGAGCCTGCGCCGAGCAGCCGGTCGCGGCTGGTGCCGAAGGCCTGGAGGAGCTCCGTCTCGCCGGCCCGCTCGTCCGGGACGGTCGTGACGGAGGCGTCCCGGGCACGGTCGGCGGCCCGCGCCGCGCGCGCCCGGTCGAGCTGACTCAGCGCCAGCTCCCGCGCCACCGCGATGTCCAGCTGCCGCGCGACGACGTTGACGGGACCCCGAGGGGTGTCGCAGTGCACGTCCGCGAGCCGCAGCCGGCGCTGCAGCGGTCCCTGCTCGATCCGCACCGACTGGGTCTTGGCGTGCGGGAGGACGTCCTGCACGGCGGTCAGCCAACCGTGACGGGTGACCAGCACCCGCTCGTCCCACCCGTGGCGCAGCGTCCGGGCGGTGAACCAGGCCACCCAGCGCGCCCGGCGGGGAGAGGGACGCAGTTCGATCTCCGCGAGCCGGACCCCCGTCAGCACGCGGTCCAGCGCCAGGTCGACCTCGGCCCGGGTGGCCACCGGCAGCAGCACGCTGGTGGCCGCTGACGCGTTGTTCTCCCCGTCAGTGCTCGCGTAGCCCACGATGTCGACGTCGACGCGGAACCACCCGAACGGCCGCCAGAGCATCGGCTGGCTGGTCCGGACGCCCTGGATGCGGTCGACCGGGATCGACTGGCTGGTCAGGTTGGTCAGCCCCCGGGTGACGCGCAGCCCCCGCGGCGACTCCGAGAGGGTGAAGCCGAACATCGCGACCACCCGTCGGCCCACCACCGAGACCGTCCCGATGAGCAGGGGGATCAGACCGGGCAGGGCGTAGGCGGTGACGTCCAGGAACCCCGCGACCATGAGCACGGCGACGGTGATCCCGCCCGTCACCAGCCACTCGGTCGAGGCGAGGAAGCTGAGCACCAGCCGCTGCGGGGTGATGGTGATGAGCGGGCGGTCGGCGGCGCTCCGGTCGGTGAACGCGCTGGCCGGCAGGGCGAGCTCAGGGTCCTCCAGGCGGCCTCGGCGACCGTGCGCCCGGACCAGCAGGTACTCCCGCAGCTGGCCGGCCTTGGCGCGGCTCAGGTACCGCAGGCGCAGGGTGCTGTCGCCGGCGCCCACCTCGATCCGCAGCTCGGCGAGGCCGAAGAGCCGGGCGGCGAACGGCTGGATGATGTCCACCGACTGCAGCCGCTCGAACGGGACCCGCTTGGAGCTCTTGAACACCGCACCGGTCTCCAGCCGCAGCTCGTCGGCGTCGATGACGAACCGTGTGAAGTACCAGCTGATGAACCCGGCTGTGCCGGCCAGCAGCACGACGGTCCCGGCCAGCGGCAGCACCAGCCCGAGGTCGGCTGCTTCGAAGCCGCCGGCGCGTCCACCCGGAAGCAGGTCACGGGAGAACGTGAACACCAGGGCCACGAGCACGAGCCAGCCGCGGATGAAGGGGGTGAGCGGGTGCGGGCGCTCGGTCTGCTTGACCACCGGTCCGCTGGTCGCGGGAGCGAGGTCAGCAGGGCCGGGGGCGGTGGGGGTGCTCACAGCCCGGAGGCGTGCGCCTCGCCCAGCTCGGTCAGGCGGTCGCGGAGCCGGGCGGCCTCCTCGGGCGGCAGGCCGGGGATGGTGGCGTTGGTCTCCGGGCTCGCCGTCTTGAGGGAGACCGTGGCCAGGCCGAAGGCGCGCTCCAGCGGTCCCGAGTTGACCTCGACCAGCTGCATCCGGCCGTAGGGGACCGCCACGAGGCTGCGGAAGACGACGCCGTGGGTGATGTAGAGGTCGTCCTCACGCTCGACGTAGCCCCAGGAGCGCCAGGTGCGCTCGACCAGGCGCCAGCGGAGAAGAACGATGGTGGCAGCGAGCGCCCAAAGGGCGGCGGCGACCCACCAGAGACTGAAGACCAGGCCGAGGACCAGCGCGGGGACCGAGAACAGGATCGGGGCGACCAGCACCGTGGTCAGCCGGCGCAGGCTGCGGTAGCCGGGAGACAGCCGTCGCCACTCGAGGGCGGGTGGGGCGAAGAGTTCGTCCATGACGGATCCAGGCTACGTGGCAGCGCCGTGCCGGGACTCGTGGCAGCAGCGCAGGGGCGCATGCCGGCCCGCGCGCGGACGCCGCGGCGGCGCGATGGGCTACAGTTGTCGTCGCGGTTCGCCGCAGGTGGACGTCGTACAATGGCAGTACATCAGCTTCCCAAGCTGAGAATGCGGGTTCGATTCCCGTCGTCCGCTC
>CAWGWR010000001.1:0-2135499 GCA_963826405.1 uncultured Actinomycetota bacterium | reverse complement strand
CGTGCTCCGCACGAGACATCCCACGTCTGTAAGTCGTCAAGCAGCGAGCGTTGTCGGGGCGGTCTGGCTGGCCCAGGCGGTGGTCTCGTCGTAGAGGGTGTGGTGGCGTAGGCAGCCGTGGAGGATTCCGACGAGTCGGTTGGCGAGGGCTCTGAGGGCTTGGTGGTGGGTGTCGCCGGCTGTGCGGTGTCGGTCGTAGCAGGCGCGGGCGCCCTGGGAGCTGTTCAGCGCGGAGAAGGCTTGGTGGTAGAGGGCGTCGGCGAGGCGCCGGTTCCGGGTGTAGCGGGCGAGGACGACCCTCTTGGTTCCGGAGGCACGGGTGATCGGGGCCATCCCGGCGTAGTTCTTCCGGGCTCGGGCGTCGGCGTAACGCTGCGGATCATCACCCATTTCAGCGAGCACCCGGGCGGCGAGGATCGTCCCGAGGCCGGGTTGGCTCAGGTAGATCTGTGCGTCCGGGTGCTGGCCAAAACCCAGCCTCACCTGCTCCTCCAGCACGGCGGTCTGGGCGACCATCGTGGTCAGGACCGCGACCAGTGCGGAAACGCTGGCCGCGTGCACCCTGGCCAGCTCGACGCGCACCGGGAGCTGCTCGCTGCGCAACGCTGCCACGATTTGTTCGGCTTGTTGGTCGATGTTGCGTTGGCGTCCGGCCTTGCGCAGCAGGCCGGCGACCCGGGCCGCGGTCAACCGGCGACCGGTCGCGGGGTCGGGTGCGGCGGTGAGGACGGCGAGCGCGTCACGGCCGGCGAGGTCGTCGCCGAACGCCTCGAGCGCGGCCGGGTAGCACTCCCGCAGCAGCGAGCGGAGCGTGTTGGCTGCGCGTTGCCGCATCCAGATCATGGATTGGTGCGCCCGCGCAGCCAACCGGACCTGCTCGGCCAGCATGCTGTCGCCGGCCGCTGGACGGTGGTGGGCTCGGTCGAGGCGGACGATCTCGGCGAGGACGTGCGCGTCGCCGGGGTCGGACTTCGCCCCGGATACCCCGTGGCGTTCTCGGTACCGCGCTGCCTGGAGCGGGTTGATCGGGTAGACGGTGTAGCCGGCTGCGATCAGCGCTTGGACCCACGGCCCCCGGTCGGTCTCGATCCCGACCAGCACCTGCTCCGGTTCGGCACCTTCTTGCAGGTGGTCCCCGATCAGGGCGTGCAGCATCGCTAGCCCCGCCACCCCCTCGGGGAGCCGACGCCTCACCAGGACCCGGCCCTGGTCGTCCTCGATCTCGATGTCGTGATGGGCCTCGGCCCAGTCATCGCCGACGAACAGCATCAGCTCGTCTCCCTCAGTCTCGACCTGCACCGACGAGCCGTTCGAGGAGACCTGGACGCCCTAATGGTTCAGTGCTCGACCCGGTTCGATCCGAGCGGCACGTCATCCCACCAGCCCTACAACCTCCTCGCCAACCGCCCAGGGGCACAATCTCGTGCTAGACCTCGAAGGGCCCGGGTCGAACAGTGCTCACCCAGACAGCGGCTCGGACACCAAGTCTGACCAGCAGACCTGCTGCACCCCCATTAGGGTCGGCCACTGACGTGCTCCGCACGAGGGTCGGCCACTGACGTGCTCCGCACGAGGGTCGGCCACTGACGTGCTCCGCACGAGGGTCGGCCACTGACGTGCTCCGCACGAGGGTCGGCCACTGACGTGCTCCGCACGAGGGTCGGCCACTGACGTGCTCCGCACGAGGGTCGGCCACTGACGTGCTCCGCACGAGGGTCGGCCACTGACGTGCTCCGCACGAGGGTCGGCCACTGACGTGCTCCGCACGAGGGTCGGCCACTGACGTGCTCCGCACGAGGGTCGGCCACTGACGTGCTCCGCACGAGGGTCGGCCACTGACGTGCTCCGCACGAGGGTCGGCCACTGACGTGCTCCGCACGAGGGTCGGCCACTGACGTGCTCCGCACGAGGGTCGGCCACTGACGTGCTCCGCACGAGGGTCGGCCACTGACGTGCTCCGCACGAGGGTCGGCCACTGACGTGCTCCGCACGAGGGTCGGCCACTGACGTGCTCCGCACGAGGGTCGGCCACTGACGTGCTCCGCACGAGGGTCGGCCACTGACGTGCTCCGCACGAGGGTCGGCCACTGACGTGCTCCGCACGAGGGTCGGCCACTGACGTGCTCCGCACGAGGGTCGGCCACTGACGTGCTCCGCACGAGGGTCGGCCACTGACGTGCTCCGCACGAGGGTCGGCCACTGACGTGCTCCGCACGAGGGTCGGCCACTGACGTGCTCCGCACGAGGGTCGGCCACTGACGTGCTCCGCACGAGGGTCGGCCACTGACGTGCTCCGCACGAGGGTCGGCCACTGACGTGCTCCGCACGAGGGTCGGCCACTGACGTGCTCCGCACGAGGGTCGCCCACTGCGTGTGTCTGTACGACGGTCGGCTCTGCGCCGTTCGAACGGGCCTACCGCAACTTTGCCTATTGCCGTTGATGTTTGTCACCCCGCGATACCGGGCGAGCACGGAGCCTCGGTCGTTAGCACCTCCGGGAGGTCGGTGTCAGTTGCTCGCGGGTAGGGAGGGGGGCTGGTTGAACGGGGTGACGACCTGGATCTGGGACGGGACGGACCGTAGGGGTCCTGGCAGCGCGTGATGGGCCTGCAGGATCAGTTGGCACGCCAGGCGGAGGTCAGCGCGGAGGTCGTGGTGCAGTACGGCTGAGATCTCACCGCGGCGGAGGAGGGTGATGTTGTCTCCGTCGAGGTCGTGGGCAATGAAGGGTCCAGGTGTTCGACCCTTACGCCGGAAGGCGTCGAGGATGGCGGTGTTGCCGCCGCCGACGGAGTAGACGGCTCCGATGTCGGGGTCGTTGTCGAGTGCTCGGGTGACGGCGGCGAACATCGACGCGTCGAGACCGTCGGTCTCGGAGACCTCCCGGATGGTCTGATTCGGGGCCAGGGTCCGCATGGTGGAGCGGAACCCGATCTCGCGTTCTTCCTCACCGCGGAAGCTGCTGCTGCTGAGGGTGACGAGGACTGAGGCGGAGGGATTGTTCGACATGCGGGTGATGAGGTAGGCGGCGGTGGCGCCGGCGGCCCGGTTGTCGATGCCCACGTAGCCGATCCGTTGGCTGAGGGGGAGGTCGGTCACCAAGGTGAGAGTGGGGATGCCCTGGTCGTGGAGTCGAGACACCGCGCCGGTGACGGCCGGGTGGTCGGGTGCTTTGAGCAGGACGCCCGCTGAGCCGCGTTTAGCGATCGCGTCGAGGGTTCGGGCGAGCTCGAGCGGCGGGCCTTCCTCCCGGAGGTGGAAGCGGGTGCGGATCACCGCTGGGCGGAGACCTGGCAGCTCGAGCTCCAGCGCCGTTCGGACCGTTGAGCTGAACCGTGCCGGTGTCTGCATCACCAGGTCCAAGCGGAAGGTCCGACCGCCCAGTTCGACTTGGTCGCGTTGGCGGTCCAGGTCGGCGATGGCCCGCTGGACCTGGGCTGCGGTGCTCTCCCGCACCCCTGACCGATGGTTCAGCACGCGGTCGACGGTGGCGGGGCTCAGACCCGACTGGTCAGCGATCTCCCGGACCCGATGTCTGTGCACGCCGTTCCCCTCTGAGGGATTATTGATGGTTTTGAGACGGTTTTCACGCCTCATTCTTCACTAGTCTGACGGATGTCGAAGCACGCACTGCCAACACATCGCACTGCCTCGCAGGTACTCGACTGAGCACACAGACTGTTCGAGGCTGACCCAGGAGAAGCCATGCCCACCACCGCCACTGCCACCCCACCTTCAACTCGGCCAGCCCGCTACCGCGAGGCCGACTGCCGGGTCGAGGACTTCGCCGCCCTGGTTGACCAGGCGACCAACCTTGCGGATTACCCGTCCGCGACGGACGTGCAGCGCAACGTGCTGGTCTATGACGCTGAGGCGCTGCGGGCGTCGATCAGTTCTGAGCAGGGCCGGCTGGAGGTGGAGGCCGAGCTCGTCCGGGCGCTGACCGACGGTCCCGGGGTGGTGGCGTTCAAGGGTGCGTTCCCCGACGCGAGCGTGGTCGACCGGGCCACGGTCGCGTTCAACGAGGTCATCGCAGCGGAGAAGGCGACCGGTGGACACAATGACCACTTCGCCGCGGCCGGCGCTAACGACCGGGTGTGGAACGCGCTGGAGAAGCTGGCCGTGCGCGACCCCGGCACCTTCGTCGACTACTACGGCAACGACATCCTGGCCTTGGTCAGCCGCGCTTGGCTCGGCCCCGGCTACCAGGTGACCTCCCAGGTCAACGTTGTGCGGCCGGGCGGCAAGGCCCAAGACCCTCACCGCGACTACCACCTCGGCTTCCTGTCCAACGAGGTCGCGGCGAGCTACCCGGCTCACGTGCACCTGCTGTCTCCGGTCCTCACCCTGCAGGGTGCGGTCGCGCACTCCGACATGCCCGTCGAGAGCGGGCCGACGATGTACCTGCCCTACTCTCACCAGTACGGCCCCGGGTACCTGGCTTGGCGGCTGCCGGAGTTCCGCTCGTTCTTCGCCGACCGCTTCATCCAGCTGCCGCTGGCCAAGGGTGACGCCGTGTTCTTCAACCCCGCCCTGTTCCACGGCGCGGGCAACAACGTCTCCGCGGACGTGCAGCGGATGGCGAACCTCCTCCAGGTCTCGTCGGCGTTCGGGCGGGCGATGGAGACCGTGGATCGGGTGAAGGTGGCCAAGGCGGTCTACCCGGTCCTCCGGGCTCGCCGCGCCGCTGGATTCGATTCGGCCAGCTTGTCGAACGCGATCAGCTGCGCCGCGGAAGGCTACCCGTTTCCCAGCAACCTCGACCTCGACGAGAACGTGGGCGGTCTCACCCCGCTGGCCCAGACCGCCCTGTTGCAGCAGGCGCTCAAAGAGGACTGGCACCCCGACCAGGTGGCAGGAGCGCTCGACGCCTACGCCACCCGCCACCGCACCGACGAGATCTGACCACTGCAGCCCCGTCCCGTCGGCAACGAAGGCGTGGGAGCTTGTCGGCGCGCGGATAGGTCCGGCGCCGGCACGTTCAGATCAACCGACTCACCTGACGTCATCACGGGCCGCTACGGCCCTCCCATCGCCACCAGCGTCACCTCCATCCTTTGTCAACCGTCGCACCAGGAGACTTCATGCGTATCGGACTCGTCGGACTTGGCCGGATTGGGGCTTTTCACGCCGGCACCCTGAGCCGTCACACTCAGGTCGACCAGCTCCTCGTCACCGACGCCGTGCCCGGCATGGCCGAGGCAGCCGCAGCCAAGTTCGGTGCAACAGCAGTGGCCAGCGCCGACGAGTTGCTCGCGAGCGGGCTGGACGGGGTGCTGATCGCCTCCTCCACTCCGACCCACCTCGCGCTGCTGCGGGCCGCGGTGACAGCCGGGATCCCGACCTTTTGCGAGAAGCCGGTCGCCGAAGACCCCTTCGCCGCCGCCGACCTGGTCGACGAGGTCCGTCGGGCGGGTGTCCCGGTGCAGATCGGGTTCCCACGTCGCTTCGACCCGGCCTTTGTGGCGGCCAAGGCGGCTCTGGACAGCGGCGAGCTCGGCTGGCTCACCACGATCCGGTCCACCACCATGGACCCCGCACCCCCACCCCCGGCCTACGTGGCTGGCTCCGGTGGAATCTTCCGTGACTGCGCGATCCACGACTTCGACGCGGTCCGCTGGGCCACCGGCCGGGAGGTCGTCGAGGTCTACGCCACGGGCAGCAACCGGGGGGACGCGTTCTTCGCCGACGCACACGACGTCGACACCGCGTCGGCGCTGCTGACGTTCGACGACGGCACCTTGGGGGTCATCTCGAACACCCGGTACAACGGCCAGGGTCATGACGTGCGCCTCGAGCTGCACGGCGCCGCCGGCTCTGTCGCCGCCGGCCTCGACGAGGGTCTCCCTCTTCGCTCGGCTGACCCGCATGTCCGCTTCCCCGCCGGCCCGGCTCATACCTTCTTCATGGACCGGTTCGCCAAGGCGTTCCAGACCGAGATCTCCACCTTCCTCGCGGTCGCGGCGGGAGAGCAGGCCTCTCCCTGCACGGTCACCGACGGGCTGGAAGCCAGCTGGATCGCCGAGGCGTGCACCCGGTCCCTGCATGAGCACCGGCCCGTCGCCCTCGACGAGATCCGGCCCTCCCACTAGGGCGCCTCCCACACGCCGCGGTTCCGACGTCCTTTTACACTTGAGCGAAAGAAGGGTCGTGCCTCCAAGGCGGGACGAACTCGGCCGGACCGGGACCGTTCACGCCGAGACCCTCAGCCACCGAGACGACCTGGGCGACGGTGCCGTCGCCGCTCCCGCTCTCACAGCGGGGACCACTGCCACGCGGTCCCAGTTCCTCGCCGCCTGGACCTCTGCAGGCGACGTCATGCCCCGGAGGCCCGGCACCAGGCACCCGGACGTGCGGACCCGGATCGAAGCGGTGGCCCGGACCGGCTACAAGGGGTTCGGCCAGACCCGTGCCGACCTCATCGGGGCCAAAGACGCGGCGGTCGCACCCTCGGTGGCGCAGATGCTGCGCGACAACGGCATCGAGCGTGGCCATGCGCGAAGTAGGAAGCCGCAGCCGCCCAGGCGAATCCTCCGAACCGCGGGGTAGTCGCCGCGTTTGCTCACAGTGCTCTCATCGGGCAAAGTATCTGGCGTCTGCAAATATCGTTGCTTGCACAGATGAGGATCCCGTGATGTCTGCACTGCTGTCGCCGCTCGCCCTGGGGTCGCTGTCCCTCCCGAATCGGCTGATCATGTCTCCGCTGACTCGCTGCCGCGCCGGTGCGGATCGGGTGCCGACTGAGTTGATGGCCGAGTACTACCGGCAGCGCGCCGGCGCCGGTCTGATCATCAGCGAGGCGACCTCGGTCAGCCCGCAGGGAGTCGGCTACTACGGCACCCCAGGCATCTGGTCCGCCGAGCAGGTCAGCGGCTGGCAGCTGGTCACGAAGGCGGTGCACGCAGCGGGAGGACGGATCTTCCTGCAGCTGTGGCACGTCGGCCGCATCTCTGACCCCGAACTGCTGGGCGGCGATCTGCCGGTGGCACCGAGTGCTGTGCGGCCGGCCGGTCGGATCCGCCAGCTCCGGCCCCTCCGCCCCTACCCGACGCCTCGAGCACTGGAGACCGAGGAGATCGCTGGGATCGTCGAGGACTACCGTCGCGGCGCGGAAAACGCGCAGCAAGCCGGGTTCGACGGTGTGGAGATCCACGCTGCCAACGGCTACCTGATCGATCAGTTCCTACAGGACAGCACCAACCGCCGCACCGACCGGTACGGCGGATCGGTAGAGAACCGGGCCCGGTTCCTGCTGGAGATCACCGATGCGGTCAGCGAGGTGTGGGGGTCTGACCGGGTCGGCGTCCACCTCCGACCCCGCGGCGAGGAACATGACATGGGCGACTCGGACCCTCGATCACTCTTCGGCTACGTCGCCGAGCAACTAAGTCAGCGCCCTGTCGCCTTCTTGTTCATCCGCGAGACCGATGGTGAGGACAGCCTCTTGAGTGACATCAAGACGACTTTCGGCGGACCGGTGATCGCCAACGAGGAAATGGACCTCCACGACGGGCAACGCCTTCTCGAAAGCGGCGCCGCCGACGCGGTGGCATTCGGACGCGACTACATCGCCACCCCCGATCTGGCAGAACGCATCGCAGCCGGTGCCCCCCTGAACGAGCCCAACCCCGAAACCTTCTACCCGCAGCCGGGGCAAGACCCCTCGGTGGGCTACACCGACTATCCCGTGCTCATCCACCGCTGACCAACCGATCACCGAGGAGCATCCGATGGCCTTCCCCGACGACGCCGATGAGATCCGCGCCCAGGGCTGGCGCACACTGACCGCATTCCACAACCTGATCGACACGGCCCTCGAGACGACACTGCAGAGAGAAGTCGGGCTGTCAGTGGTCGAGTACACCCTCCTCGACGTTCTCAGCCGCCAGATCGGCGAGCATCACCTCCGCATGCAACAAGTCGCCCGCGCCACCGCCCTATCCAGCAGTGCCACAACAAGACTGGTCGCCCGCCTCGAAGCCCGAGGACTGCTCACCAGGTTCATCTGCGTCGACGACCGCCGCGGCATCTACACCGAGCTGACCGCAGCCGGCGCCGCCCTACTCGACCGAGCCCGCCCAAGCCACGACGCCACACTCCACGCAGCACTCCAAGAGGCCGAGTCCACCCCCGAGCTGCAACCCCTCGTCGCGATCGTCGACCACGCCACCGCCCAAGCGGTCACCACCCTCCGATAGCTGACCTTTGGGTCATCTGCTTCCCCATCGCAGCCGGGGTTGGGGCGCGCTCCTGTGTGCCCCCCGCGTGCCCCGCGGACTCAAGAGCCACTGGAGCGGGCATGCGAGCGCACGGCACTCACGCGGCAGCGGCCCCCTCCCTAGGCCGGGTGATGCCTTCGCAATGAGAAGGTCAGGGGTTCGAATCCCCTAAGCTCCACTCTCCAGAAGTTGCCTCCCACCAGGTACTTCACTCCCTTCGGGCCGGTGCCCTCACCCTTGTGATTCAGCGTCGGGGCGCGAACGCGTGCCCCGCGGCGTTCAGACGGTCCAATCCGGCCCGGTCGGCCGAGGTTCCCAGGTGGTGCAGGTACAGGTTCGTGGTGGCGATCGACGCGTGCCCCATCCGTGCCTGGGCCGTCACCGGATCGACGCCGCGGGCCAGCCCCAGGCAGGCCGCGGTGGGCCGCAGGCCGTGGGGTCCGACGGCCAGGAGTTCGGCTGGATTCTTCGACACGTCACCCTCACCTGCGGGGATGGAGCCGCTGAGGCGGTTGCTGGCGCGCCGCACGCAGGCCGCGAGAAGGCCTCGATCTTGCTGACCGCCAACCCGGCAGCATCAGGACCGTGAAGCGAGACTTCTTGCGGTCACGAGCCGCCTCCCTGGAACCCGTCGACGCCTTCGGACGTCAGGCCGCAATCAGCGACGCCGACGCCAGGCATGCCGCCACGACACGGTGGCCTGAGCGGCTTGGGCCAGAGGTAGGTGCCGCTCCCTGCACCCGCTTGACCCAGAAGCACCGCGTCCGACCGGGAGGGGAGGATGCCGCGTTGTACGCTCCCAGCGTGGACGAGCAGGAAGCTTCTGAGCGGTCCGAGCGTCTGCTCGTCAACGTTGAACGTGCCCGTGACCTCCTGGCCGGCGTTGGCGTGACGCGCTGGGCTGACTGGATGGACGCTGTCCTCCGTGAACTGCTAGCCCATGACGCTCACGGCTTGGACCGCCTCCTGTCGGCGTTCGGCGGCATGGGGAGCATCAACGATTTCGTCATCACGACGATGAACGGGCACCGGGTCGAGGGAGCCAAGATGGCGGCTGTCAACCAGGAGTTTGGTGCGTTGCGTAGCGACATGTACGCAGATGCCTCGGCGCTCCGCATGGCGCTGAGCCGGGAGGGGTAGGTGCCGCTGCTCGCATTCGCGGCACCGAGCAAAGCTAGGTGTCCAGCAAGGACGTCCGGTACGACACAGGAAGCAAGGGGGCCGCTCCGCTCGACCACCTGCTAGGCGTGGGCGGTGGACCGACCCAGATGGCGATCCGCACCTTCCGCAAGCGCAGCGCCGACCGAGGGGGCAGCGGGGCGGACCCGCGGACGGGGCCGCCGCTGTGGTCAAACGCTCGAGCCGTAGTCGCTCTGGTTGCGGTGGCGCACCACCTCGACGGCCGACACGATGGCCCGTGCCTCGTCCCCGGTCCGGTCGAGGACGTCCAGCTCCAGCAGGAGGGCAGCGGCGACGCATCGCCGCAGTGCCGCCTCTGCCGTCCTCCCCGCGACGGAACCAGGAGTGGGGGCTCTCACCCGCCGCTAATGGTGAGCACGAGCTGTGGTCGGTTGGCTGCGGTGGCGTTCTCGCGGGAGGCGACCTGGAGGCCGTTGGTGCTGTCGGCGAACAGCTGGAGGGAGACGGGGCCGGCCGTGGTGATGCCGGTGAGGGGTGTGGTGGCCCGGCCCAGGGTCATGGCGGCGTAGTTGCCGATGGGCGCGGCGCCGGTGCGGGCTGGTTGACCGGTTTTCCAGGTCATGGTGGCTTCGCTCCAGGTGGGTTTGGTCCGCCACACGGCGGGTCCGTTCGAGGTGGGATTGGTGACGCCGAGGCTCAGGTTCGCGGCGGTGATGGTCTCACCGGGGGCCAGGGGTGGGACGGTGAAGCGGAGGTAGGCGGTGGCCCGGGTAGCCGGGTTGCCGCTGGTCTGCTGGCGGTCGCTGGTCAGTCTGGTGGCGCTGCCGGCGGTGCCGGTGGGGTTGGCGTTGCGGACGGTGGTGTCGGCCACGGCGGGGAGCGTGAGTGTGCGGGTGGCCGGGGTGATGGTGTAGGTGCGTTGGATGACGGGGCTGCGGTTGCCGGCGTCGTCGAAGGCGGCGGCTTTGACCACCCGGGAGGTGGGGATGGGGACGGCGGCGCTGTAGAGGGTTCCGGTGGTGCTGGTCGGGTCGGCGGGGACGGTTGTCCCGGTGCCGGTGGTGTAGCGGATGGTGGTTCCTGCTGGCGCCGTCATGGTCATGGACCTAGCGGTGGGGAACGTTCCGGACGCCGGGGTGATGTTCGGTGACCCGACCACCACCGGAGCGGCCGACACGGGGCTGGTGGGCGCCGACGTGATGCTCTCGGTGACGCCGTCCCCGTCCTGGAAGGTGGCGACGATCCGGAGCCGCTGACCCTTCTGGTCTGCGGTGGGCGTGAAGGTCGTGCCGGTGGCGACGGTGGTGAAGCCGTTCGCCGTGGTCTCCGCCTGCCAGCTGAAGACGAGGGTGGCCCGGTTGACGGTGTCCGGGTCGACGATGGCTTCGGAGGCGCTCAACACCACGCCGACGATGGGGGCGCTGTCGCTGACGGTCACCGTGCCGCTGGCAGGGGTGTTGCCGGGAATGCTGGTGACCTCGATCGTCCCATCCGCGAACGTCAGCCGCTCGACGTTCTTCACCGTGTCGGTGCCGTCGAGGGTGGTGCCCCGGGCGTGGACGACGGTCATGCTGTCGGCGTTCGGCGTGAAGTCGTAGTCGGCGCGCGGTCCTGAGAAGACTGCCGTGTCGAAGTCGTTGGTCCCGGGACTCCCGGCCACGACCGTGCGGACGATCGAGATCAGGCCCGGGTCGATGCGCCCGGCCTGCAGGTCGGACTTCAGCTGGCCCAGGTCGTCAACCAGCGTGAAGGCACCGGGCGCGTCCGGGTCAGGAGCACGCAGCTGGACGTCGAGCCAGGCGTCCCCGTCGATGAAGTCGTCCCCGCCGCGACCCTCGATCAGGTCACTGCCGGCACCCCCCAGAAGGATGTTGCCGGTGTTGGCAGGGGTTGCTCCCAGCAGGGCCTGCAGGCCGGTGATCCTCGCCAGACCGGCGGGGGTGAGCTCATGCCCGACCAGGTCGGCGGCCCGGCGGTTGTCGCCGCGCAGCGTGTCATCCAGCTTCCACCCAGACAGTGCCTCGGTGAGGTCGTAGCGGTCGCGCAACGTGTCCAGCGCGTCCGGGAGCAGGCCGGTGAAGTTCATGTCGGCGTTGGCCGGCTGCGGGTCACCCTTGTGGATGGTCCAGTCGAAGCCCAGCATGCCCTTGTAGCGGTTGATGCCCGGACCGGCGACCATGATGTCGTCGCCGCCCTCGGCTCGGTAGTCGTCGTCACCGCCGTCGCCCCTGATGACGTCGTGACCTGGCTCGTTGAGGTCGTTCTCGAACGGTGCGCCGTTGTCGCCGTGCAGCAAGTCGTCCTGGTTGCCACCCTCGATCCAGTCGTCGCCGTCGTCACCGAAAACGGTGTCAGCTGAGCCGCCGGCGATGATCAGGTCGTTTCCCATCCCGCCCAGGGTCTCGGTCGGGTCCGATCCTCCGACCACGAAGTCCTGGCCGCGCCCGCCCTGGTTGAGGTCGAAGCCCTGGCCGGAGCTCAAGACGTCGTCGCCGTCACCTCCCTTGAGGACGTCGTCGCCGAAGCTGTCGGAGATGATGTCGTCACCGTCACCTCCGACGATGTTGTCGTTGCCGGCTCCACCCTCGATGCGGTCGTCGCCGTCGTTGCCACGCACGGTGTCGTCGCCCACGCTGGAGACCACGTGGTCACCGCGCACCGTGCCGTTGAAGACCACGTGGGCCGGGCCGACGTAGCGCAGCTGGTTGCCCACCCGGCTCAGGTAGCGGCCCGGGTCGACGGTGCGGTCTGCCTCGTTCGCCTCGGTCTGGGGGTCATCGGTGATGCCGGTGGGCCCCGACAGCAGCGCACCGACGTCGAAGACGAAGTCGGGCCGGGAGAACGCGTCGGCCGGAAGGCCGCTGGCGTCGGTGTTGCGGGCGACCAGCTCGGCGAAGGAATTGCCTTCGAGCTGGTTCAGCAGGTTGAGACCGGCGGTGCGCCCGAGGTAGTAGAACCGGTCACCGTCCTGAAGGTTCTCCATCTGCGTCTCGAAGACGTAGTTGAAGGTGTTGCCGAGCAGCCCCCCGAACGGCTGCTTCTTCTCGGCCAGTCCGCCGATCCAGAAGTCGACGTCGTCGAGCCCGGTGCTGGCGGCGGTGGAGCCGCCGGTCGCGTTGAGGAAGTCGCTGGCGTCGGTCGGTGTGGTCGTGCTCGTGGGGTCCCCGTTGACCAGGGCCTCAGCAGCGGCACGCCGGTTCGCCATGCTGCCCTTGATGGTGGGGTGCTTGCCGTAGGCGGCGATGAAGTTCACCAGCGACCCCTGGTGCTTGATCGAGAACCCGAAGTCCGCCCAGCTCTCGTAGGGCTTGAGGGCGGAGTCGTTGGTGTGGGCGAAGAACTGCCGTCGGGCCTCGTTCAGACGCGGCACGCCAGTCTCCCGCCCGCGGGCCAGGTTGAGCGCGGCGAGGTCCAGCGGCAGCCCGAGCAGCTTGTTGCGCAGCGCCTCGGTCACGAACTCGTCGATCTCCTGACCCACCTCCCGGGTCAGGCCGCGAGCCAGGCTGCCGGCCGCCGCGTTGCCGGGCAGCGCGCCGCTGTTGTCGTACGTGGTCGGATCCAGGAAGGCGCTCAGCAGCGGCAGGCTCCCGGCGTCGGAGCCGTCGGCGTTCTTCCGTGGGACTGACTCCGTCAGCATCGAGTGTCCGAAGCGGTAGACCACGTGGGCGAACTCGGCGGTGATGGCCGAGTTGATGCTCGGGTCGTAGGCGCCGAAGGCGTTGATCTGCGGCTGCACCTTGCGCGCGAACTCCTCGAAAGCGAGGTGCTGATACTCCATCTCGGTCACGAACTTGGCGGCCTGGAAAAGCCGCTCGCCCGTGCCGCGCGGCGCGTCGTTCCAGTCTGCCAGCAGACCCTCGTTCCCGGGCCGGGCGAGCACGCTGGCGATGCTGCCGGGCTCAGAGCTGGGGCCCGCCAGACGGTTGTGCTCGGAGTGGAAGACGTGGTGGACGGCGGTGAGGGCGATGTTCTCGTTCACGCGGCCGTCCCCGGCGACGAAGTGCTCGTCCAGCATCTCGTTGTCGTACCGTCCGGCCTGCACCGGGCCAGGACCGTTCACGACGGTGTCGTCGTCGGCGGTCTTGGTTCCCGAAGGCACAGCGCTGCGGGCGATGTCATCGAGAAAGGCGTGTCCGGTGCGCACGGCGTCCGCAGGCACGGGCAACCCGCCGGCGACCCCCTCGACGAGAGTGTTGCCCGGCCCGACGAGCTGCGCGAAGCCATGGGGTCCACGCAGGAACCGGCCGTACTGGTCGGTGGCCAGCAGCGGGACGTTCAGCACGTCCCGGTCAGCCAGGGTGATGCCGAGCAGGGTCTTGGACTGCTCCTTGACGGCCTCCCAGGTCGCGAGTCCCTCCCGGGGCGTAC
Organism: uncultured Actinomycetota bacterium; assembly: GCA_963826405.1. Lineage (GTDB taxonomy): Bacteria > Actinomycetota > Actinomycetes > Propionibacteriales > Propionibacteriaceae > Microlunatus. The sequence continues at coordinate 2,121,772 of CAWGWR010000001.1, read as the reverse complement.
CGGCAGCGTCCTTCTCGGTCAGCAGGCGCCCGGTGGCCAGTGCTCTGCCGGGCATCCCGTCGTACTCCCGCAGGAAGACCTGGTGTGAGGGGTGGGAGGCGTAGGTCTGGCTCTGGTCGACGAAGGGCGACGTCGAGTTCGAGCCCGACCCGCCGCCTGCCGCCCGGGTGAGCACCATGAAGTTGGGGCCTTGGTTGAACAAGGGGTCGTCGGGTTCGAGCGGCATCATGACGGTACCGCCGGACTTGCCGGTGAGATCCAGCCCGTGGTCGAAGAACTGGCCGAAGATGGTGAACCAGGAGTTGTACGGAGCCGACAGGCCGACATCCGGCGCCACGTTGGGCACGTCGAGGGTCACGCCGGCCGCGGGCAGCTCGGCGTCAGTGAGGCCAGCCGCCTGCTGAGCCGCCGGGTTGGTCCTGGTCTGGTCAGCGACCAGGTTGCTCACCCGGCGCGGCTCGGGGTCGGTGACGCTGCCGCTGGGACCATACGGCGCCTGGTAGCGCGGTGAGAGGCTGCGGGGGAACGCGACGTCGGCCGCGCCGAAGTCCTGCTGTCCGGCGATGAGGTTGTTCTCTCGCCCGTCGACGGTCCGAAGACCGAAGGGAAGCCGCGGGTTCGAGATCTGGTTTGGTCCAGACCCTAGGAGGGCGGCTCCCGGGACGGGCTCGCCTGCTGCGTTCTCGCGGGTGGCGTGCGCCTCGGAGATCTTGATCTGCTTGAGGATGAACTTGAGGTCGGAGGCGTTGAGGTTGAACCCCTGTCCGACCGGCGCCGCCTCGGCGGCCGGTGCTGCCGGCAGCAGGACGGCCACGACCGAGAGCGCCAGGCTCGCGACGACGACCCGCCGTGGTCCGGTTGCGGACCGACCACGGGTGCGGCCCTTGAGGGAGCGGCGGTGAAACGCGCCCTGGGCGGCGGCGCGCAGGCTCTGGCGCGTGTGTGCCCTGTTTTCGGGCGCGTTCGGAAGAAGCGACGACATGACAGTTCCCTTGCGCTGATGGAGGCCCAGCCCACTCATTCAGCGGCTGGTGCTGGAGACGTGCTGTCTCCGGTTCCCGCGGTCAGATCAGCAGCGTGATCGGCCCGGGTGATGCTGGCGTCGTGCACGTGCAGAGGCTGAGAGGAGAGATCTACGGGTCTCGGCGAACGACATCCGGGCGAGATCCAGAAGGCCGCTCACGCTGCGCTCGTGATCTGGCTGATTGTCCAGGGGAAACCAGCCCAACCTGCATTGCTTGGCCATTGGTTCCCCTTTCGCGCTGGCGGTTCGACGTTCAGTCCTTGCCCAGAAGTCCTCTCGCGCCAACGCTAGAGGTGACTGGCCCGGCGGCCAGACGATTGAGCGCAACCTGACCGGTTCTTGAGTGAGCACGGAGGAGACCTTTGCAAAACCGGCCGTGCACGGGCTGGCAGCGTTTGTCTCGGCTTTGACCGGGCAGCGGATCGTCGCACGAGGGAGTCACGAGTGCCGGGGCCGCCGGTCTCCGGCAGTAATCCGGGGGAGTCGGGGGTCAGGTGGTCAGCCGGGCGCTGGCCCGGTCGGCGTGCGCGGGAGCATGCCGACCCTCCGAGTGGCCTGCGAAAGACCCTGGTGGTTCGACGCAGGGTTCCTCACGTCGCCGAGCGGCCGACGTTTCCGCCTTCAGCGCCTCGGCTGACGGCCGGTTTCGCCCGCGGGTGCCGGCGCTTCGCCAGCCGTCGGGGCAGCCGGACGCCAGGAGCCGACCGGCTCGGTGCGTGGTTGGGTCAGGGGGCGCTCAGCCGGAGCACCCGGCCCTCGTCCGTGAGCAGCCAGATGCTGCCGTCCGGGGCCTGCTCCACCTCCCGGATGCGCTGGCCTAGGTCCCACTGGTCGCCCTTGGCGGCTGTGGTCCCGTCCAGGTCGACGCGGATCAGGGCCTGCCCGGACAGGGCCCCGAGGAAGGCGTCGCCGCGCCACTCGGGGAACTCCGAACCGGTGTAGATCATCAGGCTGCCCGGCGAGACGCTGGGGTTCCACCAGACCTTGGGAGCTTCGTATCCGTCGCCCTCAGCGTGGTCAGGGATCGCCTCGCCGCTGTAGTGCGAGCCGTTGGACACCTCCGGCCACCCGTAGTTGGCTCCTTCGCGGACGAGATTCAGCTCATCGCCGCCCTTGGGTCCCATCTCCGAGTTCCACAGGTTGCCGTCGGGGTCGAAGGCGAGCCCGAGCGGGTTGCGGTGTCCGTAGCTCCACACCTCGGCTGCGACCTCCCCGCGATCGGCGAACGGGTTCTCGTCGGCGGCCGTGCCGTCGGGTTGGAGACGGAGGATCTTGCCCAGGCTGGAGCTCAGATCTTGCGCGGGCTCCATCTTCTGCCGCTCGCCGGAGGAGACGAAGAGGTGCTTCCCGTCCGGAGCGAACGCCAGGCGATGCCCGTAGTGACCGTTGCCGCCCGTCTTCGGCCGCTGCCGCCAGAGGACGGTCAGGTTGTCCAGCCGTGCCGACCCGCCGTCGTCGACCAGCGTTGCCCGGCCTACGGCCGCTCCCGAACCACCCGGACCGGCCTCGGCCCAGCTGAGGTAAATGGTCGCCGTGGAGTCGAAGTCGGGGGCGGCGATGACGTCCCCCAACCCGCCCTGGCCGACATGCACCACATCCGGGACGCCAGACACCTCGACCAGCTGACCGTCGGCGGCGCGCAAGGTCAGGTCGCCCCCACGACCGGTGATCAGGGCCCGACCGTCAGGCAGAAAGGTCATCGCCCAGGGTTCGTCGAGCTTCGCGATCTCTTCGATCACGAACGGGCGGCCGTCGGCGCCAGCTTCCGGCGCACTCGTCGAGGTCATCGACGGTGCCGAGGGGCCGCCCGGCGCCTGGCTGGGCGACGGCGTCATGGCGCAGCCGCCGAACAGCGCGGCCATGGTCACGACCGCGGCCAGTCCCCACGGAGTCCTCATGTCGCGAACGTACCCGGCCGGCGGAACCGTAGCCGCCCCTCCGGTTCATCGGTGGAGCTGGGTCAACGCGGGCTCAGGCGCCCCATCCCATGGGGAAGACCTCGAAGGTCGTGGCCCTCGCTACCCCCAGCCTGGTGCCGGCCTGCCGGGCACCCCCTTCGAGGAACTCCTCGGGGTCGAAGTGCTCCCAGCCGAGGCCCTCGATGTAGGCCCGGTGCGCCATCAACGAGGCCACTCCCTGGCCGAAGGTGGCGGTGGTGTCGACCCCGTGCCGAGCATCGGGCGAGCCGGCCGCCCAGACCTCGGTGACGCCACCCCACGGCTCGAGGCCTGCCTCGATCTGGTCCCGGAAGACCCAGCGGTTACCGGCGTCCCGCACCGCGTCGAGGGTCGCCATACCGGTAGCGATGTGGTCGGCCTGGTTCAGCGACTGGCCGCCCCAGGTGGGCCGGAAGTTGTTGGTGATCACGACCTGCGGTCGATGGCGGCGGACCGCCGCGCAGATCACCGAGCGAAGCGCTGCCCCGTACTCGAGGACGCCGTCGGGCATCCCGAGGAAGTCCACGACGTCGACCCCGACGACGCGGGCAGACTCGACCTGCTCGGCTTCGCGCACCACCTTGCACTGATCAGGGTCCAGCGCGTCGATCCCCGCCTCACCGCTGGTGACCATGGCGTAGAGCACCGTCTTGCCCTGGTCGGTCCAACGCGCGACCGCTGCCGCTGTGCCGAACTCGAGGTCGTCGGGATGCGCGACGACGCACAACGCTCGGGTCCAGTCCTCGTTCACGGGCTCCAGGTCGGCCATGACAACAGGGTAGAAGACGCTCCGACGGGCGCTGGAGATCGCTGCGGTCAGCAGCAAACGGGCCGGTGACTGTGCGCTCAGCGTTCTCGGGCACTGGCGCCAACCGCGCTGAGCGCACGCTCGATACCTGCGCGTCGTGGCCGCAACCGGAGAGCTAGCTCGGAGCCGCGGCTAGGGCTTGCGCCAGACGGAGACGTGGCTCTCGCTCTCGGAGGTGAAGGGGCTGCGGTCCCAGTCGGCGAACCGCGCCTCGAGCTGCATCCCGGCGAGCTGGGCCATCAGGTCGCACTCGGCCGGCCAGATGTAGCGGAAGCTGCCGGCGCTGTACCGGGCCGTCCCGTCGCCTGCGGGCCAGTAGTGGTGCGAGGTGCACCCCTGGGTGAGGAGGTCGTAGGTGTCGAAGCCGAGGTGTCCGTCGCTCACCTCGAAGGGGACCGCGACCTGCCCCGGTGGAAGCCGACGCAGCGGAGGCACCCACAGCTCGATGACGAACCGCCCGCCGGGGCTCAGGTGTCGAGCAGCGTTGCGGAAGCAGTCGACCTGCTCGTCCTGGGTGCGCAGGTTGGAGATGCTGTTCCACACGAGATAGACCAGGGAGTACTTCCCGGGGACGCGGGTGGTGGCCATGTCGCCGACGGTGACCGGTACGACCGTCTCGTCCACCTTGGCTCGCAGCTGAGCCACCATCGCCTCGGAGAGCTCGATCCCAGCCACCGGCACGCCCCGGGCAGCGAGCGGGATGGCGACCCGACCGGTGCCGACGGCGAACTCCAGGGCTGGACCGGGACCGGCCAAGCCTGCGAGGAAGTCAAGGGTGGGGTTGAGGACCGCGGGCGCGAACCGGTCGGCGGAGGTGTCGTCGTAGCGCTTCGCCGTCTCTTCATCCCAGAGGTCGCTGGTGGTCACGACCTGCAGCCTGGCGGAGCCGGGGGCGCGATGTCGACCAGGTTTCGCTGAAGAGTCAGCGCCGAGCGAAACTCCTCAGTGAGCGAGCTTCAGCCCGACAACCCCTCCGACGATCATCAGCACGAACACGACCTTGAGCAGCGACGCGGCCTCGTCCCCGGTGGCCATCGCGTAGACAACCGTCAGCGACGCACCGATGCCCACCCAGACCGCGTAGGCGGTCCCCACCGGCAGGTCACGCATCGCGTACGCGAGGCCCACCATGCTCCCGATGAGCCCGAGGACGAAGACGGCGATCGGGCCGATGCGGGTCAGGCCTTCAGACTTCCCGAGGGCCGTCGCCCAGACGGCTTCCAGCACGCCGGACAGCACGAGCACGATCCACGACCACATGGTCACTCCCACGGGCCGTCTTGTCGCACACCGGGTACGGCACCCCTCGTCCGGAAGCCACGGGTCGCGGCTCCGTCTCACCGTAACCGAAGCTCGCCGCGGTCAGGGCCGGACGTCTGCGGGTCCCCGGTGGAGGGGCAGAGCGGCAGCGATCCAGGCCTCGACGCCGCCGATGAGGTCGGTCGCCCGGCTCAAGCCGACCGCGCGCAGCGACGCCGCGGCCAGGCTCGAGCTGTAACCCTGCCGACAGACCACGATGACCTCGAGGTCAGGCCCGACTGCTTCGGGGATGCGTGCCTCCGACGTCGGGTCCAGGCGCCACTCCAGCACCGTGCGGTCGATGACCAGGGCGCCCGGCAGCTCGCCCTGCTGGGCCCGCTGGGTCTCGGTGCGGGTGTCGACCCGCAACGAGCCGTTCCTGCTCGCCGCCAGGGCCTCCGCCGCCGTCAGCCGCCGGACACCGCGCCGCGCCTCGGTCAGCGCCTCCTCAACGCTCACAAGGAGCATCCGCGGCGGGGTCGGGCCCGGGCACCCGCATCAGGCCGAGACCGCCTGACTCTGCTGCGCGGTCTGCCACACCGTCTCCCACTGGGGCGCCAGCTCGGCAGCCCGGCGGCAGGACAGGACGAGGCTGGCCTCACGGGCGATCCCCTGACCGGCGATGTCGAAGGCCGTGCCGTGGTCGACCGAGACGCGCACCACGGGCAGCCCGATGGTGATGTTGACCCCGTCGTCGCCGTAGACCGCCTTGAACGGCGCGTGGCCCTGGTCGTGGTAGCAGGCGATGACGACGTTCCACTTGCCGCGGACGGCGGCGGGGATGAGGGCGTCGGCGGGGATGGGGCCGTGGGCGTTGATGCCGCGCTCCCTGGCGCGGGCCACCGCTGGTTCGAGGATGTCGGCGTCCTCGTGGCCGAAGATCCGGTTCTCGCCGGCGTGGGGGTTCAGGCCGCAGAGCCCGATGGCCTCGTCGGGCTTGCCGAGGGCGCGCACGAACGCGCCGGCCAGGGTGAGGATGTCGTCGGTGCGCTGCGGGGTGGTGTCCTGCACCGCCTGCTGGAGCGAGACGTGCGCGGTGAGGTGGAAGAAGTAGAGCTCCCCGGCCGACAGCACCAGGCTGAAGTTCTGGACACCGAACTCGTGGGCCAGCAGCTCGGTGTGGCCGGGCCACTGGTGCCCGCCCGCGTGCATGGCGGCCTTGTTCAGCGGGGCGGTGACGATGCCGTCGACCGCTCCCTCCCGGGCCAGCCGACAGGCCTCCACGACGAACCGGTAGGCGCCGTCCCCGGCCTCGGCGCTGAGCTGGCCGACGGCGACGTCACCGAGGGACGGACCGGTCTGCAGGATCTCCATCAGACCGGGGTCGTTGACGGCGGCGCGGGGGTCGGTGATCACCCGGATGGCGTCGGGGTCGAGTCCGGCCCGCTGCGCCCCGACCCGCAGGGCGTCGGCGTCCCCGATCACCACCGGCACGCAGAGCTCTCGGAGGTCGGGGTGCTGCAGCAGCGTCTTGGCGGTGATCTCCGGTCCGACTCCGGCAACGTCGCCGAGCGTGAGGGCCAGAACGGGCAGCGGTGCGGGCGTGGTCATGGTGATTCCTTACTGTACGGACTGGTCGGGGGCACTCCGACGGATCCGGCCGAGGATGGTCGCGAGGGTGGCGGGCTCCCCGAAACCTCCGGACTTGGTGACCACGCGGAGACCGTGCGCCGGGCCGCCGTCGACGCGGCCGGTGGGACAGCCACCCTCGATGCTGCCGTCGACGAGGATGCGGTCGACGGCGAGCCGGGTGAGGACCGCTGCGGCACCGTCGCCTCCCACCAGGACCAGGGCGTCGTAGGCCTGACTGCGGAGCGCGTCGGCGACCCGTTCGGCAAGGTCGGCCGCGGCCGCCGCCGGGGAGGTCATCGGCTCCGACCGGGTGGTGAGGACGTCGGCGTGGTCGGCCAGGGGATGGGTGTCCAGGTGGAGCAGCTGAGCAGCCGTGACCGGGTGCCGCGAGCTGACCGCCAGCAGGAGGCGTCCGCCGACGGCTGTCGCCTCGGCTGTCGCGACGCGGGGATGGCTCCACGCCCTCCCGAGGGCTGCGGCGAGACCGCCCGAGCCGACCATCACCACCTCGGGCCCAGCCCCGGCCAGCTCGGCGGCGAGGGCGTCGAGGTCGTCGTCGGTCGCCGCATCGACGACCAGCCGCCGGACCTGCCCGCTCTGAGCGACGGCGCCGCGCACCGCGCCCGGCACGATCGCGGTGAGGTCGCTGATCGTGCGTGGGGTGAGGGGGTCGACGCCGGCCGCGGTCTGGTGGACGGGGACGCCGCCCACCAGGACGGCTCCCTCGACGACCGTGCGGTGCTGGCCGGGAAAGGCCGGGCAGAGAACGGCGCTCGCCCCGGGGTGGGAGCGGGACCAGGCGGAGAGCGCTCCCTCGACCTGTCCGGCCACGGATCCCCGGACCGTGGAGTCGACCTTCACGTAGAGCCGCTCGGCCCCTCGGGCGGCCAGGGCGTGGACGGCGCGGGCGGTCGCCTCCGTAGCAGCGCCGTCGCCCCAGGCGCGGACCCCTGTGCTGACGGCCAGCACGGTCGGGGTGCCGCTACCGGGTTGGGGCGGCGCGCCCAGCGCGTCGAGATCCAGGCACAGCACGACGGTCCAGCCCTGTTCGGCGAAACCGGCGGCGGAGTCGGCGGCCCCGGTGAGGTCGTCGGCCACCAGCCCCAGGACGCGCGGTCGCGTGCTCTGGGCGGCTCCGGTCGAAAACAGGGTCGGCACGCTCGTCACTCTCTCGCTTCCGTCACGGGCCTGTCGTCACCGCCCCAGAGGCTGCGTGTGCGGAGGGTTACCGGGACCTTGATACCCAAGGGGGGTACGGGTACGCTCAGCACACAGAAGAGCACGGCCGCGGCCGACAGCAGGAGGAGATGGCGATGGCAGAGCACGACGGACCGCACGGGTACATCTCCAACAAGGACGCCTATCTCAAGCGTCTCCGCCGGATCGAGGGGCAGGCCCGTGGCCTGCAGCGGATGGTGGAGGACGACAAGTACTGCATCGACATCCTCACCCAGGTCTCGGCCATGACCAGCGCGCTGCAGGCGGTCTCCCTCGGACTGCTGGACGACCACCTGCACCACTGCGTCCTCGACGCCGCCGCCGCCGGCGGACCCGAGGCCCAGGTCAAGCTGAAGGAAGCCTCCGACGCCATCGCCCGGCTCGTCCGGTCCTGACCGCCGCACCCCGCGCAACCCTGCGCGTCACCCCACACCCCAGAGAGGCACCAGCCATGAGCACCACCGCCACCTACACCGTCTCCGGCATGACCTGCAGCCACTGCGTCCGCTCCGTCACCGAGGAGGTCGCCACCATCGACGGCGTGACCGACGTCCGCGTCGACCTCGAGTCCGGAGCCCTGACCATCACCAGCGACGAGCCCGTGGACGAGAGCGCGGTCCAGGCGGCCGTCGACGAAGCCGGCTATGAGCTGGTCAGCCGTTGAGCTGAGCAGGACCCGACCGCCGTCCACACGCGCGGCGGCCACCGCAGAACCAGGAGCAGGAAGGCCCTCATGAACACCCCGACCCGCGTCGCCGCCTTCATCGGTGGCCTGGCCACGATCTTCGCCGCTGCGACCGGCGTCGGTGCCCTGACCGGACCGGTCGGAACCGCCGGCGCCACCTCAGCAGAACACGGCGCCAGCCCCGCGGAGCACGGTGACAGCCACACGGACGGTCCTTCCAGCGGCACCGACAACCCTGCCTCGACCGCCGTGGACGACCTGCCGGACGGGCTGGCGGTCTCGCGGGACGGGTACACCCTCGCTGTGGGAGAGCGTTCGCGACCGGCCACGACCACGGCTCCGCTGCAGTTCCAGATCCTCGGTCCCGACGGCCGACCAGTCACCCGCTACAGCACCGTGCACGACCAGGACCTGCACCTCATCGTGGTCCGCCGCGACCTCACCAGGTACCAGCACGTGCACCCCGAGCTCGACGACCGCGGGACCTGGAGCGCCCCCCTCGACCTGTCTGCGCCGGGCGTCTACCGGGTGTTCGCCGACTTCACCCCCGAAGGCCGCAGCGGCGGTCTCACCCTCGGAACCGACCTGTCCGTGGCGGGGGACTACCGACCGGCTCCCCTTCCTGCGGTGCGCGACACCGCGGAGGTGGACGGCTACCAGGTCGCCCTCGACGGCACCCTCGAACCGGGCCGGGTGGCGGAGCTGACGCTGACCGTGAGCAAGGACGGCCGGCCGGTGACCGACCTGCAGCCCTATCTCGGGGCCTACGGTCACCTCGTCGCTCTCCGCGACCGTGACCTCGCCTACCTGCACGTCCACCCCGACGGCACGCCGGGCGACGGCCGCACCAGGCCCGGCCCCGCCGTCACCTTCCACACGACCGTGCCCAGTGCGGGGGAGTACCGGCTCTTCCTCGACTTCCGGCACGGGGACCGGGTTCGCACCGCCGCCTTCACCGGCGTGGCCGGATCCTCGGGCGCAGCATCAGGATCTGAGGGAGGACGATGAGCTCCAGCAGCCCGACCACGTCGCTGGTGACCGACGGAAGCGGGCTCATCGAGCTCGCGATCGGCGGGATGACCTGCGCCTCGTGCGCGGCCCGGATCGAGAAGCGGCTGAACAAGCTCGACGGCGTCACCGCCACCGTGAACTACTCCACCGAGAAGGCTCGCGTGGCCTACCCGGGAACGGTGACCCCGGAGGAGCTGGTGGCCACGGTCGAGAAGGCCGGGTACCAGGCCAGCCTGCCCCGCCCACCGGCGGAGGCCGACGAGCCTCCGGCGGAGGACCCGACGCGGACGCTGCGGCAGCGGCTGATCGTCTCCACGGTGCTCACCGTCCCGGTGATCGCTCTGGCGATGGTCCCGGCGTGGCAGTTCACCTTCTGGCAGTGGCTGTCGCTGACCCTCGCCGCGCCGGTCGTCGTCTGGGGAGCATGGCCGTTCCACCGTGCGGCCTGGACCAACCTGCGGCACGGCGCCACCACCATGGACACCCTCATCTCCCTCGGCAGCCTCGCCGCCTTCGGCTGGTCGCTGTACGCGCTGTTCCTCGGCACCGCCGGGACCCCCGGCATGCGCCACCCCTTCGAGCTGACGGTCAGCCGCGGTGACGGTGCCGGCAACCTCTACCTGGAGGCTGCCACCGGCGTCACCACCTTCCTGCTCGCCGGGCGCTACTTCGAGGCGCGGTCCAAGCGCCGCGCCGGCGCCGCCCTCCGCGCGCTGATGGAGCTGGGCGCCAAGGAGGTGTCGGTGCTGCACGGCGGCCGGGAGCGCCGGGTCCCCACGGCCCAGCTGGTCGTGGGCGACCAGTTCGTGGTGCGACCGGGGGAGAAGATCGCCACCGACGGCACGATCGAGGAGGGGGTCTCGGCCGTGGACGCGGCTCTGCTGACCGGTGAGTCCGTCCCGGTCGAGGTAGGGCCGGGCGACGTCGTCGTCGGCGGCACCGTCAACGCCGGCGGCCGCATCGTCGTCACCGCCACCCGGATCGGGTCGGACACGCAGCTGGCGCAGATGGCGCGGCTCGTCGAGGACGCCCAGAACGGCAAGGCCCAGGTCCAGCGGCTGGCCGACCGCATCTCCGGCGTCTTCGTCCCGGTCGTCCTCGGACTGGCCGTCGCCACGCTCGGGTTCTGGATCGGCACGGGCGGCGGGCTCGCTCCCGCGTTCAGCGCTGCCGTCGCCGTGCTGATCATCGCCTGCCCGTGCGCCCTCGGCCTCGCCACCCCGACCGCGCTCATGGTCGGCACGGGTCGCGGTGCGCAGCTGGGGATCCTCATCCGAGGACCCGAGGTGCTGGAGTCCACCCGGCGCGTCGACACCATCCTGCTCGACAAGACCGGCACCGTCACGACCGGTCAGATGACCCTGCTCGATGTTGTCGCCGCCGCCGGTGAGGACCCCGACGAGGTCGCGCGGGTGGCGGGGGCGCTCGAGGACGCCTCCGAGCACCCGGTGGCCCGCGCCATCGCGGCCGGTGCCGCCGAGCGCGTCGGTCCGCTGCCCCCAGTCTCCGACTTCACCAACGTGCCGGGACGGGGTGCCCGGGGCGTCGTCGAGGGCAGGTCGGTCGTCGTCGGGCGCGCCGACCTGGTGGCCGAGGACGGGTCGTCCCTGCCCGTCGACCTCGAGCGGGCGCTCACCGGTGCCGAGAAGGAGGGGAGGACCGCGGTGGTCGTGGCCTGGGACGGCCAGGCCCGGGGGGTCCTCGTCGTCGCGGACGCGGTCAAGGCGACGTCGGCCGAGGCCGTCCGGGAGCTGCGGCGGCTCGGGCTCACGCCCATCCTGCTCACCGGCGACCACCGAGGCGTCGCGCGGAGGGTCGCGGACCAGGTCGGCATCGAGGAGGTGGTGGCCGAGGTCCTGCCCCAGGCCAAGGTGGACGTCGTGGTACGGCTCCAGCGCGAGGGCAGGGTGGTGGCCATGGTGGGCGACGGCGTCAACGACGCCGCGGCCCTCGCCCAGGCCGACCTCGGGCTGGCGATGGGCACCGGCACCGACGCCGCTATCGAGGCCAGCGACCTGACCTTGGTGCGCGGGGACCTGCGGGTCGCCGTCGACGCCATCCGCCTGGCGCGCCGCACGCTGGCCACCATCAAGGGCAACCTCTTCTGGGCCTTCGCCTACAACGTCGCGGCCCTGCCCCTGGCGGCCGCCGGCCTGCTGAACCCGATGCTCGCGGGGGCTGCGATGGCCTTCTCCTCGGTGTTCGTCGTGTCCAACAGCCTCCGGCTCCGCCGCTTCCGCCCCCTGGTACGCACCTGATCGGACCGTTTCCGGCTGCACCTACCCCGGCACAGCAAGAAGCCCGGACACCGCGAGGGTGTCCGGGCTTCTTGATCAGGCGTCAGGTCAGCGCAGGACGCCGCACGCTGCGGGGTCGGTGGCCTCGGCGGGCAGGGTGTCGGTGAGCTCGCTCGTGCCGGCTCCCTCGAAGTCGTACTTCCCGTTGTTGTTGTAGTCGACGCCGTGGATGACCACGACGCCCTTGCCCGCACGGATCGCGCGGGCAACGTCCTTGCTCGCCTTGACCGTGCGGTCGTAGCGGATCGTCCCCTGGGGTGCGCTGGAGAACCGCTCGACCGCGAGGGCGCTGGCCGGGCTGCTGTCACCACGGGTGGTCAGCGAGACCGCGATCGGGCCGTACCGGGGCAGGCCCTCCGCCACGTTGATGCGGAAGTCGTGGTTCGCGTCGTCCTTGACCGTCGGGCACTCGTGAGTGGCCTGCTCGCCGTAGTGGATGTGCGCGGCGTGCGGGAGCTTCGGGGCCAGGTGCTTGGCGACGTAGTCCACCTCGAGCTTCTTGCCCTCCACCTTCACGTGGGCGTCCCCGGTGACGCCGGAGTTGTTGAGGGTGTTCAGCCGAGCCGAGACCACGTTGTCGCCGTGGCCGGAGTGGGATCCGCTGGCCACGGCAGTACCGCCGAGGGCGAGCGTGGTGAGCAGGACGGCACCGCTTGCTGCGGTCACCGTGAGGAGCTTGATCTTCATGGGGGTCCTTCGAGACTGTGGCCACCGTTGGCACACTTGTCTCCTGTTCGGAGCAGGACACAGAACGGATGGGTCAGCATCTCCAAGGGTGGCGGCGCCCACTCTGGAGCCTGCGGCGTGGACGGATCTGAGGTCTTGCCAGGGAAGCCAACGGCGAGGAGGCTGACAGAGCCCGGTCCAGCGGGGCCGGCGGGAGCGTCGGGGGTCGCCGTGGAAACCGAAGTCGCTGAGATCGCCCCGGACATCTTCCGGTTGTCAACCTTCATCGCCGAGGCCAACTTCATGTTCAACCAGTTCCTGGTGCTGGACGAGGAGCCGCTGCTGTTCCACACCGGACCGCGGGCGCTCTTCCCGCTGATCACCGATGCAGTGTCGCGGCTGATGCCGGTGGACCAGCTGAGGTGGGTCACCTTCGGGCACGTCGAGGCGGACGAGTGCGGGTCGATGAACCTGTGGCTGGCCGCCGCCCCCCATGCCGAGGTCGCCCACGGAGAGCTGGGGTGCATGGTGTCCGTCGCGGACCTCGCTGACCGCCCACCCCGTGCCCTTCGAGACGGCGAGGTGCTCGAGGTGGGCGCTCGCCGGCTGCGCCGCCTGGAGACTCCGCACGTGCCTCATGGGTGGGACGCCGGGCTGTTCTACGAGGAGTCGACCTCGACCCTGTTGTGCGGCGACCTCTTCACTGCCATCGGAGCCAGCGCGGCTCTCACCGAGCACGAGATCACCGGGCCAGCGCTCGCCGCGGAGGACCAGTTCGGCGCCACCTGCCTCACGCCGTCGACCGCGCCGACCCTGCGCACGCTCGCCGAGCTGCAGCCGCAGACGCTCGGGCTCATGCACGGACCCTCCTACAACGGGGACTGCGCGCAGGCCCTGCGTGACCTCGCCGGGTCCTACGAGGAGCGGCTGGCTGCCGAGGGATCCCGCTTCAGCGCACCCGCCACCCCGGCTGACGAGCGATGATTGCGGTCACGGCGACGGGGCGCGCTCGGCGGACGGTGGTGCGGGCCGCCCGGCTGTTCGACGGCAGCGAGCTGGTCGACGGTGGCTCCTTCGTGGTGATCGAAGGGCCGCACATCGCCGCGGTCGGCTCCGGGGAAGCGACCCTCGCGGACGCCGAGCTGGTGGACTTCGGCGACGCAACCCTGGTACCGGGCCTGGTCGACACCCACGTGCACCTGGCTTTCGACGCGAGCCCGGATCCGGTGGGACGACTGGCCGCCCGCAGCGACGAGGAGGTGCTGGCCGCCATGCGGGAGGCGGGTCGGGTGGCCCTGGCCGGTGGCGTGACCACCGTCCGTGATCTCGGTGACCGGAGCTACCTGTCGCTGCGCCTGCGGGGTGAGGAAGGCATGCCGACGGTGCTGTCCGCCGGTCCCCCGATCACCACCGCAGCCGGTCACTGCCATTTCCTGGGAGGGGTCGCGGAGGCCGGCGTCGCCGGGGTGCGCGCGGCCGTGCGGCAGCACGCGGAGCGGGGCGTCGACGTCATCAAGATCATGGCCACCGGCGGGCAGCTGACACCGGGCAGCCACCAGCACCTGGCCCAGTTCTCGGCGGAGGAGATGCGGGCCGCGGTCGAGGAGTCGCACCGGCGGGGTCTGCCGATCACGGCTCACGCCCACGCCACCGCAGGCATCGTGAACGCGGTGGCCGCGGGAGTCGACGGTCTGGAACATGCCAGCTTCTGGTCCGAGACCGGGGTGGACGACCCCGGCGAGATCGTCGGACGCATCGCGGAGAAGGGCATCGCGGTCGGCGCCACCGTGGGCATCGTTCCTGTGCCGGGCGTGGTCGGACCTCCCGAGATCCTCCGACGGATGCCCCAGGTGATCGCGAACACCCGCCGGATGCAGGAGTCCGGGGTGCGGGTCGTGGCCGGTACCGACGCCGGTATCGCCCCCGTCAAGCCCCACGACGTCCTCCGCCACGTCCTGCCCCAGCTTGTCGGTCTGGGCATGTCCCCAGCAGCAGGGCTGCACACGATCACCTCGCTGGCTGCCGAGGTGTGCGGGCTCGCGGCCAGCAAGGGACGCATCGCGCCGGGCTACGACGCCGACCTCCTGGTGGTGGCGGGGAACCCGCTCACCGACGCTCAGGCGATGCACCGCATCCGCGCCATCTACAGCAGGGGACGACGCGTGTCCGCGTGAAGGCTGGGTACGACATCTGGACCGGGGAACTGGGCTGGGCCCGGCTCAGCCGCCGAGCGAGATCTCGAGCGGCCGTGCGTGCGAGGCGGCGAAGGTCCTGCCGGTCAGGCTGCGAAGGTCGAGAAGGGCCGGCTCGGCCCCATCGTCAGCGTTCGTCACCAGCGACCCGACGACCACGAGCGACCAACCGTGCATCTCGTCAGGGTGCAGCCGGTCCACGCACACCATCACCAGTGGTGGTCGGCCCGCCAGGGGGTCCGGGAACGACGGCGCCGGGTCGATCATCAGCGCGTCGCGGCTGACGCGGTAGTGGATGTCGAGGGGGTATGTCGGGCGTTGGAGAAGGAACAAGCGCCCGGTGATCTCGGTGTCCAGGAGCTCGAGGCAACGGTCCCGGCTCAACGCGCACACCATGATGCCGGTGCGGGCGATGGGCCACCAGGCCGGGACGAGGTCGGAGGTGGACCACGTCTCGTCGGTGTGGTGGGAAGCAGTTGAGCCGAGGTGCATGGGAGTTCCGTCGCGCCGAAGCCGGGTAGAACTCCGGGCGCATCAGACGGCGGTGCTGGGCGGCGCGTCGACTCCCGGACCGGCTGGCGGTCACAGCACAGCCATGCTATGCGCTCGCGCCAGTTTTGAACAGTATGGGGCGGACGGCTCCTGCGAGGATCCGAGGGTCTGGTGTGCTTCCGGTGAGTTGTGGTCCGTCTGCTGGCCGTCATGAGGACAGCAGTCGCGCGGCGACGACGTGCACGGCCACCCCTGCAGCCAGGGCCTGCTGCCGCAGAGCCTCGAGGAGTGCATCAGGATCGTGGCCTTGCTGGAGCAGCACCCCGGTCGCCCGGTAGATGGTGGCGAGCTCAGCGAGCCCGGTCACCCCCGACGTGGTGCTCGCCGGCGGGAGGTCCTCGTCGAGGACGGGCTCGTCGCGGGCGTCGGAGGCCGAACCCAGGGCGTACCGGACGTCAGCGGCCAGATCGACCAGGGCCCCGGCGACAGTGCTGTAGAAGACGGCCCCTCCACCTTCCTCGTAGGAGGAGGAGAGCAGGCGCAGGGGGAGCCGGAGCGACGTGGCCGCCGCCTCGATCAGTCCCGGGACGGCGGCGGTGAGGGTGACAGGGTGACCAGCGTGGCGGACGGTGACGGCGAGGCCGGCGTAGCCCGTGACGGCCTGGTGGAGGTCGTCGACCAGGGCGTCCACCAGGCCGGTCAGGTGGGCCGGGCCATCCCCCACGCTCACAGCGAGCTGATGGAGATGGGCGAGCAGGTCAATGGGGGAGTTCATGCGGGCAGTGCTCCGGCAGCGGATCCGACCGCCTGCTCATGCCTGCCTCAGCTGGGCGCTGACAAGCTTTTCTCACGGCCGCACGGATCGTGGGCAACCGACATCCGAAGTGTACGCGTCCGTGGCGGCTCAGCCGCGCAAGCTGCGCGCCCGACGGACGGCCTCGTCGACCAGGCGTCGGGCCACCGTGACCAGCTTCTGGTGCTCCTGCTGGCTGAGCGCGCGCAGGCGGTCCAGGGCTTCCTCCTCCGTGACGCCGCTGCGGCTCATCATGATCCCGATCGCCCGCTCGATCACCATCCGGGTCTCCAGCGTGGCCGTCAGCTGGGCGACCAGGCGCCGGGTCTGCTCCAGGACCTGCGCGTTTTGCACGGCGATGGCGGCGGGAGTGGCGAACAGCTCGCCGAGCTCTGCGGCCCGGGCGTCGAAGGCATCCTTGGCGTACGCGTAGACGTTCATGGCCCCCACCACCCCGTCTGGTGTGTGCAGGGGGAGGGAGAGCGCGCTGTGCACCCCCAACCGCGCGACGCGGCCGCCGAACCGGCGCCAGCGCGGGTCCCCACCCAGCGACCGCGAGAGCACGGTCCGTCCTTCCGCGGCCGCGGCGATGCAGGGCCCCTCCCCGAGGCTGTACTGGACGTCGTCCACCTCGGCGACGAAGTCCGCGGTGGCCACGACGGTGTTGCTGCGACCCTCCTCCAGGAGCGCCAGACCGGCGCCGTCGGCCCCGGGGATGGCTCGGACCGCAAGGTGGGCGACGCGGGTCAGCAGCTCCTCGAGAGGAAGCCCCACCGAGCCCAGGCGAGCGAGACCGCCAAGGCCTGAGCGCAGGTCATCCTCCTCGAGCTCGCGCTCACTCTCAGACCGAACCGTCTGGCCAGCATTCCCGTCCGACGTCGTCACGGTCGCCACCTCCTCGCCTCGTCTCACCTCGACGCCACCAGTGTGCCGCTATAGGCCAGCAAGTGCGCGCATCGCATCGGGGATGGGTATCGCCGGTTGCCAGAGCGCGCGCTCCTAGGCCAGCGCCGCTGGCCGTGCTCGGCGATCCTCTTCGGCTAGGATGAGCGTGCTGCTTCCCGCAGACCGCCTGGACCCGGAGCTGCCGCGCTCGTCCGCCGCCTCCGAAGCTGGTCGCCAGGCACGACTCCCGTTTCTCACCTGCGTTCTCGACCTCTCGGCGGGGACCCCTCCTGTGCCGCGATGTGATCGCGCCGACGCGGCAGCAGCGGAAGAAGGAGCGACCGATGAGCCACGCGTGGGAGCCGGGCGGGCCGGTACGGGAGACGGGCGCCGTGCTGGGCCAGCTCGGCGGAGTGCTGCTGACCGCCGAGACGATCCAGAGCACGGTCGAGCTGGTCACCCGCCTCGCCGTGGAGACAATCGCGGGGACGGTCGGTGCCGGGGTGACCGTGGTCGACGAGCGCGGCCACCGCACGGCGGCGGCCTCGAACCCGCTGGTCACCCAAGCCGACGCCCTGCAGTACGCCGCCGGCTCCGGCCCCTGCCTGACGGCATGCAGGGAGCTGGTCACGGTCCGGGTTGACGACGTGACCACCGAGGACCAGTGGCCGGAGTGGAGCTCGGCGGTCGCCCGTCTGGGGATCCGCTCGGTGCTGTCCGTCCCCTTGGCCGCCGCCGGCATCTCAGTGGGAGCGATCAAGGTCTACTCCGACCGACCGGGCGTCTACGACGCACGGGCCGAGCAGGTCCTGGGGCTGTTCGCCCAGCAGGCCGCCGTCCTGCTGACCAACATGCTGACCCTCTCCGACGCCCGCCGGCTCGCCAGCCAGCTGACCGAGGCCCTCGACGCCCGGGACCTCGTCAGTCAGGCGAAAGGGGTCCTGCTGGCGCGCGGGGCGGCCGATGACGAGACCGCGTTCGCCCTGCTGGTCGGCGCCGCCCAACGAGCCCACGTCCCGCTCCACGAGGTTGCCCGCCTGCTCCTGGCTGCTACCACGACCGGGTCCTCGAGCTGACGACCGGAGCGCCGATGTGTGGAGACGAGTGCCGCCACGAGCTCTTCGACAGAGCCAGGAAGCAAGCCGGGCTGACGATCACGCAGCTGTGGGTGGACTACCTCGCCCTCGGAGGTCGCATGGACCTCTTCAACGTCGAGGCCTACCTCCACGGCCTGGTGCTGCTGCCGCCGAGCCAGCAGGACGTGCTCGCCAACGTCCTCAACGAGCGGCTGGACGACCTCTGCCGGGCGGCCAAGGTGCCCTACCTCTTCACCAGCCCCGATCTCGGGCTGCCGGCCACCGATCCGGTCGACGTGCTCGACGAGCTTCTCCGGGGGCCGCCCCCGTCGCTCTGACTGCGACCGCTGGGAGCCGCCGGGTCAGGAGCCGGCCGAGGGCGTCCAGCCGAGCGCCGGTCCGAGCTGTGTCGCGATGTCGGTGAGGATCTGCTCGTAGTCCTCGGGCTCGAAGCTGAAGGGGAGGGCGAACGCCACCTCGTCGACCTCAGCGAAGCCGGCGTGGGCGTAGAGCTGCTCGGCGATCTGCTCGGCGGTGCCCACCAGGTCGGCGGCGAAGAGCAGCCGGCCGGGTCCCTGCGGGACCCCGACGCGGGCCTGACGGGAGGCGGCGTAGCGCCGATACTTCTCCCGCTGCGCCGGCGTGGCGGAGTCGGTGGGGACGACCACGAGGCCCTGGGACACCCGGGCCCGCTGGCCGTCGGGGTGGGCTGCGCGGAACGCCCGGACCTGCGTCTGCTGGATGGCGGCGAAGTCGACGGAGTCTTCGGCCTTCACCACGCTGCTGGTGAGGTAGTTCATGCCGTGCTCGCCGGCCCACCGGGCCGAGCGGAGGCTGGCACCTCCGTACCAGAGCCTCCTGGCCAGCCCGGGGGAGTGGGGCTGCACACGGTCGGAGAAGACCTCGATGCCCTCGACACCGCTGAAGTCGGTGCAGGGCTCTCCACGGACCATGCTCAGCAGCCGCTCCACGCGTCCGTAGCCGAAGTCCTCCTGGTCGGCGGTGTCGGGATAGAGCGCACCCTTGATCCGGTCCCACTGCATCGGCAGCCCCACGCTCACCCCGGGATTGAGCCGCCCGCCGGACAGCAGGTCGACGGTGGCGAGGTCCTCCGCCAGCCGCAGGGGGTTCTCCCAGCCCAGGGGGATGACCGCTGTGCCGAGCTCGATGCGGCTGGTGCGCTGGCTCGCCGCGGCCAGCACCGCGACGGGGGAGGAGATCCCGGGCTGCAGGTGGCGGTGCCGTACCCAGGCGCTGTCGTAACCCAGGCGCTCGCCGAGCGCGATCACCTCGAGCGTGGACTGGTGCCCCGGACCCGGGTCGGCTGGGTCGAAGACGCCGATGGTCAGGAAGCCGAGCTTGCGCAGTGGCTGGCCGGGTAGGGGCACGAGCAGGTCCTCTCAGGCGGTCAGTGGAGGCGGGAGACGGCGAAGAGCTTGGCCACCTTGCACGGCTCCAGCCCGACCTCGGCGTCGGGGAGGGGCTCGGCCCACGCACAGAGGTCGGGGCCGTCAGGCGGACGGATTTCCATGGGGTCACCCTAGGGGGACGGTCTGACAGGACGGCGCGCCGCTCGCGGCCGACTTCGCCCGTGTGCGTTTGACGAGAAATCGCACAGGTGTTCGATACTGGAGCATGGCCACTCGCGACAACCTGCTCTCCTCGGCGCTGCACGGCACGGCGTGGCGGGCGGCGGTCGAGCATCGCTCGATCGCCGAGACCCTGGCCGAGCTGCGGACCCTGGCCGCCGGCCGCGACGACGTGCTGGCGGAGGCGGCCGGGGTCACGGCCGGCTCCTGGATGGCGTGGCCGGAGGTCCGCGTAGGCCACGAGCTCCTGGTCGCCGGCCTGCTCGTGATGGCCGCCGAGCGGCTCGACTACGACCTGCTGGCGCACTGGGTGCGGGTCGGGTACGAGCGGGGCCTGCAGGCGCGTCGTCCGGTGCACGGCGAGCCGCTGGGGAACGGGATCGACTGAAGGACCCGCCGGTGAGTTCCTGGACGCGGCCCGCGTGCATCGGCTACCGAAGACCCCGTGACCTAGGTCCCTGGCGGCGAAGGCACGGCTGGACTAGCGTGGCAGCCAGCCGTGGTGGTCACGACTCTCGCCGATCCCGGTCGACGACGGGGGATCACCGTCAGACGCAGGACGAGGACGACCTCGGCGCTCGGGGGGATTGAAGTCGGTCCGTCACGTCCGGACCGGCTGCCGGACCCCGGGCGGCCTTGAGCCCGGGGTCCGGTGCCCCCAGGAGCTCGGCGACTGCGAGCGCGGTTGAGGCGGTCCCGTCACCGAGGAGCAGCGGCACGTCCTTCTGAAGACGGCCGAAGGGCCGGCGCGTGGTGCGCCGGCCCTCCGGTCTGTCGTCCCGCCGTCGCGGGTCGTGCTCTGACCTACTTCTGGAAGCCGATGTTCTCCCACTGCGGGCTGCTCAGGCCGAAGGCGCCGTAGTTGGCGAGCTTGGCCTTCGTGGCGATGAGCTCGGGCCGCTGGTACAGCGGCACGATGCCCACGCTGGTCCACAGCTGTTCGGCGACCTGGTTGGCCAGGTCGATCCGAGCGGCCGGGTCAGTCTCCTTGCTGATGGCGGTGATGGTCTTGTCCGTCTCCGGCAGGGAGATCTGCTGGTAGTTGCTCTCCGAGCCCGTGCCGTACAGCTGGTTGATGTTGTTGAACGGGAACGGCGTGCCGACCCAGGTGAAAGCGATGAGCTCGAACGACTTGCTCGAGAGCGTGGTGTTGAACTTGTCGGACGGCACGTTGACGATGTCGGTCTTGACGCCGATCTCCTTGAGCTGGTTCTGCGTCTGCAGCGCCTCGTTCTGGGAGGCCGGGACGCCGTCCAGGGCGGAGAACTTGACCGTCAGCTTCTTGCCGTCCTTCTCGCGGACGCCGTCGGAGCCGGCGACCCAGCCCAAGCCCTCGAGGTCGGACTTGGCCTCCTCGACGTTGTAGTCGATGCCGGTCTTCTCGCCCATGTCGACGTAGCCCTGCTGGTTGGACAGAATGATGCCGTTGTTCAGCTGCGTGACCGGCCAGTCGATGCCGGCGAGGTCCGAGGCGCCGATCGCTGCTCGGTCCAGGCCCTTGACCAGAGCCTGGCGGACCTTCTGGTCCTTCAGCACGCCGGCCTTGGAGTTGAAGGTGATGTGGCGCCAGTTCGGGCCGGCGGCCTTGCGCACAGCGCCGTCGGCGACCCCGGAGGCCAGCTGGAAGCCGTTCGGGTCGGGGCCGATGTCGAAGGCGTCGATCTCCCCGTTCACGAAGGCGTTCGGCGTGGCGTCGGTGGCCACGGTCCGCCAGGTGACCTTGTCCAGGAACGGCTTGTCGCCCCACCACTTGTCGTTCGGCACGACCGTGATCGTCTTCTGCGTCCGGTCCTCGTTCTCGACCTTGTACGGGCCTGACAGCCAGTCGTTGTTGAGCTTCGACCAGCCGTCGTTGAAGGTCTTGGCGTCCTTGACGCTCTCGGCCTTGAGCGGTCCCGAGAGCGGGGCCGCCCAGTCGGGGTAGGCCTGGGTGAAGGTCACCGTCACATCGAACTTGTCCGCGCCGGCGGTCACGCTCTTGATCTTGTCGTAACCGTCAGTCGAGGCGCAGCGGAAGTCCTCGGCTTTGCCGTTGCACGCCTTCCAGGTGGCTGCGACGTCGTCCACGTCGATGGGCGAGCCGTCGCCCCACACCGCCTTCGGGTTCAGCACCAGGTGGATCGTGGTGGGGTCCTCACCGGTGACGTCTGCCGAGGTGAGGAACGCGGGGTTCGGGGTGTAAACGCCCTTGGCGTCAAAGTTGAAGTAGTTCGGCAGGAACGTGTTCCGGATCCGGGTGAGCTCGGCGTTGTTGCCGTCGATCTGAAGCGGGTTCCAGTTGCTGCCCAGGTCGCTCGCGGCCAGCCGGAGCTCACCGCCCTGGGTGATGTTGGCCCGGTCCTGCACGTTGATATCCTGGGCGGTGATCGGCGCGATGCTCGGTTGGTCCGAGCTGTCGGCGACCGGGTCCGTCGAGGAGCCGGATCCGCAGGCGGCGAGCGCGAGCGCACCCAGGAGCAGCGGCCCCGCAAAGATCTTTCGTGACTTCAAGGTTCCTCCATGAGAGCTGGTGGCCGACGTGCAGCCGACCTCAGACCCGACACTGTACGAGCGAGCATGTGACCTGGTGATCCCGCGGTCGTCGGTACCACCCACTGTGCCCCCCGGTCGCAAGCGGTGTTACCGACCGCCGCCGTCCGTTGCGCCCGCCGGTTGGACGACGCGCACCTCGTCGTTGTAGTGGCAGGCGGACGTGTGGTCGGGGCGACCGATGGCGTACAGGTCCGGGACCACGTCGATGCACCGTGTCCGCTCGGCCTCGCTCAGGGCGGTGAACCGCTGGCAGCGGGTGCGGAACCGGCAGCCGCTCGGCGGGTCGGCAGGACTCGGCAGGTCGCCGGTCAGCAGGATCCGGCGGCGGCTGCGCTCTGCCCGGGGATCCGGGATCGGGATCGCCGACAGCAGAGCCTGGGTGTAGGGGTGGGTCGGGTGGTCGTAGACGTCGTCCACGTCCCCGATCTCGACGATCTTGCCCAGGTACATCACCGCGACTCGGTCGGCGATGTGCCGGATCACCGCCAGGTCGTGGGCCACGAAGAGGTAGGACAGGGACAGCTTGGCCTTGAGGTCGTCCAGCAGGTTGATGATGCCGGCCTGGATCGAGACATCGAGCGCGGACACCGGCTCGTCCAGCACGATCAGCCTGGGCTCCAACGCGAGAGCGCGGGCGATGCCAATGCGCTGGCGCTGACCGCCCGAGAAGTGGCCGGGATAGCGGTCGGCGTGCCCGGGCTCCAGGCCGACGAGGTGCAGCAGCTCGGTGACCCGGCGCGCGATCTCGGCCTTGCCGACCCCGAAGACCCCCATGGGCTCTGCGATCAGGTCGAAGACCGGCATCCGTGGGTCCAGGGAGGCCATGGGGTCCTGAAAGACCACCTGCAGGTCGCGGCGCATCTCGTGCCGCTCGGCGTTGCTCAGCTGCCCGGTGTCCCGGCCCAGGACGACGACGCGGCCCTCCGTGGGGGCCCGGAGGTTCAGCACCTCCAGCAGCGTCGAGCTCTTGCCGCAGCCCGACTCTCCGACCAGGCCCAGCGTCTCGCCCTCCTTGATCTCCAGGTCGATGCCGTCGACGGCGTGCACGGTGCCGATCCGACGCCGGTAGATCGCGCCCTTCATCAGCGGGTAGTGCCGCTTCATGCCCTCGAGCTGCAGGACGGTGGTGCGCTCCGGCCGTGGCACCTGCTGCAGGGTGGACACCGGCGGAACCGGAGTGAGGAAGATGTCGTCGTAGCCCAGGTCACCGGCCGCGACCTTGCCGACGTGGATGCAGGCGGCTACGTGCCCCGGATGCTCGGTCCGGATCAGCGGCGGCTCGGCGTCGCGGCACTCCGCGGTGGAGAGCGGGCAGCGCGGCTCGAACGGGCAGCCGGGCGGCAGGTCCACCACCGAGGGCGGGTTGCCCTCCAGCGTGGCGAGCGCCTTCTTCTCGGTGGCGTCGAGCCGAGGCACCGCACCCAGGAGGCCAATGGTGTACGGCATCCGCGGGCTGTAGAAGATCTCGTCGACGCTGCCCTGCTCGACCGGCCGACCGGCGTACATGACGGTGACCTGGTCGGCGATGCCGGCGACCACTCCGAGGTCGTGGGTGATCATGATCATCGCTGCGCCCGTCTCGCGCTGCGCCTTCTTGAGCACCTCCAGGACCTGTGCCTGGATGGTGACGTCGAGGGCGGTCGTGGGCTCGTCGGCGATGATCACGTCGGGGTCGTTGGCGATGGACATCGCGATCATTGCCCGCTGCCGCATCCCGCCGGAGAACTCGTGCGGGAAGGACCGGACCCGGACCTGCGGGTTCGGGATCCCGACCAGGTCCAACAGCTCAACGGCGCGCTTGGCCGCGGCCGCACGGGGGACGTCGTGGTGGGTCTGGATCGCCTCCGCGATCTGGTCGCCGATCGTGTAGACGGGCGTCAGCGCCGAGAGCGGGTCCTGGAAGATCATGGCCAGCGACTCTCCCCGCAGCCGCGACATCTTCTCGTCGCTGCGTCCGAGCAGCTCGTCGCCGTGCAGCTTCACCGATCCGGTGATCTTGGTGCTCGGCGCGTGCAGACCCATGATCGCCATCGAGGTCACCGACTTGCCCGAGCCCGACTCGCCGACGATCGCCAGCGTCTCGCCCGCGGCGAGGTCGAAGGAGAGGCCGCGGACGGCCTGGACCGGTCCGGCCTCGCTCGGGAAGGTCACGTGCAGGTCCCGCACGCTGAGGACGGTTCCTGAGGAGGTCCGGCGGACCTTGCCCGGGGCGGGCGGAGGGGTCGAGGCGGTGCTCATCGGACGGTTCCTCCCGAGGCCGAGCTGGGGTCGAGCGCGTCGCGCAGGCCGTCCCCGACGGCGTTGACGGCGAGGACGAGGGCGACCACGGCGACGGCCGGGCTCACGAACAGCCACGGGAAGCTGTTCACCTGCCGGGCTCCCTCGCCCAGCAGGGTGCCCAACGAGGTGTCGGGCGGCTGCACGCCGAAGCCGAAGAAGGACAGCCCGGTCTCGGCCAGGATGGCTGAGCTGACGTTCAACGTGGCGTCGATGATCAGCAGCGAGGAGATGTTGGGCAGCACGTGCCGGACGACCGTCTTCGGTGCCGACAGGCCCATGAAGCGCGCGGCCTGGACGTACTCACGTTCCTTGATGGACATGCTCAGGCTGCGGACCACGCGGGAGGCGAGCATCCAGCCGAAGCCGGCGAGCAGGACCACGAGCAGCAGCCAGGAGTAGGGCCCCTTCGGGCCGCTGGTGGTCAGCACGGCGATCAGCAAGAACGAGGGAACCACCAGCAGCACGTCGACCACCCAGAGGGCGATCCGCTCGAACCAGCCGCCGAAGTACGCGGCGAACGAGCCGACGATGGCAGCGATACCCGTCGACAGGACGGCCACCAAGAGGCCGATGAGCAAGGACTTGCGCAGCCCGCGCAGGGTGAGCGCCAACATGTCGCGACCGCTCTGGGTGCTGCCCAGCGGGTGCCGGTCGCTCGGCGGCTTCAGGTAGGCCTGCCGGTCCACCTCGTCGTAGGCCCAGTTGGACAGGTACGGACCGACCAGCGCGAGGACGACGAAGACCAGCAGCAGGGCGAGGCCGCCGACGGCCGGCTTGTTGCGCAGGAAGCGGCGCAGGACCAGCCGGCTGCGGGACAGCCGCTTGCTTGCCTCGACCGGGGTCGGAGGTTCGTTGAGCTGCCCGTCGGCGGCTTCGAGCAGGTTCTGGCCCATCCGGATCTCCTAGCTGAGGCGCACGCGCGGGTCGAGGATGGCAACGGCGATGTCGGACAGCACGGCGCCCACCAGCACGCAGGCGCCACTGAAGGCGACCACCGCGACGGTCCCGTTGACGTCCTGCCCGGTGATGGTGGAGATGCCGTACTCGCCCATGCCGTGGAAGGAGAACATGATCTCCATGAACGTGGCGCCGGTGAACAGGCTGGCGATGCTGAAGGCGAAGTAGGTGCCGGTCGGGATCAGCGACGTCCGCAACGCGTGCTTCATCACCGCTCGCGAGCGCCGGAGCCCCTTGGCCCGCGCCGTCCGGACGAAGTCCGACCCGAGGGCGTCGAGCATGAGGTTGCGCTGGATCCGGCTGAAGAAGGCCGCGTTGATGAGCGTGAGCGCGATCGTCGGCAGGATCAGGTGCTGGGCCCGGTCGGCGAAGACGGCGCCGACGTAGTCGCCGCGGTTGCCGGTCTCCCCGACGAACTCGAACAGCCGCAGGCCGGTGGTGTTGTTGACCTTCGTGGCCAGGACCTGCAGGGCGCTGGCGATGACGAAGGCCGGGACCGAGAGGATGAACAGCGACCCGGCGGTGGAGAGCCGGTCCGACGGCTTGTACTGGCGGGTGGCGGTCCAGGCACCTAGCAGCACCCCGAGCAGGGTGCCGAGCACCGAGCCCAGGGTGATCAGCCGCACGCTCACCCAGATCCGCCGACCGACCTCCTCGACGACCTCGCCGCCCTTGGGTGCCTCCCCCCAGTCCCAGTGCAGGACCACCCCGCGGAGCCAGACACCGTAGCGCTCCAGCAGCGGAATCTGGTCGCTGAGGTTGCGCAGTCGCAGGTTGCTCTCGACCGAGACCGGGTCCAGCGGCGGGTTGACGAGCTCGTACAGCCGGCGCGGCTGCAGCTGGCTGGCCGCCAGCAGGTAGCTCAGGCTGACGGCGATGAAGAGCAGCACGACGTAGTTGAGGAGTCGTCGTGCGACGTACGCACCCAAGGAGGCCCGCCTCTCGTCCCTGGCCCGGGGCTGAGCCTCGACCCCGTGGTCCTCCGGCACTCTAGCCGCGACAGTTGAAGCGCCCTGGACGGCGGCACCGCCGGCAGCCGTAGGGAGTTGGCGCGAGAAGGAGTGCGCCTCAGATCCAGCTGCGGAACCACATGCGGGAGAGCCAGGCCGGGTAGGGCAGCAGCGTGTCGGTGAGGACCGGGTAGAGGTAGGCGAAGTTCGCCGCGACCAGGGCGACGAAGGCACCGGTGAGGATGGCGCCGACCATCCTCCGGTCGCCTCCCGACCGGGGGCCGAGGATCCGCCCCAGGCACAGGGCCACCGCCATCACCGAGAACGGGATGAGAACGATCGCGTAGAAGAAGAACAGGGGGCGTGTGTCGTGGCTGAACCAGGGCAGCCAAGCGCTCAGCACGCCCACCACGGGAATACCGAAGCGCCAGTCGCGGCCCCCGACCCAGAGCAGCAGCGCGGCGACGAGGGCGAAGACCGCTGCCCACCACAGCACCGGGGTGCCGATACCGCTGATCACCCGGATGCAGTTGTCCGGGCCGACGCAGCCGTCGGTCCCCGGCCTGATCCCGTTGACCGCGTCGATGCCGATCGGCCGGGCCACCACCAGCCAGCCTGCCGGGTCGGCCCGGTAGGCGTGCGTCGCGGAGTTGATGAAGGTGCCGGTGTGGAAGCCGTAGATGTCGCGCTGGTAGTGCAGGAGCGAGGCGAGGTCGGGCCCGAGCACCTGGACGCTGGTCGCGCCCGGGTGCTTGGTCCCCCAGCTCCGGTCGTAGCCGCCGCTGGTGGCCAGCCAGCCGGCCCAGGTGACTCCGTAGACCAGCACGGCCACCACGACCAGCGAGACGAAAGCGGGCATACCGTCCCTCAGCACCGCGGTCTGGGACCGCCAGCCGGCCCCGGCGAGACGGCGGGCCCCGACGTCCCAGGCCAGGGAGAGCAGGGCGAACGCGGCCAGCAGGTAGAGCGCGTTCCATTTCGAGCCCAGCGCGAGCCCGAAGCAGAGCCCAGCGGCCAGCCGCCAGGGCCGGAGCAGCAGCAGCGGTCCGTAGCGGCCGCCCAGGTCGGGCAGACCGCGCGCCTCGAGATGGTCGGCGAGACGCGCCCGCATCCAGTCCCGGTCGGCGGCCAGGCAGGCCACCCCGGCGATGACGAAGACGGCCAGGAAGATGTCGAGCAGCGCGACCCGCGACATCACGAAGGCCAGCCCGTCGAAGGTCAGCAGCAGACCCGCGATCCCCCCGACCAGCGTGGAGCGCGAGACCCGGCGGACCAGGCGGATGGTGACCATCACCAGCAGGGTCCCGAAGACCAGCGAGGCGAACCTCCAGCCGAAGGAGTTCATGCCGAACAGCTGCTCGCCGCCGGCGATCAACCACTTCCCGACCGGGGGGTGCACGATGAACGACGGCGTGTTCAGCATCGCGTCCGGCTTGCCGCCCGTCACCAGCGCGTCGGCCCCGGGGCGCCAGCTGCGCTCGTAGCCGTGCTGCAGGAGCGAGTAGGCGTCCTTGGCGTAGTACGTCTCGTCGAAGACCAGCTTGTTGGGGTAGCCGAGGCCGACCAGCCGCAGGCCGAAGGCGATGCCACCGACGACCAGGGTCACCAGCCAACCGGTGAGCCGGTCGGTGGGCATGGGGTGCCGCAGCAGCTCGACGGTGCTGGGCGGTGGGGGAGTGGGAGCTGTGGTGCGGCGGGGGGAGTCGAGAACGGGCGTGATGTGCTCGACCGCGGCTACCAGCTCGGTCACCGGAACATCCTAGGTGGGGCGTCTGCGACGCTGAGGGGATGAGGGCAGCGAGTCATGACGCGTCCGGGGTCGTCGTGCTGGCCGGGACCCCCATCGGTGACGTCGCCGACGCCTCGCCGCGGCTGCGCCGCGAGCTGGCCGGAGCCGACGTGATCGCCGCCGAGGACACCCGGCGGCTGCGCGGGCTGCTGCAGCGGCTCGAGCTGACCACCGGGGCGCGGGTCGTCTCCTACTTCGAGGGCAACGAGGCGTCTCGGACCCCGGAGCTGCTCACCGCGCTGTCGGAGGGGGCCCGGGTGCTGCTGGTCACCGACGCCGGCATGCCGTCGGTCTCCGACCCCGGCTACCGCTTGGTGGCGGCTGCGGTGGCCGCCGGCTTCCCGGTGACCGCGGTGCCCGGCCCTTCGGCGGTGCTCACCGCCCTGGCGGTCTCGGGGTTACCCGTCGACCGCTTCTGCTTCGAGGGCTTCCTGCCTCGCAAGCCCGGTGAGCGCGGCCGTCGGCTGGCCGAGCTGGCGGCGGAGCCACGGACCCTGGTCTTCTTCGAGGCCCCGCACCGGACCGCCGAGGCCCTGGCGGCCCTCGCCGAGGCCTTCGGCGGCGACCGGCCGGGCGCTGTCTGCCGGGAGCTGACCAAGACCTACGAGGAGGTGGTCCGGGGCCCGCTGCGCGAGCTGGTGGCCTGGGCGCAGCACGAGGTGCGGGGGGAGGTGACTCTGGTCGTCGAGGGGGCGCCGCTGGTCGAGGTGGACCTCGACAGCGCGGCCGCCGAGGTGCTGGACCTCGTCGCCGCCGGCACCCGGCTGAAGCCCGCCGTGGCCACCATCGCGGCCGAGACGGGGCTGGCCAAGAACGCTCTCTACGAGGTTACCCTGAGGATCCAGCGCCAGATCGCTCCCTGAGGGCCCCGGAGGCGCCGATCGGGCAACTGGCGCTGGATTTCCAGGGATCTGCGAGGGTGACCCCGTGGACCTGCCCGACCTGTCCGACCCGCTGCCGCACGCGGTCGTCGACACCCACTGCCACCTGGACGCCACGGAGGGCTTCTCGGGGCTGGAGCCCGGCGACGCCCTGGCCCGGGCGGCTGCCGTGGGGGTCCCGCGGCTGGTCCAGGTCGGCTGCGACGTGGCCAGCTCGGCCTGGGCTGTCGAGGCCGCCGAGCGGTACGCCGGAGTCGTCGCGGCCGTCGCCCTGCACCCGAACGACGCCGCGCGTCTCGGTGACGGGCTGGCCGCGGCCCTGGAGGCGATCGCGGCGCTGGCCGCACGCCCCGGGGTCCGCGCGGTGGGGGAGACCGGGCTGGACTTCTTCCGCACCCCTGACCGGGCCGGGCAGGCGCGCCAGCGCGAGGCGTTCGCCGCGCACATCGCGCTGGCCCACGACCGGGACCTGACCTTGGTCATCCACGACCGGGACGCGCACGCCGCCGTCCTCGACGTGCTCGACGCCGAAGGCGTGCCCGCCCGGGTGGTCATGCACTGCTTCTCCGGCGACGAGGCTTTCGCCCGCGCCTGCCTCGACCGCGGTGCCTACCTCTCCTTCGCCGGCCCGGTGACGTTCAAGCCCAACCACCACCTCCGCGAGGCGCTGGCCATCACCCCAGCAGACCGGCTGCTGACCGAGACCGACGCCCCCTACCTGACCCCGGTGCCTCTGCGCGGGCGCCCCAACGCCTCCTACCTGCTGCCCCACACCGTGCGCTTCCTCGCCGCGACCCTGGACGTCGAGCTGTCCTCGCTCTGCGCCCAGCTGGACGTCAACGCCGAGGCCGCCTTCGGCGGGACCTGGTAGCGGTGGAGCTGACCGAGGCGCTGCGCCGACGGCGGATGGTGCGCCGGTACGAGCCGGACCGACCGGTCTCGGCCGTGGCCCTCGAGGCGGTGCTCGCCGCCGCGCTCCGGGCGCCGTCAGCCGGCTTCACCCAGGGGGTCTCGCTGCTCGTGCTGGACACCACAAGGAGCCGGGACGCCTTCTGGGCCGCGGCCGCCGAACCTGGCCCGGCGGAGCGCATGCCCAGCGGGTGGCTCGCCGGGATGCGGACCGCCCCCGTCCTGGTCCTGGTCTGGACGAGCGAGGTCGCCTACCGGGACCGCTACGCCCAGCCCGACAAGGGCTGGACCGAGCCTGACCCCGAGCGCTGGTCCGCGCCCTACTGGTTCGTCGACGCGGGCATGGCGACGATGGCCGCCCTGCTGGCGGCGGTCGACGTCGGCCTCGGAGCCTGCTTCTTCGGGGTTCCCCCCGCCCGGGTGGA
The DNA here is from genome assembly GCA_963826405.1 of uncultured Actinomycetota bacterium. Classification (GTDB taxonomy): domain Bacteria; phylum Actinomycetota; class Actinomycetes; order Propionibacteriales; family Propionibacteriaceae; genus Microlunatus. The sequence goes on along the minus strand of CAWGWR010000001.1, from coordinate 2,091,505 downwards.
CGCTGTCCGCTCGGCGTTCGCCGTACCGCCGGACCAGCTGAGCGTCGGGGTGCTGAGCCTCGGGCACCGCCCGCCCGAGGTCGCGCCGAGCGGCTCGGCGGTCCGGCGCCCGCGCAAGCCTCCCGAGCAGCTGGTGCACCGCGGCCGCTGGTCGCCGTAGCAGCCCGGCCTCCTGGGCCGACGGATTTCGCCCGTGTCACGGCGTCCGTTATCCTTTTGTTACCCTCGGGCTGGCACCGCCGCTGCGCCCTGACCTCTGAGGTCCACTCCCGTGGACCACCCCAGGAGTGCTGTGCGCAAGATCATCCCCGTCGTCGCCGCTGGAGCCGCCCTGGCCGTGGCCGGTACCTCCGTGGGCTGGGCCGCCCTGAGCAAGGACGTGACCGTGTCCGTCGACGGCTCGCCAACCACCCTCACCACGACCGCCCGGACCGTGGGCGACCTGCTCGAGGACCAGGGCCTGACCGTCTCCAGCCGCGACGTCGTGGCCCCCGACGTCACGGCCAAGGTGACCGACGGCACCCGCGTGGCGGTGCAGTTCGCGCGCCAGGTCACCTTCGACGTCGACGGGGAGAAGAAGGCGCTGTGGACGACGGCGACCAGCCTCGACCAGGCCATCGCCGCCGCCGGCCTGGACACCGCCGGGGCTGAGCTCTCCACCAGCCGGAGCGCTAGCATCAGCCGTGAGGGCCTGACCGTCGACGTGGACACCCTCAAAACCGTCACGATCAAGGCCGCCGGGAAGAAGCGCAAGGTCCGGACGACGGGCGCCACCGTCGCCGACGCCCTCGCCGCCGCCAAGATCAAGGTCGACGGCGACGACAAGCTCAGCGTCAGCCCCGACGCCAAGCTCGAGGACGGCGCGGCCTTCACCTGGACCCAGGTGAAGGTGAGCAGGGCGACGAGCCGGCAGGACGTCCCCTTCACCACGGTCCGCCGCGAGTCCAGCTCGCTGCTCCGGGGCACCACCAAGGTCGACCGCACGGGCCAGGCTGGTGAGCGCACGCTCGTCTACCGTGTCGTCCGTGAGAACGGGAAGGTCACCAAGCGGACCCAGGTGGCGAACACCGTGACCGACGCCCCGCGCAACCGCGTGGTGCTGGTGGGCACCAAGGCGCCCGCCACCCCGAAGCCGTCCAGCAGCGCGCGCTCCAGCTCCTCCTCCTCCTCCAGCTCCTCCTCCAGCTCTTCCCCGAAGAGCGAGAGCTCCGAGGCGTCCGCTCCTCAGGTCGCCTCGGGCGGTGTCTGGGACCGGTTGGCGCAGTGCGAGGCCGGCGGCAACTGGGCCATCAACACCGGCAACGGGTTCTACGGCGGCCTGCAGTTCACGCTCAGCACCTGGCGCGCGAACGGTGGTTCCGGCATGCCGCACCAGGCCAGCCGTGAGCAGCAGATCGCCGTGGCCAAGAAGGTCCAGGCGTCGCAGGGCTGGGGCGCCTGGCCGGCCTGCACCTCGAAGCTGGGCATCCGCTGAGCCTCCTGGACCCCTCCGCCGTCCGCCGGATCGCCAGCGACCTCGGCCTGCGGCCCACCAAGCAGCGGGGCCAGAACTTCGTCACCGACGCCAACACCGTCCGCCGGATCGTCGCAGCCTCGGGCGTGGGGCCGGACGACGTCGTGCTGGAGATCGGGCCGGGGCTCGGGTCGCTGACCCTGGGCCTGCTCGACGCGGCCGACGCGGTGGTGGCGGTCGAGATCGACGAGCTGCTGGCTGGTCAGCTGCCCGCGACCGTGGCCGAGCGGGTGCCCGGCCGCGCCGCGGCGCTGGCCGTCGTGACCGCCGACGCCCTGAAGGTGACGAGCCTGCCCCGCGACCCCAGCGTGGTGGTGGCCAACCTGCCCTACAACGTCTCGGTTCCGGTGTTGCTGCACCTGCTGGCGACCTTCCCGAGCTGGCAGCGGGGGCTGGTGATGGTGCAGCTCGAGGTCGCCGACCGGCTGGTGGCCGGACCCGGGTCGAAGATCTACGGCGTGCCGTCGGTGAAGATGGCCTGGTATGCGGCGTCGTCGAAGGTCGGGACGGTACCGCCCCGCGTCTTCTGGCCGGTGCCCAACGTCGAGTCCGGCCTGGTCCAGATCGTCCGGCGTCCGCCGCCGGCCACGTCAGCCACCCGCGAGCAGGTGTTCGCCGTCGTCGACGCCGCCTTCGCCCAGCGGCGCAAGATGCTCCGCTCCGCGCTGTCCGGGCTGGTGGGCAGCTCCGCCGCGGCCAGCGAGGTGCTGGTGGCAGCCGGAGTTGACCCCCAGGCCCGCGGCGAGATGCTCGAGGTCGCGGAGTTCGCCCGGATCGCCGAGCAGCTCGAGACCGCCCGCCCTACCGGCGTCCAGGGCTGAGCCCACGGCGGGAGCGGCCAACCCTCACGTCGTAGCCTCGTCGCGTGGCCTCACCTCTCCCGCCGGCCCCTGTCGGTGTACGGGTCCGGGTGCCCGCCAAGATCAACTTGGCCCTCAAGGTCGGGGGACGGCGCCCCGACGGCTACCACCCGTTGGCCACCGTGTACCACGCTGTCTCCCTGTACGACGAGGTCGAGGCGGTCTGGGCCGAGGCCGACGAGTTCGTCGTCTCCGTCAGCGGCGAGGGGGCGGCCCAGGTGCCCCTCGACGACTCCAACCTCGCCCTGCGCGCGGCCCGGCTGCTGGCCCGCACCTACGGCCCCTACGACTCCCTCGGCGTCAGCCTGAACATCCGCAAGGCGATCCCGGTGGCTGCGGGCCTGGCGGGTGGCTCCTCCAACGGTGCCGCCGCTCTGCTTGCCTGTTCGGTGCTGTGGGACCTCGACGTCTCCCCGGAGGCGCTGCGCGAGCTGGCCAGCGAGCTGGGCAGCGACGTGCCGTTCGCGCTTCTGGGCGGCACCGCACTGGGCAGCGGTCGAGGCGAGGAGGTGATTCCGGCGCTGGCCCGGGGCACCTACCACTGGGTGCTCGCCTTTGGCCACCACGGGCTCTCGACGCCGGCGGTCTACCGCCGCTTCGACGAGCTGACGCCGGCCGCGTTCCCACCCGAGGTGCCCGACGACCTCATGAACGCGTTGCGGAGCGGCGACCCGCTGCTGTTGGGTGCGGCGCTCAGCAACGACCTGCAGGCTGCCGCCCTGGACCTGCAGCCCCGGCTGCGGCAGGTGTTGGAGGCGGGGCTGGAGTACGGGGCCGCGGGTGCAGTCGTCTCCGGCTCCGGGCCGACGTGCGCCTTCCTCGCCTCCAGCGAGGCCGCCGCCATCGACCTGACCGTCGCCCTCAGCGCGGACGGGGTCTGCCGGGAGGTCCGGCGGGTGAGCGGCCCGGTGGCCGGCGCGCGCGTCGTGGCGTAAGCGCGCGGCCTCGCTCCCCGGGAACCGCTGAGCAGTCGCGGCCCGCCCGCGGCGCAGACACCGATCCTCAGCGTTCCTCGAGGTCAGCTCGCCCGCGCTCCTGGCAGCCGGGGGCAGCCCGTCTCCGGCATGCTGTGTTCATGCCCCCGGTGGCGACTGCGACGGAGACCCGGTGTTGCGACCCCTGGTGCTCACCGGCGGGCCGGCGGTGGGTAAGTCCACCTGTGCCCGGGCGCTCGCCGAAGCCCTCCCACGGGCCGCGGTCATCGACGCCGACGACGTCCGCCAGCTGGTGGTCACGGGAGCGGCCGCGCCGTGGCAGGGACCCGAGGGGCGGGCCCAGCACGCCCTCGGCGCGCGAAACGCCGCCATGCTGGCTCGCAGCCTCCACGCTGCCGGGTTCGCTGTCGTCGTCGCGGACGTGATCACCCCGGCCACGGCGGAGGTCTACCGCGCCGAGCTGCCGACCTGCCTGCTGGTGCACCTGCGGATCTCCGTAGCCGGTGCGAGACAGCGCGCAGCGACACGGTCTGTGCACCTCACCGACGAGGAGTTCGTTCTGCTGCATGGTTAGGAGGCCACCGATCCGCCGCCAGCGGACGTCGTCGTCGACGTCGACGCGATGTCACTCGCCGAGCAGGTGGCCGCCATCCGTTGGCGGTGGGACGCCGCTGACGCCGAACGGTGGATCCGGCGACCTGGTCGGAGGGCCACCCTCAGAAACTCACACCTGTGGAGGTCACCACCGGCGGGCTGAGGCGGGGCAGGCCACTTCTCGGGACATCGGGTGTGAGTTTTTGAGGGCCGGTCGGAGAGACCGTCAGGGTGCCGCCGTCGGCTCCTCGCGGTAGACGACGAGCAGCCGGCGCAGGGTCTGGGCCAGCTGGTGCTGGTCGCCCGCATCGAGGCCGGCGAGCAGCTGCTGCTCGGCCTGCAGCAGGTCGGCCAGGGCGGCGTCGACGGCAGCCCGGCCAGCGTCGGTGAGCCCGACCAGGACGCCCCGCTTGTCGCCGGGTCGGAGGTCCCGCCGGACCAGACCACGGGTGGCCAGCCGGTCCACCCGGTTCGTCATCGTGCCGGAGGTGACCATGGTCTCGCGCAGCAGCTGGCCGGGTGAGAGCTGGTTGGGCGGTCCCGCTCGGCGCAGGGCGGCGAGCACGTCGAACTCCCAGGTCTCCAGGCCGTGGGCGCTGAAGGACGCGGCTCGTTGCCGGTCGAGGTGCCGCGCCAGCCGGGTGACACGGGAGAGCACCCGCATCGGCGTGACGTCCAGGTCGGGCCGCTCCCGGGACCAGGCCTCGACGACGAGGTCCACCTCGTCGCGCGGATCCCTGTCAGCGCCCATGGGCCGCATCCTACGGGCGGACGCCGGGGCACCCCGGGCCCGAGGCGGACGCCGTCAGCGCTCGGTCGGAGCCCCGGCGAGGTCGTCGTCCGAGCGGGGCATGGTTGCGGCCAGGGCGATGATCCCGGCGCAGAGGACGGCGGGGATGGCCATCGTGTGCTGGATCCCCAGGTGCCGGACGAGGAAGCCGATGACCGCGGGACCCATCAGGAAGGACGCGTAGCCGAAAGTGACGACGACGGCCAGGACGCGGCCCCCGCCGAGGTGGCCGGCGACCGCGTACACCTGGGGCGCGATCATGCCCACCCCGAAGCCCACCAGGCACCAGCCGGCGACCAGCAGCGGGAGGCTGCCCACGAGCGTGACGGCCAGGTAGCCGAGCGCGGCGCAGGCGCCGCCGAAGCGGACCACGGCACGTCGGCCGAAGCGGGTGACGAGCCGGTCGCCGAGCAGGCGGATGACCACCATGAAGGCGTTGACGGCGATGAGGCCGAGCGCTCCGGTGGTCGGGTCGACCCGGGCGACGTCGGTGACGTGGATGGCCGACCAGTCGACGGCGGTGCCCTCGGCCATCCCGAAGGCCAGCGCCATCGCGCCGAGAACCCAGGCGGCGCGCGGGATCCGCGCCCGGACCCCGTCGACGGTGTGGGCGACGACGGCGCTCTGTGGGGTGATGCGGACCAGCACGACCAGCACGACGACGGCGATCCCACCGAGGCCGAGCATCAGCGGGGTGACGATGTTGCCGCCCTCGACGCCGAGCACCTGGGCCAGCAGCAGCACCGCGCCGGCGCCGGCGAATCCGCCGATGGAGAACCAGGCATGGAACGTGCTCATCACCGGGCGCCGCTGGGCCGCCTCCACCTGCACCCCGAGGGCGTTCATGCCGACGTCCATGGCCCCGTTTCCAAGACCCAGCAGGACCAAGCCGGCGACGGCGACGCCGTACGAGGGTGCGAGGGCGACGGTGAGCGCCGCGGCGATGAGGAGAGGCAGACCGCACAGGGCCACCGTCCGCGCACCGACGGCATCGGCGAGCCGTCCGCCCACCTGCATCGACACGATCCCGGCCACGCCGGCGCAGAACAGCATCACGGCGATCTGGGCGTCGTCGATCAGCAGCTTCTCGCGCAGCGACGGCAGCGCGCCCCCGTTGCCCCCGAGCAGCATCCCGTTCACTGCGAACAGGACGGCGACGGCGACCGAGGCCCTCCGAGTGCTCAGGGGAACCGAGCGGCCGGTGGTGGGAGCGGGGGCGAGGATGGAGGTCACGGCGATCCGACTTCTGTATCGATTAAGAGAACGAGAAGAGGATACGGCGGGCACCAGGGCAGTGGCAAGCCGGCGGGCCTCAACGCCCGGGGTCGGTGACCAGGGTGGGCTTGGCCTGCAGGTGGCTGAGGCCGTTCCAGGACAGGTTGACCAGGTGCGCGGCCACTTCGCGCTTGCCCGGCCGCTGGGCGTCCAGCCACCACTGGCCGGTGATGGCCACCATGCCGACGAGCATCTGGGCGTAGATGGGCGCGTGCTTGGGGTCCAGCCCCTGGCGCTTGAACTCGGCGGAGAGGATGCCCTCCACCTGGGAGGCGACGTCGTTGAGGATGGTGGCGAACGAGCCCCCGGCGTGCCCGAGCGAGGAGTCCCGGGCCAGGATGCGGAAGCCGTCGGTGTGGTCCTCGATGTAGTCGAGCAGCGCGAGCGCGGCCTGCTCCAGCAGTTCGCGCTGGTGCCCTGAGGTCAGGGAGCTGCGGATGCCGTCCAGCAGGGTCCGCACCTCACGGTCGACGACGACGGCGTAGAGGCCTTCCTTGCCGCCGAAGTGCTCGTAGACGACCGGCTTGCTCACCATGGCGTTGGCGGCGATCTCCTCCACCGAGGTGCCGTCGAACCCCCGGAGCGCGAAGAGCGACCGGGCGACGTCGATGAGCTGCTCGCGCCGGTCGGCGCCGGACATCCGGACACGGCCGGGACGCCGGGCGCGCGTGGACTCGCGCCGTTCGGGATCCCGTGCTGCCATCTGCCCAGTCTGCGGGCTGCTGCCTCAGACGGCGAACCGGGCGCCGAGAACGCCGCCACGGAGCCGGCGGCGGGCGCAGCGTAAGGGTGCGGCAGGGGTCCTGCTCGCATAGTGTGGTCCCCGGTCGGTCCCCGGACCGGTCGTTCCCCGGTTGGTCTGCCGGCAGGGCCCGCCTGACTTTGAATCAGGACCAGCGACGTAGGTTCGACTCCTACCCGGGGAGCTCCCGCGTGCCGCCCACCACCAGCGAAGAGAGCTCGATGTCCTCACAGCCCGACGCGCCCGCGCAGCCCGAACCGGGAGGGGACGATCCCTCGGCCAACCCGGAACCTGTCGCAGCCGTGGTGGTGCTGGCGGCGGGTGAGGGCAAGCGGATGCGCTCGGCCCGGTCCAAGCTGCTGCACGAGGTGGCCGGCCACTCCCTGCTCAGCTACGCGGTCACCGCGGCCACCACGCTGCAGCCCCAGCACGTCGTCGTCGTGGTCGGGCACCTGCGGGAGCAGGTGGAGGCGCACCTGAGTGAGATCGCCCCGCACGTGCGCACGGTGGTGCAGGAGGAGCAGCGGGGCACCGGGCACGCCGTGCAGGTCGCCCTGGCCGCGCTGCCCGAGCTGGTCGGTGACGTCGTGGTCACCTACGGCGACGTCCCCATGCTGGACGGCGACACCCTCGCCGGGCTCCTGGCGGACCACCGGACCCACGGTGCCGCGGTCACCGTGCTCACCGCGCAGGTCGGAGACCCGACCGGATACGGCCGCGTGGTGCGCGACCGCAGCGGGCACGTCGAGTCGGTGGTCGAGCACCGCGACGCCGACGAGGCGCAGCGCACCATCAGCGAGATCAACTCCGGCATCTATGTCTTCCAGGCCGAGACCCTCCGGCAGGGCCTGGCCGAGCTGCGACCGGACAACGCCCAGGGCGAGCTGTACTTGACCGACGTCCTGTCCTCCGCGCGCCGGGCCGGCGGGGTGGTCAGCGCCCATCTCACCGAGGACGCCTGGCTGACCGAAGGCGTCAACGACCGGGTGCAGCTGTCCCGGATCAACCTCGAGGTGAACCGCCGCATCCTCGACCGCTGGATGCGGGCAGGGGTCACCGTGGTGGACCCGGCGAGCACCTGGGTGCACGCCTCCGTCGACCTCGGCACCGACGTGACCCTGCTGCCCGGGACCACGTTGGAAGGCGCCACCTCGGTCGCCTCCGGCGCGGTGATCGGGCCGGACACCACGTTGGTCGACGTCGAGGTGGGGGAGGGTGCGCGGGTCACCCGCACCGTCGCCTCCCTGGCCGTGATCGGGGCCGACGTCTCGGTTGGCCCCTTCGCCTACCTGCGGCCGGGCACGCGGCTCGGCGCCGGCGCCAGGGTGGGCACCTTCGTCGAGACCAAGAACGCCCAGCTCGGCGCGGGCGCCAAGGCGCCGCACTTGTCCTACGTCGGCGACGCGGTGGTGGGAGACGGCGCCAACCTCGGGGCCGGCGTGATCTTCGCCAACTACGACGGCCTCACCAAGGCGACCACCACCGTCGGCGCGTTCAGCTTCGTGGGCAGCAACTCGGTGCTCACCGCACCCGTGGTCGTCGGCGACGGCGCCTACGTCGCCGCAGGGTCCACCATCACCAGCGACGTCGAGGTGGGCGCGCTTGCCGTCAGCCGCGGGCGGCAGCGCAACGTCGCGGGCTGGGTGGCACGCAAGCGGGCCGGGACCAAGACGGCCCGGGCGGCCGAGGCTGCGACGGCCGGCTTCGACCCGGTCGGCTCCGCGCCGGCCCAGGACCAGACCTCGACGACGGCGCCGCTGCAGCCGCAGCAGGCGCAGCCGGCTCCCATCGCTGACCAGCAGGTGCACGACCAGCCTGGGGGCGACTCGCGCCAGGCTCCGCAGGACGACGAGGGGAACGCCCAGGCATGACCGGGTTGAAGAAGGCCGACGAGAAGCAGTTGATGCTCTTCTCGGGGCGGGCGTACCCCGAGCTGGCGGAGGAGATCGCCCGCAACCTCGAGCTCAACCTCGTGCCGACGCGGGCCCTGAACTACGCGAACTCCGAGATCTACGTGCGCTTCGAGGAGTCCGTGCGGGGCTCCGACGCCTACGTCATCCAGAGCCACGCGGCCCCCATCAACGAGTGGGTGATGGAGCAGCTGATCATGGTCGATGCCCTGAAGCGGGCCTCGGCCAAGCGGATCACCGTCGTCGCCCCCTTCTACCCCTACGCCCGCCAGGACAAGAAGCACCGTGGGCGGGAGCCGATCTCGGCCCGGCTGATGGCCGATCTGTTCAAGACCGCGGGCGCCCACCGGCTGATGTCGGTGGACCTGCACGCCGCCCAGATCCAGGGCTTCTTCGACGGGCCGGTCGACCACCTGTGGGCGCTGCCCGTGCTGAGCGCGCACATCTCCTCGCGCTACGACACCTCCGAGATGACTGTGGTCTCCCCCGACGCCGGCCGGGTGCGGCTGGCGGACCTGTGGACCGACCAGCTCGGCTGCGCGCTGGCCATCATCCACAAGCGGCGCGACCCAAACGTCGCCAACACCGTCGCCGTGCACGAGGTCGTCGGCGACGTCGAGGGCAAGGTCTGCCTGCTCGTCGACGACATGATCGATACCGCCGGCACCATCTGCCAGGCGGCCGAGGCGCTCCGTGCGCGGGGCGCGAAGGCGGTCATCGCCGCGGCCACCCACGCCGTGCTCTCCGGCCCGGCCATCGAGAGGCTGAGCGCCGCAGCCTTCGAGGAGGTCGTCGTGACCAACACGCTTCCGATCCCCGAGGAGCGGCGCTTCCCGGGCCTGACCGTGCTCTCCATCGCCCCGCTGATCTCGGCGGCGATCCGCGAGGTGTTCGAGGACGGGTCGGTCACCAGCCTCTTCGGCGGCCAGAGCTGAACCGTGTCCTGACGACGGGTTTCCCGCCCCGGGCCGGTTCGGCTAAGGTGGACCAGTTGCCTCGGCGAGGGTCGCCACCGTGATCGACGAGGGGTGTGGGCGCTGCGCTCCATCCCGCCCGGACGGTCGTCCTCCTCGCCAGGCCTCACGCAGGTCAACCATCGCCAGTTCTTCTGAGGAGTTCGTTTCGTGCCCGAGGTCAAGCTCACCGCCGAAGTCCGCACCGAGTTCGGCAAGGGTGCTGCCCGCCGGATCCGCCGGGCCGACAAGGTCCCCGCCGTGCTCTACGGCCACGGCACCGATCCCATCCACATCACGCTGCCGGGTCACGAGACGCTGCTGGCGCTGCGCACCAACAACGCGCTGCTCTCCATCGACGTCGACGGCACGTCCCAGCTCGCGCTGCCGAAGCAGGTCCAGCGCGACCCGCTGAAGCACACCATCGAGCACGTCGACCTCGTGCTCGTCCGCCGCGGTGAGCTCGTCACCGTCGACGTCGCGATCCTGGTCGAGGGCGAGGCCGCCCCGGACACCCTGGTCGTGGTCGACCACAACAGCATCCCGGTCGAGGCCGACGCCACCGCCATCCCGACCCAGATCGTCGTCTCGATCGAGGGGCTCAAGGCGGGCACCCAGATCCTGGCGAAGGACATCACGCTGCCCGAGGGCTCGAGCCTGGGCATCGACCCCGAGGCCCTGGTCATCAACATCACCGGCGCCCAGACCGAGGCGCAGGCCGAGGCCGAGCTGGCCGAGGCCGAGGCCGAGGCCGGTATCGAGCCGACCGTCGCCGAGGGTGACGAGGCGTCCGCGGCGGGTGACGGTGCCACCGGCACCGGCGAGGCCGCTGACGCTTCCGACCAGTCCTGACCGCGGCGTAGCCCCGCCGCATGCTGCCCTGGCTGGTGGTCGGGCTCGGTAACCCGGGTCCGACCTACGCCGGGCACCGGCACAACGTCGGCTTCCTCGTGGTCGAGGAGCTGGCGCGCCGCACCCGGGCACCGTTCGGCAAGCCCAAGGGCATCAAGGCCGAGCTGGCGGAGAGCCGGCTCGGCCCGTCCGGGGTCGAGGCCCCGCGGTTGGGACTGGTGAAGTCCCGGACCTTCATGAACGAGACGGGCGGGCCGGTCTCCCGGCTGCTTGCCTACTTCAAGATCACCCCCGCCCGGCTCATCGTCGTGCACGATGAGCTCGACCTCGACCCGGGCCAGCTTCGGGTCAAGTTCGGCGGCGGGGACAACGGCCACAACGGTCTGCGGTCCATCCGCGGCTCGCTCGGCACCGGCGACTACTTCCGGGTCCGGGTGGGCGTCGGCCGTCCGCCGGGCCGCCAGGACCCCGCGGACTTCCTGCTCAGCAACTTCGCCTCCCGTGAGCGCGACGGGCTGGCGGTGGAGGTCGTCCGGGCCGCTGACGCCGTCGATTCCCTGGTCCAGGTGGGCCTCGAGCGCACGCAGAGCGCCTTCAACTCCTGACGGCCGGCGTCGGCGAGCGCTGCCCTACGGGGCCGAGCAGCGCCCGCCGACCGGCGGATGTCAGTGCGGGTGCGCCGGCCGCAGGGGGCGCGTTGGTGGTGGGGGCGGTGTCACTGAGGGCCACCGTGGCAGGTGAGCTTCTTCTGGTCGGTGTACGTCCCACCAACCGGCACGAACGAGATGTCGGCGCTGTTGGGGTGAAGGACCAGTCGGGTGTAGCCGTGCGTCTCCGACGTGCGGGCTGCGGTGGTCTCCCGACCGGCGACGGGCTTGCGGTTCTTCCCGCCGAGCCCGGACACGATCTGGGTGATGCCGTTCGCGTCGTCCCGGACCCCGGACCGGTTCAACGGGTAGAACCGTTCGTAGCCGTGGTCGTGGCCGCTGAGCAGCAGGTCCGCCTTCGCGGTGGTGAGGGCGTCGACGAACGGCTGCATCCTGGGGTTGTCGCCGTGTTCGGCGCCGGTGGACCAGCGAGGCTTGTGCAGCATGGCCGCAACGCAGTTCTTCCTGTTCGCCGCCAGGTCAGCTTCCAGCCAGGCGATCTGGGCGCCGGTGGCGCTGATGCTCTTCTCCGAGTTGAGCGCCACGAAGTGCCACTCGCCAATGTCGAAGGAGTAGTAGCCCTTCGTCCGGTCTCCGGCCAGTGCGCCGAAGTAGTCGTAGTAGCCGTCTGCGTCGCTGGTCTTGTACTCGTGGTTGCCCGGAATTGGCTTGGTAATGGCTCTGAGCCGGCCGAAGCTTGGGCCATAGGCGCTGTTGAAGTCCGACAGGGTGCCTGACTCGTACTGGAGATCGCCGAGTGCGAGGAGTGCGTCGGGGTCCTCGGCAAGGATCCTGTCGCTGACAGCCTTCTGGCTGCAGGTGGCGGGGGTGACGGAGGCGCCTGGAGCGCAGACCATGTCGCCGACTGCGGCGACGACCGGATCAGAGGCGGGCGGGGCCGACGTCGGAGCGGTGAAGGAGACGGTGCAATTGGCTTCGCCGTCGTTGCCGTCCCCGACGCTGACGGCAACGCGAGCCCCACCACCGGTCGGGTCGATGAGGTTTCGCTCGAGGTACTCGCCAGCCTTGTTGGAGACGGGGGTGTCCTGCCCACCGGTGACTTGAGCGACGGTCCCGTCAGCGTTGAACGTCCGCATCGACCAGTCGGCGGTGGTGGCGTCCGGCGCAGTGGAATTGAAACCAGTGGCTGTGACGGCGATCTTGCCGGATCTGACGGAACCCCACGTGGTGCGAATCGTCCACAGGTGGTCGCCGCCGTCGGTGCACTGCGCCGTCTGGGTGACCGCTGCGTCGGCTGACGGGAGTGCCATGAGCGTCCCGGCTGCGGCGAGCGCGGCAGCAGAGGCTAGTGCTAGATAGCGGTACTTGGGCATGAGGGGGAGGCCCTTCGTGGTCGATGGGGCGAGTTGTGGACGGGGGAAAGAAGATGTGGTGCGCGCCGCGGGCCGCCGACGATCGGGAGGTCGAAGGCGCCGGCGACGCGTTGGGATGTGGTCCTCGTTCTCTCCACGCCCTGGCGGCGGCCGAGGGACAGCGCGGTCAGCTCGGCGGGCAGGGGATCGGGTTCCCGCTTGACGGTGCCAGGACGGCAAGCACGATCACTATTCGCCTCCATGATTGTCCACTATATCGATCAACCTCTCCTCGCTCTTACCGCTCGAACGCCCGGCTGAGCTGCCTGACCAACCCGGGCCCGCGTGCGCCTCGAGGACGCGCTCACGAGCCTTCCCGCGTCGGCAAGGAGGTTCCGCCGTGCCGGTCAACCGGCCTCTCTGCCGAGGTACACCGTGCACGAGCGGCGGCCCTTCGACGGCCAGGGGCCGCCACGCGGAGGGTCGGCGGGGATTGGCGCGGCCTGTAAGGTCGTCCGGTGACGCTGACGGGTCTCGTCGACCTCTTCTGTACCGATCCGACCCTCGCCGCCAGCATCGACGACGCCCGGGCGCGTCGACTGCCGGCGCTCGACCTGACTTCTCCGCCGTCGATGCGGCCGTTCGTCGCGGCCGCTCTGGCGGCGTCCACCGCGCACGGCGGCGCCGACCGCCCCGTGCTCGTGGTGACCTCCACCTACCGTGAGGCCGAGGACGTGACGGCCGCCCTGCAGTCCCTTGCGGGGGCGGACGCCGTCGCCTACTACCCCGCCTGGGAGACGCTGCCCCATGAACGCCTGAGCCCGCGTTCGGACACCGTCGGCCGCCGGCTCGCCGTGCTGCGCCGACTGGCTGGCAACGCCGAGCTCCCGGCCCCCAAGATCGTGGTCGCGCCGGTCCGCAGCGTGCTGCAGCCCCAGGTCAAGGGGTTGGCCGACCTGCTGCCGGTGCGGATCGTCACCGGTCAGGACCACGACCTCGGCGACCTGACGGCCCGGCTGGTCGGCGCCGCCTACGTGCGGGTGGACCTCGTCGAGCGCCGCGGGGAGTTCGCTGTGCGCGGCGGCATCGTTGACGTCTTCCCCCCGACAGAGGAGCACCCGGTCCGGATCGACTTCTTCGGCGACACCGTCGAGGAGATCCGCTCCTTCACCGTGGCCGACCAGCGCTCCAGCGACTTGACCCTGCGTGAGGTCACCGCCTCGCCGTGCCGGGAGCTGCTACTCACAGACGAGGTCCGGGCCCGGGCCGCGGCGCTCTCGCAGGAGCACCCCGAGCTGTCGGAGATGCTCGAGCGGATCGCGCAGGGGCACGCCGTCGACGGCATGGAGGCGCTGTCCCCGGTGCTCGTCGACGGCATGGAGCTGCTCGTCGAGCTGCTGCCGCCACAGACCCACGTCCTGGTCTGCGACCCGGAGCTGGTTCGCGGCCGGGCCGTCGACCTGGTGAAGACGAGCGAGGAGTTCCTGCACGCTTCCTGGGCCGCAGCCGCCGGCGGGGGCAAAGCGCCGGTTGACCTCGGCGCCTCCTCCTACCGCCCGCTGGCCGACGTCCGCGCGGTGGCCCTGGCCCGCGGGCTGGCCTGGTGGACGCTCTCCCCGTTCAGCTCGGGCCCGGCCGACGGCGAGCTGGTCCGCACCGACGACGGCGAGATCGTCGACCTGCGGACCTCGGTGAGCGCTGCGGGCGTCGAGTCCCGCACGGTCGCCGGCCACCTGGCCGAGAGCCACCGCGGCGACACCGAAGCAGCCATCACCGACATCGCGCGCCGGGCCCGGGAGGGCTGGCGCGTCGTGCTGGTCGCCGAGGGCAAGGGCACCAGCAAGCGCTACGCCGAGGTCGCCACCGAGCACGAGATCCCCGTCCGGGAGCGCGACGACCTCACCGAGACCCCGGCCGAGGGCATGGTCACCATCGTCACCGGTGAGCTGCGGGCGGGCTTCGTCGCCGACAGCCTCCGGCTCGCGCTGTTCACCACCTCCGACCTGTCGGGGCAGCGGCCGCCGGACAAGTCCGCTCGGAAGATGCCCGGGCGCCGCAAGAACCAGATCAATCCGCTCGAGCTCACCCCGGGTGACCCGGTCGTGCACGCCCAGCACGGTGTCGGCCGCTACGTCGAGATGGTCCAGCGCACGGTCCAGGACGCGACGCGGGAGTACCTGCTGATCGAGTACGCACCCTCCAAGCGCGGCCAGCCGGGCGACCGGCTGTTCGTGCCCATGGACCAGCTCGACCAGGTCACCCGCTACGTCGGCGGGGAGAACCCGACGCTGGACAAGATGGGCGGCGCCGACTGGGCCAAGCGCAAGGGCCGGGCCCGCAAGGCGGTCCGGGAGATCGCGGCCGAGCTGATCAAGCTCTACGCGGCGCGGCAGGCCACTCGCGGACACGCCTTCTCACCCGACACCACCTGGCAGCGCGAGCTGGAGGACGCCTTCAACTTCGTGGAGACCCCCGACCAGCTCGGGGCCATCGACGAGGTCAAGCGCGACATGGAGCAGATCGTGCCGATGGACCGGCTGATCTGCGGCGACGTGGGCTACGGCAAGACCGAGATCGCCGTCCGCGCCGCGTTCAAGGCCGTGCAGGACGGCAAGCAGGTCGCGATCCTGGTGCCGACGACCTTGCTGGTCCAGCAGCACCACGCCACCTTCGCCGACCGCTATGCCGGGTTCCCCGTAAACGTGGCCCCCCTCAGCCGGTTCCAGTCCGAGGCCGAGGTGCGGGCCACGATCGAGGGCGTCGCCGAGGGCAAGGTCGACGTCGTCGTCGGCACCCACCGGCTGCTGGGCGGTGAGGTGAAGTTCAAGGACCTGGGCCTGGTGATCATCGACGAGGAGCAGCGCTTCGGCGTCGAGCACAAGGAGCAGCTGAAGCGGCTCCGGACCCACGTCGACGTGCTGGCCATGTCGGCGACGCCGATCCCGCGCACCCTGGAGATGGCCGTCACCGGCATCCGCGAGATGAGCACGATCGCCACCCCGCCCGAGGAGCGGCACCCGGTGCTCACCTTCGCCGGCCCCTACGACGAGGCGCAGGTGACCGCGGCCATCCGCCGCGAGCTGATGCGCGAGGGTCAGGTGTTCTACGTGCACAACCGGGTGCAGAGCATCGACAAAGTCGCGCGCCGGATCAGCGAGCTGGTGCCCGAGGCACGGGTGGTCACCGCGCACGGCCAGATGGGCGAGCAGCGGCTCGAGCAGGTGATGGTCGACTTCTGGGAGCGCCGGGCCGACGTGCTGGTGGCGACCACCATCGTCGAGGCCGGCCTGGACATCTCCAGCGCCAACACGCTGCTGATCGAGCGGTCGGACCTGTTGGGTCTGTCCCAGCTCCACCAGTTGCGGGGCCGGGTCGGTCGAGGCCGTGAGCGTGGCTACGCCTACTTCCTCTACCCGCCGGACAAGCCGCTGACCGAGACGGCGCACGACCGGCTGGCCACCATCGCGGCTCACACCGACCTGGGCGCCGGCATGGCCATCGCCATGAAGGACCTGGAGATCCGCGGCGCGGGCAACATGCTGGGCGGGGAGCAGTCCGGGCACATCGCCGACGTCGGCTTCGACCTCTACATCCGCCTGGTCGGCGAGGCCGTGGCGGAGTACCGCGGGATCGACACCGAGCCCGAGCCCGAGATGCGCATCGAGCTGCCGGTGGACGCCCACCTGCCGACCGACTACGTCGAGTCCGAGCGGCTGCGGCTGGAGATGTACAAGCGGCTGGCCGAGGTGCGGGCCGAAGCCGACCTCAAGGCTGTCGAAGCCGAGCTGCACGACCGCTACGGGCCGCCTCCGCCGCCGGTGCTCACGTTGATGGAGGTCGCGCGGTTCCGGCTGCTGGCCCGCAGCGGGGGCATCGGCGAGGTGGTCAGCCAGGGCAGCTACATCCGCTTCGGCCCGGCCGACCTGGCCGACTCCAAGAAGCTGCGGCTGCAGCGGCTGTATCCCCGCACCCTGGTCAAGGAGACGGCCGGGTTCATCCTCGTGCCCCGCCCGGTCAGCGCGACCATCGGCGGACCGCCGGTCACCGACAGCGCCCTGCTCGCCTGGTGCGGCAAGGTCATCACCGACGTGTTCCTCGGGTGAGCGCGTGGGCACCCGTAGGATCAGCATCAGCCGCACGAGTCACCACCACGAACGAGGACGGTCGATGAAGCCCCTTCCCGCAGCGCGGTCGCTCCGCACGGCCGTGGCCGCCGCCGCCATGGTGGCCCTGGCCGGCTGCAGCGGCGCCTCCCCGTCGGTCGTCGCCTATGTCGGCGAGGACCAGATCACCCAGGTCCAGCTGGACCGGGCGGTGAGCGGGCTCAGCTCGACGCTGCAGGAGGGCCAGACCGTCTCCTCCGAGGCGGTCGTCAACGCGATGATCCAGGGTCAGCTGGCCGAGCAGATCGCCGCCGACCAGGGCATCTCCCTCACCGACGCCGGCCGTGAGGCCGTCCTGGCCTCCAGTGAGCTGGCCCCGCTCGCGCGGGTGCCGGAAGCCCGGGAGATCGTCTACGACGTCGCCGACTCCCAGATCGTCGCCGAGCGGCTCGGTGCCGAGGCCTTCCTGGCCGAGGTGGCCAAGCGCGAGGTGACGCTCAACCCGCGCTACGGCGTCCTCGATCCCGCCCAGAAGACCGTCGTCTCCGGTCAGACGGGCTCGCTCTCCGAGCCCGTCGAGGCCGCCCCCGCTCCGTGAGACCGAGGTGACCGACGTCCCCACTGCGGCGCCGGGACCGGGGCTGCCGGAGGTCGGCCGCCTCGTCGCGGTGATGGAGGTGCTCCGCCGCCGCTGCCCCTGGGATGCCGAGCAGACCCACCGCACGCTCGTGCAGTACCTCCTGGAGGAGGCGACCGAGACCGTCGAGGCCATCGAGTCCGGCGACGAGGCCCACCTGCGCGAGGAGCTCGGCGACCTGCTGCTCCAGGTGGTCTTCCACGCCGAGATCGCCCCTGCCTTCGACCTCGAGGACGTCGCCCGCGGCATCGCGAACAAGCTGGTCCGCCGGCACCCGCACGTCTTCGAGCCTGCCGGAGGCTCTGGTGCCACCGAGGAGGTGCCCACGGACCTCCACTACACCTGGGAGCAGCGCAAGGCCGTGGAGAAGGGCCGGACCTCGGCCCTGGAGGGCATCCCGCACCAGATGTCGGCGGTGGCCCGGGCGCACAAGGTGGTCGCCCGCTCCCGCTCGCGCCGGGTCCCGCTGGAGCTGTCCGTCGAGCCCGTCACCGCCGAGGAGGTGGGCGCGACGGTGCTCGACCTGGTCGCCCGCGCCCACGCCAGCGGTGTCGACCCCGAGCAGGCGGTGCGCGACGCGCTGCGAGCGCTGGAGACACGCGTGCTGGCCGCCGAGGCCGGAGCGACGGTCCCCGCGCCCCGTTGACGGTCGGGTGAGACCGCGGACGACGCGCGTTGCGGGGTGAGGCTCGCACTGCTGGCGGCGCCACCACGGACGCGTCGGTGCTCCGGCCCGGCTGCGCCGCTAGGGTGAGCCGGTCAAGTCTCCTGAGCCCCGGGGTCGCTGGAGAGCCGGGGCACCATCCGAAAGGCAGTACTCGTGGCGAGTATCGAGTTTGTCGGCGCACGCGAAATCCTGGATTCCCGGGGCAACCCCACCGTCGAGGTCGAGGTGATCCTCGACGACGGCTCCGAAGGCCGTGCGGCCGTGCCCTCGGGAGCCTCGACCGGCGCCTTCGAGGCCGTGGAGCTCCGGGACGGCGACGCCCGCTACGGCGGCAAGGGCGTGAGCAAGGCCGTCCTGGGCGTCATCGATCAGCTCGGTCCCGAGCTGCTGGGCTATGAGGCCAGCGAGCAGCGGCTGGTCGACCAGGCGATGCTCGACCTGGACGGCACCGACAACAAGTCCAACCTGGGCGCCAACGCCATTCTCGGGGTCTCCCTCGCGGTCGCGCACGCCGCCGCCAACTCCGCGGACCTGCCGCTCTACCGTTACGTCGGCGGCCCGAACGCCCACACGCTGCCGGTGCCGATGATGAACATCGTCAACGGCGGCTCTCACGCCGACTCCGACGTCGACGTGCAGGAGTTCATGATCGCGCCGATCGGCGCGACCACCTTCCGCGACGCCCTCGAGCAGGGTGCGACGGTCTACCACGCGCTCAAGTCCGTCCTGAAGAAGCAGGGGCTGTCCACCGGCCTCGGCGACGAGGGCGGCTTCGCCCCGAACCTGCCGGCCAACGTCGCGGCCCTGGAGCTGATCTCCACCGCCATCGAGTCCACCGGCCTCAAGCTGGGCACCGACATCGCGCTGGCCCTGGACGTCGCCGCGAGCGAGTTCTTCCGCGACGGGGTCTACTCCTGGGAGGGCGGGACCAAGTCCGCCGACGAGATGACCGCGATCTACGAGCAGTGGGTCCGAGACTTCCCGATCGTCTCCATCGAGGACCCGCTGGCCGAGGACGACTGGGCCGGCTGGACCGCGCTGAACGCGCGCCTGGGCGACCGCGTCCAGGTGGTCGGGGACGACCTCTTCGTCACCAACGTCACCCGGCTGCAGCGCGGCATCACCGAGAAGGCGGCGTCCGCGCTGCTGGTCAAGGTGAACCAGATCGGCTCGCTGACCGAGACCCTGGACGCCGTCGACCTGGCCCACCGGGCCGGCTTCCGCTGCATGATGAGCCACCGTTCGGGCGAGACCGAGGACACCACGATCGCCGACCTGGCCGTGGCCACGAATTGCGGGCAGATCAAGTCCGGTGCTCCGGCCCGCACTGACCGCGTGGCCAAGTACAACCAGCTGCTGCGCATCGAGGAGGATCTCGACGACGCGGCCCGTTACGCCGGGCTCGGCGCGTTCCCGCGGTTCAAGGCCTGACCCCAGGCATGCTGGGAGCCATGACCTGGCTCCGCTTCGACCGTCGACCCGGCCGGAGGGCCTGAACGTGCCGCGCGGACCCCGTTCGCCGTCGCGTCCAGCCCCCGGGCCGGGTCGGGGCAGAGCCCAGGCCCGGCCGCCGCTCCGGCCGGGTGCGGCTTCGCCGCCGCGTCCTGTCGTACCGGCCACCCCTGACCAGGGGATCTCCGGTGCCGGGGCGACGCCGCTCGGGCCGGCGCGACGCGCCTCCCGGTTCGGGGCCAGCCTCACCACCCGCGCGGTCGCGCTCGTCGTGGTGCTGCTGGTGCTGACGATCTCCTACGCCTCGTCCCTGCGGATCTACTTCGCGCAGGCGCACGAGATCGCCGCCACCCGGGCCGAGATCGGTGAGCGGCAGGCCGCCATCAGCCAGCTGGAGGGCGAGCTGGGCAGCTGGGGAGACTCCGACCGCATCCGGACCGAGGCCCGTCAGCGGCTGGGCTGGGTCGTTCCTGGCGAGACCGGCTATCAGGTGGTCGACGCCGACGGGAACCCGCTCGGCGGTGGCACCGACCTCGAGTCCGCGGTGCCGTCGGTGAGCGAGCCTCAGGACGCCTGGTGGTCCAAGCTCTGGGGGTCGGTCGAGACGGCGGACCAACCGCCGCCGCCCAAGCCCAAGGAGAAGCCCATCACCGCCCAGACCAAGGCGGCCGAAGGCCCACGGTGACGTGTTGCCCCGGGTGAACCTGGAGCTGCTCAGCCGAGCCGGCTGAGCGCGACCTCCTCGGCCACGGTGCGCGCGATGGCGACGTCGAAGTGCCCCTGCCCGGGCACCAGGGCGTTGGCCACGCCGCAGCCGGTTCCCAGGCGGACGGCTTCAGCGAGCGAGCGGCCCTCGACCAGCCCCGCGAGCAGGCCGCCGAGGAAGCTGTCGCCGCTGCCGACGGGGTACCGGCCGCGCCGCCCGGACGGTCCCACCCGCCAGACCCCGTCGGCCCCGGCGGTCACCGCTCCCGCCGTCGAGTCGGTCAGCACCACGTCGGCGCCGCTGCGCCGGTGCAGCTCGGCCGCCATGGCCCCGAGGTCGCCGTCCTCGGGCCGCCTCAGCACCTCGGCCGCCTCCGCACGGTTGATCTTGAGCAGCGCCGGTGCCGCGGCCAGCGCACCGGGCAGGGACTCGCCGTGGGTGTCGACGGCGACCGGTACCCCCGCCGCGACCCCGCTCCTGACCAGTGCGGTGACGGCGCCTCCGGCACCGGTCGGGCCCCGCCCCGAGACCGACAACCACCCCGGTCGACGGACGAGCGCGGCAGCCACCTCCGCCAGGAACCGGTCCAGCACGGCGGCGGTCACGCCGGGGGAGTCCTCGTAGATCTCGGTCAGCTCGCCGGTGTCGGCCGCCGCCACCGAGACGCAGGTGCGGGTCTCGACCTCGGTGTCGACGACGATCAGCTCGAGCCCCTCGCCGCGGGCGATCCTGGCCACCCGTTCCCCGGTCGGGCCGCCGAGCAGAACGACGACGGCGACGTCGGCGCCCAGCGCGTGCGCGGCCCGGGCCATGTTGAGGGCCTTTCCCCCGGCCACGGCCACCGGCCCCGGCGTCCGGTGCACCCGCCCGGGTGTGTAGCGCTCGAGCAGGTAGGTCAGGTCGAGGGACGGGCTCGGTGCGGCGACCGTGATCACGCGCCGCACCCTAGTAGAGGGGGAGCGCCTGCCAGACTGTCCGCGTGCGCGAACCCCTGACGCCCGAGGACGAGACCACGGTGACGGCCCAGCTGCAACGGCCGCCGCGCGGGGTCGCCAGCGTCGCCGCCCGTTGCCCCTGCGGCAAGCCCGCGGTGGTGGCCACCCTGCCGCGGCTGGCCGACGGCACCCCGTTCCCCACCGTGTACTACCTGACCTGCCCCCGGGCGACGGCCGCCTGCTCGACGCTGGAGTCCCAGGGGGTGATGGCCACGATGACCGCCCGTCTGCGGGCCGATGAAGGGCTGGCCGCGGCCTACCGCTCCGCGCACGAGGCCTACCTGCGCGACCGCAGCGCGCTGGGCGACGTGCCCGAGATCGCTGCGGTCAGCGCGGGCGGGATGCCCGACCGGGTCAAGTGCCTGCACGTCCTGGTGGCCCACAGCCTGGCTGCCGGGCCGGGCGTCAACCCGCTCGGCGACGAGGCGCTCGCCGCCGTCGGGGAGTTCTGGCGCCGGCCGTGCCTGCCCGACCAGGCGGCCGCAGAAGCAGATGCTGGCGCGGACGTGGAGGTGGCCCGGTGAACCGGGTGGCCGCGATCGACTGCGGGACCAACTCCATCCGGCTGCTCATCGCCGAGGCCGGTCCCGACGGCGGGCTGGTCGAGCTGGACCGGCGCACCGAGATCGTCCGGCTGGGCCAGGGCGTCGATGCCACGGGGGAGTTCCATCCCGACGCGCTGACCCGGACCTTCGCCGCCACCGACGCCTACGCCGCCCTGATCCGCGACGCCGGGGTGCCGAGCAGCCGCATCCGCTTCGTCGCCACCTCCGCCTCGCGAGACGCGCGCAACCGGCAGGTCTTCTTCGCCGGGATCCACGACCGGCTGGGCGTGACCCCGGAGGTGATCAGCGGCGACACCGAGGCCGAGCTCTCCTTCGTCGGTGCCCTCAGCCGGGTCCGGCCGGCGGCGGAGCCGGTGCTGGTGGTGGACATCGGGGGCGGCTCCACCGAGCTGATCGTCGGCAGCGCCGACGGGTCGGTCGCCTCCGCGATCTCCCTCGACATCGGCTCGGTCCGGCTGACCGAGCGCTTCCTGTCCGCTCACCCACCCGCACCGGCGGCCATCGCCGAGGCCACCGAGCACGTCGACGCGCTCCTGGACACCACCGACATCGACTTCGCCGACATCGGGACCTGGATCGGCGTCGCGGGCACGGCCACGACCCTGGCCGGGGTCCACCTCGGGCTCGAGCGCTACGACCGCGAGCAGGTGCACGGCGCGGTCATCGGCCTCCCGGCACTGCGCGAGCTGTCCGCCCTGCTCGGCGAGTCCTCGGTGGAGCAGATCAAGGCCCTGCCCTCGATGCATCCCGGTCGGGCCGACGTCGTCACTGCAGGCACGCTGATCGCGGTACGGATCGCTGAGCGGCTCCGGGTGGACGGCTGGCTGGTCAGCGAGTCCGACATCCTCGACGGCACGGCGCTGGACCTGCTGCGCCGGGTGGACCCGTCGCGGTCACGTCGCCTCCCGGGGTCGGCGACGGACGAGCGGTAGTCTCGCAGCCCTATGGACGGCGCGACCCCCGGGCGCGAGCCGTCCCGGGCCGGTTCGACGGGGCGCCCGTTCCGGCGCGACGCCGGACGGTCGCCGCTCGGGTCGGCCGGGACTGCACGCCGCCGCAGTCTCCTCCTGGTCCTCGCGCGCCATGCCGCCCGGGTGCGCTCCCGGCGCGCGCTCTGGTCCGGCATGCTCCGCGCCCTGGCCACCACGCTCCTCGCGGCGCTGCTGGCTGCGCCCTTCGCCGCGGCGTGGGGCATCGGGCACGCGGAGGTCGAGGACTACGTCGGCCCGCACCGGGTCACCTTCGCGACCAGCTTCTCCGGAGAGATCGCCGTCGACCTCGGCCCGCTCGGCCGGGCCTTCCTACCCAGCCCCGCGGCACCGGTCGGGGTCACCGCGACGATCGGCAGCGTCGGGACGGCCGCCTCGACCCTGAACTCGCTCTTCTCCTCCGAGACCCTGGCCGCCTACACCAGCCTGTACGAGGAGCCCGAGGTCGTCGTCGGCGCCATCGTCGACGAGCTGCAGGTGGACGCGCTGGTCCAGGGGGCCAAGGCCGAGGCGTTGTTGCTGGTCGCCTTCGCCGTCTGGCGGTTGCGGAGCCAGCTGCTCAGCCCGTGGGTGGCCCGGACGATGACGCCTCGCCGCACCGCGGCCGTCTACCTCACCGTGCTCGTGCTGGTCCTCGGCTCGGTGCTGGCTCCCAGCAGGCCGGTGGGGACACGGATCCCGGTCTCCCTGGCCGCCGGCAGCCGGTTTGCCTCGGTCACCGTCGACAGCCGGGTGCTCGCCGACTTCTTGGACCGGAGCGTCAGCGGCGTGCGGCTGCTCAGCGGACGGCAGCAGGCCGCGGTGCGGGCCTACATCGACACGGCGGTGGCCGACCTGTCCTCCCAGCTGGACCGGCTGCCGCAGCCGGAGCCGGGGGAGACCATGCTGCTGGGCTTCAGTGACCTGCACTGCAGCCAGGCGATGACCGAGCTGATCACCCGGCTCGCTCAGGCCACCCGTCCTCGGATGGTGCTCAGCGCGGGCGACGACACCGTCAACGGCACGGCCGTGGAGAAGACCTGCGTCCGTCGCGAGGCGGGCATCGCAGCCGGGGTGGGGGCTCCGCTCGTGGTGGCCAGCGGCAACCACGACTCCGACGTCACCGAGGCCCAGCAGCGCGCCGCCGGCATGGTCGTGCTGGACGGCAGCACGGTGGAGCTGGCCGGGCTGGACGTCCTCGGCGACGACGACCCTGAGCACAACGTCCCCTTCAGCCAGAACCGGACGCTGGACCGCCCCGAGAGCGAGGAGCAGCTGGGCGCACGCATGCTCCAGGCGGCCGCCGCTCGGCCGGTCGACGTGCTCATGGTGCACCAACCCGCTGCCTCCGCTGTGCTGATGGGAGCCGTGGATCCCGGGACGCGTCTCCTCACCTGGGGGCACTTCCACAGCGAGGTCGGCCCGACCGTGGTCACCCACACCGACGGCTCTTGGACCGTCGGGATGCAGCAAGGCACGGCCGGCGGTGTGCGGCAGCCGACGATCACCTCGTTCAGCACCCCGTTCTCCCCGCCGCTGATCACCGCCGACGTCTACTTCTACTTCCGCGACGACGCCACAGGGCTGGTCAGCGGCGTGCAGCCGATCCGCTTCACCCCCGACGCCGAGGTGGTGATCGAGGAGCGGATCGCGACGGGTGACCTGGACGCGCTGCCAGCAGACACGCGGGCCCGGCTGAGCGAGGCCGAACCCAAGCCCATGGCCACCCCCACCGGGTGAGCTGCGGGTGCTCGTCGCCGGGCTAGGATCGCCAGTCCCCGGCCCGGCGGACCACGGCGCGCCGGCCCCCGTAGCCCAATGGCAGAGGCAGGCGGCTTAAACCCGCCCCAGTATGGGTTCGAGTCCCATCGGGGGCACTGCGGCGCCGCCCTGGAGCGGTCGGCCCTTCTTAGCCGATTCATGGTGTGGTGGTTCCCGACTGGCACCCTCGATTCGTAGACTTGAGGAGTAGCGCCGCCCGTGGCGCTCGCTCAGGAGGACATCACCCATGTTGCGCAGTTCGAACCCGATCCTCTCCAAGCAGGACGCGTTCACGCCCGCAGCACCGCAGTACGGCCAGAACCAGTACGGTCGCTCGCCGTACAGCCAGTACCCACCGGAGGCCTACGGCCAGCCGGCGCCGGTGCAGCAGGTGCCCGAGGGTCGCATGACCTTCGACGACGTCGTCACCAAGACGGCGGTGACGATGGGCCTGCTCGCGATCACCGCGGGGCTGGCCTGGAAGCTCGTCCCCGCGTCCCTCTACTTCCCCGCGATGATCCTGTCGGGCCTCGTCGGCTTCGTCGTGGTCATGGTGGTCTCCTTCCGCCGGCAGATCTCCCCGGCCCTGGTGCTCGCCTACGCGGGAATCGAGGGCGTCTTCATCGGGATGATCAGCAAGGTCTTCGAGTCCCTCTACCCGGGCATCGTGGTCCAGGCGGTGGTGGCGACGTTCTTCGCTGCCGGCGTCACGCTCGCGGCGTACAAGTTCTTCAACATCCGGGTGACGGCGAAGTTCCAGAAGGTCGTGGTGCTCTCGACCATCGCCTTCGCGGTCCTGATGCTGGTCAACTTCGTGTTCAGCCTCGCCACCGGCGGTGGCGGTCTCCGCGGCGGACTGACCGGCGAGGTCGGTCTCCTCGCCTGGGGGATCTCCCTCATCGCGATCGTCCTGGCCGTGCTGAACCTGGTGCTCGACTTCGACTACATCGAGAAGGGTGTCGCCGCCGGTGCCCCGGCTCGTGAGTCCTGGCGTGGGGCGTTCGGCCTGACCGTGACCATGGTCTGGCTGTATGTCGAGATGCTGCGGCTGCTGTCCTACCTCCGCAGGTAGCTCCCGGCACCGACCTGACCACAGGGCCGCTTCACCTCCTGGGTGGGGCGGCCCTCGTGCGTCCCGGCGTTCTGGGCGGCGACGGGCAGGACAGGGCGCGGAGGTCGTCGCCCATTAGGCTCGGGGCCGTGCAGTACGCGACCTCGCTGACCGAGCTCATCGGCAACACCCCGCTGGTCAAGCTCTCCCGCGTCCCCGGCGACGTCCGGCCTCTGGTCCTGGCCAAGGTCGAGTACCTGAACCCCGGGGGGTCGGTGAAGGACCGGATCGCGGTCCGGATGATCGAGGCGGCCGAGCGCGACGGCTCCCTGCGTCCCGGCGGCACCATCGTCGAGCCGACCAGCGGGAACACTGGCGTCGGCCTGGCCATCGCCGCCCAGAGCCGGGGCTACTCCTGCGTCTTCGTCTGCCCCGACAAGGTCAGCGAGGACAAGCGCAACGTGCTCGCCGCCTACGGCGCCCGTGTCGTCGTGTGCCCCACGGCTGTCGAGCCCGACCACCCGGACTCCTACTACTCGACCTCGGACCGGCTGGTGCGGGAGATCCCCGGTGCGTGGAAGCCCGACCAGTACAGCAACCCCAACAACCCGCTCAGCCACTACGAGACGACGGGCCCGGAGATCTGGGCGCAGACCGAGGGCCGGATCACCCACTTCGTCGCCGGGATGGGGACCGGGGGCACCATCAGCGGAGCGGGTCGCTACCTCAAAGAGGTGTCGCAGGGCCGCGTCCAGGTGATCGGGGCCGACCCGGTCGGGTCGGTCTACTCCGGCGGCTCGGGTCGTCCCTACCTCGTCGAGGGCGTCGGCGAGGACTTCTGGCCCACCACCTACGACGGCACCATCGCCGATCGCATCCTCGAGGTCTCCGACGCCGACTCCTTCGCCATGACCCGGCGGCTGGCTCGGGAGGAGGCTCTGCTGGTCGGCGGCTCGTGCGGCATGGCCGCCGCCGCCGCCGTCCGTCTGGCCGCCGAGATCGAGGACCCCGAGGCCGTCATCGTGGTCCTGCTGCCCGACTCCGGCCGCGGCTACCTCACCAAGATCTTCAACGACGACTGGATGGCCCGCTACGGGTTCACGCCCCGGCCGGCCGAGTCCGTCCGCGTGGTCGGAGACGTGCTGCGCGAGAAGTCTGGCGCGCTGCCCACCCTCGTCCACACGCACCCGAACGAGACCATCGCCCAGGCCGTGGCCATCCTCCGTGAGTACGGCGTCTCGCAGATGCCGGTGGTCAAGGCGGAGCCGCCGGTGATGGCGGCGGAGGTCGTGGGTTCGGTCAGTGAGCGAGGCCTGCTGGGGGCGCTGTTCGGCCACCGCGCTGGCCCCGCCGACCCGGTGGCGACGGCGATGGAGGAGCCGCTGCCCACCCTGGGAGCCACGGAGGCGGTGGACGTGGCCGTCAGCCTGTTGGTGGACGCCGACGCCCTCCTCGTCCTCGACGACGGGCACCCGGTCGGGGTGCTCACCCGCCAGGACCTGCTGGGCGACGTGCGCTGACCGGGCTCACCTGATCGCCGCCGCCGCCGCCGTCGACGCCGCCGCCGCCGTCGACCGGCGCCCGGCGGTCAGGGCAGCAGGTCGCCGAGCAGCTGCGTCCAGTTGTGCGTCCAGCGCATCCGGCGCCACTCGGCCAGCGGCACCCAGGCCGCCGACTCCGTCGTGCCGCCGACGTCCAGCACCCGCGGTTCCCGCGGCTCCGGGCAGCGGGCACGGTAGACCAGGCGGACTGCCTGGAAGTCCTCCACCGTGCCGCGCGGGCTGCGTCCCACCCAGTGCGAGGTCTGCACCGAGACCAGGTCCTCCAGCACCACCGCCTGGTCGGTCTCCTCCGCCACCTCCCGCAGCACGGCGTCGACCGGCTGCTCCCCGTCGTCGATGCCGCCGCCCGGCATACCCCACCGACCGGGCACTGCGGTCCGGTCGGAGTACTCGGTAGCCAGCAGTCCCCGGCTCGACAGCACGACCGCGTAGGCGGCCACGCGCTGGCGGACCTCCGGCGTCACGTCGGGCGGAAGCTCCAGGCCGGTGTCCCGGCCCCGACCCGGGTCGCGGGGCCGAGCTTCACCGTCGACAGGGCGGACGAGCAGGCTGAGGACGATCTCGCCGCCCGCATCCCGGTGCGCGGAGAGGGGGCGGACCACCGTCCAGCCGGTGTCGTGGGCGACCACGGCGGGGTCGGCGCCGTGCACGAGGTGTTCGGAGAAGGCGGTCGTCGACGCCCCGCCGCCGTCGCTCAGGAGACCGACCACCCTCACGACCCACCACCTCCCAGCTCGACCGCCCGCGCCACCGGGGAGCGGGGTGCTCAGTGTCCCAGGTGAGTCCGGGGTGCTCGGGTAGCGTGGCTCCCCGTGAGCAGACGACGCGGGCAGGTCCACGCGTGATCCCCGCGCTGGCCTACGCCCTGCTCGCGCTGTCCGGGGCAGCCGGGGTCTGGGGGCTGCTGACCGCAGCGCTGGACAAGCCGCCCGGCAAGGCCCAGCTGCTGTTCGCCGCCGGAGTCTGGTTGGTCACCGCCCTGCAGTCGGTCATCGGTCTGGTCCGCCTGGCGGCCGGCTACCGGCCGGTCGAGACGGCGACGACGACTGGCTACCTGCTCGTGATCCTCGTCCTCATCCCGCTGGCCTGGTTCTGGGCCAACAGCGAGCGCACCCGGTGGTCCGGGGTCGTCCTCGCCGTCGCCGCCTTCTCGGTCCTCTCGATGACGGTGCGGCTGCTGCAGCTGTGGACGCAGGCCTCAGCATGAGCACGCCACAGCCGCCGCGCACCAGCAGCGGACCCGGTCGGGTGTTGGTGGCGGTCTACGGCCTCTTCGCCCTGTCCGCGTGCGCGCGGGCCGGCGTGCAGCTGGCCAGCCAGTACTCCGAGGCCCCGCTGGCCTACCTGCTGTCTGCGGTGGCCGGTCTGGTCTACGTGGTGGCCACCGTCACCCTGGCCCGGGGTGACCGGACCTCTCGCCGGATCGCGACCGTCGCCATCGTCCTCGAGCTGGTCGGGGTGCTGACCGTGGGCACCCTCAGCGTCTTGGACCCCGAGGCCTTCCCCCGGGCGACGGTGTGGTCGACCTACGGCATCGGCTACGGCTTCGTCCCCCTGGTGCTGCCGGTGCTCGGCCTGCTCTGGCTGCGCCACACCCGGCCTGCGGCCTGAGCCCGTCCTCGGTAGCGAGGAAACGCTGAAGACTCGCGAGCGGATCCGACCAAATCTGTCGATCTTCAGCAGTTAGTACTGATTCTCGGGCTTCTGCGGCCGGATCGGGAAGCGTGAGCGGTTGCGCTGGAGCTTGGCCGTGGCGGCGTCGACCGGGTTGATGCCGACGACGTCGGCGAGGTGTATCAGGTAGATCAGCACGTCGGCGATCTCGTCGGCGACCTGCCCGCGGGTCGGTTCTGCGGAGGCCTGATCTGCAGCCTCGGCAGCAGGGAGCCACTGGAACACCTCGCACAGCTCCCCGACCTCGGCCGTGAGGGCCAGCAGCAGCGACTTCGGGTCATGGAAGACGCCCCAGCCGCGCTCGGCGACGAAGTTCCGGAGGTCGCGCTGCAGCGCGTCGAAGTCGGCCATGACACCAGGATCGCCGATAGCATCGCGAGCGCGGCCCGACGGGCGCGCTCAGCCGTACGCCGAGCGCACACCATGCCCCCACCCGCACGAGACACTTCGTGCTGCCTGGGGACCCCCGTTGACCCTTCGTTACTCCGCGAGAGCGCTCGCGGCGTCCTCCGACTCCGTGGCGGAACGCTTGCTCGAACAGGTGCTGCACCAGTACGGACGTCGTACCTCCCCTGCAGAGGTGCGCTCGTGGGAGCGGAGCCTCCCCGTCCTGGCCCAGGATCTGATCGACGCCGGTCTGCCGGACGTCGAGGTGATCCTGGAGTACCAGCTCCCCCTCACGTCCAAGCGCGCGGACGTCGTGCTGGCCGGTCGGCACCCCGTCACCGGCGACGCCTCTTACGTCGTGGTGGAGCTGAAGCAGTGGACCTCGGCGCACCTGTGGGAGGACGACGAGGCGCTGGTGACGGTCGAGGGGATGCCCGGGGGCCCCAAGCTGCACCCCGCCCGGCAGGTCCGCGGCTACTGCGAGTACGTCACCGACTTCGTCCGCTCGCTGTCCGGACGCCAGGACGCGGTGGCTGGCGTCGCCTACCTGCACAACGTGACCAACCGGGACAGCGTCAGCGACCTGTTCCTGGCACCGCTCGACCCCCAGGGCCAGCTTTTTACCAGCGCCGACCGCGGCACGCTCCAACGTTACCTCCGCGCCCGGCTCGACCCTGCTGTGCCCGGAGCGAGTGCGGCCGACGAATTGCTGGGTTCGGCTATCGCCCCCTCCCGGCAGCTGCTGGCGGTGGCTGCGCAGGAGGTGCGCGAGCGGGAGCAGTTCGTCCTGCAGGACGACCAGCAGCTCGCGGTGGATCTGGTGAAGCACGAGGTGCAGCAGTCGCACCGCGCGGACCGCAAGACGGTCGTCGTCGTGTCCGGCGGTCCAGGCAGCGGCAAGAGCGTCATCGCGCTGTCGTTGCTCGGTGATCTCGCGCGGGAAGGCCGTTCGGTCCTGCACGCTACCGGCTCGCGGTCCTTCACCCGGACCCTGCGCAAGGTGGCAGGCCGGCGGGCACCCCGGGTGCAGAAGATGTTCACCTACTTCAACCAGTTTATGAACGCTGAGCGCAACGGGCTCGACGTGCTGATCCTGGACGAGGCGCACCGGATCAGGGAGACCTCGGTCAACCGCTACACCCGGTCGGAGTTCCGGACCGACCGGCCCCAGCTCGACGAGCTGATCGCCGCGGCCCGGGTGCCGGTGTTCCTCCTCGACGACCACCAGGTGGTGCGGCCGGGGGAGCGGGGCTCGGTCCACGACATCACCAGCTACGCAGAGTCGCTGGGTCTCGCGGTCCATCACGTGACGCTGGGCGAGCAGTACCGGTGCGGCGGGAGCCAGGCCTACGTCACCTGGGTGGAGCGCCTCCTGGGCTTGGCCGACGGCGCTTCCGCACCGTGGGCGGGCGACGAGAGGTTCATCCTCGAGGTGGCCGACAGCCCCGACGAGCTGGAGCAGCGGATCCGCGAGGAAGCGGCCCAGGGGTACAGCGCCCGACTGGCTGCCGGTTACTGCTGGCCGTGGAGCGATCCACGCAAGGACCAGACCCTGGTCGCCGACGTCCAGATCGGGCCCTGGGCCCGCCCCTGGAACCTCAAGGGGGACCGGCCTGTCGGCGGGGCGCCGCCGTCGGCTCTGTGGTCCAGCGATCCGAACGGCATCGACCAGGTCGGCTGCGTCTACACCGCCCAGGGCTTCGAGTACGACTGGAACGGAGTCATCCTCGGTCCCGACCTCGTGTGGCGCGAGGGGCGGTTCCGCAGCGTCCGGTCGGCCAACCGTGACCCGGACTTCCGCAACCGCAACGCCGTCAGCGACGGTGACTTCGACCTCCTGGTGCGCAACGTCTACAAGGTCCTGCTCACCCGCGGCATGGTCGGCACCGTCCTCTACTCCACGGACGCCGAGACACGGGAAGCCCTGCACGCCCTTGTCCATGGCTCCTGAGTGGACGGGCCGCGTCTGGGCGGGCAGCTACCTCCCCGACCGGCCCAGGAGGTCGCTCGCCGACCGTCTCAAACCAGGACGCCCAGGCGGGCGATCGGCTCCACCAGCTCGCGCTCCTCGTAGGAGAGGTGGGACAGCAGGGCGTCGGTGAGCTCGTCCACGGCCCGCTGCAGGCCGGCGCCGTCGGCCGCGGGACCCACGAAGGCGACCAGGGCCTGGTCGATGCGTTCGAGGACGTCGTGGATGACGTGGTGCTCGAGCTCCAGCCGGTCGACGACGGGCGCCAGCCGGGGGTCGGCGGCGCGGAGCCGCGGGAACATGGCCTGGTCCTCGATGGTGTGGTGGGTGGTCAGCACCCGGCAGTAGGCCGCGCAGTAGGCGCCCAGGGTCCAGCTGTTCTGCCGCAGGCTCATCTCGTTGATGCGCGATCGGGTCGCACCCGGCGCGCTCGTGCCCTCCAGGACCTGCTCGGCCAGGCTGCGGACCTGCGCCAGCTCCGAGCGCAGGTGGTCGTGGATGTCGACCAGGTGCTGGCCCGACGCGAGGGCCTGTCGGCTGTAGGTCCGGCCGGGCTCAGGGCGCGGACCGGTCGGCCGGGCGCCCTCCTCCCAGGCGGCCTCCGGGCTCAGGCGGACGCCTGGGTCCGGAGTGGCGACAACGGAGAACGGGAGCCCGCTCACGCCGCCCGCACGAGTTCGGCGTAGTCCGGGTGGCGCTGGATCCAGCCGGCGATGAAGGGGCAGCGTGGGACGACGGCCAGGCCACGCTCGCGCGCAGTGTCCAGGGCCGTGCGGGCCAGGGCACTGCCCACGCCCTGGCCCTCGAAGTCGTCTCCGACCACGGTGTGGGTGAAGGTGATCACGCCGTCGCCCAGCTCGTAGGCGGCCACCCCCGCCTGCCGCCCCTCCACCCGGGCGACGAACCGCAACCGATCGGGCTCGTCGTTCACCTTCGCCGCCATGGCGCCACTCTGCCACCGAGGAGCCTCAGCGACGGCCGCGGGCCAGTAGACGGGCGAAGGTGACGGTCCCGTCCGTCTCGGGCTGCTGCTGACCTGACCGGTGGGCGGGTCGGAGGAGGTCCACCAGCTCGGCGGCGGCCCGGGCGACGCGCTCGTCGAGCGCTCCGCCGTCGGCCCAGTCCTGCGTGGCCGCGAACACCCCCGTGGGGACGACCACGGCCCGTAGGTAGGCGAACAGGGGCCGCAGGGCGTGGTCCAGGGCCAGGGAGTGCCGGGCCGTTCCCGCCGTGGCGGCGATCAGCGTCGGCTTGCCCACCAGCGACTCGGGAGGGAGGACGTCGAAGAACATCTTGAACAGGCCGCTGTAGGAGGCGCTGAAGATCGGCGTCACCACGACGAGGGCGTCGGCCTGCTGCACCCGCTGCTGGACCTCGGCGAGCGGGCCGGTGGCGAAGCCGGTCAGCAGCTGGTTGGTCAGGTCGCGGGCGTGCTCGCGGAGCTCGACGACCTCGACCTCCGCCTCCGTCCCACGCGCCGCCACCTCCGTCTGGACCGCCGTCGCCAGCCGGTCACCCAGCAGCCGTGTCGAGGAAGGCTGGCTGAGCCCGGCGGTCACCACCACCACCGACGACGCGCTCATCGGGCCACTGCCGGGGTGCTCGCGCCTGCACCGACGAGGACACCGTCGGTCCTCGTGGCGTCGTCGGTCCCCGTGGCGCCGTCGTCGAGGGGCACGCCCTCGCGGAGGGTGCCCGCCCGGAGCGCCGCGAGCCGGACTGAGTGCGTGGGGCCCTCGGGGACGTCGGCCGGACGCAGGGCGTCCATCTCGCGGCGGAGCACCGGGACGATCTCGCCCAGCAGGTCGAGCTGCTCGAGCACCGTCTTCAGGGGCAGGCCGGCGTGGTCGGCGAGGAACAGCTGGCGCTGGTAGTCCCCGAAGTGCTGGCGAAAGGTCAGGGTCTTCTCGATGACCTCCTGCGGGCTGCCGACGGTCAACGGGGTCTGGCTGGTGAACTCCTCCAAGGAGGGCCCGTAGCCATAGACCGGAGCGTGGTCGAAGTAGGGCCGGAACTCACGCACCGCGTCCTGGGAGCTCCGGGCCATGTAGACCTGTCCGCCCAGGCCGACGACGGCTTGGTCGGCGCGGCCGTGGCCGTAGTGCTCGAAGCGCTGCCGGTACAGGTTGATCAGCCGCTGGAAGTGGTAGGTCGGCCAGAAGATGTGGTTGGCGAAGAAGCCGTCGCCGTAGAAGGCCGCCTGCTCAGCGATCTCCGGGCTGCGGATCGAGCCGTGCCAGACGAACGGCGGGAGGCCGTCGAGCGGACGGGGTGTCGAGGTGAAGCCCTGCAGAGGGGTGCGGAACTGCCCCTCCCAGCTGACCACGTCCTCGCGCCACAGTCGGTGCACCAGGTCGTAGTTCTCCACCGCCAAAGCGATGCCGTCGCGGATGTCCTTCCCGAACCACGGGTAGACCGGGCCGGTGTTGCCGCGACCCATCATCAGGTCGACGCGGCCGTCAGCCAGGTGCTGCAGCATCGCGAAGTCCTCGGCGATCTTCACCGGGTCGTTCGTGGTGATCAGGGTTGTCGAGGTGGACAGGATGATCCGCTCGGTCTTCGCGGCGACATAGCCCAGCATGGTGGTCGGCGAAGACGGCACGAACGGCGGGTTGTGGTGTTCTCCCGTCGCGAAGACGTCCAGCCCGACCGCCTCGGCGTGCTGGGCGATGGTCACCATCGCCTTGATCCGCTCGGCCTCGGTGGGTGTCTGGCCGGTGGTCGGGTCGGTGGTCACGTCGCCGACGGTGAAGATCCCGAACTGCATGCTCTGCTCCTCTGGTCACGATAGTTTAGCGTTCAACTACCTGTGAGATGGAACAGGACCAGCAGGCTGGCTATTCCGTCCTGTCGACGATCTCCGGCGCGTGGACGGTCAGCGGCTGTCGAAGCCCCTTCCGGGGCTCACGACACGGTGTAGTCGAAGTCCTTGTCGCCCAACCGTGGGTCCTGGTCGACGCCCAACTTGCCGTCGCCGTCGTCGCCGAAAAGCACGGCCTTGAGCTCCGCGGTGGCGGGCACCGGGGTGTCGAGCTCGACGGTGAGGGTGCCGGTGCCGACCTGGACCGACCCCAGCAGCTCCTCGCCCCGGTAGATGGCCACGAAGCCGGTCCCGGCGGAGGTGCTCGCCCCTTGGACGCTCACCGAGCTGCCGTCCCCGCTCTGGTCCTCGACCTCAAGCTCGGCCTCGGAGTCGGAGGAGGCCCCGGTCGAGGGGCTGCTCCCGGCGCTCGCGCTCGCCGAGGCGCTCCCGCTCGGGCTCGGGCTCGCGGTGACGATGCGGGACAGCGGCGTCTCGGAGCCGGCCCCCTCGGGCTCGCCGACCTCGTTCGCTCCGCACGCGACCAGCAGGAGCGCGGTCGCCGCCGTGCCAAGGAGGAGGGGGACCCGGGACGTCAGGATGGTCATGCCCCCATGTAACCAGCCAAGTCCCAGCACCGGTGACGGGATCCTGACCCGGCGGCCTGGGCACCGGTCAGCGGGGCTGCGGCACCAGGCGCTCGTCCGCGTAGCGGTCGAACAGGGCCAGGAACGAGTCGAGCGTGCGGTGGTGGGTGGTGAACCCGGCCAGGCGGCTCTTGCTCATGTCGGTGACCACCTCGAGGTCGCGGCCCAGGTCGGCGTCGGTGTGCCACCACGAGGCCACCCGGGCCAGGTCCGGCTCAACCAGACCGTGCTGAGCCACGATCTCGGCCCAGACCGGAGCGGCGTCGGCCATCTGCTGCTGGAGGGGGCGGGGCGTGTCCTCGAACCCGACCGGCTCCACCCCCAGGTGCGCGGCCAGCCGCGGCCACATCCAGCGCCACCGGAAGATGTCACCGTTGACGATGTTGAAGGCCTCGTCCGCGCCGGCGGAGCTGGTGGATGCCCACACCATCTGCTCGGCGAGCACGGTCGCGTCGGTGACGTCGGTGAGCCCGTTCCACTGGGTCGCGCTGCCGGGGAAGACGAACGGCCGACCGGTGTGCCGGCAGATCGCCGCCTGGGCAGCCAGGGTGAGCCCCATGTTCATCGCGTTCCCGACGGCGTGGCCGAGGACGGTGTGCGAGCGGTGAACCGACCAGGTGAAGCCGGCGGCGGCCGCCGCGGCGAACAGCTCGTCCTCCTGGGCGTAGTAGAAGTTCGCGACGTCCAACCGCGGCTCGTCCTCGTGGAACGGCGTGTCGGGCATCGAGCCCTGGCCGTAGGCCTCGAACGGGCCCAGGTAGTGCTTCAGCCCGGTCACCAGGGCGACGTGGGCGAGGGGCGCCGGCCGCAGGGCGGCCAGCAGGTCACGCACCATCCCCCCGTTGACGGCGATATTCGCCGCTTCGGTGGCCTGGCGGAGCCAGGCGGTGAAGTAGACGTGGGTCGGCCGCTCGTCCGCCAGCGCGGCGGCCAGCGCGTCGGCAGAGGTGAGGTCGGCCGCCACCCAGCGCAGACCGGGACGTTCGGGGCCCGGCCGGCGGGCGAGCCCGGTGACCTGCCAGCCGTCCTCGAGCAGCTGGTCGACAACGGCAGCGCCGGCGATCCCGGTGGCGCCGACGACGAGGGCGGACCGGGCGGGGCGGGGCGAGAAGTCCATGCCAGACGCAACACGGCCCGGGCGGGGATGTTCCCCGCCCGGGCCGCGCACGTGGACTTCTCAGCCGCAGGTCACGCCGGTGGCGTGCACCGGGCAGTACCCAGCTGGGTTCTTGTCCAGGTACTGCTGGTGGTAGTCCTCCGCGTAGAAGAACTCCTCAGCCGGCTTGATCTCGGTGGTGATCTGGCCGAACCCCGAGCGGGTGAACTCCACCTGGAAGTCGTCGCGCACGCGCTTGGCCACCTCGAGCTGCTCGTCGGCGGTGGTGTAGATCGCCGACCGGTACTGGGTGCCGACGTCGTTGCCCTGCCGCATGCCCTGGGTGGGGTTGTGGTTCTCGAAGAACAGCTTGAGCAGCTGCCCGTAGCTGGTCTTCGTGGGGTCGAAGACCACCTTGACGATCTCGGTGTGGCCGGTCCGCGCGCTGCAGACCTCTTCATACGTCGGGTTCGGGGTGTAGCCACCCGCGTAGCCGACGGCGGTGTTCACCACACCAGGAGCGTTCCAGTAGAGCTTCTCGGCGCCCCAGAAGCAGCCCAGGGCGAGGTAGGCCACCTCAGAACCCTCCGGCTCCTTCTGCACGGGGATGCCGAAGAGGTCGTGGAACGTGGGGTTGACCAGCACGGAGCGGCTGCGACCGGGCAGAGCCTGGTCGGGCTCGACGAGCGTGGACTTCATCCGGGAGAAAAACATGGTTTCAGTGTGCCTCTCTGCTCAACCGCTGGACGCGGCCTGCACCTGTCCAACGCCGTCGGCACCCCCCGTTGTTCCGACTTGTCAGACCGTGTGGCGGCCAGGACCGCCACCGGTGCTGACAAGTCGGCGCTTACGCTCGAGGGCATGAGCGACCAGGGCTTCTCCACCCGTGCCATCCACGCCGGCCAGCGTCCCGACCCCGGTAACGGGGCCGTCGCCCCCGCCATCTGGGCGACCTCGACCTACGCCCAGGACGGGGTGGGCGGGCTGCGGGAGGGCTATGAGTACTCGCGCTCGGCCAACCCGACCAGAACCGCCCTCGAGCAGTGCCTGGCCTCGCTCGAGCAGGCCGCCCACGGGTTCGCCTTCGCCAGCGGGC
Organism: uncultured Actinomycetota bacterium; assembly: GCA_963826405.1. Classification (GTDB taxonomy): domain Bacteria; phylum Actinomycetota; class Actinomycetes; order Propionibacteriales; family Propionibacteriaceae; genus Microlunatus. The sequence continues at coordinate 2,054,984 of CAWGWR010000001.1, read as the reverse complement.
TGGCCGCCGAGGACACCCTGCTGCGCACGATCGGGCGGCCGGGCGCCCACGTCGTCATCCCCGACGACGCCTACGGCGGCACCTACCGCACCTTCGCCCGGGTGCACGAGCCCTGGGGGCTGGCCTACACCCCGGCCCCGCTGACCGACCTCGACGCGGTGCGCGCCGCCGTCCGGCCCGGGGAGACGGTGGCGATCTGGGTGGAGACGCCGACCAACCCGCTGCTGCGGGTGGCCGACATCGCCGCGATCGCCGCCATCGCCCACGGGGCCGGCGCACTGCTGGTCGTGGACAACACCTTCGCGTCGCCCTACCTGCAGCAGCCGCTCACCCTCGGGGCCGACGTCGTCGTGCACTCCACGACGAAGTACTGCGGGGGGCACTCCGACGTCGTCGGCGGTGCGCTGCTGACCTCCGACGGCGCGCTCGCTGAGCAGCTGCGCTACTTCCAGAACGCCATCGGCGGGGTGGCCGGACCCTTCGACGCCTGGCTGGTGCTGCGCGGTCTGCGGACCCTCGCCGTCCGGATGGAGCGCCACTGCGACAACGCCGAGCAGGTCGCGGCGTTCCTGGCCGGGCACCCGCGGGTGGCCGAGGTCTACTACCCCGGTCTGGAGGCCCACCCCGGGCACGCCGTCGCCCGCGCCCAGATGCGGCGCTTCGGCGGCATGGTGAGCTTCCGGGTGGCCGACGGCGAGGACGCCGCAGTGGCGGTCTGCGGCCGGACGGGGGTCTTCACCCTGGCCGAGTCCCTGGGCGGGGTGGAGTCCCTCATCGAGCACCCCGGACGGATGACCCACGCCTCGGTCGCCGGGACCCCGCTCGAGGTGCCGGCCGACCTCATCCGCCTCAGCGTCGGCATCGAGGACGGCGACGACCTGGTGGCCGACCTCGAGCGGGCCCTGGGCTGAGTCCTCGGCACCAGGGTGACCCCGGGGCTCAGAGTGACCAGTCGACGGGTGGGGCGCCCTGGGCCTCGAGCAGCGCGTTCACCCGGCTGAAGGGCCGGGAGCCGAAGAAGCCATGGCGAGCCGACAGCGGTGAGGGGTGCGCGCTGCCCACCACGGGCACGTCGCCCAGCCGGGGACGGAGGGCCTGGGCGTCGCGGCCCCAGAGCAGCGCCACCAGCGGCCCGCCGCGTTCGACGAGGGCGTCGACGGCGCGCTCGGTCACCTGTTCCCAGCCCCGGCGGCGGTGGGCGCCGGAGCGGCCCGGCTCCACGCTCAGCACCCGGTTGAGCAGCAGGACCCCCTGCTCGAACCAGGGCGTCAGGTCTCCGTGGGCCGCGGGAGGCAGGCCCAGGTCGTCCTCGAGCTCGCGGTAGACGTTGACCAGGGAGCGGGGCAGCGGCCGGACCTCCCGGGCGACAGCAAAGGACAGCCCCACGGGGTGGCCGGGCGTGGGGTAGGGGTCCTGGCCGACCAGCAGGACCCGGACGTCGGCGAGTGGTCGGCGGAAGGCCCGCAGCACCTGCTCGGGTGCGGGCAAGAAGGTGCGTCCGGCGGCGACCTCCGCGCTCAGGAAACGCTCGGCCCGTCTCAGGTCGTCGGCAACGGGCTCCAGGGCGGCCGCCCAGTCCGGCGCCAGCGCGGGGCTGAGGAGGGGCGGATGCTCAGCGGGCGGGGGCACGGTCCTCCTGAGCAGGGGCGGTGCGCGGCATTCGGGCCGACATGGCGGCGCCCAGGAGCAGCAGTGCGGCCCCCACCGCGAACGCCACCCGGAAGGAGAAGGTGTCGGCGAGCCAGCCGGCGACCAGGGGCCCGACGATGGCGCCGGTGTCGGCGCACATGGAGAAGACCGCGACGGCGGTGCCGCTGCGGCCACCCGCGGCGTCGCCCACCGAGGCGGCCGGCGCGGTCCCGAGGAACGCCGCGGCGACGCCGTAGAGGCTGAGGGCGACGATGAGGAACCCGATCCCGGGGGCGAAGGGCACCGCGAGGATCGACAACCCGGCCAGCAGACCGCCGGCGATCATGGCGGGCCGGCGGCCCACGGTGTCGACGAAGCGGCCGGCCGGGCCGACGGCGATGGTCTGGGCGACGGCGGCGATCGCGAAGGCGATCCCGGTCCACGACGTCGGCCGGTCGAGCACCTCCACGACCAGCACCGGGACCAGGGTGCTGCGGACCCCGAAGGACGTCCACCCCTGCGCCAGGTTCGTCGCGCACGCCGCCTGGTAGCGACGGTCCCGGAGCACCTCCCGGAACGCGACGACGGGCAGGGCCGGGGCGTCCCTCCGCTCGCTGCGCACCCGGAGCATCACCAGCCCCACCGTGCCGGCCACGGCCAGGGTCGCGGCGTAGAAGAAGAAGGGTGCGCGCAGGGTGATCGCCGAGAGCACGCCGCCGATGGCCGGCCCGGTCATGCCGCCGAGGAGGAACCCCCCCTGGAAGAAGCCAGCCGCGCGTCCGCGCAATCCCGCCTCCACCGACGTCAGCAGCAAGGTGGTTGCCGAGACGGTGAACATGGCCGAGCCCACGCCGCCGATCCCGCGCAGGACGAGCAGCTGCTCATAGGACTGGGAGATGCCCGCGAGACCGCTGGACCCGGCGACGATGAAGATGCCGACGGCCATCACCAGCCGCTCACCGAACCGGTCGATCAGCCGTCCGCAGAAGGGGCTGGTCACCAGCCGGAGGGCGGCGAAGGCCGACACCACGGCGCCGATGGCGAAGTTGTCCACGCCGAAGCTGCGGGCGAAGACCGGGAGCACGGGCACCAGCACCCCGAAGCCCACCGCCACGCAGAACGCGATCAGGCCCAGCACGTAGACCTCACGGGGGAGGCCGCTCGATCCGCCCAGCCGGGACCGGAGCCGTCCCGCGGCGCCGGGCGGGGACGGGGTGGGGGCTGGCACCAGACCAGTCTGCCTGCCGGCGCGGGTGATGACGGTCAGCCCGCCACGCGCGGACCAGGTGGGCCCCCCGTGGCTCACGGCGCTAGCGTGGCCCGGTCACCGAGCAGTGAGGCGCAGGTTGTGGGAGTTACGAGCAGGGTCTGGTCCGGCGTCCACGGACTGCGGGAGGCCTGGGTCCGTCAACAGGACGCGCAGCGCCTGGCCGTCCAGGTGGTCCCGGTGGCGCCGCCGCCGCCGGCCGAGCTCCTCGTGAGCTCACCGACCGAGGACGTCGACAGCGCGGTACCCACGGGGCTACGGCTGGCCGCAGCGTGGTCCTGGCGGGTGATCCTCGTCGGGGTCCTCCTCTACGGCCTCAGCCGCGTCCTCGGCTACCTGTCCGAGGTGGTCATCCCGCTGTCCGTGGCGGTCCTGCTGGCGGCGATGCTCTCCCCGGTCGCGCTCCGTCTCCGGCGCTGGGGACTGCACCGCGGCCCGGCCACCGCCGTCACCGTGCTGGGCGGGCTCGCCCTGATCATCGGCGCCCTCGTCCTGATCGGGACCCAGATCGCGGCGCAGGCCACCGAGCTGTCCGCGAACGTCGTGACCGGCTTCAACAACCTGCTGGCCACGCTGGAGCGCAGCAACCTGCCGCTCAGCTCCGGCTTCTTCGACACCTCCCAGTGGGGTGACCGGATCCAGACCTTCCTGGCCGACAGCCAGAGCACGATCGCCACCTACGCCGCGGAGATCGGGACGCGGGTGGGTCACTTTCTCGCGGGCACGGCCATCACCCTCTTCTCGCTGTTCTACTTTCTCTACGACGGCCGGGGCATCTTCACCTTCCTGCTGCGCTTCTTTCCGCGCGAGTCGCGCGCCCGGGTCGACCACGCGGCCAGCAACGGCTGGCACGCCCTGTCGGGCTACGTCCGCGCGACGATCCTGGTGGCCCTGTCCGACGCCGTCGGGGTCCTCGTCGCCGCTTTGATCATCGGCGTCCCGGTTGCTCCCGCGCTGGCCGCGCTCGTGTTCATCGGCGCCTTCGTGCCCCTCGTCGGGGCCTTCGTGTCCGGCTTCGTGGCCGTGCTCGTGGCGCTGGTGGCTCTGGGCTGGGTGCAGGCTCTCTTCATGCTGGGCGCGATCATCGTCGTGATGCAGCTGGAGGGGCACATCCTGCAGCCGTTCCTCCTGGGCCGGGCGGTGAAGCTCCACCCGCTGGCGGTGCTGCTGGCCATCGCGATCGGCATCATCGTCGGCGGCATCGTCGGGGCGCTGCTGGCCGTTCCGCTGCTCGCGTTCGTCAAGTCGTTCATCCAGTACCTGCACGGCCACCCCGTCCCAGCGGCGGACCAGGGGTGGCGACGGCTGGGCCTGCGCCGGGAGCGGGCGGGCGCCGCGAGTCCCGCCCCCACGCCCGAGGAGGAGCAGCTGGCGACCTTCCCCGCGCACCTCGAGCAGGCCGAGACGTCGCCGCGACGGCCCGCGCCGGCGAGCGGACCGACTGACCCGGAGCGGCCGGGGGATCCACCGGAACCGGACAGCGCCGTCGGTCCGCCGATGTCCTAGTCCTGCCTGGTCCTGGTAAGGGAGGCCGGCTCAGAGCGCCGAGCCCTTCTGGAACTGGGCGTAGGAGATGTCCCAGTCGGCGTAGCCGTTGCCCTGCTCGAGGCCGCGACCGCTGCCGGTGGTGACCACCGGGTCGCCGATCAGGGTGTTCTCGTACAGCCACTGGGAGTCGGCGACGCTCATCCCGACGCAGCCGTGGCTGGCGTTGCGGCGGCCGAGGTGAGCGGCGTTCCAGGGCGCGGAGTGGAGGAACTCCCCGGAGTTCGTGATGCGGAGCGCGTACTTCGCGACCAGGGTGTAGTCCTCTTTCGCCCCGATCATCTCGTTGGTCATCTTCTTGTTGAACTCCTTGGCCATGATCAACTTGGTCCCGCTCCGCGTCTCCCAGCCGCGCTTGCCGCCGGAGACCGGCATGGTGCGCACCAGGTCGCCGTCGCGGTAGACCCTCGCGACGTCCTTGGCCAGATCGACCTTGGTCACCAGGGAGCGGCCGACGGTGAACGAGGTGGAGGCCGAGGTCTGACCGTAGATCCCGTTGCCGGCGTCGACCCCGTTCAGGTCGGCGCGGACGCTGACCTTGGTGCCGGGCCGCCAGTACTCCTTCGGACGGAACCGCACCTGGGTGGGGGAAAGCCAGCTCCAGCTGCCCGCCTGGGCGGGCCGGGAGGTGACGTGCAGGTTCTTCTCGAACGCCGCTCGGTCACCGACCGGGACGTCGAAGGTGAGCACGACGGGCATGCCGACGCCGACCCTGCTGTCCGGGAGGGGGTAGAGGCTGGGGAAGGTCTGCTCGTCCAGGGTGAGCTTCTGCGTCTGAAAGGAGCTCGTGCTCGTCGTGGCCTCCCCGGCGGCGTTGGCGCCGGTCATGGCCAGGGTGTAGGTGGCCGAGGGCTCGAGCCGCTCGCTCGCGGTCCAGGCGCTCCCGTCGTCGCTGAGCTTGCCGTCCACGGTCCCCTGGGTCGCGCCACCCTTGGCGTCGACGCCGCGGTAGCGGAGTTTGACCTTGGTGAGGCTGCCGGGCGAGGCCGCGACCTTGACCACGGTGTCCACCGCGACCTTGCGGGCGCCGTCGGCCACGCTGGGCTTGAGGGACACCGGCGGGTTCGTCGGGCTGCCGCCCTCGTCCTCGACCGAGGTGGAGAGGCTGCTCGGGGCCGAGGCCGGCGCGCTGGGCGCGGACGAGGCCGGGCCGCCCGCCTCGGAGGTCGGCAGCGCGCTGCAGCCGGCGACAAGGCTCGCAAGCAGGACGGATCCGGCGAGCCCGGTCAACAGGGTCTGGGAGCGGGTCGGCATGGTCATCCTCTGGTCGGCGGCGTGTCAGCTCGGCGGCTCTGGTGGTCGAGGTGCTGCAGCGACCACCGGCGGGGGTGCTTCTACTGTGCCACGGCCGGCAACGGGGCAGGGGCTTCCGCCGGAGGCTGCGGAGCCGGCTCGCGACCCGTCAACGGCTTCTCCTTCATGGTCAGCGCCACCACCAGGGCCACCACCATGAAGGGCACGGCCACCAGGAACAGGTCGTCCATGGAGCGGGTGAAGGCGGTGAGCACCCAGGTCTTGACCGGCTCGGGCAGCGCCCCAATGGCGGTGACGTCGTTCACCGAGGCGCTGGCCGCGCCCAGCTGGCTCTGGGCTGAGGCCGGCACGACCTCGGCCAGGTGGTGCGGCAGCCGCAGGTTGAGGATGGCGCCGAACAGCGCGGTGCCCAGCGCGCCGCCCATGGAGCGGAAGAACGCCACGGACGCGGTCGCAGTGCCCAGGTGGCGGCGTTCGACGCTGTTCTGGACCGCCGTGACCACCACCTGCATGGTGAGACCGAGACCGGCCCCGAACACGAACATGAAGACGGCGAGCAGCGGGTAGGGGGTGTCGACCGCGAGCCGCGACATCGCCAGCAAGGCCAGGCCGACGAGGATCGAGCCGCTGATCGGCATCCACCGGTAGCGTCCCGTGGAGGACATGATCCGACCGCCGCTGATGGAGGTCGCAAAGATCCCGACGACCAGGGGCAGCATGGCGAGTCCGGATCCGGTGGCGCTCATGCCCTGCACGGCCTGCAGGTAGATCGGCAGGTAGATCAGGGCACCGAACATCCCGACGCCCATGATCATGGCGAAGATGATGTTGCTGGTGAAGGTCCAGTGCCCGAAGAGCTCCAGCGGGATGATCGGTTCGCTGGCGCGCCGCTCGACCAGGATGAACAGGGCGATCAGGGCGAGGGCCGCTCCGAGGAGCCCCAGCCCGGTTGCCGAGGTCCACCCCAGTCCGTCGGTCTTCGAGGGTCCGGCCCAGGACAGGTAGAGCACGACGCTGGTGACGGCGCCGATGATCGTCGCCGCGCCCAGGTAGTCCACCGAAGCCTGGCGCCGCACGTGGGGGAGCTTGAGCGCCATCGAGGTGATGACCAGGGCGGCGAGGCCGATCGGCAGGTTGATGAAGAAGATCCACTCCCAGCCGAGGTGGTCAGTGAACAGGCCGCCCAGCAAGGGCCCGGCGACGGACGACACACCGAAGACGGCGCCGAAGAGGCCCTGGTACCGGCCGCGCTCACGGGGCGGGATGATGTCGCCGATCACGGCCAGGGCGAGCGACATGAGCCCCCCGCCGCCGAGACCCTGCACCGCGCGGCCGGCGATCATCACGTCGATGCCGGAGACGTCCATCCAGCTGGCGATCGGCGCAGCGAAGCCGCAGACCACCGATCCCAGCAGGAAGACCAGGATGGCGGCCTGGAAGACCGGCCGCCGACCCCGCAGGTCGGAGATCTTGCCCCACAGGGGAGTGGCGGCGGTCGAGGTGAGCAGGTAGGCCGTGACGACCCAGGACAGCTTGTCGAGCCCCCCGAGGTCGGAGGTGATCCGCGGTAGGGCGACGCCGACGATGCTCTGGTCGAGCGCGGCGAGGAACATGCCGGCCATCAGCCCGCCCATGACCACGAGGATCTGCTTGTGGCTGAGGTACCCGTCGCCCGATGGCGGGACGGCAGCGGGCCCGGTGACGTCTGGCGCGTCGTGAGCGGCGTGCCGGGAGCTGGCCGGTTCCTGCGTCAGCGCTCGTCGGGGTTCGGGTCGGTTCATGGGTTCTCCCGTGGCGGGTCGAGGTCGAGGTGGAGGTCGGTGACGAACCGTGCGAGGAGCCGGTCAAGCTGCTCGACGTCGCCCGGCTCCCAGGTCCCGAGCGCCCGCGCCAGCAGGGCACGGCGGCGCTCGACCGCGTCGTCCAGGCAGGCGCGCCCTTCGGCGGTCAGCTCCAGGCGATGGGCCCGGCCGTCGTCGGGGTCGGGGGTGCGCTTGAGCAGGCCGGCGCGGTGCAGCTGGGTGACGTGCCGGGAGACGGTCGAGGTGTCCAGCTGGGTGCAGCCGGCGAGCTCGGTCGCCCGGAGCGGTTCACCGGCCGCGATCGCCTTGACGAGCCAGAACTGGGCGGGGTCGAGGTCGTCGCCGGTCATGCGCTGTCGCACGGTCCGGCCCACCGCCATCAGACTGGCGAACACGGAGTCGACGACCGCTAACGACGCCGCGCCGGCGCCAATCACCGTACTTGATTGCATGCCGCAACCATACATGAAAGTTCAAGGCCTCTCGGTGCAGGTGAAGCCGAGAGCGGTCACCGCAGCGCTTCTGGCAGGCTGACGCGGGACGCGAACGTGGGATAACGGCACAAAGGAGTGGGTCAGTGGGGGCAGGGACACGAGGAGCTGCGGCGGAGTTTGCCGCGCGGGTGCGCGACCGGGAACCCCTGGTGGGCTACTGGGTGGGGCTGGACGCCCCGCCGGCTACCGAGCGGGTGGCGACGACGGGGTACGACCTGCTGGTGATCGACGCCCAGCACGGGCTCCTCGACGACCGCGGTGTGCTCGCGGGCCTGATGGCCGTCGACGCCGCGGCCAGCGTGCCCGGGGCGCCGGGTGCCGTGGGCGTCGTCCGGGTGGCGGCGAACGACCCGACGCTGATCGGCCGAGCCCTCGACGCTGGAGCGGCTGGCGTCATCGTGCCCCTGGTCAGCTCGGCTGCCGAGGCCGCCGAGGCGGTACGGGCTGCTCGCTACCCACCCGAAGGTATCCGCTCGTTCGGCCCGCTCCGCTCCAGCCTGCGGGTGGGTCCGGCCCCGGCCGAGAGCAACGCCGCCGTCGTGGTGCTCACCATGGTGGAGACCGCGGGAGGCCTGGAGGACCTGACGGCGATCGCGGCTACGCCCGGGCTCGATGGGCTCTTCGTCGGACCCAACGACCTCCGGCTGGCCCTGGGCGCTCCGACGCCGGACGACCCAGCCTTCGACGCGCCGCTTGAGGCGGCTCTGGTGGCGGTCCGTGAGGCCGGCGCCCGGGCCGGTATCGCCGTGGGCATCTTCACGACCTCGGGTGAACAGGCCGCGCAGCGGTTGGCGGAGGGCTTCACCTTCGTCGCCGTCTACGGCGACCTCGGCCACGTGGAGCGGGCCGCCCGGAACGAGCTGGCGGTGGCCCGCCGCGATCTGGGCTGACCTCGGGCAGAGCGCACCGCGCGGCGTCGAGGCGGGGGTCACCCCGGCCTAGCCCTGACAAGAGAAAGTGCACCTTCCATTCACGAAAGGTCCGCTTTACCTTTTCTGCATGACCGAACCGAGGATGACCGCGATCTTGACCGAGCTGGCGGCCGGACGCATCGACGCCGCCGAGGCGGCGCGCCGGATCGACCTCCTGAAGAGCGCTTCGGCGCCCGAGCCCGTCCCATCCGCGAGCGCTGAGCGTGAGCCCGCAGAGAGCGTCGAACCGACGCGGGTGGACACCGAGCCCTGGGCTGCCGCCGCTGACCGCCCCCAGCACGCTACCCACGCCACGGAGCGCTTCGACCCGCCGTCTGCCCCCGCCACCGCCCCTGCCACCGCCCCTGCCGCCGCGCAGCCTCCGCCGGAGCCGGCTGCAGCCTCGGGTAAGGGCTCCAAGCCGGGAAGTACGGGCGGCGTCGAGCGGATCTCGGTCCGGGCGGTCGGTCGTCGCGTCCGCATCATCGGTGAGACCGCAGTGGCCACGCTGGCTGCCGAAGGGCCCCATGTGCTGCGGCGCAACGGCGCGGTGCTGGAGGTGTCGAGCGACGGCGAGCTCGGTGTCAGCCTCGACGGGTTCAGCATCCTGCGTGGTGTGCCCCGCAACCTGGAGGACATCCGGGCTCTGGGCCTGGGCAAGGAGCTGCTGCTCCGGGTCAACCCCGCCATCGTGGTGGATGTGGAGATGACCGCAGGCAACCTCAATACCGAGCGCGTGCCTCACCTCGGGAAGGTGCGGGTGACCGCCGGTGGCGCGAAGCTTCTGGACGTCACCGAGATCAACGACGCCCTCATCCAGGCCGGGTCGGCCACCGTCAAGGGAGCCATCACGACGGGGCGCAACCGGATCCGCGTCGAGTCGGGGTCGCTCTCCATCACCCTCCACGACGACTCCAACGTCACGGTGACGGGGGAGTCCCAGCTGGGCAGGATCAGCTGGAGCGGCGGGCACACCGGGGCCGGCGACGAGGTCGTCATGGGCAACGGCAGCGCCAAGCTCGACGTCGAGGTCGTGATGGGCCATGCCCAGGTGCGGGTCGGCTCCGACCCGGTCCAGGCCGACGGGACGGGCGCATGAGCGAGCGGCCGCGTCGCGGGACACCGCACGAGCACCGCGCGCCCGCCGACTGCCCGGTCTGTGGTGACCGGCTGACCGTCACCCGCCTGGGCTGTGGCTCGTGCGGCACCGAGCTCGCTGGGACCTTCGCCCCCTGCGCCTTCTGCACGCTGGACGAGGCCGAGACCGAGATGCTTCAGGTATTCCTCGCCTCGCGGGGCAACCTGCGCGACCTCGAGAAGCACCTGGGGGTGTCCTACCCGACCGCTCGCCTGCGCTTCAACCAGCTGCTGGAGAAGCTCGGACTGGCCGGGCCTGCGGCCGCGCCGCCCCAGGCGCTGACCCGCGAGCAGGTGCTCGCGGAGGTGGCGAGCGGTGCGCTCGGACCCGAGGAGGCAGCGGCCCTCCTCCAGAACCTCTAGGTGCACGAAGGTCCGCCCGGGATCGTCCCGGGCGGACCGTTTCCGTCCTTTTGGCGCGTGAGGGGCGTGATCAGGCGTGGAAGGGCGCGACCTTGATGATGGTGACGTTGATCGAGCGGCCGTTCGGTGCCTGGTAGGAGGCGCTCTCGCCGGCCTTCTTGCCGATGATGGCGGAGCCGAGAGGGGACTGGGGGCTGTAGACGTTGGTGTCGACGCTGTCGTCGAGGCCGAGCAGCTCGCGGGAGCCGAGCACGAAGGTGTCGGTATCGGACTCGTCACCGTCGAACGCGATGGTCACCTGGGTGCCGGGCGCGACCTCGTCAGCGTTGGTCACCGACTCCCCGACCTGGGCCCGGCGGAGCATGTCGGCGAGCTGGCGGATGCGCGCCTCCTGGACGCCCTGCTCCTCGCGGGCGGCGTGGTACCCGCCGTTCTCCCGGAGGTCACCTTCTTCCCGCGCCCGGGCGATTTTCTGCGAGACCTCGGCGCGCCCCTCGGTGGACAGGTGGTCCAGCTCGTCCCGGAGCTTGTCGTACGCCTCCTGGGTCAACCAGATCGTGTGGGTCGCGGATTCTGACATCCCCAGATTCTACGCACGAGGGTCTGCCTGCGTCAGGCTCCGCGTCCGCGCTCAGGCGAGGTCGCACCCGCTCACCGAGGCCGACGTCGCCCGTCGCAGAGTGGTGAGCTGGACCTGCAGGTCAGCCAGCGCGACAGCGCTCGCCGGCACCGCGACCTCCTGCTCGGCGACCGGCTGGAAGTCCGTCGACTGGGCGATCACCCGGCAGATGGCGGGCCGGGACGGGTCGTCGCGCTGCACGGTCATGGTCACCCTGATCGCGGTGTCGGAGACGACCTCGAAGGCCGACACCTGAGCCGTCACCGCGGGCGTGGCGTGCGCCAGGGCCGCCCAGACGAGCCACCCGAGCGCCAGCGCGGTGCCGGCAGCGACGAGCCCGACCAGCACCCGACGCGGCATCCGCGGCGGCGGGTAGCGGCGTGCGAGTCGGTCGGTCGCGTCGGTCACCGCTCCATGATGCCCGCCGGTACCGGCGCCGCCCGGAGGTTGTCGTCTCGCCCGGGGAGCAGGCCGGCCGGATACCGGGCCACCGTGACAGCATGCGCCTATGACCTCTCCCGCGCTCCGCGTGGACGCGTCCGGCGAGCGGCTCCGCCTGCTGCACGTGCACGCCCACCCTGACGACGAGTCGAGCAAAGGCGCCGCGACGACGGCCCGCTACGTGGCGGAGGGGGTGGACGTCGTCGTCGCGACCTGCACGGGCGGGGAGCGCGGCTCTATCCTCAACCCGGCCATGGACCGGCCCGACGTGCTGGCCAACATCGCCAGTATTCGCCGCGAGGAGATGGACCGGGCCCGGGCCATCCTGGGGGTCCGGCAGGTATGGCTGGGCTGGGTGGACTCCGGACTGCCCGAGGGTGACCCGCTCCCGCCGCTGCCCGAGGGATGCTTCGCCCTGGTGGACGTCGACGAGGCGGCGCTGCCCCTGGTCCAGCTGATCCGAGAGTTCCGGCCGCACGTCCTCACGACCTACGACGAGAACGGGGGCTACCCGCACCCCGACCACATCATGTGCCACAAGATCAGCGTGGCGGCCGCCGCGACCGCTGCCGACCCGGAGGCGCACCCGGAGCTGGGGCCGGCTTGGCAGGTGCAGAAGCTGTACTACCAGCTGAGCTTCAACCGGCCACGGATCGAGGCCTTGGACGCGGCGATGACCGCGCGCGGCCTCGAGTCCCCCTACGTCGAGCGGCTCGCGGACTGGAAGCCCGACCCCGACCACCTCGCGCGGCTGACGACCCAGGTGCCGTGCGCGGAGTACTTCGCCGTCCGGGACCGGGCGCTGCTGGCGCACGCCACGCAGGTCGACCCTGAGGGCCCGTGGTTCAGCGTCCCGCTCGACGTGCACCGGCAGGCTTGGCCGACCGAGGACTGGCAGCTGGTCCGCAGCGAGGTGCCCACCGACCTGCCCGAGGACGACCTCTTCGCCGGGATCGCCGTCCCCGCAGGCGCTGCTGGACCCGCAGGAGCCGCGGTGCCCGCAGGTAGAGTGCAGAGGTGACTCTGACGACTTTGGGGAGCAGCCCGGTGGGGGCCCTGCTCGAGCTCGACCCCAACATCGTCAAGCCGGGTTGGACACCGCTGCTGATCACGATCGGCATCGCGCTGGTCATGGTCCTGCTGTACCGCAGCATGCGCCGCCAGTTCCGCCGGGTCGACGACAACTTCCCCGAGCCCGAGGCTCCGGTCGGTGCCGACCCGGTTGAGGAGGCTGCGGACCCGGACGAGCAGGGTGCGCCCGATCGCCCGGTCGACGGGGAGCAGCCGCACCGCGTCTGACCCGCGACTCCTGCCGTTCCACCGCGGGCCACGTCGCGAGAACACCTCCTACGCGCACAGCGCGAAGCGCCCCCGGGGAAGATCCCCCGGGGGCGCTGCGTCGTGCGGTCAGCGGCGGCAGCCGCTGAGGTCGGTGCTCGTCACGGCGTCCGGATGGTGAGGACGAGCTGGGGCGGGGTGGTGGATTCGCGCGGGGTGAAGTCGAACCCGTCGCTGCTTTCGGCGAAGAGCTCGAACGACTGGGCGGCGCCGGTGACCCCGGTGATGGGGACGTTGAGGGCGCTGGTGACCGCGGCGTTGCCGATGTTGGCCACAGCGGTGGTGCTGCTGCGGGTCGGGCGACCGGTGGTGTAGGTCATCCCCGTCTCGGTCCAGGTGCTGGCGGTCCGGTAGATGAGCGGGCCGTTGGCCGAGCCGTTGCTGACGTTGAGCTTGAGGACGGCTCCGGTGACGGTCTCTCCGGTTGCCAGGGTGGGGGCCGGGAAGCGGACGTAGGAGGTGTCCCGGCTGGCTGTGTTGCCGGTGGTGGACTCCGAGTCTGACTTCATGCCGGTGGCGATGGTGCCGGCGTTGACCGTGGCGTTCTGGCGGACGAAGGTGTCAGCCGCGGCGGTGAGCGTCACCGTGCGAGTGCCACCGGTCGCCGGAGCGTTGATGGTGTAGTTCCGCTGGACGACCGTGCTGCGGTTGCCGGCGGCGTCGAACGAGGCGACCTTGACGATCGAGGAGGCGCTGACGGGCAGGCCGGCGGCGGGCAGTGTGGTGCTGGCCGTCGTCGGGTCGGCCGGGACGGTGGTTCCGGTGCCGACGGTGTAGCGGTGGGTGACCCCGGCCTCGGTGTTGGTCGCGGTGACAGTCTGGTTGCTGGTGTAGGTACCGGTAGCCGGGTTCACCGACGGTGCCGGCGGGGCCACCGTGTCAGCGGGTGGTGTCGCGCTGCCGGTCTGGATGGTGAGGACGAGCTGGGGCGGGGTGGTGGATTCGCGCGGGGTGAAGTCGAACCCGTCGCTGCTTTCGGCGAAGAGCTCGAACGACTGGGCGGCGCCGGTGACCCCGGTGATGGGGACGTTGAGGGCGCTGGTGACCGCGGCGTTGCCGATGTTGGCCACAGCGGTGGTGCTGCTGCGGGTCGGGCGACCGGTGGTGTAGGTCATCCCCGTCTCGGTCCAGGTGCTGGCGGTCCGGTAGATGAGCGGGCCGTTGGCCGAGCCGTTGCTGACGTTGAGCTTGAGGACGGCTCCGGTGACGGTCTCTCCGGTTGCCAGGGTGGGGGCCGGGAAGCGGACGTAGGAGGTGTCCCGGCTGGCTGTGTTGCCGGTGGTGGACTCCGAGTCTGACTTCATGCCGGTGGCGATGGTGCCGGCGTTGACCGTGGCGTTCTGGCGGACGAAGGTGTCAGCCGCGGCGGTGAGCGTCACCGTGCGAGTGCCACCGGTCGCCGGAGCGTTGATGGTGTAGTTCCGCTGGACGACCGTGCTGCGGTTGCCGGCGGCGTCGAACGAGGCGACCTTGACGATCGAGGAGGCGCTGACGGGCAGGCCGGCGGCGGGCAGTGTGGTGCTGGCCGTCGTCGGGTCGGCCGGGACGGTGGTTCCGGTGCCGACGGTGTAGCGGTGGGTGACCCCGGCCTCGGTGTTGGTCGCGGTGACAGTCTGGTTGCTGGTGTAGGTACCGGTAGCCGGGATCACCGACGGTGCCGGCGGAGCCACCGCGTCGATGGTGATGGTGCGGCTGACGATCTGGCTGCCGTTGCCGGCGGCGTCGAACGAGGCGACCTTGACCACCGAGGTGGCGTCGACGGGCAGGCCGGCGGCAGGCAGCTCGGGGCTGGTTGCCGTCGGGTCGGCCGGGGCCGTGGTGCCGGTGGCGACGGTGTAGCGGTGGGTGACCCCGGCCTCGGTGTTGGTCGCCTTGACCGTCTGCGCCGCCGTGTAGGCGCCGGTCGCCGGGGTCACTGCCGGTGCGGGCGGAGGCGTCGTGTCAGCGGGCACCTGAGGGCTGACCTGGACGAAGCCGCTGCGAGCGGACTCGTTGCCGGACGCGTCCAGGGACGCGATGTCGTACGCGTAGAGGTTGCCGTTCGTCAGGCCTGTGTTGATGTAGCTGGTGCCGGCGACGGAGTTAGCCACGACCACGTCGTCGCGGTAGACGCGGTAGCTAGCGGCTCCGGTGACCGCGGTCCAGTTCAGGGTCGCTCGAGCGTCACCCGGGGTGGCACGCAGGCCGGTGGGCACGGCCGGCGCGGCGATCGTGACGGTGATGGGGTTCGAGTCGAAGGACTCGATGCCTTGAGCCTCGGCAGCGCGCACGGTGTAGTTGTGGTCGCCGAGCCCGGCCCCGGTGTGGGTGTACGACGTAGCAGTGAGCAGGGTGGTGTTCAACTTCACGCCGTTGCGGTAGACGTTGTAACCGGCGGCACCTGCGGCCGGCGACCAGGTGAGGCGGGCCGAGCCGGCGGGGGTCGTCTCACCGCCAGCGAGGTTCGTCGGCGCCGCCGGCGGCGTGCCGATCCGGTAGTCGAAGGTACCGACGGCGCCGGGGTTGCCCGCCGCGTCGATCAGACGGCCCTTGAGGGTCTGGGTCGAGGTCACGGAGATCTGAGCTGTGTAGAGGTTGCTGAGGGCGTTGGGGTCCGGGACGGCGGTGTTTCCGATCTCCCAGTACACCTTGCTCGTGGTCTCACCGTCGGGCTTGTTGAGGGCGACGCTCTGCGGGGCGCCGTAGGTGCCGGCCGGTACCGAGGGGGTGGGCGCGAGCGGCGCGACCGTGTCCTTGAGGACGGTCTTGGTGGTGCCGGCCAGCGTGCCGAACGTCGGTGTCACGGCGACGTTGCCGTCCGGCAGCGGGGCCAGGTCCGCCTTGGAGACGGTCAGGGTCCAGGTGCTCGGGCTGTCGACCGGGCCCGGCGTGACGACAGCTTCCCGGGCGCCAAGGCCTCCGACGGTCACGCTGACCGCGGTGACGCCGGCGCGCGCCGTGCCGGAGAAGACGACGTCACCGCTGGCGATGTTGATCGGCTCCAGCCCACCGACGATCGAGTTGGGGTCGGCGGTGCCGGTGCAGCCCGCACCCACGCCGCCGGGTTCGCCCAGCTCGGCGAGCGTCGTCTCGGTGATGCTGTCGGCCACCGCCAGCCACGACGCCTGGGTGAGGGCGAGGTCTCGCTGCTGCGCCGCGGTGCAGCCCTTCGTCCGAGGAGGCGGTGGGGCTGAAGGTGGCCTTCCACTTGTTGGTGCCCGGCTCGAAGGCCGGCACGAGGGGTCCGCGTCGGAACCGAGGCGCGGGCTTATCGCGTCGGAACTCGACCCCGAAGTTGGTGCCGGGGGTGGCGGTGCCGCTCACGGAGACCGATCCGTTGTCCTCAAGCACAGGGTCACCGGTGAAGGCGACGTCCTTGACGGTCATGGTGTCGACCGGAGCGCCGGGGCGGCTGAGCGCGGTCACGCGGATGACGTCGCCGCCGACGATGTCGGGAGTGAAGTTGTTCCAGCAGTCGCCGGGCTGCGGAGCTCCGAGCGGGCCGTGGTTGACCTCGAGGCCGATCCCGCCGGCTGTCTTCACCGCGGGACCCTGCGTGGTGCCGATCACGACGCCGTTGCGCACGGCCTCGACGAGCAGCTGCTCGCCGGGCTCATAGCCCATCGCGACGACCATGTCGCGGTTCGGGAAGACGCTGATGTTGGAGCCGATGGTGACCACGGCCTCCGCCGGGGTGGCCAGGGTCAGCAGCGGGAGCGTGAGCCCCGCGGCGAGCAGCGAGCTTGCCGTCAGCGAGGCCGCGCCCCGGAACAGGCGACTCTGGCGCGGTGCCTTTGCCCACCAGGCCGCAGCGCCGCGGTTTGAAGTATCGGTCGACATGTCGTCCCCCTCTGAGATCGGTCCTCGCCTCGGCGGGACCACGGGCCGCAATCTGTTTCGCGGCTCCCCTAGGTTCTCGTGGGAACGGCCTCCAGCTGATCCCCCGTAGTGGGCCCTGGTGGACCCCCCTTTCGAGGGGGGAGGGTCAGGACGACCTGGTCGGGGCGATGTCGGAGGCTCAGGCGCCGGCTTCGCCGGCCAGGATCAGGTAGAGCGCCCGACGGGCCTCGGCGAGCACCGCGGAGGCGGCCTCGACCTGCTCCGGGGTGCCGGACGTGGCCATCTGCCGGGCCGCGGCCTGCAGCTCGTGCAGCGGACCGCGCAGGTCCGGGCCGGGGGATGAGCCCTCGACCGTGCCGAACGGGTCGCCCCAGCCAGCGCGCCGCTCCTCGACGTGGGCACGGCCCTCGTCAGTGAGGGTGACGAGCTTGCGCCCGCCGTCCACCTGGATGGTCACCAGGCCCTCGTCCTCGAGCAGGGCGATGGTCGGGTAGACGGCTCCCGGGCTGGGACGCCAGGCGCCGTCGGTGCGGTCGGCCATGGCCTGCATGAGCTGGTACCCGTGCATGGGCTGGTCGGCCAGCAGCAGCAGGGTGGCGATCCGGATGTCGCCGCGCCCTGCGCGTCCGCGGCCCCCGCCGCGCCGGCCGCCCCGCGCGCCGGGGCCTGCGGGTCCGGGACCTCCGCGCCCGTGCCGGCCGCCCTCCTCGCCGGGGCCGGGCCGGTGACCCCGGCCGCCGTGCCCCCGGGGCCCTTCGGGACCCGGGCCATGCGGCCTGTCGTGCGGGTGGAACTCGTCGTCGTGGAACATCAGCATCTCCTTGGGTGATTAGATCTTGAGAGTATCACGATATATCGCGACTGCGACGACCACGACGCTAGGTCGTCAATGACTCTTTCTCCAGAGCTGACGCGGCGGCCTTGTATCGCTGCCGGGGGTCCAGTTGAGGATGCTGGACCGTTCCATGAACTCGTCGCTGCTGATGTCCCCGCGGGCGAAGCGGTCGGCGAGGATCTGCTTGGCCGCGTCCTCCGGGGAGCGGCGGCTAACCAGCCCTGGGACGTCGAGCTTGCCCTGGCGCCACAAGGCGAAGGCCACGAGGCCGGCGAGCAGGAGCAGCAGGAGGAAGAAGCTGCCCAGGAACGGCAGGACGGGGAAGCCGCCGTCGAAGCCGTGAGGGCCGTGCATCTCCAGGGGCAGGAGCAGAGTCGACATGGGAGAACGCCTTTCGCACGATGGGGATGGTCAGTGGCACCCACTCTGCGCGGCGAGACGCTGCGCCCACATCCGTTCCGGTGCTGACCTCCGCCTACGTCGGCTGACGTAGCCCGACCACGTCAGCGGGCGGACGCGCGGGCGCGCGAAGCCGCCTAGGGTTGAGGATCGGACCAGCCTCCCACCCGTGGAAAGACGAGAGATGCCCACCCTCCACCTGCCCCGCCTGGTGGAGGACACCGCCCTGGCCCTGGTCATCGGGGCGCTCTCGGTGGCCACCCTGCACCTGCCCGACTTCGACAACCGGCGTGAGCTGCGGCCGGGCCGTTGGGGCGGCGGTCCTGGTGGTGGTGGCCCCGGTCCCGGGGGCGGCTTTCCCGACGCCGTCGACGAATCGCAGCTCGTGGCGACGCTGGGCCTGGTCATCGCGCTGGCCCTGCGTCGTACCGCGCCCCGCTCGGCCCACCTCGGGGTCCTGGCCGCGACCGCGGCTTTCCTGGTGGCCGGGGCGCCCTACGCCCTCGTGCTGCTGGCACCGGCGCTCACCGTGCACGCGCTGATGACGCGCTTCCCACCGCGTCAGCTCGTCCCGCTGCTGCTGCCCGTGCCGGTCGTCCTCTCCGCGGGGTTCTGGACCCGGCCCTACGCAGGGGTCGACGACGCCGGCCTCTACCTCGCGGTGGTCCTCGGCACCGCGGGCATCCTGCTGCCCGGCCTCGTCGCCCTGGTCCTCACCACCCGTCGAGACGCCCGCCGGCACGACCTGCTGGCAGAGCGCCGTCGTTCTGACTACGAGGAGCGGCTGCAGATCGCGCGCGAGGTGCACGACGTGGTCGGCCACTCACTGGCCGTGATCAACCTGCAGGCCGGCGTCGCCCTCCACCTCCTGGAGAGGCGACCCGAGCAGCTCGGCCCGTCGTTGGAGGCCATCCGGAGCACGAGCAAACAGGCCCTGGCCGAGCTCGGCAGCGCCCTGGCGACCCTGCGTGGCGACACCTCGGCCGGCACCGGGGCCGTCAGTGCCGAGGGCGACGTCGAACCCCCAGCCGGCGTGGGTGCCCTCACCGCCCTGGACAACCTCGTGGCCGCGCTGCAGGCCGCGGGCCGGACCGTCCATTACGCACGGCCGGCCGACGAGCAGCTCCTGCTGCCGGTCGCGGTGCAGCACGCCGCCCTGCGGATCGCCCAGGAGGGCCTGACCAACGTCGTCCGCCATGCGGCTGCTGACGCGACCATCACGGTCTCGATCGGTCGTGAGGGCTTCCTGCTGGTGGTGGAGGTCGTGGACGACGGCCGAGCCACCAGCCCCGGTCCCGCGGAGGGCAGCGGCATCGCCGGCATGCGCGCGCGGGCGCGGGACGTCGGGGGCTGGGTCCTGGTCGGGCCACTGCCCGGGCAGGGCTTCCGGGTCCGCGCGGAGCTGCCCACGACGCTCAGCCCTGGTCTCTCGGTCACTGCCGAGCGCGCAGCGGCGGCTCAGCCGTGAGCATCACCGTCGGCCTGGCCGACGACCAGCAGCTGATCCGGCTCGGGCTCCGGACGCTCCTGGAGTCCGAGGGCGACCTGCAGCTGGCCTGGGAAGCAGAAAACGGCCTCCAGGCGCTCGAGCTCACGCGGCACTCGCCGCCGGACGTCATCTTGATGGACATCCGGATGCCGGTTCTGGACGGCATCAGCGCGCTGCGCGAGATCGCCGCGGACCCGGCACTGGCCGGCGTCCGGGTCGTCGTGCTCACCACGTTCGAGTCCGACGAGCACGTCTTCGCCGCCCTGCGCGCCGGAGCGGCGGGCTTCCTCGTCAAGGACGCCGAGCCCGCCGACCTGATCCGCGCGGTGCGGCTGGCTGCGGCTGGGGAGTCCCTGCTCTCACCGACCGTCGCCCGCAGGGTCATCGACAGCCTCCGGGACCGCACGGGCCCACCGGCGCGGCGGACCCACCCCGGTCTGGCCGAGCTCACCGACCGCGAGCGGGAGACCCTCGGTCTGATCGGTGAGGGGTTGAACAACGACGAGATCGGGCGACGGCTCTTCATCAGCCCCGCCACCGCGCGCACCCACGTGGGCCGGGCCATGACCAAGCTCGGGGCCCGGGACCGTGCCCAGCTGGTGGTCATCGCGTACCAGTCCGGTCTGGTCACCTGAGAGCTCCTCGGGCCTGGCGGTTCGGCTCAGCGGGAGGCGTAGGTGAGCAGTGCGATGGCCACGGAGTGGCTGGCGAAACCCAGGACCGTCCCGGCGTGGAAGATCTCGTGGTATCCGAACCACGCGGGGGACGGGTCGGGGCTCCGCCGGGCGTAGACCACCGCGCCGGCGCTGTAGAACAGCCCTCCGAGCAGGATGAGGAGCAGCACGGCCAACCCGCCTGAGGCGTAGAAGGCGCCCATCCACCCCACGGCCGCCCAACCCATCACCAGGTAGAGCGCGGTGTAGAGCCAGCGGGGGGCGTCGAGCCAGAACAGCCGGAAGCACAGACCCCCGAGGGCTGCGCCCCAGATGAGGGAGAGCAGCAGGGCCTGCGACCCGCCCTCCAGCATGAGCAGGGCCATCGGGGTGTAGCTGGCGGCGATGAACAGGTAGATGTTGGCGTGGTCGAGACGTCGCATCACCGCCTCGCCGCGCGGTCCCCAGGTGCGTCGGTGGTAGAGGCCGCTGGTGCCGAACAGCAGCACCGAGCCCGCGAGGAACACCGCTGCGCCCACGCGTCCTGCTGACGTCGGAGCCAGCACGACCAGGACCACGCCGCCCACCAGAGCCAGGGGCGCGGTACAGGTGTGCAACCACCCGCGGAGCCGCGGCTTCACCCACTCCCGTTCCTCGGCGAGACGATCGGCTCCATCGACCGGTGGCGGGGTGGTGAGGTGGTTCTCGAGACGGCGCACGTCCTCTCCTCCGGTCGGGTCCACAGCCACGTCGGAGAACGGTAGGCCACCCAGCCGAAGACGGCGGCCGGTTCCGGTCCGCGGCGTTGCCCGACTGCACCGGCTGCGGTGCGCGAGCCTTCCCTGACGCATCGGCTGGGCCGATACCCTGACCGACGTGGCTCGCCTGGACCGGTTGCGCGAGTTCGTGGACCGTCTGCATCCTTCGGGGCTCCTCTACGCCACCTACGAGCACCGCCTGGTGGCCGAATTGGACCGCAGCCGGCTTCCTCAGCACGTGGCGGTGCTTGCGGACGGGAACCGGCGTTGGGCGCGGGACAACGCGCCCGGACAGCCCCTCGTCGCCGGCTACCGGGCCGGGGCGGAGAAGCTCAAGGAGTTTGTCGAGTGGTGCGACGAGATAGGCATCCCCGTCGTCACGCTCTGGGTGCTGTCCACCGACAACTTCTCGCGCAGCAGCGCCGAGGAGCTGGAGCCGCTGCTCGGAGTGATCGAGGACATGGTGACCGAGCTGGCCGATTCCCGTCGTTGGCGGCTGCACCCGTTCGGGGCCCTGGACCTGCTGCCGGACAGCACCGCCGACCTGCTCCGGGCTGCCGAGCGGGGGACCTCCGAGCTGCCCGGGATGGTGGTGAACATCGCCGTGTCCTACGGCGGCCGGCATGAGCTGCGCGACGCCGTCCGCTCCCTGCTGGCCCAGCATGCGCGCAACGGCACCCCCATCGAGGAGCTGGCCCGGTCCCTCGACATCGAGCACATCGCCGAGCACCTCTACACCAAGGGGCAGCCCGACCCGGACCTGATCATCCGCACCTCGGGCGAGCAACGGCTGTCCGGGTTCTTGATGTGGCAGTCCGCGCACAGCGAGTTCTACTTCTGCGAGGCCCTGTGGCCCGACTTCCGCAAGGTCGACTTCATCCGGGCGCTCCGCTCCTACGGCGAGCGCGAGCGGCGTTTCGGCGCCTGAGCCCGGTCAGCCCGGTGCGGCGAGCAGGTTCCGGACCGCCGTGAGCCCCGTCAGGACCTCGCGGAACGATGTGCTCAGCGGGCTGAGCCCCAGCCGGAGACCTTCGGGGGCACGGAAGTCGGGAATGACCCCCTGCGCCCACAGCTGGGGCGTCAGCGTCCGGAAGCCGGGGTGCTCCACGGTCAGGTGGGCGCCTCGGCTCCCCGGGTCCTCCGGCGTCGCCAGGCGTGCGCCGGCGGGGCCCAGGAGGTCCGCGGCGAGGGCTGCCGCGAAGGCCGTCAGCCGCACCGACTTGGCCCGGACGGCGGGCATCCCGACCTCCTCGATCAGGTCGAGCATGTCCTGCAGCGCCAGCATGCCGAGAACCGGTGGGGTGCCGCTCAGCAGGCGGCGGATGCCGGCGGCCGGCTGGTAGCCCGGCCCCATCTCGAAGGGGTCCGCGCGGCCCAACCACCCCTGGACCGGTTGGCGGAACGCCGCCAGGTGGCGCTCGGCCACGTAGCCGAAGGCGGGGGAGCCTGGACCGCCGTTGAGGTACTTGTAGGTGCAGCCGACCGCCAGGTCGACCTCCCACGCGTCGAGCTCGAGCGGGACCGAGCCGACCGAGTGCGAGAGGTCCCACAGCACCAACGCGCCGGCGCCGTGAACCATCCGCGTGAGCTCGGCGGCCGGAGCGAGATGGCCGGAGCGGTAGGCGACGTGGCTGAGGACCACCAGCGCGGTCCTGCCGGACAGCGCGGGGGCGAGGTCGCGGGGCTCCACCCCGGAGCGACGGTCCGACTCCACCCAGCGCACGGACAGGCCCCGCTCGGCCGCGATCCCCTCGACCACGTACCGGTCGGTCGGGAAGTTGTCGGTGTCGACGACGATCTCGTCCCGACCGGGGCGGAGCTCCAGCCCGGCCCGGGCGAGCTTGTAGAGCAGGACGGTGGTGGAGTCGGCCACCGCCGTCTGACCGGCCGCCGCCCCGAGGCACACCCGGGCGATCCGGTCCCCGACGGTCACGGGCAGATCGAGCCAGCTCTCGTCCCAGCCGCGGATCAGCCGGCCCGCCCACTGGGTCCGGACGAAATCGTCGATCCGAGTGGCTGAGGCTCGGAGCGGGCGGCCGAGGGAGTTGCCGTCGAGGTAGGACACGACGTCGTCGTCGGGTCCGGGAAGGAAGCGGTCGCGGTGCTTGCGGAGGGGGTCGGCGGCGTCCAGCTCGGCGGCCCGCTCGGCCCAGGCGGCCGGGAGGACCTCAGCCCTGATGCTGCTCACGCACGCCACGCTACGTCGGACCGCGGCAGGCGCTGTCAGCCCGCCCGGTCGCGGGCGTTACGTTGGTCCGACCGCGGACGGGCCGACCACCTTGCCGGCGCGGCCGGGACCGGCGCCGCGGCCGAGCCCCAGACCTGGTCGGGGGAGAGCTGAAGTGAGCATCGAAAACGTCGCCGTCGTCGGAGCGGGCTACATGGGGGGCGGGATCGCCCAGGTTCTGGCCATGGCCGGGTTCCAGGTCACGATCACCGATGCCGACGCAGACACCACGCTGCGGCACCGCGACCGGTTGTTTGCCGAGGCCGCCGAGTTCGAGGAGCAAGGTCTGTTCGACCCGGGCTCCGCGGCGCTGGTGCAGGCGAACCTGCACGCCGCCCGCAGCCTGGCCGACGCCGTCGAGGGGGCGGACTACGTCGAGGAGGCCGTTCTGGAGGTTCCCGAGGTGAAGGGGCCGGTGCTGCGCGACATCGAGGCGGTGGCCCGGCCCGGCACGGTCATCGGCAGCAACACCTCCACGCTGCCGATCGGCAGCCTGGCCGCGTACCTGTCCCGCCCCGCCCAGTTCCTCGGCGTGCACTTCTCCAACCCGGCGCCCTTCATCCCCGGCGTGGAGCTGATCGCGCACGCCGGCACCGAGGAGGCCGCAGTCGTCGCCTCGGAGGAGCTGGTCGCCCGCACCGGCAAGCTGAGCGCCCGGGTCAGCGACCAGGCCGGGTTCGTGCTCAACCGGCTCCAGTACGTGCTGCTCCGCGAGGCGGTCAACCTGGTGGAGGAGGGCGTGGCCACCGCCGAGGACGTCGACACCATCGTGCGGACCACCTTCGGGTACCGGCTGCCGTTCTTCGGCCCGTTCGCCATTGCCGACATGGCGGGGCTCGACGTCTACGCGGCCGGCTTCCGCACCCTGTCGGAGCACTACGGCGAGCGCCTCGCCACGCCGGCCATGCTGACCGAGCTGGTCGAGGCCGGGAAGCTCGGGGTGAAGAAGGACGGCGGCTTCGTGACCCCGGCCGGCGACCAGGCGCCGCTGGTTGCCTACCGCAACCGCGCCTACGCCCGGCTGGGCCAGCTCCTCCGCGAGCTCGGCCCCGCGCCCCGCTGACCCCTACCTCCCAGGAGACCCCGATGACCACCACCCCCGACCCGTCGACCTGGACGGCCGAGACCTGGCCCATTGCGGCCGCGATGCTGGCCTTCGGCAGCACCGACTCCTCCGGCGGTCCGATCCAGGACGCCGATCCGCAGGAGTGGGCCCGGCAGCTCCGGCTGGTGCGTCGGTTGGGGTTCACCGAGGTGGACCCGACCGACACATGGGTGCGGATCGGCGACCTCGACGACACGCGGCTGGAGGACTTCCGGGTGGTGCTGGCCGAGGCTGGGCTCACCATCCCGGCCATCTCCACGTCCCGCCGCAGCGTCATGGACCCCGAGCGCGGCGAGGAGTACCTGGCCTATAGCCACCGCCTCCTGGACCGGGCGGCGGCGCTGGACATCCCGATGGTGAGCTTCGGGTTCTTCCAGGCCTTTTCTCCCGCCCAGGAGAAGGCCCTCTGGTTCTGGCTCGAGCAGGGCTGGCAGGACGACGAGTCGCCGGAGGCCCGCGCGCTGGCGGCGTCCCGGATCCGCGAGCTGGCCGAGCACGCGGCGAGCAACGGTCAACAGATCACCCTGGAGATGTACGAGGACACCTACGTCGGCACCTGCGACTCCGCCGTCGCGTTCCTGCAGGAGGTGGACCACCCGGCCTGCGGCCTCAACCCCGACATCGGCAACTTCATCCGGCTGCACCGCCCGATGGAGCCGGTGACCCAGATGTTCGAGAAGGTGCTGCCCTACTCGAACTACTGGCACGTCAAGAACTACC
Organism: uncultured Actinomycetota bacterium; assembly: GCA_963826405.1. GTDB lineage: Bacteria > Actinomycetota > Actinomycetes > Propionibacteriales > Propionibacteriaceae > Microlunatus. The sequence goes on along the minus strand of CAWGWR010000001.1, from coordinate 2,030,179 downwards.
TGCGCGACGAGGACCCAGCCACCGGCGCGGTGATGACGTTCCCGGTGCCGATGGACATGGGGCTGATCAACTACCGCGCCGCGATCGCGCGGGCGCTGGAGCTCGGCTTCCGCGGCCCGTTCCTGTGCGAGCACTACGGCAGCGACAGCCTCGGGGTGATCGCGAAGAACATGACCTACATCCGCGGGGTGCTCGCGACGCTGCTCGACTGAGCCCCGCTCGAGGATCGAGCGCCGCGAAGGGCCGGGCCGGGCCGGGGGGGTGTCCCGACCCGACCCTGGATCCTCAGACGTGCGCGGTGCGGCGCCCGCTCGTCCGGGTCCAGATCAGCAGGACGATGACCGCCCCGATGACCGAGCCGATGATGCCGGCCGGCTGCAGCAGACCGCTGCCGCTGTCCTTGCCGAACAGCAGGTAGCCGAGGAAGCCGCCGACGAACGAGCCCACGATGCCGAGCAGGATGGTCATCGGGATGGAGAGGCCCTGCCGGCCAGGCACCAGCAGGCGTGCGAGCGCGCCGGCGATCAAGCCGACGATGAGAATGCTCAGGATGAGTCCCAGCATGATGTGCCCTTCTGTCGGGTACGGCGTGGCGTACCAGGACGGCTCGTGGGCCGAGCCGGCGGAGACGATCCCGCACCTCCAATGAACCACCCGCAGGGCGGGTGCACTACACCCCTAGGTGGGTTACCGTCGGAAGGTGACTCCACCGCCTGCTCCCATCACGGTCGCCCTGGTCGACGACTACGACGTCGTCGTCATCGGGGTGGCGCACATCCTGGAGCAGTACCGCGGACGCGTCGTGATCGCCGAGCTCGACACCAACATGGGACTCTCGGACAGCGTGGACATCGTGCTCTACGACTCCTTCGCCCAACCCGAGGCCGACCACGACGAGATCCGGGTGCTGGTGGAGAACCCGCGGGCCAAGCACGTCGTGGTCTACACCTGGAACTTCCACCCCGATCTGGTGGAGACAGCGCGCCGAGCCGGCGTCGACGGTTACCTGTCCAAGGCGCTGCCGGCGCGGGACCTCGTGGACGCACTCGAGCGGGTGCATGCCGGCGAGCAGGTGTTCACCGAGGCGCCGGGTCGGGCACGCACCGCGTCGGGCTTGAGCTGGCCGGGGCGCACCGAGGGGCTGACCGACCGCGAGGCGGAGATCCTGGCCCTCATCACCCAGGGCAAGAGCAACGCGGAGGTGGCGGCTCTGACCTACCTCAGCCCGAACACCGTGAAGTCCTACATCCGCACCGTCTACCGCAAGATCGGCGCCGGCAGCCGGACGCAGGCGGTGCTGTGGGGCGTCGCCCACGGCTTCACCCCGGACCACCACCGGATCGACCACTGGCGGGGCGGCCCCTGAGCGGCGTGGCGGAGGGGAGTGGGCCCCGGGGCGTCGTAGCGTCGGTGGCACGGGCCGTGGGGAAGCGGTCCGTGCGGGAGGCGATGCATGCACCGTCGCACGACGGGCACGACGAGCGGGCCAACGGTGGCCCGCGGACGGCTCCGGCTCACCACGTGACCGTGGGGCCGGACGCAGACCCGCGTGCGGCCCTCAGAAGGGCAGAACCGTGTCTGGACCCTCGCCTCGTACCTACGTCCTCGACACCTCCGTGCTGTTGAGCGACCCGCATGCCCTGCGGCGCTTCGCCGAGCACGAGGTGATCCTGCCGATCGTGGTGATCACCGAGCTGGAAGCCAAGCGGCATCACGCCGAGCTCGGCTACTTCGCTCGGACCGCCCTGCGCCACCTGGACGACCTCCGGGTCAGCGCAGGCCGGCTGGACGCGCCCCTGCCGGTGAACGACGCCGGCGGCACCCTGCTCGTCGAGCTCAACCACACCGATCCGACAGAGCTGCCCGACGGCTTCCGGCTGGGCGACAACGACTCCCGCATCCTGGCCGTGGCCCTCAACTTCGCCCGCGAGGGGCGCGACGTCACCCTGGTGTCCAAGGACCTGCCCATGCGGGTCAAGGCGGCTGCGCTCGGCCTCCGGGCTGAGGAGTACCAGGCCGAGCTCCCGGTCAGCTCGGAGTGGACGGGGATGGCCGAGATCGAGGTCGAGGCGCGCCAGGTGTCCGAGCTCTACGACCACGGCGTGATCGACCTGGAAGAGGCCCGCGACCTGCCCTGCCACACCGGCGTCGTCCTGCTGGGCAGCAACACCTCCGCGTTGGCGCGGGTGACGCCGGCCAAGCAGCTCCGGCTGATCAAGGAGCGCGACGCGTTCGGCCTGCACGGCCGCTCGGCCGAGCAGCGGGTGGCCATCGACCTGCTCCTCGATCCCGCGGTCGGCATCGTCTCCCTCGGCGGGCGGGCGGGAACCGGGAAGTCGGCGTTGGCGCTGTGTGCGGGTCTGGAGGCGGTCCTGGAGCGGCGGCAGCACGCGAAGGTGGTCGTCTTCCGGCCGCTCTACGCCGTCGGTGGCCAGGACCTCGGCTACCTGCCGGGCAGCGAGGGCGAGAAGATGGCGCCCTGGGCCCAGGCGGTCTTCGACACCCTTGGTGCGGTGACGTCCAGGGCGGTCATCGAGGAGGTCATCGAGCGCGGGCTGCTCGAGGTGCTCCCGCTGACCCACATCCGTGGTCGCTCGCTGCACGACGCTTTCGTGATCGTGGACGAGGCGCAGTCCCTGGAGCGCAACGTCCTGCTCACCGTGCTGAGCCGCATCGGACAGGACTCGCGCGTGGTCCTCACCCACGACGTGGCCCAGCGCGACAACCTGCGGGTCGGGCGCCACGACGGCGTCGTCGCCGTCGTCGAGAAGCTCAAAGGCCACCCGTTGTTCGCCCACGTCACCCTGCACCGGTCGGAGCGGTCGCCGATCGCGGCGCTCGTGACGGAGATGCTCGAGGACATCCCCGTCTGATCACGGTGTCACAACGGTCGGCGTTCCTGAGTTGAAGATTGCATCTCGATAACAACGGTGTGGCACAGTTGACCGATGCGCCGACTCGTCCACCATGCCGCGATCGGGCTCGGCTGCTCTGCTCTCGTGGTCACCGCCGCAGTGGCCGGGCTGGGCAGCCCCGCCGCCACCGGCACCGCGATTGCCGTCCCGGCCCCGGTGGCCACCCAGGCCCAGTCCCTCGAGGGTGCGTCGGATTCATCCCACCACGACGGCGGACGTGCTGACCGCGACGCTGCGGTCCGCGGCGCCGCGGCGCGCAAGCAGTCCACCGCGGACGCCGTGACCCAGGCGCTCGAACGGAACGCCGCGCTGATCTCGACCAGTCGTTCGATCAGCCGCCAGCAGGCCAAGATCGTCGCGCAGCAGAAGGCGGCGGCGACGGTCAGGAAGGTCCGCGCGGCCGAGGCGCAAGCTGCCGCCGCGGAGGCGCGGGCGGCCCGGAAGGCCCGCGCCAAGGCCGTCGCTACCCAGGAGAAGGCGGAAGCGGCTCGGGCGAGGGCTGCGGCAGCGCGCGAGGAGGCGGCGGCCAGAGCGGCCGCGGAGGCACGGCAGGCGCGCGTCCGGGCGCAGGGCTACGAGCCCGGCACGACCGACCCGCGCGAGATCGCCCGGCAGATCCTGGCGAACACGTTCGGTTACGGCGCCGACCAGTTCGACTGCTTCAACAACATCATCATCCGCGAGAGCGGCTGGGTCGTCGACGCGACCAACGCCAGCTCCGGTGCCTACGGCATCCCCCAGGCGCTGCCGGGCTCGAAGATGGCTACCGTCGCCGATGACTGGCGGACCAACCCCGCCACCCAGATCATCTGGGCTGTCGGCTACATGGACGACCGCTACGGCAGCCCCTGCTCCGCTTGGAGCTTCAAGAGCGCCAACGGCTGGTACTGAGGCTCCTCGCGGACGCCACCAGCACGACCGTCTCGACGAGGCTCAGCAGGTCCGCGGTCGCGCGCCTCGGCCGCGAAGCGGCGGGAGTCCACAGCTCCGGTGAGATGGTTGTGCGAACCCCTTGACGACCCAGGACCCGGCTCTACAGGATTCTCTACAACGTTGTAAGAGCGGGACGCGTCCCCTCGCCATCATCTGCGGGGGCACGAGCCGTCGCCCCGTTCGAGCAGGCCGACTCCGCCCGGACCTCCGCAATCCCACCCTGACCAAGGACACCCATGCCCTCAGCTGAGCTGACGCTCGACCCCCACTTCACCGTCGGCCCTGTCTCCCGCCGCGTCTTCGGCTCCTTCGTGGAGCACCTGGGTCGCTGCGTCTACGACGGGATCTACGAGCCGGGCCACCCGAGCGCCGACGCCAACGGCTTCCGGACCGACGTGATGGACCTGGTCCGCGAGCTCGGGGTCTCGGCCATCCGCTACCCCGGAGGCAACTTCGTCTCCGGCTTCCGGTGGGAGGACTCGGTGGGCCCGCGCGACCAGCGGCCGGCCCGGCTCGACCTGGCCTGGCACTCCACCGAGTCCAACCAGGTGGGGCTGGACGAGTTCGCTGCCTGGTGCGAGCAGGTGGGCAGCGAGCTCATGTACGCGGTGAACCTGGGCACGCGCGGGGTCCTCGAGGCTGTCGACGTGCTGGAGTACACCAACATCCGCTCCGGCACGGCGCTTTCTGACGCCCGCGTCGCCAACGGCCGCGTCGAGCCCTACCGGGTGAAGATGTGGTGCCTGGGCAACGAGATGGACGGGCCGTGGCAGCTCGGCCACCGCAACGCCGAGGACTACGGCAAGATCGCCTCGCAGACGGCGAAGGCGATGCGCCAGCTCGATCCCGACCTCGAGCTGGTGGCTTGCGGCAGCTCAAGCGCGAAGATGCCGACGTTCGGCGCGTGGGAGCACACCGTGCTGATGCACACCTACGACGACGTCGACTACATCTCCTGCCACGCCTACTACGAGGAGCTGGAGGGCGACACCGCCAGCTTCCTCGCCTCCGCTACGAACATGGACCACTTCATCGAGTCGGTCGTGGCCACCGCGGACACCGTGCGGGCGACCCTGGGCCGCAAGAAGCGGATCGACATCTCCTTCGACGAGTGGAACGTCTGGTACAACACCCGCTACCACGAGGTCGACCAGATCACCGACATCGAGCAGTGGCCGACCGCGCCCCGGCTGCTCGAGGACATCTACTCCGTCCTCGACGCGGTGGTTTTCGGCAACCTGATGATCTCGCTGCTCAAGCACGCCGACCGTGTCACCTCCGCGTCGCTGGCCCAGCTGGTCAACGTCATCGCCCCGATCATGACCGAGCCCGGCGGCGCGACCTGGCGCCAGACGACGTTCTTCCCCTTCGCCATCACCTCCCGGCTGGCGGTCGGCGAGGCGCTGGACGTCAAGCTCAACACCGGCACCTACGAGACGGCCGTCTACGGCGAGGTCCCCGTCGTCGACGCCGTCGCCACCTACGACGCCGGGACCGGCCGGACCGCGATCTTCCTGGTGAACCGCAGCCTGGACGCGGCCACCACGGTGACCGTCGACGTGAGCCACCTCAGCGGCGTGTCGGTCCTGGAGACCCATACCCTGGCCGATGAGGACATCTACGCGAAGAACACCCTCGAGGACCAGGAGCGCGTGGGGGTGCTGCCCAACGAGAGCGTCGCCGTCGCCGACGGCCAGCTCACCGTCGAGCTGCCGGCCGTGTCCTGGACCGCCATCTCCCTCGGCTGACCGATCAGGGCGTCGCCGGCCGATCAGTTCGGCCGGTGGCGCTGGTCAGAGAGGTAGCGTCGGTGAGGTGCCGGCGGCCGAGAGGAGCCCGTCGTGTCGTCCCTGCTCAACCCCTACATCAACCTCCGCGGTCAGGCCCGGGAGGCGCTCGCGTTCTACCAGGGCGTCTTCGGCGGGGACCTGACCATCTCCACCTTCGGCGAGTTCGGGATGGAGGGCCCGCCCGCCGACCAGGTGATGCACGGCCAGCTGACCACCCCCAAGGGCTTCACCTTGATGGTCTCCGACCTCCCGGAGAGCATGCCGTTGAGCGAGGGCTCGACCATCACGATCTGCCTCAGCGGCGACGACGTCGACGACCTCACCGGCTATTTCCAGGCCCTCGCCGAGGGCGGCACCATCACCACGCCCCTCGAGCGGCAGATGTGGGGCGACCACTACGGCGCGCTCACCGACCGCTTCGGCATCGCCTGGATGGCCAACATCGCGGCCCCGCGGGGGTGACCCGCTCGCCCGCGAACGCTGTCGACACTGTGTGAGCGGGCGAGGGGTAGACGCCTCTCCGGTTCACACGCTGTCGTCAGATCGGCGGCCGGGTCATCGAAAGGACGTCGAGGGCGGCGTCGAGCTGGTCCTCGGTGAGCCGGCCCTCGGTCACGTAGCCGCGCTCGAGGACCACCTCGCGGATCGTCTTGTTCTCCTTGAGCGCGGCCTTGGCGACGGCGGCGGCGTTCTCGTACCCGATGTACTTGTTCAGCGGGGTGACGATGGAGGGCGAGGACTCGGCCAGGAATCGGCAGTGGTCGACGTTCGCGGTGATCCCGTCGACGCAACGGTCGGCGAACAGGCGGCTGACGTTGGCCAGCAGCCGGATGGACTCCAGCAGGTTGCGCGCCATCACGGGCAGCATCACGTTCAGCTCGAATGCCCCCGACGCGCCGGAGAAGGCGACGGCGGCGTCGTTGCCGATCACCTGAGCGCAGACCTGGGTCATGGCCTCCGACAGCACGGGGTTGACCTTGCCGGGCATGATCGAGGACCCGGGCTGCAGGTCGGGCAGCGCGATCTCCCCGAGGCCGGCGCGGGGGCCCGACCCCATCCAGCGGATATCGTTGGCGATCTTGTTCAGACCGACGGCGATGGTGCGGAGTGCCCCGGACGCCTCCACCAGCGCGTCCCGCGCTCCCTGGGCCTCGAAGTGGTTGCGAGCCTCGGTCAGCGGCAACCCCGTCTGCTCGGCGATGATCCCGATGACCGACGCGGCGAACCCGGGCGGGGTGTTGATCCCGGTCCCGACGGCGGTGCCGCCCAGAGGCAGCTCGGCCACGCGGGGGAGCACCGACTGGACGCGTTCGACGCCGTAGCGGACCTGGGCGGCGTAGCCGCCGAACTCCTGGCCGAGGGTGACCGGCGTGGCGTCCATCAGGTGGGTCCGGCCGCTCTTGACCACCTCGGCGAACTCGGTGGCCTTGGCCTCCAATGAGCGCCCCAGGTGCTCCAGGGCCGGAATGAGCTGCTGCACAAGGCTCTGCGTGGCCGCGATGTGGATGGCGCTCGGGAAGACGTCGTTGCTGGACTGCGAGGCGTTGACGTGGTCGTTGGGGTGCACGCCCTCGGGTACCGAGGGCGAGGCCAGGGAGGCGATGACCTCGTTGGTGTTCATGTTGCTGGACGTGCCCGACCCGGTCTGGAAGACGTCGATCGGGAACTCGGCGTCGTGCGCCCCGGAGGCGACGGCGGCCGCGGCCTCCACGATGGCCGCAGCACGCTCGTCGCTGATCACCCCGAGCCGGGCGTTCGTCTGGGCCGCCGCCCCCTTGATCTGGCCGAGAGCGGCGATCAGGGCAGGGTCGATCGGCACACCTGAGATGGGGAAGTTGTCGACCGCGCGCTGGGTTTGCGCCTTCCACAGGGCCTGGGCGGGGACCCGGACCTCGCCCATGGTGTCGTGCTCGATCCGGAAGTCCTCTGCCATGCGCCCATTCTGGCCCAGGGGCGCCGCCAGGCCTCCATCGGACCCGGCGCCGCCCGCTCAGCTCGCGATCGGGAAGGACTCGTCGGTGAGGTACTGGCGCAGGGAGCGCAGCACCCGGACGAGCCAGCGCGAGATCTGCATCTGGCTGACGCCGAACTCCTCGGCGATCTCCCGCTGGCTCAGCTCGGAGTAGAAGCGCAGGTAGACCAGCCGCTGGTCCCGCTCGCTGAGCTGCTGGTAGGCCGGCTGCAGGGTGAGGGAGGTCTCGACGTGCTCGTAGCGGGTCTCGACCTCCGACAGGCTCTCGCCGAGGGACTCCGCCCGCTGACCCGCCGGAACGTCCAGTGACGCCGCCTGGAAGCAGCCGTCGACCTGGCGGGCTGCCCGGATCTCAGCTTCGCTCAGCTGGAGGTGCTCGGCGAGCTCGGGGATGGTCGGCCAGCGGCGCAGCTCGTGGGTGAGGTCCTCGCGGGCCCGGGCCACGACCGCAGCATGCTCCTGGATGCACCGCGGTGGCTTGACCGACCAGGCGCGGTCGCGGAAGTGCCGACGGATGACACCCATCATCGTGGGCAGCGCGAAGCCGAGGAACGACCCGAGCGCGGGGTCGTAACGGACGCTCGCCTCGACCAGACCGACCCGCGCCACCTGGACGAGGTCCTGGTGGTCCTGTCCACGACCGGCGTAGTGGCGGGCGACGCCGTCAGCGGCGTCGAGGTGAAGCAGCACCAGCCGACGACGGAGGGCGCGGCCGGTGGCCTCATCAGCCGTCAAGAGCTGGGCGGTCAGCTCGGCCGACCGCTCGCGGCGCAGCAGCGGGTTCCGCTGGGTGGGCTCCTGGACGTCGTCGAGGTCGATCGAGACGTCAGGAACGATGCTGAGCTCAACGGGCTCGGACAATGAACGGGAGGTGGAACGCGAGCTCGACATGGGACCCCTGAATCAGAAGAAATGTCGGCAGACTGCTCAACCGTTAGGTACGACGATAGCGCGCCCTGTGGCTCACGGCACACCCCTGGGGTGAGTTCAGGGGCGGAGCACCCGATACCGGGGTTCCGGCGGGGTTTGCCCGGCTGAGGGCTGGGTACCTGGACCCAAGACCGCAGGACGACGCTCCGGCTGCTTCTGCGCTCGAGGTCGGACGGTTGAGAAAACAGCCGTCCGGCTGTCCCTGCCGCGGTGCCGCCCAGGAGCGACGCCGTGCACCTTTGCGTCGGCACCCCTGTGTTTACGCCCTAAAGGGTTGGGTATTGGATAACAGATGGTGCCGCGTCTCGCGGCGCCGCGGAACTAGTCGATAGGAGATCGCGTGACTTCGTCGCCGTATGTCCCCTCCGAGGGACAGAACCAGTTCGACGAGCCGGTGACCACGTGGGAGCCCGCGGGCACCACGGAGGCGGGCACCGACATCTACGCCCCCGGCACCGGCCAGTCGAGCACCAGCACCACCAGCACCACCAAGGACACCGTCAAGGGTGAGGCCGCCGACCTCAAGGACACCGCTGTGGACCGCGGCCAGCAGGTCGCCGGTGTGGCCAAGGAGCAGGCCGGTGCCGTCAAGGAGACCGCCGTCGCTTCCGGACAGCAGGTCGCCGGTGTGGCCAAGGAGCAGGTCGGCAACGTCACTGCCGAAGCCTCCGGCCAGTTCCGCGACCTCCTGGACCAGGGCCGGACCGAGCTGTCCAGCCAGGCGAGCACCCAGCAGCAGCGCCTCGGCGCGCTCGTGCACTCCCTCGCCGACGAGCTCGGCACCATGGGTTCCTCCTCGGACAAGGGCGGGCCCCTCGCCGACCTGGCGAAGCAGGGGTCGCACCGCGTCGGGGAGATCGCGCACCGGATCGAGAACAGTGAGCCGAGCGACCTGCTCGAGGACGTCCGGAGCTTCGCGCGCCGCCGTCCGGGCGTCTTCCTGGGCGTCTCGCTGCTCGCCGGCGTCGTCGCAGGTCGCCTGACCCGCAGCCTCGCCGCCGAGGCGAAGGACGCCAAGGAGGCCGAGCAGGCTCCGGCGCTCGGTGCGGGCTACAGCACCAGCGTCCCGACCGCCAGCTACGGCACCACCGCCACCACCGGCTACGCCACGACCACCCCGGCCACCGGGTACGACGCCGGCAGCTACGGCGCGGGCGGCTACGAGACCGGCAGCTACACCCCCGGTACCGCCGCGGGCACCACGACCGGCTACGAGGCCACCCGGGCCTACGACGACACCGTCGTCTACGACGACACCGTCACCTACGTCGACCCGACTCGGGGTGACACCCCCCGATGACCACCCCCTACACCTCGGGATCGTCTTCCATCGAGCCGCAGATCGGCGCGAGCGACGACCTGACCCTCGGCGAGCGGCTGGGCAACGTCACCCGGGACCTCAGCACGCTCATGCGGCAGGAGGTTGCGCTGGCCAAGGCCGAGCTCTCCCAGTCCGCGTCCAAGGCCGGGAAGGGCGTCGGCATGCTCGCCGGCGCTGCTGTGGCCGGCTTCTTCGTCCTGATGTTCCTCTCCATCTCGCTGTGGCGGGCTCTGGGGAACGAGATGGGCTACGGCTGGTCCGCGCTCATCGTCGCCGTGATCTGGGCGATCATCGCCGCGATCCTCGCCGTCGTCGGCAAGAAGGCCCTCGACCAGGTGCGCGGCGTGCCGGACACCACGGACACGCTGGGCAAGATCCCGAACGCACTTAAAGGCCAAGAGGAGAAGAACCTGTGACCAGCCAGACCCCCGAAGAGATCCGCGCGGACATCGAGCGGACCCGCGCCAACCTGAGCAACGACGTCGACGCGCTGGCCGAGGAGGCCAACCCGAAGAACATCGCCAAGCGGCAGGTCGACAAGGTCAAGGACAAGGGCATCGGGATCAAGGACCGCATCATGGGCACCGCCGATGACGTCCGCGATTCCGTCGCCGACACCGTCCACGGTGTGACCGGTGCCGTCGGCGACAAGGTCCACGGCGCCGGCGACGCCGTCCACAGCGCTGGCGGCAGTGCCGCTGGCACGGCCTCGGGTGCGGCGGCTTCGGCCCGCGGTGCGCTCTCCTCCGCCGGCGAGACCGTCAGCGACGCTCCCGCCCTGGCCCGCCAGAAGGCGCAGGGCAACCCCCTCGCGGCTGGTCTGGTCGCCTTCGGCGCCGGCCTGCTGATCAGCTCGCTGATCCCGGCCAGCACCAAGGAGCGCGAGCTCGCGACCACGGTCAAGGACAAGGCCGAGCCGCTCAAGGCCGGCATCACCGACGTGGCCAAGGACGTCGCCGACAACCTCAAGGAGCCGCTGCAGGAGGCGGCTCAGACGGTGAAGGAGACCGCCACCGAGGCGGTCGACGCTGTCAAGGAGGAGGGCGCCTCCGCAGCCGCCGACGTCAAGGACCAGGCTCAGCAGGCCAAGGCCACGGTCGCGGACGAGGGCGCCTCGGCGGCCTCCGACGTGCAGGGCCAGGCCCAGCAGGCCAAGGGCAACGTGCAGGACTCGGCGAAGTCCTGAGCACCAGCCCGATGGAAGCACCACAGTCGACGCCCGCAGTGGCGCCCCTGGCCCTGGTGGCCGGGGCGTCTCGCGGGCTCGGTCTGCTCATCGCCCGTGAGCTCGGCAGGCGCGGGCACCGGCTGGTCATCTGCGCCAGGTCTGCCGACGAGCTTGCAAGCGCCCAGCGTCTGCTCGAGGACGATGGACTGCTCGTGCGCACTGCTGTGTGCGATGTCGCCGACGCGGAGGCGGTCGACGGGCTCGTCGCCGAGGTCGAGGCGAGCGAGGGACCGATCGCCGTGGCTTTTGCCGTCGCCGGTGTCATCCAGGTCGGGCCACTCGCGTCTTTGACCCGCGAGCACTTCCGCGAGGCGATCGACATCATGCTCTGGGGCCCGATCAACCTGGCTCTCGCCGTCGCCGGCCCCATGCGTTCCCGGGGCTACGGCCGGATCGGCGTCATCACCTCCGTCGGCGGACTGGTGCCGGTCCCGCACCTGCTGCCCTACAGCACCGCCAAGTTCGGGGCGGTTGGATTCACCGCGGGGCTGCGCAACGAGCTCGCCGGCACCGGGGTCAAGGTCACGACCGTGGCTCCCGGACTGATGCGGACCGGATCTCACCTGCGCGCCGAGTTCACCGGCCAGCACGGCGCCGAGTACGCCTGGTTCGCGCCTTCGTCGACCCTGCCCGTGCTCACGATGGATCCGCAGCACGCCGCCGTCCGAATCGTCGACGGCGTGCTCGCCGGGCGCGCCTACGTGCTGCTCAGCCTGCTCACCAAGGTCGCATCGCGGGTGAACGGCCTGGCACCGACCACGACGGCCGCCTTTCTAGGTCTTGCCGCGCGTCTGCTTCCCAGCGGCCCGCCGCCGAGTGGCACCGACACCGTGCAGGGCTACCAGGTGGAGGAGCGACTGCGACCGCTGCCCACCGCTCTCGTGCGTGCGGTGACCACCCTGGGCCGCCGGTCGGCCGACCGCTGGAACCAGCACCCGAAGGGCTGATGGCTCCTGGTCCGGCGTGCGGTGGGTCGTCGGCGCCTCCACGCTCTCACCACCACTCACGCAAGCACGTTCATCATCCCTGCTCACCGGGATCCTGACGCCCGGCCCGGACGCGTTCCTACCCGAGGAGAACCGCCATGTCCCGTGACCAGTACACCTTCACTGATCCCACCAAGCTCTACAGCGGGATCGACCCGACCGCCCAGTACCAGGAGGGCGCCGGTCTCGACGCCGACCTGGAGGAGAAGGCCGACCTCGGCGAGGACAGCTACCGCGGTTTGGGCCGCCTGGTAGGGCGCAAGGCCCTGGTCACCGGCGGTGACTCGGGCATCGGCGGCGCCACCGCGATCGCCTTCGCCCGTGAGGGCGCTGATGTCGCCATCTCCTACCTGCCCGAGGAGGAGGAGGACGCCCAGCGCATCCGGGGTCTGATCACCGCCGCCGGCCAGAAGGCCGTGCTGCTGCCCGGTGACCTCAAGGACCCCGCCTACTGCCGCGACCTGGTCGCTCAGGCCGTGGAGCAGCTTGGCGGGCTGGACATCCTGGTCAACAACGCCGGCAAGCAGCAGAACCAGAAGGCGCTGGCTGACATCAGCGACGAGCAGTTCGACGACACCTACAAGACCAACGTCTACGCGATGTTCTGGGTCACCAAGGCCGCGCTGCCGCACCTCCAGCCCGGTTCGACGATCATCAACACCTCCTCCATCCAGGCCTACGAGCCCTCGGAGACCTTGGTCGACTACGCCTCCACCAAGGCCTCCATCAACAACTTCTCCAAGGGCCTGGCTGGCCAGCTCGCGCCCCGGGGCATCCGCGTCAACGTCGTCGCTCCGGGCCCCATCTGGACGCCGCTGCAGACCGCGGGCGGGCAGCCGCCGGAGGACCTGCCCGAGTTCGGCGAGCAGACGCCCCTGGGCCGTCCCGGCCAGCCGGCCGAGCTCGCGCCGGCCTACGTGTTCCTGGCTTCCGCCGAGTCCAGCTACGTCATCGGCGCCACGCTGCACGTGAACGGCGGCATGCCGACCCCCTGACCGTCCGACCCTCCCGTCCTTCAGCCGAAAGGAATCGACATGACCACCTCAGGACTCGCCGTCGTCACTGGAGCTTCCAGCGGCATCGGTGCCGAGCTCGCCCTCCTGTTCGCCGCGGACGGCTACCCCCTGGTGCTCACGGCTGAGGACGGAGTGGGTGGGGACGGCCTGGAGCTGGTGGCGGAGCGTTGCCGGGCTGCCGGGGTGGACGTGGTGACCCTGCGGGCGGACCTCCGCCGGCCCGAGGAGGTCCAGACCCTGTACGACGCGGTGGTAGCGACGGGACGACCGGTCGCTGCCGCTGCCGTCAACGCCGGGGTCGGGCGAGGTGGGGCTTTCGTCGACGCCGACCTGGCTGACCTGCTGGAGGTGGTGAACCTCAACGTGGCCTCGGCGGTTCACCTCACCCGGCTGCTGCTGGCCGACATGGTTGCGCGCAACGCCGGCCGGCTGCTGCTGACCTCGTCCATCGCCTCGACGATGCCAGGGTCCTACCAGGCCGTCTACAACGCTTCGAAGTCGTTCGTGCAGTCGCTGGCCGAGGCCCTGCAGGACGAGCTCCGTGACTCCGAGGTGACGGTGACCTCCCTGATGCCCGGTCCGACCGAGACCAACTTCTTCCACCGCGCCGGCATGGATGACACCCGGCTGGGGCAAGCCCCTAAGGACGATCCGGCCGATGTGGCCCAGCAGGGCTACGAGGCCCTCATGGCGGGGAAGGACCGGGTGGTCGCAGCCTCGGCGATGACCAAGGCGCAGGAGCTGGCCGCGAAGGTGCTCCCGGACGGGCTGAAGTCGACGCTGCACCGGAAGATGGCCGAGCCGAAGAACACGGAGAGCGAGGAAGCGTGAGCGAGGAGCAGCGGGACGATTGGCGCGCGTTCGACGAGGCGGTCAACATGACGGCCTCAGAGCTCCGTGCCTGGTTGGACACCGACGAGGCGCAGGAGGTCGGCCAGAAAAAGGACGGGCACGACGAGTCCACCGGGCACGAGTCCGGCCGGCGGATCCTCGAGATCCTGGCCACCAAGAGAGCCGACCTCACCAGGGAGGACGAGGCCCACATGCGCAAGGTGGTCGGCTACGTGAAGCGCCACCTCGCCCAGCGACCGGACGGGGATGTGCGCGACACCCCGTGGCGCTACTCGCTGATGAACTGGGGTCACGACCCGGAGAAGTGAGCCGGGAGCGTGCGGGCAGCCTGAGTTGGTCGCGTCTGGGATGATCACGTGATGGCTCGTGCGTCGTCCAGAACCGCGTCGACGGGTGACATGGTGCGTTCACTCGCCGTCCTCCTCCTCCCCGTGATCGCACTCACCTACTTCTTCACCCGCACGCCGGCCGAGCCCCCCATCCGGCCTCTGGACTGGACGCCGGTCCTGGCCCAAGCCCGCGAGCAGGCCCCGTTCGCCGTGCTCGCCCCGCGGGCCGTGCCCGGGACGTGGCGGGCGACCCAGGTCCGCTGGGTTTCGAAGGGGCAGCCGGCCCTCAACGGCGAGCCCTCCCCCCAGAACCTGTGGGAGCTCGGCTTCCTGGACGCCAGCAACACCTTCGTCAAGGTGGCCCAGGGCGACCTGGAGCCCCGCGAGCTGGTGGAGGACCAGACCCGGTCCGGCCTGCCGGACGGGTCGAGCGAGGTGGACGGCCGGGTCTGGGAGCGCCGGATCAGCTCGGACGAGCGCACGCGGTCCCTGGTGCTTCCCGCCGACGGGTCGACGGCCGTCGTCGTCGGCGACCTCCCCTACGGCGAGCTCGAGAGCTTCGCCGCCACGCTCACCACCGGCTGAGCCGCGGCGTCCGGCCTGGCAGTCGTGGCCTTTCGGACAAGATCCCTGCCATAGGCTGCTCCGCATGTCCTTGTCCACGGTGAGCCTGATCCTCCTGGAGCCGGTCGCCGTGTTCGAGCTCGGTGTCGCGGTGGAGGTCTTCGGTTCCGACCAGGCCCACGATGGCCTGCCGCCCGTCGACTTCCGTGTCTGCGCGATGGAGCCTGACGCACCGCTCGCCACCAACACCGCCGCGGTCACCGTGCGGGCCGGCCACGGGCTGGATGCCGTGGTCGGAAGCGACCTCGTCATCGTCTCGGCCACCGGCGTCCGCCCCCCGCCGGACTACCCGGCGGAGGTGCTCGAGGTCCTGCGATCAGCCCACGCCTCGGGGTCGGTCCTGCTGAGTCTGTGCTCGGGGGCGTTCGTGCTCGGCGCAGCGGGTCTCCTCGATGGACGGGCCTGCACCACGCACTGGCGTCTGGTCGCCGACCTGGGGCGGGCGCACCCCCTGGCCGAGATCGACGCGCGGGCGCTGTTCGTCGACGACGGCAGCATCGTCACCAGCGCGGGGACGGGGGCCAGCATCGACGCCTGCCTGCACCTGGTCCGCCGCGAGCTGGGGGCGGCTGCGGCCACCAAGATCGCGCGTCGCATGGTCGTGCCGCCGCAGCGGGACGGGGGCCAGCAGCAGTTCGTGGAGATGGTGGTGCCCGAACCCACCGCCGACAGCCTGTGGCCCCTGCTGACCTGGGTGCGCGCGCACCTGGCCGAGCCGCACACGGCGAGCTCGCTCGCGCGTCGGGCGACGATGAGCGACCGCACGTTCGCCCGGCGGTTCAGCGCGGAGACTGGGACCACGCCTCACCGCTGGCTCACCCAGCAGCGGATCATGGCCGCCCGCGGGCTGCTGGAGGAGAGCGAGCTGGGCGTCGAGCAGATCGCGACTCGGGTCGGCTTCAACTCCGCCGTGGTGCTGCGGGAGCACTTCCGCCGCGAGATCGGGCTGGCGCCGGCGGACTACCGGCGCCGCTTCGTCGTACCGCGCCCGGCCGCGACGGCCGAGCTCGAGCTCTCAGCCTGACCCAACGGGCCGCCGATCAGTCCTTCGCGCCGCTCCGCGCCCGGGCAGCGTCCACCTTCGCGCGGGCACCGTCGAGCCGCTGCTGGCAGACCGCCGCGAGGTGCTCGCCCCGTTCCCACAGCGCCAGCGACTCCTCCAGCGGCACCCCGCCGGACTCCAGCCGCTGGACCACCTGGACGAGCTCCTCGCGGGCCTGCTCGTAGGTCAGCTCTTCCGGCTCGGTCGGGCGTGCGGCCTCGCTCATGCTGCTCCTAGCGTTCCGGGTCGGACGTCGGTGGTCTGGAGGGCCAGCTGCCCGTCGAGCAGGTAGGCCAGCAGAGCGTCGCCCGGCTCGACGTCGGTGACCGAGGTGACGGCTTGACCCTCGGGGCCCACCAGGATGGAGTACCCCCGTTCCAGGGTCGCCTTGGGCGACATGGCGCGGACGCGTGCGAGGTGGTGCGCGACGCTGGTGCGCTCGTGCTCGAGCCGGCCGGTCAGGGCGCGGAGGCCGCGCTCACGCAGGTGCTGCACCTGGTCGTGGCCGACGCCGAAGGTGGCCGTGGGGTCGGTCATCACCGGACGGGTGCGCAGGGCCTCCAACCGGTCCTGCTCGCGGGCCAACCGGTTCATGACGGCCTGGTCGAGCCTGGTCTTCGCCTGGCGGATCCTGGTCACCTCCTCGGCCACATCGGGGACGACGCGCTTGGCGGCGTCAGTCGGGGTGGAGGCACGGTGGTCGGCGACGAGGTCGAGGATCGGGTTGTCGCTCTCGTGGCCGATGGCGCTGATCACCGGCGTGGAGCAGGCGAAGACCGCCCGGACCAACCCCTCGTCCGAGAACGGCAACAGGTCTTCCAGCGAGCCGCCGCCGCGGGCGATCACGATCACGTCCACGTCGGGGTGCCGGTCCAGCTGTCCGAGGGCGACGATCAGCTGCTCCCCGGCCTGGGGCCCCTGGGTGAGGGCGTAGCGCGTCTCAATCCGGACGACCGGCCAGCGTCGCCGCGCGTTCTCCACGACGTCCTTCTCCGCCGCGCTCCCGGCGCCGGTGATCAGGCCCACGGCTCGGGGCAGGAAGGGGAGGGGCTTCTTCCGGGCGCGGTCGAACAGCCCCTCCGCCTGCAGCAGCCGCTTCGTCTGCTCCAGCCGCGCCAGCAGACGGCCCTCGCCAACCGGGGTGATCGCGTCGCAGGCGAAGGAGAACCGGCCGGAGCCCTCGAAGTAGGAGGGCTTGAGGCGAGCGACGACGGTGGCCCCCTCGGTCAGGGGTCCCGCGCCGTCGAGGGTCGTGGGGGAGATGGTCACCGAGGCCGAGACCTCGGCGAGCTTGTCCCGCAGCGTGAGGAAGACCATCCGGCTGCCCGAGCGGCGGTTGATCTCGATCAGCTGCGCCTCCACCCACACCGGGCCCAGCCGCTCGATCCAGCCGCGCACGAGGTGGGTCACCGTGCGGAGCGGCGAGGGGTTCTCGGGCGAGGACTCCAGGGGCACCGGAGGAGCCTAGTGCGCGTCCCGCCCCCTGTGCTGCACGCGACGCTGTGACCGGGGGTCCGGGCGGGGTCCAGCACCTAGACTGGAGCCATGACCGAGACCGTGAGCCCCGGCCTGACCACGCCCAGTGCTGGAGGGCGACAGGTCCTGCTGGCTGCACCGCGCGGCTACTGCGCCGGCGTCGACCGGGCCGTGGTGACCGTGGAGAAGGCGCTCGACACCTATGGCGCCCCGGTCTACGTCCGCAAGCAGATCGTCCACAACCGTCATGTCGTGGAGGACCTGCAAGCGCGCGGAGCCATCTTCGTCGAAGAGCTCGACGAGGTGCCGCCGGGTTCGACGGTCGTGTTCTCCGCTCACGGCGTGTCCCCGGCCGTGCACGCCGAGGCGGCCGAGCGGAAGCTCAAGGCGATCGACGCCACCTGCCCGCTGGTCACCAAGGTCCACCACGAGGCCCGCCGGTTCGCCCACGAGGGGTTGGAGATCCTCCTCATCGGCCACGCCGGACACGAGGAGGTCGAGGGCACCACCGGTGAGGCGCCGGACAACATCACCCTCGTCCAGTCTCCTGCCGACGTCGATGCGCTGGAGCTGGCGGACCCCAGCCGGGTCGCCTGGCTCAGCCAGACCACGTTGAGCGTCGATGAGACCCTGGAGACGGTCGGCCGGCTGCGCGAGAAGTTCCCGCTGCTGATGGACCCGCCCAGCGACGACATCTGCTACGCCACGTCCAACCGGCAGCTGGCGATCAAGCAGATCGCCCCCCGCAGCGACCTCGTTCTCGTCGTCGGCTCGGCCAACTCCTCCAACACCGTCCGGCTCGTCGACGTCGCGCTGGAGTCGGGGGCCAAGGCCGCCTACCGCGTCGACAACGCCGGCGAGGTCGACCCCGCCTGGTTCGAGGGCGTCGCCTCCGTCGGGGTGACCAGCGGAGCCTCCGTTCCGGAGGACCTCGTGCAGGGCGTGCTCGACCTGCTGGTGCAGCGGGGCTACCCGGTGGCCCACGAGGAGCGGCTGACCGAGGAGTCCCTCGTCTTCGCCCTGCCCCCGGAGCTGCGGCGCGACCTGCGCAAGGGTGCCGTCCGGGACTGAACGCCTACATCCCATCGGCGGCCCCTAGCGTCGACGCTGGACCCCCTCAACCGGCTCCGGCCTCAGGAAGTTGACCGCATGCCTCAGCAGCCCGTGCGGCGGCACCGGGCGAGCGCCCGCACGGGTGCAACGTTGCTGACCCTGGCCCTGCTCGGGCTCTCGGCCCAGCCCGCTGCCGGCGCCGCGGGCTACGACTACGGGGACGCGCCGGCCGACATCGACGCCGCCTCGGGGAGCCCCGCCCGAGCCCGGGTGGGCGGACCGCGGATGGGCGCGACGGTCTCCGCGGATCGCGTGGATCCGCAGACCGGGGCGTCCACCAAGGCCGGGGAGTCGGCCGACGGCGATGACGACGACGGCGTGGACCCGCTGGCTCCGGTCCCCGTCGGTCGGCTCACGACGGTCCGGGTCGACGTCGCGCTGAGCGGGGTCGCCGTGCCGGCCCGCCTCTGCGGCTGGCTGGACCTGGACCTGGACCGCACCTTCTCCGGCGGCGAGCGGGTGTGCGCCGACGTCGCGGCCGGAGCCACGGCTGCGGCCCTCACCTGGGACGCGCGTGCCGAGGCGCCCGGCGCCAGCTTCCTCCGGCTCCGGATCGCCACCTCGGCGCGCGAGGCCGGGCAACCTGATGGCAGCTCCGCCTCGGGCGAGGTCGAGGACCATCCGGTGGCCTTCGTCGACGAGCCGCGACCTCCTCGACCCGCGCTCACCCTCGACACCTCCGCGTCCCCGGCCCGGGTCTCCCGCGCCGGGCAGCCGGTCCGCTACGTCTACCGGGTGCACAACCGGGGCGCGGTGGCGCTCCAGACGGTGACCCTCCGCGACCTCCGCGTTCCCCCCGGGGACCTCCGCTGCACCCCCGCGCTGAGGACGGACCTCGCCCCGGACGAGCGACTGACCTGCACCGCCACCGTTGCCGTCACACAGGAGGACCTCGACTTCGGCGCCCTGGAGACCGCGGCCGAGGCCCGCGCGGAAGCGCCGGCCGGGGATCCCGACGACCCGTCGGACGACGTCCTCGCCGTCGGCCCGGCCACGGTGGAGGTGTCGTCTCGCCCGCGGCTCGCGGTCGCCCTGACCACTGCGCCCGTGCGCGCGGCGGTCGGGGACCGGCTGGCGATCACCACCACCGTCACCAACGTCGGCAACCTCACCCTGAGCCGGGTCCGGCTTGACCGTCCGCGACCGCGCGACGCGGCGCTGGCCTGCGGGTCGGCGTCGCCGGTCACGCTGGCGCCGGGGGCGAGCCTGAGCTGCGCGGGAAGCGTCGTGGTCGCGGCCGACGACGCCCGACAGGGGCAGCTCGCGGTGCGAGTGGGAGCCCGTGGCGAGCGCCCCTACGGCCTACCGGGCTTCTCCCGCGACGACGTGGTGGCCTCGGCCACGACCTCGGTGCCGGTCCGCCGACCGGCCCCCGCGCCTCCGCGCTCGTCGACCCCTGCACCGACCCCGTCCACGCCGACGGGGACGCCCGCTGCGGCGCCGGGCTCCCTCGCGCGGTCGTCGGTGGGGGCACGGTCGTCGGTCGGGCCGCCCTTGTCGTCCAGTCTGGCCGACTCCGGGGGTCCCGGGCTTCCAGCGGCCGTGGTCGGGTTATGGGCCGTGCTCGGCGGAAGTGCTGTCCTGGCACGCCGATCTGGTCGGCGTCGCTGAACCTGCGGTCGTGCTCGGGCGCCTAGCGCAGGGCCCGGTCCTGCGTGTCGTCCCCGTCGGTGGCGGTGCTCTCCACCAGCTCCAGCAGGTCAGGTTCGGCCCGCACCAGCTCGGCCGCCTCCGGGACGGCGTGCGTACGCCGCCGGCTGCCTCGGCCGACCAGCGGCTCGACCTTGACCGCGTCCTCCACCAGCTCCGGAGCCTGGATCTGGCGGACCGGCTCCTCGACGGGGGAGAGGGCCGTGAGCTCGCGCTCGCTGACCTTGAGGTCGCGGAACTTGCGGGCCCGCACCAGCACCGTGCCCTCGACCGTCGCGATCGTCTCGTTGTAGGCGTTGACCGAGGTGCGCAGCGCGCGGCCGAGCTTGTCGAAACGGTTGCCCATCAGACCGAGCTTCTCGTGGAGGTCGCGGCCCAGCTTGAAGACCTCCGCGGCGCTCTCGGCCAGGGCCGCCTGCTTCCAGCCGTACGCGACGGCCCGGAGCATCCCGATCAGCGTGGTGGGCGTGGCCAGCACGACGTCGCGGTGGGCGGCGTAGTCGTAGAGGTCGGGGATCTGCTCGAGCGCGGTGGTGAAGAATTGCTCGTTGGGCAGGAACAGGACCACGAACTCCGGGGTCTCGGCCGCCTTCCAGTACTGCTTCGACGACAGCTGGTCCACGTGGGTGCGCACGTGCCGGGCGTAGCGGGCCAGGGCCTCGCGCTTGAGGTCCGGGTCGTCGGTCTCGGCAGCCTCGAGGAAGGAGCTGAGCGGCACCTTGGAGTCGACGAACAGGTGCTTGCCCTGCGCCAGGTGCACCCGCATGTCCGGTCGCATCGTCCGGTCGTCAGCCCGGGTGGTGTTCTGCAGGTCGAAGTCGCAGCGCTCGACCATGCCCGCTAGCTCGGCCACCCGCTTCAGCTGGACCTCGCCCCAGGAGCCCCGGACCTGCGGCTTGCGTAGCGCGGTCACCAGGGCGCTGGTCTCGCGTCGGAGCGTCTCGCCCGTCTGCTGCACCGTCTGCACCTGGATCCGCAGGTCGGTCGACATGGCGACCCGCTCCTTCTCCACCTCGGTCAGCCGGCTGCTGAAGCGGTCCAGGCTCTCCCGGACCGGCTGCATCAGCTGCGCGGTGGCCTGGAGACGGAGCTCGGCCTGGGCCTCGACGCTCTTGCCCTGGCGCTCCAGGCTCTCCGCGGAGAGCACCTTGAAGTGGTCGAGCATGGCCGCCCGGTCGAGCGCGATCTCCTGCGCCCTCTGCACCGCGGCGTCGCGCTCGGCCTCGGCTCGGGCCACCGCCGCGGACACCTCGGCGGCCTCGGCCTGGGCGGCCGAAGCCTCGGCCCGCGCCTGCGCAGCCTCGGTCGCCGAGGCGGCTCGCACCTCGGCCAGGTCCGCCCGCGCCCGCTCGGTCTCGGTCCGGGCCTGGGCGTGCTCCGAGCGCACCTGGGCCGTCTCCATCCGGGCCTGTGCCGCCTCACCGCGGGCCGCTGCCGCCGCAGCCTCGGCATTGGCCAGCTCGGTCCGCGCCCGGGCGAGCTGGGCGTCCTCCTGGGCCAGGAGCGCGTCCCGGCGGGCGTACGCCACCTGGAGGGCGACGACCGCGCCCACCAGCAGGCCCAGCACCAGCCCGCAGACCAACGCCACCACCACGAGACCGTCCATGCCCTCGATCTTGCCGTTGAGCACTGACAAAACCCGGGAGGCCGCCCGGCGGGCCCCGATCGCCGCGCCTTAGCGTGCCACCCATGACCCCCGTCCCGCCTTCCGCGACCGACCACATCGCCGACCTGGCGGCCTTCGTCCAGGCGAGCCCGTCCAGCTACCACGCCGCCGCCGAGGGCGCACGCCGGCTGGTAGCCGCCGGCTTCGTCGAGCAGGACGAGACCGAGGCCTGGGACTCCTCCCCGGGAGGGCACCACCTGGTCCGGGACGGGGCGTTGATCGCCTGGCGGGTCCCCGAGGGCGCCGGCCCGACCACCGGGCTCCGGGTGCTCGGCGCCCACACCGACTCCCCGACCTTCAAGCTGAAGCCGCGTCCCGACCTCGGTGCCTGGGGGTGGCAGCAGCTCGGCGTCGAGGTCTACGGCGGTCCACTGCTCAACTCCTGGCTCGACCGCGAGCTGGGGTTGGCCGGACGCGTGGCGCTGTCCGACGGCTCGGTGCGGTTGCTGCGGACTGGGCCGATCATGCGCATCCCGCAGCTGGCCGTCCACCTGGACCGGGCCGTCAACGAGGAGGGCCTGCGGCTGGACAAGCAGCAGCACACCGCCCCGGTCTGGAGCGTCGGCCACCGCGGGCTGTCGGTCCTGGAGCACCTGGCCGAGGTCGCCGGCTGCGAGCGGGCCGAGATCGAGGGCTTCGACCTCGTCGCCTTCGACACCTCCGCCCCGGCCGTCTTCGGCCCGCACGGGGAGTTCTTCGCCTCCGCCCGTCTCGACAACCTGAGCAGTGTGCACGCGGGGCTCGTCGCGCTGCTCTCCGGCGGGCAGAGCGAGCACATCGAGCTCGTGGCCGCCTTCGACCACGAGGAGGTGGGCAGCGGCTCCCGGTCCGGCGCCGCCGGCCCGATCCTGGCCGACGTCGTCAGCCGCACGCTCGGCGCCCTCGGTGCCACCGCCGACGAGCTGCACCGTGCCCTGGCGCGGTCGGTCTGCCTCTCGGCCGACGCCGGGCACGCGGTGCACCCGAACTACGCGGGTCGGCACGACCCCGCCAACCATCCCGTGCTGAACGGCGGACCGTTGCTCAAGCTCAACGCCAACCAGCGCTACGCCAGCGACGCCGTCGGCAGCGCCCTGTGGCGTCGCTCCTGCCGCCACGCCGGGGTGACGACGCAGGAGTTCGTGTCGAACAACGCCATCCCCTGCGGGTCGACCATCGGCCCGCTCACCGCGACCCGCCTCGGGATCGCCACGGTCGACGTCGGCATCCCCCTGCTCTCCATGCACTCGGCGCGAGAGCTGGCCGGCACGGAGGACCCCGCCCTCCTGAGCCGGGCGGTGGGAGCGTTCTTCGCGCTCGGTGGCTGAGGGCTGCGGTGCGGCACCGCCAGGGCCGGTGCGCCCTCGGCACGGATGCGGTCAGAGGGGTCGGCTGGACCCTCTAGGCTTGACCAAATGGCCCTCACTATCGGGATCGTCGGTTTGCCGAACGCCGGGAAGTCGACCCTCTTCAACGCGTTGACGCGCAACGACGTCCTGGCGGCGAACTACCCGTTCGCCACCATCGAGCCCAACGTCGGCGTGGTCGGGGTTCCCGACCCGCGGCTGGCGAGGCTGGCGGAGATCTTCCACTCCGAGCGCATCGTGCCGGCGACGGTCAGCTTCGTCGACATCGCGGGCATCGTGCGCGGCGCCAGCCAGGGCGAGGGGATGGGGAACGCGTTCCTCTCTCACATCCGTGAGGCCGACGCCATCTGCCAGGTCACCCGGGTCTTCCGGGACGCCGACGTCACCCACGTCGACGGGGCGGTGAACCCGCCCAGTGACATCGAGACGATCGCTACCGAGCTGATCCTGGCCGACCTCCAGACGCTGGAACGCGCGCTGCCCCGGTTGGAGAAGGAGGCGCGCACCAACAAGGAGAAGCTCGTCACCATCGCCGCGGTCAAGGAAGCGAGCGAGGTCCTGGACTCCGGCCGTGGGGTGTTCGCCGCCGGGCTCGAGCCCGAGCCGCTCCGGGAGCTGTTCCTGCTCACCGCCAAGCCCTTTCTCTACGTCTTCAACTGCGACACCGACGAGCTCTCCGACACGGCCCTGCTCGACCAGCTGCGCGCGACCGTCGCCCCCGCGGAGGCGATCTTCCTGGACGCGAAGATCGAGTCCGAGCTGGTGGAGATGGAGCCGGAGGAGGCCCGCGAGCTGCTCGCCGAGATGGACATCACCCAGCCGGGCCTGGACGTGCTGGCCCGGGTGGGCTTCGACACCCTCGGGCTGCAGACCTACCTCACCGCCGGCCCCAAGGAGTCCCGGGCCTGGACCATCCCGAAGGGTGCCACCGCGCCCGAGGCGGCCGGGGTCATCCACACCGACTTCCAGAAGGGCTTCATCAAGGCCGAGATCGTCGGGTTCGACGACCTCGTCGAGGCGGGCTCGATGCAGGCGGCCAAGGCCAAGGGGAAGGTCCGGCTCGAGGGCAAGGACTACGTGATGGCTGACGGCGATGTGGTGGAGTTCCGTTTCGGTGCACCGTCGACGAGCAAGGGGTGAGCAGCATGTCCATCGGTTCCGAGGCACTCTTCCGCGGCCGCGTCTACCGCGTGACCGGTGAGCCGGTCGTCGCGAACCTCGAGTCCAGCACCGGCGCGGAGCGAGAGCTCCACCTCGCCACCTGCCGCACTCTGCGCAAGTACCCGGCGGACTCGGCGGCGTTGGTGCCCCTCACCGAGGCCGAGGCCGACGAGGCGTGGGTCCGGGCCATCGACGAGGACACCACGACGGAGAGGTTGTCGAAGGAGTGGCCCTTCAGCGAGGAGACGAGCTGGTGTCCGCACTGCATCGTCAAGGAACTGAAGATCGCTGCCGACGGCAGCTACCGGCACCCCGGTGCGCGGTCGGCCAAGTGGCGTCCGGGGATCCCGCTCGCGTGCCGGTTCCCCACCGCCCATGGGCTGGGGCACTGCGGCTGCGCATGAGCGCGCCGCGCCGCGCCGGGCGCCCGGCGGTCAGCCGAGCGTGGCGTGCTCGTCCAGGAGCAGCTGGCGCCACGAGGTGACCTCAGGCCGGCGGCGCAGCAGGGCGCGGCGTTCGCGCTCGGTCATCCCGCCCCACACCCCCCACTCGATCTGGTCGTCGAGGGCCTCGGCGAGGCACTCCCGGCGCACGGGGCAGTCCTCGCACAGGACACGGACGCGGCGCTGGGCGGCCCCCTCGACGAACAGCACGTCGCCGGTGCCCCGGCACTTGGCTGCGGTGGCCCAGTCCTCGCGGTACATGGTGGTCAAGAGGTGTCCTTCCTGTGGGTCCCCGAGCTTGTTCTGTACACAAGGTTCGGAGCCACACCTCCACACGGACTGCACCTGCGCGCGGATCAGCCTCAGGCTTGGCTCAAGATCTGGCCGACAACCTCAATTTCAGCCCGCGGGACCTCAGAAGTAGTTCCGGATGTGCCGCTGGCGGCCCCCGAACAACGCGTCCCAGTCGCGGTCCTCCTGCCGGTCCCCACCGACCAGGTGTCCGCTGGCCCGCAGGTTGGCGCAGGACTGGGCCCCGGCGAACAGCAGGGACAGTCCGCGGATGCTGAGCGTCCTCAAGTCCGGGCGAGCCCGCTCCAGGCGGGTGCAACGGGCCTTCCCGCCCGTCACCTCCACGCGGTAGGCGCCGTCGACCAGACCCAGCAGGTCGCCGGTGACCGCCAGCTCGAGAGTGGTCCGCAGCCCGGGCGCGTAGCGGCGGGCGGTCAGGGCCCCGACGACGTCGAGGACCCGCAGCATGTAGGGCGAGGAGTGCTCCACCGGCCACGAGACGGACGGCAGCAGCAGCCGCACCAGGTCGTCACCGGAGGTGTGGACCCTGGTGGACGCCGTCACGGTGGCGAAGCTGCCGAGCACGCGCAGCAGCGCGCGGTAGCCGTCCGCGGTCGAGGCGACCAGGTCGGTCACCTCCAGCGCCGCCTGCTCCCCGTAGCCCGCGCCGCGGTTCCAGGCGGTGTAGCCCACGACGTCGCCCGATTCCTCGAGCGCCAGCGTGACGCCCGTGTGCTCGAACACCTCCGCCGTGGCGTCGTCGAAGCTCACCCCGCGCCGGGACAGCGGCCCGTCCTGCTCCAGCGCCCACGCGTCGTACACCGCGCGCACCGCGTCCAGGTCGCCGAGGCCGCCCCGGCGGGTCGTCGTGGTCGTGGGAGCGGTCACCGCCGAGAGGGCCGAGGTGGGCAGGCGCACGGTGACGAGCTCGGCGACCAGCTCGTAGCCGAAGCGCCGGTAGATGCCGGGAGCGGTCGGGAAGAGCGTCGAGACGACCGCGCCCCGCTCGTGCGCGTGGCGCAGGGTCGCGGCGAACAGGGGGGTCAGCGCCGCCCGGCCCCGGGCCTCGGCGACGACCGTGACACCGGCGATGCCGCTGGTGGGGACGAGCGCGCCGCCGAAGCAGGAGTCGTAGGTGCGGTCGGTCATCCGCGCCACGAGCGTCCCAGTCTCGTCGACGGCGCCGAACTGCGCCTGCCCGGGACCCGGCGGAGGTGGCGGGCCGTCCGGGAGGGGGGAGGGGAACCCGAAGGCCTCCCACTCCATGCGGCGGGACGCCTCGGCGTCGTCGGGACCCAGTCGGCGCACGGTCAGGCTCACCGGGTCATTCTGGCCCGGGTAGCGCTCGATCCGGACCGCGGCTGGGAGACTGGCTCCCCGGCGGCGTCCGCGCCGGCCCCGCGAGATCGGAACCCCGCATGTCCAGTCCGGCGCCTCTCGGCGGGTATTCCAGCCTGCGGCACAGCGAGGCGGTGGCTCGGGCCGCCGTCTTGGACCTCACGGCCGTCGAGGTCGAGCTGGACCTCACCGCACCTGACGCGGCGACCTTCGCCTCCCGTACCACCCTGCGGTTCCGCAGCACTGCGACGGAGACGTTCGTCGATTTCCGTGGGAAGGAGCTGGCCGAGGCCACGCTGAACGGCCGGGCCCTGGACCCGGCGTCCTGGCAGGCCGGTCGGATCCCCCTGCCGGCGCTGCAGCCGGAGAACGTCCTGGTGGTGGCCGGGCAGATGTCCTTCTCCACCGACGGTGAGGGCCTGCACCGCCACGTCGACCCGTCCGACGGTGCCATCTACCTCTACGCGATGTCCTTCCTCGACGCGGCGCCCCGCTGGTTCGCCTGCTTCGACCAGCCCGACCTCAAGGCCCCCTACCGCATCACGGTGGCGACCCCGCCGGAGTGGACCGTGCTGGGCAACGGGCCCAGCGAACCCACGGGCCCCGGCCGGTGGAGCATCGTCGCGCCGCAGCTGCTCTCGACCTACTTCGTCACCCTGGTCGCCGGCCCCTACGCCTCGGTCACGGCCGAGCACGACGGCATCCGACTCGGGTTCCACGCCCGGGCCTCGCTGCGCCGTGAGCTCGAGGCGGAGGCTCCCGACCTGGTCGAGGTGACCGCGCAGAGCTTCGACCACTACCACCGGCTGTTCGGCGTCCGCTACCCGTTCGGGGACTACCACCAGGCCTTCGTCCCCGACTTCAACGCCGGCGCCATGGAGAACCCGGGGTGCGTCACCTTCCGGGACTCCTACGTCTTCCGGGCCCGGGCCACGCACGCCGAGCGCGCCGAGCGGGCAAGCGTCATCGCCCACGAGATGGCGCACCAGTGGTTCGGTGACCTGGTCACCCTGCGCTGGTGGGACGACCTGTGGCTCAACGAGTCGTTCGCGGAGTACCTGGGCCACCGCTGCTGCACCGACGCCACCCGGTACCCGGTGTGGACCGAGTTCGGCATCCGTCGCAAGAACTGGGGCGCCGTCGCCGACCAGTCCCCGAGCACCCACCCGGTCGCCGCGACCGGAGCCGTGGACGCCGCCTCCGCCTTGGGGAACTTCGACGGCATCAGCTACGCCAAGGGCGCCGCGGTCCTGCGCCAGCTCGTCGCCTACCTCGGGGACGACGTCTTCCTGGCCGGGCTGCGCACCTACTTCACCCGCTACGCCTTCGGCAACGCCGAGCTCGCCGAGCTGATGGCGTGCTGGACCGAGGCCGGGGCCGTCGACCTGGACGGCTGGGCTGCGGCCTGGCTCCGGACCACCGGGATGGACACCCTGGACGTGGCGCGGGCCGGCGACGTCACCTCGGTCACGGTGACCGGACCCGACGGCGGGCGATCCCCGCGACCGCACGCCGTCACCGTGGTCGGCGTCGACGCCGACGGCGCCGCCGCCCCGCTGGCCGAGGTGGTGCTGCACGGCGACCCCGTGCCGGTCCCGGTGCCGGCGTCGGTCGCGCTCGTGGTCCCCGACGGCGCCGACACGACCTGGGCGCGCGTCCGGTTCGGGGCGCAGGGCTGGTCGGACGTGGCGGCGGTGCTGCCCGCGCTGCGCGAGGAGCCCGTGCTCGTCGTCGTGCACAACGCGGTCCGCGACGCTGTCCGGGACGCGACCCTGGCGCCCGCCGTCGCGCTGGACCTGGTGACGGGGTCGCTGCACCGGGTGGAGTCGGAGGTGCTCGTCACCGCGGTCCTCGAGGCGGCCCGGGTCCTGGCCGGGCCCTACAGCCCGGTTGCTGCCCGGCCGGTGCGGCTGGCCCGGCTGCACGCCCTGGCCCTCGCCGTAGTGGACGGCAGCGCGCCCGGTGCGGACCGCCAGCTCGCGGGCTTCCGGCAGGTCGTCGCCTCGGCCGTCGACGTCGACCGCCTCCGGTCGTGGTCGCAGGGGCGCGACCTCCCGCCCGGCCTCACCCTGGACCGCGAGCTCACCTGGGCGGTGGTGGAGCGGCTGGTCGAGCTCACCGGCGACGACGTCCTGCTGGACCGCACCCGCGCGGCCGACGACTCAACCTCCTCCGCGGTGCACGCGGCCCGCGTCCGAGCCGCACGTCCCAGCGCCGTCGCCAAGGCGGAGGCCTGGAGGCTGCTCGTCCAGCCGTCCGCGGCCAGCGCCTACGAGGTCTACGCCACAGCGGAGGGCTTCTTCCGCGCGGGGCAGGAGCAGCTCACCGAGCCCTATGTCGCCCGGTACTTCGCCGAGATCGGCGGGACCGCCGCGTTCCGCCAGGGCTGGTCGCTGTCCCGGGTGGCCCGCTTGGCCTTTCCGCGCCTGGCCGCGGAGCGGCGCACCCTCGTGCTCGGCGACCAGGCCCTGGCCGGGACGCTCCCGGACCCGGTCCGCCGGGAGCTGGTCGACGGGCTGGACGAGCTCCGCCGTGCCGTCATCTCGCTGGAGCGCCACCCGGGCTGAGCCGCGTCCCGACCAGCTTCAGACAGCTCAGACCAGTTTCCAGGCCTCGCTCAGCACGTGCCTCAGCTTCTGCTCGATCTCGTCGAAGACCTCCTGGCCCGAGGTGAGCACCGGGGCGATCTGCACGACCGGGTCGCCGCGGTCGTCGGCGCGGCAGTAGAGCCCGCTGTCGTAGAGGGCGCCGGAGACGTACCCGCGGAGGATGCGCTCGGACTCGGCCTTGTCGAAGGTCGCCGCCGTGGCCTGGTCCTTGACGAGCTCGATCGCGTAGAAGTACCCGTCGCCGCGGACGTCGCCGACGATCGGCAGGTCGAGCAGCTTCTCCAGCGTCGACCGCAGCGCGTTCTCGTGCCGCAGCACGTTTCCCAGCAGGTCCTCGCGCGCGAACAGGTCCAGGTTGGCCAGCGCGACGGCGCAGGAGACGGGGTGGCCACCAAAGGTGTAGCCGTGAGGGAAGACGGTGTTGCCCCGGCCGAAGGGCTCGAAGACACGGTCGGAGATGAGCGTCGCGCCGAGCGGGGAGTACCCCGAGGTCAGTCCCTTGGCGCTGGTGATGATGTCGGGCTGGTAGCCGTACTTCTGGGCCCCGAACATCCTGCCCAGGCGTCCGTAGGCGCAGATCACCTCGTCGGAGACGAGCAGCACGTCGTAGGCGTCGCAGATCTCCCGCACCCGCTCGAAGTAGCCGGGCGGCGGCGGGAAGCAGCCGCCGGCGTTCTGCACGGGCTCGACGAAGACGGCGGCGACGCTGTCTGGGCCCTCGGCCAGGATCGCCTCCTCGATCCGGTCGGCCGCCCAGCGGCCGAACTCCTTCTCGTCGGAGGCCACCAGCGCCGGGGCGCGGTAGAAGTTCGTGTTCGGCACCCGGACACTGCCCGGGACGAGCGGCTCGAACGGGACCTTGAAGGGCGGGACGCCGGTGATGGCCAGCGCGCCGGAGGTGGTGCCGTGGTAGGCGATCGCCCGGGAGATGACCTTGTACTTGCCGGGCCTCCCGGTGAGCCGGAAGTACTGCTTCGCCACCTTCCAGGCCGTCTCGACCGCCTCCGCGCCCCCGGAGGAGAAGAACACCTTGTTGAGGTCACCGGGAGCCTCGGCCGCGAGCCGGTCGGCCAGCTCCACCGCCGTCGGGTGCGCGTAGGACCAGATCGGGAAGAACGCCAGCTTGCGCGCCTGGGCGGCCATCGCCTCGGCCAGCTCCTCGCGTCCGTGTCCGGCCTGCACCACGAACAGCCCGGACAGGGCGTCGAGGTACTTCTTGCCGTTGCTGTCCCAGATGTAGGCCCCCTCGCCCCGCTCGATCGTGGGGACCGGCTGGTCGGCATAGGTCGACATCCGGGTGAAGTGCATCCACAGGTGGTCGGCGGCGTGGGCGCTGCCGCCTCCTGACTCCGCGGTCACCCGGGACGCGGAGTCGGTCACGCCGTCGAGGGTCGGGTTCGGACTGGTCATTCGAGTTCCCCACGGTAGGTCTGCCGGGCCGCTCGGAGCCGGCCCGAACGGTTGGCGCCGCCTCGATCTTGGCAAGACACGCCTGGGGCAGCAAGGGGAGCGCTCGGGCCGGCGTCCCACGAGGACGCCTGCCGGTCGCGGGAACCGGGCTCGCAGCCGTCATAGGGTGGAGGCCGTGACTGCGACCCCCACGGCGGACTGCCGGCTGATGCTGGTCCACGCCCACCCCGACGACGAGACGATCGGCAACGGGGTCACGATGGCCCGGTACGCCGCCGAGGGCGCCGCCGTCACCCTGGTGACCTGCACCCTGGGCGAGGAGGGCGAGGTCCTCGTCCCCGAGCTCGTGCACCTGGACGCGGAGCACGAGGACCGGCTGGGCCCGACGCGGCTCGCCGAGCTGGAGGCGGCCATGGCAGCCCTGGGGGTCACCGACTTCGTCCGGCTGGGCGGCGACCACCGGTACCGCGACTCCGGCATGGCCTACGACGAGCAGCGCCGAGCCATCGCCCGGGAAGTGCTGCGTGACGGGATCTTCTGGACCGCGGACCTCCTGGAAGCGACGAACGCCCTCGTCCCCCTGATCCGGGACCGCAAACCACAGGTTCTTCTCACCTACGACGAGCACGGCGGCTACGGGCACCCCGACCACATCCAGGCTCACCGGGTGGCGATGTACGGGTACCTCCTCGCGGGCGTCCCGTCCTACCGCCCTGACCTGGGCCCGGCCTGGACGGTTCCTCGGGTGCTCTGGAACGCGATGAGCCGAGTCCGGCTGCGCGAAGCGGTCGCCCGGTTGCGGCAGGCCGGGGACACCGAGACGTTCGCGGACTGGGGGCTGGAGCCCGGGACCGAGCCCGACCTCCCCGAGGACGAGGGCATCGTCGCCGAGATCACCAGCGAGGAGCACCTGGGCGCCAAGCTGGCGGCCATGCGCGCCCACGCCACCCAGATCACCGAGGACGGCCCCTTCTTCTCCGGCGCGGCCGTCCTCGGGCACTCGATGTGGGCCACGGAGCACTACCGCTTCGCAGCGGGCACGCCCTTCCCGGAGGCCGCCGAGCCGGCTTCGGACCTCTTCGTCGGCCTGCTCTGAGGAGCGGGTCCGGTCTTGTGAGGACCGGCCCGGACGCGGCGCTCACGTAGGATCGGGGGGCCCGCCCGCCGTCCGACCTGAGGTAGACCTTGAGCAGCCCCACGCCCGACGACCCGCAGCTCGACGAGACGATGATCCGCCCGGCCGCCGGCCGGGGGGACACTCCGCCACCGCGCGAGCGCGAGGGGCGCCGGGGCCGGATCGGCCTCGCGGTCGCGGGAGCCCTGGCCGCGGTCGTCCTCGCGCTCTACGTCGCCGGCTACCTGCTCGCCGGCGACGCTCTGCCGCGTCGTGCGGTGGTCTCGGGCGTGGACGTCGGTGGCCTGAGCGCGACCGAGGCCGGCGAGCGCCTGACCGCTGAGCTCGGCCTCCGCGCCGAGGCGCCGCTCGAGCTGCGCGTCGGCGATCGAAGCGCCGAGCTGGACCCGCGCGAGGCGGGTCTGGCCCTCGACGTCGACGCCAGCCTGCAGGTCGCGGGCCGTGGGCGCAGCCTTGACCCGCGGTCGATCTGGCGGGTCCTCACGGGCGGCTCGGCGACCGAGGCCGTGGCCACGGTGGACGAGCGGGCCCTCCGGGCGGCGGTCGACGGCCTCGCCGCCGACCTCGACAGCGAGCCGGCGGACGCCCGCCTGGCCTACGACGGCACCGACGTCGCACTGACGCCGGCGAAGCAGGGTCTGGTGCTGGACCGGGAGCAGGCGGCCCAGGCCCTGAAGGACGGGTATCTCGGCGAGGGCCCGATCCAGCTGCCTGCGGAGGTGGAGGAGCCGCAGGTGAGCACCGCCGAGGCGGAGCAGACCCGCGACGCGTACGCCGAGCCGGCGGTCTCCGGGCCCGTGACAGTCGAGGCGGGCGGGGCGGGCGCGTTCCGCATCACCCCGGCCATGGTCGCCAAGGCGCTCACCTTTCAGGCGGTCGACGGAGACCTCCGACCCGCGCTCGACGCGGACGCGCTGCGCCGGGCCGCGGACGCGGCGGTAGAGCAGGTCGAGCTGAAGGAGCCGCGGGACGCCACCGTGAGGATCTCCGGGGGCAAGCCCGTCGTCGTCCCCGCCGTCGACGGCACCAGCGTCAGCGCCAAGGCCCTCGCCGCCGCCGTCGAACCCGTCCTCACCAAGACCGGGGACGAGCGGAGGGCCCGGGTCGAGCTCGAGGGGGCGAAGGCGAAGGTGACCACCGCCGACGCGGAGAAGCTGGGCATCCGGGAGGTGACGGGGAAGTACACGACCTACTTCCCCTTCGCCGAGTACCGCAACGTCAACATCGCGCGCGCGGCCGAGCTGATCAATGGCACGGTGCTGGAGCCCGGCGAGACCTTCTCGCTGAACAAGGTCGTCGGCGAGCGCACCAAGGCCAACGGCTTCACCGAAGGCTTCATCATCTCCGGGGGGAAGTTCAAGCGTGAGCTCGGGGGTGGGGTGTCCCAGAGCGCCACCACGACCTACAACGCGATGTTCTTCGCCGGGCTGAAGGACGTGGAGCACCAGCCGCACACGCTTTACATCGACCGCTACCCGCCGGGCCGCGAGGCCACGGTCGCCTGGCCGAACCTCGACCTGAAGTTCACCAACGACACGAAGTACGGGGTGTTGGTGCAGGCCGGCGCCGTCAAGGCCACCGCCAGCAGGCGGGGGTCCATGACTGTCAAGATGTGGTCGACCAAGACCTGGGACAAGGTCGAGTCCACGACGCCGCGCAAGTCCAACTTCACCACCGGCCGGGACATCACCGACACCTCGGGCTCGTGCGAGCCGCAGGCCCCGGCTCAGGGCTTCGACGTCAGCTACGCGCGTCTGTTCTACCGCGACGGCAAGGTCGCCCGACGGGAGAACTTCTCCTGGCGCTACGGACCCACCGACCGGATCAGCTGCGGCTGACCCCGGGGCCCGTCGCTGTCGCGGCGGGCGGGGCGAGGTAGCGGTACCCGTGGTGGCGCTGGAAGCCCAGCCGGGCGTAGGCCTCGATCGCCTCGGTGTTGGCCGCGGCGACCTGCAGGTAGGCGTAGCGGGCGCCGTGCCGGGCTGCCCAGTGGCCCAGCCGCCCCATCACCGCGGTGGCGAGCCCCTGGCGCCGGTGCCCGGGGCGCGTCCACAGGGCGCTGTAGCCGAGCCAGGCGCCGCTGAGGTGCCCGCGCCCGATGGCTGAGGGGCGAGCCGGGTCGCCGGCGGAGCAGAAGGCCCGCGGCGGGTGGCCGGCCAGTACCAGTCGCAGCAGCCCCGGGTCGGCGTCGTTCGGCCGGCTCTCTCCGTACGCCTGCCACCACCCGGTCTCCAGCTCCAGCGTGACGCGGGCCCGCGGGTCGGGCGGTGCCGTGCCCAGCAGGTCGGCCAGCCGGACGGCCATCACCTCGGTCGGGACGTAGGCGTCCCTCCATCCCAGGCTGCGCAGGGACGCCTCCGGCTCCCCACCTGCGACCACCGACGCCAGGGGGTCGATGCCGTGGGCCCGTGCGTGAGCCACGACCCGTCCGGCTGCTTCGGCGACCGGAACGCCGGGATCCCCGACCGCGTGACAACTGTTGGCCCGACCGGTGAACCCGCCTCCGGCACGCAGCGTCCACTCCCCGAGCGGCTCGGCCAGCGCCAGCCAGCCGGGCACGCTCAGGTGCTCGAGCTCCTCCGCGCTCGTCCGGCTCGGTGGCGGCCCGGAGGCGGCAGCGGGGGCGCGCCTGGCCACCAGCACCCGGGCCCGCTCGATGACGTGCACGCCGCCGTCGGGGGTGCCCAGCTGGATGTGGTCGGCGCCCAGCCGGTCCACCCAGCCCGTGACGTCGGTGGCGGAGCCGTCCGGCAGGCGGTGCCGCACCACCCAGCGCTGGCCGGGGGTGGCAGGGGCGAGAGGGTCGTCGCCGAACATCGGGTCCGTTCCGTAGGCCAGCCTCAGTGGAGGGCGTGCCTCCGGGGAGCGATACTAGGCGGGCACGGTGGGCCGTCGCCGCGCCGCCGCCAGATCCGGCACCACCCGGTCTGGATCCCCTGGAACGAACTAGGAGTGACCTCGTGACGTACGTCATCGCTCAGCCCTGTGTGGACCTCAAGGACCGGGCCTGCGTCGAGGAGTGTCCCGTCGACTGCATCTACGAGGGCAAGCGGATGCTCTACATCCACCCCGACGAGTGCGTGGACTGCGGGGCGTGCGAGCCCGTGTGCCCGGTTGAGGCGATCTTCTACGAGGACGACACCCCCGAGGAGTGGAAGCCCTACTACAACGCCAACGTCGACTTCTTCAACGACCTCGGCTCCCCGGGCGGCGCGGCCAAGATGGGCGTCATCGATAAGGACCACCCGCTGATCGAGGCGCTGCCGCCGCAGGAGCACGCCGAGTGAGTCCTGCTCCGGACGGACCTCGACCATGAGCCTGGCCGCGGCGCTGCCCGACTTCCCCTGGGACACCCTCGCGGGCGCCAAGGCCCGTGCCGGGGCCCACCCCGACGGGTTAGTCGACCTCTCGGTGGGCACGCCTGTCGACCCCACCCCAGAGCTCGGACGGCGGGCGCTGGCGGGGTCGGCCGACAGCCCGGGGTACCCGCAAACGGCCGGCACCCCGCAGCTGCGGGACGCGATGGCCGGCTACCTCGCCCGGCGCTGGGGGGCTGAGCTGGAACCGGCTGCCACGCTGCCGGTCATCGGCACCAAGGAGCTCGTCGCCTGGCTGCCCACCCTGCTGGGACTGGGCCCGGACGACCTGGTGGTCCTGCCGTCGACGGCCTACCCGACCTACCTGGTCGGGGCGCGGATGGCCGGCTGCCGCACGCGAGCCGTTGACGACCTGACCGAGCTCGGCGACGAGCGCCCGGCCCTGGTGTGGCTCAACTCCCCGTCCAACCCGACGGGGGAGGTGCTGGGCGCGGACGTGCTGGCGGAGCGGGTGGGCTGGGCCCGGGAGCGTGGCGCCCTGGTCGCCTCCGACGAGTGCTACGGCGAGTTCGGCTGGGAGGCCGAGCCGGTGTCGGTGCTGCACCGCAGCGTCAGCGGGGGCGACCACGCCGGGCTGCTCGTCCTGCACTCGCTGTCCAAGCGGTCCAACCTCGCCGGCTACCGCGCGGGCTTCGTGGCCGGCGACCCGGCCGTCGTCAGCGAGCTCCTGGCCGTGCGCAAGCACGCCGGCATGATCGTGCCCCGGCCGGTGCAGGACGCGATGACCGCCCTGCTGGCCGACGACGAGCACGTCGCCGAGCAGCGGGAGCGTTACGCCGAGCGGCGGCGGGTGCTGCGACCGGCCCTGGAGGCCGCCGGGTTCCGGGTCGAGCACTCCGAGGCCGGGCTCTACCTGTGGGCGACCCGGGACGAGGACGGGCGGGACTCCCTCGACCTGCTCGCCGGGCACGGGATCCTGGTGGCGCCGGGGGACTTCTACGGCGATGCCGCCGCCCGTCACGTCCGGGTGGCGCTGACCGCCTCCGACGAGCGGATCGGTGCCGCGGTCGCCCGCCTGCTCAGCGCAGGGTGACCACGACCTGGTCTCGGGCGACCGGGTCGGCCGCGGCCTGCCACGACGGCAGCGCATCGGGGTCGGTCCGCCAGCTCTGCTCACCCACGGTCACCGCCGTCACGCCGTAGCGGGCGGCCCCGGCCACGGCATGCTGGCCGTACGCCCAGGCCAGCCGGGCCCGTCCGGCGTCGATGCGCACGGTGTCGCCTTCCACGGTGTGCTCGACCTGGCCGAGGGTCCTCTCCAACGAGGCCACCAGGGCGTCGGCGTCGCCGTCGGCCCCGGCCCGCTCCAGGCAGGTGAAGGAGGCGGGGGAGCTGCCCGTGAGCGTGCTGGCCAGCACCCGGCCGTCGGCCTCGTGGTCTCGGTAGGCCTCGGGGAAGCCGCTGCGCTGGACCGCCTGAGCGACGTCGTTGATGTCCCCCTGCTCCCAGCCGTCAACCTCCACCAGCGCGTCGTAGAACTTGCCGCTGGAGTAGTACGGGTCCTGCAGCTGCTTGGCGGTGCCCCAGCCTTGCGAGGGCCGC
Organism: uncultured Actinomycetota bacterium; assembly: GCA_963826405.1. Classification (GTDB taxonomy): domain Bacteria; phylum Actinomycetota; class Actinomycetes; order Propionibacteriales; family Propionibacteriaceae; genus Microlunatus. The sequence continues at coordinate 1,993,684 of CAWGWR010000001.1, read as the reverse complement.
TGCTGGAACAGGCCCACCGAGTCCCGGTCCCCGTAGCTCAGGTTCCGGATCCCCGTCTCCTGGTAGACGGTGGCCATCGCGATCGAGGCGGCCCGCGGGGCCAGACCCCGGCGCACGGACACCCCCACGATGATCGAGGTCAGCCGGGCCTGCTCGAGGTCCAGCGCCACCGAGCGGCCGCCCGCGGAGGCCACGCAGCGCTGCCCGCTGGTGGGGGGAGAGCCTCCCTGGTCACCGAGCAGCCGGACACCGACCACCGCGGCGACCGCCACGAGCACCACGGCGACGACGAGGCAGCCCACCCCCAGAGGAGTTGGTCGGGTCGCCACCGTCAGTTCGCGTGCAGAGCCTGGTTCAGCTCCACCCCGACACCCTGGCGACGCCGGACCTCGATGGCCCCGGTGACGGAGTTGCGCAGGAACAGCAGGTTCGGCTCGCCGGAGAGACTGCGCGCCTTGACGACCTGTCCGTCCGGCAGCCTGACCTTGGTGCCGGCGGTGACGTAGAGACCGGCCTCCACGACGCAGTCGTCGCCCAGGCCGATGCCGATCCCGGCGTTGGCCCCGACCAGGCAGCGCTCGCCGAGGCTGATCACCTCCTTGCCGCCGCCCGACAGGGTCCCCATGATCGAGGCGCCGCCGCCGACGTCGGAGTCCGTCCCGACCACCACCCCGGCCGAGATCCGGCCCTCGACCATCGAGGTGCCGAGGGTGCCGGCGTTGTAGTTGACGAAGCCCTCGTGCATCACGGTGGTGCCCGGGGCGAGGTGGGCGCCGAGACGGACCCGGTCCGCGTCGGCGATCCGGACGCCGGTGGGCAGGACGTAGTCGACCATCCGGGGAAACTTGTCGACACCCAGGACGGTCACGTGGCCGTGCCGGGCGCGCAGCGCGGCCCGGACGGTCTCGAAGCCCTCGACGGCGCACGGCCCGGCGCTGGTCCAGACCACGTTGGGCAGCAGGCCGAACACCCCGTCCAGATTGAGACCGTGCGGGGCGACCAGGCGGTGGCTGAGCAGGTGCAGGCGGAGGTAGACGTCGGAGGTGCCCGCCGGGGCCGCGTCCAGGTCGACGGCCACCCGGACCACCTCGGTGCGGGTGCCGCGCACCTCGTCGGCGCCCTGCGCCGCAGTCAGGGACGCCGGCGCCTCCTCGTCCGCGGGCGCCCCGAGGGCGGGGGTGGGGAACCAGGTGTCCAAGACCACTCCGGAGGTGTGCAGAGTGGCCAGTCCCCAGCCCCACGCGGGGCGGGACGAGGTCGCGGCGTTCGTCATGGCGGGAAGCGTACCGGGGCCCGCTGACACCTCCCTGAGCGCGCGCGGCGGCGCGTAGGGTGCCGGGATGGCTACCTCCCTGGACCTCGAGGGCGACGTCGTCGACCTCCTTCGCCGGCTGGTCGACGTGCCCTCGGTCAGCGGCGACGAGCAGGCGCTCGCCGACCTCGTCGAGGATGCGCTGCGCCCGTACCCGCACCTGGTGGTCACTCGGTCGGGCAACGTCGTGGTCGCGCGGACCGAGCTGGGCCGGGCGGAGCGCGTCGTGGTGGCGGGCCACCTGGACACCGTCCCCATCGCCGGCAACGTGCCCTCGCGGCTCACCGAGGAGGACGGACGGACGCTGGTGCACGGCCGCGGAGCCTGCGACATGAAGGGCGGGGTGGCGGCCCAGCTCTCCGCTGCCGCCGCGCTGAGCGCACCCACCCGCGACGTCACCTGGCTCTTCTACGACAACGAGGAGGTCGAGGAGCGTCGCAACGGCCTCAACCGGCTGGCGGCGGAGCACCCCGAGCACCTCGACGGCGTCTTCGCCGTGCTCGGGGAGCCGTCGAACGCCCGGATCGAGGGCGGCTGCCAGGGGACCATGAGGGTGGTGGTGGAGCTGACCGGTGTCGCGGCGCACTCCGCCCGCTCCTGGAAGGGCCACAACGCCATCCATGACGCCGGGGCGGTGCTGCAGGCGCTCGCGGGCCACCGGGCCCAGGAGGTGGTCGTCGACGGGCTCACCTACCGCGAGGGCCTCAACGCCGTCGCCATCCGCGGGGGGATCGCGGGCAACGTCATCCCCGACCGCTGCGAGATCGAGGTCAACTACCGCTTCGCGCCCGACAAGTCACCCGAACAGGCGGAGACCTACGTGCGTGAGGTCCTCGAGGGCTTCCCGGTCCGGGTGAGCGATGTGGCGCCCGGAGCCCGACCAGGCCTGGACCAGCCGGCCGCCGCGGAGTTCCTGGCCGCCGTCGGCGGCGAGCCGAGCGCGAAGTTCGGCTGGACCGACGTGGCCCGGTTCAGCGCGCGCGGGGTGCCGGCGGTGAACTTCGGGCCCGGCGATCCGGGCAAGGCCCACGCTGACGACGAGTTCTGTCCGGCTGAGGAGGTGGTCACCTGCCGCGACGCCCTCGTCCGCTGGCTCTCCTGAGCCGGCGCGCTCGTCCCTGCAGCCTCGTCTTGACCCGACACTAGGGTGGCCGGGTGCTGAACGATCGCGAGCGCTACATGCAGGGCCCCGTCATGCGGGCAGGCGACCAGGTCCCCGACACCACGACCGACCAACGCCTGCTGGACGACGCCGGGTCGGCGGCCTGGCTGCACACCGACCCGTGGCGGGTGCTGCGCATCCAGTCCGAGTTCGTCGAGGGCTTCGGCACGCTCGCCGAGCTCGGTCCGGCCGTGAGCGTCTTCGGTTCCGCTCGCACGGCGCCCGAAAACCCGAGCTACGCCGCCGCCGAGCAGCTCGGCCGCCGGCTGGCTCAGGCCGGGCGGGCCGTCATCACCGGGGGCGGTCCCGGCATCATGGAGGCCGCGAACAAGGGAGCCGCCGAGGCCGGCGGGGTCTCGGTGGGGCTGGGCATCGAGCTGCCGTTCGAGTCGGGGCTCAACGCCTACGTGAACCTGGGCATCAACTTCCGCTACTTCTTCGCCCGCAAGACGATGTTCGTCAAGTACGCGCAGGGTTACGTCGTGATGCCTGGGGGCTTCGGCACCCTGGACGAGCTCTTCGAGGCCCTGACGCTGGTCCAGACGCAGAAGGTGACCTCGTTCCCGGTCGTGCTGTTCGGGTCGGCCTACTGGCAGGGGCTGCTGGACTGGTTCTCCCAGACCGCTCTGGAGCACGGCTCGGTGGCCCAGCGTGACCTCGACCTGCTCCAGGTCACCGACGACCTGGACGAGGCCGTCGCCCTGGTCCTGGCCGGTCGCGCTGACGGCTGAGAACCCGGACTGTCAGCACCGTCTGGCACCATTCGAGCCATGGAGTGGTTCATCGCCGTGGTGGCCGTCGCCGCCTTGGGCGTCGCGGCGGTGGCAGCGGCCGGAGGCGTAGGCGAGATGAGCGACCCGGTCGAGGACGTGTACCGCCCGCAGCTGCCGGCGGGGCCCCTCACCGCTGACGACATCCGGGGTGCGCGCTTCGGCACCGCGCTGCGCGGCTACGTGATGAGCCAGGTGGACGAGCTGCTCGAGCGGCTGGCCACCGAGATCGCCGAGCGGGACGCGCGCATCGCCGACCTGACCGGGGCGCCAGCCGGCCCGGCACCCGTCCTCGACCGGCCGACCGCCGGCCCTCTGGACCCGGCGTGAGCGCCCGGCTAGAGGTCCGAGCCGAGGTCGGAGCGCCGCTGGACCGGGTCTGGCAGGAGCTGATCGACTGGCAGGGCCAGGCGCGCTGGATCCCCCTGACCACGCTCCGCGTGCAGAGTCCTCACGACGCCGGGCTCGGGGTGCGGATCGCGGCGCTCTCCGGCTTCTGGCTGGGTCGGCTCCCGGTCGGCCTGCTGGACAACTTCGTCGTCACGGGGTGGTCCCCACCGGCAGTCGGCGTGGCCGAGCTCGAGGTGCTCCATCTGGGGCCCTACTTCACCGGCGAGGGCGTCTTCCGCCTCGAGGGCGGTGTGGACCGCACGCAGGTGCACGCGGTCGAGCTGTTCACCGTCCCGGGTGGCCCGGTGCCCAACCAGCTCGCCCGCCTGGTGCTGCCCCTGATGCGGTTCGGCTTCGGGCAGAGCCTGCGCCAGCTGGCCGCGGTCGCCGAGGCCCCGCGGACGGCTGCGACGCCGTGAGCCTGCTGCCCGGACCCGACGGCCGGCTGCGCTGCGCCTGGGCGCTCGGCGCCCCGGAGTACCTGGGCTACCACGACGACGAGTGGGGCCGGCCGGTCACCACGGTCGCCGGCCTCTACGAACGGCTGACCCTGGAGGCCTTCCAGTCCGGGCTGGCCTGGATCACCATCCTGCGCAAGCGCGAGGGGTTCCGCCGGGCCTTCGCCGGTTTCGACCCCACCCTGGTCGCGGCCTTCGACGACGGGGATGTCGAGCGGCTGATGGCCGACCCGGGCATCGTCCGCAACCGGGCCAAGATCGAGGCGGCCGTGGCCAACGCCAGGGTCGTCCAGGGTCTGGGGGACGCCTTCGCCGAGCTGGTGCTGAGCTTCCGGCAGCCCGACCGGCCCCGACCCCTGCCGGACGAGGTCCCGGCGTCGACGTCGGCATCGGCGGCGCTGGCCAAGGCGCTCAAGGCCCACGGCGTCCGCTTCGTCGGGCCGACGACGGCCTACGCCCTGATGCAGGCCGTCGGGCTGGTCGACGACCACCTCCGGGGCTGCAGCGTGGTCCTCGACCGCTGAGGTCGGACTGCGGTCGGTCCCTGGACCCGACCTGTCTACCCAGCAGCGCCAGCGGGGGAGGGCTGGGGAGCCCCGCATCGTCGGGCGCCCCGGCGATGCTGGATAATCGTGCCAAACGCCGGATCACGACAGACAAGGATGTGCGATGGCTGCAATGAAGCCGCGGACTGGTGACGGCCCCATGGAGGTCACCAAAGAAGGACGGGGAATCGTCATGCGTGTACCGCTGGAGGGTGGCGGCCGGCTCGTCGTGGAGCTCAACGCGGGCGAGGCGCAGGAGCTCGCCGGAGCGCTCAAGGAAGTGGTCGGATAGACCAGACCCGCGCGGGCTCTGCGCTCGCGAGGACCTAGCACGAGGGCCCCGTCGCCATGGCGACGGGGCCTTGTCTGTGTCTATTGTCCTCGCTCCGCTCGGACGTCGGACGGGGCTGTGTGGTTTGTCCTCGCTCCGCTCGGACGTCGGACGGGGCTGTGTGGTTTGTCCTCGCTCCGCTCGGACGTCGGACGGGGCTGTGTGGTTTGTCCTCGCTCCGCTCGGACGTCGGACGGGGCTGTGTGGTTTGTCCTCGCTCCGCTCGGACGTCGGACGGGGCTGTGTGGTTTGTCCTCGCTCCGCTCGGACGTCGGACGAGGCTGTGTGGTTTGTCGTCGCTCCGCTCGGACGTCGGACGAGGCTTTGACCCGCCGACTTCGTCGTCGCGGGTGAACGAAAAGCGTGTTCACCCGCTCCTCCTCAGACCGGCGGCGCCCCGTCCGGTGGTGGCCGGTCAGTGTCTTCGCCCACTTGCTGCCCAACTCCTGCCCGATTCGCGCGGGGTGCTCAGCCGTGGACTTGTTGGGCCTGGCGGTAGACGTCGACGGTCTCGGCGGCGATCTTGGCCCAGCTGAACTCGTCGATGCAGCGCTGGCGGCCGGCCCGGCCGAACGCCTCCGCCTGGGTGCGGTCGGCGGTCAAGGCGTTGATCCGCTCGGCCAGTGAGGCCTCGAAGGACGAGACGAAGGCGGGGTCGTCGGCCTGTGCGGGGTCGTAGGGCACGAGGTAGCCCGTCTCGCCGTCCACGACGACCTCGGGGATGCCTCCGACGGCTGAGGCGACGACGGCGGTCTCGCAGGCCATCGCCTCGAGGTTGACGATGCCCAGCGGCTCGTAGACCGAGGGGCAGGCGAAGACGGTGGCGTGGCTCAGCACCTGGCGCACCGAGGCCCGCGGCAGCATCTCCTGCACCCAGATGACGTTCCCGCGCGCCGCCTGCAGGTGGGCGAAGGCCTCGTCGAACTCCCGCGCGATCTCCGGGGTGTCCGGTGCTCCGGCCAACAGCACCAGCTGGGTGTCGGCGTCCAGCTGCTCCGCCGCGCGGACCAGGTGGACCAGCCCCTTCTGCCGCGTGATCCGACCGACGAAGACCACGGAGGGGCGGTCGAGGTCGACGCCGAGGCCGGTGACGATGTCGGTTCCCGTGTCGGGGGCGAACTCGTCGGTGTCGATGCCGTTCTTGACGACGTGGACCTTGGCCGGGTCGAGGTCGGTGTAGGACTCCAGGACACCGGTCCGCATCCCGTTGCTGACCGCGATCACCGCGTCAGCCCCCTCGAAGGCCGTCCGCTCCGCCCAGGACGACAGCTGGTAGCCGCCGCCGAGCTGCTCGGCTTTCCACGGCCGGTGCGGCTCCAGGGAGTGGGCGCTGACGACGTGGGGGATGCCGTGGAACAGGCCGGCCAGGTGCCCGGCCAGGTTGGCGTACCAGGTGTGGGAGTGGACGAGGTCGACCTCGGGGACCGCGGCGGCCATGGCCAGGTCCGCGCCGAAGACACGGAGGGCGGCGTTCGCCCCGGGCGGGTAGTCCTCGGCGTGGGCGGTGGCGCCCTCCCGCGGCTCACCCATGCATTGGACGTCGACGTCGATGAGCTTGCGCAGCTGGGGCACCAGCTGGGCGACGTGGACGCCGGCCCCGCCGTAGATGCTCGGTGGGTACTCCCGAGTGAGCAGCGAGATGGACAACCGGTCATCGTTGGCAGGGCTCATGACGCGCATCGTCGCACAGCCCCGCAGGCTCGCGGGAGGGCTGGGGAGCCCCCGGGTCGGGGGTCCCCTTGTCGCTCGTTCCGCGCACCCCCTAGGTTCATCCCCATGGCAGCGCGTGCGAAAGTTCTCTCGATCGTCCTGGCCGGTGGAGAAGGGAAGCGGCTCATGCCGCTGACGATGGACCGGGCCAAGCCGGCGGTCCCGTTCGGTGGGACCTACCGACTGATCGACTACGTCTTGTCCAACCTGGTGAACGCCGGTATGCGGCAGATCGCGGTCCTCACCCAGTACAAGTCACACTCCCTGGACCGCCATATCTCCCTCACCTGGCGGATGTCGACCCTGCTCGGAAACTACGTCACCCCCGTTCCGGCCCAGCAGCGCCTGGGCCCGCGTTGGTACCAGGGCAGTGCGGACGCGATCTTCCAGTCGATGAACCTGATCCGCGACGAGCGACCCGATTACGTGGTGGTGTTCGGCGCCGACAACATCTACCGGATGGACGTGGAGCAGATGCTCGACGCGCACATCAGCAGCGGTTTCAGCTGCACGGTGGCGGCGATCCGGGTTCCCCGGAGCCAGGCCAGCGCGTTCGGCGTGATCGACGCCGGCACCGACGCCAAGATCGACCGGTTCCTGGAGAAGCCGGCCGACCCGCCCGGTCTGCCTGACGACCCGGAGTCGACCTTCGCCTCGATGGGTAACTACATCTTCTCGACCCAGGCCCTCATCGACGCCCTGACCACCGACGCGGCGTCGGAGACCTCAGGCCACGACATGGGCGGCGACATCATCCCGGCGTTCGTCGACGCGGGCGACGCGGGCGTCTACGACTTCATGAGCAACGAGGTGCCGGGCACGACGGACCGGGACCGGGCCTACTGGCGCGACGTCGGGACCATCGACGCCTACCACGAGGCTCACATGGACCTCGTGTCGGTGGACCCGGTGTTCAACCTCTACAACATGGACTGGCCGATCTCCACCTACCCGATGCAGATGCCGGGGGCGAAGTTCACCCTGCGCGGCCTGGCCCTGGACTCCGTCGTCAGCCCGGGCTGCATCATCTCCGGCGGCTCGATCGAGAGCTCAGTGCTCTCGCCCAACGTCCGGGTCTCGGAGAACTCCAAGGTCGACCGGTCGGTGCTTCTGAGCAACGTGCGGATCGGGAAGATGGCGGTCGTCCGCAACGCGATCCTCGACAAGAACGTCGTGGTCGCCGACGGCGCCCAGATCGGGGTCAACCAGAAGGATGACCTCGAGCGAGGCTTCACCGTGTCCGAAACCGGGATCACCGTCGTCGCCAAGGGCGCCAAGGTCGAGAAGAGCTGACCCTCGCCGGGCTGGTGCCGCCCCGGGACCGGGGCGGCGTCAGCGCTTGACGGCGACCAGCAGCCCGTCGCCGACAGGCAGCAGGCTGACGACCAGGTCCTCGTGGTCGCGCATCAGCTCCAGGGCTGCGCGGACGGACTCGGTCTCCTCGTCGGTCTGCGCAGGGTCGGCGGTGCGGTCGCTGAGCAGGGCGTGGTCGAGCGCGATCAGCCCGCCGTGGCGCAGCAGGCGGATGCCCTGCTCCACGTACTCCGGGTACTCCATCGGGTCGCCGTCGACCAGGACGAGGTCGTAGGCGCCGTCGCTCAGCCGGGGGAGCACGTTGAGCGCGTCGCCACTGATCAGGCGGAACCGCTGGGTCGGGATGCCTACCGAGAGGAACGCCTTGCGCGCAGCCTGCTGGTGCGCGGGTTCGGTGTCGACGCTGGTGAGGATGCCGTCGGGCCGCATGCCGGCGAACAGCGCCAGGCCGGACACCCCCGCGCCGGTCCCGATCTCGACCACGGCGCGGGCCTGGACCGCGCGGGCCAGGAAGGTGAGCGCAGCCGCCGCGCCGCGGCCGACCGAGGTGATGCCCAGCGGGGCAGCCGCCTCACGGGCGGCGGCAGCGGCCTCGGGCTCGACGACGAAGTCCTCGGCGTAGGCCCAGGTCGCCGGCTTGGGGGCAGTTTTGGGTGAGGTCTTGCCTGAGGCGGTCACGGGCTCACCCTATCGACTTCCCGCTACCCGCCCGCTCGGCGGCCGAGGGCCGCGGGCGAGGCGTCGATCACTCTACGATGAGCCTCATGAGCCATACCGTCGTCGCCGAGCTGGTGGCCGCCGTCATGAAGGTCGAGGTCACCGTGGGGCAGCGGGTCAGCGCAGAGGACCCGGTGGTGATCCTCGAGTCGATGAAGATGGAGATCCCCGTGCTGGCCGAGGTCGCCGGCTCGGTGAGCGAGGTCGTCGTGGCCGCGGGTGATGTGGTGAGCGACGGTGACCCGCTCGTGGTGATCACCCCCGACGTGCGCTGAGCCGCCACCGACCCGCCCGCCCTAGGATGTCCGGCATGCCTTCGCCGCCGCCGTTCGGCCGCCTGCTGACTGCCATGGTCACGCCGTTCCGCGCCGATGGTGCCCTGGACCTCGACACCGCGGCCTCGTTGGCCACCTACCTCGTCGACGACTTGAAGAACGACGGACTTGTCCTCAGCGGGACCACGGGGGAGTCCCCGACCACCACCGACGCCGAGAAGGCCGAGCTGCTGCGGGTGGTCCTGGACGCCGTGGGCGACCGGGCCTCGGTGCTCAGCGGCGTCGGCACGTTCTCCACCGCGCACACCGTGGCCCTGGCCCGCCAGGCCGCCGAGGTCGGCGCGCACGGCCTGCTCGTCGTCACCCCGTACTACTCCCGCCCGCCCCAGGCCGGCCTGCTCGAGCACTTCCGCACCGTCGCCGACGCCACCGACCGGCCCGTCATGGTGTACGACCACCCGGGCCGAGCCGCCGTCCCGCTCGCTCGGGACACCCTGCTCCGGCTGGCCGAGCACGAGCGCGTGGTCGCGGTGAAGGACGCCACCGGCGACCCGGTCGCCACCTCCGCCGTCATCGCGGCCACCGATCTCGCCTACTACTCCGGGGACGACCCCATGACCCTCCCGCTGCTGGCCGTGGGCGCCGTCGGCATCGTCGGGACGTCCACCCACTTCAGCTCGCTCGGAACCAGGGCGATGATCGAGGCCTACCTGAGTGGCGACGTCGCGGGTGCGCTGGAGCTGCACCGGCAGCTCCTGCCGATCTTCACCGGGGTCTTCGCCACCCAGGGCGTCATCCTCGTCAAAGCCGGCCTCGCCCTGCAGGGCCGCCCGGTCGGCGGGCTGCGCCCACCGCTGGTGCCGGCCACCGCGGAGGAGACTGCGGCTCTGGGCCGCGCACTGACCGCAGCCGGCCTTCCCGCCTGAGCCGCCCCCGCGCGCAGCGGTCCTGGCCCAGCCACGCGCGGGCGCACAGGTGCGTCACAGGCCCGAGCCAGGGCCCTGCCAGGGACCAGCACCAGGGTGGACCTCCCGACCTGGCCGCCAGGCCAGAAGGAGGTCCTCGCCATGGTGCCGTCGTCCGCTCGCGACCAGGGGCAGCTCGCCCTCGACGCCGTCGTCGAGTCGACCGGCGCTGTGCTCACCGGCGGTGGGCCGACCGGCTGGACGCCGCCGACCTGGGATGAGGTCGTCCGCGACCACGGCGCCCGCGTGTACCGCCTGGCCTACCGGCTCACCGCCGACGTCACCGACGCCGAGGACCTGACGCAGGACGTCTTCCTCCGGGTCTTCGGCTCGCTCCACCGCTTCCAGCCGGGGACGCTCGAGGGCTGGCTGCACCGCATCACCACCAACCTCTTCCTGGACGGCGTCCGTCGAGGGCGCAGGATCCGCTTCGACGGCTTAGCCGACGGCGCCGAAGACCGGCTCCCGAGCAGCTGGCCGAACCCGTCGGAGCAGCTTGCCGACGCCGGCCTCGACCACGACGTCGTCGCCGCGTTGGCCGCCCTGTCCCCGGAGTTCCGCGCCGCGGTCGTGCTCTGCGACATCGAGGGCCTCAGCTACGGCGAGATCAGCGAGGTGCTCGACGTCAACCTCGGCACCGTCCGCAGCCGCATCCACCGCGGACGTGCTCAGCTGCGCGCCGCCCTGGCCCACCGCTGCCCGACGCCCGAGCGGAGCCGCTACCGCGGGGTGGCGGTGGAGACGGGGAGCCGCCCGCCGCGCTCGTTGCCCGCCGACCCTCACGGGAGCGCACTACGATGGGGCTCATCCGCGAGGGCCGGGCGAGGTTGCCGGCCGACATGAAGGGCTAGGTCATTGGGCGAGATCACCCCGCCGGGCGACAGTTCCGGCGGTCCCGCCCCCGAGAACCGGTCCGGGGCCTTCTCCGGTCCACCCGGAGGCCCGGAGCAGACGGACCCGCGATGGCTGCGTGACGCCCCACCGGCCACCGGCTCCCCCGACCCCTGGGCCCCGCGCGGACCGGGATTCGACGCCCGGCCCGCGCCGCCATCCTGGGGTCCACCCCCCGGCTATCCACCGCCGGCCTTCCCTCCGCCTGCCTACCCGACACCCGGCTTCGCGGGACAGGGCCACGTCCCGGTCGGCGGCGCGACGTCGCTGCGCGGGCCGTCACCCCGCCGGAGCAGGCTCGGTACCGTCGTCCCCCTCGCCGCCGCGACCGCGCTGCTGGTCGGGGGAGCCGCGGGATACGGCGGCTCCGTGCTCGCCGGCCGGCCCCTGGCCGAGGTGCCCGCCAGCAGCGCCAGCACTGCTGCGCCATCACCGGTCGACCCCGGCACGAACGGCAGTGCCAGCCCCCTGCCGGCTCCGCCTCCGCAGGTGGACACCGTCGAGGTGGCGAAGCGCGTCCTGCCGGGCACGGTGATGATCCAGACCGGCAGCTCCACCGGATCCGGCTTCGTGCTGGACACCTCCGGCCGGATCATGACCAACAACCACGTCGTGGCGGCCGCCGCCGAGGACGGGGAGCGCATCCGCGTCGTCTTCTCCGACGGCCGTCGACAGAGCGCCACATTGGTGGGGCGCAGCCCCTCCTACGACCTGGCCGTGATCAAGGTCCGTGGCTCCTCGGGTCTGAAGCCGCTGCCCTTCGGTGACTCCGAGGCCCTTGAGGTCGGCCAGCCGGTGATCGCCGTCGGCGCTCCCCTCGGTCTGCCGGGCACCGTCACCCAAGGCATCGTCAGCGCGCAGGACCGGCCCGTCGTCGTGGGCGGCGGGGCCAACGCCGACGCCCCGACCGCCTACATCAACGCCATCCAGACCGACGCCCCCATCAACCCCGGCAACTCCGGAGGGCCGCTCATCGACGCGGCTGGCCGGGTCATCGGGGTCAACTCCGCGATCCTCACCCTCGGCTCCGCCCAAGGCCAGACAGGGAACATCGGTCTGGGCTTCGCCATCCCCGTCAGCCAGGCCCGCCAGATCGGCCAGCAGCTGGTGGAACGAGGCAAGGCCAGCTACCCCGTCATCGGTGCGACGGTGGAGGACGTGAGCGGCGGTGTCCGCCTGCGCACCGTCGAGGACAACGGGCCCGCTGACGACGCCGGGTTGCGGACGGGAGACGTCATCACCCGGATCGACGACCAGCAGGTGCGGACGTCGGAGGAGCTGATCGTCGCGATCCGCACCCGTCGGCCCGGCCAGCGCGTGGCGCTCGACTACACTCGCGGATCCGCTGACCGGTCGGCCAGGGTCACGCTGGGCAGCAAGGAGGGGTGACTATGCAGCCGATGCTGCTCGACGTCAACGGGCCCGAGTTCCTGCTGCTGCTGGCGATCGCGGTGGTGCTCTTCGGTCCCGAGCGGCTCCCCGAGCTGGCCCGCAAGGCCGCCCGGGTAGTGCAGTACGTCCGCACCATCGCCGGATCGGCTCAGGACACGCTGGTCAAGGAGCTGGGTCCGGGCTTCGAGGATGTCGACCTGCGCGACCTCAACCCCAAGGCGTTTATCCAGAAGCACCTGCTTGACGACGTCCAGCCGATCGTGGCCGACGTCAAGGCCGAGCTCGACGACGTCACGGCGACGGTGAGCGGACGGCCCGGTGACGTGTCCGCCGCCATCGAGGCCGTCAAGGGGCAGGAGCCCGAGCTGGCCGACGCCGCAGCCGGACCGGCGCGGGTGCAGACCCCGTTCGACTCCGACGCCACCTGAGCCTGCGCCCTGACCCGCGGACCGGGTCAGGGGGGAGCGGCTGCCGTCAGCGGCCGGCCGGAGCCAGACCGAGCTGGCGGCCGAGGAGGCCGCGGCCGCGCCGGTCGAGCCCGGTGGCCAGGGCGGCGAGCGCCTTGGCCGAGGGCTGCTCCGGCGCGGAGGTGACCACGGGCAGCCCTTCGTCGCCGCCCGCCCGCAGCCGGGGGTCCAGCGGCACCTGGGCCAGCAGCGGGACGTCGTAGCCCAGACGCGTGCTCAGCCCGGTCGCGGTGTCCTGGCCGCCACCGGACCCGAAGACCTCGTGGCGCTGCTCCTCCCCGCAGTGCGGGCAGGTCACGGCGAGGTAGGACATGTTCTCGACCACCCCGATCACGCGCTGGTTCATCATCGAGGCCATGGTCCCGGCCCGCTCGGCCACCTCCGCGGCGGCCGCCTGGGGGGTGGTGACGACGATCACCTCCGCGCTCGGCAGCTTCTGGCCCAGGGAGATGGCGACGTCGCCGGTACCCGGCGGGAGGTCCAGCAGCAGGTAGTCCAGGTCGCCCCAGTACACGTCGGCGAGCATCTGGGTGAGGGCCCGGTCCAGGATGGGTCCGCGCCAGGCGATCACCTGGTCGCGCCGCGGCTTGAGCATGCCGATCGACATCACCTTGAGGCCCTGGCTGGGCACCGGGAGGATCATGTCCTCCACCGACGTGGGCTTGGCGTCGGCGATCCCGAGCATGGCCGGCACCGAGTGGCCGTAGATGTCGGCGTCCAGGAGCCCGACGCTGCGCCCGGCGGCCGCCAGGGCGAGGGCGAGGTTGACCGTGACCGAGGACTTGCCGACCCCACCCTTGCCCGAGGCGACGGCGATGACCTTGGTCAGGGAGTCGGCCCGGGCGAACGGGATCTCGCGGTCGGTCTGGCCCCCCTTGAGCTGCTCGCGCAGCGCCAGCCGCTGCTGGTCGCTCATCACTCCGAGGTCGACCCGGACTCCGCTGACGCCCTCGACGGCGCTGACGGCAGCGGTGACCTCGCGGGTCAGCGTGTCCTTCATCGGGCAGCCGGAGACGGTCAGCAGCACCTCGACGCGGACCCGGCCTGCGGCGTCGACCTCGACCGCGGCCACCATGCCGAGCTCGGTGATGGGCTTCTTGATCTCGGGGTCGTCGACGCGGGTGAGGGCCTCGCGGACGGGGGGCAGGAGCGGGTGGTCGAGAACAGGAGCCTGGGCGTCGAGCATGCCTCCCAGCCTAGGCGAGCCTCGTCAACGCTCCCGCCGGTCCGGATTCGTCGGACTGCTGAGGCGCGGGTGCTGGCCGTCGCGGCCCTCCTCGGCCGCCGCGTCCAGCTCGGCCACCATGGCCCGGAGCTCGGAGCGCAGCTCAGAGCGGACGTAATCGCGGGTGGCCAGCTCCCCGACGGAGTTGCGCAGGCTGGCGATCTCCCGGGCCAGGAAGTCCATGTCGGCACGGCTCTGCGCGGCCTGCTCCCGGTCGGCGTCGCGGCCCACCCTGTCGCGCGCCTCCTGCCGGTTCTGGGCCAGCAGGATCAGCGGCGCGGCGTAGGAGGCCTGCAGCGACAGGACCAGGGTCAAGAAGATGAAGGGGAACGGGTCGAAGCGTGGCCGGTCCGGTCCCAACGGCACGTTCCACAGCACCCAGACCAGCACGATGACTGACATCCAAGCCAGGAAGCGGGCCGTGCCCATGAACCGGGCAAAGCCCTCCGCGAACTGGCCGAAGGCGTCCCGGTCGAAGTTCATGCTCGGCAGCTCGAACCGCCGCCGCGCCCCCGGGACGTTGAGGCGCTGCGAGGCGCGGTCAGCCCTGGCCACGGCTCACCCCGCTGGCGGCCGGGGACATGGCTGCGGACTGGGAGTCCAGCTGGGTGCCACGCCAGTCCTCAGGTAGGACGTGGTCCAAGACGTCGTCGACGGTGACCGCGCCGATCAGGCGGTGCTCTGCGTCGATGACCGGCGCGTTCACCAGGTTGTAGGTGGCGAAGTAGCGGCTGACCTCGTGCAGGTTCGCCGCTGCGGTGAGGGGTTCCAGGTCGCTGTCCAAGAGTGCGGAGACCAGGGTCGAGGGAGGTTCTCGGAGCAGGCGCTGGAAGTGCACCGCACCGATGAAGCGGCCGGTCGGGGTCTCCAAGGGGGACCGGCAGACGTAGACCATGCAGGCCAGCGCGGGGGTGAGCTCGGCGTCACGGACGCGGGCCAGCGCCTCGGCGACCGTGGCGTCGGGGGGCAGGATGAGCGGCTCGGGCGTCATCATGCCGCCGGCGGTGAACTCGGCGTAGTTCAGCAGCCGGCGCACGTCCTTGGCGTCCTCGGGCTCCATCCGGGCCAGCAGGATCTCGGCCAGCTCGGGCGCCAGCTCCGCGATCAGGTCGGCGGCGTCGTCGCGGTCCATCTCCTCCAGCACGTCCGCGGCCCGGTCGGTGTCCAGCACGGTGATCAGCGCCACCTGCTCGTCCTCAGGCAGCTCCTCGAGCGCGTCGGCGAGCCGGCCGTCGTCCAGGGCCGAGGCGATCTCGGTCCGCCGCTCGGGCGACATGTCATGGAGCTCGCGCGCCACGTCGGCTGGCTTCATGTCCTCCATGGCCGCGATCAGCTGCTCGGTGCCCTGGGCGTGCTCCACCCGCAGCATGTCGATCTCGGACCAGTCGACGATGGCGGTGTGGCCCCGCCGGGCGAAGCGCGACGCCTTGACGACCTCGCGGAGGGCCACCTCCGACAGCACCCAGTCGTGGCTGCGGGCCGACCGCATGGCCACGTCGAAGATGACTGCGGGTCCGGGCTGGTCAAGCCGGTTGACGGTGAGGTCGAACAGATCGTCGATGACGAGCATCTCGGACTCGCGGCGCTCGAAGCGACGGGTGTTCACCGGCCCGGTGATGACCACCTGCACGGCGTCGACGCGGGTGATCCAGGCCATCGGCACAAAGATGCGGTGCTTGGCGAAGGACTCCACGACCAGGCCCTTGACCCGGGGCGGGCGGCCGGCAGCGCGCCGCTGGATGACGACGTCGCGGACCTTGCCGACCTGGTCGCCGGCCCCGTCGAGCACCGGCAGACCGCGGATGCGGGAGATGAAGACCGAGGTCGCGCTGGAGGGAGCCACGCGACGATTATCAACCCAGCGCGGCGGTGGTCCCCGGGCGGCGCGGACAGCGGCCGGCGTCAGTCCCGCCGGTGGGGGTCGACGTGCACCTTGGGCCCCGGCCCGGCACCGGGCGGGCGAGCACCGGCGAGCACGGCCGCCACCTGGTCGAGGCCGACCACCGCGGCCACCAACGGGTCGGGGACCACCTCGCCGGCGGTGTACCAGGCGATGGCGCCGTCCAGCCCCGACGAGGCGCCCAGCAGCCCGGTGACGTGCAGGTCCTTGTAGACGACCTGGCGGGTGTCCAGCAGGCTCGGAGCGTGCGACAGCCCGATCAGCACCACGTGACCGGAGGGCTCGGCCAGCCGGACGGCCGCGGCGGGGCTGTCCGCGCCCGTGCTGGCGTCGATGACGGCGCGGAAGCCGGAGTCCTCGTCGGCGAGAGCGGCCGGGTCGACCCCCTCGACGCCGAAGTGGCTGACCAGGGCGAGAGCTTCGGGGCGGGGGTCGGCGACGACCACCCGGGCTCCGTGCACGGCCGCGAATGTCGCCGCGAGCAGCCCGATCGTGCCGGCGCCCAGGACCAGCACCCGCTCCCCGCCCTGGAGCTGTGCCGCCCGGACCGCGCGGAGCGCGTTGCCGCCGGGTTCCACCAGGGCGCCGGCCGCCGGGGTGAGCTGCTCGGGGATGGGGTGCAACGCCGAGGCGGGGACCGCCAGTCGCTCGGCCAGCGCGCCCGGCCGGTCGCCCCGGACGCCGATCTCGGTCCGGTTGGCGCAGACGTGGTGCCGGCCGGCGCGGCAGCGGTCGCAGCGTCCGCAGCCCAGCATGGTGTCGCCGACCACCCGCCGACCCAGCCAGCTCCGGTCCACCCCGGCCCCGAGGGCGCGCACCCGTCCGCACCACTCGTGGCCGGGTCGGATGGGGTAGCGGGTCGCCCCCTCGGCGATGTAGGCCAGGCTGCCGTGGAAGAGCTCGACGTCGGTGCCGCAGACACCGGCCCGCTCCACCTCGACCACCACCTCGCCGCCGTGCGCACGGGGGCCGGGCACCTCGCCGACCTCGGCTTGGCCGGGAGCAGTCATCAGCAGGGCCCGCATGCGCAGATGATAGGGCCCCACTAGGGTGCCGGGATGCGGAGCGATGCCTGGTACGCCGATCGCGGGGGCAGCGTCCGCGACGCCTACATCCACCGGGCCTGGATGCGCCGCGGCACGCCGGAGGACTCCTTCGACGGGCGCCCGCACATCGCCATCGCCAACACCGCCTCCGACCTGACCCCGTGCAACGCCCACCTGGACGAGGTGGCGGCGTCGGTCAAGGCGGGGATCTGGGAAGCGGGCGGGGTGCCGCACAACCTGCCCGTGATGTCGCTGGGCGAGACGTTGGTGAGGCCCACCGCCATGCTCTGGCGCAACCTCGCGGCGATGGCCATCGAGGAGATGCTCCGCGCCAACCCCATCGACGGCGTGGTGCTGCTGGGCGGGTGCGACAAGACGATCCCGGCCCTGCTAATGGCGGCCGCGTCGGTCGACCTGCCGGCCGTCGTGGTCCCCGGCGGGCCCATGCTCACCGGCACCTTCCGGGGGCAGCCGCTGGGCTGCGGCACCGACGTGTGGCGGCTGTCGGAGGAGGTGCGCGCCGGCACGATGACCGCGCGGGACTTCACCGCGTCGGAGTCCTCCATGATCCGCAGCAAGGGCCACTGCAACACCATGGGCACCGCCTCGACGATGGCCTGCCTGGCCGAGGCGCTGGGGATGACGCTGCCGGGCTTCGCCGGCACGCCCGCCGCGGACGCCCGCCTGCTGAGCCTGTCCCAGGAGACCGGCCGGCTCGCCGTCGACCTGGTCCACCGCGACCGCCGCCCCAGCGCGGTGCTGACCGCCGAGGCCTTCCACAACGCGATCGTCACGCTGGGCGTCATCGGCGGCTCGACCAACGCCGTCGTGCACCTGCTGGCCCTGGCCGGGAGGCTGGGCCTGCCCCTGGGGTTGGACGACTTCGACCGGATCGGGCACGAGGTGCCGCTGCTGGTGGACCTGCAGCCCTCGGGCCGGCACCTGATGGACGACTTCTACCGGGCGGGCGGGCTGCGCGCCGCGCTGGCCGAGGTGGCCGACCTGCTGGCGCCCGAGGCCACAACGGTGACCGGGGAGCGCTTCGTCGACACCCTGGTCGGCCAGCCGGTGTGGGACCGGGAGGTCATCGCCCCGCGCGCCGAGCCCCTGGTCAACGCCGCGGGGATCGCGGTGCTGCGCGGCAACCTGGCACCTGACGGGGCCATCATCAAGCCCGCTGCGGCGTCCCCGGGGCTGCTCGTGCACCGCGGCCCGGCCGTCGTCTTCGACAGCATCGAGGACGCCCACGCCCGGCTCGAGGACCCCGACCTCGACGTCACCGCCGACTCGGTGCTGGTGCTGCGCGGCTGCGGTCCCCGGGGCTACCCGGGCATGCCGGAGGTCGGCAACCTCCCCATCCCGCGCCGGCTGGTGCAGCTGGGGGTCCGCGACATGGTCCGCATCAGCGACGCGCGGATGAGCGGCACCGCCTACGGCACCGTGGTCCTGCACGTCGCTCCCGAGGCGGCCGCCGGAGGGCCGCTGGCCCGGCTGCGGACCGGCGACGTCGTCGCCCTCGACGTGCCCGCCCGGACGCTCAACGCCGAGGTCGACCCCGCGGAGTGGGAGGCCCGGACCCCGGCGGCCACCTCCACCGCGGCCTACGCCCACCGGGCCCGGGGCTGGGAGCGCCTCTACATCGAGCACGTGCTGCAGGCCGACCGGGGCGCCGACCTCGACTTCCTCGTCGGTGGGAGCGGCTCGGACGTCAGCCGTGAGTCGCACTGAGCTGGCGTCGGGTCGGATCCGCCCCAGGGCCCGGACGTCAGTATTCGGCCCCTCTCGTCCTGCACCCCGACGGTGACGTCGCACCCCGACGCCGGGGTGCGACGTCACCCTCGGGGTGCAGGAGCGTCCCCACCCAGCTCGCTGACCGAGCGGGAGCTGGCCGTCGAAGGCTCTACGGCGTCGCTGTAGCGGTTGACACGTCCCGTTAGGGTGAGCGCACTCGGGCCGAACTCAGGAGTCTTCATGCGCCGGTTCCGTCCCTCCCCCTCCCTTCGTCGCCCGCCGACCCGGGCGCTGACCGCTCTCGTCACCGCCACGGCCGCGATGGCTCTGGCCCTGGGCGTGGCGGCTCCGGAAGCGGCTGCTGCGACGGCGGACCCGGCTCTCGCCCAGAAGCTGGCCGCGGTGATGGCCGACCCGCGGGTCCAGCAGTCGGCCAGTGCGGCGGTCGTGCTCGACGCCGACAGCGGCGCCGTGCTGTACGACCGCTCGGGCGGCCGCGCCCTCATCCCCGCGTCCAACACCAAGTCGCTGACCGCCGCGGCCGCCCTGCACACCCTCGGACCCTCCTACCGTTTCCGCACCGAGGTTTTCCGTCGCGGTGCGGTGGTGGGCGGCGCGGTTCAGGGAAGGCTCTACCTCAAGGGTTACGGAGACCCCACGGCCCGGGTGTCGGACTACCGCTCCCTCGCCCATCAGGTGCGCGCGGCGGGCATCACCCGCGTCACGGGCCGGTTGGCCGTCGACGCCACCTTCTTCGACGACCAGCGCTACAACCCCGGCTGGTCAACCGGCTATGCCGACCGCTACTACGCCGCCGAGATCTCCGCCCTGACCCTTGCCCCGAACGCGGACTTTGACGCGGGGACCGTCCTGGTCAACTACGCCCCGGGGACCAGGGGCGGCAAGGCGAAGATCACCACGACGCCGGCGGCGGCGGCGACGTACGTTCGGTTCGTCAATCACACCACCACCGGCTCCTCGACCAGCACCAGCACCTTCTCCGCCCGCCGGGCCCACGGGTCCGGCACGATCACCGTCTCCGGGCGGGTGCCGCTGGGTCGAGCCCGGGCGAGCACCCTGGTCACGGTCCACCGGCCCGAGCTCTACGCCGCCGCGGTCTTCCGGGCGGAGCTGGCCCGGGCGGGGGTCACCGTCGAGGGCGGGACGGTCGTCGTGGCCACACCCGCCACCCAGCGGAGGCGGCTGGCTCTCGACACCTCGATGCCGCTCTCGGAGCTGATGGTGCCCTTCCTGAAGCTGAGCAACAACATGCACGCGGAGGCGCTGACCAAGGCGATGGCCGCCCGCGCCGGCCAGCCCGGTAGCTGGACGGCAGGGCTGGCGGTCACCACCGGCTACCTCCGCGATCTCGGCGTCCCGATGGCCGACGTGGTCCTGACCGACGGCTCGGGCCTCACCCGGCAGAACACCCTGACCGCGCGGGCGCTGGCCACGATGCTGGTCGAGGTGCGTTCCGAGCCCTGGTTCGCCGCGTTCGACCGCGGGCTGCCGGTGGCGGGGGACAGCCGGCGCATGGTGGGCGGCACGCTCCGCTCGCGAATGACCGGCACGGCCGCTGCGGGGAACGCGCACGCCAAGACCGGCACCCTGACCGGGGTGACTGCCCTCAGCGGGTACGTGACCGGACGCGACGGCCGGCGGTACGTGTTCGCCATGGTCAGCAACCACCGGGGGTCCTCGCCGCGACCGGTCGAGAACACGCTGGTGGTGACCCTGGCCGGCTGGCGCCGCTGAGCGTCGGGACAGCGTCCTCCCAGGCCGCGCCCAGGCAGCGCCGCTAGATTGGTCCCCTCAGCCTCCGTGAGCACTGCGGGGGCCGACCAACCGTGAGCCCGGAACAGCCTGGAGAACCGATGAGCACCCCGCAACCCCGTACCCTCAGCTCGATCTTCGAGCTCCAGTTCCCCCAGTCGGTCGGGATCTACGCCAGCTACGCCGAGGCGCAGAAGGCGGTCGACTTCTTGGCCGATGAGAAGTTCGAGGTGCAGAACCTCGCCATCGTCGGGACCGACCTGAAGTCGGTGGAGCGGGTGCTGGGCCGCCGGACCTGGAGCACGGTCTTACTGGGTGGGGTCCAGTCCGGCGTCTCCACCGGCCTGCTGGTCGCGCTGGTGTTGCTGATCTTCGTGCCGGAGGTGAACAGCTTCCTCGCGCTCTTGCTGTCGTCCCTGGCCATCGGCGTCCTGCTCGGCATGGTCTTCGCCGCGATCGCTTACGCGGCCTCGCGCGGGCGTCGCGACTTCACCTCGGTGACCCAGACCGTGGCGACCAAGTACGAGGTGCTCTGCGAGCACAAGGTCGCCGCCCGCGCCCGGGAGATGCTGCAGCAGCGCCCCGAAGCACGCGCCGCCGCCTTCGAGTAGGTCCGCCGGACCAGCAGCGGGGAAGGGGCACGGTGACCAGGTGAGCGCGCGTTCGCTGGTCTCCTCGGGCGGGCCGTGGGAAGAGGCCGTCGGCTACTCCCGTGCGGTCCGGGTGGGAGGCCTCGTGGTGGTAGCCGGAACGACGGCTGCCGCGGAGGGCGGGGGAGCGGTCGGCGGCGCCGATCCGGCCGCGCAGACCCGGGAGGTGCTGCGCCGGATCGCCGGGGCGCTGGAGCAGGCCGGGTCCTCGCTGGCCGACGTCGTCCGTACCCGCATCTACGTCACCGACATCACCCGCTGGGCGGAGGTGGGCCGGGTGCACGGCGAGGTCTTCGCCGACGTGCGGCCGGCCTCCACCATGGTCGAGGTGTCCCGGCTGATCGACCCGGCGCTGCTGGTCGAGATCGAGGCGGACGCGGTCGTCTCGGCCTGACCCGGGACGCCCGTGCCGTGCCAGCGCCCTGGGAATCCAGCGCCAGATGCGGCTCGGGTGGCCCTCGAGGGGCCAGACGTGCATCTGGCGCTGGATTCCCGGGGGACACGCACTGGTCGGCGTGGTCTCGACGCCGGCGGCTACGCCTGGTCGACCCAGATGCTGGCCATCCAGGCCTCGACGGCGTCGGCGGTCCGCGGGAGGGCGGCGGAGAGGTTCTCGTTGCCGTCGGCGGTGATGAGGATGTCGTCCTCGATCCGGACGCCGATGCCGCGCAGCTCCTCGGGGACCAGCTCGTCGTCGCTCTTGAAGTAGAGGCCAGGCTCCACCGTCAGCACCATGCCGGGTTCCAGGGTGCCCTGCCGGTAGCGCTCGGTGCGGGCCTGGGCGCAGTCGTGGACGTCGATCCCCAGGTGGTGGGAGGTGCCGTGCACCATCCAGCGGCGGTGCTGGCCCCCGTCCTCGCCGAGCGACTCCTCCGCGCTGACGGGCAGCAGCCCCCAGGACTCGAGGTGACGGGCGATGACGGCCACCGCTGCTTGGTGCACGTCGGAGAACGTCGCTCCGGGCTGGGCGGCGGCGATGCCGGCTTCCTGCGCCTCCAGCACCGCGTCGTAGACCCGGCGCTGAGTGGGGGAGAAGGTGCCCGAGACGGGCAGGGTGCGGGTGACGTCGGCGGTGTAGAGGCTGTCGAGCTCGACGCCCGCGTCCAGCAGCAGCAGGTCCTCCGGCGCCAGGTCACCGTCGTTGCGGATCCAGTGCAGCGTGCAGGCGTGCTCCCCGGAGGCGGCGATGGTGTCGTAGCCGACGGCGTTGCCCGCGTGCCGGGCGTGCAGGCCGAAGACGCCCTCGACCCAGCGCTCGCCCCGGCCCCGGCGGACGGCCTCGGGCAGGTCGGCGACCACGGCGGCGAACGCGTCGGCGGTCTGGCGGCAGGCCTCCCGCATCTGCTCGACCTCGTAGGCGTCCTTGGTCAGCCGCAGCTCGCTGAGTGCGACCGCCAGAGCGCGGTCGGCTTTCGCAGCGGCGTCGGTGGCTTCCGGGTCGAGCCCGGCGCGGATCTCCGCCAGCACCTCTGCCAGGGCGCCGTCTGCCACCCCGGGCACCACCCGTAGGGCGACTTCCCCGACGTCCTTGCGGAGCCGGTCGGGCAGCTCCTCCACCGGGGCGCAGTCGATGCCGCAGAGCGCGGCCATCTCCTCCAGCGACGGCCGCTTGCCCACCCACATCTCTCCGTACCGCGCGTCGGAGTAGAACTCGGCGGAGTCGCGGGGAGCCCGGGGCTTGATGTACAGGGTGGCGTCGTGGCCGGTGTCGCTCGGTTCCAGCACCAGCACCGCGTCCGGCTCGCGGTCGGTGCCGAGCCCCGTCAGGTGCGCGAACGCCGAGTGCGGCCGGTAGCGGAAGTCGGTGTCGTTCGAACGGACCTTGAGCCCCCCGGCCGGTACGACCAGCCGCTCACCCGGGAACAGCGCGCTGACCGCCGCCCGTCGCGCTCGGGCCGCGTCGACGGCGGGCAGCGGCTCGGGCAGCGCCGTGGAGTGAGGCGCCCAGCCCTGGGCGATGAAGCGCTGAAAGGCCTCGGAGAAGGGGACCTGACGGTTGGGCAGGGCGGGCTGCTCGTCGCTCATGGCCCCATCCTCCCACCGGGGACCGGCACGGACCGGGTCACCGGAAGCTGTCGGCGGCTCCTAGGGTGGCCGGGTGCAGGACGCGCCCGCGGTGCTCGACGGCCCAGGTCTGGTCGACCGGCTGACCCGGCTGGGGGTGCGCCCGGCCGACGTCGGCGACGCCGTCCGCAGTGCGGGCCTGGTGAGCCAGCACCCGACCGCGGTCGCCGAGGTGGAGCGGCTGGCGGAGTCCCTGCGCGCCGATCTCGGTCGATTTCCGGGGGAGCCGGACCGTCACCCCTTCCCGGGCTACGACGGCGACGCCGACCCTTACGGCGTCGGGGTGCTGGCCCTGTGGGCCCTCGTGGTGACCGAACCCGATCTGGTCGGGTTTCACCGCGCGCACGGGGTCCCCGCTGCGGTGAGCGCCGCCACGCTGCGCGAGCTGGGCCAGCAGGTGCACGTGCACCGGTTGACCTTCGGCACCTTCGGTCTGCACACCTACGGCTGGCTGCCGGTGACTTGGAGCGGGTCGCTCTACTGGCTGGGCAGGCTCCAGTTCAACCTCGAGCTGCTGAGCGAGGGATGGGTCTGCTCCACCCACATCCCGCGATCCGGCCCGTTGGACCCGACCGCGGTGGACCGGTCCTTCGCCGAGGCGGCCCGCTTCTTCCCGGCCTGCTTCCCCGACCGCCCCCTCACCAGCTTCTGGTGCCGGAGCTGGCTGCTCGACCCCGCACTCGCCGCAGCCCTGGACCCGACGTCGAATTTGGCCCAGTTCCAGGCCCGGTGGCGCCTGTACGGTGAGCCCATGCCCGGGGACGACGACGCGCTCTTCTTTTGCTTCGCCCGTCGAGGGGCGGTGGACAGGGCCACGCTGCCGCGGCAGACCAGCCTGCAGCGGGCGATCCTCGACCGCTGGTCCGACGGCGGCTCCTGGTCGGTCCACGACGGGCTGCTACCGATGACGAGCCCCGCGAGCCCCGCGAGCCCCGCGTGGTGACCGAGCTCTACCTCGTCCGGCACGGAGAGACCGAGTGGAGCGCGAACGGCCGGCACACCTCGGTGACGGACCTGCCGCTGACCGAGCGGGGAGAGCAACAGGCCAAGGCGCTGGTCGGGCACCTCGACCCCACCGGCTTCGGGCTGGTGCTGTCGAGCCCTCGCCGTCGGGCCCGGGACACCGCCGAGCTGGCTGGGTTCACCGGGAAGCACGAGCCCCAGGTGGACGAGGACCTGGCGGAGTGGGCCTATGGCGACTACGAGGGCCGGACCAGCCCCGAGATCCACGAGGAGGTGCCAAGCTGGACGATCTGGAGCCACCCGGTGCCCGGGGGCGAGTCGGCCGAGCACGTCGCCGCCCGGCTGGACCGGGTCGTGCAACGGGTGCGGGACTCCGGCGTCGATCGGGCCATCTGCTTCGCCCACGGTCACAGCCTGCGGGCGCTGGCCATGCGCTGGCTGGGCTTCGACCTCGCCCTCGGCGTGCACTTCCCGCTGGACACCAGCACTGTGTCGGTGCTGGGCGAGGAGAAGGGTCAGCCGGCGCTCGAGCGCTGGAACGCCCGACCCTGAGCGGGTCGGGCGACGGACTCAGTCGTAGGAGACCGAGTCCAGCTGGCGCCGGGTCGACAGGAACAGGACCAGGGCCAGGGCGCTCGCACCCAGCACGACGCCGGCCATCGGCCGCGGGGTGCCGTCGGCCAGGGCCCCGACGATCGGGGCGATGGCACCGCCGATGACGAACTGGGCCGCACCGAGCAGGGCGGAGGCGCTGCCGGCGTTGTCCCCGTGCCGGCTCAGCGCGATCGCGGGGGCGTTGGGGAACGACAGCCCGGCCGAGGCCACCACGAAGAACAGCGGCACCATCAGGCCGAGGAGTCCGCCGAAACCGGTGACGCTGGTGACCAGCAGCGCGACCGCGCCGACCGTGGCGATCACGACGGAGGCCAGCAGCACGCGCACCGGTCCGTGGCGCTTCACCAGCAGGGGGTTGACCTGGGTCATGACGACCAGGCCGAGGGCGTTGGTGCCGAAGGCGAGACCGAACTCGCCCGGGGTGAGGCCGTAGAGCTCCTGGAGGATGAAGGGGGCGCCCGAGATGTAGGCGAACAGCGTGGCGAACATCAGGCCGGAGACCAGCACCATGACCACGAACAGCCGGTCGCGGAACAGGCCCTTGTAGGCCCGCAGGGAGGCGCCCACGTTGGCCGGCTGACGGCGGACGACGGGCAGCGTCTCGGGCAGCGCCACCAGCGCGAGCACGAACAGGCCCACGGCGACGAGGGCGAGCACCACGAAGATCCCGCGCCAGGAGGTGAAGGACAGCAGCGCGCTGCCGATGGACGGCGCGAGGATCGGCGCGACGCCGACGACCAGCATCAGCCGGGACAGCAGCTGGGCCGCCCGGATGCCGCTGAACAGGTCGCGGACCACGGCCATGGCCACGACGGCCACGGCGGCGCCGGCCAGTCCCTGCAGGGTCCGGGTCACTGCCAGCAGGGTGATCGAGGGCGCGAGCGCGCAGAGCACCGAGGTCAGGCCGTGGGCGGCCAGCCCCACCAGCAGCGGTCGGCGCCGGCCGACGGCGTCGGAGAGCGGTCCCACCAGCAGCTGGCCGACGCCCAGGCCGATCAGCAGCCCGGTGATGGTCAGCTGCGCCTGGGAGTCGGTCGCCCCCATCTCGGCGCTGAGGGCCGGCAACGCGGGCAGGTAGGCGTCGATGGTCAGCGGGCCGATCGCGCTGAGCGCCCCGAGGACCAGCACGAGCTGGAGGTAGCGGCGGCCCTCGTAGCGGGTGGCGGGCGAGGCGACCGTCGTCGTGTCGGTCGAGGTCTGCGGTTCAGCGAGAGAGGTCATGCCGGCGTCCTTCGGTAGAGCTCGGGAGCTCGGAACGGCGCACGACGGTGTGTCCAAGAGAGCAGTCGTCCGGTCCCCGGCCAGGCCGGGCGGACGTGAGGACCATAACTCTCCTATGTGCCCGTTCATTCCCGGGGTGCGACGGTTCGGCGGGGCCGGGCGAGGGGCGGGAGCACGGAAGCCCGCCGGACGTAGGCTGGGCGGCCAGCGGAGCCGTCCGGGCCGCATGCACGGAGGGAGCCAGACATCAGAGCCGACCAGGGGGACCAGCAGCGCCTGCTCGACCTGCAGGGTGTCGACACCGCCCTCGCCCAGCTGGCGCACCGTCGCCGGACCTTGCCCGAGCACGCCGAGATCGCCCGGCTGGAGCAGGATCGGCGCCGCCTGTCTGCCGACCTCGTCGGAGCCGACACGGGCGTCTCCGACCTCGAGCGTGAGCAGGACCGCTCCGAGAGCGAGCTCGAGCCGGTCCGCGAGCGGCTTGTGCGCAACCAGCACCGGATCGCCGACGGCTCGGTCGCCGACCCCAAGGCGCTCAACTCCCTGGTGGAGGAGGTCACCCACCTCAAGCGGCGGATCGACACGCTCGAGGAGGCGGAGCTGGCGGTCATGGAGCAGCTGGAGACCGCGACCGAGAACCGCGAGCGGCTGCGGCGTGAGGCCGCCGAGATCGACGAGCAGCTCGCCACGCTGGAGGCCAAGCGCACCACCCAGCTGCGCGAGCTGGCCGAGCAGGCGGCCGAGCGGCAGCAGGTCCGGGACGAGATCGCGGGAGTCCTCCCCCCGGCGCTGCTCAGCCTCTACGACAAGATCGGCGCCAGCCACTCCGGTGTGGGCGCAGCCGAGCTGCGCCGTCGCCGCTGCACCGGCTGCCAGCTCGACATCAACGCCGCTGACCTGCGCCAGTTCGCCGCCGCTCCGGCCGATGAGGTGCTGCGGTGCGAGGAGTGCGGTCGGATCCTCGTCCGGACGGCTGAGTCGGGGCTCTGAGCGCGGACTGAGGCCGTCTGTTCCGGCCCGACAGAGCCAGGAGCGGTCCTTGTAGGGTCTGCTTCATGCCAGCCCGGAAGGTCGACCTGCCCGACCTGCTTCCCCCTGACCTCGCCGCGGGTCTCGCGCGCATCCGGGCCAAGCTGGACGTGCCGGAAGCGTTCCCCGAGGACGTGCTGGCCGCGGCGGAGGCCGGCGTGGCCGCGGCACTGCTGCCAGAGCTGGACCGGACCGATCTGGAGCTGGTCACCATCGACCCGCCCGGGGCCCGCGACCTCGACCAGGCGCTGCACGTGGCGCGCGCGGACGGGGGGTACGTCGTCTCCTACGCCATCGCCGACGTCGGGGCCTTCGTGGCACCCGGCGACCCCGTCGACCGCGAGGCCCACCGCCGCGGGATGACCCTCTACGCCCCAGACCGCCGGACGCCTCTGCACCCTCCGGTGCTCAGCGAGGGGGCGGCGAGCCTGCTCCCGGACGAGGTGCGCCCCGCGCTGCTGTGGACGCTGCGGCTCGACGCCCAGGGCCGGATGACCGACGCCGAGGTGGTGCGGGCCCGCGTCCGGAGCCGGGAACAGCTGGACTACGGCCAGGCGCAGGCCGAGATCGACGGTGGCCGGGCGCGGGAGTCGCTGGCCCTGCTGGCCGAGGTCGGGCGGTGGCGGGAGCAGCGTGAGCGGGAGCGCGGTGGCGTCAGCCTGCCGCTGCCCGAGCAGGAGGTCGTGCCGGCCGCGGACGGCTGGCGCCTGGAGTTCCGGGCGCCCCTGCCGGTCGAGGGCTGGAACGCGCAGATCTCGCTGCTGACGGGGATGGCGGCCGCCCACCTCATGCTCTACGCGCAGGTCGGCATCGTCCGGAGCATGCCCCCGGCCGAGCACGGGGCGTTGCGGACGCTGCGCGCCACCGCCAAGGCGCTCCGGATCAGCTGGCCCGCCGAGCTCGACTACCCCGAGTTCGTCCGCAGCCTCGATCCCGCCCGACCGGCGCACGCCGCCATGCTCAACGCCGCCACCCTGCTGTTCCGCGGCGCGGGCTACCTCGCCTTTGACGGGGACGTGCCGCCGGACGCCGAGCACTCGGCGCTGGCCACCGACTACGCGCATTGCACGGCGCCGCTCCGGCGGCTGGTCGACCGGTACGTCGGCGAGGTCTGCCTGGCGCTGTGCGCCGGTACGGCGGTCCCAGCCTGGGTGCTCGCGGCGCTCCCTGCGCTGCCCGCGGAGATGGCGGCCGCGGACCGCCGGGCGAAGAAGTACGAGCGTGCCGTGATCGACCTGGTCGAGGTGGTGCTGCTCGCGCCGCGCCTGGGGGAGGTCCTCGAGGCCACGGTGGTCGACGTCGACCAGGCCCGACGGCACGGCACCGTGATGGTGGCGGACCCGGCGGTCGAGGCCCGGGTCACCGGCGAGGGGCTGCCGCTGGGCCAGCAGATCCAGGTGCGGCTGGTCTCGGCCGACCTGGCGAGCGGAGCCGTCTCCTTCGAGCGGGTCGGCTAGCGCCGGCTCGAGGGATCCGGACGACGACGGGCCCGGAAAGAGCACAGCCCCCGCCGTGAGGCGGGGGCTGCAGGCTGTCCCTCCCCAGGAACGCCAGTCATCGGACGCGGGAACTGTTCGGCTCCGACCGCGAGAACTGCCGGGGAAGCAGGGCGAGAGAAAGCTCGGGGGTTCATTCCCCCGCCCTGCTTGCCCCCACTCTAGTGAGCGCCGGGGCGCTGCGACAAGGAATTCCGATGTCCAGATCTGCCATGTCCCAAAGTGGACAGGAGCCAGGCGCGTCGGCACGGCCACCACCCGGCAGTCAGAGGCCCTCGCGCAAGCAGAACCGCTGACGATTTGCCCTCAGATCGACGGAGATACCCCGTTCGTCAGCGGTTTCTGGGCCCTGCCCGCGGCGCGCTAGGGTCGCGCCCATGGCCGTCGACGGACCGCTCGTGGTGAGCGACGGCTTCGTCGTTGACGCCGAGGAGCTGCGCTGGCGCTTCTCCCGGTCCTCGGGTCCGGGCGGGCAGGGGGTCAACACCACCGACAGCCGGGTCGAGCTGGCCTGGACACCGGCGGGCTCACCCTCGCTGGCCCGGGTGCCGACGGTGTTGCAGGACCGGTTGACGGCCAGCCTGGCCGGAACCCTGGTGCAGGGTGCCGTGGTGGTGGTCGCCTCGGAGCACCGGGCGCAGCTCCGCAACCGGGAGGCGGCCCGCGAACGTCTCGCTGCCCGGCTGCGGGAGGCGGTGGCCCCACCGGCGCCACGGCGACGCTCGACCCGGCGCACCCGCGGGTCGGTCGAGCGGCGGCTGCAGGGCAAGCGCGTCCGCGCCGGCGTCAAGGCCGGCCGTCGGCGTGGTCGGGACGCAGGATGGTCGTGACCAGGGGAGGACCAGCAGTGGGAGGGGTTGTTTTCGCGCCGTCGGGGGTCGAGCCGGTGACCGGTAGGGTGCACGACGTGTCCCGGTGCTGCCCGTGACCGCGCCCAAGCTCGGTCACCCTGCGAGCATCCGGGACGTGGCCCGGATCGCCGGGGTCTCGCGGCAGACCGTCTCCCGGGTGATCAACGACCACCCGAGCCTGCGGCCGGAGACCCGAGAGCGCGTCCAGGCGGTGATCGACCAGCTCCGTTACCGCCCCAACCCCATCGCCCGCGCGCTGGGGGGCAGCCGGTCCCGCACGTTTGGCGTGATCGCCTCCCAGCGCACCCAGTGGGGTCCCTCCGCCGCCATCCAGGGGGTGGAGCGGGCGGCGAGGGACGCGGGCTACCTCGTCAACACCACGAACCTGGCCTCCACGGAGCCGCAGGTGATTCGGGAGGCCCTCGCCCTGCAGGTCGAGCACAAGGTCGAGGGCCTGGTGATCATCGCCCCGCAGACCCGCACCCTCGACCAGATCGACGAGCTGGCCCTCGACATCCCCTACGTCCTTCTGCACTCCCGCGCCCAGGGCGACGAGCACGAGCTGTTCGTCGACCAGCTCGCCGGCGCCCGGGCGGCGACCCGGCACCTCGTGCAGCTGGGACACCGCGACGTCCTGCACCTGGCCGGGCCCCAGGAGTGGATCGAGGCCGAGGCCCGGATGCAGGGGTTCCTCACCGAGATGGTCGACGCCGACCTCCCCGTGCGGCCCCCCGTGCTGGGGGACTGGACTCCGGACTTCGGCTACCACGCCGGTCGCCAGCTGGCTCGCTTCCGCGACTTCACCGCCGTCTTCACCGCGAACGACCAGATGGCTCTGGGACTGGTGCACGCTTTCCGCGACGCCGGACTGGACGTGCCCGGCGACGTCAGTGTCGTCGGCTTCGACGACATGCCGGAGGCGGCCCATTTCTGGCCCCCGCTGACCACCGTCCGCCAGGACTTCGAGGAGCTGGGCCGCCGGTGCGTCGCCCGGTTGCTGGGCGGCCACGAGGGGGAGGAGCCTGCACCCCTGGAACCTCAGCTCGTGGTCCGTGGCTCGACCGCCCGGCCCCGCCCCTGACCATCGTTACCCGAGTGAGACTGAGAGTTTCCCGCACGTCGTCTTGCGCACGCCACGGCCTGTGCTTAGATGTGACCGGTCACACCGAGGGGGACCGCCCCCGACGACGACGAGGTCGGACAGATGCCAGTAAGTTGCGCGCCCAGCGTGCCCACTGCTGCGCCCGCCCGGTCCCGGCGCCGGTGACCATTCCGTCCGCGCCGTCCGCGCCACAGGTGGGGCCTCGGCCCCCCGCTGCGCGTGCCCGCTCCCGCTCGCTCCGCTCCGCGTTGCTCGTGGGTGCCGGCAGCAACAATCGAAAGGATCCCTTGTGATCAACAGACGCCGAATGATCGCCGGTCTCGCCGCCACCGCAGCCCTGACCCTCAGCCTCTCCGCCTGCGGCGGCGGTGGTCGTGGCGGAGCCGCGACCGAGGGCGAGGCCGAGGCGGGCTCCAACGCCGGCGCGCTGATCGGGGTGGCCATGCCGACCAAGACCTCGCAGCGGTGGATCGACGACGGCAACAACGTCAAGACCAAGCTCGAGGCGCTGGGCTACAAGGTCGACCTGCAGTACGCCAACGACAAGGTTCCCGACCAGCAGCAGCAGATCGAGTCGATGCTCAACAACGGGGCCAAGGCCCTGATCGTGGCCTCCATCGACGGCACCGCGCTCACCACCCAGCTCGCCGACGCGGGCACCGACGGGGTCAAGATCATCGCCTATGACCGGCTGATCAACGGTTCGCCGAACGTCGACTACTACGTCACCTTCGACAACGAGAAGGTCGGCGTCCAGCAGGGCACCTCCCTGCTGACCGGTCTCGGCGTCCTCGACGCCGACGGCAAGGAGACCGATGAGAAGGGCCCCTTCAACGTCGAGATCTTCGCCGGCAGCCCGGACGACAACAACGCCACCTTCTTCTACAAGGGCGCGATGAGCGTGCTGCAGCCCTACATCGACAAGGGCACCCTCAAGGTCGTCTCGGGTCAGACCGACTTCCAGCAGGTCGCCATCCAGCAGTGGCAGCTCAAGACCGCCCAGGACCGGATGGAGACGATCCTCAACGGCTTCTACTCCAAGGGCAACACGAAGCTGGACGGCGTCCTCTCCCCGTACGACGGCCTCTCCCGCGGCATCCTGAACGCCACCAAGTCGGCGGGCATCGACAACCCGATCGTCACCGGGCAGGACGCCGAGGTGGCCTCGGACAAGCTGATCCTCGAGGGCGTCCAGTACTCGACGATCTTCAAGGACACCAGCAAGCTGGCCGAGACAGCCTCGACGATGGTGGATGACGTCCTCAACGGCCGGACGCCGGAGGTGAACGACACGACAACCTACGACAACAAGGTCAAGGTCGTGCCGTCCTACCTGCACGAGTCGATCATCATCACCAAGGACAACCTGCAGAAGGAGATCATCGACTCCGGGTACTACACGCAGGCCCAGATCGACAAGGGCGAGTAACCCTCCCGTCCGTGAGCCTGCCGGAGGCGCTACTGTGCCCTCCGGCAGGCTCGCGGCGCAGGTCCACGAGCCCATCACCCGGAAGCCACAGACGAGGACGACCATGGCTGACCACATTCTCGAGATGGTGAACATCACCAAGACGTTCCCCGGCGTGAAGGCGCTGCAGGACGTGAACCTCACCGTCGAACGCGGGGAGGTGCACGCGATCTGCGGGGAGAACGGCGCGGGCAAGTCCACCCTGATGAAGGTGCTGTCGGGGGTGTACCCGCACGGCACCTACGAGGGCGACATCATCCTCGACGGCCAGCCCGCCTCGTTCTCCGGCATCCGCGACTCCGAGAAGTCCGGGGTGGTGATCATCCACCAGGAGCTCGCGCTCAGCCCGTTCCTCTCCATCGCCGAGAACATCTTCCTCGGCAACGAGCAGGCCCGGGGTGGCATGATCAACTGGAACTCGACCAACCTGGAAGCGGCCAAGCTGCTGCAGCGGGTGGGTCTGCGGGAGAACCCCGTCACCAAGATCACCGACATCGGCGTGGGTAAGCAGCAGCTGGTGGAGATCGCCAAGGCTCTGTCCAAGGACGTCCGGCTGCTGATCCTGGACGAGCCCACGGCGGCCCTGAACGACGAGGACTCCGCCCACCTGCTCGACCTGCTCCGCGGGCTGCGCGAGCACGGCATCACCTGCATCATCATCAGCCACAAGCTGAACGAGATCAAAGCGATCGCCGACCGCGTGACGGTGATCCGCGACGGGCGCACCATCGAGACCCTCGATCTCGATGCCGACGACATCTCCGAGGAGCGGATCATCCGCGGGATGGTCGGCCGGGACCTGCAGAGCCGCTACCCTGACCGCACCCCCGACATCGGCGAGGAGGTGCTGCGGATCGAGAACTGGACCGTCCAGCACCCGCTCGAGCACTCCCGCAAGGTCGTCGACGGCGCGAACCTCAACGTCCGGGCCGGCGAGGTCGTCGGCATCGCGGGCCTGATGGGAGCCGGACGGACAGAGCTGGCCATGAGTGTCTTCGGCCGCTCCTACGGCCACAACATCACCGGCAGCCTGTACAAGAACGGCCAGGAGATCCACCTCAAGAACGTCCGCGACGCCATCAAGGCCGGCATCGCCTATGCCACCGAGGACCGCAAGCGGTACGGGCTGAACCTGATCGACGACATCAAGCGCAACATCTCCGGTGCCGCGCTGGAGAAGCTGTCGAAGGGTGGCGGCTGGGTGGACGCCAACCGCGAGCAGGTGGTGGCGAACGACTACCGCACGAGCATGCGGATCAAGGCGCCCAACGTCGGGGTGCTGACCGGCAAGCTGTCCGGCGGCAACCAGCAGAAGGTCGTGCTGAGCAAGTGGATGTTCACCGACCCGGACGTCCTGATCCTCGACGAGCCGACCCGCGGGATCGACGTCGGAGCGAAGTACGAGATCTACACGATCATCAACCAGTTGGCTGCGCAGGGTAAGGCGATCATCGTCATCTCCTCCGAGCTTCCTGAGCTCATGGGCATCTGTGACCGGATCTACGCCCTCTCCGCGGGGCGGATCACGGGTCAGGTGGATGTCAGCAACGCAGATCCCGAGCGGCTCATGCAGCTCATGACCAAGGAAAAGGAGTAATGACGATGTCCTCAGCAACGCAGACCTCGACCGAGGAGTCGCCGGTCATACCGCCGCCCCGGAACGAGTCCTCAGGCGGGGTGCTGTCCTTCCTCGCCGGCCGGCTCCGTCAGATCGGCATCTTCATCGCGCTGATCGCGATCGTGATCTTGTTCCAGGTGCTGACGGGCGGGACGCTGCTGACGCCGCGGAACGTCACCAGCATCATCAACCAGAACGCTTATGTGCTGATCCTGGCGATCGGCATGGTCATGATCATCATCGCCGGCCACATCGACCTCTCTGTGGGCAGTGTGGTGGCGTTCGTCGGCGCGATGAGCGGGATCTTCATCGTCAACTGGGGCCTGCCCGTGTGGATCGGCGTGCTTGCGGCCATCCTGGTGGGTGGCCTGATCGGCGCCTGGCAGGGGTTCTGGGTCGCCTACATCGGCATTCCGGCCTTCATCGTCACCCTGGCCGGCATGCTGACCTTCCGCGGTCTCACCCAGATGGTGCTGCAGAACGTCCCGATCACGCCGTTCCCCGACTCCTACGTCTCGATCGGTTCCGGTTTCCTGCCGGACCTGACCAACGGGCAGTCCTACTTCGAGATCCTCACGGTGATCCTCGGCGTGGCCGCCGCGGTCGGCCTCGTCGCGCAGGAGTTCCGTGAGCGCAGCAAGCGGGTCAAGATGGGCCTTGAGGACGAGCCGCGCTCGTGGTTCCTGGTCAAGGCCGGCTTCACCGCCGTCTTCATCCTGGCCATCACCTTCACGCTGGCGCTCTACCGGGGCACGCCGATCGTCCTCGTCGTGCTGGCCGTGCTGGTGCTTGTCTACTCCACGGTGATGAACCGCTTCGTCTTCGGCCGCCACGTGTACGCCCGCGGTGGCAACCTGCACGCCGCCCAGCTCTCGGGCATCGACACCAAGCGGGTCGACTTCTGGCTGTTCGTGAACATGGGTGTCCTTGCGGCGATCGCCGGCATCGCCTTCACCGCGCGCAGCAACTCCGCACTGCCCGGCGCCGGGACGGGCTTCGAGCTCGACGCCATCGCGGCCGTGTTCATCGGTGGTGCCGCGGTCACCGGTGGCATCGGCACCGTCACCGGCGCCATGATCGGTGGTCTGATCATGGGTGTGCTGAACAACGGCATGTCGCTGCTGGGTCTGGGCAGCGAGGTGCAGTCCTTCATCAAGGGCTTCGTGCTGCTGCTCGCCGTGGCCTTCGACATCTTCAACAAGAAGCGCGCCGCGAACGCCTCCAAGTAGGCACAGCTCCGCTCTCCCACCCCCGTACCGGGTTCCCGGTGCAGGGGTGGAGCAGTGCACCACCTGTACCCCTCGCTCGGCGGTCACCACTGTTCCGCGGGCCGGTACGTGCTTGCCCGTTCTCTCTTGTGCGCCAGCCCTCGCGTGGCGACAGCACGACCAACCGAAAGGATCCTCCGTGATCACCAGACGACGTGCCCTCGCAGGTCTCGCGGCGACAGCCGCCCTCACGCTCAGCCTCACGGCCTGCGGCGGCGGTGGTCGTGGCGGCGCCGCGACCGGGGGCGAGGCCGAGGCGGGCTCCAACGCCGGCGCGCTGATCGGTGTGGCCATGCCCACCAAGACCACCGAGCGGTGGATCGACGACGGCAACAACGTCAAGGCCAAGCTCGAGGGTCTGGGCTACAAGGTCGACCTGCAGTACGCCAACGACAAGGTCCCCGACCAGCAGCAGCAGATCGAGTCGATGCTCAACAACGGGGCCAAGGCCCTGATCATCGCCGCCATCGACGGCACCGCGCTCACCACCCAGCTCACGGACGCGGGCACCGACGGGGTCAAGGTGATCTCCTACGACCGGCTGATCAACGGCTCGCCGAACGTCGACTACTACGTCACCTTCGACAACGAGAAGGTGGGCAACCAGCAGGGCACCTCCCTGCTGACCGGTCTCGGCGTCCTCGACGCCGACGGCAAGGAGACCGGCGAGAAGGGCCCCTTCAACGTCGAGATCTTCGCCGGCAGCCCGGACGACAACAACGCCACCTTCTTCTTCAAGGGCGCGATGGATGTGCTCAAGCCCTACATCGACGACGGCACCCTGAAGGTGTTGTCGGGGCAGACCGAGTTTCAGCAGGTCGCCACCCAGGGCTGGCAGCTGAAGGTGGCGCAGGACCGGATGGAGACGGTCCTCAACGGCTTCTACTCCAAGGGCAACACGAAGCTGGACGGCGTCCTCGCTCCGAACGACACCCTCGCCCGCGGCATCCTGGCCGCCACCAAGTCGGCGGGCATCGACAACCCGATCGTCACCGGGCAGGACGCCGAGAAGCCTTCGGACAAGCTGATCCTCGACGGCGTCCAGTACTCGACCATCTTCAAGGACACCCGCAAGCTGGGGGACACGGCCGCCGCCATGGTCGACGACGTGCTGAACGGCCGGACGCCGGAGGTGAACGACACCACGACCTACGACAACAAGGTCAAGGTCGTGCCGTCCTACCTGCACGAGTCCGTCATCATCACCAAGGACAACCTCGTCGAGGAGATCGTCGACTCGGGTTACTACACGATGGAGGAGATCGAGAAGGGCGAGTGACCCTGCTCGCCTCCTGAGCCAGCACCGGTCCCCGCAGGCCTGCTCCCCCCAGGACCGCAGCGACCGGCTCGACGGCTCGCCCACCCTGGCCCCGGCCGGTCCCGCCACCGCGGGCACCGGCCGGGGCCTGGTGCGCCGTCACCCTTCTCGTCGGGGCGCCGTGACAGTACGCCGCCGGACCCGGCGAGGCTGGGGGCGGAAAGGGACGAGTCGGTCGATAAGCCGGATTCTGTCCCGGCCACCAGGGCCGGGGGCGACCATCCATCTGCGACCGCTGTTGCCAGCGGCCTGGTGCGACCTACCCGGAGACTCGGGCGAGCAGCCCTCGATCGCCTCCGCAGGCACGCGAGCGTGCCCTTCTTGGTCTTGCTCCCGGTGGGGTTTGCCGAGCCGCCCCAGTCACCTGGGGCGCTGGTGGTCTCTTACACCGCCGTTTCACCCTTACCCGCACGCTGCCGCGCAGGCGGTCTGTTCTCTGTGGCACTGTCCCGCGGGTCACCCCGGGTGGGTGTTACCCACCACCGTGCTCTGTGGAGTCCGGACTTTCCTCGACACCGTCCCCGGTGCCGCGGCCGCCTGACCGACTCGTCCGCTCCCATTCTAGCCGGTGGGGGTCGGGCTGACCGACGAGCGAGCGTCGGGGTCCGTCCGGTTCAGGGGAGGGTGAGGACCTCGGCCCCGGCGTCGGTGACCACCAGGGTGTGCTCGAACTGCGCGCACCGGCTGCCGTCGGCGGTGAGGACGGTCCAGCCGTCGTCCCACTGGTACCACTCCTGCGTGCCGAGGGTCAGCATCGGCTCGATGGTGAAAGTCATGCCCGGCCGCATGAGCGCGTCGTGGCGCGGGTCGTCGACGTGGGGGATGACCAGGCCGGAGTGGAAAGTGGTGTGCACCCCGTGGCCGGTGTAGTCGGCGACGACGCCGTAGCCGAAGCGCTTGGCGTAGCTCTCGATGACGCGGCCGAGCACGTTGACCCGGCGGCCCGGGCGGACGGCGGCGATGGCCCGCCGCAGCGCCTCCTCGGTGCGTTCGGCCAGCAGCCTGGACGCCTCGTCCACCTCCCCGCAGCCGAAGGTGACGCAGCTGTCGCCATGCACGCCGTCGACGAAGGCGGTGATGTCGATCTTGACGAGGTCGCCGTCCTCCAACGGCCGGGCGTCCGGGATGCCGTGGCAGATGACCTCGTTGACCGAGGTGCAGGAGGACTTGGGGTAGCCGCGGTAGCCCAGCGTGGACGGGTAGGCGCCGTGGTCGAGCAGGAACTCGTGGGCGATCTGGTCCAGCGCGTCGGTGGTGACCCCGGGGGCGACGGCCGCACCGGCGGCCCGGATGGCCTGGGCGGCGATCCGGCCCGCCACCCGCATCTTCTCCACGGTCTCGGCGCTCTGCACGTCCCCGCCCTCGTGAGCACGCGGGGCGGGTCGACCGACGTACTCGGGGCGGGGGATCGACCGGGGGACCGGGCGGGGTGGGGACACGGGCGCGGGCAGGACGGGGCTCACCCTGGCCAGGTTAGTTGTACGGTCAGGTCATGGCTGATGGTGAGTGGTGGTACGACCTGGTGACCAAGTCCGCGGTGCAGGACACCAGGGCCGGCAAGATCGCCGACCGGCTCGGACCCTACGCCTCCCGCGAGGAGGCCGAGCAGGCCCTGGACAAGGTCGCTGAGCGCAACGACGCCTACGACAACGACCCGCGCTGGAAGGACGACTGACCCACGCCCCGGCACGCCCTCAGCGCGCGACGAGCCCGCGCAGCGCCACCCAGGCCAACGGGGCGTAGGCGGTGACCAACGGCGACGACCCCTCGATGGCCACGGAGGTGGCGGACCCGCCTCCGGGCACGGCGTGCACCTCGTGGTGCAGGTTCATGCGCAGCGGCCCGAGGCGGACCAGCCAGCTCCACCGGCGGGCGACGACGTCGACGTCGGTGATGGTGAACCGCAGCCGGAGTCCTCCAGGAACGCGAACGGTGCCATTGACTCCGCGGGCGATCCGTTCCGCGTCGGCGTCGACGCTCAGGATCTGGGGGGACCAGCGGGGCCAGTGCTCGAGCACGGCGTACCGCTCCCAGGCCAGGCCCACCGGGGCCGGCCCCTCCGCCGTCAGCCGGCGCACCGCCATCGAGACCTCCTGAGCTGCTGTGTTGCCGTCGTGTGACGACCCCGGAACCCCGGCCGCCCACCGGCCGGCTCATCGTAAACTTCCCGCCGAGGCGCCGACGGAGTGCGTCGACCGCAGCCCGACGGAGGAGAGACCATGAAGATCGTCAAGTTCAAGACCCTGCTGGTGGCGAGCATCGCCGGGGGCGCCGGTTACGTGCTGGGCACCAAGGCCGGGCAGACCCGCTACGCCGAGCTCAAGGTGCAGGCCGACAAGCTGCGCGCCCAGGCCGACCGGCTGGCACGGAGCCCTCAGGTCCGCGAGACCGTGGCGACGGTGGTCGACAAGGTGAAGGAGGGTGCCGAAAAGCTGCCCACTCCGGTGGCTGACGTCGTCACCAAGGTGGCCGACTCCGCCACCGAGGCGACCGGTGGCACCGTCGAGAGCGCCGGCTCCGCCGACGGTGAGCACACCAGCACCGACCCCACCACCCCGGGGTCCACGCCCACGCCTGGTGTCTGAGCAGGTGAGCACCCGCACCCTGTCGATCGGTTGCGAGTTCGTCCACCAGTCGGGCTACGACGTCGCGTCGGTCTTCCAGGTCGAGCCGCTGGGTGACCAGCAGGCCGAGCTGGTGGAGTCGCAGTGGTCCGGCGAGCCAGCGGTCTCCAGCACCACCTACACCGACCTCTACGGCAACCTCTGCCGTCGGCTGACCATCCCCGCCGGCCGTTCGGTGATCCGGTACGAGGCCACCATGATCGTCCCGGACGACACCGAGGAGGCCGACGAGGAGGCGCCGGAGATCGCTCCGGAGAAGCTGCCGGATGACGCGCTCATCTACACCCTGCCCAGCCGGTACGCGTTGCCGGACGTGCTGGGCAAGGAGGCCTGGAACCGGTTCGGGAGCCTCGCGCCCGGTTACACCCGGGTCCAGGCGATCTGCGACTACGTCAACAACCACCTGACGTTCCAGTACGGGGCGAGCAACTCCCGCACCACCGCCGCGGACGTCCATGCCTCGGGCTACGGGGTCTGCCGCGACTTCACCCACCTGGGGGTGTCGCTGTGCCGGGCGCTGAACATCCCGGCCCGGTACGTCTTCGGCTACCTGCCGCAGATCGAGGTGCCGCCGCTGGAGGCGCCGATGGACTTCGCCGCCTGGATGGAGGTCTACCTCGGTGACCGGTGGTGGACCTTCGACCCCCGCAACAACGAGCGACGCAAGGGCCGGGTGCTGATCGGCCGCGGCCGCGACGCCGGGGACGTGGCCATGGCCACCACCTTCGGCTCGCCCTACCTGGAGCAGATGACCGTCATCGCCCAGGACGCGCCCGGGGACGACCACTAGCCGCTGCGCGAGCGTCGAGGGTCGGGCGCCCTCGCCTGGAGAAGGAGGGACGGGACACGCTTGTCGTCCCGTTCCGACGACGAAGGCGGGGGCACCAGCCCGCCCGCGCGAGCGCAGCTCAGGAGAAGGGGGGCACATTCCGCTCGAGCTCGGCCAGCCAGATCCTGGCGTTGCCGTCTGAGGGCGCCCGCCACTCGCTGCGGGGCGAGAGCGAGCCCCCCGCCACCACCTTCGGGCCGTTGGGGAGCGCCGAGCGCTTGAACTGGCTGAACCCGAAGAAGCGCCGCAGGAAGACCTCCAGCCAGTGCCGGATGGTGGGCAGGTCGAACTCCTTGCGCGTGTCGAGGTCGAACCCGGGCGGCCACTCGCCCTCGTCGGCGTGGGCCCAGGCGTGCCGGGCCAAGAAGGCGATCCGGCTGGGCGGGAAGCCGTAGCGCAGCACGTGGAACAGGGTGAAGTCCTGCAGGGCGTAGGGACCGACGACGTCCTCGGTGCTCTGCGGCCGCTCACCGTCGGCCACGGGCACGAGCTCGGGGGAGATCTCCTGGTCCAGGATGACCCGCAGGACGGCGTCGGTCTCCTCCTCGAACTGTCCGGTGCTGATCACCCACCGGATGAGGTGCTGGATCAAGGTCTTAGGGACCCCGGCGTTGACCCCGTAGTGGGACATCTGGTCCCCGACCCCGTAGGTGCACCAGCCGAGCGCGAGCTCGGACATGTCGCCGGTGCCCAGCACGATCCCGCCCCGCTGGTTGGCCAGCCGGAACAGGTAGTCGGTCCGCAGCCCCGCCTGCACGTTCTCGAAAGTGACGTCGTAGACGGGCTCACCGCCGGCGAAGGGGTGACCCATGTCCGCCAGCAGCTGCCGGGCGGCCGGGCGGATGTCGAGCTCGGCGAAGGTCGCGCCGACAGCGTGTGACAGCCGGGTCGCGTTGTCCTTGGTGCCCGCGCTCGTCGCGAAGCCGGGCATGGTGAAGGCGAGGATGTCGCTGCGCGGGCGGCCGAGCCGGTCCATCGCCTTCGCCGCGACGATGAGCGCGTGGGTGGAGTCCAGCCCGCCGGAGACCCCGAGGACGATCCTCGGCTGCCCGATGGCGCTCAGGCGCTGCTCCAGGGCGGTGACCTGGATGTTGTAGGCCTCGTAGCAGTCCTGGGCCAGCTGCTGGGGGTCGTCGGGAACGAAGGGGTAGCGGTCCACCCGGCGCCGCAGGCCAATGTCGTGCCGCGGCGGGTCGAGGGCAAAGGTGATGGTGCGGAAGCCCTGGCCGTCCGTGCGGTCCTGCCAGGAGCGGCGGTTGTCGTCGAAGGTCCCCATCCGCAGCCGCTCCTGACGCAGCCGCAGCAGGTCGATGTCGGCGACGCTGCGCCGGGGGCCGTCGGGGAAGCGCTCGGTCTCGGCCAGCAGCTGGCCCAGCTCGTAGACCATCGTCTGGCCGTCCCACGACAGGTCGGTGCTCGACTCCCCGGCACCGGCGGCGGCGTAGATATAGGCCGCCAGGCAGCGCGCCGAGGTGGACCGGACCAGCAGCCGCCGGTCCTCGGCCCGCCCCACGGTGATCGGGCTGCTGGACAGGTTGAGCAGCACCGTCGCCCCGGCGAGCGCCGCCTCCGTGCTGGGGGGAAGGGGCACCCAGAGGTCCTCGCACACCTCGACGTGCACCACGAGCCCTGGCACGTCGGTGGCGGCGAAGAGCAGGTCCGGTCCCAACGGCACCTCCTGGCCCGCGACGGCGATCACGGCGCCCCGCCGGTCGTCGCCCGGCGCGAAGTGGCGTCGCTCATAGAACTCGCGGTAGGTGGGCAGGTAGGACTTCGGCGCCACGCCCAGCACCGTGCCGCGGTGCACCACGACGGCGGCGTTGAGCAGGCGGTTGCCGTGTCGCAGCGGCGCCCCGACCACCACCACGGTCCGCAGGTCGGCACTGCCGGCGACCAGGTCGGCGACCGCGGCGTCCACCTCGTCCAGCAGTGTCTCCTGCAGCAGGAGGTCCTCGATGGCGTAGCCGCTCAGCGCGAGCTCGGGGAACACCGCGACGCCGACGCCCTCGGCGTCGCAGGCCCGGGCCTGCTCCAGCACCCCGGCAGCGTTGGCGCGCGGGTCGGCGAGGCTCACCGGTGCCGTGCAGGCTGCGATCCGGACAAAGCCCTGGTCGTACACGGAGTCGAAGTCCACGTCGGGCAGTCTGCCGCACGGGACCTGTCCGACGCCGTCCGGTGGCGCGACAATGACGCTGTGGACAACCCCGGCGACGCCGCCTCCGCGCCGCACGGTCAGCCGGTGAGCGCTGCCGTCCCGAGCTACCGCTGGTCGGTCGGCGAGTTCGTGCGGGCCTGGGAGGCCGACGCCTTCGACGCCCGCGTGGAGCTGGTGGAGGGGGAGGTGTGGCCGGTCGTCGTGGGGGACTGGCACGGCGACGCCGTCTTCCAGTTGGCCGGGCTGCTCGGCCGCCTCGGGCTCACCGGGACCACCTCGACGCTGCCGAGCAACGGTTCGCTGCCCGACCCCGACCTGTGGCTGCGCCGTCCCGGTGCGCGGCCCAGCGGGAGCCTGGGCAGCAGGCTCTCAACCTGGTCGCCGTCGGACGTCCTGCTGGTGGTCGAGGTGTCGGACGAGACGCTGGTCGCCGACCTGACCACGAAGGCACGCCTCTACGGGTCCGCGGGGTGGCCGCTGTACTGGGTTGTCTCCCGCGAATCGGTGCATGTGCACAGCGAGCCCCACCCGGAGGGCTACCGGTTCCGGGACGAGCTGATCGGCGGTCCGGGCGTCATCGTGTGAGTTCACGCGCCGTACTCACCGCGTGAACTCCCACGATCTGCTCGAGGGGGCGTGGGAGGCTGGCGCGGTCACCGGAACCTGTCGGATTGTCAAGGACTCGGGTATGAACGACGTATGCCTGTGACCGGGGTTGTCTCCCGCGAAGCGGTGCATGTGCACAGCGAGCCCCACCCGGAGGGCTACCGCCTCCGGGTCGAGCACCGACGCGGCGACCGGCTCCCCGTCCCGGGTGCCGACGGCGAGATCGAGGTCGACGAGCTGATCGGCGGTCCGGCCGGTTCGCCACCAGAACAGCCGCCCCGGCCGGGCGCGCCTGACCTGCCGTCGGCGCTACCGTGACGCCATGCGCCTTGCTC
The DNA here is from genome assembly GCA_963826405.1 of uncultured Actinomycetota bacterium. GTDB lineage: Bacteria > Actinomycetota > Actinomycetes > Propionibacteriales > Propionibacteriaceae > Microlunatus. The sequence goes on along the minus strand of CAWGWR010000001.1, from coordinate 1,951,098 downwards.
TCGCCCAGATCGTCAGCGGGCCCGACCCGGCCGCCAACCTCGAGCAGGTCGCGGCATTGACCCGGGAGGCTGCCGACGCCGGCGCGGACCTGGTGGTCTTCCCCGAGGCGACGATGCGCTGCTTCGGCCGCAGCCTGGTCGAGGTCGCCGAGCCGCTGGACGGCCCGTGGGCGACGCGCGTGCGCGCCCTGGCCGCCGAGGCGGGAGTGGTCGTGGTGGTCGGGCTGTTCACTCCCGCCGACGGCGGCCGGGTGGCCAACACCCTGCTGGTGACCGGTCCCGGGGTGGAGGCGTCCTACGCCAAGATCCACCTCTTCGACGCCTTCGGCTACGCCGAGTCCGACACGGTGGCCTCGGGTGAGGAGCCGCTCGTGGTCGACGTCGCCGGGGTGCCCGTGGGCTTCACCACCTGCTACGACGTCCGTTTCCCGGGGCTCTACACCACCCTCGCGGACCGGGGAGCCCAGGTCGTCGTGCTCTGCGCCTCCTGGGGCGCCGGGCCGGGCAAGCTGGAGCAGTGGGAGCTGCTGGTGCGCGCCCGCGCCCTGGACGCCACGGTCTTCCTCGCCGCCTGTGACCAGGCTGACCCCGCGACCGCCGGCGTCGCACCATCCGGGAGCGCCCCGACCGGGGTCGGGCACAGTCTCCTCGTCGGGCCCTCGGGGGCGGTGCTGGCCGGGCTGGGCGCCGAGCCCGGACTGCTGGTCGCCGACGTCGACCCCACCGAGGTGGACGCCGTCCGGCAAACGCTGCCGGTGCTGGCCAACCGCCGCTTCTGAGTCGCCCGACCCCGTAACGCGAGCGTTACGGGTGGGCGGGCACACTGACCTCGTGGACAAGCAGACCGAGTTCGTCTTGAGGGCCATCGAGGAACGCGACGTCCGCTTCGTGCGCATGTGGTTCACCGACGTGCTCGGGTTCCTCAAGTCCGTGGCCATCGCCCCCGCCGAGCTCGAGGGGGCGTTCGCCGAGGGCATGGGCTTCGACGGTTCGGCGATCGAGGGCTTCGCCCGGGTCTACGAGTCCGACATGGTCGCGCACCCCGACCCGTCGACCTTCCAGATCCTCCCGTGGCGCGACACCAGCCCGGCCACCGCTCGGATGTTCTGCGACATCTCGATGCCGGACGGCTCGCCGTCCTACGCCGACCCGCGCTACGTGCTCAAGCGGGCGCTCAAGAAGGCCGCCGACCTCGGGTTCACCTTCTACACCCACCCCGAGGTGGAGTTCTTCCTGTTCAAGGACCCGCTGGAGCCCGACCAGCCGCCCGTCCCGGTGGACCAGTCCGGGTACTTCGACCACACGCCGCAGAGCCTGGGCAGCGACTTCCGCCGCAAGGCGATCACCATGCTGGAGCAGATGGGGATCTCGGTGGAGTTCTCCCACCACGAAGGCGGTCCCGGGCAGCAGGAGATCGACCTGCGCTACGCCGACGCGCTCTCGACCGCGGACAACCTGATGACCTTCCGGGTGGTGGTCAAGGAGGTCGCCCTCTCCCAGGGCATCCACGCCTCCTTCATGCCGAAGCCGTTCACCGACCACCCCGGCTCGGGCATGCACACCCACATGTCGCTGTTCGAGGGCGACAACAACGCCTTCTACGACGCGAGCGCGGAGCACCACCTCTCGAAGGTGGCCCGGCACTTCATCGCCGGGCTGTTGCGGCACGCCGGCGAGATCACCGCCGTCACCAACCAGTGGGTCAACTCCTACAAGCGGCTTGCCGGTGGCGGCGAGGCGCCGAGCTACATCTGCTGGGGCCGCAACAACCGGTCCGCCCTGGTGCGGGTGCCGATGTACAAGCCCAACAAGGGCGCCTCCGCTCGCGTCGAGCTCCGCAGCATCGACTCTGCCGCCAACCCCTACCTGGCCTTCGCGCTGATGCTCAACGCCGGCCTGGCGGGCATCGAGGGCGAGTACGAGCTGCCCGAGGGGGCCGAGGACGACGTCTGGTCGTTGACCGAGCGCGAGCGGCAGGCGCTGGGCATCGAGCCGCTGCCGCGGAACCTCGACGAGGCCATCCGCGCGATGGAACGCTCCGAGCTGGTCGCCGAGACCCTCGGCGAACACGTCTTCGACTTCTTCCTCCGCAACAAGCGGGCGGAGTTCGAGGAGTACCGGCGCCAGGTCACCCCGATGGAGCTGCGGCGGCTGCTACCGGTCCTCTGACAGGGACCGACTCCGAGCTACGGGCAGGGCGGCTCGACACCGCAGGAGCCGGTCCGAGCCTCAGCGGCTCTGGGGCGCCCGGCGCGGGAGGAACCAACGCAGCTGCAGTGTGCCCTCCGCCGGGCGCTCGATGGTCATGATCTGACCAGCAGCCGCGGCCTGCCCCCACAGGCGTGTCACGGCGAGCCCACGGTCGGCGAGGCCGGACCCGTCGTCGGCGACGAGCAGCGAGAGGCCGTCCGCGTCGCCGGTCACCTCGACCCGGACGTGGGTGGCGCCGGCCGGGTGAACCCCCTCCAGCAAGGCCTCACGCAGCACCCGGCCGACAGCAGCGGTGCTCTCGTCGTCGACCACCGTGTCCAGCGCTCCGCCGAAGACCACCTCGGGCCGGAGGCACAGGACGGGCTCCAGCTCCTCGACCACCCCCAACACCGTGGTCCGCAGCTGCGACATGGCGGCCGAACGCTCGTCGCGGCGGTGCGGGTCGATCGTCGCGCGCACCTGCTGGATGGTGTCGTCGATGTCGGTGATGGCACGGAACAACCGAGGTCGGGCACCGCCGAGAACTTCGCCCGCCGTGCTCTGCAGGCTCAGCCCGATGGAGAACAGCCGCTGGATCACCTGGTCCTGCAGGGTGTCGGAGATCCGGTCGCGCTCCTCGCTCGCCTCGAGCAGGTGCTGGGCCGATCTGGCCTCGGCCAGGTCCAGCGCCAGGGCCGCCTGGGTGGCGAAATCCTCCGCCATCCACACGTCGGCCGCAGAGAAGGGCGGTTCGCCGTGCTGGCGGCTCACGACCACCGCCCCTCGCGTCTCCCCGTGACCCTTCATGGGGATCGCCATCAGGGGTCCAACCGCGATCGTCGGCTGGACCGCGCTGTGCACCCCACGCTCGTGCCCGTCGGCCACCATCTGGGCCTGCCCGGAGGTGATGGCCAGGTCAGCCAGGCTTCCCGCTCGTGGGTAGGACCGGCCCTCGAGCTCGCCGGCCCCGACGCCAGAGGCCACCTGCACCTGCAACTCGTCCGGGTCGTCCTCGCTGGGGCGGGAGATGGTGACCGTTCGCGCACCCGCAAGGTGCTTGACGTTCCCGGCGATCTCCCGCCAGGCCGTCCGTTCGTCACCGGTGCCGGCCAGGAGGAGCCGGCTGATCTCGGCCGAGGCCACCAGCCAGTGCTGACGCAGGCGCGACTCCTCCAGGTGGCTGTCGGTGTCGACCCCGAGGGCCGTGGTCTCCACCAGGTGCTCGAGCAGCTCACGGTCGTCCTGGCTGAAGGCCGGCGCGCCACTGGCCCCGATCACGTACAGCGTGCCGAAGAGGCCGAACTGGGTGTGCAGGGGCACCTCGAGCACGGGGCTGCGCGGCAGCCGGCGCCGGCCAGGGCTGGGCGGGGTATCGGTGGCGGCGGCGAGTCGACGCAGGTGGGCGGACCCGCCGACGCCGTGCAGGGTCAGCCGCAGCTGGATGGCCGCGACCTCGTCGGTGTCGGCGGAGCTGAGGAGGTACCGCTCGACCGTGCCGTCTCGTCCCCGTACCGCGAAGGCCGCGTGGGAGGCGCGGGTCAGGCCCACCGACAGCTGCACCATGCGGTGGAGGCGGCCCGTCACCGTGGTCTCGCGACCCATGGAGCGGATCACCGCCAGGAGCTCGCGGAAACGCCCCGCAAGCTCCTCGGGCACCTCCGGCCGGTTCGGCGCGGAGGTGCTGAAACTTGAGCCCACCAGGGGATCGCTGCTCCGCACGCTCACCCCACGATGCTAATGAAAGCGTTACCAGGAATCCATGGCTGCTCACAGATCCACAGGTCCCGGGAACCAAGTCAGGACTAAAGTCCCGACCGGCGCCCGCCCGCCCCCGCCCGGAGCAGCGGCAGCACCGGCGTGAGGTCGGCGCGCAGGCCGGAGGCGGCGACTTTTCCCGACGCCACCGCCTGCGGCCACAGGGTGCGACCGACCGCCAGCCTCAGGAACGTCACAGCGTCGGTCTCGACCACGTTCGGGGGTGTGCCCCGGGTGTGGCGTGGACCGGGGTCCCCGATGGCGCACTGCACGGCCGCGAAGGGCGGCACCCGCACCTCGACCGACCGACCGGGGTGCCGGTCGGCCAGCACGGCGAGAAGGGCGCGGCTCGCCCGCCCCAGTGCACCTCGGGCCAGGGTCGCCGGGGCCGGGAGCGGGTGGGAGCGGTTCAGGTCGTCAGCGGCCAGCACCTGCGCCACCAGGTGCACCACGAGAGCGTCGTCGAGGGTTGCCGGACCGCTTGGGGTCCGCACCACCCTCGAACCGGTCCGGGCGCCAACCCCGAGCGCAGCCTCGACCTCCCCAGTGCGCTTGGCCAGCTCCTCGACCGCCTCCGCCACCGTGAGGGCCGGATGGGTCGGAGCGAGGGCGGCGAGGGTGAGCACGGCCGGCAGCGGCTGCGCGCGCCCGGCGACCGGGGTCGCGAGGGTGGCCAGCAGCTCCCGCTGCAGGGTGACCAGCCGACCCGCCACCTCGTCGGCGTCCGCCGTCACGCTCTGCAGCCCCTCCAGGGCACGCAACGCGTTCGCGGACTGCTCCAGCAGCGCTTCCGCAGGTCGCTGTCGAAGCGAAGACACGTCCACCCACCTCCGCGGGGAGGCTATCAACCGTGCCCCGGCGGCGGGCAGGCTGCGGCGTCCGCCGCCGCCCGGAGGGCTCCCGGCTGAGGGGCGAGGACCTACCATGCACGCTATGACCCCGTTGCAGACCACCCGGGGCACCCTGGCTCGCCGGGGCTTCCTCGATGCGGCTGCCGCGCTGCAGTGCCTCCAGGGCTGGGACTCCGACCAGGAGGCGGTGCTGGACCTCCTGGTGCGCAGCGCGGATCCCGACCTCGCCCTCGCCGGGCTGAGCCGTCTGTACGAGCAGCAACCCGACCTGGCGGCCCGGCTGGTGACCGCGCCGGCCCTCGCGCGTCGGCTGACCCTGGTGCTGGGGGCCAGCGTCTCCCTCGCCCGGCACCTGCAGGCCCACCCCGAGCACCTCGACCTGCTCGACGGCGAGCTCGAGAAGGCGCCCGCGGCCACCTTGCGCCGCACCCTGCTGAGCGCCACGGGAGCCGATCCCGACGCCTCGCTGCCGGTCGCCAGCGAGCTCACTGGTGACCCGTTGCGCATCGCCTACCGCGGCGCGCTGCTGCGGATCGCCGCCCGCGACCTGTGTGCGCCGGAGCCCATCGAGGTGGTCGACGACGTCGCCGACGAGCTGTCCGACCTCGCCGACGCCACCTTGGAGGCGGCGCTCTCGATCGCCCGGGCCAAGGCGGGGGAGCAGGCGCTGCTGACCCGGCTCGCCGTCGTCGGGTTGGGCAAGTGTGGTGCCCAGGAGCTCAACTACGTCAGTGACGTCGACGTGTTGTTCGTCGCCGAACCGGTGCTGGGGGAGGACGGCGAGCCGCTGATCAGCGGGGACGATGCCATCTCCACCGCCACCCGGATGGCCGCCGAGCTCAGCCGGATCTGCTCGGCGCACACGGCTGCGGGCACCATCTGGGAGGTTGACGCCGCCCTGCGGCCCGAGGGGCGGGCCGGTCAGCTGGTGCGCCGGCTGGCCAGCCACGAGGCCTACTACGAGCGCTGGGCCAAGACCTGGGAGTTCCAGGCCATGCTCAAGGCCCGGCCCTGTGCGGGCGACCGGCAGCTCGGCCAGGACTTCGTCGACATGGTGTCCCCGATGGTGTGGCGGGCGGCTGAGCGCGAGCACTTCGTCAGTGACGCCCAGGCCATGCGCAAGCGGGTGGTTGCGCACATCCCGGCACGGGAGCAGGGGCGGGAGCTCAAGCTGGGCGAGGGCGGGCTGCGAGACGTCGAGTTCTCCGTCCAGCTGCTCCAGCTGGTGCACGGCCGGGTCGACGAGCGGCTGCGGGCCCGCGCGACCCTGCCCGCGCTCCGCGCCCTGGTCGACAACGGGTACGTCGGGCGAGAGGACGGCAAAGGCTTCGGCCTGGCCTACAGGTTCCTGCGCACCCTGGAGCACCGGATCCAGCTGTTCCACCTGCGCCGGACCCACGTGCTTCCCGACAGCGAGGCCGACCTCCGCCGGCTCGGGCGCTCGCTGGGCTACGGCGATCCGGTCGAGCAGCTGCTCAGCACCTGGCGCCACGTCTCCGGCCGGGTGCGGCGGTTGCACCAGCGGCTGTTCTACTCCCCGCTGCTTGACGTGGTCGCGCGGATCCCCAGCCCGGAGCTCCGGCTCACCACGGACGCGGCGGTGGACCGGCTCAAGGCCCTGGGTTACGCCGACCCTGCGGCGGCGCTGCGGCACATCGGGATCCTCGGGCAGGGGGTGTCGCGCCAGTCCGAGATCCAGCGGCAGCTGCTGCCCGCGATGCTCGGATGGTTCGCCGAGGCTCCCAACCCCGACGCCGGCCTGCTCGCCTTCCGCCAGGTCTCCGAGGCCCTGGGCACCACCCCGTGGTACCTGCGGGCGCTGCGCGACGAGGGCGCGATGGCCGAGCGGCTCGCGCGCATCCTGGCCTCCAGCCGGTTCGCGGTCTCGCTGCTCACCCGGGCACCGCAGACAGTGCAGATGCTGGCGGGGAAGGAGGAGCTGCGGCCCCGCCCGCTCGCCGACCTGTGCAGCGAGATGCAGGCGGCCGCCCGGCGCCAGAGCAGCACCCAGGCGGGGATCGAGGCGATCCGGGCGATCCGTCGGCGCGAGCTGTTCCGGATCGCCGCCGCGGACCTGTTGGGTGAGCTCGACGTGCTGGGCGTGGGCGAGGCCATCAGCGACCTCGCCTCCGCGACCATCGACGCCGCGCTGTCCCTCGTCCGTGCCGGTGCTCCCGAGCCCGGCGCCGTCCCCGCCATCGCCGTCGTCGCCATGGGGCGCTGGGGTGGCCACGAGATGTCGTACGCCTCCGACTGCGACGCGATGTTCGTGATGGCCGACGCGGCCCCGGGCGGCGGCAACGACCCGACGCGCGCTGCCGCGGCCGTGCTGAGCGAGATGCGCGGGCTGCTGGCCCGACCCGGGGTGGATCCGGCTCTGGCCATCGACGCGGACCTGCGGCCAGAAGGCAAGGGTGGCGCACTCATCCGCTCGCTGACCGCGTACCGAAACTACTACGGACGATGGTCCTCTACCTGGGAGCTCCAGGCGCTGGTGAGGGCGGACGCCCTCGCGGGCGACGCCGCGCTGGGCGGTGCGCTGCTGGCCGAGATCGACGCCCGGCGCTGGCCCGAGGGGGGCCTCAGCGTCGGCCAGCTGTCGGAGATCCGCAAGCTCAAGGCCCGGGTCGAGGCCGAGCGGCTGCCCCGGGGAGCCGACCCGGCCAAGCACACCAAGCTCGGACCCGGTGGCCTGGCCGACGTCGAGTGGACCGTGCAGCTGCTGCAGCTGCAGCACGCGCACGCGGTACCGGCGCTGCGGTCGTCGCGGACGGTCACCGCCCTGCGGGCTGCCCGGGACGCCGGGCTGATCGACGCCGCCGACGCCGGTCACCTCGAGGCGGCGTGGCTGCTCGCCAGCCGGATCCGCAACCAGATCATGCTGGTCCGGGGCCGTGGCTCGGACTCCTTGCCCTCCGACAACCGGGAGCTCGCCGCTCTCGCCCAGCTGCTCGGCTACGGCCCGGGGGATTCCTCCCACCTGCTGGCCGACTACCGGCGCATCACCCGTCGGGCCCGTGGGGTCGTCGACCGGGTGTTCTGGGGCCTCGACTAGCGCATCGACCCCGGGAACGACAGTGCCCCGGACCCGTCGGTTCTCCGACGGCTCCGGGGCACGGCTTCGCTCAGTGAGCGACCGAGGTCACTGGTGGGCGACGTCGGTGTGCCGCTCGAGGCCCGGACGCCGGGTCAGCACGACGCCGAGGGCGATCATGCCGAGGCCGAGCACCAGGTGCAGCAGGTCGTCGGCGAGGTTCAGCGGGACGAAGTTGGCGTCGCTGTTCTGCGGCACGGCCAGGCCGTAGACGAACAGCACGAGGTAGATGGCTCCGCCGACGACGAGGTACTTCTTCGCGCCGTCGATGCTGCGGGCCAGGGCCAGCCCGGCGGCGCCGAACAGCAGGTGGACGATGTTGTGCAGGATCGACACCTGGAAGAGACCGAGGAGCTTGGCCTCGGAGTCGTGCGAGGCGAACGTGAGGGTGTCGTAGTTCGACGTGATGCCGGGGATGAACCCGAGCACTCCGACGGCGAGGAAGACGATGCCGACGAGGCGGGCGGCCTTCTGGACGGCGGTGGGCCCGTGCTGGCCAGCGGTACGGGTACCGCTCTGGGATGTGGTGGACATGAAGATCTCCTGTGGTGGTGCGGGGAAGCTTGCAGCCTGACGGTACCCGGCAAGGGCGAACCACAAACTGTGACGCGCGTCAACCCCCTATAACGGTTCGAACCAGCTTCATCACCTCGGCAGGGGTCATCCCGCCGTCAAGCAGCGGCTGCAGGACGGCTTCCAGCTGCTGTCGGGTCCGGGTGGTCGTCGCCACCTGCTGGTCGGCGACGGTGGTCCCGTGGCGCCCGGCCGTCTCGACGAACCCCTCCTGCTCCAGCGACCGGTAGGCCTTCGCCACGGTCCCCGGAGCGACCCCGAGGGCGGTGGCCAGCGAGCGCACCGCTGGCAGCCGGTGGCCGGGGGGCAGGGTCCCGCTGCTGACGAGGTCCGCCACGTGGAGCGAGATCTGCTCGCTGACCCCAACACCGCAGGTGTGGTCCAGCCGCAGGCCAGGCAGGTCGGGCGGGACCGGGGTGCTCACGGGCTCAGCCTGCCGCAGGCTGGCGCAGGCTGACCAGCAGCAGGACGAGGGAGACGACCTGGGTTGCCGCCACGCACAGGACCAGCGCCGGCAGCGAGCGCTCGTACAGCCATCCCGCGCCACCGCCGCCCAGGACAGCGGCGCCGCCCTGGACCGCGGCGAAGGACCCGTAGGCCCCCGCGCGTCGGCCGGCGGGGACGAGGTCGGCCACCAGCGCCTTGACCGTCGAATCCTGCACGCCCACCGCCGCGCCCCACACGAGCACCCCGGCGACCGCGGGTCCGATCGCATTGGAAAAGGCCAACACGGGCACCAGGACCACCAGCCCGGGCAGGACCAGCAGCACCCGGCCCGCGAACCGGTCGTAGGCCCAGCCGGTGGCGAGCGCGGCCAGCGCTCCTGCCGCCATCGCCCCCGCGTAGACGAGCGGCACGCCGGCGACCGGGACCACGTTCTCGCGGGTGAGGTGGAAGGAGATGACCCCGAAGGTCACCAGCCCCGCGGTGGCGGCGGCCGAGGAGGCCGCGAACCACCAGAAGCGCCGCGGCAGCCGCGTCGTGAGCACAGGTGCGGTGGACGTTTTGGGAACGGCGGACGCTGCCGGGTCACGCAGCCGGCGACGCACCCACAGCAGCAGCACCATCGCCGCGGCACCCGGGACGACGAGGACGGCCAGGGCCGGCCACAGGGCGCCGGTCAGCGCGGCCACGCCGGCGACCAGCAGGGGTCCGGCGAAGGCGCCGACCTGGTCCAGCGCCTTGTGGACCCCCAGCCCGCGGCCGAGCCCCACCTGGGAGGCGGCGGTGGCGAGCAGGGCCGACTTGGCCGGGCTGCGCACAGCCTTACCCGTCCGTTCGGCCAGCACCAGGGCGATGGCCACCGCCAGGCCGGCACCCCCGAGGAACGGGGTGACCGCCAGCAGCGGCACGCAGACCGCGGTCAGCGCGTAGCCCGCCAGGGTGAGACCCCAATAGCGGCCGGTGCGGTCGGCGAGGGACCCCGAGAACAGCCGCAGGACCAGCGCGACGGCCTCCCCGAGGCCCGTCACCAGGCCCACGGCCACCGCGGTCGCTCCGAGGGAGGCGAGCAGGGGCCCGGTGACCGACCGGGCGCCTTCGTAGACCATGTCGGCGGCCAGGCTGACCACGCCGAAGCCGACGACGGCCCGCCAAGGACCGGCCGGCGAGACGGCGCCGGGAGCCGGCGGCTCAGCCACGCGCTGCCCTGCGCACCTGGGCCGCGTGGTAGGCCCCCAGCGTCGCCGCGGCTGTGTTGTCCCAGCTGAAGCGGGAGGCGTGCGCGGCGGCGTTGGCCCCCATCCGCTCACGCTCCCGGGCATCGTCGAGGACCGCAGCGAGGGCGGTTGCCCAGGCGTCCGGCTCGTGTCCAGGGACCAGCACCCCGGTGTGGCCGTCGCGGACCGCGTGCCGCAGACCGCCGACGTCGGTGGCCACCACCGGACGCCCGCACGCCTGTGCCTCCAGGGCGACCAGGCCGAAGGACTCGTTGTACGAGGGCACGGCGACGACGTCGGAGGCGCAGTACCACCGGAACAGCTCCGCGCGCGGGGAGTGGGGTCGCAGCTCGACGAGCTCGCTGATCCCGAGCTCGGCAGCCAGCGGTCCGAGCGACCGCGCCCAGGCGGCCTGTGGTCCGCTGGGGCTGCCCACGATGATCAGGCGCAGCTGGCGACGTCGGGCCGGGTCGCGCCGGACGAGCTCGGCCACCGCCCGGATGACGACGTCGGGCGCCTTGAGGGGCTGGACGCGACCGACGAAGAGGACGACCTGCCGGTCGGCGTCGATGCCCAGCTGGGCCCGGGACGCGGGCTGCTGGCAGGCGTGGAAGCTGTGCAGGTCCACCCCGGGCGGGACGACGACGATCGCGTCGGGGGAGGCGGCGTAGTGCTCCTGGAGCTCGGCGGCCTCAGCCGTGGTGTTGGCCGTGAGGACGTCCGCGCCGGCGACCACGTCGGCTTCACCGCGCTCACGGACGTCGGGCTCGCCCGCCTGGCCGGCTCCCAGCGCGCTGTTCTTGACCCGGGCCATGGTGTGCATGGTGTGGACGAGGGGCAGCCCGGACTGCCGCGCGACCTCCAGGGCTACCAGCCCGGAGAGCCAGTAGTGGGAGTGCAGCATCTCGTGCCCGCCCAGTCCTCGCTGCAGCGCAGCCGCGAACTCCGGCAGCAGGGCGGGCAGGTCCTCCTTGGCCACAGGCTCCCTCGGCCCGGCGACCACCTGGATGACCCGGGTGCGTTCGCCGACCTCGATCACGTCGGGACCCTCGTCCTCGGCCCGGGTGAAGACGTCGACGGCCACGCCACGCTCGCTCAGCCGGCGCGACAGCTCGGAGACGTAGACGTTGAGCCCGCCTGCGTCACCCATGCCCGGGGTGGCCAGCGGGGAGGTGTGCAGGCTGACCATCGCGACCCGCCGCGGGTACTCCACCGGTGTCCCCACGAGCACCTCCCTCTGCCGTCCTGGGAGGGCGGCGCGCCCGCCACACCCTATGCCCGCTCCTCCGCGGGCACCGCCTCAGCCGCCGGCCCCTGGAAACCCAGCGCCAGATGCGTCGGAGGACCCGTCGCGGCGGCCTCCCGCTCCTCTGGCGCTGAATTCCCAGGGCGCGCACCACCAAGCAGCAGACCGAGCCCGGGCAGGCCAGGGCAGTGGACGCCAGGAGCCAGGGCGTGCGCTGGGATGGCGGGTATGACGATCGCGGAGTACAAGCGCCTCCTCACCGAGGCATACGACCTCGACAAGCCGGTAGCGCCCGGGGCGGAGCTCGACCGCTGGCTGGGGTACGCCCGGGCGGCGGAGGGGCCGGTCCTCGAGGTCATGTGCGGCTCCGGTCGTTTCCTCGTCCCCTTGGCCGTCGCGGGAATCGACATCGACGGAACCGACGCCTCCCTCGACATGCTCGCGGCCTGCGCTGACCGGTGTCGGGAGAGGAACCTGTCGCCGCAGCTGACCCACCAGCTGGCCCAGGAGCTCGATCGGCCTCGGCGGTACGCCCTCGCCTTCGTCGCTGCGGGGTCGTTCGGCCTGCTGGTCGAGGAGCCGGCCTGGCGGGCGTCGCTGCAGCGTCTGCTGACCCACCTCGTCCCCGGAGGGGTCCTCGCCTTCGAGGTCGAGACCTCGGCCGCCGCCCCGGCCCGGAGTGGTGCCTGGGTCGGGCGCTGGTGGGACCGGCCCGACGGCGCCCGGATCGTCTCCCGCGGCCTCCACCGCTACGACGAGGGAGCGCGCGTCGAGGAGGGCCTCGGGATCTACGAGCTGTGGATGGAAGGCCGCCTCGTCGAGACCGAGCTGAACACCTGGGTGCGGCGCTTCTGGACGGCGGAGGAGATCGAGCGGGAGGTGCGCGCTGCAGGGTTCGCGAGGGTCGCGGTCACGGTCACCACCGACCCCACCGTGCTGCTCGTGGAGGCGCGCCGGCTCGGATGAGACCCCGTCGCACGTCGGTCCCGTCGAGGCCTGCTTTGCCCAGGTCAGGGAGCCGGTGGTCACCGGTGCTCAGGCGAGCGGAGGCTTCGCCTTGGCGTCACTCGGGGAAGGTGCAGCACCTCGGGGTGTGCCATGCTGCGGCTGACGGCGGCAACTCAGCACGAGGCGAAGGACGACCTGTGTCAGACGGCGGTGAGGTGTCCTCCATCGGGGAGCTGCTCAGTGAGCAGCTCGGCATATTCGCGCGCGCGATGCAGGCCGAGTCGGACCCTGATGCGTTGCTCGCGGAGATCGTGCGGTCCGCGGTGGCGCTCATCCCGGGTACGGACGAGGGTTCGGTCAGCTTGGTGACCCGCCGTCGCAAGGTCACCTCGCTGCACCCGACGAGCACGCTGCCTGAGCGGGTGGACGCTCTGCAGGCTGAGACCGGTCAGGGGCCGTGCCTGGATGCGCTTTACCAGGAACAGACGGTGCGGGTACCGGACATGGCCGCTGAGCGCCGCTGGCCCGACTTCGCCCGCCGGGCCACCGAGGAGGGCGCGGCCAGCATGTTGTCGTTCCAGCTCTTCACCAACGGTGACAACCTGGGGGCCTTGAACCTGTTCGGCCGCCAGCCGCACGGGTTCACCGAGGAGTCGGAGCAAATCGGGCTGCTGTTCGCCAGCCAGGCCGCGGTCGCTTTTGCTGGGGCCAGGAAGGTGGAGAACTTGCAGATCGGATTACAAGCCCGGGACTTGATCGGCCAGGCCAAAGGGATCTTGATGGAGCGGTTCAAGCTGACCCCGGAGCAGGCCTTCTCTATGCTGGCCAAGGTGAGCCAGCACACGAACCGCTCACTCCGCGCGGTCGCCGAGGAGCTCACACTCACGGGCACCCTTCCGATCGCCGGCCCCGACGACGCCGTTTAGCTCTCCTTCGGGCGGTCGCCGGGCCGCTGCGGGGGAGCGACGCCGGGCGCGACGGGGCGTCGATCTCGACGCCTGGCCTGGAGCTGTTGACCGCCAGGAGTTCACGCGTAGTTTCCGGTTGCGTGCTCCAAGGATTATGGTGAGCCTGCTGTCGTCGCCGTGAGGCGGAGGTACCCGGGGGGAGCCTGCCGAGTCGGCTTGAGGTCAAACCCACTGGCCTGCGCCAGTGTCGCCGCCTTCGGGCGACGACTGACCCCTCGGTGAGCCCCGTACGGGTTCCACCCTGGCGGGTGCGGAGACCCTCGTGAACAGTGCTGAGCACCACGTTGCGACCCTGAGATATCTCAGTTCCGGCCGGACCCAGTCAGCCCGAGGCATGCCGCCGGTGGATCACGAGACCCTGAGCCAGTTCACGCTGAGCGACGAGACGGTGGGAGCCGCCCTCAGTCGGTTCCTGGTCGTGGCCCAGCACCTGCTGCCGCACCGACCGGATGTCTCCATCACCGTGGTCCAAGCGGAGCGGCCCTCGACACTGACTTCTTCGGGCGAGCTCGCCCGCCGCCTCGACCAACGCCAGTACGACGACGGCGCCGGCCCCTGCCTCAGCGCCGCTGCCACCGGAGAACAGTTTTCTCTCCTCACGTCCTCACCGCCGGAGCGCTATCGGTCCTTCGCCGAGGCTGCCGCGGCGGCCGGTGTCGAGCAGGTGCTGTCGCTCGGTCTCGCCGCCGCTGGCACCGCGTCGCTGAACATCTACTACGCCGCACCTCACCGCTTCGATTCCCGGAGCCAGTGGGCCGCCGACAACATCGTCGGTTACCTCTCCGCGTTCCTGGTCACCCTCGAGCTCTTCCGCTACCGGACAGCAGGTCCAGATGACCGGCACCCCGGCCAGCTCGCGCGAGACGAGCCGGCCCTGGTCGCCGCGCACCACCAGTACTCGCCGTCCGCGGCGATCGATCACCTCGTCGACTGGTCCCGGCGACCTCAGGCCCGACCCCCTGCGGTGGACCTCGCGCCCGACGCCGACCGGCGGAGGCGTTGATGACGTACTCCACCGAGGCTCTGAGGATCGCGGCCCGGCTGGGATGGGTCCAGACGCCGGAGGCCCCGCTGCGGATAGCCGACCAGCTGGTCACGGTGGCGCAGCAGGAGCTGCCCGTCACCGGTGTGGGTATGGCGTGGATGAATGAGGAGATCCCCGGCGCGCTGGTCGCGGCCACTGACGAACGAGCCTGCCTGCTGGAGGAGCTCCAGTTCACCCTCGGTGAGGGACCCTGCACCCGTAGCGTGGACGCCGGCCGTCCCGTCCTGATCGACGATCTGGCGCGGTCCGGGTGGGGGTGGCCCGCCTACACCTCAGCCGCGCTCGACGCCGGCGTCGCGGCCGTGTTCGCTCTTCCGCTGCAGGTCGGGAACGTCACCATCGGGGTCCTCGACCTCTACCGCGACACTCCTGGCCCGCTTTCTGACAGTGCTCTCAACGACGCGCTGGCGTTCGGCACGGTGGGTACCTGGGTGCTGCTGCATCTGAACACTGCCCTCCAAGACGGAGAGCTGGCCGAACATCTGGCGGGACGACTCGCCGTGCATCGAGCAGCCCAGATCAGCGCCGTCGAGCTCTCCCTACCGGTCACAGCTGCCCTCAACATCCTCCGCGTCCGCGCTCTGGCCGAGGAACGCCCTCTCATTGACCTCGCCCAGGACCTTCTTGCTTCCCCTGCGAACCAGCAGTAACTTGCAGCGCCTCCGCCAGAGCAGCTCTGAGCACCTCCGGTTGGACGCTGAGGACAGCACAAGGGCCGCGGTCACACCGGTGATCGCGGCCCTTGGGCTTGGTCGCAGCGGACGGTTTGCCGACTGCAGGCGGAGCGAGAACGCGCCTCAGGGCGCTGGTCCGGCTCAGCAGTCGTAGTAGAGCTCGAACTCGTGCGGGTGCGGACGCAGCCGGACGCCATCGATGTCAGCCCGCTTCAGCTCGACCCAGGCCTCGATCAGGTCGGGAGTGAAGACGTCCCCACCCAGCAGGAAGTCGTGGTCGGCCTCGAGGTTGTCCAGCACCCCGCCCAGACTGTCCGGCACCGTCGGCACGGACGCGTGCTCCTCGGGCGGCAGCTCGTAGAGGTCCTTGTCGACCGGGGCCAGGGGCTCGGTCTTCTTCTGGATGCCGTCGATGCCGGCCATCAGGATCGCGGCGAACGCCAGGTAGGGGTTCGACGACGGGTCGGGGCAGCGGAACTCGACGCGCTTGGCCTTGGGGTTCGACCCGGTGATCGGGATGCGCATTGCCGCCGAGCGGTTCCGGGAGCTGTAGACCAGGTTGACCGGAGCCTCGAAGCCGGGCACCAACCGGTGGTAGGAGTTCACGCTGGGGTTGGTGAACGCCAGGATCGAGGGGGCGTGCGCCAGCACCCCGCCGATGTACCAGCGGGCGAGGTCGGACAGGCCGCCATAGCCGGCCTCGTCGTAGAACAGCGGGACGCCGTCGTTCCAGATCGAGGAGTGCACGTGCATGCCCGACCCGTTGTCGCCGAAGATCGGCTTGGGCATGAAGGTGGCGGTCTTACCCGCCGCCCAGGCCGTGTTCTTGATGATGTACTTGAACTTCTGCAGGTCGTCACCGGCGGCCAGCATGGTGCTGAAGCGGTAGTTGATCTCCGCCTGACCCGCGGTGCCGACCTCGTGGTGCGCGCGCTCCACGACCAGGCCCGAGTTCTCCAGGTGCTTGGTCATCTCGTCGCGGAGGTCCGCGAAGTGGTCGATCGGGGGGAGCGGGAAGTAGCCGCCCTTGTACTTGACCTTGTATCCGCGGTTGCCGCCCTCCTCCACGCGCCCGGTGTTCCAGGCGCCGGCCACGGAGTCGATGGCGTAGTAGCCGGTGTTGGCCTTGGTCTCGTAGCGCACGTCGTCGAAGACGTAGAACTCCGCTTCGGGGGCGAAGAAGGCAGTGTCGCCGATGCCGGTGGAGGCGAGGTAGGCCTCAGCCTTGCGCGCGATGTTGCGCGGGTCGCGGCTGTAGGGCTCCTTGGTCAGCGGGTCGTGGACGAAGAAGTTGATGCAGAGCGTCTTCGCGATCCGGAACGGGTCCAGGTAGGCCGTCGTCGGGTCCGGCAGCAGGGCCATGTCGGACTCGTGGATCTTCTGGAAGCCGCGGATGGACGATCCGTCGAACGCCAGACCGTCCTCGAACACCTCCGGCCCGAAGGACCCAGCCGGCACGGTGAAGTGCTGCATGGTGCCGGGCAGGTCGCAGAAGCGGACGTCGACAACCTCGACACCCTCGTCCTTGATGTAGGCCAACAGGTCGTCGGCGCCTTGGAACATTCGTCCTCCGGTGGGGATGGGCGTGCGGACACGCGAGACGGGATCGTGCTGTCCCCACGTCGTGGCGCCGGAAGGGCGCGAGGCGGTGGGACGGCACGGTGAGGCTATCGCCTCGGTTCCGGCGAAGGTACGCCACAGGTCGTTACCGTCGCGTTGCGGAACGGTTGCAGACGCGCGTCACCGGGTGGTTCCCCCGAAGCCACCCGATGACGCGGTCCGGGCTCAGATGATGGTCAGCATCTCCTGGTAGGTGGGCAGCGGCCACAGGTCGTCGGCCACCAGGCCCTCCAGCGCGTCGGCCGCGGTCCGCACCGCAGCCATCGGCGGGATGAGCGCGTCCCGGGCGTAGACCGCGTGCTCGGTCGACGTGCCCTCGACCTCGTGGGCGAGAGCCGACTCGAGGTCGGTCAGACCCGCGAGCAGGTCGGTTACCAGGCCCGAGATCGCGGTGAGCGTCCCCAGGTCCGTGGGCAGGTCGACCGCCTTGAGGCTGGCCGCCACCCCGGCGAGCTCGCCGAGGTAGCGCTGGGCCGCGGGGAGGATGGTCGTCCGGGCCAGCTCCGCGGTCTGCTTCGCCTCGACGTGCACGCTGAGGATGTACTGCTCGAGGTACACCTCCTGGCGGCTCGCCAGCTCACGGTTGCTCAGCACGTGGTACTTGTCGAGCAGCTCGACGACGGCGGGCTCGGAGAACTGCTGCAGCGCATCGGGCGTGGTGCGCAGGTTGAGCAGACCGCGTGCGGCTGCCTCCTCCTGCCACTCGTCGCTGTAGCCGTTGCCGTTGAAGACCGCCGCGCCGTGCTCGGTGATGATCTTGGCCAGGATGGTCTGCACGGCGTCGTTGAAGTCGGTCCCGGCAGCCACCGCGGCCTCGAGGTCGGTGGCGATGTAGTCCATCGCCTCGGCCATGATCGTGTTGATCGCGACCATCGGTCCCGAGATCGACTGGTTGGAGCCGGGGGCGCGGAACTCGAACCGGTTGCCGGTGAAGGCGAACGGGGAGGTCCGGTTGCGGTCACCCGGGTCGGCCTTCATCGGCGGCAGGGTGTCGACGCCGATGTGCAGGGTCCCGGACTCCTTCGAGTCGGTCGCCCCGCCCTTGGCGATCTGGTCGAAGACGTCCATCAGCTGGTCGCCGAGGAAGATCGAGATGATCGCCGGCGGCGCCTCGTTGGCCCCGAGCCGGAAGTCGTTGCTGGCCGAAGCCACGACGGCGCGCAGCAGACCGCCGTACTTGTGCACCGACCGGATGACCGCGGCGCAGAACACCAGGAACTGGGCATTCTCGTGCGGGGTGTCGCCCGGGTTCAGCAGGTTGCCCTGGTTGGCGTTGCCGATCGAGAAGTTGACGTGCTTGCCCGAGCCGTTGACGCCGGCGAAGGGCTTCTCGTGCAGCAGGCAGGTCATTCCGTGGCGTCCCGCCACCTTGCGCAGCGTCGTCATCATCAGCTGCTGGTGGTCATGGGCCAGGTTGGAGCGCTCGAACAGGGGGGCGATCTCGAACTGGCCTGGGGCCACCTCGTTGTGCCGGGTCTTGGCCAGGATGCCCTGCTTGAACAGCTCGCGGTCGACCTCGATCATGTACGCCAGCACCCGCTCGGGGATCGCACCGAAGTAGTGGTCGTCGAACTCCTGTCCCTTGGCCGGAGGAGCGCCGAAGAGAGTGCGGCCGGCACTCATCAGGTCCGGACGGGCGAGGTAGAAGTTCTCGTCGATCAGGAAGTACTCCTGCTCGGCCCCGGCGTAGGAGACCACCGTGTCGATGTCGGTGTGGCCGAACAGCCGGAGCACCCGGGCGGCCTGCACGCTCATGGCCTGCTGGGAGCGCAGCAGGGGCGTCTTCTTGTCCAGGGCCTCCCCGGTCCAGGAGACGAAGATGGTCGGGATGCAGAGGGTGTTGCCGTTCGGGTTCTCCAGGATGTAGGCCGGGCTGGTGACGTCCCAGCCGGTGTATCCACGGGCCTCGAACGTGCTGCGGATGCCGCCGTTGGGGAAGCTCGACCCGTCGGGCTCGCCCTGCAGCAGCGTCTTGCCGCTGAACTCCGCCATCGAGCTGGAGTCGCTGGAGGGCTCGAGGAACGAGTCGTGCTTCTCCGCGGTCAGCCCGGTCAGGGGGTAGAAGACGTGTGCGTAGTGCGAGGCCCCGTTCTCCATGGCCCAGTCGCGCATCGCGGAGGCGACGGCGTCGGCGACGGCCGGGTCGAGGGGTGCGCCCTCCTCGATGGTGGCGTTCACGGAGCGGAACACGCTCTTGGGCAGCCGGGCCTTCATCTCGGTGGGCCCGAAGACGTTCTTCCCGAACAGCTCGCCCAGCGGCTCGCTGAAGTCCTGCTCGGGGATGGAGTAGTCGCTCACGGCCTTGATGGCGGCGCGGCGGGTGGCGTTTCCACTCATGTGGTGGGCTCCTCGTTGGTGGGCTCGTCGGTAGAACCGGGGTCCGACGGCGCTGCTCACTACGACAAGGCCCCGTCCGCGTCCAGACGCTACGAAATGCGCGAGTCCGGCTTGTTCCGGCTTTGTGTCAGCGGTGTGACGGCGCCCTGCGCGCAGCGACGTAGCCTCGGTGGGTGAGCACCGCCACCACCGCCCAGGAGTTTCCCGGCGAACGGCTCGGTCTGGCGCCGGACGGGCGTGGTTCGCTGGCCTCCTACCGCTCCCGGGTGGCGGCGCTGCTGCTGGACTGGGCCGTCTCGATGGGGATCGCCGTCGCCCTGTTCGGCACCGCGGTCATGACCTCGAACGGCTGGCAGTCGTGGATGGTCCTGGCGACCTTCTTCGTCGAGTCCTCGCTGCTCGGGTGGTTCGCCGGCGGCAGCCTCGGCCAGCTGGTGTGCCGGATCGGGGTGATCCGGCTCGACCGGGTGCCTCTCGGCCTGCCGCGGGCCGTGCTCCGCGCGGCGCTGGTCAGCCTCGCCCTGCCACCCCTGGTGATCGGCGGGGACCGGCGGGGCCTGCAGGACTACGCGGTGGGCACCGTCGTGGTGAACCGGCGCTGACCTGCCGCTGGTCCGGCGCGGGTCAGCGGCTGCCCGGTCAGAGGATCGCTCCGGGGTTCAGGATTCCCTGCGGGTCGAGGGCGTCCTTGATCGTGCGGCTCAGGGCCATCACGTCCGCCCCGAGCTGCGCCGGCAGGGCGCCCTTCTTCGTCCGCCCCACCCCGTGCTCGCCGGTGATGGTGCCGCCCAGCTCCAGCGCCAACGTCATCACCCGCTCGAAGGCCTTGTCGGCGCGGGCCGCGCCGACGGGGTCGGCCGGGTCGAAGACGATCATCGGGTGGGCGTTGCCGTCCCCGGCGTGGGCGACCACCGGCATCTCCACCCCGTGCTCGACGGCGATCGCGGCGATGCCCGTGACCAGGTCCGGCAGCAGCGGCACGGGCACGGCGACGTCCTCCAGGAGCAACGAGCCCCGGGCCTCGATGGCGGCGAAGGCTAGACGGCGGGCGGCGATGAACATCTCGCCCTCCTCCGGGTCGTCGGTGGAGAAGACGTCATCGGCCCCGGCGGCGCGGCAGGTCTCGACCATGACGGCCACCTCCGCCACGGCGGAGGCGGCCGGGGCGTCGGACTGCGCGATGAGCAGCGCCCCCGCCTGCCGGTCCAGCCCCATGGGCTTGTGGTCCTCCACCGCGTTGATCGCGGCCGAATCCATCAGCTCCAGCATCGAGGGGCGCAGGGTGCGGCCGACGGCCACCACGGCTCGGGCGGCGGCGGTGATCGTGGGGAAGGAGGCCACCAGGGTGGCACGGGGGTGCTGCGCCGGGATCAGCCGCAGGACCGCCCCGGTGACGATCCCCAGCGTCCCCTCGCTCCCGACGAACAGCTTGAGCAGGTTGAGGCCGGCCACGTCCTTGATCGACTTGCCGCCCAGGGTGATGAGCGTGCCGTCGGCAAGCACGACATCCAGCCCGAGCACGTAGTCGGCCGTCACCCCGTACTTGACGCAGCACAAGCCACCCGCGTTGGTGGCCACGTTGCCGCCGATCGAGCAGATGTCGTAGGACGCGGGGTCGGGCGGGTACCAGAGCCCGTGCTCAGCGGCGGCGGCCTTGACCGCGATGTTGAGGGCGCCCGGCTCGACGACGGCCACCCGCGCCTGCGCGTCGATCTCGATCCCGCGCATCTGCTCCAGGCTGAGCACCAGCCCGCCGTCGACGGCTGATGCCCCTCCCGAGAGTCCGGTCCCGGTGCCACGGGGCACGACGGGCACGCCGTAGGCACTGGCCCAGCGCAGAGCCGTCTGGACCTCAGCGGCGCTCCGGGCCCGGACCACAGCCAGGGGGGTTCCGGCGCCGGGCTCCAGAGCCCAGTCGTGACGGTAGGCCGCACAGGTGTCCGGATCGGTCAGGACCGCCTCGCCGAGCGCGTCGACCAACTCGTCCACCGTCCTCGTCATGGCGCCAACCTAGCGGCGGCGCCGGGGCGGCGGTCCTCAGCCCACCTGCTCGGCGGCCTCCAGCCAGGCCAGCTCCAGACCGTCCTTCTCGGCCTGCAGGCCGTCGAGATCCCGTTGCAGCTCCCCGAGCCGCGCATAGTCGGACGCCGCGGTGGCCATCTGGCCGTGCAGTCGCTCGATCTGGGTGTCCAGCTTGGCCATCTGCTGCTCCACGCGGGCCAGGGTCTTCTTGGCCTGGCGTGACTCGGTCGCGGCCCCACCCCGGCCCGAGCCGCCGGAGCCTCCGCCGCCGCTGGAGGTGGGGTTGCCGACCGGCCGGTCCCGGCGGGACTCCAGGTACTGCTCAACCCCGCCCGGCAGCAGCACGCAGGTGCCGTCGCCCATGAGCGCGTAGGTGACGTCGCACACCCGCTCGAGGAAATAGCGGTCGTGGGAGACGACCAGCAGGGTCCCGGGCCACGTGTCGAGGTAGTCCTCGATCACCGTAAGGGTGTCGATGTCCAGGTCGTTGGTGGGTTCGTCGAGCAGGAGCACGTTGGGCTCGGCCAGCAGCAGGCGCAGGAACTGCAACCGCCGACGCTCGCCGCCGGACAGGTCCGACATCCGGGTGGTGAGCTTGTCGCCGGTGAAGCCGAAGTCCTCCAGCAGCGTGCTCGTGCTGCTCTCCTTGCCCGAGGCCAGCTGGGTGGTACGGCGCAGGGCGTTGACCGCCTCGAGCACCCGGAGGTCGCCGCTGAGCTCGGCCACGTTCTGCTGCAGGTGCCCGAGCGCCAGGGTGCGGCCCTGCTTCACCCTGCCTCGGTCCGGCTGCAGGTCGCCGGCCAGCAGTTTCAATAAGGTGGTCTTGCCCGCGCCATTCACCCCGATCAGGCCGATCCGCATGCCAGGACCGATCGACCAGCTCAGGTCCGACAGCAGGACCCGCCGGTTCTCCCCGGCGCCGACCGCCAGGTCGACGTGCTCGAGGTCGAAGACGTCCTTGCCCAGGCGCGAGACCGAGAAACGCTCCAGCTCGAGCCGGTCGCGGGGCGGCGGCTCGTCGGCGATCAGGGTGTTGGCCGCGTCGATGCGGAACTTGGGCTTCGACGTCCGGGCGGGTGCTCCCCGGCGCAGCCAGGCCAGCTCCTTGCGCAGGAGGTTCTTCCGCCGGGCCGCCATCCCGGCGGCCTGGCGTGAGCGCTCCGCACGGGCGAGGACGTAGGCGGCGTAGCCGCCGTCGTAGGAGTCGACGACGCCGTCGTGCACCTCCCAGACCCGGGTGCAGATGGCGTCGAGGAACCACCGGTCGTGACTGACCACCAGCATCGCCGTGTCGCGGGCCTGCAGGGCCCGCAGGTGCTCGGCCAGCCAGGCGACGGCTTCGACGTCGAGGTGGTTGGTGGGCTCGTCGAGGACCAGGAGGTCATGGTCGCCGAGCATCAGGGCGACCAGGGCGGTGCGCCGTCGCTCGCCGCCACTCAGGGAGCCGACGGACGCGTCGAGGTCGACGTCGCCCAGCAGGTGCTGCACGACCGAGCGGGCCGCGGCGTCGGAGGCCCAGACGTGGTCGGGGTGCCCGCCGACGATGACGTCGCGGACGGTGCTGTCGGCGGAGAAGTCGTCGGCCTGGTGCAGGTAGCCGATGGAGACGGCGCCGGTCCGGGTGACGCGTCCGCTGTCAGGGTCGCTGATCCCGGTGAGGATCTTCAGCAGGGTGGTCTTGCCGTCACCGTTGCGGCCCACCACCCCGATGACGTCGCCGCGACCCAGGCCCAGGCTGACGTCGTCGAGCAGCGTCCTGGTCCCGAAGGCCATGGTGATGTGCTCGGCGTTGACCAGGTTGACCATCGCTCCTCCTCCCGGCACCCGCGCGCCTGCTGTGGTCCGCCGTCGGGACCGCTGCGGTCCCGCACCGGGCGGACCGTCAACGATAACGGCAGCCGGGGCCCTGGCGAGCGGGCGCTCAGCGCCCCCGCATGGCCTGCCGCGACCCCTTGACCTGCCGGGCGCTGGTCGGCATGGGCCCCTTCGGGACCGGGACGGTCGGACGGACGGCGTCCAGCGCCCGCAGCCGGGCGCGGATGTCGGTGACCTGGTTGGGCTGGAGGGTCTTGGGCAGCTTGCGGATGTGGTCGGCGAGGCGCCCGAGCGGGACCTGGCCCTCCTTGTCACCCATGACGACGGTCTGCACCGGAACGCCGTAGGCGACGCGCTCGTGCTTGCGCACCTCGGCCGCGAGCAGCTGCCGCACGCGGTTCGGCTCGCCCTCGCCGATCAGCACCAGCCCACCCGGTCCGACGGTGCGGTGCACCACGTCACGGTTCCGGTTGGCCGCGATGACCGGGGTGGAGAGCCACTGCTTCGGCAGCATCTGCATCGCCACCTCCGCCGAGCCGGCCTGACCGGCGTAGCGCTTGTAGGTGGCGGCCTTGGCGCGGCGGACCAGCACGATCATCGACGCCAGCACGCCGAGAAGCAGTCCGAGCACGATCAGGTAGAAGAGGTGGTCCCAGAGCAGCCCGATGACCACGCCGACGGCCACCGGTGCGAGCAGCGCGGCCAGCAGCAGCCAGGGCAGCGGCTTGTCGTACTCGTGGGTGAGCTCGTAGGCACGCCGGACCTGCCGGATCCGTCCCATGTCCGCCGGGTCGGTGCTGGTCTTGCGGCGGGCGCGCTCGGCCCGCTTGGCGTTGCGCGCCGCCCGCTTGGCCTCTTTGGGGTCCAGCGGGGTCGCGGCGACCGCCTTCGTGCGTGGTTGGTCGGCCATGATGGCACTGCCTCTCGTTCCTCTGGATGCTCCTGGCGGGGCACCCCCCTGCACTTCTTCTGCGGCTCGTACTTCTTCTGCGGCCCGTACCTTTTCTGCGGGGCTCAGGCCGACAGGGCGGCGGGCTGGCTGAGCTCAGCCGTCCCGCGGGACTCCAGCGCCTGGCGGTACAGCCGCCCGGCGCGGTAGGAGGAGCGGACGAGCGGTCCGCTCATCACGCCCGCGTAGCCCATCGCCGTCGCCTCGGCGGCGAGCTCGACGAACTCCTCGGGCTTCACCCACCGCTCCACCGGGTGGTGGCGGGGTGAGGGACGCAGGTACTGGGTGATGGTGATCAGCTCGGTGCCGGCGTCGTGGAGGTCCTGCAGGGCCTCGGTGACCTCGGCGCGGGTCTCGCCCATCCCCAGGATCAGGTTCGACTTGGTGACCAGGCCGGCGTCGCGGGAGGCGCGGAGCACGCCGAGCGAGCGCTCGTAGCGAAAGCCCGGGCGGATGCGCTTGAAGATGCGCGGGACGGTCTCGATGTTGTGGGCGAACACCTCGGGCCGGGTCTCGAACAGCTGGTCGAGGTACTCGGCGTTGCCGGAGAAGTCCGGGGCCAGCATCTCCACGCCGGTCTGCGGGTTCAGCTCGTGGATCTTGCGGATGGTCTCCGCGTACAGCCAGATGCCCTCGTCGGGGAGGTCGTCGCGGCAGACGCCGGTGACGGTGGCGTAGCGCAGATCCATCTTCTGGATCGACTCGGCCACCCGCAGGGGTTCCCCGGCGTCGAAGTCGGCGGGCTTGCCGGTGTCGATCTGGCAGAAGTCGCACCGTCGGGTGCACTGGTCACCGCCGATGAGGAAGGTGGCCTCGCGGTCCTCCCAGCACTCGAAGATGTTGGGGCAGCCGGCCGACTGGCAGACGGTGTGCAGGTCCTCCGACTTCACCATCGCCTGCAGCTCGCGGTACTCGGGGCCCATCTTGGCCGTCGTCTTGATCCAGGAGGGCTTCTTCTCGATCGGGACCGACGCGTTGCGGACTTCGAGCCGCAGCATCTTGCGGCCTTCCGGAGCGATTGTCACCCGCTCACACTACCTGCCGGGCACCAGCCGCTCAGCTGACGTCGCGGCGCCGGAAGACCACCCAGGTCACGGCCAGCAGCACCGCCGCGATGACGCTCCAGTAGACCGCGCCTTGGGTCAGGGAGATGACGTGGGTCACCGACGAGGACTCGAACGTCCCGTCCGCTTGAGCCACCTCGGTGAAGGTGTAGTACTCGTGCCGCTTCAACAAAAGGGCCAGCAGGTTGTTCTCCGGCAGGAACCGTTGGACCCCCGACAGCCCCGGCACGGTCAGCAAGACCGCCGTCAGCACACCAGACAGGATGAGGTAGCCGAGCACCGTCCCAGCGGCGGCGACAGTGTGCCGGGTCAGCAGGGCGAGCGTGAACCCGACCACGACGGCCGCCACCCCGACCAGGACCCCCCGGGCTCCGATCCCGGCGAGGCCGGCGGCCCCGTCGAGCGACGCTCCGACCGCCGAAGCGGTCACAGCGGTCGCGGCCAGGGCGAGGGCGGTGACGACCGCAGTGAAAGCCACGGCGACGAACACCAGCGCGAGGACCTTGGACGCGTACACCCGGCCCCGTTCGGGCACGAAGGTCAGCCAGTTCGCGAGACCCCCGCTGGACAGCTCAGCCCCCGTCACCGAGGCCCCGAGCAGCAGCAACGCCAGTCCGCTGAACGCGACGGTGGCCAAGACGATGCCCCGCCCGGCCTCGGCGAAGGTGCTCACGCTGCGCGGCACGAAGTCCTCCACCGCCGGCCGCGGGTAGTCGCACTCCTCCGCCCGCAGGCCAGCGTCCACGCACTCCTGCTCGTACTGTTCGTGGTTGGCCTCCCACTCCTGGACCGCCTCACGATGGGCGACCTGCGCTTCCGCCTGCTCGGCCGCGGTCACCGGTCGCATGGAGCCCGCGACCGCCAGCTGGCTGAGGGCCACCACGAGCAGCACGACGCCGAGGGCGATCCAGGTGAGCCGGCGGCTGCGGATGCGCAAGAGCTCGGCGCGGAGGAGGGGGATCATCGCCAGTCCTCCTGCGCCGCGCGGGCCGGACCGGTGAGGGGCGCCAGGGAGGGAGGAGGCGCTGGTGGTGCGGACGCGTGGGGAGGATGGGCACTGCCCTGGGTGGCCCCCAGGTGCTCGTCGGCGGTGAGGTCGAGGAATACCGACTCCAGGTCGGCCCGGACCGGCACCAGCTCGGCGACGTAGAGCCCCTGCTGGGCCAGCAGCCAGGTCACCTGGGCGGGGTCGAAGCCCGGTTGCTCCCCGGTCCGGCGGACCTCCAGCCGTCCCTCGGGCAGCGGCACCACCGAGAAACCGGCGGGGGCCAGGACGGCCGCCGCCCGCCCCGGGTCGGCGACGAGCACCCGGACGGCCTGGCCGCCCGTGGCCGCGAGGATGTCGTCCACCTCACCCTCGGCGAGCAGCCGCCCGCGCCCGATGATCGACACCGTGTCCGCGACCTGCTGCACCTCGCTGAGGATGTGGCTGGACACCAGGACGGTCTTGCCCCGGGCGGCGAGGCCGCGCATCGTCGCCCGGATCTCGTGGATGCCGGCGGGGTCGAGGCCGTTGGTGGGCTCGTCGAAGATCAGCAGGTCCGGGTCCTTGAGGAGCGTGGCGGCGATGGCCAGCCGTTGCTTCATGCCCAGGGAGTAGGTCCGGAAGCGGTCCTTGTCGCGGCCGGTCAGCCCGACCTCGTCCAGGACCTCGCCTACCCGCCGGGTCGGGGCCGAGATGGCGGTGGCGAGCAGCTCCAGGTTGCGACGGCCGGAGAAGGCGGAAAAGAACTTGGGCTGCTCGACGACCGCGCCGACACGCCCGATCACCCGCGGCAGCGCCCCGGGGATCTCGTCGTCGAAGATGCGGATGACCCCGGAGTCGGCCCTGATCAGGCCCAGCATCATCCGGATGGTCGTCGTCTTGCCCGAGCCGTTGGGGCCGAGAAAGCCGTGCACCCCTCCGACCGGCACCTTCAGGTCCAGCCCGCTGACCGCCTCGAAGCGACCCTTCCGCGTGCGGTAGGTCTTGCGCAGGCCCGACACCTCGACAGCCAGGGCCGTCTCCGAGGGCAGCGCGCGTCGGGCAGCATTCACCGGCACAGGAGGGCCTTTCTCGACGGGGGAGTTCCGCTCACCCTAGCGGGGCAGCCCGCCGGGGCGGATCAGACCGCGCCGACCGTCAGCCCGTAGGTGAGCGCGGGCCGGGCCGGGGCCGGTACCAGGTCGGGCGACTGCTCGTAGTCCTCGAACGCGAGCATCCGCTCCAGGTGGGGACGGAACCGGAAGGCCACCTCGGTCAGGCTGGGCGCCTCGCCCAGCTCCGCGGCCATCGAGGTGACACCGACGTCTCTCAGCCCGCACGGCACGATCCGGCCGAACCCGGCGAGGTCGGGGTCGACGTTGATCGCCAGGCCGTGCATCGTGGTTCCGCTCGCCACCCGGACCCCGATCGCGGCGATCTTGCGCTCCGGTCGACCCGGCCCGCTCCGCTCGGCCGTCCACGGGTCGGCCGCCAGCCAGACCCCCGAGCGGCCCCGGACGCGGCCGGTGGACAGCCCGTACTCGGAGAACAGGCCGATCATCGCCTCCTCCAGCCGGCGGACGTAGTCCACCACGCCCACCGCGTCGGGCAGCCGCAGGATCGGGTAGACCACGAGCTGGCCCGGACCGTGCCAGGTGATCTTGCCGCCGCGGTCGACCTCCACCACCGGCACCTCGCTGGTGGTCGGCCGCTCGTGGGGCTCGGTGCGCTTGCCCGCGGTGTAGACCTCGGCGTGCTCGAGCACGAGGACGGTGCCCGGGAGGGCGCCGCTGGACACGTCGGCGTGCACGCGGCGCTGCAGCTCCCAGGCGTCGGTGTAGTCCACCAGCTCGCTGCCCAGACCAGGATGGAGGAAGTCGAGGCTCATGGCCGGAAGTCTAGGTCCGCAGTGCCGAGGCGATCGTGGAGTGGACGTCGGGGGAGGCGAAGACGTAACCGTCCCCGGTCAGCCGCGCGGGAACCGCCCAGCAGTCGCCCACGAGCTGCTCAGCCAGCTCGCCGAGCGCCCGTCGCAGCACGAAGGCCGGGGCCTTGAGCAGCCGTGGCCGGTGCAGCGCGCGGGCCAGGGCGTCGGTGAACGCGGCGTTGGTGGTCGGCTCAGGGATCGTCAGGTTGTAAGCACCCCTGGCCGTCGGTGTGGCGGCCGCCCAGAGCGTCACCCGGAGGTAGTCCTCCAGGCTGATCATCGGCATCCGCTGGCGACCCGAGCCGATCACGGTGCCGAGCCCGGCCGACCAGGCCAGCTTCATCGGCACGAAGGCTCCTCCGCTCGCCGCCAGCACGGGGCTGGTCCGGAGCAGGGCGGTCCGCACCCCGGCCTCGACCGCCGGCTGGGCGGCGGCCTCCCAGGCCACGGTGAGCTGGGCCAGGAAGTCCGGCGCCGCCTTCGCGTCCTCGGTGGCCGGTTCCGGCCGGGGCTCGGTCCCGTAGCGGGCGATGCCGCTCGTCTGCAGGAAGACCCGGCCAGAACCGTCGCCGGCCCGGGCCGCGAGCGCCCGGGCCAGCGTGCCAGTGGTCTCCACGCGCGAGCTCAGCAGCAGCTCGCGCCGGGCGGGAGTCCAGGGCTGGGTGAAGACCCCGGCGCCGGCGAGGTTGACGACGACGTCCACGCCCTCCAGCACGGACGGGTCCAGCAGTCCCGCCGCGGGGTCCCAGCGGCGTTCGCGCCCGGTGGCCGGCTGTCGCCGGACCAGCCGGACCACCTCGTGGCCCTCACCGGCCAGCCGGACCCGCAGCGCGGTACCCAGGAAGCCGGACGCCCCGGCGAGCAACCAGGTGCTCATGTCGGTCCTAAACCCCGAACTCGCCCCCGAAGTCGCCTTCCTCCAGGCGCTGCTTCAGCGCCGAGAGGAAGCGTGCGGCGTCGGCGCCGTCGACCATCCGGTGGTCGTAGGAGAGGGACAGGTACATCATGTCGCGGATCGCGATCACCTCGCCGAGGGCGGCGTCGCGGATCACGACGGGCCGCTTGACGAGTGCGCCGGTCCCCAGGATGCCCACCTGCGGCTGGTTGATGATCGGGGTGTCCATCAGGGTCCCGGCCGAGCCGTAGTTGGTGATCGTGAAGGTCCCGCCGCTGAGCTCGTCCGGCGTCACCTTGTTCTGCCGGGTCCGGGCTGCCAGGTCGGCGATCTTCTTGGCCAGGCCACCGATGTTGAGGTCGCCGGCGTCCTTGATGACGGGAACCAGCAGACCCTTCTCGGTGTCGACGGCGATGCCCAGGTGCTCCGAGGCCGGGTAGGTGACCTCACCGGCGTCGGTGTCGATCGTCGCGTTGAGCTTCGGGTAGACCTTGAGAGCCTCGACGGTCGCCTTGGCGATGAAGGGCAGGTAGGACAGGCTTGCGCCCTCGCGCGCCTTGAAGGCGTCCTTGGCCTTGGCGCGGATGCGCGAGATGGCGGTCAGGTCGACCTCCACCGTCGCGGTCAACGTCGCCGAGACCTGCTGCGACTCCACCATCCGCTTCGCGATGGTCTTCCGCAGCCGCGACATCTTCTCCGTGCTGCCGCGCAGGGAGCTGGGCTGCGCCGGGGCCGCCGAGCGGGGGGCGGCTGCCGGAGCGGCGGCTGCCGGAGCCGGCGGGGCGGCGGCGGCCTGAGCCGCAGCCTTGGCCTTCTCTGCGGCGGCCAGCACGTCCTGCTTGCGGATCCGCCCGCCCACGCCGGTGCCCTGGACGTCAGCCAGGTCGACGCCGTGCTCCTTGGCGAGCTTGCGGACCAGCGGGGTCACGTAGACGGCGTCGCCCTCGGCGGCCACCGGGGTCGCGGAGGTCCGCGTCGAGGACGGGCCGTGCTGCTCGGGCTGGGGGTCCTGGCGTGCGGCGCCGGCAGCCGCCGGCTGCTGCGGCGTCGGACGGGGCTCCGGGGCCGGGATCGGGGACTGACCGCCCTCGTCGCCCGCGTCGGCCTGCTGGTCGACGTCGGTGCCGTCGGTGACGGTCGCCGTGCCCGCTGCCGGCTGCTCGTCCTGGGTAGCGGCCTGGTCGGCGTCATCACCGTGCGGCTGCTCGGCCGCAGGGGCCGGGCTGGAGCTGCCTCCACCGGAGCCAGCGGCCGAAGCGTCGCCGACGACGGCGAGCACCGCGCCCACCTCGACGGTCTCGTCCTCGGCGACGCGGATCTCCAGCACGGTTCCGGAGATGGGGGAGGGGATCTCGGTGTCGACCTTGTCGGTGGAGACCTCGAGCAGGGGCTCGTCGGTCTCGACGCTGTCGCCGACCTTCTTCAACCAGCGGCTGACGGTGCCCTCGGTGACGCTCTCGCCCAGCGCGGGGAGCGTGATCTCGGTGCCGCTCCCGGTGCTCGTCCCTGCCGCCTGATCCGCGGCGGGAGCCGGCGGGTCGTCCTGCTCGATCTCGGCGTCCGCGGCGTTCGCCGGCTCCGGGGCTGCCGTCGGCTGCGCCGGCTCCGCGCTGGGCGGCTCCTGGCTCCCGCCCCCTCCGCCGGCCTCGCTCTGCTCGCCGATCACCGCGAGCACCGCCCCGACCTCGACCGCCTCGTCCTCCTGAGCCCGGATCTCCAGGAGCACGCCGGCCGCGGGCGAGGGGATCTCGGTGTCGACCTTGTCAGTGGAGACCTCCAGGAGCGGCTCGTCGGCGGCGACGGTGTCACCGACCTGCTTGAGCCAGCGGGTGACGGTGCCTTCGGTGACGCTTTCGCCCAGAGCGGGGAGGGTTACATCAGTCGACATCGTGTCTTGGGACTCCTTCATCACGTGGCCCGGTGCGGACGCGGGTCAGCCTAGCCTTCGGGTACCTGCGCCGGATCGGGGCCGCCGCAAGCTCATCCTGCCCTAGCCGTGGACGTGCAGCGCTCGCCCGGCCAGGGCCAGGTGCGCCTCGCCCAGGGCCTCGTGCTGGGTGGGGTGGGCGTGCTGCAGACTCGCCACCTCGCTGGGGTAGGCGTCCCAGCCGGTGATCAGCTGGGCCTCCCCGATCAGCTCCCCGACCCGGGAGCCCACCAGATGGACCCCGACGACCGGGCCGTCGCTGCGGCGGACCAGCTTCACGAAACCCGAGGTGCCGAGGATCTGGGAGCGTCCGTTGCCGGTGAGGTCGTAGGTCAGCGTCTCGATCTCCCCCCAGGCCTCCCGGGCGGCTGCCTCGGTCAGCCCGACCGAGGCGACCTCGGGGTCGGAGTAGGTGACCCGCGGCAGGTCGCGGTCCAGCGGCGGCACCGGCGGGTCGGCGAGCCGGCCAGCGTGGTGGGCCACCTCCTCGGCGACGAACATGCCGTGCGCGAAACCACGGTGAGCCAGCTGGAGTCCCGGGACCAGGTCGCCGACCGCGTAGACCCCGGGGACCGCGGTCTGGAGCCGTCCGTCGACGACGACCAGGCCCCGGTCCAGGGTCACCCCCGCCTCCTCGTAGCCGAGCCCGGCGCTCACCGCCACGCGTCCGACCGCGACCAGCGCCACGTCGGCGGCGAGGCTGCGTCCGTCGGACAGGGTGGCCGTGATCCCCGCTCCCTGGCGGTGCAGGGACCGCAGCGTGACGCCGGTGAGCACCTCGATGCCCCGCTTGCGGAACGCACGCTCCAGTGCGGCGGACGAGGCGGGCTCCTCGGCGGCCAGCAGCCGCGGCAGGGCCTCGACCAGGGTCACCTCCACCCCCAATGAGCGCCAGGCGGAGGCGAACTCCGAGCCGATCACGCCCCCGCCCAGCACCACCGCCCGGGTGGGGAGGGTGCTCAGCCGCAACGCCTCGTCACTGGTGACCACGGTCTCGCCGTCGACCTCGACGCCCGGCAGGTGCCGCGGAGCCGACCCGGTGGCCAGCACCACGGCGGGCGCCCGGTAGCGCTCCTCGCCCACCTGGACCGCCGGCCCATCGGCGTCGCGGACCAGTCGCCCCGAACCGGTGACCACGGTGATCCCACGTCCCTTCACCAGCCCGGTGAGCCCCCGGTAGAGGCGGGAGACGACGCTGTCGGAGTAGCTCTGGATGCCGGCCAGGTCTACCTTGTCCAGCGTGGCGTGGACACCGAAACGGCTGCTCTCCCGGGCGGTGTCGGCAACCTCAGCCGCGTGCAGGAGCGCCTTGGTGGGGATGCAGCCCCGGTGGAGGCAGGTCCCGCCGATCTTGTCCCTCTCCACCAGGGCGACGGACAATCCCAGCTGGGCGGCGCGCAAGGCGCAGGCGTAGCCCCCGCTGCCGGCACCGAGGATGACGAGGTCGAACGAGTTCATCCACCCATCCTCCCAGGCGGCCATACTGGGGCCATGGGTTGGTGGAGTCGGACCGCGAGGCGGGCCAAGCGGGGTCGCGCCGTGGCTGCGGGAGACCGTGCCGTCGACGACGTCGTCACCGCTCACCTCACCGAGTTCGCCCGGACCCACCGCGGGGTCGAGGCGTTCGTCGAGCCGCAGACCTCGGTCACCCAGGTGACGCTCCTGCTGGTCGCCTACGACGGGGAGTGGACCCGCCGGGCGGTGCCTTCGCCGGAGTGGGCGCACGCCTTCGCCGGCCATCTCCAGATCCCCGGTTACGACGCCGCGGTGGTCGGCTACCCGCAGCGGATGCGGGACTACAACACGCGCAACAAGCGGCACCCCGACCTGCGCTGAGCGGCCTGCGAGCCCGCACCAATCCGGCCAGGGTCAGGCTCCGAATCGCGGTCAGGCGGTACGTCGGGACCGGGGCTGCCTGACACATCCCCGGGTCCCGGGGGCCGGCGTCCCGCTCGCCGTGCCGGCAGGCGGCGTCGCTCATCAGGGTTGAGCGTCGAGGTCCTGCCGGCGCGGTCCGGCCCCGCAAGGGAGTCCGGCTACCGGGCCATCGACCGCGCGAGGGCGACGAGGGTGCGGACCCCGACGCCCGTCCCGCCGGCCGAGACGTAGCCGTAGGGCTTGCCGTCCAGGAACGCCGGACCGGCGATGTCCAGGTGGGCCCAGGACGTCCCCGCCGTCACGAACTCGCGGAGGAAGGCGGCCGCGACCAGGGCGCCCCCGTAGCGGTCGCCACCGGTCGACTTCAGGTCAGCGACCGAAGAGTCGAGCTTGCCGCGGGTCTCGCGGGGGATCGGGAGCTGCCAGAAGTCCTCACCCGCCGCCTCGGCTGCGTCGAGCACGAGGTCGGCCGTCTCGTCGTCGGTGGCCATCAGTCCCGCGGTGCGGTCACCGAGCGCCACCATGCAGGCGCCCGTCAGAGTGGCGACGTCCACCACCAGGTCGGGGCGGTCCTCGTTGGCGCGGGCGAGGGCGTCGGCCATCACCAGCCGTCCCTCGGCGTCGGAGTTGCCGTTCTCGACGGTCTTGCCGCCGTACATCGTCAGGACGTCCGAGGGCCGGTAGGCGGTGTCGGAGGGCAGGTTCTCGGCCAGGGCGCCGTAGGCGGTCACCTGGACCGCCAAGCCCAGCTTGGCGATCGCGTGGGTGGCAGCGAGCACCGCCGCCGCGCCCGCCATGTCGCACTTCATCGTGTACATGCTGTCGCCGGGCTTGAGGTTCAGGCCGCCCGAGTCGAAGGTGATGCCCTTCCCCACCAGGGCCAGGTGGCGCGTGGCCCCCTTGGGCTTGTAGCTGAGGCGGACCAGACGAGGAGGCCGTGAGGACCCGCCTCCGACGGCCAGCAGCCCGCCGTAGCCGGCCTTGGCCAGAGCTGGTCCGTCGAGCACCTCGTAGCTGACCTTGCTGTCCTTGACCAGGCCCTTCACGGCCTCGGCGAAGGTTTCGGGGTAGAGGAGGTTGGGCGGGATGTTCACCCACTCGCGGGCCGTGAGCACGGCCGCGGCGATGGTCGTGGCGACCACGGTGACGTCGGAGCCGTCCACGGTGGTGGTGGGGCCGACGTGGAGCACGGTGAGCGCCCCCAGCGCGGGTGCGGGGGGCGGCTTCCGGGTGACGGGGGCGTAGCGGTAGACCCCGAGCAGGGCGCCCTCCGCCACTGCCTGGAGCTGGTCGACGGTGGTCGTTCCGAAGGCGATCGCCGCACGAAGCGGGTTGGCCTCCTCCGACAGCGCGCTCAGGTAGGCCGTGCTGGAGCCGGCGGCTCGGCGCAGGTCCTCCGCGTCCGGCTCGCCGTCGCCCAGACCGGTCACCACCAGCCGCGGCCCGCCGTCGACGGCGGGCAGGGTGCGGGTGGTGCCGGCCGCGTGCTTGGCGCCGATGGAGGCGGCCAGCTCGGCGACACCCGTCCCCAGCCTGCGCTGGTAGGCCGCCTCGATCTCCTCTGGCAGACCCTGCAGCCCGGACTCAGCGAGGCCGACCACGAGCACGTCGACGCCGGCTGGCAGGCCGGAGGAGACGGCGAGGGAGGGGAGGGGTGGAGTGCTCACGTACGAGGTTCCTTCCGCGCGGTGCCGCGCCCGACCCGTCCGGTGAGCGCGCTGCTCAGGCTAGCCGGGGGTGCGGACACCGTTGCGATAGGTTCGGCGGGGACGAACGAGAGGTGGGGGTGGTCGTGCAGGTAGAGCAGGACGCGTCGCCGAGCGCCGTGTCCACCGCGACCGGCCTGCGCCGCTCGCCCCTGCACGAGCGCCACGTGGCGGCGGGCGCCAAGTTCGCGGCCTTCGGCGGGTGGTCGATGCCGCTGGAGTACGCCGGAGCCGGCGTCCTGGCCGAGCACACCGCCGTGCGCACGGCCGTCGGGCTGTTCGACGTCAGCCACCTGGGGAAGGCGCGCGTCACCGGGGTGGGCGCCGCGGGCTTCGTGAACCGCTGCCTGACCGCCGACCTCGACCGACTGCAGCCCGGGCAGGCGCAGTACACCCTGATCTGCAACGACGACGGCGGGGTCGTCGACGACCTGATCGCCTACCTCGTGGCGCCCGACGAGGTGTTCCTCATCCCCAACGCGGCCAACGGCGCCCAGGTGGTGGCCATGCTGCGAGCGGCCGCCCCCGAGGGGATCCGGGTGGACGACGAGCACGAGGGACACGCGGTCCTCGCAGTCCAGGGCCCCCGCTCGGACGAGACCCTGGCGGCGGCCGGCCTGCCGGCCGGGCACCCCTACATGTCGTTCGTGACCGTGGAGCACGAGGGCGCCCCGCTCATCGTCTGCCGCACCGGGTACACCGGCGAGCGCGGGTACGAACTGGTGACGCCGGCGGCTGCGGCCCCTGCGGTCTGGGACGCGGTCGTCGCGGCCGGGGAGGCCTTCGGACTGCAGCCGGCTGGTCTCGGCGCCCGCGACACCCTGCGCACCGAGATGGGTTATCCGCTGCACGGTCAGGACCTCTCGCCGGTCATCACCCCGGTGCAGGCCCGGCTGGGGTGGGCGGTGGGCTGGAAGAAGGAGGACTTCTTCGGGGCCGCCGCCCTGCGGACCGAGAAGGAGGCGGGCCCCAGCCGGGTGCTTCGTGGCCTTCGAGCCGTCGGCCGCGGCATCCCGCGCCCGGGCATGGTGGTGCGCGACGGGAACGGGATGGCCGCGGGCATGGTCACCTCCGGGACGTTCTCCCCCACGCTCAAGACGGGCATCGCGCTCGCCCTGCTGGACCCGCGCCTGGTCGAGGGTGACCTGGTCACCGTCGACGTCCGGCAGCGGCGGGAGCAGTTCCTCCTCACCCGTCCTCCGTTCGTGCCGAGCGGGGTCCGCGAGACGTGAACAGCTCGGTGCCCGGCGGCCCCCGTCGTCGGGCGGTCGCGGCCCACGCCGTCGTCGTGCTGCTGGGGCTGCTGGTCCTGCTCTACCCCTTCACCGTCGGCGCCTCGCCGGCGATCACCTGCCGGGGCGCCGCGATGGGGCCCGGTGACGTCTGCGCCAAGGCCGGGGACACCGGTACCCAGACCTACGAGCAGCGCGCCGCTGACGCCCGCAGCGCGCGTCCGGTGATCGCGGTCGGCGGCCTGCTGGTCGCCGGTTTCGGCGTCGTGCTGCTGACCGGTGAGCTGCGACGCCGACCGGGCCGGCGCGTCGAGGCCAGCGAGCGGCCGGGACAGGAAGGCTAGCGCTCGAAGCGGGTGCGCTCGCTGTCCTCGAGGGCGTAGCGGATCCGCTGGTGCTGGCGCTCGGCCAGGTCGGGGAGCTCCTCGAGGTCGACCCAGCGCACCTCTATCGACTCCTCGTCGCCCACCCCGGCCACCCCGGAGACGTAGCGGCAACGGAAGACCCACGTCAGGTACTGGCAGTGGTCGCCGTTGGGATAGACCAGCTCGGGGTCAGCGCCGGACCATGCGAGCCGCTCGGCCACCGCGACCACGCGGGTCTCCTCCAACAGCTCCCGCTCGATGGAGGCGGCCGGCTGCTCGCCGGGCTCGACGATGCCCGCCGGCAGCTCCCACGCGCCGGTGTCGGTGCGTCGGCCCAGCAAGAGGTGCCGCCGCCTGGGCACGAGGTCGTCGCGTACCACCACGGCGCACACCCCGGGCAGCAGGAGCAGGCCCTGTCCGTAGCTGCGACGGAGCTCGAGGACGTAGGCGGGGGTCGGCACGCGCCGAGCCTAGGAGTGGGGCCCACCGCCGCGCCCCAGGGGCGCGGCGGCAGGCAGCGGTCAAGCGGGGTCCAGGCCCATCGGGCCGTAGACCAGCCGGTCCGCCTCGTGCAGGGTGACGGTGCGCACACCGCGCTCGCGCAGGTCCGGGTAGAACTCACCCAGCCACGTCTCGGCCTCGCCCTGGCTCGGGAACGTCCGGTCCAGCAGTCCGTCGCCGGGGTCGGCGTCGGCGCTCCAGGACCAGGGGTGGGTGGGTGTGCTGCTCGCCGCCACGGCTCAGGTGAGCCGCGACGTCGGCGAGGCCTGGCCGACCTGGGAGCCGTCGGACTCGATGACGTCCCCAAGCGCCTCGTCGATGCCCTGCAGCGTCTCGGGCGAGAGCTTCTTACCCGCGGCCACCGCGTTGTCGTGCACCTGTTCCGGCCGGGAGCCCCCGGTGATCGCCGACGCGATGTTGTCGTTCTGCAGCACCCACGCCACGGCCAGCTGGGCCATGGTCAGCCCCTCCGCCTCGGCGAGGGGCGCGAGCTGCTGGACGCGGGTGAGCACCTCGTCGCGGAGCGAGCCCTGGATGAAGTTCGCCCCGCCGCCGGCGGTGTCGGTGGCGCGCGAGCCCTCCGGAGCGGGCTGTCCCGGCTTGTACTTGCCGGTGAGGATGCCCTGGTCGATGGGGGAGAACACCACCTGGCTGATGCCCAGCTCGCGCGACGTCGGCACGACCTCGGCCTCGATGATCCGGTAGAGGGCGTTGTACTTGGGCTGGTTGGACACCAGTTGGAAGCCCAGCTCACCGGCCAGAGCGTGGCCGGCCCGCAGCTGGTCGGGGGTCCACTCGCTGACGCCGATGTAGAGCGCCTTGCCCGCCCGCACCACGTCGGCGAAGGCCTGCATGGTCTCCTCCAGCGGCGTCTCGTGGTCGTAGCGGTGCGCCTGGTAGAGGTCGACGTAGTCGGTGCGCAGCCGCTTCAGCGAGGCGTTGATCGACTCGGAGATGTGCTTGCGGGACAGACCCGTGTCGTTGGGGCCCTTGGGACCGGTCGGGAAGTAGACCTTGGTGAAGATCTCCAGGCTCTCGCGCCGTTCGCCGGCCAGGGCGTCGCCGAGGATGGACTCGGCCTTGCCGTTGGCGTAGACGTCAGCGGTGTCGAACGTCGTGATGCCGGCCTCCAGGGCGGCTCGGACGCAGGCCGTGGCCTGGTCGGCCTCCACCTGGGAACCGTGGGTGACCCAGTTGCCGTAGCTGATCTCGGAGACCTTGAGGCCGCTGTTGCCGAGGTACCTGAACTCCATGCTTGACCTTCCGCGTCGAGGGTGGGACGGCGGCGTACCGCCCACCGACCCAGTCAAGCGCGCCGGGCTGACACTTCCCCAGGGGGGTCCGCCGACGGGGTCCCGGTCAGTAGGTGTCGCCGCGCTTGAGGCGCGGAGCCGGCATCCGGAAACGCCGGATCTGGATGGCCCGGTTGACGCCGTACATCATCAGGCCACGGGTCGGGGCGCTCGGCAGCCGCTGCGCCAGGACGCGCTTGAAACCGCGCCAGAGGAAGTAGCAGTCGGCCAGCACGGCCAGGATGAAGACGTACATGAGGATGGTCGTGACGGCGGCGACGTTGGGGTAGACCGCGGTCAGGAAGCTCAGGGCCAAGATGACCACCAGGCTCGGCAGCAGGAACTCCCCGAGGCTGAAGCGGGCGTCGACGTAGTCGCGCATCAGGGCCTTCTCCGGGGCGGCCTCGCGGGCGCTGAGCGTACGCGCCCGCTGGACCCGGTTCTGCTGGGCGGCCTCCCGGCGTGCCTCCTTGGGGCTCAGCGTCCGATTCACGCGCTGGCGCCGAGCCGCCTCCGCCTCACGGCGGGTCGGGGTGGGCCGGTCCTTCTTCGCGCCCGGGCTCGGCGTGGGTGCCGGGGCCGGGGGGGTCGCAGGGGTGCCCTCGCTGCTCCGTCGGAAGAGTGCCACCCCGGGATCATCGCAGGGGTTCACCCCGATGGCGAAACCTCGAGGGGGGTGGCGGGAGGGCTTGCCGGGGCTGCCGGGCTGCCAGCACGCGAGATACGGTGGATGCCTGTGAGCGACGGTGTCGCCGCACCGTGCAACCCGGGAAGGACCAGCTGACCTCATGAGCGGCATCTTTTCGCGCATCTCCATGATCTTCCGCGCCAAGACCGACCAGGCCCTGGACAAGATGGAGGACCCGCGCCAGACGTTGGACTACTCCTACCAGCGCCAGCTGGAGCTGCTGCAGAAGGTCCGTCGCGGGGTGGCCGACGTGGCCACCAGCCGCAAGCGGGTCGAGCTGCAGGCCACGCAGCTGGGCACCCAGGCCGACAAGCTGACCCAGCAGGCGCAGAAGGCCCTCGAGGTCGGCCGCGAGGACCTCGCCCGCGAGGCCCTCAGCCGTCGCTCGGGAATCCAGCAGCAGATGGCGGACCTCCAGGCCCAGCACGCGCAGCTGCAGGGGGAGGAGGAGAAGCTCACGCGGGCCAGCCAGCGACTGCAGGCCAAGGTCGACGCCTTCCGCACCAAGAAGGAGACCATCAAGGCCTCCTACTCCGCCGCTGAGGCCCAGACGCGCATCAACGAGGCCTTCTCCGGGATCAGCGAGGAGATGGGCGACGTCGGCCTGGCCATCCAGCGGGCCGAGGACAAGACCCAGCAGATGCAGGCCCGCGCCGGGGCGATCGACGAGCTGCTGGCCAGCGGGGCGCTCGACGACCCGACGGGTACCAGCAAGGACGACATCACCCTCGAGCTGGAACAGCTGGCTTCGACCAGCGAGGTCGAGGACGAGCTCGCCCGGATGCGGGCCGCGCTGCCCTCGGGTTCGGGTGGCGCCCAGCCGGCCATCACCGGTCAGCCGGCCGGGCAGGCCGACCCCGTCCCGCCCGTGCAGGGCTACGCGGCCCCGCAGGCGCAGCCGAACACTGGTGACCTCCGATGATCGTGCGGATCCTCGGCGAGGGCCAATGGCGGATCGAGGACGCCGTCGTGGCCGACCTCAACCGGCTGGACGACGAGGTCGAGAAGGCCGTGGCCGGTGGGAACGCCGGCGAGCTGACGGCGGCGCTGAACGCGCTGCTGGATGAGGTCCGCGCCCAGGGCCAGGTGGTCCCCGATGACGAGCTGTCGGACTCTGACCTGATCCTGCCGCCGGCTGGCGCGACCTTGGAGGACGTGCGCGAGCTGTTGAGCACCTCCGACGAGGGGCTCATCCCCAACTGAGGCTCCCGCCTCGCCACGACGACCAAGGCCGGCCCGGACCTCCGGGCCGGCCTTCGTCGTCCTCGCAGGCGGGGCAGTGGCGTCGGGACGCTCCTGTGGGCCCAAGCAGGACGAGCGCGCCGCCGGAGTGCGGCTTCTGCTGACAAGATCAGGCTGTGCGTGTCGTCGTGGCCGCCGACACGATCGGCGCACTCTCCAGCCAGCGGGCGGGAGAGGCCCTGGCCTCGGGTTGGCCCCGGGAGCGGGTGCTCGTCGTCCCCGTCGGCGCTGCGGGAGAGGGATTTGTCGAGGCCGCCGCCGACCTGTGGGGGACGGCCACCGTCACCACCGCCGTGGGTTCTGCCGTGGTCACCCGCGCGGACGGCCCGCAGGAGTCGGCGCTGCGGGTGGAGCAGGGGGCACCGGTGGGGCCCGGGCTCCCGCTCACCGCGTCCTCCGCCCCCCTGGGGGTCGTGCTGGCCGATCTGCTGGCCGTTGGTCCGCGCCGCCGCGTCCACCTCGACCTGACCGGGCTGGGAGTGCACGACGGGGGAGCGGGGCTCCTCGGTGCCCTCGGAGCGCAGGCCGACGTGCCCCTCGACGCAGGCGTCGCCGGGCTGGCGGGGCTGAGCCGGCTGGACCTCGGGCCGATGCGGGCCGGGCTGGCCGGGAGCGAGCTGGTCGGGGTGATCCCGGCCGAGGCGCTCAGCACGCCTCTGCTCGGCCTGCGCGGCATCACCTCGCTCGGGCGGGACCGCGAGCCGGACCCGGCGGTGCTGCTGCGCACCGACGCCGACCTCGAGCGGCTGGCCGGTCTGCTGGAGGAGCCGAGCAGGAGCGGTGCCAGTCTCGGTGCCCGACCCGGAGCCGGTGCCTGCGGGGGGCTCGGCCTCGCCGTCCTCGCCCTCGGTGGTCGGCTCGTCGTCGGGCCGGAGCTGGGTCTCTCGGCGGTCCGTCCTGGCCCGGGTCGGCCGGCCCCGGACCTCCTGGTCACCGGCTGCTCGGTGTTCGACTTCGCCGCGCGGGGTGGTGGCGTCGTCGCCGCGGCGGCCGCGACCGCAGCGGAGGTGCTTGCCCCCTGCGTGGTCGTCGCCGGTGAGGTGCTGATCGGTGCCCGCGAGATGCGGACGATGGGGATCGAGGCTGCCTACGCAGTCCGGGAGAGCACGGCGGGGACGCCCGCGGGGGGAGACATCGTCGCCGAGGAGCTGGCGGCGACGGCTCTGCGCGTGGCCCGGTCCTGGAGCTGGTGAGCAGGCCACGCTCGCTTTGGACCGCCCTGGAAGCGGCCCTACACTGAGGAGGGAATAGCCGTGCCGCGCGGCCGGTTGTTCCTGCCGATAGCGCCCAGACCAAGCGGGAGACGAAGATGACGGCAACTGACCAGACCAACCTCGGGATGCCCACCCTGTCCGACGGCGTCCTGCTGACCGACGTGGCGGCCCAGAAGGTGAAGGCGTTGCTCGACGGCGAGGGTCGCGACGACCTCGCCCTGCGCGTCGCCGTTCAGCCTGGTGGCTGCTCCGGACTGCGCTACCAGCTGTTCTTCGACGAGCGCAACCTCGAGGGTGACGTCGTCAAGGACTTCGGCGGGGTCAACGTGGTGACCGACCGCATGAGCTCGCCCTACCTGATGGGCGCGACCATCGACTTCGTCGACACGATCGAGAAGCAGGGCTTCACCATCGACAACCCGAACGCGACCGGTTCCTGCGCCTGCGGCGACAGCTTCCACTGAGCGTGCGCGGCGCCCGCGCCGCTTCCTGACCCGCAGAGTCCTCTGCCCCCACCGAGTCCGGGGGCAGGGGACTCTGTTGTCCAGCCCCCAGGTGACTCAGGCCGCCGCGACCAGCAGGCCGCCCGGAGCGTCGACGCGGACCTCGACGGGCGCTCCTTCGGCCAGGCCAGCCGCCGCCGAGCCGGACAGCAGGATGACGAGCTCGGTGCCGTCGGCGGTCCGGACCCGTGCCCGGGACACTGGCCCCTGGAAGGAGACGGCGACCACCCGCGCCGATCCCGAGGGGTCGCGCACCAGCTGCAGCTGCTCGGGCCGGATCAGCGCCAGACCGGGCCCTTGCTCCAGCGACCCTGCCAGGGCGGGCAACCGGGTTCCGAGCAGGGACACCTGGCCTTCAGCCACCTCGGCCGGCACCCGGTTCATCAGCCCCACGAAGTCGGCCACGAAGGCGCTACGTGGGGCGGCGTAGAGAACCTCGGGAGCGTCCAGCTGCTCCAGCCGTCCCGCGTTCATGACGCCCACCCGGTCGGCCATGGCCAGCGCCTCCTCCTGGTCGTGGGTGACGAAGAGGGTGGTGGTGCCGACCTCCAGCTGAACCCGGCGGATCTCGTCGCGCAGCTGGGCGCGGACCTTGGCGTCCAGGGCCGACAGTGGCTCGTCGAGCAGCAGCACCGACGGCTGGAAGGCCAGCGCCCGGGCCAGCGCCACCCGCTGCTGCTGCCCGCCGGAGAGCTGGGCGGCGTACCGGTCGGCCTGCGCGGCCAGGCCCACGAGGTCCAGCATCTCCAGGGCGCGCTCCTGACGACGGCCGGCGCGGACCCCGCGCAGCTTGAGCCCGAACTCGACGTTGGCCCGGGCACTCAGGTGCGGGAACAACGAGTAGGCCTGGAAGACCATGCCCATGTCACGACGGTTGGCGGGCACCGGGGTCAGGTCGCGCCCGCCCACCACCACCCGCCCGGAGGTGGGCTCCTCGAGCCCGGCGAGGATGCGCAGCGCGGTCGTCTTCCCGCAGCCCGAGGGGCCCAGCAGCGCCACCAGCTCGCCGGGGGCGAGGGTGAGGCTGAGGCCGTCCAGGGCCCGGACCTCGCCGTAGCGGCGGTGCAGGTCCTCCAGCCGCACCTCCACCGAGCCGTGCTCGGCGCTGGGTCGGGGTTCGGGCGTCATCGGTGCTCCTCGGGGGCGCTGGCGGTGGGCGTGCTCTGGCCTGCAGGCGTGGGGCTGAGCCCAGGGGTGGCAGCCACCTGGCGGCCGGTGCGGCGGCGGCCGCTGACAAAGGACAGGCCCACCAGGAGCAGGGCCGCCACCAGGATCGACGCCAGCGACGCGGCCACCGACTCCTGGGCGTTGGACTTGCTCTGCAGGGCGATGGCCACCTGCAGGGTGTCGAAGTTCAGCAGCGAGGCGAAGGTGTACTCACCGAGCACCAGGGCGACGGAGATGAACGAGGCCGAGACCAGGGCCGTCTTGATGTTGGGCACCACCACCCGCAGGACCACCGTCGTCCAGCCGGCCCCCAGGCTGCGGGCGGCCTCGGCCAGGGTGACGACGTCGATGGCCGCGAGCCCCGCGTCAAGGGCACGGTAGGCGTAGGGCAGGACCAGGACGACGTAGAGGAACGCGAGCCAGGTGGGGGTGTCGCCGAAGAGGTAGGACAGCCAGGCGGTGACGTTGGTCAGCCCGACGATGATGACCAGGGGAGGCACGGTCAGCGGCAGCAGGCAGAGGAACTCCACGGTCCGGCCGAGCCGGGGCACCCGCAGGCGCACCCAGACCAGGGTGGGGACCAGCAGCACGAGCATCCCGAGGACCGTCAGCAGCGAGAGCAGCAGCGAGGCGCCGATCGCTTCCCGCAACGCCGGATCGGTGACCAGCAGCGTCCAGGCCGCGCCGGTGCGTCCCTCGGCGTTGAGGACCCGGGTGCTGAAGTCGAGCATCGACAGCAGCGGGATCACGAAGAAGGCCCCGGTGAGGACCAGCACGGCGAACCGGAAGGCTTGCAGCCGGATGCGGGCCGCGCGGCGCGGCGAACGAGGAATGGTCATCCGAGCCACCGGGCCGTGCGCCGGACGAGCAGGCTGTAACCGGTCATGACCAGCGCGACGACGACGATCATCTCCAGCGCCAGCGCGTAGGCGAAGTTGGCGTGCCCGAGGACGATCTCGCTGGTCAGCGCGGAGCGGATCCACAGCGGCACGATGGGGTTGCCCTGGCTCACCAGGGCGGCCGCCGTCGCGTAGGCCGCGAAGGCGTTGGCGAACAGCAGCAGGAGCGAGCCGAGGAAGGCCGGCGTCAGCAGGGGGAGCCCGACCAGCCGCCAGTACTGCCAGGTGGTTGCCCCGAGGTTCTCGGCGGCTTCGCGCCACTGCACGCGGATGCCGTCCAGTGCGGGCAGGAACACGATGACCATCAGGGGGATCTGGAAGTACGCGTAGACCAGCACCAGACCGCGGAGGCTGAACAGCCAGGTGCTGCTGGTCAGGCTGCTGCCCAGGTGCTGGTCCAGCCAGATCGAGAGCACGCCGGAGATCCCCAGCGTGGCGATGAAGGCGAAGGCGAGGGTGACGCCCCCGAACTGGGCGAGGACCCCGCAGAAGCTGGTCACCACCCGGCGCAGGGGGCCGTCCGGGGTGCCGGTGACCACGGCGTAGGCGAGCAGTGCCCCCACCACACCGCCGATCAGGGCGGTGACACCGGACAGCACCAGGCTGTTGACCAGGGAGCCGATCACCGCCGGGTCCACCAGGTCAGCGACCACCGAGAGGGTGGGTCGTCCCTCCTCGACGAAGGCTCCGACGATGACGGTGACGGTGGGGACGAGCAGGAACACCACGAGGTAGGCCAGGAACGGGACCACCCCGAGCAGGGGCAGCAGGCGGGCGGCCCAGGA
Source organism: uncultured Actinomycetota bacterium (assembly GCA_963826405.1). Lineage (GTDB taxonomy): Bacteria > Actinomycetota > Actinomycetes > Propionibacteriales > Propionibacteriaceae > Microlunatus. The sequence continues at coordinate 1,907,104 of CAWGWR010000001.1, read as the reverse complement.
CCGCCGGCCCGCGGGCTCAGGGCGGGCCGGCGCGGTGGTGGGGGCGGCGCTCACCGGCGACTCCGTACCTCGCCCCCCGCTCAGCCGGTCACCTTCGCCCACTCCTGGCTCAGCACCTTGGCGGCCTTGGTGGTCTGCTCGGTGGTGAGCAGGACGGGCTCGCCGGTCACCTGCGGGAGCTTGCCGTACGCGTCGGCGTCGAGGGTGCCGGCCTTCTGCATCGCGTCGGCCCGCACCGGCCGGGCGCCGCCGCCGAGAAAGAGGTTCTGGCCCTCGTCGGAGTAGAGGAACTCCTGCCACAGCCGGGCCGCGGCCGGGTGGGGCGCGTCCTTGTTGACCGCCTGGTAGTAGTAGCCGCCGACCTGCGCGTTCTCGGGGACGACCACCTTCCAGGTGGACAGCTTCGCGGTCACGGCCGCGTTGGTGTAGTCCCAGTCGATGACCACCGGGGTCTGGCCCGACTCGATGGTGGCCGAGGTGGGGTCCACGGGCAGGAAGTTGCCGGCGTCGGACAGCCGGGAGAAGAAGTCGACGCCGGGTGCGATGTCGTCGGGGGAGCCCCCGTTGGCGACGGCGGCCATCACCACGCCGCTGAAAGCGGCGCCGGCCTGGGTCGGGTCACCGTTGAGAGCGACCTTGCCCTTGAGCTCGGGCTTGAGCAGGTCCTCGACGCCGGCGATGTCGGGCACCTTGGCGGAGTCGTAGCCGATCGACATGAACCCGCCGTAGTCGTTGACCCAGGTCCCGTCCGGGTCCTTGAAGGCTCCGTCGATGCTGTCGAAGGTGGCCACCTGGTAAGGCGCGAACATCGCGGTGTTGGCCAGCGCGACCGACTGGCCGAGGTCGAACACGTCCGGGGCGCGGTCGGTCCCCTTCAGCCGGGTCGCGGCGTTGATCTCGTCCTGGCTGGCGGCATCGGGTTGGGCCGAGTCGACCTCGATGTCGTACTTGGCCTGGAAGGCCTCGATGATCTTGCCGTAGTTCGCCCAGTCGGGGGGCAGGGCGATGACGTTGAGCTTGCCCTCCTCCTGCGCGGCGGCGACCAGGGCGTCCATCCCGCCCAGCACCTCGGCGGAGGTGGCGGTGGCCGCCCCCGAGGCGCTCGACGCGGAGGGCTCGGCGGCCGGCGGGGCGCAGCCGGCGCCGGCCAGGACCAGGCCGGCCACGGCTGCGCCGACCAGGCTGTTGCGGATTTTGTTCACGGGTCCCCCTCGTCGAGCGGAGCGGCGCCGCGACGGCGCCTTACTCGGCACAGACTGGCACGTCGTGGTGACCTCCGCGCTCAGGGCAGGCCGACGCCACGCCCGGCCAGGACACGCGGGGCCGTGCATCCTGCAGGTCCAGCAGGGCGGAATGGTGGACATGCTCCTGCTCAGGGACGGGTTGCTACCGGCCCCCGTCACCGCCGTCCCCGCACGCCGCACCGACGCTCAAGGCCGGCTCGGTTGCTGTTGGCTGCTGAGTTAGGGTGAGATCGGTTGATCGGGGGCTGAGGCGTGTGCCACCGCTCCCCGCCTTCTTCCCTGATGCACAGCTTCGACGAAAGGCACGACGTGGTTAGCAGCCAACGGCCCGTCCGCGGGACGACGGCACGCCTGGTTGCGGCTTCTGCCGCCACCGGTGCCCTGCTGTTCCTGGCGGGATGCTCCTCGGAGACCGTCGGCCAGATGAAGCGGTTGGGCCTGCCCGAGGCGGCCAGCGACCGTGCGCCGGCCATCGGGGACCTGTGGATCGGCTCCTGGATCGCCGCCGGCATCATCGGCATCTTCGTCTGGGCGCTGATCGGCTGGGTCGTGGTGAAGTTCAAGTCCGACCACAACGACATGCCGAACCAGAACCGCTACAACCTGCCGATGGAGATCTTCTACACCACGGCGCCCTTCGTCATCATCGGTGTGCTCTTCTACTACACGATCCTGGCCCAGAACACGGTCACGGCGCGCAGCCCTGAGCCGGAGGTGACCGTCAACGTGACGGCCCAGAAGTGGTCGTGGGTCTTCAACTACAAGGAAGCCGACAACCCTGACGTCGGAGAAGACGTGTGGGAGGGCGGGACCATCCAGCAGACGCCCGACCTCTACCTGCCGGTCGGGAAGAGCGTGCGGTTCAACCTGCGTGCGGTCGACGTCAACCACTCCTTCTGGGTGCCGTCGTTCTACTTCAAGCGCGACGTGGTGGCCGGGCGCAACAACAACTTCGAGATGACCCCCACCAAGGAGGGCGTCTTCCGGGGCAAGTGTGCCGAGCTGTGCGGCACCTATCACTCCGCGATGCTGTTCAACGTGCACGTGGTCAGCGAGGAAGAGTACGAGGCGCACCTCAAGAGCCTGGCTGCTGCCGGTCAGATCGGTGAGGCGCGCGGACCCAGGGACGTGGACCCCCAGGGTGAAGCGGCGGAATACCAGGGAGAAGAGGTCGGCAACCGATGACCACGCTGCAGCGGAGCGCCACGGTGGGGGAGATCGCGCCACCGAGGCGACAGATCGGCACCCTGTCGTGGAAGTGGATCACCACCACCGACCACAAGGTGATCGGCAACCTCTACTTCGTCACCTCGATGGCGTTCTTCCTGCTGGGCGGCGTTCTGGCCCTCGGGATCCGGGCCGAGCTGGCGTTCCCGGGTCTGCAGTACCTCTCGCGGGAGACCTACAACCAGTTCTTCACCATGCACGGCACGATCATGCTGCTGCTGTTCGCGACGCCCCTGTTCGCCGGCTTCGCGAACGCGATCATGCCGCTGCAGATCGGGGCGCCGGACGTGGCGTTCCCGCGGCTGAACATGCTGTCCTACTGGCTCTACCTGTTCGGCGCCCTGGTCACCGTCTCGGGGTTCTTGTCCCCCTCCGGCGCGGCCAGCTTCGGGTGGTTCGCCTACACCCCGCTGAGCGACTCGGTGAACTCCCCGGGCGTGGGTGGCGACCTCTGGATCATGGGCCTCTACATGGCGGGTCTGGGCACCATCCTCGGGGCGGTCAACTTCATCACCACGATCCTGTGCATGCGTGCTCCCGGCATGACCATGTTCCGGATGCCGATCTTCACCTGGAACATCCTGGTCACCTCGATCCTGGTGCTGATCGCGTTCCCGATCCTCGCCGCCGCGCTCCTGGTGCTCGAGGCCGACCGGTCCCTCGGGGCCCATGTCTTCGACGCCGCCAACGGTGGGCCGATCCTGTGGCAGCACCTGTTCTGGTTCTTCGGGCACCCCGAGGTGTACATCATCGCGCTGCCGTTCTTCGGCATCATCACCGAGATCCTCCCGGTGTTCAGCCGCAAGCCGATCTTCGGCTACGTCGGCCTGGTCGGGGCGACCCTGATGATCGCGGCGCTCTCGGTGGCGGTGTGGGCGCACCACATGTATGTCACCGGAGCGGTCAACCTGCCGTTCTTCTCCTTCATGACGTTCCTCATCGCAGTGCCCACCGGGGTGAAGTTCTTCAACTGGATCGGCACGATGTGGGGCGGCAACATCGCCATGCGGACGCCCATGCTCTGGGCGGTCGGCTTCCTCACGACCTTCCTCTTCGGCGGCCTCACCGGGGTGATCCTGGGCAGCCCGCCGCTGGACTTCCATCTCTCGGACTCCTACTTCGTCGTCGCCCACTTCCACTACGTGGTGTTCGGCACCGTGGTGTTCGCGATGTTCGCCGGGTTCTACTTCTGGTGGCCCAAGTTCACCGGCCGGATGCTCGACGAGACGCTGGGCAAGGTCCACTTCTGGCTGCTCTTCATCGGGTTCCACACCACCTTCCTGGTCCAGCACTGGCTGGGCGTGGAGGGGATGCCCCGGCGTTACGCCGACTACCTGCCCAATGAGGGCTTCACCGTCCTCAACCAGGTCTCCTCGGCCGGCGCCTTCCTGCTTGGCGCCTCGATGATCCCGTTCTTCTGGAACGTCTGGAAGACCCGCAACGCCCCCCTGGTCAACAACGACGACCCGTGGGGTTGGGGACGATCGCTGGAGTGGGCGACCTCCTCACCTCCGCCGCGGCACAACTTCAGCTCGATCCCGCGCATCCGGTCGGAGTCCCCGGCCTTCGACCTGCACCACCCCGAGGTCGCGCTGAGCGAGTACGAGGGGACCTCGGGGCAGATGTTCGACGACAGCATGGTCGACTCGCCCGACGACACCGGTCGGGCCGAGGAGCTCAAGGCCCGCGTGGACGGGACGTCAACGGACCCGGCGGCACACTACGAGGCTGACAACCCCAGCCGTTCTCCGCGCCCCGAGGAGGGACGTCCGTGAAGGTCGAGGCCTACATCTTCTTGGCGCTCACGGCCTTCTGCGCCGTGATCGCCCCCGTCTACTGGATCCTCTCGCGCGACGCCACCGGGACCACCGCCTTGGTCCTGACCTTCTTCCTGACCCTGATGATCGCGGGCTACCTCGGGCTCATCGCCCGACGGCTCGACCCGCGACCTGAGGACCAGCGCGACGGGGAGATCGCGGAGGGTGCCGGCGAGCTGGGCTTCTTCCCGCCGCAGAGCAAGTGGCCGCTGTTCGTCGCCCTCACCGCGACGCTGGTCTTCCTCGGGCCGGTGTTCGGGTGGTGGTTGACGATCCTCGGGTTCGCGTTCGGCGCGGTCAGCCTGACCGGTCTGCTCTACGAGTTCTACCGCGGAGACCACGCGCACTGATCTTCTATGGCGAGGGCGGCGGCGCTATCGTCTCGAACATGTGCCGCAACATCCGACCGTTGAACAACTTCGAGCCACCGGCTACCGGCCACGAGGTGCGCGACGCCGCCCTGCAGTACGTCCGCAAGGTCGCTGGGGTCACCCGACCCTCGAAAGCGAATGAAGAGGCCTTCAACCGGGCTGTGCACGACATCGCTCACGCGACCGAGCACCTGCTTGCCGACCTCGTCAGTGCTGGTCCTCCGAAGAACCGTGAGGAGGAGGCGGCCAAGGCGCGCGCCCGCTCGGTGAAGCGCTTCGCCACCTCGTCCTAGGCCGCTCAGCCGGTGGGGGAGGCGTGCTGACTCCGGTAGTGCCCGGCCAGCAGGTCCCGGCCGAGGTCGCGCTGCCGGTCCCGCCAGACGCAGTGCACGTGGTTCCCGGACTCCTGGGTGTTGTCGTACTCCAGCACGAACGACGGGCCGGTGACCGCGTAGTAGTGCCCCTGACCGCGTGCCAGACCACCCGCCCAGGAGAAGCGCACGTCGCCCCAGCCCGCTCCCTGGATCTCCTCCCACGCAGGGTCGGCGACCGCAGCCGGTGACCGGTCCAGGTACTGGCGCACCAGGGCCTCCAACAGCTGGCCCTGACGCCGGTCCATCCGGCGGCACGGAAGGCCCCGGTCGGAGAAGCCGGTGACCACCGGGTCCGAACGGGTCAGAATGTCGTCGGGGGCAGGACCCGCCGCCACGGCCTCGAGGCGCTGGTCCTCATCCAGGACCAGCACCAGCTCCCGGGCCAGGTCCTGCTCGCGAGGCAGCGACTGGAAGCCGCGGTGCAGGCCCTTGCCCACCTCGGCGGGCTGGGCGCCGACGAACTGAGGCGTGGTGACCACGGTGTCGCCGAGCAGGGTGGCCTGGGCGACCAGGTGGTGCCCGCTGATCCGCCAGGACCACGGCGCTTCGGTCCCCGGCCGGCCGAGGACCCGGACCCAGTAGGGGGGGTCGAGATGTGGGGCGGGGGTGAGGTCGACCGGGCTGAGCTCCCGCCTGATCTCCTCGGTGCGCAGCACCAGGGCGAGGTCGGAGCGGCCGCGGGGGCTGAACGCCGTCTCGAGCAAGGTCTGGGCCAGATCACGCTGCTCGGCGGTCAGCCGGCCCAGAAGCAGCCCCGGCCGGTTCCCGGGCAGGTAGGTCCAGTCGCGCCACTCGGCGGTCGAGAACGGTCCCGTGACGGCCCGGTGTTCGGCTGTGGTGAGTGAGTCGAGCAGCTCGGTCGCGGCCAGGCGCATGGCGCGGGCGAGCTCGGCTAGGCGAGTGGTCACGACCGCACGCTAGTCCCAGGGAGCGATCTGTCCGCGACGCCCCGACGGGTCAGAAGTCACGCCGGTCAAGGCCGACACCACGTCTGACACCCCAGCACCAGACCGACCCCCAGGTCACCAGCTGGAGTGCAGGGGCCGTCCCTCGTCGTAGCCGGAGCCGGACTGGACACCGACGACGGCGAGCTCGGCGAACTCTTCCAGGGAGCTGGCACCGGCGTAGGTGCAGCTGCTCCGTACGCCGGCGACGATGGAGTCGATCAGGTCCTCCACGCTGGGACGCTCCGGGTCAAGGTACATCCGCCCGGTGGAGATGCCCTCCTCGAAGAGAGCAGCCCGGGCCCGGTCGAAGCCGGAGGAGTCGCGCGTGCGCAGCTTGACCGCCCGGGCCGAGGCCATCCCGTAGGACTCCTTGTACTGGCGGCCCTGGGCGTCGGTCATCAGGTCGCCGGTGCTCTCGTAGGTGCCGGCGAACCAGGAGCCGATCATCACGCTGCCCGCACCCGCAGCCAGCGCCAGCGCGACGTCACGGGGGTACCGGACGCCTCCGTCCGCCCAGATCGACCGCCCGACGGACCGAGCCGCCTCCGCGCACTCGAGCACGGCGCTGAACTGGGGGCGGCCGACGCCGGTCATCATCCTCGTGGTGCACATCGCGCCCGGCCCCACACCCACCTTGACCACGTCGGCGCCGGCGTCCACGAGGTCCAGCACTCCGGATGCGGAGACGACGTTGCCGGCCACCAAGGGCACGCGGCGCCCTCCGCGCTCCACCTGCCCGTCGCGGACCTCACGGACGCTCTTCAGGGCCTGCAGCATCTTCTCCTGGTGGCCGTGGGCGGTGTCGACCACGAGGACGTCGATGCCTGCCGCCAGCAGGGCCTCCGCCCGTCCCGCCACGTCGCCGTTGATGCCCACGGCGGCACCAGTCAGCAGCCGGCCGTCGGCGTCCAGCGCTGGGCGGTACAGCGTCGAGCGCAGTGCGGCCTTGCGCGTCACCACCCCGAGCAGGCGGTCGTCCTCGACGACGAGGGCGGCCTGCAGGCGGCGGCTGGTCAGGGTGTCGAAGATGTTGGGTGCGGAGGTGCCGGCGGGCACGGTGAGCAGCTCGTCGGACATCACCTCGTGGACCTGGGCGAAGCGGTCGACGCCGGTCGCATCGGCCTCGCTGACCGTGCCGACCGGGCGGCCGTCGGACACCACGACGACGAGCCCGTGGGCCCGCTTCGGCAGCAGGGACATCGCTTCGCCGACCGTGCTGTGGGGGGCGACGGAGACCGCGGTGTCGTAGAGCGGAGAGGACCCCTTCACCCTCGCGGTCACGTCGGCTACCACGTCGGTGGGGATGTCCTGCGGGATGATCGCCACGCCACCCCGGCGGGCCACGGTCTCGGCCATCCGGCGTCCGGCGACGGCCGTCATGTTCGCCACGACCAGCGGCAGCGTGGTGCCCACGCCGTCGGTGCTGGCCAGGTCGACGTCCAGACGGGAGGCTACCGAGGAGCGGCGCGGGACCATGAAGACGTCGGAGTAGGTCAGGTCATGGGCGGGCGGAGGAGTCAGGAAGCGCACGGCGTCCATCATCCCCCGTCAGGGCCGGTTCCGGCGAGCGGCCCGGCTCGTCGCGGAGCGGCGGCAGGGCGGTCGAAGGAGCGGTCCGGGTCAACCAGGGGTCGTCTACCGTGGGCGCATGGACGACGACAACTCCACCAAGGGCTCATACGTGACCACCGGCAGCGAGTTCACCCGCGACACGAACTACATCGCCACCCGGATCACCCGCGACGGCCGTGACGGCTACCCGGTTGAAGCGGGCCGGTACCGCCTGGTGGCGGCCCGGGCCTGTCCCTGGGCCAACCGCACCCTCATCGTCCGGCGCCTGCTGGGGCTCGAGGACGTCATCTCCCTCGGGCTGTGCGGCCCAACCCACGACAAGCGCAGCTGGACCTTCGACCTGGACGAGGGGGGCCGCGACCCGGTGCTGGGCTACGAGCGGCTGCAGGAGGCCTACTTCGCCCGGTTCCCGGGCTACGAGCGGGGCATCACCGTCCCGGCGGTCATCGACGTCCCGACGGGTCAGGTCGTGACGAACGACTACTCGCAGATCACCCTTGACTTCTCCACCGAGTGGACCGAGCACCACCGCGTCGGAGCGCCCGAGCTCTACCCCGAGCGGCACCGCGACGAGATCGACGAGGTCTCGCAGCGGGTGTTCACCGAGGTCAACAACGGGGTCTACCGCTGCGGGTTCGCGGGCTCTCAGGAGACCTACAACAAGGCCTACGACCGGCTCTTCACCGCGCTGGACTGGCTGGAGGAGCGGTTGTCGGCCCAGCGCTACCTGGTGGGCGACACCATCACCGAGGCGGACGTGCGGCTGTTCACCACGCTCGCCCGCTTCGATCCGGTGTACCACGGGCACTTCAAGTGCAACCGGCAGAAGCTCAGCGAGTTCCCCGCCCTGTGGGGCTACGCCCGGGACCTCTTCCAGACGCCGGGCTTCGGAGACACCACGGACTTCGTGCAGATCAAGCAGCACTACTACGTGGTCCATGTCGACATCAACCCGACCCAGATCGTGCCGCAGGGTCCCGACCTGTCGGGCTGGCTGGCGGCCCACGGACGCGAGGAGCTCGGCGGCCGGCCGTTCGGCGACGGCACCCCACCGCCCCCGCCGAAACCGGCCGAGGTCGTCACAGCGGGCCACGGCGCCGGACCGGCGTAACCCAACGGCCCGGGCTGCGGATCCGGTCCGCGGTCCCGTCGGATCCTGATTAGCCGGTGCCTCCTGGCGTGGCTGCGGCCGAAGGGACGGCGTCCGTTGACGGAACAGGGTCGGCGGGTACCGGTGGCTGAGCGGTCGGGATGCTGGGGCTGCTGACCGGCGGCGCCGGCGCCGTGACCTCGCCGGCAGGCGGGGCTGAGGGCTCGGTCGTCGTGGTCGGTGCGCTGGAAGGCACAGGTGGAGCAGCAGGCGCTGCTGGGGTGCTCGGGTTGCCCGGGGTCGCGGTGGGGGAGGCCCCCCACGGCCGGGGGGAGGACTCAGCCGGCACCGCGTCGGGGTTGCGGCGTGGTTCGGCGACCTGGCTGATCGTCGTGCCCTGTCCGCCGGACAGGGCGCTGCCCGTGGCCAGCTCGAGGCCGGTGAGCGCGACCCCAGCCAGGCTGAAGGCGATCGCCGCGGCCACCAGGATGTTCTTCCAGCCGTACCGCGAGCGGCCCTCACCGGCGGCCGGGGCACTGGGTTGGGCCGGCGCCCGATCGGCGACGGTGGCTGCGCCCCGGTGGGGGACCGCGTTCACGACAGTGGGCAGGGCCGGGCCGGTGGCCCGGCCCTGGAGCACCGTGCGCACCCGGTGGCGGGTGGTGCGGAGCGACGCGGTGTAGAGGCTGCCGGCCACCGCGGCGACGACACTGGCGAGGGCTGCGCCGACCACGGTGCCCGCGAGACTGAGCCGCGAGCCCAGGTAGGCGGCGGTCATGGCCGCGAGGGCGCCGGCCACCACCTGCGTGGCGGACAGCTCGAGGGCAGGCTTGCGGGGCGGGTCCTGCGGCTTCGAAGGCGTGGGGTGCAGCGGGGGTCGGGTGTCGGTGCTCAATCGTCCTCAGCTCGTCGTGGCGTGGGTGTGACGCGGGCGCAGCTGCGCCGCAACGCCCCACGCAGGCCCAACGCCCGGAGCTCGCTGATCGTTGTCGCTGCCGACCGCACGTGAGCAACGGCACACCCCCGGGTACGCGACAGCGCCTCCGGTCAGTGACCGGAGGCGCTGTCGCTTGGAGCTACTGGTTGACGACGTTCTGCTGGGTGCCCGAGGTGATCGAGTGGTGCCCGTTGCCGTTCCCGTCGTGCCCGTCGGTCACGGCGTGGTCGTCGCCATGCCCGTGGTGAGCGGCCTCGTCCAGCTCCGCTCGCGTCGGCTTGCGCAGGTCGTCGATGAAGTAGAACCGCGTGGCCCGGCGGCGCAGCTGCTCCAGACGCATCTCCTTGGCCTTGACGTCGCCGTCCTGGGCCGGGAGCAGGGCGGGAAGCTGCTTGTGCTGGGTCAGGGTGTAGGCCTCGCCCACCGAGATCGGTGCGTGCCGCTCGGAGTAGGAGCCGGACGGGTCCCGCTCGATGACGCCGGTCTCCGCACCGTGGAGCAGCCGGTCCTGGTCGGCCCGCTGCAGGCCGACGCAGATCCGCTTGGTGATGATGAACGCGATCACCGGGGCGACGAAGACCGCGACCCGCAGGAAGTAGGTCACCGCGTTCAGCGAGACCCGGAACTGCGTGGCCACGAGGTCGTTGCCGCCGCCGATCCAGAGCATCCCGTAGCCGGTCATGGCCGCCACACCGAAGGCGGTCCGCGTCGGGGCGTTGCGGGGGCGGTCGGCGATGTGGTGCTCCGACTTGTCCTTGGTGACCCACTGCTCGAGGAACGGGTAGATCGCCATCAGCCCGAAGAACAGGCCCATCAGACCCAGACCGGGGATCGCGACGTTCCAGGACCAGGTGGTCCCGCCGATGTGCCACTCCCAGTTCGGCATAATGCGGATGCCGCCCTCGACAAAGCCCATGTACCAGTCGGGCTGCGAGCCCGCCGTGACCTCGGCCGGGTTGTAGGGCCCGTAGGTCCACAGCGGGTTGATCTGCATCAAGCCGCCCATCAGGACCAGCAGGCCGAAGACGATGAAGAAGAAGCCACCCGCCTTGGCGGCGTACACCGGGAAGACCGGGTAGCCGACGACGTTGCCCTCGTTGCGACCCGGGCCGGGGAACTGCGTGTGCTTGTGGTAGACGACCAAGGCCAAGTGCGCCGCGATCAGGCCGAGGATCAGAGCCGGCAGCAGCAGGATGTGGACCATGTAGAGGCGGGCGATGATGAGGTCACCAGGGAACTCGCCGCCGAAGACGAAGAACTCAGCCCAGGTGCCGATCAGCGGGATCGAGCGGATCAGACCGTCGACGAACCGGAGCCCGGTACCCGAGAGCAGGTCGTCAGGCAGTGAGTAGCCCGCGAAGCCCTCGATCAGGCCCAGCATCAGCATGGCGACCCCGATGACCCAGTTGATCTCCCGCGGCTTCCGGAAGGCTCCGGTGAAGAAGACCCGGAGGCTGTGCGCCAGCATCGCGGCCAGGAAGAGCGAGGCGGCCCAGTGGTGGATCTGGCGGACCAGCAAGCCCCCGCGGATGTCGAAGGAGATGGCCAGCGTGGAGGCGTAGGACTCTGACATGGACACGCCGCGGAGCAGCTGGTACGTGCCCTCGTAGTCGATCTCAGCCATCGACGGCTTGTACCAGATGGTCAAGAACACGCCGGTGACCAGCAGGATGATGAAGGAGTAGAGCGCGATCTCCCCGAGCAGGAACGACCAGTGGTCGGGGAAGACCTTGCGGATGAAGGGGCGGCTGAGGGTCGCGAGACCCGTGCGCTCGTCGGCCCACCGCGCCGGCCCTGACGCCGCCTTGAAGACCGGACCGAGCTCCTTCTTCGGAACGTGCGCCTCGACGGACTGGTCGCCCTGCACGGTTGTTGCCGGCTTAGCCATGAGAAGTCATTCTCCCTTGTAGTCCCCGCGGGAGTCGCGCTCGAAGTAGCTCGGGCCGACCGGAACGGTAAATCCTTGACGCGCGACGAGGTAGCCCTCGGCGTCGGTGGTGATGGGCAGCTGCGGCAGCGCGCGCGCCGCCGGGCCGAACACGACCAGGCCGGAGTCACCGAGGTCGAACGTCGACTGGTGGCAGGGGCACAGGAGGTGGTGGGTCTGCTGCTCCCACAGGCTGATGGGGCAGCCCACGTGCGTGCAGATCTTGGAGTAGCACAGGATCCCGCCGACCTGCCAGTCACGGCGCTCATCGGGGATCTTGATGTCGTTCGGGTCCATCCGGACGATGATGATCGAGGCCTTGGCCTTCTCCTGCAGGTACTCCGTCCCGTGGAATTCCTCCAGGTTCTCCGGCTGCGCGTTCACCAGCTGTCCGATCACCAGCTCGCTCGCCTTGATCGGCTCGTAGGTGACGTCGTGGACCAGGCGGATGCCTTCCTTCCAGATCGTCGACTCGATCGTGGCTGCCCGGACCCGCTTGGTGGGCCAGGGGCCGAGGTCGGAGAAGCTGACGAGGATGGGCAGACCGAGGGCGGCGAGCGCACCCCCGAGGCTGTAGCCGAGCACCTTGCGCCGACGGATCCCCGACTCGTCGGTCCCGGCTTCCAGCTCCTTCAAGACGTACTGGACGTCCTCCTGGGTGGACGCCGCTCCGTGGCGGTGGTCGACCATCTCATGGTCGTCCATGAGCTGACGACCCCACTGGACGGCTCCCACACCGATGAGCAGCAAGGCCAGTCCGCCGGTGACGCCAAGACCGAGGTTCTTGGCGTTCATCCCGAGGAAGCCGGCACCGCGCGGGACGGCGTAGTAGATCACCACGAACGCGAGGCAGAGCAGCGGCACCACACCGAACATCGTGGCGACCTGCCGAGCGGCGCGGTCAGCAGCCTTCTCGTCGACGTCGCTCAGGCGCGGCAGGTGCTCGGGCAGCCCGGGGTCGGGAACGGGGTAGCGGTCAGCATCTCGCACCGTGTCGAGCTCCGCACGCCGCTGGGCCTCCGCGTCGACCAGGTGGCCGCCCTCGTGGGGGGTCAGGTCAGTCACTTGGCCTTCGTTCCTTTCGCAGCGATCCAGACGGCAAATGCAGACAGCACGCCGATGCCGATGATCCAGGACCACAGGCCCTCGCTCACCGGGCCGAGCCCACCCAGGGTGAGACCGCCCTGGCTGTCCGACTCGTGCAGGGTGTTGAGGTAGGCGATGATCGCCCGCTTGTCCTCAGGCTTCAGCACGCCGTCGGAGAAGACCGGCATCTGCTGCGGCCCGGTGATCAGCGCCTCGTAGATGTGCTGGTTGCTCACGCCGTACAGCGACGGGGCGTACTTCCCGCCCGGCAGCGCGCCGCCCGCGCCCTCGAAGTTGTGGCAGGCGGAGCAGTTGGTGCGGAAGAGCTCACCACCGCGGGCGATGTCCTCCTCGCTGATCCCCGCCGGGTCGTACTGGGAGGGGTCCGGGATAGCCGGGCCGGGGCCGAGCGATGCGACATAGGCGGCCAGCGCAGCCACCTCCTCGGGCGTGTACCGGTTCTGCTTCACCGGGGCCTGGGCCTCCGGCCGGGCCATCGGCATGCGCCCGGTGCCGACCTGGAACTCGACCGCGGCGGCGCCGACGCCGGACAGGGGCGGGCCCTGGATCTCGCCGCTGCTCTGGCCCTCACCGTTCAAGCCGTGGCAGGAGGCGCAGCCCACGGCGAAGAGGGCGCGGCCCTCTTCCACCTGCTGGCTGGTGCCGGTGTCCGCCGACGACTGGCCGGCTGGGGCCATCACCGCGTAGAGAGCGCCCATGACGAAGAGCCCCAGCACCAGCAGCAGCGCCCTCGCTGCTGGGTGCCGTCGTCGGGAGGACAGAAATCGCACGTGTGGTCCCTCTCAGGATGATCGCTCTTGCTCTGCGGGGCTGACTGGTATTCGGTTGTGGGGTGCGTGGCGGATGCGGTGCGGAGTCCGCGGGATCCGGTCAGCGCAGGAGGTAGATCACGCCGAAGAGAGCGATCCAGACGACGTCGACGAAGTGCCAGTAGTAGGACACCACAACGGCGCTGACGGCCTGTTCGTGGGTGAAGGTGCGGGCCAGGTAGGTGCGTCCGAGCAGCAGCACGAAGGCGATCAGGCCGCCGGTCACGTGCAGCCCGTGGAACCCGGTGGCCAGGTAGAAGACCGAGCCGTAGACGTCGGAGGAGAGGGTCAGGCCTTCCGAGATCAGCGCGGCGTACTCATAGGTCTGGCCGCCGATGAAGAAGGCGCCCATGACGAAGGTGAGGATGTACCACTCGCGCAGGCCCCACTTGCCGAGGGCGAAGAGCCCACCGGCACGCGAGACCTGCCCGCGCTCGGCGGCGAAGACGCCCATCTGGCAGGTGAACGAGCTGGCGACCAGGACGCTGGTGTTGATGATCGCGAAGGGGATGTTCAGCAGCTCCGTCTGCTGGTCCCACAGGCTCTCGAAGCCGCCACCGGCGGCTTGAGCGTTGGTCACGTTGCGGATGGTGAAGTACGCCGCGAACAACGCCGCGAAGAACATCAGCTCCGAGGCCAGCCAGACGATGGTGCCCACGGCGACCATGTCAGGACGTCCTGGGCGACCCCGCAGGCGGGACTGGGGGATCCGGTGCAGGGCACCTTCCGGCTTGGTCATCGAGCCGGAGACGGCGTGCGTGTGAATGGCCACGGGCACATTATTGCCCCACCGCCCACACCCGTCATCCTGGGCGCACCGGAGGGGGGCAGACAGCCCCTCGGAGGAGTGCGACTCAGATGCCGCCGTAGGAGTCCAGGCGGGAGTGCGCCCGGAACGTCGAGACCAGCACCACGACCCCGGCCAGGGTCAGCGGCACCCAGCCGACGCCGAGGCCGACGACGACGCCGGCCGAGCGGAGCATGCCGAGGCCGCCCCACAGCGGGAGGAAGCCGAGGGCCAGCAGCCAGCCCGAGAGGTGCAGCGGCCACCAGAAGAACTTGTTGATCTCATCGGCGAACAGGGCCCAGCACAGCAGCAGAGCGACCACAGCGCCGATCTGGTGCATGGAGGCGCCGAGGTTGAAGACGTTGAGCGCCAGCGGGAGCCGGTCGGGCTCGGCGGCAGGCAGCCACAGCGGGTCGATGCCCCGGACGAAGGTGGCCCCCGGGAAGAGGGTGAGCTTCGCCTCGACCTGTTGGACGGTGAAGTTGAGGTACCGCATCCGCACGTAGGGCAACACCGCCCCCACCCCAATGAGCACGACGGAGGCCACGGCGGGCGCGACCCGCTCGCGGCTCAGGGTCAGTCCTCGCAGCTGCACCCCTGCAGTATCGCGGGCCCGGTCGGCGTCGACCGACGCGGCGGCCGGCGGCGGCGCGGTGCCAGGGCGCTAGGCTCGTGCCGCCGTCACAGGAGAGTGGAGACGATCGACGCCATGAGCAGCACCCCGCAGCCGTCCGCCGAGACGGCGACCGTCCTGCTCTACGCCTCGGACCGGTTGACCCGGGAGAACGTCCGGCTGGCTCTGGGTCGGAAGGTGGCCCGTGACCTGCCCGTGCGGGTGCTCGAGGTCGCCACCCAGCCCGCCGTCATCACCGCGATGGACGCCGGTGGGATCGACCTGGCCATCCTCGACGGGGAAGCCGTGCCCGGTGGGATGGGGCTGTGCCGCCAGCTCAAGGACGAGGTGTTCGGCTGCCCGCCCATCCTGGTGCTCACGGCCCGCCGGGACGACGCCTGGCTCGCCACCTGGTCGCGGGCCGACGGTGTGCTGGGCCACCCGGTGGACCCGATGCGGTTGCCTGCCGTCGTCGCGGGGCTGCTGCGCGCTTCCGCCACGCCCGCGGACGCCGCGGCGCCGGCCTGACGTGGCGGCGACCACCGTGGGAGTGGGACAGCCGGTGACCACGTGGGCGGCGCTGCTCGGGAGCCTGGTGCAGGGCCACGACCAGCCCCGGGAAGCTACCGCGTGGGCGATGGAGCAGATCCTCGGCGGGGCGGCCACCCCCGCCCAGATCGCCGCCTTCGTCGTCTCGCTGCGCGCCAAGGGGGAGACGGTGGAGGAGATCGCCGGCCTCGCGGACACCATGCTGGACTTCGCCACGCCGATCGAGGTCGGCGGGCCTTCGGTCGACGTCGTCGGCTCGGGCGGAGACCGCTCGAACACCGTCAACATCTCCTCGATGGCCGCCATCGTGGCCGCCGGGGCGGGAGCCCGGGTGGTCAAGCACGGCAACCGGGCCGCCTCCTCGGCCTGCGGCTCCGCCGACGTGCTCGAAGCCCTCGGCGTTGCCCTGGACCTCCCGCCCGAGGCGCAGCAGGGCGTTGCCGACCAGGCCGGGATCGCCTTCCTCTTCGCGCCGCACTACCACCCCGCGCTCCGCCACGCCGGCCCCGTCCGGCGCGAGCTGGGGATCCCGACGACCTTCAACTACCTGGGGCCCCTGACCAACCCCGCCCAGCCGGTCGCGCAGGCGGTCGGGGTGGCTGACGAACGGATGGCGGCGCTGGTGGCGGGGGTCTTCGCCGCGCGTGGCCACCAGGGTCTGGTGGTCCACGGCGCCGACGGGCTGGACGAGCTGACCACGACGACCAGCTCGCGGGTGTGGGTGCACGTCGCCGGCACCGTCACCGAGACGGCGCTGGAACCGCTCGAGCTGGGCCTGGCCCGTGCGGACCCCGACGAGCTCACCGGCGGCGACCCCGCCCGCAACGCGCAGGTGGTCCGTGAGGTGCTGGCCGGTCGGCCCGGCCCGGTCCACGACATCGTCGTGCTCAACGCGGCAGCCACCCTGGTGGCGCACCTCGGTCCAGACCCCTCCCGGTTGACCGAGCAGCTGGCCGAGCAGCTGGTGGTGGCCGAGGAGGCCATTGCCACCGGACAGGCGGCGGACACCCTCAGCCGCTGGGTGGAGGCCACCCGGCAGGCGGCGCGCTGAAGCCGGTGGCCGTCGACGTCCCTTAAGCCGCGCTGCTGGCCCTGACCGCAGCCGACGTCGTCGCGGTGAGGTTTGAGGAGCCCCGGTCGACCCCGGGGCCGTCGCCGAAGATCGCCAGGCCGAGCCCGACGGTGGCGCTGAGGAAGAGGGCCAGGCAGACCAGCAGGGCCACCGCGGCGCGGAACCGGGACGGCCGGCGATGGACCAGCTCGTCGTCGGCCTGGGCCGGGAAGTGGAGCGGGGGGCTGGGAGCCCGCGGGGACTCGCTGATCGCCTCGGCCCAGTCCCCGCCGTCCCACCACCGGAAGAGGTCTGGCGTGCCGGCTGGATCGGGGTACCAGCCAGGCCTCGGGGCTGCGCTCACCGGCCGAGCCTAGCCCGCACCGCGACTCCGCCGAGCGCCGCCGGGGCTGGGACCAGCGAGCCATACTGCACGGGTGATCTCGCGCGACCTGGCCGCCGCCCTTGCTCCCCTGCTCCGCTGGACGCCGCAGAACGGCGACCAGTTCTTCATCCCCCGCGAAGAGATCGCGGAGTCGGTGTTCACCATCAGCGACATGGTGGTGGAGCGGGTGACGCAGCACGGCGAGACCCGCTTCCACTTCAACGGCACCGTGGAGTGGGCTCTGGACTCGGTGGAGGCCGACGCCGTGGTCTGGCTGCCCCGCGAGGACCAGCTCCGCGAGCTCGTCGGCCCCTGGTTCCTCTCCCTGGACGCCTCGCCCGAGGGCTTCGTGGTCACGGTCAGCGGACCTGGGCGGGCGCACCACACCGACCCGGAGGAGGACGCGTCGGACGCGTACGGTCGCGCCCTGCTCTACGTGCTGACCGCGTCCGCACCCGCAAGCGTCTGAGCGGTCAGCCTGGCCACCGGGTCAGCGCCGCCAGGTAGGCCCCGACCAGCATCGACGGGGCATAGGCGAAGCCGCCGCCCCGGTGCCGGAGCAGGTGCACCGTCCCCACCAAGCCCCCCACCACCGTCCCCGCCACCAGGGCCCAGAGCAGCAGCCCCCAGCTCTCAGCCCCAGCGGCCGCGCCCAGCAGAGGGGCGTACCGCACGTCGCCGAAGCCGAAGCCGCCCCGGGACACGATCCACACCAGGAAGTAGAGCGCACCAGCGACGGCGGCGCCGACGGCGCTGCGGACCAGCTGAGCCACGTCGCCGGCCATCAGGGCGCCGCCCAGCGCGGCCACCGCCATCGACGCCCAGGTGATCTGCACCAGGCGCAGCGGCAACCAGGTGGTGGCCAGATCGACAGCGGCTAGCAGCACGCCGCCGACGGCCAGCACCGACCACAGCGGCTGCACCGCGGCGGGCAGGGTGATCCAGGCGACGGCGCCAGCCAGGGCCGAGCAGGTGCCGACGGCGGTCAGGAAGCGAGCCGTCGGCAGCCGTGCGTAGCCGGGGGCGTCCGGAACCTCCGGCTCGGGCAGCCAGCGCAGCACCGGCCCCGCGACCGCCGCGGTGACCAGACCCGTGAGGAGCACGACCGCGCCGAGGACGAGCCGCTCCGAGGTCACCCGGGGATCCTACGGAGCGCGCCGCTGCGCGCGCCGGCGGCGGCCGGGTGCGAGCTCATGCCGCCACGCTGGCCAGCTCTGACGCCTCCTCGGCCCCGGCCCGGGTCCGGGACGCCGTCAGGAGACGGAGGGCGAGCAGGGCGCTGCACCAGCTGCTTGCCGGTGAGAGCAGCTCGTCCAGCGCCGCGACCGCCACCCCGAGGGACTCGGCGAGCTCGACCGGCTCGCGACCCCGGCCGAGCAGCCGGAGCAGGCGGAGCCGGGTCTCGGCCGCCGGCACCTGGCGGGTGCGCAACGACCGGACGTCGGCGGCTGCGACCCGCAGCAGCGCTCGCGCGTACTCGGGGCTGATCCGACGCACGGGGCGCCCGCCCCGACCGGACACCAGCGATGACGTCATGCGCGGCGGGACGCCCGCGAGGACCGCGACCTCGGTCGAGCTCAGGCCGCCGGCCTCCATCAGTTGCCGCAGGTGGGCCCGGAACGGTCCGGCCTCCACCCAGGGCGCTGCTCCTGCCTCCATCTTGTCCTCCTGGTCGTGGGTAGCACCCAGGAGGGCCCACGGAGGGGCGCGATTGTTAACGAGAGCTCCGAAGTTTTTCCGGCAAACGCGCCGAAGGGCCGGTTCCGCGGCTGCGGAACCGGCCCTCCGACGGGGAAGTCAGCCCTGGGCGCGCACGAATCCCGCGCGCTCCGCGGCCTCCTCGCTGTCGAACCACACCTCGGCGATGGTCTGGTCGTAGCCCCCACCTCCGGGGAGGTGGTACTTCATCGAGTTCTCGTTGCCCTTGATCACGAAGCCCTCGGGGGGCTCGGTGCCGGTGTACGAGCCCTCGCCGTAGCTCGACGGGCCGGGCTCGGAACCCACGGCCTCCATGGTCTCGCCGTGCTCGCCGTCTCGGACCTCGACGGCGTCGTCGGCGGCGCTGACCTCGACCGTGTCGTCGGCCGGGGCCGTCGGCTCCGGAGCGCTGACCGTGGCCGGGGTGTTCGTGGCAGGGGTGGTCGAGGCAGGGGTGGGAGAGGGGGTCGAGGGTCGCGCGGCCTGCCAGCCGGAGTCCTGGCCGCCGGCCAGGAGCTTGCGGACGACGACGACCGCCACACCCGCGAGGGCCGCGACCACGGCGACCCGCTTGACCCAGCTGCCGCCCTCCTTCTCCTCAGGCAGCGTGAGCTCACCGCGGGCCGCGGCCACGGTGGCCCGCCCGCGCCGGACGGCCTCGACCGCCAGCGGAGAGGTCGCCGCCGTGGTCAGCGCGGTCCCGACGCCCGGCAGCAGCTGGTCGGAGACGCGCTCGCGGACGTTCTCCAACGCCGGTCCGACGCGGTCGACGGCCTGGTGGGCCGCGGCCGCGCCGCCGGCCAGGACCGGGGCGATGTTGACCGTGGCTGCTTCGGTCAGCGGAGCGGCGCGGTCGGCAACGGCCTGGGCGTACGCGGCGATGGCGTGCACGGCCTGAGCGGCCAGGGGTGCTGTCTTCTCGTAGGCCTCGTGGGCCAGCGGCGCGGCCTTCTCGTACGCCTGGTGGGCGAGAGGGCCAGCTGCAGCAGCCGCGTTGGTGGCCAGCGGGCCGGCCTTCTCGTAGGCCTGCTGCGCCAGGGGGACGGCAGCAGCCGCCATGCCGGCGGCCAGCGGCACGGCCTTGCCGTAGACCTGGTGGGCCAGCGGGAGGGCGGCACCGGCCGCGGCGGCGGCGCCGGTGGCCAGGGGGGCGGCCTTGGCCGCGACGCCCTGGTAGAGCGGTGCGAGCCGCTCGGCGGCGGTGTGGGCCAGCGGGACGGATCCCTCGGTGGTCGTGGTGGTGATGACGGTCTCGGTGACGGGCGCGGCCTTGCTCTGAGCGGCGTCGACGCGGGTTCTGCGCTTCACGTTTCCTCCGTTGTCTGCAGGGGCGACTGCGGTTCGCCCTGACGGCCACCGTACCGCTGCGGTCGGGTCGGCGGTCGGGTCGGCGTCGGCTCCGTCGCGGTTGGCGGCGTCTGGGAGGATGACCGGCGGCAACAACCGCCGAACCACGACACAGGAAAGGTGCCGACGTGGCACAGACCGCCATCCTCCACACCAACCGCGGCGACATCACGATCAACCTCTTCGGCGACCACGCCCCGAAGACCGTCGCCAACTTCGTGGGTCTCGCGACCGGGACGAAGGAGTACACCGACGCCCGCACCGGTTCCAAGACCACCGGCTCGTTCTACGACGGCGTGATCTTCCACCGCGTCATCGAGGGCTTCATGATCCAGGGCGGTGACCCGCTGGGCACCGGCACCGGCGGCCCCGGCTACACCTTCGCTGACGAGTTCCACCCCGAGCTGGCCTTCAACAAGCCCTACCTGCTCGCGATGGCGAACGCCGGCCCCGGCACCAACGGCTCCCAGTTCTTCATCACCCTTGGGCCGACGCCGCACCTGAACCGCCGGCACACCATCTTCGGTGAGGTGGCCGACCAGGCCAGCCGCGACGTCGTCGACGCGATCGGTGCCGTCCGGACCGGGCGCAACGACCGCCCAGTCGAGGACGTCGTGATCCAGTCGGTCGACATCACCGAGTGAGCGCGAACCCCGCCGGACCCGACTTCTCGCCGCCCGGCTTCGTGGGCTGCTACCGCCATCCCGAACGGATGACGGGAATCAGCTGCCAGCGCTGCGGGAAGCCGATCTGCGGTGAGTGCATGCAGGCCGCGTCGGTGGGGTTCCAGTGCCCGAAGTGCGTGGACCGCGGCCGGGCCGGGACGCGCACCGCGCGTACCCGGTTCGGCGCCACCGTCCGACCTGATGGGCTCGGCGTCACCCAGGTCCTGATGGGCGTCCTGGTCGCGGTCTGGGTGATCGATTTCGTCACCAGCGGGTTGGCGACCTCCCTGCTCTTCATGAGCAACGGGGCGGTGGCCAGGGGTCAGGTCTGGCGACTGGTCACCGCCTCGCTCAGCTCGGGGAGCTTCCTCGGCCTGCTCATGAACCTGCTGGTGCTCTGGCTCGCCGGGCGGGCGCTGGAGTCCGAGCTCGGACGGTGGCGCTTCGCCGCGCTCTACCTGGCGGCCGGGCTCGGGGGCACCACGCTCTTCTTCGTGCTCGGCCCTGGCGGGGGAGGCGCGCTCGCGGCCTCCGCGGCTGTCGTCGGCCTGCTGGCGGCGAACGCGATCGGCAAGGCCAGGTCGGGTGAGGACGTCCGCGGCGACGCGGGCCTGCTGCTCCTGCTCGTGCTCTATGCGGTCCTGGTGGGGTTCAGCAGCTTCGGTTGGCTGACCCTGGTCGGAGGCATCGCCGTCGGCGCGCTCAGCGGCTGGGTCCTGGCCTACGCGCCCCGACGACGCCGGGCCCTGCTGCAGGTGGCTGGCCTGCTTGCGGTGGTCGCGCTCTGCGTGGTCGCGGTCGCGGTCAGGCTCAGCCTCTTCTGAGGCGGAGCCGGCTCCGGCCCTCAGCCCTGGCTGACCGAAGGGATGTGCACCGGTGCGAGTCCCGGGGAACGCAGCGTCAGCCAGCCCAGGACGACCGTGGACAGCAGCGCCACCACGAGGGCGGCCACCAGCAGCGTCAGGACCTGGTCCGACGGTGCCGCTCCGGGCCGGCGTCGCCCGTCTCGGCGGCCGGGCTCAGCCGCCAAGAGAGAACGCAGCCTCGAGGTCGTGGGCGGAGTAGGCGCGGAACGCGATGTGGGTCTCGGTGCTCAGCACTCCGGGGACCTTGTTGAGGCTGTCGGCCACCACGTCGGCGACCTGGTCGTGCTGAGCCACCCGGATGAGCGCGATCAGGTCGATGGCCCCGGTCACGGAGTACACCTCGCTGACCCCGGCCAGGGCGGCGATGGCTTCGGCCACCTCGGGGATGCGGGCGACCTCGGCCTTGACGAACACGATGGCGGTGACCATGCCGCTCATCCTAAGGTCGCGAGCACCTGTGGGAGGTGCTCGGCCCGGACGCTCACGCGCGGGCGCCGACCTCGGCTGGTGGGGGTGCGCGTCGTGAGCCGAGGGCGTGCTCGACCAGGCTGGTGTGGTCGACCACGGCGTGCAGCGGCCACATCCAGTCCCCGGTGACCTCCATCAGACGGACACCCGGCCGCTCGAGCCAGTCCGCGATCCGCTCGGTCTCCTCGATGGTCGCGGCCGGCAGCGGCGAAGGGGCGGGCACCACCGTCTCGGCCGTCGCCTGCAGGGCTCGGGCCACGGCCTGCGGCACGTCGGAGGGACGCGCCACGCCGGCGGCGGCCAGGCGGCCGTGCCGGATGACGTGGATCTCCCAGTCCGGTCCCTCCCGTCGGGCGGCGACGATCTCCCCGCAGCCGGCCAGCGCCCGGACCCGGTGGTACCGGGCGCCGGTGCGGGTCAGGGTCTCCAGGCGCCGCCGGATGGTGGCAGCTTCCTCGAAGCGCTGCTGGTCGACGAGCCGCACCAGCCGCTGGGAGACCCCCGCCACGGCCGGGCGGGCGTCGAGGCCCAGCACGTCCCGGACCTGCTCGACCACGACTGCGTAGCCCTCCCGGGTGATGCTGCCGTCGCACGGGGCGCAGCACCGCCCCATCCCGGCCAGAGCGCAGGCGGTGCCCGATCCGGCGAGCGTGAGCCGTGGCGTGCACTGGCGCAGCGGGAAGCTGTCGTAGACGGCGAGCAGCACGTCCTCGGCAGCCTGCCGCCGCGAGAACGGCCCGAAGTAGGTCGCCCCGTCGTCCTTGACGGAGCGGACGATGGACAGCCGGGGAAAGGCCTCGTCGGTCACCTTGACCCACTGGACCCGCTCGGGGTACTTGGAGCGCCGGTTGTACCGGGGCGCGTGCGCGGCGATCAGCCGCAGCTCCACGACGTCGGCCTGCAGGGGGGTGGAGCACGGCACCGGCTCCACCCCCGTGGCCACCCGCACCATCTCCTCCATCCTCGGACGCTTCTCCGCAGCGGTGAAGTAAGTCCGCACCCGGGTGCGGATGTTCTTGGACTTGCCGACGTAGAGGATCTCGCGCTCGCCCTCGCGCTCGGCGACGAAGAGGTAGACCCCCGGGACCTCCGGCAGGTCCGACGCCCAGGTCCGCTTGGCCCGGCGCTGGGGTGAGACCTTCCGTGTGAACTCCTGCAGGTCCTCCAGGGTGTGCACACCCAGGTTGCCGACCCGCTCCATCAGGCCGTGCAGGACGTCCACGGTGGCCTGGGCGTCGGTCAGCGCCCGGTGGTTGGGCGTGACGGCGGTCCGGAAGTGCGCCGCCAGGGTGCTCAGCTTGCAGTTGCGGACCTCGTCCCGCAGGAGGATCTGGCGGGCCAGGGTGGCGGTGTCCACCACGGCCCAGCGCGGGGCGGGGTAGTCCAGTGCAGAGCAGGCCCGCCGCAGGAACCCGGTGTCGAAGGGTGCGTTGTGCGCGACCACCACGCAGCCCTCGGCGAAGGTCAGGAACGCCGGCAGCGCTTCGGCGAGGCCCGGCGCCGCCGCCACCATCGTGTTGGTGATGCCGGTGAGTACCGCGATCAGCGGAGGGATGTGAGCCTGGGGGTTGACGAGGGTCTGGAACTGGCCCAGCACCTCCCCGCCGCGCACCTTGACGGCGCCGATCTCGGTGATCCGGTCGGTCTCGGCTCCGCCGGTGGTCTCCAGGTCGACGACGCAGAACGTGACGTCGGCCAGGGGTGTGCCGAGGTCGTCGAACGAGGCCTGTGCTGGGAGTCCGGGTGCCACGCCGGGAACTTTAAGGAGGACCTCTGACACTTGTGGTCCACGCCGGGTCCGCCGCTCCTCCGTGGCCACGGCCGCGCGCACCGGCGCCGCGTCCGGCCGGCTCAGGGGTGGGCGAGCAGCTCGCCGTGCAGGACGGCGAACCAGGCGTCCTCCCGCTTCCCCCACGCCCGCCAGGACTCCGCCAAGCCGGCCAGCTCGGCGGGGCTGGTGAGACCCAGCTCGACCCCTCGGCTGCCGAGAGCCGACTCCGTCAGGCGCTCCGCCCAGGTCGTCGACCACCAGCCCACATCCTCGGCGGTGGCGAAGCACCACACCGAGGCCGAGGCTGCGAGCGTGCGCAGCCCGGCCGCGCGGGCCCAGCCCGTGAGGCGGCGTCCGGCGTCCGGCTCGCCCCCGTTGCCGCGCGCGACGGCGCGGTACAGCTCCTGCCAGCGCGTGAGGCCCTGGTCCTCAGGGAACCAGGTCATGGCGGCGTAGTCGGCGTCGCGGACCGCGACGAGCCCGTCGGGCGCGCATGCCGCCGCCATCGACCGCAGCGCGGCCACCGGGTCGAAGAGGTGCTGCAGCACTTGGTGGGCATGGACGACGTCGAACCCGGTGCCGGCGGCAGCGAGGTCGTAGGCGCTGCCCTGCACCGCCTTCAGGTTCGTCAGGCCCCGCTCCTTCGCCAGGGTCGCCGTGACCTCCACCGCCGTGACGGCGCTGTCCAGCCCGACAACCTCACCCGGAGCCAGCCGGGTCGCCAGGTCGGCGGTGATGGTGCCGGCGCCCGACCCCACGTCCAGCAACCGTTGGCCGGGCCGGAGGTGGGGGAGGAGGTAGCCGGCCGAGTTCTCCGCCGTCCGCCACCGGTGGGAACGCAGCACCGAGGCGTGGTGGCCATGGGAGTAGGTCTCCTCAGCCGAGGGTCCAGGAGCGTCCACGGCAAAAGTGTCAGTCCTCTCCCGCATCGTTACGGCCACGGGGTGCACAAGAGCTTCGCGACGAGACGGCGACCGCCGGCCCGGAGCGGGGACCGAGGCGAGGAGAACGAGATGGACGTGCTGCATGTGGACTGCGCGAGCTGCGTGGCCCGCGGGCCGGTGGCCTGCGGCGACTGCGTGATCAGTGTGCTGCTGGGCGCGCCGCCCCAGGGTGTGGACCTCGACGACGACGAGCAGGCGGCGCTCTCCGCGCTCGCCGCCTCGGGCCTGGTGCCACCCCTGCGGCTGGTGCCCGGGGGGCGGCACGGCCGGGTCAGCCAGGGACCGCTCAGCTGGCAGGACTATGCCTGAGCCCGCTCGGTTGCCCGTGACCCGCCCGTGACCTAAAATGAGGGCCCCGGGACAGTCGACGGTCGGGCGAACGCCGATCCGACAGGTGCACCGTGACGTACACTTGAAACTCTGACCGAGATCGGTCGAGAACGGTGCCTGGGCTTGACCCGCCAGGTCCTGGACGGAATGACGACGAAGGAGAAGGCTCGCTTGATCTCATGGCGCCTCGAGGCTGACCACAGTGACCGCTTCCGCACCGTCCGGGCGACCCGGACCATGCGGGGTTTCGTCATGGGTCTGTCGACGCTGGCCCTGAGCGTCGCGACGTTCCTCCCCGCCTCCCTCCCGGCCTCCGCCGCTCCCGCGGCGGTCACGATCGCCGAGGCCAAGGCGCAGATCGAGCAGCTGGAGGTCGAGGCGTCCGCGATCGACCAGCAGTGGGTGGGCGTCAAGGAGCAGCTTGATGCCGGTCAGGAGCGGTTCGAGCGCAAGCAGGCTGACCTCAAGGCCCAGGCGGCCAAGGTCGAGCGGGTGAAGCGGCAGGTGGGCCAGGTGGCGCTGGCGCAGTTCCAGAATCGCAACGTCGACACCGCCGCGCAGATCTTCTTCAACTCCGACTCTGACAACTTCATGAGCCAGATCTCCACGGTCGAGAAGGTCAGCGAGAACCAGAACACCGTCCTGCAGGACTTCCAGGAGCAGCAGGCCGCGCTCGCCGAGCTCCAGCACTCAAGTCAGACCGACCTCGCCACGCTCACCGAGCAGGAGAAGCAGCTCGCGAAGCTGCGGGCCGACTCGGACGCGAAGGTGGCCGAGTCCAAGCGGGTGCTGGCCCAGTTGAGCAAGGCCGAGCGAGCCGCGCTCGCCGCGGCCGAGAAGAAGGCGGCCGCCGACGCCAAGGCCAAGGCCGAGGCGGCGACGCCGACCCCTGTACCGAGCTCTCCTGCGGACGCGACGACTCCGGAAGCCCCCGCAGCCACCGACAGCAGCCGGGGTGCGAAGGCTGTCGCCTTCGCCAAGTCCCAGCTGGGCAAGCCCTACCGCTTCGGCGCCGCCGGTCCTGAGGCCTACGACTGCTCAGGGCTCACCAGTGCTGCGTGGAAGAAGGCCGGGGTCGAGCTCCCGCGCACCTCCCAGACGCAGATCCGCGCCGGCAAGTCGGTCTCCCGGAGCGAGCTGCAGGCGGGCGACCTCGTCTTCTACTACAGCGACATCAGCCACGTCGCCCTGTACGTGGGTAACGACCAGATCATCCACTCTCCAAACCCGAGCAGCCGCGTCAAGTACGCCGACGTCGACTCCATGCCGTGGGCCGGGGCCCAGCGCCCGGGCTGACCGTTCCTCCGGTGCGGCCGCACGGATCGCGCCTGGTCTCCCTGACCCTCGCGGCCGGACTGGTTCTCGCCGGATGCGCCGGGTCGCCCCTCCCGGTTCCGCGGCCCTCCGTGAGGGGCACCGTCGCGGGTTCGTCGGCGCAGGCGCTGGTGGACGACCTGGTCCGCCACGCCCGCGCACGCGACCGCTCGGCGTTCGACGCCGGGATCAGCACCGCGGACCCCTCCTTCTCCGATCGTGCCCGGCTGCTCTACGGCAACCTGGCACGGCTCCCGTGGGACGACGTCCGGATCGAGCTGCAACCTCCGACGCACGCCGCCTCGAGCGCTCTCGCCCGGCGGCTGGGTCGCGACGCCTGGCAGCAACCGGCCACCGTGCGTTGGCGCCTCGAAGGTGAGGCTTCCACCGCCCAGCACACCGTCTGGTTGACGTTCGTCCCCGACGGGGAACGCCCCCGGCTCGCGGGCACGACCAGGTCGGCCGACGACGGCCCACCCCTGCCCCAGCCGGTCTGGTGGGCCGGGTCGGTGAGCGCGGCCACGCGGAGGGGAGTGACGGTCCTGGTCGGCAGCGGCCAGCAGGCGGACGCCTGGCTCGACCGGGCCACCGCTGCCGCTACAGAGGTGCGGGGCCGGGTGAGTGCCGGACCTGCCGCTGAGTGGGACGGCCGGCTCGTCGTCGAGGTCGCGGCCAGCCGGCCGGCCTTCGAGGCGGTGCTCGGCGCTGATCCCGGCAGCTACGCCGACATCGCCGCGGTCGCCCTGCGCGAGGGCCCCGGCCCGGAGGCAGCGCTGCGGGTCCTGGTCAACCCAGCGGTCATCCAGGCGCTCGCACCCCTGGGTGTTGCCGTGGTGCTGACCCACGAGACGGTGCACGTGGCCACCCGCTCGCCCGGCTCGCCGGCCCCGACCTGGATCGTCGAGGGGCTGGCCGACGAGGTGGCTCTGAGCGCTCATCCCGACGCCGCTCCCGGCGTCGCCGAGCCCTTGCTGCAGCGGGTGCGCGCCCAGGGCGCGCCGACGGCGCTGCCAGGGGATGAGGCCTTCCGGGCTGGGGCGGACGACCTCGCCGTCAGTTACGCCGCGGCCTGGACGGTGTGCCGCTACGTGGCCGCTCAATGGTCCGCTGAGGACCTGCAACGCCTCTACGCCGCCCTCGACGACGGTCAGGGCCTCGACGACGCGCTGGGCGGCACGCTCGGCACCGACGCGGTCCGCTTCACCGCCGGTTGGCGGGCTGAGCTCGAGCAGCGGGCCAGGTCCTGAGGTGACCCGCACGCTCGTCGTCACCAACGACTTCCCCCCTCGGATCGGAGGCATCGAGTCCTTCGTCGCTGACCTCTGCGCGCTGCTCGATGACGATGTCGTCGTCCTCACCTCCGGACCCCCGGGAGCCACCACCGCCGACCGGCAGCGCCCGTACCCCGTGGTCCGCCGGGGTGCGCTGCTGCTGCCCACGCCCGCCGTGGCCCGGGACGCGGTCCGGCTGCTCCGCAGCTCCGGGGCTGACCGGGTCCTGTTCGGGGCCGCCGCCCCGCTCGGCCTGCTGGCGGCACCGCTGCGCCAGGCCGGGGCGCGCCGCGTCGTCGCCCTCACCCACGGCCACGAGGTCTGGTGGTCACGGGTGCCGGGTGCCCGGACAGCGCTCCGCCGCATCGGCGACGACTGCGACCACCTGACGACCATCTCCGGCTTCACGACCGCCGCGATCGGCGCCGCCTTGTCTGCGGCCGCGCGGGCCCGGCTGCTGCGGTTGCCACCCCCGGTGGACCTCCAGCAGTTCACGCCGGGCGGACCCGCAGGCGGCGCCCGCTGCGTGGCCGTCGGCCGGTTTGTCCGGCAGAAGGGTTTTGACACCCTGCTCCTGGCCTGGAACCAGGTACTGGCCGGGTGGCCGGCCGGCCGCGTCCTTCCCGAGCTGGTGCTCGTCGGGGACGGGCCGCAGCGGGCTGCGCTGACCAGGCTGATCGGCGCGCTCGGACTGGGGTCCAGCGTGCGGATGACCGGGCCCCTGCCGCGCGCCTCGGTGGTCATGGAGCTGCAGGCTGCCCGGGTGTTTGCCCTCCCCGTCCGCACGCGGTGGCGCGGCCTCTACGCCGAGGGGCTGGGGCTGGCCGCGGTCGAGGCGGCGGCCTGTGGGCTGCCGGTGGTCGTCGGCCGGTCCGGCGGTGCCCCGGAGACCGTGGTCGAGGGCCGGACCGGGGCCGTGGTCGACCCGGAGGACCCCGCCGCCCTCGCCGCGGAGCTGCGCCCGCTGCTGCTCGACCCGGTCCGGTCCGCCGCCCTGGGAGCAGCCGGTCGAGCCCACGTGAGCGCTCGATTCGGGGCTGACGCGGCCCGCCGGACCCTCCGCGCGGCCCTCGACCTGGCCTGACCGCGCAGGGTCGACCGGCCTCCAGGTGCGCTCGGCAGCCGGTACTGTGAGCACCGCACCGAGTCCCTCTGCACGAGCGGCGCCGCTCATCCCGGGTGGCCGACGACCCGGGGAGAGGCTGACGTGGCCGTCCAGACGAGCCGGTTCCTCGACGTCGAGGTCCCGCCCCGGTTGCTGACGCCCGCCTTCGCCGCAGCCCGGCTGGGTCCCGAGCGCTGGGTGGAGTCCTGACCGGCGTGCCCGCGTCAGGAGCACGCCGTCCCGCGCCCTGGCCGGCCCTGCCCCTGCTGAGCATCGGGATCGACATCGGCGGCACCAAGGTCGCCGCCGGGGTCGTCGACGAGCAGGGCGCCATCCTCGAGCGGCTGCAGGAGCCCACGCCGTCACACAGCCCAGCCGCGGTCGAGGACGCCATCGTGCGGCTCGTCGGGCAGCTGAGGTCGCGCCACCGGGTCGAGTCGGTCGGCATCGGGGCGGCGGGCTGGGTCGACAACGAGCAGGCCGTCGTCCGGTTCTCCCCCCACCTGGCCTGGCGTTCCGAGCCGCTCAAGGCGCGGCTGATCGAGAGGATCGACCTGCCCCTGATCGTCGACAACGACGCCAACGCTGCCGCCTGGGCGGAGTACCGGTTCGGCGCCGGCCGTGGGTCCTCGGTGATGGTGTGCATCACCCTGGGCACCGGTATCGGTGGGGGCCTGGTGATCAACCGGCAATTGTTCCGCGGCACCTACGGGATGGCCGGGGAGTGGGGGCACATGATCGCTGTGCCCGACGGGCACTGGTGCGAGTGCGGCAACCGGGGCTGCTGGGAGCAGTACGCCTCGGGCAACTCGCTGGTGCGCGAGGCGCGGGCGCTGGCCCGGACCAACTCGCCGACGGCGTTCCGGCTGCTGGAGATGGTGGGCGGCGACCCGGACCGGATCACCGGCCCCGACGTCACCGCCGCCGCCATCGCCGGTGAACCGAACTCGGTCGAGCTGCTGGCCGACGTCGGCACCTGGTTGGGCCGCGGCATCGCCAACCTCGCCGCCGCCCTCGACCCGGAGGTCGTGGTCATCGGCGGGGGAGTCAGCGCGGCGGGTGACCTGCTGCTCCTGCCGGCCCGGCAGGCGTTCAGCCGCACCTTGACCGGGCGGGGCTTCCGCGAGGAGGCCCGGCTGGAGCTGGCGCACTTCCGCAACGACGCCGGCCTGATCGGTGCGGCCGACCTCGCGCGGCACGCCATGGTGGAGCCCCCCGACTCCGCCCACTTCGGCTTCTGGCCCCGCCGGCGCAAGCTCAAGAGCCGCCGGGTCCGCACCGGCCGCGAGCGCCGCGAGCGCTGGGCCACCCGAACCTGACCCCTCGGGCCCCCGCGCCCGACGCCCTCCCTTCCAGCCCCACCCTCCCCAGGGCCCAGGCCCCGGTGGGTCCCCCACTTCACACCCCTACCGTGGTTCTTGCGCCCGCTGCACGGGGTGTGAAGTCCACTGTCGGGGTGTGAAGTGGGGGACCCACCTCGGCCGGGGGCGGGAACCTCGGGCCCCGGCAGCGGTCGGGCCCGTGCGGGGGCGTCAGGGATGGCCGGGCGTGGTGGGAACGGCTGGTCGGGCGGGGTGACGGAGGCTGACGGATCTAGAGGACGGCGCCGTCGCCGGAGCCGGGCGGGCGCTGCCGCGGCAGCCGGGCGACGAGGACGGCGAACCCGCCGAGGAAGCCGACGACGGCGACCCAGCCCATCCAGGAGGGGAAGCGGGCTCCGAAGGCGGCAGCGAGCACCACCAGGGCGGCCCAGCCGATGCCCAGCCAGCCGAGCAGCGCGGGCAGCGCCGGGGAGCCGAGCGGGGGCAGGGGCTCGGGCACGAACGGCTCGAGGTCGTCCTCTGGCGGCTCGGGGTCTGGCTGGCGCTCCTGCTCGGAGGGGAAGTGGAACAGCGGGAGCTGCTCGCGGACCCGGTCCGCTCCCTCAGCCGATCCGGGCCCCGGGCCGGGGCCGGAGGAAGGCTCGGTGGTGGTGGTGGCCCCGCCGCTGATCGCGTCCTGGGCGGGGGCGTCCGCGGGACGGTCGGCCGTGAGGTGGTAACCGGCCATCATCTCCGCGAAGGCACGGTCGATGGCGGCGGGGTCGTCCTCGCTCGGCCTGGTCATGCCCCGTCCCTCACAGTCGCCGGAAGAAGTCCGCGGAGCCGCGGAAGATCACCTCCGCGTCGTGGTCCAGCGTAGCCACATGGTAGCTCCGTTCCAGCGTCACGACCTCGAGAGCGGGCGTCCGGATCCCGGCGCGAATCAGGGCCAGGGACGAGGGGTCGACGACGTGGTCCTGCCGGGACCAGTAGATCTGGGTGGGCACGCTCACGCGGTGCAGGTTCGCACGGACATCGGCCCACAGGTGGGTCTGGGAGTGCAGGGCCCGCAGCGGGGTCCGGCTGTACCCGAACTCGCCCTCGCCGGGCTTGGCGATGTCGTTCCCGATGCCGGCCAACGAGGGCAGGACGCTCAGGACCCGCAGGATCCGGATGCGCGGGTCGGTGATGTTGATGCAGGGGTTGACCAGCGCCAGCGCCGCCACCGCGTCCCCGTGCTGCTGAGCCAGCCGCAAGGCCAGGGCCCCGCCCATGGACAGTCCGGCCACCGCGACCTGCTCGCACTGCCGGCTCAGGTCGACGAAGGCACGTTCGAGGGCGGCGTACCAGTCGGTCCACTCGGTGCGGTTCAGCTCCTGCCAGGTCGTGCCGTGCCCGGGCAGCCGGGGCACCGCTACCCGGAAACCCTTCGCCTTCAGGTGCTGCGCCCAGGGCCGCATCGCGTAGGGGGAACCGGTGAACCCGTGGCAGAGCAGCACGCCGAACGGCCCCGACCCGCCGGCGTAGGGCGCAGCCTCGGGGCGGACCACGGCCGAGGTCGGCGGCGGGCCGGCGGGACGGCCAAAGCCGGTCAGCCGGCCCAGCAGAGCGCGGAGCGCGGTCGAGGGTGCGGCCGGGGGCGGGACGGACGGGGTGGGGCTCACCTGGGCATGCTGCCACGGCCGTGGCAGGGGTGGCGGTGGCCCAGCCCCGCGCAGCGGGCTGGTCGTCGCGCGAAGCCGGAGCGCACTAGGCTTCCGACGTCTTCTTCACCGGCGGGGAATCGCTCCCGGCCGCGAGGCGCTGGAAGCGGAGGTCGGGTTGCTCTACTGGGCGCTCAAGTGGTTCGTCTTCCTCCCGGTGATCCGGGTGGTGTTCCGGCCCTGGATCGAGGGCAAGGAGAACGTGCCCTCGTCGGGCCCGGCGATCCTGGTCGCCAACCACATCTCGGCGGGCGACACCTACCTGATCCCGGCCCTGATCCCGCGCCGCCTCACCTTTCCCGCCAAGGCCGAGGCGTTCGCCGGCACCGGGGTCCGGGGCCGCGTCCTCAAGTGGTTCCTCGAGGGGATCGGCATGCTGCCGATGGACCGCTCGGGGGGCCGGGCCAGCGCCACCAGCATGACCGCGGTGCTCGACGTCCTCGAGCGCGGCGACCTGCTCGGCATCTTCCCCGAGGGCACCCGGTCACCTGACGGACGGCTCTACAAGGGCAAGACCGGGGTGGCCCGGCTGGTGCTCCAGGCCCGCGTCCCCGTGCTCCCCGTCGGCGTGGTGGACACCCAGTTCGTCAAGCTGCCCGTGCTCGGCATCCCGGTGATGCGCCGGCCCGGCGTCCGCATCGGCGCGCCGCTGGACTTCGACCGCTACGCCGGTGCCGGCAACGACCGCGACGTCCTGCGCTGGGTGACCGACGAGATCATGGCTGCGGTCCAGGAGCTGTCCGGCCAGACCTACGTGGACGCCTACGCCAGCTCGGTGAAGAGCGCCGCGGCGGAGGGCCGGGACTTCGTGACCACCGAGCTGGAGCGCCCCGGGGCAGGCCGGCCGGTACCACCGGTCCCCGCACCGCTGCCGCCGACGCGGACCACGCCGTGAGGGTGACCCCGTGACCACCGGTCCCGGGGCCGACGCGAGCCGACCCGCCGGGCCCGACCGGCCGCCGCGGCCGCCGGACCTGCTCTCGGTCTCTGCCGACGGCCGGATCAGCCTGGAGCGTGGGAAGGGCGGGGGCGGCCGTGGCATCTACTGGGTGCTCAAGAACATCCTGCTCGGGCCGGCGATCGACAAGATCTTCCGGCCCGTCGCCGAGGGCGTGGAGAACGTCCCCAGCACGGGCCCGGCGATCCTGGCCAGCAACCACCTCTCCTTCGCGGACTGGCTGTTCATGCCGCTGGTCCTGGACCGCCGGGTGACCTTCGTCGCCAAGTCGGACTACTTCACCGGCGTCGGGGTCAAGGGCTGGGCCCAGCGCCGGTTCTTCGCCGGCACCGGTCAGGTGCCGATCGACCGGACCGGCGGCCGGGCCAGCGAGGGCGCGCTGCGCGCCGGGCTGACCGTGCTCGAACGCGGGGAGCTGTTCGGCATCTACCCCGAGGGCACCCGCAGCCATGACGGCCGGCTCTACAAGGGGCGCACCGGCGTCGCGCGGATGGCGCTAATGGCCAAGGTGCCGGTGATCCCGACCGCGGTGATCGGCACCGACGTCATCGCCCCGCCCGGCAAGATCATCACCAAGATCGTCAGCCCCACCGTGCGCTTCGGCACCCCGCTGGACTTCTCCCGCTACGAGGGCATGGAGAGCGACCGCTTCATCCTGCGCTCGGTCACCGACGAGATCATGTACGCGATCATGGAGCTCTCCGGCCAGGAGTACGTCGATCTCTACGCCCCTGCGGCCAAGGAAGCCTCCGCCCGCGAAGCCGCCGCCGCCGAGCGGGACGAGATCTCCCCGCAGGCCTGACGCGTCTAGAGTGTGCGGATGCCCGACGCGTCCCCGGTCCCCACGCTGGAGCAGCTCCACGCTCTCAACCCGCTCCAGCAGCCGACCTATGCCGACGCCGGCGCGCTCGCCGACGTCATCGCCAAGCTCCGCACCCTGCCGCCGCTGGTCTTCGCCGGCGAGTGCGACGAGTTGCGGGCCAAGATGGCCAGCGTCGCAGCGGGGGAGGCCTTCCTGCTGCAGGGCGGCGACTGCGCCGAGACGTTCGAGGGCGTGACGGCCGACAACATCCAGAACAAGCTGCGCACCCTGCTCTCGATGGCTGTCGTGCTCACCTACGCCGCCCAGGTGCCGATCGTCAAGGTCGGCCGGATGGCTGGACAGTACGCCAAGCCCCGCAGCTCGGGCTCCGAGACGCGGGATGGCGTCACGCTGCCGGCCTACCGCGGCGACGCCGTCAACGGGTTCGCCTTCAGCCCGGAGTCGCGCGAGCCGGACCCGCAGCGCCTGCTGGGGGTCTACAACGCCTCCTCGGCCACCCTGAACCTGACCCGGGCCTTCGTGACCGGTGGCTTCGCCCACCTGCGCCGCGTCCACACCTGGAACGCGAACTTCGTGCTGAGCTCCGGCGCCGGGGTCCAGTACCAGAACCTGGCCGATGAGATCGACCGCGCGCTCGCCTTCATGGTGGCCTGCGGCATCGACGACGACGCCTTCCGCACCGTCGACTTCTACTCCAGCCACGAGGCGCTCGTCATGGAGTACGAGCACGCGCTGACCCGGATCGACTCCCGCACCTCCCAGCCCTACGGCACGTCGGGCCACTTCCTCTGGATCGGGGAGCGCACCCGCCAGCTCGAGGGCGCGCACGTGGAGCTGATGCGCCACATCCGCAACCCGCTCGGGGTCAAGCTCGGCCCGACGACGACGGCGGACACCGCGCTCGAGCTGGCCGACCGGCTGGACCCCGACCACGAGCCGGGCCGCATCACCTTCATCACCCGGATGGGCGCGGGCAAGGTCCGCGAGATCCTGCCCGAGGTGGTGGCCAAGGTGACCGCGAGCGGGCGCCAGGTGGCCTGGGTCTGCGACCCCATGCACGGCAACACCTTCGAGGCCCGCAACGGCTACAAGACGCGCGCCTTCTCCGATGTGGTCGAGGAGCTCAACGGCTTCTTCGACGTGCACGAGGAGCTGGGCACCTGGCCGGGCGGGGTGCACGTCGAGCTCACCGGGGACGACGTCACCGAGTGCGTCGGCGGCAGCGATGACCTCGTCGAGGCCGACCTGGTCAACCGCTACGAGACGCTCTGCGACCCGCGACTCAACCGCAACCAGTCGCTGGAGCTGGCCTTCCTGGTCGCCGAGCGCCTGACCAGCGGGCGCGTGCGGCGGGCCAAGGCCCTTCAGACGTTCGCCGCCGACGCCGTCTGACCCGAGCCGCCGCACCGGCCGCTGGAGCGACGCGTCCGGTGCCCACGGGCCGACACAGGCGGGCGCGTGCGGCTGCCGCGGGGTAGAACAGACGGCGTGATCGACCTGCGCTCTGACACCGTCACCCGCCCCACGCCCGCCATGCGGGTGGCGATGGCTGAGGCCGCGGTCGGGGACGACGTGTACAGCGAGGACCCCACCGTGCTCGAGCTCGAGCGCAGGACGGCGGCGCTGCTGGGCCACGAGGCCGGGCTGTACTGCGCGACCGGTTCGCTGGCCAACCTGCTCGGGGTGCGGATGCTCGTCGAGCCGGGCGAGGAGGTGCTCTGCGACGTGGCCGCACACGTGGCCCGGGCCGAGATGGGGGCGCACGCGGCGGTGCACGGCCTCACCATGCGCACCTGGTCCTCCGACCACGGCCGCCTGGACGTGGAGCGGGTGGCCGAGATCCTGTCGCCCGCCGCCGGGCCCTACCTCGTCTCGACCGCCGCTGTCGCGGTGGAGAACACCCACAACTTCGGCGGCGGCACCGTCCAGCCGCTCGAGCAGCTCGAGGCGGTGAGCGCCCTGTGCCGCGAGCACGGCCTCGGCTTCCACCTCGACGGGGCCCGGCTCTGGAACGCGCACGTGGCCACGGGCGTCCCGCTCGAGAGCTACGGCCGGCTGTTCGACACCGTCAGCGTCTGCTTCTCCAAGGGCCTCGGCGCCCCCGTGGGCTCGGTCCTGGTGGGAAGCGCGGAGAACATGGCCCGCGCCCGCGTCCAGCGCAAGCGGTTGGGCGGGGGTTGGCGGCAGGCGGGGATGCTGGCCGCCGGCGCGCTGCACGCTCTGGACCACCACCTCGACCGGTTGGCCGACGACCACGCCGCGGCGCGCACGCTCGCCGAGGCAGTGGCCGAGCACGCGCCGTCCGCGGTGGACCTGGACGCTCTGGAGACCAACATCGTCGTGCTCTCGACCGGTGACCGCCCGGCTGCTCGGGTGGCGGCCGCGGCCGCCGAGCAGGGGGTGCTGGTGGCTGCCCTCGGTCCACGGATGGTGCGGGTGGTCACCCACCTCGACGTCAACGCGGAGGAGTGCACCACCGCCGGCAAGGTGCTCGGCGCGCTGCTGGCCGGCTGACCTGAGCTGAGGGTCGGGCTGGGCGTAGGTTGGGCGCCATGCGCATCACCCGTCTCGGTCACGCCGCCGTCCTCGTGGAGACCGCCGACGCCCGGGTCCTGCTGGACCCGGGGAACCTGTCCACCGGCTGGCACGGGCTGACCGACCTCGACGCCGTGCTCGTCACCCACGGGCACCCGGACCACCTCGACCCCGAGCACCTGCCGGCGCTGCTGGCGGCCAACCCCTCCGCCCGGGTGCTGCTCGAGCCGTCGGTGCTGCAGCAGGTGCAGGCGGGCGACCTCCCCCCGATCGCCGAGGCGAGCGCCCTCGCCGCGGACGAGCAGACCGCGGTCGGGGACCTGCTGGTCACCGCCGTCGGCGGCCAGCACGCCGTCATCCACCGCGACATCCCCCGGATCGGCAACGTGGGGTTCGTGCTGCGTTCGGAGGGGGAGCCCACGTTCTTCCACCCGGGGGACTCCTACGAGACCGCTCCGAAGGGGGTCGACATCGTCGCCGTCCCTGCCTACGGACCGTGGGGAGCACTCAAGGAGACCATCGACTGGGTGCGGGCGGTGGGAGCGCTGGAAGGGTTCCCCATCCACGACGAGCTGCTCAACGAGCGCGGCCGCGCGCTGGTCAACGGCCGCGTGGACGCCATGACGGGCACCCGCGTGCTCGACCTGCGCGGCGGCACGAGCCATGAGTTCTGAGGGCCACGAGTGCTGAGGAGCTACGCATGCGCATCGTGATCGCCGGCGGGCACGGGCAGATCGCCCTGCTCACCTCCCGGCTGCTGAGCAGGGCCGGGCACGCGCCCGTCGGCCTGATCCGGGACCCGGCCCAGAGCGGGGACCTGGTGGCGGTCGGCGCGGAGCCGGTCGTCCTCGACCTCGAGCACAGCGACGTCGACGCCGTGGCCGCGGTGCTCTCCGGGGCCGACGCCGTCGTCTTTGCGGCCGGCGCCGGACCGGGGAGCGGGGCGGCGCGCAAGCTCACCGTCGACCGCGCCGGGGCCGTGCTGCTGGCCGACGCAGCCGAGCACGCGGGCGTCCGGCGCTACGTGATGGTCTCCGCGCTGGGCACCGACGCCTTTGATCCAGAGTCCGACGACGTCTTTCAGGTCTACCTGCGGGCCAAGAGCGAGGCTGACGCGGACCTCCGGCGCCGCGACCTGGACTGGACCGTGGTCCGGCCGGGCGGGCTGACCGACGACCCGCCCACCGGCCACGTCCGGCTGGCGCCGGAGACCGGGCCGGGCAGCGTGCCGCGGGCTGACGTCGCCACCGTGCTGGCCGCCCTGCTCACCACCGGCGCCGGAGTGCGCACCCAGTTCGAGCTGGTCGCGGGCGAGGTCCCGGTCGCCGAGGCGGTCGCCACGCTGTAGCGGGGTCAGGGAGCGTCGGGAGCGTTCCCGGTGACGCAGAAGATGAGGCCGGCCGGGTCGCGGAGGGCGACGAAGCCGTCGCCCGCGTGCAGCCGCTCAGCGCCGAGCCCCTGCAGGAGAGCCACGTCGGCGAAGAGGTCGTCCGAGCCCAGGTCCAGGTGCGTCCGGGTGGGCCCGCCGTCGTCGGTCCCCAGGCGTTGCAGCAGCACCTGCAGGGGGTGCCCCGCCGGGGGGACCAGCCGGCCGAGGAACTCGGGGTCGGCGATCGGGCTCTCAGGCCAGGCCAGGGCCGCGCGCCAGAACGCGTGCTCCACCTCGACCAACCGGGGCGGCAGGTCGAGGCAGACCTGCACCAGCCGCCGCCGCGTCCCCGAAGGTCCGCTGACCGGGGCCGGCCGGGTGCCGGGCCGAGCGGTCAGCAGGCCGAGGTCCAACCCACCGGGGGAGCGCAGGACCGGCGTGCCGTCCGCCCGCTCCCGCGAGGTGGCTCCCAGCGTCACCAGGCGGTCGCGCTCCGCGTCGACGTCGTCCACCTCGAGGTCGAGGTGGGTCGCGGCAGGGCCCTCCACCAGGCGCAGGTGCACGTAGGCGTCCCCGTCTGGAGGCACCAGGCCCTGGTGCCCCTGCGGCGAGGTCGCGTCGTCGAGCGGCCAGCCGAGCGCCGCCGACCAGAAGCCGGCCGCCGGACCGGGCGTCGGCACGTCGAGCACGACGTGCAGCCATCCGGCGCTCACCGGAGCTCCGGTGAGGGCTGCCACCCGAGCGCACCCGCCCGGAAGGACGGCGACGAGACGCCCAGGTCCTTCCAGACGAAGGAGGGGACGCGGGCGAGGAAGTCGTGGGCGAAGTCGGCGCAGAACCCGAGCGTCTCGGTGTCGTGAGAGGTGACGAGGAACCGCATCAGGTTCCCCTCGATGCGGATGCCGGGCGGCCGGACGGCCATCAGGAACTCCATGGTCCGGGGGTGGATGACGTCGTAGGCCAGCTTCGGCACCGCCGACCGGACCTTGAACTGGTCGTTGAACTCCTCGCTCTCGAACCGGACCCGCTTGCCGCCCCATCCGCCGTCGATGCTCAGCTGGGGCAGCGGGAACGGCAGCCACACCCCAGCGACGGTCTCGTCGTGGTCGTCGGTGACCGTCCGGGTCTGCGTGCGGCCCTGGCTGTCGGTGGTGGTCTCGGTGTGCTGGGTCTTCCAGCGGTGCAC
The DNA here is from genome assembly GCA_963826405.1 of uncultured Actinomycetota bacterium. Lineage (GTDB taxonomy): Bacteria > Actinomycetota > Actinomycetes > Propionibacteriales > Propionibacteriaceae > Microlunatus. The sequence continues at coordinate 1,868,643 of CAWGWR010000001.1, read as the reverse complement.
CAGGCCCTCGACGACCAGCGAGCCGTCCTCCCCGCGCACCAGCTGCTCGGTCCGGTGCCCGAAACCGGCGGTGGTGAGGCCGAACCGGCTGATCGCGCTGTCGTCGGAGCCGACCAGGACCCAGCCCGGGCGGCCGTAGAACGTGAAGCCCGGCCGGGCAGCGGGCTGCACCCAGGGGGCGAGAGCGCCGGCGTCGACGGCGAGCACCACGCCGGCCAGCGCCTCCAGGTAGGCCTCCAGGGCGTCGGGGTCCTTGGGTGCCCCCACGGCCACCAGCGAGGCTCCGTCGACGCTGACGTCGACGGCGTGCCCGGCCCGGCCGAGAGCGCCCAACGCAGCGAGCACCGCGGGGCGGAGCAGGGTCTGCGCGTACGCCGGGTCGGCGGCGCGGACGTCCAGCGCCGGGTCCAGTGGCACCGCGGGCAGCCGGACCCCCGGGCGGACGGGGCGGGCGGTGACGAACAGGTCGGGCAGCGGAACGGGCAGCCGGAGGCTGGCCAACCGCTCGTCGAAGCGTGGTCCACCGGCCTTCACCGCGTACTCGAACACGCGGAAGCCCACACCGCTCCGCGTCGTCCCGGTGATCTCCTCGTCGACCGCTCGGGCCAGCCCGAGGCCGAAGGGCGGCGCGTGGTGGTCCAGCACCGACTCCAGCGACGGCGAGGACGCGAAGGTCCAGCCGCGTTCCCGCAGGCTGGTGATGTAGCGGTGCCGGCGGACGAGCAGGACCACGGCGACGACCGCGCCCACGACGAGCAGGGCGATCAGGGCGAGGAGGACCGGGCTGCTCACGGCGTCTCCTGGGTGGCGTCAACGGCCGCGGGGCGGTCGGAAGCGGCCGGGCGGCGCGGGGTCCGTCGGCGCGGGGCCAGCTCCACGAGGTACATGGCCGCGAGGATAGCGAGGCCGCCGGCCACCACCCGCAACGTCAACCGGTCCACACCGAGGGTCACGGCGAAGGCGGCCGCCCACACGGGTTCCATCGCCATCACGACGGCCGCCCGGGTGGCCTCGACCCGGGCCTGCGCCCAGGTCTGCAGGACCATGGTGAGCGCTCCGGCCACCACGGCGAGGTAGAGCACGGCGAGCCAGTCCCTGGTGGAGGCCGGGAGCTGCAGACCCGGGCTGCCGGCCCCGGGCCAGGCCGCCGCCACCGCGCAGACCGCCGTGATGACGACCATTTGCACCACGCTGAGCGGCAGCGCCTCGCCCGGCGTGGAGAGCCGGCCCAGGGCGATGATGTGCCCGGCGTAGACCAGTGCCGACGCCAGCGTGAGCAGCTCGCCGGAGCCGATGGCGAAGCCGTCCAACGAGAGCACGCCGAGACCGACGCTGGCCAGCAGCGACGCCACCCAGGTGGTGACGCTGACCCGGGCGCGCAGCAGGAGCGCGGCGAGCAGCGGGGTCGCCACGACGTAGAGGCCGGTGATGAAGCCCGAGACGCTGGCCGAGGTCTGCGCGAGCCCAGCGGTCTGCAGGATCTGCGCCAGCCCGTAGAGCAGGCCCAGCAGGATCCCCGACCGCAGGGTCGAGCGGCTCATCCGCAGCCGCTTCCCGGCGAGCAGCACCAGGGCGAGGCTCCCGAGGCCGAAGCGCAGGGCCAGCATGTCCGCCACCGGCAGCCGGTCGAGCAGGTCCTTGATCAGGAAGAACGTCGATCCCCAGGCCGCGGTCATGGCCAGCAGGGCCAGCAGGGGGGCCAGGTCCGAGCGGATACGGGACGGGGGCGGCACCGGGTCAGCCTAGGGCCGCGGGCTCGTCCGGACCGGTGCCCGCCGGTGCCGGTCGAGGGGGGCGTCTCTGGTGGACGACTCAGGCCGCCGTGCTCGGCCCCGCCGTGTCCGCCGGGCGCCGCAGGTCGGTCTGGCTCACCCCGGGAAGCGCCGGGGCGGTGGTGAACCGGCCCTCCACGAGGTACCAGCCCGCCAGCAGTGCGAGGGTCGTGAGCAGCAGCACCAGCAGCAGGGCCAGCCAGCCGCGGCGGCGGCGGCGTGCCTCGCGCTCCCGCTGGGCGGCGGCGCGCCCGGCGCTCGAGGCCCGGGGTGCGACCGGCGGCGGGGCGAAGGCGGCGGAGGGGCGGAAGGGCTCGGCGTGGGCGGGGCCCGGTCCCGCGGTCCTCGGCACCTCCCGGACGGGCGCCGGCGGTGGCGCCTGGGCGGCCGGCGCCCGGACGGTGGTCTCGGCGTCCGTGGCGACCCACTGCGTCGGCTCGGCGTCGATGTCGGCTGGGGCCTGCAGCGCGCTCAGGTCCTGGGTGAGCTCGGCGTCGTCGAGGACGCCGTCCCGCAGGGCGGCGCGGACCCGGCGCACCTGGGCCAGCAGCACCCGGGCGTCGTGGGGGCGGCGGTCGGCGTCGCGGGCGGTGGCCCCGGCCACCAGCGCATCCACGTATGAGGGGATGCGCCCCGAACGGTTGACCGCCGAGGGTGCGGGGACGTCGTTGTGGACGTGCGCGTAGGCCACCTGGATCGGGGTTTCGCCGGTATGGGGTTTACGCCCGGTGAGCAGCTCGAAGAGCACCACCCCGGCGCTGTAGACGTCGGACCGGGCGTCAGCGCGGCCGGAGAGCACCAGTTCGGGCGGGAGGTAGGACACTGTCCCGATCAACAGGCCCTGGGTGGCCGTCGAGGTCTGCGAGGAGACCGCCTTGGCCAGCCCGAAGTCGGCGACCTTGATCTGGCCGCGCTCGCTGAACAAGACGTTCTCGGGTTTGACGTCGCGGTGCACCAGACCGGCGTCGTGGGCCGCGGCCAGCGCGCCCATCACGGGCTCGAACACCTCGAGCGCCCGAGCGGGCGACATCGGCGCCTCGCGGAGGATCACGTCGCGCAGGGTCGGGCCGCCGACGTACTCCATGACGATGTAGGGCCGCACGGTGTGCCCGTCGAGCACGGCCTGCCCCTGGTCGAAGACGGAGACCACCGCAGGGTGGGAGAGCCGCGCCGCGGCCCGGGCCTCGCGGTCGAACTTGCGGGCGAACTCGGCGTCGTCACCCAGCCCGACGTGCATCACCTTGACCGCGACCGTGCGGGTGAGCCGGGTGTCCACCGCCCGGTAGACCGTGGCCATGCCGCCGCGGGCCAGGCGCTGGACGATCTCGTACCGTCCGTCGAGGACCTGGCCGACCAGAGGGTCGCCGGCGCTGGTCATGGTCACGCCTGCTCCAGACACGGTGGGAAGGACGGCCGTGTGGGCCTCGGCGGCGAGCATAGGCCGCTCGTGAGCCACGTCCTGGGAGGGCACGCCGCCCGTCGCTCCGGTCGCCGAGCCGGGCACGGTTCCGACCGTGGCGTCCCGACCGGCGTCCCGCGCCCGGTCGCTCCACCACCCGCTCCCCGCGCCCACAAGTCGAGGATGCCGCACCTGCCTGTGAACCGCTCCCCGGCGGCGGGAATAAGGAACCGGGATGGCGCTGTTGCCTCCGCATCTCGGTGGGGACGCGACAAGCCAGAGGAGAAAGACGTGGAGTTTGGATTGACCACCTTCGCCGAGATCAACGACCCTGCGGTCGGGGCGGGTGAGCGGCTGCGACAGGTCGTCGAGGAGGCGGTGCTGGCTGACCAGCTGGGCCTCGATGTGTACGCCGTCGGTGAGCACCACCGGCCCGACATGGCCGCTTCGGCCCCCGAGATCGTGCTGGCCACGATCGCCGGACGCACCCAGCGCATCCACCTCAGCAGCGCCGTGACCGTGCTGAGCTCGGCAGACCCGGTCCGCACCTTCCAAAGCTTCGCCACCTTGGACCTGCTCTCCAGCGGCCGGGCCGAGCTGATGGCCGGCCGCGGGTCCTTCACCGAGTCCTTCCCCCTGTTCGGCTACTCCCTCGGGGACTACGACGCGCTCTTCGCCGAGAAGCTGGAGCTGCTGCTCGCGCTCCGGGAGGAGGGCCCCACGACCTGGTCCGGGCAGTTCCGGAGCGCGCTGGACGGCGTCGTCGTCCACCCCCGGCCCGAGGGCCGGCCGCTCCCGTTGTGGGTGGCCGTCGGCGGGACCCCCAGCTCGATCGTCCGCGCTGGGACGCTGGGGCTGCCCATGGCCCTGGCCATCATCGGCGGGCAGCCGGCCGGCTTCGCCCCGCACGCCAGCCTCTACCGCCGCGCCCTCGCGCACGCCGGCCACCCGGGGACCACCCCGCTCGCCGTGCACGCCCACGGTTACGTCGCCACCGACGAGCAGGCGGCACGGACGGACTTCCTCCCCCGGTACAAGGCGACCTTCGACAAGATCGGTCGCGAGCGCGGGTGGGCCCCGATGTCCAGCGCGCAGATCGAGGGGCTGACCGGTCCCGACGGGGCACTGTTCTTCGGGCACCCGGAGCGGGTGGCCGATAAGATCGTCACCCTGCACGGGTTGCTCGGTATCGACCGGTTCGAGATGCACGTCAGCCACGTCGACCACGTCAAGACGATGCGCTCGATCGAGCTCTTCGCCACCGAGGTGGTGCCGCTGGTGCAGGAGCGGCTGGCGCTCGCTCCGGCCTCGGTCTGACCCTCGGTCGCATGACCGCGGGGGCGCTGCTCGCTAGGGTGACCGCGTGACGGCACTTCGGGGCTTGGACGCCCGGCTCCGGGTGGCCCGGCTTTTTCTGCGCACCGACGCCCGGCGGCGGCAGGGCGACCTGACCGACTTTCTCACCGCCGCCCTGGCGGGTGGGGTCGACGTGGTCCAGGTCCGTCAGGACGACCTCGACGAGCTGACCGGCCAGGAGGTGCTCGAGGAGGTCCGTGGCGTCGCCGCCACCAGCCAGGTCGTCGTCGGGGTGGCGGGCACCCCGGCCTGGGCCGGCGCGGTACAAGCCGACCTCCTGCACCTGGGAGCGAGCGACGTCACCTCCGTCGCCGCTCGAGCCGCGCTGCACCCCTACGCACTGCTCGGCCGCTCGACCTTCCACCCCGCTCAGGTCGACGCCGCCCGGACCGACGACCAGCTCGACTACTTCAGCGTGGGTCCCGCGCTCCCGGGCCCGGCCGGCCTGGACCTGGTCCGGCACGCGGCCCGGGTCGCGCCCCCGTTCGAGCTCGACTCCCGACCGTGGTTCGCCCTGGGCGGCATCACCCCCGCCAACCTCGATCCCGTGCTGGAGGCGGGGGCGCGCCGCATCGGTGTGGGCCGTGCCCTGACCGAGGCCGACGACCCGCAGGACGTCGCTGCCCGCCTGTCGCGGTCGCTGGCCCAGGCATGGCGCGCCGACCCGGGGGCGGAGCGCTACAGGTTCGCGGCCGCTGCCGGCCGGAGAGACCAACGATGACCGCGCGGCTGCGGGCAGTGGGCGCGGTCCTCGCCCTGGTCGTCCTCGGTCTGCTGCTGCTGTGGGGCAGCACCGGCAACGAGACCACGGACGCCCCGGTCGGCGGCACCCCGTCCTCGACGGCGACCGCGACCACCCCCGGAGGACGCAGCACCAGCGTCCGCGGCGGGACCGACCCGGAGTCCGGACTGCCCCTGGTGGCTCTCGCCTCGTTGCCCCGCGAGGCGCAGCAGACGGTGCGGCTGGTCGACCGGGGCGGCCCCTTCCCCTACGACCGGGACGGGGTCACCTTCGGCAACCGGGAGCGGCTGCTGCCGGTCAGGCCCTCGGGCTACTACCGCGAGTACACCGTGCCGACGCCCGGCGAGGACGACCGTGGGGCCCGGCGGATCGTGGCCGGCGACGGGAACCGGTTGCTCTACTGGACCGACGACCACTACGACTCGTTCTCCCGCGTGCAGCGGTGAGGGAAGCCCGCCCACCGCTCACTCCCGGCGTCTACCGGGTGGAGGACGCGGCCCGCACGACCGCGGACCTGCAGGACAGCGGCTGGGACGCCCGGCGGCTCGTCGTCGGACGCTCGCGGGCCGAGGCCTTCGCCGCCCTCGCCGCTGCCTTGGAGCTGCCGTCCTGGTTCGGGGCCAACCTCGACGCCCTCTGGGACTGCCTCGCCGACCTCCAGCGGCCCACCGCGCTGGTCCTGGAGGGCTGGGACGACTTCGCGCGCGCGGCTCCGGCCGACGCGGGGCGCCTGCTCGACCTGTTCGCGGAGCGCGCCCGGAGCCGACCCGCCTTCGCCGTGGCCCTGGCGGCAGGTTGAGGACCGGAACCGGTCAGAACTGACGGCGGACCGCGGCCTGCGCCAATGCGGTGAGACCGCTGCGACCCGCGTCGCTCATCGTTGCCGCGCCCAGCACGGCCAGCGCCCGCTCGAGCCCCTCGGCGATCATGGCTTCGACCGACTCCACCGCGCCGGAGGAGACGATGACGTCCTGGAGCACGCCCACGCCGTCGGCGTCGAGGTCCGGGTCACCGAGCCGGGCCTCGAGCAGGGCGCGGCCAGCCGCGTCCGTGCCGGCGTGGGCGTGGGCGATGAGGACGGTCCGCTTGCCCTCGCGGAGGTCGTCGCCTGCCGGCTTGCCGGTGACGGCGCTGTCACCGAAGACGCCGAGGACGTCATCACGGAACTGGAACGCCCGTCCGGCCGGTGAGCCGTAGGCCGCCAGCGCCTCCTGCAGGGCCGCGTCCCCGCCACCGAGGGCGGCTCCGAGCTGGCAGGGCCGCTGGACGGTGTAGCGGGCCGACTTGTACTCCACCACCCGGCCGGCCTCGGCCAGCGCCGCCGCGGGGTCGGAGCCCAGCGGCCGGGCCTGGGCGACGATGTCGAGGAGCTGCCCGCCGGTGACCTCGGTCCGCATGGCCTCGGCGACCGGCGTCGCCCGGGCGAGCGCCGCCGGCTCCATCCCCGAACGCATCAGCAGCTCGGCCGACCACATTAGCAGCAGGTCGCCCAGCAGGATCGCCGCGGCCCGACCGAAGGCCCCCGCGTCGCCCAGCCGTCCGGCCGCGACGTGCTGGGACTCGAACTGGCGGTGCGCGGCCGGCCGGCCGCGTCGCAGGTCGGAGGAGTCCATGACGTCGTCGTGCACGAGGGCGGAGACGTGCAGCAGGTCGAGGCTGGCGGCGGCGCGGAGCAGAGGCGCCACGGCAACGTCGTCGGGCAGCCCGGCCGCGGCCACGTAACCCCACACGCAGAACGCCGGCCGCAGCCGCTTGCCACCGTCGAGCAGCTCGGCGGCCAGCGCCCGGAGCGGCTCCAGCTCGGGCCCCATCTCGGCCAGCAGCGGGTCCTGGGTGGCCAGGAAGGCGGTCAGCGTCGTCCCGACGGCGCCCCGGAAGGCGGGGGCGAGCGGATCGGCCGGATCGAGCAGGGCCGGCGAGGCGGACCGGTCGTGCTCGGAGGCCGGGGACCGGAGCGGGGGACGGGTGACCACATGCTGAGCCTACGGAGGCGTGGTAGAGGGCCGACCTACAGTGTTCGCATGCCGGGCCGGACCACGTCGCCACCCCGTCCGCGGACCCCCACCATCGCCGAGCTGCTGGCCACCGCCGAGCGCCCGCTGTTCTCCTTCGAGCTCTTCCCGCCGAGGGACGAGGCCGGCGCGCGCCAGCTCTGGCAGACCGTCCGGGAGCTGGAGGCGCTCGGCGCGGACTTCGTGTCGGTGACCTACGGCGCCAGCGGGTCGACGCGTGAGCGGACCATCGGCGCGACCGAGCAGATCGCCCTCAACACCACGCTCCGCACCGTCGCACACCTCACCTGCGCCAGCCAGAGCCGCGCCCAGCTGCGCCGGGTGGTCGGCTCCTACGCGGCCGCCGGTGTGCGGCACGTGCTCGCCATCCGGGGCGACATGCCCGGTGGGCCCCGCGAGCCCTGGGTCCGCCATCCCGAGGGCCTCGACAACGCCACCGAGCTGGTCCGGCTGGTCCGCGAGCTCGGGGACTTCTGCGTCGGCGTCGGGGCGTTCCCGGACCCGCACCCCTCCTCCAACGACGCCGACCTCGACGCTCAGATCCTCGTGGACAAGGCGCTGGCCGGGGCCAGTTATGCGATCACCCAGCTGTTCTTCCAGCCCGAGGACTACTTCGCCCTGGTGGCCCGGGTCCGAGCCTTGGGCTGCGACCTGCCGATCATCCCGGGCATCATGCCTATCACCAACGTGAGCCAGGTGACCCGGTTCGCCGAGCTCTCCGGGGCTGCCCTGCCCGAAGCCGTGGTGGAGCGGGTGGAAGCCGTCGCCGGCGACGCCGACGCGGTGCGCCGGGTGGGTACCGCGATCGGGACCGAGCTGTCGGAGGCGCTGCTCGACGGCGGTGCGCCGGGCCTGCACTTCTACACGCAGAACCGGTCCCGGGCTACCCGAGAGATCTACGCCAACCTGACGAGCCGTCTCCGGCCGCGTCGAGGGTGACCAGCCGCTGCGTCGGGCGGGTCAGCGCGACGTAGAGCGAGCGGACCCCGCCGGGGGACTCGCGGACCACCCGGTCCGGCTCGACGACCAGCACCCCGTCGTACTCGAGGCCCTTGGACTCCAGGGAGGTCACCACGGCGAGCCGCTCGGCACCGGGCAGGGCGGCCGCGTCCAGCGCCTCGCGGACCCCGTCCCGGGCGGTCGGGGCGCAGATGACGCCGACCGTGCCCTCCACCTGCTCGAGCAGGTCGGCCACGGCGGCGACGGCGCTCGAGCGCACCCCACGCTCGTCAGCGACCAGAAGGAGCGGGTCGACCCCGGTGGAGCGGACGGCCTTGGGCAGGTCGGCCTCGGGGTAGGCCTGCACGACGACCGACGCGGCCAGGTCGAAGACCTCTGACGGGCTGCGGTAGTTGGTGCTCATCCGGAACCGTCGCACGGGGGCGTTCCCCACCAGCTCGGTGAGCGCCCGGTCGGTCTCGGCCGGGTCGGGCCAGGAGCTCTGGGCCGGGTCGCCCACGATCGTCCAGGAGGCACCGGCGCCGCGGCGACGGAGCATCCGCCACTGCATCGGGGTGATGTCCTGCGCCTCGTCGACGAGCACGTGGCTGTAGGTCTGGTGCGGCTCGGCGAACGGGTCCACCTCGCGCGTCGCGGTGAGCCGGTCGGCGGTGGTGACCAGCTCGGCGTACTCCGCGTCGTCGGGCAGGAACAGGGGCTCGTCGCGGTCCTCGCTCTCGGGCACCGGTCCCAGCAGGTTGACCAGCTCGTCGAGCAGGGCGGCGTCGGCCACGGTCCACTCCGCCGTCCGCGGCAGGTCGGCGGTGCGCGGGTAGGAGGCGGCCAGCCGGTCCTGCTCGTCGGAGGTCAGCGTCGTGCCGGCCAGCCGCGCCAGCAGCGCCCGGTCACCCAGCCTCGCCAGGGCCGACGGCGCGCTGACGCCGGGCCACCAGGCCAGCAGGAACATGGCGAAGGCTGCGGTGTCGGTCACGGCGTCGTCGAACTCGTCGCGCTCCATGTCGAGCTCGGCGGGACGGCCCCGCCACAGCGCCTGCAGCAGCGCCTTCTCGGCGGCCTCACGGCCGGCGTTGAGCTTGTGGTGGGCGAGGACGTCGGAGCGGATCCGCTCCAGCGCCTCGACCCGGAGCACGAGCACGTGCCCGCGCAGCGTCAGCCGGAGCTCCAGGGGCACCGCCTGGGGCGGCTCCTGCACCAGGCGGCGTAGCACCCGCACCATCCGCAGGCTCCCCTTGACCGCGGCGGTGGCGGCGTCGTCGACGCGCTCACCCGACAGCCGGACGACGTCGCCGGCCACCGAGCCCACGGGGCGCAGGGTCACCGACTCCTCGCCGAGGGAGGGCAGCACCCGCTCGATGTAGTTCATGAACACCCGGCTGGGACCGACGACGAGCACCCCGCCCGAGGTGAAGCGGCGGCGGTTGGAGTACAGCAGGTAGGCGGCCCGGTGCAGGGCCACGACGGTCTTCCCCGTCCCCGGACCGCCCGAGATCAGGGTGAAGCCCTGGTAAGGGGCCCGGATCGCCTCGTCCTGCTCACCCTGGATGGTGGCCACGATGTCGCGCATGGTGTGCCCGCGGGCCCGGGTGAGCGCGGCCATCAGGGCGCCCTCGCCCACCACCGCGAGGTCGTCGCCGGCGTGCTCGCCGTCGAGGAGGTCGTCCTCGATGCCGACCACCCGCTGGCCCTGGCAGCGCAGCACGCGACGGCGGACCACGTCCATCGGGTCGTACGGGGTGGCGCGGTAGAAGGGCTCAGCCGCGCGGGCACGCCAGTCGATCACCAGCGGCTCGTAGTCGGCGTCGCGGACCCCGATGCGACCGACGTAGCGGACCTCCCCGTCGGTCCGGTCGAGCCGGCCGAAGACCAGGCCCTCGTGCTCGGCGTCCAGCACCGCCAGCCGCTTGGCGGTCTGGAAGGCGAACACGTCGCGCTCGTAGAGGCCGGTGCCGTCCTCCTCGCGGACGTAGGAGCCGCGGTCGGACTGGAACAGCGACCGGCCTGCCGTCGCCACCTCCTGTGCGGTGCGCGTTGCCTCGGCCAGACGGCCGTAGACGAGGTCGACGTGCGCCTGCTCGACGGCCAGCTCGCGTCCCACGAGATCCGGGGAGGCCTGAGCGCCCGCTCGGTCGGCGGGCAGCCGGCCGTTGGGCTCGGCGGGAGCGGGCACGCGGTGCGCGGAAGTCAAAGGGTCTCGTCCTCAGTCAGGAAAGCGAACATCTCACTATACGGGGGCACGAGAGCTCATCCAGGCGCTTCGACGGGCGATCAGCCGGCGGCGTCCAGGCAGGCGTAGGAGGCGAGGGCTCCGGTCAGCACGAGGCTAGAGGGCCCGTCTCCTCCGGGCGAGGCGGCGCTCGCGGTGAACAGGCCCGGGGTGCCCGGGGCGACTGGTGGGCGCAGCAGCCAGCTCCGCCAGCCGCCCCAGGCCGCGCCCGCGCCCGGGGCGGGCTGCGTCCGGCCGAAGTCGTGGCGGCTCACGACCGTCCCTCCGCCGGCGGGCCGGGCCCAGCTGATGACCGGGGTGCCGTCGGGGCTCAGGTCAACGGTCTCGCTCACCCCCGGGCAGGGCTGGTCCACGTGGCGGTGCTCGACCGCCGGTGCGGCGGCGGGCCGCAGCCGGTGGGTCCGACGTCGCAGCCGGCGCTCGAGGTCGCGGGGAAGCAGGTCGTCGACCAGGTGCCAGGGGTCGGTAGCAACCACCACGGCCGCCGCCGGATGGGCGCCTGCCGCCGTCCGCACGCCGACCACCCGCCCGGCCTCCACCTCCAGCCCGGTGACCGTCGTGTTCAGGTGCACCTGCACGCGCCGGGTGCCCAGCCGTGCGGCCAGCGCCTCGGTGAGCACCGACGAGCGGCCGGTGTCGCCGGGGTGGGCCGCCGGGTCGGCGGCACGAAGGTGCCAGTGGCCGAAGCGCCGGCTCACGCTCAGGTCCACGGCGACGAAGGCGGGCGTCCGCTCGGGTTCGGAGCCGTGCCGGTGCGCGAGGCTGCGGACCAGCGCCTCCAGGCGGGGGTCCTCCAGGCGTGCGGCCATCCAGGCGAGGCTGCGGCGGGCGTGCAGCCGGGCGAGCACCGGCCGGGGAAGCTGGTCGCGGCCCAGCAGGGGCTGCTCGAGCCCCAGGCGCCGCAGGAGCTGCCACACCTCGTCCAGGTCGTCCAGCAGGTCGCGCCAGCGGTCGGCCGGGCCAGCGCCCAAGGTCGTCCGGAGGGCCGCGTGCTGCGCCCCGCGCTCGGTGGGGAGGCTCAGCGGGGTGCCGTCGGCGAAACGGTAGGTGACGGCGGGGGCGGGCACCAGCGCGTGGCCGGACCGGGCCAGCTCGGCCTCCAGAGGTCGGCCGCTCTTGCGGAACAGGTCCCGCCACGGAGCGGGGAAGGGCAGCACCGCCGGGGCCGCGTCCACGGGCCCGGCGCCGGGCAGCTCGGTCGCGGCCCAGCGGCCCCCCAGGACGCCCTTGCGCTCGTACAGGTCGACGGCGTGACCGGCCTTGGCCAGCCGGGCGGCGGCCGCCATCCCGGCGATCCCGCCGCCGACGACCACCACCGGGCAGGGGAGGGCCGTCATGGGCACGAGCGTAGGTGCTCCGGACGCCTGCCAGGCTGAGCGCATGGACCCCGACGAGCAGCCGGCTCCCGACGCCCCAGCTCCAGGCCCCCGCGTGGAGATCACCTACTGCACGCAGTGCCGCTGGTTGCTCCGCGCCAGCTGGCTGGCCTCGGAGTTGCTCACGACCTTCGGCACCGACCTCGGCGAGGTCGCCCTGGTGCCCGGGACCGGGGGCGTGTTCCGCGTCCGGCTGGGTGCCGAGGTGGTGTGGGACCGGGCCGTCGAGGGCGGCTTTCCCGACCTCGCGGAACTCAAGCGCGTGGTCCGGGACCGGGTCTCCCCCGGACGCAGCCTGGGGCACACCGACCGCGCAGCCGCAGTCCGGACCCCGCCCCCCGACTGAGCCGACGAGCCCTGGGGCTTGGTCCGCGTCAGCCCCTTGACGCGCTGTCGCAGGGGTGTAGATTAGCTCCAGATCGAACAGGCGTTCGATTACCTCTCCGTTCTTGGGGAAGCAGCGGAGGACGGTGCGACGCCTGCAGGATGCGGCGTCGTGTTCGCGGCACGCGCTCCTGGTTCGCCCCGGCGCGCACGGACTCGACCCCGTCCGTGCCGGGGCAGCCGTCCTCTTCCCGTGACCCCTCAGGCGTCCGGGTGCCGCCGGCGCCCGGGCCTACCTGCCGCCCCTGTCCCCGCCGTCCGTCTCCCGTGCCCTTCGAAGGAGCGCCCATGCCCGCAGCCAGGAGTACCGCCCTCTTCGACCCGCCCCGTCCCGCTCCGAGCACCAGCAACGAGACCACGAGGGCTCGGTGGGCCGCCGCTCCGGACGTGGTCCGGGAACCGGTCGAGGTGCGGACCGAGACCGAGGGAGGTGTTCCCATCCCGACCCAGCTCCTGTGGGGCGGCCGGTTGTGGGTTGTGCGGGCCGCCGAGCCGGTCGGCCGGGGGCGCTGGCAGGTGGCGGCCGCCCCGGGCCCGGAGGTGCTGCCCGTGATGTTCGAGCTGGAGCACCGGGACGGGCGTTGGTCGCTGGTCGAGCTGCAGGCGCGGGGGGCCGGGCCAGCATGGGGATGACGGCGGTCGAGGCGCCGGTGCCGGGTGCCCGTCTGGCCCGCCGGGCGGAGCGTCGGCAGGCGGTCGCCGCCGACCTGGCGCGGGCCCGGACCGCCCTGCACGAGGCGGCGGACCTTCCCGCCGCGGCCGAGCGGTACCTCGCCGTCCACGCCGCTGCGCTCCGGGTGGCCGCGGTTGTCCTGGCGGTGCGCGCCCGGCCCGCTCCGGCGTCGCGGCCCCGCAACGCCTGGCGGCTGCTGGCCGAGGTGGCGCCGGAGCTGGGGGAGTGGGCGGCCTTCTACGCCGCCACCGAGCACCGTCGCGACGCCCTGCGCGGCGGAGTCACCGGCTTGGTCAGCAGCCGGGAGGCCGACGACCTGCTGCGCGACACCGAGGGCTTTCTCGCCCTGGTCGAGCAGGCGGTTGCCCCGCCCGGGCCCAGCGCGCACCGGCCGGCCCCGGAGACCACGTGAGCGCCGCGGCGGCTCCCGCCCGGCTAGGCTGCCCGTCGACGGCAGGTCCCTTCGGACCGCGACGCTGGACGCAGGAGGACACGATGGCCGAGCCGCGACGCCGGCGCTCGTTCTCCGCGACCTTCCTGCTGGATCTGCTCGCCGCCCAGCTGCGCGACCTCACCCCGGACGGCGCTCCGCTCCACGTGGTCGACCTCGGTGGCGGGACCGGCGGTGTGGCCACCGCGCTGGCCGGTTACGGCCACCGGGTCACCGTCATCGACCCGAGCCCCGACGCCCTGGCCTCGTTGAAACGCCGGACGGCCGACGCGGGTCTCGAGGGTCGGATCGTGGGTCGCCAGGGCGACGCCGCGGACCTGGTGGACGTCGTGGGCGCGCGCTCGGTCGACGTGGTCGTCTGCCACCGGGTGCTCGAGGTCGTGGAGTCCCCGGCGGATGCCCTCGCGGCGGTGGCGGCGGTGCTGCGTCCCGCCGGGGCGCTGAGCCTGCTGGCTTCCCAGCGCAAGGCGGCGGTGCTCGGCCACGCTCTCGCCGGCCACCTCGACCTGGCCCGGCGGGCCTGGGGCGACGACCGCCGCTTCGACCACGACGGGCTGGTCGCCCTGCTGGTGGACGCGGGCTTCACGGTGCAGGCCAGCAACGGCATCGGGGCGCTGGCCGACCACGTCCCGGAGCTGGTGCTGGAGTCCCAGGCGGGCGCCCTTGCCGACCTGGCGGCGCTGGAGACCGAGCTGAGCACGGACCCGGCCTTCCGGGCCCTGGCTCCGCAGGTCCACCTCTTCGCCCGGGTGGGGCTGAGCACCCCGGCCGCCGTCGACTGAGCAGGAGCGTCGCGGTGAGCAGCGGGGAGCGGCCCCGCGGGCCGATCATCATGCACGTCGACATGGACGCCTTCTACGCCTCGGTGGCCCTGCGCGGGCGGCCCGAGCTGCAGGGGACCCCGGTCATCGTCGGTGGCGCACACCGGGGCGTCGTGCTCTCAGCCACCTACGAGGCGCGGGCGCTCGGCGTGCGGTCCGGGATGTCCTCGGCCTCGGCCCGGCGGCTGGCGCCGGGGGCGACCATCGTGGCGCCGGACTTCGACAGCTACGCCGAGGTGTCCCGAGCCATCGTCGCCGTCTTCGCCACCGTCTCGGCCGTGGTGGAGTCGGCCTCCATCGACGAGGCCTTTTTGGACCTCACGGGGTCGGTGCGCATGTTCGGGCCGCCGGCGGTGATCGGCGAGCACGTCCGCGCCGTGGTGGCCGACGAGCAGGGCATCACGTGCTCGGTGGGGATCGGACCCACCAAGTTCGTGGCCAAGATGGCCAGCCGGGCCGCCAAGCCCGATGGTCTTGTGGAGGTCCCGCCGGGCAAGGTGGCCTCGTTCCTGCACCCGCTGCCCGTGGGGGCCATGTGGGGCGTCGGACCCGCCACGGCCCGTCGGCTGCACGGCCTGGGCCTGGAGACGGTCGGGGACCTGGCCGCTACGCCGGCGCCCACGCTCCGACAGGCCTTCGGGCCACACACCGGCCGGGCGCTGCACGAGCTGGCCCACGGCCGGGACCGCCGCCCGGTGGTGCCGAGCGAGCCCGAGCGCAGCGTCGGGTCCCAGGAGACGCTGGGCCGCGACACCGACAGCCCCGAGATCGTCCGCCGCGAGCTGCTGCGGATGGCCGACCGGACGGCCGGCCGGATGCGGCGCGCCGGGCTCGTCGGTCGCACGGTGGCGGTCTCGCTACGGTTCTCCGACTTCACCGAGCTGACGCGCTCGCTCACCCTGGCCACCCCCACCGACGTGACCGAGGAGATCTACTCGGCCGCGGCCGCGCTGTACGACGCGTTAGGCCTGGACCGGGCCCGCATCCGCAGGGTCGGGGTCCGGGTGGAAGGCGTCACCCCTGCCCGGCAGGCCTACCGGCAGCCCCAGCTGACCGATCCCGAGCACGGCTGGCAGGAGGCCGACCAGGCCGTCGACGCCGCCGTCGCGCGTTTCGGTCCTGCCGCCGTGCAACGGCTGGCGCTCACCCGTCGGCCGTGAGCCGCTACGTTAAGTTGCGTTTCGGTGCATCCCGTTTCGCTTATCGCACCGGGCACCTAAACTGATCCCGACTCGCCCGGTCGGGCGGCGCTGGGTGGACGAGGCATCCGGACAGCTCGTGTCCAGGTCCCCCCCTGGTGCGGCTCCGGAGGCGACGTACGATGGTGTGCAGTCAACGACGAGACCGGCGGGAGGTGGGTCCATTGGCCCTCTCAGACGAGGAGCAGCGGCTCCTGGCTCAGATGGAGGCCGCTCTTGCGGCCGAGGACCCGAAGCTGGTCAACGCCTTGCGCGGGACTGGCATACGACGGGTCCACCGGCGGCGCGCCGCCATCGCGGGCGTGGGCTTCTTCCTCGGGCTCGCCCTCCTGCTGGGCGGCATCACGATCGGCAAAGAGGTCGGCATCGCGGTCAGCGTGCTCGGCTTCGTGGCGATGGTCGCGGCGTCGGTGACCGCGATCTCCTCCTGGCAGCACGTGGGAGCGGTCGGGCCCGACCCGGCTCAGACCCCCGATCGCGCCACCAGTGCCCAGGGGTCCCGCTCCGTCGGCGACCAGGGCTTCATGAACAAGATGGAAGAGCGCTGGCGCAAGCGCCGCGACGAGTCGGGCTTCTGACGCCGTCCCGGACCACCCACCGACGCACTCGCTCCTCGAGCGGGTGCGTCGCTGTCTCTCCGCGTCCCGTGCGCTCCCGGTGACAAGCCGTCGTCGCCTGCTCGGGCTGGGCGCTGTGCTCCTCGGACTCCTCGGCTGCCGCCGAGATGCCCCGGCCGGCCCGGAGGTGGGGGTGCTCCGCTACCACTACGGCGCACACCCCAGCCAGTACGCCGAGCTCAGCCTCCCTCCGGGGTCGGAGCGGGTGCCGGTCGTCGTCGTGCTGCACGGCGGGTTCTGGCGGGACGCCTACGACGCCGAGCTCGCCCGCCCGTTGGCCGCTGACCTGGTGACGCGCGGCTGGGCCGCCTTGGTCGTGGAGTACCGACGGGTGGGCCGCAGCCCGACCGACGGGGGCGGTGGCTGGCCGCGCACCGCGCAGGACGTCGCGGCCGCGGTGGACGGCCTGGCCGGGGAGGGGCAGGACCTGGCCGGTGGCCGGCTGGACCTGGAGCGGGTGGTGGCCATCGGCCACTCCGCGGGGGGACATCTGGCCGGCTGGTTGGCCGCCCGGCCCGGGCTGCCGCCCGGGACGCCCGGGGCGGACCCGAGCGTGAGCATCAGCGCTTTCGTCTCCCAGGCCGGCGTCTTAGACCTGGTGGCGGCGGCCCGGGAGCGGCTCGGTGGGCAGGCGGTGCCCGATCTGATGGGGGGCGGGCCCGCGGCGCGTGCCGCTGAGTACGCCCTGGCCTCACCCGCGGCCCGGCTGCCGCTGGGTGTGCCCTCGGTGTGCGTGCACGGTCGTGCGGACGAGACCGTCCCCCACCAGCAGTCCGAGACCTTTGTCGCCGCAGCCCGGGCAGCCGGGGACCCCAGCGAGCTGCGCTCCTTCGACGGCGACCATTTCGAGCCGATCGCCGTCGGCTCGCCGGCCTGGGGACTGTGCACCGAGGCTCTGACCCGCCTGGTGGCCGGCTGAGCCTCAGGACTTCAGTCGTCCGCGTCCTGGTCGCCGGAACAGCGAGCGCGGCACCAACAGCCCCAGCAGGCGGCGCCGGCGGCTGAGCGGAGCGACCAGGCCGCGGCGGACCTCCTGAGTCAGCGCAGGCAGGGCGGTGATGTCAGCGTCCAGCGCTCGGGCGTAGCGCGACCGCTCCACGAGCGTCGCGACCTGACCCATGGCCGCTGACTCCGCCGTGTCCAGGCGGCTGCTCAGCTCGGACCCGATGACGTGCGGAGAGCCCTCGGGCCAGGTGCCCCCGTGGTCCAGCACGGTGTCGCGGATCTCGGCCCACGCCCCCTCCACCTGCTCGTCGCCGAGCTGGTCGCTGGTCAGCCGGACCGCGCGCCGCCGTACCCGGATCGAGGCCGGGGCAGCGAGCACCAGCAGGGCGACCAGGCCGATGCCGGTCCCCAGCAGCGTGCGGCGCCAGGGGAACGCCGAGGCGTCGCCACCCGTGGCCTGCTGGTCGCCCGGCAGGTCCTGCGGCGCGGTGCTGGGTGCGCTGGCGCTGGCGCTCGGGGCTGCCGTGGGCTCCGCGCTGGCGGCGCTGTCCGGGTCCTCGGCGCCGGGAAGGGTCCACGGCGGGGCTGAGCCGGTGACGCTGCCGGGAGTCGGCTCGAAGCGCACCCAGCCGCGGCCGGAGAAGTAGAGCTCGGGCCAGGCGTGCATGTCCCGGATCGAGACCCGCCAGGTGTCGCCGTCCCGCTTGCCGGGCAGGAACCCGACCGAGACGCGGGACGGGATGCCGGCGACGCGGGCCATCATCGCCATGGCCCCCGCGAACTGCTCGCAGTAGCCGCGCTTGTCGAAGAGCAGGAAGTTCTGCAACGCACGGTAGCCGCTCCCGGGCAACGGGTCGGTGCTGTAGGTGAACCGGCTGCTGCGCAGGTACGCCTGGATCGCCGCCGCCTTGGCGGCGTCGCCGTCGGCGTCCTCGACGACGTCCCGGGTGAGCCGGACGAGGTCCTCGGGCAGGTCGTCCGGGATGTCCCCGGTGACGGCCACGTCTGCCGGGGTGCCCGCAGCGGCGTCGCGCAGGTCGGGAGCGCTGGGCGCGAGGTCCACGCTCTGCACGGTGTAACGCAGGCCGGACAGCGCCCCAGGCTCGTTCTCCCCGTTGACCACCGTCAAGGAGTTGGCGTCGTAGCGCCAGTCGCCCTCAGCCTCGAAGCTCCGCGGGGCGTAGGGCATCGGCAGGTACTGGGACCGGAAGTTCTTCACCGAGATGACCGTGCGTCGCTCCTCCTCCGGCAGCCGGGTGACCCCGGGGGCGGGGGGCAGCCCACTCCCGCTGTTCAGCCGGATCTGCACGTTGCTCCAGCCGCCCGCGTCGAACTGGGGCAGCGAGGCGAGCCGGAGGTACACCCCGTCGGACTCGCTGGTCTCGTACTCGATGACCTCCTGGTCCTGGGGTTGGTGGAGGTTGCGGCGGAGGTCCAGACTCGGGTCGGTGAGCTGCAGCGGCCCGTTGGCGCCTCCGCCGGCCCCGACACCGAGACCGAAGCCGGACAGGGCGGGCATGGGCAGCAGTGCGCCGAGCAGCAGGGTGCCCACCAGGGCGGGGACTCCGATCAGCCCGGCAGCCCGCCAGACCACCGGCGTCGCCCCGACCGACTCGGCGCTGTCCCGCGACAGCCCGCGGGTCCAGCGGTTAGAGCTGTTCAAGCCGTCGGCGACGAGCACCCCGAGGTAACCCAGGGCGACCAGGAGGAAGCTGCTCATCCCGGCGTCGGTGTCGATGGTGAGGGCCGGGACGAGGAGCAGGGTGGCGGTCGGGGCCAGGGCCCAAGCGGGACGGGACAAGCCGGCGGCGAGCAGGTCGGTGAGCACGAGCAGCCCGGCGATGACGGTCGCGAAGATCAGCGTCACCCCGTCCTCGGGGTCCATCGGCGTCCCCTGGGACTGCATGTGCAGCACGCCGGTGCGCCACAGGTCGGGATAGTGCTGGTACCAGGGCAGACCGAGGCCAGGCATGGTCAGGCTCAGCCCCACGCTCAGCACCACAGTGGTGACCAGCTGAGCCAGCAGCACGATCCCGCTGCCCAGACGGGCCCTGCGCAGCAGGGCGGTGGTGAGACCCAGGACGGCCAGGAAGGCCCACGACGCGCCCAGGTAGGAGAGGTCGGCGGTGAGCGGGGCGAGGGTGAAGCCAGCCAGAAGGAGCGAGACGACCACGGCCAGGGTCATCCGGTCAGTCGCGCGCATCAGGCGGCCACCGCCGTCTGCTCCAGCGCGGCCCAGGCCTCCGCCACCCCCATGCCGCGCGGTACCTGGACGACTCGCCACTGGTGGTCCTGCAGGATCTGTACGGCGAGGTCCTGCTCGGCGCGGCGCCGTTCACTGGCTGGGGCGTCGGCGAAGGTGTCGACGTCCAGCAGCAGGGCCAGCCCCTGGGCGCGGTTGCGTTGGAGCTGGAGGAGGGCGTTGGCGTCCTCGGCGTCCAGCCGACCGAGGACGGCGACGACGAGCTGCCCCGGCCGGTCGGCTGCGGCGGACCCGATGGCGTAGTGCAGGGTCGAGGTCGGCGTGGGCCTCAGGTCGGTCAGGCGCCGGATGACCACCTCGGCGGAGGCGGCACTGTGCTGGCCCAGCACGCTGCTGACGTGCAGCGGCCCGTCCGCCTCGAACACCTCCACGGTGTAGCCCTCGTCGAGGAAGTGCAGGGCCACCGAGGCGGCGGCGGAGACGGCCCACTCCAGGGAGCTGTACAGGCCCACACCCGCGTGCGCGGCGGTGCGGGAGTCGAGGATGATGCTGGCGCTGGGATCCCAGGCCTGCTCCTCCCGGCGCACCATCAGCTCACCGCGGTGGGCGGTGGAGCGCCAGTGGATCCGGCGGACCTCGTCGCCCTGGCGGTACTCGCGCACCAAGGCGTCGTCCTGGCCGACGACGCCGATCCGGTGCGGGCGCGCCTCGCCGGTGCTGCCCCCGCCGCCGGTGGAGCGGACGGGGGAGAGCGGCACCACCTGAGGGGTGACCATCACCTCGGTGGTGGCCACGAACTGGCGGTCCAGCTGCACCAGCCCGAACGGGTCGGTGGTGCGGACCAGCAGCGGTCCGGTGCGGAACCGGCCGCGAACACGTCCCAGCAGGGGATACTCCACCTCCCGGCGCCAGCTGGTCCCCGCCTTGTCGACGAGGAAGCGCGGCCGCGGCCCCAGCTCGCGGGGCACGTCGTCCTCGAGTCGCAGGATGCCGGCGGGCAACCGGCCGTCCTGGCCGAGGATGATGCGGCCGCGCATGGGCGAGCCCAGCGGCACCTGGGAGGGTTGGACCGAGCGCTCGCAGGAGAGCCGCAGGCGAGCGCGCGACACCAGCACCGCGGCTACCAGGGGCAGGGCCAGCAGGAGCAGGGCCAGCCGCATCAGGTCGCGTTGCCCTGCCAGCAGGGCGGCGAGCAGACCGAGGACCCCGGCCGCGACGAAGATCCGGCCGCGGGGGGTGAGCAGGCGCCAGGGACGGAACACGGTCAGCGCCGGTCGGGGAGGTGCACCGAGGCGATCGCCTGGGCGATGATGTCGGTCACCGTCCGACGTGCCAGCTGGGCGTCGGTCGAGGGCAGGACCCGGTGAGCCAGCACGGCCACGCCCAGGGTGGCCACGTCGTCGGGCGTCACGTAGTCCCGGCCGGCCAGCGCGGCGTGGGCCCGGCTGGCCCGGAGCAGCTGCAGGGTGGCCCGAGGTGAGGCTCCCAGCCGCAGCTCGCGGGAGTTGCGCGTGGCGTTGACCACCTGGACCAGGTACTGCTTCACCGCGGGACTGACGTACACGGTCTGGACGGCCTCGATCAGCCCGCGCAGGGTGGCGGCGTCAGTGACGGGGGTCAGCGCGGCCAGGGGGTCGGAGGTGCCGTGGGAGTCCAGCATGTCCAGCTCGGACGCCGGCGTGGGGTACCCCATCTGGATGCGGGCCATGAAGCGGTCACGCTGGGCCTCGGGAAGGGGGTAGGTGCCCTCCATCTCGATGGGGTTCTGGGTCGCCACCACCATGAAGGGTGACTCCAGGAGGTAGGTCGTCCCGTCGACGCTGACCTGGCGTTCCTCCATCGACTCCAGCAGCGCCGACTGCGTCTTCGGCGAGGCACGGTTGATCTCGTCGCCCACGACGATGTTGGCGAAGATGCCGCCGGGTTTGAACTCGAAGTCGCGGGTCTCCTGGTTGAAGATCGAGACACCGGTGATGTCGGAGGGGAGCAGGTCCGGGGTGAACTGCACCCGGCGCACCGAGCAGTCGATGGAGCGTCCGAGCGCCTTGGCCAGCATCGTCTTGCCCACGCCGGGAACGTCCTCGACCAGGAGGTGGCCCTCGGCCAGCAGGACGACCAGGGCGGTGTCGACCGAGGCGCGCTTGCCCTCGATGACCCCCTCGATGGCTGAGCGGACCTCCCCCATGATGCGGACCACGTCCCCCAGGGAGTACGTGGTCCGCACGTCGTCGAGTTCGGTCTTCTCGTAGCTCAGACTCACGCTGCCTCCGTCCGGAAGGGCACGTGGCCGGAGTGTTCCCGTGCAGCCGCGTGCCCGCACCGCGCACGGCCCCGTGGTCGCGTCGCAGTCGTTCGTCATCGTATGCGCCGCCCCGAAGAGCCGGGCCCGATCCTGTTGCACCGGGGTCCACGCGCGGAGGACACGCCCAGGGTTGTCAGGGGAGAGGCAGGAGGCGAAAGTGGAGGGAAGTGGAGTAAGGTGGCGGAAAGTGGAGTGAAGGGTGGTGAGTGATCGTGTTTCTGGGCACGCACACCCCCAAGCTCGACGAGAAAGGACGACTGATCCTTCCGGCGAAGTTCCGGGACGAGCTGGCGGAGGGCCTGGTCATCACACGGTTCCAGGAGCGATGCCTGGCGATCTGGCCGATCGCCACGTTCGTCGAGGTGGCGCAGTCGGTACGGGGGGCGTCGTCCAGCCAGCAGGTCCGGGACTACCAACGCATGCTCGCGTCAGGAGCCTCGGACGAGACGCCGGACAAGCAGGGGCGGATCACCATCCCACCGCACCTGCGGTCCTACGCCTCGCTGGAGAAGGACTGTGTGGTGGTCGGGGCCATCAACCGGGTGGAGGTCTGGGACGCCGCCGCCTGGGAGCAGTACGCGAACGCGAAGGAGTCGGCATTCGCCGACCTGGACGAGGGCGTCTTCCCCGGCGCCTGAGCCCGGTCCCAGCACGACCAGCACACCAGCACGACAAGCACGGCAGCACTGAGCACGCGACGCGTGAGCAGAGGCTTCAACCCGAGCGTCCGACTCCCTGGCGCACCTTCCCCGGTGCCAGGTAGTGACGCTCGGACCTCGGGTTGAAACCTCTGCGCACGACCGCGCGAACCGAAGGGTCGAGATGGCGCAGTCCGAGATCGAGGACGCCGCAGGCACGGACCGCCGGGTCCGGCAGGTGGCCCGCGACGGGCTGGCCGCTGCGGCAGTCTCGCTCGGGGCCTCCCTCGCCCTTATGGTCACCCTCTGGTCCGCCCTGCGGTGGCTCGGATGAGCGGCACGGCCCCCGTCCACGTGCCGGTCATGCTGCCCGAGATCGTGGATTTGCTGGCGCCGGCCCTGCAGCCCACGCCCGAGCACCCACACCCCATCCTCGTGGACGGCACCCTCGGCCTGGCGGGGCATGCTGCCGCCCTGCTGCAGGCGTGCCCGCACGCGTCCCTGATCGGCCTGGACCGTGACCCCGAGGCGCTGGCGCGGGCTCGGGAGCGGCTGACGCCCTTCGCCGACCGCGTCACCCTCGTCGAGGCGGTCTACGACGAGCTGCCCGCGGTCCTCGAGCGGCTCGGGCACCCCCGCGTGCAGGCCGTGCTCCTGGACCTGGGGCTGTCCTCCCTCCAGATCGACGACACCGCCCGCGGCTTCGCCTACGCCCAGGACGCGCCCCTGGACATGCGGATGGGGCCCCAGGAGCTGACCGCGGCCCAGGTGCTCAACACCTACGGCACGGCCGAGCTCGCCTCCGTGCTGCGCCGCTTCGGCGAGGAGCGCTTCGCCGACCGGATCGCCAAGCGGGTGGTGGCCGAGCGCGAGCGTGAGCCCTTCACCACCTCGGCGCGGCTGGTCGAGCTCCTCTACAGCGCCATCCCGGCCGCCACCCGCAAGACCGGGGGGCACCCGGCAAAGCGGACGTTCCAGGCGCTGCGCATCGAGGTCAACGCCGAGCTGGACGCCCTGGAGCAGGTCCTGCCCAGCGCGGTCGCCGCCCTGGCGCTCGGCGGCCGGATCGCCGTCCTGGCCTACCACTCGCTGGAGGACCGGCTGGTCAAGCAGCTGTTCGCCGCCGGAGCCAGCGACCGTGCGCCGCGCGACCTGCCCGTGGTGCCCGCCGGGATGGGTCCCGAGCTCCAGCTCCTCACCCGTGGCGCGGCTCGGCCGAGCGAGGCCGAGTCCGCCACCAACCCGCGGGCCGCCTCGGCGCGGCTCCGGGCCGCAGTACGCATCGACGAGCCTGGCCAGCGCCGGGCCCGACAGGAGGTAGGCGCATGAGCGCGTTGTGGGCACCCGTTCCCGGCATCTGGGCAGGTGCGGCGCCGTGGCGTCGCAGGGCTGACCTGCGGGCCGTCGCCCGGCCGAGCGCCCGGCTCTCCCGCGCGCCTTTCCTGCTGGTCCTGATCGGTGTGTTCGGCTTGGGCATGGCCGGCTTGCTGATGCTCAACACGACGCTGCAGAACCAGGCGTTCTCCTCCCGCGCCCTCGACCGTCGAGCGAGCGAGCTGGCCTACACCCAAGCTGCACTGGAGAGCCAGATCGACGTGTTGTCGGCGCCGCCGGAGCTGGCCCGGCGCGCCTCGGCGCTGGGCATGCGACCGAACCCCTACCCCGCCCTGCTCGAGCTGCCGAGCGGCAAGGTCATCGGTGAGCCCCAGCGGGTCTCGGGCAACGAGGTGCCGAGCATGGTGATCAAGACCCCAGCCGAGATCGCCGCCGCCAAGGCCGCCGCCAAGGCCAAGGCCAAGGCCGACGCCGCGGCTGCCGAGGCGAAGGCCCGTGCCAAGGCTGCAGCGGAGAAGAAGGCCGCCGAGAAGAAGGCCGCCGAGAAGAAGACCGCCGGGACAAAGGCTGAGAAGAAGAAGCCTGCCGACACCGAGGCAGCGAAGAAGCGGCAGGGGAAGCCCGCGCAGGGCCGGGAGGGCCAGGGCTGATGGTCGAGCGCCGACCGCACCCGGCCGCCGCTGGTCGCAAGCCCCCGCACCCGGCCAACGCGCAGCGCCCGGGACCCGCCCGCACCGGCGTCCGGCGCCCGACGGACCCCCCGGCGCAGAGCCGGGCGGCCCGACCTGCCCGCCGCCCGCAGGAGGGACGGCGGGCGCCCGGATCGCGCCGACCCGGCCCGGGTCACTCCGGCCCGACCGGTCGGGGAAGCGCCCGACCCGCCGCCGCCCCCCGCCCGCCGATCCGGCTGCCGCTGGCGTCGTCGTCGCGCCGGCTGCACGCCCTGCTCATCGTCATCGCGGTCGGTCTCTCCCTCTGCGGCGGACGGCTGCTGCAGCTGCAGGGGTTCGACTCCGCGGCCTACGCCGCCACGTCGGCCGACCTGCTCACCCGCAAGCTGCCCCTGCTGCCGTCCCGGGGCATGATCACCGACCGCAACGGACAGGTCCTCGCCTCCACCCAGCCCGCCGTCGCCGTCACCGCCGACCCCACGCTCACCGCCCCGCGCGCAGCGGAGATCGCCGGCGTGCTCAGCGGTTACCTCGAGATGCCGGTGGCGGACCTCGTGCCGCTGCTGACCCAGCCCGGCACCCACTTCGTGTACCTGAAGAAGAAGGTCCCGGCCCTCACCTACAGCGCGCTGTCCTCGACGCTGGCCAGGATGGGGGTCTACGGGGTGTTCCGGGAGAGCGACCCCATCCGGACCTACCCGGCGGGCGCGGTCGGCGCCTCGGTGGTGGGCTTCGTCGGCGCGGACGGCCGGGGGCTTGGCGGCATGGAGCTCGAGCTGGACCCCGAGCTCGCCGGGGTCGAAGGCACCGAGAGCTACGAGAGCGCACCCAACGGCAGCCGGATCCCCCTCGGGCAGAGCTCGATGACCCCGGCGCAGAACGGTGTCGACGTCGCGCTCACGCTCGACTCGGAGCTGCAGTTCATGGCCGAGCAGCGCCTCGCCGCGCAGGTGCAGAAGGTGCGGGCCGACTCGGGCTTCGCCATCACCATCGACGTCAAGACCGGCCAGGTGCTGGTGCTGGCCAACGCGCCGACCTTCGACTCCTCCCAGCCC
Source organism: uncultured Actinomycetota bacterium (assembly GCA_963826405.1). GTDB lineage: Bacteria > Actinomycetota > Actinomycetes > Propionibacteriales > Propionibacteriaceae > Microlunatus. The sequence continues at coordinate 1,843,508 of CAWGWR010000001.1, read as the reverse complement.
TCGAAGGCCGACGAGGACGACCGCGGCAACCGAGCCGTGATGGCTCCCTACGAGCCCGGCAGCGTGGAGAAGGTCCTGACCTCAGCGGCCCTCATCGACTCCGGCACCGCGAACCCCGGCACCAAGGTGGAGATCCCCGCCCGGCTCCCCTCCGGGGGTGCCTTCATCAAGGACCACTACAGCCACGGCACCATCCGGCTGAACATGCGGGGGGTCGTCGCCAACTCCTCCAACATCGGAACGGCGCTGCTGACCCGCCAGCTCGACAAGCAGACGCTGCACGACTATCTCGCCAGCTTCGGGCTCGGGAGCCCGACGGGCATCGAGGTGCCCGGGGAGGCGTCCGGCATCCTCCCTGACGGCGACATGAGCGACTCCACGCGCGACCAGGTCGCCTTCGGCCAGGCCCTGTCGGTGTCCGGGATCCAGATGGCCGCGGCGATCGCCGGCATCGTCAACGACGGGGTCTACAACCCGCCCACCCTGGTCAAGGAGAAGACCGAGGCCTCCGGGACCGTCCTGCCCAACCCCCAGGAGGCGCCCCGCCGGGTGATCTCCAGCGCCAGCTCGGCTGCGGTCCGCGACCTGATGGCCGCGGTGACCGACACCCCCAACGGCGTGCAGAACCTGCGGCTCGACGCCTACACCAGTGGCGGCAAGACCGGTACGGCGGAGCTCGCCAACGGCAAGTGCGGTTGCTACCGGGGCTACGTGACGTCCTACGTCGGCTTCGCCCCCCTGGACGACCCGCGGCTGCTGACCTATGTCGTCCTCACCAACCCGCGCAGCGGCGACACCGGCACGGCCGTGGCGGCACCGGTGTTCCGTGACGTCATGGACCAGGCCCTGCCGCGCTACGCGGTGGCGCCTGACGCCGACGAGGAGCGCACGGCGCTGCCGACCGAATGGTGAGCGCCGCCGACGGGCTCGGTAGCGTCGTGCCCGTGCCCGTGCCCCCGCCCGCCACCCTGCGCCCCCGCCGTGTCCGGCCCCTGCCCCTGGGGGCGCTCGCGGCCGAGCTCGGAGGAGGCGCCCGGCTGGTGGCAGCGGAGACCGCGGACCCGGGCCTGACCGGCGTCACGCTGGACTCCCGCCTGGTGCAGCCCGGCGACCTCTACGTGGCCCTGCCCGGCCAGCGCCACCACGGGGCCACCTTCACTCCAGCCGCACGGAGCGCCGGCGCCGTCGCCGTGCTCACCGATCCCCGGGGCCGCCCGGACGCCGCGGCGACCGGGCTCCCGGTGCTGGTGACCGAGCAGCCCCGGGCCCTGATGGCCCACGCGGCCGCCGCGGTCTACGGCCGCCCGGCCGAGCGCCTGAGCATGCACGCCGTGACCGGCACCAACGGCAAGACCACGACGGCCCTTCTGCTCGACGGGGCGCTGCGGGCCGCCGGGCAGCGGGTAGGCACCGTGGGCACCCTCGGGTTCACCCTGGACGGGCAGCCGCTGGCCGCAAGCCGGACAACCATCACCACTCCCGAGTCGCCCGAGCTGCAGGCCCTGCTAGCGCACCTGCTGGAGGCGGGCGTCGACTCCGTGGCCATGGAGGTCTCGTCCCACGCGCTCGTCCTGGGCCGGGTCGACGCGATCACCTTCGACGTGGCCGCCTTCACCAACCTCGGTCGCGACCACCTCGACTTCCACGGCGACGAGGAGTCCTACTTCGCCGCCAAGGCCCAGCTGTTCACCCCCGAGCGCACCCGACAGGTCGTGCTCAGCGTCGACGACCAGGCCGGTCGGCGTCTGCTGGCCCAGGTCCGGACCACTCCCGAGCTGACCCTGCGCACCGTCAGCCTCTCCGACCCTGGAGCGGACTACCTGCTGCTGGAAGCCCGGCCCACCGCGAACGGCAGCACCGTCGCGACCGTCCGTGCCGAGGGCCGTCGTCTGGAGGTGGTCCTGCCCCTGCCGGGCGACTTCAACCTCCGCAACGCGCTCACCGCGCTGGCCATGGTCGTCCTCGGCGGCGGGGACCTGGAGGCCGCAGCGGCGGGCCTCGCCCACGTCGACGTGCCCGGCCGCATGCAGCGGGTACCACTCGGGCCCGGGGCGCCCACCGTCCTGGTCGACTTTGCCCACACCCCGCAGGCCGTGGCCGCAGCCCTCGGAGTCCTGCCCGACCGGCGGGTGCTGGTCGTCCTGGGGTGCGGCGGTGACCGTGACCGCGCCAAGCGGCGGCCGATGGGTGCGGCGGCCGCAGCGGCGGCCGCCGTGGTCGTGGTCACCGACGACAACCCGAGGAGCGAGGACCCGGCCGCGATCCGCGCCGAGGTGCTCGCCGGGGCGCGGGCGGCCGCCGGCCCGGCCGAGGTGATCGACGGCGGTGACCGTGCTGCTGCGATCGCGCTGGCCCTGTCCCTGGCGGGCCCGGACGACGTCGTGGCCGTCCTCGGGAAGGGCCACGAGACCGGCCAGGAGGTGGCGGGCGCGGTGCTGCCCTTCGCGGACGCCGACGTCGTCCGGTCCGCCTGGGCCGAGCTGCACGCCGCCGCGCCCGAGGGTGCGGGCAGCCGGCGCACCGTCGGAGGTGGGCGGTGATCGGGCTCCGGCTCAGCGAGGTCGCCGCGGCCGTCGGCGCCGAGCTCACCACGGGTGATCCCGAGGTGGTCGTCACCTCCGTCGTCGCGGACTCCCGCGCCGTCGTCCCGGGGTCGCTGTTCGTCGCCCTGGCCGGCTCACGGGTTGACGGCCACGAGCACGTGATCGGCTCCTGGAACGCCGGCGCCGTCGCAGCCCTGACCTCCCGGGACGTGCCCCCGGCCCCCTGCCTCCCCGTCGCCGACCCGCTGCAGGCTCTCGGCCGGGTGGCCCGGGCCGTGGTTGACCACGGGACCGCCGGCGGTCTGGAGGTCGTGGGGATCACCGGCTCCCAGGGCAAGACCTCGACCAAGGACCTGCTGGCGCAGGTGCTGGAGCCGGTCGGCCCCACGGTGGCCCCGGTCGGGAACCTCAACAACGAGCTCGGTGTGCCCCTGACGGCCTGCCGGGTCGAGCCGGGAACCCGCTTCCTGGTCTCCGAGCTCGGCGCGCGGGGAATCGGGCACATCGCCTACCTGTGCGGGATCGTGGCGCCGCGCGTGGGGGTGGTCCTCAACGTCGGCCACGCCCACGTCGGGGAGTTCGGCGGCCAGGACGCCATCGCCCAGGCCAAGGGGGAGCTGGTCGAGGCGCTGCCCGCGACCGGCGTGGCCGTCCTCAACGTCGACGACCCCCGGGTCTGGGCCATGCGCTCCCGGACCAACGCCTCCGTGCTCGCCTTCGCCGGTGCCGGCGGCCCGCCTCCTCCCCAGGGGCCCGCCCTGTGGACGCAGCACGTCACCGCGGACCGGCTGGGCCGGCACACCTTCTCCCTGCACTCCCGCGATGCCACCGGGATGACCACCTCCGCGTCGGTCTCGCTGCGGCTCACCGGGCGGCACCAGGTGGCCAACGCTCTCGCCGCTGCGGCCGCAGCGGTCGCGCTGGGGCTGGAGGTGGACGCCGTCGCCGACGCCCTCAGCGCCGCCGGCCCCCGCTCCCGCTGGCGGATGGAGCTGCACGAGCGCCCGGACGGCGTGGTGGTGCTCAACGACAGCTACAACGCCAACCCCGACTCGATGCGGGCGGCTGTCGGCACCCTGGCCGAGCTCGGCCGCTCCTCGGGCGGACGCACGCTCGCCCTGGTCGGCGACATGCTCGAGCTCGGAGCCAGCGCCGCGGCCGAGCACGAGGACCTCGGCCGTCACCTCGCCGCCGCCTCGGTCCACCGCGTCCTGGCCCTGGGGGAGCACGCGGACACCGTCGTCCGGGCGGCGGTCGACGCCGGGCTTCCCCCGGGCGCCGCGTACGCCCCCGCCGACAAGGCCGAGGCCCTCGCCCTGCTCCGCGCCGAGCTTCGGCCCGGTGACGTGGTGCTGGTCAAGGCCTCGCGTGGCTTAGCCTTGGACACCGTGGCCGAGGCCCTCGTCGCTCCCGACCAGGTACCCGACCCGCCCCAGCACCCGTCCGCCGCCAGTGAGGAACCCGCGTGAAGACCATCGTTTTCGCGGGCTCACTCGCCCTGCTCGGCACCCTGCTGGGCACCCGGATGGCGATCACGATGCTGGTGCGGAAGGGCTACGGCCAGCTCATCCGCGACGACGGTCCCACCACCCACCACGTCAAGCGCGGCACCCCGACCATGGGCGGGCTGGTCATCATCGCCGCCGTGCTGGTCGCCTACTTCGGCGCGCACCTGCTGACCTGGACGGTGCCGACGGCCTCGGCACTGCTGGTGCTGTTCCTGTTCGCCGGGCTCGGGGTCGTGGGGTTCCTCGACGACTACATCAAGATCAGCAAGCAGCGGTCCCTGGGCCTGCGCAGCAAGGCCAAGATCGCCGGGCAGTCGGTGGTGGCGATCATCTTCGCCCTGCTCGCGCTGCAGTTCCCCGACCAGCGCAATGTCACTCCGGCCTCACCGGCGATCTCGTTCCTTCGCGACATCCCCTGGCTGCCCGCGCTGCCGGTGGTGGTGGTCGTGCTCTGGGTGATGCTGCTGATCGCCGCGGCGAGCAACGGGGTGAACCTCACCGACGGGCTCGACGGGCTCGCGGCCGGCACCTGCGTGATGATCTTCGGCGCCTACGCGCTCATCAACATCTGGCAGTACAACCAGTCCTGCGCCTACATCGCCTCCGCCGGGCCCAAGTGCTACGAGGTGCGCGACCCCTACGACCTGGCGGTGGTGGCGATCGCCCTGGCCAGCGCCTGCTTCGGCTTCCTGTGGTGGAACGCCGAACCGGCGAAGATCTTCATGGGCGACACTGGGTCGCTGTCGCTGGGCGGCGCCCTGGCCGGGATGGCCATCTTCACGCGGACCGAGCTGCTGCTGCTGATCCTGGGGGGCCTGCTGGTGATCGAGGTCGGCTCGGTGATCCTGCAGACCAGCTACTTCAAGCTCACCCGGCGCCTGACGGGGACCCCCCGACGGCTGTTCAAGATGACCCCGTTCCACCACCACTTCGAGCTGCTCAACTGGGCGCAGGTGACCATCGTGATGCGCTTCTGGATCATCGCGGGCTTGTTCGTCTCCGCCGGGCTGGGCATCTTCTACGCCGAGTGGGTGGCCGGCACGGGATGACTTTCCTTCGTGTGCTCTGTCCTGCTCCGCTCGGACGGGTCCGGCGCTCTGATCCACCGGTGTCGTCGCTCTTCACGGGACGAAAGGCGTGTCCCGCTCATCGTTCCTCCATCCGGCGGCGCGCGTGTTCTCTGTCCTCGCTCCGCTCGGACGGGTCCGGCGCTCTGATCCACCGGTGTCGTCGCTCTTCACGGGACGAAAGGCGTGTCCCGCTCATCGTTCCTCCATCCGGCGGCGCGCGTGTTCTCTGTCCTCGCTCCGCTCGGACGGGTCCGGCGCTCTGATCCACCGGTGTCGTCGCTCTTCACGGGACGAAAGGCGTGTCCCGCTCATCGTTCCTCCATCCGGCGGCGCGCGTGTTCTCTGTCCTCGCTCCGCTCGGACGGGTCCGGCGCTCTGATCCACCGGTGTCGTCGCTCTTCACGGGACGAAAGGCGTGTCCCGCTCATCGTTCCTCCATCCGGCGGCGCGCCGGACCGCGCGTGATTGGGTAGGTGCATGACGACTCTTGCCTGGCTTGCCGCTGCTGACGGGGCTTCGCCCTGGGAGCAGGCGCACGTCGTCGTGGCCGGGATCGGGGTGTCGGGCTTCGCCGCGGCCGACGGGTTGCTGCAGTTCGGAGCGCGGGTGACCGTCCTCGACGAGCGGGCCGACGAGGCCAACGCCGACAAGGGCGCGCTGCTCGAGGTCCTCGGTGGGACGGTGCGGCTTGGGCCCGGGTCCACCGCGGTGCTGCCTGCGGACGCCGACCTGGTCATCACCACCGGGTGGGCCCCGGCCAACCCGCTGCTCGTACAGGCCGCGGCCCGGGACGTCCCGATCTGGAGCGAGGTGGAGCTCGCCTGGCGGCTCAGCCGCCCGGCCAAGGCGATCCCCTGGCTGGGGGTGACCGGCACCAACGGCAAGACGACCACGACCCAGATGCTCGAGTCGATGCTCAGCGCCTCGGGGCTGCGGACTGCGGCCGTGGGCAACATCGGCCGCCCGATCATGGAGATCGTGCTCGACCCCGAGCCCTACGACGTGCTGGCGGTGGAGCTCTCCAGCCACCAGCTGCACTGGTCGAACTCGCTCGCCCTGCACTCGGCCGCGGTGCTCAACCTGCAACCCGACCACCTCGAGTGGCACGGGTCCTTCGAGGCCTACGGCGCGGCGAAGGCCTCCATCTACGCCCGGGTCTCCACCAGCTGCGTCTACAACGTGCAGGACCCGGTCACCGAGCGGATGGTCGAGGAGGCGGAGGTGGTCGAGGGGGCCCGGGCGATCGGCTTCACCCTGGGCACGCCCGGCCCCTCGATGCTCGGAGTCGTCGACGACCTGCTGGTGGACCGGGCCTTCATCGAGCAGCGTCGCGACTCCGCCCTCGAGCTGGCCAAGCTCGCCGACATCTCCCCGCTCGCCCCGCACAACGTGGCGAACGCGCTCGCCGCCGCCGCCCTGGCCCGCTCCTTCGGGGTGCTGCCGCTGGCCGTCCGTGACGGGCTGCGGGCCGTGACCGTGGGCTCCCACAAGATCCAGACCGTCAGCGAGCGCGGCGGCGTCCGCTGGGTCGACGACTCCAAGGCCACCAATCCGCACGCCGCCGACGCGGCGCTGCGGGCCTTCGGCTCGACCACGCCCGACGACCCGGCCGGCAAGGTCGTCTGGATCGCGGGCGGGCAGGCGAAGGGCACCACCTTCGACGACCTGGTGGTGGCTCACGGCGCCCGGCTGCGCGCAGCCGTCCTGCTAGGCGTCGACCGCGGGGTGATCGCCGCGGCGCTGGCTCGACACGCGCCCGATGTCCCCGTCCAGATGATCGAGGCCACCGACACTAGTGCCATGGCGCAGGCCGTTGCGGCGGCTGCCTCGACGGCCCGGCCCGGTGACACGGTGCTGCTGGCTCCTGGGTGCGCCAGCAAGGACATGTACACCGACTACGCCGCACGCGGTCACGCGTTCGTCCGGGCGATCCGGGACCTGACCTCCGGGTCGGGTGGGGCTGCCACGGCGTAGGCGAGCACGAAGGAGCAGCACGCGTGGCGTCAACGGTTTCCCCCCGGAGCGGTGCCCCGGCTCCCCGGTCGGCGGCCACGCCTGCGGGCTCCGGCCGGCGCGACCAGCTGGCCACCTCGTCCCGCCCGGGTGCCCTGCACGAGATCCTCGGCTGGCTGCGCCAGGTCCTGGACCGGCCCCTGACCAGCTACCACCTCGTCCTCGCCTCGGTCTCGCTGCTGCTCGTCCTCGGCCTGATGATGGTGCTCTCGGCGTCCAGCGTCAGCGCGTACCTGAACGTCGACGACTCCTACTTCTACGTCAAGCGGCAGGCGTTCTTCCTGGTCGTGGGGGTCGTCGGAGCCCTGGTGCTCTCGAGGGTCCCGTTCTCCACCCTCCGCGCCCTCAGCTGGCTCGCCGTGGGACTGGCAGCGGTGCTGCTGATCTTGACCTACACCCCGCTCGGCATCGAGCGGGGCGGCAACCGGAACTGGCTCTACCTCGGCTCGGAGGCCTTCTCGATCCAGCCGGCCGAGTTCGCCAAGCTGGCCATGATCGTCTGGGGTGGCGACGTCCTCGCCCGCAAGCAGCGGCTGCTCGACCAGCCCAAGCACCTGCTGGTGCCCTACCTGCCGGTCTGCGGCCTGCTCATCCTGCTCGTGGTCTTCCAGGGCGACGCCGGGACCGCGGTCGTGATGGCCGGGATCGTGGCCGCGGTGCTGTGGATCGTGGGTGCGCCGCTCCGGGTGCTCGGCGCGTTGGCAGGTGTCGGGGGTCTCGGTGTGGTGGCGCTGTTCGCCTCCAGTCCCAACCGGATGCGCCGGCTCGCGGCCTTCCTCGACCCGACCGCCGACCTCAACGGAGCCAACGACCAGTCCCAGGCCGGCATGTACGCCATCGCCTCCGGCGGCTGGTGGGGCGTCGGGCTGGGAGCGAGCCGGCAGAAGTGGGGCAGCCTCCCCGAGGCCCACACCGACTTCATCTTCGCCGTGCTCGGTGAGGAGTTCGGGCTGTTCGGGAGCCTGGTGGTGCTCGCGCTGTTCCTGGTCCTCGGGTACGCCGGGGTCCGGATCGCCACGCGCTCCGACGAGCCCTTCGCCTGCTACGCCGCCGGTGGGGTGACGGCCTGGTTCATGATCCAGTCCCTGATCAACCTGGCGGTCGTCCTGCGGCTCATCCCCATCGCCGGCGTCCCCCTGCCGTTGGTCTCCTACGGCGGCTCGGCCCTGCTGGCCAACCTGCTCGCGGTCGGTGTGCTGCTGGCCTGTGCCCGGCGGGAGCCGCAGGCGCGGGCGCTGCTGGCTCAACGCCCCGACCGGCACCGACCACGGGTCAGCACCGTCGTCGGCTCGCGGGCGGGGTCGCGGTGAGCGCCGTCGCCCCGTCGGTGGTGCTGGCCGGTGGCGGCACCGCCGGCCACACGTCACCGCTGATCGCCACCGCGGTCGAGCTGGAGCGCCTGCGGCCCGGACTGCGGCTGACAGCCGTGGGCACCGCGCGCGGGCTGGAGAACACCGTGGTACCGGCCGCCGGGCTCACCCTCGAGCTGATCCCTCCGGTACCGCTGCCCCGCAAGCCCGGACTCGACCAGGCCCTGGTGGGGGTCCGGCTCTGGCAGGCCGTGTCCGCTGCTGTGGGCCTGCTGCGCCGCGTGGATGCCGACGTCGTGCTCGGCTTCGGCGGATACGTCTCCACCCCGGTCTACCTCGCGGCCAGACGCTTGGGCCTCCCGATCGTGCTGCACGAGCAGAACGCCCTGCCGGGACTGGCGAACAAGCTCGCCGCCCGGCTCACCCGGCACGTCTACACCTCCTTCCCCGGCACCCCGCTCCCGCACGCCGAGTACCTGGGCCTGCCGCTGCGCCGCGCGATCACCGACCTGGACCGCGACGCGGCCCGCGCCGACGCCCGGGCGCGGGCCGGGCTCGACCCGGACCGGACGACCCTGCTGGTCAGCGGGGGGTCACAGGGTGCCGCCAGCCTCAACCGCGCCGTCGTCGGTGCCCGGGAAACGCTCCTGGCCGCCGGCATCCAGGTGCTGCACGTGCTCGGGCCCAAGAACCTGACCGAGGAGACCCGACCCCTCCACGACCGCGCGACGGGAGCCGGCTACCACCCGGTGGCCTACGTGAGCGCGATGGAGGACGCCTACGCGGCCGCGGACCTGATGGTGGCCCGCTGCGGGGCGAGCACGGTGCTGGAGACCGCCGCCGTCGGGTTGCCCGCGGTCTTCGTGCCCTACCCGCACGGCAACGGCGAGCAGGCGCGCAACGCCGCTCTGGTCGTGGAGGCGGGTGGGGGCCTGCTGCTGCCGGACGCCGAGTGCACCCCTGCATGGGTGGAGTCGACCCTTCCCGCGCTGCTGGCCGACACCGGGCGGCTGCAGGGGATGACCCAGGCGCTCCGCGGTGTTGCGCGGGTGGACGCGGCAGCACAGCTGGCGCGCAGAACTTTGGAGGTGGTGACCTGATGGCCCTCGTCGAACCGGTCGAGCTGGTTCCGGCGCGCGAGCTGGGACCGGTGCACTTCATCGCGATCGGCGGCTCCGGCATGAACGGGATCGCCTCGATGCTGGTGCAGCTGGGCGTGGAGGTGAGCGGCAGCGACCGCAACGACTCCGCCTACCTGCGTTCCCTGGAGGCTTCGGGAGCACGGGTCCACGTCGGCCACGCCGCCGAGCAGCTGGGGAACGCCCGGACCGTCGTCGCCTCCTCCGCCATCCGGGCGGAGAACCCCGAGCTGGCCGAGGCCCGCCGGCGGGGTCTGCGGGTGCTGCACCGCAGCGCCGCGCTGGGCTCGCTGATGCTGGGTCGGCGCGGCGTCGCGGTGGCGGGCACCCACGGCAAGACGACCACGACGGCGATGCTGGCCCACGTGCTCACCGGCTGCGGCCTGGACCCGTCCTTCGTCATCGGCGGGGCCCTGACCGGGACCAAGACCGGGGGGCACCTCGGTGAGGGAGACGTCATGGTCGTGGAGGCCGACGAGAGCGACGGCTCGTTCCTGCAGTACCCGGCCGAGGTGGCCGTGGTCACCAACGTCGACCCCGACCACCTCAGCAACTGGGGCACGGCGGCGCACTACGCGGACGGGTTCCTCCGCTTCGCCACCGGCACGGCCGTGCGCCTGCTCGTGGTCAGCGCCGACGACCCCGGGGCGGTCGAGCTGACCGAGCGGGTCCGCCGCGCCCAGGCCGACGGCGACGCCTCCCCAGATCTCTCGGTGCTGACCTTCGGCGTCAGCCCTGCCGCCGACGTCCGGATCAGCGGGACCTCCTTCGCCGGTACCGGCTCACACTTCTCCTTGCAGCGGGCGGGTGCCGGGGGGCCGGTGGCCCTGGACGTCCCCGGCCACTACAACGTGCTGAACGCGGCCGCCACCTACGCGGTCGCCACCTGGCTGGGCGCCGACGAGGCGCAGGTGCGTTCTGAGCTCGGCCGCTACGCCGGCACCAACCGCCGCTTCCAGCTGGTGGGCACCGTCGACGGCGTCCGCGTCTACGACGACTACGCCCACCACCCGACCGAGGTGCACCACACCCTCGTCGCCGCCCGCACCGGCGTGGGGGAGAGCGGCCGGGTCGTCGTCTGCTTCCAGCCGCACCTCTACACCCGGACCCGCGACTTCTGGCCCGAGCTGGCCGCCGCCCTGGAGCTGGCGGACGAGGCGGTGGTGATGGACGTGTGCGGGGACCGGGAGGACCCGATCGGCGGCATCGACGGCGCTCTGGTGGCCGACGCCGTGAGCCCCGGCACCGCCCACGTGACCTACGTCCCAGACTGGGACGCGGCGGCTCCTACGGTGGCCGCGCTGGCCCGGCCGGGGGACCTGGTGATCACGGTCGGCTGCGGCGACGTGACCAAGGTGGCTCCCCTGATCGTCGCCGAGCTGCAGCGGACGGGCGACCGCGGATGAGTCCCACCGCCACCCGGACCCGCACCGCTGCCGGCGGAGCCTCCGCTCAGCGCCCGGACCTGCGGCGAGAGCTCGACCGCCGCCGCTCTGCACCGCGCCGGCTGGTCCTGGCCGGCGTCGCCGGGGCCGCCCTGCTGCTGGTCGCCGTGCTGGTCTGGCTGGTGGTGGCCTCGTCGGTGTTGGAGACCCGCGAGGTCGCCGTGACCGGTCAGCGACGGCTGAGCGAGGCGCAGGTCCGCGACGCCGCCGCCGTCCCCCTCGGGGTCCCGCTGGCCCGCCTGGACCTGGACGCCGTCGCGCGTCGCACCACGACCCTGCCGCAGGTCGCCTCCGCCACCGTCGAGCGCGGCTGGCCGCACACCCTCAAGATCGCCGTCGTGGAGCGCGAGCCGCTGCTGGCCATCCGGGAGCCGGACGGTTTCGCCCTCGTCGACCCGCGGGGTGTCGTCTTCGACCAGGCGTCGAAGCTGCCTCCCGGGGTGTTGCTCACCGCCGCGGACCCGACGGCGGTGCCCCTGCTCACCGATCTGGGAGTCGTGGCGACGGCGCTGCCCCCGGACCTCCGAAAGCGGGTGGAGCGGGTCCGGGCGAGCGCCGCCGACGACATCGTGATCGATCTGGAGTCCGGCGCCACCATCCGCTGGGGCAACGCGAGCGAGTCACCGCTGAAGGCGCAGATCGTGGAGGCGCTCCTCACCGACGACACCCGCTCGATCGACGTCTCCGCCCCCCACACCCCAGCGACCCGCTGACCGCGCTCGCCAGGACAGCTTGAAGGTGTACCTCAGGTCGAGAATTGCGGCCTGTTTTGCCTGCTGGTGAGCGTGTCCGGCCGTCGCCGGTGGACAGCCGCCCTCGGGGAACCGATAACCTCGTGCCACGCCGGTTAGGTCCGTCCTGAGCCCCTTCCCCGTCGACTGAAGGTCGAGACTTCTCCGCGCGTCCCCTGTCGTCAGCACGGAAATCGAGGCGGAATACCCGTGGTCTCTGCATCACAGAATTACCTGGCCATCATCAAGGTGGTCGGCGTCGGCGGCGGCGGCGTCAACGCCGTCAACCGGATGATCGAGGCCGGACTGCGGGGGGTCGAGTTCATCGCGGTCAACACCGACGCGCAGGCCCTGCTGATGAGCGACGCCGACGTCAAGCTCGACATCGGGCGGGAGCTCACCCGGGGCCTTGGCGCCGGCGCTGACCCCGACAAGGGCCGCCAGGCCGCCGAGGACCACGCCCAGGACATCGAGGACGCCCTCAAGGGCGCCGACATGGTCTTCGTCACCGCAGGCGAGGGCGGCGGCACCGGCACCGGCGGGGCTCCCGTCGTGGCCCGGATCGCCCGGGCCCTGGGGGCGCTGACCATCGGCGTGGTGACCCGGCCGTTCTCCTTCGAGGGCAAGCGGCGCGCCACCCAGGCCGAGACGGGGATCAGCGGCCTCCGCGAGGAGGTCGACACCCTGATCGTCATCCCCAACGACAAGCTGCTCCAGATGGTCGACCACCAGATCGCCATCCTCGACGCGTTCAAGCAGGCCGACCAGGTCCTCATGCAGGGTGTCTCCGGCATCACCGACCTCATCACCACCCCTGGTCTGATCAACCTCGACTTCGCCGACGTCAAGGCCGTCATGTCCAACGCCGGGTCGGCCCTGATGGGCATCGGGTCCGCCCGCGGCGAGGACCGGGCGCGGGCGGCCGCGGAGATGGCCGTCTCGTCCCCGCTGCTCGAGGCGAGCATCGACGGTGCGCACGGCGTGCTGCTGTCCATCGCGGGAGGCTCGGACCTGGGGCTGTTCGAGGTCTCGGCCGCGGCCAACCTCATCCAGACGGCCGCCCACGAGGACGCGAACATCATCTTCGGCACGGTCATCGACGACGCTCTCGGCGACGAGGTCCGGGTCACCGTCATCGCCGCCGGCTTCGAGGGAGGTCAGCCGCCGCGCCGTCAGCCCGGGATCAGTCGCAGCACCGACCTGCGCCAGGGAGCCCAGGGGGGCACCGGACGCGCCGGTGCGGCCTCACCGTTCGGAGCGCCCGCGCAGAGCGCCCCGGCACCGGTCCCTGCACCCGCACCCGCCGGGGCACCCGCGAGCGCGGCGGTCGGCGCGGCTCCTGCCACTCCGGTGTCTCGGCCCGCCCCTCCGGCCGCACCCCCGCGCGTGTCCCGGCCCGCCGACGACGACGACCTAGACATCCCCGACTTCATGAAGTGAGCGCACGCGTGACGAGGTCGGCCCCGGTCAGCACGACCGGGGCCAACCCGCGTGTCGAGGAGGATCTGGTCTCCGCAGCCGTCCGCGGCCGGTAGCGTCGAGGCCAGCGACGCGGGGGAACCCGGCGGCGACGCCGGTCCCGTCCCCGCAGACCGTCCCGACAGGGCCGGTCCCAGCACGAGCACCTTCGAGATGGCAGAGGCAGGACGACCTGATGGCGGAGAAACTGAAGCGCGCGGCCGCATGGCTGGGTCTGGTCACCGACGACCGGTACGCGGACTACGACGACGCCAACGAGCGGACCGAGGGGATCAGCAGGGACGAGCTGCTCGGCGCCTCGGAGAAGCAGCCCGCCAGCGTCACCCCGTTGGAGACCCGGCGCGTGACGCCGCCGGCCGCTCACGGCTCGACCCCTGTCCCGATCCAGGGTGCCTCCCCGGCACCCGCACCGACTCCCCGGACGGCCGACATGTCCCGCATCATCACCGTGCACCCACGCACCTACAACGAGGCGCGGACCATCGGCGAGCACTACCGCGACGGCGTCCCGGTGATCATGAACCTGACCGAGATGGAGGACGTCGACGCCAAGCGCCTGGTCGACTTCGCCGCCGGCCTCATCTTCGGCCTCCGCGGCACCATCGAGCGCGTCACGAGCAAGGTCTTCCTGCTCTCCCCGCAGAACGTCACGGTGACCGCTGAGGACAAGGAGCGCATCGCCGCCGGTGGGTTCTTCAACCAGAGCTGAGCGACCCGCACCGGTCGGGCCACCGCGACCGGCGCATCGGGGTGGCCGGCGTTGCCTGTGCGCCTACCCTGGTAATCACGAAGCGCCGCTCGACCTCGACTGGCCGTAGCAGAACAGGTGTTCCACCGTGCAACTCGTCGGACAGCTCATCATCATGCTGCTGAACGTCTTCCTCATCCTCCTCTTCGCGCGGATGATCCTCTCCTGGGTCCCCGTGCTGGTGCGTGACTGGGAGCCGCGCGGTCCCCTGCTCGTGGCCGCCGAGTTCGTCTACTCGATCACCGACCCCCCGCTCCGCGCCCTGCGCAAGGTCCTGCGGCCGGTCCGGATCGGCTCGGTCATGCTGGACCTGGCGTTCATCGGGCTCTTCATCCTGGTGAACCTGGCGATGCGCGTCGTCGCCCTGGTCTTCCTCCGCTGACCTGGCTCTTCTCCCTCAACAGGCCGGGCCCGCGCGGCCCGTTGACGTGTCATCGCGAGGTCGATTCGGTACGGTGAGGCGGCTGGGTGAGCCTGCCCAGCGACCCCCCGTGAAGTCTTGAGGTGAACGATGACGCTCTCGTTGGACGATGTGCGCAACAAGCGGTTCCGGATGGCCCGCAAGTCGGGGTACGAGGTGCTGGAGGTCGACGAGTTCGTCGACGAGGTTGAGGCGACCTTCGAGCAGCTCTTCGAGGAGAACCAGAACCTGAAGAAGCAGGTCGAGTCGCTCCGCGCGACGGGCGGCGCCGCGCCTGCCCGGGACACCAAGCCAGCGGCAGCCGGGCCCGCGGCACCGGCCACGCCAGCGGCGGAACGTCCGACGGAGCGCATCGTCGTCACCACCGGCCGGGAGGCGAGCTCCGCCGTCGTCCGGCTGGTCGAGCTCACGACCGAGCAGTCCGAGCGCCTGCTGGCCGAGGCCGCAGCCGAGGCAGCCCGGCTCCGCGAGGAGGCCACGACGTCGGCCGAGCAGGCGACGACCGAGGCGCACGCCCGGGCGCAGAAGGTTGAGACGGAGGCGCGGGCCCACGCCGAGCGGCTGCAGGCCGATGCGCTGGACCGGGCCGAGTCCCTCGACCGGGAGATCGCGACCCGTCGGGCGGAGATGTTCGACCAGCTGGAGAAGGAGCGGGCCGAGCTCACCACCACCGTGCACGCGCTGCGTGAGTTCGAGTCCACCTACCGCAGCAACCTCACCCGTCACCTGCAGAGCCAGATCGAGGTGCTCGCCTCGGGCCACGAGGAGCCGGCCAATCCGCCCGCAGCCCTTGCCGAGGTACCGAGTGCTCCCGCGTCCGCCGGGGGCGACGCCCCCTCCGCACCGGCCCAGGCCGAGCCCGCGGCCCCGGCGCAGGCGGCCTCCGAAGGCGACGACGGCGCTGCCCCGACCACCAGCGACACCCCGCGGCTCGACGCGCTGCTCGGCGACCAGCGCTGAGGACGGCTCACCAGGCAGGGTCCGCTCCGGCGGGCCCTGTCTGCTGTCCGGCCTCGTGACCGCCCGTCTCCCGCCGTCACGGTCGGGGTGATCGTCCCGGCCCGTTGAGTTGCGGCCGATCAGCGCCTACTGTCTCTGCGTCACTCCAACCCTCAGGGGGAATCTCATGTCAACCGCCAAGGCGACCACCGCCGGCGACGGCTCGTCGACCGCAGCCCGCGCTGGTGCGCGGCAGGCGCCGGCGATCCACGCGCTCCCGGTCACCGACAGCGCCACGCCGGCGCACGTCGTCCCGGACGGGGCCGGGCAGCTGCCCGTGCGCGACGGCGAGGACCCGTGGACCGAGGCTGAGCTGTCCGAGGTGATCCAGGTGCTGGAGACCGACATCGTCCGCTTCCGCGAGCAGCTGGAGACCTCGACGGCCGAGCTCGTCGGCCTGCTGCGGGACGGCACCGAGGGCGCGGGGCGCGACCCCGCCGACGTCGGTTCCGCGAACTTCGAGCGCGACGCCGAGATGTCCCTGGCCAACAACGCCCGCGAGATGCTGGACCAGTCCAAGCTCGCGCTGCGTCACATCCAGCTGGGCACCTACGGCAGCTGCGACAACTGCGGCCAGCCCATCGGCAAGGGCCGCCTGCAAGCCTTCCCCCGCGCGACCTTGTGCGTCAAGTGCAAGCAGCGCGAGGAGCGACGGTAACGCCGCAGGCGCAGCCTCCGGTCCCCGTCCTGACGACGACCGCCCGCCGTCGGCTGCGGGTGCTCTTCGCGGTCGTGGCCCTGACCGGCCTGGTGCTGGACGCGGTCACCAAGGTCGTCGCCGTCGACCGGCTGGTCCCAGGGCGGCCGGTGCCCTTGCTGGACGGCGTGCTCACCTTGCGGATCATCCGCAACCCGGGTGCCGCCTTCGGCTCCGGGGAGGGCATCACCCCGGTCTTCGCGCTCGCGGCGTGCGCCGTGCTCGTGTTCGTCGTCGTCCGGCTGGTGCCGCGGATCGGCCACCCGGCGTGGTCGGTCGCGCTCGGCCTGCTCAGCGCCGGAGTGGCGGGCAACCTCGCGGACCGCTTCGCCCGTCAGCCCGGCGTGCTGCGCGGGCACGTCGTGGACTTCCTGCAGCTGCCGCACTGGCCGATCTTCAACGTGGCGGACATCTGCATCACCTCAGCCTCGGTGCTCATCCTGCTGCTGGCCGTGGTCAAGAACATCGGCATCGACGGGCAACGGCCTGGCGCCGATCCGGCGGCTGCGGACCGTGCGGGGAGCCCGGCGACCACCGGCGAGCGTCCCCCGCGCGAGGCCGTCGATGGGTGAGAGTCGCGTCGTCCTCGTCCCGGACGGGCTCGAGGGCGAACGCGTCGACGCGGCCGTCGCCCGCATGCTCGGCCTGTCCCGCAGCCGCACAGCCGACCTGATCGCGCGCGGGCAGGTCCGGCTCGACGGGGCCGCAGTCAGCAAGTCCGACCGGGTGCTCGGCGGCTCGATGCTCGAGGTCGAGCTCGACGACGAGGGCTATCGCACCGCCCAGGTGGTCCCGCGCACGGTCGAGGGTCTGGCCATCGTCCACGACGACGAGGACATCGTGGTGGTGGACAAGCCGGTCGGCGTCGCCGCCCACCCCAGCGTGGGCTGGGCCGGACCGGACGTGCTCGCTCACCTCGTGGCGGCCGGTTTGCGGATCTCCACCTCCGGCGTCCCCGAGCGCAAGGGCATCGTCCAGCGGCTCGACGTCGGCACATCGGGGCTGATGGTGGTGGCCAAGAGCGAGCGGGCCTACACCGTGCTCAAGCGGGCGTTCAAGGCGCGGACGGTCGACAAGACCTACCACACCCTGGTGCAGGGCCACCCCGACCCGTTCGCCGGCACGGTCGACGCGCCGATCGGCCGGCACCCGGGCGCTGACTACAAGATGGCGGTCGTCGAGGGCGGCCGGCACAGTGTCACCCACTACGAGACCCTCGACGCCTTCGTGGGCACCACCCTGCTCGAGGTCAAGCTGGAGACGGGCCGCACCCACCAGATCCGGGTGCACATGGCCGCCATCAAGCACCCCTGCGCCGGGGACCCCACCTACGGCGCCGACCCGGTGCTCGCCGCCCGGCTGGGGCTGCAGCGGCAGTGGCTGCACGCCGTCCGCCTCGGCTTCGTCCACCCGGCGACGGGGGACCGGGTGGAGTTCGCCTCGCCGTACCCGGCGGACCTGCAGCACGCCCTGGACGTCGTCCGCGGCGCCTAGCCAGGCGCGGGCCCAACGGACCAGTGGGTCCCTTGGTCTCGCTGGGCCCGGGCGGCACCGCTAGGGTCTGGATGTGCGTAGAGCCAAAATTGTCTGCACGCTGGGGCCTGCGTCCTCAGCGCCCGAGCGACTCATCGAGCTGGTCCAGGCCGGCATGGACGTCGCCCGCCTGAACATGAGCCACGGCGAGTATGCCGATCACGAGACCAACCTCGCGAACGTCCGCGCGGCGTCGGCCGCGGTCGGGCGACCCGTCGGGGTGCTGGCCGATCTGCAGGGGCCGAAGATCCGCCTCGGCCGGTTCGCCAGCGGCAAGGAGCTCCTGACGGTCGGAGCCACCTTCACCATCACCGTGGACGACATCGCCGGTGACGTGAACCGGTGCTCCACCACCTTCAAGGGACTGCCCGGGGACGTGAACCCCGGAGACCGGATCCTGATCGACGACGGCCGGTTGATGCTGCAGGCGGTGTCGGTCACCGAGACCGACGTCGTCACCGAGGTGATCGTGGGCGGCCCGGTCAGCAACAACAAGGGGATCAACCTCCCCGGCGTCGCCGTCAGCGTGCCCGCGATGAGCGAGAAGGACAGCGAGGACCTGCGCTGGGCGCTGCGGATGGGCGTCGACATGGTCGCGCTGTCCTTCGTCCGCAGCGCTGCCGACATCGAGATCGTCCACCAGATCATGGACGAGGAGGGTCGCCGGGTCCCGGTGATCGCCAAGATCGAGAAGCCCCAGGCCGTGGAGAACCTCGACGAGATCATCGACGCCTTCGACGCGCTGATGGTCGCCCGGGGCGACCTCGGCGTCGAGCTCCCGCTCGAGGACGTGCCCCTGGTCCAAAAGCGCATCGTCACCGCCGCCCGCCGTTGGGCCAAGCCCGTGATCGTGGCCACCCAGATGCTCGAGTCGATGATCTCGGCTCCGCGGCCCACCCGGGCCGAGGCCTCCGACGTGGCCAACGCCATCCTGGATGGCGCCGACGCGGTGATGCTCTCCGGCGAGACCAGCGTGGGCGAGTACCCGGTGGTCACCGTGGAGACGATGGCCCGCATCGTCTCGACCACCGAGGAGCACGGCCAGGCCCAGATGCAGGACATCGACTGGGACCCGCACACGACGAGCGGCGTCATCACCAAGGCCGCGGCCGAGGTGGGGGAGCGCATCGACGCCAAGTTCCTGGTGGCCTTCACTCACTCCGGGGACTCGGCCCGCCGCTTGGCCCGCCTCCGCTCCCAGATTCCCATCCTGGCCTTCACCCCGGTGGAGCAGACCCAGGCGGCGCTGACCCTGAGCTGGGGGGTCGTGTCCTTCCTGGTGCCGATGGTCGGTCACACCGACGACATGATCCGCCAGGTCGACAAGGCCCTGATCGAGACCGGCATGATCGCCGAGGGCGAGCGCGTCGTCATCGTCGCCGGCTCCCCGCCCGGGGTCACCGGTCACACCAACATGGTGCGCGTCCGCAGGATCGGCGCGCCGCTGTAACACGGTCCTCGCTCCGCTCGGACGCGGATCGGGCTGTAACACGGTCCTCGCTCGCTCGGACGCGGATCGGGCTCTGACCCGCCGTCTTCGTCGTCACGGGTGAACGAAGAGCGTGTTCACCCGCTCCTCCTCATGACGGCGGCGCCCGATCCGGGTGCCGTGACACGGTCCTCGCTCCGTTCGGACGCGGATCGGGCGCCCCTGTCGACGTCGTCGCGCGCCGACGAAGAGCGTGTCGACGCGCTCCTCCTTTCGACAGGGGCGCCCGATCCGGGTGCCCCTCAGTCTCAGCGGTGGGTTGAACGCCTCGGTCCCGTCGGGCCGGGGCGTTCTGCCGTCCGGCTGAGGATGCGCCGCAGGCCAGAGGGTTACACGACGGTGTAGGGGCTGTCCGGCAACCGGGGCACGAGCAGGCGGAGCGGACCACGGGGGCGCAGGCGTGGATGGGCCTGGCGGGAGCCGGTCGACGTCGAGCCGCGGTCAGCGGCAGCGGAGTCACCGACCGGCGGATGGTTGCCTGCGCCCCCGTGGTCCGCATAGCCGGCAAACCCGACCCAGGCGGGGGCGGAAGAAGAAGACCAGTGCCGGGAAGGGGAGTCGAACCCCTATGTCCTTGCGGACAGACGGGTTTGAGCCGTCCGCGTATACCTTTCCGCCACCCCGGCTGGGGCACTCCGCGCCGTTCCCGGCGCAGGGGCCGCTCATTGTGTCACAGCGGAAAGACCTGGCTGCCGACACACGGACCTGCTGCGCTCCTCGACCGCGACGAGGTCGTAACACGGCCTGGTTAAGGTGTCCCCCGTGACGAACGCAGAAGCTGGTACGACGGACGGCGCGAAGACGCGCGTGGTCGTCGCGGAGGACGAGGTCCTGATCCGTCTGGACCTGGTCGAGATGCTCACCGAAGAGGGTTACGAGGTCGTCGGGCAGGCCGGGGACGGGGAGACCGCGGTCCAGCTGACCACCGACCTCCGCCCAGACCTCGTGGTGATGGACGTCAAGATGCCCAAGATGGACGGCATCAGCGCGGCCGAGCAGATCGCCTCCGCACGGATCGCCCCGGTGATCATGCTGACCGCCTTCAGCCAGCGCGAGCTGGTGGACCGGGCGAGCGCGGCCGGCGCCATGGCCTACGTGGTGAAGCCCTTCAGCAAGTCCGACCTGGTCCCGGCCATCGAGATCGCGCGGGCCCGTTTCGCCCAGATCCAGGCCGTCGAGGCCGAGGTCAGCGACCTGAACGAGCGCCTCGAGTCCCGGAAGGCCGTCGACCGGGCCAAGGGCCTGCTGCAGAGCGGGCTGGGCCTGACCGAGCCGGAGGCATTCCGGTGGATCCAGAAGACGGCTATGGATCTCCGCAAGTCGATGCGCGAGGTCGCCGAAGGAGTCATCGAGCACGGGTCGGGCAGCAAGAAGAAGTAGCGTTCGCCTGCCCGGCGACGGGCAGGTAACGAACATGCAACACGGACCGAACCGGAGCCTGAACAGACGGACCGGCACGTAGGGTTCCGACCAGTCCGCGGGCTCCGCCCCTTAGACCATGCACCACGTAGCAGCTCAACTTGGAGGAAATGTGCGTAAGCAACTCGTGCTCACGGGGGTCACCCTGCTGGCCACCACGCTCGCGGTCTCGGCCTGTGGGACCCGCGCGGAGGAGTCCGGCACCGGCGGCACCGGTGGGTCCGCGACGAAGGTCGCAAAGATCGGCGTCATCGCGCCGCTGTCCGGAGACCTGTCCGCGCTCGGTCTGGGCATCCAGAACTCGGTCGAGCTCGCCGTCAAGCAGGCGAACGAGAAGGGCACCATCCCGGGCTGGACGCTCGAGGTCGACGCTCAGGACGACCAGGCCCTGCCCGACACCGGAAAGAACGCAGCCACCAAGCTGGCCGGTGACGACGAGGTGGTCGGTGTGGTTGGCACCCTGAACTCCTCGGTCGCACAGTCGGTGCAGCCGGTGCTCTCCTCGGCCAACATCGCCCAGATCTCCCCGGCCAACACCGGTCCGTCCCTGACGCGCGGTGCCGACCCGGCGAACGCCCCCGAGCGGGCCTACCCGGGCTACTTCCGCACCTGCACCACCGACCTGGTCCAGGGCCCGTTCGCGGCCAAGTACCTGCTGGACAAGGGCATCAAGAGCGTGGCCACCATCCACGACAAGAAGGCCTACGGCCAGGGTCTGGTGGCTGCCTTCACCGAGGCGTTCGAGGCAGGCGGCGGCACCATCGCGCAGGCCGAGACGATCAACCCTGACGACAAGGACTTCTCCGCCGTCATCAGCAAGGTGAAGGGCGCCAACCCGGAGGCCGTCTATTACGGCGGTGAGTACCCCCAGGCCGGCCCGCTCGCGCAGCAGGCCAAGGCCGCTGGCCTTGACGCGCCCCTGATGGGCGGGGACGGCATCTATGACCCGGCCTACATCGAGCTGGCCGGCAAGACCTCCGACGGCGACCTCGCCACCTCGGTAGGCGCCCCGACCGAGAGCCTCGAGTCGGCTAAGACGTTCGTCAGCGACTATCAGGCCGGCAACTTCAAGCAGCCGTACGGGGCCTACGGTGCCTACGCCTACGACGCGGCCAACGCGATCATCGAGGGGCTCAAGACCTCCCTCGCCAGTGCCGAGGACGCCAAGAGCGCCCGCGAGGCCACGATCACGGCCATCGGCAGCGTCTCCTTCGACGGCGCCACCGGACCGGTGGCGTTCGACGAGTTCGGCGACACCAAGACCAAGGTGCTCACCGTCTACAAGGTGACTGATGGCAAGTGGAAGGCCGACAAGACCGGCAGCTGAACCTGGGCGGCGGCCGGTGCCCGCACCGGCCGCCGGCCCAGGGCTCCTGCAACGAGCGAGGAGGCAGTTGACGCGCTCGCTGCCTCCTCGTGCTCTGTCCCGGCCTGAACTCCGTTCCGGCCGCAGATGACCAACCACTTCACGGAAGGGGGCCACAGGTGGATGTCCTGCAACAGCTGATCAACGGTCTCTCGCTGGGGGCTTTGTACGCCCTGATCGCGGTGGGCTACACCGTGGTCTACGGCATCGTCCAGCTGATCAACTTCGCCCACGGCGAGATCTTCATGATGGGGGCCTTCGGCTCCCTGACCGTGTGGCTCCTCCTCGGTCGAGAGAGCGGCTCGACGGGCCTGTGGCTCCTCCCGCTCATGCTCGTCGGCGGCATCGTCGTCGCCGTCGGGGTGGCCCTGCTCACCGAGCGGTTCGCCTACCGGCCCCTGCGCAACGCACCGCGGCTCGCTCCGCTGATCACCGCCATCGGCGTCTCGATCTTCCTCCAGGAGTTCGTCCGGCTGTTCTTCGGCCGGATCCCGACGTTCCCGGACTCCCTGCGGGCCATCTCCTTCCCCCAGATCGACGTGGTCACCGGGCCGGCCTTCACCCCAGGCGGCATCGTCATCCAGCGCGCAGCCCTGTTCACCCTGATCTCCCTGGTGGTCTGCGCAGCCGTGCTGTTCGTGTTCGTCAACAAGACCCGGCTCGGCCGGGCCATGCAGGCGACCTCGCAGGACCCGGACACCTCGCGCCTGATGGGCATCAACGTGGACCGGATCATCATGGTGGCGTTCGCGCTCGGTGCCGCTCTGGCCGCTGTGGCCGGGCTGGCCTACGGATTGCGGTACACCAACATCGACTTCAAGATCGGCTTCCTGGCCGGGTTGAAGGCCTTCACCGCAGCGGTCCTCGGCGGTATCGGCAACATCAACGGAGCGGTCGTGGGCGGTCTGGTGCTCGGTGTGGTCGAGGTGCTCGCCACGTCCTACATCCCCGGCACCTTCGGTGGCTCTGCCTGGAAGGACGTGTGGGCTTTCGTGCTGCTCATCCTCGTGCTGGTCTTCCGTCCCCAGGGACTCCTCGGCGCGCGGGTGGTGGACCGGGCATGAAGCGTCCTGTGCTCGTCACCCCCGCGCTCCAGGAGCGGCACGGTTCCCGTGGCCGTCTCCTCGGCCTCGTCGGCGCCGCCCTGCTGGTGCTCTCCGGGCTCCTGCCCTGGGCCTACAGCTTCGACGCCCTCGATGGCATGACCCTCCTGCTCAACCCGTCGCCCCTCCAGGTGATGGGCATGCTGCTCGGGGTGCTCGTGCTCGTCGGTCTGCTCCGAGCCCGCTCCCAGCCCCCGGGGCGGGGCCGGCCGAGGGTGGGCTGGCTGCGGGGGGCCCGGGCCGCGGCCGCGGGTGCGCTCGCGTTCACCCTCTTGATCGTCCTCTCCATCGCCGCCGAGCTCGGCGGTCTGGTGAACGTCGAGTACGGCGGGTGGATCGCCCTGGTCGGGGCCTTGCTCGCCTTCGCCGGCACGCGCCTGGTGGCGCCCGGGCCGGAACCGACTCTCCACCGAGCCGAAGCCCGCAGCTGGCTCGAGCTGCTGGCCATCGTCGTGGTGATGGCCGCCGCCCTGTTCGGCATCGCGTACGCGCTCGACAACGACGACGCCGGCACCTTCGTCAGCTTCATCGCCTTCGCCGGCGGGGTGCTGGCCGCCTTGTTTGGTTTCGGCGTCATGGGCTGGCTCTCGGCGGTCTCGCAGCGGCACCGCAAGGTGCTGATCCTCGCGGCCTTCCTCGTCGCCTTCCTGTTCCCGTTCACCCAGGACGGCTCGGACGCGAACATGTCCATCGCCACCCAGGTGATCATCTTCGCGGCGGCGGCGATGGGCCTCAACATCGTCGTCGGGCTCGCGGGCCTGCTCGACCTCGGCTACATCGCCTTCCTCGGGGCGGGCGCCTTCGTGGCGGCCATCCTGTCCCGCTCGGCGTTCGCGACGCTGGACTTCCACCCGCCGTTCATCGTCGTGGTGCTGATCAGCGGTCTGGTCTCGGCGACGCTCGGCCTGATCATCGGCACCCCGACGCTGCGGGTGTCCGGTGACTACCTGGCCATCGTGACGCTGGCGTTCGGGGAGATCTTCCGCATCACCATGATCAACCTCGACGGTGAGGCCGGACCCAACCTCACACGCGGGTCCAACGGCATCCCGGCCATCCCGGACCTGAACCTGTTCGGATTCGACTTCGGCGACCCCCACGACCTCCTCGGCATCCCGCTGGGGCGGTTCTCGAACTACTACTTCCTGCTGCTCGTGGTCATCGCGCTGATCATCCTGGTGTTCAGCCGCCTCAACAACTCGCGCATCGGCCGCGGCTGGGTCGCCATCCGCGAGGACGAGAAGGCGGCCGAGGCCATGGGCGTCAACGTCTTTGGCCTCAAGCTCTTCGCCTTCGCCGGCGGCGCCTTCCTCGCCGGCGTCGCGGGATCGGTCAAGGCCCACCAGGACGTCTCGGTGACGCCGGACCAGTACAACTTCCTGCAGTCGGCGTTCCTGCTCGCCGCGATCGTGCTGGGCGGCATGGGCACGGTGCTCGGGGTGCTGATCGGGGCGACGCTGCTGATCCTGCTGCCCGAAAAGCTCCGGTTTGTCAGCGAGTTCCGGCTGCTGCTCTTCGGCCTGACCCTGATCATCATGATGAGGTTCCGGCCCGAGGGGCTGGTCGCCAGCCGCCGGCGGCAGCTGGAGTTCCACGAGGACGACGAGGAGCTGGCCGGTCGCATCGACGAGCAGATCCACAGCAGCACGGCGAAGGGTGCGACGACATGACAGCGGTGGACACGGCTCCCCCCAGCGGCCGGACCGGGGAGGCGATGCTGGTGGCCGAGGACGTCACCATGCGCTTCGGGGGTCTGACCGCGGTCGACTCGGTCAACTTCCGGGTCAACCGGGGCGAGATCATGGGCCTCATCGGACCCAACGGCGCGGGCAAGACGACGTTCTTCAACTGCCTCACCGGCCTGTACCTCCCGACCAGCGGCCGGGTGGTGTTCAACGGCTCGGTGCTGCCGCCCAAGCCTCGCAAGGTCGTCCTGGCCGGCATGGCCCGGACGTTCCAGAACATCCGGCTTTTCGGCAACATGACCGCGCTCGAGAACGTGATGGTGGGCCGGTACTGCCGGACCACCGCCGGGCCCTTCACCTCGATCATCCGGGGGCCGAAGTTCAAGCGGGAGGAGGCGGCCACCCGGCAGCGGGCGCAGGAGCTCCTGGACTTCGTCGGTCTCGGTCACACCACCGACAGCCTGGCCCGCAACCTGCCCTACGGCGACCAGCGCCGCCTCGAGATCGCCCGGGCCCTGGCCACGGACCCGAAGCTGCTGCTGCTCGACGAGCCGACGGCGGGGATGAACCCGCAGGAGACCCGGCAGGCCGAGGAGCTGATCTTCAAGATCCGCGACCTCGGGCTGGCCATCGTGGTGATCGAGCACGACATGCGGTTCATCTTCACCCTCTGCGACCGGGTGCTCTGCTTGGTGCAGGGCAAGGCGCTGATCGAGGGCACGCCGGCGCAGGTGCAGTCGGATCCCCGCGTCATCGAGGCCTACATCGGGACGGGTCCAGAGGACGCGTCCGAGCTGGAGAAGGAGCTGGAGTCGTGACCGCGATGCTCGAGGTCAAGAACCTGAAGGTCGCCTACGGACGAGTCCGTGCGGTCAAGGGCATCAGCTTCACCGTCGAGCAGGGCCAGGTGGTCACGCTTGTCGGCACCAACGGTGCCGGCAAGACCACCACGCTCCGCACCATCTCGGGTCTGCTGCGCCCGGAGGAGGGCGAGATCTGGTTCGAGGGCGAGCGCATCGACGCCGTCCCCGCGCACGAGGTAACCACTCGCGGGCTGGCGCACTCACCGGAGGGGCGGCGGATCTTCCCGCGGCTGACCGTGGAGGACAACCTCCGCCTCGGCGCCTTTGCCCGCAAGGACAAGGCGGGGATCGCTTCGGACCTCGAGCGGGTCTTCGACCTGTTCGACATCCTCCGCACCCGGCGCTCCCAGCCCGCCGGCACCTTCTCTGGCGGTGAGCAGCAGATGCTGGCCATCGGCCGCGCCATGATGAGCCGGCCCAAGCTGTTGATGCTCGACGAGCCCTCGATGGGGCTGTCGCCGCTGATGATGCAGCGGATCATGTCGACGATCACCGAGCTGAAGTCCGAGGGCGTCACCATCCTGCTGGTCGAGCAGAACGCCCAGGCGGCGCTCTCGCTGGCCGACTACGGCTACGTGCTCGAGGTCGGCTCGATCGTCCTGGAGGACACCGGACCGAAGCTCTTGACCGACGACAACGTGCGCAAGGCCTACCTCGGCGAGGACTGAGGGGCAGTCAGGGCCCGGCTGGCGGGCGGAAGGACCACGGCCCTCAGCGGGACTCGACCAGCTGGCAGGTGAGCCGGGCAGTGCACACCCGGCGGCCCTCGTCGTCGGCCAGCACGACCTCGTAGCTCACCACGGTGCGGCCGAGCCGGAGGGCTGTCGCCGTGCCGGTCACCCAGCCGCTCCGGACCGACCGGTGGTGGGTGGCGTTGATGTCGACGCCCACCGCCACCCTGTCGGGCCGGGCGTGGGCTGCGGCGCCGATGGAGCCGAGGGTCTCCACGAGCACGCACGAGGCCCCGCCGTGCCACAGGCCCAGCGGCTGGGTGTTGCCCTCCACAGGCATCCGGCCGACGACGCGCTCCGGGGTCAGCTCCAGCACCTCCAGGCCCATCTTGGCGTCCAGGGCGCTGGTCATCCCGGCGTACCAGGGGGGGATGGCGGAGTCCTGGCGCGTGTCCATCCGCCCAGCCTAAGCAGCCCCGGTCCTGTCAGCGGTCCCGGCTAGAGTCGGGCCGTGCCCGCGAAGACCGCCCCCTCCTCCCGCGCCGCGAAGAACGCCGCCGCCGCGGCTGCGGCCCCGCCGTCGCGGCCCAAGCTGCTGCTCATCGACGGTCACTCGGTGGCTTACCGCGCCTTCTTCGCGCTGCCGGTGGAGAACTTCTCGACCCAGACGGGTCAGCACACCAACGGCGTCTTCGGGTTCACCTCCATGCTCATCAACGTCCTTCGCGACGAGGCGCCGACCCATGTCGGGGTGGCCTTCGACGTGTCCCGGCAGACCTTCCGCTCGGAGATCTACACCGAGTACAAGGCCAACCGCAGCGCGACGCCGGACGAGTTCAAGGGGCAGGTCGACCTGGTCCGCGAGGTCCTCAAGGCGCTGAACATCCCTTACGTGCAGAAGCCCGGGTTCGAGGCCGACGACGTCATCGGCACCCTGGCCACACAGGCCGAGGCGCAGGGCTTCGACGTGCTCATCTGCACCGGGGACCGCGACGCCTTTCAGCTGGTCACCGACAACGTGACTGTGCTCTACCCGCGCAAGGGCGTCTCCGACCTGGCCCGGATGACCCCGGCCACCGTCGAGGAGCGGTACTTCGCGACGCCGCAGATGTACCCCGACCTCGCCGCCCTCGTCGGTGAGACCAGCGACAACCTCCCGGGGGTGCCGGGCGTCGGGCCCAAGACGGCGGTCAAGTGGCTGCAGCAGTACGGCAGCCTGGAGGAGCTCGTGGCGCACGCGGGTGAGCTCAAGGGCAAGGCGGCCGCCGAGTTCCAGGCCCGCACCGAGGACGTGCTGCGCAACCGGCAGATCAATGCGCTCGTTCGCGACCTCGACCTCGACGTGACCATCGACGACCTGGTCCGGCAGCCCTGGGACCGGGAGGCCACCCACACCCTGTTCGACGGCCTTGAGTTCCGGGTGCTCCGGGACCGGCTGCTGGAGGCGCTGCCGAACGAGGAGGAGATCGTCCCCGAGGGTGGCTTCGAGCTGACCGGGGAGGTGCTGGCTCAGGACGCGCTGTCCGCGTGGCTGGTCGAGCACGCCGCTGGCGAGCGGACCGGCGTCGACGTCGTCGGCCACTGGGGCTCCGGCACCGGGGACATCGCCGCGCTGGCCCTGGCCGCGGCCGACGGCGCCGCCGCCCACGTCGACGTCTCGCAGCTCACCCCGGCCGACGACCAGGCCCTGTCGCGCTGGCTGGCCGACCCCACCCACCGCAAGGCGATGCACGACGCGAAGGGCGCGCTGCTGGCCGTCTGGGCACGCGGCTGGGACCTGGACGGGCTCACCTCCGACACCCAGCTGGCTGCCTACCTCACCCGCCCGGACCAGCGCACCTTCGACCTCGCCGACCTCACGGTGCGCTACCTGAAGCGCGAGCTGAAGGTCGAGGGGCTGCCCGACGCCCTCGAGACCGACCAGCAGGCGCTGGACTTCGGCGACGACGACTCGGGGACCCGGCTGGCCTCCGAGGCCGCGATGGTCCGGGCCCGCGCCGTGATCGACCTGGCCAACGCCCTCGACACCGAGATCGCCTCCCGCAACGGGACCAGCCTGCTCAACGGGGTGGAGCTGCCGCTGCTGCGGACGCTGGCCCGCATGGAGCAGACCGGCATCGCGGTCGACCTCGCCCACCTGCAGGCGCTGGAGTCCGACTTCGGCTCCAAGGTCACCCAGGCGGCGAACGACGCCTACGAGGTGCTCGGCAAGCAGATCAACCTGGGCTCACCCAAGCAGCTGCAGGTGGTGCTGTTCGAGGAGCTGGGGATGCCCAAGACCCGGCGGACCCGCACCGGCTACACGACCGACGCGGAGGCGCTCCAGTCGCTCTACGCCAAGACCGAGCACCCCTTCCTGGCCCACCTCCTGGTGCACCGGGACGCCATCCGGCTCAAGCAGACCGTCGAGGGGCTGCTCAAGTCGGTCTCCGATGACGGCCGCATCCACACCACCTACGTGCAGACCATCGCGGCCACCGGCCGGCTGTCCAGCACCGACCCGAACCTCCAGAACATCCCCATCCGGACCGAGGAGGGCCGGCGCATCCGCGAGGCCTTCGTCGTCGGCCCGGGGTACGAGTCGCTGATGTCGGCGGACTACTCCCAGATCGAGATGCGCATCATGGCGCACGCGAGCGAGGACGCCAGCCTGATCGAGGCCTTCCGCTCCGGGATGGACTTCCACACCGTGACGGCATCGCGGGTCTTCGGCGTCGACCCCGAGTCCGTCAGTGCCGCCGAGCGGGCCAAGATCAAGGCGATGAACTACGGCCTGGCCTACGGACTGAGCGCCTTCGGCCTGAGCCAGCAGCTGAGCATCGACACCTCCGAGGCCAAGGCCTTGATGGAGGAGTACTTCGAACGGTTCGGCGGTGTGCGGGACTACCTGCACTCCCTGGTGGCCGACGCCCGCAAGACCGAGTACACCGAGACCATCCTCGGCCGCCGGCGCTACTTGCCCGACCTGATGAGCGACAACCGCCAGCGCCGCGAGATGGCGGAGCGGATGGCGCTGAACGCCCCGATCCAGGGCTCGGCCGCCGACATCATCAAGGTCGCCATGCTCGATGTCGAGCGTGCGCTCCTCGACGCCGGCATGAGCAGCCGGATGCTGCTGCAGGTGCACGACGAGCTCGTCTTCGAGGTCGGGGTGGGGGAGCGCGAGGCGCTCGAGCGGCTGGTCCGGGACAAGATGGGCCAGGCGGTGGAGATGACTGTGCCGCTCGACGTCTCGGTCGGCGTCGGCTGGTCCTGGCACGAGGCGGCGCACTGAGGCAGCCCGGCGGCTCAGGCCGGCAGTGAGCCGGCCGGCGACCAGGTGAACGCCTCCAGGTACCAGCCGTCGTCGGCGGCCCAGGAGCGCAGGGCGTCGAAGGCAGCGTCGGTGTTGGGCACAGCCGCGACGACCGGCTCGCCGTCGGCCGGGCGCACCTCGAGCTGCCAGCGACCGCCGGGTGCCCGCACGGCACGGGCTCGGGCGGCGGGATCGTCGCCGACCGGCTCCACCACCACCCAGGTCGTCGCCTCCCACAGGAGCGGCCGCAGGGTCTCCGGAGTCAGGGGGTTGGCCACCCGCCCGCTGTCGTCTGCTCCTCGGAAGCCGGTCACGCGTCTCCTTTCACGGTCCGGGGACCCCCGGACGCCTAGCTGCGAGGGTAGGCGTTGCGGATGCCTGGGGGGCGCTCGTGCGCGTGCGCCCTGCCCACCCCGGGGTTTGACCCTGTCTTCCCCCGTACGTATCCTGAGATGTCGCTGTGGCCTGCGCGACCTCGGACGGAGCAGGCGCGCGTGCCGGGGTGAAGTCGGTTGTCGGTCGTGTCTGGGTCCAAGCACCACGTGTGGGTTTGAGCAGCAGAAGTTCGGGCAGCGGGTCTCTCCCCGACGGGCGGCCGCAGCACACCGGAACACCCACACCTTCCACTATCGGAGCCCTACTACATGACGTCCTCCCTTGAGGCACCCCCGCAGGTTGCAGTCGACGACTTCGACTCGGCCGAGGCTTTCCTGGCCGCCATCGACGCGACCATCAAGTACTTCAACGACGGTGACATCGTCACCGGCACCGTCGTCAAGGTCGACCGTGACGAGGTCCTGCTGGACATCGGCTACAAGACCGAAGGGGTCATCCCCTCCAAAGAGCTCTCCATCAAGCACGACGTCGACCCGTTCGAGGTCGTCAGCGTCGGGGATGTGATCGAGGCTCTCGTCCAGCAGAAGGAGGACAAGGAGGGCCGGCTGATCCTGTCCAAGAAGCGGGCTCAGTACGAGCGCGCCTGGGGCACGATCGAGAAGATCAAGGAAGAGGACGGGGTCGTCACCGGCCACGTCATCGAGGTCGTCAAGGGCGGTCTCATCATCGACATCGG
The DNA here is from genome assembly GCA_963826405.1 of uncultured Actinomycetota bacterium. Lineage (GTDB taxonomy): Bacteria > Actinomycetota > Actinomycetes > Propionibacteriales > Propionibacteriaceae > Microlunatus. Next base: position 1,812,909 of record CAWGWR010000001.1, on the reverse strand, counting down.
CCTGCGCGGCTTCCTGCCCGCCTCGCTGGTGGAGATGCGACGGGTCCGCGACCTCCAGCCCTACGTCGGCATGGAGCTCGAGGCCAAGATCATCGAGCTGGACAAGAACCGCAACAACGTGGTCCTGTCCCGCCGCGCCTGGTTGGAGCAGACGCAGTCCGAGGTCCGCCAGAACTTCCTCACCCAGCTGCAGAAGGGCCAGATCCGCAAGGGTGTCGTGTCCTCGATCGTCAACTTCGGTGCCTTCGTGGACCTCGGTGGCGTCGACGGCCTGGTGCACGTCTCCGAGCTGTCCTGGAAGCACATCGACCACCCCTCCGAGGTGGTCGAGGTCGGCCAGGAGGTCACCGTCGAGGTGCTCGACGTGGACATGGACCGAGAGCGTGTCTCCCTCTCGCTCAAGGCGACGCAGGAAGATCCGTGGCAGGCCTTCGCCCGGACCCACCAGATCGGCCAGATCGTGCCCGGCAAGGTCACCAAGCTGGTTCCGTTCGGTGCGTTCGTGCGGGTCGAGGAGGGCATCGAGGGTCTGGTGCACGTCTCCGAGCTGGCCGAGCGCCACGTCGAGATCCCCGAGCAGGTCGTCACGGTCAACGACGACGTCCTGGTCAAGATCATCGACATCGACCTCGAGCGTCGCCGGATCTCGCTGTCGCTGAAGCAGGCCAACGAGGGTGTCGACATCAACTCCGAGGAGTTCGACCCCACGCTGTACGGCATGGCGGCGTCCTACGACGACCAGGGCAACTACCTGTACCCGGAGGGCTTCGACTCCGAGACCGGCGAGTGGCTCGAGGGCTACGACGAGCAGCGCGCGGCCTGGGAGCACCAGTACGCCGAGGCGCACGCGCGTTGGGAAGCCCACAAGAAGCAGGTCGAGGACGCGGAGAACTCCGAGGTCGCCGCGGCGGTCCCGGCCAGCTACTCCTCGTCGTCCAACGCGGGTGGCGCGGCTCCGGCCGCGCCGGACGCGGCGGCTCCGACCAGCAGCAGCAACGCCGCGCCGGAGGGCTCGCTGGCCTCCGACGAGGCCCTGCAGGCCCTGCGCGAGAAGCTGACGGGCGGCGCCTCCTGATCGAGGCACCCTCCGGCTCCTGCCCGGCTCTGAGCCGGTAGCGCTGAGCAACACCACGAGGCCCTCCCACGTGACGGTGGGAGGGCCTCGTGCCGTTGGGGCCGTCGTCTCGCCGCCGCTGCCTAGGCTGAGGCCATGCTGCGGGTGGGACTGACGGGCGGGATCGCCTCGGGCAAGAGCACGGTCGCCGAGGAGCTGGCGGCCCGGGGAGCACTGGTCATCGACGCCGACCGGCTGGCCCGGGAGGCGGTCGAACCCGGGACCGCCGGGTTCGAGGCGGTGGTCGCACAGTTCGGGCCGGGGGTGCTGGACGGGGACCGCATCGACCGGACCGCCCTGGGGCGCCGGGTGTTCGCCGACACTGCCGCCCGACGCGCGCTGGAGCAGATCGTCCACCCCCGCGTCCGGGCCCGGGCGGCCCAGATCGAGGCGGCCGCACGCCCGGACGCGGTGGTCGTGCACGTCATCCCGCTGCTCGTGGAGACCGGGCAGGCGGGCGCCTTCGACCTGACCGTCGTCGTCGACCTCGAGCCCGCGACCCAGCTCCGCCGGTTGTGCGAGCGCAACGGGCTGAGCGCGGAGGAGGCCCAGGCCCGCATCGACGCCCAGGCCGGCCGGGCCGAGCGGCTGGCCGCCGCCGACCGCGTGCTGCACAACGAGGGCAGCGTCGAGGACCTGCGCGGCCAGGTCGACGCTCTCTGGAGGGAGCTGGTCGCGCTCGGCGCCGCTCGCTGAGGTCGCGACCCGGGCGGCTGCGGAGGACCGCCTTTGGCCCACAGAACTGTCGGAGGTCGCGCGTAGGCTTCCCGCATGCGTCCCCTGGAAGACCTGCAACGTGTCGTGGCGCCTCTGCACGTCGAGAGCGACTTCGACCCGGCGGGGGACCAGCCGGCCGCCATCGCCGAGCTGGAGCGGCGGATCAACGCCGGCGAGCAGGACGTCGTGCTGCTGGGCGCCACCGGAACGGGCAAGACGGCCACCATCGCCTGGTTGGCCGAGCGGGTGCAGCGGCCGATCCTGGTCATGCAGCCGAACAAGACCCTCGCCGCCCAGTTCGCCAACGAGCTCCGGCACTTCTTCCCCAAGAACGCCGTGGAGTACTTCGTCTCCTACTACGACTACTACCAGCCCGAGGCCTACGTCCCCCAGACCGACACCTACATCGAGAAGGACTCCTCGCTCAACGAGGAGGTCGAACGGCTCCGGCACTCGGCCACCAACTCCTTGCTGACCCGGCGGGACGTGGTGGTCGTGGCGACGGTGTCCGCGATCTACGGCCTGGGCACCCCGCAGGAGTACGTGGACCGGATGATCGCGCTCCGGGTCGGTCAGGAGATCGAGCGAGACACCTTGCTGCGCCAGCTCGTCGGCATCCAGTACGCCCGCAACGACCTGGCCGGCACCCGGGGCACCTTCCGGGTCCGCGGCGACACCCTCGAGGTGTTCCCGATGTATGAGGAGCTGGCCGTCCGGGTCGAGTTCTTCGGCGACGAGATCGAGAAGCTCAGCACGCTGCACCCGCTCACCGGGGAGGTGGTGACCGAGGACGAGCACATCTACCTCTTCCCGGCCAGCCACTACGTCGCCGGTCCCGAGCGGATGGAGAGGGCCATCGCGCGGATCGAGGTCGAGCTGGCGGAGCGACTGGCCGAGCTCGAGGCGCAGCACAAGCTGCTCGAGGCTCAACGGCTGCGGATGCGCACCAGCTACGACATCGAGATGATGCGGCAGATCGGCACCTGCTCAGGCATCGAGAACTACTCCAGCCACATCGACGGGAGAGGCCGGGGGACGGCGCCCTACTGCCTGCTGGACTACTTCCCCGAGGACTTCCTGCTCGTCGTCGACGAGTCCCACGTCACCATCCCGCAGATCGGGGGCATGTACGAGGGCGACATGTCCCGCAAGCGAACGCTGGTCGACCACGGCTTCCGCTTGCCCAGCGCCATGGACAACCGGCCGCTGCGCTTCGAGGAGTTCGTCGAGCGGATCGGCCAGACGGTCTACCTCTCAGCCACGCCGGGCAACTACGAGCTGGCCAAGGGCGACGGCTTCGTCCAGCAGATCATCCGCCCGACCGGCCTCATCGACCCCGAGGTCATCGTCAAGCCCACCCAGGGCCAGATCGACGACCTGATGGGGGAGATCCGGCTGCGCGTCGAGCGCAAGGAGCGGGTCCTGGTCACCACGCTGACCAAGAAGATGTCGGAGGACCTGACCGACTACCTGCTCGAGAACGGCATCCGGACCCGCTACCTCCACTCGGAGGTGGACACCCTGCAGCGGGTGGCGTTGCTCCGTGAGCTCCGGATGGGCGAGTACGACGTGCTGGTGGGCATCAACCTGCTCCGCGAGGGTCTCGACCTCCCGGAGGTCTCCCTGGTGGCCATCCTCGACGCCGACAAGGAGGGGTTCCTCCGCAGCGCGAAGAGCCTCATCCAGACGATCGGCCGCGCCGCCCGCAACGTGTCGGGGCAGGTGCACATGTACGCCGACTCGATCACCGACTCCATGGCCTCGGCCATCGACGAGACGAACCGGCGCCGCGAGATCCAGGTCGCCTACAACCTCGAGCACGGCATCGACCCCAAGCCGCTGCAGAAGAAGATCGCCGACATCACCGACATGCTGGCGCGCGAGGACGCCGACACCGAGCAGCTGCTGAGCGGACGGCCGCAGGGCAAGGGCAAGTCCCCGGTCCCGGCGCTCGGGCTCAAGGGCGGCGCCGACCACGGTCGTCGGCTCGCCGGCATGCCGGCGGGCGAGCTGGCCGACCTGGTCCAGGAGCTCACCACGCAGATGCACGGGGCGGCGGCCGACCTGCAGTTCGAGGTGGCCGCGCGGCTGCGCGACGAGATCTCCGACCTCAAGAAGGAGCTCCGCCAGATGGTCGAAGCCAGCCGGTAGCCCTGGCGTCAGGACGGCGTCGTCTCCAGGGGCTGCCATACTGGCTCCCGGAGGGGAGTACTCCCTCGCGTCGGCATCGTCATCACGGACGTGCGCGGACGGGCTGACGCCCGAGCGCGCGTCCCGGTGCCTCGGTCAACCTCGTGTTGGCGGAAGAGACCTCCGAGACCTCAACATTCACTGGATCGTCTCGGAAGGTACGCCATGGAAGTCCACCCCTACGCCTGGGCCATCACGGTGGTGGTGATGGTCGCGATCCTCGCCGTCGACGTGTTCGTCATCGGCCGCCGGCCCCACGAGCCCTCCACCAAGGAGGCCTCGATCGCGATCGCCTTCTTCGTCGGGCTCGCCGTGCTCTTCGGCCTCGGCGTCTGGTTCGTGTCTGGCGGTCAGTACGCCGGGGAGTTCCTCGCCGGCTGGATCACCGAGTACAGCCTGTCGGTCGACAACCTGTTCATCTTCCTCATCATCATGAGCAAGCTCAAGGTGCCCCGGGAGCTGCAGCAGTTCGCGCTGCTGGTCGGCATCATCCTCGCGCTGATCTTCCGCGGCATCTTCATCGCCGTCGGTGCCGCAGCCATCGACCGGTTCGCCTGGGTGTTCTTCATCTTCGGTGCCTTCCTGGTCTACACCGCGGTCAAGCTCTTCCTCGACTACCGCAAGCACGACGACGACGAGGACGCGCCCGACAACCCCCTCCTGCGGCTCGTCCGCCGCCGGTTCAACGCGACCGAGGACTTCCGCGGCACCAAGCTGACCGTCGTGGAGCAGGGCAAGCGCTTCATCACCCCGATGTTCTTCGTCATCGTCGCCCTGGGCAGCACCGACCTGCTCTTCGCGCTGGACTCGATCCCGGCGATCTACGGGCTCACCCAGGAGCCCTACCTGGTGTTCACGGCGAACGTCTTCGCGCTGATGGGGCTCCGGCAGCTGTACTTCCTCATCGGCGGGCTGCTGAAGAAGCTGGTCTACCTCTCGCTCGGACTCTCCGTCATCCTCGCCTTCATCGGCGTGAAGCTGGTCCTGCACGCCCTGCACGAGTACCACTGGGCCGACTGGGCTCCCTGGGGCGGCGAGATCCCCATCTGGTTCTCGTTGCTCATCATCGTCGGCACCCTGGCCATCACCACCGTGGCCAGCCTCATGAAGACGCGCAACGACGCGGCGTCGAACACGGAGCCGCTGCCGGACGAGGGCCCGTCCGAGCGTCCCGCGGGCATTGCCGAGCACGGCACCCCGCCCGCCGCGTCCTGACCCTCGGCTCACCCTGAGCGGCGACGGCCGAATCCCCCTCGCGGGGGCCCGGCCGTCGCCGTTCTCGAGCGTCAGATCAGGCGACGAGTCGCTCCGCCCGCTCAACGACCGGCTCGATCGCCTGCTGCACCAGCGCGGCGACGTCGGTCATCGGCCGGACGTCGACGACAGCCAGCACGTCGGCCGGGACGTCGTCCAAGTCGGGCTCGTTGCGCTTCGGCACGAAGACGGTCGTCAGGCCCGCCCGCTGGGCGGCCAGCAGCTTCTGCTTGAGCCCGCCGATCGGCAGCACCCGGCCGTTGAGCGTCACCTCCCCGGTCATGCCGACGTCACTTCGGACCGGACGGCCGAGGGCCATCGAGGTCAGCGCCGTCACCATGGTGACTCCGGCCGAGGGCCCGTCCTTGGGGACGGCGCCGGCTGGCACGTGGATGTGGATCGGGCCGTAGAGGACACTGGTCTCGGTGATGCCCAGCGCGTGGGCGTGGGCACGGACGTAGGAGAGCGCGATCTGAGCGGACTCCTTCATCACCTCCCCGAGCTGGCCGGTGAGGATCAGACCCCCGGCGGCCGGCCCCGTGCTCCCCTCCGCCGCCGGCAGGGCGCTCGCCTCGATGTAGAGGACGTCCCCGCCCAGCCCGGTCACCGCGAGGCCGGTGGCCACGCCGGGAACCGAGGTGCGCTCGTGGGCGTCCGGGGTGAAGCGGGCCCGTCCCAGGTACTGCGTCAGGGACGAGGCGTCGATGACCAGTCGGTTTGACGACCCACTGCTCGCCAGCCGCGTCGCGGCCTTGCGCAGGGTCTTGGCCAGCAGCCGCTCCAGCTGGCGGACGCCCGGCTCCCGCGTGTGGTCGGTCGCGATCACCCGGAGGGCGTCGTCGCTCACCAGCACCTCGTCCTCGGTCAGCGCCGCCAGGCTGAGCTGCCGGGGGAGCAGGTGCTGACGGGCGATGACGATCTTGTCGTCCTGGGTGTACCCGTCGAGCTGCACGACCTCCATCCGGTCCAGCAGGGCCTGAGGGATGGACTCCGCGACATTCGCGGTGGCCAGGAACACGACGTCGGAGAGGTCGAGGTCCACCTCAAGGTAGTGATCGCGGAACGTGTGGTTCTGCGCTGGGTCCAGGACCTCGAGCAGCGCGGCCGCCGGGTCGCCGCGGTAGTCGGCCCCCACCTTGTCGATCTCGTCGAGCAGGACGACCGGGTTCATGGACCCCGCCTCGCTGATGGCCCGCACGATACGGCCGGGCAGGGCACCGACGTAGGTCCGCCGGTGCCCGCGGATCTCGGCCTCGTCGCGGACGCCCCCGAGGGCGACCCGCACGAACCGGCGACCCAGCGCCTGAGCCACCGACTCACCGAGCGAGGTCTTGCCCACCCCGGGCGGACCGACCAGAGCCAAGACGGCGCCGGAGCCGCGACCGCCGACCACCTCCAGGTGGCGCTCGACGCGACGGGACCGGACGGCCAGGTACTCCACGATCCGGTCCTTGACGTCCTCCAACCCGTGGTGGTCGGCGTCGAGGACCGCGCGGGCAGCGTGAAGGTCGGTGGCGTCGGTGGTCCGCTCACCCCACGGCAGGTCGAGCACGGTGTCGAGCCAGGTCCGCAGGTAGCCCGACTCCGGAGCCTGGTCGCTGGCCCGCTCGAGCTTGGACACCTCGCGCAGAGCGGCCTTGCGGACGTCGTCGGGCAGAGAGGCCTCCTCCACGCGGGTCCGGTAGTCCTGGGCGCCCTCGGGCTCGTCCTCGCCGAGCTCCTTGCGGATGGCGGCGAGCTGCTGGCGGAGCAGGAACTCCCGCTGGCTCTTCTCCATGCCCTCCCGCACGTCGTCGGCGATCTTGTCGTTCAGCTCGGTCTCGGCCAGGTGGTCCTTGGCCCAGCCGACGAGGACGTGGAGCCGCTCGGCCACGTCCGGGGTCTCCAGGAGCTGCCGCTTCTGCGCATCGGTGAGCCAGGACGCGTAGCCGGCGAGGTCGGCGAGGGCCGAGGGGTCGGTCACCTTGTTGACCGTGTCGATGACCTGCCAGGCGTCGCGCCGCTGCAGGGTGGCGACGACCAGTGCCCGGTACTCGGCGGCCAGCCTGGTCACCTCCTCGCTGTCCTCACCAACGGCGCCGATCCCCTCGGCCTCCACCCAGAGAGCGGTCCCGGGACCGGAGACCCCCGAGCCGATGCGCACGCGCTGCTCGGCACGGAGGACGGCCGCGGCCTCGCCGCTGGCCAGCTTGCCGATCTGGACGATGGAGGCCTCGACGCCGTGGGACGCGTATCGGTCCTCCAGGCGCGGAGCCACCAGCAGACGTCCGTCGCTGTGGGAGGTGGCGGCGTCGATGGCGGCACGCGCCGCGTCGTCCAGCTCGACCGGCACGACCATGCCGGGGAGGATGACGAGATCGGTGAGGAAGAGGACGGGAAGCCGGGTGGTCGACATGGGAAGTACCTCCAGGAGCAGGTCGCCCAAAATTGAGCGACCTCCACTCAAGGCTGGTACGACGCCGCTTCTTCCCTCGTCCGCCGTGGGCGAACGGGGCACTGCTTGTCCTGGTGGACTTCGTGTTGTTGCTTTCTTGTCGGCACTGCTTCGGTTCTGCGTGTTCCCCAAGGGCACTCGGCCTGCCTGAGTACTGGTTCTCAGATGGTTACTCCCTTCGCGTGTTGAGGATTAACTGGTATCTGGCTTCGCACTGTCCAGCCGGTCGCCGTAGGACCTGCACTGGTTGCACCTCCCAGCTCCTCAGCGCGATCCGTCATGGAGTGGATCCCCACGCCCGGTCGCCAGTCGGCGGGGTTCGTGCCGTTGTCCCGGACCTCGATGCTGAGGACTGCGCCGCCCGTGATCGTAACGACGCAAAGCTGGCCGGTGGAGTGGCGAAAGGCGTTCGAAAGGGCTTCGGTGACAATGCGGTAGGCGGCGAGTTCCAGGGCAGGGGAAAGTCCGGAGATGCTTTCGGGTGCGACCAGGTCGACGGCTATCCCGCCGCGTGCCTCGCTGGACAGCCCCGCGATCCGCTGCCGTAAGGCACGGACTAGGCCCAGATCGTCCAGCTCGATTGGCCGCAGGCCGGAGACGACGTTCCTGAGCGTGTCGAGGGCGGACCGAAGGTCAGCTCGAACCTCCCCGAGCAGCCGCTCGACTTCGTCACTGTCTCTGCGGACAAGGTTGGCCGCAGCGTCAGCGGTGAAGGTGAGACTCGTCAGTGTGGGGCCGAGCCCGTCGTGCAGCTCCCGTTGCAGCTTGACTCGTTCCGCAGCAGCGGCTTCGACGGTGGCCGCGCGGGCCCGCCGAACCTGGTCGCTCAACGCGCTGGCGTGCAGTGCCACCGCCAATGGCACCGCTATGAGTTCGAGGGTGCGGCGGTCTCGATCATGGAGTCGCGGCTCCCCGCGGCGGTGCCCCACCGCGAGATCGCCCAGCGTCTGGTCGCGGTAACGGAGCGCGATCACGGTCGATGCCGAGTCGTCCACCTGACCGGCCGCCGCGACCACCTCGCCGCGCGAGCCGTCACGGAGAACGATCCACGGCAGCCGCAACGCGTTGCGGGTGCCGTCGAGCAGGCCAGCGAGATCGTCGTCCTGCCGCAGTAGCTCACCGATCTGCCATGCGGTACCCACGGGATCGGAGCGGGTGCCGTAGAACGCCTGGGCGACCAGCCGCTGCACGAGCAACCGCAACGGGGTGAAACTGACCGCAACCACAATGGCTGCCGTCACCGCCACACCCCGCTCTGCATCGGGAGGTACGAGCAGCGAGGACCCTGCGACGATGCCGGCGTAAAGGGCGACGATGACCGAAAGCACCAGCCCGTAGACCAGCGTGCGCGACAGCACCAGGCGGATGTCGAACAACTGGTGGCGCACCACCGCGATCCCGATGGCGATCGGTACCAGCACGAAGGAGAGCAGGAAGACGATCGGACCGTCCGCGGTGACCAGGCGCTGGACGTTGAGGAGCGTCACGGCAATGAGAGCCAGGATCAGCCAGAGCAGCTGGCGGCGGAGCCGCTCGTCCCCGCAGGCATAACGGACAACCAGTGACCCGGTCACCAGCAGGCTGGTCGCGGCGCTGGTCACACCGGTGACGGCCACGATGGGCGCTGGCAGTTCGAGACCGATGGACAGGAGGGAGCTCGGTGCCTGGGCGGATTGGATGGGTGAGCCGTCCGACAGCACACCGCTGATGAGCTGGTAGGCGCCGGAGAGGGAGATCAGCCAGGCAAGCGGTCGCCAGCGCGGAGAGGGCAGGTCCCCGGTGGGAAACAGCAGCATCGCCAGCACGAACAGCCACGGCAAGCCCAGCTGCCATGCGCCGGTGACGACCGTCGCCAACGCCTCGAGTACGACCTGCGACCAACCCCTGGCCATCCCACAGAGGGCGGCCATCGTTGCTGCCGCCGTCAGGACATGTCCTAGGCCTCCGACGACGAACAGCGGCCCGATGACGTTGCGCGGTTGGAACCAGGCCATGAAGGTGCCCGACCCGACCAACGCCAGACCGAGCACCAGGTTGGTCAGGGCGTAGGTCTGCGTGAACTCACGTCCGTCCACGTCCGCAGCGATCGCGTACCCGATCGTCGTCAAAGCCAAGATGACCGCGAGCATCGGCGCCGCCACGACCCACCATCGAGGGCGGTGACCAGGGTGCGAAGCGTGGCCCGGGTTGTTCACCTCAGCGAGGGCGACCAAGACCGGCATCCTTCGCGATGACGATCGCCTCGGAGCGGGAGGCTACGCCGAGCTTGAGAAAGATCGCCGAGATGTGGTTGCCGACGGTCTTCGGCGCCAGGCGCAGCCGCTCAGCGATCGCCGAGTTCGACACCCCCGTAGCGACGATGTCGAGCACTTCGCGCTCGCGCGGGGACAGGGAGGCAAGCATCGGTTGCCCTGGGTTCCCCGTGATGCCCCGGAGAACTCGGCTGGCGATGGTGCTGCTGAAGATGGCGTCGCCATTGGCGATTGCCCGAACGGCACGCTCGATCTCGTCCTGCTCGGCCCCCTTCACCAGGTAGCCCCGCGCACCCGCCCGGAGCGCATCGGCGACCTGCCGATCGTCGTCAAACATGGTGAGCACCAAGACCGCGGTTGCAGGGTAGTCCCGGACGATGCGGCGAGTGGTCTCCACCCCGTCCATCCCCGGCATCCGCAGGTCCATCACCGCCACGTCAGGCCGCTTCACCGCGACCTCCCGCAACGCTTCCTCCCCCGTCCCTGCTTGCGCCACCACCTCCACCCCGTCCAGGGTGCTCAGCAGTGACGCTAGGCCACGACGGACGATCGGGTGATCGTCGACGAGAACCACCCTGATCGTCGCGCAGCCCTTCTCCGGTACCGGCATAGGTCGATTATCCCGTCGGATTGGGTGCACTTTTGGGGGCACGGCCCTACCCCGGCCGGGAGATCGCCCAGGGAAGAAGTCCCGAATAGGGGTCGGGACCTCAGGCGCCCAGGCCGGTACCGCAGCACTGTGGGCAATAGCTCAACTCGGGCGTTCACAGCACAGGAGGGTCCCATGTCCACACACACCGTCTCGACCCGTAACAAAGCTCGCAGCACCCTCAGCGCCCGGATCGGTCTGGTGCTGGCCGGGCTGCTCGCGCTGGGCCAGGCCTGGACCGGGGCCGACCAGCTTCCCGACGGGCTCGCGTTCCCGCTCGTGATCTTCGCCATCTGCGGCGTCGCGCTGATCGCGATCCCGTTCGCGTGGGGCGGATCAGCCAAGGCTCGGGTAGTCGTTGTCGTGGCGACAGTGCTTCCGGCCCTGACGGGTCTGCCCGCGTTCTTCGTGCCGGACGTGCCGAACGCGTTCCGGCTCGCGGCGGCGGCCGGGATCTTGTTGTCCGTCCTGGTCGCTGTTCTGCTTTTCGCACGGCCGCGAGCTGCGCGATGAGCACCCAGCAGCGGCCGGATGTCTTGCGGCAGCCCGGGCTGGACAACCGGACCGTGTCCCGGGTGGTGGCAGCCATCCTGATGCCCATCGGCCCGGCCTGCGTCGCCGTCATCCGCTTCATCATCCCCGACCCCGGCCGACCAGGTCAGAACCCGGCCGAGGTGATCGAATCCATGCAGCTGGTGCACATCCTGGGACTACCCGCCCTCTTCACGCTGCTCCCCGGCATCTACGCTGCCCTGCACCTGACCCGCCGGTACCGCCCGCGGCTGACCGCCTGGACCACCGCCTTCCTGGTCCCGGCCTACCTGGGAATGACAGCCCTCGGCGCTCTCGACTACTTCACTCTCGCCGGACACCAGGTCAACCTCGACCTGCCGACCATGAGTCGGGTGACCGACCGCCTCTTTGCCCTGACCGCCGCACCCACGATCGTTTTCGTCGTCGGCCACGTCGTGGGCACCATCTTGCTCGGCGTCATCACCGTTCGCGCACAGCTAGCACCAGCCTGGGTGGGGGCACTCCTCATCCTCTCCCAGCCACTGCACGTCATCGCCATCGTCACCACTCTCCCGCCGCTCGACCTCACCGGCTGGGGCCTCACCGCACTGGGCATGGGATTTCTGGCCATCCGGGTGCTCCACACACCCAACGAACAATGGGACCTACCGCCGTACGATCACGAAGGCGAGAGGAGCATGCAACCGGCCTGCGGCCAAGGTTCGACCAACACGAGCGGATCACCGAGCAGCCCCACGGGTTGTTGCCCAGACGGGAAGAGCGAAGCGATCCTCCCTTGCTGCTCGGTGGTCCTGGACCCGGCTTGAGTCAACCCAGCTCACCCGACTGACTCTGTCGTCTTTCCAGCAACGACCCTTCAGGGCATTCCACCTGTACGGGCTTACGGAACTGCAGGGCTGGTGCTTCGACACTCCGACCCCTCACCCAACACGGAGGCTCAGACGGAGTTTGGCGCTCGAGACGCAAGATCCTCGACCCTGATCAGGGCCTCATCCGTCTGACGGCAACAAGGTCCAGAGCGGTATTCCTCACAGCTGAAGGAGAATGGCCAGACATGACCGCCACCATCTCGGTGCGTGACCGACCTCGACCGACGGCCTTGCTGGCGGCGTGGCTGTTCGATGGCACCGAACGAACGTTGAAGCCGCATCCGGTCGTCGTCCTCGCCGGCTCCACCATCGTCTCGGTCGGCTTCGGCGTCCCAGCCCCACCAGAGGCGGACCTGGTCGACCTGGGGTCCGCGACCTTGCTGCCCGGCCTGGTCGACACGCACGTCCACCTCGCCTTCGACGCGAGCAGTGACCCGGTCGCGGCCCTCGTCGAGCGCGATGACGCTGCCGTGGTGCAGGCCATGCGGGAGGCGGGACGGACCGCGCTCACCGGCGGGGTGACCACCGTCCGTGACCTCGGTGACCGGAACTACCTTTCCCTGGACCTACGAGGCGACGCGGCGATGCCCACCGTCGTGGCGGCAGGGCCGCCGCTGACCACCCCCAACGGGCACTGCCACTTTCTCGGTGGCGAGGTGGCGCCCGGCGTCGACGGCGTCCGGGCGGCCGTTCGAGACCATGCCGCCCGGGGCGTGGACGTCATCAAGATCATGGCCAGTGGGGGACAGTTGACGGCCGGATCCAGCCAGCACCTCCCTCAGTTCAGCGTCGAGGAGCTCCGGGCGGCGGTCGACGAGGCACACCGCCTGGGCCTGCCCATCACGGCGCACGCCCACGCCACCCAGGGCATCCGGAACGCGGTCGAAGCAGGTGTGGACGGTCTCGAGCACGCCAGCTTCTGGTCCGAAGACAGTGTCGACGATCCCGGGGACCTGCTCCAGGCCATCGCCTCTCGTCGGATTGTCGTCGGCGCCACCGTCGGGATGGTGCCCGTTCCGGGGGCCGCGCCGCCACCCGGCGTGCTGAAACGCATGCCCCTGGTCATCGCCAACACCCTCCGGATGCAGCAGGCAGGGGTTCGCGTGGTCGCCGGCACCGACGCGGGAATCGGACCGGTCAAGCCACACGACGTCCTGCGCTCCGCCGTGTCCCAGCTCATCGACCTCGGAATGCCAGCTGCCGACGTGTTGGTCACTGTCACCTCCGTCGCCGCGGAAGTCTGCGGGCTCGGAGCTAGTAAGGGACGGATCACGACCGGCTACGACGCCGACTTCCTCGCCGTCGACGGGGACCCGATCCGGGACCGCGACACCCTCCACCGCATCCGTGTGGTCTACCGCGCGGGCCAGCCGGTCAGCCGAACCGCTTGATCGAGCACGGCCACAGGAAGGACAGCGCCCAGCCCGGGCTTGGCCCAAAGCCCCGACCTGGGCAGAGGGTCCTTCCCGCGCCCCCTGACCTGGGGCAACCTGGCTTCCCGTATCTAGGCATGGTTGGGCTGCTTCCGTTGAGCACGTCGGCCTGAGGCCGGGGACAGTGCCGTCCTCGGTCTCGGACCCTTTCGACGATCAGGTTGATCGCCCCCCCCCCCCCCCCCCCCCCGAAAGGGCCCGGCTCGGACGAACGGGGCAGCAGGGAAGCCAGCGATGACCTTCTCGGCGACGTCCCGGCCGGCTGCTGGCTGCGACACTGACCACATGAGGAGTGGCGATGGCCTCGGCCCCGTCCAGGCCGCCTACGACCTGGTCGCCGCCGAGTACGCCGCCCACTTCACATCGACAGAACCCGAGCAGGCGGTTGACGTGGCCATGATCGACCACTTCGCCATGTTCTTGGGGGGGTCCCGAATGGTGCTCGACGCGGGATGCGGCGCCGGTCGCATGGCGCAATACCTCGCCGACCGCGGATGCCTCGTCCCAAGGCATCGACCTCTCACGCGAGATGATCCGTATGGTCCAGCGCGACCATCCCACCATCCCATCAAGCGTCGCCTCCATCACCGCGCTGCCGTTCGCCGACGAATCCTTGACGGGCTTTCTACTGGTACTCCATCATCCACCTGTCAGACACCGACCTGGGTGCGGTCCTCCAGGAAGCAAGCCGCGTCCTACGTCACGACGGCCAGGTCCTCCTCGCGTTCCGAACGGGAACGGGGTCGCGCGAAGTCAGCCACGGAGAACGCCGACTGCTCGGCTACGACGTGACGACGATCCGCTACCACCGAATGCCTGACAGCGTGACGCAGCTACTTCAGTCATGCGGCTTCACCGAAGTCTGCCGCCTGGTCCGGGCACCAGCCCCCGGATTCGAGCGGGACGGACAAGCCGTGCTCATCGCCCGACGAGGCGAGCGACAGCCAACATCGTCGTAGCAGGGAGCCACCGCAGACCCCGCTGTTCTCTAACGTCACCGATCTGTTCCCGAACTGCACCGATAGGGACACGTCGTCGATGGCGTCCCGCTACCCAAGCCCTGCATCGCGTGGAAGTCGAGCTGGGCCCGATCGGGCAGTCAGTCACTGGAGGCCGTATCGGGGCCTCCCCGATCCGTCACTTCAATCGGACTGGAAGCGGACGCCCCTCCTGGGGGTGGAGCTCAGGGGCCTGCGCTGGGATCTGGAACCCGGAGTCATGTCAGCAGAGGCCTCCGCGTCTGCGGCCCTCCCTGACTCCTACACTGGGCCCTGTGAGCGCGATCACATCAGGGCGCGTCGACGCGCGGGAGCTCGAGGAGTTGCGGCTCGCCGTGGCGCTGGCCGACGTGCCGACGTTGCGCGTCGCGATCAGCACCACGCTCCCCGTTCTCGCGGCGGTCAGCGGTGCCCAGGTCGTGGTGTTCGCCGTGGCCGGCACCCGAGCGGCCGGAGCCCGGTGCTGGCCGGACGCGGCCGACTGGAGCACCTCCTTCGAGGCGGAGCTGACCGCGGTGTGGGAGAGCGGGCCCCTCACTTCCCTCTGCCGCACGTCAGGGGTGGTGCCGCCCTTCCGCCTGGACGCGCTCATGCGCGAACTCGGGTGGGTGGCCCTGCCCCTCCGCACCCCGGACGGGCAGCTGCTGCGGCACGCCGCCTACCTGGCCGCGTCGGCGCTGGGGGAGACGGTGAGCGGCTACTTCGTGGCCAGGGTCGACCGGGACTTCACCGACGCCGAGCTCGACCGGCTCGCCAGGCTGCAGCCGGGTGTCGTCGCGTCGCACGGGCGCTTCCTGCACGCCCCGGACCCTTCGGTGCAGCTCACCCCACGCCAGGAGCAGATCCTCGAGCTGATGCAGGGCGGTCTGACCGCAGGGTCGATCGCCTCGCGGCTGAAGATCAGCGAGAGCACCGTGGGCAAGCACCTGCGTGACCTCTACAACCGGCTGGACGCCCACGACCGGGTGTCGGCGATCCGCGAGGCCCGCGCACGGGGTCTGCTCGACGGCGTCGGGGGCGAGCACTGGCAGGACGTGCTCATGCCCTGACTGCGGTCAGCACCCCTGCAGATGGGGGCGATGCCTCGCTCCTCTCCTTGAAGCTGCTGAGCGCACCGCTCGGCGGGACCTCGACAAACGTCTCCGCGGAGGAATAGCGTCGTCGGCACGAGTTCTCGACCGATCACCGAGGGGGCAGCGTGACGGCCGACCGGCAGAAGCTGATGGACGACTACATCGAGGCACTCCGCCGCGGCGGCGACATCTCCGGGTTCTTCGCGCCCGACGTGGTGTGGCGGACGATGGAGACCGGTGAGGAGGTCGTGGGCGCCGCAGCGGTCACCGAGTACATCCGGGTCTTCCACTCGGTGTTCTTCGAGGCCGAGCCGAAGATCAGGTCCCTCGTCGTGACCGGTGACTTCGCCTGCCTCGAGGCCAACTTCGTCGGCCGGCACATCGCGGAGTTCGCCGGCATCCCGGCCGAGGGCGCGGACGTCGACGTCGCCTACTGCGTGACCTACGGGCTCAGCGACGCGGGCATCACCTGGCTGCGCGTCTACCTGCCCTTGGCCCAGCTGGTGGGACAGCTGCAGGCGGACACCCGGGCCGCCTCCGTCTGAGGTCCGGCCCGGTCCTGCCCGGGTGGCTCACGGCTCCCGGCCGCTGTCCGCCTCGCGGCGCCCGGGAAGCCCCGCTGTCTCGTGCGGGCCGGTGGTGTTTGTCCCTGGACGGACCTCCGACACCCACTTCCTCGGCTCTTCCCCCGTCCAGGCCAGATCGATAGTCTCGGCAATTGGATCCAGAAGCTGAGGTGACACAGGTCTTGAGCACCCTCTACTCCGCCCTGGCGAGCGGGGACGGGTCGGAGTGGTTCGCCAGACTCGCGCCGGACGTGCTCGCCATCGGCACAGACGAGGCTGAGTGGATTCAGGGCAAGGACGCTGTGGTGGCAGTGCTCACCACTCAGTTGCGTGAGATGCATGAGGCGGGGTTCACGGGCCTGACACCAGGCAGCCCAACCGTCGCGGCCGCCGCGGAGGCCGCCTGGGCAGCGGACCGACCGACGATGCACCTGCCGAACGGGACCGACGTCCGCCTCCGCGTCACCTTGACCGCCACCCGCGAGAAACGCAACCGGGGAAGGCCTGCTCGTCCGGCAGTTCCACGTGTCCGCTGGGACTCCCAACGAGGGACTGCTCGACGCGGAGCTCACGGTCTGAGTGCTCCACGCCCGTCCAGCTGCTCGCCCGACCACCTCCACCGGCCGTCCCGAGGTCGTGCCGTTCGACCGAGAACCTCGGCGTGCTCGCCGGAGGACCTCTCGCCTGCCCCTCGTTCCTCGGTCGGGTGATCAGGAAGACGGCCGGTACCGTGAGCTCGCCTCACCACCCCCGGGTTCGCCACTCCTCGAGGTGCGGCCGTTCGGCCCCCAGCGTCGTGTCGTCACCGTGCCCTGGGTGGACGACCGTGTCGTCGTCGAACCGCGAGAACAGCTTGGCCTCGACGTCGGAGAGCAGGCTCTCGAAGTCGCTCCGGCCCGCTGTCCGCCCCACGCCGCCCGGGAAGAGGCTGTCCCCGGTGAAGAGGTGGGCCGGACCCTCCTCGCCCTGCCAGGCCAGGGCGATCGACCCCGGCGTGTGCCCGACGAGCCCAATCACCTCGAGCTGGTGGCCGCCGACCGGGACCGAGTCGCCGTCCCATATCCCCACGATGCCTTCGACCCAGGCCCCGGTGGCAATGGCCGCGACGTCGGGGCGACCGCCGAGCAGCCTCGCGCCCGTCGCCTCCGCCACCGGGGCCAGGCCCTGCCAGTGGTCATCGTGCCGGTGGGTGGTGACGACGGTGCCGAGACCGACGCCGGTCACCGCCAGCAGCCGCTCCGGTTCCGCCGCGGCGTCGATCAGCAGGGAAGCCGCCGCCGCGCTGAGCAGGTAGGCGTTGTTGTCCATCGGCCCGACGCTCAGCTTCGTGAGGGTCAGGGTCGGGGCGAGGGTGAGGATGAGCGGCTCACCGCCGGGCTCGACGTGGTTCAGTCCGGGCATCAGGTCCTCGCGTTCGTGGGAAGGGGCGGGCGGGAAGTGGTGCGTGGGAGAGCCCGGGCTCAGAACGCGGGCAGCCGGAGGTCGTCGACGCCCTCCAGGTCGGCACCGTCGGAGCGCCCGGTCAGCCAGCCGAGCAGCGCGGGGCTCGACCCGCGGACTGCGCGCCCTGGGCCGGAGCTGCCGACGGTCATCCGCGTGGTGGGGGAGCTCAGTTCCAGTCGCGGGAACTCGTCCCGCTCCCGGAGCCGGAAACCCGACCACTCGAGCAGCCAGTCCGCGGTCGCATCGTCCAGCTCGCTGACCTCGCGTCCGACGTCGAGGTCCGCGTGGTGCAGCGCGACCTCGAAGAGGCGGGCCAGCGGCAGCAGCCGGGCGGGGACGCGCAGCCCGCCGCGGAGCTCGACCACCCTGTCCCAGGCGCCTGCCTCCTGCACGGCCTCGAAAGCCTGCTCCAGCAGGCCCGCCGAGGTGTCGAGGTCGATCTGGAGCTCCAGGCCCGATCGGCCGGCGCCGGCCTCGATCTCCTCCTCGCGCTGGCCCGGCGCGGAGTACATGGCCCGGGGCTGACCGTCCACGGCACTGGTCGCCAACCGGCGCAGGGCATCGGACTGCCGAGCCAGGTGCGTCGCCAGGTGGCCGCGTGTCCAGCCGGGCAGCCGGCTCGGCGCCCGCCAGCCCGCGTCGGGGACGGCGATGGTCGCGCCGAGCAGCTGGGTCGTCGCCGTGCTCAGCAGGGCGCGCAGCTGGTCCTGCCGTCCCCGCTGGTCGGCGTGCTCGGGGCGCGGGGCGTCCGGTGCCATGCGCTCAAGGTAGCCGTCGCCGTCCGCGGGTCCGGTGCCAGGGCGACGACATCGACAGGAAGTGTCAGCACCCCCACCTACGATGGGTCACCGTGATGGATCGTCTTGTCGTCCGGGGAGCCCGGGAGCACAACCTCCGCAACATCTCCCTCGATCTGCCCCGGGACGCGCTCATCGTCTTCACCGGGCTCTCGGGCTCGGGGAAGTCGAGCCTGGCCTTCGACACCATCTTCGCCGAGGGCCAGCGGCGTTACGTGGAGTCGCTCTCGGCCTACGCCCGGCAGTTCCTGGGGCAGATGGACAAGCCGGACGTCGACTTCATCGAGGGGCTCTCCCCGGCGGTCTCCATCGACCAGAAGTCCACCTCGCGCAACCCGCGCTCGACCGTCGGCACCATCACCGAGGTCTACGACTACCTCCGGCTGCTCTTCGCCCGGGCCGGCCGGCCCCACTGCCCCCAGTGCGGTGAGCCGATCAGCCGGCAGTCCCCGCAGCAGATCGTCGACCGCCTGCTGGCCCTGCCCGAGGGCACCCGCTTCCAGGTGCTGGCTCCGGTCGTGCGCGGCCGCAAGGGCGAGTACGTCGAGGTCTTCCGTCAGCTCGCGACCGACGGCTTCGCCCGCGTCCGGGTGGACGGCGAGGTGGTGCAGCTCACGGAGCCGCCGGTGCTGGACAAGCAGAAGAAGCACTCGATCGACGTCATCGTCGACCGCCTGGTGGTGAAGCCGAGCTCCAAGCAGCGGCTGACCGACTCGGTCGAGACGGCGCTGGGCCTGGCCCAGGGGGTCGTGTCCATCGACTTCGTGGACCTCGACGCCAAGGACCCCGGCCGTGAGCGCCGCTACTCCGAGAAGATGGCGTGCCCGAACGACCACGACATCGCCATCGAGGAGCTCGAGCCGCGCCAGTTCTCGTTCAACGGCCCGTGGGGAGCCTGCCCCGAGTGCTCCGGCATCGGCACCAGGATGGAGGTCGACCCCGACCTCGTGGTGCCCGACGACGAGAAGACGTTGGCCGAGGGCGCCATCGCCCCGTGGGCGTCCGCGCAGGTGGCCGACTACTTCATCCGGCTGATCGAGTCGCTGGCCACGAGCGCGGGCTTCCGCACCGACGTGCCCTGGCACCGGCTGCCTGCCGCGGCGCGCAAGGTGCTGCTGCACGGCGTCCCGGGGCAGGTGCACGTCCGCTACAAGAACCGCTACGGCCGCGAGCGCTCGTACAACGCCAGCTACGAGGGCGTCATCCCTTACATCGAGCGGCGGCACGCGGAGGCCGAGACCGACACCTCGCGCGACCGCTTCGCCGGCTACATGCGGGAGGTCCCGTGCACGGCCTGTCGAGGTGCCCGGCTCAAGCCGACGTCCCTGGCCGTGACGCTCGGTGGCAAGAACATCGCCGACATCTCGGCGATGTCCATCGACGAGGCCGCCGCCTTCCTGCTGGCGCTCGAGCTCAGCGACCGGGAGCGGCAGATCGCCGAGCGGGTGCTGAAGGAGATCAACGAGCGTCTGCGGTTCCTGCTCGACGTGGGTCTGGACTACCTCTCGCTCAGCCGGCCCACCGCGAGCCTCTCCGGTGGCGAGGCGCAGCGGATCCGGCTGGCCACCCAGATCGGCTCGGGCCTGGTCGGCGTGCTCTACGTCCTCGACGAACCGAGCATCGGGCTCCACCAGCGCGACAACAGGCGGCTGATCGACACCCTCATCCGGCTCCGCGACATGGGGAACACCCTCATCGTGGTCGAGCACGACGAGGACACCATCAAGGTCGCCGACTGGGCCGTGGACATCGGGCCCGGCGCGGGCGAGCACGGCGGCCACGTCGTGCACTCCGGCTCCGTGCAGGAGCTCCTGGAGCATCCCACCTCGCTCACCGGCCAGTACCTGTCCGGCCGGCGGGAGATCCCGCTCCCCGCCGTGCGTCGCCCGCGGACCAGGGACCGCGAGATCACGGTGCACAACGCCGTCGAGCACAACCTGCGCAACGTCACGGTGTCGTTCCCGCTCGGGCAGCTCATCGCCGTCACCGGGGTATCCGGCTCAGGAAAGTCGACCCTGGTCAACGACATCCTTTACGCCTCGTTGGCCAAGCGGATCTACAACGCCCGCGACGTGCCCGGACGGCACCGCTCGATCACCGGCGCCGACGAGATCGACAAGATCATCCACGTCGACCAGTCACCGATCGGCCGCACGCCGCGCTCCAACCCTGCCACCTACACCGGGGTGTTCGACCACGTGCGCCGGCTGTTCTCCGAGACCCCGGAGGCGAAGGTGCGCGGGTACCAGCAGGGCCGGTTCTCCTTCAACGTCAAGGGCGGCCGCTGCGAGAACTGCACCGGCGACGGCACCATCAAGATCGAGATGAACTTCCTGCCGGACGTGTATGTGCCGTGCGAGGTCTGCCACGGGGCGCGGTACAACCGCGAGACGCTGGAGGTGCACTACAAGGGCAAGTCCATCGCCGAGGTGCTCGACCTCAGCATCGAGGAGGGTCTGGAGTTCTTCGCCGCCCTGCCGCCGATCGCCCGGCACCTGCGGACCCTCGTGGACGTGGGCCTGGGTTACGTGCGGCTCGGGCAGCCGGCCACGACGCTGTCGGGCGGTGAGGCCCAGCGCGTGAAGCTGGCCAGTGAGCTCCAGAAGCGCTCGACCGGCCGCACGCTGTACGTCCTGGACGAGCCGACGACCGGGTTGCACTTCGAGGACATCCGCAAGCTGCTGATCGTGCTGGGACGCCTGGTGGACGCCGGCAACACGGTCGTGGTGATCGAGCACAACCTCGACGTCATCAAGACCGCTGACTGGTTGGTCGACATGGGCCCCGAAGGAGGTTCGCGCGGCGGCACCGTGATCGCCCAGGGGACGCCGGAGCAGATCGTGGCCTGCCCGGAGTCCTACACCGGGGAGTACCTGCGTCCCCTGCTGGAGGGTCGCTCGGTGCCGGTCGGGCCGCCGAAGCCGCCGCCCGCACCGGTCCGCCCGGTCACCAAGAAGGCCATCCGGGCCGCGGCAGCGCAGGAGCGGGCCGGCAAGGCGGCGGCCAAGAAGGCAGAGGCGGCGACGAAGGCCGCAACCCGGGCGGCCGCCGGGGCTCCGGCCAAGCGCACGGCGCCGCGGGTGCCGGCACGCAAGGCCAGTTGAGAGGCGGTCACTTGATGTGTCTAGCGATCCGAACCATCCGGCGCTCTGTATCGTCAGCAATCACGACGGCAGAAGCCTGAGTCCATCGGGGGCTGGGTCGCACCGTCATCTGTCCCGACGCCCCAGGAGGCCTTGATGCCCGAGCGCGACCCCAACCCCTTCGAGAACGGCACCACCCGACGCACGGTCCTCCGGGCCGCGGGCCTGGTCGCCCTGGCCGGCGGTGGCGTCGGCGTCCTGGGCGCCTGCTCGGCCGAGGGCGAGGTGGCCGCGCCTGCGGCCACCAGCGCCGCTTCGTCGGCCAGTGCCCCGGCCTCCGCGAGCGCTTCGGCCTCCGCCTCCGCCTCGGCCTCGGCCTCGTCGTCGGCCTCCGCCGCCCCGGCCGGCCCCAGCATCGCCGCTGCGGACGTGCCGGTCGGCAGCGGCGTCATCCTCAAGGACGCCAAGTACGTGGTCACGCAGCCCACCGAGGGTGAGTTCAAGGCCTTCAGCAGCATCTGCACCCACCAGGGCTGCCCGGTCGCGGAGATCAAGGGCGAGGCCATCATCTGCAAGTGCCACGGCAGCCAGTTCTCCATCAAGGACGGCTCGGTGCTCAAGGAGCCAGCGAAGAAGCCGCTCACGCAGGCCACGGCCACCCTCTCGGGTAATCAGGTGACCGTCGAGGCCTGAGCTCATCGCGGACGCCCCGGCTGCGCGCTGGGGCGTCCACAGCCCGCCTCGTCCTGTTGGCAGGGACGGGTGCGAGGACGGGCACGGGCGGGGCTGTCAGCCCCCCGACCTAGAGTGGTGGACGTGGCTCCACCGGTCTCCTCCCGTTCGTCGCGCCACCCCCTGGCCTATCGCCCCGCCTCGGGTTCGATCCCCGAACAGCCGGGCGTCTACCGCTTCTCCGACGCCGAGGGGCGCGTCATCTACGTGGGGAAGGCGAAGAGTCTGCGGCAGCGGCTCAACTCCTACTTCGCCGACCTCAGCTCGCTGCACAGCCGCACCCAGACCATGGTGCTGACCGCCAAGCGCGTGGACTGGACCGTCGTGCAGACCGAGGTCGAGGCGCTGCAGCTCGAGTACTCCTGGATCAAGGAGTACGACCCGCGCTTCAACGTGAAGTACCGCGACGACAAGTCCTACCCCTGGATGGCCGTCACGCTGAGCGAGGAGTACCCGCGGGTCACCGTCGGTCGCGGACCG
The DNA here is from genome assembly GCA_963826405.1 of uncultured Actinomycetota bacterium. Lineage (GTDB taxonomy): Bacteria > Actinomycetota > Actinomycetes > Propionibacteriales > Propionibacteriaceae > Microlunatus. The sequence goes on along the minus strand of CAWGWR010000001.1, from coordinate 1,790,291 downwards.
AAGAAGAAGGGCACGCGGTACTTCGGTCCCTATTCCCACGCCTGGGCCATCCGGGAGACCGTCGACTTGGTGCTGCGGGTGTTCCCCATGCGTTCGTGCCGCCCCGGCGTCTTCAAGAACCACCGGCAGCTGGGCCGGCCCTGCCTGCTCGGCTACATCGGCAAGTGCGCCGCTCCCTGCGTCGACCGGGTGAGCCCGGAGGAGCACCGCGAGATCGTCGAGGACTTCTGCCAGTTCATGGCCGGCCAGGCCGCCCCCATGATCAAGCGCCTGGAGCGGGAGATGCAGCAGGCCAGCGCCGAGCTGGAGTTCGAGCGGGCGGCGCGCATCCGGGACGACATCGGTGCCCTGCAGCGGGCGATGGAGCAGAACGCGATCGTCTTCGCCGACGGGACCGACGCCGACGTGGTGGCCCTGGCCGAGGACCCCCTCGAGGTGGCGGTGCAGATCTTCCACGTGCGCGGTGGCCGGGTGCGAGGCGAGCGTGGCTGGGTCGCCGACCGGTTCGACGAGGGCGATACCGGTGAGCTGGTGGAGCAGTTCCTGCTGCAGCTCTACGCCGAGTCCGACTCCTCCACCACCGACCGGGACGCGGTGCCGCGGGAGATCCTGGTGCCTGCGCTGCCTCCGTCCCTCGAGCCGCTGACCGAGCTCCTCACCGAGCGCCGCGGGTCGAACGTCTCCATCCGCGTCCCCCAGCGAGGCGACAAGAAGCAGCTGATGGAGACGGTGACCCGCAACGCCAACCAGGCGCTGATCCGGCACAAGACGACCCGAGCGGGGGACCTGTCGACCCGCAACCGTGCGCTCGAGGAGATCCAGGAGGCGCTGGAGCTGCCAGGGGTGCCGCTGCGGATGGAGTGCTTCGACATCTCGAACCTGCAGGGCACCGAGGTGGTCGCGTCGATGGTCGTCTTCGAGGACGGACTGCCGCGCAAGAGCGAGTACCGCCGGTTCGTCATCCGTGGCGTCGAGGGCCAGAACGACGTGGCCTCGATGCACGAGGTCATCACCCGGCGGTTCCGCCGGCTGCTCGACGACCGGGCGGCGATGGCCAGCGCCCAGTCCGCGGGCGGCGACGAGGGCCCGTTGCTGGTCGACCCGACGACGGGGGCGCCCCGCCGCTTCGCCTACGCGCCCTCCCTCGTCGTCGTCGACGGCGGCCCGCCGCAGGTGGCGGCGGCGGCGGCCGCGCTCGACGAGCTGGGGATCTCCGACGTCGCCCTGTGCGGTCTGGCGAAGAGGCTGGAGGAGGTCTGGCTGCCCGACCTCGAGGAGCCGGTGATCCTGCCCCGGACCAGCGAGGGGCTCTACCTGCTGCAGCGGCTCCGCGACGAGGCGCACCGCTTTGCGATCACCCACCACCGGACGCGGCGCAGCAAGTCGATGGTGGAGTCCCTGCTGGACCAGGTGCCGGGCCTGGGCGAGGTCCGCCGCAAGGCCCTGATGACGCACTTCGGCTCGCTGAAGAAGCTGCGCCTGGCCTCGGTCGAGGAGATCGCGATGGTCCCGGGCTTCGGCCCGAAGCTGGCCGAGAACATCAAGACGGCGTTGGCCGCCACCCCGGCGCGGGAAGCGCTCAACACCGCGACCGGTGAGCTCGTCTCCGATGACCCAGCGCCCGCGCCCCCGACGGTCTCCGCCGGGGTCGGCGGGGGCGACGCGGGGGCCAGGACCGGCGTCCTCAGCGGGGAACCGGGATACTAGGGCGGTGACCAGCGAGACCGCCCGCCTGCCCGAGGTGACCGAGGCAGCCGCTCCCGACCCGCTGCGGCTGGTGGTGGTCACCGGGATGTCCGGGGCCGGCCGCTCCACGGCGGCGGACAACCTCGAGGACCTCGGGTGGTACGTCGTGGACAACCTGCCGCCGACCGTGCTGCCGCAGGTCTGCGCCGAGGCCCGGTCGAACGGGATCTCCCGCCTGGCAGTGGTGCTGGATGTCCGCACCCGCTCCTTCTTCGACCAGCTGCCCACGATGTTCGCCGACCTCAGCGCCGAGGGCACGCTGCCCGAGATCTTGTTCCTCGAGGCGGCGGACGACATCATCGTCCGCCGGCAGGAGTCGGTTCGGCGCCCTCACCCCCTGCAGGGCGACGGCCGCCTGATGGACGGCATCACCCGCGAGCGGGAGCTGTTGGCCACGCTGCGAGCGGCCGCGGACCTGGTGATCGACACGTCCTCGCTCAACGTCCACCAGCTCGGCTCGCGCGTCCGCAGCGCGTACGGCGGTGACGAGCAGGACCAGCTCCGGGTGACCCTGCTGTCCTTCGGCTTCAAGAACGGCGTCCCTGTGGATGCCGACATGGTGGTGGACGTCCGCTTCCTGCCCAACCCGCACTGGGTACCGGAGCTGCGGCCGCAGACCGGTCTCAGCCGTCCGGTCAGCGACTACGTGCTCGCCCAGGAGGGGGCGGAGCCGTTCCTGGCCCAGCTGCAACAGCTCCTCGACGTCGTGGCCGTGGGCTACGTGCGGGAGGGCAAGCGCTTCGCCACCATCGCCATCGGCTGCACCGGCGGCAAGCACCGCAGCACGGCCATCACCGAGGAGTTCGCCCGCCGACTGCGGGGCGCGGGCTGCCCGACGACCGTGCTGCACCGGGACCTGGGCCGGGAATGACGCCCCACGCGTCGTCCGGGACGCCGCCGACTGGCCGTCTCGGACCTCCCGGGTCGACGTTGCCGGCCGTCGTCGCCTTCGGCGGTGGGCACGGGCTCTCCGCCTCGCTGAGCGCGCTGCGCCGGGTCACCGACCGGCTGACCGCCGTCGTCACGGTGGCTGACGACGGGGGCTCGTCGGGACGGCTGCGGGAGGAGCTGGACTGCCTCCCTCCCGGCGACCTGCGGATGGCCCTGGCCGCTCTGTGTGGCGACGACCCGTCCGGCCGGACCTGGGCCGACGTGCTCCAGTACCGCTTCACCGGTTCGGGCCCGCTTCGTGACCACGCCATCGGCAACCTGTTGATCGCGGGCCTGTGGGAGCGGCTCGGGGACCCGGTGGCGGGGCTGGACATGGTGGCCGGCCTGCTCGGGGCCAAGGGGCGGGTGCTGCCCATGGCAGCGGTCCCGCTGCAGATCATCGCCGACGTGATCGGTCTCGACCCGGAGCGGCCCGACGAGGTCGCCACCGTCCGTGGCCAGGCCTCGGTGGCCAAGACCACCGCCGAGGTGCAGGCTGTCCGCCTGGAACCTGCCGACCCACCCGCGTGCCCCGAGTCGGTGGAATCGGTGCTGGCCGCTGACTGGGCGGTCCTGGGTCCCGGGTCCTGGTTCACCTCGGTCATCCCGCACCTGCTGGTGCCGCGGCTGGCGGCGGCGATCGAGCAGACAGCGGCCCGCCGCATCCTGGCCCTGAACCTCGAGCCGGCCGGTGAGACCGCCGGGTTCTCACCCGCCAAGCACATCGAGCTGCTGGCCGAGCACGCCCCGAACCTGCGGCTGGACGTGGTGCTGGTCGACGCCCGCTTCGCCGCCGACGACCCCCACCTCGGCCGTTGGGTGCGCTCGCTGGGGGCGGAGCTGGTGGTCGCGGACCTTGCCGCACGGGACGGCTCGCCCCGCCACGACACCCTCCGGCTGGCATCGGCCTACGCCGAGATCATGGGCGTCTGAGGGCTCGACCGGCGCGGCCCCCGGTGCCCTCCCCGGGTGGCCTGGGAGGCTGCCCGGGTCATGGCAGGATGTGCGGATGGCTATGACCGCGCAGGTGAAAGCGGAGCTGGCGACCATCAAGGTCACCAAGCCCTGCTGCCGTAAGTCCGAGGTCGCAGCGACGTTGAGATTCGCCGGAGGCCTCCACATCGTCAGCGGTCGCATCGTCATCGAGGCAGAGCTGGACACGGGGGCCGCCGCCCGCCGCCTGCGGACCGAGATCAGCGAGGTCTTCGGCCACCCGAGCGAGATGGTCGTCGTCAACGGCTCGGGGATCCGACGCGGCACCCGCTACGTGCTCCGCGTCGTCAAGGACGGTGACGCCCTGGCTCGCCAGACCGGTCTGGTCGACTCGCGCGGGCGGCCGGCGCGCGGCTTGCCGGCCCAGGTGGTCAGTGGCGGCCTGTGCGACTGCGAGGCTGCGTGGCGCGGAGCCTTCTTGGCGCACGGTTCGCTGACCGAGCCCGGTCGGTCGATGTCGCTCGAGGTCACCTGCCCCGGGCCCGAGGCGGCACTGGCGCTGGTGGGGGCCGCCCGTCGGCTCGGCATCGCCGCCAAAGCCCGGGAGGTCCGTGCGGTGGACCGGGTGGTCATCCGGGACGGGGACGCCATCGGGGCACTGCTGACCCGGTTGGGGGCGCACGAGTCCCTGATGGCCTGGGAGGAGCGCCGGATGCGCCGCGAGGTCCGGGCCTCGGCCAACCGGCTCGCCAATTTCGACGACGCCAACCTGCGTCGCTCAGCCCGAGCCGCGGTCGCGGCCGGCGCCCGGGTCGAGCGTGCGCTGGAGATCCTCGGCGACGACGTCCCCGACCACCTCAAGGCTGCTGGTCTGCTGCGGGTGCAGAACAAGCAGGCGAGCCTGGAGGAGCTGGGCCAGCTCCACGAGCCCCAGCTCACCAAGGACGCGGTGGCCGGTCGGATCCGGCGGCTGCTGGCCACGGCCGACAAGCGTGCCGCGGAGCTGGGTGTGCCCTCCACGGAGGCCAGCCTGAGCGCGGAGATGCTCGAGGACGCCGACTGACTCTCGTCGAGCTCCGGTAGGACCAGGTGACACCACTCCCTCGCTGGTATCAGACCAGTGGACTTCCGGTCGTGTCCCGACCGCGACGAGTTCGTTACTGTGGGAGGTGCCTCGACCGCGGGGCTCGTCTCACTCTGAGGAGAACGCATTCATGACCGTTCGTGTGGGTATCAACGGCTTCGGCCGCATCGGCCGCAACTTCTTCCGGGCCGTGCAGGCCTCCGGTGCCGACGTCGAGGTGGTGGCCTTCAACGACCTCGGCTCTGACGACACCCAGGCGCACCTGCTCAAGTACGACTCGATCCTCGGTCGCCTCGGCCAGCCGGTCTCCGTCGTCGACGGCGGCATCCAGGTCGGCGACAAGGTCATCAAGTCCTACGCCGAGAAGGACCCCGCCGCCCTCCCGTGGGGCGAGATCGGCGCCGACGTCGTCATCGAGTCGACCGGCTTCTTCACCGACGGCACCAAGGCCAAGGCGCACCTCGACGGCGGCGCCAAGAAGGTCATCATCTCCGCTCCGGCCAAGAACGACGACTTCACCGTCGTCATGGGCGTGAACGACGGGGACTACGACCCGGCCGCGCACCACATCATCTCCAACGCCTCCTGCACCACGAACTGCCTGGCGCCGATGGCCAAGGTCCTCAACGACGAGTTCGGCATCGTCAAGGGCCTGATGACCACCATCCACGCCTACACCCAGGACCAGAACCTGCAGGACGGCCCGCACTCCGACCTGCGGCGCGCCCGCGCGGCTGCCCTGAACATCGTCCCGACCTCCACCGGTGCGGCCAAGGCCATCGGCCTGGTGCTCCCCGAGCTCAAGGGCAAGCTCGACGGCTACGCCCTGCGCGTCCCGGTTCCGACGGGCTCGGCCACCGACCTCACCTTCGAGGCCGGTCGTGAGACCTCCGCCGCCGAGGTCAACGCCGCCATCAAGGCCGCGGCCGAGGACTACCTCAAGGGCTACCTGCTCTACACCGAGGACCCGATCGTCTCCTCCGACATCGTGACCGACCCGCACTCCTGCATCTTCGACGCCGGCCTCACGAAGGTCATCGGCAACCAGGTGAAGGTCGTCGGCTGGTACGACAACGAGTGGGGCTACTCCAACCGCCTGGTCGACCTCGTGAAGCTGGTCGGCAGCTCGCTCTGAGCCCAGCCACTCCGGCTCGTCCTGCTCGTCCAACGCACCTGAGCCTGCCGGGGACCCCCGGCAGGCTCGGGGCACGGAAAGGGATTCCCGCATGAAGTCCATCGCCGACCTCGGTGACCTGCGCGGCAAGCGCGTGCTCGTCCGCTGCGACCTGAACGTCCCGCTCGACGGGTCCACGATCACCGACGACGGACGGATCCGTGCCTCGGTCCCGACGCTGACCAGGCTCCGCGACGCCGGCGCCAAGGTCGTCGTGCTGGCCCACCTCGGCCGTCCTAAGGGCGAGGCGAACCCGAAGTACTCGCTCGCACCAGCTGCCGCCCGTCTGGGCGAGCTGCTCGGCACCCCGGTGCGGCTGGCCACCGACGTCGTCGGGGAGTCCGCGCAGGCCACCGTCGCCGCGCTCGCCGACGGCGAGGTCGCCATGCTCGAGAACGTCCGCTACGAGCCGGGCGAGGAGTCCAAGGACGAGGCCGTGCGCGGAGCCCTGGCCGACCGCTACGCCGCTCTCGGAGACGTGTTCGTCTCCGACGGCTTCGGCGTGGTGCACCGCAAGCAGGCCTCCGTCTACGACCTCGCGGCCCGGCTGCCGGCCGCGGCCGGCGGTCTGGTCGAGGCGGAGGTCGAGGTGCTCAAGCGGCTGACCGAGGAGCCCCAGCGACCCTACGTCGTGGTCCTGGGTGGGGCCAAGGTCTCCGACAAGCTGGCCGTGATCGCCAACCTGCTCAAGACGGCCGACACGCTGGTGGTTGGCGGCGGCATGCTCTTCACTTTCCTGGCCGCGCAGGGCCACGAGGTCGGCAAGTCGCTGCTCGAGACCGACCAGCTCGACGCCGTCCGGGGCTACCTGGAAGAGGCCGCGGCCACCGGCAAGCAGATCGTGCTGCCGACCGACATCGTCGTGGCGCCCGAGTTCAAGGCGGACGCGACCGCCAGCGTCGTCGCCGCCGACGCCATCCCGGGCGACCAGCTGGGCCTGGACATCGGTCCCGAGTCCGCACGGGCCTTCGCCGAGGTCATCGGCCAGGCGCGCACGGTCTTCTGGAACGGCCCGATGGGAGTCGCCGAGTGGGAGGCTTTCGCCGGCGGTACCCGCGCCGTCGCGCAGGCGCTGACCGAGGTGGACGGGCTCTCGGTCGTCGGGGGCGGGGACTCCGCCGCCGCCGTGCGTGACCTCGGCTTCGCCGACGACGCCTTCGGCCACATCTCGACCGGAGGCGGCGCCAGCCTGGAGTACCTGGAGGGCAAGACCCTTCCGGGTCTCGCCGTGCTCGACAACCCGACGAACGCCAGGAAGGCGTGAACGCCATGACCCGCAAGCCCCTGATGGCCGGCAACTGGAAGATGAACCTCACCCACGTCGAGGCGACGGGGCTGGTGCAGAAGCTGGCCTGGACCCTGAGCGACCAGAAGTGGGACCCCGAGAAGTGCGAGGTCGTCGTGCTGCCCCCCTTCACCGACCTGCGCACCGTGCAGACCCTCGTGGAGGGTGACCGGCTCAAGCTCGGCTTCGGGGCCCAGGACCTCTCCGCCCACGTCAAGGGCGCCTACACCGGCGAGGTGTCGGTGGAGATGCTCGCCAAGCTCAACTGCGCTTACGTGACGGTCGGGCACTCCGAGCGGCGCGAGTACCACCACGAGGACGACGCCCTCATCAACGCCAAGACCCTTCGTGCCCTGAGCGGCGGGGTCACCCCCATCGTGTGCGTCGGCGAGGGCCTGGAGGTGCGGCAGCAGGGCGAGCAGGTCTCGCACTGCCTGGCCCAGGTCCGAGCGGCCCTGGCCGGCGTCTCCTCCGAGCAGGCCGCTGGGCTGGTCATCGCCTACGAGCCCGTGTGGGCCATCGGCACCGGTGAGGTGGCCACGCCCGAGGACGCCCAGGAGGTCTGCGGGGCGATCCGTGGGCTCGTGGCCGAGCTGTACACCAGCGAGGTCGCCGAGGCGGTCCGCGTGCTCTACGGCGGCTCGGTGAAGTCCGGCAACGTCGCGGCCATCATGAGCCAGCCTGACGTGGACGGGTGCCTCGTCGGTGGGGCCAGCCTCCAGATCGACGAGTTCGCGGCCATCGCGCGCTTCTACGACCTCACACCCGCCTGAGGCGCGCCAGCGCGGCTGCTGGCGTGATCGTGGGTGGATCTGATCCGTTCCTTGTGAGTTAGGCTACATCCGTGTTTTTCGTCCCCCTGATGACCGTCCCGATCACGATCTTCTCGATCGTGCTCGTGATCACCAGCGTCGTCCTCGCCCTCTTCGTGCTCATGCACAAGGGACGTGGCGGTGGCCTCTCCGACCTCTTCGGGGGCGGGATCTCCTCCTCGATGGGGGGCTCCTCGGTGGCCGAGCGGAACCTGGACCGCTTGACGATCATCATCGCCGTCGTCTGGCTCGCGGCCATCGTGGCCCTGGGCCTGCTCTACAAGCTCGGCGCCTGAGCACAGGCGGCCGGGGCCGCGCTCGAGCGCACGACATGCACGACCGGTGACCCGCTCGCCGGGTCAGGCCCACAGGATCAGCAGGACAGCGAGGGAGTTCACGTGGCGGGGAGCGGCAGTGCCATCCGGGGGAGCCGGGTCGGGGCGGGACCGATGGGGGAGGCCGAGCGGGGCGACACCGCTCCCCGGCTCTACATCTCCTACTTCTGCTCGCGCGGGCACGAGACCCGACCGGCTTTCGCGGCCGAGGCGGTCGTCCCGGACACCTGGGACTGCCCCCGTTGCGGGCTGCCCGGGAACCGGGACTCGCTCAACCCGCCGCCGCCCACGAAGATCGAGCCGTACAAGACGCACCTGGCCTACGTGAAGGAGCGCCGCAGCGACGCCGAGGCGGCGGACATCCTGCGAGAGGCCCTGCAGGCGCTGCGGGACCGCCGGGCCCGCGGCGACGTCATATACTGACGCCCCTCAGCAGTGGCGAGGTCGAACATTAAGGCCGCTGGCATTATCAGTGCGGGTCGCCTCGAGCTGAGCTGTGGCTCTAGTGCTGCGCCCGGCACCAGGTGTTTCAAGCAAGTCATCTATAAGCGAATTCGGACCGCACGGGCTAGTGGCACCGTCGTCACGAGTGAGACGCGGCTTGTCGGCCAGTGCCCTACTAGTCACTTGCGTGCTCATGTCAGCGCTCGGGTGCGGTACCGGCACGACCACGATCCCGTCACCGGCAGCGCCGGCCACTGTGACCGTTGCTCGTTGCCCGAAGGATCCCGCAGAGCTGGGCCTGACGCGAGACGTCGACCCTAACGGCGGAGGTCGCATTCCTGATGGTTTCAGTCCCGGAATGGTCATTGTTTGCTTCATCGAGCGCATCTCGAACGCGTCTGCAGGAGTAACGGCGTTCCACTACTCGGAGAGGCGCGCCGAAATCGGCGAGGACCTCGTGTCAGCCCTTCAACTCCCGGATCTGGTGGACGATGACGCTGTGTGCTCGCTGGACAAAGAAGGTCCGCTCTACATCCTGCTCGTCGACAGCTCCGAGCGCGCCATCCACGTGCGAGTCCCCGAAGATGAGTGCGGCAAGTACCGTACTGACGTCGCCAATGCTCTAGGCAAGCTCAATTTCGAGAAGACCCGTCGGTTCCGCGTCCTGGTGGAAGAGCGCCTACTCGAGTAGCTTCCGACCGAGGACGAACGGTCAGGGTCGTTCGCCGAGGGATGGGGAGAAATGAGGGCTGAGCGTCTCACCAGCGGGGTTGTGGTAACGCGTCCCGCCCCGCTTCCTACGGCCGGTCGTGATCGGCACGAGGGGAGCAGGCAGAACCCCAGCTTTGGGCGACAACTTCGGGCTACATCGCTAGAAGCGCCCGCGCTCCGTCAGGTCCGGCGGGAGCCTCGTGGCGGCAGCCCGGTCGATGAGCCAGAGTGTGCGGTCCCGGCCGTGGGCACCAGCCCCGGGTAGCTGCACGGCGTCGGCGCCCTGTAGCGCGAGGGCCGTCGCCTCGGCCTTGTCCTCACCGCTGACCAGGAACCAGATCTCCGCCGAGTCGTTGAGCACGTCGGGGCTGAGGCTGAGGCGGTCCGGCGGCGGCTTGGGGGAGTCCCGCACGGCCACCACCCGTCCGCCGGCCGAGGACGACGGGTGGTCGGGGAAGAGCGACGCGATGTGCCCGTCGGGCCCAAGGCTGAGCAGGCACACGTCGAACCGCGTGCTGCCCAGCTCCCGGTCGTAGGCCGCGGCCGCCGCGTCCAGGTCGAGCCCCGAGCCGGGTGCCGGCATCTCGTGGACCCGCTCCGCCGCGAAGCCGAGCGGGAGCAGGACGTCCAACGCAGGGCGAGCGTTCCGGTCGCTGCCATCGGGCACGAAGCGCTCGTCGCCCCACCACAGGTCCACCCGGGTCCAGTCGACGTCCGACGAACCGCCGGCCTCCGCGAGCCGGCGGTAGGCCGCGGTGGCGATCCGCCCGCCGGTCAGGCAGACCTGGGGGACCTCACCTCGTCCCTGGATCTCGGTCAGACGAGCCAGCAGCCGGGTCACGAGCGCGTCGACGACGCCTTCGGCGTTGGGAAGCACCTCGATCTCGGGGGCAGGGACGTCGGGCGAGGTCATGGGCGTCTCCGGGGGTGGTGGTCCGTGCTGCCGGCGTGGAGCGGCCGCCGCCGGGGATCGGCGGCGGCCGTCCGGGTGCTACTGGGAGTCGTGGGTGACGTCGGGGTCGGCCGACTCGCCCGGGCTGTCCTTGCCCTTACGGACGTCGTCGAGGGCGGTCTGCACCGTCTCGACGAGCTCGTCCCAGGAGGCGTCGAACTTCTGCAGTCCCTCGCGCTCGAGCACGTCCACGACGTCGTCGAAGTCGACCCCCGCGGCGGCGAGCTGGTCCATGACCTCCTGCGCCTGCGCGGCGGTGCCGCTGACCCGGTCACCCTCCACCTCGCCGTGGTCGGCGAAAGCCTGGAGGGTCTTCTCCGGCATCGTGTTGACCGTGCCCGCGACCACGAGGTCCGACACGTACAGGGTGTCGGGGAGGTTCGGGTCCTTGACGCCGGTGGAGGCCCACAGCGGCCGCTGGCGGTTGGCTCCCTTGGCCTCGAGCGCCGCCCACCGCTCGGAGCTGAACTCCTCCTCGTAGAGGGCGTAGGCGAGGCGGGCGTTGGCCAGCGCCGCCTTGCTCTTCAGCGACGGTGCGTCCCCACCCAGGGCGTCGAGGCGCTTGTCGACCTCACTGTCCACGCGGGACACGAAGAACGACGCCACGGAGTGGATGCCGCTCAGGTCGTGGCCGTTCGCCGCGGCCTGCTCGAGGCCGGTGAGGTAGGCGTCGATGACCCCGCGGTAGCGCTCCAGGGCGAAGATGAGCGTGACGTTGACGCTGATCCCCTCGGCGATGGAGCGGGTGATGGCCGGCAAGCCCTCGAGGGTGGCCGGGATCTTGATGAGCACGTTGGGCCGGTCCACGATCTTGAACAGGTCGGCCGCCTCGGCCACCGTGCCCTCGGTGTCCTTGGCCAGCCCCGGCTCGACCTCGATGGAGACGCGGCCGTCGTAGCCGGAGGAGGAGCGGTAGACGTCGGCGAACACGTCGCACGCCTCGCGCACGTCGTCGGTGGTCAGCGCCTTGATGGCGTCGCCGACGCTGGAGTCGAGCGTGGCCAGCGACCGCATCTGCTCGTCGTACTGCTCGCCCTTGGCCAGGGCGGAGGCAAAGATCGTCGGGTTGGTGGTGACGCCCACCACCGACGACGTCGTGGCCAGCTCGGCGAGGTTGCCGGTCTTGAGACGCTCGCGCGACAGGTCGTCGAGCCAGATGGACACGCCCGCGTCGGCGAGCTGCTTCAGTCGGTCAGTCATGGGTCCTCCTCGGAGGAGAGTGTGCGCGGAGCTGGGCCGGAGGGCTCAGCTGGGGGTGACGCCGGCGTCGGGCTCCTGGTCGCCGGTCGTCTTGGGGCCACTGGCGGCCGCGTGGGTCGGGGCGGCGTCGGAGGTCGCCGCCCGGAGGCTCTCGTGCGCAGCGGCCGCCACGGCCGCCCCGGTGAAGCCGAACTCATCGAACAGCTTGGCCGCCGAGGCGCTGGCTCCATAGTGGTTGATGCTGATGATCCGACCGGCGTCCCCGACGATGTCGCGCCAGCCCATGGCGACCCCGGCCTCCACGCTCACCCGGGCCTTGATGTTCGGCGGGATGACCGAGTCGCGGTAGTCGGAGTCCTGCTCGTCGAACCACTCCCGGCACGGCATCGAGACCACGCGGGCAGCGACGCCCTCGCCGGCCAGCTGCTCGGCCGCCGCGACGGCGAGCTGCACCTCAGAGCCGGTGGCGATGAGAATGACGATGTCGTCGTCGGGGCTGCCGAAGTCCTTGAGGACGTAGGCCCCCCTGGCCACGCCCGAGGTGTCGGCGTACCCGTCAGTCCCGCGCGGAGCGATCGGCAGGTTCTGGCGGCTGAGGATGAGCCCAGCCGGCCGGTCGCCGTTGCGGAGGATCTGTGCCCAGGCGGCCGCGGTCTCGTTGGCGTCCGCGGGCCGGACGACGTCCAGCCCGGGGATGGCCCGCAGCGCGGCGAGGTGCTCGATCGGCTGGTGCGTCGGGCCGTCCTCGCCCAGGCCGATGGAGTCGTGGGTCCACACGTAGGTGACGGGCACCCGCATCAGCGCCGACAGCCGCACCGCGCCACGCATGTAGTCGCTGAAGGTGAGGAACGTGCCGCCGTAGGGACGGGTCCCGCCGTGCACCTTGATGCCGTTCATGATCGCGCCCATGGCGTGCTCGCGGATGCCGAAGTGCAGAACCCGCCCGTAGGGGCCGCCGGAGAATGCCTTGGTCTGCCGATCGCTCGGCAGGAAGCTGGGCTCGCCCTCGGGCGTGGTGTTGTTCGACTCCGCGAGGTCGGCCGATCCACCCCACAGCTCGGGCATCCTCGGCGCCAGGGCGCTCAGCACCTTGCCGGAGGCAGCGCGGGTCGCGACGCCCTTGGGGTCGGCCTCCCAGGTGGGGAGCGCCTCCTCCCAGCCCGGGGTCAGCTCGTCAGCGACGAAGCGGTCGTACAGCTCCTTGCCCTCGGGGTTGGCCTCGGCCCAGGCCTGGAACGACTTCTCCCACTCCGCCTGGGCGGCGGCGCCGCGGTCCCGCAGCCCGCGGGTGTGGGCGAGAACGTCGTCGGCCACCTCGAAGGTCTGCTCCGGGTCGAAGCCGAGCAGCTCCTTGGTGGCCTTGATCTCGTCGTCGCCGAGCGCGGAGCCGTGGATCTTGCCCGTGCCCTGCTTCTTCGGGGCGGGCCAGCCGATGATGGTGCGCAGGGAGATGAAGCTCGGTCGGTCGGTGACGCCGCGGGCCGTCTCCAGCGCATCGGCGAGCGCCCGGAGGTTCTCCTCGTACTGAGTCTCGCCGTTGGTCCAGTCGATGGTCTGGACGTGCCAGCCGTAGGCCTCGTAGCGGGCGGCCACGTCCTCGGTCAGGGCGATGTTGGTGTCGTCCTCGATCGAGATCTGGTTGTTGTCATAGATCAGGGTGAGGTTGTCGAGCCGCTGGGTGCCGGCCAGCGAGGACGCCTCGGAGCTGATGCCCTCCTCGATGTCGCCGTCGGAGGCAAGCACGTAGATGTGGTGGTCGAACGGCGAGGTGCCGGGTGCGGCGTCGGGGTCGAGCAGCCCGCGCTCGCGACGGGCGGCCATGGCCATCCCGACGGCGTTGGCGATGCCCTGGCCCAGCGGGCCGGTGGTGATCTCGACCCCGGTGGTGTGCCCGTACTCCGGGTGACCCGGGGTCGCGGAGTCCCAGGTGCGCAGGGCCTTCAGGTCGTCGAGCTCCAGACCGAAGCCGCCGAGGTAGAGCTGGATGTACAGCGTGAGGCTGGAGTGCCCGCAGGAGAGGACGAAGCGGTCACGGCCGGGCCAGTGCGCCTCGGCGGGGTTGTGGCGCATCGTCTTCTGGAAGAGCAGGTAGGCCACCGGGGCGAGGCTCATCGCGGTGCCCGGGTGTCCGTTCCCGACCTTCTGCACGGCATCGGCGGCGAGCAGGCGGACGGTGTCGACGGCTCTGGTGTCGAGCTCGGTCCAGCCTTCGGGGACGACGGCGGTGGAGGCAGAGGTGTCGGTCACAGGTGTGGGGTCCTTCCGAGCTGCGCTGACGGCTTCTCCGTCGGCCAGGAACGCCTTCGACCCTATCGGGGACGGCGCTCGCGGGATACAGGGTCCCCACCCCTCGTCCACGGGCGTGACCTTGCCCACCCCCAAGGGTGCCGACACCGGGGCAGGGCGCGCGAGCAGCGCGGGCGGGGTGGAGTTCCACCAAGCCCGTCATAGACTCGGCCCGGTGCGCCCCGGACGGGGAGCTGGAGCGACCGCGAGTGAAGAGGGCGAGTGACGAGCATCGACGTGAGCCGGGCTGCGGCGCAGAGCCGCAGCGCGACGTCTGACCTCACCCGCCCGTCCTCGCTCGACAGGCCCCGCACGAGCCTCCGGGACGTGCTGAGCGCCTACGTCGGTCTGACCAAGCCACGCATCATCGAGCTGCTGCTCGTGACCACCGTCCCCGCGATGTTCCTGGCCGCCGGCGGCATCCCGCCGCTGCTGCTCGTGTTCCACACCATGCTGGGCGGCTGCCTGGCCGCCGCCAGCGCGAACGTCCTCAACTGCGTCCTCGACCGCGACATCGACGAGCAGATGCGCCGGACCCGCCGCCGCCCGCTACCGAGGCACGCCGTGGGTCCGACCGCCGCCGCGGTGTTCGGTGCGGTGCTCGGGGTGCTGGCCACCGTCTGGCTCGGGTTCTTCGTCAACTGGCTCTCGGCCGTGCTGGCGCTGGGCGCCAACGCCTTCTACATCGTGGTCTACACCCTGCTGCTGAAGCGGCGGACCTCGCAGAACATCGTCTGGGGCGGCATCGCCGGGTGCTTCCCGCCGCTGATCGGCTGGACCGCCGTCACCGGCGAGGTGGCGCTGGCGCCGTTCATCTTGTTCGCCATCGTCTTCTTCTGGACGCCGCCGCACACCTGGGCCCTGGCCTTCCGCTACCGGGACGACTACGCCGCCGCCGGGGTCCCGATGCTGCCGGTGGTCGCCTCCGCGCCCGCCGTGACCGCCCGGATCCTGGCCTACTCCGTGGTGACCGTCCTGGTCTCGCTCGTCCTGTGGCCGGTGGCCGGGACGGGGTGGCTGTACCCGGGCGTCGCCGCCCTCGCCGGGGCGGCCCTGGTGTGGGAGTCGGTCCAGCTGCGCGCGCGCGCTGTCCGCGGGCTCACGGGCGCGGCGCTCCGGCCGATGCGGCTGTTCCACTGGAGCAACTCCTATCTCGCCCTGGTCTTCCTCGCCGCCGCGGTCGACCCGCTGCTCCACTGAGCGGATCCGGCGAGCTCACCCGTTGACCCAGTCCGTCGAGCTGACCCTCGACACCCGCGCCGACGACGCCGTCCGGGCGTCCTGGTCGCTGCTGGCCGAGGCCGGTCTGCCGACCGAGCAGCGGCGGAGCCCCAGCCCCAGCCACCGTCCGCACGTGACGATGCTCGCCGTCGACCGGCTCGACCCTGCGGCCGACGCGGCGCTGCCCGGCCTACTGACCGGGCTCGACCTGACGCTGCGTCTGGGCGGGCTCCTGGCCTTCGGTCCCCGGCGGGGGGTGGTCGTCCTCGCCCGGCAGGTGGTGGTCGACAGGCCGCTGCTGGACCTGCAGGCCGCCGTGGCGCTCCTCGGTGGAGCCGACCCGGCCGGCCATTTCGGCCCGGGCCGCTGGACGCCGCACGTCACGCTCGCCCGGCGGGTGCCGGTCGGGCAGCTGTCCGCCGTGGTGGCGGCGCTGGGCGATCTGCCCGAGCTGGAGGCACGCAGCCGCCAGTGCCGCCGATGGGACAGCGAGCGCCGGCTGGCCTGGGACCTCGTCGACGCCTGAGGGCGCCATCGCGTCCGGCCCCCGAGGAGTGTCCTCGGTTAGGCTGCCCGCCATGGTCTCCGACGACCCCGCCACGGGTTCCGCCGGACGGGTCCCGGGCATGCTGGACGTGGCCCGGCTGGCCGGGGTCTCACACCAGACCGTCTCAAGGGTGCTGAACGACCACCCGAGCGTCCGTCCCGCCACCCGCAGCCGGGTGGAGGCCGCCATCCGCGAGCTGGGCTACCGCCGCAACTCCGCGGCCCGTGCGCTCGCGACCCGGCGCAGCCGGACCGTCGGGCTGCTGACCGCCACCTCAAACCGCAGCGGTCCGGTGTCCACCCTCGTCGCGGTCGAGCAGGCGTCGCGGGCGGCGGGCCTCTGGGTCAGTGTGGCCAGCCTCAGCGTCTACGACCCGGAGTCGGTGCGCTCGGCGCTGGACCACTTCCTCGACCAGGGCGTCGACGGCATCATCGTCATCGCCCCGGTGGAGGAGGCCGTGCAGGTGGCCTCGACCGTCGGCCTCGACCTGCCGATGGTGATCGTGGCTCCCCGGGTGCAGGCCGGGAGCTCGGCGCTGGCGGTGGGCGTCGACCAGCGTCAGGGAGCACGGCTCGTCGTGCGGCACCTCGCGGAGCTGGGACACCGGCACATCGCCCACCTGGCCGGCCCCGCCGGCTGGCTGGACGCCCTCGAGCGCGAGGGCGGCTGGCGGGAGGAACTGACCGCCTCCGGGCTGGAGGTGCCGGAGCCGGTCCGCGGGGACTGGACCGCGGCCAGCGGCTACGCGGCGGTCGGCGATCTCGACCCCTCGGTGACGGCGGTCTTCGCCTCCAACGACCAGATGGCCCTGGGCCTGGTGCGGGCGCTGGTCGAGCAGGGGAGGCGGGTGCCCGACGACGTGTCGGTCGTCGGCTTCGACGACATCGAGACGGCCGGCTTCGCCCTACCCCCGCTGACCACGGTGCGTCAGGACTTCGCCGAGCTCGGGCTGGCCGCTGTGCGGACCCTGGTCGGGCGGATGGCCGGCGAGCCGGCCCCACCGGCGACACTGGTCCAGCCCACGCTGCAGGTCCGCGGGAGCACCGCTCCGCCACCCCGCCGTCCGTCGTGAACGGGATGCGCGGTAGGTTTCTCTCACAGTCAGTGTGAACGTTAACATCGCACTCCGTCGCGTCCGTGCGGCGCAGCGACGAGAGGAAGGCCGACCATGGCGAGACCAGACCGGCAGACCGCATGAGCATCACCCGCGAAGTCGGCGACGTGCTGGACCAGGTGCGCCAGGAGGTGGCGGCGTTGCACGCCGAGCTCCCGCGCAACGAGCTGGTGGTCTGGACCGCCGGCAACGTCTCCGCCCGGGTGCCGGGCCGCGAGCTCCTGGTGATCAAGCCTTCGGGGGTGAGCTACGACGAGCTGACGCCGGAGTCAATGGTCGTGTGCGACTTCCAGGGCCGGCTGGTCGAGGGGGACGGCGCTCCGTCCTCCGACACGGCCGCCCACGCCTACGTCTACGCCCACATGCCTGAGGTGGGCGGGGTGGTGCACACCCACTCCACCTATGCGACGGCCTGGGCCTCGCGCGGGGAGCCGGTCCCGTGCGTGCTGACGATGATGGCCGACGAGTTCGGCGGGGAGATCCCCATCGGCCCCTTCGCGCTGATCGGCGACGACTCCATCGGCCAGGGCATCGTCGAGACCCTGAAGCACCACCGCTCGCGGGCGGTGCTGATGCAGAACCACGGCCCCTTCACCGTCGGCCGGACCGCCAAGGCCGCGGTCAAGGCCGCAGTGCTGTGCGAGGAGGTCGCCCGCACGGTGCACATCGCCCGCCAGCTCGGTGACCCGCTGCCCATCCCGCAGGCCGACGTCGACCGGCTCTACGACCGCTACCAGAACGCCTACGGCCAGCGCTGAGCGCTGCCGTCTCCCGCCCGCTGACCACCTCACCAAAGGATCAACGACGACCATGACCTCCTCTCCGCGCGTCTGGTTCCTGACCGGCAGCCAGGGTCTCTACGGCCCCGAGACCGTCGCCCAGGTCGAGCAGCAGTCGCAGCAGATCGTCGACCAGCTGAACGAGGGGGACGACCTCGCCCTCCCCGTCGAGTGGCGGCCGGTGCTCACCGACTCGGAGTCGATCCACCAGACGGTCCTGGCGGCCAACGCCGACGCCGACGTCGTGGGCGTCATCGCCTGGATGCACACCTTCTCGCCGGCCAAGATGTGGATCACCGGGATGGACGCGCTGCGCACGCCCTTCTTGCACCTGCACACCCAGGCCAACGTGTCGCTGCCGTGGTCCGAGATCGACATGGACTTCATGAACCTCAACCAGGCCGCCCACGGCGACCGGGAGTTCGGCTACATCCAGACGCGCCTCGGCGTCGCCCGCAAGACCGTGGTCGGGCACGTGTCGGACCCGGTGGTCCGCGGACGGGTCGCCGCCTGGCAGCGGGCTGCCGTCGGGCACGCCGCGATCCGTTCGCTCAAGCTGGCCCGGTTCGGGGACAACATGCGCGACGTCGCCGTCACCGAGGGTGACAAGGTCGAGGCGCAGCTCCGCTTCGGCGTCTCGGTCAACACCTACGGCGTCAACGACCTCGTCGAGGTGGTCGACGGTGCGCCCGAGGCCGAGGTGGACGCCCTGATCGCGCAGTACTCCGAGCTCTACGACCTGGCTCCGGAGCTGGCCGAAGGCGGGGAGCGTCACGATTCGCTGCGCTACGGCGCCCGGATCGAGGCCGGACTGCGCTCCTTCCTGACCGAGGGAGGCTTCGGCGCCTTCACCACGAACTTCCAGGACCTGGGCGGGCTGCGGCAGCTGCCCGGTCTGGCCGTCCAGCGGCTGATGGCCGAGGGCTACGGCTTCGGCGGTGAGGGCGACTGGAAGACGTCGGTGATGCTGCACACCATCAAGGCGATGGGGGCGGGGCTGTCCCAGGGCACGTCCTTCATGGAGGACTACACCTACCACCTCGGCCCGGGCACGCCGAAGATCCTCGGGGCGCACATGCTCGAGGTCTGCCCCACCATCGCGGCCGGCCGACCCCGGGTGGAGATCCACCCCCTGGGCATCGGCGACCGCGAGGACCCGGTTCGTCTGGTCTTCGACGCGGCGACCGGCCCGGCCACCGTCGTGGGCATCTGCGACCTCGGCGACCGCTTCCGGCTCGTGCTCAACGAGGTCGACGTCGTGGACCCCGACGAGCCGCTGCCGAAGCTGCCCGTGGCCCGCGCCGTCTGGGAGCCGAAGCCCGACCTGGCCACCTCCGCCGAGGCGTGGCTGATGGCCGGGGGACCGCACCACACCGTGCTGTCCCAGTCGGTGGGCACCGAGGAGCTGACGGACTTCGCCCGGATGGTCGGGGTCGAGCTGCTGGTCATCGACGGCGCCACGACCAGCCGCAACTTCGGCAACGAGATCCGCTGGAACCAGGCGGCCTACCGGCTGGGGATGGGATTCTGAGGTCCGTCGCCGGGGCGTGAGTGGGCTCGTGGCGCCGGACGGCGCCGCGCTCCGGGGCGGCGGTCCGTTGCTGCGGAGTACGTTGGTCGAGGAGCTGCGCAGCCGTTCAGCACCGGGCACCACGACGGGGGCTTCGCAGCCATGACCACCCCACCCCTGCAGCAGCAGCGCGAGCGTGCCGACGTCCGCTACGTCAGCGACTTCACCGAGCTGACCCGCCGGGTCCAGGCCGACGGGCTGATGAAGCGTGCGCACGGTTTCTACTGGACGTGCCTGGGGGCCGCGGCCCTCGCGCTCGGCTCACTCTCCACCGGTGTGGTCCTGCTCGGTGACAGCTGGCTCCAGCTGCTGCTGGCCGGCGCGCTCGGGATCGTGATGGCCCAGCTCGGCTTCCTCGGCCACGAGGCCTCGCACCGCCAGATCTTCCGCTCCGCCCGCTGGAACGACTGGACGGGACGGGTGCTCTCCGGGCTGCTGGTCGGCATCAGCTACGGCTGGTGGATGCGCAAGCACACCCGGCACCACGCCAGCCCCAACCAGCTGGGCAAGGACCCCGACATCCAGAGTGGAGCGGTCGCCTTCACGGCCGAGGCCGTGCAGGAGCGCGGTCGCGCGGGGCGCTGGCTCGGTCGCCACCAGGGTGGCTTCTACCTGCCGCTGCTGGCCCTGGAGGGTCTCAGCCTGCACGTCTCGTCGGTCCGGCACGTGCTGGACCGGACCCCGGTGCGACACCGCTGGGTGGAGATGCTGTTTCTCGGCATCCGTCTGGTCGCCTACCCGGTGGCCGTCTTCCTCGTGCTGCCGCCCGGCCTGGCCGTCGCCTTCCTGGGCGTACAGGTCGGCGTGTTCGGCTTCCTGCTCGGCGGGGCGTTCACCCCGAACCACGTGGGGATGCCCATCGTCGACCGCGGGGTCAAGGTGGACTTCCTCCGCCGCCAGGTGCTGATGTCGCGCAACATCACCGGCGGTCCCCTGGTGCACTTCCTGATGGGTGGCCTCGCCCACCAGGTGGAGCACCACCTGTTCCCGGGCATGGCGCGCCCCAACCTGCGACGCGCTGCGGTGCACGTGAGGGCCTACTGCCGCGAGCACGACATCCCCTACACCGAGACGACCCTGCTCGACGCGTACCGGCACGTGCTGCGCTACCTCGACGACGTCGGCCTGCAGGGCCGGCCGGAGACCTTCGCCTGCCCGCTCACTCGCGCCTACCGCGTCTGAGCCGCCGGGCTCCCGACCACGCCGTCGCCGCTCCCGTCCCGGGCGCTACCGTGCCCAGATGACGGCGCTGCTGCCCGCGACGGAACGGGCCCTCCTGCACCGGTTGGCGCTCGCCCAGGCGGAAGGCCGGGCCCCGTCGGTGGTCGCTGGGACGCTGCGCGAGGGGGAGAGGGTGTGGGCGGCCGCCCGCGGCGCGGGCGCGGTCGACGCGGCCTACCGGATCGGCTCCGTCACCAAGACGTTCACCGCGGTGCTGTTGCTGCAGCTGCGCGATGAGGGGGCGCTCGCCCTGACCGACCCACTGGTCGACCACCTGCCCGGCGTCGGTGGTCCCGCCACCCTGCTCCAGCTGCTGACCCACACCAGCGGTGTCGCCTCCGAGCTTCCCGGGCCGTGGTGGGAACGGGTGCCGGGGCCGGACCCGGCGGGCCTGCTGGCCGCGCTCGACGGCGAGCCGCCGCGGCTCGAGGCTGGGGCCCGGCTCCACTACTCCAACGTCGGCTTCGCCCTGCTCGGTGAGGTGGTGGCGCGCCGGCGAGGAGCTCCGTGGGCGCGGGTGCTCCAGGAACGCCTGCTGGCGCCGCTGGGTCTGAGGCGGACGGGGCTCACCTCGCTCGGACCCGCCGTCGCCGGCTGGGCGGTGCACCCGCACGCCGACCTCCTGCTGGCCGAGCCGTCCGTGTCGACGGGGGCGATGGCTCCGGCCGGAGGGCTGTGGTCGACGGTAAGCGACCTGATCCGCTGGGGCGCGTTCCTGGCCGGCGACAGCGGTGACGTGCTGCACCCGGACACCCTCGAGGAGATGCAGCAGCCGGCCGCCGTCGCGGACGGACCGGCCTGGACCACGGCCTGGGGTCTCGGCCTGCAGCTCGCGCGCGTGGACGGCCGTCGGCTGGTGGGGCACGGGGGGTCGATGCCCGGGTTCGTGGCCTCCCTGTTCGTGGAGCCCGCGACCGGGGACGGCGCCGTTGCCCTGGCCAACGCCACATCCGGGGTCCCGGCGACCCGCCTGGTCCAGGACCTGCTGGGGACCATGGCCGAACGGGAGCCGCCGCTCCCGCGCACCTGGGAGCCGGCGGCGGTACCGTCCGAGCTGCTGGTGCTGACCGGAACCTGGTACTGGGGGACGGCGGGTTTCACTCTGGCGGTGGAGGGCGCCGAGCGGCTCCGGCTCACCGCGCACGACGGGGGCAACCGGGGGTCGCGCTTCCGGCTCCGGCCAGACGGCGACTGGACGGGCCTCGACGACTACCACGCGGGCGAGCGGCTCCGGGTGGTCCGCGACGCGGACGGCCGCCCGACCCACCTGGACCTGAACACCTTCGTGCTCACCCGCCAGCCCTACGCTCCGGGTGAGGTCATCCCTGGCGGGTTGGATCCGCGGGGCTGGCACCGACCGTGACGGCAGAGGTCGCGGCCCGGGAGCGCCAGCCGGCGAGGAAGGAGAGCACGGCGGCCGCCGGCATCTCGCACGGCCTGAGCACGTCACCACTGCCGGTCCGGTAGACGTTGGCACTGATCACGTCGGACCCACCGAGCTCCTCGGCGTAGACCGCCACGCTGCGGCCCCCGGCCCGGCTGGTGCGGCGCAGACCGTAGGCCCGGCCGCCATAGGACACCGCCGTCCAGCCCTCGGGAACCCGGTCGAGCAGAGGCGCGACGCCCGCCTCCTCGGTGGTCACGCCCACGTGGCCGGGGCGGGTTGCCGCCCGGCGGGACGCGGGGTGGTGCGGACGGTCAGGAAGAGGTTCGTGGCCCCGGCCACGGCGAGGGAGGCCCCGAGCAGGTGCAGCAGGACCAGGACGACCGGGAGCCCGAGGTTGTACTGCACGATCCCGACGACTGCCTGCAGCACCACGACCCCGAGCACGAGCAGGGCCGCGCGGCTCCGGAGGGTGGCCACAGCGACCACGACGGCGGCCACGGTGGCGTAGACCGCGACTGCGTGCAGGTGGGTGACGAAGGCCCCGTCGTAGCCGGTGCGGACCGCCTCGAGGTCCCCGGCGTGCGGGCCGCTGCCGGTCACCACGGTGCCCAGCCAGACGGCCACCGCCGTCGACACCAGCGTGGCGCGGGTGGCGAGCACCCCGACGCGGGCAGCGGGTTGCTGTCGGAGTCCCCGGGTGCGCCGCACCAGCCAGGTGCTGATCCCGATCAGGACCATCGACACCAGCAGGTGGAGGGCGACGACGAAGGGGTTGAGGTGCGTCCAGACCGAGATCCCCCCGATCACGGCCTGGAGCGGGATCCCCAGGGCGAGCCCGCCGGCGATCCAGCGCAGGTCACGGCGCCTGCGACCTGCGTCGCGGTGCAGCAGGGCGGACATCCAGGTGAGGACGGCGATGACCACCAGCACGAACGTCAGCAGCCGGTTGCCGAACTCGATGGCCCCGTGGATCCCGAGCGCGGGGTGGGTGACGTAGGAGTCTTCGGTGCAGCGGGGCCAGGTGGGGCAGCCCATCCCGGACGCGGTCAGCCGGACCAGGGCCCCGGTCACGACGATCGCGATGTTCGCCACCAGTGAGGCCACTGCCCACCGCCGGAGGGCCCGCGGGCCGGTGACGGTGCGGGCCAGGGTGTCCAAGGGACCCGGGCCGGGCGACGGGTCCCCGGCCGACGTCGCTCCGGCGCGGACGGAGGTGCTCAGGCTGTCCATCGGAACACCTTCCGGGCAGCGAGGCCGCCCAGCAGCAACCAGACCAGGCAGACCAGGTAGGGCCAGCCGAGGACCACCCCGGTGGCGGCCGCCCGCAGGCCTTCGCCGAGCGCGGCGGTGGGCAGCAGCTCCAGCACCGGCCGCAGGGCGGTGGGGTAGCGCTCGAGCGGCAGGACCAGCCCGCCCGCCACCAGGGCGGCGACGTGCACGAGGTTGGCCAGCCCGAGCGTCGCCTCCGCGCGCAGCCGGCCGGCCAGCAGCAGCGCGAGGGCGACGTAGGCGGCAGCCGCCAGGACGACGAGCAGCACGGCGCTGGGTGCGGACGCCGCACTGAAGGCCGGTCGCCAGCCGAGCAGCAGGGCCGTCGCGCCGAGCACCGCGAGCTGACCGGCGACGACCAGCACCACGGCCAGCACCTTGCCGGCCAGCAGCCCGGTCCGGCCGAGCGGGGTCGCGGCGAGCCGTTCGAGCACCCCGTAACGCCGCTCGAACCCGGTGGCGATGGCCACCGAGGTGAAGGCGCTCGACCAGACGGCCAGGGCCAGTACCGACGGGGCCAGCGTGTCCAGCGCACCCAGCCGGCCGCCTACCACCCGGCCCGCGACGAGGATGCCCAACGGGATCACCAGGGCCAGCAGCACCTGCTCGCCGTTGCGCACCAGGAGACGGACCTCAGTCAGCCCGTGGCGGAGCACCCGCTGCCGGGGCGGCGCTGCGCCCGGGGCGGGGGTGAGGTCGAGGGCGTTCATGCGCCGGCCGGCAGGGAGGTGTGGCTCAAGAAGACGTCCTCGAGGCTCTGACCGCCGCTGGTCAGCTCGGCTACCGTGCCGGCGACGGCCACCTGGCCGCGGTCGAGGATGAAAACCTGGTCGGCCAGGGCCGCGGCTTCCTCCATCGCGTGCGTGGTCAGCACCACGGTCACGCCCGCACCGCGCAGGCGCTCGAGCAGACGCCAGGTCGCCCGACGCGCGTGGGGGTCCATGCCGGCCGTCGGCTCGTCCAGGAAGACGAGCTCGGGCCGCCCCACCAGGGCGGCGGCCAGGTTCACGGCCTGCTGCTGGCCCCCGGAGAGCCGGCGGTAGGGCGTGCGCAGCACCAGCCCGAGGTGAAGCTCGGCGACCAGTGCGTCGAGGTCCTGCGGGTGCGCGTGCAGGCTGGCGAGGTAGCGCAGCAGCTCTCCGGCGCGGATGCCCGACCAGGCGCCGGTGCTCTGGGGCATCAGGCCGACCCGGGCCCGGACGGCCCGATCCCCGGGCCGGGCGCCGAGCACCCGCACGGTCCCGGCGTCGGGGACGACCAGGCCGGTGCAGCAGCGAAGGAGAGTCGTCTTGCCGGCGCCATTAGGGCCGAGCACCGCGGTGATCTCGCCGCGCCGGGCCGTGACGTCCAGCCCGTCAAGCACGGTGCGACCGCCGAGGTCGACCGACAGCGACTGCACCACGAGGGCTTCGGCGTCGATCAGGTCCACCGGAGCAGTCTAGGTGGCCCGGGCGCGCGACCGCGGGTGCTCAACGCCACACCGGGCAGGTGCGTCCGGTCCGTCAACGGGGGGTGCGTGCGGTAGTGTCTAGGGCAGTGCCTCGCTGAGTCTCGCCGCGAAGCACCGGTGACGTCGAGCAACCTGCTCCTCACTCGCTGCTGTGCACTGCCGCACCGTGACTCCGGCCCGAAACCGTGAGCACGACCCTGTTCTGGTGGGACGCCAAAGAAATGTGATCTCCCTCTTGTCTGTCGACACGACCTCTGCCTCCACCTTCTCCGCCCTCGGCCTGCCCGCCGAGCTGGTCAAGGTCCTCGCGGGTCTCGGTATCGAGACCCCCACCCCTATCCAGGCCGCGACGCTGAGCGACTCCCTCGCCGGTCGCGACGTCCTGGGCCGAGGCCGCACCGGCTCCGGCAAGACCTACGCCTTCTTGCTGCCGCTCGTGGCCCGCCTGACGGCGTCGAAGACCCGCCGCGTCTCCAAGACGCCCCGGGCCCTCATCCTGGCGCCGACCCGTGAGCTGGTCGGCCAGATCGAGGCGGCGCTCAAGCCCCTCGCCGCCACCGCCGGCCTGACCACGATGACCGTCTTCGGCGGGGTCAGCCAGGGTCCGCAGGTCACCGCGCTGCGCAACGGCGTCGACATCGTGCTGGCCTGCCCGGGACGGCTCGAGGACCTGATCAAGCAGCGCGCCTGCAGCCTCACCGCCGTCGAGGTCACGATCCTCGACGAGGCTGACCACATGGCCGACCTGGGCTTCCTGCCCGCCGTCACCCGCCTGCTGGCGCAGACCCCGGCCACCGGCCAGCGGATGCTGTTCTCGGCGACCCTCGACGGCGCGATCAACGGCCTGGTGCGCAAGTTCCTCCACTCCCCGGCCACCCACGAGGCCGACTCCGCGCAGTCCCCGGTGTCCACGATGGAGCACCACGTGCTGCACGTCGCCCGCGACCAGCGCATCCCGGTACTCGCCGACCTGACCAGCGCCCCCGGGCGCACGATGGTCTTCACCCGGACCAAGCACGGCGCCAAGGCGCTCACCAAGCAGCTGAACGCCCGGGGCATCCCCGCGGTGGAGCTGCACGGGAACCTGAGCCAGAACGCCCGCACCCGCAACATGGACGCCTTCCACTCCGGCGCGGCCAGCACGATGGTGGCCACCGACATCGCCGCGCGCGGCATCCACGTCGACGACGTGGCGCTGGTCGTGCACGCCGACCCGCCGGTGGAGCACAAGGCCTACACCCACCGCTCGGGCCGCACGGCCCGTGCCGGCCAGGACGGCACCGTCGTCACGCTGATGACCGACGACCAGGTCTCCGACGTCCGTGCCCTCACCCGGGCGGCCGGCATCAAGCCGACCACCACCCGCGTCCAGGGGGTCGACCACCCCGTCCTGCAGACGCTGGCTCCGGGCGAGCGTGTCCTCGTACCCGGCGGTCTGCTGCCCGCCCACACCCCGGAGCCCCAGGGTCCCGGCCGGCGTGGCGGTGGCTCCGGCTCGGCACCCCGCGGCAACGGGGGCGGTGGGAACGGCGGTGGTCGTGGCCGTCGCGCTCCCGCCCAGGGCCGTCGCAGCGAGGGCGGCGCCCCGGCTGGTCGCTCCGGCGCCGCGTCGAAGGGCCGTGGCGGTCGGGGCGGTCCCGGTGGTGCGCCGACGAGCTACACCACCTCCAGCCCCGGGCTCTCCTCCTCCGGCTCCCACAGCGCCGCAAGCTTCAGCCGCAGCTCCCGGCGCGGCTGAGCCCCCTGCACGCCTGACGCCAGCGCCCGTGTCCACCCGGACCGGGCGCTGTCGCGTCTGCCGCACCGGGCACACCAAAGGTGCACCCCGTGAGCTGGGCTGAGCGCGCACGCCAGCCCCTTCGTCGGTCGCGTTCACGCTCCGCAGCGTCCTGACGACAGCGGCGAAGGTGAGGTCGCGGCGGCTGAGGAGGAGTAGGAGACGTCCTCGGCTCGGGCTGCCTCGCGCGGGGCTGCGACGACCCGCTCGTGGCGTGGTCAGGGGTGCAGCTTTCGATTGGTGCCGGCCGGATCCGGGAAGGTGAGGGGCTGGTCCCCCTAGCCTGGGCCCATGGACCTGCCCGTGATGCCTCCGGTCAAACCGATGCTGGCGAAGTCGGTGCCGACCATCCCCACCGGAGAGCTCTCCTACGAGCCCAAGTGGGACGGGTTCCGCTCCATCGTCTTCCGCGACGGCGACGAGGTGGAGATCGGTTCCCGCAACGAGAAGCCGATGACGCGCTACTTCCCGGAGGTGGTGGCCGGGGTCTTGGCGAACCTGCCCGAGCGCTGCGTGCTGGACGGGGAGATCATCGTCGCGGTGGGGGACCGGCTCGAGTTCGAGGTGCTGTCGCAGCGCATCCACCCTGCCGTCAGCCGCATCACCAAGCTGGCGCAGGAGACGCCGGCCCGCTTCGTCGCCTTCGACCTGCTGGCGCTCGGAGACGTCGACTACACCCGGGAGCCGTTCGCGGTGCGACGGGCGGCGCTGGAGGAGGCGCTGGCCGACGTGCGTGCCCCCGTTCACCTGACGCCGGCGACCCAGGACCCCGGGCTGGCGCAGGAGTGGTTCTCCCAGTTCGAGGGGGCCGGCCTGGACGGCGTCGTGGCCAAGCCGCTGAACGGTACCTACCAGCCCGACAAGCGGACCATGTTCAAGATCAAGCACCAGCGGACCGCCGACTGTGTGG
Source organism: uncultured Actinomycetota bacterium (assembly GCA_963826405.1). Classification (GTDB taxonomy): domain Bacteria; phylum Actinomycetota; class Actinomycetes; order Propionibacteriales; family Propionibacteriaceae; genus Microlunatus. Next base: position 1,763,154 of record CAWGWR010000001.1, on the reverse strand, counting down.
TGGCGGGCTACCGGGTGCACAAGAGCGGGCCGGACAGCATCGGCTCGCTCCTGCTGGGGCTCTATGACGAGGAGGGCCGGCTGGTCAACGTCGGGGTGATCGGCGCGTTCCCGGCAGCCCGTCGCCGCGAGCTGTTCACCGAGCTGCAGCCCCTGGTGACCACGTTCGACGACCACCCCTGGGCCTGGGCGGCGCCGGGCCCGGACGCGTCCGGCGAGGCCGTGCGGACCCCCCGGAGCTCGGAGACCAGTCGCTGGAACGCCGGCAAGGACCTCTCCTTCACCCCGCTCAGCCCCGACCTCGTCGTGGAAGTGCGCTACGAGCACATGGAGGGCACCCGCTTCCGGCACATGGCGCAGTTCAACCGGTGGCGGCACGACCGCGACCCGTCCTCCTGCACCTTCGACCAGCTCGAGGAGCCGGTCACCTTCGACCTCGCCGAGATCCTGGCCGGCAAGCACCGCCAGTAGTCGCAGGGGCGCGCCTGCGCGAGGGTAAGGCGGGCCTTGCTTGAACGGGCTCAGGCAATAAGAGCACACTGGTGTTGTGAAAAACATCCCGGGCGTCGCGCTGCGCGAACCTGGGTCGCGCGCGTCGGAGACCGGCCAGCGGCCCGTCGACACCGACGCCTCCACCCGGCACCGGGTGGCGCAGTCCATCCTCGAGCACGGGCCCTCCACCGCGGCCGCGCTCGGCGAGCGCCTGGGTCTCACCGCCGCCGCCGTGCGACGCCACCTCGACGGGCTGATCGAGCAGGGACTGCTCGTCGCCCGGGAGCAGCGCGTCTACGGTTCCCGCGGCCGCGGCCGTCCGGCCAAGGTTTTCGCCCTGACCGACGCCGGCCGCGCCAACTTCTACTCCGCCTACGACGACCTCGCCATCGCCGCGCTGGAATTCCTCACCGAGGAAGCGGGTTCGGACTCCGTGCGCAAGTTCGCGGCCAGCCGCGCGTCCGCGGCAGAGGCCCGCTACGGCGAGGCCCTCCGTTCGCCGGACCAGATCGGCTCACCGGCGCTCGCGCTGGCGGGGGCGCTCACGGCGGACGGCTATGTCGCCTCGGTCCGCCCCTCGGCGCTGGGCGAGCAACTGTGCCAGCACCACTGCCCGGTCGCGCACGTGGCCGAGAAGTTCCCGCAGCTGTGCGAGGTGGAGACTGAGATGTTCTCCCGGCTCCTGGGCGTGCACGTCCAGCGGCTGGCCACCATCGCGCACGGCGACGGCGTCTGCACCACCCACGTCCCGGCGGGGGCAGCATCACACCCCGCACCCGCATCGCCCGACGACGTCGCGCACGAAGACCTGTCGGACGAACCAGCGCACGACCTCAACATGACCACCCCTGAGGAGAGGCCCGCACCATGACCCAGACCCAAGAGCCCACCACCGTCCCCGCGGGTCCCGTCGCCACGGGCCCGGCCTCCGGCTTCGCTGGCACGGGCGAGAGCCAGGACCAGCACCTCGAGGCGCTCGGCCGGTACCGCTTCGGCTGGTCCGACTCCGACGTCGCCGGCTCCACCGCCAAGCGCGGGCTGACCCCTGAGGTCGTCGCCAACATCTCCGCGCTCAAGAGCGAGCCGCAGTGGATGCTGGACCTCCGCATGAAGGGCCTGCGGCTGTTCGAGCGCAAGCCCATGCCGACCTGGGGTGCCGAGCTCGACGGCATCGACTTCGACAACATCAAGTACTTCGTCCGCTCGACGGAGAAGCAGGCCACCACCTGGGACGACCTGCCGGCCGACATCAAGAGCACCTACGACAAGCTGGGCATCCCGGAGGCCGAGAAGGCCCGCTTGGTGTCAGGCGTGGCCGCCCAGTACGAGTCCGAGGTGGTCTACCACAAGATCAACGAGGAGCTGGAGAAGCAGGGCGTCATCTTCCTCGACACCGACACCGCGCTGAAGGAGTACCCGGACCTGTTCCGCGAGTACTTCGCCACCGTGATCCCGGTCGGGGACAACAAGTTCTCCGCGCTGAACTCCGCCGTCTGGTCGGGCGGCTCGTTCATCTACGTGCCGAAGGGCGTGCACGTCGAGATCCCGCTGCAGGCCTACTTCCGGATCAACACCGAGAACATGGGCCAGTTCGAGCGGACGCTGATCATCGTCGACGAGGACGCCTACGTCCACTACGTCGAGGGGTGCACTGCGCCGATCTACTCCTCCGACTCGCTGCACTCCGCGGTGGTGGAGATCGTGGTCAAGAAGGGCGCGCGCTGCCGGTACACGACCATCCAGAACTGGTCGAACAACGTCTACAACCTGGTGACCAAGCGGGCGACCTGTGAGGCCGGCGCCACCATGGAGTGGATCGACGGCAACATCGGCTCCAAGGTCACCATGAAGTACCCGGCCGTCTACCTCATGGGCGAGCACGCCAAGGGCGAGACGCTGTCCATCGCCTTCGCCGGCGAGGGCCAACACCAAGACGCCGGCTCCAAGATGGTGCACTGCGCGCCGTACACGTCGAGCTCGATCATCTCCAAGTCGGTGGCCCGTGGTGGCGGCCGCACCTCCTACCGCGGCCTCGTGCAGGTCCAGGAGGGTGCCTCGCACTCCGCCTCCGTGGTCAAGTGCGACGCGCTGCTGGTCGACCAGATCAGCCGCTCCGACACCTACCCCTACGTCGACGTCCGCGAGGACGACGTGTCGATGGCTCACGAGGCGACCGTCTCCAAAGTCTCCGACGACCAGCTCTTCTACCTGATGAGCCGGGGCATGGGCGAGGACGAGGCGATGGCCATGATCGTCCGCGGTTTCGTGGAGCCGATCGCCCGGGAGCTGCCGATGGAGTACGCGCTCGAGCTCAACCGGCTGATCGAGCTGCAGATGGAGGGTGCGGTCGGCTGACGCCGGCCCCCGCACCCCGTGCCCGTCCTGAGCCCGGTGCCCAGGACCACCGAGAACAGAGAGAGAACGTCTTCCGTGACGATTGTTGACACCGACCCGGGCACGGCCGCCGCGTCCGCCGCCTCGTCGGCGGACGCCGTGGCCGGCGCCGTCGAGACGACGGACCGGATCGCCAGCCACCTGCACCCGGCCGGCTCCTTCGACGTCGCCGCCCACCCTCGCCCCACCGGGCGTGAGGAGGTGTGGCGGTTCACCCCGCTCAAGCGCGTGCAGGGCCTGTTCGACGCCCTCCCCACCGAGGACGGGGCCCTTGACGTCGCCGTGTCGGTGCCCGAGGGCGTCGAGGCCGGCACGCTGGCGCCGGGCGAGGGGGTCCGGGGGAGCGTGCTCACCCCGACCGACGGTCCGGCCGCCAACGCCTCGGCCGGCACGCCCCAGGGCGTGCACCTGCGGATCCCCGCCGAGCACGAGGCGACGGCGCCCCTGACGGTCACGCTGACCGGCCAGGGGGCCGGCCTCCGCTCCAACGCCCACACCGTCATCGAGGCGGGCGCCTTCAGCAAGGCCACCGTCGTGCTGCGGCACGAGGGCTCGGGCCTGCACACGGGCAACGTCGAGGTGGTCGTCGGTGACGGCGCCTCGCTGACCGTGGTCAGCATCCAGGACTGGGCCGACGACGCCGTCCACACCGGCCAGCACGAGGCCTCGGTGGGCCGCGACGCCAGCTACAAGCACGTCGTCGTCAGCTTCGGCGGGAACCTTGTGCGCCTGCACAGCAACGTCTCCTACGCCGGCCCCGGCGCGGAGTCAGAGATGTTCGGCCTGTACTTCGCCGACGCCGGCCAGCACCTCGAGCACCGGCTGTTCGTGGACCACAACGCTCCCCGCACGCGCTCCGACGTGGACTACCGGGGCGCGCTGCAGGGCCGCGGTGCCCACACCGTGTGGATTGGTGACGTGCTGATCCGCAAGGTCGCCGAGGGGATCGAGACCTACGAGTCGAACCGCAACCTCGTCCTCACCGACGGATGCCGGGCGGATTCCGTGCCCAACCTGGAGATCGAGACCGGTGAGATCGCCGGCGCCGGTCACGCGTCGACGACGGGCCGTTTCGACGACGAGCAGCTGTTCTACCTGCGCAGCCGCGGCATCGACGAGGCCGAGGCCCGCCGGTTGGTGGTGCACGGCTTCTTCGCCGACATCATCCGCAAGGTCGGCGTGCCCGAGGTCGAGGCGCAGCTGCTGGCCGCCGTCGAGGCCGAGCTGGCCGTCAACGTGGGCATCCCGCTGGGGACCGGCAGCACCGATGTGGCCACCCCCGCCCCCGACGGCTCCCTCCCCGCCCCGGCCGGGAACCACGCGTGAGCGCCGCGAGCGAGCCGGGCCGTACCTGGGTGCGCGCCTGCGCCCTGGCCGCCCTTCAGCCGGACAGCGCGCTGGCCGTCGAAGTCGACGGCCACGACGTGGCGGTCGTGCGCAGCGGCGACGAGTACCACGCCATTGCCGACCTGTGCAGCCACGCGGCCATCCCGCTGAGCGAGGGTGACGTCGAGGGCGGGGAGATCGAGTGCTACCTGCACGGGTCCCGCTTCGACCTCCGCACCGGCAAGCCGACCGGGTTGCCCGCGACCGAGCAGGTGGCGGTCTACGCCGTCCGGGTCGAGGGCGAGGACCTGCTGGTCGACGTCACCACCCCCACGAACTGAACACGAAACTTCCCAGGAGACATTGATATGGCCACGCTCGAGATCCGCGACCTGCACGTCACCGTCGACACCGAGTCCGGTGTCAAGGAGATCCTCAAGGGGGTCGACCTGACGATCCGGTCTGGTGAGACGCACGCCATCATGGGCCCGAACGGCTCCGGCAAGTCCACGCTGGCCTACTCCATCGCCGGGCACCCCAAGTACACGATCACCTCGGGCAGCGTGACCCTCGACGGGGAGAACCTGCTCACGATGAGCGTCGACGAGCGCGCCCGAGCCGGTCTGTTCCTGGCCATGCAGTACCCGGTGGAGGTTCCGGGGGTCTCGGTGTCGAACTTCCTCCGCACCGCCAAGACCGCGGTCGACGGCCAGGCGCCCAAGCTGCGCACCTGGGTCAAAGAGGTCAACACGGCCATGGACAAGGTCCAGATGGACCGGGAGTTCGCCAACCGGAACGTCAACGAGGGCTTCTCCGGCGGGGAGAAGAAGCGCCACGAGATCGTCCAGCTGGAGCTGCTCAACCCCACCTTCGCCATCCTCGACGAGACCGACTCCGGCCTCGACATCGACGCGCTCCGGATCGTGTCCGAGGGCGTCAACCGGTTCTCCGCCCAGGGCGACCGCGGCGTGCTGCTGATCACCCACTACACGCGGATCCTGCGCTACATCAAGCCGGACTTCGTGCACGTCTTTGTCGCTGGCCGGGTCGCTGAGCAGGGCGGTCAGGAGCTCGCGGAGCGGCTCGAGGTCGAGGGCTACGACCGTTACGTCAAGGCGGCAGCCGCCACCGCCGGAGCGGAGTGACCTCTGATGAGCCTCGAACGGAGTGAGGACCGATGACCACTGAGGCGGAGACAGCCGTCCGGCTGCCGGAGTACCCGCCGACGGTGCCGCTGCACGCGGCGCCCGCCGGTTCCCTGCCCGCGGAGGAGAGCATCCCCTTCGACGTGGAGGCGATCCGCGCCGACTTCCCGATCCTGGAGCGCACGACCGCCGACGGGCAGCCCCTGGTCTACCTGGACAGCGCCAACACCTCCCAGAAGCCGCGGGTCGTGGTGGAGGCCATCGAGGACCACTACCTCAACCACAACGCCAACGTCGCCCGCGCCATGCACCTGCTGGGTGGCGAGGCGACCGAGGCGTTCGAGGGCGCCCGGGCGACGCTGGCGGGCTTCGTCGGGGCCGCCCGGTCCGAGGAGATCGTCTTCACCAAGAACGCGTCCGAGGCTCTGAACCTGTGCGCGCACACCCTCGGCGCGGGGCTGCGGCCCGGCGACGAGATCGTGATCTCGGTGATGGAGCACCACTCCAACATCGTGCCCTGGCAGCTGCTGGCGCAGCGGACCGGCGCGGTGCTGCGGTGGTTCGACGTGACCGAGGACGGCCGGCTCGACCTGGACAAGGCCGTCGCCGACGGGCTGCTCAACGAGCGCACCAAGGTCGTGTCGGTCGTGCACGTGTCCAACGTGCTCGGCACGGTCAACCCGGTCGCCGAGATCGCCGCGGCGGCCCACGCCGTCGGCGCCCGGGTGGTCGTGGACGCCTCGCAGTCGGTGCCGCAGATGCCGGTCGACGTGCGAGCTCTCGGGGCGGACCTGCTGGTCTTCACCGGTCACAAGATGGTCGGCCCGACGGGTATCGGTGTCCTCTGGGGCCGCTACGACCTGCTCGCCGAACTGCCGCCTTTCCTGGGCGGCGGGGAGATGATCGAGGTCGTCAAGATGAGCGGCTCGACCTTCGCACCGCCCCCGCACCGGTTTGAAGCCGGTACCCCGCCGATCGCCCAGGCCGTCGGCCTGGCCACGGCGGCCAGCTACCTCACCGACCTGGGCATGGACCAGATCGCGGCGCACGAGCAGGAGGTCACCGCTTACGCTCTGGCGGGCCTGGCCACGGTCCCCGGGCTGCGGGTCGTTGGTCCCGCCGAGCCGGTCGAGCGCGGCGGAGCCATCTCGTTCACGCTCCGCACACCCGACGGCGGCGAGATCCACCCGCACGACGTCAGCCAGCTCCTGGACTCCCGCGGGATCGCTGTCCGCGGCGGGCACCACTGCGCGCGTCCGCTGCACGAGCGGTTCGGTGTCCAGTCCTCCACCCGGGCGTCGTTCTACCTCTACACCACCCACGCGGAAATAGACGCCCTCGTCGACGGGTTGAACTACACCGGAAGGTTCTTCGGAGGAGGGCGATGAAGGTCGACGACCTGTACCAGGAGATCATCCTGGACCACTACCGCGCCAAGCACCACAGCGGTCTGCGCGACCCGTACGAGGCCGAGGTGCACCACGTCAACCCCTCCTGCGGGGACGAGGTGACCCTGCGCGTGCACCTGGACCGGGGCACCGTTCGCGACGTCTCCTACGAGGGCCTGGGGTGCTCGATCTCCCAGGCCAGCACCTCGGTGATGAGCGACCTGGTGATCGGCAAGGCCGTCGACGACGGCCTCGACCTGCACCAGGAGTTCCTGACCCTGATGCAGAGCAAGGGCGCACTGGAGCCGGACGAGGACCGCCTGGAGGACGGCATCGCCTTCGCCGGCGTCTCGAAGTTCCCGGCGCGGGTCAAGTGCGCGCTGCTGGGCTGGTCGGCGTTCAAGGACGCCGTGCTGCAGGCCCGGGCCCAGAGCACGACCGACGACCACGACGAGCAAGGAGCTGCACAGTGACTGACCTCCGCACCGACGCCCAGCCGAGCGAGACCGAGGGCGCGTCCCGGCCGTCGGACCTGGTGACCGACGCCCTGCCGGCGGTCGACGCCGCCTGGAGCGCGCGTCCCAGCGTGGAGGACCTCGAGGAGGCGCTCAAGGACGTCGTCGACCCCGAGCTCGGGATCAACGTCGTGGACCTGGGCCTCATCTACGGCCTGACGCTGGAGGACGACGGCAACCTCACCATCGACATGACGTTGACCTCGGCCGCGTGCCCGTTGACCGACGTCATCGAGGACCAGACCGCCTCGGCTCTCGAGGGCCTGGTCAACGGGTTCGTCATCAACTGGGTCTGGATGCCGCCGTGGGGCATGGAGAAGATCTCCGACGACGGCCGCGAGCAGCTGCGGGCGCTCGGCTTCAACGTCTGACCCCCTCCGCTCCGCCTGACCGGCCGCCGCCCGGGTCTTAGACGACCCGGACCGCGGCCGGACGCGCGTCGGGCCCTGGTCCCGCCGACCATGCCCTCCACCGAACACCCGCACCACCCGAGCAGATGGAAGTCAGAGCAGAACATGTTGGTCGCCAAAGATCTCGAGGTGCGCGCGGGCGCGCGCCTGCTGCTGGAGGGAGTCAGCTTCCAGGTCGCCCCGGGCGACAAGATCGGCCTCGTCGGCCGGAACGGCGCCGGGAAGACCACGCTGACCAAGATCCTCTCGGGTGAGGCGGCCCCGGCCGCCGGGTCGGTCACCCACGGTGGTCCGGTCGGCTACCTGCCGCAGGACCCCCGCACGGGTGACCTCGACGTGCTGGCCAAGGACCGCATCCTCGCCGCCCGCGGCCTCGACGCCGTCCTTGCCCGCCTGGACCGGGCCGGGCTGGCCATGGGGGACGATTCCGACGAGGTCCGGGACAAGGCGATGGCCACCTACGCGCGCGCCGAGGCCGAGCTGGCCGCCGCCGGCGGCTACGCCGCGGAGGCGGAGGCCGCCCGGATTGCCAGCAACCTCGGGCTTCCCGACCGCGTGCTGCACCAGCCCCTGCACACCCTGTCCGGCGGTCAGCGCCGTCGGGTGGAGCTCGCGCGGATCCTCTTCTCGGGCGCGGAGACGATGTTGCTCGACGAGCCGACCAACCACCTCGACGCCGACTCCATCGTCTGGCTCCGGACCTTCCTGCAGGGCCACTCCGGCGGGCTGCTGGTCATCAGCCACGACGTGGGGCTGCTCGAGCAGACCGTCAACAAGGTCTTCCACCTCGACGCCAACCGCTCCGAACTGGACGTCTACGCCATGAACTGGAAGCGGTACCTGCAGCAGCGCGAGACCGACGAGAAGCGCCGCCGCCGCGAGCGGCAGAACGCCGAGAAGCAGGCCGGTCACCTGATGGCCCAGGCCGACAAGATGCGCGCCAAGGCGACCAAGGCCGTCGCCGCGCAGAACATGGCGAAGCGTGCCGAGAAGCTGATGTCGGGGCTGGACGCGGTCCGGGCCCAGGACAAGGTCGCCAAGATCCGCTTCCCCGAGCCGGCCTCGTGCGGGAAGACCCCGCTGACCGCCGAGAGCCTGTCCAAGAGCTACGGCTCGCTGGAGATCTTCACCGGCGTCGACCTGGCCATCGACAAGGGCAGCCAGGTGGTCATCCTCGGCCTCAACGGAGCCGGCAAGACGACGCTGCTGCGCATCCTCGCCGGCGTCGAGACCTCCGACACCGGAGCTGTCAAGGCCGGGCACGGGCTCCGGCTCGGGTACTACGCCCAGGAGCACGAGACGCTGGACACCTCACGGTCGGTGCTCGAGAACATGAAGACCGCCGCCCCCGAGCTGAACGACACCGATGTGCGCAAGGTGCTCGGCTCCTTCTTGTTCAGCGGGGACGACGTGGACAAGCCGGCCTCGGTGCTGTCCGGTGGGGAGAAGACGCGGCTCGCCCTGGCGGCTCTGGTGGTCTCCAGCGCCAACGTGCTGCTGCTGGACGAGCCGACGAACAACCTCGACCCGGCCTCGCGCGCTGAGGTGCTCGCGGCGATCAAGAGCTACGCGGGCGCCGTCGTCCTGGTGACCCACGACGAGGGGGCGGTCGACGCGCTCGACCCGGACCGCGTCCTGCTGCTGCCGGACGGCGTCGAGGATCTCTGGAGCCCGCAGTACGCCGAACTGGTGTCGCTGGCCTGACCCGACCTCGCCGCTGCACGACGTGCCCAGCGAGGAAGGGTCCTCCGAGCTCCGCGAGTGCGCGCTTCCTCGACCTCGGGCGGCCGTCCAGGTCGAGAATGCGCGCAGTCGGGCAGGGCTGTTTGCTCCTGTGCCGCCGGGGAATGATCCAAGGTAGACGCAAACCAGCACAGGAGGCACGGTGGCAGACGATCGGACCCGGGGATCGCGGGTCACCGGAGCGGAGCGTGCTGAGCTCGCGGCCTCCCTGGGTCGGCGGTACGCGGCCGGGGAGAGCGTCCGGGCCCTCGCCGAGGACACCGGCCGGTCCTTCGGCTTCGTGCACGGGCTGGTCAAGGAGGCGGGGGTGCCCTTGAGATCCCGCGGCGGCCCCACCCGCGGCGCCGCAGCGCTCGCGACCACATCGGTGACCGCAGCATCCGGCCCACCGGACGCAGACGAGACGTCGGTGGTCGCGGAGACGCCGGAGAAGAAGCGCAAGGGCAAGGCCGAAGGCGACAAGGCCAGCAAGGCCAAGGGCGGCAAGGCCAGCAAGGCCAACGGCGGCAAGGCCAGCAAGGCGAAGGACGCCAAGGCCAAGGGGAAGAAGGCCAGGGACCGGAAAGGGAGCGGGAAGGGCGGTCGTTGAGCTCCGTCCCCGGATGTCCGTCGCTGCCTCAGGTCGGGCGTCTGACCCAGCTGGACACGACCACCTCGACGGTCACCGTCAGCGCGTCGGGCAGGGCGGCCGCCCGGGCGGTCACCTCGGCCGGGTCGGAATGGAAGGCGTTGGGTCCCATGGCCACCAGGTCCACCACCACGCTCGGCGGCCAGGCGGCCTCGAAGCCGACGTCGACCTCGGACGCCGGGGTGAAGTGCTTCACCAGGCCGGCCGCCAGCCTCTCCTGCTTGGCCGGCTCCACCTCGAGCAGCCCCCAGGCCTCCCGGAGCTCCTGCAGGTGGCCGTCCCGGGGTGTGGCGACCACGAGGACGCCGTCTGGACGCAGGACGCGGGCGAACTCGGCGGCGTTGCGCGGTGCGAAGACGCTTACCACGCCGTTGAGGACGCCGTCGGGAACCGGCAGCGGCGCCCAGGCGTCGGCGACCACGGCTGCGACGCCGGGGTGGGCGCGGGCTGCGCGGCGGGCGGCGGCAGCGGAGATGTCCAGGGCGACCGCACGTCCCCCGAGACCTTCGACCAGCGCGGAGGTGTAGTACCCGGTCCCGGCGCCTGGCTCCAAGAGCGCTGGCTCCGAGCCGGCGATGCCCGGGCCCGTGCCCAGCGCAGCCCGAGCCGCGTCCACGACGGCGGCCGCGACCGGGGCGTAGGCGCCGCTGCCCAGGAAGCGCTCGCGGGCGGCCACCATGGCCGGGGTGTCGGCGTGGCGCGGGGGGCGGGCGCCCAGAAGATTCAGGTAGCCCTGGCGCGCCAGGTCGAAGCGGTGCCCACTGGAGCACCGCAACCCGCCGCCGTCGTCCTCGAAGGCGGCCGTGCAGAGTGGGCAACGCAGCAGGTCGAGGACCTCGACCACGCTCACAGGGAGCGCAGGGCCCCGCCCTCGACCGGAAGAACGCAGCCGGTGAGGTAGGAGGCTGCCGGCGAGAGGACGAACGCCGCGACGCGCCCGAACTCCTCGGGCCGGCCGTAGCGGCGCAGGGGGATGCCGGCCTCGGCGGCCCGTCGTGCGGCAGCGGGGTCCGCGGCGAGGTTGTCCAGGTGCTGCACCCGTTCGGTCTCCACCCGGCCGGGCATCAGCCCGAGGACGCGGGTGCCGTCGGGGCCCACCTCGTCGGCCAGCTGCTTGACGAGCAGGCCCAGGCCGGGGCGCAGCCCGTTGGAGGCCGCCAGCCCCCCGACCGGGGACTTCACCGAGGTGGACAGCACCCAGGCCACGGCCAGGTCGGGCGCCGTCCCGGCCTGCAGCACCGCCTCCGTGACGCCCAGCGCGGCGAGGAACACACTGTCGAAGGCTCCGCGCCACTGTTCGGCCGTCGTCTCGCGCACGCTCCCCGCCGGAGGGCCGCCCACGCTGACCAGGGCTCCGTCGAGCCGGCCGAAGGCCTCCAGCGCCAGCGCTGCGGCCCGAGGGCCCGTCCGGGAGTCGGCGACGTCCGCGGTGAGGGCGACTGCGGCAGGTCCCGACCCAGCTGGAGCGGCCGCGGTGAGCTCGTCGACGACGTCGGCCAGCACCTCGGTGCGCCGGGCCACCACCACCACGCGGGCGCCCTCGGCGACCAGCGCCGCAGCGCTGGCGCGTCCCAGGCCGCTGCTCGCGGCGGTGACGACGAAGGCACGTCCGGTCAACCCCAGGTCCATGGAGGCGAGGATAGGGTCCGCCGGCGCCGGGCCGGTGGGTGGCCCGTCGGTTCCGGCCGGCGCACTGCCGGGAACGGGCCGGCTAGCGGGCGGCGGGCACCCGCGGGGTGTCGGCGCCGGCGTCCTGCGCCCTGCGGCTCGCGGCTTCGCGCTCCTCACGCCGGACGCGCAGGTCGCCACGGATGAAGACGACCACACCCGCCAGGCCGATGGCGGTGAACATGAACCACTGGACGGCGTACCAGAAGTGCGGGCCGTCCGAGATCTCGGGCAGCTGGACGGTCTCGAACCCTCCGACCTGCTCCGGTTGGACGGTGAGCAGGCCGATGTAGCCGTTCACGATCGGGTACGGCAGGGTGGGCGCGACCGCGGTCGAGCTGATCAACCGCATCTGGCCCCTCACCGGACGAGTCGCCGCTCCGCGGCCCCGCTCGTCACGGCGGACGTGGCCGATCACCGTCACGAGGCCGGCCGGCGGGGGAGGGGCGGCCGCGGGGATGGGCTCGCCCTTGGCCAGCCGGACGAAGCCACGGTCGACGAGCACCGTGCCGGCGGGGGTGCGCAGGGGGGTGACCACCTCGTAGCCGTTCGCGCCGCCGTTGCTCCGGTAGCGCAGGACGTACTGGTGGTCGGCGTCGAAGGTGCCGCGGGCCTCGACGCGCTGCCACTGGTCGGACTCGGCGACAGGGCCGGTGAAAACCTGTTCGAAGGGGACGACGGGGTTGGCTTCGTTGGCCAGGGTGTCGCGGTTGCGCTGCTGGCGCTGGTCGAGGCGGTCCAGCTGCCACTGTCCGAGGCTGACGAAGACCGTGCCCAGCACGGCCACGAACACCACGAGCAGGGTCCAACGGACCCACAGTCGACGCACGCCCTCAGCGTACGCGCCGGCGCTCAGCCGGGGCTGTCCTCAGCGGCCGCCCCGGGCTCAGCGAGCAGGTTGGTCAGCGTGCGGGCGGCGTCCTCCAGGGTGGCCCCGCGGCCCACGGCCACGCCGGCCAGGAAGGTGGTCAGGGGTGCCGCGACCCGCTCCACGTCGTGGGCGGCGTCGCGGGCGAGGTCGAGCAGCACCGACACCTCGGTCTCGGTCAGCGGACCCCCGGGAAGATCCAACCGCTGGGCGACCGCTTCGAGCCACTCCGCCAGCTCCATGCCCCGACCTCCTCCGACGTCGTCCGACGTCCCGGACGCCGCCGACGCGCCCCGTGGTCGCGCCCGGTCAGGTACCCGGTGCCAGGATGATGGCATGGGACGTGTCACCCGCCTGCACCCGGTGCTCAAGCTCGGAGCCGGTTCGGCCGTGCGCCGCACGGACACCCTCGCCGTGGAGGAGCCGCTGGAGATCCGCCTCGACGGTGAGTCCTTCCAGGTCACGATGCGCACGCCGGGGGACGACATCGACCTCGTCCACGGCCTGCTGCACAGCGAGGGCGTGATCGCCTCGGCGGACGACCTGCTCGGGGCCCGCTACTGCGACGGCGTGGGTCCGGACGGGGCGAACACCTACAACGTGCTCGACGTCGCGCTCGCGGCCACCGCACACCCACCGGCTCCGGAGCAGCGGCGGCGGGTCACCACCACCAGCGCCTGCGGAGTGTGCGGGACCACCAGCATCGACCAGGTGGTGAAGCAGACCTGCCATCCGCTCTCGCAGGCCCTGCGGCTGCCCACCGCCCTGATCTCAGCGGCGCCGGACCGGCTGCGCGAGCAGCAGAAGGCGTTCGACAAGACCGGCGGCCTGCACGCGGCGGGCCTGATGACGACCGACGGCACGATCATCTGCGCGCGGGAGGACGTCGGGCGGCACAACGCGGTGGACAAGGTGATCGGTTGGGCGTTGCGCCAGGGCCGCCTCCCGCTGTCGGACCTGGTGCTCGTGGTCTCTGGCCGGGCCTCCTTCGAGCTGACCCAGAAGGCGGTGCTGGCGGGACTGCCCATGATGATCGCGGTGTCGGCCCCCAGCTCGCTGGCGGCCGAGCTGGCCACGGAGGCGGGGCTGACGCTGGTCGGCTTCGTCCGGGGCGAGCGGATGAACGTCTACTCCCACCCCGAGCGCGTGCTCACCCCGGCCCCCGTCGGCTGAGCGGCCGCGGGTAGCGTCGGACTCCAGTTCTCCGGCGGAAGGGTTTTTCGAACATGAGCAAGGGAAGCGACGTCAGTCTGCTGCTGGTGCGGGTCGGGGTGGGCGCGGTGTGCGTCGCCCACGGCGCGCAGAAGCTGTTCGGCTGTTTCGGGGGCTACGGGATCAAGGGCACGGGCGGCTGGTTCGAGTCGGTGGGCTTCGTGCCGGGCGAGCGCAACGCCATCGCCTCCGGTGTGGCCGAAGCGGGCGGGGGTGCCCTGCTGGCACTGGGTCTGGCCAGCGGCCCGGCCGGCGCTGCGGTCGCCGGCAACATGGCGGTGGCCAGCTCCACCCACACCGGCTTCTTCAACACCGGCGGTGGGTACGAGCTGCCCGCCACCTTCGCCCTCGTGGGGGCGGCGGTCGCGGCCGGCGGACCCGGGCGCTACTCCCTGGACGCCCTGACCGGTGACGCCCTGAACCGGCCCTGGATGCGGGCCTTCGCCCTCGCCTCGGCCGCGGCGGCCGCCTCCTTCCTGATCAGCGAGCGCGCCAAGGTCCTCGCAGCTCGCGGCGTGGACACCGACGCCGAGGACACCGACGCCCCCCACGCCGCCGACGCCTGAGCACACGCCGACCCTGAGCCCGCCTCGCGGCAGGCTCAGGGTGCGGACGGGGGCATCGTCAGCCTGGGCGCACCCCGAGGCGGGTCAACGACCGTTGCGCAGCTGCGACCCAAAGACCGCGGCCTGGGTCCGTCGCTGCATGCCCAGCTTGGTGAGCAGGATGGAGACGTAGTTCTTGACGGTCTTCTCGGCCAGGAACAGCGTGTCCCCGATCTGCCGGTTGGTGTACCCGTCGGTGATCAGGTCGAGGATCTCGCGCTCGCGCGGGGTCAGCTGGTCGAGCTTGGACGACTCCTTGACCGGGTTGCGCAGCCGGTCGAGGAGCTTCTGCGTCACTGCAGGGTCGATGAGCGACTGACCTGCGGCGACCTGGCGGATGCCTGCGACCAGGTTCGAGCCGCCGACCTCCTTGAGCAGGTAGCCCGACGCTCCAGCCATGATGGCGGAGAACAGCGCCTCGTCGTCGTCGAACGAGGTGAGGATGACGCAGCGGATTCCCGGGTTGGTGGACCGGATGTCGCGGCAGACGTCGATGCCGCTGCCGTCGGGAAGCCGGCCGTCGAGCAGCGCGACGTCCGGCTTGGCCCCCGGAATCCGGCGCAGCGCCTCGGCGGCCGTCCCGGCCTCGCCGACGACGGTGATGTCCGGCTCGGACCTCAGGAGGTCCACGAGACCGCGGCGGACGAGCTCGTGGTCGTCCATGAGGAAGACCCGGATCGTCGCCGTGTCAGGGCTCGCGGGCGGGGTCGTGATCAGCGGAGAATTGCCCATGACGGTCTGAGGCCACCTTCAGTTGTTTGGTCGATGTGAAGCGATCCCCCGTGCTGTTCGGTGCGGCGGTGGCGCTTGTCCGGGCCGCTGCACCGGTTTCTTCCGTGCCCTCCGACGCCGTTCCCGACGACGGCCGGTGCTGACCGGCAGCCGTCGAGCCTGTCGTGGACACCAGCGCGCGAAACGCCGCTGTTCGTGGTGCGGTCAGACCGCCCGGGGCGGACCACCACCCTGGTGTCGGCCCGGTGATCCTGTGATCGGAGAACCGGGCGCCCACCTGCGCCTCCTAGCCCCCGTGGCGCGCCGGAGCCTCTGCTCGACCACCGTGGTGTCGACAGGAACGGCGCGACTGGCTGTCCCCCGCCAGCGAGCGAGCCGATACGGAGAAAGGTATCGGGGAGGCTCATCCTGGCGTCAGGATATGCCCAGCCGGGGCCTGGACCAAGCAGATCGAGCACCACGGGTGGTTCGCGTACCGGGGAGCAGGATCCGGGCGGTCTCCTGCTGGCTGTCCAGGGGCAACCGGGTGCGCTGCAGCCCGGAAGCGCTGTCCCGCACGGTGCGCCGACGACACCTAGACTTCAGGTGTGGTGACCACCGACTTGGCGATGCCCAGCGTGCGCCCCTCCGCCGACGCATCGCGCGTCCCGAGCGGAGCGGGTCGGCTGGAGGACCGCTACGGACGGGTGGCCACCGACCTGCGGATCTCGCTGACCGACCGGTGCAACCTCCGCTGCACCTACTGCATGCCGGCCGAGGGCCTGGACTGGATGCCGCACGAGGAGGTGCTCGACGACGACGAGGTGGTCCGGCTCGCCCGCATCGGGGTGGAGCGCCTCGGGATCACCACGCTCCGCCTGACCGGCGGCGAGCCGCTGCTGCGGCGCGACCTCGAGCAGCTCGTCGCCGGGCTCGCCGGGCTCCGGCCCCGTCCGGTGATCGCCCTGACGACAAACGGGATCGGCCTGGCCCGCCGGGCGGCCGCGCTGGCGGCCGCGGGCCTGAACCGGATCAACGTCTCCCTCGACACCCTCGAGCCCGACACCTTCGCCGCCCTGACCCGGCGCAAGCGGCTCCCCGACGTGCTCGCCGGCGTACGGGCGGCGCGGCAGGCCGGCCTCGACCCGGTCAAGGTCAACACCGTGCTGATGCGCGGGGTGAACGACCACGAGGTCGTCGCGCTGGTGCGCTGGGCCATGGCCGAAGGGGTCCAGCTCCGCTTCATCGAGCAGATGCCGCTGGACGCCCAGCACGCCTGGGAACGGCAGACGATGGTCACCGCGGCCGAGATCCACGCGCGGCTGGCACCGCACCTGCCGTTGGTCGAGGACCCCGCCGACGCCCTGGCCCGGGGGAGCGCCCCCGCCGAGCTGTTCCGGGTCGAGGGCACCGAGCACACCGTCGGCATCATCGCGGCGGTGTCCAAGCCCTTCTGCGGCAGCTGTGACCGGGTGCGGCTGACCGCGGACGGCCAGATCCGCACCTGCCTGTTCTCGCGCACCGAGTCCGACCTCCGCGGCGCCCTGCGCACCGGGGCCACCGACGCGGAGATCGCCGACCGCTGGCTGGTGGCCGTCGCGGGGAAGCAGGCCGGGCACGGCATCGACGATCCCGCGTTCCTCCAGCCGGACCGGCCGATGTCGGCCATCGGCGGCTGACCGGGCTCAGTCCTCGGCGCCCAGCTCCTGGACGTCACGCAGGAACCCGCGCGAGCTGAGGAAGCTGCTCAGCTGCTCACGGTGCTCGCCGCACGCGAGCCAGTGCTTGCGTCGGTCCGCAGTGTGGATCTTCGGGTTGTTCCACTGCAGGTCCAAGGTCGCCGGGAGCCGACACCCTTTCGCTGAGCAGAGGGTCCCGTCTGGTCCGACGGGCAGGGGGTCCACCCCCCTCAGGACGTTCCGCGGGTTCAGGCCCGGCTGCTCAGGCAACGCGCCCCTCCCGATCGTCCCGGTCCTGCTGGACCTGGCCCTCGACCACCTCACCGGTGAGCACCACGGGGCTCCCGCCCACCGGGAGCTGGGGGGCCGGCTCCGGGGCACCCGGGCACACCGTGCCCGTCCGGCTGCGCTGGTCGGACTGGTTGGCCGCCACCACGGCGACGTAGGGCAGGAAGACGGCACAGGCCAGCAGCACCCACCGCGGCCAGCCCTCGACGAAGATCATGCTGAGGAAGCAAACCATCCGGAAGGCCATGGTGACGGTATAGCGTCGCACGCGGTCGGACAGCTCGCGGCTGGAGGCCTCGCGCGCGTCGGTGATCAGGGCCGCAGGGGCCTGCTGAGGATCACGGGGCCGGGTGCTCCCTGGGCTGCCCGGAGCGCTCCGGCCCGGCTCGGCGTCCTGCGCGGGGTCGACCACCGCGCCAGCGTACGCCTGCTCGCCGCGCCCTCCCACGGGCTCGCTACCGTGAGCTCGTGAACACTGCCGAGAGCTCTGCACCCCCACCTGTCACTCCCCGGACCGTGCTCGTCACCGGCGGGAGCAAGGGCATCGGCCGCGGCATCGCCGAGCGGATGCTGGCCCGCGGGCACCGGGTGGCCGCGACCTACCGCAGCGGCGGGGTGCCTGAGGGGGTGCTGGGGGTCCGGGCTGACGTCACCGTGCCCGAGGAGGTGGAGGCGGCCTTCAAGGAGGTCGAGTCCGCCCTGGGGTCGGTCGAGGTGCTCGTGGCCAACGCCGGCATCACTCGGGACACCCTGCTGATGCGGATGAGCGACGATGACTGGGACGCCGTGCTCGCCACCAACCTGACGGGCGCCTTCCGCGTCGCCCGGCGCGCGGCCCGGCCGATGATCCGGGCCCGGTTCGGGCGGCTCGTCTTCATCTCCTCCGTCGTCGGCCAGCTCGGCTCGGCCGGACAGGTGAACTACGCCGCGTCGAAGGCCGGGCTGGTCGGGATGGCCCGGTCGCTGGCCCGTGAGCTGGGCTCGCGCGGCGTCACCGCGAACGTGGTGGCCCCGGGATTCATCGAGACCGACATGACGGCCGAGCTGGGCACGGAGGCGGTGGCCAAGTACGCCGCGCAGATCCCCCTCGGGCGGCTGGGAGCGGTCGACGACGTGGCTGCGACGGTGGAGTTCCTCGCCTCCGACGCTGCCGGATACGTCACCGGGGCCCTGCTCCCGGTCGACGGCGGCCTGGGCATGGGACACTGACGGGCCCCCTCCCGGGGTCGCCGCACACATCGCAGAGCAGGAGCAGCAGCACGTGGGAATCCTCGAAGGCAAGAACATCCTGGTGGCCGGCGTCACCCTCGACACCTCGATCGGCTTCCACGTCGCGCGGATCGCCCAGGCCGAGGGAGCCACGGTGGTGGTGTCCAACTTCGGCCGGGCCATGAGCCTGACCGGCCGGGTGATCAAGAAGCTCGACCCGGTACCGCCCCTGCTCGAGGTGGACGTGACGAGCGAGGAGCACCTGAGCGGGCTGGCCGCGAAGCTGGGCGAGCACGTCGACCGGCTGGACGGCGTCGTGCACTCCCTGGCCTTCGCCAACCCCGAGACCGCGCTCGGGGGCAAGTTCCTCTCGACCCCCTGGGCGGACGTCGCGACGGCGCTGCAGGTCTCGGCCTACTCGCTCGCGTCGCTGACGATGGCCTGCAAGCCGCTGCTTGCGCCGTCGGCGTCGGTGGTCGGGATGACCTTCGACGCCCAGGTCTCCTGGCCGGTCTATGACTGGATGGGGGTTTCGAAGTCGGCCCTGGAGAGCACGAGCCGCTACCTCGCCCGTTACCTCGGGCCCGAGGGCGTCCGGGTCAACCTGGTGGCTGCCGGGCCGCTCGAGACCCTGGCCAAGCGGGCCATCGGCGGCGCCGACACCTTCAACGAGGTCTGGGGCCAGCGCGCCCCGCTCGGCTGGGACCCCAAGGACATGGAACCCACCGCCCGTGCGGTGGTCGCCCTGCTCAGCGACTGGTTCCCGAAGACGACCGGGGAGATGGTGCACGTGGACGGCGGCCTGCACTCCACCGGCGCCTGACCGGAGGGCCGCGCGGTCGCGCGCCGGCTCGCCAGCCTGAGGGCTACTCCTGAGCGCCTGCGGCGTCGCCGTCCAGGTCGGCCTCGGGGTCGGACTTCTCGTCCAGCACGTCATCGAGCGCCTCGCGGACGGCCTGACGGGTGGCGAGCCGGACCGAGGCCGCACGCTGCAGGTCGGCGTTCTCGGCCTCGGCCAGCCGCTGGCGCTCGGTGCGCTCGGCCTTGAGGGCCTCGTCGCGGGCAAAACGGATGCGCTCGAAGATGTCCATGAGGTGATTCTCTCGCGTCCCGGCGTGCAGCCCGGAGGGGGGCCGGTTTGACCCGCTGCTCACGGGATAGCAGGACTGAGGCGTAGCCGCCGCCGTCCCTGGCTCGGACCCGGGTCAGGACCGGTGGGTCTACGCTGTACGCGGCCGTGATCCGGCAGCGCGGCCGGCAAGTCCCCCCACCTCTGGAGCTGACGATGACACCAACCACGCGGACGCCCCCCGAAGCCCACGGGGTGCCCGGCGGGACTGCTGAGAAGCCCACCGAGGTCCCAGCCAAGGGCTGGGTCCAGATCGCCAAGCGCGGTTGGGCCGAGGCCAAGACCGACAACGTCCCGCTGCTGGCGGCGGGCATGGCCTACTACGCGTTCCTCGCCATCTTCCCGGCGCTGATCGCCGCGGTGCTGATCTACGCCCTGGTCGCCGATCCGGCGCAGATCGCCGAGCAGGTGAACAACCTGGGCTCGGCTCTGCCGGCCGAGATCCGCCAGACGATCACCGACCAGATCACCCTCGCCGAGGGCCGCGGCGCCGGCTGGGGAGCGGTCATCGCCATCCTGCTGGCCCTGTTCAGCGCCTCCGGCGGTGTCGGCAACATGATGACGGCCATCAACACCGCCTACGACGAGGAGGAGACGCGCGGGTTTCTGAAGAAGCGGGCCATCGCGCTCGCCCTCACCGCCGGCGCCATCGTCTTCCTGCTCGTGGTCGTCGGCCTCGTCGCGGTGCTGCCGGGCGTGCTTCAGGTCCTGGGTACCAGCATCCTGGTCACGATCCTCATCCAGGTGGTGCGGTGGGTGCTCATCGTGGCCGTCATCTCCGCCGCGCTGGCCATCCTGTACCGCGTCGCCCCCGACCGCGACGCCCCGAAGGTCCGCTGGACCTCGGTGGGGGCCGCGATCGCCACCGTGCTGTGGATCCTCGCCTCGGTCGGGCTCTCGCTCTACGTGTCGAACTTCGGCAGCTACGCCAAGACCTACGGCGCCCTGGCCGGCATCGTCATCCTGCTGCTCTGGTTGTTCATCACCTCCTACGCCATCCTGCTGGGAGCCGAAATCAACGCCGAGTCCGAGCAGCAGACCGCGGCCGACACCACCAAGGGCCCGGCTCAGCCGATGGGGCAGCGGGACGCCGTCAAGGCCGACAGCATGCCGGGGGACGCCAACAGCAAGTGATCAGGCCGGGCGCGTCCCACTGACCGAGGGGGGCTGTCCGTAGGCTCGGGCCCTCTTACACCTGACGAACATCGGAGACCACCAGATGGTTAACAAGTCCGCAGCGCTGGCCTACCGACCGGTGGGGCTGCTCACCAGCCTTGCTGCCGGCACCGTGGCCAGCGCGCTCTTCAAGCTGATCTGGAAGCGGGTCTCGGACGAGGACGACGCCCCGGACGCGCTGCAGTCGGACTACTCCCTGGGGACGATCCTGCTGGCGGCGGCGATCCAGGGAGCCATCTTCGGCGTCGTCAAGGCAGCGGTCGACCGGGGCGGCGCCCGGGGGTTCGAGAAGCTGACGGGCTCCTGGCCCGGCAACTAAGCCGCTCGGGCTGCCCGTGCCGCTGCCTCCCGCTCGACGCGCGCTCCAGACCCGGGCCGTAGTCCGGCCCCCACTTCACACCCCGTGCATGGACAACACACCCGCTGCACGGGGTGTGAAGTCGCTCGAAGGGGTGTGAAGTGGGGGTGGTGGGTCGGGACCCCGTGGTGCTGGGCTCATCGCGGGCGATCGTTGGTCAGCGCTGCATCCAGCTGGCCGCTGCACAGAGCGCATCCGCAGCAGCTCGCCGCAGCCGGCGCAGCTCTCGGGCCCGGAGCTCCGCCTCGTGGACGCTGATCGCGCCGCCGTCGCTGAGCAGGGCCGCGTCGCACGCCCCGAGGAGCCGGGCTGCGCGGTCGGCCGCCACGCGCTGGCGTGGGCTGTAGCCGGGCGCCAGCACCGCACCACCGTCGCGGGGACGGTTCCCGCCCGCGACCTCGAGCCGGGCGAGCGTCTCGGCCGCCTGCAGCACGCTCTCGCTGAGGACGCGCTCGGCCTCGTAGGAGCTCGGCGGGGCGAAGGGCCGCTCCGCACGATGGGTCCGCCACTGGATGCCTCGGCCGACCGCGTGCGGCACCAGGGCCAGCCCTCCACCGGCGGCGACCACTGCCTCGCCGACCTCCACCGCCGCGAGGTTGAGCGGGGACGGGCCGCGCAGCGGGGCCAGCGCCCCGGGCACGGGGAGCGCGAGGAGCCACATCTCGGGCTCGCGGGAGGTGATCGCCGCCAGCGCGGCGGCCAGCGGCGTGGCCGCGAGGGGGTCGAGCCCGAGCAGGTCGTCGGGGTCGACGACGTGGTGGGCCACATCGTCGGCCACCACGGCGGCGGCCGCTTCAGTGACGCCGACCTGGAAGCGGAGGACGGCGTTCAGGTGGACCGTCAGCCGCAGCGCGGGGAGCGACTGCACCGGACCACCGTACGTGGGGGCCTCGTGCCCGCGCGCCGGGCCGGACGTCCGGGCCGGAGGGTGCGGCGGCCCGCTAAGTTGGTCGCCATGTCAGCAGTCGTGGACCTCGCCGGCGTCAGCATCGTCCGCGGGGGTGCGACGCTGCTCGACGAGGTCGACTGGACCGTGGACGAGACCGACCGGTGGGTGGTGATCGGTCCCAACGGAGCCGGCAAGACGACCCTGCTCCAGGTTCTCGCTGCCCAGATCCACCCCTCCTCCGGAGTCGCCGGCCTGCTCGGTGAGGTGCTCGGCACGGTCGACGTCTTCGAGCTCCGGCCGCGGATCGGCATCACCTCAGCTGCGCTGGCCGAGCGCGTGCCCCGCGGCGAACGGGTGCACGACGTCGTCGTCTCCGCGTCCTACGCCGTGCTCGGCCGGTGGCGCGAGGAGTACGACGCACTTGACCACGAGCGGGCCGACGAGCTCCTGGCCTCGCTGCGGATCGACCACCTCGCGGACCGCACCTTCGGCACCCTGAGCGAGGGCGAGCGCAAGCGTGTCCAGATCGCCCGTGCCCTGATGACCGACCCTGAGCTGCTGTTGTTGGACGAGCCGGCGGCCGGCCTGGACCTGTCGGGGCGGGAGTCCCTGGTGCAGACCCTGAGCGACCTGGCCCTCGACCCCGATGCCCCCGCCTCGGTGCTGGTGACCCACCATGTCGAGGAGATCCCCGCCGGGATCACCCACGCGCTGCTGCTCAAGGACGGCCGGGTGGTCGCGGCGGGACCCCTGCGCGAGACGCTGACCGCGGAGAACCTGACCAGCACCTTCGATCTGCCCCTCACCCTGACCGAGACCGACGGACGCTGGGCCGCCCGTGCCGTCTGAGCCGGTCCCTGCGGTCGTCGGGACTCCGGGTTCTCCGCGCTCTGGCAGCATGGAGGCAGACGCGCCGACCTCGGTCGCCCCGATCCCCGGGAGCGCGCCGTGGAGGTGAACATGACCGACTGGCTGGGTGACCACGCCTGGGCGATCTGGCTGAGCCTGGCCTTCCTGCTGGCGGTCGCCGAGATCATCTCCTTGGACCTCGTGCTGATCATGCTGGCGGTCGGTGCCCTGGCAGCGGCCGGGGTGGCCCTGGTCGCTCCCGACCTGTGGTGGCTGCAGGTGCTCACCGCGTCCGGCGTGAGCGTCGGCATGCTGGCCCTGCTGCGCCCCACCCTGATCGAGCGGGTACGCAGCATGCCGGGCTACCGCTCCTCGACGGACAAGATGGTGGGCAGCAGCGGCGTCGCCGTCTCCCAGATCGACCGCGCCGGCGGGGAGATCAAGGTCGACGGTCAGAGCTGGTCGGCCCGGCCCTACGCTCCGGACCTGGTCATCGACGCCGGCACCGAGATCGAGGTCTACGAGATCGACGGCGCCATCGCCGTGGTCTACCCCAAGTACGACGCCCTGCCCTGAGCGCAAGGCAGACTGGAGGCCCACCTCCTCGACGGGTGGGCCTAGGAGGACAGAACCGTGGAACCCACGACCCTGATCGTCAGCCTCGTCATCGCGCTGGCGGCGATCTTCATCCTCGCGAACTCGATCAAGGTGATCCGCCAGCAGCGGGTCGGCGTGGTCGAGCGGCTGGGCAAGTTCAAGCGCACCCTGGAACCCGGGCCCCACCTGCTCGTGCCGGTGCTGGACAAGGTGCGGATCAACCTCGACATGCGGGAGACCGTGGTCCCGTTCCCCCCGCAGGGCGTCATCACCGAGGACAACCTCATGGTGAGCATCGACTCGGTCATCTACTTCCAGGTGATCGACCCGGTCCGGGCGGCCTACGAGGCGCAGGACTACATCAAGGCAATCGAGCAGCTCACCATGACGACGCTGCGCAACATCATCGGAGGCCTGGACCTGGAGCAGACCCTGACCAGCCGCGAGGAGATCAACCAGAAGCTGCGCCTGGTGCTGGACGAGGCCACGGGCAAGTGGGGGATCAAGGTCAACCGGGTGGAGCTGCGGGCCATCGAGCCGCCCGCCACCATCCGTGACGCCATGGAGAAGGGCGCCCGCGCCGAGCGCGACAAGCGCGCCTCGATCCTCATCGCGGAGGGCCAGCGTCAGTCACAGATCCTGGCGGCCGGTGGGGAGAAGGAGTCCTCGATCCTGCGGGCCCAGGGTGACCGTGAGGCGGCGGTGCTGCGGGCCCAGGCGGACCGGCAGGCCCAGATGCTCCGCGCCGAGGGTGAGGCGCAGGCCATCAGCACCGTCTTCGCGGCCATCCACGCCGGCCAACCGGACCAGGCCCTGCTCGCCTACCAGTACATGCAGATGCTGCCGAGCCTGGCCAAGGGCGACGCCAACAAGGTCTGGATCGTGCCGAGTGAGCTCAACGACGCCCTCAAGGGCCTCGGCAGCGCCGTCGGGGAGATCACCTCCGGGATCCCGGCCAGCGCCAAGGGCAGCTTCACCGCGCCGCCGAAGATCGACGTCCAGGACGAGATCAGCAAGCAGAACGCGGCCGAGGCTGCCGCCTCCGAGCGCACCATGCAGGAGGCCATCGCCGCGGCACAGCAGCTGGAGAAGGGCCCGGGGCTGTCCAAGCCCTCGCTCTCCACCGCTCCGGCTGCCCTGGAGGCTGCGGCGGCCGGGGTCGAACCGCGCCTCACCCACGACAGTGTGGAGCCGCAGGCGGAGCCCGAGACCCGCTAGGTGGAGTGGTGGCAGCTGCTGCTCGTCGCCGTCGTGGGCGCGGCGGCGGGCCTGATCAACACGGTCGTCGGCAGCGGGACCCTGATCACGTTTCCCACCCTGCTGGCTCTCGGGATGCCTCCGGTCCTGGCCAACGTCTCCAACACCATCGGGCTGGCCCCGGGGTCCTTTGCCGGCGCGCTGGCGGGCCGGGCGGAGCTGGTCGGTCAGCGCGCCCGCGTGCTGCGCTACGGCGCCGCGTCGCTGCTGGGGGCCGTGGGCGGAGCGCTGCTGCTGCTGCGGTTGCCGTCGGCGGCCTTCGACGCCATCGTGCCCGTCCTGATCGGCATCGGTCTCCTGCTCGTGGTCACCGGCCCCGCGCTGTCGCGTCGGGTGGCGGCCGGACGGGAGCGGCGCGGGGAGAGCTCGGACGGGACGGGGCCGGCCTGGCTGTGGCCCGTCATCGTCGTGACCGGGGCGTACGGCGGCTACTTCGGAGCGGCGCAGGGTGTCCTGGTCATCGCCGTGGTCGGCGTGGCCATGACCGAGACCCTCGCGCGGATCAACGCGCTCAAGAACGTCCTGACCGGCATCGCCAACGCCGTCGCCGGTCTCGTCTTCGTGCTCATCTCCGAGGTCGACTGGGTCGTCGTCGGCCTCCTTGCGCTCGGCTCGGTGCTCGGTTCGCAGGTCGGGGCCCGCGTCGGGCGACGGCTGCCGCCCAAGGTCTACCGCGTGTTCATCGTCATCGTCGGCCTCGCCGCGATCATCAACCTGCTGCGCTGACCGCCAGGCTCAGCACCGCGGCACCGGGCAGCCGCGCGAGGTCTTCTCCCCGGACGGCCAGCTTGCCGCCCCGGGTGCCGCTGCCCACCACCACCCAGCCCGCGTCGGCGACACGCTGGTCGACCAGGACCGGCCAGTCCGCGGGCAGCCCGACCGGGGTGATCCCCCCGTACTCCATCGCGGTCCGAGACACCGCCTCCGCCATGGGGGCGAACGAGATCTTGCGGACGTCGAGGTGCCGGCGCACCGCCTTGTTCACGTCGGCCCGGTCGGTGGCCAGCACGAGGCAGGCCGCGAAGGTGGTGGTGTCGCCACGTCGGCCCGCGACCACCACGCAGTTCGCCGACGCCCGGAGGGGGACGTCGTAGGTGGCGCAGAAGGCCGCCGTGTCGGCCAGCGCGGGGTCGATGGGCGCGGCGAACCAGCCGGAGCCGTCCGCGGCCAGGGCGGCAGCCACCGGGGCCGCCAGCAGGTCGGGACGGTCGAGGGCCGGCTGCCAGGCAAGGGTGCCGAGGTCGGGGAGGTTCACCGGGTCAGCCTAGGCACGGGGCCGGTTCAGGTGAGGACCGCGATAGTGCCGGCGCAGAGGGCGGCCCAGCCGAGGCTGGTGAAGGTGCCGATGATGAAGCGCTCGACGGCCCCCGTCGTCGGGCTCGCCTTCAGCTCGGGGTAGCGGGCGAAGGCCTTCACCGCGACCACGGCGGCCAGCCCCTCCGGCCAGCCGGCGACCACCGTCGCCGTCACGGCCAGCCGCTCCAGGGCACCGATCCAGGTGCCGCCGCGCAGGATGATGCGCTGGACGCGCGCACCCTCCGGTCGCGAGGGCGCGTCAGCGAGGGCCAGCACGCAGCGGGTCACCACCCCGCCGCACAGCAGGGACGCGGTGACGCCGAGCACCACCGCGAACCAGGACCACGGAGGGCTGAGCGGGGAGCCGGAGGCGCCCAGCAGGGCCACGGCCCCGGTGCCGAGCACCTCGACCGCCAGCACGGCGACCAGCGCCCGAGGCCGCGTCAAGCGGGGGCGGAGATGGTGGGGAGCGCGCCAGGCGAGAACGCTGAGGCCGCAGAGCAGCAGCCACACGAGGCAGGCGAGCCCAGGGAGCAGCGTCACGCCCGCCCCCCGCTCGCCGTGTCGGCCCGCTCGAGCAGCCGCGTGAGCGTCGGCAGGGTGCGCTGCTCGAGGGCCCAGCCCGCCGCCTGCAGCCGCTGGCCGACGGCCTGCCGGCTCACGCCCAGCTGCTCGGCGACCTCGGTTTGGCGGCCAGTGGCGGCCATCCTGTCCACGGCTTCCCAGCCGGCCTCGGTGCGGCGGTCACGCAGGGCGGCGAGGAGCTGGAGCACGACCGCGACGTCCTCCGCCTCCGCCGGTGCCGCCGGGGCGACCACCTGCACGTGCCCGGGCTCGCGCTTGGCCTGTTCCACGGCAGCCCGGGCAGCCACGAAGGCGCGGCCGCGAGCCGCGCGAGCGTCGTCCGGCAACGGCTCCTCGACGGGGCCGATGCCGAGCCCGATGTGCCACGTGCTGGTGCGCATGAGCGTCAGGATGGCATCGACCACTGACAGCGGGTCGGCGAGCACGCCCTGGAACTCATCGCCCACGGTCCGGGTGAAAGGCAGCCGGGTCTGAAGCTCGCCGAGGCGGGCAACCGTCGGACCGACGAGGTCCCGGTGGCGCCGTGAGCCGACTTGGTCGACGGTGAGAACGAACACCTGGTAAGTCTAGAGACTTTCCCGGCCTGGAGGAAAGTGTCTGGACTTGACATGTGGCGGGTCGCTGAGGTGTGCCGGTGGACGTGGGCCATCATGGACACGTGGACAGCGCGGGCGGGCCCACGACCCCCTACCTGACCGGCCTGCGCCTGAGCGGCCGGCGGGTCGTCGTGGTCGGAGGTGGGCGCGTCGCGAGCCGGCGTCTGCCCCGACTGGTCAGCGCGGGAGCGAAGGTGCACGTCGTCGCTCCGGAGGTGACGGCGGAGATCGCCGCGTCTGCCGAGGCCGGCGAGCTGGTCTGGCTTCGCCGTCCCTTCTGCGGGGGTGACCTGGAAGGCGCCTGGTACGTGCTGGCCGCCACCGACGACGTGCAGGCGAACCGTGCGGTGTCCGCCGAGGCCGAACGGCTCCGGGTGTTCTGCGTACGGGCGGACCAGGCCGAGGAGGCGACGGCCTGGACCCCGGCGACCGGCGAGGTGGACGGCGTGCAGGTGGCGGTGCTGGCCGGCCGCCGGCCGCGTGAGGCGGCGCGCATCCGCGACCTGCTGGTCGGGGTGCTGGCACGGCTCCGACGTCGGGCGGCCTGAGGTGCCGGTCGTCCCGGTCGAGCGCGCCGACGACGCCCGGCTCGCCGACTACGTCCGGCTACGGGAGACCTCACTGCGTCGCTCCCTGGAGTCGGAGCAGGGGCTCTTCATCGCCGAGGGGGAGAAGGTGATCCGCCGCGCGGTGGAGGCGGGCTACCGCCCGCGCTCGTTCCTGTTGGCGCCGCGGTGGCTGGAGGGGCTGCAGGACGTGATGCAGCGCTGGCCGGACGTGCCCGTGCACGTGGTCAGCGAGCAGCTGGCCGAGGAGGTGACCGGCTTCCACGTGCACCGCGGGGCGCTGGCCTCGCTCCACCGGGAGCAGCGCCACGAGGTCGTCGACCTGCTGGGCGCTGAGCGCCTGCTCGTGTGCGAGGACGTCGTCGACCACACCAATGTCGGGGCCCTGCTGCGCAACGCTGCTGGTCTGGGCTGGGACGGCGTGCTGCTCTCACCACGGGCTGCGGACCCGCTGTACCGCCGGGCCATCAAGGTGAGCATGGGTGCGGTGTTCTCGCTGCCGTGGGCGAGGCTGCCGGACTGGCACGCGGCGCCCGCTCAGCTGGCCGAAGCCGGGTTCACCACCCTCGCCCTGACGCTCGCGCCCGACGCCGTCGACATCGCGGCGGTCGCCGCAGACCTGGCCCGTGCCCCCCGCAAGGTCGCCGTGCTGGTGGGGACCGAGGGCGCGGGGCTCTCCGAGCGGTGGAGCAGCCAGGCCGCGGCCCGGGTCACCATCCCGATGTCGGCCGGCATCGACTCACTGAACGTCGCGGCGGCGGCCGCCATCGCCTGCTACGTGCTGGGACAGGGACCGCGTCAGTCCTCGTCCTCGTCGTCGTCCTGACTCCGCACGCGGGGCGAGACCGGCCAGTCGTCGGGGTAGCTCTCCGCCAGGTCCTCGTGCAGCCGGTACAGCTTCTTGCGGGCCCGACCCGACAGCCGGTCACCGAAGACCACCCCGTTCAGGTGGTCGGTCTCGTGCTGGAGGCAGCGGGAGAGCAGGCCGGTGCCCACCACCTCGACCGGGCGGCCCTCGAGGTCCTGGCCGCGGCAGATGGCGTGGTCGGGCCGGGCCAGCTCGAGGTAGGCGCCGGGGAGCGACAGGCAGCCCTCGTCCGCCGCCTCGAGGTGGCGGTCCTTGCCCTCGGGCAGCTCCACGACCGGGTTGCAGACGACGCCCAGGTGGCGGACGTCGTCATCGTCGGGGCAGTCGAACACGAAGACGGCCAGGTCGACCCCCACTTGGGTGGCGGCGAGGCCGACGCCCTCGGCGGCGTACATGGTGGCGAACATGTCCGCCACCAGGGCTCGAAGCTGGTCGTCGAACTCGGTCACCGGCTGGGTGCGCGCGTGCATGACGGGCTCACCCCACCGGGCGATCGGCAGCACGGTGCCGCCGGTCGTCACGTCGGTTGTGGTCACGGCACCAGGTTATCGCCCGGCCGCCCCAGCAGCAGGACGCAGGCCGCGCCCGGCGCCGGGACGGACCAGACCGGCTCCGGACGGGCCCCGGACGACCGGCTCACGGCGGTGAGCAGGTCCTCGGCCGGGTGAGCGAGCCACAGCAGGGTGTTGGTGAGGGCGAGGTCCCGTGGCCAGCGGCCACCCGCGGACCGCTCGTCGCGGAGGAGCAGCGTGCCCGCGGCGCGGTCCAGCGCGAAGGTCGCGACCGTCCCCGGCCCGCGGTTCGCGACCAGGAGGGTGTCCCCGTCGGCCCGCAGCGCGGACGGGTTCGTCCCCTCGCCGTCCGGGCGTCCGGTGCAGGGGACGCGGTCCTGCTCTGTCCACCCGCCGCCGGGGTCCCGTCGGCCCAGCCACAGCTCACCGCTCAGCTCGCTGGCCACGACGAGATGGTCCTGCACCACCACCAGGTGGCGCGGCCCGGATCCGGGCGGCAGCAAGACGGGCGGGCCGGCCTCACCGAGCGCGCCGTCGTCGCCGAGCCGCAGCCGGTGCACCCGGTCGCTCCCCAGGTCGGCCACCAGCACCTCCGACCCGTCGATGACGACCTGGTGGGCGTGCGGGGAGGCCTGCCGCTCGGGGTCCGGCCCCGATCCCTCCAGACGCCAGAAGCCTGAACGACCGCCTAGCCGTCCGTCCGGTCCTACCGTCACGGCGCACACGGTGCCCGAGCCGTAGTCGGCCACCAGCACGTGCCTGCCGTCGGGGGTGAGGGCGACGTGGCAGCTGCCGCTGCCCCCGGTGGCGACGCTGGAGAGGAGGGTGAAGGAGCCGTCGTCCTCCAGCCGGACGCTGCTCACCCTTCCCTGCTCGAACTCCTGCGCCACGAACAACCACGGCCTCCCGGGGTGGGCCACCACGTAGCTGGCGTGAGCCAGCGCCAGGGTGCCGACGACGGCCAGACCGGCGCCGCCGGGACGCGGTCGCAGCGAGGTCAGCCCCCCCGACCGCCCGTCCGGGTCCTCCCCGGCGACGACGACCCGGGACGGAAGGGCGGACGCTGCCTCGGCCTGCATGGGACCTCGATACCACAGGGCGGGCTGGTGGTGCCGACGGGCGGTGTGGCGGCTTGCTGCTGCTGGTCCGTCGGGTGAGGCTGAGGGGTGACCAGCGCCAGCGAGCCCACGAGCACGGCCCAGGAGCCTTTGCCGGCGCCTTTCGCGCTGCTCGTCGAGGACTACGTCCGGCACCTGAGCCTGCAGCGGGGTCTGTCCGCGCACACCGTCCGCGCCTACGCCGGGGACGTCACCGGGTTGTTGCGCCACCTCCAGCGGTTGGGGCTCGTCGACCTGGACGCGGTCACCATCCGCTCCCTGCGCAGCTGGCTGGCCGTGGAGCAGACCCGGGGACAGGCTCGCTCGACCCTGCAGCGACGTTCGGCCGCGGTGCGGGTCTTCTTCACCTGGGCGCAGGCGACGGGTCGGGTCCGGACCAGTCCGGCCGCCTCGCTCCGCTCGCCGCGCAAGGTGCGAACCCTGCCACCGCACCTCAGCGGTGCCGAGGCGGTCGCCCTGCTCGACGGCGCCCGGACCGTTCCCCCCGCCGGGTCCAGACCAGCGGCGGCGGTCGGCGACGGCGCGGGAAAGCCGGGTCCGTTTCCCGCCGTCGTCCTGCGGGACCTCGCCCTGCTCGAGATGCTCTACGCCACCGGGGTCCGCGTGTCCGAGCTCTGCGGGCTCGAGCTCGACGACGTCGACGCTCAGCGCCGGGTGGTCCGCGTGGTGGGAAAGGGGGACAAGGAGCGTTCGGTACCGGTCGGGCTGCCGGCGCTCCACGCGCTGGAGCACTACCTGTCCGAGGGCCGGCCTGTCCTGCTGACGCCGGCGTCGGGGACGGCGGTGTTCCTGGGGGAGCGGGGAGCACGGATCGACCCCCGCGTGGTGCGTCGGGTGGTGCATGCCGCGCTGGGACGCGTTGAGGGCGCGCCGGACCTCGGACCCCATGGTCTTCGCCACACCATGGCTACACACCTGCTGGAGGGTGGGGCGGACCTGCGCACCGTCCAGGAGATCCTCGGTCACGCGTCGTTGGCCACCACCCAGCTCTACACCCACGTCACCGACGAGCGCCTGCGCGAGACCTTCGCCCGCGCCCACCCCCGAGCCTGAGGGCAGCCTCGGCGTCACAGGTCGAACCAGCGGGCCGGGTCGGCGACCTGGCCGTCCAGCCAGACCTGCAGGTGGAGGTGGCAACCGGTCGAGGAGCCCGTGCTGCCCACCCTGCCGAGGAGCTGGCCACGGACCACCCGCTGCCCGGGACGCACGACGTAGCCCGTGGCGTGGTTGTACCCGCTGCGGACGGCGCGACCCGCCACTCGACCGTGCGCCAGCAGGAGCCGCTGGCCGTACGCGCCGGCCGGCCCCACCCTCAGCACGCGGCCGTCCGCCGGGGCTCGGATCGGCGTGCCGCACGGGGCGCCGAGGTCGGTGCCGTCGTGGAGCTTCCACACGTGCAGCACCGGGTGCAGCCGCAGCCCGAAGCGGGACGTGACAGACCCCGGGACGGGCCGGGCGAACCCGTGCCGGCCCGGTGGCACCGCCGCCCACCCATCGCCCAGCCCGGCCATCGCCCTCTCGGCCGCACGGGCGCGCTCGGCTGCGGCCCGAGCCACCCGGCGATGCTGGTCGGCGGGCACCAGGGCCACCGCGTCGCCGGCACGCAGAACGCGCAACGGGTCGAGGTAGTCCGCCCCCGCCCTCAACCCCCAGTGCAGGCAGGGCACCCGGCAGTGCCCCCCGGTGGTGAGGACGCCCAGGGGGTCACCGACCGCCACCACATCTCCCGCCGACACCTGGGCCGCCACCGGCTGGTAGGTGGTCCGGAGGCCCCCGGTCTGGACGCTGACAACGCCTCGACCGGCCACCAGGCCGGCGAACGCCACCCGGCCCGAGAGCGCCGCCAGCACCGGGGTGCCCGTCCGCCCGGCGAGGTCGACGCCACGGTGGCCCGGCCCGTAGCGGTGGAGGGGCGCATCGAATGGGCGCACCACCCGAGGCGCCCCGGCCAGAGGCCAGCCGCCTGCCGGCACCGCCGGCTCCCGGGCTGCACCGGCTGCTGGGAAGGTCTCCCCGAGCATCAGCACGAGCACCACCGCCAGCACCCAGAGCACGGTGAGAGCGGTCCCGCCCCCGCGTGCGGGCTTCACGTCGTCCATGCCGCCAACCTCCGGACCGACCGCCGTCGGCGGCCAGCCCGGAGGCGGCTTGTGGACAGCCCCCTCCCGGACGGCCGGACCTGGGGACGCAGCCGCCCGAAGGGCGGCCGATGCTCCAGTCCGGACCCGGGCGCCGAAGCCGGCTACCTCACCGGTAGACCCGGAAGTAGTGGAACTTCGCGGTGGCTCCCGCGCCGCCGTGCGCGATCAGCCCCACCCGGACATCGGCACCGGCCGGCAGGGTCCAGACCCCGCCCTTCACCCAACGCCGGCCGTCGCGGCTGGTCCACGCTCGCAGCTCGTGTTCCCCATTGCGGGGGTCGAGGCGGTGTGTCAGCCGCAGCCAGGTCGTGTCCGCGGGCGGACCGACGATGGTCCCGCCATAGGCCCGCCCTCCGGCGTACGGCCGCTCGTGGCCGAACTCGGTCTGCCGCGTGTTCCAGATCGAGACGACGCTGAGCCGGGTGAACAGGTCGTCGTTGACGTAGGCCACCAGCCCGGCCTGGGCGTAGTTGTTGATCGTGTTGACGCCCAGGTTGGTGGTCACCTTGGTCTTGACCGTCCAGGGGCCCTCCCCGGGGTCGCGGAGCAGCACGCCGGCGTCGTTGCTCTTGTCCGTGAGGTCCTTCGCCTGCGTGGGCCACGTCAGCCGGCCGGCGCTGACTGCTGCCGCCGGGTCCTTGCGGACCCAGGTCCAGCCAGCCGCCAGAGCGTCGCCGGAGAACTCGTCGCTGGCGCTCCGGTCGAGCCGGTGCGGCACCACGTCGCGGGCCAGCCGGGTCACCGGGGTCGCCGCTGGCAGCACGCTCAGGTTGTCGACGTCGGCGCCCGCCCCTGCGGCGAACGCACCCGAGCGTCCGATCCGGTCAGCACCCCGGACCCGCAGGTCGAGGGCGGCCACCGGGTCCCCGAGCCGGGCCGAGGACAGCTCGGCCGACGCACGCCCGTCGCGTACCTCAAGGCTGACGGTGTGCCAGCTCGCGCCGGTGCCGGCCGGTAGGGCTGCAGTCCGCGAGCTCACCCGTTGACCGCGGACCTGCTCCAGCGTGAGGGTCCCTCGGTTGGGGTCGACCACCGCGCGCACGGTCGAGTCCCCGACGGCGACCTGGACACCTGCCCGGGTGCGGGCAGCGCGCAGGTCGGCCTCGACCCGCAACCCGTCCGCGCGGACCCTGCTGGTCACCGTGGCCTTGCCCCTCGACCTCAGGTAGCCGCCGGACTGGGGGTCCTGGGCCTCCGCCCAGCGGCCGGTGGCGCGGAACGGCCGTTCGACGCCGTCGTCGAACCGGGTGACGGTCCGCCCCGTCGTGACGGGTCCCCGCTGCCGGCCCGCGCTGGGGCCCCTGCCGGCGCGCACGGCCGGCCAGCCGTCGATCCAGTCCAGCCGGTCCAGGAGCATCGGCCGCTCGTTGATGCCCTTGGTTCCCGTGAGGTAGGGGTCGCGGCGGTCGATGGCGTGATAGACGATCCAGTCCTGGCCCGCCAGGTCGGTGGCCACCGCGTTGTGCCCGGCGCCTACCCAACGGTTGCCGTTCTGGACGAGCGTCGGCGTGCCGCCGGCGCGCGAGGTGTGAAGGGACACGCCCTCGGCGTCCACGTAGGGGCCGGTCACCGAGCGGGAGCGGCCGACCTGGACGCTGTACCCGGTGGTCGGGCCGGCGCAGCAGTTGGCTGTGGAGGCGAACAGGTACCACCAGCCGTCGCGGTGCACCGCGTAGGCCCCTTCGAACTTGTTGTCGATGGCGACCTGGACGGCCTTCCCGGTGACCTGGCGGCCGTCGTGGCTCAGCGGGGCCACGAAGATGCCGCCGTAGTAGGAGCCGTAGAAGATCCACTGACGCCCGTCATCGTCGGTGACCACCGAGGGGTCGAAGGTCCAGAGGAAGTCGTCGGCGTTGCCGCTGGCCCCAGGGCGGGGTGCGACGACCGGAGCGCCGCTGTCGGTCCAGGGCCCGGCCGGGCTGGGGGCGGTGGCCATCCCGATGGCGCCGTCGTTCGGCCCGTTGAAGACGGTGGTCTCGGTCACCACGTAGTACATCCGGTACTCACCGTCGACGTAGCGGATGTCCGGGGCCCAGATGCCGGCGCCCTCCGCAGCCCACGTGGGCAGCGTCGCGTCGGAGAAGGCGTCGCCGACGGAGGTCCAGTGGACCAGGTCGGACGAGCGCGAGATGGGGATCCGGTGCACGGTCTCCTCGCCCTCGCGCAGCGGGTCACTGGTGCCGTAGGCGTACCAGAAGCCGTCCTTGGCCCGCAGGAGGGACGGGTCGGCATAGGTGTCGGCGAAGGACGCCGAGACCGGGTTGGTGAACGTGGTGGGGCGGGCGGGGGCGGCGGTGGCCGCGCCGGCGGGCACGAGGAGCAGGGCAGCCATCGCCGCAGCGGCCAGGCTGGTGGGTCGGGTGACACGCATGTCGGTCTCCGTCTTCGTCGTCGGGGATCACGTTCGGGGCAGGGAGACGGCCGGCGGTCGCTTCCCCCGAAAGCAGCAGACCGCCGGTCCCTCGAGGGGCCGGCGGTCTGCATGCAGCTGGTTCAGCCCTTGATGCCGCTGCTGGCGACACCTTCGATGATGTGGCGCTGCACGAAGATGTACAGCACCAGCACTGGGATGGAGGCGATCGTCGCCCCGGCCATGACGACCGGGTAGTTCGTGTCGAAGG
Source organism: uncultured Actinomycetota bacterium (assembly GCA_963826405.1). Classification (GTDB taxonomy): domain Bacteria; phylum Actinomycetota; class Actinomycetes; order Propionibacteriales; family Propionibacteriaceae; genus Microlunatus. The sequence goes on along the minus strand of CAWGWR010000001.1, from coordinate 1,728,316 downwards.
CCCCGTTCAGTCCAGCCAGGCCGGCGGGCAGAGTCAGCCTCTCCGGGGAGAACAGCACGAACACCGGCCAGACGAACTCGTTCCAGTTGCTGAGGAACGCGAGCATCCCGAGGGTGATGAGCGCCGACCGTGACACCGGGAGGATGATCCGGGTGAGGATCTGCCAGGTGTTCGCGCCGTCGATCAGGGCGCTCTCCTCCAGCTCGCGTGGGAGCGCGAGAAAGAACTGCCGGAGGAAGAAGACGCCGAAGGCGCCTGCTGCGGTGGGGATGGACAGGGCCAACACCGTGTCCAGCCAGCCCAGACTGCTCATCAACAGGTAGTTGGGCATCAAGAAGATGAAGCCCGGGACGAACAGGGTGGCGATGATGATCGCGAAAATCACCCCCCTGCCCTTGAAGGGCATCCGCGCGAGGGCGTAGGCGGCCATCGACGACACCACCAGCACCACGACCGTGTGGAGCGTCGCCGCCACCAGCGAGTTCACCGCCCAGAGCGGGACCGGGTTGGTGGAGTCGCTGAAGATGATCCGGAACGCGTCCAGCGTGAACTCGTTCGGGATGAGGTCGAGGGGCACCTGGCGGGTCTCCGCCCGCGTGCGAAAGGCGGTGATGTACATCCAGAGGATCGGCAACGTGAACACCAGCGCGAGGATGATGATGCCGATCCAGAAGGCGACCCCGTTGCGGTCCCGGTGGTAGGTGTGCCTGCGGGGCTCGGTGTTGGTGGTCTTGCCCGGTTGACCGGTCGTCTGGATGGTGGTGGTCGTGGTCATACCTTGGGCTTCCTCTCTCGCATGAGGTAGAAGATGATCACCGAGATGATGCCCAGGAAGACCGCGAGCATGTAGCTCATCGCCGAGGCGGTGCCCATGCGGAAGCCGCGCAGGCCCTCCTCGGTCATCACCATGATCGCCGTCTTGGTCGTGTCACCCGGACCGCCGTTGGTGACCAGGTAGGACTGCCCGAACATGTTCGCGCTGGCCAGGACCGTGGTCGTGACGATGAAGACCAAAACATTCCGCAGACCGGGCAGCGTGATCGCCCGGAAGGAGTTCCACCGGTTTGCCCCATCCAGCTCCGCGGCCTCGTACTGCTCCGCCGGGATGTCTTGCAGACCGGCCAGGTAGATCACGGTGTTGAAGCCCATCGTCCACCACACCGTCATGAGGACCAGGCCCACCCATGCCCAGGGCTGGGTCTGGGTCCAGGCGATCGGCGGGATCCCGAACAGGCCGAGGAAGAAGTTGATCAACCCGTACTGCGTGTCGAGCAGATAGTTCCACAAGACACCGATCACCGCGATGCCGAGCACGAACGGGGCGAAGATCATCGCCCGGAAGAATCCGCGGAAGCGGAACTTCCGGTTGAGCAGCAGCGCGATACCCAGCGGGATGAGCACCAGGAACGGGACGCTGGCGACCGTGAAGATCGCGGTGGCTCGCATGCCGTGCCAGAACTGCTCGTAGATGACCGACTCGGAGTCGAATAGCGCCGCATAGTTGCTCAACCCGATGAACGGCTTCTGCGGCAGCATGAAGTCCCAGTCATGCAGGCTGATCCAGATCCCGAAGACGGCCGGGCCGAGCACGAACGACACCAAGAGCACCAGGTACGGAGCGCACAGCAGGTAGGGCGTCAGCGGGTTGTACAGGCGGAGCTTGTGGTGCCCGTTGTGGCTGTCCGAGGACGCGGCCTGGCTGGTGGCCTTCCGCGCCACGGTGGCTGTGCTCATCCGCCGTACTTCTTCTGGTTGGCGACGAGGATCTTGTTCGCCTTCTGACCTCCCTCGGCCAGCGCCGCGGCGGTTTCCTGCTTGCCCAGCATCGCGTTGCTGACCGCCGTGAGCCACTCGGGCTCCTGGTCCCGAACGCCCGGGATCGGCGGGTTGAACTTGATGAAGTCCAGTTCCTTGGCGAAGTCGACGACCGCACCCTTCTTCTGGAACTCCGGAAGCTCGCGGACCGAGTTGCGCGCGGGCACCATGCCGGCGTCCGCCCAGTTGAGCGACTGCTCCGAGATCCAGTTGAGGAAGACCCGGCTAGCGTTCTGCTTGTTGTTGTCGGGCTTGATCTGACGCGGCAGGACGAACTGGTGGGAGCCTGCCCACGTGGCCAGCGTGCCACCGATGTTCGGCACGGAGGTGGCTTTCCACTTCAGCTTCTTGTTCTCGCTCAACGGCGTCGTCATCCATGGCCCGTCGATGTAGAAGGCGCACTTGTCCGACTGGAAGGCCGCATCGACCGAAGCGACGTTCTTCGGGCTGTGGCCGTTCTCGATCAGCGCCTTGAGCCAGTTGATGGCCTTGGCGCCGGCCTCTCCGTCCCAGCCGACCGTGGCTCCGTCGTCGTTGACCATGGCGCCGCCGAACTGGAACAGCAGGGTCCGCCCCGCCCGACCCTGGGCGTCAACCGCCCCGGTCCACATGCCCTGAATGCCCTTGGACTTGCAGGTCTCGAGCATCTCCATCAGCTCGGCCTCGTCGGTGGGCGGCTTCTCCGGGTCCAGACCCGCCTTCTCCATCACGGTCTGGTTGTAGTAGAGACCCGCCGGGTGGATGTCGAGCGGGATGCCGTAGCGCTTGTCCTGGTAGATCCCGCCGTCCCACGCGAGCTTCGCGAAGTCTGCCTCTTCCAGCTTGGCCGCCTCGGCCACGTCCTCCAACGGCTGCAGGACCTGACGGGCCGCATTGGTCGCGAGGGTGTCGTCGTGCATGATCGCGATGTCGGGTGCCTTGCCGTTGGTCACGGCAGCGGGGACCTTCTGGTAGAACTCGGCCCAGATGATCCGCGTCTGCTTGACGTTGATGTTCGGGTGTTCCTTGTTGAAGGCGTTGACCAGCTTCTGCATGATCGGCCCGTCACCACCGGTGAGACCGTTCCAGAAGGCGAGCTCCACGTTGGGCCCGTCGTAGCCCTCGGCGCCACCGCCGCCGGGAACCGGCGCCTGCTGTCCCGGCACGCCGCCCGAGCCCGGGCTGCAGCCGGCGAGGCCCACAGCCGTGGCGGTGCCTAGGGCGCCTCCGAGCAGGCCCCGTCGGGAGATCGCGCTCGCGGTGAGCGAGCTCACTCCGGTTCCTGCAGCGCTGAACGTCTTTGTCATTGCGTGGTCCTTTCGAGGGGCGTCGGGTGTTGGCTGCCGGTCCGCTTCGCCCGATTCGGGCCGACGGGGCCGACCGCGGTGGTGCTGGTCGAGGGTCGTGCTGGGTGGTGCGCGAGTGATTGCCGTTGTCTCTGTGACGACTATCACACGTTCATGCAACTCCTACGCGCAAACGCGGCGGAGCGGCTCCAGAGCGGAGGTCATCCGCGTCGGGCGTCGAGCTCGAACACGGTCCACGACAGCGCGGGCAGGTTCGCCTTGAGCAGCCCCGAGTCGAGGACGTGGTCGTCGAAGGCCACGGGGCGGATGGCTCCGTGGTCGTGGAGGTTGGTGGTGTGCCGGTCCTGGTCGGACCCGGCGTGCAGCGTGGTGGCGGCCAGCACCTGGGCGCTGCCGAGCCCGCGGAGGTCGACCTCGAGGGAGGCGCCCTCGGTCATGCTCCGGTTCGCCACGAAGAGCGCGGCTCGGCCGGTCTCGGCGTCGTAGGTGGCGGCCGCATCGACCACCGGGACGTCGGCGTAGGCGGGGGAGTCGAACTTGTCGCTCGTGGCCACGACCTGGATGATCTGGCCCTGAGCCAGGCGGCGCATCTGCTCGAACGGGTAGGCGATGGTCTGCTTCCAGGCCTCGCCGCCCTCCTCCGAGCGCAGCAGGCCGATGACGTTCACCAGCTGCGCCTGGCAGGCGACGGTGACGCGGTCGCCGTGCCGCAGCAGTGAGTTGAGCAGGGTGCCGACCACCACGGCGTCGGTGACGGTGTACTCGTCCTCGATCAGCCGCGGGTTCGCCCGCCACTCCGCGGTGCGCGGCTTCGGTCCGTCGCCGTTGAAGCGGGTCTGGTACCAGACGTTCCACTCGTCGAAGGAGAGGTTGAGCGTCTTCTTGTGCCGCCCGCGGGCCTTCACCGCGTCCGCGGTGGCGACCACGCTCTCGATGAAGTAGTCCATGTTGAGCGCTGAGGCGAGGAAGCTGAGGGCGTCGTCCTCGCGCTCCTCGTAGTAGGCGTGGCAGGAGACGTAGTCGACGGTGTCGTAGCAGAGCTCCAGGACGGTGTCCTCCCAGGCCCCGAAGGTTGGCATCTGGGAGTTGGAGGAGCCGCACGCGACGAGCTCGATCTCGGAGTCGATGAGGCGCATGGCCTTGCCGGTCTCGTTGGCCAGCCGGCCGTACTCCACAGGGGTCTTGTGGCCGACCTGCCAGGGCCCGTCCATCTCGTTGCCCAGGCACCACAGCTTGTAGCTGAAGGGCTCCGCGGCACCGTTGCTGATGCGCCGGTCCGACCAGTAGGTGCCGCCCGGGTGGTTGGTGTACTCCAGCAGGTCGCAGGCCTCCTGGAGCCCGCGTGTGCCGAGGTTGACGGCCATCATCACCTCGGTACCGGCCTTCTTGGCCCAGTCGTCGAACTCGTGGAGGCCGAACTGGTTGGTCTCCACCGAGTGCCAGGCGAGGTCGAGGCGCCGGGGCCGGTCCTGCTTCGGCCCGACGCCGTCCTCCCAGCGGTAGTTGGAGACGAAGTTGCCGCCGGGGTAGCGGACGACGGTGGGGCCGATCTCACGGGTGAGCTCGAGGACGTCGGCGCGCAGCCCGGCGTCGTCGGCGCTCGGGTGACCGGGCTCGTAGATCCCGGTGTAGACACAGCGGCCCATGTGCTCGACGAACGAGCCGAACAGGCGCCGGGGGACGGGGGCTAGGGAGAAGGCCGCGTCCAGGACGAGTCGTGCAGCAGGCATGAGGGGAAGTGCTCCTCGGGTCGGCGATGACGGAGGTGGAGCTTCGTGCTGGTGCCGCGGTGCAGCGGTGCAAGTTGGCACCGACGGGTGAGTGGGACGTTACATCGTTGTATTCGCGCTGACAAGAGGGTGTCGGACGGTTCGGTACCGGCTCTCAGCAACGTCTGGTGCTGGCCCGGCGCACGATGCGGTGCGGCAGCACGGTGGCGCTGGAGGCCCGTGCCGGGTCGTGAATGCGCAGCGCCAGCAGGTCCAGCGCCGCCTCGGCCATCGCGTACCGGTCGAAGCGCACGGTCGTCAGCGGCGGGACGGTGAAGGCTGCCTCGGGGATGTCGTCGTAGCCCACCACCGACACGTCGTCGGGGACGCGGTAGCCGTCGCCCCAGAGCGCGCTCAGCGCCCCCATGGCCAAGGTGTCGGTGCAGCACACCAGGGCGTCGGGCAGGGGGTGGGAGGCGAGGTGGGCCCGGAGGCCGTCGGCCGCGCCGGCCGAGGTCCAGCTGTGCACTGGGATCTCCAGGGTGCGGTCCCGTGGCAGGCCGGCCGCGAGCAGGGCCTCGTGGTACCCCTGGCGCCGGAGGTCGTAGGTGGCCGAGGCCGTCCCGCCCAGGATCGCGATGCGCCGGTGGCCCTCGCCGACCAGCAGGGTCGTGATCTCGCGCACGGCCGCCACGTTGTCGGTCCACAGGTGGTCGACCGCCGACTGCTCCACCTCGCCGATCATCACCACGGGCGGCAGGGAGATCCCCGGCTGGACCGCCGAGGTCTCCAGCAGCACGGGGTTGAGCACCAGCCCGTCGACCAGGTGGGACCGGGCCCGGGACAGCAGCTGGGCCTCCCGCTCGACGCTGCCTGCGGACTCCTCGATCTGGACGGTCAGCCCGCGCTGCCCGCCGGCCTGCACGAAGGCCCGGGTCACCGACGCGGAGTAGGGCGTGCTCAGGTCGGGCAGCGCGACCGCGATCACCCCGGTCCGCCCGTTCCGCAGGCCGCGGGCGGAGAGGTTGGGCACGTAGTCGAGCTCACGGAGAGCGTGCTCCACGCGGGCCCTGGTCTCCGGGCTGACGGGGAACGTCCCGTTGACGACGTTCGAGACCGTCTTCGGTGAGACCTGGGCCCGCCGCGCGACATCGCGGACCGTTGCTCGCATGTGCCGATCTAATCGCGCTTCCCCGGGCGCGGCAATGACCGGCCGACGGACGCCTCCGGCTCAGCGCGCCTCGTAGGCCGCCCCTCGCGTCTGGAGGGCGTGCAGCCGGGGCGTGTCGAACTTGGGCCGGCGGTGCTCGTCGTAGATCCCGTTCTGCTCCTGGAAGGTGTCCGTGAGCTGGGTGTAGCAGTAACCGAACATCCCGGCGTCGTCGAGCAGCGCGTCGACCAGGCCGCCGAACCGGAGGTAGAAGGCCTCCTCGTCGCGGACCCGCTGGCCGTAGCCCCACGACGTCTGCCGGCCCCGCTGGACGGCCTCAGCGGCGGCCATGGCGGCGTTCCACCAGATGCCGCCGAACTCACTGACGAAGTAGGGCTGGCCGCGGTGCGGCTGGGAGATCGTGGCGTCCCCGTGCAGGTTGGTGTAGCCCCGGCCCTGAGCCAGGCCGCCGACCTGTTCGGCGAAGGTCCCGGGGTCCTGCTCGTAGTTGTGGCTGTCCCAGATGTCGGTCTCCAGCACGCGGTGGCTGTAACCCGAGGCGTCGAGCACCGGCCGCGACGGGTCGGCCAGCTTGGTGGCCAGGAACATCGCGCGGGTGACGTCGTCGAGCTGGGTCAAGCGGTCGCCCAGAGGCTGCCAGGTCTCGTTGAGCGGGCACCAGCCGATGATCGCCGGGTGGTTGTGGTCGCGCTCGAGGGCCTCCAACCACTGGGTCACGAAGCTGGCCGTCGGCTGCTGGTGGTCGCTGACCGCTCCGTGTCCGCCCGCACCCCAGTCCGCGAATTCTCCCCAGACGAGGTAGCCGAGCCGGTCGGCGTGGTGGAGGTAGCGCTCCTCGAACACCTTCTGGTGCAGGCGGGCGCCGTTGAAGCCTGCCTCCTGGCCCAGCCGGATGTCGTCCACGAGGGCCTCGTCGCTGGGTGCGGTCATCAGGGACTGCGGCCAGTACCCCTGGTCCAGCACGAGCCGCTGGAACACGTGGCGGCCGTTGAGCAGCACCGCGTCACCGTCGAGGGCCACCGAGCGCAGACCGGCGTAGCTCTGCACCCGGTCGAGCTCACCGTCGGGGCCGGAGAGCACGAGCTCGAGGTCGTAGAGGTGGGGGTCCTCGGGTGACCAGGGCCGCCGCCGGTCCTGCGGGACGCTGAGCAGCAGGCTCGGGGCGAGGTCGAGGTCGGCGGGCACCTCAGCCCGGGCCACCTCACCGGACCCGTCGGACAGCACGGCCGAGACCCGGCTGCCCGGCAGGTTGCGGGTCAGCGGGGTGACCACCGCGAAGCTCCCGCTGGCCAGCTGCGGGGTGATCCGCGGCCGGCGGAGGTGCACGGCGTGCACCGGCTCCAGCCACACCGTCTGCCAGATGCCGGTGGTCCGGGTGTAGTGGCAGCCCTGGTTGGCGAAGAGCACCGACTGCTTGCCCCGCGCCTGCGGGCCCTGCTTGGGGTCGCGCGCCCGGACGACCACCGTGAGCTCCTGCCCGCCGCGGGCCAGTCCGGTCAGGTCGGCGGTGACGGGGGTGAAACCGCCGCGGTGGCGCACCACCTCGGTGCCGTCGACCCAGACCGTGGCGTCGTGGTCGACGGCGCCGAGGTGGAGCAGCACCGACGCCTCGCCCCACTCGGTCGGCACCGTGACGGTGCGTCGGTACCAGACGGCCCCGAGATAGTCGACGTCCCCGATCCCTGAGGCCTCCGACTCCGGCGCGAACGGGACGGTGATCCGGTCGGCCAGTGGACGCTCCAGCAGCCCTCGCTCCAGGCCGGAGTCGCTGCGGTCCACCTCGAACTCCCAGGTGCCGTTGAGGCACAGCCAGCGGGAGCGCACCATCTGAGGCCGGGGGTACTCGGGTCGGGGGAGAGTGGGGTCGGACGGGGGCGGCGGCGTCGGCGTCATGGGACCAGCCTGGCGGACGGCTGGTGCGGGTCCTGCACGGGATCGCGGACGCCGTCGGGGTGGGCGCCTCGGTGTAGAGTCACTCCCAGCAGCCCTGCACGGGCTGACTTCGCATGCCCGCACCCCGCCACCAGGCGGAGCGGCGCCTTCGGTCCCGGTCCGCCGGGTCGGCGCCGCGGCGGGCGTCAGGGGTGCCGAACCGCTCGGCGCCGCACCAACCGCACGCCGGCCCCCGCGGAGGCCGGTAAGGAAAGGAATACGGCCATGGCCGTCGTCACCACGCGCCAGCTCCTCGAGAGCGGCGTCCACTTCGGGCACCAGACCCGTCGCTGGAACCCCAAGATGCGTCGCTTCATCTTCACCGAGCGCAACGGCATCTACATCATCGACCTGCAGCAGTCGCTGACCTACATCGACAGCGCGTTCGCCTTCGTCAAGGACATCGTCTCCCGCGGCGGCCAGGTGATGTTCGTGGGCACCAAGAAGCAGGCCCAGGAGACCATCGCCGAGCAGGCGACCCGCGTCGGGATGCCGTACGTGAATCAGCGCTGGCTCGGTGGCATGCTCACCAACTTCCAGACCGTCATCAAGCGTGTCCAGCGGCTCAAGGAGCTCGAGGGCATGGACTTCGACGACGTGGCCGGTTCCGGCTTCACCAAGAAGGAGCTGCTCGGCTTCCGTCGCGAGATGGAGAAGCTGGAGAAGACCCTCGGTGGCATCCGCGACATGGGCAAGACCCCGCAGGCGGTGTGGATCGTCGACACGAACAAGGAGCACCTCGCCGTCGACGAGGCCCGCAAGCTGCACATCCCGGTGATCGGCATCCTCGACACCAACTGCGACCCCGACCTGGTCGACTTCCCGATCCCTGGCAACGACGACGCCATCCGCTCGGTGGCCCTGCTCACCCGCGTGCTGGCCGACGCCGTCGCCGAGGGCCTCGTGGCCCGCTCCGGCGCGCAGGGCGGCGAGGCCGCTGCGGCCAACCCGTCCGAGCCGCTGCCGGACTGGGAGCTCGAGTTGCTGGGGGCCTCCCAGGAGGCCGCTCCGGCTGAGCCTGCCGAGGCTCCGGCGCAGGACGCCGCTCCGGTGCCCGCCGCCGAGCAGCCGGCGCAGGCCGCTGTCGAGGCCGAGGCCGCGGCGGACGCCCAGGTCGACGTCGAGCAGCAGGACGACCAGCCGGTCGCCAACTGACCTGCCGGGCTGCCACGCCCACCCGCACCCCAGACGAAAGACGAGGAACCAGAGCGCATGGCAACCATTGCTGCCGCTGACGTGAAGAAGCTCCGCGACGCCACCGGCGCGGGGATGATGGACTGCAAGAAGGCGCTGACCGAGACCGACGGCGACTACAACCTCGCCGTGGAGTTCCTGCGAGTCAACGGCCAGGCCAAGGCGGCCAAGCGGGGCGCCGAGCGCTCCGCCACCAACGGCCTGGTGGCCTCGGTCGACGGCGCGCTGCTCCAGCTGGGCGCGGAGACCGACTTCGTGGCCAAGAACGAGGAGTTCCAGACCCTCGCCAACGCGGCCGTCCAGGCCGTCGCTGCCAGCCGGGCCGGCTCGGTCGAGGCGGCCAACGCCGCCGCGCTGCCGTCCGGGCAGACCGTCGGCGAGGCCGTCGGCGAGCTCGCCGTCAAGATCGGTGAGAAGCTCGAGGTCTCCAATGCGGTGCACTTCGACGGCCAGACCGTGGTGTACCTGCACCGTCGCGCCTCTGACCTGCCGCCCCAGGTAGGTGTGCTCGTCGAGTACGAGGGTGGCGACGAGACGGCGGCCCGGGCGGCCGCCATGCAGATCGCCGCGATGCGTCCCCAGTACCTCACCCGTGACGAGGTCCCGGCCGACGTGGTGGAGAACGAGCGCCGCATCGCCGAGGCCACCGCCAAGGAGGAGGGCAAGCCCGAGCAGGCCCTGCCCAAGATCGTCGAGGGCCGGGTCAACGCGTTCTTCAAGGACGTCGTGCTGCTCGACCAGCCCTCGGTGACCGACAACAAGACCACGGTCGGCAAGCAGCTCGCTGCCGCCGGGGTCACCCTCAAGCGTTTCGTGCGCTTCGAGGCCGCGGGCGCCTGACGCCGGCGGACGCACCTCCTCCCATGAGCACCGTCCGGCGCCACGACTGTCCGCAGTCGTGGCGCCGTTCGCTGTCCCGCCCGTGACCTCCCAGGAGAACCCATGACCAGTCCCGCTCCGACGTCCCCGGCCGCGACCGCTGCGCCGGCTGAGTACAAGCGCGTGATGCTCAAGCTCTCCGGGGAGGTCTTCGGCGGGGGCCAGGTCGGCGTCGACCCGCTCGTGGTCTCGGCCGTGGCCCGTCAGATCGCCACCGTCGTGCGCAGCGGCGTCCAGGTGGCCATCGTCGTGGGCGGCGGGAACTTCTTCCGCGGCGCCGAGCTGCAACAGGGCGGCATGGACCGCGACCGGGCGGACTACATGGGCATGCTCGGCACCGTGATGAACTGCCTGGCCCTCCAGGACTTCCTGGAGAAGGAGGGGGTCCAGACCCGCGTGCAGACCGCGATCACGATGGGGCAGGTCGCCGAGCCCTACATCCCCCGTCGCGCCGAGCGCCACCTGGAGAAGGGGCGCGTCGTCATCTTCGGGGCCGGCTCCGGAATGCCCTACTTCTCCACTGACACCGTGGCCGCGCAGCGAGCGCTCGAGATCGGCGCCGAGGTGCTGCTGATGGGCAAGCAGGGCGTGGACGGGGTGTACTCCGCCGACCCCAACCAGCACGCCGACGCCGTCAAGTTCGACGAGCTGACCTACGACGACTACCTCGCGCGAGACCTCAAGGTCGCCGACGCGACGGCCATCAGCATGGCCCGGGACTACAAGCTGCCGCTGATCTTCTTCAGCCTGGACACCGACGGCACGATTGTCAGCGTGTGCGCGGGTGAGAAGATCGGTACCACCGTCCACGCCTGAGCGCGGACGCCCGACGCCAACCCACGCCCGAAACCCGCACAACCGAAGGAGCGAGATCCCGTGATCTCCGACATCATCCGCGACGCCGAAACCAAGATGGCCAGCGCGGTCGAGTACGCCAAGGAGGAGTTCGGGGCGATCCGCACCGGTCGGGCCCACCCGGCGATGTTCGCGAAGCTGACGGCGGACTACTACGGCGCGCAGACCCCGCTCCAGCAGCTGGCGACCTTCCAGGTGCCCGAGGCGCGCGTCGTCCTCATCACCCCCTACGACCAGTCCTCGGTGAACGCGATCGAGAAGTCGATCCGCGACTCCGACCTGGGCGTCAACCCCTCCAACGACGGCAAGACGATCCGCGTCACCCTGCCCCAGCTCACCGAGCAGCGGCGCAAGGAGTACATCAAGCTGGCCAAGACCAAGGCCGAGGACGCCCGCATCTCGGTCCGGGGCGCGCGGCGCACCGCCAAGGACGCCCTCGACAAGATGGTCAAGGACAAGGAGGTCGGTGAGGACGAGGTGACCCGGGCCGAGAAGCAGCTCGACGCCGGGACCAAGAAGCACACCGACGCCATCGACGAGCTGTTCAAGCACAAGGAAGCCGACCTGCTCGCCGTCTGAGCGAGCGGCGGACCCCTCTCGTGAACGGTTGCACCCCGCGGTGACGGGCACCGCGACGCCACCCCCCGTCCCCGGAGGCGCCTCGGCCGCCCCCTCCCACGGCCGCGCGGGGCGGAACCTCCCGGCCGCCCTGGCCGTCGGGCTGGGGCTCGGGGCCTACGTCGTGGTCACCCTGGTCTTCTGGCGGTTCGGTTTCGTCTTGCTGATCGCCCTGGGGCTGGCCCTGGCCTCGGTCGAGCTGCACAACGCCCTGCGGCGGATCGGGATGCAGGCTGCCCTGGTGCCGATCGTCGTGGGCAGCGTGGCGATCGCCATCGGCTCCTACCTGGCCGGACGGCAGAGCCCGGTCGTCTTCTCCACCACCAGCGTGCTGCTGGCGGCGCTCGCGCTCACGGTCATCGCCAGCCTCGTGTGGCGGATGCGCGGCGGCGCGGACGGCTACGTGCGCGACACGGCGGCCAGCATGCTGATCATCGCCTACGTGCCGCTGCTCGGGTCCTTCGCCGCCCTGATCCTGGCCGCGCCCGAGGACGGGGTGGCCCGGATGATCCTCTTCCTCCTGGTCGTGGCCATGAACGACACCGGCGGCTACGTGGCCGGCGTGCTGTTCGGCAGGCACCCGATGGCCCCGCGGATCAGCCCGAAGAAGTCCTGGGAGGGCTTTGCCGGCTCGCTGGTGTTCGGCGTCGCGGCGGCGGTGCTGATGGCGGTGTACGGGCTCGGTGCCGCCGCGTGGGTCGGGGTCCTGCTGGGCGTCAGCCTGGTGGTGGTCGGCACCTGCGGCGACCTCGTCGAGTCCCTCATCAAGCGAGACCTCGGCATCAAGGACATGAGCTCGTTCCTGCCGGGCCACGGTGGGGTGATGGACCGCTTGGACTCGCTGCTCATCTCCGCCCCGGTAGCCTGGTTGATCATGTACCTCCTCGTTCCCGGCGGCTGAGATGTCCCTTCCTGCACGCGAGGGATCTCCCTCGACCCCCACCAGCCGCGCTCTTCCCCTGGTCATGACCGCGCCGCGCCGCGGTCAGCCGCCCCAGCACTGGGCTGACCTGACCCCGCTGCAGCGCCGCGAGGTCGTGGAGGCCGCCGGCCACCGCGCCTACCGGGCCCGGCAGCTGTCCTCGCACTACTTCGAGGGCCTGCGCAGCGACCCGGCCGAATGGACGGACCTGCCCTCCGCGGTCCGCGACACCCTGGCCGCGACGTTCATGCCCACCCTGCTCACCCCGGTGAAGACGTCCCTGGCCGACGCGGGGACGACGGTGAAGACCCTGTGGCGGCTGCACGACGGCGCTCTGGTCGAGAGCGTCCTGATGCGCTACCCCGACCGCGTCACCATGTGCGTCTCCAGCCAGGCCGGCTGCGGGATGGCGTGCCCCTTCTGCGCCACCGGCCAGGGCGGGCTGCAGCGCAACATGAGTACTGCCGAGATCGTCGAGCAGGTCGTCGACGGCGCCCGCCGGCTTGACCGCGGCGAGATCGCCGGCGGGCCACCGCCCGGTGAGGACCCGGCCGGCCGCAACCGGGTCAGCAACGTGGTCTTCATGGGCATGGGCGAGCCGTTGGCCAACTACAAGGCCGTCATCGGAGCCGTCCGCCAGCTCACCACCCCGACCCCGGACGGGCTCGGGATGAGCGCCCGGGGCATCACCATCTCCACCGTCGGCCTGGTGCCCCGGATGCAGCAGCTGGCCCAGGAGGGCGTCCCCGTCACCCTGGCCCTGTCCCTGCACGCCCCGGACGACGAGCTGCGTGACGAGCTGGTGCCGATCAACACCCGGTGGAACGTCGAGGAGGTCGTCGACGCGGCCTGGGAGTACGCGAAGACCACAAAAAGGCGGGTCTCCATCGAGTACATCCTCATCCGCGACATCAATGACCAGGCGTTCCGCGCCGACCTGCTGGCCAAGGTCCTGCGCCGTCGCGGCAACTGGGGCTGGGTGCACGTCAACCTGATCCCCCTCAACCCGACGCCAGGCTCCAAGTGGACCGCGTCCCGGCGCCGCGACGAGGACGAGTTCGTCCGCCGGCTGGAGGCCAAGGGCGTGCCGGTCACGGTCCGCGACACCCGGGGACGCGAGATCGACGGCGCCTGCGGTCAGCTCGCCGCGACCGAGGTGGACAGCGGCGTCTGAGCGCCGCCCCGGGGTCCTGCAAGGCACAGAAAACGCTGAGGGGTCGCGCCCGCCCGCGCTTGGATGTGCAAGGGTTCAGCGTTTCCTGGCCCGTCAAGGGAGCTCGACGATCTGCGCCCGCCGCACCTCGCCGTCGAGGAGATCCAGCAGGCCCAGCGTGCGGTGCGGCTGGCGCCGCTTGTCGGTGGGGGAGCCGGGGTTGAAGATCCGCAGGCCGTCGCCGGTCGCGTCCATCGGGATGTGCGAGTGCCCGAAGACCACCAGGTCAGCGGTGGGGAAGCGGCGACGCAGCCGTGCCGTCCGGCGCTCCCGTGGTCCGCTGTCGTGGACCATCCCGACCGTGACGCCGGCGAGCTCCAGCTCCAGCGTGACCGACGCCCCCCAGGCGGCGACCTCGGGACGGTCGTTGTTGCCCATCACGACGTGCACCGGGGCGTAGCCCGCCAGCAGGTCCAGCACCTCGGGGGTGCACACGTCACCCGCGTGCAGGATGACGTCGGCGGTCTCCAGGTGGGCCGCCACCGCGGGCGGGCAGCCCTTCCAGAAGCGGGGGGCGTGGGTGTCGGACAGCACGACCGCCCTCATCGCCCAGTTACCGTCCGGTCCGTGGCCGTGACCGGCCACTCGGGCAGCAGCTCGTCCACCCGGTCGAGCTGTCCTGCGGTGACCCAGGACGGGTTGGCGGCGAAGGGCTGACGCTGGACCTCCAGGTCACCGACGCCGGCCTGCCGCAGCTCGAGGTCGCTGACCGGCTCGCCGAGCAGCCGGATGTCGACCTCGACCCGCGCCCGGATCCTGTGGTGCCCCCCGCGCGCCCGCCAGAACCCCTGGGTGGCCTCGGACCAGGACTCCGCCTCCGCCGTGACGTGTCCCAGCCCCCACACCCCGCGGGCGAAACCCTGCCGCCCGTCGCCGGAGACCCAGAACAGCGCCCGGTCGCCGGGTCTCATCAGCGCGCTCCGGTACCCCGGCTGCACCGACCACGACGTCACCCGGTCCTCTCCGGATGCGAGGAAGGCGCGCAGGTCCCACGCCTGGGGGTTGCACTTGAGCAGCCACGCGCCCAGCTGGGCCCGGTCGACCGTCCTCGCCATCGTCCCTCCCGTGCCCCTCGCCGCGTGCCGTCCATCCTGGCAGCCTCTGCCCCCCGGGGGGCTGCGGGGCTCGCAGCCGGGCTGACCGTGCTCCGGACCCTGTGCCCGCCGTCCGACCGGTGCCGCAAGGATGGACCCATGGCCGCTCCCGACCTGACCCTGCACGCCCTCGCCGACGCCTTCTCCATCGCCACCGAGTACTGGGACTGGCAGGGCCGCCACGTCACGGTGGCTCCGACGACGCTGGTCGCCGTGCTCGCCGCGCTGGGGGTGGACGCCTCCACTCCCGAGTCGGCCGGGGCCGCGCTGGCCGAGCAGGAGGAGCGGCCCTGGCGACGGGTGCTACCGGCCTGCCGTGCGGTGCGGGAGGGGACGGCGGTCACGTTGCCGGTCCACGCCCCGGTCGGGGCGCGGATCGAGCTGTGGGTGGAGCTCGAGGACGGTCAGCGGCGTGACATCCGGCCGCCGGTGGCTGGCGGCTCGACGCGGACGGTGGACGGCCGAGAGATCGCGGAGCTGAGCCTGGCCCTGCCGGAGCACCTGCCGCTGGGCTACCACACGCTGTGCGCCCGCGTCGGGAACGAGTCGTCGCGGATGGCCCTCATCGTGACCCCCGAGCGGCTGGCGCTGCCGGCCCTCCTGAGCAGGCAGGGCTGGGGCGTGGCCGCCCAGCTCTACAGCGTCCGGTCGGGGCAGTCCTGGGGCATCGGTGACCTGGCTGACCTGGAGGACCTCGCGGTCTGGGCCGCCGCCGAGCACGGCGCCGACTTCGTGCTCGTCAACCCGCTCCACGCCGGGGAGCCGGTGCCGCCCCTGGAGCCCTCGCCCTACCTGCCCACCACCCGCCGCTTCACCAACCCGTTGTACCTGCGTCTGGAGCGGATCCCCGAGTACGCGACGCTGGGCGCGGACCTCCGCGAGCGGGTCGCGGGCCTGCACGCTGCGGCTTCGCCTGCCGGATCAGCGAAGGACGTGGCCCTGCCCATCGACCGGGACCGGGCCTGGACCGCGAAGCGGGAGGCCCTGCGGCTGGTGTTCGACTCTCCGCGCACCCCTGGCCGCCAGCTGGCCTTCCAGGCCTACCGCCGCCGGGAGGGCCGTGGGCTCCAGGACTTCGCCACCTGGTCGGTCCTCTCCGAGCAGCAGGGGGCGCAGGTCGGCGCCTGGCCCGAGCAGTACCGGCACCCCAGCTCGCCCGCCGTGCAGGACTTCGCCGCCGAGCACGTCCGCGAGGTCGAGTTCCAGTGCTGGCTGCAGTGGCTGCTGGACGAGCAGCTGGCCGCCGCGCAGCAGGCGGGCCGTCGGGCCGGGATGGCGCTCGGCGTCATGCACGACCTGGCCGTGGGGGTCCACCCCGCCGGAGCCGACGCCTGGAGCCTCCAGGACGACTACGCCCGGGACATCACCGTGGGCGCGCCGCCGGACCCCTACAACCAGAACGGTCAGAACTGGAGCCAACCGCCCTGGCGGCCCGACCGGCTGGCCGAGACGGCCTACGCCCCGTTCCGCTCGATGGTCTCGACGATCCTGCGGCACGCCGGCGGGATCCGCGTCGATCACGTCATCGGGCTCTTCCGGCTCTGGTGGATCCCGGCGGGACTGGGCCCCACGGAGGGCACCTACGTCCGCTACGACCACGACGCCATGATCGGCATCCTGGCGCTGGAGGCGCACCGGGCCGAGGCGCTGGTGGTGGGCGAGGACCTCGGGACCGTCGAGCCCTGGGTGCGGGACTACCTCAGCGACCGGGGCATCCTCGGGACCTCGATCCTGTGGTTCGAGTTCGACTGGGAGGGCGACGGCAAGCCGCTGCCTCCTCAGCGGTGGCGCGAGCTGTGCCTGGCTTCTGTCACCACCCACGACCTGCCGCCGACCGCGGCGTACCTGGCCGGAGACCACGTCCGGCTGCGCGAGCGCCTTGGCGTGCTCACCCGACCGCTGGCGCAGGAGCTGGCCGCGGCGTCGGAGGAGCGGCGAGCCTGGTCCGAGGCCCTGGTCGAGGCCGGCCTGATGGGCCACGGGGCGAACGAGGCGGAGATGATCGAGGCCCTGCACCGCTTCTTGACCCTCACCCCCTCGCGGCTGCTCTGCGTCGCCCTGACCGACCTGGTCGGGGACCGGCAGGCGCAGAACCAGCCCGGGACGACCAATGAGTACCCGAACTGGCGGGTGCCGCTGACGGGTCCGGCAGGAGAGCCGCTGTCGCTGGAGGATGTCCTGGCCAGCCCGCGAGCCGCTGGTCTCGCCGCCGTCTTCGAGCGCTGAGCAGCCGGCACGGCCTGAGCCGGGGGTGGTCACCCCTCAGGCTCAGGCCGGCGAGGGCGGGAGGTGGGCTCAGCGACCGACGTGCACGATCCCGGCGTCCGCGGCCTTCTGGACGGCGTCCGCCTCGGCCTGGGTGAGGGTGCCCGCCGTGACCGCCTCGGCCAGCCGGTCCTCGACCGCCTGGGCTCGGGCAGCGTCGCGCTCGCTGCGGATCTCGGCGAGGGCTTGGGTGACGTCGGCCTCGGGCTTGTCCAGGGCCTCTGCGAGGGCCTTGGCCAGGGCCGCGTCGTCGGGCTCGGCGGGCGCGGTGCCGGGGTCGGGGCGGGTGGTCGGACGGTTGGCGTCGCGGTATTCGTGCAGAGCGCGAAGGACCTCCGCCTGGTCGACGTCGAGCTTCTCGGCCAGGGCGGTGGCGAGCTCGCCCCCGCGGTCGCCGTGCCGCCCGCCCGGGCCGCCCCGGTGGTCACCAGGGGCGTCGGGTGAGGCGGTGGAGGCGCTGCTGCTGGCCGAGGGCGTCGGGCTGGGGGACGGGGCGGCGGAGGCGAAGCCGGCGATCCCGAGGCCGACGCCGAGGGCGGCGGCTCCGGTGGCGGCAGCGATGGTTGTGCGGACTCTCATCATGGAGGTACTCCTTCGGGGGCCACGGCACCGTCGTGGGTGCCGGGCGAGCGGGTGGTGCTCTTCAGACTGCGTGGAGACCCTGGGCCGGGGCTGGGACCGACCTGGGGAGAACCTGTCAAGGTCGCGCCGAGGCAGGTCCGGCGCGGGCTCACCCCAGCAGCTCCGCCGCCTCCTCGATGGTGTCGACGCAGTGCACGACCGCCCCCATCGCGCGCCCCTTCCCGAGCGCGCGCAGCAAGGGCCACGCGGGCAGGGTGCCCGTCCAGTAGTCGACACCGACCAGCACCATCGGTGCTACCTGGGTGGCGTCGGCGGCGTAGAAGTTCTCGGTGACGGCCTGGAAGATCTCCTGGACCGTGCCCGCCTGGCCGGGGAGGTAGACGATGCCGCCCCGGCAGCGGTGCAGGAGGGTGTCCTCGCGCAGCGCGTTGGTGAAGTACTTCGCGATGCCGGTGGCGAAGAGGTTGGTCGGCTCATGGCCGTAAAACCAGGTGGGGACCGAGAGGCTCCGGCCCGCGCCGTCCGAAGGCCAACGGTCCACGACCGTGCGGGCGGCGTCCAGCCAGGTGTCCATCGCGTCGTGGTAGGTCGGTGCCGCCGCCAGCAGCTCCAATGCGGGCGCCAGGGCCTCGGGCCAGGGGCTGAGGTAGGCGCCGAGGTTGGCCGCCTCCATCGCGCCGGGGCCGCCGCCGGTCAGGACGGTGAGACCGGCCCGGGCCAGCCGCGCCCCCAGGGCTGCCGCCGCGGCGTAACCCTGCTCCCCGCGCTGGAGCGCGTGGCCGCCCATCACCCCGACCAGGCGCCGCGGAGCGGTGCCGGCCGTCACCTCGTCCAGGGCGTCGGTGATGGCGTGGTCGTGGAGCGCGGCCGCCAGCGTGTGGGCGAGGGAGTCCGTTCCCAGCACCTTCGACCAGGCGTAGACGGCGGCATCCGGGCTGGCGGCGTAGCGGCCGGAGCCGTAGAGGGTCGCCGGGTCGTAGAGCGCTGGACGGTAGGGGTCGAAGGGGAGGTCGGGGAGCCGCGGGAAGAGCAGGGCACCCCGGCGGCGCAGCTCCTCCTCGATCTCGGGGAGGAGGTGGCACCCCAGGAACACCGCACCCCGGGGGTCGTGGGCCAGCAGCGCCGTCGAGCGCTCCGTCAGGTCGAGCGACTGCATCACCCAGCCGCTCATCCGGACGCCGGTCGCGGCGTGGGCGTCGAAGTCGGCCAGGGTGTCGATCTCGACGGTGCGGCGCGTCATGGTCCGGCCGATCCTGCCAGCCGCCGGGAGGGCGAAGCGGCCCGCCACCTAGGCTTCGCCCATGCAGACCAACATCCTGGGCAGAACGGAACGACCGGTCTCGGTGATCGGTCTGGGCACCTGGCAGCTGGGCGGTGACTGGGGAGAGGTGACCGAGTCCGACGCTCTCACCCTGCTCGAGGCGTCGGTCGAGGCGGGGGTCACCGTCTTCGACACCGCCGACGTCTACGGGGACGGACGAAGCGAGCAGCTGATCGGCCGGTTCCTGGGCGACCACCCGGACCTCGAGCTGACGGTGATGACCAAGATGGGTCGACGCGTGGACCAGGTGCCGGAGAACTACACGCTGGAGAACTTCCGGGCCTGGACCGACCGCTCGCGGAGCAACCTCGGCGTGGACCAGCTGGACCTGGTCCAGCTGCACTGCCCGCCCTCGTCGGTCTACTCCCATGACGCGGTCTACGACGCACTCGACACCCTGGTGGCCGACGGGGTCATCGCCTCCTACGGGGTGAGCGTGGAGACCTGCGACGAGGCGCTCACCGCCATCTCCCGACGGGGGACGGCGACGGTCCAGATCATCCTCAACGCCTTCCGGCTCAAGCCGCTGGAGTACGTGCTGCCCGCCGCGCAGGAAGCCGGGGTCGGCATCATCGCGCGGGTCCCGCTGGCCAGCGGGCTCTTGAGCGGCAAGTACACCAAGGACACCCAGTTCGCCGAGAGCGACCACCGCAGCTACAACCGTGACGGGTCGGCCTTCGACATCGGCGAGACCTTCTCCGGTGTCGACTACGAGACCGGCGTCGCCGCCGCCGTCGAGTTCTCCGAGCTGGTGGCTGGTCTGCCCTTCGAGGTCTCCCCGGCCCAGGCCGCATTGGCCTGGGTGGCCCAGCAGCCGGGGGTGAGCACCGTCATCCCCGGAGCCCGGACCGTCGACCAGGCCCGCAGCAACGCGGCTGCCGGCTCGCTGGCCAAGCTCCCGCCGGACTTCCTGGCCGCGGTCACCGACCTGTATGACCGGCGGATCCGCGCGCAGGTGCACGCCCGCTGGTGAAGCTCTCCGGGCCCGTTCCCCGGCGGCAGGCCGCCGGGGAACGAGGAGCCGTGAGGGTCGGCGTCGCGGTCAGCCCTGGTAGGAGCCCGGGCCTGCCGGACGCCGGTCGAAACGGGCGCCCTCGGGCTTCGAGGGCAGCACCATGAAGACGAGCATGACCAGCCCGCCGACGTAGGGCACCAGGTTGATCAGGTAGAGCAGACCGCTGAAGCCTGCGTCGTGCAGCCGGCGCACCGACACCGCGATGCTCGGCACCACCAGTCCGAGGAGCACCAGGAGACCGAGCACAAGCATGATGATCGCTCCGGCAGGCGGCTGGTTGCCCGCGTCGGTGGCCTGCCCGACGATCGCGAGCGGGATGAAGACGATGACGGCCAGGATGCTGGTGGCCAGGGTGAACCACCAGTACTCCCCGCGGCTGGCCCGGCCGTCGAACCGTGCGTACTTGCGGAAGGCGCGCTTGACCGCCGGGACCGGGCCGATGCCGTACCAGGGCTGGTCGAGCGGGGGCGTCCCGCCCTGCTGCTGCTGGGGGGGCCAGGTGCCGTAGCCCGGCTGAGCGTAGGCGTTGCCCTGCGGGTAGGGGTTCTGGGCGTACGGGTCGACCCCGTACCCCGGCTGGGGGTAGGCCGCCGGATCGCCGTAGCCGGTCTGCGGGTAGGCCGGCTGGTCGCCGTAGCCAGGTTGCCCGTAGCCCCCTTGGGGGTAGCCCGGCTGGTCGCCGTAGCCCGCCTGCGGGTAGCCGGGCTGGCCGTAGCCCTGCGCTGCCTGCCCAGAGCCGTACGGGCTCTGGTCAGGCTGCCCGTAGCCCTGCGGCGTCTGCGTCCAGGCCTGAGGGTCCGAGGCCGGCGACGGTGCTCCCGGCTGGCCGTAGGGGGCGCCACCGCTCCACGGCTGCTCCCCGGCGGCAGGCGCACCGTAGGCCGGGTAGGGCTGGCTGTCACCGCCGACCGCGGGGCCGGGCGGCGTCCCGCCCGGCTGCTGGTCGTCCGGGTGCGGCGGCCGGGGGTTCTGGTCCCCGGTCGAACCGTCGTGCGTCTCGTGCCCTGGGTGGCTCACGTCCGTGGTCCTGTCCTCGCTGTCGTCAACCCGGACGCGTGTGGTCCGGCAGGGCTTCAACGGTAGTGGGCCGCAGCGGCTGAGCCGTGCAGGCGAAGATCACGATCGCGCTGCGTCAGCTCCAGGCCCCCGTCGCCAGGGCCCCGAAGCCGGGAGCGTGCAGGGGCACGGTCAGCCAGCGGCCGGACGCGTGCAGGCTGCCTCGGTCGACCTCCAGCACCAGCCGGTGCGGGGTCTGGAGGACGACGAGCTGGATGACGAGCCGGTCGGGCGCCGCGGACGCCGCTGCGGCCAGGACGACCTGACGCTCACCGAGCGACACCTCACTGCGGACCCACTGCCCGTCCCCGCAGCGGATCACCAGGTCGGCACCGGCCTCGGTCACGCTCACCCGCCACCCGCCGTCCGGGTCGTCCTCGACCCCGGTGACCTCCACCGTCGCTGCCGCCTCGGGCAGCGCACTGCCCAGCAGCCCGCCGCCGTCGGCCGGCAGTGTCAGCGCGGCCAGCCGGGCGGCGAGGGGCTGGTCCTGGTCCGGTGTGGGGGCGTCGACGCCCGGCAGCACGTGTTCCCAGATGGCGTCGAGAAGCCCTTGCATGTTCTCGGTCTGGGCGGTGGTGACCACCACCATGTCCTGCTCGGGCAGCACGAGGCAGAACTGGCCGTAGGCGCCGTCCCCTCGGTACCCGTGCCGCGAGCGCCACAGCTGGTAGCCGTAGCCCTGCTGCCAGTCGGGGTTGGGCTCGGCCGGGTTGGGGGTGTGCACGGTGCTCGCGTCCGCGACCCAGCCCTCCGGCAGCAGCCGCTCGCCGGCCCAGACGCCATCGTCGAGGTACAGCTGGCCGAACCGCGCGAGGTCCTCGGTCCGCAGGTGGAGCCCGCTGAAGCCGATCTCGCGTCCCTCCGGGTGCTGGTGCCAGTACCCGGGGCCGATGCCCAGGGGGTCCAGCAACCGTGGGCGCAGGTAGCCGAGCAGGGTCTGACCCGTGACCCGCTGGACGATCGCCCCCAGCACGTAGGTGGCGCCGTTGTTGTAGCAGAACACCGACCCGGGCTGCTGCTCGGGCGCCAGCGCCAAGAAGGCGCGCACCGGCTCGTCGGGATCCAGCCGCACGATCCGGTCGAGGGTGTCCTCGACGTGCCCGGAAGACATCGAAGCGACGTGGCGGACCAGCATCGCCCGGCTTCGCTCGTCGGTCGCGGCGTCGGCCAGCTCGGGGAAGTAGGAGAGGACGGGCTCGTCGAACGAGAGCAGGCCTTCGGCCGCTGCCAGACCGGCCGCGGTGGCGGTGAAGCTCTTGCTCAAGGAGTACAGGAGGTGCGGCTCCTCGGGTCCGTAGGGCGCCCACCACCCCTCGGCCAGCACGTGCCCATGCCGCAGCACCATCAGGCTGTGCAGCTCGAGGTCAGGAGCGGCCTCGACCGCGTCGAGGAAACCGGCCAGGGCGGCACTGGACACCTTCGAGGCGCTGGGGGTGCTGCGGGGCAAGACGTCGTCGTCGGCGGGCATGGCGCGACCCTAGCCGCGGGCCCCGACCGGGGATCGAGGGGCGCGCGAGGACCGCTGCCTCGGGAGCCGTAGGGCACACTGAGCGCGTGCGCGACGTGGTGATCCTGGGCAGTACGGGCAGCATCGGGACCCAGGCGCTGGAGGTCGTCGCGGCAAGGCCAGGGGAGTTCCGCGTCGTCGGGCTCGCCGCCGGCGGCAGCCAGGTGCACCTGCTGGCCCGCCAGGCCCTGGAGACCGGTACCGACGTCGTCGCGGTCCACCAGGCGACGGCAGTGCAAGACCTGCAGCTCGCCTTCTACGCCGAGGCCAGCCGGCGTGGGTGGTCCACAGGCGACACCCGGCTGCCCAAGATCCTCGCCGGTCCCGACGCCGCCACCCAGCTCGCGGCGCACCCGTGCGACGTCGTCCTCAACGCGATCACCGGCTCCGCGGGTCTCGCCCCCACGCTGGCCGCCCTGGCGGCCGGGCGCGTCCTCGCGCTGGCCAACAAGGAGTCGCTGGTGATCGGCGGCGCCCTGGTCACCGGCGCCGCGACCACGGGCCAGATCGTGGCCGTGGACTCCGAGCACTCCGCCCTCGCCCAGTGCCTGCGCGGGGGAAGCGCCGCCGAGGTGGACCGGCTGGTGCTCACCGCCAGCGGGGGGCCCTTCCGCGGGCGCACCAGGGCCGAGATGGCCGACGTCACCCCCGAGCAGGCGCTGGCGCACCCCACCTGGAACATGGGTCGGGTCGTCACCACCAACTCCGCGACCCTGGTGAACAAGGGGCTGGAGCTGCTCGAGGCGCACCTGCTCTACGGCGTCGACCTCGACCGGATCGACGTCGTGGTGCACCCACAGTCGGTGGTCCACTCGATGGTCCAGTTTGTCGACGGCTCCACCCTGGCCCAGTGCTCCCCGCCCGACATGAGGCTGCCGATCGCCCTGGGGCTGAGCTGGCCGGACCGCACCCCCGGTGCCGCCGCCTCCTGTGACTGGACCCGGGCCGCCACCTGGACCTTCGAGCCCCTGGACGAGGAGGCCTTCCCCGCGGTCGAACTCGCGCGCCGGGCGGGACGTCGCAGCGGCACCGCCCCCGCGGTGTTCAACGCCGCGAACGAGGAGTGCGTCGACGCCTTCCACGCGGGCCGGATCGGCTTCCTGCGCATCCTCGAGGTGGTCGAGGCCGTCCTCGACGAGCACCTCGCCGGGAAGTCCTCCGCTCATCCCGACGGTGCTTCGTCTCCCGACGTAGGCTCGACGTGGGTCCCGTCGTCCGCGCTGACGCTCGAGCGGGTCCTGGCAGCGGACCGCTGGGCCCGCGCCCGCGCCCACGACCTGACGACGTAGCACCCCGACGAGCAAGACGTAGCACCCCGACGAGTAAGAGGCTCTCCGATGGACCTGGTCATCTACCTCGGCGGTGCCGTCCTCTTCTTCGCCCTGGTGATGGCCTCGATCGGCCTGCACGAGGTCGGCCACCTCGTTCCCGGCAAGCTGTTCGGCGTCAAGACCACGCAGTACTTCATCGGCTTCGGCAAGACCGTGTGGTCGCGACGCCGCGGCGAGACCGAGTACGGCATCAAGGCCATCCCGCTCGGCGGTTACGTCCGCTTCGTCGGCATGTTCCCGCCCTCCAAGGACCGGCCCGGCCAGGTGCGCGCCGGTCGAACGGGTCTGTTCCAGACCATGGCCGACAACGCGCGGTCCGCGGAGTACGTCGACATCCTGCCCGAGGACGAGGGCCGGCTCTTCTACCAGAAGAAGTCGTGGCAGAAGCTCATCATCATGGCTGGCGGCCCGCTGATGAACGTCCTGCTGGCCTTCGTGATCCTGCTCGTGGTGACCGGCACCTACGGGGTCAACCGGTCCACGCTGACCATCGCCAGCGTCCCCGAGTGCGTGGTGTCCGCCGACTCCGCCGACCGCAGCTGCACCGGGAAGCCGGCCAGCCCGGCCGCGGCGTCCGGGATCCGACCGGGCGACGTGATCGTGTCCTTCAACGGCCGGGCGGTGGACAGCTGGGACGAGGTGTCGAGCGCCATCCGAGCCAACCTCGACCGCCCCGTGGCCATCACCGTGCTCCGCGACGGGCAGCCGGTGGCGCTCGAGCCCGTGAACACCGTGATCACCGGGGTGCCCGACCGCTACGACCCGGGCAAGCGCGTCGCGGCCGGGTTCTTCGGTGTGCAGCCCGTCGTCGAGCGTCAGCGCGGCGGCCCGGTCGCGGTGGTGCAGGACATGTGGACGATGACCAAGCAGACCGCCGTCGCGTTGAGCGCCTTCCCCGTGAAGGTCTTCCACACGGCCACGGACCTGGTCACCGGCAAGCCGCGGGACGTGTACGGGCCGATGAGCATCCTCGGCGCCAGCCGCGCCGCCGGTGAGATCGCCAGCACCGACCAGATCGACGCGTCGGCCAAGGTCGCCGGCCTGTTCACCGTGCTGGGCTCGGTGAACCTTTTCGTCGCCCTGTTCAACTTCGTCCCGCTGCTGCCGCTGGACGGCGGCCACATCGTCGGAGCGCTTTACGAGGGACTCAAGCGCGGCCTCGCCCGGCTGCTCCGCCGACCCGATCCCGGGCACGTGGACACCGCCAAGATGTTGCCCGTCGCCTACGTTGTAGGAGGCGTCATCGCGGTCTCCGGCGTGGTGTTGATCCTGGCCGACATCATCGACCCCATCCGGCTGTTCTGACTTCCAGCCTGAGGCTCGCTCGCTCACCGCGTGCCCTGCGGACCCGTGGTCCAGCGGCTCCCGGGCCAGTCCCCGAGGGCAGGTGCCCCCGGCGAAACAAAACTCGAGGTCCAGACCGGGTCCGCGTCAGCGAGCGAGCCATGTCCCGAACGCGACGACCGTCCAGAAGAGGCCCACCAGGGCGCCGCCCACGGCGCGGACAGGTCCGATGACCTCCTCCGGGCGCGACACCAGCCAGTAGAGCAAGAACCCGACGAACACGAGGAGGAACTTCTCGGCGTGGGTGAGGAGAAGGCGGGCGAACACGGTGCTTGCCACCACCAACCCCACCATGGCCAGCGGCCACCAGAGGTAGTCGCCGAGGCTGGAAGCCAACCCCACCAAGACTTGCCTCTCAGTCACGGAGAACGCCACTCGCGGGCCGAGGCAGCATCGACGCGGTGGCGGCGCACGTCTGGGCAGGGCGAGGTTCCTCGCGATGGCCCGTCGGCCGGGCCGCACTGGCGGTGACGACGGCGAGCTCGAGAGAGGCGCGCATGGTGGCTCCTGAGGAACTGGGCCGCTGCTGCGGCCGACCGGGGTCATGGTTGCGGCGCATCCTCAAGCGTCGCCGCGTGGACAGCCGAGGGCCGGCCCAACATCTCCTCAGGCTTCAGCCGAGGCTCTGAAACCGCTCAGTTCGGCCCGGTGCACGGGCGCAACCTCCGCGCGCTGACCCGCTGACGTGCAGCCGGCTCGGCGGGCCGAGCGACTAGGCTGGGCCCGCCATGACAATCGATCTCGGGCTGCCCGCCCTGCCCCCACCCGTCCTCGCCCCGCGCCGCAAGACCCGCAAGATCAAGGTCGGCAAGGTCGACGTCGGTGGCGACGCACCGGTCAGCGTGCAGTCGATGACCACCACGCTGACCTCGGACATCAACGCGACGCTGCAGCAGATCGCCGAGCTGACCGCCACTGGCTGCGACATCGTCCGGGTGGCCGTGCCCAGCCAGGACGACGCGGACGCGCTGCCGGCCATCGCCGCCAAGTCCCAGATCCCCGTCATCGCCGACATCCACTTCCAGCCGAAGTACGTCTTCGCCGCCATCGAGGCGGGCTGCGCGGCGGTCCGCGTCAACCCGGGAAACATCCGGGCCTTCGACGACCAGGTCAAGGAGATCGCCCGCGCGGCGGCCGACCACGGCACCTCGATCCGGATCGGGGTGAACGCGGGCTCCCTGGACAAGCGACTGCTCGCCAAGCACGGCAAGGCCACCCCCGAGGCGCTCGCGGAGTCGGCGCTGTGGGAGGCGAGCCTGTTCGAGGAGCACGGCTTCCGCGACTTCAAGATCAGCGTCAAGCACAACGACCCCGTGATCATGGTGCGCGCCTACGAGCTGCTGAGCGAGGCGTGTGACTACCCGCTGCACCTGGGCGTGACCGAGGCCGGGCCCGCCTTCCAGGGGACGATCAAGTCCGCCGTGGCCTTCGGGTCCCTGCTCTCGCGCGGCATCGGCGACACGATCCGCGTCTCGCTCTCCGCGCCCCCGGTGGAAGAAGTCAAGGTCGGCATCCAGATCCTGCAGTCGCTCAACCTGCGCCCCCGCAAGCTCGAGATCGTCTCCTGCCCCTCCTGCGGACGCGCCCAGGTCGACGTCTACAAGCTGGCCGAGGAGGTCACCGCCGGGCTGGAAGGGCTCACCGTCCCGCTCCGGGTCGCCGTGATGGGCTGCGTGGTCAACGGTCCCGGAGAGGCGCGCGAGGCCGACCTCGGCGTCGCCTCGGGTAACGGCAAGGGCCAGATCTTCGTCCGCGGCGAGGTGGTGAAGACGGTGCGGGAGGCCGACATCGTCGAGACGCTCATCGAGGAGGCGCTGCGGCTGGCGGAGTCGATGCCGGCCGGTGAGGGCGGTCCGGAGGTCTCGGTCGCGGGCGGGCCCGTGCCCGCCAGGGTCTGATCGGCCGGCCGTGACCGAGGCGTCGGGGAGGACGGACACGGGGCTGCGAAACCCCGGGACCGTCCGCCTGCTCGGCCGAGACGACCTGCCCGCGGCGATCCGGGTGCTGTCGGCCCGGCCGGTCGAGAACGTCTTCGTCGCCGCCCGCGTCCGCTCGGCCGGCCTGGACCCCGCGAGCCTGGGCTGCCCGGTCTGGGGGTACGAGCGGGACGGCCTCCTGCGCGCACTGTGCCACGCGGGATCGAACCTCGTCCCGGTCGGAGCGAGCCCCGACGCGCTGAGCGCGTGGACCGAGTTCGCCGGACCGCAGCGCATGTGCGCCTCGATCATCGGCCCCTCGACCGTGGCGATGGACCTGTGGGAGCGGCTGGGCCAGCGCTGGGGCTCGGCCTGGAGCCAGGTCCGCGACGTCCGTCCGCACCAGCCGGTGATGGCCATCGAGGACGACCCCGTCGTCGCCCCGGACCCCCGGGTGCGGAGGATCACGCTGGACCAGTGGGACGCCTACACCGAGGCCGCGGTGCAGATGTACACCGAGGAGATCGGGGTCTCCCCGATCCAGGGCAACCCCGCCGGCTACCGCTTCTACGTCCGCCAGCTCATCACCTCGGGGCGTGCCTTCGGCATCGTCGAGGGCGGACGGGTGATCTTCAAGGCCGACCTGGGCTCGGTCTCGGGGACCGTCTCCCAGGTCCAGGGCGTCTGGCTGGACCCGGAGCTGCGCGGACGTGGCCTGGCCGCCCCCGCGATGGCCGCGGTGGTCAGGCTGGCCCGCGGCATCGTCCCGACCGTCTCGCTGTACGTGAACGACTACAACCGGCCCGCGCGCGCCACCTACACCCGGGTCGGGTTCACCCAGGTCGGGGAGTTCGCGACCATCCACTACTGAGACTCCCCACCTGAGGCTCCGGACGGCCGGTTCGGGGTCGTGGGGAGGGTGCCGACCTCGGTAGGGTGAGCGCGGCTCCCGCTCGCCGCGGTCGCCGTCGTCGCGTGGAAGAGGCTGTCAGTGATCACCCGTCTGTCGGAGCTGTTCGTCCGGACCCTGCGCGAGGACCCCGCCGACGCGGAGGTCCCCAGCCACCGTTGGCTGGTCCGCGCCGGCTACATCCGCCGCGTGGCGCCCGGCATCTACAGCTGGCTGCCGCTGGGCTATAAGGTTCTCCGCAACGTCGAGCGGGTGATCCGCGAGGAGATGGAGGCCATCGGGGCGCAGGAGGTGCACCTGCCCGCACTGCTGCCCAGGGAGCCCTATGAGGCCACGGGCCGCTGGACCGAGTACGGGCCCAACCTCTTCCGGCTCCAGGACCGCCGGGGCGGTGACTACCTGCTGGGACCCACCCACGAGGAGATCTTCGCGCTGTTGGTGAAGGACCTGTACTCCTCCTACAAGGACCTGCCCCTCTCGCTCTACCAGATCCAGACCAAGTACCGCGACGAGGCCCGGCCACGCGCGGGCATCCTGCGCGGCCGCGAGTTCGTCATGAAGGACTCCTACTCCTTCGACATCGACGACGCCGGACTGCAAAAGTCCTACGACCTGCACCGCAACGCCTACGTCAAGATCTTCGACCGGCTCGGCTTCTCCTACGTCATCGTCTCGGCCATGTCCGGGGCCATGGGCGGCTCGCGCAGCGAGGAGTTCCTCGCCGTCTCCGAGACCGGTGAGGACACCTTCGTCCGCTCCCCGGGCGGTTACGCCGCTAACGTCGAGGCCGTGCGCACTCCGACGCCGGACCCGGTCCCCTTCGACGGGCTGCCGGTGGCCCACGTCGAGGACACCCCCGACACCCCCACGATCGAGTCGCTGGTGGCGGTGGCGAACGCCCAGGTGCCCCGCGCCGACCGGGCTTGGACCGCAGCCGACACGCTGAAGAACGTCGTCGTCGCGCTCCGGCACCCCGACGGCCGGCGCGAGCCGCTGGTGATCGGCCTGCCGGGCGACCGTGAGGTGGACCTCAAGCGGCTCGCGGCCCAGGTGGAGCCGGCCGAGGTCGAGGCCTTCACCGAGGAGGACTTCGCCGACCACCCGGCGCTGGTCAAGGGCTACATCGGGCCGGGCGTGCTGGGCGCGGAGTCGGCCAGTGGTCTGCGCTACCTCGTCGACCCCCGGGTGAGCACCGGAACGGCCTGGGTCACCGGGGCGGACGAGCCCGGTCGCCACGTCTTCGACCTGGTGGCCGGCCGGGACTTCACCCCGGACGGGACCATCGAGGCGGCCGAGGTGCGCGCCGGGGACCCGGCGCCGGACGGCAGCGGGCCGCTCGAGCTGGCCCGCGGGATCGAGATGGGCCACATCTTCCAGCTGGGCCGCAAGTACGCCGAGGCGCTCGGGCTCAAGGTCCTCGACGAGAACGGCAAGCTCGTCACGGTCACCATGGGCTCCTACGGCATCGGGGTGTCGCGTGCTGTTGCCGCCGTCGCGGAGAACACCTGCGACGAGCGCGGGCTGGTCTGGCCGCGCGAGCTCGCGCCCTTCGACGTCCAGGTCCTGGCCACCGGCAAGGGGACCGAGGTGCTCGAGTTCGCCACCGACCTGGCCCGCCGCCTCGACGAGGCCGGGATCGCCGTGCTGCTCGACGACCGCAAGGCGAGCCCCGGGGTCAAGTTCGCCGACGCCGAGATCATGGGCATGCCGACCATCGTCGTGGTCGGCCGGGGCCTGGCCGACGGCGTGGTCGAGGTCCGCGACCGGCGGTCCGGACTGCGCACCGACGTCGGAGTCGACGACGCGCTCGGCGAGGTCGTCAGCGCGGTGCGGGGCCGGCCGCAGTTCGACCGGCCGGACCAGCTCTGAACCTCATCGCGGACTGAGGGGGCCGCGTGGACTCCCTCGGCGTGTCGACGCTCACCCTGGTGCTGCTGGTGCTGGCCGCCTTCGCGGCCGGCTGGGTGGACGCGGTGGTGGGCGGCGGCGGCCTGATCCAGCTGCCGGCGCTGCTGCTCGGGCTGCCCAGCAGCGCGCCGCCGGCCGCCGTGCTCGGCACCAACAAGCTGTCCTCGGTCTTCGGCACGGCCACCAGCTCGCTGACCTACGCGCTGAAGATCAAGCCGGACTGGCGGACCGTGCTGCCGCTGGTAGGCAGCGCCGCGCTGGGCTCAGCGGGCGGGGCCCAGCTGGCCAAGTTCCTGCCCCGGGAGTACTTCACCCCGATCGTGCTGGTCGCCCTGGTCGGGGTCGGGCTCTACACCTGGCGCCGGCCCCAGCTGGGCCTGGTCTCGGCACGCAAGCACGACGGCTCGGCCCACTATGGACGGACCGCGGTGATCGGGGTCGGCGTCGGGGCCTACGACGGTTTCCTCGGCCCCGGCACCGGGTCCTTCTTCGTGATCTTGCTGGTCGGGGTGCTGGGCTACGGCTTCCTCGAGGCCAGCGCGAAGGCGAAGATCGCCAACCTGGCTACCAACCTCTCCGCGATCGCCGTCTTCGCCGCGCAGGGCTCCATCCTCTGGGCCCTGGGCCTGTCCATGGGCGCGGCCAACCTGCTCGGCGGGCTCGTCGGGGCCCGCACGGCGCTCAAGCAGGGCAACGGCTTCGTGCGGAAGGTCTTCCTCGGCGTGACCGCGGCCCTGGTGCTCAAGCTGGCCTACGACACGGTGCGCCAGCTCACCTGAGAGGGGCGTGGCGGCCCGGGCGGGAGAATCAGTCGGGCCAGCCAGGCCAGGCCCGCAACGGAGCGCCCCAGGCCAAGGCCGTCCGGGCCGTGGCCCCCAGGGCGTCCAGGGCCAGCGCCCGGTCAGCGGGCTGCGGGGCGGTGGCCAGCCAGAGCCCCACGAAGGGCAGCAGGCGGGTCTCCATCCGCTGCAGCAGCAGCCGGGCGTCGTCGGCGTCGCGGACCTCGGGGTCCGGGTCGTAGGCCGGGGCGGCGGCGGGGACATCGCCTCCGGTGCGGCGCAGCTGCTCCACCAGCCGGTCCTGCAGCGCCCGACGGCTGGCGAGGCCCGCCAGCGCGCGGTCGTGCGCCGCTCCGCTTGCCGGCAGCTTCCCCAGCGCCAGCTGGTAGCCCCACACCGCGGCGTGCAGGGAGGCGACCAGCGCGGAGGCGGCGGCGGAGGCGGAGAGGGCGGCGAGCGGGCGGTGCGGGGCCACGGTGGCGGACCGGGGCGGCTCCTCGGCGTCCAGTGCCGAGGCGAAGGCTGCGCTGGCCACCGCCATCGACCCCCACAGCAGGGCGGCCGGTCCGGGAGCGGCCAGCGCGGCGGTGCGGTAGCGCCGCGCGCGTTCCCGCTCTCCGGTCACCAGGGCCTCGGTGCCGGGAGCGGCAGCCGGCGTCGCCGGTGTCGGGGACCGGGTGCTGCCCGGGCCCGGGGCCGGTCTGGTCGTCGGGTCCGTGGCGGCCAGCGCCGCCGCCCGCTCGGCGTGGCTCCGCTCCATCAGCAGGAGCAGGTCCCGACGGCGCTCGCTCCCACGCGCGGTGCGAGCCCGCTGAGCCCGAGCCCCTGCCCCCAGGGCCTGCTCGGCGGCCTGGTCCCGGGCCGCTGCCGACGGCAGCGTGGACGGCGTCGTAGGGTGCGGCCCGCCCGCCGCAGCGCCGCGGTCGGGGCTGCGGACGGCGGGGTCGCTGAGGGAGCAGCCGGTGCCCGCTGCGGCCAGACCGGCCAGCAAGACGGTGCGCCGCGACCAGCGCCATGGGCCCGCCGCGTCGACAGGGATCGGGTCGGGCACGGCTCGACGGTATCCCAGCCGCCGCTATGATCGAGGTTCCGCCGGGGGTGTTCGACCCCCGCGCACCCGGCACCTCCTGGTGCCTGCACCGCCGACAACTGCACGACCACAACCGGATCGAGGGACTCCATGAGAGAGAGCCAGATCATTGGCCTGCTGGAGCCGGTCCTGGCCCAGCACGGGCTCGACCTCGATGCCGTGGAGGTGCTGCCGGCCGGCAAGCGGCGTCTGCTCCGCGTCGTCGTCGACGGGGACGGACCCGAGGGCAAGGGCCCCCTGCTGGACGACATCGCCGACGCGACCCGGGCCATCTCGGTCGCGCTGGACGAGTCGCCCGTGGTGGGCAACGCCCCGTACACCCTGGAGGTCAGCTCGCGCGGCGTCAGCCGCCCGCTGGAGCTGCCTCGGCACTGGCGCCGCAACGTCGGCCGGCTGGTCGCGGTGACCACCACGGCGGGGGAGACCCTGACCGGACGCATCACCGCCGCGGGGGAGGACGTCGTGACCCTCGACGTCGAGGGTGCCCCCCGCGAGCTCGAGCTCACGGCGGTGGCGAAGGCGCTGGTCCAGGTCGAGCTCAACCGGCCCCGGCCGGCGGCAGGCGAGGACGACCAGTACGACGGCGATGAAATC
Source organism: uncultured Actinomycetota bacterium (assembly GCA_963826405.1). Taxonomy (GTDB): domain Bacteria; phylum Actinomycetota; class Actinomycetes; order Propionibacteriales; family Propionibacteriaceae; genus Microlunatus. The sequence goes on along the minus strand of CAWGWR010000001.1, from coordinate 1,696,007 downwards.
GACACCGACGACGACAGCGACGAAGACGACGAGATCGAGGACGAGAACTGATGGACATCGACATCTCGGTGCTGCGCCTGCTGGAGCGGGAGAAGGAGCTGCCCTTCGAGGTGCTGGCGTCGGCCATCGAGGAGGCGCTGCTCACTGCGTACGACCGCACGGACGGCGCCGTCCCCGGGGCCCGCGTCGAGCTGAACCGCAAGAGCGGGCACGTCGCGGTGATGGTGCCCGAGCGCGATGAGCAGGGCGGGACCATTGGTGAGTACGACGCGACCCCCGAGGGCTTCGGCAGGGTGGCGGCCTCGACGGCCCGCTCGGTGATCATGCAGCGTCTGCGCGACGCCGAGGACGAGCAGAAGTACGGCCACTTCGCCGGCGTCGAGGGCGACATCGTCTCCGGCGTCGTGCAGCAGGGCCGCGACACCCGGACCGTGCTCGTCGACCTGGGCAAGATCGAGGCAATCATGCCCCTGGCCGAGCAGGTGCCGGGGGAGAGCTACCCCCACGGCCGGCGGATCCGGGTCTACGTGGTGGCGGTCCGCAAGGAGCTCCGAGGACCGCAGGTCGTCGTGTCGCGCACCCACCCGGGCCTGGTCGAGAAGCTGTTCAAGCTCGAGGTGCCCGAGATCGCCGACGGCACCGTGGAGATCAAGGCGACCGCGCGCGAGGCCGGCCACCGCAGCAAGATCGCCGTGGTGAGCCACAACTCCGACGTCAGCGCCAAGGGTGCCTGCATAGGGCCGATGGGTCAGCGGGTCCGGGCGGTGATGCACGAGCTGAACGAGGAGAAGATCGACATCATCGACTGGTACCCCGACCCGGCGAAGTTCGTGGCCCAGGCGCTCTCGCCGGCCAAGGTGAGCTCGGTGACCGTCGTCGACCTGGCGGCCCGGGCGGCCCGGGTCGTGGTACCGGACTACCAGCTGTCGCTGGCGATCGGGCGCGAGGGGCAGAACGCCCGGCTGGCGGCCCGGCTCACCGGGTGGCGGATCGACATCCGGTCCGACACCGAGGCTCCGCCGGCCCAGGCCTGACGCTCGGCGCGAGCGGCTACGATGGGCCCGTGAGTCAGCCGGTGCGCACGTGCGTCGGCTGCCGCCGCAAGGCGGAGAAGTCCGAGCTTGTCCGGCTGGTCTGGCAGCAGACGTGCGTGGTCGATCCCGCCCAGCGGGAACCGGGCCGCGGCGCCTACCTGCACCGCGGACCCGACTGCCTGGCGGCGGCCCTCAAGCGGCGGTCGTTGGGCCGTGCCCTGCGGGTGGGAGGCGTCGACCCGGAGCTGCTGACCCGGCAGTGGGTCGAGGCCGGGGCGGGTCAACCCGCTTAGGCGATCAGGCCGGACGAGGATAGAGTTTCTCCTTGACTTCACCAGAAGGCGTGCTGTGTGCGCGCTGCTGTGGAAGTCCGCAGTCAAGCGCTCCCGACCAGGGGCGCCGAACCAGAAAGTGGGCTCACGCTCATGACCACTCGATGAGAACCCCTCAATGAGCATGCAAGACAACTAACTGGTCCGGCGCACACAAGACCCGGACCGCCAACAAGGAGTGCAGTGGCCAAGGTCCGCGTCTATGAGCTCGCCAAAGAGCTCGGAGTCGAGAGCAAGACCGTCCTCACGATGTTGAAGGACATGGGCGAGTTCGTCCGCTCCGCCTCGTCCACGGTGGAACCCCCCGTGGAACGGCGGCTCAAGGAGAAGCTGAACAGCGGCTCCTCCGCCGGCAAGGAGCCCGCACGTCCGGGCCCTGCCGCCACCCGCAGTGCCGTCCCGGGCGGTACCCGGCGTCCGCCGGTGCCCAGCCCCGGTCCCGTCCGCTCGACCCCCGCTGCCGCGGCCCCCGCGGCGCCGGTCCGTCCGAGCACCCCCGCCCCGGCGACGGCCGCCACGACCCCGGTCCCGGCCGCGCCTGCGCCCGCCCCGGCGTCGTCCGACCAGCCGGTCACGCCGCGTCCGGGTACCAGCGTCCCGCCCCCCGGTCCGGCCAGCCGCACCCCGGCTCCCGGCCCGCGGCCGAGCACGCCGCGCGCCCCGGGTCAGCCGCCGGCCCGCCCGCAGACCAGCGCGCCGGGCACCGGTCAGGCCGGCCCCGGTCAGACCAGTCCCGGCCAGACCACCCCCGGTCAGGCCGGCGCCAGCCAGCCGGGCACCGCACGTCCGGGTCAGCCCGCCGCCCCGCGCGGCGACGGTGCCACTGGCACCCCCGGTCCCCGTCCCCGTCCGGGTTCCACGGGCGGCCTCCCGGGCGCCGGTGCACCCAGCACCCGTCGTCCGGGCGGCGCACCCCGCCCTGGCAACAACCCCTTCTCGCCCTCCCAGGGCATGGGTCAGTCCCGTCCGCCCCGCCAGGCGCCAGGTGCCGGTACCAGTGCGGGCGCCGGCGAGGCCGCACGTCCCGGCGGTCCTCGGCCGCCGGCCGGTCGCGGTGCGCCCAGCCCGGGCGCGCGTCCCGGCGTCCCGGGCATGCCCCGCCCGAACCCGGCGATGATGCCCCGCCAGAGCTCGGGCCAGCTGAGCGCTCCCGGAGCGGCCGGCCCCCGGGGTCGTGGCGCCCCCGCGGGTGGTCGTGGGCGTCCCGGTGCCGGTGGCCCTCCCGGTCGCACGGGCGGTCCCGGTGGCGGTCCGCCCCCGGCCGGTCGCGGTGGCCGTGGCGGTCGCGGTGGCACCCAGGGTGCCTTCGGCCGCGCCGGAGGCCCGGTGCGTCGTGGTCGCAAGTCGAAGCGGCAGCGCCGTCAAGAGTTCGACCAGATGCAGGCCCCGGAGATCGGTGGCGTCCGCGTCCGTCAGGGCAACGGCGAGACCGTCCGGCTCGCCCGCGGCGCCTCGCTGACCGACCTGTCCGAGAAGATCAATGTCGACGTGTCGAACCTCGTCCAGGTGCTGTTCAACCTGGGCGAGATGGTGACGGCCACCCAGACCGTGTCCGAGGACACGCTGCAGGTCCTGGCCGGCGAGCTCAACTACAAGATCGAGGTCGTCTCCCCCGAGGACGAGGACCGCGCGCTGCTGGAGAGCTTCGACATCGAGTTCGGCGAGGACGAGGGCGGCGAGGAGGACCTCGAGGCCCGTCCGCCGGTGGTCACGGTCATGGGTCACGTCGACCACGGAAAGACCAAGCTGCTCGACGCGATCCGCAAGACCAACGTGGTCGCCGGGGAGGCCGGTGGCATCACCCAGGCCATCGGCGCCTACCAGGTGGCCACCGAGGTCGACGGCGAAGAGCGCAAGATCACCTTCATCGACACCCCGGGTCACGAGGCGTTCACCGCCATGCGAGCCCGTGGTGCGAAGTCGACCGACATCGCCGTGCTGGTGGTGGCCGCCGACGACGGCGTCATGCCGCAGACGATCGAGGCCCTCAACCACGCTCTCGCCGCTGAGGTGCCGATCGTGGTCGCGGTCAACAAGATCGACCGCGAGGGTGCGGACCCCACCAAGGTGCGTGGTCAGCTGACCGAGTACGGCCTGGTGCCCGAGGAGTACGGCGGCGACACGATGTTCGTCGACGTCTCCGCGATCACCGGGGTCGGCCTCGAGCAGCTGCTCGAGGCGGTCATCCTGACCGCCGACGCGGCCCTGGACCTCCGGGCCAACCCGGAGATGGACGGTCAGGGTGTGGCCATCGAGGCGCACCTGGACAAGGGCCGCGGCCCCGTCGCCACCGTCCTGGTCCAGCGCGGCACCCTGCACGTCGGGGACTCGATCGTGGCCGGTACCGGCTACGGACGTGTCCGTGCGCTGCTGGACGACCACGGGCACAACGTGACCGAGGCGCCGCCGTCGTTCCCGGTGCAGGTGCTCGGTCTGACCGCCGTCCCTGGCGCCGGCGACAGCTTCATCGTCGTCGACGACGACCGGATGGCCCGTCAGATCGCCGAGCGCCGGGCCTCCCGGCTCCGGATGGCGGCCCAGGCGGCCGGCACCCGGCGCAAGACGCTGGACCAGCTGTTCGACCAGCTCGAGCGGGGCGAGGAGCAGGAGCTGCGCCTCATCCTCAAGGGCGACGGTGCGGGTTCGGTCGAGGCGCTGGAGGACGCGCTGGCCAAGATCGACGTCGGCGACGAGGTCAGCCTGCGGGTCATCGACCGCGGTGTCGGTGCGATCACCGAGACCAACGTCAGCCTGGCGGCAGCCTCCAACGCGGTCATCGTCGGCTTCAACGTCCGCCCGCAGGGCAAGGCGACGGAGATGGCGGACCGCGAGGGCGTCGACATCCGGTACTACTCGGTGATCTACTCCGCGATCGACGAGATCGAGGCCGCGCTCAAGGGCCTGCTCAAGCCGATCTACGAGGAGGCTCAGCTGGGTCAGGCGGAGATCCGCGAGATCTTCCGCTCGTCCCGTGCCGGCATCATCGCCGGTTGCATGGTCACCAACGGCTCGATCCGCCGCAACTCCAAGGCGCGGCTGCTGCGCGAGGGTGTCGTCGTCAACGAGACGACCATCAGCTCGCTGCGCCGCGAGAAGGACGATGCCACCGAGGTGCGGGAAGGGTTCGAGTGCGGTCTCACGCTCGCGAACTACTCCGACATCCGCATCGGGGACGTCATCGAGACCTTCGAGATGCGCGAGAAGGCTCGCAGCTGACCCGGTAGGGGCACAGCACGCAGGAGGGCGGGGTCGCACGACGGACCCCGCCCTCCGGCGTTCCTGCTTCCGGGAGGGCTGGTCGTTCTCAGTTGAGCGGCTAAGTGATAACTTCAGGCCGTGACGTCGTCGGATCCGAAGGGTTGGCCGGCGGTCAGCTGGGAGCGGTTGACCTGGGACGGCTGCTCTCACGCCCCGGCCATGACGCGGGCCAACCAGCGGCGTGCCCACGGGCCCTACGGGGCCGCCGTCCCCTTCCGGCTGGCTGGCCGGAACTACCGCCCGCCCGCCGCTCTGGCGGCGGCGCTGGAGGACGCAGTCGTCGAGCTCACCCGTTACGACGCCGCCATGGCCTCCAGCCCCGCGCCGCTCGACGCGGTGCTGCTGCGTAGCGAGTCGGCGGCGTCCTCGCAGATCGAGAACCTCACCGCGTCAGCCCGCAGCATCGGGCTGGCCGAGCTGGGCGACCCCGGCCGGACCAACGCCGGGCTCGTGGTGGCCAACGTGCACGCCATGCGCTCGGCGCTCGAGCTGGCCCAGGACCTCTCGCCGGGCACGGTGCTGGCGCTGCACCACGCCCTGCTGGCCGACAGCGACCCCGACATCGCGGGCCGGTGGCGGACCGGTCCGGTGTGGATCGGACGCTCGGCCACCAGCCCCGTCGGCGCGGACTTCGTGGCGCCCCGCGCGGCCCTGGTACCCGGGCTGATGGAGGACCTGATGGCCTGGGCCGCGCGCCCGGACCTGCCCGTGCTGGCCCAGGCGGCACTGGCGCACGCGCAGTTCGAGACCATTCACCCCTTCGCCGACGGCAACGGCCGGACCGGCCGGGCCCTGCTGCACGCGATGCTGCGCCACCACGGTCTTGTCCGGCACGTGACGGTGCCGGTCTCGGCGGGTCTGCTCGCCGACGTGCAGGGCTACCACGCAGCGCTCACCGCCTACCGGGCCGGCGACCCGGACACCATCGTCGAGCTGGCAGTCGCGGCCACCTTCCGCGCGGTCACGAACGGGCGCGCGCTCGCCGCCGAGCTGGACGAGGTCCGCGAGCGCTGGCGGACGGCGGTGACCGCGCGCCGTGACTCCGCCGTCTGGCGGGTCGCCGACCTCTTCCTGGCCCGGCCCGTGCTCGACGCAGCCCAGGTCGCCGCGGCCACCGGGGTCGGCGTCACCAACGTGCACCGGCACCTCGAGCGGCTGAGCGAGGCGGGCGTGCTGACGCCGTTCCCCCTCTACCGTCGGGGCCGGGCCTGGAGGGCCGATGAGGTGCTCCGGGCGCTGGACGCCTTTGCGGCCCGCGCCGGGCGGCGCACGCGGTCCTGACGCCGAGGTCGATGCGGCACAATGGAGGGCTGCCTGTCAGAGGAGGAACCATGGCTTCGCCCCGGGTGCTCAAGCTCGCCGACCAGATCAAGGTGATCGTGGCCGAGATGCTCGAGCGCAAGATCAAGGACCCCCGGCTGGGCTTCGTCACCGTGACCGACGTCCGGCTCACTGGCGACAGCCGCGAGGCGACGGTGTTCTACACCGTGCTCGGCACGCCGGAGGAGGCCGCCGGCACGGCCCTCGCCCTCACCTCCGCGACCGGGCTCATCCGCTCCCAGGTCGGCAAGCAGCTGGGGATGAAGTTCACCCCGACCGTCGCCTTCGTCGCCGACGCGGTCCCGGAGAACGCCCGCCAGATCGACGACCTGCTGCAACGGGCCCGCGACGTCGACGCCCGGGTGGCCGAGGTCTCGGCAGGCAAGACCTACGCCGGCGACGAGGACCCGTACAAGCACCCCGACGAGGACGACACCGACGACGTCGACCTGGACCGCTGAGCGGCGCAGCCTCCGACGGCCGGAGACCGATCGTGTCCGGCCTGGTGGTCGTGGACAAGCCGGCCGGCCTGACCTCCCACCAGGTGGTGGCGCGCTGCCGCCGGCTGCTCGGCACCCGGAAGGTCGGGCACGCGGGCACGCTCGACCCGATGGCCACCGGCGTGCTGCTGGTGGGGGTCAACCGGGCGACCCGGCTGCTCGGCCACCTGATGCTCACCCGGAAGGCCTACGCCGCCACCGTGCGGCTGGGAATCGGGACGGTCACCGACGACGCTGAAGGTGAGGTCGTCAGCCGCCCCGGCGTCTCGGGTCTCGGGGACCGCACCCTTGAGGCCGCCCTGGTCCCACTCAGGGGCGCCATCCAGCAGGTCCCGACGGCCGTCTCGGCCATCAAGGTGGACGGCGTCCGCTCCTACGCCCGGGTGCGGGCCGGCGAGGACGTCGAGCTGGCGGCTCGCCCCGTCACCGTGCACCGCCTCGAGGTGCTGGCCCGGCGCGATCTCGTCGTCGACGACGTGACCTGCGTCGACCTCGACGTGATGGTCGAGTGCAGCTCGGGCACCTACGTCCGCGCTCTCGCCCGTGACCTGGGCACCGCGCTGGGCTCAGCCGGTCACCTCGCGGCGCTTCGACGCACCGCCGTCGGCCCCTTCACCCTGGACGAGGCGGTCCCGCTCGACGACACGACCCAGAGCCTGCCCGTGCTGGCGATGGCCGACGTCGCCCGCCGGACCTTCGCCACGGTGGTCCTGGACGTCGAGCAGGAGGCCCTCGTCCGCGTCGGCCGGGCGCTGCCCGGGCTGGCCCTACCGGCGGACCAGGCCGCGCTGCTGAGCGCGGAGGACGAGTTCCTGGCCCTCTACCGGCGCCGCGGCGACGGAGCGGTCGCCGAGGCCGTGTTCTGCGGCTGAGCCCGTCCGCGGTCCTCGGGCCTCGTGATTGACTGGGCGGCCGGAGCGCGGCCCGCGCCCGGAGCCGGTGTCAGGGAGGAAAGGCGGAGCGGATGACCAGCGACCCGGTGGTCGTGATCGGCAACTTCGACGGCGTCCACCGCGGGCACGTCGCGCTGCTGCGCACCGCCCGTGCCGCTGAGCCCGAGGCTCCGCTCGTGGTCCTCACCTTCTGGCCCCACCCCATGTCGGTGGTGCGGCCCGACCAGGCACCGCCGCTGCTGACCTCGCTGCCCCGTCGTGTCGAGCTGCTCACGGAGGCCGGTGCGGACGAGGTCGTCGTCGTGGACTTCGACGCCGAGGTCGCGGGCTGGACCCCGGAGCAGTTCGTCGACGCCGTGCTCCGGCCCCTGCACCCCAAGCGGGTCGTCGTGGGGGAGAACTTCCGCTTCGGTTTCCGGGCGTCGGGCACCGTCGCCACCCTCACCGAGCTGGGCACAGGCAGCTTCGTCGTCCAGCCCGTCGGCCTCGTCACCGACGGCGCGCAGCCGAGCTCGTCCACCCTGGTCCGCCAGGCGGTCGCCGAGGGCGACTTCGGCCGGGTCCGCGAGCTGTGCGACCACCCCTACCGGTTCTGCGGCGTCGTCGTGCGCGGCGACCAGCGCGGCCGGCTGCTCGGCTACCCGACGGCCAACCTGCTGGTGCCCCCAGGGCTGGCCGTGCCCGCCGACGGCGTGTACGCGGGCTGGGTGACCCGCCTCGACGACTCCGCCGCCCCTCGCTGGCCGGCGGCGATCTCGGTCGGGTCCAACCCCACCTTCGACGGCCTCGAGCGCCGCATCGAGTCCTACGTCCTGGACCGCGACGACCTCGAGCTCTACGGGGTGGAGATCGCCGTCGACTTCTACGCCCGGGTCCGGGGCCAGATCCGCTTCGCCGGCATCGACCCGCTGATCGAGCAGATGCGCCACGACGTCGAGAACATCCGTCACCTGCTGGGGAGCTTCTGAGGTGACGGGCCGTCCGCGCGCGGCTTCTCACCACCTCGACCCCAGCGCTGAGACCACCGCGGACGTCTTCTCCTCCGCCCACCGCCCCGTGCTGAGCATCGACCCCGGGGACACCGTCGTCGTCCGCTCGCTCGACGCGTCGGGCTACCTGGAACGCCAGCACGAGCCCGGCCAGGAGCAGCCGAAGCTGCACCCCGCCGCCCGCGGCCACTGCCTGACCGGCCCCATCGCGGTCCGCGGCGCCCGGCCGGGTCAGCTGCTGGCCCTCCACCTGCGCGCACTCTGCCCCGACCCATGGGGCTGGACGGTCGCTGCCGCCCTCGACACCCCGGTCACCCGTCGGCTGGGGCTCGCCGAAGGCCCACCGTCGTGGCTGCTGTGGGAATTGGACGTCGACGCCGGGACGGGCACCGAGAGCCGCGGCTTCGCCCGAGCGCTCGCGCCGTTCCTGGGGGTGATGGGGGTGGCGCCGGTCGAGCCCGGCGAGCACTCCACGATCCCGCCCCGCGCCGGCTCGGGCGGGAACATCGACTGCCGGGAGCTGGTCGCCGGCTCCACGCTCTACCTGCCCGTCGCGGTCCCGGACGCCCTGGTCTATCTGGGCGACGGGCACGCGGCCCAGGGTGACGGCGAGGTCGGGGGCACGGCGATCGAGTGTGCGATGACCACCGAAGTGACCCTCGACGTGGTCGAGGACCGGCCCCTGGGGGGCGTGCACGCCGAGACCCCGGCCGGGCGGATCACGTTCGGTTTCGACGCCGACCTCAACGTCGCCCTGGGCGACGCCCTGGAAGCGATGGTGACCTGGATGCAGCAGTTGTTCGGCCTGGACAAGGCCACGGCGCTGGCCCTGGCCAGCACCGCCGTCGACCTGCGGGTGACCCAGGTGGCCAACCAGACCTGGGGCGTCCACGCCGTGCTCCCTACGGGGAGCCTGACGTGAGCTGGCCGGTGACCGCCGGACGGTTCGCCCTGGGCGACCTGCCGGTCGAGCTGGGCGGCACCATCCGCGACGCCTCGCTGGCGTGGCAGGCCCACGGCACGCTGAACGCGGCCCGCGACAACGTCATCGTCTACCCGTGCAGCTACGGCGCCACCTCCGACGAGCTCGCCTGGCTGATCGGACCGGACGGCGTCCTGGACCCGACACGGTGGTTCATCGTGGTGCCGGACATGTTCTCCAACGGCGTCTCCACCTCCGCGGCCGACACCCCGTTCTTCCCACCGGTGGTGACGATGGCCGACAACGTCCGCGCTCAGCACCGGCTGCTCACCGAGCACTTCGATGTCGCCGGCATCGCCTGCGCCTACGGGTTCTCGATGGGGGCGGGGCAGGCCTACCACTGGGCGAGGCTCTACCCGGAGCTGGTCGCCCGGGCCGTGGTGGTCTGCGGCAGCGCCCGGACCTCGGCGCACAACCGCGTCTTCCTCTCAGGGCTGCTGCGGGTGCTGGAGGCGGCGCCCGAGCACACCGGCGGCGGGCACTTCTCCCAGGAGCCCGAGGCGGCCCTTCAGGCCTTCGCCCACGTCTACGCCGGGTGGGGGCTGAGCCAGGACTTCTACCGCGAGCGGCTGTACGAGACGGCTCTCGGCGCGCCCGACCTCGAGACCTTCCTGCGCACCGACTGGGAGGCCGGCTTCGCCACCGCACGGGCGGCGAACCTCTACGCGCAGGCCCGGACGTGGTCCGCCGCCGATCTCAGCCGGGGCGGTGAGGCCGACGGGGACCTCCCGGCCGCCCTCGCCGCGATCGAGGCGTCGGTGCTGCTCATGCCGGGCACGACCGACCTCTACTTCCGCGTCGCCGACAACGAGGCCGAGCTCGAGCACCTGCGCCACGGTGCCCTCCGGCCGATCCCCAGCCTGTGGGGTCACCGGGCCGGCAACCCGCGGACCAACCCTGAGGACCTGGCCTTCCTCCGCCGTGAGGTGCAGGGCTGGCTGGACGCCTGACCCAGCGCCGCCGCCCAGTCCGCCGGGGCGGCGCGACCAGGGGTGTCGGCGCCGACGATTGGTCCCACTCCGGTCGCGCTGGTAGATTCAGGTCTGCCGTTTGATCGGCCGCGGACCACCAAGAGCTCCCCTCACATCGAGTGAACCCCCGAAACACGGGGCCCGGGAGCGCCGCGCAACGGGAAACCGAAGGAGAGAACGTGGCTTTTGACGCTGCCATCAAGAAGCAGACCATCGAAGAGTTCGCCACCCACGAAGGTGACACGGGTTCTCCCGAGGTCCAGGTCGCGGTCCTGACCCGGCGCATCGCGCACCTGACCGAGCACCTGAAGGAGCACAAGCACGACCACCACAGCCGTCGTGGCCTGATGCTCCTGGTCGGCCAGCGCCGCCGGCTGCTCAACTACGTCGCCCAAACCGACATCAACCGCTACCGGTCGCTCATCGAGCGTCTCGGACTGCGTCGCTGATGTGAGCGGAGCGGTCCTCCTCGCCCCCCGGGGCCTGGCAGGGCCGCTCCTGCGCGTCACCCACAACTGAATAATTCGACATCACCCGCTGAATCCATCCCGCACGCACTCGACGCGGAGAGCTTCGGTCCTCGGTAGTGGTCTTCGGGTCCGCCGGCCTCGCGCCGGCGCGCAGGTCGTCACCTGCCTGACCCGCGGACCTCGATCGGAGACCGGCCTCCACAGCTCCAGGGAGCAGGGCCTCGTGGCACGAGGCGCTCGAGCAGCCGCCGTCAGGGCGACAGGTGTGCGGATGCGATCCACACCTCCGGTGGGCCTTCGCGGCCCGCCACAGAAAGGAATCCCGTGGAGGGACCTGAACTGCACGCCACCGAGGCCGTCATCGACAACGGTGCACTCGGCAAGCACATCGTCCGCTTCGAGTCGGGCCTGCTGGCCCGTCAGGCCGCCGGCTCGGCCGCGGTCTACCTCGACGACGACACCATGCTGCTCGCGGCCACCACGGCGCAGAGCAAGCCGCGTGACGCCATCGACTTCTTCCCGCTCACCGTGGACGTCGAGGAGCGGATGTACGCCGCAGGCCGGATCCCCGGCTCGTTCTTCCGCCGCGAGGGCCGCCCGTCCGAGGGCGCCATCCTCACCTGTCGGCTGATCGACCGGCCGCTGCGCCCCTGCTTCGTCAAGGGCCTGCGCAACGAGGTCCAGGTCGTCGTCACCGTCATGGCGCTCAACCCCAACAAGACCTACGACGTCGTGGCCATCAACGCCGCCTCGATGTCCACCCAGCTCGCGGGCCTGCCCTTCACCGGCCCGGTCGGCGGCGTCCGCGTCGCCCTGATCGGTGACCAGTGGGTCGGCTTCCCCGACGTCGACCAGCTCGGCAAGTCCACCTTCGACATGGTCGTCGCCGGCCGCGTGCTCGCCGACGGCGACGTCGCGATCATGATGGTCGAGGCCGAGTCCACCGCCCAGACCTGGGACCTGGTCCGTGGCGGGGGCAAGGCCCCGACCGAGGAGGTCGTCGCCTCCGGCCTCGAGGCCGCGAAGCCCTTCATCAAGGCCCTCTGCGACGCGCAGGCCGAGCTGGCCGCGCACTTCCCGAAGACGACCGCGGAGTTCCCGATCTTCGCCGACTACGCCGAGGATGTCTTCGCCGCCGTCACCGAGACGGCGTCGGCCGAGCTCTCCTCGGTGATGGCCATCGCCGACAAGCAGGAGCGCGAGCAGGCCACCGACGCCCTCAAGGCGAAGACCGTCTCCTCGCTCTCCGAGCAGTTCGCGGGCCGCGAGAAGGAGATCTCCGGGGCGTTCCGGGCGCTGACCAAGAAGCTGGTGCGGCAGCGGATCCTCACCGACAAGGTGCGCATCGACGGCCGGGGCCTGAGCGACATCCGGACCTTGTCGGCCGAGGTCGACGTGATCCCGCGCGTCCATGGCTCGGCGCTGTTCCAGCGCGGTGAGACCCAGATCCTGGGCGTCACCACGCTGAACATGCTGGGCATGGAGCAGAAGCTCGACACGCTGGCGCCGGAGACCACCAAGCGCTACATGCACAACTACAACTTCCCGCCCTACTCCACCGGTGAGACCGGTCGGGTCGGTTCGCCGAAGCGGCGCGAGATCGGTCACGGGGCGCTCGCCGAGCGGGCCCTGGTGCCGGTGCTGCCGACGCGCGAGGAGTTCCCCTACGCCATCCGCCAGGTCTCCGAGGCGCTGGGCTCCAACGGCTCCACCTCGATGGGCTCGGTCTGCGCCTCCACCCTCGGGCTGCTGAACGCGGGTGTGCCGCTGCGCGCGCCGGTCGCCGGCATCGCCATGGGCCTGGTGTCCGACACCGTCGACGGCGAGACACGCTACGTCGCGCTCACCGACATCCTCGGCGCCGAGGACGCCTTCGGCGACATGGACTTCAAAGTCGCCGGCACCCGGGACTTCATCACCGCCCTGCAGCTGGACACCAAGCTCGACGGCATCCCGGCGTCGGTGCTCGCCTCGGCGCTCAACCAGGCCAAGGACGCGCGGAACTCGATCCTCGACGTCATGAACGAGGCGATCGACGGACCGGACGAGATGAGCCTGTTCGCGCCGCGGATCATCACGATCAACATCCCGGTCGACAAGATCGGCGAGGTCATCGGCCCGAAGGGGAAGGTGATCAACCAGATCCAGGACGACACCGGCGCCCAGATCTCGATCGAGGACGACGGCACGATCTACGTCGGAGCGGATTCCGGCGACAAGGCCGAGGCGGCGCGTGCGCTGATCAACGCCATCGCCAACCCGACCATGCCGGAGAAGGGCGAGCGCTACCTCGGCACCGTCGTCAAGATCACCGCCTTCGGCGCCTTCGTGTCGCTGCTGCCCGGCAAGGACGGCCTGCTGCACATCTCCAAGCTGCGCCCGCTGGCCGGTGGCGCGCGCGTCGACAACGTCGAGGACGTCGTCAGCGTCGGCCAGAAGATCCAGGTGGAGATCAACGAGATCGACGACCGCGGGAAGCTCTCCCTGATCCCGGTCGTCGAGGAAGAGGCGTCGGTCTGACCCCCACGACCTCACCTGCCGCTTCGCGGCGTCCCGCACGGCGTCACCCCCTCGTGGGTGGCGCCGTCGCTGGCTGTGCGGCCGCGTGCTGAGGAGGAACGAACGGACGCGCTTTTTGTCCGTGAGTGACGACGAAGTAGCGGCCCCGGAGCGCAGCCGGCCGTGAGCGGAGCGATCATCGAGCCGCGGCGTACCACCCTGCCGAACGGCCTCCAGGTCGTCACCGAGCACATGCCGGCCAGCCGGACCTTCTCGGTGGGGGTCTTCGCCGGGGTGGGATCCCGGCACGAGACGCCGGCGCTGCACGGCGCCTCGCACTTCCTGGAGCACGTGCTGTTCAAGGGCACGGCGCGCCGCAGCGCTGAGGAGATCTCGGCGGCGGTGGAGGCGGTGGGCGGCGAGCTCAACGCCTACACCACCAAGGAGTACACCTGCTTCTACGCCCGCGTCCTCGCCGGCGACGCCGAGCTCGCGGTCGACGTGCTGACCGACATGATCACCGAGTCCACGGTCACCGCGAGTGACCTCGACGCCGAGCGCGCGGTGATCCTGGACGAGATCGCCATGCACGCCGACGACCCGGGCGAGGTGGTCCAGGAGGTCGTCGCCGGGCACGTCTTCGCCGGCTCCGGCCTGGGCCGGACGGTCATCGGCTCGCCGGACTCCATCGCCGCCCTGAGCCGTGAACAGGTCGTGGGTCACTGGCAGCGGCGCTACGGCCCCTCCTCCCTCGTCGTGGCGGCGGCCGGTCACGTCGACCACAACCGGCTGGTCCAGCAGCTGGCCCCCCTGGACGCCCGTCCGGCGCCGGCTGCCGCTGAGCCAGCCGTGGCCACCGCGGTCGGGAGCCCCGGCGGGCTGGTGAGCGTCCAGCGCCGCGTGGAGCAGGTGAGCGCCGTGCTGGCCTACCCGAGCCCCGGCCTGTTCGACGACGCCCGCTACCCGCTCGGCCTGCTCTCGCTCGTCGTCGGGGGCGGCATGTCCTCGCGCCTGTTCGTCGAGGTCCGGGAGCGCCGCGGGCTCACCTACGGCATCGACGCGGGGGAGACCACCTACTCCGACGCCGGCCTGTGGAGCGTCGACTGGCAGTGCGCGCCGGCCAAGCTCGGCCCCATCGTCGACCTCGTCCAGGCGGTCCTCGCCGACGTCGCCGAGCACGGGGTCACCGAGGCCGAGCTGGCCCGGGCTCGTGGTCAGATGCGCGGCCAGACGGTGCTCTCCTACGAGAGCCCCTCCAGCCGGATGAGCCGGCTGGGTGGGAACGCCGTGCTGGGCGACGACCGCACGCTGTCGGAAGTGCTGGAGCGCTTCGACGCCGTCGACGGGCAGCAGGTGCAGGCAGCCGCCGCCGCGCTGTTCGGCCGACGGCCCGTGCTGGGGCTGGTCGGGCCCCGGGTGCCGGCGAAGGTGCTGAGAGACTGGTCCTGACCGGCACCGGGTGGTCGGACCCAGGACGGGCGGAGGAGATGCGCATGCGAAGAGTGGCTGTGTTCGGGGCTCGCGGCAAGATGGGGGCCGAGGTGTGCCGGGCCGTCGAGGCCGCCGACGACCTCGAGCTGGTCGCGGCCGTCGACGCCGGTGACGACCGCGCGGTCGCCGAGGCGGCCGAGGTCGTCGTCGACTTCACCCATCCCGACGTCGTGATGGACAACCTGGGCTGGTGCATCGAGCACGGGCTGCACGCTGTCGTCGGCACCACCGGCTTCGACGAGCCGCGGCTGGACCACCTTCGCCAGCTCCTGTCCGAGCGCCCAAGCGTCGGGGTGCTGGTCGCCGCCAACTTCTCCGTGGGCGCCGTGCTCATGATGCGGTTCGCCGAGGAAGCGGCCGCCTTCTACGAGAGCGTGGAGATCGTCGAGCTGCACCACCCGGGCAAGGCGGATGCGCCGTCGGGCACCGCGACCACGACAGCCCGGAGGGTCGCTGCCGCGCGCTCCGCCGCCGGCCTCCAGGCCCCGCCCGACGCGACGGTGCAGGAGCTGCCCGGAGCCCGCGGTGCCGACGTCGACGGCATCCGCGTGCACGGGGTCCGGCTGCGCGGGCTCGTCGCGCACCAGGAGGTGCTGCTCGGCTCGGAAGGGGAGACGCTGACCCTGCGCCACGACTCCCTGGACCGCGTCTCCTTCATGCCGGGGGTGCTGGCCGCCGTCCGGGCGGTCTCCGGCCGGCCGGGCCTCACCGTTGGCATCGAGCCCGTGCTCGGGCTCACCTGATGCCGGCCCGGCGCCGCTTGCCGGTCACCGCACTTCTCGTGCTCTTGGTGGTGGGTGGGCTGGCGGCGCTCGGGTTCTTCACCGATCGGTTCGCCGAGCAGCGGGTCGAGCGTGCGGAGGCCAGCTTGCTGCAGGCCGAGCTCGGGACCCCGGCCGCACCGTCGGTCGACGTGGAGGGCTGGCCCTTCCTGACCCAGGTGCTGACCCGTCGGCACCCCCGGGTGCACGTGGTGGCCGACGACCTGCCAGCCAGCGCCGACAACCCCGTGCCCGTCGAGCACCTGGACCTGGTGCTCACCGATGTGACCACGCGGGACTGGTACCAGAGCCTGGAGGCCGCCCAGGCCGACGGAACGGCGCGGCTCGGCTACGACGGCCTCGCCGAGCTGACCGAGGTGCCGCTCACCCCGGCCGGCGAGGGCCGGGTGAGGATCGAGCGCCGGACGTCGATCTTCGGCACCGACCTCATCGCCAGCGTCACCGGCGCGCCGCGGCTGGACGTCGAAGCCCAGACAGTGACGCTGGCCGACACCGAGATCCGGCTGGGCAAGGTGGAGCTCCCGCGCGGGGCCGCCCAGGCGCTGGTCAGGACCGTCCTGCAGCCGATCCCGCTGGAGGGTCTGCCGCTGGGGCTCCGCGTGAGCGGCCTGGAAGCCACCGACGAGAGTGTCCTCGCCCGGTTGAGCGGGACCGACGTGCTGCTCCGACGGGAGTGACCGACGGCCAGCCCTCAGGGGTTGAGCACCACCGTGTTGCCCACCGCGGTCAAGGTGATCGTCCGCTCCCCGACGTCGACCGACCTCAGCTGCTGGCCGAAAGGCAGGGTCCCCATCGGCACCGACAGACGGAGCCGCTGGGCCAGCAGCAGCCGGCCCGCCGCGTTGAGCGGCGCTGAGGTCTGGATCCGGGCTGGGGTCAGGACGAGCTGACCCTCGCCGGCGCTCACCTTTGACTCGGCGCTCAGGTCGACCTCCTTGTCGAGCACGGCCACGGTGCCACGGAGCCGGATCTTCCCGTCGGGGAGCGGCTCCAACCGCAGCGAGCGGCCCGTGACGTCGAAATACTGGTTGAGGTCGTCATAGGTCAAGACGGCGGTCTGCTCAGCCCGGCCGACCCCCACCGCCCGGATGTCGCTCAGCAGCACGTCGTGAAACGGCACGCGCACGTCGCGCAGCGTGGAGTCCACCTGCTCGATCCGCAGGGGCCCGCTCCTGAGCCCGGAGGTGCGCACGTGCACCTCGGAGTAGGCACCCCGGATCACCTGGGGCAGGAAGAAGCGCCCCTGGACGTCGACGACCGGGTCGGCCTCGGCGCCGACGGCATCCCGCACATTCCGGGCCAGGAGCGACTCGGCGGCCGTCCGGGCCAGCGTGTCAGCGGCTCCGAGCAGCCCGGCGAGGACGACGAGCACGGCGAGCACCTCCAGGCCCCTCCGGACCGGCTGGCCGGCGGGCAGGGCGTAAGCCCCGGCGCGCACGTGCTCAGTCACGGGCCACCACCCCTGAGATTGGCGCGTGCGCCGGTTCATCGGCCGGTCGCGGTTCGACTCCCACCCGCCGGTTCGGCCAGCTGCCCGCTCGGCCAAGCAGGATGAGGACGGCTGGGGTGAGCACCGGGCGGATCACCAGGGTGTCGATCAGCAGCCCGACCGCCATCGCGAAGGCGATCTGGCGGAAGGTGGACAGCGGGATCAGGGCCACCAGTGCGAAGGTGCCCGCCAGGATGACCCCGGCTGTGGTGATCGCCTCCGAGCTGCGCGGCACCGCGACGCGGAGCGCCTCGCCCAGCGGACGGCGGCGGGCCTCGAACCAGATCGCCCCTACGGAGAAGACGTTGTAGTCCGAGCCCAGCGCGATCAGGAGGATGGCGGAGGCGAAGGGCGCGTAGAACGTCAACCCCTGCTGGCCCAGGACGTCCTGGAAGAGGAAGGTGGTCAGCCCGAGCGCGGCCCCGACGCTGAGCACGTTGCAGGCCAGGAGGGCGAGGGGGGCGAGGAGCGCGCGGAGGTAGAGCACGAGGATCACCAGCTCGATCAGCACGGCGACCCCCACCGTGATCTCCAAGCTGGTGCGGGTGAGCGCAGCCACTTCGGAGGCGATGAGCGTCTGCCCCGTCATGGACGCGCGCGTGTCGCCCAGGCCGGACTGGCGGGTCAGGGTGCCCAGGCGGTCCTGGAGCCGCCGGACATCCTCCACCGCCTGCGCGGCGAGCGGGTCGGTGTCGAAGATGACGATGAAACGTGCCGCGTCGCGGTCCGGGGAGATCACCGCGCCCCGGCCGTCGTCCTGGGGGAGGTCCGCGGGCCCCAGCACCTTGGCCACGCCGGGTTGCGTGGTCAGCAGCTCCTGCATCTGCAGCAGGTCGGCTCGCCGGTCGGCCAGTCCGTCGGCCTCCAGCATCAGCTCGGTGGGCGCCTCGATCCCGCGGAGCCCGGCGGCGTCCAGCAGCTGGCCGCCCCGGGCGGCAGGGTGGTCGGACGGCAGCCCCGCGGTGAAGGAGAGGTCCAGTCGGGCCTGGGCCAGCGGCAGGGTCGCCAGGGCGAGCAGGACCAGGATGGCGCCGCCGGCGGCCGCGGCGACGGGCCGGCGCACGAGGTGGTCGATCATCCGGGGCCCCTTGCGCTGGGGGGACCTGAGCTTGCGGTGGGCTCGGCCCGAGCTGCGGACCGGCAGGATGGCGAACAGCCGCCAGCTGAGGATCGTCATCAGGGCGGGGGTCAGGGTGAGGCAGACCGCCAGGCTCACCAGGACGGTCAGGGCGAGGGCCGGGCCCAGGGCGCGGAACACGCCGAACGGTGCGGCCAGCAGGGCGATCGTTCCCCCCGCGACGGTGAGACCGGCCACCGCGATGATGGAGGCACTGGCCTGCAACGCGCGCCGGGCGCCGGCGATCGCGCCTGCGCCCTCGTCGAGCTGTTCCCGGTAGCCGGAGAAGAACAGGACGCAGTAGTCGGTGACCAGGCCTAGCAGGAGGGCCAGCAGCACGGGTTCGAGCTGGTTGGGAACCTCGAACTCGAGCAGCTTGGCCAGGTGCGACAGCATCGGGAAGTAGACGAGGTACCCCACGGCGGCCACCCCGACGACCACCGCCGGAGCCAGCAGCGAACGGAACGCGAAGGCCACCACGGCGACGATGAGGATGACGCTTGCCAGCTCGAAGAGCGGCAGCCGGGTCCGCAGGTAGGTGCCCTGGGCCACCTGGGCGGGCACGAACCCGGTGACGTAGGTGTCCGCCTCTGCCTGGTTGTTGAAGTGGGCCGCGTACTGGTTGGCCAGCCGAACCGTGCTGTAGAGGCCGGTGCCCTCAGACATGAAGAGGTAGGTCACCGTCGTGTCCGGCACCCCGGTGGGTACCGGGATCGCCGCCACCACCTGGTGCGGTACCGGGGGCTCAGGCGCGTCGAGCACGTCCTGGGTGGTGGCCAGCGCCCACAGCACGGAGTCGGCCCGGGTCAGCGCGTCCAGACCGCCCGGTTCGTGCAGCACCACCGTGGTGCCGGCGGTCACCGGGACCCGGAACTTCTCCAGAACGCGTTCCTGGACCTTCAGCACCTGGCTGTCGGGCGGGAGCAGGTCACCGAACCCGCCGCCACCGCCGTCCTCAGAGGCGATGACCACATTGACCAGCACGGCAGCCGCGACCCAGACCGCGACGACGAACCACCGGCCCGACGTCACGGTGACCCGGTAGGCCTGACCCAGGCGGCCCACCAGCGTGGACCGGTCCGGACGCTGGGCGGTGGACCCGGCACCTGCAGCCATGGCGGGTCCTCCCGGTCGACCGGACGTACGCGGTGGGCTGCCTGGAGCATACTTCCCGTACCGGGACGCTTCGGCGCCCGGCACCGACCGACAACCAGGGACCTCCATGACCTCGACCCCAGCAGCAGAGCCGGCGCCACCTCACCGCCGTCGCCGGCCGTGGTGGGTGCTGGTCGCCATCTTCGTGGGAGGGCTGGTGGTCGGCGTCCTGCTGGTCGGTGTGCTGAGCGCGGGGACCCCGGACTTCGTCGTCGCCAACCGGGAGGCCGCCGCGTCCACCGCGCCGTCTCCCTCGGCCAGCATCGAGGTGGCAGCTCAGGCGCGGGTGAACGCAGCCTGCCTCCGGGTCATCAACGACGCCCAGGACGTCTACAGCGCCCTGGCCGGCCTGGGCGAGGCGGTGGACGAGGTCGACTTCGGGGCCATGGACGACATCGTCCGGCGCCTCCAACCGGTCGAACCCCGGCTGGCGCGCGATCTCCAGGACTGCGAGGTCATCGTCGAGGAGGCAGGTGCCCCCGGCGCCCCCGGTCCGCAGACGAGCTCCAGCCCGGTCGTGCCGGCGCCGAGCGGGTCAGCGACCGGATGACCCCTCGCCGGTGAGGTCGGTGTGCAGCCGCACCTGTCGGACCCGCAGGTCGACCTCGTCGGAGCCGATCACGCGGCTGCTGCCGTCCGCTGCCCACCCGGCCGCAGTCAGGAAGCGCCGGAGCCCGTCGTCGGTGGTGCCGACCCACCAACGGGCGCGGCGGAAGCCGTCCGCGCGGAGGGTGTCGGCACAGGCGTTGAGCAGGCGGGAGCCGTGCCCGCGGTGGCGGGCCGGCGGGTCGACCGCGAACTCCTGGACCTCACCGTCGCTGGCCGGGTCGGCGTCGGGGTCCTGGCCGGGGACGGTCGTGGCGTAGCCGACGACGCGGGACTCCTCGACCGCCACCAGCACCCGGAAGCGGGCCTGGGGCGGGCGGGTGATCGCCTGCTCCCACGCCCCGGTCATCTCGACGACGGTGACCCCGGCCAGGACCTCCGCGGAGACGTCGGGCGCGAGCTCGGCGGCCCAGACGCGGCGCTGGAGGTCGGCGATCGCGGCCGCCTCGGCCGGCCAGGCCAGCCTGACGGAGTCGGCCACCGGCGTGGGGGAGGAGCTCACCCGCCGATGCTAGCCGGAGTGCCGTGCCCGACCGGGCCTCGTCGTCCCGGTCGGCGATGCAAGGGAGGAGGCGACTGAGGAAGCGTCGGCGGTCTCCGGAGGGCCTCCTGACCAGCAGTCCCCTGTAACGTGGTCGGACGTGGCAGCCACCAGCTTGAAGAACCCGCCCACCCTCCAGGGCAACGCCGTCCGCGTGATCCCGCTCGGAGGGCTCGGGGACATCGGCCGGAACATGACCGCCCTGGAGTACAAGGGCCAGATCCTGCTCATCGACTGCGGCGTGCTGTTCCCCGAGGAGAACCACCCCGGCGTGGACCTCATCCTGCCGGGCTTCGGCGTGATCGAGGACCGGCTCGACGACGTGGTCGGGGTCGTGCTCACCCACGGGCACGAGGACCACATCGGTGGCGTCCCTTACCTGCTGCGCCAGCGCACTGACATCCCGCTCATCGGGTCCAAGCTGACCCTGGCGCTGGTGAGCGAGAAGTTCCGCGAGCACCAGATCCGCGGCGTCGTCAAGCGCGAGGTCACCGACCTCGAGCGGATCACCGTGGGCCACTTCGACCTCGAGTTCATCGCGGTCAACCACTCGATCCCCGACGCCTTGGCGGTAGCGGTCCGCACGCCCGCCGGTCTCATCCTCCACACCGGCGACTTCAAGATGGACCAGCTGCCGCTGGACGACCGGATCACCGACGTCCGCTCGCTGGCCCGGCTGGGCGAGGAGGGCGTCGACCTGTTCCTCGTCGACTCCACCAACGCCGAGGTGCCGGGCTTCACCACCCCCGAGCGCGACATCGCCCCTGCGCTGGAGCGGGTGTTCAGCCGGAGCAAGCAGCGCGTCATCGTGGCCTGCTTCGCCTCCCACGTGCACCGCGTGCAGCAGGTGATGGACGCCGCCGCCGAGCACGGCCGGAAGGTCGTCTACGTCGGCCGGTCGATGGTGCGCAACATGGGGGTGGCGCGCGACCTCGGCTACCTCAAGGTGCCGGCGAACACGCTGATCGAGATGCGCGACATCGACAACCACCGCCCCCAAGACGTCGTCATCATCTCCACCGGCTCCCAGGGTGAGCCCCTGTCCGCGCTGTCGCGGATGGCCAACCGGGAGCACCAGGTCATCTCGCTCAAGCCGGGCGACACGGTGGTGCTGGCCAGCTCCATGATCCCGGGGAACGAGAACGCGATCTACCGGGTGATCAACGGTCTCACCAAGCTCGGCGCCAAGGTCGTGCACAAGGGCAACGCCATGGTGCACGTCTCGGGCCACGCCAGCGCCGGTGAGCTGCTGTTCTGCTACAACATCGTGCGCCCGAGGAACGTGATGCCGGTGCACGGGGAGAGCCGTCACCTCATCGCCAACGCCGACCTGGCCGTGGCCACCGGTGTGCCCCGCGAGCGCACCATCATCGCCGAGGACGGCTCGGTCGTGGACCTGCAGAACGGCCGGGCCCGCATCGTCGGCAAGGTCGACGCCAGCTACATCTTCGTCGACGGGTCCACGGTCGGGAACATCACCGAGTCCGCGCTCACCGACCGGCGGATCCTCGGCGAGGAGGGGTTCATCTCCATCGTCGCCGTGGTCAACACCCACGCCGCAACCATCGTCAGCGGACCGGACATCCACGCGCGCGGCTTCGTCGAAGGGGAGCGCGTCTTCGACAGCCTGCGCCCCCTGGTCATCACCGCCTTGGAGGACGCCCTCCGTGAGGGCATCGACGACCCCTACCGTCTGCAGCAGGTGGTCCGCCGCCGCACCGGCAAGTGGGTCAACGACACCCACCGTCGTCGTCCGATGATCATCCCGGTGATCATCCAGGCCTGATCGTTCATTGCCCCCCGACGTCCCGGTTGCCCCCGCTCGAACGGGGGCAACGGGTAGTTCACGGGGCGATGTGAGTGCTCATCCACAGATCCGCGCCGCGCCCTCGTCCGCGGGTGGTATCGGTGGTCGGCTGAGGCCATGACGACCACCTTGCGCGAGCTGCTGGCTCGCGGATACACCCCGAACGAGATCGCCCGTGCGGAGCGCCGGGGCGCACTGGTGCGGCTGCGCCGAGGCGCCTTCCTGCGGCCCGAGGACGTGGGGGACGACCTCGTCGAGCGCCACCGCCTGCTGGTCGAGGCCACGCTGCCGCTGCTCGCCCCCGGCGCCGTCGTCAGCCACCGGTCAGCTGCGGTGCTGCACGGCCTGCCTGTGTGGCAGGACGAGCTGACCCACGTCGAGGTGACGCGGACCAGCGGCAGTGGCAACCGCCGCGGGTACGTGCACGTGCACGTCGCCCCGCTGGGTGCAGGGGAGGTCGGGGAGGTCGCCGGGACCGTGGTCACGGCGCTCGGGCGCACCGTCGTCGACCTGGGACGGAGCGTTCCCGTGGCCCAGGCGGTCGCGGCGGGCGACGCCGCCCTGCGGCGGGGCCTGCCGGTCCCGGAGCTGACGGCGGCGCTCGAGCTCGCTGGAGGCCGACGGGGTGTCGCCGCTGCGCGACGGGCCGTCGCGCTGCTCGATCCCCGCAGCGAGAGCGCGGGGGAGTCGATGAGCCGGGTGGTGCTGGGCGACCTCGGCCTGGCCCCGACGAGCCTGCAGCACGAGGTGTTCGACGCGGCCGGCCGCCTGGTGGGGCGCGCCGACTTCGCCTGGGAGGAGCACCGGACGCTGGGCGAGTTCGACGGGCGGGTCAAGTACGGTGCGCTGCTGCCGCCGGGCGCCCGGATCGAGGACGTCGTGTGGCGGGAGAAGCGTCGGGAGGACGCGCTCCGCGACCTGGGATGGCAGGTGGTGCGCTGGGTGTGGGCCGACCTGCTCAACCCCGCGGTGGTGGCTGACCGCTTGCACCGCGCATTCGCCCGCAACGCCCACGCGGCCCCCGCTCCACGCGTCCGCCCCCGATCCAGCGGGGGCGGCTGGTAGGAACGGGGGCGTCCTCGGCAAGACCTGCCGGAACGCACAAAACCCGCCTCCCGGAGGAGGCGGGTCAGGGGCGGATCAGGTCAGCGGGTGACCTTGCCGGCCTTGATGCAGGAGGTGCAGGCGTTGACCCGCTTCGGCGCGCCCGACACGATGGCGCGGATGCGCTGGATGTTCGGGTTCCAGCGCCGGTTCGTCTTCTTCTTGGACCAGGGCACGTTGTGGCCGAAGCCCGGTCCCTTGCCGCACACGTCGCATACCGCTGCCACTGGAGTTGCTCCCATTGCTGTCTGACGTCGATGACCGCCTCACGGCGGCGTCCTTGGATCACCCATCCGGGCAACCGGGACAGCGTACCCGAGACGCCCGGTTGGGGACCAATCCACCGGGACCGGCACACAGGAGGGGCGTCGGCCCGCGGATAAGGTGACCGCGTGCTGCCCACCTTCCGCCCCGACGAGCCGACCCCGCTGGCTGCCGGGCTGGGCATCTGGGAGACCTTCGACGCCTGGTTACGTCGGTCGAGCACCCTCATCGGGGAGTCAGCCGACGCCCTCGACGCCTTGAACGTCTTCCCCGTCTCCGACGCTGACACCGGCTCGAACCTGCGGCTGACCCTGGCGGGCATCGCGCGCGCGGTGCCCGACATCAACCGCGGCAACCTCGGCGCCGTCGTCTCGGCCGCCATCCTCTCCGCGCACGGGAACTCGGGTGCCATCGTGGCGGAGATGTTCTCCAGCGTGTGCCGCAGCCTGGAGCAGGGTCTGCCCGGGGCCGGGTCCGGTCCCGCCGGCACCCGGGTCGCCGTCCTGCTGGCCACCGTCGCCGACGCGGCCCGGCGGGCGGTGGCTGAGCCCGTCGCCGGGACGATCCTGACCGTGGCCGCCGACGCCGCCCGGGCCGCCGTGGCGGCGGCGGCGGCCACCCCGGACGACGCCCTCGCGGTGGCGCTGGCCGCCCGGGCCGAGGCCCGAGCGGCCCTCCAGCGCACCCCGGACCAGCTCGACGTGCTGGCGGCCGCCGGGGTGGTCGACGCCGGCGGCCAGGCCTACGCGCTGCTGGTCGACGCCCTGGTCGAGGTGCTGGGCGGGCCGGTCGCGGTACCGCTGGCCGCCGCCGACGTGCGTCCCCGTCCCTCGACCGGGAGCGCGGAGCCGCAATACGAGGTGATGTACGCCGTGCACGACGCCACGGCCGAGGCGCTGGAGGACCTGCGCGTTCGTCTCGCCGGGCTCGGTCACAGCGTCGTGGTCGTGGGTCAGGAGGCCAACGCCGGCCGGGTCGCGCAGGTGCACGTCCATTGCGCCGAACCCGGCTCGGCCGTCGAGGCCGCCCTGGGCGCGGGCCGGCTCTCCCAGATCCGCATCACCGCCCTCGAACCGGCCGCCCCGCTCAGCCGCAGCGTCGTCTCCGTCGTTGCCGGCCCGGGCCTGGCCCAGGCGGTTACGCAGGCCGGGGGGCTGGCCCTCCAGCGGCGCGGGCCGCGGCCCTTGTTGAAGGAGCTGACCGCGACCCTGCGCCGGCTCGAGGGGGACGTCATCGTGCTGCCCAACGACATGGAGACCCTCGAGGTCGCCACCCACGTGGTGACCCGGCTCCGCGGGGAGCGGGCGGGCCGCAGCCGCCACCTCGTCGTCGTTCCCACGGTCGCCCAGGTGCAGGGGCTCGCCGCGCTGGCCGTGCACGACCCCGGCGAGGACTTCGACACCACCGTGGCGGCGATGAGCTCGGCCGCCGGCCACGCCCGCCACGGTGCGGTCACGGTCGCCGACAGCTCGGCCATGACCATGACCGGTCGCTGCGAGGTGGGGGAGGTGCTGGGCGTGGTCGACGGCGACTTCGTGCTCCTCGGGGACGACGTGGGCGCGGTCGCCCTGCAGGTGGCGGAACGGCTGCTGGCTCCGGGTGGGGAGCTGCTCACCGTCGTCCTGGGGGCCGACGCGCCCCCCGACCTCGCCGACACCATCAACGGCTGGGCGAGCCGGCGCCCGGGGTGGCTCGAGGTGCAGGTGGTCGACGGCGGCCAGCCCCGCTACCCGGTGCTGCTGGGAGCCGAGTGAGTGCCGCCGGTCCCGTCGCCGAGGCCTGGCGCACCGACACCTACCGGCGCCTGGCCGAACGCCTCGACCGCGTGCTCGGGGACAAGACGGCCAAGCAGTTCGAGCCGCTCAAGGTGCGCACCGTCAGCGACCTCCTGCACCACCTGCCGCGCCGCTACTTCTCCGCGGCCGAGCTCAGCGACCTCACGGTGCTGCAGCCCGAGCAGGAGGTCGCCGTCGTCGCCGAGGTGGTGGAGAGCCGCGCGCACAACATGCCCTCGGGGAGCTACTCGAGCGCCAAGAAGCCCCGGTTGGAGGCGAGGATCACCGACCACCGCGGCTCGCTGACCCTGACCTTCTTCGGGCAGCCGCGGGTGATCACGTACTGGCAGAACCAGCTGCGGCCGGGCGCCCGCGGGATCTTCGCCGGCAAGGTGCGGGAGTTCAACTCCCAGCTGCAGCTGGCGCACCCGGACTTCGTCATCGTCGACGCCGACGGCCGGATGATCGGTGGCGCGCAGCGCAACGCGGGCCTGACCGCCGCGGTGTCCTCGCCCCTCATCGGGCTCTACCCCCAGACCGGCAAGCTCCGCACCTGGACCATCGCCGAGTGCGCCCGGCTGGTCCTGGAGGGCCTCGACGGGCTGGCCGACCCGCTGCCTGCCTGGCTGCGGGCGGAGGCGGAGGTCATCGAGCTGCTGCCTGCGCTGCGGGCGCTGCACCAGCCCGCCAGCCGCGACGAGATCGACGAGGGCCGCGAGCGGCTGCGCTTCGACGAGGCCTTCGCCCTGCAGCTGACCATGGCACGGCGACGGGCGGACGCCGCCGCCCACGGGGCCGTCCCCCGACCGCGCCGCAGCGGAGCCCTGCTGGACGCCTTCGACGCGCGGCTGCCGTTCACCCTCACCGCCGGGCAGGTCGAGGTGGGGGCGGAGATCGAGCGGGAGCTGGCGCGCGACCAGCCGATGCAGCGGCTGCTGCAGGGCGAGGTGGGCTCGGGCAAGACCCTCGTCGCGCTGCGGGCCATGCTCACCGTCGTCGACGCCGGAGGCCAGGCCGCGCTGCTGGCGCCCACCGAGGTGCTGGCGGCCCAGCACCACCGCACCATCACCTCGATGCTCGGGGACCTCGCCCTCGGCGGGATGCTGGGCGGGGCGGAGCATGCCACCCGCGTCAGCCTGCTCACGGGCTCGATGAGCGCCGGCCAGAAGCGGGACGCGCTCCTGCAGGCGGCCTCGGGGGAGGCCGGCATCGTGGTCGGCACCCACGCCCTGCTCAGCGCCGGGGTGCAGTTCGCCGAGCTCGGGCTGGTCGTGGTGGACGAGCAGCACCGGTTCGGCGTCGAGCAGCGCGCCGCGCTCTCGGCCAAGGCGGCCGCGCGGCCCCACGTGCTCGTCATGACCGCCACCCCGATCCCGCGCTCGGTGGCCATGACCGTCTTCGGCGACCTCGAGACGTCGGTCCTGCGTGAGGTGCCGGCCGGGCGGGCCGACGTCACCACCGTGGTCGTCGACAGCCGTCGCCACCCCGCCTGGGTGGACCGGGCCTGGGGGCGGATCGCGGAGGAGGTTGCCGCCGGGCGGCAGGCCTACGTCGTCTGCGCGCGCATCTCCGCCACCGAGACGGCTGCCCGCGCGGGCGAGGACGAGGTCCTCGACGAGGGCCCCGACCCCCTGCCGCCGGCGGCGGCCGTCGAGGACCTGTTCGCCGAGCTGAGCGCCGGACCGTTGGCCGCGGTCCGGGTCGAGGTGCTGCACGGCAAGCTGGCCGCCGAGGACAAGGACGCGGTGATGCAGCGCTTCGCCGCCGTGGAGACCGACGTGCTGGTGGCCACCACCGTGATCGAGGTCGGCGTCGACGTCCCCAACGCGGCCGTCATGGTGATCTGCGACGCGGACCGTTTCGGGATCTCCCAGCTCCACCAGCTGCGCGGGCGGATCGGCCGAGGCCAGCACCCGGGGGTCTGCCTGCTGCTCACTGCCGCCCCGGACGGCAGCCTGGCCCGGGAACGGCTGGACGCCGTCGCGCGCACCCGGGACGGGTTCGCGCTGGCCGAGGTGGACCTCGACCAGCGGCGCGAGGGTGACGTGCTGGGCGCCACCCAGTCCGGACACCACTCCAGCCTGCGGCTGCTGCGCGTGATCGACGACGCCGACGTGATCGCGCGGGCCCGCGACCTGGCCGAGCGCTGCCTGGCGCTCGACCCCGAGCTGGCCGACCCCGGCCTCGCCGACATGGTGGCCCTGATGGAGCGCCAGGCCGCCGGGGACTGGCTGGAGCGCACGTGAGCCGCATCATCGCCGGCTCCCGCGGCGGTCGTCGGTTGAGCACGCCGCAGGGCTCACGGACCCGGCCGACCACCGACCGGGTCCGGGAGGCCCTGTTCTCCGCCGTTGCCGCCTGGGCTGGGACCGCGGACGCACCGGCGGACGAGGCGCTGGCCGGGCTGGCCTTCGCCGACCTGTTCGCGGGCTCGGGTGCCGTCGGGCTCGAGGCCGCCAGCCGGGGCGCCGGGCCCGTGCTCCTGGTGGAGGCCGACAAGCGCACCGCGACGGTGACCAAGCGCAACGTTGTGGACCTCGGGCTCTCCGCCCAGGTCCGCACCGGCCGGGTCGAGACGGTCGTCTCCTCGCCCAGTGACCAGGCCTACGACGTCGTCTTCCTCGACCCGCCCTACGAGCTGGCCGGCGACGCCCTCGACGCGGTGCTGGTCGCGCTCGTCGACGGGGGGTGGCTGGCGGCGGACGCGCTGCTCGTGGTCGAGCGGAGCCGGCGCACCCCCGACCCGGCCTGGCCGCCCGTGGTCACCGAGTCCTGGCAGCGCAGCTACGGGGAGACCGTCCTGCACTACGGCTCCTGCGCCGCGCCCGCCGCCGCGGAGCCCTCCACGGACCCGGTTAGCGTGGCTCCGTGACGCGAGCAGTGTGCCCCGGCAGCTTCGACCCGGTCACCCGGGGGCACCTGGACGTGATCGGCCGCGCGGCGGCCCTGGTCGAGGAGGTCGTGGTCGCGGTCGGGGCCAATGGGACCAAGAAGCCCTGGTTCACCCGCGAGGAGCGGGTGGCCATGCTCGAGGACGCGTGCGCGCACTGGTCCAACGTCCGGGTCGCGGTGTTCGACGGGCTGCTGGTCGACTTCTGCCGCGGTGAGGGGATTACCGCCATCGTCAAGGGACTCCGCTCCGCGTCCGACTTCGAGTTCGAGGTGGGGATGGCGCAGATGAACGCCCACCTGAGTGGGGTCGACACCGTCTTCGTCGCCACTGCGCCGGCCTGGTCCTTCGTCTCCTCCTCCCTCGTGCGGGAGGTCGCGGCCCTTGGCGGCGACGTGTCGGCCCTGCTCACCCCGGAAGTGGACGCCCACGTGCGGCGGCGGGCGGGGGAGCGCGGCCGTTAGGCTGGAGGGGTTGTTCGACCGCTCCCGGACCCCCGCCGGAGGCGGATGCCTGTCCGTGCTCGAGGAGTTCCAGTGCCTGACCAGATCACCGCCGAGGAGAAGCTCGCGCGCCTGCGCGAGCTCGTGCTGAACGCCCGCGCCATGCCCATGTCGGCCTCGTGCGTGGTCAACCGCGGCGAGGTCCTCACCGCCATCGACGAGGTCATCGACCGGCTCCCGGACGAGATCGGTGACGCCCAGCGGGTGATCGACCGGTCCCAGGCCAAGATCGCCGAGGGCGAGGCGGAGTCGCGAAGGCTGGTGAAGCAGGCGCGCGAGGAGGCCGAGAAGCTGGCCCGGGAGAGCCAGATCGTCAAGGTCGCCGAGGAGCAGGCCGCCCAGATCAGGGCCGAGGCCGAGGCGGAGGCCGCGGCCCTGCGCAAGGAGACCGACCTGTTCATCGACTCCCGGATGGCCAGCTTCGAGTCTGTGCTGCACAAGACGTCGAGTCAGGTCCGCACGGCGCGTGCCCGGCTGGCCGAGCGCAGCAACCTCGACCCGGCCGACCGCGCCAAGGCTGCCGCCAAGACCCCCTGAGCTCGCTCGACGGCGGACCCGGGACGACGCCTTCCCGGCCGTTTGCCCGGGGAGGTCCGCACCGGTAACGTTGGTCGCCGGTCATGACGCTGTCAGGACCGTCCGGCACGGAAGGATCGCGATGGGCTCGCCGCATCGCTCGCTGGACCACCGCTCGCCGTTGGTCCTCGACACCCAGAACCTGGGTCGTCACGCGGGCGGGATGAAGCAGGTTCAGACGACGGTCGACGCGCCGGCCGGGCTGGGCATCGACGTGATCGGGGTACCCACCGGGTCACCTGTGGTCCTGGATCTCCGGCTCGAGTCGGTGATCGAGGGCGTGCTGGTGACCGGCACCGCCACGGTCCACGTGCGCGGGGAGTGCGTCCGCTGCCTCACCGAGGTCTCCGACACGTTGGAGATCGACGTGCAGGAGCTGTTCGTGCACCCCGAGAGCGAGGCTGGGGAGGACGAGGTCAGCCGCCTCGAGGACGACCTGGTCGACCTCGAGCCGCTGCTCCGTGACGGTGTGGTGCTCGATCTGCCGTTCCAGCCGTTGTGCCAGGAGGACTGCCTGGGGTTGTGCGTCGAGTGCGGCGCGAACCTCAACGACGACCCCGAGCACACCCACGAGGCGGCAGTCGACCCCCGCTGGGAGAAGCTGCGCCGCCTCGACGGTGGCGAGGGCGGCTCCTACGATGTCCAGAGCCAGACCCAGAGCTAGTTGATGTTCATCCACCACCCCGGTGGAGAAGCGAGGAGAGAACCGTGGCCGTACCGAAGCGGAAGATGTCACGCAGCAACACCCGGCACCGCCGTGCCCAGTGGAAGGCCACCGTGCCGACCCTGGTGACCTGCGCGAACCCGGCCTGCCGCGAGAAGCACCTGCCGCACGTGGCCTGCCCCTCGTGCGGACAGTACGGGCCCCGCGCGGCCCGCCGTCAGGTCCTCGCGTCCTGATCGGGGAAGCAGGGGTGAGCACGTCGCACCCCTCGATGGTCGAGGTGCTGTCGCAGCTCGGGACCCAGCTGGGGCCCGAGCTGCTGGACCGTGCCCTGACCCACCGCTCGTTCGCCTACGAGCAGGGGGGTCTGCCCACCAACGAGCGGCTGGAGTTCCTCGGTGACTCCGTGCTCGGGCTGGTGGTGACCGAGCACCTCTACACCTCCTACCCCGACCTGTCCGAGGGTCAGCTGGCCAAGCTCCGGGCTGCGGTGGTCAACTCGCGTGCTCTGGCCGGGGTGGCCCGCGGGCTCGAGCTCGGTTCGCTGGTCCGGCTCGGCCGTGGCGAGGAGGCGACCGGGGGTCGGGACAAGTCCTCGATCCTGGCCGACACGATGGAGGCCGTCATCGGCGCCGTCTTCACCGAGCACGGCATCGACGCCGCCCGCATTTTCGTGCACCACCTGTTCGACCAGCTGATGGTGGACGTGGCCACCCTCGGCGCCGGCCTGGACTGGAAGACGAGCCTGCAGGAGAGCGCTTCGCTCGCCGGCCTCGGTGTGCCCGTCTACGAGGTCCTCGAGTCGGGGCCCGACCACGCCAAGAGCTTCCAGGCCATGGTGTTGCTCGACCGGCACACCTACGGCCCCGGCGCCGGCCGTAACAAGAAGGAGGCGGAGCAGAACGCAGCCGCCCTCGCCTTCGCCGCGATCGAGGCCGTGAGGGCCGCCCGGGCCGCCGACGCGCCCTCCGCCGCTTCCTGACCGGCCTCCGTGCCCGAGCTGCCCGAGGTCGAGACCGTCCGGCGCGGCCTGGTGCCCGCCGTCACCGGTCGGACGATCGCCACCGTGCGGGTGCTGCACCCCCGCCCGGTGCGCCGCCACCTGCCCGGGCCTGAGCACTTCGCGGCTGCCCTCGTCAGTCGCACCTTCACCGAACCCCGGCGTCGCGGCAAGTACCTGTGGCTGCCCTTCGCCGACGGCGACGCCCTGCTGGCCCACCTCGGCATGAGCGGCCAGTTCCGCCTGGAGCCGGCCGCGGCTCTGCTGGCGGCCAACACCCGCGTGCTCGTGGACTTCGACGACGACGGTCCGCAGCTGCGCTTCGTCGACCAGCGGATGTTCGGCGGGCTCACGCTCTCGCCCGAGGGGGCCGAGCTGCCGGGCGAGGTCGCCCACATCGGCCGCGACCCCTTCGATCCGCTGTTCGACCTCGAGGCGGCCGCACGTCGCCTGCGGGCGAAGCGGACCGGGGTCAAGCGGGCGCTGCTCGACCAGACCCTCGTCTCCGGGATCGGCAACATCTACGCCGACGAGGCGCTGTGGCAGGCCCGCACCCACTACGCCCGTGCCACGGCGAACCTCGGACAGGCGCAGGCGCGGGCGGTGCTCACGGCGGCCCGCGACGTGATGGCCGCCGCGCTCGCGCGGGGCGGGACCTCCTTCGACGCGCTCTACGTCGACGTCAACGGCTCCAGCGGCTCCTTCGACGGATCCCTGGCGGTGTACGGGCAGGAGGGCCGGCCGTGCCGCCGCTGTGGCACGCCGATCCGCCGGGAGGCGTTCATGAACCGATCCGCATTCCGCTGCCCACGCTGCCAACGGACCCCCTCAGGCGCCTCCTACGGGGGCTGAGCGCGCCAGCAGGCACGGGCCGGAGCGGCACGGCGCGCGGTACCGCCTCCAGGGGGGCGCGCACCGGTATCCTCGTCCGATCGTGGAGCGACTGAAGCACTACCTGTTCGTCCGTCACGGCCACAACTGGATCCTCCTGGTCCGGTTCGGCCTGGTGGGCGGCTCTGGCGTCCTCGTCAACCTGCTCGTCGTCGTGCTGGCGAACAAGTTCGGCCCCGACGAGGAGGGCATCTTCCTCGGCCTCCCGCTGACCGACTTCAACGTCCGCTGGTACCACGTCTTCGCCACGGTGGCCTTCGTCGTGGCTAACCTCTGGAACTTCCAGCTGAACCGGCGCTACACGTTCCGCAGCACCGAGCACGCCGGCTGGCTCCGGGAATACCTGCCCTTCGTGGCCGTGGGCCTCCTCGCCCACCTCGTGGGTCTCGGCATCCTGACGCTCCTGCTACACCCCGGTTCCTGGCTCTCGTTGTCACCCACCTTCTTCGACGACTCCTCCGGGTTCCGCACCCGGCTCTACTGGGCGCAGCTCATCCAGATCGTCGTGACCACGCCTGTCTCCTTCGTGCTCAACAAGCTCTGGACCTTCTCCTCGGTCCGCAGCCGGCCAGCGCTGCCGCCCCGCGACGACAGCGCCGCCGACGCCGCAGCCCAGGCCCGGCACGCGCGTCCCTGACGCCCTCCCCGCCGGGCGCGCCGGCCGGCGGCCCCCGACCTCTGGCCCAGACCTGGAGAAAGGTCCACCTTGTACCTCAAGAGCCTGACCCTGCGGGGCTTCAAGTCCTTCGCCTCGGCCACCACCCTGGAGTTCGAGCCCGGGATCACCTGTGTCGTCGGACCCAACGGCTCGGGCAAGTCCAACGTCGTCGACGCCCTGAGCTGGGTGATGGGTGAGCAGGGCGCGAAGTCGCTGCGCGGCGGCAAGATGGAGGACGTCATCTTTGCCGGCACGGCCGCCCGGGCCCCCCTCGGGCGGGCCGAGGTCACCCTGACCATCGACAACACCGACGGCGCCCTGCCGATCGACTACACCGAGGTCACGATCAGCCGGACGATGTTCCGCAACGGCGGGTCCGAGTACGCCATCAACGGCTCCGCCGCCCGGCTGATGGACGTCCAGGACCTGCTCAGCGACTCCGGTATCGGCCGGGAGATGCACGTCATCGTCGGCCAGGGCCAGCTCGACGGGATCCTGCAGGCGACGCCGGAGGGCCGCCGGGGTTTCGTGGAGGAGGCGGCCGGCGTCCTCAAGCACCGCAAGCGCAAGGAGAAGGCGCTCCGCAAGCTGGAGACCTGCGACGTCAACCTCAACCGGCTCTCCGACCTGATCGCCGAGATCCGCCGCCAGCTCAAGCCGCTGGGACGCCAGGCCGACGTCGCCCGGCGGGCCGCGGTCATCCAGGCCGATCTGCGCGACGCCCGCGCCCGCCTGCTGGCCGACGACCTGGTGCAGGCCACCTTGGCCCTGGAGTCGGAGATGGCCGACGAGCAGGCGCTGCGAGAGCGCCGCGTCCAGCTCGAACAGGCGCTGGAGGACGCGCGGGAGCGCGAGCTCGCCGGGGAGGAGGCGGTCCGGGCTGCCGCCCCAGCGGTGACCGCCGCCCAGGAGACGTGGTTCGGCCTCGCGGCCCTGCGGGAACGGGTGTCCAGCACGATCTCGATCGCCGCCGAGCGGGTCCGCAACGCCGCCGCGGAGCCGGGGGAGGTCCGGACCGGGCGCGATCCGGAGGACCTGGAGCGGGAGGCAGCCGCGGTCGCCGAGCAGGAGCGCGAGCTGACGGCCCAGGTCGCGGCCCGGGCGGAGGCCCTGACGCGCGCGTCGGCCGAGCGGGCGGCGACGGAGGAGGCCCACCGCACCGAGGAGGCGCGGCTCACCGCCCTGCTGCGGGCCGCCGCCGACCGGCGCGAGGGGCTGGCGCGCCTGACGGGTCAGGTCAACACCCTGCGGAGCCGCGCCGAGGCGGCCGAGGCCGAGATCGGCCGGCTGAGCGAGGCCTCGGCGCGAGCGGCGGAGCGCGCGGAGCAGGCGGCGCGGGCCTTCACCGCCCTGGAGACCCAGGTCGCGGGCCTCGACGACGGCGAGCTGGGTCTTGACGCGAACCACGAGAGCGCCGTCGAGGCGCTGGAGGACGTGCGCGCCGAGCTGGCCGAGGTCCGCCGGCAGGAGGCGGCGGCCACCTCGGAGCGGGCCGCGCTCGCCGCGCGGGTCGAGGCCCTGTCGATCGGGCTGCAGCGCAAGGACGCCGCGGCGGCGCTGCTGGCCGAGGGGGTGCCTGTCGCCGGCCTGCTCGGTGCCGTCGCCGGCCTCGTCGAGGTCGAGACGGGGTTCGAGGTCGCCCTGGCGGCGGCCCTGGGGCGCAGCGCTGACGCCGTCGCCGTCGAGGGACCCGACGCCGCCGTGGCCGCCATCGCCCACCTCAAGTCCGAGGACCTCGGGCGGGCCGCCCTGCTGCTCGGCGGTGGGCCGTCCGTTGCTCCCGGGCCGTGGCCTGACCTCGGAGCCGGTGCCCGCTACGCGGTGGACGTCGTCCGGGTGCCCGACGCGCTCCGGCCGGCGCTGGTGGCCGTGCTCGACCGCGTCGCCCTCGTCGAGGACCTGGCGGCGGCTGCTCGCCTGCTCGCCGCCTTCCCGGTCCTGACCGCGGTGACCCGGGACGGGGACGTGCTCTCGGCGGCCACGGCTGCCGGCGGCTCGAGTGCCCAGCCGAGCCTGATCGAGCTGCAGGCCGCCGTCGACGACGCCGAACGCCGGCTCGGCGAGGCCGGGCACGTCGCCGACCGGCTGCGGTTCGCGGCTAGCCAGCTGGAGGAGCGACGCCGCACGGCTGAGACGGCCGTCGAGGTGGCACTGGAGAAGCTGCACGAGTCGGATGCGGCCCTGGCCGCGCTGGCCGAGGAGCTGGGCCAGCTGAGCTCGACCGCCCGGGCCGCGGGCGGTGAGGCCGAGCGGCTCCGCCAGGCGATCGGCCAGGCCGAGGCCGCCCGGGACCGTGACGTCGCCGGCCTCGCCGAGCTGGAGCAGCGGCTGGCCCTGGCGGCGTCCAGCCAGGATGAGCCCGAGCCCGACCCGGCGGAGCGGGACCGCCTTGGCGAGGCCGCCCGCCGGGCCCGGAGCGCGGAGATGGAGGCCCGGCTCGCCCTGCGCACCCAGGAGGAGCGGGCCCGCTCGCTCGCCGGACGGGCCGACGCCCTGCGCCGGGCCGCGGAGAACGAGCGGCAGGCCCGGGCGCGGGCCCGGGCACGGCGCGAGCGGCTGCAGCGCGAGGCCCGTGAGGCGACGGCGGTGCTCAGCGCGGCCCGCTACCTGGCGTCCCAGCTGGAGCGCTCGCTCGCCCGGGCCGCCGCTGCGCGCTCCGAGGCCGAGGCCGGCCGGGCCGAGGCCGACGCGGCCCTGCGCACCGTCCGGGCCGACGTGCGCACCCTGGGCGGCCAGTTCGAGCAGCTGGTCGACGCCGTCCACCGCGACGAGCTGGCGCGCGCCGAGCAGCAGATGCGGGTGGACGCGCTGACGGAGAAGGCGATGGTGGAGCTCGGCTTGGAGGCGGGGGCGCTGATGGCCGACTACGGCCCCGACCAGCCGGTGCCCGTGCTGGCCCGGCCCGACGGCACGGCCCTGGGACCCGACGACGAGCAGCCCCCGCCCGTGCCCTACGAGCGTGAGGTGCAGCAGACGCGCCTGCGCAAGGCTGAGCGGGCGATCGGGGCGCTGGGCCGGGTCAACCCGCTGGCGCTGG
Source organism: uncultured Actinomycetota bacterium (assembly GCA_963826405.1). GTDB lineage: Bacteria > Actinomycetota > Actinomycetes > Propionibacteriales > Propionibacteriaceae > Microlunatus. The sequence continues at coordinate 1,660,409 of CAWGWR010000001.1, read as the reverse complement.
AGGAGTTCGACGCCTTGGAGGAGCGCCACCGGTTCCTCTCCGAGCAGCTCGAGGACCTGCGCCGCACCCGGCGGGACCTGCTCGACATCATCGCCGACGTCGACTCACGGGTGGAGCAGGTCTTCGCCGAGGCCTACGCCGACGTGGAGGCTGCTTTTGTCCGCGTCTTCGCGCGGCTCTTTCCCGGCGGTGAGGGACGGCTGGTGCTGACCGAGCCGGGCGACTGGCTGACCACCGGCATCGACGTGGAGGCCCGGCCTGCGGGCAAGAAGGTCAAGCGGCTGTCGCTGCTGTCGGGCGGGGAGCGCTCGCTCGTCGCGGTCGCCTTCCTGGTCTCGCTGTTCATCGCCCGGCCGAGCCCGTTCTACATCCTCGACGAGGTCGAGGCGGCGCTCGACGACACCAACCTGGGCCGGCTGCTCGAGATCTACGAGGAGCTGCGGGCCAACAGCCAGCTCCTGGTCATCACCCACCAGAAGCGGACCATGGAGATCGCCGACGCCCTCTACGGCGTCACCATGCGCGGGGACGGGGTCTCGGCGGTCATCTCCCAGCGTCTGCGGGAGACCGAGTCGGTCGCCTGAGCGGCTGCTCCTTCTCGGAGCCGGGATCGGGGCGGGAGGGTGGCGACCGTTACCTGATCGAGAGGGCGACAGGCCGCTCGCGCTGCGGACCCGTCGCCGCGGGCGGTGCCACGATCGGTCCCGCAGGTGTCGCGGTCGGGGTCGCGGGCCTGCGCCCGCACGACAGCCCCTTCCCCGGACGCTGTTCCGACTGTCTGAAAGGCTGGTCCATGACGGCACTGCTCGTGGCCATGTTCGTCATCCTCGCCGTCGCCGCCGGTACGGCCGGTGTCGTGGTCGTCGGCATCGAAGGCCGCTTCAAGGACCGCGCCCCCAGGGCCGCGGACCGGATGGCCCGCGCCGCGCAGCACCTCAACGGCGACGGCACCCCACCCGAGGCGTTCCAGCGCCTGATGTCGTGAGCCCGCCGCCGCCCTTTCCGGGCGGCGGCGCGGACCCGGCTCCTGGTGTTCTGCGCCCCTAGGATGAGCCGGTGGATCCGTTGACCCTGTGGATAGTTATCGGCGCCGTCCTCCTCGCCGCCTTCGTGGTGGTGGGCGTCGTCGCCGCCCGTCGTCGCGCGGCTCTGCAGCGCGGCCGCGACACCCCTGCGCTGCCCGGCGGGACGGGGTCGGGCAGCGGTGAGAGGGGCGCCCGGAGCGGTGGGTCCGCGGTCGACCTCGAGGAGCGGCCCGGTGGTGTGGTCACCGCGGACGAGACGGTCGTCGAGGCCGAGCTGGTGCCGGTGGACCGGCCCGAGAGCCGGGCGAGCCGGCTGGCCCGCCTCCGCCGCCGGCTGTCCGGCTCGGACAGCCCGCTGAGCCGCGGCCTGCTGGCCCTGATCAGCCGCGACCGGATCGACGAGGACACCTGGGAGGCCTTCGAGGAGGTCCTCATCACCTCCGACCTCGGCGTCGGGCCGACCACCGAGCTGGTGGACGCCCTCCGTCGCCGGCTCCGGGTGGACGGGGTCTCCGACCCGGCCCGGGCGCGGGCCATCCTGCGCGAGGAGCTGGTGCGGCTGGTGGACCCCACGCTCGACCGCACCGTCCACGCCGACCGCGGCGACACCCCGGCCGTGATCATGGTCGTCGGGGTCAACGGCACCGGCAAGACCACCACCGTCGGCAAGCTGGCGCGCGTGCTGGTGGCTGAGGACAAGGACGTGGTGCTGGGCGCCGCGGACACCTTCCGCGCGGCAGCGGCCGAGCAGCTGGCCACCTGGGGTGACCGGGTCGGCGTCCCCACCATCCGGGGCGCCGAGGGAGCCGATCCGGCCAGCGTCGCCTTCGAGGCCGTCCGGGTGGGCATCGAGCAGGAGGTGGACACCGTGCTGGTCGACACCGCCGGCCGCCTCCACACCAAGACGGGGCTGATGGACGAGCTCGGCAAGGTGAAGCGGGTGATCGAGCGTCAGGCCCCGGTGGGGGAGGTGCTGCTCGTCCTCGACGCCACCACCGGCCAGAACGGGCTGACCCAGGCCCGGATCTTCCGCGACGTCGTCCAGATCACCGGCATCGTGCTCACCAAGCTGGACGGCTCGGCCAAGGGCGGGATCGTGGTGCAGGTCCAGCGCGAGCTCGGCGTGCCGGTCAAGCTGGTGGGACTGGGGGAGGGCGTCGACGACCTCGCGCCCTTCGACGCCGAGGTGTTCGTCGACGCCCTCCTCGACGCGGGCTGAGCCCCGGCCCCGTTCAGGTCCGCGGCCGGCCGGGACCCCTGGGGGAACTGCTCAGACCGCGGCGACGGCCCGGACGGCCGACGGCCGCCGCTCGTCCGTGTCCTGCGTCACCCGGCCACGGGCGACGTCCCCGCTGCCCCGGGCCGGGCCTCAAGCCGTGAACGAGTCCGGACTAGACGAGCACGTTCTTCACGGCTTGTCGGCGGCGGCGCCCGGTCAGAGCGTGTGGCCCCCGTTGACGGTGATCTGCTGACCGGTGACGAAGCCGGCTCCGGCCCCCACCAGGTAGCTCACCAGGCCGGCGACATCGTCGGGGGTGCCCATCCGGCCCATCGGCACCTCGGCCTGGTACGCGGTGGTGTCGGAGTCCGCGTGCCGCTCCACCGGGATCCAGCCCGGCTGCACCAGGTTGACCGTCACCCCGTGCGGACCGAGCTCGCGGGACCAGGAGCGGACCAGCCCACCCTGAGCGGCCTTGGCTGCGGTGTAGGCGGAGGCGCGGGGGAGGGCCCGGCCCACCATGTCCGAGCCGATGAGCACCACCCGGCCGGTGCCGAGCCGCCTCATCGTCGGCAGCGCGGCCTGCACCAGCAGGGTCGGGCTCTGCACGAAGAAGCGGAGCTGGTCGAGGTGGTCGTCCCAGGTCAGGTCCTCGATCGCCACCGCGGGCTGAGGACCCGTGGCGTTGGCCACCACGACCTGCACCGGCCCCAGCTCGGCCCCGGCCGCGGCCACCAGGGCGCGGACCTCCTCGGCGTCGGTGACGTCGGCCCGGTAGGCGCGTGCGGAGCCGCCGGCGGCGCGGATGGCGGCCACCACCTCCTCGGCCGCCTCGGCCCCCGAGCGGTAGTTGACGGCGACGGCCCAGCCGTCCGCGGCGAGCCGGCGGGCCATGGCCGCACCCAGGCCGCGCGAGGAACCGGTGACGACGGCGGTGCGGACGGTCATGGCGGGGAGGCTAGAGGGTCACGGGTGGGCTCGAGGAGCCGGGGTTGAGTAGTCTGGGCCGGACCGATCCCCGCGGTGGCAGGCCCGTCTGCACCGCGGCTCCGGCCGCGGACCGCCGTACGGGCCGGTCCAGGCCAGCTCAGCCCATCCGGAGGACCCCGCTGTGTTCGACACCCTGCAGGATCGCCTCGCCGCGACGTTCAAGAACCTCCGCGGCAAGGGCCGGCTCACCGAGGCCGACATCGACGCAGCCGCCCGGGAGATCCGGGTGGCGCTGCTCGAGGCCGACGTCAACCTGGCCGTGGTCAAGGAGTTCGTGACCGCGCTCAAGGAGCGGGCTCGGGCGACCGAGCTGTCCGGCGCCCTCAACCCGGGTCAGCAGATCATCAAGATCGTCAACGACGAGCTGGTCACCATCCTGGGCGGGGAGACCCGGCTGCTGCGCTTCGCCAAGCGGCCGCCCACGGTGATCATGCTGGCCGGGCTCCAGGGCGCCGGGAAGACGACCCTGGCCGGCAAGCTCGCGCTCTGGCTCAAGAGCGAGGGCCACTCCCCGCTGCTGGTGGCCTGCGACCTGCAGCGCCCGAACGCCGTCAACCAGCTGCAGGTCGTCGGGCAGCGCGCCGGTGTCCAGGTCTTCGCCCCCGAGGCCGGCAACGGCACCGGGGACCCGGTAGCCGTGGCCAAGGCCTCGATCGCTGAGGCCGAGCGGCGGCTGTTCGACGTCGTCATCGTCGACACCGCGGGCCGGCTGGGCGTCGACGCGGAGCTCATGCAGCAGGCCGCCGACATCCGCGACGCCGTCCGCCCCGACGAGATCCTGTTCGTCGTCGACGCCATGATCGGCCAGGACGCGGTCAACACCGCGAACGCGTTCGCCGAGGGCGTCGGCTTCGACGGCGTCGTGCTGACCAAGCTCGACGGCGACGCCCGCGGAGGCGCGGCGCTCTCGATCGCCCGCGTCACCGGGAGCCCGATCATGTTCGCCTCGAACGGCGAGCAGCTCAAGGACTTCGACGTCTTCCACCCCGACCGGATGGCCAGCCGCATCCTCGGGATGGGCGACATGCTCACCCTGATCGAGCAGGCCGAGAAGACCTTCGACGCCGAGCAGTCGGCCAAGGCCGCGGCCAAGCTGAGTGGCCAGGGCGGGGAGTTCGGCCTGGCGGACTTCTTGTCCCAGATGCAGATGGTCCGCAAGATGGGCCCGCTCTCCAAGATCTTCGGGATGCTGCCCGGGATGGGGGAGATCAAGGACCAGATCGCCAACATCGACGAGCGCGACGTCGACCGCATCGAGGCGATCATCCACTCGATGACCCCGGCCGAGCGGGACAACCCCAAGATCATCGACGGCTCCCGCCGGGCCCGCATCGCCAAGGGCTCCGGCGTCGAGGTGTCGGAGGTCAACGGGCTGGTCAACCGCTTCTTCGAGGCGCGCAAGCTGATGACCTCGATGGCCTCGGGCAAGATGCCCGGGATGCCGGGCCTGCCCGGGATGGGGGGCGGGCCGAAGAGGCCGCCGGCGAAGCAGCAGAAGAAGAAGGGTGCGCGGGGCGTCTCCGGCAACCCGGCCAAGCGCAACGCCCTGCCCGGCCGGCCTGCCGAGCCGGCGGACGCCGCGGCCGCGTTCGGGGCGGGCGGCCTCGACCAGGCCGCGCTCGAGAAGGCGATGGCGGACTTCCAGCTGCCGCCCGAGCTGCGCGGCCGGCTCGGCCAGTAGGTGGACGGCGACTAGGTGGACACGCCGTCACGGCTGCACCTGCAGGGGGTGGTGCTCCCCGACGGCGAGCCTCGCGACCTGTGGCTGGTCGACGGCGTGGTCCGCACCGAGCCCGTGCGCGGGGCTACCACAGTGGCCGGTGGCGGCTGGATCATGCCCGGTCTGGTCGACGCCCACTGCCACGTCGGGCTGGAGTCGCACGGGGCCGTGGCGGCCGAGGTGGCCGAGCAGCACGCCCTCGCCGACCGGGCGGCCGGGGCGCTGCTGCTGCGCGACGCCGGCTCCCCGGCCGACACACGCTGGATCGACGACCGACCCGACCTGCCACGCCTGATCCGCGCCGGCCGGCACATCGCCCGGCCGAAACGCTACCTGCGCAACTACGCCGACGAGGTGGAGCCCGACGCCTTGGTGGCCGCCGTGGAGCGGCAGGTCGAGCGGGGGGACGGCTGGGTGAAGATCGTCGGCGACTGGATCGACCGGGGGATCGGGGACCTGGCCCCGCTGTGGCCGCAGGACGTGGCGGCCGCGGCCATCGCCCGGGCCCACGAGCTCGGTGCCCGGGTCACCGCGCACGTCTTCGGCGAGCAGGCGGCGACGGAGCTGGTGGCCGCGGGCATCGACGGCATCGAGCACGGCACCGGCCTGAGCGACGCCACCCTCGAGGTGATGGCCAGACGTCAGGTCGCGCTCGTCCCGACCCTGGTCCAGCTGGAGAACTTCGAGGGCATCGCGGCCGGCGCGGAGGCGAAGTTCCCGACCTACGCCGCCCACATGCGCTCCCTGTACGCCGGACGGCTGGAAGTCTTCGGCCGGGCGCATGAGGCGGGTGTGCCCATCTATGCCGGAACCGACGCCGGCGGCTACCTGCCGCACGGTCTGGTGGGTCAGGAGATGGGGCTGCTCACCCAGTTCAGCTCAGCCGAGCACGCTCTGGGTGCGGGTTCCTGGCGGGCGCGGGAGTGGCTCGGTCGCCCTGCCACCCTCGACGAGGGTGCACCGGCCGACCTGGTCGTCTTCGACGCCGACCCCCGCGCGGACCTGGGCGTCCTCCGCCGTCCCCGGCTGGTCGTCCTGCGGGGACGCGTCGTCGGGTGAGCGGGTCGAACCTCCTCGCCGCCGCACGGAGGTGCGCTCCCGCGACTGCCTCAGGAGCGGGAGGGCTCGCCCTCGGTGAGGCTGCCGGTGCGGCTGCCCGTGCCGAGGTGGGTACCGAAGAAGGCCTCGATCCGTCGCCAGGCGTCCGAGGCGGCCTCCGGGTCCGGGCCGACGTGTCCGAGCCTGAGCAGCGGGCGCAGGAGCAGCGGCCCGTTCGGGGCGTCGTTGAGGAAGCTGTGGCCGGCGCCCGGGTAGACCTCGACGTCGTGCGGCACCCCGTTCGCCTCGAGCGCCGCGGTCAGCTGCGGCACCTTACCCACCAGCTGCCGGTCGCGGCCGCCGTAGCTGGCGACGACGGGGCACGCGCCGCGCAGCACTTCCTCGACGTCGTCGGGGATCATCCCGTAGTTGACCGCGCTCGCGTCGAAGCCCTCCGACGACAGCACCAGGGCGAACCCGCCGCCCATGCAGAACCCGATGACCCCGACCTTGCCGTTCACGTGCCGGTCCTCGAGCAGCGACTGGCGGGCGGCCTGCAGGAGGTCGAAGGGCGGACCGGAGCGGGCTTGGAGGGAGGTGAACGCCGCACGCATGCAGCGCCACCGCGGTCCCTCCCCGAGGAGATCGGGCGCCAGCACCACGAAGCCGGCCGACGCGAGCCGCTCCGCCTGCCGGCGCAGCACGTCGTCGAGCCCCCAGGCCTCGTGCACCATCACCACCCCGGGCCAGGAGCCGGAGCCGGCGGGGCGGACGAGGACGGCCAGCCGGCCGTCGAGGCTGGTGTCGAGGGCGACGGTGTCCATGCCCGCACCCTAGGACGTGCCGGCCCGGCGGCGGACCCGGGCAGGCAACGCACCCGGCTCGCGTCGGGTTCGCGTCCTGCCCCGGCCTCTGGCAGACTGTTGGCCGCATCTGTGTCGTGGGCGCCCTCTCACCGTCCGCACGGCACGGGTTCACCCGAGGTCGTCGCCGAGTGATTCCCCACCGCGCGTCACGGTCTCACCCATCTCGTGGCTCGGCCCGCCGACCACAGCTCACACAGGAGAAACCACACACGTGGCTGTCAAGATTCGTCTGAAGCGCCTGGGCAAGATCCGGTCGCCGCACTACCGCATCGTCGTCGCTGACTCCCGGACCAAGCGGGACGGTCGCGCGATCGAGGAGATCGGCAAGTACCACCCCAAGAACGACCCGTCGGTCATCGAGGTCAACTCCGAGCGGGCGCAGCACTGGCTCTCCGTCGGCGCGCAGCCGACCGAGGCCGTCGTCGCACTGCTCAAGCGGACCGGTGACTGGCAGACCTTCTCCGGCGACACGTCCCCCTCGGGCGTAGACCCCCAGCGCGAGAAGCCCAACAAGACCGAGCTCTTCAACGCCGCGCTGGCCGAGGCCGGCAACGAGGCCCAGACGGCTGCCATCTCCAGCAAGCGCAGCCGCCCGGCCGCCGAGGCCGCTCCGGCCGACGCTGCTGAGGCCGCCGCGCCGGCTCCGGCCGACGCTGAGACCACCGAGGCCTGACGTGCTGGCCGATGCGCTCGAGCACCTGGTCCGCGGGATCGTCACCAACCCCGACGACGTCGTGGTCAAGGACAAGGACCTCCGCCGCGGGCGCATGCTCGAGGTGCGGGTCAACCCCGAGGACATCGGCAAGGTGATCGGTCGCAACGGCCGCACGGCGACCGCTCTGCGCACCGTCGTCGCCGCCCTCGCCGGGCGTGACCAGGTCCGGGTCGACTTCGTCGACGTGGACAAGGGGCCGCGCCGCACGAGCGGTCCCGGCGGCAGCGGCCCCCGCCGTCGCTGACCCCGGTTCCGAGGACCACCTGACGCCCCGACCCCTTCCTGGGGCCGGGGCGTCGGCGTCTGTGGCGGCTCGTCCCACCCCATCTGCGAAGGAGATCCCATGGCGAACACCGTCGAGGTGGTGGTCGGCATCATCGGCCGCGCCCACGGCATCCGGGGTGACGTGACCATCGAGGTCCGCACCGACGAGCCCGAGCGCCGGTTCGCCGTCGGCGCGACGCTGCGCTCAGAGGACGGCCGGCGCACCTTCACCGTGACCAGCGCCCGCGACCACTCGGGCCGGCTGCTGGTGCACTTCGACCAGCTGCCCGACCGCACCGCCGCCGAAGCCGCGCGCAGCACCGTGCTCGTCGCCGACGTCGACCCCGACGAGCATCCCGAGGACGACGACGAGTTCTATGACCGCCAGCTCATCGGCCTCGCTGGTCCGCGCGGCCGACGGCGAGCAGGTGGGCACGGTTACCGACGTGCTGCACCTGCCCCTGCAGGACACGCTGGAGGTCGCGACCGACCGGGGCGTGACGCTGATCCCCTTCGTCACCGCCGTGGTGCCGCGCGTCGACCTGGGCGCGGGCGAGTTGCACCTCGCGGACGTCCCGGGTCTCCTGGTCGACGAGGACGACGAGGACGACGAGGTCGACGAGGACGACGAGGATCAGGCCGACGGGCCGGCTGACCCACGCAGGAGCGGCCCGGCCTGATGCGCCTCGACATCGTCTCGATCTTTCCCGACTACCTGGCTCCGCTGCAGCTCTCCCTGGTGGGCAAGGCGGTGCGCACCGGGATCGTCGAGCTGGGCGTGCACGACCTGCGGCAGTGGACCCACGACCGGCACCGGACCGTGGACGACACGCCCTACGGCGGAGGTGCCGGGATGGTGATGCGGCCCGACCCCTGGGGAGAGGCGCTCGACACGCTCGTCCCGGCTGGTGCCCCCGGCGACCCGCTGCTGCTGGTGATGACGCCCTCGGGCCGCCGCTTCGACCAGGCGCTGGCGGCCGAGCTGGCCGGTGAGCAACACCTCCTGGTGGCCTGCGGTCGCTACGAGGGCATCGACGCCCGCGTCGTCGAGCACGCCCGGACACGCCTGCGTGTGCTGGAGGTGAGCATCGGGGACTACGTGCTCAACGGCGGAGAGGCGGCGGCCCTGGTGGTCACCGAGGCGGTCGTCCGGCTGCTGCCCGGCGTCGTCGGCAACCCCGCCTCGCTGACGGAGGAGTCGCACGCCGCCGACCACGACGGCCTGCTCGAGTACCCCGTCTACACCAAACCGCCGTCCTGGCGCGGTCTTGACGTGCCCACGGTGCTCTTCTCCGGCCACCACGGCCAGATCGCCGCGTGGCGCCGCGAGCAGGCGGTGGAGCGCACCCGCGAACGCCGTCCGGACCTGCTGCCCGCCCGGCACGAGCCGCTGGCCGTGACCCGGGCTGTGCCGGACGACGCGGGCGAGCTGTGGACGCTGCAGCAGGCCGCCTACCTCGTCGAGGGCCGCCGGCACGACACCTTCGACATCCCGCCGCTGGTCGAGTCGCTCGCGGAGGTCCGGACCTCGCTGTCCGACGGTGTCGTCCTGGTGGCCCGGCGCGCGGGAAGGCTGGTCGGCTCCGTGCGCGGGGAGGCCCGCGAGGGCGGCGACTGGTACGTCGGCCGGCTCATGGTGGCCCCCGACCTGCAGGGCGAGGGCCTCGGCAGCACGCTGCTCGACCGGATCGAGACGCTGGCGCCGGACGGTACCCGGCGGGTCGTGCTGGTCACAGGGGTGCTGAGCGAGGCCAACGTGCGTTTCTACCGTCGGCGTGGCTACCGGGTCGTCGGCCGTCGCACCCATCCCGCGGTCGACGTGCTCGACCTGGAGAAGGTGCTCCGGACCCGGTGACGTGGGGCTCGGGGCCGAGGGCTCCAGACGGATGCACCCCAGGACGTGGCGAAAAACACCAGTAGCGCCGTTGGTCTTATTCGCTACTTGTCGGTGGCTGGTCCTAGGGTGTGGCCGTGGCAACGACAACACTGTCGCCGACGCAGCGCGCCGTCCGCACGACCGTCGCGCTCAAGGCGCTGATGGCCGTCAGCGGGCTGATCCTGATCGGCTACCTGCTGGCTCACATGTACGGCAACCTCAAGGTCTTCGCGGGCCAGGAGGCGTTCGACGAGTACGCCGAACACCTGCGGACGATCGGCGAGCCGATCCTGCCGCACACCGGGCTGCTCTGGATCCTGCGGGTGGTCCTGCTCGCGGCGGTCTTCGGGCACGGCTGGGCGGCCTTCAAGCTGTGGTCCCGCGCCCGGCAGGCGCGTGGTGGTGGGAACGCCAAGCGCTACCAGTCCACCAAGGGCCGGACCGGGGTGCAGCGGACCTACTCCTCGTTCACCCTGCGGTGGGGTGGCATCGTGATCGCGCTGTTCGTGATCTTCCACCTGCTGCACTTCACCTGGAACACGATCCACCCGGGCGGGGCGAGCGAGAGCCCCTACCAGCGCGTGGTCAACGGCTTCAGCGTCTGGTGGGTCGTCGTGGCCTACACCCTCGCCATGGTGGCGGTGGCCTTCCACCTGCGGCACGGCACGTGGAGCGCGTTCACCACGCTGGGAGCCAACACCTCCGCCGCCGCACGGCACCGGTTGAACCTTCTGGCCTACGGGGTCGCCGGTGTCGTCACCGTCGGCTTCCTTCTTCCTCCGTACAGCATTCTCCTGGGGCTGGTGAGCTGATCATGAGCAACGACCACACCGACGACGTCGCGGCCACGCGTCCGCTGCCCGAGGAGGAGCCCGGCCTGGCCGAGCGTCTCGTCGGTGCCGCCCGCGGCGTGGTCGGCGACCTCCTGAACTCCGTCGACGCCGACGCCATCTACGTCCAGGGCGACGACATCGCCGACACGAAGGCACCGCAGGTGCCGATCGACCAGCGCTGGGACGAGCGCAGGTTCAACGCCAAGCTCGTCAACCCCGCCAACCGTCGCAAGCTGAGCGTGATCATCGTGGGCACCGGCCTGGCCGGTGGCGCCGCGGCGGCGACCCTGGGCGAGGCCGGCTACAAGGTCACCAGCTTCTGCTACCAGGACAGCCCTCGCCGCGCGCACTCGATCGCCGCCCAGGGTGGCATCAACGCGGCCAAGAACTACCGCAACGACGGCGACTCGGTCTACCGGCTGTTCTACGACACGGTGAAGGGTGGCGACTTCCGCAGCAGGGAGTCCAACGTCTACCGGCTGGCCCAGACCAGCGTGCAGATCATCGACCAGTGCGTCGCGCAGGGCGTGCCGTTCGCCCGCGAGTACGGCGGACTGCTGGACAACCGCTCCTTCGGTGGTGTCCAGGTGTCGCGGACGTTCTACGCCCGTGGTCAGACGGGGCAGCAGCTGCTGCTCGGCGCCTACCAGGCGCTCGAGCGCCAGATCGCCGCCGGGACGGTGGAGATGCACACCCGGCACGAGATGCTCGAGGTCGTCGTCGTCGACGGCCAGGCGCGCGGCGTGGTCGTCCGGGACATGGTGACCGGGGAGCTGGAGACCCACTTCGCGGACGCCGTCGTGCTGGCCACCGGTGGCTACAGCAACGTCTTCTTCCTCTCCACCAACGCCATGGGCTGCAACGTCACCGCTACCTGGCGGGCGCACCGCAAGGGCGCGCTCTTCGCCAACCCGTGCTTCACCCAGATCCACCCGACCTGCATCCCGGTGTCGGGGGACTACCAGTCCAAGCTGACGCTGATGAGCGAGTCGCTGCGCAACGACGGTCGCATCTGGGTGCCCAAGAGCGGGGAGGACAAGCGCGACCCCCGGGAGATCCCCGAGGCCGAGCGCGACTACTACCTCGAGCGCATCTACCCCGCGTTCGGGAACCTGGTGCCCCGCGACATCGCCTCCCGCGCCGCCAAGAACGTGTGCGACGAGGGCCGTGGCGTCGGCCCGGGCGGGCTGGGGGTGTACCTCGACTTCGCCGACGCGATCCAGCGGCTGGGCCGCAAGAGCGTCGAGGCCAAGTACGGGAACCTGTTCGACATGTACGCCCAGATCACGGGCGAGAACCCGTACGAGACGCCGATGCGGATCTACCCGGCGGTCCACTACACGATGGGCGGCCTGTGGGTCGACTACGACCTGCAGTCGACCATTCCTGGCCTGTTCGTGGCCGGCGAGGCGAACTTCTCCGACCACGGGGCCAACCGGCTGGGCGCCAGCGCGCTCATGCAGGGGCTCGCGGACGGGTACTTCGTCCTGCCCAACACGATCAACGACTACCTGGCCGCCGGCCCGTTCGCCCCGGTGGACGAGTCCCACCCGGCCGCCGTGGAGGCGCTCGATGCCGTCCGCAGCCGGGTGGACAAGCTGCTCGCGGTCAAGGGCACCCGCACCGTCGACTCCTTCCATCGCGAGCTGGGCCACATCATGTGGGACTACTGCGGCATGGAGCGGAGTGAGGAGGGCCTGCGCAAGGCCATCACCCGCATCCGTGAGCTGCGGGCCGAGTTCTGGTCCGACGTGCTGGTCCTGGGCTCGGGCGACGAGGTCAACCAGGCCCTCGAGCGGGCCGGTCGGGTGGCCGACTTCCTCGAGCTGGGCGAGCTGATGTGCATCGATGCGCTCGTTCGGCGCGAATCCTGTGGTGGGCACTTCCGGGCCGAGTCCCAGACCGAGGACGGCGAGGCGCTCCGCCACGACGAGGAGTACGCCTACGTCAGCGCCTGGGAGTTCGGCGGTGAAGGGGGCAAGCCGGTGCTTCACAAGGAGCCCCTGGTCTATGAGTACGTCGAGATGAAGCAGCGGAGCTACAAGTGAGGCTCCCGAGCGTCGTCGAGCGGAGCACCGTCTCTGTTTGGACGATCGAGGGCGCCGACATGCTTGTTCGTCGGCGGGCGAGTGAGGAAGACAGAGTCATGAGGTGCGCAGCGCGCGCGAGGGAGAAGATATGACGATCACCGCTGGTGAGAAGAACGTGGCGGGCGAGGTCGAGGCCTCCGGGGCCGAGGGCACCCGCCTGATGAACATCACCGTCCGGGTGTGGCGGCAGCCCAACGCCCAGGCCGAGGGCCGGATGGTGGCCTACGAGGTGCCTGGGGTCTCCGAGCACATGTCGTTCCTCGAGATGATGGACGTGCTCAACGAGCGCCTGACGATGGCGGGCGACGACCCCATCGCGTTCGACCACGACTGCCGTGAGGGCATCTGTGGCCAGTGCGGCGTGGTCATCGACGGGGTCGCGCACGGCCCACAGCAGACCACCACCTGCCAGCTGCACATGCGGTCGTTCGCCGACGGCGACACGATCGACGTGGAGCCGTGGCGGGCCGACCCGTTCCCGGTGGTCAAGGACCTGATGGTGGACCGGGGCGCCCTCGACCGGATCATCCAGGCGGGTGGCTTCATCTCCGCCCCGACCGGGACCGCACCGGACGCGCACGCCGCCCCCATCCCCAAGGCCAACTCCGACCACGCCTTCGAGGCCGCCGCCTGCATCGGCTGCGGCGCCTGCGTGGCGGCGTGTCCCAACGGTTCAGCGATGCTGTTCACGGCCGCGAAGGTGACCCACCTCGGGCTGCTGCCGCAGGGTCAGCCGGAGCGTCACTCGCGGGTCCTCGGCATGGTGGCCCAGCAGGACGAGGAGGGCTTCGGCGGCTGCACGAACATCGGTGAGTGCACCGCGGTCTGCCCGAAGGAGATCCCCTTCGAGACGATCTCCCGCCTCAACCGCGACCTGTACGGGGCCATCGCCCACCCGAACGGCTGAGCTGACCAGGGGCTCGTCACCCGCTGTCCACGACGGCCACCGTCCTCACCGGACGGTGGCCGCTGCCGTCTCACGCGGCCAGCCGCTCCGCCGCGGCCGCCACCAGGCCGAACTGCGGGTGGGGCTGCATCCCGTCGGCTGGGTCCGGCTCGGCCTCGAGGCTCACGTTGTCGTCCATGCCGACGTTGGCGCGCACCGTCAGCATGAGCCGGTCGTCGACCCGGGTGACACCGAGGCTCTCGAACACCCCGTCCTCGCCGGACTGGTCGGCCTCGCGGTAGATCGGCAGCACCGCGAAGCGCCCGGAGGTCCCGGCGGTGGTGTCCACGTCCAACCACTCGGGCCCCTGCTCGCCGAGCACCGTCGCGCCGCGGTCCTCCAGGGTGGCGACGCAGTCGTCCACCCAGTTTTCCACCGTCTGCTCGGCCTCCCGAGCCGCAGCAGCGTCGACGAACTGCAGCGCCACGGTCTGGATCGCCGGGCGCTCCTGCTCGGGGTAACGGAAGTCCCGGGCTGCGGTGTCCGTGGCTCCCAGGACCGACAGCCCGTCCGGGATGCAGACCGACACCTCGTCGAGGTCGCGACCCGTCCCCTGCGGAGCCACCTCCAGGGCCGGCCCACCCGAGGTGGGGACGTCGCCGGCGCGCAGCAGGTTGGCGGTCCCCAGCCTCCGGGTCTCGGAGGTGGGGTCAGGACTGCTCGGGCTGGTTGCGGACGGAGTGGGCCCACCGGACGCGGTGGGGTCGGTGGGGGCAGGGACGCTGGTCGACGCGCTGGGCGCGGGGGCGGTGGGCACCGGCACGGGGACCGCCGTCGGGCCAGAGGCCACCGGGGGCGGGACCTGGGTGGTCAGACCTGGTGTCTGCGACAGCACCACCCCGCCGGCCAACCCCGCCACCACCACGGCGGCTGCCGCGGTGAGCGCGTGCCGCCGGTGCCGACGCCGGTCGCCCAGCCGGCGCACCCGCTCGGGTTCGACCGGGGTCGTCGTGCGCTCCACTTCCACCGCGAGCCCTTGCAGGCGGTGCTCCAGGTCGTCCAGGTCCTGTCCGGTCATCACGCACTCTCCTTCGCGGTGTCTTCGGCCAGCAGGACCGCCAGGGCGGCCCGCCCGCGCGACAGCCGGGCCTTGACGGTCCCGACCGGCGCCCCGACCTCCACGGCCACCTCGGCGACCGGGAGGTCCGCCAGGTGGTGCAGCACGATCGCGCGCCGCTGGTCGGCCGGCAGCGCCTGGAGAGCACGGGCCAGGGCGACGTGGGTGACGTCGGGCTCCACGGGTGGCCGGGGGGCGTGGGACCGGTCGGGCGGCAGCAGGGTGCGGCGCGCACGGCGCCAGTGGCTGACCGCCAACCGGTAGGCGACGGTCCGCACCCACGCCTCGGGGGACTGGTCCTGGTCCAGGGAGCGACGGCGGTCCCACGCCCGGATGAAGGCCTCCTGCACGCAGTCCTGGGCCTCGGTCACGCTGCCGCACATCGCGTAGATCTGGCCCACGAGCCGTCCGAATGACGCCTGGTAGAAGGCGTCGAAGGCCTCCTCGTCCATCTCCGTCCTCCCCGCGCCGACCCGCCGGTCGACGGCGTCTGACCATCCTGGCGGCACGAGGGGACGAGGCGCTACCTCTGCCGTCACGCCCATGGCGGTCCTTCCCCTCTGGTGCGCCGACCGGACCGGCAGGCGCGGGACGTTGTCGTCCTGACTCGTCTACGCTGGGTGAGCCTCAGAGGTTGCGTGCGACCGGGCTCTGATCACCGCGCGTACCCCGCTGGTCCCCGTGGGTGGGCTGCGTGGCGACGGGACGCTCGAGATTTCCCGGCCGGTCGCTGGTGTGGCAGACTGGCGCGCTGTTGTCCTCTCGGATGAGCGGCTCCTGCCACAGGGGGATCGCCCGCCGCCGGGGACCATCGAAACCATCGACGTGGTGGCCTGTGGCACCAGCGAGGAAACACCCATGAGCAAGCTGATCGACGCACTGGACCAGGCGTCCCTGCGTACCGACATCCCCTCCTTCCGGCCGGGCGACTCCGTCAAGGTGCATGTGAAGGTCACCGAGGGCAACCGCTCCCGGCTCCAGGTCTTCGCGGGCGTGGTCATCTCCATCGCCGGCGACGGCGTTCGCGAGGCGTTCACGGTCCGCAAGGTGAGCTTCGGCGTCGGTGTCGAGCGCACCTTCCCGCTGCACAGCCCGATCATCGACCACGTCGACGTCGAGCGCCGCGGTGACGTCCGTCGCGCGAAGCTGTACTACCTGCGCGACCTGCGCGGCAAGGCAGCCAAGATCAAGGAGAAGCGCGAGGCCCACTGAGGCTCCGCTCTCTGGCGTCCGTCGTCGTCCCCGGTGGTCAATCCTGGTGGACGGCGGCGGACGCTTTTCCGTGCGGCGTGCGGTTCTCGCCCTGGACGCCCGCGGCGGCTCCGCGCACCTCGGGCTGATCCCGGCTACCGTGGGCGGTGTTCCTGCCGCGGCCGCGGCAGCCGCGCACGCCGCGACCGACGCCGACCCGAGGCGAGATCTTGACCACTGACCAGGACGCCCCCAGCACTGCCCCAGCGGGTGGTGCTCCCCGTTCGCGCCGCTCCGCCGGCCAGCAGGCCGGCTCCTTCCTCAAGGAGCTGGTGTTTGTCGTCGTCGGCGCGCTCATCGTCTCCTCGCTGCTCCGCGCCTTCGTCGGGCAGATGTTCATCATCCCGTCGCAGTCCATGGAGAGCACTCTGCTGATCGGGGACCGCGTCGTGGTGCAGAAGATCACCGACTTCCACCGCGGGGACGTCGTCGTGTTCGAGGATCCGGGTGGCTGGCTGGCCGATGAACCGGTGTCGGAGCCCGGGCCGTTCGACAAGGTGCTGGAGTTCGTCGGGGTCCCGACGGCCAGCACGCCCGGCCACCTCATCAAGCGGGTGATCGGGATGCCCGGTGACCGCGTGGTCTGCTGCGACGACGAGGGCCGGCTCAGCGTCAACGGCCACCCGCTGGACGAGACGCGCTACCTCTACACCAGCCCTGGCGGTGACCAGGTGGCGCCCTCCGACGTGCGCTTCGAGGTCGTGGTGCCTCGGGGCCGCATCTTCGTGATGGGGGACCACCGCGACCTCAGCGCGGATTCGCGCTGCCACCTCTCCGACGTCTGGCCCAACCTGGCGCGCGGCGGTATCGCCTTCGTGCCGGAGGACCTGGTGGTCGGACCGGCCCTGGCCATCGCCGCGCCGTTCGACCGCGCCGAACGGCTCCGCACCCCAGACACCTTCGCCGGGGTCCCTGCCCCCGCAGCGCCGGCCCCCGACCAGGCGGTCATCGAGCCCGCAGGAGTCAGCTGCTGATGCCCGACGCCGGGGAGCAGCGGACGGCTCTCGACGAGCCGGGTGCCGGGGTGCCTGCGGTCAAGGTGCGGCGCGACAGCGGCCTGTACGGCTACGAACGGGCTCTCGGGCGCGTGGGCCTCGGCCCGGTGGCCGGGGCGGACGAGGCCGGTCGGGGTGCGTGCGCCGGACCTCTAGTGGCCGGCGCGGTGATCCTCTCCGACGCGCGGCACCGCCAGATCAAGGGACTGGCCGACTCCAAGCTGCTGACGGCCCGGACGCGTGAGCGGCTCTACGAGGAGATCACGACCAAGGCGCTGGCCTGGTCGGTGGTGGCGGTCGAGCCCGACGAGTGCGACCGGCTGGGCATGCACGTCGCGAACATCCTGGCGCTCCGGCGTGCGCTGCTCCGCCTCGACGTGCCTCCCACCTACGCGCTCACCGACGGTTTTACCGTGGACGGGCTCGGTGTGCCCGGCCTCGCCGTGTGGAAGGGTGACCGCGTCGCCGCGTGCGTGGCGGCTGCGTCCATCCTTGCCAAGGTGACGCGGGACCAGATCATGGCCGAGCTCGACGTGGTGTACCCGGAGTACGCCTTCGCCGTGCACAAGGGCTACTGCACCCCGCTCCACCAGGAGCGGCTCGATCTCCACGGGCCCTCGGCCACCCACCGGATGCGCTTCGACAACGTGGCCCGAACCACTAGAGTCGCGCCGGTGACCGCGCCTGCCCGACCCCACCTTCCCGCCGTCGCCGCCCATCCTGACCCCGAGCGGGCGGTCTCGTGAGCGCCGAGGACCTCGAGCAGTACGAGAGCGAGCTGGAGCTCCAGCTCTACCGCGAGTACAAGGACGTCGTGGGGATCTTCACCTACGCCGTCGAGACCGAGCGCCGCTTCTACCTCTGCAACGCCGTCGACCTCAAGGTCCGCACCGAGGGGGGTGACGTCTACTACGAGGTGTCCATGGCCGACGCCTGGGTGTGGGACATGTACCGGCCCGCACGCTTCGTGAAGAGCGCCAAGGTGCTCACCTTCCGCGACGTCTCCATCGAGGAGATCACCCACAGCGACCTGCAGGTCCCCAAGAACGTCCCCTGAGACGTTCTCGTGCAGGAGCAGACCCGCGGCTCCAGGAGAGAGTGGACAGTGAACTCGGACGGCCTCGAACGTTTCGTGCGCGCCCAGGACCACGGGGGCACCTACGGCACCGCTGTGGCCGAGCTGCGCCGCGGTCGCAAGGTCAGCCACTGGATGTGGTTCGTGTTCCCCCAGCTCGCCGGTCTCGGCCGCAGCAGCACGGCGCAGCACTACGCGATCACCTCCGTGTCCGAAGCCCGGGCCTATCTCGGCCACCCCGTGCTCGGTCCCCGGCTGCTGGAGGCTTCCGCGGTGGTCGCCGGTCTGGCCGACGTCACCGCCGAGGACGTGTTCGGCGGCACCGACGCGGTCAAGCTGCGCTCCTCGATGACCCTGTTCGAGCAGGCCGCTCCCGGGGAGCCGGTGTTCAGGGCGGTGCTGGAACGCTTCTTCGGGGGCCGCCGCGACGACGCCACCCTCGCCCTGCTCCGCGGGTAGCCAGGCGGGGGCGCCCGCGCTGCGCCGTCCACAGGCGTGCGCGGTGCGCCCCGGCCGTCCCCAGCGACGCTGGGCGCCGACCGATCGCAGCAGGTGTGGGGAGACTCCCGCTGGGAGGTGGCTCATGGCACGGAGCGCGCGACAGGCGTTGGGGGCGCGGGGTGAGGACCTGGCGGTGGCGGAGCTCCGCCGACAGGGGATGGAGGTGCTGGAGCGCAACTGGCGGTGCAGGCTCGGGGAGATCGACGTGGTGGCCGCCGAGACGGTGGCGGGGCGGGTGAGCGTCGTGTTCTGCGAGGTCAAGTGCCGGTCCGGCCTCGGCTTCGGCGACCCGCTGGAGGCCATCACCTGGGCGAAGCTGCGGCGGTTGCGCGCCCTGGCCGCAGAGTGGATGCGGACGCACGACGTCACCGCGGCGGCGGTCCGGCTGGACGCTGTTGGTGTGCTGCTCGTTCCCGGCCGGGATCCGGTGGTGCGCCATGTCCGCGCGGTCGGCTGAGGGGCTCGCCAGAGCGGGCTCAGGCTGCGGTGTCAGGGCCGCAGGGCGACGACCAGAGGCAGGTGGTCGGACAGCAGGATGCCGGTCAGCACCTCAGCTCGCTCGAAGGCGGTGCCGCGGCCGAGCACCCAGTCGATGCGTCGGACCGGAGCCGTGCTGGGAGCGGTCAGGGCTCCGGCGTCCCCGACGGTGTCCAGGGCGCCGAGGTAGCCGGCGCCGACCAGCAGGCTGACCTCGGTGGAACCCGGGATGGCGTTGAGATCCCCGCCGAGGACCTGGGTGGCGTTCCGGTCCGCCCGGAGGAAGGTCTTGATCTGGGCGATGCGCGTGGGCGCGTTGTCGGCCCGGTTCTGCAGGTGGAGGGAGGTGACCGTGGTCGGGCGGGCGCCGAGCTGGCTCGTGGCCGTGAGGGCTGAGCGTCGTTGCGGGCCTGCGCCGTAGGGGAGGGACACCACCCGCACGTCGCTCAGCCCGCTGCGAGCCAGGATGACGTTGCCGAAGCGCCCGTCGGCAGCGGGGCCGAAGGCGAAGGGTCGGTCCAACCGCTGGGACAGCCAGGTCGCCATGTCGACGCCGCCGCCCTGCACCCAGCCCCGAGAGACCTCCTGCAGCAGCACCACGTCGGGATCGTGAGCCTCGATGACGCGAGCCACCGCCTCGAGGTCGACCACGCCGGCGGGACTGACGCCGTAGTGCAGGTTCCAGGAGACCAGCCGGCCGGTGGATGTCCCAGCCTCGGGGAGGCGGTGCTGGAGCCAGCCGGTCACGCAGAAGCCGGTCCCGACCAGGACCAGCAGCCCCGCAGCCAGCAGGGCGAGGACGCCGGCTTGCGGCGGCGCACCTTGGCTTTGCCCTGCCCGCCCGGCGCTCCGGAGTGCGGCGGCGGCCAGCAGCCCTGCGGTGACCACCAGCACGACCGGGTTCGGGAACCCGAGCCGGACGTCGTAGTCCAGCTGGAACAGGAGCAGGGGCACGATGGTCGCCAGCCCGGCCAGGCTGGCGGTGAACGCACCGGTCCACCGAGGCGGACCAGACCGTGCCGGGTGGTGCCCGGTCGTCCTGGTGGTGGCCGCCTCCAGGAGCAGACCCAGGCTGCTCTGGGCCGCCACCAGGGCCGCGAGCACCAACGCACTGCGGAGAAGTGTGGACCCGGTCACCTGGAGGCTGACCGCGACGCTCACGACCAGCAGGGCTGCCGGGCCCACGAGGCGCCCGGGACGGCCGGCCCAGCGGGCGGAGCGCTCGACCACCAGGACGGCTCCCAGCAGGCCCAGTGCGAGGACGGGACCGGCGAGGGCCAGCGGCAGTCCGGACTGAGCGGCACTGAACGCGGGGTTGGCCACCATCAGCGCGCTCAGGGCGAGGGCCGGCCCCAGCGTCCACCGGTTGCCCACCCGCTTCGGTCCGGTCACCACCTCGCGTCCGGCACGTAGCGCCAGCAGCACGAGCAGGGTCACGACCGCTACGGCCACCGACCAGCCGGCTTCGGTGGGTCGCCAGGGCGCGTCCCAGGTGCCAAGGGCGAGCTGGAGACCGACCGAGCCGGCGGCACCGGTCAGGACGGCTCCGGACGTGGCCCGGCCTCCGCCCGGCCGATCGGCCAGCACCGAGAACGCGAGCACCAGCACGGCGACCGCGAGGGCGACGGTGAGCAGTCCGGCGGCGACGCGGGCTTCGCCCCGCAGTCCCTGCACCACGAGCCGGAGCAGGCCCAGCGAGACGGCGCCGGCGAGCAGCGTGGCGGGCCACGGCCGAGCGGCCCGCCGGGTGCTGTCCAGCAGCAGGGCAGCAGCCGGTCCGGGCGCGGCGTAGGTCAGCACCGCCGCCAGCGCTGCCAGAGGCGCTCCACCGCGGGTGTAGGCGCTGTCGAGCAGGGGACCGCTGAGCCGGACCATCTCCAGCGCCAGCAGCGTGAGCACCGCCACCAGGCTGAACAGGGCCGGGGCGCGGCTCTCCCCCGGACGCGCGGAAGCTTCGGTCTCCCCGGCGACCGGCTGACCAGCCGCCCCCTCGATCACCCCGACCGCTCCTCAGACGCCGACGTAGGCGGCGAGGTGCTGACCGGTGAGCGTGGAGTGGGCGGCGACCAGGGCCGAGGGCGTGCCCTCGAACACGACCAGACCGCCGTCGTGGCCGGCGCCGGGGCCGAGGTCGATGATCCAGTCGGCGTGCGCCATGACCGCCTGGTGGTGCTCGATGACGACGACGGACCGGCCCGAGTCGACCAGCCGGTCGAGCAGGCCGAGCAGCTGCTCGACGTCGGCGAGGTGCAGGCCAGTGGTCGGCTCGTCGAGGACGTAGACGCTGCCCTTGCCGGCCATCTGGGTGGCCAGCTTGAGCCGCTGCCGCTCCCCGCCGGACAGGGTGGTCAGCGGCTGACCGAGGGTGAGATAGCCCAGCCCCACGTCCGCCATCCGGCGGAGGATGTCGTGGGCGGCGGGGGTCCGCGCGTCGCCGGACCCGAAGAACCCGTCCGCCTCGCTGACGGCCATCCCGAGCACCTCGCTGATGTTGCGTCCGCCCAGCCGGTACTCGAGCACGGCGGCCTGGAAGCGCTTGCCCTCGCACTCCTCGCAGGTCGAGGCCACGGTCTCCATGACGCCCAGCTCGGTGTAGACGACGCCGGCGCCGTTGCAGGTGGGGCAGGCGCCTTCGGAGTTCGCGCTGAACAGGGCCGGCTTGACGCCGTTGGCCTTGGCGAACGCCTTCCGGATGGGCTCGAGCAGGCCCGTGTAGGTGGCGGGGTTGGAGCGGCGTGAACCCTTGATCGCGGCCTGGTCCACGACGACCACGCCCTCGCGCTGGGCGAGGTTGCCGTGGATGAGCGAGCTCTTCCCGGAACCGGCGACGCCGGTCACCACGGTGAGGACCCCCGTCGGCACGTCGACGTCGACGTCGCGCAGGTTGTTCTGTTGAGCCCCGCGGATCTCCAGGGCACCGGTGGGTGGCCGCACGGACTCCTTGAGCCGGGCCCGGTCGTCGAGGTGGCGCCCGGTGAGGGTGCCACTGCCCCGCAGGCCCTCGACCGTGCCGTCGAAGCAGACCTGCCCGCCGGCGGTGCCCGCCCCGGGCCCCAGGTCGACCACCCGGTCCGCGATCGCGATCGTCTCGGGCTTGTGCTCCACGACCAGCACGGTGTTGCCCTTGTCGCGCAGCCGGAGCAGCAGGTCGTTCATGCGCTGGATGTCGTGCGGGTGCAGCCCGATGGTGGGCTCGTCGAAGACGTAGGTGACGTCGGTCAGGGCTGAGCCGAGGTGACGGATCATCTTCGTGCGCTGGGACTCCCCGCCGGACAGGCTGCCGGCGGATCGGTCGAGGCTCAGGTACCCCAGCCCGATCTCCACGAAGGAGTCGAGGATCCCGGTCAACGTGGCGAGCAGCGGCGCCACGGTGGGCTCGTGCAGGTCGCGGGCCCAGGCGGCCAGATCGCTGATCTGCAGGGCGCACGCATCGGCGATGTTCAGCGTGCCGATCCTGCTGGACCGGGCCGCCTCGCTCAACCGGGTCCCGCCGCACTCCGGGCAGGCGGTGAAGGTGACAGCGCGGTCGACGAAGGCGCGGACGTGAGGCTGCATCGCCTCCCGGTCCTTGCTGAGCATGGACTTCTGCAGCTTGGGGATCAGCCCCTCGTAGGTGAGGTTGATCCCCTCGACCTTGATCTTGGTCGGCGGCCGGTGCAGCAGGTTGTCCATCTCGGTCGCGCTGTACTCGCGGATCGGCTTGTCGACGTCGAAGAAGCCGGAGCCGGCGAAGATGCGGCCGAACCAGCCCTCGGTGCTGTAGCCCGGGATGGTGAAGGGGTTCTGGCTGAGCGAGAGGCTGTCGTCGTACAGCTCCGCCAGGTCGATGTCGGTGACCCGGCCCATGCCCTCGCAGCGGGGGCACATCCCGCCGGTGATGCTGAACTCCCGCCGCTCCTTGACTGTCTCTCCGCCTTTCTCGAAGGTCACCGCACCGGCTCCGCTGATCGAGGCGACATTGAAGGAGAACGCCTGGGGTGAGCCGATGTGCGGCTGGCCGAGGCGGCTGAAGAGGATGCGGAGCAAGGCGTTGGCGTCGGTGGCGGTGCCGACGGTCGAGCGTGGGTTGGCGCCCATCCGCTCCTGGTCGACGATGATCGCGGTGGTCAGCCCGTCGAGCAGGTCGACGTCGGGACGGGCCATCGAGGGCATGAAGCCCTGGACGAAGGCCGGGTAGGTCTCGTTGATCATCCGCTGCGACTCGGCGGCGATGGTGCTGAACACCAGCGAGCTCTTGCCCGAGCCGGAGACACCGGTGAACACCGTGAGCCGTCGCTTCGGGATCTGGAGGCTGACGTCCTTCAGGTTGTTCTCGCGGGCGCCCTGCACCCGGATCAGGTCGTGGCCGTCAGCGGGATGCCGTTCCGCCGGCTGTCCGTCGGTCGCTGTCGTGGTCGTCGTCACGGCTTCTCCTTGCGGCTAGGCAGTCGCCCGTCAGGTCCTCGACGTGCAGTGGCTCCATCCTCGCCCGGCGGGGTGTCGGCTGGGGTGCCCGGCCCGTACCGCGTGCTGAAGATCCGGCGCCGGGGATTGGGAGATGACCCGGTTCTCCAGCATTCCCCCGGAGGCGGCTCGTTCTCCACGGGAGCGCGACGGCTGCGTCCACAGGCTGCCGCTCCGACGGTCCGGGCCCGGGAGCGGTCCTGAAGGTGTCCACCGGAGGTGGTCATGACAGGTCGGTGGCACGGTGCGGGACCGGTCCGGTCCGCGGGCGGGGCGCGGGATGATCGGGGGAGGAGCTGATGCAGGCGCGCGCGTGGAGCGTCGCCCTGGTCGGGCTCGAGGGGCGGATCGTCGAGGTGGAGGCCGACATCGGGGCGGGCTTGCCCCGGACGGTGCTGGTGGGCCTGGCCGACACCGCGTTGTCCGAGGCGAGGGACCGCTGCAAGGCAGCGGTGGGCAACACCGGCCACACCTGGCCGGCGTCGTTGCTGACCATCAACCTGAGCCCGGCGACACTGCCCAAGACGGGCAGTCACTACGACCTGGCCATCGTTGCCGCGGTCCTAGCCGCGGCGGAGGTGATTCCCCGCGCCGAGCTCGGCGGCACGGTGCTGCTGGGCGAGCTCGGACTCGACGGCCGGGTCCGTCCGGTACGTGGCATCCTCCCGGCGGTCCTGGCGGCGGCCCAGTCGGGGTTCACCCGGGTCGTGGTCCCGGTCCGGCAGGCGGGCGAGGCGGCGCTGGTAGAAGGGCTCGACGTCCTCGGCGTCGGGTCTCTCGGCCAGCTGGTCGCGCTGCTGCGGGGTGAACCGGTGCCGGAAGCCCAACCGGTGGACGTGGCGGGTGAGACGCCGCCCAGCTCGCGGGCCCGGACGCTCGACCTCGCCGACGTGGTCGGGCAGGTGGAGGCCAAGTGGGCGGTCGAGGTCGCCGCGGCGGGGCGGCACCACCTGATGTTCTCCGGTCCGCCCGGGGTGGGGAAGACGATGGTGGCCGAGCGGATCCCCGGGCTGCTGCCTGACCTGACGCTGCCCGAGGCACTGGAGGTGTCGGCCGTGCACTCACTCGCCGGCTTCAACCTGTCCGACGGGCTGATCACCCGGCCGCCCTACAGCGACCCTCACCATTCGGCCTCGGTGGCCAGCATCGTCGGTGGTGGCACCCGGATGGCGAAGCCGGGCGCCATCTCCTGCGCGCACCGGGGCGTTCTCTTCCTGGACGAGGCCCCCGAGTTCCCGACACGGGTGATCGACGCCCTGCGGACCCCGCTGGAGTCGGGGACGGTGACGCTCGGCCGCAGCGAGGTGCAGGCGCGTTACCCGGCGCGCTTCCAGCTGGTGATGGCGTCGAACCCCTGCCCCTGTGGGCAGTCGGCGAGCCCGGGTGCGCACTGCTCCTGCCCGCCCCAGGCGGTCCGGCGGTACGCCGAGCGCATCTCCGGGCCGGTCCGCGACCGCATCGACATCTCGTGCGTGTTCTTGCCCCTGCGCAAGGCCTACCTCAAGGCGGCTTTGCAGCGCACCGAGTCCTCGGCAGTGGTGGGGGAGCGTGTGCGCGAGGCACGGGAGCGCCAGGAGCGGCGGCTGCGTGGCTCGGGGTGGCAGACCAACGGAGAGGTGCCGGGGCCGTTCCTCCGCCGCCAGCTGCCGCTGCCCGAGGGGCTTCAGGTGGTCGAGAACGCGGTGAACCGCGGACGGCTCAGCCCGCGGGGCGTGGACAAGGTGTTGCGGGTGGCGTGGACGCTCGCCGACCTGGCGGGTCGGGACCGCCCGGGCGACGACGAGGTGGCCGTGGCGTTGGCGATGCGCCGCGGTGAGCAGCTGGACCGGACGGAGGCGGGCTGATGTGGTCCGAGAAGCGGGCGCGGATGGCGTTGTCGTGCACGGTCGACGCGGGGGAGCCAGAGGCTGCCCGGCTCGTGGCGCAGGTCGGCCCCCAGGGTGCCTGGGCCAAGATCGAGGAAGGGGCGCTGGGTGAGCCCCTGGCCCGGCGGGCCGCCGCCACCGACGTGGAGCGGGTCGAGCGGCTCGCCGCACGGGTCGGAGCACGGTTCGTCGTGCCGGGGGATCCGGAGTGGGTGCCAGGACTGGACGACCTCGGCCATGTCGAGCCGATCCAGCGCCGCGGTGGGGCGCCGTTCGGGCTGTGGCTGCGCGGTCCGGGTCAGCTGGCCGCCCTCACCGGGCGGTCGGTCGCTGTGGTGGGCTCGCGGGCGGCGACCTCCTACGGGGCGGGGGTCGCGACCGATCTGGGGGCCGAGCTCACCGAGCACGGGGTGACCGTGGTGTCGGGCATGGCGTTCGGGATCGACGCCGCTGCTCATCGTGGCGCCCTCGCGGCGGGCGGGCCGACGGTCGCCGTGATGGCCAACGGGGTGGACCTGGCGTACCCGCCCGGCAACACCTCCCTGTTCGAGGCGGTGGCCAGGGACCACCTGGTGGTGTCGGAGCTCCCCCCGGGTGCGCACCCCACCCGGATCCGCTTCCTGGCCCGCAACCGGCTCATCGCCGCGCTCTCGGGTGGCACGGTCGTCGTGGAGGCCGCCCTGCGCTCGGGGGCCCGCAACACCGCCGGGTGGGCCCTGGAATGCGGCCGGCCCTTGATGGCCGTGCCCGGTCCGGTCCACTCCCGGGCCTCGACAGCACCCCATCTGATGATCCGCAACGGTTCGGCGACCCTGGTGACCTGCGCTGCCGACGTGCTGGAACTGCTCTCGGGACTGGGGGAGCAGCCGCTCGTCCCCGGGAGGACGCCGCAACGGACCACCGACACGCTCACCGAGGAGCAGCTGGCCGTCTTCGAGGCGACGCCCGCTCGCCGTCGGGTCTCCTTCGGCGAGATCGCGCTCGCGGCCGGGGTCCCGGTCCCGTCCTGCCTGGTCACGCTGCAGGCTCTGCAGGACCTCGGCCTGGTGGAGGCGTCCGAGCAGGGCTGGCGGGCGGTCCCTCACCGCGCGATGCTCCCGGCGCCGGCGTGAGACCCGATCCCGGCAACGACCCCCTCATCTGAGAGGTCAGCCCCCCCATCGATGAGGCCTGTCCGGAGCGCCGGATCAACGCACAGTTGGTTCTGGCCGTTGGCGGCCGCGCACTTCCTGAGCGGACGCCGCCACACAACCGCACGGGGGGAAAGACCTTGAAGGGATCAGCAGCAGGACCGACGACGGAGTCGTCGACGAGGAGAGCCGGCCGGGCAGGACGCAGTGTCGCGTTCGCCGTGGCCGGCCTGATGAGCGTGGGCGGGCTCGCCGCCCTCAGCACGGGCGAGGCTTCAGCCGCCGTCCCGTCGTTCCCCGACAACGTCGTGGTCTTCCCCGACCGTGACTTCGTCACCATCGAGGGCTACCAGGACCACATCGGCGAGACCGCCACCGTCACGGTGACCCGCGGCACGCAGGTCATCGGCTCCGCGGTGGGGACCGTGGCTGAGGGTGACGTCGCCTTCGAGGTCAACCACCCCGGCGGCTACTGCTGGGGCGCCGGGACCGGCCTCAACGTCACGCCGGACATTCAGAAGGGCGACAAGGTCTCGATCAAGTTCGCCGACGGTTCCAGCGGTGACACCACCACCAGCACGGGCTCCGCGACCACCCACGCAGCGTTGAGCGGAAGCACCGTCACCGTCACCGGCACCTACGGCTCGGACGTGATCGCCGGCCAGGCTGAGGTCCGGATCGTCAACCCCGACCTCACCGCACTCGTCGGACGCCGCGACGTCCGCGCCGTGACCGGGGGCCTCGCCGTTGCGCCCAAGGGGGGCTACTCCTCCAACCTGGAGATGGCGGGCGGCGCGTTCACTGCCACCTTCAACTTCGACACCCTCAAGGCGGCGCAGATCGCCGCAGCGACCCAGGTCGAACGCTTCATGTCCTGGCAGGTCGAGGACGCGGACGCCAACCGTCAGGGCCTCACCATCTCCGAGTTCGGCGAGTCCGGCGGCCCCGGGATGGGCGGCTGCCCGGCCGGCCCCGCCGACGCGGCGCCGCCGACGGGCAGCTACTCGGTCACCCGCTCCGCGGACAAGACCAAGCTCGCGGTGAAGTGGACGCCGGCTGACGCCCCCGCGGGCACCCCGGCCGTCACCAACTACAACGTGCAGGCCCTCACGGCCGACGGCACCTTCGTCGGTAGCCGAGTCGGCGCCAGCGCCACGGGAGCGACCCTCGCCGTCGACCCGGCCGTGGCGACGGCGGGCTACACGGTAGAGGTCCGCTCCATGGCCGGCAACAAGATGGGCGACCCCTTCGACCTGGCCCCGACCACGGGCACCGGTCCGCTGCCGGCCGACCAGACCGTACCCACCTTGACCATCAACCCGGCCGCGTCGGGCAACACGGCCGACACCGCGGTCGAGGCCGCCAGCGTCACCCTCGGCTCGGAGTCCGCCGCGGACGTGTACTACACCACCGACGGCAGCGAGGCTGTCCTGGGCGACCTGCCCGGCGACACGGCTCAGCTGTACAAGGCTCCGATCGCCATCGCCGCGGTGACCGAGATCCACGCGGTGGCCATCGACCGGGCCGGCAACATCTCCAAGCAGGCGATCGGCTTCTACAAGCCGCCGACCACTCAGGTGTACAACGCCCCGACGGGTCTCGCCGCTACCGCGGGCATCGGTCAGGTCTCGCTGAAGTGGGTCGCCCCCACGGGAAGCAGCGCCCCGGTCACCGGTTACCAGGTGGAGGTCTCGACCGCGGCCAGCGGCCCGACCTCCCCGCTACCCACGCAGCCGGCGGCGACCACCGACACCAATCAGATCGTCAGCGGACTGGCGGCGAACACGAAGTACTCGTTCACCGTCAAGGCGCTGTACGGCACCTCGTCGAGCGCTCCGTCGGGGGCCGCCACGGCGACGACCCCGGTGGCCTCGGCCAAGGTGGCCATCACCACCGGTCGGTGGAGGAACGCCGACACCCGGATCCAGGGCACGACCGACCAGCCGGCCCTGACCTCGAGCGTCATTCGCTTCTACCGCAAGTCGGCTGACGGCACCTTCAGCACCCAGTACGCCGGCCCGACCGCCCTGGTCGCCGCCGTGGCTCCCGCCACGGGCTCCACCTTCGACGGCCGGTTCCGCACCACCGCCCTGACCGGGACCACCAACCCCGGCCAGATCGTGGCCAGGCTGTTCGACAGCAGCGGCAAGGAGCTGGGAGCCAGCGCTCCCTTCACGCTGACGAACTAGTTCCTCAGCACCACCGCATCACTGCAGCACCCGGAAGGCGGGCTCCTCGTGGAGCCCGCCTTCCGGCGTCTTCAGCTCCACCAGGCGTAAGGCTGCCTGGGCGACCTCGCTCAGCGACTGCCGCGGAGGAAGTCCGCCAGCAGCGGTCCGGCGGTCCGGGAGCCCGACGCACCGTCGGCGACGAACACCGCAACGGCCAGGTCACCTTGGGCGGCGATCATCCAGGCGTGCGTCTTGCGCGGGTCCGCGTCGCCGTACTCGGCGGTGCCGGTCTTGGCGATCGCCGGCGGCCCCGTCAGGCTGCCGAGCACGCCCCTCGCACTGCCCTCGGTCACCACGCGGCGCATCATCGCGGCCAGCTGCTTGGCCTCCTCCTCCGTCAGGGGCTGAGCGGTGGGCTCGGTCCGTGCCGTGGTGACCAGGTGCGGCACCACGGTCCGGCCTGCCTGCACCGACGCGGCGACCGCTGCCATGGCCAGGGGGGAGGCTTGCACCCTCGCCTGCCCGATCATCGCCGCTCCGCGGCCGGTCTCGCTGGTCTCGTCGGGGACCGCGCCGAAGAACGCCGGGAAGCCGACGTCGTAGTCCTCCCCGAGCCCGAGCGAGGCCGCCGCCCCAGCCAGGTCACCCTTCTCCAGCTCGCCGCGGGCACCGATGAACGCGGTGTTGCAGGACTGGGCGAGGGCGGTCTGCAGGTCGATCCGACCCAGGGCGTTCCGCGGGTAGTCGTCGTAGTTCTCGAACCGGAAGCCGTCCACCTCCAGGGTCGTCGGGCAGCGCACCGACGAGGCGGGCCTCAGGCCCGCCCGGAGCAGGGCCAGTGACGAGGCGACCTTGAAGGTGGAGCCTGGCGGGAACTGGCCGGTGGTGGCCAAGGCCCGTTCACCGGCACCGGGACCGTTGGCGGCGGCCAGCACGGCTCCGGTCGACGGACGGACCGCCACGAGGGCGCTCGCGGGTTTCGTGTCGGCGAGCACGGACTCGGCCAGCGTCTGCAGTCCCTGGTTGATCGTGAGCTCCAGCGGTTGGCCGGCCGTTGGCGCCTCGCGGAACAGGTCAGTCGCCGGAGCGGGGCTGGCCGACGGCGAAGGGGTGGGGGAGGCGGTCGCGTTCCCCCGGGCGGGCTCCAGCACGGCGCGGACCACCTGCACCCCGGGCACCCCACGGAGCTGCTCGTCGTAGCGCTTCTGCAGCCCCGACCGGCCCACCTGGTCACCGGCGACGACCGCGCCCCCGGAGGCGTCGACGTCCTCCTTGGTGGCCTCGCCGACGGTGCCGAGGATGCTGCGGGCGAAGGTGCGGCTGGGGGCCAGCATCTGCCGGTCCTCGACGGGCAGCGCTCCGGGGATGGCGAAGACGTCCTCGTCGTCGGGGCGCTCGTCGGCCTCAGCCCGCAGGGTGATGGCCTCCACGAAGGCCTCCGGACCGGCCTTCTCGACCTTGGTGACGTAGTCGCCGGGGTCGACGTCGACCAGTCCGGCCAGTCTCCGCGCCGAGGCGGCAGCCGCCGCGCCACGGACCGCGGACTTGTCGAGCCCGATCCGTACCACCGGGCGGAGCGTCACCAGCGGGTCGCCGTCCTCACCGAGGATCTGGCCCCGCTCCGGGTAGAGCCTCCGCTGAGAGAGTCGGGAGGCCCCGTCGAGGGAGGGCTCCAGCAGGGTCGGCTGCCACCGCGCCTTCCAGGTCCCCGCCTCCCGGACCAGCTCGGCCGGGGTCTCGTACACCCACGGCGTGGGGACCCCGGGGAAGGCCCAGCGGTAGGTGAGCGTGCTGCGGGCGGTGTCGCCGTCGGTGGTGACAGGGCCGGCGGTCACGGCCGGAGCCACCGGGCCCATCCCGGCCACCAGGGGGTCGAGCTGCGCCTCGACGGCGTCGCCCGTGGCGCCGGCGAAGGGCACCGGCGTGACGTCCTTGGCCGCCAGGCCCGCGGCCAGGGCCTCCACCACCGCCTGCGCCCCGTCGTCGTCAGGATCGGGGACTGGATCAGTCGTGCAGCCACCGACCAGCAGCACCGCGGCCACGGCCAGCGACGCGCACCACGTCGACGAGGAGAAAGCAGCTCGGTTGACGCCGGAGGGCAGACGCATCGCCTCATCGTGCCACCGCCGCCCCTGGCCGCCGGAACGCACCGGGCACCGCGACCCCGCTTGTAGGGTCCGGACATGGGTATCTACGCGTCCCGGCCGTCCCGACGCGCCGGGCAGCTGCTGGGGGACGCGCTGGTCCTGGCCTGGGTGGTCGGTTGGGCGGTCGTCGGCGTGCTGGTGGACCGGACGGTGTCCCTGCTGGCCGGACCGGTCCGCGAGATGGCCCGGACCGCCGAGCAGATCGCCGGGAGCTTCTCCGACGCGGCGGGCCAGGCGTCCCAGGTGCCTGGGCTGGGCGACCAGCTGCGGCGGCCCTTCGACTCGGCGTCGGGCTCGCTCGGGGAGCTCGTCGCCTCCGCTGAGCGTCAGGTCGCGGTGATCGAACGGGTGGCGACCCTCGCCGGGTGGCTGGCGTTCGTCGTCCCAGTGGCCGTGGTGCTCGCCCTCTGGCTGCCGCGACGGATCAGGTTCCACCGTCGCGCAAAGGCGGCGCAGGCGTTCCTCGACTCCGGCGCCGATCTCGACCTGTTCGCCCTGCGGGCCCTGGCTCTGCAGCCGATGCACGTCCTGGCCGGCATCAGCGCGGACCCGGTGAGGGCATGGCGGGCGGGCGACCGGGCCGTCGTCGCCAGGCTCGCCGAGCTGGAGCTGCGCCGCAGCGGCCTCGACCTGCCCGACGAGCTGCGGGTCGGGGCCGCGGCCGGCGGGCACGGTTGACGCCCAGTACCCGAGTCGGCCCTCAGGCGTGCAGGTCGGCGACCTCGGGATGCTCGGCGAAGTAGGCCTTGGTGAAGGAGCACAGCGGCTCGACGGTGAGCCCGGCGGCCCGCACGTCCTCGAGCGCCAGTCGGGTCGTCTCACCCGCCAGGCCGCGGCCACGGAACCGTGGCTCGGTCCCGGTGTGGACGAAAGCCAGCACGTCACCGCGGCGGCGGAAGTCGATGACCGTGGCGAGCTCACCGTCCAGCAGCCCTTGGTAGCGGGACCGCGCGTCGTCGCGGCTGACCTGCACCGCGGACCCGCCGTCCTGATCGCCCGTGCTCATCGCGCTCCTCCCGGCCGGGACCCCTCCGCCCCAGCCCGCGAAGCCTACGTCGCCGGCCGCCGACTCGGCCGGCTGTCTCTGGGCCAGCGGCACGCGGCGGAGGCCAGGGCTACGGTGACGCCATGACGGCTGACGCCACCCTTGACACTCCTCCCGGAACCGCGCACGAGGCCTCCCGCCCGGAGGCAGCAGCCCCGGAGGTGGTCGCGGTCCCGACCGCGGACGGGCCAATGCCCGCCATGGTGGTGCGGGCGCCCTCCGGCTCCGGACCCGGGCTGGTGCTGGTCCAGGAGATCTTCGGGGTGACCAGCTACATCCGGCGGCGTGCCGCCGACCTCGCCGCGCTGGGCTACGTCGTCGTGGTGCCCGAGGTCTACTGGCGCCTGCCCGACCACGTGCTTCCCGAGACCGGGGAGGACCTGCTGCCGCGGGCGATGGGCCTGGTTCAGCAGCTGGACTGGTTGACCGCGGTGCGCGACGTCGCTGCAGCGGTCCGCAGCACCCGTCAGCTGGACGGTGTGCGGGCCGGGGTGGGCCTGGTCGGGTTCTGCTTCGGGGGCGGGTTGGCCTTCAACGTCGCTGCCGTCGAGCCGGTCGAGGTGCTCGTCAGCTACTACGGCTCCGCCCTCGGGGACCTGCTGGCCCTGGCCGAGGAGGTGCTCACCCCCAGCCTCCACCACTTCGGCACCGCCGACGCCTACGTGCCGCCCTCCACCCAGGACGCGATCCGGCGAGCGGTGACGGCAGCCGGGGCGGAGTTCCACAGCCACCTCGGTGCGGGCCACGCCTTCGACAACCCGGCGCCGGAGTTCCACCATCCGGGAGCCTCAAAAGTGGCCTGGGAGGCGACGACGGCCTTTCTGGCACGCCACCTTCCTCCGGGCTAGCACGGGACTTCGCGCCGGACCGCGCGCGAAAGGGCGCCGGCCAGTAGGCTCGCGGACAGCCGAAGCGGGGGAGCGAGGTCGGGTGAGCACGTCGGAGAGCACCGGTGCGGGGTCTGGCTCTGCCGGTCCACGCATCTTCGGGACCGCGGCGCGGCCCACGCTGTCGATCCTCATCCGGGTCCGAGGAGCGCTGCCCAATCTCCGTCCGGCAGAACGCCGTGTGGCCGAGGCGGTGCTCGCGGACCCGGCCCAGGTGTCGGAGAGCTCGATCACCACCGTCGCCCGGCAGTGCCAGACCTCCGAGACGACGGTGCTGCGCTTCTGCCGCGCCCTCGGCCTGGCCGGCTACCCCGAGCTGCGGATCGCGCTCGCCCGCGCGGCGCAGTGGGAGGAGAGCGACCATGCGGGCGGCAGCCCGCTGACCGGGGTCATCACCAAGACCGACTCGCTGGCCGAGGTGGTGGCCAAGGTCACCCACGCCGACGCCCGTTCGGTCGAGGACACCGGGGCCGCCCTCGACATCGATGTGCTGGAGTCCGCGGTCTCGGCCGTGGCCGCGGCCGGCCGGATCGACGTCTACGGCACGGGGGCCAGCGCTCTGGTCGGGCACGACCTGCAGCTGAAGCTGCACCGGATCGGCTTGGTGGCCTTCCTCTGGTCCGAGCACCACCAGGCCCTCGCCGCCGCCGCGCTGCTCGGGCCCGGCGACGTGGCCATCGGTATCTCTCACACCGGGTCGACCACCGAGGTCCTCGACGCCCTGCGGGTGGCGCGCGAGCGCGGCGCCACAACGGTCGGCGTGACCAACTTCGCCGGCTCAGACATCGCCGACCACGCCGATCACCTCCTGACCACGGCCGCCCGGGAGACCACCTTCCGTTCCGGCGCGATGTCGAGCCGGATCGCCCAGCTCGCGGTCGTCGACTGCCTGTTCAGCGGCGTCGCCCAGCGGTCCTACGACCGGGCGGTCGAAGCGCTGGAGAGCACCTACGTCGCGGTGCAGGCGCGCCGACCGAGACGCCCGGTGACCGGCCCCCACGGCCTGGGCTAGGTCTCCCCCGGGCGCCGACCCTGCTCGCCCGCCTCCCGCCGGGCGTCTCGGGGGGAGGGCGTGCGCCGCCGCAGGCGCGGCCGGGCTGCGACAGTGGCGGTCGTGCCTCGCGACCCCGCCGCCCCAGCTCTGCGCTCCATCGTCGTGCTCGGCCTGCTCTCGACCTTCGGGCCCCTGTCCCTCGACCTCTACCTCCCGGCCCTGCCCGAGCTGGCCGACGAGCTGCGCAGCACGCCCTCGGCCGCGCAGCTGACGATCACCGCCTGCCTGGTGGGGCTGGCTCTCGGCCAGCTGGTCGCCGGGCCGCTCTCGGACCGGTTCGGGCGCCGCCGCCCTCTGCTGGTCGGTCTGGTGGCCTACCTGCTCGCCTCGCTGGCCTGTGCCTTCGCTCCGTCGGTGGCGGTGCTCGTCGCGCTGCGGTTGGTCCAGGGGCTGGCCGGCGCCGCCGGTCTGGTCATCGCCCGTGCCGTGGCCCGCGACCTCTACGAGGGCCGGCGGCTGGTCCTCTTCTTCTCCCGGCTGACACTCATCTCGGGGCTCGCGCCGGTCGTCGCCCCAGTGCTCGGCGGCCAGCTGAGCCGGGTGATGAGCTGGCGTGGCATCTTCGTGGTGCTCGCCGGATTCGGTGCGCTGCTGCTGGTCGCAGGTCTGCTGCAGAGGGAGACGCTGCCCCCGGACCGCCGCAGCGCCGGCGGCCTCACCACTACCCTGCGCGGCTTCCGGACGCTGCTCAAAGACCGGTTCTTCGTCGGCGCCGCCCTCTCCGCCGGCCTTGCCGGGGCGTCGATGTTCGCCTACATCTCCGGGGCCACCTTCGTCCTGCAACGCCTCTACGGGATGTCGGCCCAGGGCTTCTCCTTGGTCTTCGGGCTGAACTCGGTCGGCATCATGGTCCTGAGCCAGGTGGGCGCACGGCTCAGCCGGCGTCGATCGCCGGTCACGGTGCTGGGTCTCGGGCTCGCCGTCAACCTGGCCGGGGCGGGATGCCTGGCGACGACGGTGCTGCTCGACCTGGGGCTGGGGTTCCTGGTCCCGTCCCTCTTCGTCATGGTCAGCGCGCTCGGCCTGGTGTTCCCGACCTCCACGGCGCTGGCGATGGCCGGCTACCCGCAGCAGGCGGGAGCGGCGTCGTCCCTGCTCGGCCTCGGGCAGTTCACCTTCGGCGCGGCTGTCGCCCCGCTGGTGGGGATCGCCGGCGAGGACACCGCCGTCCCGCTCGGCGTGGTCGCGGTGGTGGTCAGCGCGCTCGCGTCGCTGGCGTTCCTCACCCTGGTACGCCCGGCCGTGCGGGCGCGTGCCGAGGAGGTCCTGCCCAGCACGCCGCCCCCGGGCTGAGCCTGCTCAGGTCGCCTGGGTCCGCCGGCGGGACTGCCGCACGCTGGTCACGATGACTCCCACCAGCAGCGCGATGGACAGGTACCAGGAGTACTGGGCGACGACCTCGAGGACGTGCACCGCGGGCTCACCGATGCTCCAGCCCAGCCAGATCAGCAGCCCCCGGGTGAGCGCCGCGCTCAGCACGTCGACGATCAGGAACTTCCGCAGGCTCATCCCGGCCGCCGCCACCGTGGCGTAGATGATCGCCCCGGGGAGCAGCGGGATGACGTAGCCGAGCGCGATGGCCGCCACGCCGAAGCGCTGGGCGAGGCGTTCGGCGCGAGCCGCGTTGCGGGCGGCGCGGGGCGAGCGGCCCGAGGCCATCTCCAGCAGGCCGCGGCCCCACAGCCGCCCCGCCCACCAGTAGATCCAGTCGAACTTGACTGCTCCGAAGGTGCCCAGCAGCAGGCCCAGCGGCCAGAACCCGACGCCCGTGGCAGCCAGGGCCCCGATGGTGACCGCGGAGACGCGGGACCCCCCCAAGCCGGCCAGCAGGTAGGGGTTGGCGCTCAGCAGCACCGGCCGGAGCGGCAGCAGGACGAGCGCGTACAGGCCGGTCAGGGAGAAGGCCGCCCAGCAGGCGATGTCCTGGCGGCCGGGCTTGCCCTTCCACGGCATCCTCGGGTCGTCCCACCACTCGCGCGGCTCCTCGTCCTCCGCGCCTCCGGGCGCGGTCGAGTCGGGAACGGCGGGGTCGGGCTCGGGAGGCCGCGGGAGCGGCTCGAGCTCAGGGTCGGGCACGCATCCACCGTAGCGACCAGCACCACCTGCTGGCGGTGCACGGCTCGGCGCGATACCCACCGGACCAGGAAACCGCTGGGAGAAGGCGTGCTTCTCGGGCCTCCGGCCGCACGGGTCACAGCGTTTTCTGCCCGGGATCTGGGCACGCGGGGATACGGATCAGTTCCGTCGGTGGTAGGCCTCGCGCCAGGACGGCACGGTGGGCCGCTCAACCAGGTGCATACCGGCTTCGACGGGGGTGCGGTCGGCCTTGGCGTTGTTGCAGCGGATGCAGGCGGCGACGGTGTTGAGCCAGGTGTTCTGCCCGCCCCGGGACACCGGCAGCAGGTGGTCGACGGTGTCGGCGCTACCGCCGCAGTACGCGCAGCGGTGCAGGTCGCGGCGCAGCACCCCGCGCTTGGACCACGCCGGGTTCCGGGCGTAGAGGAAGGTGGTGCGCACGTAGCGGATCAGCCGGAGCACGACCGGCCACGGGTAGGGCCCGATCGAGTGGCCGTCGCGGGCCTCCTCCACGATGGCGACCTCGCGCACGAGCATCTTGATCGCGTGCTGGATGGAGACGGTGTGCAGCGCGGTGTTGTCGGTGTTGAGCACGATGACCCCGGACATGCCGCACCTCCTCAGTTCCGCGTGACCCGCTCAGCCGGCGCTCGGACGGGCGTGACCAGGGTGCACGAGGACGATGATGTCGTCACCAGGATTATGGCCGTCCGGTCAAGAGCCAGGAGCGCCCCGTACGCTGTCCCGGCCTGCAGAGTCGCCCTCCACCTCAGAGTGAGACCGCGGTTGACGAGTTCGAACACCTGTTCGATTATGGACGGGTGACCGCACTTCCCGCTGCTGACCGCATCCAGGAGCTGCAGCAGCGCGTCCAACGGATGCAGGGAGCCGGGGTCACCCGGACGCTGGACAGCCTCCCCGCTCTGGGAGAGGTGCTGAGGCTCCGCACCGGCGGCGCCTACATGGTGGACAGTCCCAGCTTGGCCATGGCCCTGATGGCTGGGCCGTCGCTGGCCGGGGAGTGGTGCGCCGTCGTCGGGGTCCCCGAGCTGGGGCTCGAGGCGGCGGCCGGCTTCGGCGTGGCGCTGGAGCGCACCATCGTCGTGCCGGCCCCGGGAGAGCACTGGCTGAGCGTCACCGCAGGGCTCGCGGACGTCGTCTCCGTGGTGCTGGTCAAGCCGCCCTCACCGGTCAGTGAGCACCAGGCTGAGCGGCTGCGCTCCCGGCTGCGGCAGAAGGACGCCGCGCTGATCTGCTGGGGTCCCTGGCCCCGCTCGGACGCCACGGTGTCGGTGATCACCTCGTCCTGGACCGGGGTGGGCCAG
The DNA here is from genome assembly GCA_963826405.1 of uncultured Actinomycetota bacterium. Classification (GTDB taxonomy): domain Bacteria; phylum Actinomycetota; class Actinomycetes; order Propionibacteriales; family Propionibacteriaceae; genus Microlunatus. The sequence goes on along the minus strand of CAWGWR010000001.1, from coordinate 1,623,328 downwards.
GGCCACGGGCACCTGCAGGGGCGCTCGGTGGAGGTGGGGGTCCGCCGGGGTGGGGCGCCGGTGCGGCGGACGTCGCTGTGGCTGCCCGGTGTCGACGCCCAGGTCAGCCCGGCCGGGCCGGCTGTCCAGCGGGCCCCGCTGACCGCGGTCCGGGCGGGCTGAGATGGCGGCGCTGGTCGAGCGGGGGCCGGTGGCCCGACCCGCTTCATCCGCTGCCCCGGAACCGGGTCGTCGGGTGATGGTCGTCTGGTGCCCGGACTGGCCGGTGGTGGCCGCGGCTCTGCAGCACGAGCTGTCCCTGGACGCGCCGGTGGCCGTCGTGGAGCGCGGAGAGGTGTTCGCCTGCTCGGCCGCCGCCCGAGCTGAAGGGGTCAAACGCGGGATGCGCCGTCGGGACGCCTCCGCCCGCTGCCCCGAGCTGGTGGTGGTCGACCGCGTCCCGGAGGCTGAGACCCGCAGCTTCGACGCGGTGCTGACCGCGGTCGAGCAGGTCAGCGCCGGCGTCGCCCCGCTGAAGCCCGGGCTGTGCGCGCTGCCGGTACCCACCCGGTTCTACGGCGGTGAGGCCGCTGCCGCTGCAGCGGTGGCCGAGCACCTCGTCGCGCTCGGCGTCTGGGACTGCCGGACGGGCGTTGCCGACGGCATCTTCGCCGCGGAGCAGGCGGCGCGCCGGACCGCCACCCAGGACTGCACCGTGGTGCCGGCCGGCGGTTCCGCGGCGTTCCTGGCCCCGTTGCCGGTCGGGGCGCTCGAGGACGCCGAGCTGGTCAGCCTGCTCCGACGGCTGGGGCTGCGCACGCTCGGCGACTTCGCCGCCCTGCCCGCGCGGGACGTGATGACCCGCTTCGGCTCGTCCGGCGCCTGGCTGCACCGGCTGGCCCGGGGGGTGGACGACCGGACGGCGGTCTCACGCCAGGTGCCCCCGGAGCTGGAGCAGCGGGTGGCCTTCGAGCCGCCGCTGGAGACCATCGAGCCGATCGCCTTCTCCAGCCGGCGCACCGCCGAGCGGACGGTGACCGAGCTGGCCCGGCACGGTCTGGTCTGCACCGAGGTGCGGATCGTCGTCACCACCGAGGGTGGCTGGAGCGGTTCGCGGGTGTGGCTGCACGCACGCTGGTTCAGCACCGCCGACCTCGTCGACCGGCTCTACTGGCAGCTGCAGGGTGACCCGGCACCCGACCCGGTGTGTGAGGTGCGGTTCGTCCCTGAGGCGGTCGAGTCGATGGCCGACCACGGCGAGGGGCTGTGGGGCAGCGCCGCCGACGAGCGGGTGGAGCGCGGGGTCGCCCGGCTGCAGGGGATGCTCGGTCCCGAGGAGGTGCTCGCCCCGGCCGTCCAGGGCGGCCGCAGCCCGCGGGAGCGGCAGTCCCTGACGCCGTGGGGGGAGCGGGCGACCTCGTCCCGACCGGCGGGGCTGCCCTGGCCGGGTTCCCTCCCGCCGCCCGCCCCGGCGCGGGTGTTCCCCGAGCCGCGGTCGGCGCTGGTCACCGGGGTCGACGGCCGTCCGGTCGCGGTGACCGAGCGCGGGCTGGTCACCGGGGAGCCGGCGCTGTTCACCGTCGACCGGATGTCCCCGCCCACCCAGGTGCAGGCCTGGGCCGGGCCGTGGCCGATCGACGAGCTGTGGTGGGACCCCGCCCAGGCCCGCCGGGTGGCCCGGTTCCAGGTCGTCGGGGTGGACGGCAGCGCCTGGCTGCTGGTCGTGGAGGACGGCCACTGGTGGTGCGAGGCGCGCTATGACTAGCTCTGCGGGCGGGGCGCTGTGAACTGGGAGAACCCGCCGCTGCCGTGGGCGGAGCTGGAGCGCCGGCTCTCCGACCGGCCCCCGCCGACGACGGAGCCGCCGTCCGGGCCGGGGGAGCGGCCCTTCGCCCGGGCCGTCTCGCCGGACAACCCGACCGACGACTCCGCGCCCGGCTACAAGCGCAAGCGGGCGGCCTACGAGGCGAAGGGGCGGCTCGTCCCTCGGCCCTCCACCCCGGTCGTGCCCTACGCCGAGCTGCACTGCCACAGCAACTTCAGCTTCCTCGACGGCACCTCCGACCCCGAGACCCTCGTCGAGGAGGCGGTCCGGCTGGGGCTGGACTGCCTCGCGCTCACCGACCACGACGGGCTCTACGGCGCGGCCCGCTTCGCCGAGGCGGCGACGGCCTACGACCTGCGCACCGTCTACGGCGCCGAGCTCTCGCTGGGGCTGACCGTCCCGCAGAACGGCGTCGCCGACCCCGAGGGCGGGCACCTGCTGGTGCTCGCTGCGGGGGTCTCGGGCTACCACCGGCTGGCCGCGGCGATCACCGAGGCGCAGCTGCGGGGCGGGGAGAAGGGCCGGCCGCGCTACGACCTGGACGAGCTCGGTGCTGCCGCGGGCGGGGAGTGGGTGGTGCTCACCGGTTGCCGCAAGGGCGCGGTGCGTGCGGCGCTGACCCGCGGGGGGAGGGGGGCGGCCGCCCAGGAGCTGGACCGGCTGACCGCGCTCTTCGGGCACGGGCAGGTGGTGGTGGAGCTCGCCGACTCCGGGCTGCCGACCGACTCTCGTGTCAACGACGCGCTGGCCGGGCTGGCGGCCGACCACGGGCTGCGCACCGTGGCCACCGGCAACGTCCACTTCGCCACGCCGGCGGAGTACCGGCTGGGGGCGGCGATGGCGGCCGTCCGGGCCCGCCGGAGCCTGGCCGAGATGGACGGCTGGTTGCCGCCGCCGGGGGCGCACCTGCGCTCGGGGGAGGAGATGCAGCAGCGCTTCGTCCGCTACCCCGGGGCGGTCGCCGCCAGCACCGCCCTGGCCGACGAGCTGGCCTTCGCGCTCCGGCTGGCCAAGCCCCAGCTGCCGAAGCAGCAGGTGCCGCCCGGCCACACCCCGATCAGCTGGTTGCGGGAGCTGTCCCGCCGGGGCGCGGACGAGCGTTACGGCAGCCCAGGTCAGGGGTCAGGACGGGCGGTGGCGCAGGAGCGGTTGGAGCGCGAGCTGGCGGTGATCGAGGAGAAGGACTTCCCCGGTTACTTCCTCATCGTCCACGACGCCGTCGCCTTCGCCCGCGAGCGCGGCATCCTCTGCCAGGGGCGGGGGTCGGCCGCCAACTCCGTCGTCTGCTACGTCCTCGGCATCACCGCCGTCGACCCCATCAAGTACCGGTTGCCCTTCGAGCGCTTCCTCTCCCTGACCCGCGACGAGGAGCCCGACATCGACGTCGACTTCGACTCCGACCGCCGCGAGGAGGTGATCCAGGAGGTCTACCGGCGCTACGGCCGGCGCAACGCCGCCCAGGTCGCCAACGTCATCAGCTACCGGCCGAAGTCCGCGGTCCGCGACATGGCCAAGGCGCTCGGCTACTCCACCGGGCAGCAGGACGCGTGGTCCAAGCAGATCGAGGCGTTCGGGGCCCTCCCGCTCGACGAGGACCACTCCGTCCCCGGGCCGGTGATCGACCTGGCCGACCAGCTGCTCCGGGCACCCCGGCACCTCGGCATCCACTCCGGCGGCATGGTGCTCACCGACCGACCCGTGGGCGAGGTTTGCCCGATCGAGCCGGGCCGGATGGAGGACCGGACCGTCCTGCAGTGGGACAAGGACAGCTGCGCCTGGATGGGCCTGGTCAAGTTCGACTTCCTCGGCCTCGGCATCCTCAGCGCCATCCAGCACAGCTTCGACGTCGTCGCCGAACAGGTGGGGGAGCGCTGGACCCTCGACACCATGCCCAAGGAGGAGGCCGGCGTCTTCGACATGCTCTGCCGGGCCGACTCCATCGGCGTCTTCCAGGTGGAGAGCCGCGCGCAGATCGGCACCCTGCCCCGCCTGCAGCCGCGGCGGTTCTACGACCTGGTGATCGAGATCGCGCTGATCCGGCCTGGGCCCATCCAGGGCGGGGCCGTGCACCCCTACATCCGGCGGGCCACCGGGAAGGAGGAGATCACCTATCTGCACCCGAAGCTGGAGCCCGTGCTGGAGCGGACCAAGGGCGTGCCGCTGTTCCAGGAGCAGCTGATGCAGATCGCCATGGCCGTCGGTGGCTGCACCGGTGACGACGCCGACCTGCTGCGCCGGGCGATGGGCTCCAAGCGGGGGGTGGAGAAGATCGAGCGGCTGCGCGAGAAGCTCTACGCCGGGATGGCCTCGAACGGCATCACCGGAGCGGTCGCCGACGAGATCTACGCCAAGATCCAGGCCTTCGCCAACTTCGGCTTCGCCGAGAGCCACGCCATCAGTTTCGCCCTGCTGGTCTACGCCTCGGCCTGGCTCAAGCTGCACTACCCGGGCGCTTTTTTGGCCGGGCTGCTGCGCGCCCAGCCGATGGGCTTCTACTCCCCGCAGTCCCTGGTGGGCGACGCCCGCCGGCACGGGGTGCAGGTGCGCCGGCCCGACGTGCTGCTGTCCGGGGTCGACGCCGACCTGGAGGCGCTCGAGCCGGGCCGTGCCGGTCCGACCGGCTCACCGCGCTGTCGTGACCGCGACCAGGACCCGGTGGGGCCCTTCGTCCGCGGAGCCCCCGACCGGACCGGTGAGCACCGCCGCGACGGCCACTTCGCCGTCCGCCTGGGACTGGTCGAGGTGCAGGGGCTGGGCCGTGAGGTCGCCGGGCGGCTGGTCGCGGAGCGGGAGCGGGCGCCGTTCTCGAACCAGAACGACGTGGTCCGGCGAGCCGGGCTGACGGTGGCGCAGACCGAGGCGCTGGCCACCGCCGGCGCGTTCGATGGGTTCGGCCTGTCCCGGCGGCAGGCGCTGTGGAACGCCGGCTACGCCGACGACCTCGACACCCTCCCCGGCTCGGCCATCGACGCCGCCCCACCGACGCTGCCGGGGATGAGCCCGGTGGAGCTGACCCTGGCCGACCTGTGGTCGACCCAGATCTCCCCTGACGACCACCCGGTGGGCCACCTCCGTCCCGTGCTGGAGGAGCAGGGGATCGTGCCGATCAGCGCGCTGGGGCCGGGCGACGACGGCCGCCGCCTGCGGGTGGCCGGCCTGGTCACGCACCGGCAGCGGCCGGGAACCGCCGGAGGCATCACCTTCCTCAACCTCGAGGACGAGACGGGGATGCTCAACATCGTCTGCGCGGAGCCGATGTGGCGCACGTTTCGCCGCGTCGGCCGCAACGTCAACGCCATGGTCATTCGGGGCAGGGTCGAGCACAGCGAAGGGGTCACCAACCTGGTGGCTGACAAGTTGGAACCCCTCGGCGCCGCCGTCCCGGCTACCCGCAGCAGCCTGCCCACCCGGCATTCCTCGCGGGACTTCCGATGAGCGCCCGCTCAGCCGCTCCGGCCGAGGTGCAGGGCCACGGCGAGCCCCAGGCCCGCCAGGGCGATGCCGACCCTCAGCGGCGTCTCCGGCAGCCGGCGGACCAGCGGCGGTCCGAGCGAGGAACCGATCACGGCCCCGGCCACCAGGGGCGGCACGGCCGCCCAGTCGACGGTTCCGGTGAGGGTGAAGATGACGGCGGCGGTGGTGTTGGCCGCGCCGACCACGACGGTGCGCAGCGCTGCCAGCCGGGCCATCCGGTCCGGCAGCACCGCGCCGAACGTGGCCAGCAGGAGCACCCCCGCGCCGGCTCCGAAATAGCCGCAGTAGACCGTCACCATCCCGACGACGGCCAGCACACCGGGATGCCGTTCGTGCAGCCGTCCCGCGTGCCAGCGCCGTAGCAACGGGCGGAGCAGCAGCACCACCGAGCCAAAGGCCACCAACCCGGGCACCACCCGCTCGAACACCGAGGGCGGCAGCTGGAGGAGCAGCAGCGCCCCGACCGCCCCACCGACCACGCCCGTGCCCCCGAAGGTGAGCATCCGTCGCCGCTGGCCGCGCAGCTCCGGTCGGGCCGCGGCCACCCCGCCCAGCGTCACCCCGGTCAGGGCGACGGAGTTGGTGACGTTGGCGGTGAGCGGTGGAACCCCGAGAGCCAACAGCACCGGGAAGGAGACCAGGGAGGCCAGGCCGGCGGCGTAGCCGACCACCCCGGCACCGATGCCGGCCAGCAGCAGCACACCGGCCAGAACCAGGTCGTCAGGGCTCACGTGGTGCCCCTCCCCGGGATCGACGGCGGCGTCGACAGGTTGCCGACGGGCCGCCCGCCGGCTCCATCCTCAGCCACGTCCGGTCAGCAGGGCCGCGACCGCCGATCCGGTGGAACGCCTGTCCCGTGGTGCCACGGCCCCTGCGCGACCGCGCCGTGCCCCGGTGCCCGGCTCCAGAGGTGGCGGTCCGAACATCTCCCACCCTGGCCAGGGCCGGTTTCCGCCAGCGGCACTCGTGCACCGACACGGGCTGCATTGGCTTGTGACTCCCCAGGTGCTGAACTACGGTCCCCCTGGACACGCCGTCCTCGGACTGGACGGCAGGGGACTCCGTGGCCGTGACGACGCGACCACGACCACAGAGAGGAACCGTGGTGAACAAGAGCCAGAAGACGCTGCTCGCTCTCGGTCTGGCCACGAGCCTGGGCCTGATGAGCGCGTGCGGCGGGGGCGGTGACGCGGCCTCGGAGGACTCCGCGGACGCCGGCCCAGCCTTCACGACCAACGCTGCCGGCGCCCTGAGCGCCTGGGGCTTCGAGAACGCCGACGAGGTGGGCACCTCCCGCCTGGACCACGCCAAGGAGCAGTTGACCGGCGTCACCATCAAGATCGACGCCACCGCCTTCGACGCGCAGAAGTTCACCACCCGCGCGGCCAGCGGCGACGTCCCCGACGTGGTGCAGATGGACCGTCGCCTGGTGGCCACCTACGCGGCCCGGGACCTCATCCGTCCGCTGGACACCTGCTTCACCGCGCACTCGGTGGACGTCCAGGCGCAGTACTACCCCTCGGTGGTGCAGGACGTGACCTACGACGGCAAGGTCTGGGCGGTGCCGCAGTTCTACCAGCCGCCCGCCATCATCTTGAACAAGCGCGTGATGGACGCCGCCGGGGTGAGCGCGGCCGAGATCGACACGTCCAAGCCGGACGCGCTGCTGGCCGCCGCCGGCAAGATGTACAAGGCCAGCGGTGGCAACCCCAAGACGCTCGGCTTCGACCCCGTGGCCACCGGGCAGTCCGAGCTGTGGCTCCTCGGGCTCGGCGGTCAGCTCATCGACAGTGAGGGCGTCCCCACGCTCGACAACCCCGGGAACGCCAAGGCGCTCTCCTTCCTCAAGCAGCTCATGGATGCTCAGGGCGGCTACGCCAAGGTGAAGAGCTTCACCGACTCCTTCGACACGTTCGGGGAGAAGAACCAGTACGTGGCTGACCAGGTCGGTGCCCAGGTGAACGCACAGTGGTACGTCAACGTGCTCACGCCCTACGTCAAGGACGTCCAGATCTCCGCCGTGCCGTTCAAGGGCGGTGACGGCCAGCCCTTCACCGTCGCCGGCGGGACGTCCTTCGTCATCCCCAAGGGCGCCAAGAACCCGGACGCGGCCTGCGCCTGGGCGGTCAACCTGACCTCGCAGGACGCCTGGATGGCAGCCGGCGCGGCCCGCGCCAAGACGATCGCCAAGACCCCGGGGGCCATCAACACCGGGCTCTTCACCGGATCCCCGGCTGCTGACGAGGCGATCCGGAGCGAGTACGTCAAGGAGAGCGACAACGCAGGGTTCAACGAGACCATCGCGACCTACTACGACGTGGTGAACAGCGGCAAGTCCTACGGTGCCTCGCCGGCGGGCCAGCAGATCCAGACCGAGCTGCAGAACGCGATCACCTCCTCGCTGCTCGGGACGAAGCCGCCCGAGGCCGCGTTGAAGGACGCCCAGACCGCCGCCATGCGGGCCTACAACCAGGTAGGTGGCTGACGGCAGGGAGTCGACGCGCAGGCAGCACGACGTAGGGCCCCGGACCCTGGTCCGGGGCCCAACGTGCGCTCTCCCCTCCGCTCAGCGGCCCGTCCCCTGGTGAGCAAGCGCCGAAACGGGTAGACCTGCATCCGAGACCACCACAGGAGGCTGGACGTGACCGAACCCCAGATGGACGACCCGCGGGCTATGAGCGAGGAGGACCTGGCGGAGGTCGACCTGCCGCCGGCGCCGACCGACCCGACGCTGGGTGACGAGGCGGTCACCGAGAACGAGTACGCCGAGGGTCGGACCAACGACCCGGACGGAGCCCACCGCGACGAGCCCGCCGGCGAGGATTACGCGGGCAGCGGCTTCTGATCCGCGCGCACGGCAGGGGCGAGCGCTCCTGCCGTGCCGCCGCCGCGCGCGAGCCGGCTCAGCCCTTGCGACCCTGGGTGGCCACGCCCTCGATGAAGTAGCGCTGGCCGAAGGCGAACAGCACGAGCATGGGCAAGGTGACCAGCAGCGACGCGACCATCACGTACTGGTAGTCGCCCTGGCCGCCGTTGGTCGGGCTGTACTTCGTCATCGCGTAGGCGATGCCCAGCGGCACCGTGAAGCCCTCCACGGAACCGGCGTTCAGGTAGATCAGCGCCGCCTGCAAGTTGTTCCAGCTGGTCTGGAACTCGAACAGGAACACGATGATGAACGAGGGGATGGCCAGCGGCATGGCGATCCGCCGGAACAGCCCGAAGTAGCTGGCGCCGTCGACGCGAGCGGCCTCGAACAGCTCCCGCGGCAGACCGAGGAAGAACTGCCGCTGCAGGAAGATGTAGAACGCGGAGCCGAAGAGGTTGCCCCCCCACAGCGGCACGTTCGTCCCGAGCAGCCCGAGGTTCTTCCAGATCAGGTACTGCGGGATCAAGGTGACGGCGCCCGGCAGCATCATCGTGGCCAGCACGAGGCCGAAGAGGACGTTCCGCAGGGGGAAGCGGAAGTAGGCGAAGCCGAACGCGACCGCGGAGCTGGAGAGGGCCACGAACAGCGCGGCGAGCACCGCGATCAGCACGCTGTTGCCCATCCAGCTGAGCAGCGGCAGCTGGTCGAAGACCTCGACGTAGTTGCTGGTCAGGATGGTGTCGGGGACTAGCTTGTTGTCGAACACCTGGCCGCGGGGCTTCAGGCTCGCCGCCAGCAGCCACACGAAGGGGTAGAGGAACAACAGCGAGAAAGCCGTCAGCGCGATCCACAGCGCCACCGTCGCGACCACGCTCTTCGGCCGGTACCAGCGGTTGGGTCTGCGCCGCCTGGGGACCGGGGACGCAGCGAGGGCCTGGCCGGCGGCCTGGGCCTCCAGCGGCAGGGTGCCCGAGGTGGGCTGGGTGGCCGTCATCAGTCCCGGTCTCCCTCGTAGTAGACGAAGCGGTTGCCGAAGCGGACCTGGACCAGGGTGATCAGCAGGATGATCACGAACAGGAGCCACGCCATGGCTGCGGCGAACCCGAAGTCGAAGGAGCGGAACGCCTGCTGGAAGAGGTAGACGCCGTAGAACAGCGACGACTCCGGAGAGGCGTTGTTCTGGTCGCGCCAGAACAGCAGGAAGGCCTGGTCGAACACCTGCAGAGCGGCGATCGTCAGCACGATGACGTTGAAGAAGATCGCGCTCGAGATCATCGGCACGGTGATGGTGAAGAACTGGCGCACCGGCCCGGCGCCGTCCAGCGAGGCCACCTCGTACAGCTCACGAGGCACGTTCTTCAGCGCCGCCAGGAAGATCACCATCGTCCCGCTGACGCCCCACAGGGTCATCAGCACGATGGACGGCTTCACCCACGACGGGTCGATGAGCCACTGAGGACCCTCGATGCCGACGAGCGCCAGGCCCTGGTTGATGGCTCCGGTGTTGCCGTTGAGGAGCAGGAAGAACACCGCCGCGGTCGCGACGGACGGCGTCATCTTCGGCAGGTAGTAGAGGGTCCTGAACACCCCGGCGCCGCGGCCCACCCGGTTGAGCAGCGCCGCCAGCAGCAGGGCGAAGCAGATCTCCAGCGGCACCGCCAGGGCGGCGTAGTAGAGGGTGTTCTTGAGCGAGAGCGCGACCTTCGGGTCGTCGATCAGCGCCTGGTAGTTCGCCATCCCGGCGGGACGGGTCGTGTTCTTCGCCAGGTTGTAGTAGCTGAAGGAGATGTAGAGGCTGTAGGCCATCGCGCCGAGGGTGAACACCAAGAAACCGATGATCCAGGGCGAGATGAACAGGTAGCCCGCGATGGCCTCACGCTTGCTGTAGCTGCGCGTCCGCAGCTCTTGCTCCCGCCTCTCGGCTCGAACGCGCGACACCTCGGGCCTCCACCTCTGAGCCGGGCGGCACCGTCACCGCGACGGCGACTCTAGGTGCTGCCCCAGGGGGAAGCAAGGAAGGCGCCGCCGTCCCGGCGGCGCCCACACCGCTCGCCTGGGTCGAGCGCGCGTCGTCCCCCCTCCGTGCGATGATCCGCTTCCCGACCGACGGGATGGGCGGCCGGGAGCTGGTTCGGCCCTGGGGTGGGTAGAGCGCTGCGTCCTGGGTAAGAGCCCGGCGGATGCGCGGCGTCGGTCGCGGTCCACCGCGCACGTCCCGTCCGTCCCAGCCGCCGCTGGACGGTCTGCCCCACCTCCGGCCGAGGGAGAGCCCGCATGCCTGAACTGATGAGTGACGACCTGACCGACCACGTGCGGACGGCGGAAGCCACCGCCGCCTTGCTGCCGGCCGCCCGTGCGGTCGCCGGGATGCTCTGCGCCCGTTTCCACGAAGGCGGCCACCTCTACACCCTCGGCAACGGGGGCAGCGCGGCGGACGCCCAGCACCTGACGGGGGAGATGGTCGGCCGCTTCAAGCGCGAGCGGCGGCCGCTGCCCGCCGTCACGCTGAGCACCGACTCCACCGTGATGACCTGCATCGCCAACGACTACCGGTTCGAGGACGTGTTCTCGCGCCAGCTCGCGGCCCTGGCCCGTCCCGGCGACGTCGTCGCCGCCTTCACCACCAGTGGGCGGTCCCCCGACGTGGTCGAGGCCTTGCGGACGGCCCGGGCCCGAGGAGCCACGACGGTGCTGTTCGGTGGGGGCGACGGCGGGCCCGCCGCCGCGCACGCCGACCACCACCTGCTGGTGCCCAGCGCGGTGACGGCCCGCATCCAGGAGATGCACACCTTCCTGCTGCACGCCGTCTCCGAAGTCGTCGACCTCTGGGCCGCCGACACCGAGCCGGGGAAGGCTGACCTCGAGATGGAGGGGGCGCTGGAGATGGACGGGGCGCTCCAGCTGCAGTCCGGTCTCGACGTGCGCGCGGTCCCGGGCTGATCCAGACCCCGTCCGGGCCCGCGCGAGCTGGTCCCCAGGGGACGGGCATGCTCGCCCGGGCGGGAAGAAAACCTGGGGCACCTTTCGCGCCGGGTGAATAAGAGGACAGACTCAGCCCGACATCCCTTCCACCCACGACGAGGAGACGACATGGCCACCGAGCCCGCCGTCAGCGCCCCCACCGGCGCGCCCGCGCGCAAGGACCGCACCCACTACCTTTACATCGCGGTGATCGTGGCCGTTCTCCTCGGCATCGCCGTCGGCTTCATCGCCCCGGACTTCGCGAAGGAGCTGAAGCCGATCGGCACCGGCTTCGTGGCTCTCATCAAGATGATGATCGCGCCCGTGATCTTCTGCACCCTCGTGCTGGGGATCGGGTCCCTGCGCAGCGCTGCCCAGGTCGGCCGGGTCGGCAGCCTCGCCCTGGGGTACTTCCTGGTGATGTCCACCGTGGCGCTCATCATCGGGCTCATCGTCGGCAACATCGTGCACCCCGGCGAGGGCCTGCGGCTCACCGAGGAGCTCGCGGGCAAGGGCGCGGGGCTGGCTCCCAAGGAGGCCTCGACGACGGCCGAGTTCATCCTCAACATCATCCCGGACACGCTGTTCTCGGCCCTGACCACCGAGACCGTGCTCCAGACGCTGCTCGTGGCGCTGCTGGTGGGCTTCGCGATCCAGGCCATGGGCAAGGCCGGCAAGCCGATCCTCGTCGGCATCGGGCACCTGCAGCGGCTGGTCTTCCGGATCCTCTCCATGATCATGTGGGTCGCGCCGCTGGGAGCCTTCGGGGCCATCGCGGCGGTGGTCGGCGAGACCGGCCTGGACGCGCTCAAGGCGCTGGCCGTGATCATGATCGGCTTCTACACGACCTGCGCGATCTTCGTGTTCGGCATCCTCGGTCTGATCCTCAAGGCCTTCACTGGCATCAACATCTTCAAGCTGCTCCGCTACCTCGGGCGCGAGTTCCTGCTCATCGTGTCGACCTCGTCGTCGGAGTCGGCACTGCCGCGGTTGATCGCCAAGATGGAGCACCTGGGGGTGGCCAAGCCGACCGTCGGCGTCGTGGTCCCGACGGGCTACTCGTTCAACCTCGACGGCACCGCGATCTACCTGACCATGGCGTCGCTCTTCATCGCCTCGGCGATGGGGGACCCGCTGACGGTCCCGGAGCAGATCTCCCTGCTGGTGTTCATGATGATCGCCTCCAAGGGCGCGGCCGGCGTCACCGGTGCCGGTCTGGCCACCCTCGCGGGTGGCCTCGCGTCGCACCGGCCCGACCTGCTGGACGGCGTCGGCCTGATCGTCGGCATCGACCGCTTCATGTCCGAGGCCCGCGCCCTCACCAACTTCGCCGGCAACGCGGTCGCGACGGTGCTGATCGGGTCGTGGACCCGGTCCCTGGACCGGGAGCAGCTGGACGCCGTGCTGGCCGGTCAGCGGCCGTTCGACGAGACGACGATGGTCGACGACCACGGCGACGTGCCCGAGCCGGAGGAGGTCCCGGCATCGGAGGTCACCGCGTCTGGTCTGAGCTCCACGCCCCGCTGAGCCCTCAGGCGTCGGCCAACAGCTGGCGCAGGCTGAGCGGCGCCCGGCCGGTCACCCGCTCCACGTGGTCGGTGACCTGTGCCAGCTGCCCGGTCGCGATGGCGGTGTAGGTGCTCACCCAGGCCTCGACCATCCAGGGTGGGGCGCCGTAGGGGGCGCGCGAGGCGTAGGCCTCCTCGAGCGTCTCCGGGTAGTAGGTCACGGGCCGTCCCTGCGCGGCGGAGACCTGCTCGGCGACGTCGGCGAAGGAGAGCGCCTCGGGTCCGGTCAGCTCGTAGCTGGCGTCGCGGTGCGACCCCGGGTCGAGCAGCACCGCCGTCGCCACCCGCGCGACGTCCGCACGGGCCACGGCGGCCACCCGTCCGTCCCCGGCGGGCCCGCGGATGACCCCGTCCTGCCCGACGGTCTCGGGCAGGAAGTCGAGGTAGAAGGAGTCCCGCAAGAAGGTGTGGGCCAGGCCTGCGTCGACGATGGCCCGCTCGGTGGCCCAGTGGTCCCGGCCCAGCGTGAAGACGGCGTCCTCCGCCGCTGCGGCGAAGGAGGTGTAGACGACGTGGGAGACGCCGGCCTCGGCGGCCGCGCGGACGAAGGCCCGGTGCTGGCCCAGCCGGTCCTCGTGCTCGGCTGCGGACACCATGAGCAGCGTGTCCACTCCACGCAGCGCCGCCACCGACGGCTCACCGTCGCCGTAGCTGGAGGGCAGGACCACGCAGCCGGGCAGGGCGGGGACCCTGGACGGCGTGCGCGCCAGGAGCCGGAGCGGCACGCCGACGTCGGCCAGGGCGCGCGCGACGAGCCCGCCGACGGCTCCGGTGACGCCGGTGACGGCGAGCTGAGGCAGGCCGGTGTCCATGGCGGATCCTTCCGGAGCGGGGCAGGCGGCCCCGTCGGTCGCTGCAGCGGAGATCTTCGCGGGGGCACACCCGCAACGGGTCGAAGGGTTGCTCGGCTCCGCTCTGAGCGAGGCCCCGCCGCAAACGATACGAGCCCCGCCCACCGGAGTGGGAGGGGCTCGTCACCGTTGTGTCCGAGGGGGGACTTGAACCCCCATTCCCCGTAAAGGGAACTAGCACCTCAAGCTAGCGCGTCTACCTATTCCGCCACCCGGACCTGGTGCGGCTGGAAACTATAGCAACAGGGCTCCCGCACGACGAATCGCGACCGAGGGCGCCTCAGGGCCGACCTCGCTGGTGCCAGTGCCGGACGATGGCGCGGGGAAGAGGGTCGATCGGTGCGCCCCCCTCGGCCCGCATGCCGGCGCGCGTCAGCCGGCGGCTCCTCCACAGCGACACGAAGCCGAAAGCCCACAGCAGGTACTGGAAGCAGAACGCGATCTTGAAGTCGACGAGGTCGAAGGCCCCAGTGGGAGCCCGCCAGTCCAGGATCACCCCGACGGCGAAGATCGTGACCAGCGAGGCGGTGAAGCCGCCCATGTTGACGATGCCGGAGGCCGCGCCCAGCCGGGTGGTGGGGTTGAAGGATCGGGCGAAGTCGAAGCCCACCGCCGAGGCCGGGCCGTAGGCGGCCAGCACCAGCAGCAAGAGGACCACCAGCGGCAGCGGCAGGGCCCCCGGCCAGACGATGACCACGGTCCAGATCGCCACCGTGGCGATCAGCACCCCGAAGATCAGGTCCGAGCGGCGGAGCGGGTACTGCGCGGTGAGCTGGCCGAGGACCGGGCCGATCACCGGTCCCGCCAGCACCATCATCGTGAGCAGCCCGCCCGCCAGTGCGGGGCTGTAGCCCAGGCCAGCGGTCAGGAACGGGTAGCCCCACAACAGGGCGAAGACCATCCCCGAGAACTGCGTGCTGAAGTGCGACCACAGGCCCAGCCGGGTGCCGGGATGGGTGAAGGAGCTCTGCAGGTCGGTCAGGGCCTGGGTCCAGCCGACCGGCACCGGGGCTGGGACGCCGGCGGGGCGGTCACGGACCGCCAGCAGCACCAGCACCGCGGCCAGCACGCCGACGGCGGCCGCCCCGAGGTAGGCGGGGGTCCAGCCGGGCCCGGCCAGCGCGGCCGCCAGCGGCACGGTGCTGGCCACCTGGCCCAGCTGGCCGGCCTGGCCGGTGAGCTGGGTGACCAGGGGGACGCGGCGCGCCGGGAACCAGGCCGGGATCACCCGCAGCACCGAGATGAAGGTCATGGCGTCCCCGGCGCCCACGATCACCCGGGCCAGCACGGCCGTGCCGGGGTGCGTGGCGAGCGCCATGGTGGTCTGGCCCGCCGCCATCAGCAGCGCGCCGCTGACGAGCAGCAGCCGGGACCCGAACCGGTCGACGAGGATGCCGACCGGGATCTGCATCGCTGCGTAGACCACCAGCTGGAGGACCACGAAGCTGGACAGCACCGACGCACCGACGCCGAACCGCTCCGTCGCCGGAGCCGCAGCGACACCCAGGGAGGTGCGCTGAAGGATGGCCACCGCGTAGGCCGTGACCGCGACGGCCCAGACGGCCCAGGATCGGCGGCTGGGCGAGGTGGGCACCCTTCATCCTGG
Source organism: uncultured Actinomycetota bacterium (assembly GCA_963826405.1). Classification (GTDB taxonomy): domain Bacteria; phylum Actinomycetota; class Actinomycetes; order Propionibacteriales; family Propionibacteriaceae; genus Microlunatus. Next base: position 1,608,198 of record CAWGWR010000001.1, on the reverse strand, counting down.
CTCACCCGCCCGGCGCCGACGTCCCCGTGCGCATCCCTCGGGCGCATCGCCAGCCTCCCCCGAGCCGGGGTTAGGCTGGTCAGCAATGACCAAGCGCGCCGTGGAGTACGAGATCGAGAGGGTCCGGCTGGGCCGCCACCTGTCCAGGAGCGCGGTCCGCCAGCTGCTGACCGACCAGGCCGAGTACGGGGGCTGGGAGCTGACGCGCCTTCGTCGCTACCGGGACGGCACCCGCGACATCTGGATCCGCCGCAAGATCATCCGCGTCCCGGCCTCGGTCTGACCGACGCCGAGTGCGCGAGAACTCGACTCGGACGGCCTCTTCGCGGTCGAGGAAGTGCGCATTCGGTCAACGGCGACCTTCGGCGCTGGTCCTCGTCGGACCTCTTGGGCAACGCTCTGCCGAGCGGGCTCGACTGCGCGCTCCAGCAGGTCCGACGGTCCTCCTGACCTGCGAGAGCGCGCACTCGGTGCGCGGTCAGGTCGAGCGGGCCCCGACCGGCACCACGCGTGCGGCGTTCGGACCACCGGAGACGTCGTCGAGCGCCGACGCGATCTCGTAGGGCAGGGACTGGTCCTCCACGGCCAGCGCCGGGGCCAGCTGACCAGCGGTGCGGGCCCCGAGCAGCGGAGCCGTCACCCCGGGCGCGTCGCGCACCCACAGCAGCGCTACCTGCAGGGGGGAGAGGTCCAGCCCCTCCGCCGCTCGGACCACGGCCTCGACCACACCGCGGCTGCGCGGTTCCAGGTAGGGCTCGACGAACCAGGCGAAGTGGTCGGTCGCGGCCCGCGAGCCCCGGGGTGTGCCGGCGCGGTACTGGCCGGTCAGCACCCCACGACCGAGCGGTGACCAGGGGAAGAAGCCCATGCCGAACGCTCGGGCCGCCGGGAGCACCTCGACCTCGGCCCGCCGGGCGAGCAGGGAGTACTCCACCTGCACGCTGGAGATCGGCGTGCGACCGGGGAAGGCTCGCTGCCAGGTGGCGGCCTGCGCGGTCTGCCACCCCACGAAGTTGGAGATGCCGGCGTAGCGCACCATCCCCGCCGTAACGGCGTGGTCGACGGCGTCCAGGGTCTCGGCCAGCGGCGCCTCGCCCCAGGCGTGCACCTGCCAGAGGTCGACGTGGTCGGTGCCGAGCCGGCGCAGCGACCCTTCGAGGTCACGCAGGAGCGCGCGTCGCGAGGTGTCGACGATGCGCTCGCCGTCCTGGATGACGAAGCCGGCCTTGGTGGCCAGGACCACGTCGTCGCGCAGGCCCATCTCGGCCACCAGCGAGCCGACCAGCCGCTCGGCGTCCCCGGCCCCGTAGGCGGCGGCGGTGTCGATGAGGGTCCCGCCGGCCTCGTGGAACATCTCCAGCAGCGAGCGGGCCTGCTGGTCGGTCGTGTCCCGGCCCCAGGTCATGGTTCCCAGCCCCAGGCGCGAGACGCGCAGGCCGCTCGTCCCGACCGACCGCTGTTCCATGGCAGCGACCCTAGCCAACGGCCATCCCCGAGACGGCCAGCCACTACCGTGGGTCCATGCGACTGGGCCTGCACCTGGGGTCCCTGGCCAGCGCGGAGCACCCGCAGGTCCAGCTCCGCCTCACCGCTCATGCGGAGGCCCTCGGCTTCGACGTCGTGTGGGCCGCGGAGGCCTACGGCTCCGACAGCCCCACCGTGCTCGCCTGGCTGGCCGGGCAGACCCGCCGGATCGCGGTCGGCTCCGCCGTCATGCAGATCCCCGGGCGCACCCCGGCGATGACGGCGATGACCGCGGCCAGCCTCGACGTCTTGTCCGGGGGACGCTTCCGGCTGGGTCTGGGCGTCTCCGGCCCGCAGGTCTCCGAAGGCTGGCACGGTGTTCGTTTTGACAAGCCGTTGGCCCGCACCCGGGAGTACCTGGCGGTGGTCGAGCTCGCGCTCAGCCGGCGCACCGTGGCCTACGAGGGTGCTTACCACGCGCTGCCGCTGCCCGAGGGTCCCGGCAAGTCCTTGAAGCTCACCCTCGCCCCAGCGGGCGATCGCATCCCGACCTACCTGGCGGCGGTCGGCCCCAGGAACCTGGAGCTGGCCGGGGAGCTGACGGACGGCTGGCTCGCCGTCTTCTACGCTCCCGACTTCGCCGACGAGCAGCTGAGCGCCGTCCGGGCCGGTCGGGCCAAGGCTGGGAAGACGCTCGAGGGTTTCGACGTCGCTCCCACCTTTCCGCTCGTCGTGGGCCCGGACCCGCGACGCTGCGCCGACCCGGTCCGCGGCTACGCGGCCCTGTACCTGGGCGGGATGGGCAGCCGGGCGCAGAACTTCTACAACGCCCTGGCGGTCCGGATGGGCTACGGCGAGGCCGCCGCGGCCGTGCAGGACCTGTTCCTCGACCGCCGGCAGCGCGATGCCATGGCAGCGGTGCCGTACGCGTTCCTCGACGCGACCTCCCTGCTGGGCGACCGGGACCGGATCGCCGAGCGGCTGCAGGTGCTCGCCGCGTCCGGGGTGACCACGTGCTCGGTGGTGCCCTACGGCGCGGACGTGGAGGAGAAGCTCTCCGCGCTCGCCGTGCTGGCGCAGGCCCTCGAGCAGGCCGGCGTCGGCTGAGCCTGCGGAGCCGTCAGGCCTGCGGCAGCGGCTCGAGGACGCCGGTCAGAAGCAGCACCACGACGAGCAGTGCGAGGCCGAGGCGGTAGTAGACGAACGGCATGAACGTGTGGGTGGAGATGTAGCGCAGGAGCCAGGCGATCACCGCGTAGCCCACGAGAAAGGCCACGACAGTGGCCAGCAGGATCGGCCCCCAGGCCGGTGGCACGGGGTCGGCCGAGATGTCGTTGAGCTTGAACAACCCGGAGCCGACGACGGCCGGGATGGCCAGCAGGAAGGAGTAACGCGCTGCCGCCTCGCGGGTGTAGCCCAAGGCCAGACCCGCGCTGATCGTCGCCCCCGAGCGCGAGACGCCCGGAATCAGCGCCAGCGACTGGGCGAGACCGAACAGCACGCCGTGCCCCCAGGTCAGCGAGGTGAGCGGGCGGGCGTTGCGGGCGAACCGGTCGGCGATTCCGATCACCAGGCCGAAGCCGGCGAGCATCGCCGCGGTGATCCACAGGTTGCGCAGGACGGAGTCGATGGCGTTCTGGAACAGCAGGCCCAGCACGACGATCGGGACCGATCCGAGGATGACCAGCCAGCCCATCCTTGCGTCCGGGTCCTCCCGCGGGACGCGGCCGGCCAGTGAGCCGACCCAGCGCCCGATGATCCGCACGATGTCGCGGCGGAAGTAGAGGATGACCGCGGCTTCGGTGCCGAGCTGGGTGATCGCGGTGAAGGCGGCACCGACGTCCTCGCCCCCGAAGAACTGACCCACGATGGACTGGTGGGCGCTAGAGGAGATCGGTAGGAACTCGGTCAGCCCCTGCACGATGCCCAGCACCAGTGCCTCGAACCACCCCATGCCCCACCCCTCGTCCCCGCTCCGGCGCCTGGACCGGCCCGGCGGCGCATGTCCGTCGACCACCGTAGACCGCCGCAGCGGAGCGACCTCCGTCCCCGGGCGGCACCCGGCGGGTGATGCCCGCCACACCCGGGCACGGCCGGCGGCGCGAACCCCGTGTAGAAGAGGAGTCGTGACGATCCACGGGGACCACCCCTTCCTCCCCCCGGCCGGCGACCGGGACCCGCTCCGCCGCTGGCGGGGACGGATGCCCGCGCCGGTGAGCGTCTGGACCGCCACGCACGAGGGCCGCAGCACGGGCTGGACCCTCTCCTCGTTCCTGCTGGCCGACGGGTCGCCGCCCCAGGTGCTCGGCCTGCTGGACGAGGAGTCCGACCTCGCCGACCAGCTGACCAGCACCGGCAGGTTCGCGGTCAGCCTGCTGGCGGGGTCGCACCGGCGGCTGGCGGACGTGTTCGCCGGGCAGGCACCGGCGCCCGGCGGGGTCTTCACCGTCGGCCGGTGGCGGGAGACGGCGTGGGGGCCCGTGCTCGAGGACGCTGTGGGGTGGCTGGGCGCGACGGTGACCACGGCCGAGCGCGACGAGCCGGACGCCGGCCCCGAACACGCCGGCTGGGCCCTGTTGGTCCGCGGCACCGTGGAGCACGTCGAGCTGGCCGAGCCGGACACCCGCGGGGTTCTCTGCTCGGTGCGCGGCCGCTACCTCGCGCTGGGGGCCGAGGCGGCAGGGCGGCCCGGCTAGCCTTCGGGCATGACGACGGTCCTGCTCATCCGCCACGGCCGCACCTCGGCCAACACCGCGGGGATCCTCGCCGGGCGGTCCTCGGGGGTCGAGCTCGACGACGTCGGGCGCAGCCAGGTCGCCGACGTGGGGAAGAGGCTGGCTGGCGTGCCGCTGCGCGCAGTGCTCAGCTCCCCGCTCCGCCGATGCCGCCAGACCACGCAGGCCCTCGTCGCCGGCCGGGACGACGGGTGTCCCGTCCACACCGAGCAGGGCCTGATCGAGTGCGGGTACGGCGACTGGACGGGCAAGTCGCTCAAGGAGCTCAGCAAGGAGAAGCTCTGGTCGACGGTGCAGGCGCAACCCTCGGCCGTCCGCTTCCCCGGCGGGGAGTCGATGACGGAGATGAGCGCGCGGTCGGTTGGCGCGGTCCGCAGCTGGGACGCCCGGATGGAGGCCGAGCACGGCCCCGACGCGGTGTGGGCTGCGGTGTCCCACGGTGACGTCATCAAGGCGGTCCTCGCCGACGCGCTCGGCATGCACCTCGACGCCTTCCAGCGCATCCTGGTCGACCCGGCCTCGGTCTCGATCATCCGCTACACCTCGAGCCGGCCCTACGTCGTCACGGTCAACTCCACCCCCGCCGATCTCGGGAAGCTGCTCACCCCGCCGCCGGTCAAGGCCGAGGGCGCCGACGATGACGCAGCGGTTGGTGGCGGGCTCGGAGCCGGCGGAGCGGACGACCCTGCCGCCGGGGAGACCCGTTGAGCCCCTGCTTAGGCTGATGACCATGGCGATTCTCGTGCACCGCTACGACGAGCCGGACAGGTTCGTCGCCGGCACCGTCGGCCAGCCCGGGGAGCGTGCCTTCTTCCTGCAGGCCCGCGAGGGCAACCGCATCACCAGCGTGGCCTGCGAGAAGCAGCAGGTGTCCGTCCTGGCCGAGCACCTCAACCGGGTGCTCGACGAGGTGGTCCGGCGCAGCACCGGGACCGCCGCCGTGCCGCCCGCGTCCAAACAGGCCCGTGACACCGACCCGCTGGACGCCCCGATCGCCGAGGAGTTCCGCGTCGGCACCATGACGATCGCGTGGGATCCGAGCATCAACCGCGTCGTCATCGAGCTCTTCTCCAACGTCGACGTCGACTCGACCCGGAGGAGGACGAGGGGGAGGCCGGCGAGTCCCCGGCACCGGACGGGAGCGGGGAGGTCAGCGCCGACGAGGTGTTCGTCGTCAAGATCACCGCCGCCTACGCCCGGGACTTCGTGGCCCGGGCCAACGCGCTGGTGTCCGCGGGCCGCCCGCCGTGCCCGTTCTGCCTGCAGCCCCTGGACCCTCAGGGACACATCTGCCCGCGGGCCAACGGCTACCGCCGCCCGCTCTTCGGATGACCCACCCCGCGCTTCTGCGCCTCGCTCGCCGAGGCCGAGCTGGGGGAGGCTGAGCTGGAGATCACCGGTCGCCTGGTGGAGGCGTCCAACGCCACCTTCCTGACCGAGGTCCGCACGCCGGCCGGGTCTACCAGCAGCTGGGTCTACAAGCCCACCGAGGGTGAGCGTCCGCTCTGGGACTTCCCGGAGCGGACCCTCGGCCTGCGTGAGGTCGCCGCCTACGAGGTGTCGCGGATCGGTGGGTTCGACTGCGTCCCCGTCACCGTCTTCGCCGAGGGCCCGCTGGGTCCGGGGTCGCTGCAGGCCTGGATCGAGAGCGAGCCGGAGGCGGTGGGCGAGCTGGTGGACCTGGTGCCCAGCAGCGCGGTGCCCAGCACGGGCTGGTTCGCCTGCGTCGAGGGCATCGGGGCCGACGACCGACCGGTCTCGGTGATCCACGCCGACGACCCGCGGCTGCGGATGCTGGCCGTGTTCGACGTGCTCATCAACAACGCCGACCGCAAGGGCGGGCACATCCTGGCCAGCCAGGGGCAGGTGTTCGGGGTCGACCACGGCGTCAGCTTCCACACCGAGCACAAGTTGCGGACCCTGCTCTGGGGCTGGGCGGGGGACACCCTGCACGACGTCGAGCTGGAGGCCGTGGCGAAGGCGCGAGCGGAGGCCCCCGAGCAGCTGACGACGCTGCTCGACGAGCTGGAGATCGCCGCGCTGGTCCGCCGGGCGGACCTGCTGCTGAGCCGGCGCCGGCTGCCGCGCCCGCGCGGGCAGTGGCCCTCGATCCCCTGGCCGCCCTTCTGAGAGACGGCGTTCCGCCGTCGCCCGCGTGGCCCGGGACTGTCGTGACCCGCCGTTAGGGTGACCGCATGCAGGCGTGGCGCTCCAGACCGGTACCCCAGATCGAGCGTCCCGAGGGGTCCCCGGTCCTGCGGGCCTTCGACTCCGCGACTCAGGAGCTGGTCCCCGTCGGCCCGGCGCAGGGCACGGCCCGGATGTACGTCTGCGGCATCACGCCCTATGACGCCACCCACATCGGGCACGCGAACACCTACGTCGCCTTCGACCTGTTGAACCGCGTCTGGCGCGACGCCGGACTCGAGGTCGCCTACGTGCAGAACGTCACCGACGTCGACGACCCCCTCATCGAGCGGGCCCACGCCACCGGCGTCGACTGGGCCGCCCTGGCCGCTGAGCAGACCCAGCTGTTCCGCGAGGACATGGAGGCGTTGAACGTCCTGGCGCCCAGCCACTATGTGGGCGCGGTGGAGTCGATTGCCCTGATCGTGGAGCTGGTGGCCGATCTGCGGGCCCGGGGTGTGGTGTACGCCGTCGACGACGAGCACGCCGGCGACCTCTACCTCGACCAGGCGCAGGACGCCGGCTTCGGGTCGCTGTCCCACCTCGACGAGGCCGAAGCCCGCCCCGTCTTCGCCGAGCGCGGCGGCGACCCCGACCGGACGGCGAAGCGGGGCGTCCTCGACTCGCTCGTCTGGCTGCGGCACCGCAAGGGTGACCCCTCCTGGCCCTCGCCCTTCGGCGAGGGCAGGCCGGGCTGGCACGTCGAGTGCGCGGCGATCGCCCTGGACCTGCTCGGTCCCGACTTCGACGTCCAGGCCGGGGGGAGCGACCTCGTCTTCCCTCACCACGAGATGAGCGCGTCAGTGGGGCGGCTGGCGACCGGCCGGCCTTTCGCCCAGGCCTACCTGCACAGCGGCATGGTGGCGCTGGACGGGGAGAAGATGAGCAAGTCGCGCGGCAACCTCGTCTTCGTCTCGCAGTTGCGACGTGACGGGGTCGACCCGGCCGCGGTCCGGCTCGCCCTCCTCGACCACCACTACCGCGACGACTGGGAGTGGACCCCCGCGCTGCTCGCCGCCGCGCAGGAGCGCCTCGGGCGTTGGCGCCGGGCCGCCCGGGCTGAGGGCGGGGCGGACGCCGACGCCGTGGTGGCCCGGATGCGGGCGGCGCTGACCGACGATCTCGACGCTCCGAGCGCACTGGCCGCGGTCGACGACTGGGCCGAAGCCTCGGCCTCGGCCAGCCATGAGGACCCCGAGGCCCCCCGCGTGGTGGCGTCGGCCTGCGACGCACTGCTCGGCGTCCGCCTCTGATCCTGAGGGCAAGCCGCTCCAGCCCGCGGCTGCACCTCAGCCGAAGGTGTGGTGCACGGCCTCGACGTTGTTGCCGTCCGGGTCACGCACGAAGGCCCCGAAGTAGCCCGCGTGGTACTCCGGCCAGACGCGCGGGGCGTGCAGGCTCGCGGTACCGAAAGCCAGCGCGGCCTCGTAGAAGGCGAGAACGGCGTCGCGGCTCGGAGCGGCGAAGGCCAGGTGGCTCTGGCGGTTGGGGATGCGGTCCGTCGCTGCCCCGATCCAGAACGTGGGGTGCCCAGCCCCGTAGCCGACTGCGGGTCCGACGTCCAGCAGCACCCGGTAGCCGAGGGTCTCCAGCACGGCGTCGTAGAAGCGGCGGGCCGCCGCGAGGTCGTCCACCTGGATGCCGACGTGGTCCATCATCGAACGATCGTGACGCGTCGGACGGGCTGGGGGCAAGTATCCGCTCGTGACACGGTCGAGCGTCGGACGCACCGCACCGTGCCACACTGGGCGCGACCAAAAATCGGAGGGACATCGCGTGGGGTTCTCGGAACTGTTGGTGCGGCTGTTGGAGGCCAAGATCAACGTCGGCCCCGGCATCCTCTGGCGGGAGGTCATCGGCAACGTCTTCGGGCTGGCGAGCGCCCTGCTCGGGATGTCCCGGAGGGTTGCGGCATGGCCCGTCGGGATCATCGGCAACGTGCTGCTGTTCACCGTGTTCGTCGGCAGCGCGCTCGGCGGTGTCCTCGACACCCCGCAGCAGCACGACGTGTGGGGCCAGGCGGGCCGGCAGGTCTTCTTCCTGGTGGTCAGCGTCTACGGCTGGATCCGGTGGAGCCGCTACCGGCGCAGCCGGGGCGGCGGCGGGGCAGCGGTCAAGCCCCGGTGGGCCACCGGGGCCGAGCGGCTCCAGCTGCTGGGCGCCGCGGTCATCCTGACCGGTGTCTTCTTCTTCGTCCTCCGGGCGCTGGGCTCCTGGGGCCCGCTGCCGGACGCCTGGATCCTGACCGGCTCGATCCTCGCCACCTACGGCATGGCCCGGGGCTGGACGGACTTCTGGCTGATCTGGCTCGCCGTCGACGTGGTGGGCATCCCGCTGCTCCTGGTCGCCGGCTTCTACCCCTCCGCGCTCATGTACATCGTCTACGGGGCGTTCTGCGTCCTGGGCTTGGTGTCGTGGATCCGCATCCAGCGCACCGAGGGCGCCGAGGCCGTCCCGGCCGGGGTGAGCGACCCGGTCGCGGAGACCGTCAGCTGAGGGGGGCGGCACTAGGCTGCCCCCCGTGACCGCGAAGACCTTCGAGTCCCTGTTCGCCGAGCTCAGCGCCAAGGTGGCGGAGCGGGCGCCGGGCTCCAGCACGGTGGCCCGCGTCGACGCCGGCGTGCACGCCATCGGCAAGAAGGTCGTCGAGGAGGCCGCAGAGGTGTGGATGGCCGCCGAGCACCAGTCCAAGGCCGAGGCGGCCGAGGAGATCAGCCAGCTGCTCTACCACCTGCAGACCATGATGATCGCCCTCGACCTCGACCTCGAGGACGTCTACGCCTACCTCTGAGCGCCGGTCTCACCGCTCCCCGAGCCCGAGGTCAGGGCCGCCGCGCCGCCTAGGATGAGCGCGTGAGCCCCGCCCGACCGACCATCAAGATCGCCGTCCCAAACAAGGGCTCCCTGTCGGAGTCCGCGTCCGCGATGCTCCGCGAGGCCGGGTACGCCCAGCGCAGCGACCCGAAGGAGCTCGTCCTCTTCGACGAGGCCAACGGCGTCGAGTTCTTCTACCTGCGCCCGCGCGACATCGCCGTCTACGTGGGGGAGGGCACACTCGACGTCGGCCTCACCGGGCGCGACATGCTCCTCGACTCCCGCGCCCCGGCCACCGAGGTGATGCCGCTCGGCTTCGGCCGCAGCCGCTTCCGCTTCGCCGCACCGGTGGACGCCGACCTGAGCGTGGAGAAGCTGCAGGGCCTGCGGCTGGCGACCTCCTACCCTGGCCTGGTCGAGTCCTACCTCGCCGAACGCGGGGTGAGCACCCGCCTGATCAAGCTCGACGGCGCGGTCGAGACCGCGATCCGGCTGGGCGTGGCTGACGTGATCGCCGACGTCGTCGAGACCGGCACCACCCTGCGGCAGGCGGGCTTGTCGCTGTTCGGCGAGCCGATCCTGCAGTCCGAGGGCATCCTGATCCGACGGACCGACGCGCCCGAGCCCCCCGGTCTGTCCCAGCTGGTGCGCCGGCTCAACGGGGTCCTGGTCGCGCGCAACTACGTGATGATGGACTACGACGTCAGCGACGAGGTGGTCGAGGCGGCCTGCGCGATCACCCCCGGCCTGGAGTCCCCGACGGTGGCGCCGCTGGCCAAGCAGGGGTGGCACGCCGTCCGCGCCCTGGTGCCCAAGCCCGAGGCCCAGCAGCTGATGGACGACCTGTGGGAGCTCGGCGCGCGGGCCATCCTGGTCACCGACATCGCCGCGTGCCGGATCTAGTGCCCGCCGCTCCCGACGCCGTCGCCCCGTCCACCCTGGTCATCCGGCCTCGCCGGCTCCGCTGGGTGGCCGCCTCCTTCGCTCTCGCCCTGGTGCTCGTCACGCTCTACGGGTGGCTCGCGCTGCCCCCCGAGATCCGGGTGCTGTTTACCGTCTCCCAGCGGTTGACCCTGCTCGGGGTGCTCGCTCTCCTGGTGGGGGTGATGGTCGCATTGGCCCTGAGCGTGGTGCGGGCCGACGAGGACGGCCTCTGGTTCCGCAACGGGCTGCGGACCCACACCGTCCCCTGGGACCGGGTGCACCAGGTCATCCTGCGCCGCGGTGACCCCTGGGCCATCGTGCTGCTCACCCCCGCTGACGGGCGGCCCTTTCGCCCTGATCTTGACGCCGAGAAGCGGCAGCTGATGGCTTTGCAGTACGGCGACGGGGCGGCCGCGCAGGTCGGCGTGGAGGAGCTCCGCCGCCGCCAGCGCTACTGGACCAGCCGCCGCTGACCGGAGCCGGTCACTCGATCCCGCGGGACTTGAGCAGCGCCTCGATCTCGGCCATGTCGTCGTCCTGCGCCGGCGCCTGACGCTGCTGCGTCCGCCCTCTCCGGCCGCTCACGGCTTTCGTAGTGGTGGCGGTCGTGCCTGCGGCCGCCCCCGGGGTGCCGGCCGAGCGGTCGGCCCTGGCCCGCTTCGGCGTCCGGCGGGCGACCACGCCGCCCACCACCCAGAGCACGACGACGAGGGCGAGCAGGACGAACCCGGCCCAGATGGTGGGGGAGAGCACGATGCTCGAACCCCACCGAGTGAGCGCGACGACCGCGTCCCAGACCAGACCGAGCAGACCGGTCAGGTAGAGGGCCAGCGGAAGCAGGGCCAGGCTGATCCCCTGGAGCATCCGGCCGCGGCGGCCGCGGCGCCCGGCCACCACGGCGATCAGCACCCCCAGCAGGGCCAGACCCGCGGCGAGGGGGAGAAGGACGGCAGATTCAGCAGGCACCCAGCCAATCTGTCACAGCACAGGCGTCTCGCCGATCGGGGTGACCACCCCCCGCACCCTGACGTCACGGGCGCGGGGAGCGGAGCCCGCTCCCGTACCGTGGAACGGTGGATCACGAACGCCAGCTCACCCCGTCGGCTTTTCCCGGTGACGCCGGACTCGCCGACCCCGCCACCCGCCGGGCCCTGGCCTCGGCCGTCGGTGGGGCTGACCCGAGCGCTTACCTCCACGCCGTCGCCGTGCTGTGCACCGACCGGCTGCTCGTGCCCGTGGTGGCCACCGCGACCCGGCTCGGGGAGACGGTCGGCGGCCTCACCTCGGACAAGGAGGCCGAGATGTCGGTGGTCATGCTGCAGGCGCCCGACGGGCGCCGCGCGCTGCTGGCCTTCACCGGTCTGGACGCGCTGCACGCGTGGCAGGCTGAGGCCCGGCCGGTGGCCGTCACCCTGGACAAGGCCGCCCAGACCGCGCGGGCCGAGGGCGTCGCCGCCCTGCTCGTGGACTTCGCCGGACCGCACCCCCTGGTCGTCGACGGGGAGGTGCTCGCTTCGCTGGCGGCCGGCCGCCGGCTCGTCGAGACCGCGCCCGGGGAGTTCGGCTGGTTGGTGGAGTCTGCGGAAGCATCCGACCTGCGCTAACGGCTGGGGCGTGGCCGGCCGCCCCAACCGCGGACTGGGCCGGCACGCCCCAGGGATGGTAATGTCAACCCCGACCGATCTGGCTCGTCGCTGGATCTGCAAGCGGAGACCCGATCTCCCACCCGTACGGCACCTGCTCGTTCTCGAGCGACAGTCGTCGGGTCGGTCCACCGGAACGGTGCTGAGCGCCGTCCCGTGGTGCTGGGGTCTTCGCGTGCGCGGAGGCCCTTTGTGGTTTCCCGCCCGTGTGCAGGTCCGGTGGAGTGCGAGGTCGATCGCCATCCACAACCAACTGGAGGACCTATCAGCACCGAACCGCGGATCAACGATCGCATCCGTGTCCCCGAAGTTCGTCTCGTCGGCCCCGCCGGCGAGCAGGTGGGCATCGTGCGCATCGACGACGCGCTGCGCCTGGCGCGTGAGTCGGAGCTCGACCTGGTCGAGGTCGCCCCGATGGCCCGGCCTCCGGTGGCCAAGCTCATGGACTACGGGAAGTTCAAGTACGAGAACGCCCAGAAGGCCCGTGAGAGCCGCCGGAACCAGACCAACACGGTCATCAAGGAGATGAAGCTCCGGCCCAAGATCGACAGCCACGACTACGAGACCAAGAAGGGTCACGTCGTGCGCTTCCTCAAGGCCGGGGACAAGGTCAAGATCACCATCATGTTCCGCGGCCGCGAGCAGTCGCGTCCCGAGCTCGGCTACAACCTGCTCAAGAAGCTGGCGGCCGACGTGGACGAGTTCGGCTTCGTCGAGTCCTCGCCCAAGCAGGACGGCCGGAACATGCTGATGGTCCTGGGCCCGCACAAGAAGAAGACCGAGGCCCGGGCCGAGGCGTCGGTCGAGCGTGACCGGCGGATGGCCGAGCGGCAGGCGGGGCTCGACGAGGAGCGCAACCAGCTCGCGGAGATCCGCGCCCAGCACGCCGCAGAGCCCTCGGCGCCACGTCGTCGCGGGCCGGCAGACAACCTCGATCCTGACGTCCAGCTGTAGCTGACCGAAGACGGCCACCCACCCCGGTGGGTGGCCTCGCAAGGCCCGGGCGGAGCAAGTTGCCGTCCGGGACGCAGAGCAGGACCGCGCCACCTGGTGCGGCCACGGAAATGGAGCGGCACGATGCCGAAGATGAAGACGCACTCCGGTGCGAAGAAGCGGTTCCGGATCACGGGCTCGGGCAAGGTGATGCACCGCAAGGCGGGAAAGATGCACCTCAACGAGCACAAGCCGAGCACGCGGACCCGTCGCCTGGCCGGTGACGCCGTCCTGGCCAAGGGCGACGCCGCCAAGGCCAAGAAGATGCTCGGCAAGTACGCCGGCTGACCCGGCACCCCTGAACTCGAACCGCCTTCCCACTTAGTCAAGGAGTACCCCATGGCACGCGTCAAGCGTTCTGTGAATGCGCAGAAGAAGCGCCGCCAGGTTCTCGAGCAGGCCTCGGGCTACCGCGGCCAGCGCTCCCGCCTCTACCGCAAGGCCAAGGAGCAGGTCACCCACTCCCTGGTCTACGCCTACCGTGACCGCCGCGCCCGCAAGGGTGACTTCCGCAAGCTCTGGATCCAGCGCATCAACGCCGCGGCCCGGGCCGAGGGCATGACCTACAACCGGTTCATCTCCGGTCTCAAGGCCGCTGACGTCGAGGTGGACCGCAAGATCCTCGCCGACCTCGCCGTCACCGACCCGAACGCCTTCCGCACCCTGGTCGAGGTCGCCCGGCAGCACGTGCCGGCCGACGCGGACACCGCAGCAGCCTGAGGTCGATCTGACCACAGTTGACGAGCCGGTCGCACCGTCCCTCGCGTCGCAGGGGCTGGTGCGGTCGGCTCGTCGTCTGCTCCGGCGCAAGGAGCGGACGTCGACGGCAACGTTCCTGGCCGAGGGCCGCCAGGCCGTGGCCGAAGCCCTGCGGCAACCCGGCACCGTCGTCGACCTGCTGGTCGGGGCCGGCGCCGTGGAGCGGCACCGGGACCTGCTCGCCGAAGCCGTGCGGTCCGACGTGCCGGTGTGGTCGGTGGCCGACGCCCAGCTGGCGACCCTCGCCGACACCGTGACCCCGCAGGGCATCCTCGCCGTCTGCCGCGCCGTCGACGTCGGCCTCGACGAGGCGCTCGCCGGCGCCCCCCGCCTGGTCGTGCTCTGTGACCAGGTCCGCGACCCCGGCAACCTCGGCACGGTGGTGCGGTGCGCCGACGCGTTCGGGGCCGACGCCGTCCTGGTCAGCCAGGACTCCGTCGACCTCTGGAACGCCAAGACCGTCCGGGCCAGCACCGGCAGCGTCTTCCACCTGCCCATCGCCGTCGACGTCGACCTCGCCGTCGCCGTCGAGCGAGCCCGGGCCCTGGGCATGGCCGTCTACGGCGCCGACGGCGGGGGAGCGGGGACCGTCGACGACCTCGCCGCCGCCGGGCAGCTCGCTGGCCCGGTGCTCTGGGTGATGGGCAACGAGGCCTGGGGCCTCCCGCCCGAGCACGCCGAGCAGATGGACGCTCTCGTGGCCCTCCCGATGTACGGCCGCGCCGAGAGCCTCAACCTCTCCACTGCCGCCGCCGTCTTCCTCTACGCCACCGCTACCGCCCAGCGCACCTCGCGTCCCGCCGACTTGTCAGAGGTGAGTTGACCCAGGGGTCAACTCACTTCTGACAACTCGGGGCCACGGGCGGCAGGGGTCCACGCCCAGGAACCGGTTCGCCCCGGGGGCGCCGGCTTCCTAGACTGTCCCGGTTGCCGTCTCACCCCGAGGGGAGCCCATGTCCGGGCCGAACAAGAGCTACGACCCCGTCCAGGTCGCGCCGCTGCACGCCGAGCAGGTCGAGGCCATGGTGGCCGAGGCGCTGGCGGCCTTCGCCGCCGCGACCACGGTGGCCGAGCTCAAGCAGGCCCGCCTGGCGCACGCCGGTGACCGGTCGCCCATCGCGCTGGCCAACCGGGAGATCGGGGCGCTGCCGCCGCAGGCCCGCAAGGACGCCGGAGCGCGGATCGGGAAGGCGCGCGGTCGGGTCAACGCCGCCCTGCAGGCCCGCGAGGCCGAGGTGTCCGCCGCGGAGCTGCAGCGGGCGCTCGTCGAGGAGCGGGTCGATGTCACGCTGCCCGTGCAGCCGCACCCCGTTGGCGCCGTCCACCCCATCACCGCGCTCATGGCCCTGGTGGAGGACGTCTTCGTCGGCATGGGCTGGGAGATTGCCGAGGGTCCCGAGCTCGAGGCCGAGTGGCTCAACTTCGACGCCCTCAACTTCGTCCCCGACCACCCGGCCCGCACCCTGCAGGACACCCTCTTCGTCGAGCCGGCGGACGGCGGGCTGGTGCTGCGCACCCACACCTCACCCGTCCAGGCCCGCACGATGCTGCACCGCGAGCCGCCGATCTACGTGCTCTGCCCCGGCAAGGTCTACCGGGCGGACGAGTACGACGCCACGCACGTGCCGGTGTTCCACCAGTTCGAGGGTCTCGTCGTGGACCGCGGCATCACCCTGGGCCACCTCCGCGGCACCCTCGACCACTTCGCCCGGGCCATGTTCGGCGACACCCGAACCCGCATCCGGCCGCACTACTTCCCCTTCACCGAGCCCTCGGCCGAGGTCGACCTGCAGTGCTTCGTCTGCCACGGCGACTCCGTCGGCAACCCGGACCGCCCCTGCCGCACCTGCAAGAGCGAGGGCTGGATCGAGTGGGGCGGCTGCGGCATCGTCAACCCGCGCGTGCTCGCCGCCTGCGGGATCGACAGCGACGTCTACACCGGCTTCGCCTTCGGCATGGGCGTCGAGCGCACCCTGATGTTCCGCAACGACGCCGCCGACATGCGCGACATGATCGAGGGCGACGTCCGCTTCAGCCGCTCCCTGGTGGGGGTGGCGCGATGACGTCAACCAGGGGGAGGACCCACTCGACCCCCCGCCGCGTCCGCAACAACACACGGGAGAACGCGTCATGAGGGCGCCCCTCAGCTGGATCAGCGAGTACGCCGCGCTGCCCGCCGATCTCGACGGCCGAGGCCTCGCCGAGGCCTACGTCCGAGCCGGCCTGGAGGTCGAGGCCGTCGAGCAGGCCGGTGCGGACGTCACCGGTCCGGTCGTGGTCGGCCGCGTGCTGTCCGCCGAACCCGAGCAGCACAAGAACGGCAAGACGATCAACTGGTGCCGCGTCGACGTGGGGGAGCACAACGACCCGGCCGACGGCGACCAGCCCGCCTCCCGGGGGATCGTCTGCGGCGCCTCCAACTTCGGACCGGGCGACCTCGTCGTCGTCGCGCTCCCCGGGGCGGTGCTGCCCGGCGACTTCGCGATCGCCGCACGCAAGACCTACGGCCACATCTCCGACGGGATGATCTGCTCCGCCCGCGAGCTGGGTCTGGGCGAGGACCACGACGGCATCCTGGTGCTGACGGATCCCGACCTGGTGCCCGGCACGGACGCGGCCGCGGCGCTGCACCTGCGCGAGACGGTCCTGGACATCGACGTCACCCCGGACCGCGGCTACTGCATGTCGCTGCGCGGGCTGGCCCGCGAGGCAGCCCAGGCCACCGGGACCGCCTTCACCGACCCGGTCGACCGCGTCACCCCCGCACCCGTGGACGCCGGGCACCCGGTGCGCCGTGACTCCGATGCGTGCCCGGTGTTCGTGGCGCTCACCGTGACCGGGATCGACCCGAGCCGACCCAGCCCACGCTGGCTGGCCCGACGCGTCCAGCTGGCCGGCATGCGGCCGATCTCGCTCGCCGTCGACATCACCAACTACGTGATGCTCGAGACCGGGCAGCCGCTGCACGCCTACGACGCCGACCGCCTCGCCGGAGCGATCGTGGTCCGCCAGGCGAGCGTCGGGGAGAAGCTGACGACCCTCGACGACGTCGTCCGCGACCTCGACCCCGCCGACCTCGTGATCGCCGACGACTCCGGCCCGATCGGCCTGGCCGGGGTGATGGGCGGAGCCTCCAGCGAGCTCTCGGCATCGACGACCTCGGTGGTTCTCGAGGCCGCGCACTTCGACGCGCTCACCTTGGCCCGCACCTCCCGGCGGCACCGGCTGACCTCGGAGGCCTCGCGCCGCTTCGAGCGCGGCGTCGATCCCGGGGCGGCCTACGCCGCGGCCCACCGGGCTGCGGCGCTGCTGGTCGAGCTGGCCGGCGGCACCCTCGCCGCGGGCGAGACGGTTTCCGGCGCGGTCCCCACCGGCCCGACCACCACGCTCGACGCCGACCTGGCTCCGCGCGTGCTGGGCGTCGAGCTGAGCACCGAGCGTGTCGTGGAGCTGCTGGAGCGCGTCGGAGCGCAGGTGGAGGTGGACGGCCAGATCCTGCACGCGACCGCCCCGACCTGGCGTCCCGACCTGACCGACCCTTACGACTACGTCGAGGAGGTCGGTCGCCTGGTCGGCTACGACGCCATCCCGCCGGTCGTGCCGCGCGCACCGGTCGGCCGCGGGCTCACCCCGGCCCAGCGCGCCCGGCGTGCGGTGACGGCGGCCACCGCGGGCGCCGGCTTCGTGGAGGTGCTGAGCTTCCCCTTCGCCTCGGCCGACGACCTCGACCGGATGGGCGTTCCGGGGGATGACCCCCGCCGGGCCCTCACCCGCATCCTGAACCCGCTCGCCGGCACCAGCCCTTACCTGCGGACCTCGATCCTGCCGGGCCTCTTCGCTGCTGTGACCCGCAACACCAGCCGCGGGCACGACGACCTGGCCCTGTTCGAGACCGGCGCGGTCTTCCGCGCCCCCGACCCACGCCCGCCAGCACCGCGCCCGTCAGCGGACGGGCGCCCGTCGGAGGCGGACCTGTCGGCCATGGACCGTGCGCTGGGTGACCAGCCGCGCCACCTCGCCGCGGTGCTCACCGGCGCCTGGCGCCGTCCGGGCTGGGACTCCCCGGGCGAGCGCGTGGGCTGGACGCACGCTGTGGCCCTGGCCGACCTGGTCGGGCAGACGGTGGGGCTACCGCTGGAGCGACGGGCCGCCGAGACCGCACCCTGGCACCCCGGCCGCTGTGCGGCGCTGCTGCTGCCCGGCACCGACGTCGTCCTCGGCCACGCCGGCGAGCTGCACCCCTCGGTGGTGGCCGCCTTCGGGCTGCCGCCGCGCACCGCGGCCCTGGAGATCGACCTCGACCTCCTGGTCGCCTCGGCGCCCGCGGTCGGACGAATCGTCCCGTTGTCCTCCCACCCGGTGGCCAAGGAGGACGTCGCCCTCGTCGTCGACGCCGAAGTGCCGGCCGCCGAGGTCATGGCTGCGCTGCGAGCCGGGGCCGGGGACCTGCTGGAGTCGGTGCAGCTCTTCGACACCTACACCGGCCCGCAGACCGGGGAGGGCCGCAAGTCCCTCGCCTTCGCCCTGCGGTTCCGGGCGCCGGACCGCACGCTCACCGATGCCGAGACGGCGGCGGCACGCGACGCCGCGGTAGCTCGGGCCGCGGAGGACACCGGAGCGGTGCAACGCACGGAGTAGGCCAGGCCGGGGACGGCTGCGGTGCCGAAGTGACATGACCATGCATTTGATGGCATAGTCATGCACATGACGGCGCGGGTGGCGGTGGCGGGAGCCACGGGGTACGCCGGGGGCGAGCTCCTGCGGCTCCTGCTCGGCCACCCCGGGGTGGAGATCGGGGCGCTGACCGCCGGGTCCAGTGCCGGGTCCCTGCTGTCGGAGGCGCAGCCGCACCTGGTCCCGCTGGCCGACCGGACGGTCCTGGAGACCACGACCGAGAACCTGGCGGGGCACGACGTCGTCTTCCTGGCTCTGCCGCACGGGGCTTCCGCTGCCGTCGCGGAGGCTCTCGACCCGCAGACCCTTGTCGTCGACTGCGGCGCCGACTTCCGCCTCACCGACCCCGCGGCCTGGGAGCGGTTCTACGGCTCCCCGCACGCCGGCAGCTGGCCCTACGGGCTGCCCGAGCTGCCCGGGCAGCGTGGCGAGCTCACCGGGGCGCGACGGATCGCCGTCCCGGGCTGCTATCCCACCAGCGCCACGCTCGCCCTGCTGCCGGCCATCCACCACGGCCTGACCGACGCCCGCGACACCGTGGTCGTCGCCGCCAGCGGCCCGTCCGGGGCCGGCAAGGCGTTGAAGCCGCACCTGCTCGGCGCCGAGCTGATGGGTTCGGCCAGCGCCTACGGCGTCGGCGGCACCCACCGGCACGTGCCCGAGATGCTGCAGAACTTCCGGCTCTGCGGCGCGAGCGAGCCCACCGTCTCCTTCACCCCCGTGCTGGTGCCGATGTCGCGCGGCATCCTCGCCACCTGCACGACCCCGCTCGCTCCCGGCGTCGACCTCGACGCGGTGCTGGCGGCCTACCACGCCGACTACGACGACGAGCCGTTCGTGCACCTGCTGGCGCCCGGGCACTGGCCCCAGACCCAGTCGGTGCTGGGCTCGAACGCGGTCCACCTGCAGGTCGCGGTCGACGAGGCGGCGGGCCGACTGATCGCCGTCGTCGCCCTGGACAACCTGACCAAGGGCACCGCCGGCGGTGCCGTGCAGTGCATGAACCTGGCCCTGGGGCTCCCGGAGACGACCGGGCTCAGCACCGCAGGGGTGGCCCCGTGACCTCGAAGGAGCACCCATGAGCGTCACCGCCGCCGCCGGGTTCGTCGCCGGCGGGACCACCGCCGGCCTCAAGCCCAGCGGGAAGCCCGACCTCGCACTCGTCGTCAACACCGGGCCCGAGCAGGTCGCGGCCGCCGTCTTCACCAGCAACCGGGTCAAGGCCGCGCCGGTGCTGTGGTCGCAGCAGGTGCTGGCTGAGGGACGGCTACACGCCGTCGTCCTGAATTCCGGCGGCGCGAACGCCTGCACCGGTCCCGACGGCTTCGCCGACACCCACCGCACCGCCGAGCACGTCGCCGCCGCGCTCACCGCGACGGAGGGTGCGCCGGTCGGGGCGATCGACGTCGCCGTCTGCTCCACCGGTCTGATCGGGGAGCGGCTGCCCATGGACCGGCTCACCGCCGGGGTGGACGCCCTGGCGGGAGCGCTCACCGCGAGCGGCGGCCAGGATGCCGCCGAGGCCATCATGACGACGGACACCCGCGCCAAGCAGGTGAGCTACGTGGACGAGGGCTGGTCGGTCGGCGGGATGGCCAAGGGCGCCGGGATGCTCGCTCCAGGCCTGGCCACGATGCTCGTCGTGCTGACCACCGACGCCCTGGTCGACCCGGACACAGTGCAGGAGCAGCTCGCGGCCGCCTGCCGGCGGAGCTTCGAGCGGGTGGACAGCGACGGCTGCATGTCGACCAACGACACCGTGATCCTGATGAGCAGTGGCGCGTCCGGCGTCCGGCCCACCGCGCACGACTTCCAGGCCGCCCTCGACGAGGCCTGCCGCGACCTCGCCCTCCAGCTGCTGGCCGACGCCGAGGGCGCCGCCCACGAGATCGCCATCACCGTCACCCACGCCGCCACCGAGGACGACGCCGTCGAGGTGGCCCGCGCGGTGGCCCGGAGCAACCTGTTCAAGTGCGCGGTCTTCGGCGGCGACCCCAACTGGGGACGAGTGCTCGCGGCGGTCGGGACCACCTCCGCGGCCTTCGAACCCGACCGGCTCGACGTCTCCTTCAACGGGGTCAAGGTCTGCGTGGACGGCAGCATCGGCGAGCCGCGGGGCCGGGTCGACCTGAGCGGTCGCTCCGTCGAGGTCAAGATCGACCTGCGCGCCGGCCCCCGTTCGGCGACCGTCTGGACCAACGACCTGACCTACGACTACGTGCGCGAGAACGCGGAGTACTCCACATGAGCCAGCCAGCCAGCACCCGGTCGATCCCGCTGGTAGAGAAGGCCTCGATCCTCACTGAGACCCTGCCCTGGCTCGAGACCTACGCCGGCAAGACCGTGGTGATCAAGTACGGCGGCAACGCGATGGTCGATGAGAACCTCAAGCGTGCCTTCGCCCAGGACATCGTGTTCATGAAGCGCTGTGGCGTGCACCCGGTCGTGGTGCACGGCGGCGGGCCGCAGATCTCCGCCATGCTCGGCCGGCTCGGCATCGCCTCGGAGTTCCGGGGCGGCCTGCGGGTCACCACGCCGGAGGCGATGGAGATCGTCCGGATGGTCATGGTCGGCCAGGTGGGGCGCGAGCTCGTCGGGTTGATCAACAGCCACAGCACCGTCGCGGTAGGTCTCTCCGGTGAGGACGGCGGGCTGTTCACCGCCGAGCGGCGGGGGACCGTCGTCGACGGCGAGGAGGTCGACCTCGGCCTGGTGGGCGACGTCGTCGAGGTGCGGACCGAGGCGGTCCAGGGGCTGATCGACTCCGGCAGCGTGCCGGTCGTCGCGGGCATCGCCCCCGACGTCCACGGCGTGGTGCACAACGTGAACGCCGACACCGCGGCCGCCGCTCTCGCCGTGGCGCTGCAGGCGGACCGGCTGGTGGTGCTGACCGACGTCGAGGGCCTCTATCGGGACTGGCCGGACAGCACCGACGTCATCCGTGAGCTGTCCGCGTCCGAGCTCCGCGCCCTGATGCCCAACCTGTCGGCCGGCATGGTGCCCAAGATGGAGGCCTGCCTGCGGGCGGTCGAGGGTGGCCTGACCCGCGCCACCGTCACCGACGGCCGTGTCCCGCACGCCTTGTTGCTGGAGATCTTCACCAACGCCGGCATCGGCACGATGGTCACCCAGGACGGCCTGGTGCGCCTGGGCAGCCGGGTCTTCCCGGCGTCGGAGCCGA
The DNA here is from genome assembly GCA_963826405.1 of uncultured Actinomycetota bacterium. Taxonomy (GTDB): domain Bacteria; phylum Actinomycetota; class Actinomycetes; order Propionibacteriales; family Propionibacteriaceae; genus Microlunatus. The sequence continues at coordinate 1,586,824 of CAWGWR010000001.1, read as the reverse complement.
TCCCCGCGCACGAGTACGCCAACGGGGAGTTCGGCGACGCCGCGGTCCCCGCCCCCGGAGGCACGGCATGAGCGACCACGTGGTCCCCACCGAGCTCGCCGGGGTGGCGCCTACCTCCTCCACCGCGGTGCTCGACCGCTACGCGCACGCGGTGATGAACACCTTCGGCCCGCCGAAGCGGGTGTTCGTCCGGGGTGAGGGCGCCTACGTCTGGGACGCCGAGGGTCGTCGTTACCTCGACCTGCTGGCGGGCATCGCGGTCAACGCCCTCGGTCACGCCCACCCGACCGTGCTGTCGGCGGTCACCGGCCAGATCGCCACCCTCGGCCACGTCTCGAACTTCTTCGCCACCCCCGCCCAGGTGGCGCTGGCCGAGCGGCTGGCCGCGATGGTCGACCCGGGCGGCCCCGGTGACGCGCGGGTGTTCTTCACCAACTCCGGCACCGAGGCCAACGAGGCGGCGTTCAAGCTCACCCGGATGACCGGCCGGACCAAGATCATCTCCACCGAGGGCGCCTTCCACGGCCGTTCGCTGGGTGCGTTGGCCATCACCCACAACCCGAAGTACCGGGCGCCCTTCGAGCCGCTGCCGGGCGACGTCGTCTTCGTCCCCTACGGCGACGCCGAGGCGCTCGCCGCTGAGCTGGATGACACCGTCGCAGCCGTGGTCCTGGAGCCCCTGCAGGGGGAGAACGGCGTCATCGAGCCACCGGCCGGTTACCTGGCCCGGGCCCGCGAGCTCTGCGACGGCGTGGGCGCGCTGCTCTGGATCGACGAGGTGCAGACGGGCATGGGCCGGACCGGCGCCTGGCTGGCCCACGTGGCCGAGGGGGTCCGGGCCGACGTCGTCACCCTGGCCAAGGGCCTGGGGAACGGCTTCCCAGTCGGTGCCTGCGTGGCGCGCGGTCGCGCAGCGTCGATGCTTCAGCCCGGCAGCCACGGCAGCACCTTCGGCGGCAACCCGGTCGCCGCGATCGCCGGCCTCGCCGTGATCGCCGTCATCGAGCGCGACGGGCTCCTCGAGCACGCCACCGCGATGGGGGAGCACCTGGCCGCGACGGTCACCGGGCTGGGGCACCCCCTGGTGGCCGGGGTCCGGGGCCGCGGCCTGCTGCGCGGGATCGTGCTGACCGAGCCCGTCGCCGCCGCGGTCAGCGACGCCGCCCTCGACGCCGGGTTCATCGTCAACGCCCCCCGGCCGGACGTGCTGAGGCTCGCGCCGCCGCTCATCACCACCGCGGCGCAGCTCGACACCTTCACTGCAGCCCTTCCCGGGCTGCTCGACGCGAGCCGGGCGGTGGCGGCATGACGGGCGCCTTGCGGCACTTCCTGGCCGACGACGACCTGAGCCCGGCCGAGCAGGCGACGGCCCTTGACCTGGCGAGCGCCCTCAAGGCCGAGCCGTACCGGCTGCGGCCCTTCGCCGGGCCGCAGAGCGTCGCCGTCTTGTTCGACAAGCCCACGCTGCGCACCCAGGCGTCCTTCACCGCCGGGATCGCCGAGCTGGGCGGGTTCCCGATGGTCGTCGACGCCCGGCTCGCCGGGGTCGGAGTGCGGGAGTCCGTCGCCGACGTGGCCCGGGTCCTGGGCCGGCAGGCGGCGGCCGTCGTCTGGCGCACCTTCGCGCAGAGCGATCTGGAGACCATGGCGGCCCACGCCGGCGTCCCGGTGGTGAATGCGCTCACCGACAGCTTCCACCCCTGCCAGATCCTCGCCGACCTGCTGACCGTGCGCGAGCACCGCGGACGGCTCGAGGGACTCACCCTCACCTACGTCGGCGACGGGGCCAACAACATGGCCGCCTCCTACCTGCTGGGCGGCGCCACCGCTGGCCTGCACGTGCGGATCAGCGCCCCGGAGGGCTTCCAACCCGCGGCCGACGTGGTGGCCCGGGCCGCGGCCGTCGCGGCCACCACCGGCGGCAGCGTCGCCGTGCTCGACGACCCCGTCGCTGCCGTGTCCGGCGCTGACGTCGTCGCCACCGATACCTGGGTCTCCATGGGCCAGGAGAGCGACGGCATCGACCGGGCGTCGGTGTTCCGCCCCTTCAGCCTGACCAGCACCCTCCTCGCCGAGGCCAGGTCCGACGCGCTCGTGCTGCACTGTCTCCCCGCCTACCGCGGCCACGAGATCGACGCCGCCGTGATCGACGGCCCGCAGTCGGTGGTCTGGGACGAGGCGGAGAACCGTCGCCACGTCCAGAAGGCGGTCCTGGTGCTGTTGGCCGGCTGGGCCGCCGGGGAGGACGCGTGACCATGACCGCCTCGGCCGGCCCGCTCACCAAGACCGCGCGCCAGGCGCGCATCATCGCCCTGCTCGGCGCCCAGCAGGTGCGCTCCCAGGCCGAGCTGGCCGAGCTGCTCGCCGCCGAGGGCCTCCAGGTCACCCAGGGCACGTTGTCCCGCGACCTCGTCGAGGTCGGCGCCCTGCGGGTGCGCGGCGCCGGCGGGCACCTGGTCTACGCGGTGCCGGCCGACGGCGGGGACCGCACGCCGCACGTGGGGGAGTTCTCGACCTTCGAGGCCCGGCTGACCCGGCTGTGCGGGGAGGTCCTGGTCTCGGCCGAGCCGTCGGCCAACCTCGTCGTCGTGCGGACCCCGCCGGGTGCCGCCCAGTACTTCGCCTCGGCGATCGACCGCGTCGGCTGGGAGGCCATCCTCGGCACCATCGCCGGCGACGACACCATCCTGCTCATCACCCGCAGCCCCGACGGCGGCGCCGACCTCGCCGAGCGGCTGCTCGCCATGAGCCGCGGTGAACGCGTGGGCAGGGACGCTCCTCACCGGCGCCGGCTCCCGGGGCCCCGGCACCCCCAGCACCACCCCCGACCCGCACCACCCCTCGAACGACAGCAAAGGACTCAACTCGTGAGCGATCGGATCGTCCTCGCCTACTCCGGCGGCCTCGACACCAGCGTCTGCATCGGCTGGCTGGCTGATGAGACCGGGCAGGAGGTGGTGGCTGTGGCCGTCGACGTCGGCCAGGGCGGTGAGGACATGGAGGTCATCCGCCAGCGGGCCCTGGACTGTGGTGCGGTGGAGTCGGTCGTGGTCGATGCGAAGGACGAGTTCGCGGAGGACTTCTGCCTGCCGGCGTTGCGGGCGAACGCGTTGTACATGGACCGCTACCCGTTGGTGAGTGCTTTGTCGCGGCCGTTGATCGTGCGTCACCTTGCTGACGCTGCGCGGGCTCATGGGGCGACCGTGGTGTCCCACGGCTGCACCGGTAAGGGCAATGACCAGGTGCGTTTCGAGGTCGGCATCGCGAACCTCGCTCCCGAGCTGAGGGTGATCGCTCCGGTCCGTGACTACGCGTGGACCCGGGAGAAGGCGATCGCGTATGCGGAGGAGAAGGGGCTGCCGATCAACCAGAGCAAGAAGTCTCCCTACTCGATCGACCAGAACGTGTGGGGCCGTGCGGTGGAGACCGGCTTCTTGGAGGACATCTGGAACGGGCCGATCGAGGACGTCTACGACTACACCGCTGACCCGACGGTGCCCCGGGAGGCCGACGAGGTGGTCGTCACCTTCGAGGCCGGTGTCCCGGTGGCGATCGACGGGCAGCGGGTCTCGGTGCTCGAGGCGATCCAGCAGCTGAACACCCGGGCGGGTGCCCAGGGCGTCGGCCGGCTGGACATGGTCGAGGACCGGCTGGTGGGCATCAAGAGCCGGGAGGTGTACGAGGCGCCGGGCGCGATCGCCCTGATCACCGCTCACATGGAGCTGGAGAACGTGACCATCGAGCGTGAGCTGGCCCGCTACAAGCGGGGTGTGGACCAGCGTTGGGGGGAGCTGGTCTATGACGGGCAGTGGTTCTCCCCGTTGAAGCGGGCCTTGGACACCTTTATTGACGAGGCGCAGTCGGCGGTGTCGGGGGAGATCCGGATGACCCTGCACGGTGGTCGGGCGACCGTCACTGGTCGGCGCAGCGGCACCAGCCTGTATGACTTCAACCTCGCCACCTACGACGAGGGTGACAGCTTCGACCAGTCCCAGGCCCGGGGCTTCATCGAGATCTACGGGATGTCGAGCAAGCTGGCCGCCCGCCGCGACGACCTCACGACGGCTCGTCCCTCCGCGACCCGAAGCTGAGCGGGTGAGCGAGCAGCACGAGGGCCGGCTCTGGGGCGGTCGCTTCGCCGGGGGACCGGCGGAGGCCATGTTCGCCCTCAGCCAGTCGACCCAGTTCGACTGGCGCCTGGCGGCCCACGACCTCGCGGGGTCGCGGGCGCACGCCCGGGCCCTCCACGGGGCCGGGCTGCTGGGTGATGACGAGCTCGCGGGCATGCTCGCCGGCCTGGACGCCCTGGGCGCAGACGTCGCCTCCGGTGCCTTCGGGCCGTCCGCGACCGACGAGGACGTGCACGGGGCGCTGGAGCGCGGTCTGGTGGAGCGGGTGGGTGGCGAGCTGGGCGGCCGCCTCCGCGCCGGCCGCTCGCGCAACGACCAGATCGCGACGCTCATCCGGCTCTACCTGCGCGACAGCCTGCGAGGGGTGGGGTCGGAGGTGCTCGCCGTCGTCGGTGCCCTGCAGGCGCAGGCCGAGCGGCACCTGGGCGTGGCCATGCCGGGCCGCACCCACCTGCAGCACGCGCAGCCGGTGCTGCTCTCCCACCACCTGCTGGCCCACGCCTGGCCGCTGCTGCGCGACGTCGACCGCCTGGTCGACCTCGACCGCCGCCTGGCGATCAGCCCGTACGGGTCCGGGGCGCTCGCCGGAACCTCGTTGGGGCTGGACCCCGAGGCGGTCGCCGCCGAGCTCGGCTTTGCCGGCAGCGTGCCCAACTCGATCGACGGAACCGCGGCCCGCGACGTCGTCGCCGAGGCGGCCTGGGTGCTGGCGCAGGTCGGGGTGGACCTGTCTCGCCTCAGCGAGGACGTCATCCTCTGGTGCACCCACGAGTTCGGCTTCGCCACGCTCGCCGACGCCTGGTCGACGGGGTCGAGCATCATGCCGCAGAAGAAGAACCCGGACGTGGCTGAGCTCGCGCGCGGCAAGGCCGGCCGGCTGCTTGGCAACCTGACCGGCCTGTTGGCCACGCTTAAGGGGCTCCCGCTCGCCTACAACCGCGACCTGCAGGAGGACAAGGAGCCGGTTTTCGACTCCCTCGACCAGCTGCGGGTGCTCCTGCCCGCGGTGGCCGGGATGGTCGGCACGCTCACCTTCCACCCCGACCGCCTCGAGGCCCTCGCACCCCGGGGGTTCTCCCTGGCCACCGACGTGGCCGACTGGCTGGTCCGCCAGCGGGTGCCCTTCGCGGTGGCCCACCACGTCGCGGGTGCCACCGTCCGCTACTGCGAGCAGCGTGGGCTGGAGCTGTCGGACCTGACGCCGGCGATGCTGGGGGAGATCTCTCCTGAGCTCGGGGCCGGCGTGCTCGACGTCCTCTCGGTGGCGGGCTCCATCGACTCTCGCGACGGGCGGGGCGGGACCGCGACGGCTCGGGTACGGGAGCAGCTGGTCGAGGTGACCGAGGTGCGGAGCCGCCTGGAGGACTGGGCGACCTCCCGGCCGGCCGCCGGCTGAGCGGACCTTCGTTCCCGACCAGCAGGGCAGCACTCGCTAGGGTGGTCGATCGTGACGAGCGCGGTGCTGGACGAACTGAAGTGGCGGGGCCTGCTGGCCAACACGACCGACGAGGCGGCCCTGGCGGCCGCCCTCGACGCCGGCCCAGTGACCTTCTACGTGGGCTTCGACCCGACAGCACCGAGTCTGCACTTCGGGCACCTGGTGCAGCTCATCATGGCGCGACACCTGCAGGAGGCGGGGCACCGTCCGCTGATGCTCGTGGGTGGCTCCACCGGACAGATTGGCGACCCGCGGGACTCCGGCGAGCGCACCTTGAACTCCAAGGAGGTTGTCGCCGGGTGGGTGGAGCGCATCCGCGCCCAGGTGGAGCAGTACCTCGCCTTCGACGGGCCGGCCGCGGCCACCGTGGTGAACAACCTCGACTGGACCGGGGACATGACGGTCCTGGACTTCCTTCGTGACATCGGGAAGCACTTCCCGGTGAACCGGATGTTGGCGCGCGACGTCGTCCGCAAGCGCCTCGACGACGGCATCTCGTTCACCGAGTTCTCCTACGTCCTGCTGCAGTCGCTGGACTACCTCGAGCTGCACCGGCGGCACGGGTGCACGCTGCAGTTCGGTGGTTCGGACCAGTGGGGCAACATCACCGCCGGCGTCGAACTGGTGCGCAGAGCCGACGACGTCCGGGTGCACGCCCTGGCCACGCCGCTGATGACGAAGGCCGACGGGACGAAGTTCGGTAAGACCGAGGCAGGGGCGATCTGGCTGGACCCGGCGCTCACCTCTCCCTACGCGTTCCACCAGTTCTTCCTGAACGCCGAGGACGCCAAGGTCGTGGACTACCTCAAGGTCTTCACCCGGCGGAGTCGCGAGGAGATCCTCGAGTTGGAGCGGCGGACGCTCGAGGAGCCTCAGCGCCGGGCCGCGCAGAAGGTGCTCGCCGACGACGTGACCGCCCTCGTGCACTCACCAGCCGGGCGGGACGCGGCGGTGACGGCAGCGGCTGCCCTGTTCGGCCGCTCGGAGCTGCGGGACCTCCCGGGTCCCGTGCTGGCCGGAGTGGTGGCGGAGCTGGGGGGCGGCGAGATCGCGGCGGCTGGGCCGCTGCCGAGCGTGGTGGACGTGCTGGAGAGGAGCGGTGTCGTCTCCTCCCGCGGGGCGGCCCGGCGGGCCATCGCCGAGGGGGGCGCCTACATCAACAACGTCAAGGTCTCCGACGTCGACGCCGTCCTCACCCTCGCTGACCTCCTCGACGGTCGCTTCGTCATCGCGCGGCGGGGGAAGCGGACGGTGGGGGCCGTGACGGTGGTAGCCGCGCCCTGAGGACGCACCCAAGGGCTCGCTCGTCGGGTGACGGCCCTGTGAGCGAGGGCACAGGCTCGCAGCTTGAGCCATCGCGGAGAGGCACGTAGTGTTCTCCAAGCCCCACGGGATGCAGGACACCATGACACTCTGGTTCTCCAGAGCCGGTGGCCGACCGGGGGCCCCAGACTCATCGCACGTTGGTCCGGTCGCGCTCCCGAGCCGCCGGCTCAGCTGCGGGAACAGTCTGGGAAGCAGTACCGAGGGCCACGCAAGCGGAGTTGACTCCACGGAAACATCCGCGTAACGTAGTCCGAGCCCTGAGGGTGTGGGACACCGGTTGAAAGACCAGGTGGCCGACCGGAGGGACCAAATCAGTTGGACCTTGCAAGGCAGATGTTCGCCCATTTGGTGGCAGCGCTGAACAAGTTGGAACTGGTTTGGAGAAGAAAGTTTGGCGCGGAACTCGATTTGACTCGGGGAAAGCAACGAACTAAAGTAATTCGAGTCGCCCCAAGCCGGGAGTAAACCTGGTGCGGTGTGTGAGCGAGTCTTGAGAACTTAACAGCGTGCTTAAAGTCAATGCCAAATATGCACTAATTGTAACCCGTGCCTGGTCTGGCTGTTGGGCTCATCTTTGTGGTGGGTTTGGTGGTTGGGTTGGGGCGGATTCCTTTGAGATTGATTGTTGATTGACCCAGTTTGTTGGGTTCTGTCAGTGGTTGAACTCGTTGTTTTTGACGCTGTTGCTCGCTTGCCTTTGGGTGGGTGGGTTTTTGCGATATTTTTCAACGGAGAGTTTGATCCTGGCTCAGGACGAACGCTGGCGGCGTGCTTAACACATGCAAGTCGAACGGTAAGGCCCCTTCGGGGGTACACGAGTGGCGAACGGGTGAGTAACACGTGAGCAACCTGCCCTTGACTCTGGAATAACAGTTGGAAACAGCTGCTAATACCAGATATTCATCGTCTCCTTCCTGGGGGGTGGTGGAAAGCTCCGGCGGTCAGGGATGGGCTCGCGGCCTATCAGCTTGTTGGTGAGGTAATGGCTCACCAAGGCTTCGACGGGTAGCCGGCCTGAGAGGGCGACCGGCCACACTGGGACTGAGATACGGCCCAGACTCCTACGGGAGGCAGCAGTGGGGAATATTGCACAATGGGCGCAAGCCTGATGCAGCAACGCCGCGTGCGGGATGACGGCCTTCGGGTTGTAAACCGCTTTCAGTAGGGACGAAGGGTGACTGACGGTACCTACAGAAGAAGGACCGGCTAACTACGTGCCAGCAGCCGCGGTGATACGTAGGGTCCGAGCGTTGTCCGGAATTATTGGGCGTAAAGGGCTTGTAGGCGGTTCGTCGCGTCAGAAGTGAAAACTCAGGGCTTAACCCTGAGCCTGCTTTTGATACGGGCGGACTAGAGGGATGCAGGGGAGAACGGAATTCCTGGTGGAGCGGTGGAATGCGCAGATATCAGGAGGAACACCGGTGGCGAAGGCGGTTCTCTGGGCATTACCTGACGCTGAGAAGCGAAAGCGTGGGGAGCAAACAGGCTTAGATACCCTGGTAGTCCACGCCGTAAACGGTGGGCACTAGGTGTGGGGGACATTCCACGTTCTCCGTGCCGAAGCTAACGCATTAAGTGCCCCGCCTGGGGAGTACGGCCGCAAGGCTAAAACTCAAAGGAATTGACGGGGGCCCGCACAAGCGGCGGAGCATGCGGATTAATTCGATGCAACGCGAAGAACCTTACCTGGGTTTGACATATGCCGGAAAGCTGCAGAGATGTAGTCCCCGCAAGGTCGGTATACAGGTGGTGCATGGCTGTCGTCAGCTCGTGTCGTGAGATGTTGGGTTAAGTCCCGCAACGAGCGCAACCCTCGTTCTATGTTGCCAGCACGTTATGGTGGGGACTCATAGGAGACTGCCGGGGTCAACTCGGAGGAAGGTGGGGATGACGTCAAGTCATCATGCCCCTTAAGTCCAGGGCTTCACGCATGCTACAATGGCTGGTACAAAGGGCTGCGATACCGCAAGGTGGAGCGAATCCCAAAAAGCCAGTCTCAGTTCGGATTGGGGTCTGCAACTCGACCCCATGAAGTCGGAGTCGCTAGTAATCGCAGATCAGCAACGCTGCGGTGAATACGTTCCCGGGCCTTGTACACACCGCCCGTCAAGTCATGAAAGTCGGTAACACCCGAAGCCGGTGGCTCAACCCCTTGTGGGAGGGAGCCGTCTAAGGTGGGACTGGCGATTAGGACTAAGTCGTAACAAGGTAGCCGTACCGGAAGGTGCGGCTGGATCACCTCCTTTCTAAGGAGCCATATGGCATGCCCTTTGGGGTGTGTTCATGTCGGCCGGTTCTACACCGTACGTGTGTAGCTGGTCGGGCGCCGGAATGTGGAACATTGACTATTAAGCCTGTGTCTTTGAGTCATCGTTAGTACAGCTTCACCTGTGGGTGGGGAGTGGAACGTCGGTGGTGAGGGGGGATGGGCCTGAGCACGCTGTTAGGTCCTGAGGGGTCGCTCACGTTCGTGTGGGTGGGTCTTCTGTGCGGACTGATGCCGGCCGGTTTGTCTGGTCGGGTTGGTTTCCGCCCGTGTGTTGAGAACTTCACAGTGGACGCGAGCATCTTTGTAGTAATTAACAAGCTACTAAGGGCAATCGGTGGATGCCTAGGCACCAAGAGCCGATGAAGGACGTTGTAACCTGCGATAAGCCCCGGGGAGCTGGTAAACGAGCTTCGATCCGGGGATCTCCGAATAGGGAAACCTCGAAAGAAACCGGAGTAATGTCCGGCGACCTCTGCCTGAATATATAGGGCAGTAGGAGGGAACGTGGGGAAGTGAAACATCTCAGTACCCACAGGAAAAGAAAACAACAGTGATTCCGTAAGTAGTGGCGAGCGAACGCGGAAGAGGCCAAACCTTATGCGTGTGATAGCTGACAGGCGTTGCGCATGGGGTGTTGTGGGGCCGTTCTGGTCGTGCTGTCAAGCGATCGAGCAGTAAGAAATGATCGTTGAAGTCGAAGGCCTCTGGGAAGGTCCGGCATAGAAGGTAATACCCCTGTAGACGTAAGACGATCACTGCTGAGCGTTACCCCAAGTAGCACCGAACCCCTGAAATTCGGTGTGAATCTGGCAGGACCACCTGCTAAGCCTAAATACTCCTTGGTGACCGATAGCGGACAAGTACCGTGAGGGAAAGGTGAAAAGTACCCCGGGAGGGGAGTGAAATAGTACCTGAAACCGATTGCCTACAATCCGTCGGAGCAAACACTTTCGGGTGGATGTGACGGCGTGCCTTTTGAAGAATGAGCCTGCGAGTTAGTGGTACGTGGCGAGGTTAACCCGTGTGGGGAAGCCGTAGCGAAAGCGAGTCCGAATAGGGCGTTTGAGTCGCGTGCTCTAGACCCGAAGCGGAGTGATCTATCCATGGCCAGGGTGAAGCGACGGTAAGACGTCGTGGAGGCCCGAACCCACCAGGGTTGAAAACCTGGGGGATGAGCTGTGGATAGGGGTGAAAGGCCAATCAAACTCCGTGATAGCTGGTTCTCCCCGAAATGCATATAGGTGCAGCGTCGCGTGTTTCTTGCCGGAGGTAGAGCACTGGATAGTCTAGGGGGCCCACAAGCTTACCGAAATTAGCCAAACTCCGAATGCCGGTAAGTGAGAGCGCGGCAGTGAGACTGCGGGCGATAAGGTTCGTAGTCGAGAGGGAAACAGCCCAGAACACCAGCTAAGGCCCCTAAGCGGTTGCTAAGTGGAAAAGGATGTGGAGCTGCGCAGACAACCAGGAGGTTGGCTTGGAAGCAGCCACCCTTGAAAGAGTGCGTAATAGCTCACTGGTCAAGTGGTTCTGCGCCGACAATTTAGCGGGGCTCAAGCAATCCGCCGAAGCTGTGTCATTCACATGTGAACTCGGCCCCTTGTGGGTCCAGGTGTGTGGATGGGTAGGGGAGCGTCGTGTGCGCGATGAAGCGGCGGAGTGATCCAGCCGTGGAGAGCACACGAGTGAGAATGCAGGCATGAGTAGCGAATGAGGAGTGAGAAACTCCTCCACCGAAAGACCAAGGGTTCCAGGGTCAAGCTAATCTGCCCTGGGTAAGTCGGGACCTAAGGCGAGGCCGACAGGCGTAGTCGATGGACAACGGGTTGATATTCCCGTACCGGCGCTGGAACGATCATGCTGAATCAGGTGATGCTAAGCACGCGAGCCGCCGGCGACCTTCGGGTCAAGGGTGGGTGAGTCTGTGACCCGATCTTGTAGTAGGCAAGCTGCGGAGTGACGCAGGAAGGTAGCCCATCCCGGGCGATGGTAGTCCCGGGCTAAGTGCGTAGGGCGAGGTGTAGGTAAATCCGCATCTCTTGTGCCTGAGACATGATGGCTGGGCAGATTTCGGTCTGTCGAGTGGGTGATCCTATGCTGCCTAGAAAACCTTCGTGAGCGAGTTGTTGAGCCGCCCGTACCCTAAACCGACTCAGGTGGTCAGGTAGAGAATACCAAGGTGATCGAGATAACCATGGTTAAGGAACTCGGCAAAATGCCCCCGTAACTTCGGGATAAGGGGGGCCGACCATGTTGACGGATTTACTCCGGAAGGCGTGGGAGGCCGCAGAGACCAGGCCCAAGCGACTGTTTACTAAAAACACAGGTCCGTGCCAAGTCGCAAGACGATGTATACGGACTGACGCCTGCCCGGTGCTGGAACGTTAAGGGGAAGGGTTAGCTGGAAGGCGAAGCTCTGAACTTAAGCGCCAGTAAACGGCGGTGGTAACTATAACCATCCTAAGGTAGCGAAATTCCTTGTCGGGTAAGTTCCGACCTGCACGAATGGCGTAACGACTTGGGCGCTGTCTCGACCATGGACTCGGCGAAATTGCATTACGAGTAAAGATGCTCGTTACGCGCAGCAGGACGGAAAGACCCCGGGACCTTTACTATAGTTTGGTATTGGTGTTCGGTACAGCTTGTGTAGGATAGGTGGGAGACTGTGAAGCGGCCACGCCAGTGGTTGTGGAGTCAACGTTGAAATACCACTCTGGCTGTTCTGGATATCTAACCTAGGTCCATTATCTGGATCAGGAACAGTGCCTGATGGGTAGTTTGACTGGGGCGGTCGCCTCCTAAAAGGTAACGGAGGCGCCCAAAGGTTCCCTCAGCCTGGTTGGCAATCAGGTTTCGAGTGTAAGTGCACAAGGGAGCTTGACTGTGAGAGGGACACCTCGAGCAGGGACGAAAGTCGGGACTAGTGATCTGACGGTGGCATGTGGAAGCGCCGTCACTCAACGGATAAAAGGTACCCCGGGGATAACAGGCTGATCTTGCCCGAGCGTCCATAGCGACGGCATGGTTTGGCACCTCGATGTCGGCTCGTCGCATCCTGGGGCTGGAGTCGGTCCCAAGGGTTGGGCTGTTCGCCCATTAAAGCGGCACGCGAGCTGGGTTTAGAACGTCGTGAGACAGTTCGGTCCCTATCCGCTGCGCGCGTAGGAGTCTTGAGGAGAGCTGTCCTTAGTACGAGAGGACCGGGACGGACGAACCTCTGGTGTGCCAGTTGTCCTGCCAAGGGCACGGCTGGTTGGCTACGTTCGGAAGTGATAACCGCTGAAAGCATCTAAGCGGGAAGCACGCTCCAAGATGATGGCTCCCACAGGGTAACCTGGTAAGGCCCCCAGCAGATCACTGGGTGATAGGTCGGATGTGGAAGCACAGTAATGTGTGGAGCTGACCGATACTAATAGGCCGAGGGCTTGTTTTCTACGAAGGTGCTACGCGTCCACTGTGAGGTTCTCGAGATACGGTCGGGAATGCTTTTTCTTCTGGCAGCACACCACCCGTGGGGGTGGGGGTGCTCGAGGGGGAAGGGTTTCTGCAGGTATCTTTTTAGTGTTTCGGTGATCATTGCGTTAGGGAAACACCCGGTCCCATTCCGAACCCGGAAGTTAAGCCTTTCAGCGCCGATGGTACTGCACGGGGGACCGTGTGGGAGACTAGGACGTCGCCGGACTACACACTTCAAGCCTGACCCTTTCCGGGGTCGGGCTTGAAGTGTTTTCGGGGTTCTGCACCTGTCGCAGAGCGCAGCATTCACGACTTCCTTCCGGCACTCGGAGGCGCGTGGCGATGCCGTCGCCGAGGTAACGGGTGTGGGACGCGGCCGGCTCCCTTCGCCGGTCGAGCCCTCTCGGGATGACCTCTCCTGAGCCGCCTCCACCGCGCTGGAGCGCCCGTGGTTGGTGCTCTCAAGGTGCTCGCTTTGCCAGCAGGTCCTGCGGCGAGGACGATTGGACGGTGGACCAGCCGAATCGCCCTGACCGTCGCGACTCCGAAGGCTCCGGCCGCGGTGAGGGAGACAGCCGCGGCGGACGCCCCGGAGCTTCGCGCCCACGCGGGAACGCGGCAGGTCGCCCGACCAGTGGCGGTCCCGTGCGCCGCGGACCCCGTACTGACCGTCCAGCTGGGCAGGGAGGCGGTCGTGCGGACGGCGGGGCCGCCCAGCGGGACGACCGGTCCCCGCGTGAGGACTGGGGAATGCGCAAGGACCGCGAGGCCGGGAGCGACCGCAGCGGCCGGGGTCAGCGGTCGTCGTCCCCGAACCGGTCCGACCGGCCCGATCGCTTCGAGCGCTCCGACCGGCCTCAGCGGTCGGAGGGGTCCGGACGCTCGGACCGGTTCGAGCGGCCCGACCGCCCTCAGCGCGACGCCCGTCCCAGCACCGGCCGCGGCGACCGACCCTCAGCCGCCCGCCCCGCTTCGGGTCGGCCCACCGAGAGCCGGGGCGCCCGCGGGTCTCGGGACCCGCGGCCCTGGGACGAGCGACCCGCCCGCTCTGGTCCCCCACGTGGCGACCGTCCTGAGCGCACCGGCCGTCCCGAGCGCGGTGGCCGCCCCGACCGCCCGGGCGCTGACCGCCGGGTGGGGCCAGGGGGCGACAGCCGACCGCCCCGCCGCGACGAGCCGCCCCGCCCCGGCCTGGCTCGACGTGCCGACGAGCCGAGCATCCCCGACGGGGTGGACACCCGTGAGCTGCACCGCGCTGCCCGCGCCGAGCTCCGCGGGCTGCCGAAGGAGCTGGCCGAGATCGTCGCCTCCCACCTCGTGGTGGCCGGCCAGATGATCGAGGCCGACCCCGAGCTCGCCTACCGGCACGCCGAGGCAGCGCGCCGTCGGGCCGCCCGCCTGCCGCTGGTGCGTGAGGCGGCCGCCGAGACCGCCTACGCCTCCGGGCGGTGGGACGTCGCCCTCAGCGAGTACCGGGCGCTGCGCCGGATGACCGGCACCCACGACTACCTGCCGGTGATGGCGGACTGTGAGCGCGCCCTGGGCCGCCCCGAGAACGCGCTCAAGCTGGCCCGCGAGGCTGAGCACTCCGAGCTCGACCCCGCCCTGCGGATCGAGATGACCATCGTGGAGTCCGGGGCCCGCCGAGACCTCGGTCAGGGAGCGGAGGCGCGGCGGCTGCTGCAGCAGGCGGTGCAGACCCAAGCCGGACGGTCGGGGCTGCACGGCGCCGTCGCCCGGCTTCGCTACGCCTATGCCGAGGCGCTGCTGCAGGACGGCGAGGCCGCTGAGGCCCGGCGTTGGTTCGCGGCCGCGGCGAAGCTCGATCCGGAGCAGGAGACCGACGCCGCCCTGCGGGTGGACGAGATCGACGGGCTGCGGATCGACTTCGACGAGGAGGGCGACGAGGACGAGGGCGAGCAGACGTCCGCCAGGGACGCTGGGGACGACCAGTGACGGTCGCGCTCGTCGAGGCCTATGACGCCGCCCTGTTCGACCTGGACGGCGTCGTCTACCTCGGACCGGTCGCGGTCGATGGAGCGCCGGAGGGTCTGGCCGAGCTGCGCCGCCGCGGCGTGGCCCTCGGTTACGTCACCAACAACGCGGCGCGCTCGCCGGGGGTCGTCGCCGAGCACCTGGTCGCTCTCGGGATCGAGGCCCGGCCCGAGGACGTCGTCACCTCTGCCCAGGCGGCGGCCCGCCTGCTCCACGACCGCTTCGGGTCGGGGGCCCGGGTGCTGGTCGTCGGCGGGGAGGGCGTGGTCGTTGCCGCGCAGGAGATTGGCCTCGTGCCGGTCCGTTCGGCCGATGACGACCCGGTCGCGGTCATGCAGGGCTTCGGCTTCGAGCTGGCCTGGCAGGAGCTCAACGAGGCCGCGATCGCCATCCACCGTGGCGCCCACTGGGTCGCCACCAACGACGACCTCACCCGGCCCACGGACCGCGGCCTGGTGCCCGGCAACGGAGCCGCCGTGGCCGCCGTCCAGCTGGCCGTCCGCGCCCAGCCGGAGGTCGCCGGCAAGCCCCACCGGCCCCTGCTCGACGACACCGTCCGCCGGACCGGAGCGACCCGACCGATCTTCGTCGGCGACCGGCTCGACACCGACATCGCCGGCGCCGCCTCGGCGGGCCTGGACAGCCTGCTGGTCCTGAGCGGCTCCCACGGGCCCCGTGACCTGCTCACCGCACCCGTGGGATCGCGGCCCACCCACCTCGGGGCAGACCTCCGTGCCCTGCTGTCCCCGGCCCGGGCGGCACGGCTGGACGGCGAGGACTGCCTCGTGGGTGCGGTCCGGGTCAGCGCCGCCGGCGGTTCCGTCGTGGTGTCGGGGGCGTCGGACGACCCCCTCGACGCGCTCTGGGGGGCCACCCAGCTGTGCTGGCGGGCAGCCGACGCCGGGCAGCCTCTCGACCTCGACGCCGTGCTGGCGGCGCTCCGGCTCTCCTGAGCCCTCAGCGGCGCCGGCGGAAGGTCAGAGGTCCAGCGGTGGTGGAACCGTCGACGACACGGCCGCCCTGCAGGATCTCCACCTCCTCCTCGGCGACCAGCCGTCGGGCGGCCCGTCGGACGAGCTCGACCTGTGCGCGCCACTCCACCGCATCGACGGCCCGGGCCACGTCCTCCTCGCCGACCCCTCGAGGGGTGTCGGTGAGGAGGGAGAGCACCAGGTCCTGGATCCGGAGGTCGGCAGCCGTCAGCCCGCGGGCACGGCAGCCCGCGCTGCAGTAGAGCACCTGGTCCCAGTCGCGCTCCCACTTCTTGCGCCAGGTGATGCGGCGCCCGCAGGAGCGGCACGGCTTGCTGGCGGGGGGCACCCGTCCAGTCTGCCCCGACCAGTGCACCCGCGCAGGTCGCCTCTGCCCGGGCTGTCACAGCCGGTCGCTACGGTGAGCCCATGAGCGAGGACAACTTCGGCCTGCCGGCCGTCTCCCTGGGCCCGGTGTCGATGCCGCTGCTCGGTCTCGGCACCTGGCAGATCAGCGACACCGACGTCACAGCCGCCGTGCACACCGCGCTGGAGACCGGCTACCGCCACCTCGACACGGCCACCGGCTACGGCAACGAGGCCGGCATCGGCCGTGCGCTCGGCGCGGCCGGTCTGGCGCGGAGCGAGGTGTTCCTCACCACCAAGCTGCCACCCGAGCACGGCGGCCGGGAGCGTCGCACCCTCGAGGAGAGCCTGGCCAAGCTCGGCGTCGACCACATCGACCTGTGGCTGGTGCACTGGCCTCCGGGTGGCCAGGCGGCGCCCGAGGTCTGGCAGGAGGTGGTCCAGGCCCAGCAGGACGGCCTGGTGACCAGCGTCGGGGTCAGCAACTACTCCCTCGACCAGATCGACGAGATCACCAGCGCTGTCGGGGTCGCCCCCGCGGTGAACCAGATCAAGTGGGGGCCGCTGCTCTACGACCCCGCCGAAGTCGACGGGTTGCGGGAGCGGGGGGTGGTGCTCGAGGGGTACAGCCCCCTCAAGGCGACCGACCTCGCGGACCCGGTGCTCGTCGGCATCGCTGACGCGCACGGCGTCACGCCCGCCCAGGCGGTCATCGCCTGGCACGTCGCGCACGGCTTCGTGGTCATCCCCAAGTCCTCGCGGCCCGAGAGGATCGTGGCCAACGCCCAGGCTGCGCGGGTGCCGTTGAGCGTCGACGAGGTCGAGGCGATCGACGGCCTCGCCCACACCTGACCGGGCCGCTCAGAACCGCGCCGCCACTCCAGCAGAAAGGTCCAGGGCCGATGGTGACCCGCACGACCGTTTGCCTCCCGGTGCTCGACGCGCCCGACGACCTTCTCCTGCCCGACGTCGTCGACCTCGCCGGAGCCGAGGGCACGGTGGAGGTCGTCCAGCACGCGCTCGACGACAGCTACCTCGACACCACCGACGGCGACCTCGCTGCCGGCGGGGTCAGCCTGCGGCGCCGCTCTGGCCCGGTCGAGGAGGGATGGCTGCTGCGGCTGCCAGCCGGCACCATGCCGCCGGAGCTGGCCAGCCCCGGCGCCGGCGCAAACCCCCCACCGGCTCTCCTGGCTGCCGCCCTGGGTCTGACCCGGGGCGGGACCGTGCGCCCCGTCGTCGAGGTCAGCACCCAGCGGACGGTGACCCGGTTGGCTGACCCGGACGGCGAGGTGCTGGCTGAGGTGGTCGACGAACGGGCCAGCAGCACCACCTTGGGTGACGTCAGCCGCTTGGACCACTGGCGGACGGTGACAGTCCGGCCGGGTCACGACCCGCGCGCCGCGTCGACGGTGGTGACGCGGCTCCGCGAGGCCGGGGCCCGGCCTGCCGACGCCCGCGGCCCGCTGGAGCGCGCCCTGGGGCTGAGGGTGTGGCCGCCGGTGGCCCGGGCTGAGAGCCTGGCCGATCTCCTCGGCCGGCACGTGGCGGAGCAGTGCGACCAGATCGCCGCCGGCGACCTCGCGCTGCGGCTCGGCGAGCCCCGGGTGCACCGCACGCGGGTGGCGGTCCGTCGGCTCCGCAGCACCTTGCGCACCTTCGCGGACCTGCTCGACCCCGAGCCGACCCAGCGCCTGGAGGACGAGCTGGTGTGGTGGGCCGGTCTGCTCGGCGAGGTGCGCGACCGGGAGGTCCTCTCTGACCGGATCACCGCTCAGCTGTCCGCCCTGCCTCCGGAGCTGGTCCTGGGCCCCGTCGCCGCGGACGTCGACGCCACGCTCGCCGGCGAGCGTGCTGAGCGCCTGCAGCAGGTCGAGTCCGAGCTGGAGGGGGAGAGGTTGCTGGCGTTGCTGGAGACCCTGCTCCGCTGGCGGACCGAGCCGCCCTTCCTCGAGGGAGCCTCGGCGCCGGCCGAGGACGTGCGGCCCTACGTGCGGGCCGCTTCCCAGACCGCGCGCCGACGTCTCCGCCAGGCCGCGCGAGAGGTGCCAGGTCCCGAGCAGGAGGAGCGGCTGCACCGCGCCCGCAAGGCGGCCAAGCGAGCCCGGTACGCCGCGGAGATCGCCGAGCCGGTGTGGCCTCGGGCGCGCCGGCACGTCCGACGCGCGGAGAAGCTGCAGACACTCCTCGGCGAGCACCAGGACAGCGTGGTGACTGCCGCCTTCCTGCTCCGGGCGGGGGCGGCGAGCGGAGGGGAGCAGGGGCGCAACGGCTTCACCTACGGGTTGCTACTGGCCGGTGAGCGGGAGCGGGCCGCCAGGATCCGCCGGAAGGTGCGTCGGCGCAGGCGGTGAGGACGCCCCCTCAAGCGGCGGTCGCGGGCAGCCGTGGCAGGCTCGGAGGACACGCGGGTGCCGCCCGGCACCTGCTGGGAGGAGAGAACCTGATGAGCGACCACAAGCACGGAGCGGCCAAGCTGGTCGACCTGGCCAAGGACATCAAGGTCGCGATGTTCACCACCACCGACGACGAGGGCCACTACGTCAGCCGTCCGATGTCGGCCCAGCACGTCGAAGACGACAGCGACCTGTGGTTCTTCGCCGAGCGCAGCTCGAGCGTCGTGGCGCACGTCGCCGCCCGTCCCCACGTCGGCGTAACCCTCAGCTCCAACGACACCTGGATCTCCATCGACGGCGAGGCGCAGGTCGTCGACGACGTGGCCAAGTCCAAGGAGCTGTGGAACAGCTGGGTCGAGGCCTGGCTGCCGCAGGGCCCGGAGGATCCCTCCGTCGTCCTGATCAAGGTCGAGGCCCACACCGGCGAGTACTGGGACAGCCCGGGTGGCACCGTCGCCTCGCTGCTCAGCTTCGTCAAGGCCAAGACGACCGGTGAGCGTTACCAGGGCACCGAGAACGAGACCGTCCAGCTCTGAGCTCGGCCGGCGCCGCCCGGTCCGCCCGGGCGGCGCCGCTGTCGCCTCGCTCGGCCGGGCGAACCCGACGACTCCCTGCGCCGGCAGGTCCCGCGTCAGCGACGCAGCCCCGGGCGGCGCTCCCCGCCCGAGGTGGGGGAGGATCGGGTCATGGCCGACCTGCGCTGCCGCCGCAGCTCCCAACGTCCCGCCTGCGACGCCCAACCGAGGGGGCTTCCGGCATGATCGCGCTGGATGTCGTGGAGGGTGTGCACGCCGTCGTGCACGCGCACACCAACTGCTACATCGTCGAGGGCGACAACGGCGTCACCCTGGTGGACGCCGGCTTCCCGTCCACCTGGGCGATGGTGGAACGGGCGATCGGGCTCGCCGGGCGGCGGGTGGAGGAGATCCGTGGACTGGTCATCACCCACGGGCACTTCGACCACGTGGGGTTCGCTCGGCGCCTTCAGCAGCGCCACGGGGTGTCGGTCTGGGCGCACCCTGCGGACCACCACCTCACCCGGCACCCCTACCGCTACCGCCCCCAGCAGCCGCGGCTGATCCACCCGCTGACGCACCCTCGCGGGCTGCCCGTGCTCGCCGCCATGGTGGCAGCCGGCGCGCTCCGGGTGCCGGGCGTGGAGCCCGACCACCCGCTGGTGCCGGGGCCGCTCCCGCTGCCCGGCGGGATGGTGGTCCTGCACACCCCGGGGCACACCGACGGCGAGGTCGTCCTGCACCTGCCTGAGCGGCGGGCGCTGATCACCGGTGACGCGCTGGTCACCCTCGACCCCTACAACGGACGCCGCGGCCCCCGGATCATCGCGCCCTCGGCCACCCACGACACCGACCAGGCCCGGGACTCGTTGGCCCCGCTGGCCGAGCTCGACGCGCAGCACGTCCTGCCCGGACACGGCGACGTGTGGTCCGGCGGCGTCAGGGAAGCGGTCACCCAGGCCCGCCGCACCCGGTCCTGAGCCTCAGGACCAGCTCGGCGGACCCCCGGACCCGGCCACGTAGGTGTCCAACGGCACCTGCCCCGAGCGCCAGGCCTGCAGGACCGGGTCGACGATCCGCCAGCACTGCTCAGCGGTGTCCCCGCGGACCGAGAGCAGGGGGTCCCCGTCGAGCATGCCGGCCAGCACCTCGCCATAAGGTGGCAACCGCCCGGCGCCCAGCTCGACGTCCATCTCGACGTGGTCCAGCTCCATCGGGTCGCCCGGCCCGTTCACCGTCATCCCCAGGGTGATCCGGTCCGGGCCCATGACCAGCCGCAGCAGGTTCGGTTCGGCGCTGCCGACCAGACCCACCGGTATGTGGCTGGCCGGCTTGAAGGTGATGAGCACCTCCTTGCGCTTGGCGCCCAGCGCCTTGCCGGAGCGGAGCCGGAACGGCACTCCCGACCAGCGGCTGTTCTCGATCTCCACGACCAGCTCGGCGAGGGTCTCGGTCCCGCGGTCGGGGTCGACGCCGGGCTCGGCGGCGTAGTCCGGGACCGAGCGGCCGTCGATCTCCCCGGCGGTGTAGCGGGCGCGACGCCCGGCGCTGACGGGGTCCCCGCCGCGCACCCGGCAGGCCCGGAGGACCGTGGCCATGGCGTCGCGCAGGTCGACCTCGCCCACCGTGGAGGGCGGTTCCATCGCCACCAGGGCCAGCACCTGGAGCAGGTGGCTCTGGATCATGTCCCGCAACGCGCCGGCGGAGTCGTAGTACCGGGCGCGGTTCTCCAGCGCCAGCTGTTCGTCGAAGACGAGGTCGACGCGCTCGATGTGCAGGTTGTTCCAGACGGGCTCGAGCAGCCGGTTCGCGAACCGGAGACCGAGCAGGTTGAGGACGGTCGAGCGGCCCAGGAAGTGGTCCACGCGGTGGACCTGGGCCTCGGGAACCAGACGGGTGACCAGGCGGTTGAGCTCGGCGGCGCCGGCCTGGTCGGTGCCGAAGGGCTTCTCCAGCACCAAGACGGTGCCCTCGGGCAGGTCCACCTCGAGCAGGGCGGTGCACGCCTTCACCGTGACCGCGGGGGGCAGGGCGAAGTACAGGGCTGGCGGCGCGGCGCAGGACGCCAGCAGCGCGGACAGCGCGGCCGGGTCGGCCACGTCGGTCCGCTGGTAGCGGGTGGTCGCCAGCACCGCGTCCAGGGTGTCGCCGGATACCTCTGCCGCGGCGAAGGAGGTGCGTACCCGCTCGCGCCACGTGGCGTCGTCCCAGTCCTCGGCGCCGGCCCCGACGAGCACCAGCCCCCGACGGTCGGGCTCGGCCTCCAGGAGATCGCCCAGCGCTGGAAGCAGCAGGCGACCGGCGAGGTCACCACTGGCCCCGAGCAGCAGGAAGGTCCGGGTGGGGCTGCTCATCGACGTCCTCGCTCCTGCGGGCCCACTGCGTCCCCTGGGCGGGGGAGGCCGGGCCGGCACGCGCTCACCGTACCCAGACCCTCCCGTGCAGCCGGGGAGGTCCCTGCCAGGGTGAGGGGATGACGACCCCCTCGACGTCCTCGGTGAGCCCGGACCAGGTCTGGTGGTCCGCTCCTGCCGACCAGCGGGAGGGTCGGCCCCTGCTGGTGCTGCTGCACGGCCACGGCATGGATGAGCAGATGGGCGCCGGGGTGCGCGACCGGCTGCCGCCCGACCTGGTGCTGGCCTCCATCCGGGGGCCGCTGCGGGTGCGCAGCGGCTACGGCTGGTTCCCCCTGGACGCGAGTCTGCGGCTGGAGCAGGTCGACGAGGCGGCGCACCGGGTGGCCGCCTGGGTGGCCGCTCAGGACCGCCACCCCTCGGTGGGCGTGCTGGGCTTCTCCCAGGGCTCCTCCATCGGCCTGCAGGCCATGCGCCTGGACCCCGGTCTGTTCGCCTACGGCGTCGTGCTGTCCGGGTTCGCTGCACCGCTGCCGGTGGCGGGCGACGCCGAGCTCCGCCTGCGTCGACCGCCTGTCTTCAGCGGCCGCGGTGACGCAGACCCGCTCATCCCCGCTCCGCTGGTAGCACTCACCGACCAGTGGCTGGCTGACCACACCACCCTCACCCGGCGCGTCTACCCCGGCCTGGGCCACAACGTCTCACCGCAAGAGATCGAGGACCTCGTCGCCTTCCTCCGCGCCCGGCTGCCCGGAGCCTGAGCGGTAGGAGCCCCGGCGCCGGACACGGGGCTCGGGACACCGGCGCTCAGTCGAAGTGCAGGCCGTCGGTGCGCTCCCGCTTGAGCTCGAAGAAGTAGGGGAAGCCGGCCAGGGTCACCGTGGCGTCCCAGAGCCGGCCCGCCTCCTCGCCGCGGGGAATCCGGGTGATGACCGGCCCGAAGAACGCGGTGTCGTTGACGTGGATCGTCGGCGTCCCGACGCCCTGACCGACCTTGTCCATCCCCGCGTGGTGGCTGGCCCGGAGGGCCTCGTCGTGGTCGGTGGTGTCGGCGGCCAGGGCCAGGTCCGCCGACAGCCCGAGCTCGGCCAGGGACTCGCGGACGACCGCGGGCAGGTCCTGGTTGCCCTGGTTGTGGATCCGGGTGCCCATGGCGGCGTACAGCGGGGCGAGGACCTGGTCGCCCTCCTGCTCGGCCGCGGCGACCGCCACCCGCACCGGGCCCCAGGCCTTCTCCAGCATCGCGCGGTAGTCCGCGGGGATGTCCTGGCCCTCGTTGAGGACGGCCAGGCTCATGACGTGGAAGTTGACCTCGATGTCGCGGACCTTCTCGGCCTCGAGGATCCACCGTGAGGTGATCCAGCAGAAGGGGCAGAGCGGGTCAAACCAGAAGTCCACCGTGTCGCTGGTGCGGGCCTCGGGGTCGGTACCTGTCGTCTCGACCGAGCTGGTCATCGTTCTCCTCAGGGGAAGGGCCGGCAGTGTCGGGCGCGCCAGCGGGCGTCTGCTGGGCGCAACACCGCTCGCCGTGCCCGATGTTCCCTGAGCGCCGGGACTGTCCGCGGCGGCGTATAGCGTGGGTGGGGAAGAGCCGAGCAGGAGCCGTCCAGGCGGAGGAGCAGCGTGATGGTGGTCGAAGCCGTGCAGACGTACGTCAACCTGGTGAACGGGCTCTCGCGGGCGACGCGGGAGCGCGCCCGGTCCGCCGCCCACGGGTTGCTGGCCCAAGCCGGGCTCGAGGACGTCGCGAACGACGCGGAGAAGCGGGTGGCCAAGCTCACCGAGGAGATCCTGGGCGCCAGCCGCGCGAACCGCGAGCTGTTGGAGAACCTCGTCGCCTCTGAGGTCACCAAGGTCGCCAGTAGGCTGGGCTTCGTCCGCTCCGACGACCTCGACGAGGTGCGCGAGGAGATCGCCGAGCTGCGTGCCCAGCTCAACCGCGACCGGTCGGGGGCCACCGGGACCCCCCGGGCCCGCAACGCTGCTGCGCGCAGGGCTGCGGCCGCATCCGCTGCGGCCGCCACGTCGGCGACGAGCGTCGCGCCGGAGCCGTCTCCTGTCCCGGGGGCCACGGCTCCGGAGCCGCCGACGCAGGACGGGACGACGAGCACCCAGCCCGGCGCCGCCCAACGGCTGGCCGCGGAGTCCGAGGCGAGCGCACCCCAGACCGAGGCGGCCGGGGAGGCCGGCGCATGAGCGAGCCCACCACGCCCGCTGCAGGACCGCCCGAGGTCGACCACCCGGAAGTGGCCGAGGCGCTGCGGCTGGTGGCCGACCTCGACGAGCAGCCGCTAGAGGTCCACCAGGAACGGCTGAGCCGAGTGCACGAGGTGCTGCACGGCGTGCTGCAGCCCGTCGATCGCTCACACTGACCAGGTGCCCGACCGGCTGGACCGGCTGCTGCTGAGCCGCGGCCTGGCCCGCTCCCGCAGCCACGCGCGAGCCTTGGTGGTGGCCGGTGCGGTACGTGTGGACGGCGTCCCCGTCACCAAGCCCTCGGCACGGGTGCCGGACGGCGCCGAGGTGACCGCGGCCACCGACCACTACGTCTCGCGGGCGGCGCACAAGCTGCTCGGGGTCCTCGACCAGCTTCAGGTTCGGGTGGGCGGCCGGGCCCTCGACGCGGGGTCCTCCACAGGCGGCTTCACCCAGGTGCTGCTCGAGCGCGGCTGTGCCCCCGTCTACGCCGTCGACGTCGGCACCGACCAGCTGGTCTCGTCCCTGCGCTGCGACCCCCGGGTCGTCGTGCGCGAGCAGACCAACCTCCGTGACCTGACCCTCGCCCACCTCGACGACACCCCGGTCGACCTCGTCGTCGCCGACGTCTCCTTCATCTCGCTCACGCTGCTGGTCGAGCCGCTCGCCGCCGTCATCCGACCCGGCGGGCGCATGCTGCTCATGGTCAAGCCCCAGTTCGAGGTCGGACGCGCGCGGCTGGGCAGCGGCGGGGTCGTCCGGGAGCCGGCGCTGCACCGGAAGGCCGTCGACACGGTGCTGGAGGTCGCCGGACGCCAGGGCTGGTACGCCCACGCGGTCACGCCCAGCCCGCTGCCGGGCCCAGCGGGCAACCGCGAGTTCTTCGTGCTGTTGGCCACGGCATTTCCGCCGGTCACCCCGGACGTGGGAGCGGCCACCGCAGCTCCGGCCGGTGCCGCTGGGGCGGGCTGAGGGGCTCGTGCGGCGGGGCTGTCGGTGGCGGCACTTATGCTCGACGCGTGACCGAGGCCAGCGACCGGACCCGGGCCGACGGGCCTCCCGCTGGCGCCACGGCGCCCCGCCGGGTGGGCGTGCTGACTCACATGGGCCGCCCCGCCGCCATCGACGCGGCCACGCGGCTGGTGGAGGGCCTCTACTCCCACGGCATCATCTCCGCCCTCCCCGAGGACGACCTGGCCCAGCTGGACCCCCGGCTCGCCGATGCCGTCACCGTCCTCACCAAGCCGGTCGCCGCGGACTCCGGGATCGAGCTGCTCGTGGTGCTGGGCGGGGACGGGACGATCTTGCGCGGCGCGGAGTGGGTGCTCACCTCCGACCTGCCGCTGCTCGGGGTCAACCTGGGTCACGTCGGCTTCCTCGCCGAGGCCGAGTCCTCCGAGATCGACGGCGTCGTGCAGCGCATCGTCGAGCACTCCTGGACCGTCGAGGTGCGCTCGACGGTGCAGGTCACGCTGCGCGAGTGCGAGCGCGGGGAGGTCATCTGGTCCTCCTACGCCATCAACGAGGTCTCCATCGAGAAGGCGGCGCGCGAGCGGATGCTCGAGGTCCTGGTGGAGGTCGACGGCCGTCCGTTGTCCCGCTGGGCCTGCGACGGCGTGCTGCTGGCCACCCCGACCGGCTCCACCGCCTACGCCTTCTCCGCCGGTGGACCGGTGATGTGGCCCGGGGTCGACGCCTTGTTGATGGTCCCGCTCAGCGCGCACGCGCTGTTCGCCCGGCCGCTGGTGCTCGGCCCGACGTCCACCGTGGTGATCGAGCTCATCGAGGCCTCGCCGACGTTCGGTGTCGTCTGGTGCGACGGCCGGCGCTCCGCGGAGCTGCGCAGCGGGATGGAGGTCGAGGTCCGGCAGGGGCAGCACAAGCTCCGGCTGGCCCGGTTGACCGAGGCGCCGTTCACCGACCGGTTGGTCAACAAGTTCGGGCTGCGCGTCGAGGGCTGGCGCGGTGCCGCCGAGGCCGACCGTGAGCTGGACCTGCAGCAGCACCGTGCGTGGTCCAGCCCGTGATCGAGGAGCTGCGCATCACCGACCTCGGGGTGATCAACGACGCCACGATCACCCTGCACCCCGGGTTCACCGTGGTCACCGGGGAGACCGGAGCCGGCAAGACGATGGTGGTGACCGGCATCGGTCTGCTCCTCGGCGGCCGGGCCGACCCGAGGGCCGTCCGCAACGGCGCCGAGCGGGCACGCGTCGAAGGCCGCTTCACTGGGGTGGATCCGGTTGTGGCGGCGCGGGTGGAGGACGCCGGCGGCGAGCTCGACGACGGCGAGAGCGGCCCCGAGCTCCTGGTCGCACGCCACCTGACCGCCGCCGGCCGCTCGCGGGCCTACCTGGGCGGCACGTCCGTGCCGGCCGCGGTGTGCGCCGACGTCACCGCGCGCCTGATCACGATCCACGGGCAGTCCGAGCAGGTGCGGCTCGCCGGGAACGACCGGCAGCGGGAGATCCTGGACCGGTTCGCGGGCCCGAGCCTGGCGGAGCTGCTGGTGGCCTACCGCAGCCGGTTCGCCGAGCGCCGCTCCACCGCGACCGAGCTGACGGGCCTGCGGGACGCCGCGCTGGCCCGAGCCCGGGAGGCGGACCTGCTGGCCTTCGGGCTGGCCGAGATCGAGAAGGTCGCGCCGGAGGCCGGGGAGGACCTCGCGCTGGCCGCCGAGGCCGAGCGGCTGCAGTCCGCGGACGACCTGCGGCTGGTGGCCACGACGGCCCTCGCCGCCCTGGCCGGACGTGAGGACGAGGCCGGCGGCGCGATGACCGACGTCGGCGTCGCCCGCAAAGCCCTGGAGGGGCAGTCCGACGCCGAGATCACCGCGCTCGCCGCCCGGCTCGCCGAGGTGAGCTACGCCCTGGCCGACACCGCCGCCGACCTGTCCCGCTACCTCGACCGGCTGGACGCCGAGCCCGGACGCCTGGAGTGGATCGCCAGCCGGCGAGCAGCGTTGCAGGGTCTCACCCGCAAGTACGGCGCGAGCGTGGACGAGGTGATCGCCTGGTCCGCCGACGGTGCCGCCCGGCTGGCGGCCCTCGACTCCTCCGACGAGCGCATCGTCACGCTGACCGAGCGCGTGGCCACCCTCGACGGCGAGCTCGCCGACCTGGCCGGGCGAATCACCACCGAGCGGACTCTGGCCGCCGCCGCCTTCAGCGAGCGGGTGCTCGGCGAGCTGGCCGCCCTGGCCATGCCTCACGCCCGGCTGCTCTTCCACCTGACCGCCGGCGAGCTCGGCCCGCACGGAGCCGACCACGTCGAGCTGCTGTTCAGCGCCAACCCCGGCAGCGACCCCCGCCCCCTGGCCCGCGTCGCCTCCGGTGGCGAGCTGTCTCGGGTGCGGCTGGCCCTGGAGGTGGTGCTGGCCGCGGACGCCGAGCACCAGACGCTCGTGTTCGACGAGGTGGACGCCGGCGTCGGCGGCCGGGTCGCGGTGGAGATCGGGCGACGGCTGGCCGTTCTCGCCCAGCACGCCCAGGTCGTGGTCGTGACCCACCTCGCGCAGGTGGCCGCCTTCGCCGACCAGCACTACGTGGTCGTCAAGTCCGACGACGGTCAGGTGACCACCAGCGGTGTGCTGCCGGTGGCCCAGGAGGAGCGGGCCGCCGAGCTGGCCCGGATGATGGCGGGGCTGGAGACGACGGACTCCGCGCTGGCTCACGCCGGCGAGCTGGTCCAGCTGGCCGCAGCCTCGCGCCGGCCCGGCTGAGGACACCGGCCGACCCGGTTGGACGGCCCGTGGGCGCGCGCCGGAGCAGGGCCCGGTCCGGGACTGCGTGCGAGGATTGGCCCGACATGAGAATCCCCGCCCCGCTGCGTCGACGCGGCGTCCCCGCCGAGGTGGGTGGGGTCGTGCGGCTGGACCGGCGCACCAAGAACCTCACCAAGAGGTTGCGGCCGGGCGAGATCGCGGTCATCCACCACAGCGACCTCGACCGGGTCAGCGCGGAGGCGTTAGTGGCCTGCGGGGTGAGCGCCGTGGTCAACGCCGTGCCCTCGGTGTCGGGCCGTTACCCGAACCTGGGTCCCGGGATCCTGCTCGAAGCCGGGATCACCCTCATCGACGGGGTCGGCGAGGAGGTCTTCGACGCTCTCGAGGAGGGGGACCGGCTCACCCTCGACGCCGGGCTGCTGCTCGACCCCAGCGGAGCGGTGGTGGCCGGCGGGACGCTGGTGACCACCGACCTGCTGGAGTCCCAGATGGAGGTGGCGCGAGCCGGTCTGTCGGACCAGATCGACGCCTTCACCGAGAACACCATGCGCTACCTCCGCGAGGAGAAGGAGCTGCTGCTCGAGGGCATCGGGGTGCCAGAGATCCGTACCGAGATCGAGGGCCGGCACGTGCTGATCGTGGTGCGGGGGTACGACTACCGCAGCGACCTGGACGCTCTGCGCCCCTACATCTCGGAGTACAAGCCGCTGCTCATGGGCGTCGACGGCGGAGCCGACGCGTTGATCGAGGCCGGCTACAAGCCGGATCTGATCATCGGTGACATGGACTCCTGCTCCGACGCGACTCTGCGCTGCGGGGCCGAGATCGTCGTGCACGCCTACCGCGACGGCCGCGCGCCCGGCGTCGAGCGGGTGCACGACCTAGGGCTGGAGGCCGTCGTCTTCCCGGCGCTGGGCACCAGCGAGGACGCGGCGATGCTGCTGGCCGACTCCAAGGGCGCTCGGCTGCTCGTGGCGGTGGGCACGCACGCCTCCCTCGTGGAGTTCCTGGACAAGGGCCGCTCGGGGATGGCCTCGACCTTCCTGACGCGGTTGCGCGTGGGTCCGAAGCTGGTGGACGCCAAGGGCGTCTCGCGGATCTACCGCAGCCAGATCCGCGGCTGGCACCTCGTGCTGCTGGTCCTGGCCGGTCTGTTGGCCCTGGTCACCGCACTGGCTTTCACCGAGGTCGGGCTGGCCGTGGGCAGCGTGATCGTGGCCCGCGTGCGCGATCTGGTCTACTTCGTGAAGGAACTGCTCACGTGATCAACTTCCGGTATCACATCATCTCGCTGATGGCGGTGTTCCTCGCGCTGGCAGTGGGCATCGCCGTGGGGGTCTCGCTGGCCCCGTCGGTGAGCGCCGGACTCAACGAGCAGGCCACTCAGGACCGCAAGCAGGTCACCGAGCTGCGCGGGGAGCTGGACCGCGTTCACGCTCTCGACGACTACCGCGACGTCTGGGCCAAACGCGCGGGCGACCAACTCGCCCAGGGCGCGCTGGCCGGCGTCGGAGTCGCCCTCGTGGTGATGCCCGACGCACCCAACCCCGTCGTCCAGGCGATCGACGACGGGGTGACCCGGGCAGGCGGCACCGTGGTGCGGACCGTCCGCGTGGACCCCGACGCCTTCGACCCGGCCAAGGGTGCCGTGGTGGAGGAGGCCGTGGAGGGGTACCGCGACGAGCTCGGCCTGCAGGACGACATGACCTCGGCGACCCGCTTCGGCCGGGCGCTCGGCTTCTCCATCGCTGCTAAGGCGCCGCAGGAGCGCGATGACCTGGCCGTGGGCATCGGCGACGCGCTGCAGGAGGCCGGTCTGGCCACCCTGAGCGAGAGCTCGAACCGGCGGGCGGAGCTGGTGGTGGTGGTCGGGGCGGCGGCCCCGGACTCGCAGCCGGCCCCCGAGCTGTTGCAGGCCCACATCCAGGCCGACGTCGCCCTGCTGTTCCACGCGGCCGGCCTGGTGCTGGCCGGGCCCAACAGCGAGGAGATCACCGGGACCGACGTGCTCACCGCCCGCACCGACGGCGACGCCGCCGGGCTGCTCAGCACCGTGGACGTGGCCGACCTGCCCAGCGGCGTCACCACGACCGTGCTGGCCGGGCAGGAGCAGCTGCTCGGCCGCCAGGGCCACTACGGTGCCCTGACCCGCGCCGACTCCCCGCTGCCGACCCTGCCGGTGCGCTGAGCGTGGCCGCGATTCCCACCTCCCGCACCCTTCTCCGGCCGGCCCTGGTGTCCACAGTGACCGCCCTGGTCGGGTCGCGGCTGGCCGTGCGCCGACCGCCGGCCGAGCTCGCGGGCCAGCGCTGGTGGCGGCGCAACCACGCCGGGGCGCCCGTGACCCTGGGCGAGGGCCCGGCCGTCGTCCTCGCCACCCTCGCCGGACTGGCTCTGACCGCTCCGGCGGCGGGTCCCCGCGTCCCGGCCGCCGTGGCCGTCGCCGTCCTGGGAGCAGGCGCCTTCGGGGCCTACGACGACCTGCGCGGCTCGGCGCAGGCCCGCGGCTTCCGCGGCCACCTCCGCGCCCTCCGCACCGGCACCGTCACCACCGGAGCGCTCAAGATCGCCGGTATCGGAGTCAGCGCGGCCGTGGCGGCGGTGCTCGTCGATGAGGGGCGCGGCCCGCGCACCGCCCCCGGGCGGGCGCTGGACCTCGCGGTGGACGCCACGGTGGTGGCGGCCACGGCGAACCTGGTCAACCTGTTGGACCTGCGACCCGGCCGGGCGGCCAAGGCCGTCGTCCTGCTGGGCCTCGGGCTGCTGGCCGGTAGCACCTCGAGACCTCACGAAACCACAGCTGTCCTGGGACCGGTGCTCGGCGCCGTGGCCGGCGTGCTGCCGGAGGACCTGGCCGGTCGCTCCATGCTCGGGGACTGCGGGGCCAACGCCCTCGGCGCCGGGGTCGCGACGGCCGCCGCCGCCCTGCTGCCGCGGTCCGGGCGCCTGTGGGCCGCGGCCGGGGTCGTCGGCCTGAACCTGGCCAGCGAGCGGGTCAGCTTCACCGCCGTCATCGCCTCCACGCCCTGGTTGGACCGGCTGGACCGGCTCGGCCGTCGGCCGGCGCCCGGGCTGTGAGAGCGGGCGCCGGCTCGGTCGTGCTCAGCCTGGCCGGGCTCACCCTGGCCTCCCGGGTGATCGGCTTCGGTCGGTCCGTGGTGTTCTCCAAGACCGTCGGGGACACCTGCCTCGGCGACGCCTACAACGCCGCCAACACGCTCCCCAACCTGCTCTTCGAGGTGGTCGCCGGCGGGGTGCTGGCTGGGGTCGTCGTCCCCGTCGTCGCCCGGCACGTCGCCGCGGGGCGCCGCGAGCAGAGCGCGCGTACCGTCTCGGCGCTGGTGACCTGGACGCTGCTGGTGCTCAGCCCGGCGGCCCTGGTCGCCCTGGTCGGGGCGCCCCTGTACGGACGGCTACTGGCCTCCCCGGGGTGCTCGGGAAGCGCCAGCAGCATCGCCGCCCTGCTCGTCGTCTTCGCGCCGCAGGTCTGGCTGTACGGGCTGGCCGTGGTGAGCGCAGGAGTGCTGCAGGCCCACGCGCGCTTCCTCGCAGCCGCGGCCGCGCCACTGGTCTCGAGCCTCGTGGTCGTCAGCGCCTACCTGGCCTTCGCCGCCGTCGCCCCAGCCTCCGCCCGCGACAACCTGGGCGCCCTGACCACCACGGCGACGGCGGTGCTCGGGTGGGGGACGACGCTCGGCGTCCTCGCCCTCGCCGCCTGCACCCTGGTGCCGCTGGCCCGGCTCGGGGTGCCGGTCCGGCCCCGCCTGCGGTTCGCCGAGGGTGACCGGGGCGTCATCCTGCGGATCGCCGGCGCTGGGCTCGTCGGGCTGGTGCTGCAGCAGCTGAGCGTGCTGGTGACCAGCTGGGCCGCGCAGCGGAGCGGGGACCCGGGCGCGCTCACCCGCTTCAGCTGGGCCAACGCGCTGTACCTGCTGCCGTACGCGGTCCTGGTCGCGCCGCTGCTGCAGACGGTCTTCCCCCGGCTCTCGGTGGCGGCCGGCGGCGAGGGTGACGCGGCCACACCGGCGGTGCGCCGGGTGCTCCAGCACACCGCGCCCGCGGTCGTCGTGCTCGCCTGCCTCGGAGCGGCCCTGCTGGCCGCCACCGCGGTCCCCGTCGCCCGGGTGTTCGTCCTCGGCCCGGGCTCGGGCCGCACCGACGCCCTCGCGGGTCCGATCGCCGCCTTCGCGCCCGCGGTCGTCGGGACCGCCCTGCTGGGCCTGGCGTCCCGGACCCTGCTGGCCCAGCATCGTGCTCGCGAGGCGGGTCTGGCGACCGGCCTGGCCTGGAGCACCGTTCTCGTGGCCGTCGTCGTGCTCCGCCTCCTGGTGCCGACGGGCGCGCTCGTTCCGGTGCTGGCCGGCAGCGTGTCGCTGGGGATGGCCGTCGGTGCCGCCGTCGGGTGGGCCGCCCTGCGGCGGCGCGGTGTCGCCGTCGCCCTGCTCCGGCCGCTGCTGGTGGGGATGACCGCAGCCGTCGTCGCGGTGCTCGCCTGCTGGTGGCCGTCCCGCCTGCTCGCCGAAGCCGGGCTGGGGACCGCGCTGCTGGGTGGCGCCTTGGTCGGGCTGCTGGGCGCCGCCGTCTTCGCCGGGGTTCTGGCCCTGCTGGACCGGCGCCTGCTCGCCGACCTCGTCCGGTCACGCGGTCGGGCTCCGCTGGAGGGCGCACAGGAGGTGACCCGTGCGGATCGTTGAGACGCTCAGCACGAGCACCGGCGGGATCGGCCGGCACGTCGCCGACCTCGCCCCGCGGCTCCGCGCCCTCGGCCACGACGTCACCGTGCTCTGCCCGGCCGCCACGGCGGCGGCTCACGACCTGACCGGTCTCGACGTCGGCCCTCCCCGGTGGCTCGCGTCGCTGTCCGGGATCGACGTCGTGCACGCGCACGGCTACAAGGCCGGTGCGGTAGCCCTGCCGTGGGCGAGGCTCCGCCGCATCCCGCTGGTCGTCACCTGGCATAACGCGGTGCTGGCCGGGGGTGCGGCCGGGGCGACCGGCCGGGCGCTGCAGGTCCTTCTCGCCCGCGGCGCGGACCTGACGCTGGGTGCGAGCACCGACCTGGTGGAGACGGCCCGCTCGGCCGGTGCTCGGGCGGCGGAGCTCGGGCCTGTCGCCGCCCCACGCCTCGGGCCGCCGCGGGTGCCGCGCAGCCGGCTCCGTGCCGACCTCGGGCTGGCGCCGGACGAGCTGGTCGTCCTCACCATCGGCCGGCTAGCTCCGCAGAAGAACCTCGACCTGGTGCTCGACGTCGCCCTCCGGCTGGCCGACCGCAGCGACGTCACGTTCGTGGTGGCCGGCGGGGGACCGCTGCACGCACCGCTCGCCGCCCGGGTCGCGCGCGAGGACACCCGGGTCCGGCTGGTCGGACCGGTCGACGACGTCGCCTCCCTGCTGGGTGCCGCGGACCTCATGCTGCTCACCTCCACCTGGGAGGCGCGGGCCCTCGTCGCCCAGGAGGCCCTGTCGGCCGGGCTGCCCCTGGTGGCCACCCGGGTCGGCGGCCTCACCGAGCTGGTCGGGGACGCCGCGGTCCTGATCGAGCCCACCGACGCCGACGCCGCGGCCGAAGCGGTCCGCGCCCTTCTCGATGAGCCCGCGGGACGGGCCACCCTCGCGGAGGCGGGGCGCCGGCGGGCGGCCGGCTGGCCGGACGAGGACGACGTCGCGCGCCAGCTCGCAGCCACCTACGCACGGGTCGCGGGCGGCGGCCCGGCCCGGCATTCGACCAAGGGCCGTCGGTCCACGTAGGCTGGAGGCCCGTGGGAGCACGCGAGAAGTACACGAAGCACCTGTTCGTCACCGGCGGGGTCGCTTCCTCGCTCGGCAAGGGTCTGACGGCCTCCAGCCTCGGCTCGCTGCTGGTGGCCCGCGGCCTCAGCGTCTCCATGCAGAAGCTGGACCCGTACCTCAACGTGGACCCCGGCACCATGAACCCGTTCCAGCACGGCGAGGTCTTCGTGACCGAGGACGGAGCCGAGACCGACCTCGACGTCGGCCACTACGAGCGCTTCCTCAACGTCGACCTCTCGGCCGAGGCGAACGTCACCACCGGCAAGGTCTACTCCTCGGTGATCGCCAAGGAGCGCCGCGGGGACTACCTCGGCGACACCGTGCAGGTCATCCCCCACATCACCAACGAGATCAAGGAGTCCATGCTCGCCATGGGCGGGCCGGACGCCTCCGGGAACCACATCGACGTGGTCATCCACGAGATCGGCGGCACCGTCGGCGACATCGAGTCGCTGCCCTTCCTGGAGGCCGCCCGTCAGGTGCGCCACGACGTCGGCCGGGAGAACGTCTTCTTCCTGCACGTGTCCCTGGTGCCCTACATCGGCCCGAGCGGTGAGCTGAAGACCAAGCCCACCCAGCACTCGGTGGCCGCGCTCCGCCAGGTCGGCATCCAGCCCGACGCCGTCGTCTGCCGCTCCGACCGGGAGATCCCGGAGTCGGTCAAGCGCAAGATCTCCCTGATGTGCGACGTCGACGAGCAGGCGGTCGTGGCCTGCGTGGACGCGCCGAGCATCTACGACATCCCCAAGGTGCTGCACTCCGAAGGCCTCGACGCCTACGTCGTCCGTCGCCTCGACCTCCGCTTCCGTGACGTCGACTGGACCCAGTGGAACGACCTGCTCGACCGCGTGCACCACCCCAAGGAGGAGGTGGTGATCGCCCTGGTGGGCAAGTACATCGACCTCCCCGACGCCTACCTCTCCGTCAGCGAGGCCCTTCGCGCCGGCGGGTTCGCCAACCGCGCGCGCGTCCACATCCGCTGGGTCCAGTCCGACGGGTGCGAGACGCCCGACGGGGCGGCCCGCGCCCTGCACGACGTCGACGGCATAGTCGTCCCCGGGGGGTTCGGCATCCGCGGCGTGGAGGGCAAGGTCGGCGCGGTCCGCTACGCCCGCGAGCACCAGATCCCCATCCTCGGCCTCTGCCTCGGCCTGCAGGTCATGGTGATCGAGGTGGCCCGCCACCTGGCCGGGCTCGAAGGCGCCGACAGCAGCGAGTTCAGCCCCGAGACCCCGCACCCGGTGATCGCGACGATGGCCGAGCAGGTGGCCATCGTCAACGGTGGCGGCGACCTGGGGGGCTCCATGCGCCTGGGCTCCTACCCGGCCGAGCTCGCCGCCGGGTCCCAGGTGGCCAAGCGTTACGGGACCACGGTGGTGACCGAGCGGCACCGCCACCGCTACGAGGTCAACAACGCCTACCGCTCCGCGCTGGAGGAGGCGGGCCTGGTCATCAGCGGCACCTCCCCGGACTCGTTGCTCGTGGAGTTCGTCGAGCTGCCCGACTCCGTGCACCCCTACTTCGTCGCCACGCAGGCCCACCCCGAGCTCAAGTCACGGCCGACCCGCCCGCACCCGCTGTTCGCCGGGCTCGTGGAGGCCTCGCTGGACCGCAAGCTGGCCACCCGCCTGCCCGTGGACGCCCGACGGTGATCGTCCTGTCCCCGGCCGAGCTGACCGACCTCCCGCTCAGCTGGCCGGTCACCGGCACGACCGTGCTCGCGCGCGGCCGGATCGTCGACCTGGTCGAGGACGAGATCCGCACGCCGGACGGGGGCCTGATCAAGCGCGAGTACCTGCGCCACCCCGGCGCCGTCGGGGTGATCGCCCTGGACGACCAGGAACGGGTGGCCCTGGTGCGCCAGTACCGGCACGCCGTCCGCCACCGGCTGGTCGAGCCGCCGGCCGGCCTGCTCGACCTGGCGGGGGAGGACTACCTGGTCGGGGCCCAGCGTGAGCTGGCCGAGGAGGCCGACCTCGCCGCCGGGCGCTGGGACGTGCTGGTGGACCTCTTCTCCACCCCCGGCATCTTCGGGGAGTCGCTCCGGATCTATCTCGCCCGCGACCTGCGCGGCACCGATGCGCCGCACGGCTTCGTCCGCGAGGGCGAGGAGGCCGACATGGACGTCGTCTGGGCCCCGTTGTCGGACCTGGTGGATGCCGTGCTGGGCGGTCGGTTGCACAGCCCCACGCTGGTCTCGGGCGTGCTGGCCGCCGAGGCCGCGCGTGTCCGCGGCTGGGCTTCCCTCCGGCCGGCCGACGCACCGTGGCCCGCGCGGGAGCACCTGCTGGCGGCCACAAGCGACTGACCGCTGCGGGAGCGTCGTGCCCTGACTCCGCGGCCTGTTCTCGCCCCCGCGGCGGCAGGAACGGCCGCGGCGACGAGCAGACGCCGTGGAGTGCTGTCTCAGACCGCCCCGAGGCAGCCCTTGACGTGGCTCGCGCGCCGTCACCCGTCTGATCATGCGCCTCGGCCGCCGGAGCGACGGTGTGTCTATGCTCAGGCACCCGACCGCGCGGCCACCCGAGCCGCCGAAGGAGTGCGAGCCCCATGCTGGTAGGAGTGCCGACCGAGATCAAGAACCACGAGTACCGGGTCGCGATCACCCCGGCCGGGGTGACCGAGCTCGTGCGCCAGGGCCACGGCGTGGTCATCCAGGCCGGAGCGGGCCTCGGCTCCTCGATTCCCGATGAGGAGTACGCCGCCGCCGGCGCGACGATCGTCCCCGACCACGACCACGTCTGGGGCGAGGCCGAGATGATCATGAAGGTGAAGGAGCCGGTGCCCGCGGAGTACCCCCGCATGCAGCCCGGGCAGCTGCTTTTCACCTACCTGCACCTGGCGGCCAACCGGGAGTGCACCCAGGCCCTGCTGGAGCGACGGGTCACCGGGATCGCCTACGAGACGGTCCAGCTGCCCAACGGCTCGCTGCCGCTGCTGGCGCCGATGAGCGAGGTGGCGGGCCGGATCGCACCCCAGGTCGGCGCCTACCACCTGATGGCCCAGGGCGGCGGCCGGGGCACGCTGATGGGCGGGGTGTCAGGAGTCCACGCGGCCAAGGTGGTCGTCATCGGCGCCGGCGTCTCAGGGATGAACGCCGCCGCGATCGCGCTGGGCATGCAGGCCGAGGTGCTGCTGCTCGACCGCAACATCGACAAGCTCCGCGACGCGGACAAGATCTACCAGGGGCACCTGCAGACGGTGGCTTCGAACGCCTTCGAGGTAGAGCGGGCCGTGCTCGACGCCGACCTGGTGATCGGGGCGGTGCTGGTGCCGGGCGCGAAGGCCCCGACCGTGGTGACCAACGACCTGGTGGCCCGGATGAAGCCGGGGACGGTGCTCGTCGACATCGCCATCGACCAGGGCGGCTGCTTCGAGGACAGCCGACCCACCACGCACGCCGACCCCACCTACCGGGTGCACAGCTCGATCTTCTACTGCGTGGCGAACATGCCCGGGGCGGTCCCGCACACCTCGACCTACGCGCTCACCAACGTCACACTGCCCTATGCGGTCAGCCTGGCCAACCGCGGCTGGCAGGACGCGCTGCAGGCCGACCCGGCGCTGGCGCTGGGGCTCAACACCCACGACGGCGCACTGGTGAGCGCGCCCGTCGCCGTCTCCCACGGCGTCGGCCACCGCGAGCTCGCGGACGTCCTCGCCTGAGCGCGGAGGTGGCCGAGGGCGGTGGCGGGGCGCTCGCCCGGCTGGTGCAGACCTACCTCGACCACCTCGTGGTGGAGCGTGGGGCGTCCCGGCACACCCTGCAGGCCTACCGCCGCGACCTGCGGCGCTACACCGCCTTCCTCGCCGAGGAGGGGGTGCACGAGCCAGCGGCGGTGACCCCGGCGCTCGTCGCCGAGCACGCCATGCGCCTCCGCGCAGGGGTGCCGGGGGAGGACGGCAGCTGGGTCGTCGCCCCGCTCGCCCCGGCCAGCGTGGCCAGGGCCGTCGTCGCGGTCCGCAGCCTGCACCGCTTCGCCGTCGACGAGGGTGCCAGTCCGTCGGACCCTGCGGCCGAGGTGCGCCCGCCCACCCCGGGGCGGCGGCTGCCCAAGGCACTCCGGCTGGACCAGGTGCAGGCGCTGCTCGCCGTGCCCGCCACCGACACCCCCGTCGGGCTCCGGGACGCGGCGCTGCTCGAGGTCCTGTACGGCACGGGCGCCCGGATCTCCGAGGCCGTCGGGCTCGACCTCGACGAGGTCACCCGCGCCCTGGAGGACCCGGCAGCGGGCCTGCGCGTGCTGGGCAAGGGCGGCAAGGAGCGGATGGTGCCGCTCGGCTCCTACGCCCGGGCGGCCCTGCAGGCCTACCTGGTGCGCGGTCGACCCGCCCTGTCGGGCCGCGGCGCCGGTTCGCCGGCCCTGTTCCTCGGCGCCCGGGGGGCGAGGCTCTCCCGACAGAGCGCCTGGGCGGTGCTGCAGCAGGTGGCCGCCCGGGCCGGTCTGGGCGTCGAGGTCTCCCCGCACACGCTGCGGCACTCCTTCGCCACCCACCTGCTCGACGGGGGCGCCGACGTCCGGGTGGTGCAGGAGCTGCTCGGTCACGCCTCGGTGACCACGACGCAGATCTACACCCTGGTCACCGTCGACCACCTGCGCGAGGTGTACCTGACCTCCCACCCCCGCGCGTACTAGGCTTCCCGGAGCGCACGCCGCGTGGCGTCCGCACGACGGCCGGTCGGGCAGCACGCCCGGGCGGACCGGCGCAGACGCGAGGAGGACCGGAGTGCAGCAGTCCGACAACGCCGCGGAGCCGTCGACGGCGGGCCGGACGACGGTGGCCGCGGCCGGTCTGGAGGCCCTCTTCGACCCCGCCGAGACCGAGGGCGGACCCGAGACCTTCACCGTCCCCGGGGCGCCGGTGACCGAGGAGGCGCTCATCCCCGAACCGGTCATGGGTCCGACGGGTCGGCCCTGGCCCCACCTGCCCGAGCCGCCCCCACCCACCGGTGGCCCGGCGATGATCATCGCCCTGTGCAACCAGAAGGGCGGTGTCGGCAAGACCACGACCACGATCAACCTGGGCGCGACCCTGGCCGAGCTCGGCCGCAAGGTGCTGCTCGTGGACTTCGACCCGCAGGGCTCGCTGTCGGTGGGGCTGGGCGTGAACCCCCACACCCTGGGGCACAGCGTCTACAACCTGCTGCTGGCCCGCGACGTGCCCATCGAGGACGTCATCGACACCACCAACGTCCCCGGGCTCGACATCCTGCCCAGCAACATCGACCTCTCCGCGGCGGAGATCCAGCTGGTCTCGGAGGTTGCGCGCGAGCAGACCCTGTTGCGGGTGCTGGAGCGGGTCCGGGACCGCTACGACGTCATCCTGGTCGACTGCGCCCCCAGCCTCGGGCTGCTGACGGTCAATGCGCTGACCGCGGCGGACAAGGTCATCATGCCGCTGGAGTGCGAGTTCTTCGCCCTCCGTGGCATCGCGTTGCTCAACGACACCATCACCAAGGTGCAGGAGCGGCTCAACCCCCGGCTGGAGATCCTCGGCATCCTCGGCACGATGTACGACCCCCGCACCCTGCACAGCCGGGAGGTGCTGGAGCGGGTGGTCCAGGCCTTCGGGGAGACGGTCTTCCACACCGTGATCCGCCGGACGGTGAAGTTCCCCGAGACGACCGTCGCCGGTGAGCCGATCACCACCTACGCCACCAGCTCACCCGGCGCCGAGGCGTACCGCAACCTGGCCCGGGAGGTGCTGGCGCGATGTCACGCCGGGTGAGCCTGCCCGGTGCGTCGGAGCTGTTCCGCCCCACCCAGGCACCGGACGTGGTGGCCCCCGAGGCCCCCGTCGTGCCCGAGCCGCGGCCGGCCACCGAGACCGCCGCCTCCGGTGCCTCGAGCCGGGGTTCGGGCCGGGTCCGGCACGACGAGAAGATCACGGTGTACGTCAGCAGCGACGAGCTGGTGGCCCTGGAGCAGGCGCGGCTGACGCTGCGGGCCGAGCACGGCATGGCCGTCGACCGGGGGCGGATCGTCCGCGAGGCGATCGCCGCCCTGGTCGCCGACCTGCAGGCCCACGGGGGGTCCTCCGAGCTCGTCCGGCGGCTGTCGCAGCCGTGACCGCTGCCACCGAGCAGTCCGCCCGCGCGGCTGCGGTCGAGGGCCGCCCCCCGGGGTTCCAGGTCCACCTGGCCAACTTCGAGGGCCCCTTCGACCTTCTGCTGCAGCTGATCTCCCGGCACAAGCTGGACATCACCGAGGTGGCGCTGTCCCGGGTGACCGACGAGTTCATCGCCCACATCAAGGCTGCCGGCAGCAACTGGGACCTCGACCAGACCAGCCAGTTCGTGGTCGTCGCGGCCACCCTGCTGGACCTCAAGGCGGCCCGCCTGCTGCCCTCGGGGGAGGTGGAGGACCCCGAGGACCTCGCCCTGCTCGAGGCCCGCGACCTGCTGTTCGCACGGCTGCTCCAGTACCGGGCCTTCAAGGCCGTGGCCGGGTACCTGGCGTCGACCCTGGAGGCCGAGGACCGCCGCTTCGCCCGCGCCGTCGCCCTGGAGGACCGGTTCGCCCGGCTGCTGCCCGAGGTGGTGCTCCACCTCACCCCTGAGGCCTTCGCGGCGCTGGCCAGCAAGGCCTTGGCGCCGAAGCAGGTCGACGTCGTCTCCCTGGCGCACCTGCACGCCCCGGCGGTCAGCGTGCGCGAGCAGGCCCGGCTCATCGTGGACCGGCTGCGCCGGACGGGCGCCCTCACCTTCCGGGCCCTGACCGGCGACGCGCCGGACCAGATCACCACCGTCGCGCGCTTCCTCGCGCTGCTGGAGCTCTTCCGTGAGGGGGCCGTGGCCTTCGAGCAGGTCGCCGCCCTGGCCGAGCTGACCGTACGCTGGACAGGCTCGAGCGAGGGCGAGCTGGACATCTCCGACGAGTTCGACGCGCCCCCCACACCACTCGAGGAACCACGATGAGCCAGCAGACGACCACCGCCGAGGAGTCGGCGCACGTCCAGCCGGCGCTGGTCGAGGTGCCCGTGCCCACGCCCGACGACCTGAGCCCGGCGATCGAGGCCCTGCTGCTGGTGGCCGAGGAGCCCCGCCGTACCGACGACCTGGCGGCGGCTCTCGGGGCGCCGGAACCCGTGGTCCGCCAGGCCCTGGCCGACCTCGTGCGGTTCTACGACGAGACCGGACGGGGCTTCGAGCTGCGTGAGGTCGGCGGCGGCTGGCGCTACTGGACGCGGGAGGAGCACGCCGACCTGATCGCGGCGACGGTGCTCGAGGGCCAGCAGTCCCGGCTCAGCCAGGCCGCGCTGGAGACCCTCGCGGTGATCGCCTACACCCAGCCCATCTCCCGGGGACGGGTCTCCGCCGTCCGGGGGGTCAACGTCGACGGCGTGATCAAGACCCTGGTGGCACGCGGGCTGATCGAGGAGGCCGGGCACGACACCGACTCCGGGGCGGTCGTGTTCGCCACCACCGGCCACTTCCTGGAACGGATGGGGCTGCGTTCGCTCGACGACCTGCCCGCGCTGGCACCCCACCTGCCCGAGGCGTCCGCCCTGGAGGCGGAGCTGCAGCTGGCCGCGGTCAGGCCCCCCGATCCCGCGGACGGGGGCGACCAGCCGCCGCCCGGCGAGGGGGTCGCACCGAAGACGCACACCCCGGCCGAGCCCACCGGGCTCGAGGCCGGGACCATGCACGACGACAACGAGGACGACCAGTGAACGACGACGACCGGGACGACCAGGGCGGCATCCGCCTGCAGAAGGTGCTGGCGGCGGCGGGGCTCGCCTCCCGCCGCGCCTGCGAGATCATGATCAGCGAAGGCCGCGTCGAGGTGAACGGCAAGCTGGTTCTCGAGCAGGGCCTGCGCGTCGACCCCGAGCGCGACGTGGTCCGCGTCGACGGCTCCCGCATCCCGCCGCCCCGGCGGCACCTGTACCTGGTGCTCAACAAGCCGCGCGGGGTGGTCTCGACGATGGACGACCCGGAGGGCCGGCGCAACCTCAACGACCTGCTCGAGGGCAAGCGGCCGGGAAAGCAGAACCGGCTCTTCCACGTGGGCCGGCTGGACACCGAGACCGACGGCCTGATCATCCTCACCAACGACGGCGACTTCGCCCACAAGCTGGCCCACCCCTCCTTCGAGGTGCCGAAGACCTACCTTGCCGAGGTGGCGGGCCAGATGCACCCGGCCACCGTCAAGCGGTTGCGGGAGGGGATCGTGCTCGACGACGGCCCCGTGCGCCCCAGCTCGGTGAAGCTGGTCTCGACCGCCGAGGACCGCTCGCTGGTCAAGCTGACCCTGCACGAGGGCCGCAACCACATCGTCCGCCGTACCATGGAGGCCGTCGGACACCCGGTGCGGAAGCTGTCGCGCACGGGGATCGGTCCGGTCCGGCTGGGCAACCTCAAGAGCGGGGATCTGCGTGACCTCACCCGGGACGAGCTCGGGGGACTGCTCGACCTGATCAGCGACTGACCGAGCACCACGCAGGAACGACGCGAGGAGGGTGATGGACCGGCGGATCTACGGTCTGGAGACCGAGTACGGTGTCGCCTGCACGTCCGGAGGCACCCGCCGGCTCACCCCGGACGAGGTGGCGCGCTACCTGTTCCGGCGGGTGGTGACCTGGGGACGCAGCAGCAACGTCTTCCTGCGCAACGGGTCGCGAATCTACCTCGATGTCGGCTCACATCCCGAGTACGCTACCGCCGAGTGCGACGACCTGGTGCAGCTGGTCGACCACGACCGCGCCGGCGAGCGGATCCTCGAGGACCTGATCGTCGACGCCGAGCAGCGCCTGGCCAGCGAGGGCATCACCGGTGACATCTACCTGTTCAAGAACAACACCGACAGCCACGGCAACTCCTACGGCTGCCACGAGAACTACCTGATCAGCCGCGTAGGGGACTTCTCCAAGATCACCGACGTGCTGGTGCCCTTCCTGGTCTCGCGCCAGCTCATCTGCGGGGCCGGGAAGGTGCTCCAGACCGCCCGCGGGGCCGAGTACAGCGTCAGCCAGCGGGCTGAGCACATCTGGGAGAGCGTCTCCTCCGCGACGACCCGCAGCCGCCCCATCATCAACACCCGCGACGAGCCCCACGCCGACCCCGAGCGGTACCGGCGGCTGCACGTGATCGTCGGCGACTCCAACATGAGCGAGACGACGACGCTGCTCAAGGTCGGAACCGCCGAGCTGGTGCTGCGGCTCATCGAGGCGGGCGTGCCGATGCGCGACCTCACCCTCGAGAACCCGATCCGCGCCATCCGGGACATGTCGCGGGACCGGACCGGGCAGGTCGAGGTGGCCCTGGCCAACGGGCGCCGCGTCTCGGCCCTGCAGCTCCAGACCGAGTACTACGAGAAGGTGTCGGAGTTCGTGGCCCGCGGCGACCTCGGCACGCCGGTCGTGGACCGCGTCCTGGACCTGTGGGAGCGCACGCTGCGGGCGGTGGCGGAGGACAAGCTGGAGCTGGTGGACACCGAGGTGGACTGGGCCATCAAGCTCAAGCTGCTGGACCGGTACTCGGCCAAGCACGGCCTCAGCCTGGGCGACCCGCGCATCGCCCAGCTGGACCTGGCCTACCACGACATCCGGCGCGGCCGGGGCCTGTTCTCCATCCTGCAAGAGCGCGGCCAGGCCGCCCGCGTGACCACCGAGCCGGCCGTGTTCCGGGCCAAGTCGGTGCCGCCGCAGACCACCCGCGCGAAACTGCGGGGGGACTTCATCCGGGCCGCGCAGGAGGGTCGCAACGACTACACCGTCGACTGGGTCCACCTCAAGCTCAACGACCAGGCCCAGCGCACCGTGCTCTGCAAGGACCCGTTCGCCGCCGTCGACGAGCGCGTGGACCGGCTGATCGCCTCGATGCGGCGTCCCGCGTCCTGAGGCGCCTGGCCGACCCGCTCACCCGTGCTTTCCACAGGCTCTCCCCAGCCTCGCCGGGTAGGGTTCTCCGGTGCGTGCGATCCCCTCGAAGTCCCTGCTCGTCCTCGCGTTGAGCGGTTCGCTGTTCCTGGCCGCCTGCGGTTCCGACGACGATGCCTCCGGCGACGCCTCGGCCAGCCCGGCGCCGAGCGCCTCTGCCAGCGCCAGCCCCTCGCCCAGCGCCAAGCCCTCGAAGGTGCCCACCTCCGACGACTTCGCGAAGGTGAGCGTGAAGGGGGGCTACGGCAGCAACCCGAAGGTCAAGATCGACGCGCCCTACGCCATCGACAAGACCCGTACCAAGGTGCTCGAGGACTCCGACGGCCCGGTCGTCAAGGCCGGTCAGACGGTCGAGGTGAACTACTACGGCGTCAACGGCCGCACAGGCAAGAAGTTCGACGAGTCCTTCAGCGGCGGCCAGCCGGTCGCGTTCCCCCTCGACCAGGTGGTGCCTGGCTTCAGCAAGGGGCTGACCGGGCAGAAGAAGGGCAGCCGGGTGCTGATCGCCATGCCCGGTTCGGACGGCTACGACGCCTCGGGCGGGAACGCGCAGGCCGGGATCGAGCTGGGAGACACCCTCGTCTTCGTCGTCGACCTGGTCGACGTCCAGCTGAGCGAGCCGGCGGGGAAGAAGGTCGCCGCCAAGGCCGGCCTGCCGACGGTGAGCGGCCCGCTGGACAAGCCCGAGATCACCATCCCCAAGGCCGATCCGCCGAAGAAGCTCGTGGTGCAGCCCCTGATCAAGGGCGACGGCAAGAAGGTCGGGGCGACCGACACGATCACCTTCGCCTACCGCTGGGAGGTCTGGGAGGACGGCCGGCTGGTCGAGCAGTCCTACGGCCAGAAGCCGGGCAGCTCCGCGCTCCCCGGTCTGGTGGCCGGCCTGCAGGAGGGCCTGGTCGGCCAAACGGTCGGCAGCCGGGTGCTCCTGGTCATCCCCCCGGACAAGGGCTACCCGGACGGCAACGCCGACCCGAAGATCGCCAAGGGCGAGACCCTGGTCATGGTCGTCGACCTGCTGTTCACCCAGGCCGGCCAGTAGGCGGTCCGACGCCGGGTGGTCAGGCTCCGGCTCCGGGAGCGGTGTCCACCAGCGCCGCCGCGTGGCGTCCGGCCGCGGCGGCTGCCAGGAAGTAGGCTGGGTCGCCGTCCAGGCCCCGCCCCATCGTGGAGAGCGGGACGGGCGAACTGGTGAGAGCGACGTCGAGTCCGGAGAGCGGGACGCGGACCAGCCGGTGCCGGGTCAGCGCGGTGAGCGCGGCGTCCACCTCGGCGGCCACGGCGACGGCGTCCTCGAGCCCGCCGATCCCGGCCAGCGCGCCCGCCGCGGCCAGGTCGGGAACGGCCAGGTCGGCCGGCAGCAGCGCAACCCGGCCGTAGGCGGTGACGCTGTGGTGGGAGAGCCCCCGGTGGCGGGGTCGGGCGTCCGCGGTCGAGATGCGGAGCGACCCGACCGGTCGGCCGCCCAGGGTGGCGGCGGCGTTGACGGCCTCACCCACGCCGACGCCGGAGAAGCCCCAGCGGGTGCCGGTGCCGAGGTTGCCCGGACCCTGGCTCAGCACGACCAGATCTGCGCCCAGGGCCAGCCGGGCGGCCAGCAGGCCGGAGTGGACGGTCACTGCCTCCAGGTCGCCGCCGAAGGCCTGGCCCACGGTCACGGTTCC
Source organism: uncultured Actinomycetota bacterium (assembly GCA_963826405.1). Lineage (GTDB taxonomy): Bacteria > Actinomycetota > Actinomycetes > Propionibacteriales > Propionibacteriaceae > Microlunatus. The sequence goes on along the minus strand of CAWGWR010000001.1, from coordinate 1,542,355 downwards.
CGCGAGCAGACCGGCGTCCCGCAACCGGGCGACGGTGCGGGAGAACGCCAGCGGCAGGGCGCCCTGGTCGCTCATCACGTAGACCACCCGCGTCCCGGGCCGGTCGTGCGCCACGGCCAGCAGGGCGGGGGTGAGCGCAGAGTGCAGGTCGGCGACCAGCACCGGCAGGCCGGCCAGGTCGTCGGCCTCCGCGAGCAGGTCGTGGTGCGGGGAACCCTGCTCGTCCGCACCGGCGACCATCGCCTGCTGGGGAAGATAGCGCGCCTTCACCAGGTGCCCGGCCGGCTGCGGCGGCTGCCCGCGCAGCGCGCCCGACGGGGCGAGGGCGGCGATGACCAGCGCATAACCACCGGTGCCCAGGCCCTGGTCGAGGGCGGCGACGTTCATCAGCACCCGGTCACCGACGACCGGCGCGGCCAGCAGAGCGGAATAGGCCAGGGCCAGCACCTCGGTTCCGTCGCTGCGGGCCACGGAGAGCTCCACCGCCCCGGCCCAGCCGCCCCGCACCGCGGTGACCCGGCCGTCGGCCCAGATGATCATGCGGTGACCCTATGCCGTGGCCGGCGGCTGTTAGCCTTGCGACGACCCGTGGTCCCCGAGCGGGTGAGGAGAACGCAGGCATGGCACCGCGCAAGACCGAGCGCATCCTCAACCTCACCATCTGCCTGCTCGTCTCGGGACGATTCGTGCCCAAGAGCCGCATCCGGGAAGCCGTCGAGGGCTACCACGACCTGTCCGACGCCGCCTTCGAGCGGACCTTCGAGCGGGACAAGGACGAGCTCCGCGCGTTGGGCGTCCCGATCGAGGTCGGCACCTTCGACCCCCTGTTCGACGACGAGCCGGGCTACCGGATCCTGCCCGGTGAGTTCGAGCTCCCGCCGATCGAGCTCGACGCCGAGGAGGCCGCGGTGGTGGGGGTCGCGGCCCGGGTCTGGCAGCACGCGAGCATGGCGGCCTCGACGGCGAGTGCGGTCGCCAAGCTGCGGGCCGCCGGCGTCGAGCCGGACCCGTCGCTGCTGGCCTCCCTCGAGCCGTCGGTTCAGGCGAGCGAGCCGGGCTTCGAGCCGCTCTGGGTGGCGGTGCTGGAGCGGATCCGGATGAGCTTCACCTACCGCGACGGCGCCCGCCGGACGCTCGAGCCCTGGGGGATGACCTCGTCCAAGGGGCGCTGGTACGTCATCGGGCGCGACGTCGATCGGGACGCCACTCGGATGTTCAAGCTCTCGCGCATCACCGACCTGCCTCGCCGGGAGTCCAAACCGGGCGCCTACGCGGTGCCGTCGGACGTCGACCTGCGCTCCCTGGCCCGCGCGCTGTCGCCGCGCGAACCCACCGAGACGGCGGTTCTGGCGCTGCGGGCCGGCCGGGCCGCACCCCTGCGCCGCCGCGGCCACCCCCAGCAGGCTGACGGCCCGCTGCCCCCGGGATTCGAGGTGCACCGTGTGACCTTCTCCGACCTCGGCTCGGCGGCGGAGGAGATCAGCCGTCACGGGGCCGACGTCGTCGTCCTCGAGCCCGCGGAGCTGCGCGAACGCGTCGTGCGCGGGCTGGCGGCCGTCGCCGCCACGGCCGCGGTCGCGCAGGCCAGCAGGGGGGCGTCATGACCTCGCAGGCACAGGTGCGCCGCCTGCTGAGCCTGGTGCCCTACCTCCGTGAGCACGACGGCGCCGCGATGGTCGATGTCGCTGCGGCGTTTGGGATCAGTGTGCGGACCCTCCGCGAGGACCTGAACGTGCTGTGGATGTGCGGCATGCCCGGGCTCACGCCCGGTGACCTCATCGACATCGACATGGATGCCGTGGAGGGGGAGGGCGTCATCCACCTGAGTAACGCCGACTACCTGACCCGGCCGCTGCGCCTGTCCACCGACGAGGCGCTGGCCCTGGTCCTCGGTCTGCGGACCCTGCGCGAGATCGCCGGCCCCGGGCAGCGTGCGGCCGTGGACCGGGCGCTCCGCAAGCTCGAGGCTGCGTCCGGCTCCGCGCCGACCGACCAGGCCAGTGTCCGCATTACCGCGGCCCAGGACGAGATCCAGGCCCGGGTGAACGAGGGACTCGAGCGGGGCCTGAGCCTCGACCTGACCTACGACGTGGCCTCCCGCACCGAGACCACCCGGCGCCGGGTCGACCCGCTGCGGGTGTTCGTCCTCGAGGGCTACGGCTACCTCGAGGCCTGGTGCCACTCCGCCGTCGGCTTGCGCACCTTCCGGCTGGACCGGGTCGCCGCCGTCGAGGTGACCGACGTGCCCGTCGAGCCGCACGACGTCGTCCTCAAGGACCTGACCACGGGATGGTTCGAGACGCTCAGGGACGCGCCGCTGGTCACCCTCGACCTCGCCGCCGAGGCGAGCTGGGTGGCCGAGTACTACCCGACCGAGGCCACGTCGGCTCGCGCCGACGGCGGCCTGACGGTGACGCTGCGGGTCCGCGACCCGGGCTGGCTGCGGAGCCTGCTTCTCGGGCTGCGGGGCGGGGCGACTGTCGTCGCCCCCCAGGGCGCCGGCGACTCAGCCGCGGCGGCAGCGCAGGCGGCCCTGGACCAGTACGCGGCCTTCTTCGCCCCGCCGGTCCCCACGCCGGTCGTCACGGCGTCCGACCCCGGCTGAGGGCGGGTTCAGTCCGTCCGGTCACGACCGGGGCCGCCCGCGGCCTCCCGGGCGGTGGCCAGGTCGTCCTGAAGGTCCAAGACCATGGCGATCCCGGCCAGGTTGAGGCCGGCGGCGAGCAGCGCGGTGATGCGGTGGAGGCGGCTCACGTCGTCTCGGCTGTAGAGCCGGGTGCCGCCGGCGGTGCGCCGCGGGTTGAGCAGCCCACGCCGCTCGTAGAGCCGGAGGTTCTGGACGCCGGTGCCCACCAGGTCCGCGGCGACAGAGATGGCGTACACGCCGCGGGTGCCTTCCGTCGCCGTCTCGTCCGCCGAATTTTCGTCGGTCACGGTTGAAGCGTAGGTGTCGGCAGTGGTATAAACAACCTGTAGCGGTCACCACAGATCGGTGGCGCTATCAATGACATGACCGAACGAAGGGAGAGACCCATGTTGATGCGTACCGACCCGTTCCGCGACCTGGACCGGCTCACCCAGCAGGTGTTCGGGACGGCGGCCCGGCCGGCCCTGATGGCCATGGACGCCTGGCGGGAGGGCGACACCTTCACCGTCGAGTTCGACCTGCCCGGCATCGACGTCAACTCGATCGACCTGGACGTGGAGCGGAACGTGCTGACCGTGCGCGCCGACCGGCCTGCACGCGAGAGCATCGCGGAGCTGGTGGCGGCCGAGCGGCCCCGCGGCGTCTTCAGCCGCCAGCTGATCCTCGGGGACAACCTGGACACCGAGAAGATCAGCGCCTCCTACAGCGGCGGCGTGCTCCGTCTGGAGATCCCGGTCGCCGAGCGGGCGAAGCCGCGCAAGATCGCGGTCCAGGCGGCCGAGGATCCGCAGGTGGTCGAGGGACAGGGCCAGAAGGTCCTGCAGTCCTGACCTCACCTGATCGGGGGAGGCCGTCCGGCCTCCCCCTGATCGCGTTCGCCACACCACCGCTCCTCCCCACCCGCGGCGTGCGAAGGGGTCCGCACCGTCGTCGGTCCTAGACTGCGCGGGTGCTCTGGGTCGCGCTGTTCCTCGTCCTCGCAGTGGCGGCGGTCGCCGTGCTGATCGGCTACGCCGTCTGGCTGGCGCACAAGGCGGCCGACGTGTCGAGTGAGCTCGGCCAGCTCGCTGACCGGGCGGTCGAGCTCGCGGACCTGCTCAGCCAGGTCGGGAGCCCTGCTGCGCCCGAGGACAGGGAGGATCGTTCCAGCCCGTCGGGCTCCCGGGTGACCCGCTGGTGACCGCACCCCAGCGGCGACGCCGGCAGATTGGGCCTGTGTGAGGCTCGCGCGAGGCGGGTCGACGTAGGATGACCGCCAGGCGTAGGCAACGCCGCCGCATCTGGAAAGAGGCACTCCATGCTCCCGCTGATCTTCAACCTCGGCCCGACCGAGCTGATCATCATCCTGGTCATCCTGCTCCTGCTGTTCGGAGGCTCCCGTCTCGCTGGGCTCGGCAAGAGCAGCGGCCGGGCGCTGAAGGAGTTCAAGGAGGAGACCAAGGGCCTGCGCACCAAGGACGAGCCGGAGCCTGGCACCACGACGCCCGACGCTGCCGGCTACCAGCAGCCCCAGATCGCGCCGTACCCTCCTCAGCAGGCCGGGTATGGCCAGCCGCAGCAGACCCCGCAGGTGCAGCCCCAGGACGGCTACGGCCAGCAGGCCCAGCCGGGCGGCTACGCCCAGCAGGACCCTCAGGGCCAGGCGCACCCCGGCACCGGCTACCCGTCGGCGCCGGGTTCCGCGGAGCACCCCGCCGACCGCGACCAGCGTCGCGACGTCTGATCCCGACCCCTGGTGCCTCTCACGATCAAGGGGCGGCCCGTCAAGCTGAGCCTGGCCTGGCTCCGGCCGCCCCCCGCGCCCGCCGACGGTGCGATGACCCTCTTCGAGCACCTCCGCGAGCTGCGCTACCGGCTGGTGATCGCGGCTCTGGCCATCCTGGTGGGCACCATCGTGGCCTGGTTCTTCCAGGAGACACTCGTCGACCTGCTGTTGGCGCCGTACCGTCAAGCGGAGGCTGACCTTCTGGCGCGCAACCCGCGCGCGAAGCTCGAAGTGGTCAACGTGGGCATCGCTTCCCCCTTCACCCTGGTCCTCAAGGTCTCCGCGCTGGCCGGGCTGATCCTCAGCTCCCCGGTCTGGCTGTGGCAGATCTGGTCTTTCATCGTTCCGGGCCTGCTGGCCAAGGAGAAGAAGTGGACGATGATGTTCATCGGCGCGGCCACTCCGCTCTTCTGCGCCGGCGTGGCGGTCGGGTACATCGTGATGCCCAAGGGCATCAGCGTGCTGCTCGGGTTCACCCAGAGCGGCATCGCGAACTTGCAGGACGTCAACCAGTTCCTGTCGTTCCTGATGCGGCTGATGCTCGTCTTCGGGGTGGCCTTCTTGATCCCGTTGGTCGTGCTGATGCTCAATATCCTCGGGGTGGTGCCGGCCCGCTACCTGTCCAAATACCGTACCTACGTGATCTTCGGGACCTTCGTCTTCGGGGCGATCGCCACGCCGTCGACCGACCCGTTCTCGATGCTGGCCCTGGCCACGCCGATGACGATGCTGTTCCTCGCGGCTGAGGTGATCGCGCACATCCTCGACCGGCGGAAAGCCCGGCAGGCCGCCCTGGCCGGGGACAGCCTGAGTGTGGCCGGCAGCGTCGAGGACGACGCCGCCCTCAAGCGGCTCAGCGAGGACGACCCGGACCGCTATCGGAGCAGCGGGAGCTGAGCGCCGTGCCCCAGCGGATCGTGCTGGTGGTGAATCCCATGGCTGGCCGAGGACGCACCGCCCGGGCCCTGCCCGGGGTCGAAGCCCGCTTGCGTGCGGCGGGCAGCGACCTCCGCGTCGTGGCCAGCCAGGACTACGACCACGCCCGGCGGGCGATGTCGGACGCGGTGACCTCCGGGGTCGACGTCTTGGCCGTGATGGGCGGCGACGGCATGATGCACCTCGGCCTCAATGCGTGCGCGGACCAGGCCTCGAACTTCCCGACCTTGTTGGGGATGATCCCCGGGGGTACGGGCAACGACTTCTGCCGCGGCCTGGGTCTGGATCCGGACGATCCGCTGGCCGCGGCTGGCGCGGTCGCCGACGGTGCCCGCGAGGACGTCGACCTGATGCGGGTGGGGGAGCGGTACGTCGGAGCGGTGCTCGCCACGGGCTTCGACGCCCTCGTCAACCGGCGAGCGAACGCCCTGACCTTCCCGCGAGGACCGGCGCGCTACCAGGTTGCCGCGCTGGCGGAGCTGCGCGTCTTCACCCCTCTGCGCTACCGGCTGGTGCTCGATGGCGCGGTCCGCGACCTCGAGGCGATGCTCGTGGCGGTGGGCAACACCGCCTGCTACGGCGGCGGCATGCGCATCTGTCCCGCCGCCGACGGGCGCGACGGCGAGCTCGACGTCACGGTGATCCACCCGGTGAACCGGCTCACCCTGCTGCGGCTGCTGCCGCAGATGACCTCCGGCCGCTTCGCCCGGCACCCCGCGGTCGAGCAGCTGCGGGCCCGCGTGGTCCGGGTCGACGGCGAGACCGGCGACGGTCGACCGCTCGTCACGTTCGGCGACGGCGAACCCCTCGGGGACGTCCCCCTGGAGGCCACGGTGGCCCCGCAGGTCCTCCCGCTGGTGGTTTCTAGAGCCCGGTAGCGTGGGTCCATCATGGCCAATCCCGCGATGGACGACGACCTGACGACCCCGCAGAGTCCCGCCGAGGCCTATCGCCGATTCAAGAGCCGGCAGGTCTCGCCCCGGCTGACGCAGTTCGCCGACGGCTACGGGTTCGCTTTCGACGACTACCAGCGTGAGGCGTGCGCCCACGTCGAATCCGGCTCCGGCGTCCTGGTGGCCGCCCCGACGGGTGCCGGCAAGACGATCGTCGGGGAGTTCGCGGTCTTCATGGCCCTTCAGGAGGGCCGCAAGTGCTTCTACACCACCCCGATCAAGGCCCTGTCCAACCAGAAGCATGCCGACCTGGTCCGTCGGCACGGAGCAGCCAACGTCGGCCTGCTGACCGGTGACTCCTCGGTGAACCCCGAGGCGCCGATCGTGGTGATGACGACCGAGGTGCTGCGCAACATGATCTACGCGCGGTCGAGCACGCTCGCCAACCTCGGCTACGTGGTGATGGACGAGGTGCACTACCTGGCCGACCGGTTCCGCGGGGCGGTCTGGGAGGAGGTGATCATCGGGCTCGCCGAGTCGGTGCAGGTGGTCGCGCTCTCGGCGACGGTGAGCAACGCCGAGGAGTTCGGGGAGTGGCTCTCCGCCGTCCGTGGCGAGATGGCCGTCGTCGTCTCCGAGCGACGCCCCGTGCCGTTGTTCCAGCACGTCATGGTCGGGCGGACGATCTACGACCTCTTCGCCGACGAGGCGCCGACCGCCTCGGCCACCCCCAAGGCGCGCGAGCCCGAGGTCAACCCGGCGCTGATCAAGGTCGCCCGGGACGAGTCCCGCTTCGTCCGCGACGACTCGCGACGCCCGCGTGGCCGGGGCGGCAAGGGCCAGAAGACCGTTGCGTACGGCAGCGGCGCTTACGGGGGTGCGCACCGCTCGCGCAACGACAGCGTCCGCACCGACGCGGTAGGGCGGCGACCACGACCGCTGAGCGCCCCGAGCCGCTCGGAGATGGTGGAACGGCTGGACTCCGAGGGCCTGCTGCCCGCCATCGTCTTCATCTTCAGCCGGGTGGGGTGCGAGGGAGCTGTCCGCCAGCTGCTCGCTTCCGGCGTCCGGCTGACCACCCGGGAAGCCCAGGCCGAGATCTCCGCGATCCTCGAGCGGCACGTGGCCGGGCTCAGCCCCTCCGACCTGCGGGCGCTGGACTACGACCGTTTCGCCGAAGCCCTGGTGCGCGGGATCGCTGCGCACCACGCGGGCATGCTCCCGGCGTTCAAGGAGTGCGTCGAGGAGGCCTTCGTCCGCGGCCTGATCAAGGTCGTCTTCGCCACCGAGACACTCGCGCTGGGCATCAACATGCCGGCGCGCAGCGTGGTGCTGGAGAAGCTCGTCAAGTACAACGGCGAGACCCACGCCGACATCACCCCGGGCGAGTACACCCAGCTGACCGGCCGCGCAGGCCGGCGGGGCATCGACATCGAGGGGCACGCGGTCGTGCTGTGGCAGCCGGGTCTGGACCCCCGGGCGGTCGCGGGGCTGGCGTCGCGGCGTACCTACCCGCTGCGCTCCTCCTTCGCGCCCACGTACAACATGGCGGTCAACCTGGTGGGCAGCGTCGGTCGTGACCGGGCCCGGACGCTCCTGGAGCAGTCGTTTGCCCAGTTCCAGTCCGACCGGTCCGTCGTCGGCCTGGCGCGCTCGCTCGCCAAGAACACCGAGACGATCCACGGCTACCTCGACGCAGCGCGGTGCGACCGGGGCGACTTTCCCGAGTACGCCCGCCTCCGCGCCGAGGTCACCGACCTCGAGGCCAGCGCCGCGCGCGAGCGTCGCACCGACCGCCGGGCGGAGGCGGTGCAAGTGCTGCTGGGCCTGAAGCCCGGGGACATCCTGCGGGTGCCCAGCGGCAAGAGCCAGGGGTGGGTGGTGGTGATCGACCCCAGCACGCGGGTCGAGGACCAGGGCCCGCGGCCCATGGTGATGACCGAGGACCGGCAGGTCCGCCGGCTGTCGACCACCGACTTCCCGGTGCCACCGGTCGTGGTCGGCCGGATGCGGGTGCCGAAGCACTTCAACGCCAAGGAGCCCGCCTCACGGCGGAACCTCTCGGCGGCGTTCCGCAGCAAGCTCTCCGAGGTCGACCTGACCCCGGCCCGGCTGCGCGGGCCGGCCGCCGAGGGCGAGCTGACCGAACGGATCGCCGCCCTGCGCGACACCCTGCGACGCCACCCCTGCCACCTCTGCCCCGACCGGGAGTCGCACGCCCGCTGGGCCGAGCGGGCTCTCAAGCTGGAGCGGGAGAACGCCCGCATCCAGGAGCGGTCGGCCACCCGGACCAACACCATCGCCACCCACTTCGACAAGATCTGCCTGGTCCTGGAGTCGCAGGGCTACCTGAGTGGCGACGGTGAGAGCCGGGTTACCGGCGCCGGTCGCATGCTGGCCCGGATCTACGCCGAGCTCGACCTGGTGGCCGCCGAGTGCATCCGCGACGGGATCTTCGACGGCCTCACCGCACCCCAGCTGGCGGCGGTGCTCTCCTGCCTGGTCTTCCAGGCCCGGCGCAGCGACGACGGTGCCCGGCGCCCCCGGATGCCCGACCACCGCAGTAACGAGGTGATGACCGAGGTGCGCCGGGTGTGGCGCACAGTGTCGCTGGTGGAACGCGACGCCCGCCTGCCGCGGGCCCCGGAGCCCGACATGGGGTTCAGCGAGATCGCCTACGGCTGGGCGGCGGGCCGTTCCCTGTCCCAGGTGCTGTCCGACACCGACCTGACCGCGGGCGACTTCGTCCGCTGGGTCCGGCAGGTGACCGACTTCGCGGGCCAGATCGCCGACGCGGCCGGGCCAGGCCCGCTGCGCGAGGTCGCGCACGAGGTTGTCCGCTCGATGCGCCGCGGGGTCGTTACCTACTCCGCCGACGACGACGAGCCCGCCGAGGACCTCATCGACCTGGGGTGAGGACCCGAGGACGCTCGACCAGCGCGCCTTCGTGCCGCGCGTGCGGTCGGGCGCGAGCCACCGGGATCAGGAGGCTTGGCTGACGGTGGACATGTTGAAGTCGGGGACACGGACCGTCGGCATAACGGTGCGGTTGTAGAAGTCGTTCCACTCCCGACACAGCGTCGACTCGGCTGCGCCCACCTCGGTGACCCGGCCGAGCAGCTCGACCGGGGACTCGTTCCAGCGGAAGTTGTTGACCGCGCCCCGGACCTCGCCGTCCTCGATCAGGTAGACGCCGTCGCGGGTCAGGCCGGTCAGCAGGAGCCGCTCCGGGTCGACCTCGCGGATGTACCACAGGCAGGTCACCAGCAATCCTCGCTTGGTCCGGGCGACCATCTCCTCCAGCGTGGCTCCGGTGCCCGGGCCGGAGGCGGTCACGATGAGGTTGTCCGCGGGCGGCGTGGGTCGTTGCCCGGTGGCGGCGGCATGGGCGCGGTTGCGCACCAGCTCGGTGAGCACCCCGTCGGTGACCCACGAGATCGGCTCGACCGGCAGCCCGGCGTCGAACACCCACGACGTGCCGTCCCCGGAGTGCAGCTGGTCGACGAAGGGGACCGTCTCCAGGCCGGGGTGGGCCGGGTCGGAGCGCAGCGTGAGCGCCAGGGGGGCGAGCCGCTGGCCGATCCGGGTATGGCCCTCGCCGGCACTGAAGACGTTGCGGCCCTCCTCGGCGTCGCGGGCGCTGGCCGTCCAGAGCAGGTAGACGAGCAGGTCCGCCACGGCTCCCGGGGGCAGCAGGGTCTCGTAGCGACCGGCCGGCAGGTCGATCCTGCGGGCACCCCAGCTGAGCCGCGTCCGCAGCTGGTCGTGCAGCGCCGCGACGTCCACGTCGGTGAAGTCCCGTGAGGGCACCCCCACCCAGGCGGAGCCCGACAGGTCGTCGGTCTTGCCGTTGAACTCGAACCGACCGGTGGGCTGGACGCCACGGAGCCGCAGGCCGGTCGTGCTCCCCAGGTAGGTGGTGGTCACGATGTGCTCGGCGAAGCCGTACAGCAGGTGACCCTGCTGACGGGCAGCGGCGAAGGCGGCGCCAAGCCCTTCGGCCACGGAGGCCAGCACCTCGATGCCGGTGGTGGCCGGGGGTTCGCCGTAGCCCGGGGACTCCTGCCCCTCCACCAGGGACGCGGCGTTCTCCGACGGCGGGCCGCTCTGCGCGGCGCGCTCGGCCGCCGCCACGACCGTCGCCACGTCGCTGAGCTGGGCGACCTCCTGGCTGACGGTCCCCACCGCAGTGCCGCCCTCGACCGAAGCCGTGGCCACCACGGTGAGGGTCCGGCCGTGCATCTCCCCGTTGGTCGTCAGCTCGTTGGCCGCCCACCGCAGGTTCGCCTCCCAGCGCTCGGTGACCTCGACGACGGTGGGCAGGGAGGCCTGCGCCAGCGCCTCGTCGACCAGGTCCTGCGGCGTGGGGGCCGGCGTGCTCGGTTGCCTCATCCCTGGCTCCCCTCGGCAGCGGTGTTGAGGACGTTCACGTCCCGGAAGAGCGCGGACGGGCAGCCATGGGACACCGGGGCCACCTGGCCCGGTTGACCCTTGCCGCAGTTGAAGGCACCACCGAGGACGTAGGTGCCCGGGCCGCCCACGGCCTCCATCGAGCGCCAGAAGTCCGTCGTCGTGGCCTGGTAGGCCACGTCCTTGACCTGACCGGCCAACCGGCCGTTCTCGATCCGGTAGAAGCGCTGCCCGGTGAACTGGAAGTTGTAGCGCTGCATGTCGATGGACCAGGACTTGTCGCCGACGACGTAGAGGCCGCGCTCGACGCCAGCGATCAGCTCGTCGGTGCCGGGGCCGTCCGGGGCGGGCTGCAGGGAGACGTTGGGCATCCGCTGCATGGGGATGTGCCCCGAGGAGTCGGCGAAGGCGCACCCGTTGGAGCGCCCGAGCTGCTTCTCCGCGGCCATCTGCCGGTTGAGCTGGTAGCCGACCAGGGTGCCGTCGCGGACGATGTCGAACTCCTGCTGGGCGACGCCCTCGTCGTCGAAGCCGACGGTGGCCAGCCCGTGCGCGACCGTCCGGTCCCCGGTCACGGTCATCACCGGGCTGCCGTAGCGGAGCCGGCCGAGCTGGTCGAAGGTGGCGAACGAGGTGCCGGCGTAGGCGGCCTCGTAGCCGAGGGCGCGGTCCAGCTCGGTGGCGTGGCCGACCGACTCGTGAATGGTGAGAAAGAGGTTGGACGGGTCGATCACGAGGTCGTAGCGGCCGGCCTCCACCGACGGTGCCGCGACGTGCTCGGCCAGCAGGCTCGGCAGCTCGGCGACCTCGGCGTCGAAGTCCCAGCCCGTCCCGGTCAGGTACTCCCAGCCGCGGCCGGTGGGCGGGGCCAGCGTCCGCATCGTCGCGAAGCCCTCCGGTCCGACGTGCACCGCGGTCAGCTGGGCCTGCACCCGCACCCGCTGCTGGGTGGTGGTGGTCCCCGCCAGGTTCGCGAAGTACTTGTTCTCCTGCACCCACGACACGTCGGCGTTCGCGTGGGTCACCCCGTCAGCGGCCAGCAGGGGCTCGACCAGGGCCAGCAGCCTGTTTTGGCGCTCGGTCTCGTCGACGTCGAAGGGGTTGACCTCGTAGGCGGAGACCCAGCGGGCGTCGCCGTGCACCGGCTCGTCGGCCAGCTCCACCAGGTGGGGGGTGAGCGGCTTCGACACCCGCGCGGTGGCCACCGCCCGCTCCACCAGCCGGGCGGCGCTCTCGGGAGTCAGCGTGATGCCCGCGGCGAAGCCCCACACGCCCTCGTGCACCACGCGCACCGACAGCCCCAGGGCTTGGTCGTCGGCAGAGGTCTCGAGCGCCCGGTCGCGCAGGCTCCGGTACCCGGTGCGCAGGCGTTCCACGCGGACGTCGGCAGCGCTGCAACCCAGCTCGCCAGCCCGCGACAGGGCTGCGTCGCGGAGCCGGTCCAGCGGCAGAGCGAGGAAGCTGTCGTCCAGTTCGGGCACGGCAGCACTGTAGACGCGGCCACCGACAACGCCTGTTCCACCCTAGGCTGGGACCATGTCGGTCGCCGTCCGGGTCATCCCCTGTCTCGACGTCCACGAGGGCCGGGTGGTCAAGGGCGTCAACTTCGCCGACCTCCGCGACGCCGGCGACCCCGTCGAGCTGGGCGCCGTCTACGGCAGCGAGGGGGCCGACGAGCTGACCTTTCTCGACGTCTCCGCCTCGGTCGAGGGGCGCCGCACCACCCTCGACGTGGTCCGTCGCACCGCCGAGACGGTGCTGATCCCACTGACCGTGGGCGGCGGTGTGGGCTCGGTCGCCGACGTGGACGCGCTGCTGCGGGCCGGGGCGGACAAGGTCAGCATCAACACCGCAGCCATGCGCCGGCCCGAGGTCATCACCGAGATCACCCAGCGCTTCGGCAACCAGGTCCTCGTGCTCTCCGTCGACGCCCGCCGCTGCAGCACCACCCCGTCCGGCTTTGAGGTCACCACCCACGGTGGCCGCCAGTCGGCCGGCGTCGACGCTGTGGAGTGGTCGGCGCGGGCCGCTGAGCTGGGCGTGGGGGAGATCCTGCTCAACTCCATCGACGCCGACGGCACCACCGACGGCTTCGACCTCGAGATGATCCGGGCCGTGCGCGCCGCCGTGGACGTGCCGCTGATCGCCTCGGGCGGGGCCGGCCGGGCCGCTGACTTCCCCCCGGCGGTGGCCGCCGGGGCGGACGCGGTCCTCGCAGCGACCGTCTTCCACTTTGCTACCGTGCGGATCTCGGAGGTCAAGAGGGCGATCCGGGACGCCGGCTACCCCGTGCGCCTCGGCGCCGCGTGAACAGGAGCTGGTCAGTGCCCCCGCAGAACCCCCGCGTCGCCTGGTTGCCCTACGCCGACCTGGACGAGGCCGAGGCCCGCACCGGAGGGCTCCCCAAGGGCGTCCGCGTCGACTGCTTCCTCGACGACGGCTCCTGGCCGGACTCGCTGGCCGAGGTCGAGTTCCTGGTCGTTCCCTACCTCAAGGGGCCGGAGGTGCTCCGCCGCGCCGACGAGATGACCAGCCTGCGGGTCGTCCAGACCCTGACTGCGGGCGTGGAGAACTACGTTCCGAAGGTGCCGGAGGGGGTCCAGCTCTGTAACGCCGCCGGGGTCCACGACGCCAGCACCGCCGAGATGGCGCTGGCGCTGGCCCTGGCCAACGGCCGTCACCTCGACCTCTACGCCCGCCAGCAGAGCACCGGAACCTGGAAGCCGCGCTTCGGCTCGGCGCTGGCCGACAAGCACGTGCTGATCATCGGCTACGGCCGCATCGGTGAGGCGATCGACGCCCGGCTCGGAGGCTTCGAGGTCGGCTCGGTGACCCGGTTGGCGCGCCGGGCCCGCCAGGGAGAGCCGCAGGTGCGAGCGATCGAGGACTTGCAGGCGGTGCTCCCGCAGGCGGAGGTCGTGTTCGTGATCGCCCCGCACACACCGGAGACCGAGGGTCTGCTCGGGGCGGCCGAGCTCGCGTTGCTGCCCGACGACGCCCTGCTGGTCAACGTCGCCCGTGGCAAGCTCGTGGACACCGACGCACTGGTGGCCGAGACCGCCAGCGGCCGGATCCGGGCCGCCCTGGACGTCACCGAGCCGGAGCCGCTGCCGCCGGACCACCCGCTCTGGCGGACGCCTGGGGTGCTGGTGGCCCCGCACGTCGGGGGGGCCAGCTCGGCGTTCTGGCCGCGCGCGGACCGGCTGATCGCCGCCCAGCTGCGCCGCTTCGCCGTGGGCGAGCCCCTCGAGAACGTGATCACGGCCGGCGGCTCGGCGTGAGCTGCGTCTTCTGCGCCATCGCCGCCGGGGACCTGCCCGCCCGTCGGGTGCACGAGGACGAGCACGCCGTCGCCTTCTTGGACCTCGCTCCGATGCATCGCGGGCACACCCTGGTGGTGCCCCGGCGTCACGTCGACAGCCTCCTCGACGGGACGCCCGCCCTGGCGGAGATCGGCCCGTGCCTCGACGCGACCGCACGGCTGCTCGTGGACCGTCTGGACGCCGACGGGTTGAACGTGCTCTCCTCCGCCGGGGCGGTCGCCGGCCAGGAGGTCCCGCACCTGCACGTGCACCTGCTGCCCCGTTACGCCGACGCTCCCGGCCTGGCCCGGCTGCTCGGGACGCGTGGCGGGCTCGCCGGGGCCTCCGATCTCGCGGCCGACCTCGACGCCGTGCACGCACAGCTGACCGGGTCGCGGTGAGCCGGGGCGCTCGCGCGCGGCTGCTGCTGGTCGAGGTCCTGCCGCCGTTCGTGGCCGCCGTGGCGATCCTGCCGTGGGTCATCTCCTACGGGAGGGCGTGGCCCTGGGAGCCGTCGACCATCGACCTGCAGGTGTACGTCTACGCGGTCAAGGACATGCTCGCCGGCCTCAACATCTTCGAGACCACGACCCCGTTCTGGAACCTCTACTTCATCTACCCGCCGATCGCCGCGGTGCTGATGGTCCCGTTGGCCTTCGGCCCGTACGTGTTCTGGCAGGTGGTCTGGACGCTGGCGCTGGTCGGGGCCCAGCAGTCGGTGCTGCGGCGCTGCCGGGTGCCGCGGGGCTGGGTCCTCGGACTGCTCGGGGTGGCCGTCGTGCTGGCCGTGGAGCCGATCCGCACGACACTGGGGTACGGGCAGGTCAACACGCTGCTGATGGCCCTGGTGGTCGCGGACCTGCTGCCGGACCGCCCCGGCGAGCGCCGGCGCCTTCCGCAGGGCACCCTGATCGGGCTCGCGGCGGCGGTCAAGCTCACGCCGATGCTGTTCGTGGTCTTCGCGTTCCTGGCCGGTCGGCGCCGGGTGGCCGTCACGGGTTTCCTGAGCTTCCTGGTCTTCACCGGGATCGGCGCGCTGCTGCTGTTCGACGAGACGCTCGAGTTCTTCCTCGGGCTCTCGGGCGGGGACACCCGCACCGCCTCCCCGCTCTACACCGGCAACCAGTCGCTGCTCGGGGTGTTCTTCCGCCTGGGGGACACCTCGCGGACGTCCACGCTGCTCGGGCTTGCGGTGGCGGGCACCGTGGCCCTGCTCGGGACGCTGGTCGCCGCGCACTGGTGGCGCCGGGGTGAGCAGGTCTTCGCGGTCGCGCTGGTCGGGTTGTGCACCTGCCTGGCCTCCCCGCTGTCCTGGACCCACCACTACGTCTGGATCCTGCCGATGGCCGTGGCGGTGCTGAGCGCAGGCGTCCCCCGCTGGGCGCGCGTGGTGGCGGGCGCCTGGGTGCTGTGGGTCTGCGCCTGCCTGCCGTTGGCCGTGCTCCCCTACGGCGGGGGCCGGGAGCGGGACTTCGACGTCCTGCAACAGCTGGTGGCCAACCTCGGACCCGCGCTGGGGGTGCTGCTGGTCGTCGGGTTGTCCGGCCAGCTGGTGGCGCGGGCCCGGGCCCTCGACCAGACGATGGCAGGCGCCGCCCGCTGAGCGCGGGGCGGTCTCGGGCTGCGGATCGAGGGATCGCCTGTCAGTGGCGGGGGTTAGCGTGTCGCCATGACCGCCGACACGACCGACCTGGACACCGCCGCCCCGACCGCCAGCGCCGGCGTCGACATCAAGCCGCGTTCCCGGGTGGTCACCGACGGGCTCGAGGCGACCGCCTCGCGGGGCATGTTGCGCGCCGTCGGCATGGGTGACGACGACTGGGGGAAGCCGCAGGTCGGCGTGGCGTCCAGCTGGAACGAGATCACCCCCTGCAACCTGTCGCTCGATCGGCTGGCCAAGGCGGTCAAGGACGGCGTGCACGCCGCGGGCGGCTTCCCGCTGGAGTTCGGGACCATCTCGGTCTCCGACGGGATCTCGATGGGCCACGAGGGCATGCACTACTCCCTGGTCAGCCGCGAGGTGATCGCCGACTCCGTGGAGACGGTGATGAGTGCGGAGCGGCTCGACGGCTCCGTCCTGCTGGCCGGCTGCGACAAGTCCCTGCCCGGGATGCTGATGGCCGCCGCCCGCCTCGACCTGTCCTCGGTGTTCCTCTACGCCGGGTCGATCATGCCGGGTCGGGTCGGCGACAAGGAGGTCACGATCATCGACGCCTTCGAGGCGGTCGGGGCGTGCGTGAAGGGCCTCATCACCCGTGAGCAGGTGACCGAGATCGAGAAGGCCATCTGCCCCGGTGAGGGCGCCTGCGGCGGCATGTACACCGCGAACACCATGGCCAGCGCCGCCGAGGCGCTGGGCATGTCGCTGCCGGGCTCGGCCGCACCGCCCGCCGTCGCCCGCCGCCGGGACATCTACGCCCGGCAGAGCGGCGAGGCCGTGGTCGAGCTGTTGCGGCGGGGCATCACCGCCCGGCAGATCATGACCAAGAAGGCGTTCGAGAACGCGATCGCCGTCACCATGGCGTTCGGCGGCTCGACGAACGCGGTGCTGCACCTGCTGGCCATCGCCGCCGAGGCCGAGGTCGACCTCACTCTCGACGACTTCGTCCGGGTGGGCAAGAAGGTCCCCCACCTCGGCGACCTCAAGCCGTTCGGCCGCTACGTGATGAACGACGTCGACCGGGTCGGCGGGGTGCCGGTCGTCCTCAAGGCCCTCCTCGACGCCGGCCTCCTGCACGGCGACTGCCTGACGGTGACCGGCAAGACGATGGCCGAGAACCTGGCCGACATCGCGCCGCCGGACGTGGACGGCGTCATCGTCCGGGCCCTCAGCAACCCCATCCACGCCACCGGGGGGATCACCATCCTGCACGGCTCGCTGGCCCCCGAGGGCGCGGTGGTCAAGAGCGCCGGCTTCGACACCGACGTGTGGCGCGGCACGGCCCGGGTCTTCGACGGCGAGCGGGCGGCCATGGACGCCCTCGAGGACGGCACCGTGAGCAAGGGCGACGTCGTGGTCATCCGCTACGAGGGCCCCCGGGGAGGCCCGGGCATGCGGGAGATGCTCTCCATCACCGCGGCCATCAAGGGCGCCGGTCTGGGCAAGGACGTCATGCTGATCACCGACGGCCGGTTCTCGGGCGGCACCACCGGGCTGTGCGTAGGCCACATCGCCCCCGAGGCGACCGAGGGCGGCCCCATCGCCCTGGTGCAGGACGGCGACCCGATCGTCCTGGACGTCGCCGGCGGGACCTTGGAGCTCGAGGTCGACGAGGCCGAGCTGGACCGCCGTCGGTCGGTCTGGACCCCGACCCCGCGTCCGGTCCGGCGCGGGGTACTGGCCAAGTACGCCAAGCTCGTGCAGTCGGCCAACGTCGGGGCGATCTGCTCCTGAGCCGGGCTGGGTACCCCGGTGCGTCTCGTTCCCGTCGAGGAGCGGCGGTCACGGCTGGCTGAGCGTCACCGGCTGCTCCCGAGCCGACGGACCGACGACCTGCCCGTCCTCGTCGAGGACCTGGTGGGGCTGCACTCGTCGGACCCGGTGACGGTCTACCTCTCGGCTGTGGTCCGGATGGGGACCCCCGGCCTCGCTGCGGTCGCCGCGGCGCTGTACGAGGACCGGGCCCTCGTCCGCCACCACGCCATGCGGCGGACGCTGTGGGTGGCGACGGCCCAGACGGTCCGCACCCTGCACGCGGCGGCGACCCGGCAGCTGGTGGGGCCGGAGCGTCGACGGTTGCTCGCCATGCTGGCGGCCTCCGGGGTCGCCGATCCCGACAACTGGCTGGCCGGCGCCCGCAACCTGGTGCTGGAGGACCTCGAGACCCACGGCCCCAGCACCGCGCGCGAGATCGGCAGCCGGGTGCCCGCACTGGCCCGGCCCCTGGCCCTGCCCTCGACCACCCAGGTCGCCGCCACCCAGGCCGCGCACACCCGGGTGCTGCTGAACCTCGGGTTCGCCGGGGAGGTGCTGCGTGCGGCACCCACCGGCACCTGGGTGAACGGGGCCTACCGTTACGTCCTCGCGACGGACTGGCTGCCCGGTGGACTGGGAGAGCAGGAGCCGGAGCCGGCCGCAGCCACCCTGGCCGCGGCGTACCTGCGCCGCTTCGGCCCGGTCACCAGCACCGACCTGCAGTGGTGGGCCGGGTGGACCAAGGCCACCACCGCACGCGCGCTCGCGGCCTGCGGCGCCGTGCCCGTCGAGCTGGACGAGGGACGGGGCTGGCTGGCCCTCGACGACGAGGGCGCACCCGACCCGGAGCCCTGGGTGGCGGCCCTGCCCGGTCTGGACCCGACCACGATGGGGTGGAAGGAACGGTCCTGGTACCTGCCGCCGGCCGCCGTCGACGCGTTCGACGGCAACGGCAACGCCGGGCCAACCCTGTGGGTGGACGGGCGAGTGGTCGGCGCCTGGGCGCAGAGCAAGGACGGACGCCTGGTCACCCACTACTTCGAGGCTGTGCCCGCGCCCCGCCGGGAGGAACTGGCGGAGCGGTTGAGCACCCTCAGCGCGGTGGTCGGCGGGTCGAGGTTCAGCGTCCGCTTCCCGGGTCGCATCCAGCCGCGGCTGCTGGCGGCGGGCAGCTAGCCCGCCGCCCGCGGCAGCTCGGACCGCCGCCGGCTGGTCAGCGGTGGCGCAGCGGCAGGGACACCACCTCGTAGGGCGGCTCCGCGACCGGCTCGTCGAAGTGGCTGTCAACCAGCAGCAGCCGACCGCGGGCAATCTTCGCGGTGGTGAGGACGCGCTCCGGGTCGGTGGCCACCTCCCGCACGAACCGGGCGGTGCGACCATCCTCGCTCAGCCGCAGCGTGGTGAGCCGGCGGACGAAGTTGCGGACCACCAGCAGGGTGTGGCCGCGACGGACGAGGCCGTCGGCGTTGACCAGGTCCTCGTTCGCGGTGTCGACCGCACTGACCTGCCGGTCGGCGAGCCCGAACCGCCACAGCTGGCCGGTGCTGCCCTGAGCCACCACCAGGGCCCGGCGGTCCGGCGAGAGCACGATGCCGCCGAGGTTGAAGCCGGTCTGGCGGGTGATGGTCTCGCTGGCATCGGCCCAGAGCCGCACCCGCCACCGTCCGTCCTCGCGGGCCACCCGGTAGATCTCGGGGTCGTTGGAGTTGGTGAAGTAGGCGGCGCCGTCGGGACCCACCACGACGTCGTTGAGGAACACGTCCGGTCGGTCGACCTTCAGTGCGGCGAGGAGCCGGCCGGTGGGGCTGTACACCCACAGGTCGGGCCGGTCGGTGTTCAGGCCGTTCGGCCCGCCGGCGACGTACACGCGGTCCCGACGGTCGGTGGTGATCCCGCGCGCCGTGGTGCGGCCGTCGGCCCCCTCGGGCTTCCACTCCTGCACCGAGGTGCGGCGCCCCACCCGGCCCCGGTGGATCTCGCCGCCGGTGGTTTCGGTGACGTAGAAGGTCCGCTGCCGCCGGTCCACCCCGATGCCCTCGAACTTCGAGCCGCCCGGGTCCCCGCTGAGGGTGTAGGTGCGGGGGCCGTGGGGCCGCTCATGGGCCTGGGCTGGTGTCGACCCCAGACCCAGGGTGAGCAGGAGAGCCGCGGCGGTGCAGCCGGACGTGCGCAGGATCGCGTGCATGATTGCCTCCCAGGTGAGGTCGCCGTCGACCCCTCTCCGGCCACGACGAGACCGGCGGCCGAGAGGTTCAGCCGTCGCGCTCCCGCTGACCCTGGCCGGAGCCTGGGTACGGTTGAAAGGTGCGGGACGAGACCAGTGCGGCAGCGGGGCGCCTGCCGGGGATCCGGTGGCCGGCCCGGCGCCCCAGGGACGGGCTGTCCGGTGAGTAGCGCTGCGACCGTCCGACTGCAGCCCCTGACCCGAGCCCGGGTGGCGAGCCTCGGGGAGGTAGGCGCCGCCTGGCAGGAGGCGCTGCCGACGGTGCTCACCGAGCTGGCGGAGCGGTGGTCACTCACCCTGGGGCGGAGCCTGCCCGGGGGAAGCGGCTCCTACGTCGTCGCCGTGCGCAGCGCTCGCGGAGGTACTGCCGTGCTCAAGGTGGCCGTCCCCGGCCCGACCCTCGACGCGGAGGCCGCGACCCTGCGTCGCGCTGGCGGCCGCGGCTACGCCCGGCTCCTCGCTCACGACCCGGCGAGGCAGGCACTCCTGCTGGAAGCGCTCGGCGCGAGCCTCCAGCACTCCACGCTGGGACCGGCCGATCAGCTCCGGGTGCTGGCCGACACCTTGGCGCAGGCCTGGTTGCCCGCAGCCGGGCACCCGGACCCACCGCTGGACAAGGCCGGTGACCTCCACGCCCTGGTCACCCGGCTCTGGGCCGAGCAGGGGGCGCCGGCGCAGGAGGCCGTGCTCGTCACGGCGCTGGAGTTCGCGCGTCGTCGAGCCGTCGTCGACCCGTCGGAGATGGTGGTCGTGCACGGCGACCCGCACCCCGGCAACCTGCTGAGCGCGGGGACGGGCCGCTCCGACGCCGGCTGGCGCTTCGTGGACCCGGACGGCTTCGTCGCCGACCGCGCCTACGACCTCGGCGTCGCGCTCCGGGACTGGTCGAGCCACCTCGTCGGCTCGCAAGCGCGCGGACAGCTGGAGGCCTGGTGCACCCTGCTCGCCGACCGCAGCGGCGTGGACGCCACCCGCATCTGGGAGTGGGCCTTCCTCGAGCGGGTCTCCACCGGTCTGTACGTCGGTTCCTTCGGCGCCGCCCGGGTCGCCTCGCCGTTCCTGCGGACGGCCGCCCTGCTGGTGTGAGCGGCCCGGAGCGCAGGTCTTCCGGGGTCCAACTGCTAGGAGGCCCGAGCGTCCTTCCGCATGGCAAGACGTCGGCCACAGCCGTTGGCTTACGCCGGAGGGCGGTCTAGGGTGAGGTCGTGCTTCGCGCCGCGATCCTCGTAGTTTGCCAGCGTGTCGGCTGAGTCCCTTCGACTCCCGACGCGCTCCCTCGTCTGCCTCCGGGCGGCCGGGGGTTTTTTTCTGGCTCCGTGCTCGTGGCCAGAGGGCGCGCGCAACACAGGCGTAACATCCATCTCGGGTTCCCGGGGAACCCAGCAAGGCCGAGGAGCAGCCGATGTCCGAGCCGCAGAACACCGCCGAGAACCTGACCGGGGCGCAGTCGCTCGTCCGCTCGCTCGAGGAGGTCGGGGCTGACGTCGTCTTCGGCATCCCCGGCGGGGCGATCCTGCCCGCCTACGACCCGCTCTACGACTCGACCAAGGTGCGTCACATCCTCGTCCGGCACGAGCAGGGCGCCGGGCACGCCGCCGAGGGCTACGCGATGGTGACCGGCAAGGTCGGTGTCTGCATGGCCACCTCCGGCCCGGGCGCGACCAACCTGGTCACCCCGATCGCCGACGCGCACATGGACTCCGTGCCGATCGTGGCCATCACCGGCCAGGTCGCGGGCCCCTCGATCGGGACCGACGCCTTCCAGGAAGCCGACATCCGCGG
Organism: uncultured Actinomycetota bacterium; assembly: GCA_963826405.1. GTDB lineage: Bacteria > Actinomycetota > Actinomycetes > Propionibacteriales > Propionibacteriaceae > Microlunatus. The sequence goes on along the minus strand of CAWGWR010000001.1, from coordinate 1,520,981 downwards.
CATCACCATGCCGATCACCAAGCACAGCTTCCTCGTCACCCAGCCCGAAGACATCCCCGGCGCCATCGCCTCGGCCTTCCACATCGCCTCCACCGGGCGCCCCGGTCCCGTGCTCGTGGACATCACCAAGGACGCCCTGCAGGCCAGCGCCGGCTTCGAGTGGCCTCGCACCCTGGACCTGCCGGGCTACCGGCCGGTGACCAAGCCCCACAGCAAGCAGGTGCGCGAGGCAGCCAAGCTGATCACCGCGTCGCGCCGTCCCGTCCTCTACGTGGGCGGGGGCGTCGTGAAGGCCGGTGCGGCGAAGGAGCTCAAGGAGCTCGCAGAGCTGACCGGCATCCCCGTCGTCACCACGCTGATGGCGCTGGGCGTGTTCCCCGACAGCCACCCGCAGAACCTCGGCATGCCCGGCATGCACGGCACCGTGCCCGCGGTCGGCGCCCTGCAGCGCAGCGACCTCCTCATCACCCTGGGTGCCCGCTTCGACGACCGGGTGACCGGGAAGCTGTCGAGCTTCGCCCCCGGGGCCAAGGTGATCCACGCCGACATCGACCCCGCCGAGATCTCCAAGAACCGCACGGCCGACGTGCCGATCGTCGGGGACTGCAAGGAGGTCATCGCCGAGCTGGTGACCCTGCTGCGCAGCAGCGAAACCCAACCCGAGATCAGCGAGTGGGCCCACTACCTGCAGGACCTGAAGAAGCGCTACCCGACCGGCTTCGAGCTGCCCGACGACGGCAGCCTGTCCCCCCAGCATGTGATCAAGCGGATCGGCGAGCTGACCGGCCCGGACGCGTACTACGCCTCCGGCGTGGGGCAGCACCAGATGTGGGCGGCGCACTACCTGCCCTGGGAGCTGCCCGGTCGTTGGCTGAACTCCGGCGGGCTCGGGACCATGGGCTACTGCGTGCCCGCGGCCATGGGCGCCAAGGTCGGCAAGCCGGACAGTGTGGTGTGGGGCATCGATGGCGACGGGTGCTTCCAGATGACCAACCAGGAGCTGGTCACCTGTGCGCTGGAGGGGATCCCGGTCAAGATCGCGGTGATCAACAACCAGAGCCTGGGCATGGTGCGGCAGTGGCAGACGCTGTTCTACGGCAGCCGCTACTCCAACACCGACCTCAAGACCAACCGGGTGCCGGACTTCCAGATGCTCGCCGAGGCCATGGGCTGCGTCGGGCTGCGGGCGGAGGACCCGAACGACGTCGACGCCGTGATCGACAAGGCGCTCTCCATCAACGACGCCCCCGTCGTCGTGGAGTTCGTGGTCCACAAGGACGCCATGGTGTGGCCGATGGTGGCTGCCGGCACCAGCAACGACGAGATCAAGGTCGCGCGCGACATGGCGCCGGTCTGGGACGGAGAAACCCTGTGAGTGACGAGCGGTCGACGCACACGCTGAGCGTGCTGGTCGAGAACAAGCCCGGCGTCTTGGCCCGCGTCTCCGGCCTGGTCTCTCGGCGCGGCTACAACATCGAGTCCCTCGCGGTGGGGCCCACCGAGTACCCGACGATGTCGCGCATCACCTTGGCGGTGACCGTCGACGACCAGGTCCTGGAGCAGATCACCAAGCAGCTCAACAAGCTGATCGAGGTGCTCAAGATCGTCGAGCTCGAGGAGAACGCGGTCCGCCGCGAGCTGATCCTGGTGAAGGTGCGCTCGACGCCGGAGACCCGGGGCCAGCTGATCGAGATCATCGGTCTCTTCGGTGGCAAGGTCGTCGACGTCACCGCCGAGATCCTCACCGTCGAGGCGGTCGGCAAGCCCGAGAAGCTGGCCGCCATGCTCAGCCTGCTCGAGCCCTACGGCGTCCGGGAGCTGGTCCAGTCCGGGCTCGTCGCCCTGGGCCGTGGCAACCGCTCCATGACCGACCGGGCCGCCCGGACCGAGCGCACCAAGGTCGTCCACGCCGTCTGACGTGGTGCGGCCCCGGCCGCTCATCAGCCAAGATGGTCGGCGGCCCGATCCGCCGTCCGCACGCCCCCCCTGTACGACTCACAAGGAGAAGCTCCCCAGTGCCAGCAACGATGTTCTACGACTCCGACGCCGACCTGTCCCTGATCCAGGGCCGCAACGTGGCGATCCTCGGCTTCGGCAGCCAGGGGCACGCCCACGCGCTGTCGCTGCGTGACTCGGGCGTCGACGTCCGGGTCGGCCTGCCCGAGGGCAGCAAGAGCCGGGCCAAGGCCGAGGCGCAGGGGCTCCGCGTGCTCACCCCGTTCGAGGCATGCGAAGAGGCCGACCTCATCATGGTCCTCACCCCCGACCCCTCGCAGCGCAAGCTCTACGCCGAGGCCATCGAGCCGAACCTGGTCCCCGGGGACGCGCTGTTCTTCGCGCACGGGTTCAACATCCGCTACGACTACATCACCCCGCCCGAGGGCGTCGACGTCGCGCTGGTGGCCCCCAAGGGCCCGGGGCACCTCGTCCGCCGTGAGTACGCCGAGGGCCGCGGCGTACCCGTCCTCGTCGCCGTCGAGCAGGACGCGACCGGAAAGGCCTGGGATCTGGCCCTGGCCTACGCCAAGGGCATCGGCGGCCTCCGCGCCGGCGGCATCAAGACCACCTTCACCGAGGAGACCGAGACCGACCTGTTCGGCGAGCAGGCCGTGCTCTGCGGCGGCGCCTCCGCACTCGTCATGGCCGGCTTCGAGACGCTGACCGAGGCGGGCTACCAGCCGGAGGTCGCCTACTTCGAGTGCCTGCACGAGCTCAAGCTGATCGTCGACCTGATGTACGAGGGCGGCATCGCCAAGCAGCGCTGGAGCGTCTCCGACACCGCCGAGTACGGCGACTACGTGTCCGGCCCCCGCGTCATCGACGCCCGGGTCAAGGAGAACATGAAGGCTGTCCTGGCCGACGTGCAGAACGGTGCCTTCGCCAAGCGCTTCATCGACGACCAGGACGCCGGCGCGCCGGAGTTCCTGAAGCTGCGCGACGAGGGCGCGGCCCACCCGATCGAGAAGGTCGGCCACGACCTGCGCGAGCTGATGGCCTGGGTCAAGAGCCACGACGACGACTACGTCGAGGGCACCGCCGCCCGCTGACCCTGGGCCCGCCCGTCGCCGAGGCGCCCTCCCCGGACGGGGGAGGGCGCCTCGTGCGCTTCCTGGCTCGAGCAGGTCCGCGCCTGTGCCCTGAGCGCGGCGAGGCCCCTAGCGGGAGCGGATCACCAGCCCGACCACTCGGTTGCCCTGCCGGTCGACCCCCGAGCCGACGGTGAACAGCCGGCTGGCCAGCTCGCCGTTCTCGTCGGCGCCGTTCTCGCTGGCCATGGTGCAGATCCTGCTCAGTCCACGGGTCGGCAGGGGCGTGGAGACGCCCTCCCGGCACGGGCCGAACGTCTCGCGCAGCAGCCGGTCGGCCTTCTTGGCGGAGGCCTTGGGCACCCGTAGCCGTGCCGTCATCTCGTAGTCGTGGGTGGCGTGGTAGCGACCCGCGAGCACCACCGTGTCCTCCGGCAGGTCAAGGTCCCCGAAGAACTCGACGTCGGCGAGGGTCAGCGGGTCGCAGGTGAACCCCGTCAAGTTGTTGCGGCAGGGGGACCCGTGCTCGGAGGTGAACGTGAAGTAGGGCACGCCCCACCCCCCGGCCTGGCGGACGAGCAACGCGAGCGCCACCACCACGAAGGCCAGCATCAGCGCCACGCCGCCCAGCACGCGGAGGACCTTGCTCCTGCGCACCGTCGCCATGGCCTCAGCATGCCCGATCCGGCCCACGGCGACCCCACAGGGACTCCCAGGGTGAGCTCAGCGGCGGACGGCGACCAGGACCGAGGTGTCCTCGGCCACCATGACGTCCACGCTGGTGAACCGGTCGTCGGAGAGCCACTCGAGCCGCAGGGTGTCGACACGGCCACGGAGCAGGGGCGGCCAGCTCGGGCAGGGTGTGAAGTCGTCCAGGACGATCATGCCGCCCTCGTCCAGCAGGGCCACGATCTCCTCGCGGGGCCACTCCCGCGCGCTGCTGGCGTCGAGGAAGATCAGGGAGAAGGGAGCGTGCTCACCCAAGGTGCTCCAGTCGGCGTGCATGACGTCGATGTCGTCATCGGCGAACATGGTCATGACCCCGTGAGCCAGACCCGGGTCCAGCTCCGCGGTCAGCACCCGCGTGGCCTTCGGGGCGCCGCTGCGCAGCCAGGCGGCTCCGACGCCGCACCCCGTCCCGCACTCGGCGATCGTCCCGCCCCGCGTGGCGGCGAGGGTGGCCAGCAGACGCCCCGTCTCGGAGCGGGAGGCCTGGACGTAGCCGCGCTCGAGCGACATGCGCAGTGCGCGCACCACCAGGTCGGGCAGTTCCGGAGGGGCACTCACCCCACCGAGTCTGCCAGGCGCGTCGCTCCCTCCACGCGGGTCCAGCATGTGGTACCGGCCGACGGAAGTGCCCGAGGAGATAGTCGGACCTCCTAGTATCTTCCTCCACCGCCCTCCGGCGGTGGTCACCCGTCGAGGAGCAGCAGCCGTGTACGAGATGTACCCCCAGACCTGGCCCGCCGCGGACCCGCGCACGGACAGCCCCCGGCCCCGGCGACGCCCGCGCAGAGCCCACTCGGTCCTGCCCGCCGTCATCGCCCGTCAGCTGGAGGACGGTGCGCCTGCACGGCCCGCGGCCTGAGCCGGTGCACCGCTCACACGGCAGCGGCGATGGCGTCCCCGATCTCGCTGGTGGAGCGGGCAGCCTGTCCCGGGCGCGCCACGATGTCGGCCACCGCGGCCTTCTCGACCCGGGCGGCTTCCTCGCTGAGCCCGAGGTGGTCGAGCAGCAGTCCGACCGACAGGATCGTCGCGGTGGGGTCGGCGACGCCCTGCCCGGCGATGTCCGGGGCGGAGCCGTGCACCGGCTCGAACATGGAGGGGAAGGTGCCCTCCGGGTTGATGTTGCCGCTGGCCGCCAGGCCGATGCCGCCGGTCACCGCCGCCGCCAGGTCGGTCACGATGTCACCGAACAGGTTGTCGGTGACGATCACGTCGAAGCGCTGCGGGTCGGTGACCAGGAAGATCATCGCCGCGTCGATGTGCAGGTAGTCGGTCGTGACGCCGGGGTACTCCGCGGCCACCGCCTCGAACAGGCGACGCCACAGACCGCCGGCGTTCACCAGCACGTTGTGCTTGTGGAGCAGGGTGATCTTGTTGCGCCGGCGGGTGGCGCGCTCGAAGGCGTCCCGGATCACCCGCTCGACGCCGTGCGCGGTGTTGACGCTGACCTCGGTGGCGATCTCGTGCGGGGTGCCGGTGCGGACGGTGCCGCCGTTGCCGCAGTAGAGGCCCTCGGTGCCCTCGCGCACCACGAGGAAGTCCACGTCGCCGCGCTCCAGCACGCCGCTGGCCAACGGGCTGGGGACCCCCGGGTACAGCCGGCTCGGCCGGAGGTTGACGTAGTGGTCGAAGGCGAAACGCAGCTTGAGCAGCAACCCCCGCTCGAGCAAGCCGCTGGGGATGTCCGTCGCGCCCGGGGCCGCGCCCACCGCACCCAGCAGGATGGCGTCCGAGGCGGCCAGCTCGTCGAGGACGGAGTCGGGCAGCACCTCCCCGGTCCGCTGCCAGCGGGTGGCGCCGAGGTCGTAGCTGGTGGTGGCGAACGTGCCCGGTGCCGTCACCGCCTCCAGCACCTTCAGGCCCTCGGCGACCACCTCGGGTCCGATGCCGTCACCGCCGATCACCGCGAGGTTGAGGGGGGTGCCGGCGGAAGTCGTGGAGGTCGAAGCGCTCATCGCGGCATCGTAGCGAGCCTGCCCTGCGGCGCCGGCCTGGTCTCAGGCCACCCCCTGTTAGCGTTTCGGCCGGGTCTTCGGCCCTTCCGGCCTCCCGTCCTGCCCGCCTGCCCACCCTCGTCGAAAGCAGCTCCGTGAGTCTTCAGTTCGAGCTCCGCGCCAACCCGAACCCGCGCACGGAGGCCGAGCGCGAGGCCGTCCTGGCCGACCCCGGGTTCGGGCTCAGCTTCACCGACCACATGGCCGTCGCCACCTGGACCGCAGCCGACGGCTGGCACGACTCCGCGGTGGTGCCATACGGGCCTTTCTCGCTCGACCCGGCGACCGCGGTCCTGCACTACGCGCAGGAGATCTTCGAGGGGCTGAAGGCCTACCAGCACGCCGACGGCAGCGTCCACCTGTTCCGCCCGGACCAGAACGCGGCCCGGATGGCTCGCTCCGCCGAGCGGATGGCGCTGCCGGTCCTGCCGGCCGAGGACTTCCTGGCCAGCATCGACGCCCTGGTCGCGGCCGACCGCGCGTGGGTGCCGTCCCAGGGCGAGCAGAGCCTTTACCTGCGGCCTTTCATGTTCGCCTCCGAGGCCTTCCTCGGGGTGCGCGCGGCGCAGCGGGTGACCTACTGCTGCATCGCGAGCCCGGCCGGCGCCTACTTCGCCCGCGGCGTGCACCCGATCTCGATCTGGGTGTCCACCTCCTACACCCGCGCCGCTCCCGGTGGCACGGGAGCGGCCAAGACCGGTGGCAACTACGCCGCGAGCCTGGTCGCCCAGCAGGAGGCGTCGGCCCAGGGCTGCGACCAGGTGATGTTCGCCGACTCCGCCGAGCGCGCCTTCGTGGAGGAGCTGGGCGGCATGAACGTCTACCTGGTCACCACCGACGGGGAGCTGGTCACCCCAGAGCTCAACGGCTCGATCCTCGAGGGCGTCACCCGCGACTCCATCCTCACCCTGGCTACGGAGTTCGGGCTGACGCCCGTGGAGCGGCGGGTGGGTCTGCCGGAGCTGATGGAGGGCGTCGACTCCGGACACGTCACCGAGCTCTTCGCCTGTGGCACGGCTGCCGTGGTGACCCCGATCGGGGTGCTCAAGGACGCGTCCGGGACCCACACGGTCGGCAGCGGCGAGACGGGCGAGACCACCGCTGCCCTGCGCAAGAACCTGCTCGACGTGCAGTACGGCCGGGCCGAGGACACCCACGGCTGGCTCCGCCGCGTGCTCTGACGCCCGTTCAGCAGCCGACCCGGGAGGACCGCATGCCGGTCGGCTGCTGGACGGAGGCGGCTCACGGGTGCACACTGAGGCCATGCCGACCCGGGTCCTGATTATGTAGCGCGCTGAGCTCCTGCCAGCGCGCCCAACCTCCTGTCGTCGCACGGGAGGTTTTTTCGTTCCCGGACCACGGCGGGGCACCGTCCCGCCATCCACCACCTATGCGAGGGATCCCGAGATGTTCGCCCAGCTGAGGCCAAAGCCGGCCGAGTTCCACGTCTTCGACACCACCCTGCGCGACGGCTCGCAGCAGGAGGGGCTCAACCTCTCGGTCGCTGACAAGCTGGCCATCGCGGGTCTGCTCGACCAGCTCGGGGTCGGCTTCGTGGAGGGGGGCTGGCCGGGCGCCAACCCCAACGACACGGCGTTCTTCGCCGCCATGGCCGACGGGGCGCAGGCCCTCCGGAACGCCACCCTGGTCGCCTTCGGCTTCACCCGGCGGGTGGGGATGAAGGCGGCGGACGACCCCCTCACCGCGGCGCTGCGCGACTCACGCGCGCCGGTGGCGTGCATCGTGGCCAAAAGCCACGACCGCCACGTCGAGCAGGCTCTGCGCACCACCTTGCGCGAGAACCTCGACATGATCGCGGACACGGTGTCCCACCTCAAGGCCGAGGGCCAGCGGGTGTTCGTGGACTGCGAGCACTTCTTCGACGGTTACCGGGAGAACCCCGGGTACGCCCTCGAGGCGGTGCGGACGGCGGCCGAGGCGGGAGCCGAGGTCGTCGTCCTGTGTGACACGAACGGCGGCATGCTGCCGCCGTGGGTGGGCGAGATCGTCACCGAGGCCGCTGCGACCGGCGTCCAGCTGGGCATCCACGCCCACAACGACACCGGGTGCGCGGTCGCGAACACCCTCGCCGCCGTCGACGCCGGGGCCATGCACGTGCAGGGCACGGTCAACGGCTACGGCGAGCGCACCGGGAACGCCGAGCTGGTCTCGGTGCTGGCGAACCTCGAGCTCAAGTACGGCTGGCCGGTACTGCCGACCGGGTCGCTGCAGGAGGCCAGCCGGATCGCCCACGCGATCGGCGAGGTCACCAACGTGCCCTCCAGCGCCCGCCAGCCCTACGTCGGGGTGTCGTCCTTCGCCCACAAGGCGGGACTGCACGCCAGCGCGATCAAGGTGGACCCGAACCTCTACCAGCACATCGACCCGGCGGTCGTCGGGAACGACATGCGCATGCTCGTCTCGGACATGGCGGGCCGGGCCAACATCCAGATGAAGGGTGAGGAGCTGGGCTTCGACCTCTCCGACCGTGAGCTCGCGGCGCGGATCACCGGCCGGGTCAAGGACGCCGAGGCGGCCGGCTACACCTACGAGTCCGCCGATGCCAGCTTCGAGCTGCTCTTGAGGCGCGAGCTCGACCAGCTGCCCGAGTACTTCGCCGTGCACTCCTGGCGGGTCTTCACCCAGGGCCATCCCGCCCCCGGCACCGAGGGGGAGACCGACACCGAGTGCACGGTCCGGCTCACCGCGAAGGGCCAGACCCAGCGGGTGGTCGGGGAGGGCAACGGCCCGGTCAACGCCCTCGACCACGCCGTCCGCAACGCCCTCCTGCCGGCGTACCCGGTCGTCGACCGCTTCGAGCTGATCGACTACCGGGTGCGCATCCTCGACCAGGGGCACGGCACCGACGCGACGGTCCGGGTGCTCATCCAGACCACGGACGGCCGACGGGCGTGGACCACGGTGGGGGTCGGTCAGAACATCATCGAGGCCTCCTGGGAGGCGCTCAGCGACGCCTACCTCTACGGGCTGATCCACGCCCACAACCCCGAGGCGGCCACCACCCGACCGGCGGGGGAGCGCGTCGGGGTCTGACCGGGAGCCGCTGGCCGGTTGCCGGACGCGGGAATGGCGCACGGGTGCGCCGGGTTGACCCGGGGAACGCCCGGACCACCGGGGGCAGCCGCTGCCCTCCGCCCGGGCCGAACGGAGCAGCCATGAGCACCCTCGTCCACCTCGACCTCCACCTCGACCCAGCCCGGATCGAGCACGGCCGGCAGATCCTGATCGAGACCCTGGCGGCCACCCGGGCCTGGCCCGGTGTCGAGGGGCTGACGGTCGTGGTCGACGACGCCGACCCGGCGCACCTGCTCGTGGTCGAGCACTGGGCGACGCACGGCCGACCATGCCGCCTACGCGGCGTGGCGGGCTACCCCCGAGGGCACCTCCCGACTGGGCGAGGTGGTGGCCGCCCCGCCCAGTCAAAACCATCTTCAGCACGAGCCTGCCGCTGCCCTTCTGAGCCGCTCTCAGCCGATGCGGTCCAGCACCAGCGGTGGCGCCTCGACGACGTCTGGACCGACAGACCAGCCGCCGTCGAGGGCGGCCCGGGCCCGGTCGAAGCGCTCAGGGGTGTCGGTGTGCAGGGTGAACACGGGATCCCCGACGCGCAGGCGCTCGCCGGGGCGGACGTGCAGCTGGACCCCCGCGCCGGCCTGCACGCTGTCCTCCCGGCGCGCCCGGCCCGCGCCGAGCCGCCAGGCCGCGAGCCCGACGGCCATGGCGTCGACGCTCGTGAGCACGCCGTCGGCCTTCGCCCGGACGACCTCGGTCTCCCGCGCCCGCGGCAGCGGCGCGTCCGGGTCCCCGCCCTGGGCCACGATCATCCGACGCCAGACGTCCATCGCGCGGCCGTCGGCCAACGCCTCCGCGGGGTCGATATCCCCTCGCCCGGCCGCCCCGAGCATCTCCCGGGCCAGCGCCAGCGTCAGCTCGACGACGTCGGCAGGACCGCCGCCGGCCAGCACCTCCACGGACTCGGTCACCTCCAGCGCGTTGCCGGCGGTGAGTCCGAGCGGGCTCGACATCTGCGTCAGCAGCGCGACGGTGCGGACGCCGGCGTCCTGCCCCAGGCCGACCATCGTCTCGGCGAGAGCGCGGGCGTCGGCCTCGGTCTTCATGAAGGCGCCGGTGCCGACCTTGACGTCGAGCACGAGGGCCGAGGTGCCCTCCGCGATCTTCTTGCTCATGATCGAGGAGGCGATGAGCGGGATCGACTCGACGGTGCCGGTGACGTCGCGGAGTGCGTAGAGCTTGCGGTCCGCCGGGGCCAGACCCGAGCCGGCCGCGCAGACCACCGCACCCACGTCCTCCAGCTGGGCCAGCATGTCGGCGTTGGTCAGTCCCGCCCGCCAGCCCGGGATGGCCTCCAGCTTGTCGAGCGTGCCGCCGGTGTGGCCGAGTCCGCGCCCGGACAGCTGGGGGACGGCCACTCCGCACGCGGCGACCAGGGGGCCAGCGGCAGGGTGATCTTGTCCCCGACCCCTCCGGTCGAGTGCTTGTCGACGGTGGGCCGGGACAGGCCGGAGAAGTCCAGCCGCTCGCCCGAGGCGATCATGGCCGCGGTCCAGCGGCTCAGCTCGGAGCGGCTGAGCCCGCGGAAGCACACCGCCATGGCGAGCGCCGACATCTGCTCCTCGGCCACCTCGCCGTCGGTGTAGGCCCGGAGCAGCCAGTCGATGGCCCCGGGTTCCAGCTCGCCGCCGTCGCGCTTGGTCCGGATCAGCTCCACGGCGTCGTAGGGGGCGGGAGGGGCGGTCATGGCCCCAGTGTGCCGGAAGGGCAGGGGGCCGCTCCTCGCTAGGCTGGCCCCCATGCGCATCGCACGTTTCGCCTCCGGTGGCGACCCCCAGTACGGGGTCGTCGAGCTCCCCGAGGACGGCGGCCGGCACCCCGGCACCGTTTCCGTCCTCACGGGTGACCCGCTCGCCATGCCGGTCCAGCTGACCGGAGAGCGGCACGAGCTCGAGGGGGTGCGGCTGCTGGCCCCGGTCATCCCGCGCAGCAAGGTCGTGGGCGTCGGGCGCAACTACGCCGCTCACGCCGCTGAGCTGGGCAATGAGGTGCCGAGCACCCCGCTCACCTTCTTCAAGCCCAACACGTCGGTGATCGGGCCAGGCGACGCGATCGTCCACCCCCGGGTCAGCACAGCGGTCAGCTTCGAGGGGGAGCTCGCCGTGGTCATCGGGCGCATCTGCAAAGAGGTGCCCGAGTCCCGGGCCGCCGACGTGATCTTCGGCTACACCGTGGCCAACGACGTCACCGCCCGCGACTTGCAGAAGAGCGACGGCCAGTGGGCCCGGGCCAAGGGCTACGACACCTTCTGCCCGCTGGGCCCGTGGATCACCACGCACCAGACGCTCGACGAGGTCGCCGACCTGGGGATCCGCACCACGCTGGACGGGGTCGAGCAGCAGAACGGGCGGACCCGGGACATGGTCCACGCGATCCCCGCGCTGATCGCCTACATCACCTCCTTCACGACGCTGCTGCCCGGTGACGTCATCCTCACCGGCACCCCCGAGGGCGTCGGCGCCATGCGGCCCGGCCAGGAGGTCAGCATCACCATCGAGGGCATCGGCACCCTCACCAACACCGTGTCCTCGGACAGTTCCGACGACGCCTCCAGCCCCGGGACGGAAGAAGCCCTGTGACCAGCACCACCCCTGTCGCGACCACCCTGGACGGCCCGGCCGACCGCTCCCTGCGGGGGGTGGCGCCCGCCGACGTCCGGGTGCGGTTCCCACCCTCACCCACCGGCAACCTGCACGTCGGGAACGTCCGGAGCGCCTTGTTCAACTGGGCCTTCGCCCGCCACCACGGCGGCACCTTCGTGCTGCGCATCGAGGACACCGACGCCGGTCGCAACCTGGAGGAGTCCTACGCGGGGCTGCTCGACTCGCTCGGCTGGCTGGGACTCGACTGGGACGAGGGCCCGGTGCGGGGCGGCCCCTACGGCCCCTACATCCAGTCCGAGCGCAGCAGCATCTACCGCGACGTCGTCGCCCGGCTGCTGGAGGCCGGGCTGGTCTACCGCTGCTTCTGCACGCGCGAGGAGATCGAGGTCCGCGAGGCGGCCCGCCCCAAGGGGACGCCGCCGGGCTACGACGGGTTCTGCCGCGACCTGCCGGCCGACCGGGTGGCCGAGCTCGACGCCCTGGGGACCTCCTCGGTGATCCGGATGCGAGTGCCGGACGCGCCGATCACCTTCGACGACCTGGTGCGCGGTCCCATCCAGTTCGCCCCGGAGAACGTGCCCGACTACGTGCTGGTCCGCGCCAACGGCGAGCCGCTCTACACCCTGGTCAACCCCGTCGACGACGCCCTGATGCGGATCACCCACGTGCTGCGCGGGGAAGACCTCCTGCCCTCCACGCCGCGCCAGATCGTGCTTTACGAGGCCCTGGCCCAGGTGGGGGTCGGCAGCGGGCGTCTGCCGGTGTTCGGCCACCTGCCCACCGTGCTGGGGGAGGGCAACCGCCGGCTGTCCAAGCGCGACCAGGGCTCCGGTCTCGCCGAGTACCGCGACAAGGGCTACCTGCCCGAGGCGCTGCTGAACTACCTCGCCCTGCTGGGCTGGGCCATCGCGGAGGACCGCGACGTCTTCACCCTGGCGGAGATGGTGGAGGCCTTCGACATCTCCCGGGTGAACGCCAACCCCGCCCGGTTCGACGCCCGCAAGTGCGAGGCGATCAACGCCTCCCACATCCGCGCGCTGCCGCCGGCCGAGCTGGAGCGGCAGCTGCTGCCCTTCCTGCGCGGCGCCGGGCTGGTGTCGGATCCGCCGACGCCGGCCGAGAGCCAGCTGCTCGCGGCCGCCACCCCTTTGGTGCAGGAGCGGATGAACACGCTGTCGGAGGTCGTCGACATGCTCGGCTTCCTGTTCCGCGCCGATGGGGACGTGGTCATCGACCCAGCGGCCGGCCTGAACGCCGACGCGGACACCACGCTGGCCGCCGCCGCGCAGGCGCTCGAGGCACTGGAGTCCTTCGACCACGCGTCGGTCGAGGCTGCGCTGCGGGCGGCGCTGGTGGAGGGCCTGGGCCTCAAGCCCAAGCTGGCCTTCGGCCCCGTCCGCGTCGCCATCACCGGCAGGCGGATCTCCCCGCCCCTGTTCGAGTCCATCGAGCTCCTGGGCCGGACGTCGGCGCTGAACCGCATCGCGGCTGCCCGGGCCACCTTGACGGCCGGCCCGTCCGCAGGCTGAGGATGGCGAAGGGCATGGGGGGCAAGGATGCGCCCCGCAAGGGCCGCTCCGGCAACCCGGCGGTCCGCTCGGGTTCAGCGGGAGGTGCGGCGCCCGCGGGCCGCCCCAAGCGGTCGAGCCGCCCCCGCGCCTTCGCGGGGGCCCTGCCGGCGCAGGTGCTGCCCGTCGACGGAGCGCCCTACCCGCTCGTGCTCCGAGGCCCCGGCTACGAGGCAGCACGGTCGGTGCTCGGAGTGGTCTTCGGGCTGTCCCTCTTCGTGCTGCTGACCGGCATCGTGAGCCAGCTCGTCGTCCTCCTGGGCTGGGCGCTCACCGGGTCCGACGTCGGGCACGTCGACTATGCCCGGCAAGCGCGCGCCTTCGAGCGTCCCGTCGGCATGCTGGGGGCCAACCTGGGGATCGCCATGCTGATCCCGATCGCCTGGGCGATCATCTGGTTCGTCCACCGCGTCCACCCCCGGTGGCTGGTCTCGGTTGGTCCGGGGCTGCGGTGGCGCTACCTGCTCCTCTGTTTCGGCATCGCCCTGGTGAGCCTGAACGGGGTGCTGTTCCTGTCCCAGCTACCGGTACCTGAGCAGCCCGTGGTCGGTCTGCAGCCCGGCTTCTGGGGTTTCCTGGTCGTCATCGTGCTGACCTCGCCGCTCCAGGCTGCCGCCGAGGAGGTCTTCTTCCGGGGCTACCTGATGCAGGCCCTGGGGAGCCTGGTCGCTCAGCCCTGGTTCGGGGTCGTCGTCTCCTCGGTCGTGTTCGCGCTGCTGCACGGGACGCAGAACCTGCCGCTGTTCGTCGACCGGCTCGCCTTCGGGCTGCTGGCCGCGGTCCTGGTCTGGCGGACCGGGGGCCTGGAGGCGGGGATCGCCGCCCACGTGGCCAACAACGTCCTCGCCTACCTGTTCGCGGGGGCGACCACCGGCATCGCGGCGCTCAAGGCCGTCCGTGAGATCGGCTGGCTCGACGCGCTGTTCGATGTCGGCGGGTTCGCCCTCTTCGCGGTGCTGGCCTACCTGGCCTTCCGGGCCCTCCGGATGCGGCACACGGTCGACCTCGTCGCAGGGTCACGCCTGGTCCGGTGACCGAGCGGCGGCCCGGTTTGGGATGCGGGCCGCACCTGCAGTAATGTCTCTCCTCGTGCCCCGCGAGGGGTGCACCGAGCGGCGCAGGATCGCCAAGGCCGCTGGGGTGGGGTATGGGGTAATTGGCAGCCCGACTGGTTCTGGTCCAGTTAGTCTAGGTTCGAGTCCTAGTACCCCAGCGAAGCGGAAACTGCGGATTCGTCGGATCACCGGGGAGTTGGTAGGCTTCCGCGGTCGGATCAGCGATGATCCCGGCGCTAGGGGCCCCGTTGTGTAGCGGCCTAGCACGCCGCCCTCTCAAGGCGGTAGCGCGGGTTCGAATCCCGTCGGGGCTACTTCTCAATGTGCTTCCCACTAGGGCGAATGCACTCTACCTGCATAGCAGCGCTATGTTGTTCGTCCATGAAGGGCGCCTCAGGGGCGCACCAGGGAGCAAGATCCTGCGGGCTGCGCTCCCCAACGGCGGGTCCATCGACTACGGACTGTCCTCCAATGTGGGTTTGACCAGGTGCTTTTCTCCTGGTCAAGGAAGCAGGTGGCGTCACGCTACCGCCTTGCAGGGGCGGCTAGCGGCTCTTGACGCTCAGCCTCAGCTGACCGGGCTGGAGAGCGATCCGTGAGAGGCGGACACGATGGAGACCTACCCGATGAGAGGTGCGGAGGGATCTTCGCCACCGCCTGGCGGCTGTGAGGGAGCAGGGGCTGTTGGCGGTGACGATCTCCCGGGTGGCCACGGAGAGCGGCATCGGCCGGGTCACCTTGTACAAGTACTTCCCGACGTCGAGGTGGCCAGCACCCAGCACCAGCTCCGTGCCTGCAGCGGGAGCCACTGGCCTATGCTGCCGCCGCTGGTGCCGTCCGCCACCACGGCCCCGCCGACGAGCCGCCGCCAACTGCCTGCGCCCTGTCCGCCGCCGATTCGCTCCCTACGCCCGCGGCCGTCTTCCGGCTCGTAAGGATCACGTGGACCGGTCTCTTACCTCCAGGCTTGGGGCTCGGTGTCGAAACTGCCATAGGCTTTCCGCCCACCGGTTCGGCTTAGTGGCCGCGTCCGTCCGCTGCACCACTGCGAGGCCACCATGGCGGTGGGAAGCTGCACCAACCCTGCGGCGCGGTGTGTGGAGAAACCCTGGGGGCGTACTCGTTGCTGCCCGCTCTCGTCCTGGTTGACCAAGTGTTCATCAGACGCTGAGCAGGCTCCAGCAGCTTCGGTCGCGGGAATGCCTGGCGGGCTGGCGTCACTACGACCTCGTCGGATGATGGGATAAGTTGTCCCCGGGGGACAACGCCGCGATGAATAGCTTCTGCGGGCTGCTGCAGTACGGCGTTTTGGGCCGGCTCGCTGGGTCACCCGACAGAAGTTGCGGATCGCCGTCATCACCTGGATCGAACGGACCTAGCACCGCCGGCGTCGCCAACATCGGCTCGGCCGGTTGACCCGATCGAGCACGAGACGATCATGACTACCCAGGCTGTCGTCGACAAGGGCTCAGGCCGCCTGACCCCGACTGTCACCTCTAAGTCGTGCGGAAGACCCCCTTCCCCGGGGTTGAGGTGCCCTTCGACAGAGTTCATCGTCGTTTCCGAACTATAGAGCTCTAGCGAACCTGGGGGAGATTAATCACAATTTGGCCTGATGAGGTTAGTTTTTTTCTGCGGCCCAAAAAACCAGGTCGCAGATCTAGACGTGAGTCACATGCGCTGCTAAAACCTGAGATGGGCGCCGATACGGGAGTGCGACATGGGGATCCAGACGAGCGATGAACGGGTGCAGCGCCTAGCTGCTGACCAGGCACGTAGCTCATCGGACGACTCCTGGCGACAAGCGTCCGGTGTCTGCGCCGTTTGAGCTCTCGGGGGTCGGACTCCCGGATCTGCTCCCGCCTTTCGACGTCGACGTCGATCCCGCAACAGGTGCGGCCGGCTACTCCTTCCCGCTCCCGCTGCCGTCCGGCAGGCAGGGCTTCGGTCCTGCACTCGCCTTGGCGTACCGCGGTGGCACCCCGTCGCCGTACGGCACGGGCTGGGTGCTCGATGGGCCCGTCTCGGTCACCGTTCACGACCACCGGGCCCACCCGCAGTACGACGGCACTGACCGCTACGCCCTCGGCGGAGCCGAGCTGGTGCCGGCGCTGCACCAGGCCGCCGGTGGGCTCACGGCGATGGAGTGGGACACAGCGACCCACCACGTCCGCCGCTTCCGCAGCCGCAGCGAGGGCACCTACCACCGGATCGAGCAGTGGACCGCGCGGGCGGACGGCGACGTGCACTGGCGGGTACGCCGTCCCGACGGGAGCGTCGGCGTCTTCGGCCGCCGCATCGACGGGTCCGGCCGGATCCGTGACCCACACCGCCCGGAGAACGTCTACGAGTGGCTCCTCGAGGCCCAGTACGACCGGTTCGGCAACGCGATCCGGTTCGACTACTCGCCCGAGGACAACGCCGGCGTCGACTGGTCGCGCGCAGCCGAGCTGGGCCGGCTCACTGGCGGAACGGCTGCAGCGCAGCGGCTGCTGAAGCGGGTCCGCTACGCCAACCACGACCCGCTCGCGGTCGACGACGCGGAGGACGGCGCAGACTGGCACGTCGAGGTCGTGCTCGACTACGGAGACCACTCCTCGTCTGACGCGCCGGTGCCCGCGGCCGACCGCCCGTGGCCCGTCCGCCAGGACCCCTACTCCTCATACCGGCCGGGTTTTGAGGTGCGCACGTACCGGCTGTGCCGACGGTTCCTGATCTTTCACCGGTTCGCCGAGCTGGGATCTGACCCGCGGCTGGTCCGATCCGTCGATCTGACCCACGCCGAGGCGCCGGCCGGCTCCCGGCTGACACGGGTAGCGGTCCGCGGATTCCGGCGCGAGGACGACAGCACCGTCCGGGTCCAGGCCCTGCCGGGCGTGCGGTTCACCTACAGCCAGGGCGTGATCGAGCAGCGGCTGCGCGCGCTCGATGCGGGTAGCCTGCAGAACCTGCCGCAGGGCCTGCACGGCACCGACTATCGCTGGGCCGACGTGCGCGGCGAGGGCCTGCCGGGGATCCTGACCGTGTCCGACGGCGCCTGGTACTACAAGCCGAACCTCGGCGGCGGCCGGTTCGGCCCGCAGGAGCGGATGTCAGCCAGGCCGTCCAACGCAGCGCCCGGGGCACTGCTCACCGACTTCGACCATGACGGCAACTTCAACGTGACCGTGCCGGACGGCCGAGGCGCCGGCTTGTCCGAGCTCGATCGCGATACGGGCCAGTGGACGCCGTTCACGCCGTTCGGCAGCGCCCCGGTCATCGCGGGACCGGGTCGCCAGGACTGGGTGGACGTCGACGGTGACGGTCGGCCCGACGCGATCCTGGCCCGCGGCGACGGGTCGCTGCGCTTCCCGTTCCACGGCAAGACGGGCTACGGCGCGCCCACGGAGCTGCCGCGCAACACCGCCGCTCCGGCCCTCGCCGAACGCGCCGAGGTCGGGGTCTTCCTCGTCGATGCCAACGGCGACGGCGAGCTGGACATCGTCAGGGTGGAGGACGGCCGGATCGAGTACTGGCCGGGTCTCGGCGGCGGCCGGCTGGGCGAACCGGTCGTGATGGCTGATCCGCCTGCGCTTCCCGACGGCCGCCCGCTCGACACCCGCCGCATCCGGTTCGTCGACATCGACGGCACCGGCACAGCCGACGTCCTGTACGTCGATCAGGACGCGGTTCGCCTCTGGCGTAACGCATCCGGAAACTCCTTCGTTGCCGCGGATGTGGTCACCGGGTTGCCGGTGGCCGACGACCTCTGCAGCGCGCAGGTGCTCGATCTGCTCGGTGAAGGCACTCAGTGCCTCGTGTGGTCCTCAGCGCTGAGTGCCGACGCAGGATCACCGATCCGCTATCTGCGGCTGATGGCCGAAGGCCCGCCGGGCCGGCTCGTCTCGGTCGAGAGCGAGGCGGGCGGCGAGACGGTGCTCGAATACGGGTCGTCGGCCGCGCACTTCGTGCGCGACGAGCAGGGCGACGAGCCCTGGGTCACCCGGCTCCCCAGCCACGTGACGGTCGTGGATCGCAAGCTGAGCGTCGATCACGTCGCCGACACCCGCTCGGTCACCCGATTCGAGTACCACTCGGGGTTCTTCGACTCCGGCGAGAGGCTGTTCCGGGGATTCCTCTGCGTCGACGTCCACGACTCCGGTTCCTACCGCCGGCGAGGTTGGGGATCACCCGACGTGAGCGACCTTGGCCCGACGGACCCCGACGAGCTGCCGCCCGAGGAGCTCGGGGAGCCTTCCTGCCGGCGGTTGTGGCACTCACCGGGCGACGAGGCACTCGCCCCTCGACTGCGTGATCGCTATTGGGGCGGCGACCCGGACGAACCGCGCGTCGACAGCGGACCGGCTGACCCCTCGGCCGGGCCCGAGGAGCTGAAGGTGCTCGCCGGTCGCGTCGTGCGCACCGAGCTGTTCGCCGTCCAGCCCGACGGCAGCCGGCGTCCGACCCCGATCGGGGTGGAGAGCACCGGGTACTCCGTACGACGGATCCAGCCCGCGGTGGGTGAGCACCGCCCGGTGCTCACCGTCGAGCGCGTCGAGGAGGTCCGGCTGAGCTATGAGGGGGACGCCGATGACCCGCGGGTCGAGCAGCACCTCGTCCTTGAGGTGGACGAGGTGGGCACCCCACTCCTCAGCCTCGATCTGGGCTGCCCACGGCGCGCCGGGCAGCCGATCGAGGACCCGAGCCAGGGCGCGCCGATCGCGATTGTCACCCGGGCCCGGGTCGCGCACCTCGACACCAACGAGCGTTATCTGCTCGCGTTGCCGATCGAGCACGAGCTGTTCGAAGGCCGCCAGATCGGGGCCGCCGGACCGGTGACCCGCGCGGAAGCCACCCTCGCGGTCAGCGGCGCGATCGCTGCCCCGCTGGAGAATCACGAGCCGTTCACGGTGGGGACTCAGCTTCGCCGCGCGTCGTGGGAACGGACGCTGTACCGCGACGGCACGCGCCACGCGACGATCGGATTTGGCGACCCCGGACCCGAGCAGATCGTGCACCACGAACGGCACGCGTGCTTCTCTGACCAGATGGTCGCCGACGTGTACGGAGCGAGGGTCACGTCGGCCCAGCTCGACGGCGACCTGCTCTACGAGCACGACGCGGGCTACTGGTGGGTGACCGGCCCGGTGGCCGACCTGAGTCCCGCGGGCGAGTTCAGCGTTCCGGTAGGACTGACTGATCCCGGCGGCGCGGGCGACTCCTGGCAGCTGGATGACGCCCGGCTGCTGCGCACCTCGTTCACCGACGCTGCCGGGAATACCTGGAAGGCCAGGAACGACTACCAGGCGCTCGCCCCGTGCGAGATCACCGATCCGAACGAGAACGTCGAGGAGGCCGACTACGACGCCTTCGGCGTCGCAGTCGTGACGGCGACGCATGGCACGGTGCTCGACTCGGCCGGCACCGTCCAGCCTTACGGAGCGCGACCGCTGAGCGCCCACACCGCGCCGCGTCCCGCCTCGCAGGCGACCCTCCTCGCCGATCCGGCAGCGGCGGTTGCCCAGGCGGGGAGCCTGCAGTTCCTTGACCTGCAGGCGTTCTGGGACCGGGGACAGCCGCCGTGCATCGTCGACGTCGTCCGCGAGGTGCTGGTCGACGACGGCGCCGGTGGGCAGCACCTGAGCGGTCCGGTGCAGGTTGCCGTGCGCTACTTCGACGCGTTCGGGCGGGTCGTGCAGTCCAAGCAGCGGGTCGACGCTGGGCCGGCGATCGAGCGGGCCGCCGATGGGTCGATCGTGACCGGTCTGGACGGCGTCCCGACGGAGGCCTTCACGGCCGAGCGCTGGCGGGTCTCCGGGCACGCCGTGTACGACGCCCTGCAGCAGGCCGTGCTGCAGCACCAGCCCTTCCACAGCTCGACACCGGCGTACGAGCCGGACCCTGAGCTGCAGAGCTACGGCGTCGCCGAGCGCAGCCTCTTCGACGCGGCTGGCCGGCTCGTGGGCTCGGACCTGCCCAACGGCACGCGGGTGCGCACCACGATCGGCCCCTGGGCAACGACGACTGCCGATCCCAACGACACGGTGATCGGCTCCGACTACGAGCTGCAACGGCAGGCGCTGCCCGTCGCCGACCCCGAGCGGCAGGCGCTGGAGCGTGCCCGGGCGCTGGCCGCGACCCCGACCACGGTCCACGTCGACCCGCTTGGCCGGGAGGTTCTGGAGGTCCAGGAGGGGGTCGGTGACGAGCGTCGTTCGCGACGGGTGCTCGACGACGACGGCAGCACGCTGACCCGGGTCGACGCCCGAGGACTGACCATCGAGCGGAACGTGCTCGACATGGCGGGACGCCTGCTGCGCAAGGACAGCGTCGACGCGGGTGGGACCGTCATCCTGCTCGACGCCCTCGATCGGGACGTGCGGCGCTGGGATGCGCGCGGCTTCGAGACGACCACGACCTTTGACGCGGCAGGCCGCCCGACCGGCGTGCACGTCAGCGGCGGCGGCCTCGATCACCTGGTCGAGCGGATGACCTACGGCGAGGGCCGCCCGCAGGCCGTCGCACGCAACCTGCGCGGCATGCTCGCAGTGCAGGAGGACGGCGCCGGCCGGCACGATCAGGTGCGCTGCACGCCGTCCGGCTCGCCGCTGGAGGTCGCGCACCGGCTGCGCGTCTCGGTGACCACCGAGCCCGACTGGGCGGCCGCAGAGGCGCTCGAGGGCGCGGCCTTCAGCGCGACCAGCGCGTACGACGCGCTCGGCCGTGCCACGGCTCGCACCTCGCCGGATGGAACGACCCGCCGCACGACCTACCGGCGGGACGGCGGCATCGAGCGGCTCGCGGTCTCGACGGACGACGGCATGCTCACCGACGAGACCATCGTCTCGGCGACGGCTCGAAACGCCCACGGGCAGCTTGCAAGCGTCGCGCTCGGCAATGGCGCCACCACGTCCTACGGGTATGACGCCGAGACCAGGCGGCTGACGGGCATGCGTACCGTGGTCGGCTCGGGTGCCGGTCAGCGCGTGCTCAGCGATGTCGAAGCCGTTCGCGACCCGGTCGGCAACCTGACCTGGATCCTCGACCACGTGCAGGAACCGGGCCAGCCTGCACCGCTGCTGCAGGGCCTGACCGTCTCGCCGGTGCGCGAGTACCGATACGACGGCTACGGGCAGCTGGTCGAGGCGACCGGGCGGGTGCACCAGGCGCTGCTGACCAGCGACGCGTCGTCCGCCGGGTCGATGGCCGGCGTCATGCACGGCACCCGGCACCTCAGCCTGGCGAACGCTGCCGCCGTCGAGCGATACACCCAGACCTTCAGCTATGACAGCGGAGGCAATCTCACCCGGCTCCGGCATGTCGGCACGACGCGTTCGTGGACCACCGACATGTGGGTGTCGAGCACCTCGAACCGGCGGGCCCCCGCGCTCGATTCCAACGGCATCCCGATCGGTGACGGCGAGGGTCACTTCGATGCCGCCGGCAACATGATCGAGCTGCCGCACCTCGCCGGCGTCGCCTGGGACCACCGCAACCGGGTGCGGCGGGCGACGATCGTCGATCGCAGTGCCGGCGGCGATCCCGACGACGCTGAGCACTACGTCTACGATGCGGCCGGACGCCGGATCCGGAAGGTCACCGAACGGCTCACCGCGGCGGGCGTCGAACGCACCGAGAAGATCTACCTCGAGGGCTGCGAGCTGCTGCGGCGCACTCGTGGCGGCGCGACGGAGCTCGCGCGGGCGGTGGCGCTGATCGAGGACGACGACCACGGCTACGCCTCGGTCTATCGGTGGAGCAGCGATCCCGGCGCCGAGGAGACCGTCGACCTCGGGGCCGCCGAGGTCCGGTACCTGGTGCCCGACCATCTCGGCTCGACCGTGCTCGAGCTCGACGCCACGGGCGCGGTGGTCACCTTCGAGGAGCACTTCCCCTACGGCGGCTCGTGTTTCCTGGCCGGTGACGACGTACGCCGCAGCCGGCTCCGCGATCGCCGCTACACCGGCAAGGAGCGCGACGACGCGACGGGCCTCTACTACTACGGACATCGCTACTACGCGTCGTGGATCGGGGGCTGGCTGAGTCCCGACCCGGTCGGCACCCAGAGCGGCCCGAACCTCTACGAGTTCGTCGCCAACAACCCGGTGAACCTGGTCGATCCCGACGGGCTTCAGGAGGGCCTCTCGGTGCTCGACACCGTGCCGCGAAGCCTGACGCGGGAACAGGCGATGCGGCACTTCAACAACGGCCGCGGCCGCGAGCTGGGCATCCGAGCCCTAGAGATTCGCCGGGAAGGCAACAACTGGATCATCGTCCGGCAGGAGACCTACACGCCCCGATTCCGACAGATCCTGGCGGAGCATGGCGGCAACGCCGAGTCGGCGGGCGTCATCTACGAGCTTGAGCAGACGCTCCAGGAGGTCCTGGGGTCGCCGCCGGATCCCTCAGCCCCCAGTCCCTGGGCCGAGACGGGCGACGACGCGCCCGCGGGGAACACCCCACCGCCAGTCCCCGGTACCGGCGGCGGCGGGTCGACCACAGCGGAGGCAGCGCCGTCCGGCGACGCCGCCGAGACCAGCAGCGGGCGAGCCGACGGCTCGACCGACACCGGCACCGACCCCGGATCCGGCAGCGGCACGACCGGCACCGGCACCGGCAGCGGATCAAGTGGCACCGGGC
Source organism: uncultured Actinomycetota bacterium (assembly GCA_963826405.1). Taxonomy (GTDB): domain Bacteria; phylum Actinomycetota; class Actinomycetes; order Propionibacteriales; family Propionibacteriaceae; genus Microlunatus. The sequence goes on along the minus strand of CAWGWR010000001.1, from coordinate 1,498,294 downwards.
CGGGCGGAGGCGGCACCGGTGAGACTGCGACCGGCACCAGCTCGGGCGCCGGAAACGGCACCGGCACCGGCAGCGGGACCGGCACCCAGACCGGAGCCGGCACCGGCCAGCCAGGCGACGCCGGCTCGGAGGGGGGCGGATCCGGGCTAGGAACCGGAGTCGGCGGCGGCGGAGCCCAAGGCGGCGACGGCGGCGGCGCGGAGGGCGGCAAGGGCACCACGCCCGGCGGTGTGCAGGGCGGGGCGGACGGCGGCGTCGAGGGCGGCGTCCCGGGCGGCCAGCCCGGCGGCGATGTCAACGGCAGTGGGTCCGGGAGCGTCGACGGCCAGCTCGACGGCGAGACCGCCGGTGCCGAGGACGGCACCGGCTCATCCAGCGCGCCGGATGGCAGCCCAACGGGCAGCGCCGACGGCACGGGCGACGGCTCCGCGACCGGGGGTGGCGATGGCCAGGCGACCGACCCCACCCAGCACGGCACCGGGCGCGACGGCGGATCGGGCAGCCCGCAAGGGCGCGCAGGCGGTTCCGCGGAGGGATCGGCGAATTCGGGGTCAGGGGGCGGCAGCGGCGGCTCGGCGAACCCGCAGGAGCAGACCGTCCTCGACCGGATCACCCAGGTCGCCGGCTACTGGCACCTGGAGTTCGGCGGCGGCCAGGGCGGCACCTCCGGGGGTATCCCCGGCGGGATGGGCTTCCTGTCCGGCTGGGGAGCCCAGGTCGCGTTCCTCGTGCTGACGGTCGCCGACATCGCGCTGACGATCTTCACCCTCGGCGGCTTCAAGGCCGCGTTGACGGGCCTCAAGACCGCCGTGACGGCCGGCCTACGCGGCCTGCGCTCCGTCGTTGGTCGGGGCCTCCGGGGCGCTGGTGCCCTGGTGCTCCGGCTCTTCCGGTCGGCCCCCGGGCAGCGCACGCCGCTGCTGCGGCGTCTTGGCCGGTTCTTCTGGGAGGACAGGCGGGCGTTCGGGATGTGGCGTGACTTCCGGGCCCGGTACCGAATCCTCTCCGGATCCGGCTGGTCGATGGAGCACATGATCATCAAGCAGCGTTGGTACCGCGGTGCCAACCCGGTCTTCGCGCGCGGCACCCGGATGAACCGGATCCTGCAGGGCCTCGGCGACGCCGGCTGGAATGTCGCGCCCATCCCCGGCCGCTGGAACACCTGGCTCTACAACAACCCGATCAAGTCGGCGATCTTCAACTACGGCACCTACGCCGGCGGCGGTTACGGCCTCTACCGGCTGTGGGACTACGCCCTCGATCCGCTGACCAACGATCCGGCACCCGCGCCACCGCCACGGCAGCCGGCGACCGCCAGTCCCTGAGCCTCCGCCCTGGCAAGCCCCCACGACGTGATCGAACCGAGCCGCACCCCCGAGACGGAGAGAAAACATGAATCGCGAAGAGCTGTTGCGACTCGACCGCATCGCGGCCAGGATGCCGCGGGACCTGACCGATGCTGAGGACGCCGCCGTGGTCATGGCGCTGAGGGAGACACAGCGGACGGCAGTCACCGACCTGCTCCGTGAGCAGCTCGCGGTCGACGGCCCGCCGGCGCTGTGGAGCGCCGCGCGTGAGATCGACCTGACCGCCGAAGGCAGCCCCGAGGAGGCGCTGCTGAAGGGCCTCGAGGGCCAGAACGCTTCGCCGAAAGTGATCGAGCAGGCGAAAGCACAGCTCGAGAAGATCCGCGCGGTCACGCGGGTGCTCGATGACCTGCCGGTCGGCGCGAACCCGCTGCTGCGCGACGAGGTTTCGGCGGCGCGGACCCACAGCCTGGCCGATCTGGCGAGCGTGAGCGCCGACGTGGCGATCGAGCTCGTCGACGGTGGGCTGCGGATCTCACAGCTTGACGACGACCAGCTCGGTGCGCTGGTCGACAACGGCCTGATGACCGACCAGGACGCGCAGTCGGTCGGCGTCGCGACCTCGGTGTTCCGGCTGGTCGATGAGAACCAGATTCTCGCGAGCGCGGTCCTGGAGAACGTGGAGCTGCGCCTGGACGCGGGCATCGACGGCGTCCAGCAGCTGACCCGGCTCGACGCGGACGCGTGGACCGAGGTCGTCAGGACCAGCAGCATCACGCCCCCGGGCGAGATGAGCGCCGAGCAGTACGGGCTGCTGCTCAACAAGCGCGTCGAGTCGGCGTTCCCGACCGCAGCGCTGCGGGCGCGCCTCACGGCGCCCGACCCGCCCACCGTCACGGCTGCGATCAAGGAGGCCGAACCCGCCCTCAGCCAGGGCGCCGACGTAGTGCGGTCGGGACGGGCCGACCTCGAGGCGCTCGATCCGCAGGCCCGCGACGGCGTCGTCCGCTCGCTGGAGTCGCTGGCGGCGGTCGCGGGATCGTACGCCGGCCTCGGGCTCGAGGAGATCATCGCCGACACCGCGGCCTCGGTCGAGGACCGCGCCCAGCGGGTTTCCAAGCGAGTCGACCAGTTCGATCAGTTCCTGGCCCGCAATGCCGAGGCCGAGCTGGTGCACCTCGACCTGTCAGCAGACAGTGACGATCTCAAGGCGCTGGACTTCGGGGTTGTCTCGCAGGAGGAGCAGCATGCGCTGATCGCCCACACGAAGGTGATGCAGCGGACCTTCGCCGTCACGGAGGACTCCACTGACGCAGCGCGGCTGATGACCGCGGGCTACGGGTCGGCGGCCGCGCTCGCCCGCGCGAAGGTGGCCGACATCGCGCGGCGCTCCGGCCTGTCGGAGACGGTGGCCGCGCAGTACCAGGAACAGGCCACGGTCACGCTGGGGACGAGCTCGACGCTCGTCGCGTCGATCCTCGACGCGGTCCGCGGCGGCTTCGATCACATCAAGGTCGGCAACCTGCTGCCCACGATCGAGGACTACTTCAAAAGGATCGACGGCTACGAGGAGCTGTTCGGCAGCCAGGACTACTGCTCCTGCGAGCACTGCCGATCGATCCTTGGACCCGCTGCGTATTACGTCGACCTGATGCACTTCATCGAGGAGCATCTGCTCGAGCCGGTCTTCACCGGCGCCAAGGCCAACCATGTGCTCAACCTGAAGGTCCGCCGTCCCGACTTGTGGACGCTGCCGCTGACCTGTGAGAACACCACCCAGGAGCTGCCGCAGCTGGTCATCGTCAACGAGATCCTCGAGAACTACCTTGCCAAGCGCAGCGGATTCGCCGGCGACCTCAACGACCGGGACGCCGTCGAGGACTCGGTCTACCGCCAGCGACTCGCAACCTCCACCGCCTGCTTCGACCTGCCGTTCCTGTACCCGCTCGCGCGGATGCAGACCTACCTGCAGCACTTCGCCGTCCCCCGATCGGCCATCGTGACGCTGGCGGGCGGCAGCGCTGAGCAGCGCGCCGCCGCCGAGCTGGCCCTGTCAGCGGCTGAGTTCGGGCTCATCACGACGCCGAACGAGTCGGCCGCCTTCCTGAACGGGGTGTACGCGCAGACCTTCACCTTCGCGGCCGGCATCGCCGCGCCGTTCGACGCGCAGCTGCTGCTGAGGCCGATGGGCGTGACGCGTGACGAGCTCGCCGACCTCGTCGCCACCCGGTACGTCTCGGCGAACGGCGCCCAGGCGATCACGATCGCCGGCGAGAAGCGCTCGCCCGCGAGCGTGCAGAACGACATCGAGCGGATCAAGGATCTGCGGCCGTCGTCGCTGGACCGGCTGCACCGCTTCACCCGGCTGTGGAGAGCGACTGACGGCTGGAGCATCCGCGAGGTCGACCTCGCGATCGAGCAGCTCGAGAAGGTGGGGCGCTCCAGCGGCATTGAGGCCGCGACGCTGGAGGGCATCGCCGACCTGCGGGCGTTGCAGCGCAGCCACCCGATGGCGCTCGAGGACCTTGTGGTGCTGTTCGGCGAGATCACGACCCGGCCGGTGATCGAGTCCCAACCCTCGCTGTTCGACCGGCTGTTCAACCTGCCGGAGCTGGTCCGGATGGATGGCGCGCTGCCGAAGCCGGCGGCCCGGTTCGTCCACCCCGCGCTGCGCGACGACCCCACCGCAGCGCCCGCCGACCAGCTGCTCCACCGCCTGCTCGCGGCGCTCCGCACGAACGCGGCTGGGCTTGCCGACCTGATCGACCGACTCGCGGGACCGCTCGGCGCCGACCCCATCGCGGCCGCCGAGGTAGACCGCGGGTTCGCCCTCAACGCCGACAATCTCGCGCTCCTGGTCCGGCACGCGCGGCTCGCTCGGCTGCTGCGGGTCAGCGTCGCTGACCTGTTCCGGCTGCTCGCGCTGCTGCCCGGCGGGGCGCTCACCCACGTCGCCGGGCTCGACGACCTGCAGGCGCTGCTACACACCGTCGGCTGGACCAAGTCGGCCAAGCGTTCCGTCGACGACCTGGCGTTCATCACCGGCGCGGCGGTCCAGGGGGCGACGGCCTACCCGCACGCCGCGACCATCGCCCAGCAGATCGTCGAGCGGCTCGCCGCCGATCGCAGCCTTTCGTTCACCGACACTGCCTTCGTGCTGGTTCCGGGCGTCACCGAGGCGCAGTCCCGAGACCTCGTGGCGGCGAACCCCGGAACGTTCACGGTCGCGGGGGATCGGTTGCTGCTCGCTGACGACTTCGACCCGGATGCCGTGCTGAGCGTGCCGGCGTCGGTCACCGCCGCCGAGGCGGACCTGCGCGCCGTCCTGCTCACCCACCACGCCGGCTCCCTGATTAGGTCAGCGCTCGCCGCGCAACTGAAGGTCAGCACGGACAAGCTGACGGCCATCGCTGGGTTCGCGGGAGCCGACTTCGACGCCGCGAGCATCGCGCCCGAAGCCAGGGGAGACGTGGTCCCGGCCACCATCACCGCCGCCATCGAGCAGTTGCTGCCCTTGTCGGTGCTGCTTGCGCGCAAGGACCTGTGGGCCGACACCATCGGCTTCATCGGCGCGCACACGGACTGGTTCTCGCTGACTGCGGGCCCCCACCCGAGTACCGAGGCCGTGCGCAAGATCGAGCAGTTCCGCCGCCACGCGAACGCCGACCCTGACGGCGCGGCCCTCGTCGTGCGGGCGCTCACCGGCTACGTCGCGGGGACGCATTTCGCGGCGGGCGACCAGGCGGCGCTCGCTGCCGTCCTGCGCGTCGACCAGCCCCTGTCGGCGTCGCTGCAAGCCAATCTCAGCCTGCCGGCTGACCCGCTCGATGCGCTCGACATGCTGGCGGACGCCGGAGCGATCGCCACCACCCTCGGCGTCGGCGGTGAGGCCCTGAAGCTCATCGCCTCCGACGACTACGCTCAGCTCGACCAGGGCGCGGACGCCGTGCTTGCCGCGTTCCGGTCGAAATACGCCGACGAGAAGGCGTGGGAGAAGGCGTACGAGCCCTTCCGCAGCCGCCTCCTCGGCGAGCAGCGCGACGCGCTCGCTTCCTACCTGGTGCACGCCGTGCACCCCGAGTTCGAGCGTGTCGAGGACCTCTACCGGTACTTCCTGCTCGACGTCGAGGTCGAGGGCTGCTTCACGACCTCCCGCGTCGTCGCGGCCATCTCCAGCGCGCAGGTGTACGTGCACCGGGTCCTGATGAACCTCGAGCAGGACGAAGGCGGAAACATTCACGTGCAGCCCTCGCAGGTGCCCCGCGACGAGTGGGAGTGGCGAAAGAATTATCGTGTGTGGGAGGCGAACCGGAAGGTCTTCCTCTGGCCCGAGAACTATCTGTTCCCCGACCTGCGAGACGACAAGACGCCGCTGTTCGACGAGCTCGAGCAGGAGCTGCTGCAGACCGACATCGACGAGCAGGCGGTGCTCGACGCCTACGGGACCTATCTGGACGGGTTCCAGGAGCTGGCCTCGCTCACCATCGCCGGCGCCTACCAGGAGGTCAACCACCGCGCCGACGCCGACGTGCTGCACCTGTTCGGCGTCACGCCGGGTGATCCAGCGACCTTCTACTACCGCCGCGTGGAGAACGTGGCGCCGCAGGGCCGGCGCGCGGGCGGCACTGTCTGGGGTCCGTGGCGCAAGGTCGACGTCGCGATCCCCGTGCGCGAGGTCTCCCCGATCGTGCACAACGGACGGCTGCACCTCCTGTGGGCCGAATTCACCACCGCCCCGGTGAACGAGCTGAATGACACGGGATCGAAGTTCGCCGGCTACAACCACAAGATGTCCATCAAGTTCACGATGCTGCGGCTCGACGGTCGCTGGACGCCGCCGCAGAAGGTGAAGCTGTACGGCACGGATCCGTTCGGTGAAAGCGAAGGCGTGATCGAGGATCCGCTCGCCGAGCCGGAGGAGTGGAGCGACTTCCTGGCTGCGATCGGCGGGCTGCTCGGCTTCGGGATCTTCGGCGACAGCTCCGCCGCAGACGATCTCGATGATGCAGTCAAGAGGATTCTCACCCCGCGGTACGACGACGAGGTGCACGTGAAGGCCCGCGACGGGTACAGCCTCCGCGGCCTCGAGTGGGAGGCCCTGTATCCGGAGATGCACGGCGGGAACTTGCTCGTCGCAGGAGCCGGCTACCAGATGCGGGCCTACCTCGACACCTTCGACAAGGCCACAGCGAGCGCGCCGAACCTCCACCTGGGCCGGCTGGCCGCCACCTTGAACTTCTCGCCGCATTCGCCGCTGCTCACCAAGAAGAACGGCGTCCTGTACTACGGCACTCCCACCTTCTCCTGGTTCGACGATCACGCCCTGGCCGGCCTGGCGGCTGATCGGGTACGCCTCGATCGGACGCTCAAGGAGTGGACGACGTCGCTGAAGAACCTCGTCACGAACAACCTGTACGTCGGCTCGCTCGCGACGATCGGCAATGCCCGGCTGATGCCGATCAACGGGTCGCTGTCCGACGGCATCATCGATGCGAGTGGGGACCTGTACCTCCTGCAGGCATCCCCCGGATCCGCCGCGACCTGGGCTTTGCGCCGGCTCGGCACCACCCTGGCGAAGACTGTGGCGCGCGAGCTGTTCACCAGCGGGATCGAGCACCTGCTCGACCTCGACACCCAGCGGACCCTCGCCGAGGCGCCGCTGGCGTTCTCGGTGACCAGCAGTCGGGTGATCAACCGGGTGAACGCGGGACGGCTCGACTTCACCGGGCCGTTCGGCACCTACTACCGGGAGATCTTCTTCCACATACCCGACCTGATCGCCAACCAGCTCAACGGGCAGCGTAAATATCCCGAGGCGGAGAAGTGGTACCACCACATCTTCGACCCGACCTCGTCGGAGGTGATCCCGCCCGATCCGGCGCTCAGCGCCGCTGCCAACGAGGCCCGGCAGCGCGACCGCAACTGGCGCTACCTGGAGTTCCGCGGCCTGACTGTCCCCACGCTGCGCCAGGTGCTAACCGACCAGTCAGCGATCGCGGCCTACCACAAGGACCCGTTCAACCCCCATGCGATCGCACGACTGCGGCTCAGCGCCTACCAGAAGTCGATCGTGATGCGGTACATCGACAACAAGCTCGACCTCGCGGACTCGCTGTTCGAGCGCTTCGAGCGGGAGAGCGTGAACGAGGCGCTGATCCACTACGCGACCGTCGCCGACATCCTCGGCGACCGCCCGGCCCAGCTCGGCGACTGCGGTGAAGGCGGGGTGGAGCCGCGGACCTACGAGAAGATCAAACCCCTGCTCGACAAGGGATCCGAATTCCTCATCGAGGTCGAGAACCTGCTCATCACCCCCGGTAAGCGACCGGGCAGGCCGAAGCGGCCGAAGTTCGTCTGGGAGGGCGTCAAGGTCCGCGGCCTCACCCAGGCGGCGCTCCGGTCGAGCGCCGTCAAGGCGGCGGGGGTCTTCGGCCTCGACGAGGCCGTCACCGTCGATCCCGACCGGGCGACCGCGGCGTACGCCGCCCGCAATCTCGCCGCCGTCAGGGTCAAGGCCGAGCTCGATCCTCGCGATGCGCCGCTCGTCCGCGCCGGCGCCGTCCGCCGGGCGGCGAACCATGTCCGCGCTCAGCGGCCAACGCCGGCGAGCCTGTTCGCGGACCGCGCGGCCCCTCCGGACGGCGTCGTGGAGTCGGTCGAAGAGGCCGGCGGCATGCGGGAGCACGTGTCGACCAGCGACTACCAGAAGTCGGTCGGGCTCTCCGCCGTCGGCCGCCCCGGCCCCGACGACCTGAACACCGAGTCGCTCAAGCGGCTCGCCGGCGACCGGCTCCAGATCTCCCGCGCGTTCGACGCCACGCTGACGTCCGTCGAATCGGTGCCCACCGTGGTCGGCGTGCGCCCCGACCGGCTGCAGGATGTCCTGGCGACCGGCCGGCTCGACGAGGTCACCGCCGGCCCCGACTGGAAGCGGCTGAGCGCCTACGAGGGCCGCAACCGGCTGCGACCCAAGCTCCTCGACCGGGCCGATCTGTTCTACCGCGATCGGCGGCTGCCCGGCCGCTTCGGCTTCTCGGTCATCCGACAGATCACTCCGGTGTTCTGTGTGCCGCCGAACAAGGATCTGCTCGGCTACTGGGACCGGCTGGAGGACCGGCTGTGGAAGCTGCGGAACTGCCGTGACATCACCGGAGCGCTGCGGAAGCTGTCGCTGTTCTCGCCAGAGATCGACCCGCTGGCTCTGGTCCGGGCCCGAGCCGCGGGGCTGTCGCTCGAAGACGCGCTCAACAGCCTCGGCGGTGAGATCCCGCCCTACCGGTTCGCCTATCTGCTGGAGCGGGCCAAGAGCCAGGCCAGCGCGGTGCAGGGCTTCGGCACTGCGCTGCAGTCCGCACTCGAGCGTCGTGACGGCGAAGAGCTGAACGTGCTGCGGGCCAAGCACCAAACCCAGATCCTCGCGCTCACCTCCAAGACCCGGCTGCAGGAGCGCGACGCCGCCGCCAACGCGGTCACCGTGCTGGAGCGGCACCGCGTCACCGTCGAGAACAAGCGCAACTACTACGCGGGTCTCGTCGACGGCAGCCTGTCGGCTGAGGAGCAGGTCCAGCGGATCAGCAAGCACATCGGCAATGCAGCCAAGCTGACCGAGGCCGGCCTCGGCTTCCTGGCCGGTGCGCTGCACCTGATCCCGCAGCTCGGCTCGCCGTTCGCGATGAAGTACGGCGGCGTCGAGACCGGCTGGAGCGCGAAGAGCTTCGCGGTCGGCGTCAAGGCCACGGGAGACTTCGCTGACGCGCTGTCGTCGTCGGCGGGGGTTGAGGCGGGGTTCAACCGGCGCGAGCAGGGCTGGAACGAGCAGGTCGCGGCGGCGGACGACGAGCTGGCCGAGATCGACCTGCAGCTCGTCGGGGCGCGGCTGCGGCGTGACATCACCGAGCAGGGCATGAAGGTGCACGAACGGTCGGTCGAGCAGGCTGATGAGGTGCTGGAGATGTACCAGGACCACTTCACCGACGTCGGCCTCTACTCCTTCCTGTCGACCGTGCTGCAGCGGCTGCACCGGGAGGCCTTCAACAACGCGCTCGCGATCGCGCGGATGGCCGAGCAGGCTTACCACTTCGAGCGCGGCGACAGCACCCTCGTGCTGACCGGGCGGTACTGGGACGCCGAGCACGCCGGGCTGTCCGCCGGCGCGCAGCTGCTGGTCGAGCTGCAAGGGCTCGAGAGGCGGTACGTCGAGACCAACTCCCGCGACCTCGAACTCGACCAGTCCTTCTCGCTGACCCAGATCGCGCCGGCGGCCCTGGTCGAGCTGCGCGAGACCGGCGAGTGCGAGTTCAGCATTCCCGAGGTCTTCTTCGACCTGGCCTACCCGGGGCACTACCGGCGCCGACTGAAGTCGGCGCGGCTGACGATCCCGTGCGTGGTCGGGCCCTATGCGAACGTCAGCGCGACGCTCGAGCTCCAGGAGAGCTGGCTGCGTCCGGAGCCTCGGGCGGGCGCCGCGAACCTCGTTCAGGTACCGAATGCCCGGGCGTCGGCGATCGCGACCAGCACCGGGCAGAGCGACCCGGGCGTCTTCGAGCTGAACTTCCGGGACGAGCGGTACATGCCGTTTGAGGGAGCCGGCGCCGTCAGCACCTGGCGGCTCGTGATGCCCAAGAGCTTCCGGCAGTTCGACTACGGGACGATCAACGACGTGGTGCTCCGGCTGGCGTACACCGCGAAGTCCGACGGCGCCTTCCGTGACGCGATAGAGGCTCAGAACGCTGCGGTCGAGGGCACGATCCTCAACGCGCTGTCGAACGCGCCGCTGCCGCGGGTCGTGTCGCTGCGCAACGAGTTCTCGAACACCCTCAACCGGCTGCTGCACTCACCGACCGACACGGACGCGAAGCTCATCCTGACCGCGGCGCACCTGCCCTACTTCCTGAACGGTCGGGACGTCACGGTCTCGTCGGCGAAGCTCGTCCTGCGCACCAACATCGAGGGCAACCTTGGTGCGGTCGTGTTCGACGTCAACGGGCAGGCGACCGGCGCGTTCACCGCCGACCCGACCGTCGGCGGACTGCCGTCGGTGAACGTCACGGCCGCGTTCGCGGGCGGCCTGCTCGCCGAGCACACGATCCAGCTGACCAATGCCGGAAACCTCGCGCCCGAGAACCCGGTCCCTGGCGACCCGTCGGCCCTCGACCAGTCGAAGCTGCTCGACGTCGCGCTCGTTCTCGAGCTCACGGTCGCCTGAACCGAAGGGTCCAACCTGGGGCGTTACGAGGGGTCTTCAAAGCGACGTGGATCTCGGCAGCTCCTTGGGCCGGGCTATTGTAAACCAGTGGGGGAGTCATTCTGGGCAGTGTGTCGACCTCGTTAGCCCGGGGTTAGCCAGGGGTTAGCCAGTCCGCTGACGCGCTCGCCACCGTCCGGCTCGGGCATAAGCGGCATCCATGATCCTTCGCCACCCTTCGGCGGCGTCAAGCGTGGTCTACTCCGGGCGGTCGGTTGATCGCCGCGAGAATCCCACCGGCGATGGCGCCCGCGCGCGGCATCTATAGATGGAAGGGGTTGGTGCCAGACCGAGCCGTCCGGCGAGTTGAAGCCTGACCCGGTTGTCCGGATCAGTCTCCGCACAAGGGGTTGTACGTGTGATGACCCGATTGACGCGACAGCAGGGTTGCCGGACTCGACCTACCGGTCCGGCATGCGGAGGGTCGGCCATGGCCTGGTACAGGTCGCAGCGGCTCTGAACCGGGGTTGAGATTGCGGAGACTGGCGGGCGGGGGAGCTGCTGCCTCACTCATCGGTCTTCAGCGACCCAGCACGGCCCGGGCCGCCGAGGACGAGTCGTCAGGCCCGAGGACAGTCGGTTGAGAGCCGTCGCTCTGAGGCCTCTCCAACACGAGCCGAAGGACGAGGAACAGGAGGAGGCCGGCGAGCAGGCCGATGGAGTAGTAACCGAATCCTTCGCCTTCAGCGGGGTCGAACAGTCCCGTCACCGCCCCACCGCCTACCGACCCGACCACGGCAGCGATGTCTGACACCTGCGCCGTCACGGTGCGCACCAGGGTTCGATAGGTCACATAGCCGACAACGATGCCAAAACAGACCGCACCAATGTTGAATACCATCCGTCCTTCTCCTCTGAATCACGAACGCAGGGCAGGCACCGTTACGTCGGCGCTGCCAAAGCAGCTCAGGATGAACCCCAATGGGTTTCGGTTCGCGAGCTCTTGCGCTCGCCACGCCCGCAGGGCCTCCCCGGGACCCACGGAGTCGAGGAGCGGGACCACGGCGCTGGCGACGGCACGAGCCGTCCTGGTGTCGATGATCTCCTCGGTAGCAATGACCGTCGGAGCGCCGCACCGGGCGAGCTCCTGGACGAAGTTGTGCACCGACCCCAGCCCGCTGCGGGCCGTGTTGCAGCCGAGCAAGAGCACGACTGGCTGCAACGGATTCTCCCACCAGCGTGGAGTCGGTAGGCGCTGCATGTCGAACATGCTGGAGGTGTCGAGGTAGCCCTCCGTCGCGCAGATGCTGATGCGGGGGTGTTCACGTTCATAGGGGTGCAACGGCGAAGTCTCGAGGTGGCCGAGCACGACGAGCACCGCCGGCCGGGCGGCGACGTCCCAGAGTCGTTCCAGCAGGGACCGGTCCTTCACGTGGTCCTCAACTCGCGAATTCCCCAAGTCGGCGATGAGGTCGGCCACCATGCCCTTGCTCCACTCGTCCCGGGTGCCGACCGTGCATACGACCGATGGGACCCCCGGCGCCCCCGCGACGGTGGCAACATGACGCTGCGCCGGCGCAAGCAACTCCTCGACGACGTGTCGCACCCCCCAGAAGCCGTTGACGCAAACCGTCTGCGCGGAGGTCGACGTGCACCCGCATCCGGGCGCGCCTGAACAGACCGCCGCCTTGGGAAGCACCTGCGGTTGGGGCAGCTTCCAGTCGTAAACGGCCACCCAGGGGTGGGCGAAGGATGGCTTGGTACGCAGGATCTGGATGGTCTTGCCTCTGCCGTCGGTCACCTCGGCGATCTGCCGTGAGAGCCCGGGGGACGCCCCCATCACGATGGCTTTGAAGTTCTCGTGCCCCTCCGCGGCGAGACGCCTCAGGATGCCTGCGAAGGGAACTTTAGCCAGCGACGACTGCCTGCCGAGCATCTTCCTGACGTCTTCCAGGGTCTTCCCGTAGCCCTCCCGGATCGTACGTGCCGTGCCGTGTCATCGTCGAGGACGAGCCGGTCGCCGGATTCGAACATCAAGGCGTGGGCCCCTTCCGCATCGTCGTTCGTCACCACCGAGAGCTGCCGCTCGGGCAGCCCGTCAAGGTCGCTGAGTCGCTCGCGCCTGCTGAACTCTTGCTCGACCGCAAGTCCGCCGCTGACGTCCCCCTCCTCCGAGGCGAGTCGTGCGGTGAGTTGGAACGATTGAAGGATGTGGCCGCGGTGGTAGAGGACGACACGCAACTGGGTCGTCCGGCGACGGCGCGGCGTCTCCACGAGGAACAGCACCGGCAGGCTCGGTCCTAACCTGCCCAGCCAGAGACTTTTGGACGGCTGATCCAGCACCTTGGTGGTCGCGGAGAACACCGTGACCGTTAGTTCGTGGCCGTCTTTACCGTCGACCGGGGGCAAGATCGGGTCGAGGGCTGGGGTGTCCGGTGAAACGAGGTCTGTGGGCCAGTCGATCCCAACGCCGACGTTGACGAGGTAGCGCTGTCCTCGTCCCAGTACGCTGCCGTGGTGGAGGGCGGAAGCCCGGTACCGACCCATGGTCATCGGGTCGTGTTCCACCCAGATGGCGACCTTGCGCCCCTGGTTCTCTTCCAGCTCGGAGCGCTGCGCGGGCGTCAGCCCGGCGACCCCGCGGACAAGCGCCTCCATGCTCGGACGAGCCCGGTCGAGCGCCGCGTTCGCTCGGACTAGCTCGCTGAAGCCGTCGGACTCTCGGTGGAATTCCGCCACGGCTTCGCCGGCCCAGTGGACGGCCTGTTCGATCGGCGAGTCCGTTCCCGGTGGCGACGGACGCTCGACTGCGGTCCGCCTGTACCGGATGACCTCCCGTGCCCGCCCGCGCATCTGCTCGAACGGGCCGAGTAACCGGAACCCGTCCAACGCGCCCGCTGAGGTCATGAGCCGCAGACCTGCTTGTTGTGTGTTCGAGAGACCGGCGCGCCGGCAGGCCACCAGCACCGCCTCGTGCAGCGGCCAGTCGTGTGTCAGTGCCCAGAGCACCTGCCGCGCCAGGTCCGCCGCCGTTGCGGAGGTACCCGGCGGGAACGCCAGGAGCGACGAACCCGCGGGTACCTCATCCACAGTCAAGCTCTCGGCCGCCCCCATTGGGTTGGCCAGAATGATGAGCCGTGGACCGGTTCTGCCACTCCCGGCTACCTCGGGCAGGCTGGTCGACGGCGCGACCAGGATGTCCAGGTCGGGGGTGAGCGGTCCTGGCGGAAAGGGACCTAACGGGCGGATCCGTATCCCGTACTCGAGGTCAGTCGGAGAGACGCTGCCGAGGAGCGAGGGTAGGGCGGCGGTGAGCGGCCCTGCATCTGGACCGACGACCCCGATATTGAACGGCAGGTCGAAGGCGGCCAGACTGAACTCCGGAACGGCGGCCGCGAGCGTGTAGCGCTGGTCCGCGAGGCCGACCGTCCGGAGGAGGTGTCGCATCCGGTCCTCCCACACCGACGGCCAGGGCGTGCCGGGCGGCAGTTGGACCAGCACCGCGAGAGGAACCTGGTGCCCTCCGTACGGGCCTTCACGAATGACCGGCAGTCGCGCGGCCGCAGCGAACAGGGCATGGCTCGAACGGGCGGCCCACCAAAGATTGATGGGAGTCGGGAGGTAGTCCCATCCAGTTACCCTGCCCCACGGCGCGGTCGGCGGGCGGACGGTGCGACCGGCGCTGTCCTCATACCCGACAAACCCATCGGCACCCTCGTCGAGGGTGAGGCGAACCCAGGGCGTCCTCGACGCCACCTCGTCCATAGTCGCCTCCATCTCCGCACCCGTTGGGGCGAAAGCCGGACGAGGCAATTGTGGTACACCGGCGCGGAACTCATCAATAGGGAGCGGGAGTTCTCGAGCCGCGCACCGCTGCGACGACCCCGAACTGTCCAGCTCCGTGCCATTCAGCTCGACCGCGTTACAGGACCGCCGGGGTGTTCGGCGAAGTCCGGACGGCGAATCCAGCAGAGTCAGGGCTGATCAGGAACGTCTGCGATGTTGGCGCCGGTGGGTGCGGTCAGTTGCGATCCGGACCCTGCCTCATTCTTGAGGTCGGCGCGGCGGCCCTTACTGCCTGTTCTTGGCATGCCGAATGACAGCGGAAGTGCCTCCTTCGCTCCGCAGATCCTGAGGAGGCGGCAACGCCGGCTTGCCGGCGCCGATGACCGCAGATGTCTGACCACCGGCGAGTCCCCGGCGCACTTCGCCTAGGCTTGCGGCGCCTACGTGTCGAGGGAACGTGTCCAAGATGACCTACAAGATGGTCGACGAGATGACGGCTGCAGCTGGGAGTGGGGACGGTGTGGAGGGCGCGGTTGATTAGCGGTCGCCGCCGGCTCGTCCGCACGCCGTGAGGCCGGGTGAGGGTATCGAATGCTGCCAGGTGCCACATCCGAGGACTAACCTTGCAATCTCCCATGGTGCGAGGTTCCTAACGACTCTCGGTCAGAGGCGCGTCAGGGGCGCAGAAGAACGAGAAAGGATGGCAAACGACACGAGACATCGACAAAGACGAGCGGCCGCATCTACCCTAGTCATCCTAGGTTTCGGCAGTCACTGACGGATGTCGAGAGACAACGCGAGACCCGCGGAAATGCCCTCTCAAGGCGGTAGCGCGGGTTCGAATCCCGTCGGGGCTACTTTTCAAGGTGCTTCCCCATGGGGAAATGCATCTCACTCGCACAGCAGCACCATGGTATTCCTCCGTGGGGGCGCATCGGGGAGCAAGATCCTGCGTCCCGCTGCGCCCTGATCGGCTGGTTTCTCCTTTCTGGACCGACTCCCAAGGTGCGTCTGACCAGGTGCCTTGCCTCCTGGCCGAGGGGCAGCGGGCATCAGAGGCTGGAGTGCGCTTCGACGGCTCTTTCCAGCAGGGGCTTGCGCTCGGCAAGCATCCGGTCGACCGACGCCGGGTCTTGGCGGTTGGTCGCGATCATGTCGCGGCGCTGCTGTCCGCCGCGCACGACGGTGAGGCTGCCGTCCAGCATGGCTTCGACCGTGGCCTCGGCGACTGCCTCGGGGGACTCGTACTCGAAGCCCTCCGCGGCGCCGGCCTTCGAGGACTCCATCATGGGTGTGGTGGTTGCGCCGGGGTAGACGGTCAGCACGTCCACGCCCTCGCCGTACAGCTCGCGACGCAGCGCCTCCCCGAAGTGCGCGATCCCTGCCTTCGTCGCCGCGTAAGTCGCGTAGAACGGCATCGCGATCAGCCCGATCCCGGACGATATGTTGACGACGAGTCCACCCTTGGACTCTCGCAGGCTGGGCAGGGCAGCCTGGGTGAGCAGGATCGGTGCCGTCAGGTTGAGCGCGATCTGGGCCACGACCTCAAACTCCTCGATGGTCTCGAGCCGGCCGGCGCGGACGTTGCCCGCGTTGTTGACCAGGACGTTGACCCCACCGAACTCGGCGCGCGCCGCGGCCACCACCTGTGCCGGAGCGCCGGGTTCTGTCAGGTCCGCGGGCACCACCTGGGCCGCACCTCCGAGCTGCCGGATCCGGTCCGCTAGGTCGTCGAGGGGCTGTTGACGGCGGCCTACCAGTGTGAGCCGGGGTGAGTGCTCGGCGAGCCGCAGCGAGAGCGCCTGCCCGATCCCGCTCCCCGCGCCCGTGATGAGAATCGAGGCGCTCTTCAGGTCCATGAGTTCTCCTTCGAGTCCTGGGGCGAACGGCTGACTACCAACAGCGAGTCCTTGCCAGTGTCGGACACCTCGAAGATGAGGGGAAGGTCCTGGTTGTGGAAGCGGCGGCCAGCACGGATCCGCGCAGCGCCGAGGCGCGCGCCGTCTCAGCGTGAGGCTGTTGCTCATCAGTCCTCAGGCAATACCCTCGGCGGGTCCACGCCGATGTGAGACCGCACCCCGAGCCGTTGCACCGGTCCGTGACCGGCCGTACACCCTGGAACTCGTCGAGGCCGGCGAGCGCTCGTCTGCGTTCGAGGTCCGCGTCGCCGCGGCAATGTCAGAGGACGGGCTGAATGAGGTCCTGGCGCTCCTACGTCGGTCATTCCTCGGCGGGGTCGGTGGAGTCGCGCGCCCACCAGCGACCCCTGGTGCGTCTCAGCCGACCGGAGGGCCGGTGAACAGCCGCCACAGCACAGCCGACAGCAGGCCCAGGGCCACGCTGAGGGCGGCGGCGGCCAGGGCAGACCCGGCTCCCCAGCAGCGCAGTGCGCTGGTCGGTGCGGCCTGACCGAGCATGGGAGCGATCCAGCGCAGGTAGTAGAAGAGGCTGAGCACCGAGTTGAGCAGGACAGCCACGGCCAGCGAGACCGCCCCGGCGTCCCACGCCGCGGTGGCGACGGCAAGCTTGCCCACGAAGACCGCGGTCGGCGGGGTGCCGACGAGACCGAGGAGGCCGACCGTCAGCCTAGCGGCGAGCCAGGGCCGGCTGCGGTACAGCCCGGCGTAGTCGGCCAGGGTGCGGTGCTCCGGCGTTGCGGCGACGACGGCAAACGCGGTGAGGTTGGTGACGAGGTAGCCCGCGAGGTAGACCAGAAGGGCAGGGAGGGCGACCTCGCTGCGGCCCGCCGCCGCGACCGGCACCAGGAGGTAGCCGACCTGGCTGACGGTGGACCAGCCCAGGAGGCGTCGCGGATCGTCCTGGGCGAAGGCGGCGAGATTGCCGAGGGTCATGCTTGACACGACGAGGACACCGACGAGCAGCGGCGCCTGCGCGGCGCCCGGCAGGACGAGGACGAGCGGATAGGCCGCGATCAGCGCTCCGATCTTCGGGATGGTGGTGAGGAAGGCGGCACCGACGGCGTTGGCCGCCTCCGCGGCATCGGGCACCCAGAAGTGACCGGGTACGCCGCCGGCCTTGAACATCAGCCCGCCGAGGACCGCGACCGCACCGAAGACCAGTGCACCGGGCGGGGCGCCGGGAAGGGTGGTGGCGAGGTCGGCGTAGCCGGTGCTGGCGCCGATGCCGTAGAGGACGGTGATGCCGGCCATCATCACGATCCCGAAGAGGGAGCCGAAGAAGTAGGTCTTCATCGTCGCCTCCGTGGCCCGGGCCGTGCCCGCGAGCCCGACCAGGGCGTACAGCGGCACGCTGGCCAGCAGGAACCCAGTGAGCAGCCAACTGCGGCCCCACCGGCGGAACCTGGACCACCACGTCGTGCTGGCACACCCTGCAAGCCCACGTCGACGACATCAACTGGCTCCTTTGTGAGGCGACCGAAGTCAGCAACACGATCAGCCGCGTCATCGTCGTCCCGTGAACCTGGTCGGGCCGCTCCACGGCGAGGGCGGCCCAGATCAGGACCCAGTGCTCAGGCCCCGACCTCGGGCTGGGGCCGCGGCGCGTTGAGCAAGCCTGTGTCGTCGAGCTTCTCGGCCAGCCCGGCGCCGTCGGAGGCGTAGAGCCAGGGCACCCGGTTGGCCAGGTCGGAGACGTTGTGGTCCCGGTAACCAGCACCGGCCAGCACGGCCTCACCAGGGCTGAGCTGGCGGATGCAGACGGCGGCGACCTTCTCAGCGTGCTCGGCCACGAAGGCCCCGTAGATCGCCTCGTCGTGCTGGCCGTCGTCGCCCACCAGCAGCCACCTGATGTCGGGGAACTCCTTGGCCAGCCGCTCCAGGCTGGACCGCTTGTGCTCGCGTCCGCTGCGGAACCAGCGGTCCGGCGTGGGTCCCCAGTCGGTCAGCAGCAGGGCCCCGCGCGGGTAGAGGTTGCGCGAGAGGAACCGGGTCAGGGTCGGGGCGACGTTCCACGCGCCCGTGGAGAGGTAGATGACCGGGGCACCCGGGTGCTGCGACGTCAGCCGCTCATAGAGCACCGGCATGCCGGGCGTGGTCGCCCGAGCGTGCTCGTTGACCACGAAGGTGTGCCAGGCCGCCAGCAGCGGCCGAGGCAGCGCGGTGACCATGACGGTGTCGTCGATGTCGGACACCATCCCGAAACCGATGTCGGGGTCGATGACGTTGATCTGCGCGCTGGCTGGCGGGGAGCCTTCGGCGCTGAGCCCGATCTCGTGCCAGCCGGGAATGAGGGACACGGGGACCACAGCGTCGACGATGCCGCTGTCGTCGGCAGTGACGACGGCTGTGTGGTCGCCGACCCGTACCTCGACCTCGGCGCCCTCCACCGGCACCTTGGTGAAGTTGCGCCAGCCCCGTCCGCCCGCGGCCTCGCCGCTGTGCCGCGCGGCCGGCCGGTCCAGCACCACCCGGGCGAGCACCCGGATCCAGCTGGTGGACCCGTATCCGGTGTAGGGGATCAGGGTCGCGACGTAACCGTTGTCGCGGACGCGCTGTGCCCGCCAGCGCATGACGGCCTGGTCGAAGCGGAGGGCCCGGTGGACCTGGGTGGGGGTCTCGGTCACGGCGCCAACCTAGTGCGTCGGCCCGCCCCGTCTGGTCAGAGCCTCACTCGGCACCGCTACGCCGCAGGACCTCGCTGAGCCGCTCAGCGGCGGCGATGACGGCGGGGGCGTGCAGCCGACCAGGTTGACGGGACAGCCGCTCGATCGGGCCCGAGACGCTGACGGCGGCGATGACCTTCCCGGAGGGGGAGCGCACGGGGGCCGAGACCGAGGCGACGCCGGCCTCGCGCTCACCGACGGAGTGGGCCCAGCCTCGGCGCCGGACCGCAGCCAGGGCGACGGCGGAGTAGCGGCTGCCCCGGAGGCCGCGCTGCATGCGGTCGGGCTCTTCCCAGGCCAGCAGCACCTGGGCCGCGGAGCCCGCGGTCATCGCGAGCTGGGTGCCCACCGGGATGCTGTCGCGCAGCCCCGACATGCGCTCGGCGGTGGCCACGCAGACGCGGAAGTCGCCCTGCCGGCGGAACATCTGTGCGGACTCCCCGGTGATGTCGCGCAGCCGGGCCAGCACGGGACCCGCCGTGGCCAGGAGGCGGTCCTCGCCGGCTGCGGAAGCGAGCTCGCCCAGCCGGGGTCCCAGGATGAACCGGCCCTGCAGGTCGCGGCTCACCAAGCGGTGGTGCTCGAGCGCGACGGCCAGCCGGTGCGCTGTCGGACGGGCCAGCCCCGTGGCGGACACCAGGCCAGCAAGGGTGGTCGGCCCGGTCTCGAGGGCGCTCAAGACCAGAGCGGCTTTGTCGAGCACGCCCACGCCGCTACTGTTGTCCATGCCTTGATACTGCCGTCTCGGATGCTGAAACTCAAGTTGAGCGTGGTCGAGCAGCGGGGCGACAGTGGAGGACGCGTCCCCTGACAGGTGAGCGTGCAGCGACGAAGGAGATCCGAATGGGCAAGACACTCAGCGAGAAGGTCTGGGACGCGCACGTCGTGCGCTCCGCGGAGGGCGAACCCGATCTCCTCTTCATCGACCTGCACCTCGTCCACGAGGTGACCAGCCCGCAGGCCTTCGACGGGCTCCGCCAGGCAGGCCGTCAGGTCCGCCGCCCCGATCTCACGCTGGCCACGGAGGACCACAACACCCCGACGCTGAACATCGACCAGCCGATCGCGGACCCCGTCTCGCGCACCCAGGTCGACACCCTGCGCCGCAACGTCGAGGAGTTCGGCGTGCCCATCCACAGCCTCGGCTCCGCCGACCAGGGGGTCGTGCACATCATCGGCCCGTGGCTGGGCCTAAGCCAGCCGGGGATGACCGTCGTCTGTGGTGACTCCCACACCTCCACCCACGGCGCCTTCGGCGCTCTCGCCTTCGGCATCGGCACCTCCGAGGTCGAGCACGTGCTCGCCACCCAGACGCTGACCCAGGCCAAGCCGAAGACCATGGCCGTCAACATCAACGGCGAGCTCCCTCCCGGGGTCACCGCCAAGGACGTCGTGCTGGCCCTCATCGCCAAGGTGGGCACGGGCGGCGGCCAGGGCTACGTGGTCGAGTACCGCGGTTCCACCATCGAGAACCTCTCGATGGAGGGGCGACTCACCATCTGCAACATGAGCATCGAGTGGGGGGCCAAGGCCGGGATGATCGCTCCCGACCAGAAGACCTTCGACTACGTGCAGGGCCGCCGGCACGCCCCGACCGGGGCCGACTGGGACGCTGCCGTGGAGTACTGGAAGACCCTCAGGACCGACGACGACGCGGTCTTCGACGCCGAGATTGACCTCGACGCCACCCAGCTGAGCCCGTTCGTGACTTGGGGCACCAACCCCGGACAGGGTGTGCCGCTCGGAGCGTCCGTCCCCGACCCCGAGACCTTCGCCGACGAGGCTGACCGGACCGCCGCGTCGAAGGCCCTGGAGTACATGGGTCTCGCCGCCGGCCAGGCGATGCGCGACATCAAAGTCGACACGGTCTTCCTCGGCTCCTGCACCAACGGCCGGATCGAGGACCTGCGGGCCGCCGCCGAGGTGATCCAGGGCCGCCACGTCGCCGAGAACGTCCGGATGCTCGTCGTCCCCGGCTCGGCCCGGGTCCGCCTCCAGGCTGAGACCGAGGGCCTCGACGTCGTCTTCACCGACGCCGGCGCCGAGTGGCGGGCGGCCGGCTGCTCCATGTGTCTGGGGATGAACCCCGACCAGCTGGCGCCCGGGGAACGGGCCGCCTCCACGTCGAACCGCAACTTCGAGGGCCGCCAGGGCAAGGGCGGCCGGACCCACCTCGTCTCGCCCCCGGTCGCGGCGGCCACCGCCGTGATCGGCACCCTGAGCGCACCCGCCGACCTGCAGGAGATCTGATCATGGACGCTTTCAGCACCCACACCGGGACCGCGGTCCCGCTGCGTCGCAGCAACGTCGACACCGACCAGATCATCCCTGCCGTCTACCTCAAGCGGGTCACCAAGACCGGCTTCGAGGACGGGCTCTTCGCCGCCTGGCGCAACGACCCGGCGTTCGTGCTCAACCAGCCGCAGTACGCCGGTGCCACGATCCTGGTTCCGGGCCCGGACTTCGGCACCGGCTCGTCCCGCGAGCACGCCGTGTGGGCGCTGCAGAACTACGGGTTCAAGGTCGTCATCGGCTCGCGGTTCGGCGACATCTTCCGGGGCAACTCCGGCAAGGCGGGCCTGCTCGTCGCGGTCGTGGACCAGAAGATCATCGAGGAGCTGTGGGACCACATCGAGGCCCACCCTGCGGCCCCGCTGACGGTCGACCTGCAGGAGCGGACGATCACCGCCGACGGCTTCTCGACCACGTTCGAGATCGACGACTACACCCGCTGGCGTCTGCTCGAGGGGCTGGACGACATCGGGCTGACCCTGCGTCAGGTCGACCACATCGACGCCTACGAGAAGTCCCGGCCGGGGTTCAAGCCGGTCACCCAGCTCGCGTCGCGCTGATCACCGGCGGCTGCGGAAGGCTCGACCCGGCCTGACCAGAGAGCCGGGCGTTGTCCTGGGTGGCCGTTCCCCCTACCGTGGCAGGGAATCCGCCGGTTGGCGGACCTTGATCGCGAGCCTCAGGGCCCACGGACACAGAGGGTGGAACCACGGTGAACAAGGCAGAGCTCGTCGAGGCGCTCGCGCAGCACTACGACGGCAGCAAGACCGAGGCAGCGAAGGCGCTGGAGGCCGTGGTGCAGACGATCACCCGCTCCACCGTGGCGGGGGAGCGGGTCGCGATCACCGGGTTCGGGGTCTTCGAGCGCGTGGAGCGTCCCGCCCGGATCGTGCGCAACCCGCGGACCGGGGAGCGCAAGGAGGCTCCAGCCACCGCAGTCCCACGCTTCCGGGCCGGTACCGAGCTGAAGGCCTACGTCGCCGGGCAGCGCGAGCTTCCCGAGCTGGCGGTGGCGACGGCAGAACCAGCTGCCTCTCGCACGAGTAGCCGCTCCCGGCGCCCGGCCGCCGCGCCGCGGTCGACGGTGGCCCAGGAGGCGCTCGTAGACCCCGAGCCGGCGGGGGAGGTGCCGACCAAGACGGTTGCCAGCAAGAAGGTCGACGGCAAGAAGGTTGACGCCAAGAAGGTTGACGGCAAGAAGGCCACGAGCACAAAGGTCACCGCACCGAAGGTCGGGAGCAAGAAGGCGGCCAGCGGGAAGAGCGCTGGCAAGAAGGCCGACGCGGCCAGGGCCGAGTCGAAGAAGAGCACGAAGAAGAGCAAGAAGAAGAGCGCGAAGAAGTGAGCGTGGCGGTCGGCTAGATCCAGGCCGATAGCACCACGCCGTCGACGTGCACGGCGTGCAGCCGCTGGCCGATCCGCAGGGGGGTCCTGAGGCCGTCGACCACCTGCGGCGGGAGGACCAGGCGGTGACCGTCGGAGCTGACGGCCACCGGCCGTCCCTCGTCGTCGGTCCAGGCCGTCGTGGTGAGCACGGTGCACGGTGCCACCCGGTCGCCGCCAGGTGGGAGCAGGGCCTCGGTCGCGCGGCCGAGGCCCAGCCCAGCCGCCAGGGCCAGGTCCTCCTCGGTGTCGACGTCGCATCGGGCATCAGCCACGGCCGAGCCTAGGTGGGCCTTGGTCAGCGGGACCGCGCCCGAGCCGGCGTGGGCGGTGGCGGAGGACCCCTGGAAGCGGGGCTGCAGCGGCACCTCCCGGGCGACCAGCAGGGTGGTGCCGACGCCGGAGGCGTCCGCCAGGAAGGCCCGGCCCGCACCGTGGACGGCGGTCAGGACGGAGGCCACCGAAGCCGGCCGGAGCGCGGGCAGGTCGCCGACGCAGGCCAGCACCGTGCCGAACCCGCGGGCTCGAGCAACCTCCGAGCCCTGGGTGAGTGCCTCGTTCATGCCGTGGGCCCCCGCTTCGGGCACCACTTCGGCGTCGACGCCGGCCCGGGCCAGCCGGCTGGCCAGCGCTGCCTGCTCGCCGACCACCAGCACGAGGTCCACGACGGCGCCGAGCGCGGTCAGGGTGTCGACCGCCATGGTCCAGGCCAGCCGCCGGCGCAGCGGGTCGGGGAGCGAACCCAGCCGGGACTTGGCGTCGGCTGCGGGCTTCAGGGCGACCACCGCGGCGATCGCGTGGGGCGCTCCTCGCGCTCCCGAGGCCGTGTCCATGATCAGGCGATGCTGCCACGATCCCGTAGGGTTGGCGCACCTCGGGTGCGCCGGACCACCCACGTTCGGACGGGTGAGAAGGAAGGACTGGGGATGGCCGACGCGCTCAAGCCGACCTCGGCACCCGGGCTGCCGTCGCTCACAGAGGCCAACACCGAGCCCGGCGGGCGGATGATCTTCGGGGTCGTCAGCTTGCTGCACGCGATCATCGCCCCGCTCGTTGAGCGCGACTGGCGCGACCAGCACAAGATCCCGGCCGCGGGCGGGATGGTTCTCGTGGTCAACCACATCTCCAATGTCGACCCGCTGGCGGTCGGTCAGTTCGTCGCCTTCTCCGGCCGCTGGCCCCGCTTCCTGGCCAAGGAGTCGATCTTCCGGGTGCCCGTCGTCGGCCGCATCGTCCGGGCCTGCGGGCAGATCCCCGTCCACCGGGGAACCGCTGCGGCGCAGGACGCCCTGGCCGAGGCCGTCACCGCCGTCGAGGACGGTCGAGCGGTCGTCGTCTACGCCGAGGGGACGATCACCCTCGACCCGGACCTGTGGCCGATGCGTGGCCGGACCGGCGCCGCCCGCATCGCGCTCAGCACCGGCGCGCCCATCGTGCCGCTGGGGCAGTGGGGCGCGCAGGACGTGATGTACGGCAAGCGCATCCACCTGCCGCGCCTGTTCCCGCGCAAGACCTTCCGGCTGGTGGCGGGCGACCCCGTGCCGCTCGACGACCTCCGAGGGCAGCCGCTCACCAGCGCGGTGCTCATCGAGGCGACGGAGCGGATCATGGCCAGCGTGACCGCCCTGGTGGCCGGGCTGCGCGGGGAGCAGCCCCCGGCGGTGCCGTTCGACCCCCGCGCCGCCCCCTCAGGGGTCGTCGCATGACCGGGCCTGGAACGGAGCGGTCCGCGAAGGTCGCGGTGATGGGCTCCGGGTCGTGGGGGACCGCCTTCGCCCTGGTGCTGTCCGACGCCGGCAACGACGTCACGCTGTGGGCCCGGCGCCCCGAGCTGGCGGCAGCCATCAACGCCGAGCACCGGAACCCGGACTACTTCCCGAGCATCGAGCTGCCGCCGGAGTTGCGCGCGGTCAGCGACCCCGACGAGGCCATGGTGGACGCGGAGATCGTCGTCTTGGGGGTGCCGTCGCAGTCGCTGCGCACCAACCTGAGCCACTGGCCGATCCCCGACGATGCGATCGTCGTCAGCCTGGCCAAGGGCATCGAGCTCGGCACGGGCCTGCGGATGAGCGAGGTAGTCGGCCAGGCCGGCGGGATCGACGCCGAGCGGATCGCCGTGGTGACCGGCCCCAACCTGGCGCGCGAGATCGCCGAGCGCCAGCCGTCGGCCAGTGTCGTCGCGAGCGTGGCCGAGTCGACGGCGGCCGTGGTGCAGCGGGCCTGCCACACGCCGCGGTTCCGCGCCTACACCAACACCGACGTCGTCGGGTGCGAGCTGGGCGGGGCGACGAAGAACGTGATCGCCCTGGCCGTCGGGATGGCCGTCGGCCTGGGCTTCGGCGCCAACGCGACCGCGTCGGTGATCACCCGGGGGCTGGCGGAGATCTCCCGGCTGGGGCAGGCCCTGGGCGCCGACCCGTACACCTTCTCGGGTCTCGCCGGGCTCGGCGACCTCGTGGCCACCTGCTCGTCGCCCTTGTCCCGCAACCGCACCTTCGGTGAGGAGCTCGGCCGCGGCCGCACTGTCGCCCAGATCAGCGCCGCCACCCGGCAGGTGGCCGAGGGCGTCAAGTCCTGCGCCTCCATCCAGGCCCTCGCCGCCGAGCACGGCGTCGAGATGCCCATCGTGGAGAACGTCGCCGCGGTCATCGCCGGGAAGCTCACCCCCGCCGGCCTGATGACCACGCTGATGTCCCGCTCCGCGAAGCCCGAGCGCTACTGACCCTGCCCCTCACCCCCGCAAGCCGTGAACGAAGGTGGACTAGACGAGGACTTCGTTCACACGCAAAGGCAACGGGGGCAGGGGCAGAGCCAGTCGGACCAGCCGCGCAGGCGCAAGGCGGAAGCCACCTGCTGTGCGACGAGGCAGGGACGCCCGACGACGTCGGCGGTGCGGTAGCGCAGGGTCATCTCCCCGGAGAGCGCCGTCCGGTTGGCGCGCCGCATGTCGCGGAAGCGGCCCTCGCCCTCGTGCCCCAGCCGCCCGTCGAGCTCCACCACCAGCCCGAAGGCCCGGTAGACCACGTCCCGGCGGAACGGCAGGCTTGAGCGGTGCTGCCGGTCCCCGGAGGGGAGGCCGTGCGCACGCTCGATGTCGCGGAGGTAGCGCAGCTCCAGCGGCGACTCCGCTCCGGTCGCGACGTCGGCCAGCACCTCCTCGAGCAGCTGCCGGTGTCGGGCTCGCCGCCGTTCGTCGAGGGCGACCCGCAGCGACGCGGCGCTCGTGCGGCGGGCGCCGACGGCATTGGTCACCAGCCCGACGGCGCGGTAGGGCGTGCTGGCGTCGCACAAATCCAGCACCGTGTCCTCGACGCCCGTGCGGGGCGGCGAGCCGACCGACAGCCGGCGGAGCCCGTGGGCCTCACGGTGGAAGTGCCATGGCCGGCGGTCGCGCGTGACGGCGTGCTGAGGGACCAGGACGACGATCTGTGCTGGCGCCACCGGGACCAGCCCGTGCAGGTGAGCGGCTGCCGTCCCGCCGATCCTGGCTCCGTCCCCGCCCAGGAGCACCCCACCCCAGGCGAGCGCCCGCCAGCTGGGCTGCTCCGACGAGGTCAGGTAGAGCGAGCGCGTGAGCCGCCGCCAGCGGCCCGTCGTCTCGAGCCGGTACAGCGCCTGGCGCGAGAGGCCGGCGGCCCGCGTCTGCGCGGTCGTGAGCACCCCGTCCCGGTGGGCGGCGAGGGCGAGCAGCTCGGCGTCGGGCTCCTGGCGCGGCAGCATCTCGCCAGCGTGGGAGCCAGCGGGCCCCGGCGGCAGGGGTCAGGCCGACATCTGTGGACAACTTCACCCAAGCCGTGAACGAAGTCCTCGTCTAGTCAGACTTCGTTCACGGCCTGCGGCCGGAGGGGCAGGGGCGGGGGCAGGGGCGGGGCTCAGACGAGAGGGTCGAGGGCCTGGGCCAGGTCGGCCCAGAGGTCCTCGACGTGCTCGATGCCGACGCTCAGCCGGACCAGGCCCTCGGGGACCGAGGGCAGCTCCCCGGCCCAGCGGCGGCGGCGCTCCAGGCTGGACTCGACCCCGCCCAGGCTGGTGGCGAACACCCAGATCCGGGTCGCGCCCACGAAGGCGTCCGCGGTGGCGGCGTCAGCCAGGTCGACCGAGATCAGCGAGCCGAAGCCGCTCATGGTGCGGGCGGCGCGCTCGTGCCCCGGGTCGCTGGGCAGGCCGGGGAAGCGGACCCGCTGCACGGCCGGGTGGGAGACCAGTCGCTCCGCGAGCACCTGGGCGTTGGCCTGCGCGCGCTCCAGGCGCAGCGGGAGCGTCCGCAGACCCCGCAGCGCCAGGTAGGCCTCCATGGTGCCCGGCGTGGCGCCCCGGGAACGGCGGACGGCGTCCAGCAGGCCGAACGTCTCGCTGTCGTCCTTCTGGACGACGAGTGCGCCCAGCAGGGCGTCCGAGTGGCCGGCGATGAACTTGGTGACCGCGTGCAGCACGATGTCCGCGCCGACGGACAGCGGCTGCTGCAACAGGGGAGTGGCGAAGGTGTTGTCGACGACCAGCCGCACTTTGCCGGCCAGCGCCGCGCCGATCGCGGGGAGATCGGCGACCTCGATGGTCGGGTTCGTCGGCGACTCCAGCCAGACCAGGTCGGCCCCGTCCGCCGCGGCCAGCACCGCGTCGGTGTCGACGACGTCGACCTTGCGCACCGTCCAGCCGTCGCGGGCGGCCCGTGCGTCCACCGACGCAGCGACCCCCAGGTAGCAGTTGTAAGGCAGGACGATGGTGCTGCCCGGGGCGAGCAGGTCCAGCACGGCGTGCGCGGCGGCCATCCCCGAGGAGAAGGTCAGGGCGCGCCCGCCCTCGAGCGCCCCGATGCCGTCCTCCAGCGCCTGCCACGTCGGGTTGCCATAGCGGCCGTAGCCCAGTGATCCGGAGGAGGTGTCGTGGTCGCCGACGTAGGTGGCGGCAAAGGTCACCGGGGTGTTGAGCGGGGCGTCGACGACACGCTCGGGCCGGCCGACGGTGACCGCGATGGTGTCGGGGTGAAGGGTCTTCGCAGGCTGGGCAGGCTCGGAGGTCATGGCCCCAGTCTCGCGCGTCGCCACCCTGTCGGCCCGCAGGCCGCCGGTAGGGTCGGGAGCCGAGCCAGCCACCGGACGAGGGGTGCACCCATGAGCGACAGCCTGTCGCGGCAGGACCACCCCGAGGACGGCCGCGTCCGGGTGGCCCTCGTGTTCGGCGGCATCAGCAGCGAGCACGGGGTCTCCTGCCTCACCGCCGCCGGTGTGCGCGGGGCTCTCGACCCGGAGCGCTACGAGGTGCTGGGCATCGGCATCACCCCCACCGGGCGGTGGGTCCTCGTCGACGACGACACGCTGTCGAGCCTCGCCGTCGCCGACGGGCGCCTGCCGGAGCTGAGCGAGGAGGCCGCCGACGCGGTCCTGCTGCGCGAGGGCGCCGGTACCGGCCTCGCCCGGCGCGAGCAGGCCGGGCCCGCGCGCGCGGCGCTGGCCGAGCTGGGCCGGATCGACGTCGCCTTCGCGCTGCTGCACGGCCCCTTCGGCGAGGACGGCACCATCCAGGGCCTGTTCGAGATGATGGGCGTCCGCTACGTCGGCGCCGGGGTGCTGGCCAGCGCCGTCGGGATGGACAAGCAGGTGATGAAGCTGGTGCTCGCGGCGTCCGGGCTGCCCGTCGGACCCTTCGTCTCCCTCCCGCCGGCCCGCTGGGCGTCCGACCGTGCCGGCTGCCTCGAAGCCGTGGCGGCGCTCGGGTTCCCCGTGTTCGTCAAACCCGCCCGCGGCGGGTCCAGCCTGGGAATCAGCCGGGTGGACCGTCCGGAGGACCTCGAGGCCGCGGTCGAGGAGGCCCGGGCGTTCGATCCCAAGGTCATCGTCGAGGAGGGCTTCATCGGGGCCCGCGAGCTCGAGTGCGGGGTGCTGGCCGACCTCCACGGCGGCCCGCCCACCGCCAGCCCCGTCGCCGAGATCCGCGTGCAGAGCGCGTCCGGGTTCTACGACTTCGAGGCCAAGTACCTCCCCGAGGAGCAGGTCGCCCTCGACGTCCCGGCTCAGATCCCCGACGAGCTCGCCGAGCGCGTCCGCGCGCTGGCCCTGGCCACCTTCGAGGCGATCGGGAGCGAGGGTCTGGCTCGCGTGGACGTCTTCGTCACCCGGGAGGGCCAGGTGGTGGTCAACGAGATCAACACCATGCCCGGCTTCACCCCGCACTCGATGTTCCCGCGGATGTGGGCGGCCGGTGGTTTGGCGTACCCGGCCCTGGTCGACCGGCTCGTGCAGCTCGCGCTCCACCGCCCACTCGGCCTGCGTTGAGCGGCAAGGCGGCTCAGCGGCAGGGCTGCTCCAGCGGGTCGTGCGCGGCGACGGCGCCGGCCAGGTCCACCAGGACGTCCACCTCGGGAGCGTAGGCCGACGGCACCCCGACCTCGACGAACACCGCGCGACCGATGGTGGTGAATAGGGTGCCGCCCTCAGCCGGCTCGCGGAACCAGCCGACCGCGTTGACCTCGACGCACTCGCTGGTGCGGGTCAGCCCGGGTGGGGCGGAGACCCCGCACCTCGCCACGATGGCCGGGTCGCCCCAGGCCCGGCTGAGCAGGCCGGGCCGCGTTGGGCGGCTCGTCGACTCCAGCACCTGGTCCGGCAGGGCGGCGATGACCGCCTCGCAGGTGGCACGGTCGGCAGCGTCGAGGGCCGGCTCGTCCACCTCGACCGCCCCGGCGCAGCCCGCTCCCAGCACCAGCGTGCCGACGACGAGCAGGCAGGCCTGCACGAGCATGGGGCTCCTCACCTCGGTCCGGACGGCCGCTACCCTCGCCGGATGCGTCACCGTACCCCCTGGCCCTCCCGCTCGACGGGGCGCGAGCCCCGATGACCGCCGTCTCGAAGCTGCCGGGCACGACCACGCTCTCCGAGGTCGGCGAGCGGGCCGTCATCGCCACCCTGACCGAGGGCCTCCCGCCGGCGGCTCACGTCCTGGTCGGCCCGGGGGACGACGGAGCCGTGGTGGAGGTGGCCGGCCCGGTGGTCACGTCGGTGGACGTGCTGGTGGAGAACGTGCACTTCAAGCTCGGCTGGTCCGACCCGGCCGACATCGGCCGCAAGGCGGTCGCGGTCAACGTGGCCGACCTCGAGGCCATGGGAGCCCGGGCCTCGGCGATCGTCCTGGGCTTCTCCGCCCCGACGCACCTGCAGCTGCGCTGGGTGCGCGAGCTCGCGAGCGGTCTGCACGCCGAGTGCGGCGCGGCAGGTGTCAGCCTCGTGGGCGGCGACGTCACCCGCGCCCGGGACCTGACCCTCAGCGTCACCGTCCTCGGCGGTCTGGACGGGCGCCCTCCGGTGCTGCGCAGCGGCGCCCGCCCCGGCGACGTCGTGGCCCTCCGCGGGCAGACGGGCTGGGCTGCCGCCGGCCTGGCCGTGCTGAGCCGGGGGTTCCGCTCCCCGCGAGCGGTCGTGGCCGCCCAGCGGGTCCCGCAGGTGCCCTACGGACAGGGGGTGGTGGCCGCGCGGGCCGGGGCGACGGCCATGGTGGACGTCTCCGACGGGCTGGTCGGCGACCTGGGGCACGTGGCCGCGGCCTCCCGGGTCGTCGTCGACCTCCGCCGCGACGCCTTCCCCGTGCCGGAACCGCTTCAGGCCGTGTCGGCCGCGACCGGGGTGGACCCCTACGACCTCATGTTGACCGGTGGCGAGGACCACGCGCTGGCCGCCACGTTCGCTCCCGGGGCCGTGCCGGAGGGATGGCGCGTGGTGGGTGAGGTGCGGGCGGCCTCGGAGCAGGAGCCGGCGCGGGTCCTCGTCGACGGCCAGACCTGGTCCAGTGCCGGGGGGTTCGACCACTTCGGACCCGCGCGCTGACCGGCGTGTGAGGCCGTCGAGGAGCATCTTGGTCGCGTAGCCTGCGGAGCATGGCGACCCGTGCGTCTTCCCCACCGCGGTCCCGTAGCACCCCTGCTCCCAACGGATCAGGGACGCGACCGCGGTCGTCCGGAAGCAAGTCCAGCCCTGCCCCTCGGTCCTCGACCGCGACGCAGGCCCGCCCCGCTGCGCGCTCGGGGCGGTCTCAGACCTCGGGCCCCGGACCGCGCGGACGTGGGTCGAGCCCGGCGCGCCCGCGCGGGAAGGCCGCGCCGCCGCGCCGCTCGTTCGCCGAGCAGGTGCTCCGCGGGCTCGGTGCCCTCTGGCTCGGTCTCGCCCACGCCCTCGGCGGTGGGGCGCGTCGGATCGGGACCAGCGCCCGGGACATGGACCCGGCGCTGCGCCGCGACGGAGCCGGGCTGTTCCTGGTCGCCGCGGCCGTCGTCGTCGCTGCCGAGTTCTGGTGGGGACTGCCCGACCCCGTTGGCCACGTCGTCCACGTGGGCGTCGCCGGCGTGGTGGGGACGCTGGCCTACGCGGCCCCGATCCTGCTGGCCCTGATGGCCTGGCGGACCCTGCGCCACCCCGACCGCAACGGACCCGGCGGCCGGCAGGCGGTCGGCTGGAGCGCGTTGCTGCTGGGCCTGCTCGGGCTGGTCAACATCGCCCACGGCCTGCCGCGGACCAACGCTCCCGAGCAGCTGCGCGAGGCCGGCGGCATCGTCGGGTACATCTCCTCCAGCCTGCTCAGCGACCTGTTGAGCGTCTACGTCGCCGTCCCGCTGCTGGCCCTGCTGACGGTGTTCGGGGTGCTCGTGGTGGTCGGCATCCCGCTGCACGAGATCCCCGAGCGGGTCAGGGACGCGCGGGCGGCGCTGTCCCGGCTCCAGCCCGAGGCCAAGGGGGAACCCGCCGACGACCTCCAGTACGGCGTCGACGAGGCCTACGACACCCCGGTGGTGACGGAGCGGAAGGGTCGCCGCCGGGGCGGCTCGACGGCGCTCGAGGCCGCTCCGGAGCCCGACGAGATCGATCCGGACCGGGACCGCCTCGCCGACGAGGCCGACCCGACGGGGGAGGACGACGAGCCCACGCGCTTCGTCCGCCGGCCGGTCACGGCCGGCCTGCCGCCGGGGATCACCGTGCACGGCGAGGACGACGAGAAGCAGGGCCTGGAAGCACCGCCGCACACGCCCATCCCCCAGCGGGTGGAGCAGCTGCAGCTGTCCGGTGACGTGCAGTACGTGCTTCCCGACTCCGAGGCGCTCAAGCAGGGCAGCGTCCACAAGGCCCGCACCGAGGCCTCCGACGCTGTCGTGCACCGGCTCACCGAGGTGCTGCGGCAGTTCGAGATCGACGCCCAGGTCACCGGCTACTCCCGCGGACCGACGGTCACGCGGTACGAGGTCGAGCTCGGCCCGGCGGTCAAGGTCGAGAAGGTGACCGCCCTGAGCAAGAACATCGCCTACGCCGTGGCGAGCGCCGACGTCCGGATCCTGTCCCCGATCCCGGGCAAGTCGGCGATCGGCATCGAGATCCCCAACACCGACAAGGAGGTCGTCTCCCTTGGTGACGTCCTCCGGTCCTCCACGGCCCGCAACGACCACCACCCGATGACGGTGGGTCTGGGCAAGGACGTGGAGGGCGGGTTCGTCGTGGCCAACCTGGCCAAGACCCCGCACCTGCTAGTGGCCGGCGCCACCGGCTCGGGCAAGTCCAGCTTCGTCAACTCGATGATCACCTCGATCCTCATGCGAGCCACCCCTGACGAGGTCCGGATGCTCATGGTCGACCCCAAACGCGTCGAGCTGACCGCGTACGAGGGAGTGCCGCACCTGGTGACCCCGATCATCACCAACGCCAAGAAGGCGGCCGAGGCGCTGCAGTGGGTGGTGCGCGAGATGGACATGCGCTACGACGACCTGGCCGCGTTCAACTTCCGTCACATCGACGACTTCAACAAGGCCGTCCGGGCCGGGAGCGTGCAACCGCTTCCCGGTTCGGAGCGGGTGCTCGCGCCCTACCCGTACCTGCTGGTGATCATTGACGAGCTGGCCGACTTGATGATGGTGGCGCCCCGTGACGTCGAGGACTCCATCGTCCGGATCACCCAGCTCGCCCGGGCAGCCGGCATCCACCTGGTGCTGGCCACCCAGCGGCCGAGCACCGACGTGGTGACGGGGCTGATCAAGGCCAACGTGCCCAGCCGGTTGGCCTTCTCGACCTCGTCGATGACCGACTCCCGCGTCATCCTCGACCAGCCCGGTGCCGAGAAGCTCGTCGGCCAGGGTGACGGGCTGTTCCTGCCCATGGGCTCGTCGAAGCCCATCCGCATCCAGGGCGCCTGGGTGACCGAGCACGAGGTCCGCCAGGTGGTCGCCCACGTCATCGAGCAGCTCAAGCCGACCTACCGGGAGGACGTGACCGCCGTCCCGGAGGCCAGCAGCAAGGTCGCGGAGGACATCGGGGACGACCTCGACCTCGTGGTCCAGGCCGCCGAGCTGGTGGTCAACCTGCAGCTCGGTTCGACCTCGATGCTGCAGCGCAAGCTGCGGGTCGGCTTCGCCAAGGCCGGTCGGCTGATGGACATCATGGAGACCCGGGGTGTCGTGGGCCCGTCCGAGGGCTCCAAGCCCCGGGAGGTGCTGGTCAAGCCCGACGAGCTCGACGTGGTGCTGGACAACCTGCGGCTGGGCTGAGGGCTCCCGCCCGGGTGCCCGCCCGGGCCGGGCGGTCACCAGCCGCCAAGCTGGCCCACGTCGGTGATCCGGACGACCGCGGTGCCCTCGGCGTCGCTGGCCCGGAGGTCCACCTCCGCGGTGATGCCCCAGTCGTGGTCGCCGGCGGGGTCGTCGAGGATCTGGCGGACCAGCCAGCGGCCGGGCTCCTCGGTGACCAGCAGCAGGGCCGGCCCGCGGGCCGCGGCCCCGGTCTGCAGCGTGGCGTGCTGGGCGAAGTACGGCTCGAGGGCCTCCTGCCAGGCCTCGGCAGGGAACGTCTCGTCCAGCTCACCCAGCGCCCACCAGTTCCGGCGCGCCGCCAGCTCGACCCGGCGGAACAGCGCGTTGCGCACCAGCACCCGGAAGGCGCGCACGTTGGCCGTCACCGGGGGTGCGGCCGCGTCGACCGCGACCACCGACTGGACCTCCGCGTCGGGGCTGCGCAGCGACTCCCACTCCTCGAGGAGGCTGGAGTCGACCTGCCGCACCAGCTCACCCAGCCAAGCGATCAGGTCGGCCACGGCCTCGGTCCGGGCTTCCTCGGGAACGGTCTGGCGCAGGGCCTTGAACGCGTCAGCGAGGTAGCGCAGCACGATCCCCTCGGCCCGGGCGAGGCCGTAGAAGCTGACGTACTCGGTGAAGGTCATCGACCGCTCGTAGAGGTCGCGGGCCACGGACTTGGGTGAGGGCTGGGTGTCGAGGACCCACGGGTGGGTCTGCCCGAAGGCGGTGTAGGCCACCCGCAGCAGCTCGGTCAGCGGCTGGGGGTAGGTGATGTCCTCCAGCAGGACCATTCGCTCCTCGTACTCCAGGCCGTCGGACTTCATCTCCGCCACAGCCTCACCGCGGGCCTTGGAGCGCTGGGCGGTGAGGATGGGCTTCGGGTCGTCGAGGGTGGCTTCGAGCACCGACAGCACGTCCAGGGCGTAGTCGTCGGACTCGCGGTCCAGCAGGTCGAGGCAGGCTAGCGCGAAGGGCGATAGCGGCTGGTTGAGGGCGAAGTCCTGCTGCAGGTCGACGGTGAGGCGGGCGGTCCGACCCTGGAGGTCGGGGTGGGGCAGCTGCTCCACGACCCCGGACTCGAGCAGCCCGCGGTAGATCTGCAGGGCGCGGTGGATGTGCCGACGGTTCCGGACGGGCGGCTCGTCGTTGTCGGTGAGCAGGTGGCGCATGGCGACGTAGCAGTCGCCGGGCCGGTTGATGACGTTCAGCAGCATCGCGTGGGTCACCTTGAACGAGGACTCCAGCGGCTCCGGCTCGGCCTCGACCAGACGCTCGAAGGTCGGTGAGCCGTACCCGACCGTGCCCTCGGGCGGCTTCTTGCGGACCACCTTGCGGCGCTTCTTCGGGTCGTCGCCCGCCTTGGCCAGCGCCTTCTCGTTTAACACGACGTGGTCGGGCGCCTGGACGACGACGGTCCCCGAGGCGTCGAAACCGGCCCGGCCCGCACGGCCGCCGATCTGGTGGAACTCCCGGGCGGTCAGCAGCCGGGGACGCACGCCGTCGTACTTGCTCAGGGAGGTGAGCAGCACGGTCCGGATCGGGACGTTGATGCCCACCCCGAGGGTGTCGGTGCCGCAGATGACCTTAAGCAGCCCGGCCTGGGCCAGCAGCTCGACCAGCCGTCGGTACTTGGGGAGCATCCCGGCGTGGTGCACGCCGATCCCGTTGCGGACCAGCCTGGAGAGCGTCTTGCCGAAGCCGGCCGCAAAGCGGAAGCCGCCGATGAGGTCGGCGATCTGGTCCTTCTCCTCGCGGGTGGTGATCTTGAGGCTGTTCAGCGCCTGGGCCTGCTCGATGGCGGCCGCCCGGCTGAAGTGGACGACGTAGACCGGCGCCTGGTGGGTGCTCAGCCGCTCCTCGATCGTCTCGAGCAGGGTGGTGGTGACGTACTCGTGCTGCAGGGGCACGGGTCGCTCGACGGAGGCGACCACGGCGGTGGGCCGGCCCGTGCGCCGGGTGAGGTCGCGCTCGAAGCGGCTGACGTCACCGAGCGTCGCCGACATCAGCAGGAACTGGGCGCGCGGCAGCTCCAGCAGAGGCACCTGCCACGCCCAGCCGCGCTCGGGGTCGGCGTAGTAGTGGAACTCGTCCATCACCACCGTGGTGACCGAGGACTCGGCACCCTCGCGCAGAGCCAGGTTGGCGAGGATCTCCGCGGTGCAGCAGATGATCGGAGCCGAGGCGTTGACGCTCGCGTCCCCGGTCATCATCCCGACCCGGTCGACGCCGAACACCTCGACGGCGGCGAAGAACTTCTCCGAGACCAGGGCCTTGATAGGCGCGGTGTAGAAGACCCGGCCCGTGGGGTCGCCACCGTTCTCGCGGGAGGCGAGGGCCGCGAACTGGGCGGCCGTGGCCACCAGGCTCTTCCCCGACCCGGTGGGGGTGGACAGGATGACGTTGGCGCCCGAGACCAGCTCGATGACCGCCTCAGTCTGGGCGGGGTAGAGGTCCAGGCCCCGGTCGGCGGCCCAGCCGCTGAACACCTCGAAGAGGGCGTCGGGGCCCGGCTCGGCAGGGACGAGGTCACTCAGCAGGGGTGCCATGGCCCGACGATCCTTCCACCTCCGGCAGCTCCCGTCAGCCGGGCACGGCGTCGCGGGCGTCGAACCAGGTGCTGCGGTCCCGAGGGCCGGGGGCGGTCCGCACCAGGCGGGCGATGGCCAGCAACCGTTCGAGGCGCTGCTCCCGGCTGGCGGTGGGGTCGGAGCCGGTGATGAAGTCAGTCACGCAGGCCTGCGTCCCGCCGAGGTCCCAGCAGATCGTGGTGGTCTCGCCGGCCCGCTGGACCTGGGCGGTCACGTTGCCGAGCCGGACGGTGCGGCTGTTGCGGCGGTTCGAGGCGGTGCTGAAGACACTGCCGACGCTGACGTAGACCGCGTTGAGCGACTCCTCGGTCTCACCCGGAGGGAGCACCAGCATGGCGATCTGGGTGTCCAGGTCGTAGATCCCCCGGACCTCCTCCCCAGGTGGCAGGCGGGTGAGGTCGATCGGCACCAGGACCGAGACCTCGGCAGGGACGACCAGGGCAGCGACGGCGAGCAGCTGGTCGTCGGTGGTGTCACGGCTGCAGCTCACGTCCATCGCCAGCCGGGGCGTCGGCCTCCACCACAACGACGGGCCGCGGGTCCGGTCGGCCTCCACGAATCGCCCCGCGAAGGCGCCGACCCGGGCGGACCGGCCCGCCGGCGCGGGCGTCGGGCGCTCGCTGCTGGAGGCCTTGATGTCGCAGGTCCGGCGCGCGGACTGCGAAGGGTTCTCGTCGAGCAGGCGGACCGTATCGGTCTCGGGGGTGAGGAAGCGGTTGAGCACCCGGAACCCGGGCGTCGGGCGGATCTCGTAGCCGTAGACCCACGCGCCGACGGCACGGGCGTAGGGGTCGGGGCGCAGCATCCCGGGTAGGACGGTCGCCGCGGTGACCAACGCCGCGACCACCAGTACAGCCAGCACCCAGCGGGTGCGGGTCCGCCGCCGACGTGCCGCGAGCGAGCGCCGGGCGGTCTCCACCTCGCCGGGCTCGGGGACGCGGACGCTTGCTGCCACCAGCTCGAGCTGGTAGCCCGTCGCCGCCACGTTCTCCGTCGCGGTCTCCAGTGCTCGGGTGAGTGCCGGTCCGCTGCGCTCGGTGGTCCGGGCGAGGTCGGCGAGGGTCAGCCCTTCCAGGTTCCGCAGCACCAGCAACGCGCGGGGGAGAGGCGCGAGCGCGTCCAGACGGCTGCGCACCGCCTCCAGCTCGGGGTCGGGCAACGGCTCGGCCTCACGGGGAGCCGGGCGGCGACCGGTCCGCAGGTAGGCCTGCACGAGGGCCGTGCGTCCGGCCGCCTCGGAATCGTCCTCGTCACCGGGCTCGGCGCGCCGCCCGGGCCGTTCGGTCGCGCTCCGAGCGGCCGCGAGGAGGGCGGCGGCTCCGGCGGTGTCCCCGGCGAGGGCGCAGGCGAGCGTGTCAAGCGGACCGGCTCTGGTCTCGGTCGGCATCCCCACCTCCTGGTCGACCCAGGGTACGGCCGGGATCCAGGCCCGAAGCGGTCACCGTCGGCGCCCCCTCCTGCGGATCCGTGTCGGGCGGGACGCTCGCCTGATCGGTCATACTGAACAGGCCATGGCTGTTCTCACTGCGCCCAACCTGCCTGCCCCCGTGCGGGAGCCCGACGACCTGCTTGCGGTCCACCTCGTCACCCTGGGGTGCGCCCGCAACGAGGTCGACTCCGAGGAGCTGGCAGCCCGGCTGGAGGACGGCGGCTTCCGGCTGGTCGCCGACCCTGAGGACGCCGACGCGGTGATGGTCAACACCTGCGGGTTCGTGGAGGCGGCGAAGAAGGACTCCGTCGACACCCTGCTCGCCGCAGCGGACCTGAAGGAGCAGGGGCGGCCGCGTGCCGTCGTGGCCGTCGGGTGCCTCGCGGAGCGGTACGGGAACGAGCTGGCGGACTCCCTGCCCGAGACCGACGCCGTCCTGAGCTTCGACGACTACACCGACGTCGCCGGCCGGCTTTCTGCGATCCTCGCCGGACAGCCCCACACCGCGCACGTCCCGCGTGACCGTCGGACCCTGCTGCCCATGGCTCCGACCGCCCGCCGGGCGGCCGCCCAGGGACAGAGCCTTCCCGGCCACGGCGCGGCTCTCGATGCTCCGGACCTGCCGGCCGGCCTTGCTCCGGCGAGCGGACCCCGCCCCCTGCGGCGCCGGCTCGACGGCGGACCGACCGCGCCGCTCAAGGTCGCCTCCGGGTGCGACCGGCGCTGCGCCTTCTGTGCCATTCCGGCGTTCCGCGGCGCCTACCTCTCCCGGCCGGCGGCCGAGATCGTCACGGAAGCTCGGTGGTTGGTGGACCAGGGCGTCCGGGAGCTGTTCCTGGTCAGCGAGAACACGTCCTCCTACGGTAAGGACCTGGGCGACATCCGGGCCCTGGAGAAGCTCCTGGGTGAGCTCAGCGCGCTGGACGGTCTCGATTGGATCCGGGTGTCCTACCTGCAACCGGCCGAGGTGCGGCCGAGCCTGGTCAGCGCGATGACCAGCACGCCGAAGGTCGTGCCGTACTTCGACCTGTCGTTCCAGCACGCGTCGCCGACCCTGTTGCGACGGATGCGACGCTTCGGCGACCCGGACTCCTTCTTGAGCCTTCTCGCCTCGATCCGCTCGCAGGCACCCACGGCCGGCATCCGGTCCAACGTCATCTGCGGGTTCCCCGGTGAGACCGAGGCGGACGTGGACATCCTGTGCGACTTCCTCAGCGAGGCCGGGCTCGACGCGATCGGCGTCTTCGGATACTCCGACGAGGACGGCACTGAGGCCGCCCGGCTGGACGGTCAGCTCCCCGGTGAGCTCGTCGAGCAGCGCCGGGAGCGGCTGGCCGACCTGGTCGACGAGCTGGTCGCCGAGCGTGCCGCCCAGCGCGTCGGCGAGGTGGTGGAGGTGCTGGTCGAAGAGGTGGATGAGGTGGTGACCGGCCGCGCCGCTCACCAGGGGCCCGAGGTCGACGGCACGGTCGAGCTCGTGGGTGCCGAGCAGGTCCGCGTCGGTGCGCTGGTGCCGGCGGTGGTGAGCGCGAGCGGCGGGGCCGACCTGGTGGCCCGGGCTTTCCCGAGGGGTGCCAGCTCCCCCGAGCAGCCCGGTGGCTGAGGTGCCAGCCCTGGGTCAGCCGACCCCTGGCCCTGACCCCGACGCTCTCGCCCCGTCGGAGCGCCACCCGGTGGGCCCCCTGGCCGAGCCCGAGAACAGCCCGTGGAACGTGCCGAACGCGCTGACGGCGCTGCGCATCGTCCTGGTCCCCGTCTTCGCCTGGATGCTGCTGGCCCACCCGGACGCCACCGGCTGGCGGATCGGGACGGCCGCGGTCTTCCTCGCCGCCATCCTCACCGACAGCCTCGACGGTCACCTGGCCCGCAAGCACAACCTCATCACCCGGTTCGGCAAGCTCGCCGACCCGATCGCCGACAAGGCCCTCACCGGGATGGCCTTCATCGGGCTCTCCCTGGTCGACGAGCTGTCGTGGTGGGTCACCGTCACCATGCTGGTCCGCGAGTGGGGGATCACGGCGATGCGGTTCGTCGTGCTCCGCTACGGGGTGATGGCGGCCGGTCGGGGCGGCAAGCTGAAGACGGTCTTGCAGGCGGTGGCGATCATGCTGTACCTCCTACCGCTGCCGGACTGGGCCCACGTCGTGGCCGTCGTCGTGATGATGGTGGCGCTGGTGGTCACGGTCGCCACGGGCCTGGACTACGTCCGCGACGCCCTCGCGCTGCGCCGCGCAGCCGGTCGACCGCGTGAACCAGCCGCCGGGCGCTGACGGGGCGGCCCGCGCCGGCGTCGACCCGGGGGCCTCCGCCGCGTTGGCGGTGCTGGCCGAGCGGTCACAGACGCTGGCAAGCGCGGAATCATTGACCGGCGGCCTCATCGGTGAGCTCCTGACCTCGGTCCCCGGGGCGTCGTCGGCCTACGTCGGTGGGGTGGTCAGCTACGCCACCCGCCTCAAGCACACGCTGGCCGGGGTGCCGTCGGCCGTGCTGGCTGAGGTGGGCCCGGTGGCGCGGGAGACGGCGGCTGCGATGGCCACTGGAGTCGCGGCGCGCTGTGAGGCGGACTGGGGACTGGCCGTCACCGGCGTCGCCGGACCGGAGCCCCAGGACGGACACCCGGTGGGCCAGGTCTTCGTGGGTGTCGCCTGCCCCGCAACAGGGTGGGTGTCGGTCCGGGAGCTGCGGC
Organism: uncultured Actinomycetota bacterium; assembly: GCA_963826405.1. Lineage (GTDB taxonomy): Bacteria > Actinomycetota > Actinomycetes > Propionibacteriales > Propionibacteriaceae > Microlunatus. The sequence goes on along the minus strand of CAWGWR010000001.1, from coordinate 1,458,517 downwards.
TGGCCGGGGACCGGGCGGCGATCCGGTGGCAGACGGCGGTCACCGCCCTGGCGCTGCTCACCGACGCGGTCCGGAACAACCAACCCGCCGACCGGCGTTGAGCCGGTGCCGCCGCCGCCGGGAGCCCACGTCCGGCCTCGGCGCAGTGGGTAGAGTTTCCGCATGGGTCAGGAGAGTCCGATGAAGCAGGTACTGGTGCGTGAGCTCATCGGGGAGTCGCTGCGTGAGGAGCGGGTCGGCCAGGCCCGCACCCTCCGCGAGGTCTCCAAGGCCGCCCGGGTGAGCCTGGGCTACCTCTCCGAGGTGGAGCGGGGCCAGAAGGAGGCGTCGAGCGAGCTGCTCGCCGCCATCTGCGCGGCTCTGGACCTGCCGCTCTCGGTGGTCCTCAGCGTGGTCAGCGAGAAGATGGCGATGTACGAGAGTGTGCGCTCCCTGCCCACGGTCCGCTCCCTCCCGCAGGCCGCAGCGGCCTGAGCTACCAGGCCCAGGCGGTCGACCGGTCCTGGGCTCAGGCGGTCGGACGCAGCCTGAGCCCCTGCGGGGTCATGCGAAAGCCGGCTCCTTGCAGCGCGTCGCTGACCAGCGTCGAACCGAACACGTGCCCACCGTCGGCCCGTTCCACGCTCAGCTTCCCCAGCTGACCCCTCTGTACCGCCTCGGCCAGCACCGTCGCCGCCGGCGCCAGCCGCCGCGGGTCCTCGGTGAAGGACAGCAGGGTCTTGCCTCCGCGCTCCACGTAGAAGGTGAGGGCGCCGTCCACGAGCACCACGAGCGCTCCCGCCTTCCGGCCGGGCCGGTGGCCTTCGCGCTCGGGCCAGGGCAGCGCGGCACCATAGGGGTTGGCCGCGTCACAGGCGGCGAGGACCACCGCCGAGGGGACTTCCGGCTCCCGCTGGAACGAGCGGAGCCGGTCCACCGCTCCGCCGAGCGCGAACTGGGCGGCGCCCAGACCCTCGATGAAGTAGCCCCGCCGGCACTGCCCTGACTCCTCCAACGCGCTGAGCGCCCGGTAGGCGGCTCCGAAGCCGCCCTCCCCGTTCTCGGTCATCACGCTGCCGCGGCTCACCACGCCGTAGCGGTCAAGCTGGGCGAAGACGTCGGTGGCGAGCCGCTCCGCTGGGGTCGTGGCGGTGCGGACGACGAGCGACCACCGGCCGACCGTCGTGGGGGAGGCGATGCGCGGTGCCCGGCCCGGACGGGCGAGCCCGCCTCCGGCCAGCCGCGCCCGGTGGGTGCGGGCCGTCGGGCGGGTGGGAGCCTTGCGGTGGGCCCCGCCCGACAGCGCCCGGACCGGGGCGAAGGTGTCCCCGGTGACCAGCCCGGACCAGACGAGGTCCCACAGGGCCGCGACGTACTCGTCCCGGTGAGCCAGCGATCCCGCCGGCAGCAGGGCGTCGAAGAAGTAGGCGCCACCGCCGGCCAGGGCGTCGAGGAGCTCCTGGCTGCGGTGGTGAGCAGGCGCCCGGACCTCCGACGGCTCGGCCCCGGCGACGTACCACCGGACCCACCCGTCGGAGTCCCCGATCCCGCCGTCGCCGACCCAGGTGACCTCACCGCTCGCGGTGAGCTCGTCGAGCATGGCCGGGCTGTAACCCGACACCCGGGCAGGAAGGATCACCGACTCCACGGCGCTGGCGGGCATGGCGTAGCCGGCGAGCTGCTCGAGGGCGCCGAGGACGGCGTCGCTCCCGCGGGCCCCGCTAGCGACCCCCTGCCACTCCGCGAGGAATCGGGCGTAGGCCACCTGCTCGACCGGCTCCACCTCCTTGCGCAGCAGCGCCAGCGTCCGCCGCTTGATCAGGGCCAGCACCTGGCCGTGGCAGTACTGGCGGCGCTCCTGGCCGGCTTCGCCCTCCAGGTCGACGAACGAGCCGCTGACCACCGTGCCGCTCGCGACCAGGGCGTCGCAGGCCTGTTCGACGACCGCCCGGCCAAGGCCGTAGCGGGTGGCGACCGTTCCCGCGACGAAGGGACCATGGGTGCGGGCCCAGCGCAGGACGAGGTCCTCGATCGGGTGCGCCGAGGTCTCGGTGAAGTTGGCAGCCACGCCCGGAGGGACGGGGATGCCCAGCCCGTCCCTCAGCCTGGGCACGTCCTCGGCCACCGCGACCATCGGCTGCCCGGCGATACGGACCTCGACGATCCGTCGGTCGAGGAGCAGCTGCTCCAGGGCGTCCTCAAGCGGGAGTTCGGTCACCGTGCGCAGGGCCAGCTCCGGGCGGCTGTAGGGTCCGGCGGTCCGGACCAGGTCGTAGAGCTGCTCCGCGGTCCCCGCCTGCCGCTCGGGGCTGAGGCCCTGCACGTCGGCCTCGCTGCGGGCGATGACAGAGGCGTCGAGCAGCTGCTTGAGGCCGTCCTTGCCGAGCAGCTCGGCCAGCAGGGTGGCGTCCAGCGACAGGGCCGCGGCCTTCTTCTCCGCGAGCGGGACGTCACCCTCGTAGACGAAAGCGCCGACATAGCCGAACAGCAGGGACCGCGCGAACGGCGACGGCTCCTTCGTCTCCACCTCGACGAGCCGGATCTTGCGGGCGGCGATCTCTCGCTGCACCTCCAGCAGGCCGTCGAGGTCGAAGACGTCGGTCAGGCACTCACGCATGGTCTCCAGCACGATGGGGAACTCCGGGAACCGCGCGGCGACGCTCAGCAGCTGGGCCGACCGCATGCGCTGCTGCCACAGCGGCGAGCGGGCCTTGGGATCCCTGCGGGGCAACAGCAGGGCCCGGGCTGCGCACTCGCGGAAGCGGGCGGCGAAGAGCGCGGAGCCGCCGACCTCGTCGGTGACGACGGACTCGATGGTCTCGGGATCGAGGAGCAGCAGGTCGGCGCTGGGTGGCTCGGACTCGGTGTCGGGGACCCGCAGCACGATGCCGTCGTTGGTGGCCGTGGCCTGCACCTCCAGCCCGTAGCGCTGCCGGGCCGCGTGCTCGATGGCCAGCGCCCAGGGAGCGAGCACGCCGGTGCCGAGGGCGCAGTGGACGCAGACCCGCCAGTCGCCGAGCTCGTCTCGGAACCGTTCGACCACGATCGTCTGGTCGGTGGGCAGGGCCCCGGTGGCGGTGGACTGCTCGGTGAGGTAGGCGACGAGGTTGCGGGCCGCCAGGTCATCCAGGCCGCTCTCGCGCAGCCGGGTCGTGGCGGCGGGGACGCCCATGGTGCCGACCTCGCGGACGAAACCACCGAACGCACGCCCCAGCTCGAGCGGTCGCCCGGGGGAGTCGCCCTTCCAGAACGGCAACCGGCCCGGAACCCCCGGTGCAGGGGTGACCAGGACCTGGTCGTGGGTGATCTGCTCCACCCGCCAGCTGGTGGTGCCGAGGGTGAAGACGTCACCCACCCGGGTCTCGTAGACCATCTCCTCGTCGAGCTCGCCCACGCGCCGACCTGGCGCGTGCTTGCCGGAGGCGTTGCCCTCACCGACGATGAACACCCCGAACAGCCCCCGGTCCGGGATGGTGCCGCCGGAGGTGACGGCGAGTCGCTGGGCTCCGGGCCGTGCGCTGAGCACGCCGGTGTCCCGCTGCCAGACCAGGCGTGGTCGGAGCTCGGCGAAGTCCTCCGAGGGGTAACGGCCGCTGAGCATGTCCAGCACCGCCTCGAACGCGCTGTAGGGCAGCTCGCGGAAGCTGCTGGCCCGGCGCACCAGGGCGTACAGCTCGTCGACCTTGGTGTCCTGGCCGGACACCACCGCGACGACCTGCTGGGCGAGCACGTCCAGGGGGTTGCGCAGCTCGGCCACCTCCTCGATGGCCCCCTGGCGCATCCGCTCGACCACCACGGCGGACTCGATGAGGTCGCCGCGGTGGTTGGGGAAGAACACACCGCGGGAGGTGGCCCCCACCTGGTGCCCGGCCCGGCCCACCCGCTGCAGGCCACTGGCCACCGAGGGCGGCGACTCGACCTGCACGACGACGTCCACCGCACCCATGTCGATGCCCAGCTCGAGGGAGGAGGTGGCCACCACGCAGGGCAGCAGGCCTGATTTGAGGTCGGACTCGATCTGGGCCCGCTGTTCCTTGCTGACCGAACCGTGGTGCGCCCGGGCCACCGCGGGTGCGTGCGTGCCGTCTTGGCCCGACGAGGCCCCGGACTGGGCCATCACCTGCGCCGGGGTCTGTGCGGGTTCCTCGGGAAGGCTCATCCCGAGCCGTTCGGCGTGCAGCTCGTTGAGGTGGGAGGTGAGGCGCTCGGCCAGGCGCCGCGAGTTCGCGAACACGATCGTGGAGCGGTGGGCGGCGATCAGGTCGAGGATCTTGTTCTCCACGTGCGGCCAGATCGAGGGCGCCCGCGTGGGCGCCTGCTCGTCCTCCAGGCTGGACGGAGTGGAAGAGGACGCTCCCAGATCGCTCATGTCCTCGACGGGCACCACGATCTCGAGGTCCCACGCCTTCTCGGAGCGGGGGGCGACCACCTGCACCGGATGGGGGCCGCCGAGGTAGGACGCGACCCGCTCAGCCGGGCGGACCGTGGCCGAGAGCCCGATCCGCTGGAGCGGGCGGTGCGGGACGTCGACGGGGGCGGACTCGGCGGTCAGAGCCTCGAGCCGCTCGATCGACAAGGCGAGGTGTGCTCCCCGCTTGGTCCCGGCCAGGGCGTGCACCTCGTCGACGATGACGGTGCGGACCGACCGCAGCACGTCGCGTGCGTTGGAGGTGAGCATGAGGAACAGGGACTCGGGTGTGGTGATGAGGATGTCCGGCGGCCGGGTGGCGATGGCACGCCGCTCGGCCGTGGTGGTGTCGCCGGAGCGCACGCCCACCGTGACCTCGGGCGGCCGCTGGTCGAGGCGGAGGGCCGTCTGGGTGATCCCCGCCAACGGAGCCCGCAGGTTGCGCTCGACGTCGACGGCCAGGGCCTTGAGGGGGGACACGTAGAGGACCCGGCAGCGTTCCTGTGGCTCCGGCCGCGGGGAGCGGGTCAGGTCGTCGAGGGCCCAGAGGAAGGCGGCGAGCGTCTTGCCCGAGCCGGTCGGTGCCACCACGAGCGCGTTCTGCCCGGCCGCGATGGCCTTCCACGCCCCGGCCTGAGCCGCCGTCGGGCGCTCGAACACCTCACGGAACCACGTGGCGGTGGCGGGGGAGAACACCTTCAAGACGTCGGCGGGCACGTCTCCATACTGCCCGGCAGCTCTGACAGTTTCCGCTGCCCTGACCCGCCCGGCTGGTCGACAGGGTCCGCCTGGTGAACACTGGGGCCGGTGACGGCGGACAAGGGGGTGGTGGGATGAAGGAGACCGAGCTGTGGCAACGGCTGCAGGACCAGCTGGGGGCCGGCTACCACCGGGTCTGGGCTGCGGAGTACAGCCTGGCCGAGCTGCAGAACCGGACGGTGGTCGAGGCGGTGGCCGACGGCGTGCCGGTCAAGACGGTCTGGCGCGCAGTGTGGGCCGCGCTCGAGCTGCCTGCCCGAGAGCGCTGAGGCGCCATGTCCGGCTCGGGCCCGGCCGCTCTGCCCGCCACGCGGCGTGTCCCCTCGCTGTTCGAACACCTGTTCGGTAAGTTGTCCACCGGGGTCGTTCGACGCCGGGGTGCTGTGCACAGCCCCTCCGGGTCGCGGACCTTTGTCAGTGCCTCTCCTTAGAGTCCCTGCACAGACCGCACGACAAGGAACCGCCCGGACGGGTGAGGGAAGGACATGATGGCGACCAACGACCGCGAGAAGGCTCTGCAGACAGCACTCGCCCAGATCGACAAGAACTACGGCAAGGGCTCAGTGATGCGGCTCGGGGACGAGGTGCGCGCTCCCCTCGAAGTGATCCCGACCGGGTCGATCGCCCTCGACCTCGCCCTCGGCATCGGCGGCCTGCCGCGCGGCCGGGTCGTGGAGATCTACGGCCCCGAGTCCAGTGGCAAGACGACGGTGGCGCTGCACGCCATCGCCAACGCCCAGGCCGCCGGCGGCATCTGCGCCTTCATCGACGCCGAGCACGCGCTGGATCCGGACTACGCCGCTCGGCTCGGCGTGGACACCGACTCCCTGCTGGTCAGCCAGCCGGACAACGGTGAGCAGGCTCTCGAGATCGCCGACATGCTGGTCCGTTCAGGTGCGCTGTCGCTCATCGTCATCGACTCGGTGGCTGCCCTGACGCCGCGTGCCGAGATCGAGGGCGAGATGGGGGACAGCCACGTCGGTCTCCAGGCCCGGCTGATGAGCCAGGCGCTGCGCAAGATGACCGGGGCACTGAGCAACTCCAACACCACGGCGATCTTCATCAACCAGCTGCGCGAGAAGATCGGCGTCATGTTCGGCTCGCCCGAGACCACCACGGGTGGGCGGGCCCTGAAGTTCTACTCCTCGGTCAGACTCGACGTCCGTCGAATCGAGACGCTCAAGGACGGCCAGGAAATGGTCGGAAACCGGACCCGGGTGAAGGTCGTGAAGAACAAGGTCGCGCCGCCGTTCAAGCAGGCGGAGTTCGACATCCTGTACGGCAAGGGAATCAGCCGCGAGGGCAGCCTGATCGACCTCGGTGTCGAGGTGGGGATCGTCCGCAAGGCCGGGGCCTGGTTCACCTACGACGCCGACCAGCTGGGCCAGGGCCGGGAGAACGCGCGTGGCTACCTGATCAGCAACCCCGATCTGGCCAACGAGCTCGAGAAGAAGATCAAGGAAAAGATGGGCATCGGCCCGCAGCTCGACGTCCCGGCGGGCGTCGACCCCGTCACCGGTGAGGTGGAGTTCTGAGTTCCGCTGCGGACCCGGCTCGCGAGCCACGCGTGCCGGGCCCTGCCGATCCCGTCGACCAGGTCCGGTCCTGGTTGTCGGCGCAGGGTGCAGTGGTACCTCCGCCACTCCCGGCCGTCACGCGGGCGCTCGGCCCGGGGCGGGAGGACGACCCCGGCCGCACCCGCGACGACGTGGGAGGCGAGACGGCCGGGGAGGGTCTCACCTCACGGTCGGGTCGACGGCGTGCCCGGGCGGAGGACGGTCAGGATCATGCGCCTTCGGCTACGGGTCGCACCCGTGGTCGACGACGTCGTGGCGGGCAGGAGCCCGCGTCCGAGCCCGGCGACGCGGAGGCCGACCCCGAGGGTGTGGCTCGGACGATCGTGCTGCGGAAGCTGGCCGTGCAGGCCCGGACGCGGCACGAGCTGGCAACCGCGCTGGCCGCCCGCGACGTGCCAGAGGATGCGGCCGAGGCCGTGCTCGACCGGATGGAGGCCGTCGGGCTGGTGGACGACGAGGCCTTCGCCCGCGACTGGGTGGAGTCGCGTCAGCAGCGCCGGCACCTCTCACGCTCTGCGTTACGCCGCGAGCTGCAGACCAAGGGCGTCGACCGTGACCAGATCGACGAAGCCGTGGCTGGCGTCGAGACCGACGACGAGGTCGAGGCGGCGCTTGCGCTGGCCCGGAAGAAGGTCCGCTCCCTCGAAGGGCTTGAGCGCGACGTGCAGTACCGCCGCCTGGCGGGGGCGCTGGCCCGCCGGGGCTTCAGCGGGGGTGTGGCCTCGACGGTTCTCAGCCAGGTCCTCGACGCCCCTCAGGACTGACGTCCCCGGGGCTGACGCCCCGCGGGACTGAGCGTGGGCGGGGTCCGGCGGGCGGTCCGCTGCTTGACCACCCGTGGTCAGAGCCATACCCTGCAAGCACGAGGTTTTCAGCACGTTTGTTCGGCCCGAAATGTAAACCGTCGACGTGCGTCGACGGCTTGATAAATCGCCAGTACTGATGTTTTTGAGTTCCGATTCCGGAGGTCCGCTCAGGACCCGCCGTGCACTGGGTGGTGCGCGGTTCACAAATGCATGTCTGCGCGGGCTGAAGCCTCTTGAGTGCACGCGGGAGCGTGTAGACGGGAGTGCGCGCCATGAGTCCAGTCCTGACGTTCGCCGTGCTGGCCGTGCTGGTCGTGGTGATTGCGGCGCTGGTGGTTGTCGTGTTGATGCTGCGTCGTTCGGCGGCTCGCCCCGTCACGACTGCGGCAGCACCCGTGGCTCCGGTGGTTCCCGATTCCCGGCACGAGGCCGAGCGGGCCGAGCTCGCGGCAGCCCACGAACAGCTGGCCGAGCTCCGCGCCCGCTCTGAGCGCGAGCTTGCGGTTACGCAGCAGAAGGCCGGCTCCATGATCGCGTCGGCCGAGAGCGCCCGGAGCGAGGCTGACCAGGAAGCGCGGGCCCGGCGGGCCGAGATCCAGGAGCACCGGGCCGATCTCGAGCGACGTGAGCAGCGCCTGGTCGACCGTGAGGAACGGCTGGACAGTGAAGGGCGGGCGCAGGACGAGCGCGCGCGCCAGCTCGACGACCTCAAGGCCCAGTTGAAGGCGCAACGTCATGCTCTGGCTGAGGTCGAGACTGAGCGCCAGCAGGCGCTGGAACGGGTTGCGGGCCTCACCGCCGAGCAGGCCAAGGCCGAGCTCGTCGCGACCGTGGAGCACGAGGCGAAGCGGCAGGCGGTCCTCGTGGCCCGCGACATCGAGCGTCAGGCCAGCAGGGACGCCGACGCCAAGGCGCGGATGATCGTCGTGGGGGCGATCCAGCGCGTCGCCTCCGAGCAGACCTCGGAGTCGGTGGTGTCCGCCGTCCACCTGCCCGGTGACGACATGAAGGGGCGGATCATCGGCCGTGAGGGCCGCAACATCCGGGCCTTCGAGCAGGTCACCGGTGTCAACGTGATGATCGACGACACCCCCGAGTCGGTGTTGCTCTCGAGCTTCGACCCCGTGCGCCGCGAGACCGCGCGCATGACGCTGAGCGAGCTCGTCAAGGACGGGCGCATCCACCCGCAGCGGATCGAGGAGGTGCACGAGCGCAGCAAGGCCCAGATCGAGCAGCAGTGCCTGCGCGCGGCCGAGGACGCCATGGCCGAGGTGGGGATCTCCGACCTGCACCCCGCGCTGGTGCCCATTCTGGGGACCTTGCGGTACCGCACCTCCTACGGACAGAACGTGCTCAAGCACCTGGTCGAGTCGGCCCACATCGCCGGGGTGATGGCGGCTGAGATGAGCCTCGACATCGCCCAGTGCAAGCGCTCGGCCTTTCTGCACGACATCGGCAAAGCCCTGACCCACGAGGTCGAGGGGTCCCACGCGATCATCGGGGCCGACCTGGCGCGCCGCTACGGCGAGCACCCCGACGTGGTGCACGCCATCGAGGCGCACCACAACGAGGTGGAGGTCAAGACGGTCGAGGCGATCCTCACCCAGGCCGCGGACGCGATCAGCGGCAGCCGGCCCGGCGCCCGCCGCGAGAGCATCGAGGCCTACGTGCAACGGCTCGAGCGGCTGGAGGAGATCGCGGGCGCCCGTGACGGCGTCGACAAGGTCTTCGCGATGCAGGCGGGCCGCGAGCTCCGCGTGATGGTGGTGCCGGAGGTCGTCGACGACATCGAGGCTCAGGTCCTGGCCCGCGACATCGCCAAGCAGATCGAGGAGGAGCTGACCTACCCCGGTCAGATCCGGGTCACCGTCGTGCGGGAGTCCCGCGCCACGGAGACCGCCCGCTGAGGCGTGCCGGCGGGTCGGGCCGGTCCGGTCCGGCATGAGCAGATCAGGGGCGAACCGTTGGTAGGTTCGCGCGGGTGACCTTCGACCTCGTGCGTGTTCGCAGCGACTTCCCCTCCCTGGGATCAGGTCTAGCCTTCTTCGACAGCCCCGGGGGGACGCAGACCCCGACCCCCGTGGCCGAGGCCATCCGGGCCACCCTGAGCGGACCGCTCTCCAACCGGGGCACGGCCAACCTCGCCGCCCGTAATGCCGACACGGTGGTCCTGCAGGCGCGGCAGGCGGTTGCCGACCTCACCGGCGCCGACCCACGCGGGGTGGTCTTCGGTCGCAGCGCCACCCAGCTGACCTTCGACTTCGCCCGCACGCTGGTGCAGGACTGGGCGCCCGGCGACGAGCTCGTGGTCACCCGGCTCGACCACGACGCCAACATCCGGCCCTGGGTGCTGGCCGCGCAGGACCGCGGGCTGACCGTGCGCTGGGCCGACTTCGACCCGGCCACCGGCGAGCTGGATCCAGCCGCAGTCGCCACCCTGCTCACCGAGCGGACCCGCCTGGTGGCGGTCACCGCAGCCAGCAACCTGATCGGCACCCAGCCGGACGTGCGTGCCGTCGCAGACGCCGCGCACACCGTCGGTGCCCTGGTCTGGGTGGACGGCGTCCACCACACGGCCCACGCGCTGGTGGACATGGAGGCCCTGGGCGCCGACGTGTTCGTGTGCTCGCCGTACAAGTTCTTCGGACCGCACCACGGGGCGCTCGTGGCCGATCCCGCCTTCCTGGAGACCCTCCGCCCGGCGAAGCTCCTGCCCTCGAGCGACGCCGTCCCTGAGCGCTTCGAGCTCGGCACCCTTCCTTACGAGCAGCTGGTGGGCACCACCGCGGCCATCGACTATCGGGCGGGGCTGGTGCCGGGTACCGGCAGCCGGCGGGAGCGGCTCGCCGCCAGCACCACCGCGACGCAGCAGCACGAGGGGCGGCTGCAGGCCCGCATCGAGGCGGGCCTGGCAGAGCTCGGTGCCGAGGTGTACAGCCGGGCTGCGCACCGCACCTCCACCCTGCTGTTCGACCTGCCCGGTCAGGAGGCCGCCGACGTCGCCGCCCGGCTGGCCGCCGTCGGGGTCAACGCGCCGGCCAGCCACTTCTACGCCCTCGAAGCCTCCCGGCACCTCGGCCTGGGCGAGCGCGGCGCCGTCCGCGTCGGGCTCGCGCCGTACAACGACGACAGCGACGTCGACCGCCTGCTCGCCGGGCTGGCCTCCTTCTAGGTTGCGCCGACGCCGGCGGCCGGGGCGGCCGGGGTCAGGTCGGCCGGATCGGCTGGGGTGCTGCCCTTGGCCGAGCGCTGGAGCCGCCGCTCCAGCAGGCTGGCGAGGAAGGTCAGGCTGTAGTTGATGAGGATGAAGATCGCCGCCAGCAGGAGGAAGGTCGGGATCAGGTTGCCGTAGTTGGTGCTGAGGTTCTGCCCCCCGCGGATCAGCTCGGAGAAGTTGATGATGTAGCCGAGGGCGGTGTCCTTGAGGATGACCACCAGCTGGCTGAGCAGCGACGGGAGCATCGCGGTCACCGCCTGGGGCAGCAGGATGGCGGTCATCGCCTGGAACGGCGTGAGGCCCACGGCCAGCCCGGCTTCCCGCTGGCCCTTGGGCAGGGAGAAGACGCCTGAGCGGATGAGCTCGGCGATCACGGAGGAGTTGTAGAGGGTCAACCCGGCCACCACCCCGAACAGGGAGGCCGCATCGCCGGTGATGCCCACCACGAAGACCGCGAAGTAGTAGGAGAAGATCATCATGACCAACACCGGGACCGAGCGGAAGAACTCGACGTAGACCCCGCACACCCACCGCAGCACCTTCGCCTGCGAGAGCCGGCCCACACCGAGCACCAGGCCGACCACGACCGAGAGCACGACGGCGATGGCCGCGGCCTTGAGCGTGTTCACCAGCCCCGGCAGCAGGTAGGCCGTCCAGCTGACCGGGTCTAGGAACGGCTGCCACTTCTCGGCGGTGAACTGGTTGTCGTCGGGGTTGGCCAGCCCGCGGACGACCACGGCGAGCAGGGCGACCAGCACGAGCACCGCCAGGGCGCCTACGACGCGGTAGGTGCGGCGGGCGCGGGGGCCCGGGACGTCGAAGAGGACGGCGGGGGTGCTCACCGCTGCACCACCAGTCGCCGTGACAGGTAGGTGAAGGCCAGCCCCGTGGGCAGGGTGAGGACCACGAAGCAGACCGCGATCAGGACGAAGATGGCGTAGAGCAGGGACGGGCTGAACTCGATCATGTTCCGCATCTGGTAGGCGAGCTCAGCGACCCCGATGGTGGCCACCACGGTCGTGTTCTTGGTCAGGGCGATCAGCGTGTTGCCGAGCGGGGCGATGGCGCCGCGGAAGGCCTGGGGCAGCACCACCTCCCGCAGCGTGGGCAGGAACCCCAGCCCGATCGCCCGCGCGGCCTCGGCCTGCCCCTGCGGCACCGTGTTGATGCCGCTCCGCAGCGCCTCGGCCACGAAGGCGGCGTGGTAGACCGCGAGCGCGATCACACCGAACCGGAAGGTGTTGTCGGCGATCGAGGTGGGCGAGGCCGGGTCGGCCAGCTGCACGCGCAGCGTGTTGCTGATGCCGAAGAGGCAGAAGAAGACGATCAGGGTCAGCGGGGTGTTCCGGATCAGCGTGACGTAGGCGGTGCCGAACCCGCGCAGGACCACGACCGGAGAGACCCGGCAGACCGCCACCACCGTCCCGATCACCAGCGCCCCGACGGCCGAGGCCAGGGTGAGCTTGATGGTCATCCAGAAGGCCCCGAGCACGTCGTACTCGGTCAACAGCCTCGTGAAGCCGTCCACGGGTCCTCCTTCAGGGACGAGCCGGACCCGGGCGGCCGTGCGCCGCCCGGGCCCGGGGTGGTCAGGAGCAGGGGTCGGGCTTGGGCGGGTTGCTCTCGGTGTCCGGCTTGAACCCCGACGCGCCGACGGTGTCGTCCAGCGCCTTCTGCCAGGAGCCGTCGTCCACCATCTTCTGGATGGCCGTGTTCACCGACTCGCACAGGGCGGTGTCGCCCTGCTTGATGCCGACGCCGTAGCGCTCCTCGGAGAACGGGGCGCCGACCACCTTGAGCTTGCCCTGGTACTGCTTCTGGGCAGCGAAGCCGGCCAGGATGACGTTGTCGGTGGTGACGGCGTCGATGGTGCCGCTGTTCAGGGCCTGCACGCACTTGGAGTAGGTGTCGAACTCCTGCAGCTGCACCCCGGAGGCGTAGTTGTCCTTGATCTTCTGCGCGGACGTGGAGCCCGAGACCGAGCAGAGCTTCTTGCCGTCCAGCGCGTCCGGCCCGGTGATGTCGGTGTTGTCGGCCTTGACCAGCAGGTCCTGGCCGGCGATGAAGTACGGGCCGGCGAAGGACACCTTCTGCTTGCGCTCGTCGGTGATGGAGTAGGTCGCAAAGATCATCTTGACCTGACCGCTCTGGAGCAGCGTCTCGCGCTGGGCCGAGGGGGACTCCTTGAAGGTGACGTCGGTGTAGCCGAGCTCCTGGGCGACGTATTGAGCCACGGTGACGTCGAAGCCCTCGTAGTCGTTCCCGACCTGCTGGCCGAGGCCCGGCTGGTCGAACTTGATGCCGATGGTCACCGGGCCCCCGGCGCTAGCGGCGTCCCCGGCTGGGGCGGCGTTCTCCTCGTTAACGCAGCCAGCCATGGACAGCATGAGTGCCGCAGCGGCGGTGCTGCCGGCGATTCTGGTGATGGTCCTCATGGTTTCCCTCCGGTGTGGGCGCCGGGAGAGCAGGCCGCTGCCCCTGGTCGCTCGGTTCTGCGTGCACCGCACTGCGGCTGGAACGCCGTCGCGCGGCACCTCCTGGGCTAGTGGGTGAGGATCTTGCTCAGGAAGTCCTGGGCCCGCGCCGAGCGCGGGGCGGTGAAGAAGGCCTCCGGTGGAGCCTCCTCCACGATCTGGCCGTCGGCCATGAACACCACGCGGTTCGCCGCCTTGCGGGCGAAACCCATCTCGTGGGTGACCACCACCATGGTCATGCCCTGCCGGGCGAGGGAGACCATCACGTCGAGCACCTCGTTGACCATCTCCGGGTCGAGGGCGGAGGTCGGCTCGTCGAACAGGATGACCTTGGGGTCCATGGCCAGGGCGCGCGCGATGGCGACGCGCTGCTGCTGGCCACCGGAGAGCTGGGCGGGGTATTTGTCGGCCTGGGAGTCGACGCCCACGCGCTTGAGGAGTTCCAGCCCCCGCTGGCGGGCCTCGGCCGCGCTCTTGCGCCGCACCTTCACCGGGCCGAGGGTGACGTTCTCCAGGACCGTCTTGTGGGCGAAGAGGTTGAAGGACTGGAACACCATGCCGACGTCGGCCCGGAGGCCCGCTAGGGCCTTGCCCTCCTCGGGCAGCCGCTGTCCGTCGATGGTGATCGTGCCCGACTCGATGGTCTCCAGCCGGTTGATGGCCCGGCAGAGGGTGGACTTGCCCGAGCCGGAGGGCCCGAGCACCACGACCACCTCGCCGCGCCCCACCGTGAGGTTGATGTCCTTGAGGACGTGCAGCGGGCCGAAGTGCTTGTCCACCCCGCTCAGGACGACCAACGGCTCCCCGACCGGCCGGTCGGACGCCGGGGCCGAGCTGTCCTGCGGGGCGTTGCGGTCAATCGCTGCGTCCCCACCCGCGGACGAACGTCCGGACTCCGTCATGGGCTGACCCTAGAGGAGTCTTGGTGCGGGTGGGGACACCGGCATGTTGAGATCCGGTTACGGGCTGCCGGTCAGCGACCGAGGATGCCCCAGCGGCCGGAGTAGCTCTTGCCCGGGGCCAGCACGATCAGCCCGTCGTGGGTGACGCCGTCGTTGAACGCGTCCGGCCCGCAGGTCATCGGCTCGACCGCCAGCGACAGGTCCCGGCGGTTCTCGCCGGTGAAGACCTGGATCCAGGTCATGGTGGCGTCGCCCCACAGCTCGGTGTGGCGGTCCCCGAGCGCAAGCTTGACGCGCCACCGGCCGTCCTCGTCGCGGTCGAGGTCGGTGAACGCGTGGTCGAGGTTGGTCGTCCCCAGCGGCGCCCCGGAGCGTAGGTCCTTCTCCGTCCCCTCGACCGGGGTGACCTCGACCGGCAGCAGCCGGTCGTCGACCTCGAGGTAGCTACGGGCCGGCACCGTGAGGGCGATCTCGTCCACGGTCGTCTCCCCGACGGTGAGGTAGGGGTGGGCCGCGTAGCCGAACGGCACGTCCTCGGGGCCGATGTTGGTCGCCCGGATGCTGACCTGGAGCCCGCGCTTGCTGACCTGGTGGGTGAGGGTGGCCTCGATGATGCCCGGCCAGCCCGGCCTCGGGTAGACCCGCACCGACTGGGTGAGGCTGTCCTGCGTGTGCTCGACCAGCGTCCACGGCACGTGCCGGACGAGACCGTGGATCGCGTTGTGGCGGTCCGGCTCACTGAGGTCGAGCTGCTGCTCCTCGCCGCCGAACGTGTAGATCCCGTCCCGGATCCGGTTCGGCCACGGCAGCAGCTGCTGCCCGCGGCACTTGAACACCGTCTCGTCCGCCTCGAAGCCCCGGACCACGGGATGTCCGCCGACGGTGTAGGTCCGCAGGGTGGCGCCGACCTCGGTGACGACGACGCGGTGCTCGCCGGAGACGATCTCGTACTGCTCGCCGGTGGGGTTGGTCATGCTCGGGGAGCCTAGTGCGGGCCTCCCGCGATCGGTGCGGCGGATCGGGAGGGGCCTTGCGAGACGGACGGAGGGCTGGCCCTGGACGTTAGGCTGAGTCAGCCATGTCGACCCCAGTGCTCGTGCCCCAAGCCGGGCGGACCTACGAGATCCGCACCCACGGCTGCCAGATGAACGTCCACGACTCCGAGCGTCTCGCCGGGCTGCTCGAAGGGGCGGGCTACGCCCGGGCCGGCCGCGGCAGCGCAGCCGACGTCGTCGTGTTCAACACCTGTGCCGTCCGCGAGAACGCGGACAACAAGCTCTACGGCAGCCTCGGCCACCTGCTGGCCACCAAGAACGTGACTCCGGGGATGCAGATCGCCGTGGGCGGCTGCCTCGCGCAGAAGGACCGCACCGAGATCGTGCGCCGCGCTCCCTGGGTCGACGTGGTCTTCGGCACCCACAACATCGGGGCCTTGCCCGTGCTGCTGGAGCGGGCCCGCGTCGAGCAGGAGGCTCAGGTCGAGATCGAGGAGGCCCTGCAGACCTTCCCCTCCGACCTGCCCACGCGCCGGGAGTCGCCCTACGCCGCCTGGGTCTCGATCAGCGTCGGTTGCAACAACACGTGCACCTTCTGCATCGTGCCCGCCCTGCGCGGCCAGGAGACCGACCGCCGTCCCGGCGACGTGCTCGCCGAGATCGAGATGCTCGTTGCCGACGGCGTCCAGGAGGTGACGCTGCTCGGGCAGAACGTCAACGCCTACGGCGTGGAGTTCGGCGACCGGGCCGCCTTCGCCAAGCTGCTGCGGGCCTGCGGGACGATCGAGGGCCTGGAGCGGGTGCGCTTCACCTCCCCGCACCCGAAGGACTTCACCGACGACGTGATCGCGGCGATGGCCGAGACGCCCAACGTCATGCCACAGCTGCACATGCCGCTGCAGTCCGGCTCGGACGCCGTGCTGCGGGCCATGCGCCGGTCCTACCGCAGCGAGCGCTACCTGGGCATCATCGACCGGGTCCGCGCGGCCATGCCGCACGCCGCCATCACCACCGACATCATCGTCGGGTTCCCCGGCGAGACCGAGGCCGACTTCCAGGCCACCCTCGACGTCGCGGCCGCCTCACGCTTCGCAGCCGCCTTCACCTTCCAGTACTCCATCAGGCCGGGAACCCCCGCGGCCACCATGCCGAACCAGGTCCCCAAGGCCGTGGTCCAGGAGCGCTACGAGCGGCTGGTCGCGGTGGTGGAGGAGAGCGCGTGGCGGGAGAACCAGCGCCTGGTCGGCACCGAGGTTGAGGTGATGTTCGCCGACGGTGAGGGCCGTAAGGACGCGGCGACCGCCCGCATGTCCGGGCGCGCTCGGGACAACCGCCTGGTGCACGTCGCCGTCCCGGAGGACCCCGCCCTGCGCCCGCGGCCGGGGGACCTGGCCCGGACGACCGTCACCTACGCCGCTCCGCACCACCTCACGGCCGACGGTGGCCTCACCGGGCTCCGCCGGACCCGCGGGGGCAACGCCTGGGAGGGCCGCCGGACGGCTCCCGGTCGCGCGGCCGTCAGCCTGGGACTGCCGAAGGTCGGCGCCCCCGGGCCGCTCGCCCCGGCACCGGTCTGCTCGACCGTCTGAGACCGGCGCCGCCCCGCCGGTCGGGGACCGACGGGGCGGCGAAAGCGCCGGTCAGGCCGGCGGGGTGCGGCTCTCACCCAGGTGGTCGCCCAGCTTCTTCTTGGCGACATCGACGCCCTGGTCGATCTGGTCGGCGTGCTTGCCTCCGGTGCGCTGGTCGGCGATGCCAGCCGCCCGGTCCAGGCCCTCGTCGATCTTGTCGGGGTGCTGGTTCAGCACGTCCTTGGCCTTGTCGAAGATGCCCATGGGTGTCGCCTCTCGTCGTCGGTCCGTGATCGGGTGCCTCGCTGAGGTCCCGGCCCCTAGCCTGCCCTGCCGGCCGCGGACGCTCAACCGGTCGAGACGCCGGGGCTGCACCGGCGGGAACTGGGACAGACTGGTCGCGTGACCGTGGTGCTGGTAGGTCCGACGGCCGTCGGCAAGTCGGCACTGGCGGTGGCTCTGGCCCGCCGCTACCGGGCGCAGGGCCGACCGGCCGAGGTGGTCAACGCCGACTCGATGCTCGTCTACCGGGGGATGGACATCGGCACGGCCAAGCCGACGGAGGCCGAGCGGGCGGGCGTGCCGCACCACCTCCTCGACGTGCTCGAGGTCGACCAGACCGCGACCGTGGCCGAGTTCCAGTCTCTGGCCCGCGCGGCGATCGCCGGCTGCCGGGACCGCGGAGTCATCCCCATCGTCGTGGGCGGGTCGGCGCTGTACGTGCGCGCGGTCGTCGACGACTTCGTCTTCCCCGGCACCGACGCGGCGCTACGCTCCCGGCTGGAGTCCGAGCTGGCGGTGGTGGGCCCTGCCGGGATGCACGCGCGGCTGGCTGCCGTCGACCCCACGTCAGCGGCCACGATCGGGCCCGGCAACGGCCGGCGGCTGGTGCGGGCCCTCGAGGTGGTCGAGCTGAGCGGTGGTCCCTACGCGGCTACCCTGCCGGCGCACCACTACCACCTGCCCGGGGTGGTGCAGATCGGGCTGCGGATCGAGCGCCCGGTCCTCGACGAGCGGATCGCGCAGCGGGTGGACGCGATGTGGGCCGCCGGGTTCCTGGACGAGGTCCGCACCCTCGCCGCCCGCTCACCAGGTCTGCGCGACGGGGTCACCGCCTCCCGGGCCCTCGGGTACCGGCATCTGCTGGCCCACCTCGACGGCGAGCTGACCGAGGAGGAGGCGCAGCGGCAGACCGTGCAGGGCACCCGACGTTTCGCCCGGCGCCAAGGAGGCTGGTTCCCCCGTGACCCGCGGATCACCTGGCTGGACTGGGACGCTCCCGACCTCGTGGACGCCGCCCTCGCGGTGGCCGGTCCGCAGGGAGAGGGTGCGGACCGGCCCGCGGCCGTCGGCAAGGGCCCTCGGCCCGCTCTGGGAGACTGAGCCCATGCGCACGTGGTCGTTCAGCAAGGGGCACGGGACCGAGAACGACTTCGTCGTCCTGCTGGACCCGGATGACACATTGGGGGTCGGTCCTGCCGAGGTGCGCTTCCTCTGCGACCGGCACGCCGGGATTGGCGGCGACGGCCTGCTCCGCGCCGTCCGCGCCCGGCACATCCCCGAGTGGGACGGCGACGGCTCGGTGTGGTTCATGGACTACCGCAACGCCGACGGCTCGGTCGCCCAGATGTGCGGGAACGGGCTGCGGGTCTTCACCCGGTACCTGCTCGATCACGACCTGGTCCAGGGACCGACGGTGCAGATCGCGAGCCGCTCCGGGCTCAAGGAGGCGACCGTGCTGGCCGACACCCGGATCCGGGTGTCGATGGGTCCGGTCCGGGTGGACCAGCCGGCCGAGCCGGTCCGGGTGCGGACCGGCGACGGGGTCGAGCACCCCGTGCTGCCCGCCGACGTGGGCAACCCCCACGGCGTCGCGTTCGTCGACGACCTCTCCGCCCTGGATCTGCGAACCGCCCCGGCGTTCCCAGCGGACACGTTCCCCGAGGGGGTCAACGTCGAGTTCGTCCGCGTGCTCGGGTCCCGCCACATCGCGCTGCGTGTCCACGAGCGCGGGGTGGGGGAGACCCGCTCCTGCGGGACGGGCACGGTCGCGGCCGCCGCGGCCACCCGGGTGCACACCGCCGACCAGAGCCCGCTGCCCGTCACCTATCGTGTCGAGGTGCCTGGCGGCGAGGTCGAGGTCGAGCTCGCCGAGGACCAGGCCCATCTCACCGGGCCGGCGGTGCTCATCGCCTCTGGCCAGGTCCTGGTACCCGAGGAGTAGTAGTGGCAGTCCTGGACACGTTCTCGCTCGCCGGCAAGGTCTCGGTGGTGACGGGGGCCAACCGCGGCATCGGCCGCGCGCTGGTCACGGCTCTGGCGGAGGCGGGCAGCGACGTCGTGCTGCTCGTCCGCGACGCCGACGCCGGCGCCCAGACCAAGGCCGAGGTCGAGGAGCTCGGCGTCCGGGCCCACGTCGTCACCGCCGACGTCACCAAGCCCGACGAGGTCCAGCGGGCCGTCGAGGAGTCGGTGGCTGGTCTCGGCAAGGTGGACGTCCTGGTCAACAACGCCGGCTTCTGCGTGCACCGGCCCGCCCTGGAGGTCACGCCCGAGGAGTGGAGCTCGGTGATGGACGTCAACGTCACCGGCGTCTGGAACTGCGCCCAGGCCTTCGGCCGGGTGATGGTCGAGCAGGGCAGTGGCGCGATCATCAACATCGGCTCGATCTCGGCGCAGATCGTCAACCGCCCGCAGCAGCAGCCGGGCTACAACGCCTCGAAGGCCGCTGTGCACCAGCTGACGAAGTCGCTGGCCGCGGAGTGGGCGCCGATGGGCGTGCGGGTCAACGCCCTCGCTCCCGGCTACACCAAGACCGAGATGGCGCCGGTCGACAACCCCGAGTTCCGCCGGCACTGGATCGAGGACGCACCGATGCAGCGGTACGCGCTGCCCGAGGAGCTGGGTCCCAGCGTGGTCTTCCTGGCCTCGGCGGCGTCGGGCTTCATCACCGGTGAGGTGCTCGTCATCGACGGCGGTTACACGCTCTTCTGAGCGGGCACCGCACCGTGCGCCGCCGCGAGGAGGAAACTGCCTCGGCTCGGGTGTCGTCCCGTGACAAACTGGGGGGACGATGACCTCACCTGAGCCGAATCCCGTCCGCCCGACCGCGCCGGCCGAGGACGACCTGCTGATCGAGCGCCTCGACCCGCGTGACCACCCGGAGTTCGCGCGGCCGGCGCGCGCGGCGGCGGTCCCGGCCGACGACGGCGAGCACGACGGCGACCAGCAGGACCTGGCCGACCGGCAGTCCCTGCGGCGGGTCGCCGGCATGTCCACCGAGCTCACCGACATCACCGAGGTCGAGTACCGCCAGCTGCTGCTGGAACGTGTGGTGCTGGTCAGTGTCTGGACCACCGGCACCGCCGCCGACGCCGAGAACTCCCTGACCGAGCTCAAGCTCCTCGCCGAGACTGCGGGGTCGGAGATCCTCGAGGGTCTGATCCAGCGTCGCAGCCGCCCCGACCCGGCCACCTACATCGGCAGCGGCAAGGTGGAGGAGCTCCGCGAGGTGGTGGTCGCGACGGGTGCCGACACCGTCATCTGTGACGGCGAGCTGTCCCCGGCGCAGCTGCGCAACCTCGAGGACAAGGTGAAGGTCAAGGTGATCGACCGGACCGCTCTGATTCTCGACATCTTCGCCCAGCACGCGCAGAGCGCGGAGGGCAAGGCCCAGGTCGAGATGGCTCAGCTGAACTACCTCAAGCAGCGGCTGCGCGGGTGGGGTGGCAACCTGTCCCGCCAGGCCGGCGGACGGGCTGCGGGCGGGGCCGGCATCGGCGGTCGCGGCCCCGGTGAGACCAAGATCGAGACCGACCGGCGCAGGATCAGCAGCCGGATCGCCAAGCTGCGCCGCGAGCTGCGGGAGATGAACACCACCCGCCAGACCGAGCGGGCCGAGCGGCGGCGCCACGAGATCCCGTCGGTCGCCATCGTCGGCTACACCAACGCCGGCAAGTCCAGCCTGCTGAACCGGCTGACCGACGCTGGGGTGCTGGTCGAGGACGCCCTCTTCGCCACCCTCGACCCGACCACCCGGCGGGCGAGCACGCCGGACGGCCGCGTGTACACCCTCACCGACACCGTCGGATTCGTCCGGCACCTGCCGCACGACCTCGTGGAGGCTTTCCGCTCGACCCTGGAGGAGTCGGCGCAGGCCGACCTGCTGCTGCACGTGGTGGACGCCTCCGACCCTGACCCGGAGGGTCAGATCAGCGCGGTCCGCACCGTCCTCGCCGACATCGGCGCGGGCGACGTGGCTGAGCAGATCGTCCTCAACAAGGCCGACCTGGCCGACCCCGACGTCCTCACCGGGCTGCGTACCAGCTACCCCGGTGCGGTCATCGTCTCGGCCCGGACCGGTCGGGGCCTCGACGAGGTCCGCCAGGCGCTGGAGAGCCGGTTGCCGCGGCCCGAGGTCGTGGTCCGGGTGCTGCTGCCCTACGAGCGGGGCGACCTGCTCAACCGCATCCACCAGGCGGGGGAGATCACCACGATCGAGCACACCGAGGACGGCACCATCGTCCACGCCCGGGTGCTGCCGTCGCTCGCAGGGGAGCTGCAGCCCTACCACCTCACCGCGAGCGGCACGACGTCGTCCTGAGCGCGGCTCAGTCGCCACCGTCGGACCGGGCGCCGTCCACAGGCAGTTCTCGGTCAGCCGGTCCTGTCGGGTGTGACCGTTAGAGTTCTTCGGTGACTCCCGCAGTGGCCCCGACCCGCGCGCCGGCGACCGCCGCCGGTCACCGGGAGGTCCTGGTGGCGGCCGTGGAGAAGATCGGCGGCCAGGAACGCCCGGGCCAGGTGGCGATGGCCGACGCCGTCGACGATGCCCTGGCGACCGGGCGCCACCTCCTGGTCCAGGCGGGGACCGGGACGGGGAAGTCGCTCGGGTACCTGGCGCCCGCCCTCGTCCGGCTCGCCCGCTCCCGCGAGCGGATCATCGTGGCCACGGCGACGCTGGCGTTGCAGTCCCAGCTCGCGGACAACGACATCCCCGCTGCCTTGGACGCGGTGCAGAAGGTCACGGGTCGACGGCCCAAGCACGCCGTCCTCAAGGGGCGCACGAACTACGCCTGCCTGCTGCGCGTCCGCGACGGCAGCGAGACCGACCAGAGCACGCTGATCAGCGCCTCAGACCTCGCAGGACACCCTCCCGAGCTCCCGCCCGACCCCGGAGTCGGCCCTGGGCGTGGAGGTGCTCAGCCTGCGGGAGTGGGCGGAGGAGGAGGCGACCTCGGGTGGGCTCGCCGACCGGGACGGGGCCCCGAGCCACACCGACCGAGGGTGGCAGCAGGTCTCGATCCCTGTGCGGGAGTGCCTGGGAGCACAGCGCTGCCCCTTCGGCGACGAGTGCTTCGTCGAGAAGTCCCGGGAGGCGGCGCGGGCGGCAGATCTGGTGGTGACCAACCACGCCCTGCTCGCCATCAACGCCATGCACGGCGGGACCGCCTTGCCCGAGCACGCGGCCGTGATCATCGACGAGGCCCACGAGCTGGTGGGGCGGGTGACCGGGGCTGCGTCAGCCGAGCTGACGCCGGCGCAGATCGAGCGGGTCGCGCGGCGTGCCATGACGCACCTCGACGACGACGTCGCGCTGGACCTGCTCGAGTCGGCGGAAGCACTGCGTGGAGCGCTGGAGAGCGCGCCGCTCGAGCGCGTGGAGGACTCCTCGTCGGCTTTTGTCGAAGCCTGCGTGAGCGTCCGGGAGGCCGCACGCACGGCGGTCAGCGCGATGACGGGAGGAGAGGACAAGTCCGACGGCGAGCGCCGCCAGGCCGCTGCTGCGGTCAAGGAGGTGCTCGACGTGGCCGAGCGGATGGCCGGGCTGTCAGCCCCCGACGTCGTGTGGGTGAGCGAGTCGGAGCGGATGGGCCGGGCGGCCCGGGTGGCCCCGCTGAGCGTCGCTGGACTGATGCGCAGCGCCGTCTTCGGCAGCGCGACCACAATCCTCACCTCGGCAACCCTGAAGCTGGGCGGGGAGTTCACGGAGGTGGCGAGCAGCGTCGGTCTGCGCCCCTCGGAGCGGGATGACAGCCCGGGCAAGCCGGCGACCTCGGTGCGCGACACCGATCACGGGCCCGCACCCGACGACGCCCCGTTGCGGTGGCGGGCGCTCGACGTCGGCTCGCCCTTCGACTACGGACGACAGGGCATCCTCTACCTCACGCGCTCGATGCCGACCCCGGGCCGAGACGGCATGCCCGTGGAGGTGCTGACCGAGATCGCCGAGCTCGTCTGGGCCGCAGGTGGGCGGACGCTGGGCCTGTTCTCCTCGCGCCGCGCTGCCGAGACCGCGGCTGTCCACGTGCGCAAGCAGCTGCCGAAGCAGACCGTGCTCTGCCAGGGCGACGCCCAGCTGTCGGAGCTGACGAGGCGCTTCGTCGCCGAGGAGCAGACGAGTCTCTTCGGCACCCTCTCGCTCTGGCAGGGCATCGACGTCCCGGGTCCGACGTGCTCGCTGGTGATCATCGACCGCGTACCGTTCCCGCGGCCCGACGAGCCGCTGATCCTGGCGCGTCAGCGCGCTGTCGCCGAGGCCGGCGGCAACGGGTTCATGAGCGTCGCCGCGACCCACGCCGCGCTGTTGCTGGCCCAGGGCGCGGGACGGCTCATCCGGCGGACCGACGACAAGGGCGTCGTGGCCGTCCTCGACCCGAGGCTCGCCACCGCCCGGTACGGCAGCTTCCTGCGTGCGTCCATGCCGCCCATGTGGCAGACGAGCGACCGGGAGACGGTGGTCCAAGCGCTGCGGCGGCTGTCCGGTCAGGCCTGAGGGTCCGGCGGTCCGGCAGTCCGACCCCCGCTCAGACCTTGCGCAGGACGGCGACGACCTTGCCGAGGATGGAGGCGTGGTTGCCGTCGATGGGGTCGTAAGCCGCGTTGTGCGGCATCAGCCAGACCTGTCCGTCTCGGCGCTTGAACGTCTTCACCGTGGCCTCGTCGTTCAGCAGGGCCGCGACGATGTCCCCGTTCTCGGCTGTCGGCTGCTGGCGCACGACGACCCAGTCGCGGTCGCAGATGGCCGCCTCGATCATCGAGTCCCCGCGGACCTCGAGGAGGAACATGGTGCCCTGGCCGACGAGCTGGTGGGGCAGAGCGAAGACGTCCTCGATCCGTTCTTCGGCCAGGATGGGTCCGCCCGCGGCGATCCGGCCGAGGACGGGCACGTGGACCGGCGCCGGATAGGCGTCACCGCGCCCGGTGTCGTCCAGGTCGACCTCGGCGAGTGCGGAGGGCTGCGCTGCCTCGGCGACCGGGGCAGGTGCCACCAGCCGCCCCTCGGCCTCCCCGGGTAGCAGCACCTCGAGCGCACGTGGCCGGTTCGGGTCACGGCGCAGGAAGCCCTTCTGCTCCAAGGTCTTCAGCTGGTGCGCCACGCTGGAGGAGCTGGCCAGGCCGACGGCCTCTCCCATTTCGCGGATGCTCGGCGGGTAGCCGCGGGTGTCCACCGCCTCCTTGATCACCTCGAGGATGCGGCGCTGTCGGGGGGTGAGGCCGTGCGCGTCAGCCGGACCATCGGGCAGGGACCGAACCGTGCCGCTCACGCCGAGCTGCGCCTGCACCTCGGCTGCGCTCGGCCTGCCCCGCTTGCGCGGACGGGACGAGGTCCCGGGGGCGACGGGGGGAGTGGGGTCGTCACGGTCTGCCATGCGCCTGAATCTAGGGAAGCACCGTAACGAAATCAAACACCTGTTCGAGCGTGTCGCGGGTCAGATGTTCGACGCTGCGACGCCTGCTCGATCTGCACGCTGGGAAAACTGTCAGTGGTCCCTGATCGGATGAGGACATGAGCATCTGCTGGCCCTCGAAGTCTCGACCCCTGGTCGAACGCGCATTCGAATGTGCTTGGCAGCGGGCTGGTGGTGCGGTACAAATCAAACACACGTTCTATCGAACGCCTGTTCGACTTCCTCCGAGGAGCTTGACCATGGACGTCACCACGCTCGAGGCGCCGCAGGGCGCTCTGCTCTCCAGGCCCGCCACCGCGACCCGCCCGGCGTCCCCGCCCCGCGCCCCCGGCCGTCCGCTGCGTCGCGCTGGCCGCGGGCTCGGCCCGCAGGCGCGTCCGCCCCGGGCCGTCCCGGTCGGGGGAGCGCGCGTGCTTCGGCCGACCTCCTGCACGGTTCCATCAGCAAGGGTGCCGGCTCCCGCCGCGACGACGGCCTGGCGGCTGACTGAACGAGGGATCGCCCTGGTGCTGGTCGCGGGTCTGCTGGTCGTCACCGCGGCTCTCACGGTGGTGGGTCTGACCGCGGTGCGCGTCACCGGCGAGCGGTTCGCTGGCTCGAGCCAGATCGTCCTCGTCCAGCCCTGACAGGTCCAGCCTGTCGCTGGGGGCACCGCTGGTTCCTTGGGTCCCTGGAGGTCAGGGGTGACCTGATGATCGAGTCGGCGTCGAACGGCGCCGGCTCCGAGCGTCGAGAGGCCTCGCCGGGGCTCGCGGACCGGTGCTTCTTCGGGCGGGTAGAGGTGCTCTCGCGATGCCGCTGGAGCCAGTCCGCCCTGCCCTGCCGGATCGCATTCGGTTGAACTGCCCGCTCTCGACGCGGTACCTGGTTCAGGACCGGCCTGCGGCAGGAGGACGTCGTTGGCAGCGCTCCACAGCCCGGCCCTGACTTCGCTCTGGTCGCGCTCGCGGTGCCCAGCGTGCTGCCGGTTGCGAAGGTGTCCGCGGTCCGCGGTCCGTGGTGCGGGGGCTGGCCCGACGGACTCGCTGCTCGGCCCTCGTCCGCCCCCTGGTCCGAGTCGTCGTGAGCTCGGTCGCCCTCAGCCCGCTCGCGCCGGTCCAGCCCTGCCGCTTTCCGTCCTTCGCCTGGGCCGTCCCGGCGCATCGCGTCCGCGCTCGACCAAGCCCTCGGGTCCGCGACTGGCCGCATTGCCGGACCCCTTGCAGAGCGCGCCTGCCGGACGTAGTCTCTCCACATCTAGTAGTTACACCGGTGTGCTTCCTCCACAGGTAGTGGTTGATCGTCCACACTGATCCACAGCACCGTCCACACCCCCTGCACAGCGTTGTCCCCAGATCGGCCCAGAGAACCGGGAGGAGTCGAGCATGTTCTGCCCCTACTGCCGTCATCACGACTCCAAGGTCCTGGACTCCCGCACCGCGGAGGACGGGTCCACCATCCGCCGCCGACGCCAGTGCCCGTCGTGCGAGCGGCGGTTCACCACCGTCGAGCAAATGCAGCTCGTTGTGGTCAAACGCAGTGGCGTCGTCGAACCGTTCGCCCGGGACAAGGTGATCAGTGGGGTCCGCAAGGCCTGCAAGGGCCGGCCCGTCACCGAGGACCAGCTCGCCCGGCTGGGCCAGGTGGTGGAGGACGTGCTGCGGGCCTCCGGCTCGCCGGAGGTGCCGGCCGGAGAGGTCGGGGTGGCGATCCTCGGACCGCTGCGTGACCTCGACCAGGTCGCCTACCTGAGGTTCGCTAGCGTCTACCGCCAGTTCCGCTCGGTCGACGACTTCGAGGCCGAGATCGCCCTGCTCCGGGCGGAGCAGGACGCCACAGGGGTCGAACCACTCGCCCCTGACCCCGTCGCTGCTCCCAGGGCCCGCGCCGCTTCTCCGCACCCGTCCTCACCAGGTCGCCCGGCCCCGCCCTAGCTGGCCGTCCCTGCCCCGATCCCCGGGGCAGGGCCCGCGTGCCGGGGAAGGTCGCGCGGGCCCAGCCCCGGTTCCACCACCGCTCCGCTCCGACCACCAGCCAAACCAGACCGATCGACCAGCACCGCTCCAACCAGTCGCCGCCCTCGTGGTGGCTGGCGGTCCTCCGGGACCACGCACTCGGGGGAACCCACCGTCAGACCGTCCGGCACGGCGCCGGGCAGCAGAGGAAGGCACCACATGACCGACATCGCTCGTCCGGCGAACGGACGCTCGGACGCGAAGCGACCGGGCCGGGGCAAGAACGCAGGCCTGACCATCGACCGCGTCTTCACGACCGAGGGCGTCCACCCGTACGACGACGTGGTCTGGGAGCGTCGTGACGTCGTCCAGACCAACTGGAAGACCGGGGAGACGGTCTTCGAGCAGAAGGCCGTGGAGTTCCCGGACTTCTGGAGCGTCAACGCCTCGACCATCGTGACCACGAAGTACTTCCGGGGCGCGATCGGATCGCTGCAGCGTGAGCAGGGCCTGCGCCAGCTCATCGACCGCGTGGTGCACACCTACCGCCAGGCGGGTGAGGAGAACGGGTACTTCGCGACGTCGGCCGACGCTGAGGTCTTCGAGCACGAGATCACCTGGATGCTGCTGCACCAGCACTTCTCGTTCAACTCCCCGGTCTGGTTCAACGTGGGCACCCAGTCCCCGCAGCAGGTGAGCGCCTGCTTCATCCTCAGCGTCGACGACTCGATGGACTCGATCCTGAACTGGTACCGGGAGGAGGGCTTCATCTTCAAGGGTGGCTCGGGAGCCGGCCTCAACCTCTCCCGGATCCGTTCGTCGAAGGAGCTCCTCAGCTCCGGCGGCACCGCCTCAGGCCCCGTCTCCTTCATGCGGGGAGCGGACGCGAGCGCGGGCACCATCAAGTCCGGCGGGGCGACCCGGCGCGCGGCCAAGATGGTCGTCCTCGACGTGGACCACCCCGACATCGAGGAGTTCATCGAGACCAAGGCCAACGAGGAGAACAAGATCCGCGCGCTGCGCGACGCCGGGTTCGACATGGATCTCGGCGGCAAGGACATCACCTCGGTCCAGTACCAGAACGCGAACAACTCCGTCAGGGTCAACGACGAGTTCATGCGCGCCGTCGAGGACGGCAAGCCGTTCGGTCTCCGGGCCCGTGGCGACGGCAGCGTCATCGAGACGGTTGACGCCCGCGAGCTGTGGGGCAAGATCGCCCAGGCCGCCTGGGCCTGCGCCGACCCGGGCATCCAGTACGACGACACGATCAACGACTGGCACACCACGCCGGAGTCGGGCCGGATCACCGCGTCCAACCCCTGCTCGGAGTACATGAGCCTGGACAACTCCTCCTGCAACCTGGCGAGCCTCAACCTGCTCAAGTTCTTGAACGACGACGACCAGTTCGACGCCGAGAAGTTCGAGCGGGCCGTCGAGCTGATCATCACGGCGATGGACATCTCCATCTGCTTCGCCGACTTCCCGACCGAGGCGATCGGCCAGACCACGCGGGACTACCGCCAGCTCGGCATCGGCTACGCCAACCTCGGCGCCCTGCTGATGGCCACAGGTCACGGTTACGACTCCGACGGTGGCCGTGCGTTCGCCGCCGCGGTCACCTCGCTGATGACCGGCACCTCCTACCGGCGCTCCGCCGAGCTGGCCGCCATCGTCGGCCCGTACGCCGGCTACGCCCGCAACGCCGACGCCCACAAGCGGGTCATGCGCAAGCACCAGGCGGCCAACGACTCCCTGCGCACCTTCGGGTCGCTCGACACCCACGTCCAGCAGCGCGCCACGCGCGCGTGGGAGGCCGTGGTCAAGCTCGGCGAGACCAACGGCTACCGCAACGCCCAGGCCTCGGTGCTGGCCCCCACCGGCACCATCGGCTTCATGATGGACTGCGACACCACCGGCATCGAGCCGGACTTCTCGCTGGTGAAGTTCAAGAAGCTGGTCGGCGGCGGGTCGATGCAGATCGTCAACCAGACGATCCCGCGGGCGCTGCGCCGGATGGGCTACACGACCGAGACCGTCGAGGCCATCGTCGAGTTCATCGCCGAGCACGGCCACGTCATCGACGCGCCCGGGCTCAAGCAGGAGCACTACGAGGTCTTCGACACCGCGATGGGTGCTCGCTCGATCAAGCCCATGGGCCACGTCCGGATGATGGCGGCCGCGCAGCCGTTCCTGTCCGGGGCCATCTCCAAGACGGTGAACCTCCCCGAGGACGCCAGTGTCGAGGACATCGCCGAGGTCTACCTGCAGGGCTGGAAGTACGGCCTGAAGGCGCTCGCGGTCTACCGCGACAACTGCAAGGTCGGCCAGCCGCTCAGCGACGGTGGCAAGAAGAAGGAGACGGCCGAGGCCGCGCCCGCGGCCGAGCCGACCGTGGTGGAGAAGATCGTCTACCGCCCGACCCGCAACCGGCTGCCGAAGTCGCGGCCGAGCCGCACGACGTCGTTCTCCGTCGGCGGCGCCGAGGGCTACATGACGTCCGGCTCCTACCCCGACGACGGCCTTGGCGAGGTCTTCCTCAAGCTCGGCAAGCAGGGCTCGACCCTGGCCGGGGTGATGGACGCGTTCTCGATCGCGGTGTCGATCGGCCTGCAGTACGGCGTGCCCCTGGAGACCTTCGTCCAGAAGTTCACCAACCTGAAGTTCGAGCCCGCCGGTCTGACCGACGACCCGGACATCCGGATGGCGCAGTCGATCATGGACTACATCTTCCGCCGTCTGGCGCTGGACTACCTGTCCTTCGACGAGCGGGCCGAGCTGGGCATCTACACCGCCACCGAGCGGGCCCGCCAGGTCGAGACCGGCTCCTACCTGCCGGAGGAGGAGATCACCGAGGCTGAGTCGCTCAAGAATGACGCGGGCGACGACGTCAACACCGATCTCCTCGACGAGCCCGAGGTGGCGGCCGCTCGGCCGGCTCCCGCGACGGCCCGGACCACGTCGGAGCTGTTCGAGTCGCTCACCGGTACCAGTGTCGACGCGCCGCTGTGCCTGACCTGCGGTACGAAGATGCGCCCGAGCGGCTCCTGCTACGTCTGCGAGGGCTGCGGATCCACCAGCGGCTGCAGCTGATGTCGGTTGCGCCGCAGTGGCGTGCTGCGGTGCACGAGACGGCGGGCTAAGTCTCGTCCCGCCGAACCTCATCACTCCCACTGGGGCTCGAAGTAGGTGATAGTGCCGCCGGCCCGGTCCGCCCTGGGACCGGGCCGGTGCCACGTGCGGTACGGCTCGCAGCCGGCAGGGCTGGTCGTTGCCGGGGACGGAGGAGACAGGACAGCCCCTGACCACGCGGGCGCTGAGTCGGTGGCGGCCCGGTCAGTTGCTGGGCCGGCGACCTTACGGGCCGGGGACGGTGAGAAGCAAGGAGCGACTGCGACGTCAGGACCGAAGCCGGTCGCGCCCCGTCATCCCGCCGCACCGGGCTCCGTCTTCAGCGCGGGCTCGCCGCTGGAGCGGAGGTCATCTCCTCCTCCCACCTCACCGCAGGCGTGACCTGACGCGCTACATCCTTGAATCCGATAGGTCTCGCCTCTGCCTCCATCGGCGGCGGGAGGGACCTGCTGCAGGCCTTTCAGCTGCTGGGGCGGTAGGCCGGGCGGGACAGAGGGCGGTGCTGGCGCCGGCGCAGCGGCTCCGTCCGCCGCTCTGCCTGCACTCTGCTGAACGACCTCGAGGACCGTGAGGACCACCCAGAACACCGCACACACGCAGGCAGCAGGCCTCTCGTGGTCAGTGGGGGTCGGTTCTCGGCCGATTCAGCCGGTGGGGGTCGGTGTCGGGGTAGGTGTGTCGACGGCTGACGGGGTGGATCCTGTCTCCGTGGTGCTGCTGGTCGGGCTGGGGGTGGGAGTGTCTGAGGGGCTGCTACTCGGGCTCGGAGAGTCGCTGCTGGTAGGGGTGCTCTCGGAGGGGCTCGGGGTTGCTGTGGAGGGGCTCGGGGTTGGGGTTGCCTCGACGGTGTTCGGCGACGGGCTCGTTGGTGAAGCGGTGGGCTCGGTGCTCGGCGTGCTTTCGTCCTCATCGGTTGACGGCTTGGCGTCCTCGGCGGGGAACTCGCCGCTGGTCTTGCCGATGGGAACGACCTCGTTCTTGAGCACGGCGTAGAACTCCATGGCGATGCGGTCCACCTCGGCGAGGACCTGCTGCGGGGTGAGGTCCTGCTGCCGCAGCGTGTTCAGCTGCTGACGCAGGCTCGCGATGGTCTGCCTGCCTTGTCCGGTGATGCGCATGCGGGTGTCGTTCTGGGTGACGTACTGGTAGGCGGCTGCGAGCGTCTTGCAGCCGCTGCAGTCGCTGTTGAGGGCGATGGCGAGGTTGACCGGCGTCACAGTGTCGACGTCGTCGCCGTAGACCAGCACCCCCTCGATCGCCACCGCCACGGTGGTGCAGTCGGTGCAGGAGGCCTGGGCGACGGCTGCGTTGGTCGAGTCGACGGTCGGACCGTTGGTCTGGACCACCTTCAGCCGGACCGCGTACACCTCGCTGCCGTCGCGGCCGTTTGACGCAACGGCCACGTTGTCGTCGCCCGATCCGGTGGACCCGCTGGCCGCGCTGGACGTGCTGGAGCTGTCGGTCCCCGAGCCGTCACTCAAGGCTGCCCGTGCCGCCATGCTCATCGAGGCGATGACGAGGAGCACCACGACGGTGAGCAGGGCAAATCTCCGGGTGAGTTGAGGCTTCTTGAAGCTCATGGGTTCTCCTGGGACGTTTCGAAGGCGGACGCCGACTGGCTGGCTGAGTTGGTGGACGACTCGGGCGATGCTGCTGGCGAGGACGGCCCCGAGGTGGCCCCGGACGTCGGCTCAGAGCTGGCTCCGGATGTCGGCTCAGAGCTGGCTCCGGATGTCGGCTCGGTCGTTGAGCTAGGAGTTGTCGAGCCAAGAGGGGAGGACGCTGGGGACGGGGTGCCGCTGGAGCCGTCAGCGCCGGTCTGGTCGGTGTCCTGTGAGCCGCCACTGTTGTCGGTGGCTGGGTCGGTGGGCTCCGCGGATGCCGGCCCGTCTCCGGATGGCGACCCTCCACCTGGCGCGGGATCCGAAGCCTCCGGTGAGGGTCGCGGTGCCGGGTCGCTGACGGGTGTCCCAGGTGCCGCGGACCTTCCGTTGATGCCCGAGGTTCCCTCTTCCACCGGCGGGAGCGGCTGCTGGGCCTCTGCGGGGCTCCGCAGGAGCGGGGTTCCGTCGCCAACTGCCGCTAGGTCACTCACTCCTTGTTGCAGCGTTCCGGGTTCGCCTTCCCGGTATGGCGCCCATCGTCCGTCGGGCCACCAGGCGGCTGCCAGTGCGGCGGCCAGGAGGCCAGCACCCAAGATGACCCCGAGTCTCCGCAACCCTGAGCCGCTGGACCAGCGCCAGGCCGCCCGGCCGCCTCTGGCGATCAACCGGGTGAAGGTGTAGATGATGCCGAGGACCGGGATGACCAGGAAGACCAGCTGAATTCCGGCCATCAGCATGGCGGCAGTCCCGGGCGATGAGGTCAGCTGGCCCCACAGGCGGGCGGCGGAGTCCCACGAGCTGGCGGCGAGGCGTGGTGCCTGGGAGATGATGTAGATGAGGTTGGCGAGCAGCAGCGGTACGACCAGCAGCACCCAGGCGGTGACGGCCACGCGAACCCGGCCTTTGAGCTCCAGGACCTCCGGAGCCGGCTTCCGGAACGGGACGGCGCTGCGCAGGATCGGTCCGATCCGGCCGAACAGGTCCGGTACGCCGACCGCGTCGGAGAGGACGTAGTAGCCGTCCAGTCTCAGCAGCGGCAGCAGCTGCTGGACGATCTGCACTTGCAGGATGAAGCAGGCCAGCAGCAGCGGCTCGTAGCCGGTGGACCAGAACACCGCCGCCAGTCCGCAGACGATGAGAGCGTTGAAGTACACACCGCCGAGGTCGGTCCGCAGCCGGCCGGCGCGGCTGAGCCGATAGGCGTCGGTGACGTCGGTGTAGAACGCGGGCCAGGCCACGTACACACCAGCCCCCATCCGGCCTGGCTTCCCACCACCGTAGGCGCAGGCTGCCGCGTGCCCGAGCTCGTGAAAAGCCGCGGAGATCACCACCAGGGCTGCGACAAGGAGGAAAACCAGCGGTTGTTCCGTGGAGGAACGCAGGCTGTCGGCCACGCCATGCACGAAGAAGAGCCACACATCGAACGCGAGCAGCGCGACGCCGACCACGGCGATCACCACCGGCCAGAACAAGGGACGAAACACTGACACCACCCGCGCGATGGCCGAGGCGGGGATCAGCGATGTGCGCAGCTTGAGGCCCAATAGCGGGTCCGTGGCGGGAGCAGCAGGGCTGGAGCCGTCGGCCGCGGTCAGCACGCCGAGCGGCCGGAGCTTCGCGACCAGCGTGGCCACGTTGTCGGCCGACACTGTGCGGCCGAACCGTTCGCTCACCTGCTCCGCGATCTGCTCGAGGCCGCGCGAGCCCTCAGCAGCGGCGTCAGCGACGAGGTACAACAGCTGGGTCAGCTTGATCAGCTGACCGTTGCTCCGGCGTGCGAGGTAGTGCGGCTCCACGTAGCCCGACCCTTGCATCTCGCCTAGAAGCTCCACACCCTCGGCCAGTCGTGGCCGCTCGCCACCTGAGCCGCAACCTCAGGCGTCATGAGCCCCCTCAGCCCCCGCGAGACGGTTTCAGAACTTCACCACCGACGGCGAGGTGCCAACACCCACCGATGCGGACACTGCTCGCCCAGACCTGGTTTCCAGCGCAGCAGGGAACAGGGCAGGACGAGTACCGCGCTGATGCTGTCCAGGCCGGGGGCCATCAATGGCCCACGATCCTCGCGATGTCCAGGCGGAGAGCGTGGGTGGCCACGCCGAGGGTGCCGACCCACCACCCGTTGACCAGGCAGGCGACCGCCCGAGTTTCGCGCCGAGCACACGATCGGGCGGGGCTGTTCCCCTGCGGGAACCGCACCCGCCAGGATGGGCGCATGGAGATGGGTGGCGACACGCTGCAGAAGGCCTTGAGGATCAACCTCGACCCGCGCTGGTACGGGACGGTCGCCGAGATCGGGGCCGGTCAGGAGGTGGCGCGCTGGTTCTTCCGCGCCGGCGGGGCTGCGGGCACCATCGCGAAGTCGATGTCGGCCTACGACATGGCGGTCTCCGACGCCGTCTACGGCAAGTCCCAGCGCTACGTCTCGCTCGGCCGCCTGCAGGCCATGCTCGACCACGAGCTCGCCCTCAACGTGGACCGGCTCTCGCAGAGCCGGGGTGACGACACCTGCTTCTTCGCCTTCGCCGACACGGTGGTGGCGCGGAGCTACGCCGGCGGGAACGAGTGCCACGGCTGGATGGGCGTGCGCTTCCAGGCCCACCCGATGGACGAGCCGAACCAGATCGTCGTCCACGTACGCATGCTCGACGACGACGCCGGCCTCCAGCAGGAGGCCCTCGGCGTCGTCGGGGTCAACCTGCTGCACGCCGCGTTCTTCGAGCGGCAGGAGCCCGAGGAGATCGTCCAGAGCCTCCTGGACCGCTTGTCGACCGGGCGCATCGAGATCGACATGATCCAGTTCAAGGGGATCGAGTTCCGGCACGTGGACAACCGGCTGATGGCCCTGGAGCTGGTGCGCCTGGGCCTGTCCGGCGTGGCGATGTTCGGCCCCGACCGCGAGGTCCTCCAGCCCAGCGAGGTGCTGCGCAAGCACTCCGTCCTCGTCGAGCGCGGGAGCTTTCGCCCACCCACCGTGGTGAACATCGACATGCTGGACTGCGCGCGCGAGAAGTTCGAGCAGGACCCCGCCGTCGCGGGCAAGCCCGTGCTGGCCCTGGCCGAGCTCTCGATGCGCAACCTCCTGGCCACGGGGGCCGTCGACCGGCGGGACTTCCTCGCGCGCGCTGACCTGCTCGCCGCGTGCGGGATGACGGTGCTCATCTCCGACTACTTCGAGTACAACCGGCTCGCCCAGTACCTGGCCGCTCGCACGAGCGAGCGGATCGGGATCGTGATGGGCGTGCCGAGCCTCGCCGACCTCTTCGACGAGGCCAACCACACGCAGATGCAGGGCGGCCTGCTCGAGAGCCTGGGCCGCCTGTTCAAGAACGACCTCAAGCTCTTCGTCTACCCCATGCGGCGCACCGAGGACGGCGTGGTCGTCACCGTGGAGGACCTGCAGGTCGGGCCCGGCACCCAGCTCCTCTTCGACTACCTGGCCCAGCGTGGCAGCTTCGTCCACCTCGACCAGTTCAAGCCCGAGTACCTGCCGATCCTGTCGCGAGACGTGCTGCGCCGGATCGGCTGTGGGGACGGCGACTGGGAGCCCATGGTGCCCCCGGCCGTCGCCGAGCTGATCAAGAAGCGGGCCTTCTTCGGGTACCAGGACCCGGGCGCCTGACCCGTCGCAAAGGCACTCCCCGGTGCCGGCCGTGACAGTGGTGGGTCGTGCCGCGTCGACGCGGCACAACCCACCACCGTCCCCTGCAACTCGCGCTACCGGCCGGCTGCAGCGTGGTTGGCCGCGTCGGTGGCGCTGAGGGGTTTGAGGTAGACCGCGGCTTCGTCGAGGGAGCCGGCGAAGGCGCTGCTGGTGGGCGCGCTGGGCCACAGGAGAAGGTTGTCGTAGCCCACCCGGAGGTACCCGGTGTAGGAGAGGTCGAGGGTGGTGGTAGCACTGGCCACCTGCACGCCGTCGATGTGAAGCCGGATGCCGGCCGGCCCAGCCGTGGCCATCACGTGGTGCCAGGAGCCGTCGTTGTACCCGGTCCTGCTGCTGGCGATGGTGTTCCTGCTGAAGTGGTTGACGCCGAAGAGCACGCGCCCGGAGTCGCTCAGGTAGATGACCCGGTCGACGCTGGTCGAGGGGCCGGTGGCCAAGGACCCGAATCCGAGAATGAGACCGCCGCTGCCGGTGGTGGTGCGGAACCAAACCTCTCCGGTGTACCCGGTGGCGGGGTCGGTGGTGGTGGGGGTGTTGGAACTGACGAAGCCCGATGAGGGGTCGAGGCGGACAGCGGTACCGGTGTCCCGCACGCAAGGGGCCGCCACGCCCCGGATGACCGTGCCGTGGTAGGCCCCGTCCCGGCCGCCGCCGGAACTGTCGGCGGCGGTGCTGCCCGAGGTCTCGTCCAGTCGGTGGTAGATCCAGGGTCCGCTGGCCGTGATCGCCGCGGCGCAGGTGAAGTACTCGGCCGTGGTCGTGGTGGCGCTCGAGCGCAGGGCCACGGTGAAGTCGGCCCTCGAGCCGGGAACGGTAGCGGCGGAGATGCCCAGCAGGACAGCCGCGACGAGCCCGGCCGATCGAAGGTGGCGCGCCCGGCGAGGCGAGCGCTCTCGGGCGGGCACGGCCCCGGGCAGCCGGGCCGTCATGGCGGCTCCTCCTCGCGCGCGAGCCCGACCACGACGCACCACAGGATCGGCAGGAGCGACACCCCCACCCACGCCACCCACCCCCAGCCCTGCAGGTGGGGGGAGCCGCTGACCGTCAGCGCCCGGCCGGCCTGCTCGGCGGCCACCCGCACCACCCCGGCCTCGCCGGGCAGCAGGTCGACGTGGCTGCCGTCGGCGCCCTCGACGCGGATCGCCAGCAGTCCACCGGAGACCACGCTGGCCTGGTGCGCGCCGTCGGTGGTCGCGGTGACGCTCAGCAGGATCGGGTGGACGAACGGGCGCAGCAGCAGGGAGGTGCCGGCGAGGATCAGGCAGGTGCCCTGGACGCGCACGCTCGAGCGCCACCGGAACGGCACGTAGCGGGCGGTCGCCACGAGCAGGACCACCATCGACAGCAGGACGGTCGGCAGGGCCCGGACCAGCCAGCCGACCCCCGGCCAGCGAGCGACAACCTTGCCGAGCAGGTGGGGCTGGTCGACGGGGAACGGGTCGGGGGTGCCGTTGAGGTCGCCCTGCACCTGGAGGGTGCCGTCGCCCAGCTTGGCGACGACGCGGTGGGTGTGCTCCGACGCCGGAGCGCCGGGAGGGCGGTAGCTCACGACGTCGCCGACGCCTATGTCCTGCAGGCGCGCCGGACGGGTGAGGACCAGGGTGCCCACCGGTGCTGCCCGGCCCATGGAGGGCGTCTCGATCACGGCCCAGCGGCCACCCGTGACGTGCCAGGTGGCGCCGGTGACGAGGAGCGCCAGGCAGACCAGCAGGGCTGCCGCCGCTGCCGCGGTACCGAGCCTGCTCACCGTCCGCAGCCGAGCCGGACGAGGGAGTGTCCGCGGAAGGGCACGCTGCGCCTCCTGGGGGCACGAGACGCCGGGCCCGGAACCTCGGTCACGCGGTCAGGAGCTGAAGGTCCAGACCAGCGGCTGGGAGGCCGCGAGCCCCTGGTAGGTGTTGCCTGCGGCGGCCGCGAGGGTCACGGCGAAGGTGAAGCTCACCGTCGCTCCGGGGGCGACGGGGGCGGCGAGAGCCAGGGGGCCGCCGTTGGCCAGACCCGTCAGGGTCGAGCTCGCCGGGGTGATGGTCGTGGTGGTCGTCCCGACCGTCTGGGTGACGGCGACGCCGATCCGCGCGCAGAGGTCGGTCGCGCTCCCGGTCACGCTGCCGGACTGGCTGCAGGTGCCCGGGGTGAGGGTGAAGGAGGCTGCGGGGGCGGTGCCGACGTTCTTGATCGTGACGGTCGTGCTCACCGACTGGCCGGGGAGCAGCGCGGTCGCGCCCCCGTACTTGTTGATCGTGGCGCAGGTCGCGGTGTTCGTGGCGACGTTGTTGCCCGCGCCGTCGGTGCTCAGGCAGGTGGTGGTGCCGGCAGCGTTCTGCTCCTGCATGACCAGCGTGCCGGCGGCGGCGCTGTTCACCGAGTTGGTGATCGACGCCGTGAAGGCCGCGAGGCTGGTGTTCATCGACAGGGCGAGGATCGCAGCGCCGGACACCCCGGTGATCAGCGCGAGCGGGGTCAGCCGGTCACGGCGGGGTCGTCGGGACAGGAGGGCGAACCTGGGGGGCATGTGGGCTCCAGCGAGCAGTAGGGATCGTGGCCGGCCCCCCGAAGACCGTTCCAGCATCCTAGAAAAGGTCGCGCACAACTGACAAGGGTGTCAGCCACATTGAAGCCAATAATTCTGGTCACAGGAGCGCAGCCCCGGAGCGCTCCTCAGTCCATGCGTCGTCCGGCGCGGGAGGGATGTCCATGGGCCCGGGTCGGGGCTGCGCCGCGACGACGCGGCACACCCACCACGATCAGGCCGCAGCCCGAGTGCTCGGACCTGGCGCGGCCCGGGGCTACCTGTTCAGGAGCGAGGGCCAGCGCTCTGATGCCCAGTGCCACCAGGTCGTGTACTCCTCGGGCACCGCCGGGACCGGGCCGCCGTCCAGCTCCTCGGGATCCGGCGCCTGGAACTGCCGGTGCCACTGCTGCAGCTCGGCGTCGCTCATCAGGAACTGACCGGGCTGGGCCTGGTAGCGGTCTCGGATGCGTCGCCGTTGTTCTTCGAGACCGATCGGCAGGTAGACGACCTCCGCCAGGGTGCCGACCGACGCGGCCATCCACCGGAGGGCTGAACGTTCGTCCCTGCCCCAGAACCCGAAGTCGAGGACCACGTTCAGGCCCAGCTCCGCAGCCCTCATGCCAGCCTCGATCAGCTTGCCTTCGATGCGGTCACGCTGGTCGACGCGCTCCGAGGAGCGCCACCGGACGGGGCTGTCGCGAGCGAAGACCGCCATCAGCCACTCGTCGGGCGTCAGGCGCAGGGCGGACTCGCTGACCTCGAGCTCCTTGGCCCGCGTGGTCTTCCCCGCTCCAGGTAGACCGACGATGAGGTGGATGGTCACGCGGGGAACGCTAGGGCGTCACCACGCCCTTGGTGACCAGGAAGCAGGCATAGCTCTGCAGGTCGCCGGTGAGGACGACCGCGAAGGCGGCCTTGGCCTGCTCGTAGAACGCGGTCCGTTCCACCGGAGCGACCCGGACGGGGCGCTCCTCCGCAGAGGCCAGGACCTTCCCGAAGGAGGCGTGGGACGTGATGACCGCGCCGGGGTCGCCGTCGGGGGCCATGGCGAACACGGCCGGCTCGACGGCAGAGTCGACCGGCATGAGGGCGCTGATGGCGGTGATGGCCTCGTCGATGCCCACCCCGGCCAACGGCAGGACCCTGCTGTGCAGGGCGTGGGCCGGGTAGTTCGCGTCCACCACGGCCAGCGTGTCGCCGTGTCCCATCGCCGCGAGGGCCCACAGCAGGTCGGGGGTGAGGACGGGGGAGATGCCCTTGAGCATGGGGTGCGGTCCCTTCGGTTGGCGGGGGAGAGGGCGCCGGCCAGCCGCGCCTTCTGCACCAGGATCTCGGTCGCTCCCGGCCGCTGCACGCTACTGCAGCGGGAACGGGGCCTGCGCGGAGGCGGGGCGCCCGCTGAGCTCCACCGAGGCCACCCACTTCACCCACCAGAACCCCCGGCGCCCCGGGGCAATCAGCCGAAGGGGCGCGCCCGTCCCCGCCGTGAGTGCTCGTCCCTCCACCGCCGTGGCCAGCCAGAGCGTCGCCGCCTCGTCGGCAGGGAACCGACGGCGGTAACCGGTCACGCTGGTGACCACGATGCTCCGGGCACCGGCCAGTGCTTCCGGGTCGAGGAGGGCGTCCAGCGGTACCCCCGTCCAGGTCGCGTCGGCGTACCAACCACTCGTGCAGTCCAGTCGAGCCGTCACCGGGGTGCCCTGGTGGGCCAGCGAGGCGATCGCCAGCTCCTCGCCGCCGACCCTGACGCGCTGCCGCTTCGCCTCGGAGGGGGGTACCCGGTCGAGCAACCAGGTGGTGGCCGGGATCGCCGACGCGGGCAGCCGGTGTGAGCCCGTCGGCAGCCGGGTGGCCGCACCCCGGCTCAGCTGACGGTTGACCAGCTCGGCGACGCCCCAGGTCGTGGCCGCTGCGACGCCGAAGGCGCCCGTGACCAGCAGCCGACGGCGGGACAGATCGCGCCGGCCGGCCCGCAGAGGGCGGTGTCGCACGACGTGGACCAGGGCGAAGCCCAGGAGACCGAGGGCTGAGCCGACGTGGACCTGGATCGGGCTGACCGCCCACAGACGGTCGTACCCGTGGAGCACCTGCACGACCCCGGAGGCCAGGCACACGCCCAGCAGCCCCAGCAGCGCGATGCTGGCGCTGTGCACCCGGGCGGCCCGCAGGATGACCACCGTCTTCCACGGCGCCAGCACCAGCACCCCCAGCCCGGTGATGCCATGAGCGACGCGGGCGGCGTCCGCCGGCGCTGGGGTGCCGGCCGCGAAGAGCAGGGCCCCGCTAGCCAGCGCCCCGACCAGCAACAGCCCGAGGCCGAGGTTCGTGCGCCGCCCCGCCCGTCGCAGCAGCTGGGCCGGACCACGCAAGCCGGCACCGCTCATCGTCGGCGACCTCAGCGGGCGCCCGGCCAGCCGCCGGGGGGTGGGGGACCGTACGCCGGTGGGGGGAAGCTGCCGGGACCGGGACCGACCCTCGGTGCAGGGACGGGAGGGGGAACGAGTGGCGCCGGCCCGCCCGGTGGCCGCGCGAGGGGGCCAGGCCCCGGCTGCGCCGGAGGCCAGGCGAGCGGAGGGCGCCCCACCGTGGGCGGCAGGATCACCCACGGCCGCAGGGCCTGGGCGTGCTGCAGCAGCCCCAGCATCCGTCGGTTGACGTCGGGAGGTGCGTTGCCGGCCAGGGCCCGCAGGTGCAGGAAGGCGATCTCGGTCAGCGTCTGCTGGAACGCCCGCATGGCCTGGGCTGCCGGGCGGCCCGCCTGCTGGCGGGCGTATCCGCGGGAGGACACCCGGTCGCTCAGCCGCGCCACCCAGCGGATCTCCTCGGGCCTGGTCCAGCCGAGCCTTGTGGTGTCCACCAGGGCGGCGGTGAGCATGCGGCCCTCGCGCACCCGGGCCCACAGGGCGAACGCCAGGACCACCCCCAGGGCCGGCAGCATGAGAAACAGGTAGACCGTGGAGAAGCCTTGAGTCCCGTAGAAGGTGCTGCCGTTCCACAGCCCGTGCAGGACCACCGCGGTGCCGAAGCCCAGAGCCGGCGCGAGCCAGCGCACCAGCGGGCGCCGGGTGGTGACCGCGAGGCCGATGCCCAGGCCGGTGGCGGCGGTGAACAGCGGGTGCGCGAAGGGGCTGATGATCCCGCGGACGATGAAGGTGAGAGTCAGGGCGCCCCCGCCGCTCTGCAGCAGAGCCGAGAGGTAGTAGAGGATGTCCTCGACGAAGGCGAAGCCGATGCCCACCAGGCTGGCGTAGACCAGGCCGTCGAGGGGTCCGTGCACCTGCTCGCGACGCAGGAGCACCACGGCGAGCAGGAACAGCCCCTTCCCGGCCTCCTCGACCAGCGGCGCCGTCACCGCGGTGTCGACGAAGGAGTCCGTGCCCGGCAGTGCGAAGAGCAGCTGCTCCGCGACGAAGGCGATCACCACCGCCACCACCGCCCCCCAGCCGAGCGCGGCCAGCCGGTAGCGTCCCGGCTCGGGCTCGTAGCGGTCCAGCCAGAAGCAGACCCAGATCAGCAGCGGGAACGACACCGCCGCCAGCAGCGTCGTGACCACCGCGGCGAGGGGGCCGCCGAAGGCCACGACGAGCACGGCGATCCCCAGGGCACCGAGCCCCAGCACCGCCATGGTCACCCGGGCCAGCACCGAGGAGCGCCGACGGAGCAGCTCTCTCGGGACGACGACGGGCACCGGCCTACCGGCAGGTAGCGGCTGGCCGGTCAACGCTGCCTGCTCATGCTGGACGTCCCCTCGTCTGCCCCGCCCGCGCGGTGCTGCGTCCACCCTAGGCAACACCCCGGGTGGCCCGGCCGCCCAGCGAGCCCGGGTTGGTACCCGGCACCGGCAGGACGGGTGCGCTAGGTTCGGCGGGACCGAGGGAGGTGGTGACGAACGTGGACGACTTCGACCTGGACCGGAGCACCGACCAGGCCTGGACCGACTTCCAGGCCCGGCTTGCGGAGGTGGTGTCGGTGATGGACGACACGGCAGACCTCCGGATCGGCGTGGAGTCGGCGAGCGAGGGGCCGACGCCGTACCTGCGCTTCCGGGCCGACGGCCAGGGGCGGGTCCGTTGCGAGGCCGCCGGGCACGCCACCCCCGGTAAGAAGCCCCTCCTGAGCGACCAACAGCTGGCCACCCTGACCGCACTCGGCTGGAAGCCCCCGTCGGAGGTCCCGCCGCGTCCGGCACCCAACTTCTGGGTGGAGGACGAGCAGGAGCGCAGCGACCGCATCAGCGCCCTCGCGGTGGCCGCCCTCCGCCAGGTCTACGGCGTGCAGCATCCGGTGTTCCTGGCCCCGGACCAGTTGAGCGAGGTGCTTCGCGGCCCGGTCGTGGAGGCGGAGGCGCCCCGGGGGCGGGCCCGTCAGCTCGACGCCCTCGTGGACCTTGAGCTGACCCGGATGTACGGCCACCCGCCCATGCGGGACGCCGACGGCGACGTGGCCATCCGGGTGGGGTCGACGATGCTCTTCCTCCGCACCTCCGCCGACGGGCAGGAGGTGGTCGTCTTCGCCGCCGTCGTGCACGAGGTGGAGGGGCGGTCGCGGGCGGCGGAGGTGCTCAACGACCTCAACGTCGAGGCGCGCTGGGTGAAGTTCCAGCTCGTGCGCGACCGCGTCTTCGTGACGTTCTCCGTGCTGGCGCGGCCCTTCGTGCCCGAGCACCTGCAGCACGCCGTCACCCTCGTCTCCGAGGTGGCGGACGGCATCGACGACGACCTCGCTGCCAAGCTGCACGGCCGGACCACCTTCAGCGAGCACGACGGCCCTGGCTGAGACCGGTGCGCCGGACCCGCCGGTCGCGACTCAGGCGCTCCGGCCGTCGCGAGACTGCCGCTCGAGCACCACGGCGCCCAGCCCGACGAGGGCGAAGAACGCGGCCAGCCACCAGCCGGTCTGGTTCGTGTCGGCAGCCGCCAGGGTCTCCAGCAGAGCCGGCCGGCGTCCGAGAACCTCGCTGAGCAAGCTCGAGAGCGCCACGACGCCGACGAGCAGCCCGCTGGCGACGCTCACCCCGGTGACCAGCAGGTTGTAACCGATCCTGCGGGCGGGATCTGCCACCGCGGACCGGTACAGCCGCAGCATGAGCAGTCCGTTGAAGGTGTCGCCCAGGGTCATCGCTGCGGTGAAGAGGAACGGCAGGCAGAGCAGCGACAGCGGGGGTGCCCCGGCCAGGGCGGCTCCCGCGGTCACCATCAGCAGCCCGATCTGGCTCGAGGTGTCGAATCCCAGGGAGAACAGCACGCCGACGAGGTAGACGTGCCGGGGGTGCCGCACCCGGCGCAGCGGGGCGGCCATGAGGCGCGCGGCCGGCCCGCGCGGGTTGAGGGCATCCAGCGGCAGCACCAGACCCGGCTCGGCCCGCAGCGCCCGGCGAAGCCGCAGTGCCTGCAGGAAGGTCGCGAGGTTGGCCACGGCCGCCAGCAGCAGGTAGACCCCCGACACGGCGAGGCCGATCATGCTCAGCAGCCGGGCCAGGCCGGAGCTGGCGTCGAGCGCGACCCCGACGAAACCCGCCCCGCCGATCACCAGCGCCCCCGTGGCCACCACCACGGAGGAGTGGCCGAGGGAGAAGGCCAGCCCCACCGACGCCGGGTCGCGTCCCTCGGCCACGAACTTGCGGATGGAGTTGTCGATCATGCAGATGTGGTCGAGGTCGAAGGAGTGGACGAGGCCGCGCGCGTAGGCAAACGCGGCGGCAGCCAGCGTCACCCCGCCGACGACACCCGACGCCGTGCCGTAGCCCAGCAGGCCCAGCCCGACCACATGCAGCACGACGACGGTGACGAGCGCGGCGCGCACCCGCCGGGCGAAGGGCTGGGCGGCGCGGCCTTCCGTGGTCAGCAGCGGGTGCTTGTGCGGGATCAGTGCTCCCGTCGCGGTGGTGCGGCCCATGCGTCCTTGCCTCGTTCCCCGTCGCGCGGGTGCGGTCGCGCTCACTGTACGGATCCGGGGGCCAGTCCACACGCCCGAGCGGGCTGGAGACCGCAGAAGCTGATCGGATCCGAGGGCCTCGGGGTGCGCCTACCATGGACCCGGTGTCCCGCACGGCTCCTCCGGAGATCTCCTCCCTCGCCTCGATCTCCTTCGACGAGGCGCTCCCGATCACGGCCTGGCACGACGAGATCGCCGCCACGATCGCCGCCTCCCAGGTGGTCGTCGTCGCAGGGGAGACCGGTTCGGGCAAGACCACCCAGCTGCCCAAGATCTGCCTCGAGCTCGGTCGCACCTCGATCGGGCACACCCAGCCGCGACGGATCGCCGCCCGCACCGTCGCCGAACGGATCGCCGAGGAGCTGCAGGTGGGCCTGGGCGACCTGGTCGGCTACCAGGTCCGCTTCACCCGGATGGCCTCGCGGCAGACCCGTCTGAAGGTAATGACCGACGGGGTGCTGCTGGCCGAGATCGCCCACGACCGCGACCTCCGCCGCTACGACACGATCATCATCGACGAGGCGCACGAGCGCAGCCTGAACATCGACTTCCTGCTGGGCTACCTCAAGCAGCTGCTCGCCCGCCGGCCCGACCTCAAGCTGGTCGTCACCTCGGCCACCATCGACACCGCCCGTTTCGCCGAGCACT
Source organism: uncultured Actinomycetota bacterium (assembly GCA_963826405.1). Classification (GTDB taxonomy): domain Bacteria; phylum Actinomycetota; class Actinomycetes; order Propionibacteriales; family Propionibacteriaceae; genus Microlunatus. Next base: position 1,414,713 of record CAWGWR010000001.1, on the reverse strand, counting down.
TCGCGGCGCCCGACGGCACGCCGGCGCCGGTGATCGAGGTGTCGGGTCGCACCTTCCCGGTCGAGGTCCGCTACCGCCCGCTGCTCGACCCGGGCGCCGGCGGCGAGGTCGACCAGATCGCCGGCATCACGGCCGCGGTGCAGGAGCTCAGCGCCGTCGGCGGCGGCGACATCCTCGTCTTCCTGTCCGGGGAGCGCGAGATCCGCGACACCGCCGAGGCCATCCAGGGCCTGCGGCTGCGCGCCACCGAGGTGCTGCCGCTCTACGCCCGACTATCCGCGGCCGAGCAGCACAAGGTGTTCGCCCGGCCGGGCTCGGCGCTCAAGGGCACCGCGGGCAGCACCCGACGCATCGTGCTGGCCACCAACGTCGCCGAGACCTCGCTCACTGTGCCCGGGATCCGCTACGTCATCGACACCGGGACCGCGCGCATCTCGCGCTACTCCTCCCGCACCAAGGTGCAGCGGCTGCCCATCGAGCCCATCTCCCAGGCCTCGGCCAACCAGCGTTCCGGGCGCTGTGGCCGGGTGGCGCCCGGGGTGGCGATCCGCCTCTATGACGAGGAGGACTTCCAGGCCCGCCCAGCCTTCACCGAGCCGGAGATCCTGCGGACCAACCTCGCCTCGGTGATCCTGCAGATGACGGCGGCCGGCTTGGGCGACATCGCTGCCTTCCCCTTCGTCGAGGCCCCCGACGGCTCGCAGATCGCCGACGGCCTGCGGCTCCTCGAGGAGCTCGGGGCGCTCGCCGAAGGCGGTAGCCGCACCCGGGCGCGGCTGACCGAGATCGGCCGGCAGCTGGCCGTCCTGCCCGTCGACCCCCGCATGGGCCGGATGCTGCTTGCGGCGCAGAAGCAGGGCTGCCTGCGCGAGATGCTCGTCATCGTCTCCGGCCTCAGCATCCAGGACCCGCGGGAGCGACCGGCCGAGCACCGGGAGGCGGCGGACGCCCTGCACCGCCGCTTCTGGGCCGCGGCGCCCACGCCCGGCACCGACCCGGCGGCCGACCCCGCCACCGAGGGGCCCGACCCCGACGGCAGCGACTTCATCGCCCTGCTCCGGCTGTGGGACCACGTCAAGCAGGCCCAGCACGACCTCTCCGGCAACGCCTTCCGCCGGATGTGCCGCGACGAGTTCCTGCACTTCCTGCGGATCCGGGAGTGGCAGGACCTGCACAGCCAGCTCAAGCAGATCGCCCGCGACCTCGGCCTGGAACGGAACAACGACCCCGCCCCGCCGTCGTCGGTGCACACCGCCGTCCTCAGCGGGCTGCTCTCCCACGTCGGCCTGGCCGAGGTGGTCGAGGAGAAGCCGGGCAAGCCCGGCGCGCGCCGCAAGGGGCGCGCTCCGACGCGGGAGTACCTCGGCGCTCGCGGCTCACGGTTCGCCATCAACCCCGGGTCGAGCGTGGCCAAGAGCGCACCCCCGCTGGTGATGGCGGCGGAGATCGTCGAGACCACCCGGCTGTGGGCGCGCATCGTCGCGGGCATCCGTGCCGAGCAGGTCGAGGAGGTCGGCCAGCACCTGCTCAAGAAGCAGTACTCCGAGCCGCACTGGTCGGCCCGGGCCGGGTCGGTCCAGGCCTACGAGCAGGTCAGCCTCTACGGCGTCCCGATCATCGCCCGACGACCCGTCTCCTACGGCCGGGTGAACCCCGCCGAGGCGCGCGAGATCTTCCTCCGGTCGGCGCTGGTCGAGGGGCAGTGGCGGACCCGGCACCACTTCTACCGCGACAACCAGGCCCTGCGGGCCGAGGCCGAGGCGCTGGAGGAGCGGACCCGGCGGCGTGACCTGGTGGTGGACGACGACGCCATCTTCGCCTTCTACGACGCGCGGGTGCCCGCCGGGATCACGTCGGTCGCGCACTTCGACAGCTGGTGGAAGAAGGCCCGGCAGGAGACGCCCGACCTGCTCACGATGACCCTGGACGACCTCACCACGGGAGCCGGAGACGACCTCGACGCGCAGGCGTTCCCCGACACCTGGACGGTGCCCGGCAGCAACGGAGCCGAGCACGCGCTCGCGGTCGAGTACGTCTTCGAGCCGGGCACGGCCCGCGACGGCGTGACGGTGCGGATCCCCGTGAGCGTGCTGAACCAGCTCGACCCAGCCCCCTTCAGCTGGCAGGTACCGGGGCTGCGCGCCGAGCTGGCCACGGAGCTGGTCCGCTCGCTGCCCAAGGCGACCCGGCGCAGCTTCGTGCCCGCGCCGGAGTACGCGTCCCGGGCCCTGGCCTGGCTGGCTCAGCACCCCGGCGGCCCGACCGAGTCCCTGCCAGCCGCCCTGGGCCGCGCGCTCCGCGCCCTCACGGGCGAGATCGTGCCGGCGGGAGAGTGGAACCCGGCCGCGGTGCCGGCTCATCTCCGGGTCCGCTTCGCCGTCCTGGCCGAGGGGAACGGCGGCCGGGCGGTCGGCGCGGCAACGGCCGTGCTCGGGGCGGGGGAGGACCTCGAGGAGCTCCGGCGGTCGCTGGCGCGGCAGGTGCGTCAGACGCTCTCCTCGGCGGCGGCAGAGCACACGCGCACCGGGCTCACCACCTGGGAGCTCGGTGCGCTGCCGGAGCAGGTCGAGCTGAGCCGGGGTGGGCACGCGGTCGTCGGCTACCCGGCGCTGGTGGACGAGGGCACGACCGTGGGCGTCGCGGTCCTGGACACGCCGCGACGGCAGCGGACCAGCCACGCCGCAGGGCTGCGGCGGCTCGTGCTGCTGGGGACGCCCGACCCCACCAAGTGGGTGGTCGCCCACCTGGTCAATGCCGACAAGCTCGCCTTGGGTCAGAGCCCCTACCCCTCCGTCCCCGATCTGCTGGCCGACGCCCGGCTGGCCTCGGTCGGCTCACTCGTGACCGCGGCGGACGGGGCACCGGTCCGCGACGCCGCTGCGTTCCGCGCCCTCTGCGACTCCGTGCGCGCCGAGAACGCCGACCGGATGCGTGACGTCGTCCGGCTGGCCGCCGCGACCTTGAGCGGGTGGCGCCGCGTGCTCGCCGACCTCCCGCGGGTGGAGGCCGCCAGCCCGGCGGCAGCGGGGGACCTGCGCGAGCAGCTGGCCAACCTGGTCTTCGGCGGATTCCTGGCCGCAACCGGCTACCACCACCTGGTCGACCTGCCGCGCTACCTGCAGGCGGCTCGCACCCGCGTCGACATCCTGCTGTCGGCGCCGGCCCGGGACCGGGCCCCGCTGGAGACCATCACCCGCTGCGAGGACGCGTACGCCGAGCTGTGCGGGGCGGTACCTCCGGGTCCGCTGCCGGGACCGGTCGAGGACGTGGGCTGGCTGCTCGAGGAGCTGCGGGTCGGGTTGTTCGCCCAACCGCAGCGGACCAAGGTGCCCGTGTCGGAGAAGCGGGTGATGAGCGCCGTCCGGGCAGCGCGGGCGGGGCTGTGACCACCAGCTCCTCTCCGGACCAGGAGCTGGCTCGGGCGTCACGACGCCGGCTGAGCCGCCTCGCCCAGGTAGGTTGGGCACCATGATGGACCCGGCCGACCTCTACACCCTCGACCAGGCCGTCGTGGCCACGATGGCCGGCGGCCACCCGGTGCTGATCACCCAGCTCGACGGCTTCGTCGACGCCGGTCAGGCGGGCCGGCTGCTGTCCGCGCACCTGCTGGAGCACCTCGACCACGAGGTCCTGGCCGTGTTCGACCACGACCAGCTGCACGACTACCGGAGCCGCCGGCCGGCGATGATCTTCGACACCGACCGCTGGAAGTCCTACGCCGACCTGCACCTGCGCCTGCACCGTGTGGTGGACGAGCAGGGCGAGGTCTTCCTGCTGCTGAGCGGACCCGAGCCCGACGTCCAGTGGGAGCGACTGTCCGCCGCCCTCGTCGGTCTGGTCGAGCAGCTCGGCGTCCGGCTGACCGTCAGCGTCCACGGGATCCCGATGGCCGTGCCGCACACCCGGCCGATCACCCTGACCGCGCACGCCACCGACCCGGCCCTGGTGCAGGGCTACCGCAGCTGGATCGATCGGGTCGAGGTCCCGGCGAGCTTCACCGGGCTGCTGGAGTTCCGGCTCGGTCAGCTGGACCGCAAGGCCATGGGATTCGCCGCGCACGTGCCGCACTACCTGGCGCAGGCGGCCTTCCCCGAGGCGGCGCTGACGCTGACCCGCTCGCTCAACCAGGCAACCGGGCTGGCGGTACCGCTGGCGTCGCTCGAGAAGTCCTCGGCAGGCAACCTGGCCGACATCGCCACCGAGATGGCGTCCTCGGCCGAGGTGCAGGAGCTGGTGGCCAGCCTCGAGCAGCAGTACGACGTGATGCGGGCGGAGCAGCAGACCGACCCGGTGCCGAGCGCCGAGGAGATCGCCGCGGAGTTCGAGAAGTTCCTGGCCGAGCGCGAGAAGGACGTCTGAGCCCAGGCCCGTCCGAGTGGCCGACAAGACGTCAGCCGCTGGCCCCGAAACGCTCGACGCGGACCCGGGTCGGGTCGACCCCGAGGCCCACCAGCAGGTCGGTGGCGCCGGTGGCGAACGGCGCGGAGCCGCAGACGAAGCAGGTAGCGGCGTCCTGCAGCAGGGGCGCGACCTCGGCGGCGAGCAGCCGGGCGGCCGGGCGCCCGCCCGGACCGCCCTCCCGGGACAGCGCGACCAGGGCGCCGGCGGCGACCAGCTCGTCGGCGTAGGGCACCCGGTCGAGGGTCCGAGCGGCGACGGCCAGCCGGAGCAGCTCGGGACGCCCTCGGTCCACGGCGTGCCGGAGCATCGCCACCAGCGGCACGACGCCGCTGCCCCCGGCCAGGCCCAGCGCCGGCCCGTCCGCGTCCCAGACGAACCACCCGCCGACGGGCCCACGGACCTCGAGGGTGTCGCCGGGCTGGATGGCCTGGGCGAGGTAGGGCGAGACCTCGCCGTCCGGCAGCTCCTCGACGTAGAGCTCCAGCAGCGGGTCCGACGGCGGCGAGGCCACCGAGTACGAACGGGTTGCGGTGTACCCGTCCTCCGCGGTCAGCCGGAGCACGTAGTGCTGCCCCGGGAGGTGGTCGACGCGGTCAGGCACCTCGATCCGCAGCACCACCGCGTGGGGGTGCGGGTGCACGACCTCGGCGACGGTGCCGGAGCGCCACGGACCGACGGCCGGGAGAGGCACCCTCAGTCGCCCTGGTAGCGCTGCTCGCGCCAGGGGTCGCCGAGGTCGTGGTAGCCGTTGCGCTCCCAGAAGCCCTGTTGGTCGTGGTCGAGCAGGGTCAGCCGGGTCACCCACTTGGCCGACTTCCAGAAGTACAGGTGGGGGACCAGCAGCCGGGCCGGGCCGCCGTGGTCGCGCTGCAGCGGCTGCCCGTCGAAGCTCCACACCACGAAGGCCTGCCCGCTGCGCACGTCCGTCAGCGGCAGGTTGGTGGTGTAGCCCGTCGTCGAGGTGGCGAGCACGTGGGTCGCACCCGGCTGGGGGCCGGCGGCCTCCAGCAGCAGGTCGACGCTGACGCCGGCGAAGCGGGTGTCGAACTTGGACCAGGTGGTGACGCAGTGGATCGGTCCGCGGTATTCGCTCTCGGGCAGGGCGTGCAGGTCGTCCCAGCTCCAGGTCCGGGGGTGCTCCACCAGGCCGTCGACGGTCATGGTCCAGTGCTGCGGGTCGACCTGCGGCGTGGCCTCGGCCGTCAGCACCGGCCAGTCGGCCCCGACGTCGTACTGGCCCGGCGGCAGGTCCTCCCGCGGCGGACGCCGCCTCCCCACGAACCCGAACTGCGCCATCTCGTCCTCCTCGTCTGCGCTCCTGCCTCCATCCTCGTGCACCGCCCCGTGGATAGGCTGCGGCGCATGCCCCAGTCCGTCGCCGAGCTGATCGCGCTGCTGGACCTCGAAGAGATCGAGGTTGGCCTCTACCGCGCCCGCCAGCCCCGCAGCAAGCTGCAGCGGGTCTTCGGGGGCCAGGTGCTGGCCCAGGCGCTGCTGGCCGCCAGCCGGACGGTGCCGGCCGAGCGGACCGTGCACTCGCTGCACGCGTACTTCCTGGTCGCCGGCCGGACGGACCTGCCGCTGGTCTACGACGTCGAGACGGTCCGCGACGGCGGCTCCTTCTCCTCCCGCCGGGTCGTGGCCCGGCAGGCGGGCAAGGTGATCTTCTACCTGTCGGCCTCCTTCCACCGGCTGGAGGAGGGCTACGAGCACGCCGACCCGGCGCCGGACGGCGTCCGGGACCCCGACGACTGCCCCCGGCTCAGCGACGCGCTGGCCAGGGCCACCGGACGCGCGGCGGCTGGCTGGGAGGAGGAGTGGGGCGCCATCGACGCCCGCTACGTCGGCGACTCCCGCGTGGGCGGCCTCCCAGCCGACCCCGGGCACCCCGCCCGGGCCCGCGTCTGGGTCAAGACCAACGGCCCGCTCCCCGAGGACCCCCGGGTGCACGAGGCCGCCCTGGCCTTCATCAGCGACCTCACCCTGCTCTCGGCCAGCACGGTCCCGCACGGCGTCCTCATCGGCCTGGACGTCCAAGCGGCTTCCATCGACCACGCGATGTGGTTCCACCGACCGTTCCGCGCCGACGACTGGCTCCTGTTCGACCAGATCTCCCCATCCGCCAACCGCGCCCTCGGCCTCTCCACCGCCCGCCTCTTCCAGCACGGCTCCCTGGTCAGCAACGTCGCCCAAGAAGGCCTCATCCGCCCCAAGAAGCCCCGCCCACCCACGCCTCTCGACTAACCCGGCCCCAGCAGCGCCGCAGGCACCCCGGAGCTGCGAGCGAGAGGGCGCCGACTGCATGGCGAAGGCCCGGATCGGAACACGTTCTTCGTTCCGATCCGGGCCTTCGTCATGCAGTCTGGGGCGCCCCTCGCGCAGCAGCTCCTCAAAGATCACGCCGCGAGGACGGACTTGCCCCTCAGCTGGGCGATGGCGTGCCGCTCGATCTGGCGGACCCGCTCGGCGGTGATGCCCCACACCGCACCGATGTCGGCCAGCTTGGCCTGCCGGCCGTCGACGAGGCCGTAGCGGCGGCGGACGACGTCGGCGGAGCGGTCGTCGAGCGTGGAGAGCATGCCCTCCAGGCGGGCGTGCTCCTCCGCGTCGAGGTAGACCTCGTCCGGGCCGGGCATCGGCTCGCGCGCGATCAGGTCGCCGAGCGCGGTGTCGCCACCCTCCTCGACGGGAGCGTCCAGGCTGACGTGGTCGCGTCCGTAGCGGATCAGGTCCAGCACCCGGTCAGGCTCAAGGTCCATCTCCGCGGCGATCTCCTCGATCTCGGGGTCGCGGCCCAGACGGCGTTCGAGGGTGCGCCGGACGGCGCCGACCTGGTTGACCTGCTCGGCGACGTGCACCGGGAGGCGGACGATCCGCCCCTGCTGCGCGATGCCGCGGCTGATCGACTGCCGCACCCACCAGGTGCCGTAGGTGGAGAACTTGAAGCCCTTGGTGTAGTCGAACTTCTCGACCGCACGGATGAGCCCGGTGTTGCCCTCCTGGACCAGGTCCAGCAGGGGCATCTGCGAGCGGCCGTACTTGCGGGCGACCGAGACGACCAGGCGGAGGTTGGCGGTGACAAAGCGGTCCAGGGCGCGCTGGCCCTCGTCGACGAGGAACTCCAGCTCGGCGCGGGTGGGACGCTTCGCGCCCTTGCCGCGCTCGGCGGCGGTCACGTCCCCGTTCAAGATGTGCTCGGCGTACAGACCGACCTCGATGGTCTTCGCGAGCTCGACCTCTTCCTCGGCCGTGAGCAGCGCGGTCTTGGCAATGCCTTCTAGGTAGAGTCCGACCGCATCCTTGCCGTCGATCCCTTCGGATACGCGCGAACGGGCAGTTGCTGCCACGGTGGCCCCTTTCGTTGCCTTCGTTCGATTCAACGTCCGGGAGCTGGGGAAGGATTCCTCGCCTGCGCTGAAGAATCCCTAAGACGTCGCCGGGGTGAACCCTCGCTCCTACTTCGGAGCCGATCTTCATCGTGGATGCATACCCACGACGAGGCCTCCTCAGCGCCGTCACAGCGAGAGGAGCCGAGCGGGTCGGAGCACGTCCGGGCAGGGGACAGCCAGGTCGGCCCGGGTGGTCAGCCGGTGATCTGGTCCAGGATCCAGGCGTATTCGAAGGCCGTCTCCCGCCAGCTCTGGTAGCGGCCGCTGACGCCACCGTGCCCAGCGCTCATCTCGGTCTTGAGCAGGATCGGCCGGTCGTCGGCGCTGGTGGCGGTGTGGCGCAGCTCGGCCACCCACTTCGCCGGCTCCACGTAGTAGACGCGGGTGTCGTTGAGGCTCGTGGTAGCCAGGATCGCCGGATAGGGGCGGGGGGCGATGTTCTCGTAGGGCGTGTAGCCCTTCATGTACGCGTAGACCTGCGGTTCGTGCAGGGGGTCGCCCCACTCCTCCCACTCGATCACCGTGAGCGGCAGCTCGGGGTCGAGGATCGTGGTCAAGGCGTCGACGAAGGGGACGCCAGCGTGGATGGCGCGGAACTTCTCCGGGGCCAGGTTGGCCACCGCCCCCATCAGCAGACCACCGGCGCTCGCTCCACGGGCGGCCAGTCGGTCGCTGCTGGTGTACCCGTTCTGCAGCAGGTGGTCGGCCGCGGCGATGAAGTCGGTGAAGGTGTTCTGCTTGGTGAGTGTCTTCCCGTCCTCGTACCAGCGCCGACCCAGCTCGCCGCCACCCCGCACGTGGGCGATGGCGAAGACGACGCCGCGGTCGAGCAGGGAGAGCCGGGCCAGGGAGAACGACGGCTCGATGCTGATCTCGTAGGACCCGTAGCCGTACAGCAGGCCGGGGGCCCGGCCGTCCAGCGCCACGTCGGCCCGGCGGACGATGGACATCGGCACCCGGGTGCCGTCCGAGGCGGTGGCCCAGGCCCGCTCCTGGACGTAGTTGCCGGGCACGTAGGGGCCGAACGTGGGATCGTCCAGGACGGGCGTGCGCTTGAGCAGCGTGCGCTCACCGGTGGCGAGCGTGTAGTCGTAGACCGAGTCCGGGGTCAGCAGGGAGGCGTAGCTCACCCGGATCGTCGCGGTGTCGTACTCCGGTTCACCGGGCGCGTCGACGACGTGCAGCGACTCCTCGAAGGCGATGTCGGAGCCGGGGCCGAAGTTCCCGGACTCGTCCCGGGGAAGGACGTGCAGGGCGGTCAACCCGGCCCGCCGCAGCGAGACCACCGCGTGGCTCGCGTAGGCACTCACGCCGAGCAGCCGGACTCCGGGCTGGTGGGGGAGCACGGTCACCCACTGCTCGGGTCCGCTGGCGTCCAGCGGAGCCTGCGCCAGCGCGAAGTCCTCCGCGCCCCCGTCGTTGTGCACGATCAGCAGCCGGTCGCCGGCGGGTTCGACGTCGTACTCGACCCCCTCGCGACGCGGCGCCACCAGTCGGGGAGCACCTTCGGGGTCCTCGCTCGGCAGCAGGTGGTACTCCGAGGTGAGCTTCGAGCCGAGCCCGATGACGACCCACCGCTCGTCGCGGCTGGTGTCCACCCCCACCCAGAACCGCTCGTCGGGCTCGGTGAGCACCTCCGCGTCCTCGTCCGGGCTCGTGCCCAGCCGGTGCCGCAGCACGACGTAGGGCCGCCACGCCTCGTCGGCCCGAGTGTAGAAGAGGTGGCTGTTCCCGGCCCAGGCGACGCCGTAAGCGGTGTCGTCGATCGCGTCGGCCAGCTCGGTGCCAGCGGCCAGGTCGCGGATCCGCAGGGTGAAGCGCTCGCCGCCGGTGGTGTCGACGGAGTAGGCGAGCAGGCGACCGTCCTCGGAGACGCTGAACGCGCCCATCGAGAAGAAGTCGTGGCCCGCGGCCTCGGCGTTGCCGTCCAGGAGCACCTGCTCGCCGACGATCTCCCGCTCCGGATCGGGCGGGGTGCCGCGGTCCGGCGCCTCCAGGCGGCAGAAGATGGGGTACTCCGAGCCCTCGACGGTGCGGCTGTAGTACCAGTACGCGCGCCCCCCGCGGTGGGAGGAGTAGCTCGGTACCGAGAGGTCGGTCTGCTTCGTTCGCGCCTTGATCTCGCCGAACACCGCCTCGGTCAGCTCTGCGAGGTGGGCGGTCCGCGCCTCGGTGTAGGCGTTCTCGGCCTCGAGGTGGGCGAGGACCTCCGGGTCCTCCTTGTCCCGCAACCACTCGTAGGGGTCGGAGAACGTGTCGCCGTGGTGGGTCCGTAGGTGCGGACGGCGCTCGGCGACCGGAGGTGCTGGGAAGGACGTGGGGCTGAGGTGGGACGACTTCGGCATGGTCTGTCGACCCTAGCCGTCGCGGGCGGTGCCGACTCCGGACCTCAGCCCCCGGACGTCAGCCAGCGGGCGTCGGCGACCGGCGTCAGCTGCGGGGTCGCGTCTCGAGGCCCGCGAGCAGGTGGAGGTCCCGCGCTCGTCCTGGGGGCGGACTGGGTAGCCGGAGTGGAAGACCCGGCCCAGCACGGCGACGGCCCGGTCGAGGTCCTCCGCCCAGACCGCGAGGTCGAGGTCACGGTGGGCACGCGGCTCCCGGCCGACCAGGGCGTCGACTCCCTAGCCGCCGGCCAGCCAGTGGCGCACGCCGGCCTCCTGCAGGCTCGCGGTCAGCGCCACGACGTCGCAGAGCAGCACGGCAGACACGCTAGGCCGGCGGGGTGACGGTGCCGCGTCCCCAGCCGCCGGGCTTAGGACAGGATGAGCGCATGGGAGCCGAGGTCGACCAGACCACCTTCACGCGTGAGGACCGCAAGCGGCACCGGGAAAAGGTCCGCAAGGGCCTCGACGTGCTCGCCCGGATGCTGACCGAGTCGCGCTTCGACTTCGAGCGGCCGATGGTGGGCCTGGAGATCGAGCTGAACCTCGTCGACGAGCAGTGCGAGCCGGCGATGCGCAACACCGAGGTGCTGCAGGCGATCGCCGACCCGTCCTTCGTCACCGAGCTGGGCCGGTTCAACATCGAGATCAACGTCCCCCCGCGGCGGCTCAGCGAGTCGGGGTTCACCCGCTTCGAGGAGTCGGTGCGCGCGGCGCTGAACGTGGCGGACACCAGGGCGCAGGAGGTCGGCGCCCAGACCGTGATGGTCGGCATCCTGCCGACGCTGCGGCCCGAGCACGTGCGGCTCGACAACCTCAGCGCGAACCCGCGGTACTCGCTGCTCGACCAGCAGATCTTCGCCGCCCGCGGAGAGGACCTCGAGATCGTCGTGGACGGGGTCGAGCGGCTGCAGATGGTGTCGGACACCATCACCCCCGAGGCGGCCTGCACCTCCACCCAGGTGCACCTGCAGGTGAGCCCGGACGACTTCGCCGGTTACTGGAACGCTGCTCAGGCCATCGCCGGGGTGCAGGTCGCTGTCGGGGCGAACTCGCCCTACCTGTTCGCCCGTGAGCTGTACGCGGAGTCGCGGATCCCGCTGTTCGAGCAGAGCACCGACACCCGGCCCGAGGAGCTGAAGGCCCAGGGCGTCCGCCCTCGGGTCTGGTTCGGGGAGCGCTGGGTGACCTCGATCTTCGACCTCTTCGAGGAGAACTCCCGCTACTTTCCCGCCCTGCTGCCCATCACCAGTGACGAGGACCCGGCTGCGGTCCTCGACCAGGGCGGGGTGCCCGAGCTCGAGGAGCTCAAGCTGCATAACGGCACCGTCTACCGCTGGAACCGACCGGTCTACGACGTCTCGGCGGGCAAGCCGCACCTCCGAGTGGAGAACCGGGTGCTGCCGGCTGGTCCCACCGTCCTCGACACCTTGGCCAACGCGGCCTTCTACGCCGGGCTCGTCCGCGCCCTCGCCGACGATGACCGCCCGGTCTGGAGCCAGATGTCGTTCCAGGCGGCGGCCGAGAACTTCGTCGCGGGAGCCCGGCACGGGATCGGCGCCGAGGTGTACTGGCCCCAGGTGGGCCACGTCCGGGCGACCGAGCTGGTCGTCCGGAAGCTCCTGCCGCGCGCCGCCGAGGGGCTGGCCCTGTGGGGGGCGTCGGACGCCGAGAGCGGCCGGCTGCTCGACATCGTGGAGCGCCGGTGCCTGACCGGGGCCAACGGGTCGACGTGGCAGACTGGCGCGGTGCACCGCCGGGAGCGGGCCGGGGAGTCACGTGAGGCCGCTCTGCGCGGGATGCTGCGGGCCTACCTCGACAACATGCACAGCAACGAGCCGGTACACACCTGGGGGGCGGACTGATGAGCGAGACGCAGCAGGCGGCGGCGCCGGTCGCCACCCCGCCCGGCGGGCGGATCCCGGTGATCGTCGTCGGCTACTCCGACAAGCCTGAGGGCCGTGCGGCGCTGGCCCGGGCCCTGTCCGAAGCCAAGGCCCGCGGCGCCGAGGTGGTCGTGGTGCACACCGCGCCCGAGTCCGAGCTCGGCGACCTCCGCGCGGAGCTGGCCGCCTCCGCGGTGCCGCACGAGATCCACGAGGCCGCCGACCCGCTGGACCCCGCCGAGGACCTGATCAACACCGCCGACGACCGGAGCGCGGAGTTCATCGTCATCGGCCTCCGCAAGCGCTCTCCGGTCGGCAAGCTGCTTCTGGGCAGCAACGCCCAGCGCGTCCTGCTCGACGCGGCCTGTCCGGTGCTCGCGGTCAAGGCCGAGACGACCTGACCGTCTTCCGCCTGTCCTCCGCCTGAGGTGCCCGACCTTCGCGTACCCGGGTGGCGGTGCCAACGGATGCACGGCTGAGGAAATCTGAGCAGACCTTCAGTGCGCTGTTTGGAAGTCCGTGACAGACTACGTCCGGAGCTCCTGTTGACATCCGCGGGACTCTGCCTGCCCTTGTTCCACCTCGCACGCCCGAGAGGTTCTTTGTGACACCCCCCTCCCACGCTGACTCGCCTTCCCCCGTCGCGAGCACTGTTCCCGATCGAGCACCCGAGGTGAGCGCTCCTGTCAAGAAGGCGCCGGCCAAGCGTGCTCCGGTGAAGAAGGCCGCGCTCAAGGCCGTCGGGTCGGAGGGCAAGCCCGCGGCCAAGCGAGGGGCGGCGGCCAAGACCGCTGCGGCGCCCGCGCCGCTCGACGACGTGGTTCCCGCCGAGCTCGAGGACATCAGCGTCGAGGAGCTTGCCGCTGCCGTGCCCGAGGGCGAGGTGGCCGGCACCGACGTGGTGGTGGAGATCGATGCCGACGACCTCGTCGTCACGGTGGGCAAGAAGCTGACGCTGGACGACGTCGACGAGAACGCCTTCGAGCCGGCGAAGGTCGCGCCGCTGGAGAAGGAGCTGGTCGAGGACCAGGGCTTCGTGCTCTCCGCGGCTGACGACGCCGACGAGCCCGAGCAGCAGGTCATGGTCGCCGGCGCGACCGCCGACCCGGTCAAGGACTACCTCAAGCAGATCGGCAAGGTCGCCCTGCTCAACGCCGAGATGGAGGTCGAGCTGGCCAAGCGCATCGAGGCCGGCCTCTTCGCGGACGAGAAGATCAACGACCCCAAGGTGAAGACCAAGGCCTCCCAGCTGGAGGACTTCGAGTGGATCGCCGAGGACGGCCGGCGGGCCAAGAACCACCTGCTCGAGGCCAACCTCCGCCTTGTGGTCAGCCTGGCCAAGCGCTACACCGGCCGCGGCATGTTGTTCCTCGACCTGATCCAGGAAGGGAATCTGGGGCTCATCCGCGCGGTCGAAAAGTTCGACTACACCAAGGGGTACAAGTTTTCGACCTACGCGACGTGGTGGATCCGGCAGGCCATCACCCGCGCCATGGCCGACCAGGCCCGGACCATCCGCATCCCGGTGCACATGGTCGAGGTGATCAACAAGCTCGCGCGCGTCCAGCGTCAGATGCTGCAGGACCTGGGCCGCGAGCCCACTCCGGAGGAGCTGGCCAAAGAGCTCGACATGACCCCGGAGAAGGTCGTGGAGGTGCAGAAGTACGGCCGTGAGCCGATCTCCCTGCACACCCCGCTCGGTGAGGACGGCGACTCCGAGTTCGGCGACCTGATCGAGGACTCCGAGGCGGTCGTCCCGGCGGACGCCGTCAGCTTCACCCTCCTGCAGGAGCAGTTGCACGACGTGCTGGACACCCTCAGCGAGCGGGAGGCCGGCGTGGTCTCGATGCGCTTCGGGCTGACCGACGGTCAGCCGAAGACCCTCGACGAGATCGGCAAGGTCTACGGCGTGACGCGCGAGCGGATCCGCCAGATCGAGTCGAAGACCATGAGCAAGCTGCGTCACCCCTCCCGTTCGCAGGTCCTGCGCGACTACCTGGACTGAGACCTGGGGCTCAAAGCGCGTCTGGCTAGGTGTTAAGCGGGCTTCGGCCAGGTCGGACGTCTCGCACAGCGCTCTAGTTCAGAGATAGTGCAGCGGGGTCGGGACGTGCCCAGAGCGCGTCCTATCCCTGCTGCTGACCTCGCCGAGGTGCTCGGCTCCTGGGAGTTGCACCTGCGTGCGGAGCGGAACTCGCCGCAGACTGTCAAGGCTTACGGGGAAACGGCGTCCGGGCCTACCTCGTCTGGTGGCGCCCGGGCCGAGCGGCCTTCGGTGATCGACCGTCGGCGGCTGCGCGAGTTCGTCGACGACCTGCTCGCCGGCGGCGCCCGGCCTGCGACTGCGGTTGCGCGGCACCTACGCCGTCCGGTGCTTCTCGGCCTGGTTGACCGAGGAGGGTGAGCAGGGCAGCGACCCGCTGTTGGGGCTGAAGGCGCTCAAGCTCGACAAGCCGGTCGTCGAACCCTTGAGCGACGACCCGCGTCGCCGCCCTGCACGGCGACGCCAACCCCGTCGTCGCCGAGGACCTGACCACGGTGCTGATGCTGCTCGACGAGCGCCGCAACAACATCACCCAGCGGACCCGGCTGGTCAACCAGCTCCACGCCCTGCTCAGGGACCTGATCCCTGGCGGCGCGCCGACCCGGCTAAGCGCCACGGCCGCGTCCCGGCTACTCACCGGAGCGCGACCGGCCGGCCCCGTCGAGACCGCCCGCAAGCAGCTGGCCCGCGACCTGATCGCCGAGATCCGCGCCGCCGACCAGCGCCTGAAGCACCTGACCGCCGAGATCGAGCAGACCGTCCCAGCAACCGGCAGCCGGCTCCGCGAGGTCGACGGGATCGGACCAGTCATCACCGCCCAACTGCGCGGCCGCACCAGGCGAGCCAACCGGTTCCCCACCGCAGCAGCGTTCGCCAACTACGCCGGCGTCGCCCCCGTCGAAGTCGCCTCCGCCGACCACGCCCGACACCGCCTCCTACGCGGCGGCGACCGGCAGCTCAACCACGCCTTCCACATGGTCGCGCTCACCCAAATCAGCATGCCCGGCAGCGCCGGCCGGGCCTACTACGACACCAAGATCGCCGCCGGTAAGACCCAAAACGAAGCAATGCGCTGCCTCAAACGCAGACTCGCCGACCACGTCTGGCGACGCATGATCCGCGACGACCACGCTTCAGCGGCGGACCCGGGAGGACACCTGGGGACGACTCTGCAATCCAGCGTGGCTGGCTCAACCCCAACCACCAGCTCTTCGGACAAGTCACTTCCCAGGCCCGCCAACACCGACTCTACGACCGCGCCCTCCGCTGCTTGGCAAACACAGAGGAACCCTCGTGCGGAGCACGTCAGTGGCGGACCCTCGTGCGGAGCACGTCAGTGGCGGACCCTCGTGCGGAGCACGTCAGTGGCGGACCCTCGTGCGGAGCACGTCAGTGGCGGACCCTCGTGCGGAGCACGTCAGTGGCGGACCCTCGTGCGGAGCACGTCAGTGGCCGACCCTCGTGCGGAGCACGTCAGTGGACGGACCCTCGTGCGGAGCACGTCAGTGGACGGACCCTCGTGCGGAGCACGTCAGTGGACGGACCCTCGTGCGGAGCACGTCAGTGGACGGACCCTCGTGCGGAGCACGTCAGTGGCCGACCCTCGTGCGGAGCACGTCAGTGGACGACCCTCGTGCGGAGCACGTCAGTGGACGACCCTCGTGCGGAGCACGCCAGTGGACGACCCTCGTGCGGAGCACGTCAGTGGCCGACCCTCGTGCGGAGCACGTCAGTGGACGACCCTCGTGCGGAGCACGTCAGTGGACGACCCTCGTGCGGAGCACGTCAGTGGCCGACCCTCGTGCGGAGCACGTCAGTGGACGACCCTCGTGCGGAGCACGCCAGTGGACGACCCTAATGGGGGTGCAGCAGGTCTGCTGGTCAGACTTGGTGTCCGAGCCGCTGTCTGGGTGAGCACTGTTCGACCCGGGCCCTTCGAGGTCTAGCACGAGATTGTGCCCCTGGGCGGTTGGCGAGGAGGTTGTAGGGCTGGTGGGATGACGTGCCGCTCGGATCGAACCGGGTCGAGCACTGAACCATTAGGGCGTCCAGGTCTCCTCGAACGGCTCGTCGGTGCAGGTCGAGACTGAGGGAGACGAGCTGATGCTGTTCGTCGGCGATGACTGGGCCGAGGCCCATCACGACATCGAGATCGAGGACGACCAGGGCCGGGTCCTGGTGAGGCGTCGGCTCCCCGAGGGGGTGGCGGGGCTAGCGATGCTGCACGCCCTGATCGGGGACCACCTGCAAGAAGGTGCCGAACCGGAGCAGGTGCTGGTCGGGATCGAGACCGACCGGGGGCCGTGGGTCCAAGCGCTGATCGCAGCCGGCTACACCGTCTACCCGATCAACCCGCTCCAGGCAGCGCGGTACCGAGAACGCCACGGGGTATCCGGGGCGAAGTCCGACCCCGGCGACGCGCACGTCCTCGCCGAGATCGTCCGCCTCGACCGAGCCCACCACCGTCCAGCGGCCGGCGACAGCATGCTGGCCGAGCAGGTCCGGTTGGCTGCGCGGGCGCACCAATCCATGATCTGGATGCGGCAACGCGCAGCCAACACGCTCCGCTCGCTGCTGCGGGAGTGCTACCCGGCCGCGCTCGAGGCGTTCGGCGACGACCTCGCCGGCCGTGACGCGCTCGCCGTCCTCACCGCCGCACCCGACCCCGCGACCGGTCGCCGGTTGACCGCGGCCCGGGTCGCCGGCCTGCTGCGCAAGGCCGGACGCCAACGCAACATCGACCAACAAGCCGAACAAATCGTGGCAGCGTTGCGCAGCGAGCAGCTCCCGGTGCGCGTCGAGCTGGCCAGGGTGCACGCGGCCAGCGTTTCCGCACTGGTCGCGGTCCTGACCACGATGGTCGCCCAGACCGCCGTGCTGGAGGAGCAGGTGAGGCTGGGTTTTGGCCAGCACCCGGACGCACAGATCTACCTGAGCCAACCCGGCCTCGGGACGATCCTCGCCGCCCGGGTGCTCGCTGAAATGGGTGATGATCCGCAGCGTTACGCCGACGCCCGAGCCCGGAAGAACTACGCCGGGATGGCCCCGATCACCCGTGCCTCCGGAACCAAGAGGGTCGTCCTCGCCCGCTACACCCGGAACCGGCGCCTCGCCGACGCCCTCTACCACCAAGCCTTCTCCGCGCTGAACAGCTCCCAGGGCGCCCGCGCCTGCTACGACCGACACCGCACAGCCGGCGACACCCACCACCAAGCCCTCAGAGCCCTCGCCAACCGACTCGTCGGAATCCTCCACGGCTGCCTACGCCACCACACCCTCTACGACGAGACCACCGCCTGGGCCAGCCAGACCGCCCCGACAACGCTCGCTGCTTGACGACTTACAGACGTGGGATGTCTCGTGCGGAGCACGTCAGTGGACGACCCTCGTGCGGAGCACGTCAGTGGACGACCCTCGTGCGGAGCACGTCCAGTGGACGACCCTCGTGCGGAGCACGTCAGTGGACGACCCTCGTGCGGAGCACGTCAGTGGACGACCCTCGTGCGGAGCACGCCAGTGGACGACCCTCGTGCGGAGCACGCCAGTGGACGACCCTCGTGCGGAGCACGCCAGTGGACGACCCTCGTGCGGAGCACGCCAGTGGACGACCCTCGTGCGGAGCACGCCAGTGGACGACCCTCGTGCGGAGCACGCCAGTGGACGACCCTCGTGCGGAGCACGCCAGTGGACGACCCTCGTGCGGAGCACGCCAGTGGACGACCCCTGTGCGGTGTTCGTAGGTTTTGCCGCGGGCGGCGCGGGGAATTGTGTTGACCGCCGAAGCGGATCAGGTCATGCCGGTGGGATGAACACACTTCTCGTGGGCTACGCCCGAGTCTCGACCGAAAGCCAAGATCTCACCGCTCAACGAGACGGCTCCGCGTCCTCGGTGTCGGCGACGACCGCATCTACGTCGACCACGGCCTGACCGGCACCAACCGCGACCGGCCCGGCCTCAAGCTCGCGCTGGCCGCGTGCCGTGCCGGTGACACCTTCGTGGTGACCAAGTTGGACCGGCTCGCCCGGTCCTTGCCCGACGCCCGCGACATCTTGGCCGAGCTCACGGCCAAGAACGTCCGCTCAGCATGGGCGGGTCGGTCCACGACCCGTCCGACCCGGTGGGTCGGCTGCTGTTCAACGTGTTGGCGATGGTCGCGGAGTTTGAGTCCGACCTGATCCGGATGCGTACCCGGGAAGGGATGCAGGTCGCCAGAGCTAAGGGCCATCTTCGCGGGAAGCAGCCGAAGCTGACCGTGAACCAGGCGAAGCACCTGGTGGAGCTGTCTGACCTGGGGACCTACAGCACCAGCGAGCTGGCTGAGCTATTTGGTGTCGGCCGCTCCACGGTCTACCGGACTCTGCTCCGGGTTAGGCCGGCGCCTTCTGATCCCAACCGACCCTTCGCCACCGAGAGGGCTTGAGCTCAAGGAAGCGGCGCGGCCGGCCGCCCGCCGCGCCCTCCCCGCGGATGCTTCACAAGTGGAAGGGCGAGCGGGACTGGGCGTCATCCGTAAGACCACTTCCCACTGGAAGTCCGCGTGATGACGTCGCGCTGGCGTTGCAAGACGCGATCACCGCGGGTGGCAATGGCACCACCAGCGAGACAATGCCTAGGGCGACGCCGTAGGGTGACGGCTGCGGGCGTCAGCACAGCCAAGGGGAGTCCTCGGCCGCCTGGCCTTCGTCGGAGGTCATCATGCGTCGGATGCTGGTCTTTCTGGTCGCTGCGGGGCTGTCGCTGGTCAGCACCGGGCCCGGCTTCGCGTCGCCTGCGGCAGCGGTCGGGGTATCGGCCGTCCACTCCAGCACGAAACCTCCCTCGGCCCCGCGGGCGCTCAAAGGGACCGGGCTTACGGACCAGGGGTACCCCCGCCGCGCCCTCAAGGTGTCCTGGCGCCAGCCAGCCTCGGCGGGCTCGGCCAAGATCCGAACCTACGTCGTCAAGCTCACGGCCCGATCGGGAAAGCGCATGTCCAGCCGCATCGTCGTACCGGCGACCAAGACCTCCGCCACGTTCCACGGCCTGAAGTACGGCCGCAGCTATCGAATCAGCGTGCGGGCGGTGAGCAGAGCGGGCCGGAGCCCGGCCGCCAAGCTGCGCTACACCCTGCCGAAGCCAGCTCCCGCCTGGGTGTTCGCCGTCGATACCAAGGCGAAGGCTATCGTCCGGGTGCCGGTCGCGGGAGGAGCGGTGACGAAGGTCGCTGCGCAGCAGACGGCATGGGACGTCAACCTCGCCGGTGACGTCTACGTCCTCGACCGCGAAGCCAAGACGGTGACCCGGTATCCCGCGAACGGCTCAACGCCTGGCAACGTCGGCGCGGGGTTCACCGACCCGACCGACGTCCAGCTCGACGCCGCCGGGAACGTCTACGTGGTCGACGGCACCCGGGTCATCCGGACGACTCGTACCGGGCGGGCACAGCGGGTGGTGGCAGACCCGGTGTTCGGCGCCGTCTTCGTTGCCCCCGATGGGACCGTGTCCACAGCATCGAACGAGTTCGATCTCAGCGACGGCAGCACTGACACTTTCGGCGTCACTCTTCTCACATACCCGGCGGCCGGTGGCCCGGTCGTTCGGCGGACGCTCCGGATCGGCATCGTGTACTTCGTCTCCGACCGAGGTCAGCTGCTCGGCGACGGTGCCGGAAATCTGTTTCTGCACTTCTACGGGACCGGCGGTGGCGATTTCCGGTGGTGGTCCAAGCTGGCGCCCGGCGGCACGACCGTTTCAGAGCTTTACACGCGCATCGCCAACTACGCGGTAGCGGTCGACCCGCGAAACCGCTTCAGCCTTCTGCAGACCCGGAAGTATTGCGACAGCATCAGCGAGTTCGAGGGAGCCTGCACGCCGGATCTGACGGTGCAGAACATTCGGACCTACCGGGCGGACGGCACCCAGACGACCACCCGGGTCGCGCCGTTCACGCTGCAGCGGACCAGCACCGGGGGCGAACTGGTAGCCGCCGACCGTCAAGGCCGGTTCTTCCTGGCCCAGTCCGAGGGACCGACCGCCGGGCTGTTCGAGTACGGACCCAAGGGCGGCGCGCGCACGCGGCTGGCGTCGGGCACCTTCTTGGAGCCGAAGCGGAACAACTGAGCGAGGGAGAGGTGGCCGAGTTGCGGTTGGAGGCTCTCGATGACGGCTCACCGTCCCGCCCGGTCGTTTTCCTGCTCGCGCAGCCTTCTGGCGTCTCAATGCCCACGCGGCCCTTCCCAGACGGAAGTCGGGGTGCTCCAGGAGCGCCCTAACGGCAATCCTGACCTCGCGTAGCTCAGGTTGTTGGCCGGCAGCAGCGGAGAGGGGGGCCAGTCCTGCCCTGCCGGTTTGACTCGCCTGACGCGCCCTCGGCACCGAAGGTTTGGCGGATGCCTCGTAGCACGAGGGGAGTGATCAGGGCCAGATTCGCGCTAGCGGCTGGCGGCCCGAACCTGAAGCCGTGCCGTCACCGACCTAACAGCCGCGCCGATTGCGAGGCAGCCCAGGACCTCCCAGCGAGCACCATCTTCTCAAGGCCCGGTCTCGGGGCGAGCAAATGCCCATCACGAGCGACACCGCTATGACGGCAAAGATTAGCCAGACGCCACCCGCGCCACCCGGACCAGCACAACCATCGAGAACGATACCGCTGAGCCGCGCTCCCATCCGGTCGAGCAGCCGAAGAGGATGTGAGTCAGGCGGCAGCGACCGAGGCCAGGCCTGCGCTGCGCGGCCAAGGAGAAGCTCGCGTTCGTCAGCGGCCGGCTTGCGTCAAAGCGCGCGGTTCCCTTTCCGAGGGTCGCGGTCTGCGTGATCGTCGATCTGGCTTCCACGGCGGGATGCGATCTCGGCGTCGACGGCTTGCCATCCGCTGTTGCGGCTGACTCCGGGCACTCGGCTGGTGTTCATCGGTCCTCCTCCTGGCCTCTCTTGCCTCCTAGTGTGCGGAGTGCGCGAGTGCTCAGCGCAGACCTCTTGGGGGGTCGCGCCGGTACCTAAAAATGGGGGGTCGCGTGCAAACGGCTCGCATTGGCCGACCCTCGTGCGGAGCACGCAGTAGCCGACCCTCACCGGGACAGCCAGGGCTTGTGCGCAGTCGTCGAGTGCAGATGGAAGGTGCTCGCGCGGTGATCGCAGTACCCTCGATGGTCGAGCCATCGGGACGTCGTCGCGCTCCTTCTCGACGTGCGTTCCGACGCCTCCTCACGTCCGCGACGATCGAGCTTCGGCAGCCTCAGCCCCCTCCGGAAGGAACCAGATGCAGCGCTTCATGCTCCACGGCAAGCTCCACCGTGCAACCGTCACGGAAGCGAACCTTCACTACGTCGGTTCCCTGACCCTTGATCGGGATCTCATGGACGCGGTCGACCTGCTGCCTGGCCAGCAGGTTGACGTCATCGACGTCGACAACGGCAACCGCTTGACCACCTACGTCATCGAAGGGCAGCGAGGCTCAGGAGTCGTCTGTGTCAACGGCGCCGCCGCTCGACTCATCTCACCTGGCGACACAGTCATCGTCATCTCCTATGCCGCGATGGACGACACTGAGGCTCGGACCTTCTCCCCCCACGTCGTCTTCGTTGACCGTGACAACCGGGTGCTCGAGGTAGGCCACGACCCGGGAGACGTACCGCCGGGTCACGGCCTCCTCACCTCGGCCACCACAGCCCGCGGATAGTAAGTTCCTTCCATCCCCACACGCTCCGCACGCCCCGCGCACGGCAGGTTGGCTCGAGGCGGCCCTGAGGGCGGACTGACTTACGGCCCCGGTGAGGGTTTCGGAGCCCTTCGACGGACGGACGTTCACCGGGGGGGTCCCGCACGTGGGCACGCAGCAGCGTGAACGAAGTAACGCTTGTTTCCGTGCTCCCTATCACCCAGCGGGACTCAATCACGTCAAGGCGTTAACGTGAAGTCGAGGCGGAGGCTGAACAGCACGACGTCCAGAACTGAGCGAGGCCATGGCAACACCTGTGTCCTGCTAGCCGTCGGACCGCTTTGTGTGATCAAGGCTTGAGTCGAACGGTCACATCAGTCGTAGATTCCGTTCCTGCTGAGGGGAGGCAGACGTCGTCTCCATGGAGCCGACCGCCCGTGAATGGGCGGACGGCTGCCGTCAGCTGCAGCGGACCCGGGTCGTAGCGTCAGGGGTCTCCGACGACCGCGTTGGGGGTGACCGAGGAAGGGACGCAGATGATGGCACCAGGGACGACCGAGACCGAGGGACCAGACCGCCGTGCCCGTCCCCGCCCGAGAGTGGTGGTGTTCGACGTCAACGAGACGCTCTCGGACCTGTCGCCGCTGGAGCAGCGGTTCGCTGACGTGGGCGCGCCCGGCCACCTGGCGGCCACCTGGTTCGCCGGAGTGCTCCGGGACGGCTTCGCTCTCGCCGCCGCGGGAGCCTCGGCCCCGTTCGCCGAGGTGGGCACCTCCCTGCTGCACGGGCAGCTCGCGGGGGTGGCGTTGGACCGCGGGGTGGCGGCGGCCGTCGACCACATCATGGCTGGGTTCAGCAGCCTGCAGGTCCACGAGGACGTGCCAGCCGGCATCGCGGAGCTGGCGGGTCTCGGACTCCGTCTGGTCACCCTGAGCAACGGCTCGGCGGAGGTGGCGGCGAGCCTGTTGGGACGGGCCGGGCTCCGGCACAGGTTCGAGCAGCTGCTGTCGGTCGAGGATGCCGGGGTGTGGAAGCCCGGGCAGGCCTCCTACGCCTACGCCCTCGGGAAGTGCGGGGTGCCGGCGTCGGAGGTCCTGCTCGTGGCCGTCCATCCCTGGGACATCGACGGTGCCAGCAGGGCCGGACTGTCCACGGCCTGGATCAACCGCACGAGCTCGCCCTATCCGAGCTACTTCTCCCGTCCGGACGTGGAGGTCCAGAGCCTGCGTCAGCTCGCCCCGTTGCTCGAATGATCCGTTCCCCGCCCGACGGGGCCCTGCGTGCTCGCCCCACCCGCGCGGGTCTGCTTCGAGCGGCGACGGGTGCCACACATCTGGCTAGAGCGGGCCTGCCTGATCGACTAGCCTCTACCGTCGAAGGCGCTGCACGGGGCTGCCGTCTTCGGTCACTGGCCAGTGGCGCGCACCCCTCCCCAGCGCTGCCGGCTGTGACGGCCGGCAGCCCTACGCCAGGCGGGCTGTCGGCCCTCGGGAAGCTGATGCACCCGGCCGGCCTGGTGGCCTGGCCAGCCCTGCGCTTTGGGAAAGCTTGGCGATGCCGATAGCCTCTCGATCCATCAGTGCTGGCTCCTTGGCGGCCTGTGGTCCGGTGCCCGTACGACCGGAACCAGGGCCCGGCGCTCAGGGGGTCGCCGGGCCCCCGGCCGCCACCAGGGCGTACGGCAGCGAAGCGAACCGGCTGGCAGGCCTGCGACGCCGCCGGAGAGCTTCCTCGATCACGTGTCCAGGAGCGCGGCCACTACTCGGGCCTCAGCCGCGCTCCGCACTTCCGGGGACAGCAACAGCCCCCCGCTCCAAAGGAGCGAGGGGCTGTCGTGGCGAGCCGCTACTTGATCTTCGCGGACTCGTCGTGGATCTCGAGCGCCACCTGCCTGAGCTTGTCGGCGTGCTCCTTGCTGTGGTGAGCGCAGAACATGAGGTCGAACCCGCTGGCCAGGGTGACGCGGACGTATGCCTGGGCTCCGCACCGATCGCAACGATCGGCCGCAGTCAACTCGGCACCTTCGATGACTGAAGTGCTCACGGGAGGCCTCGCTTCCTGATGATCAGAGATGATCTTCCTTCGGGGGGACTTGCCGGTGGTGGTTGGTGCCGGGCTGGCGCCGTCCCCCTCCGTGTGTAGTCAACATCCAAACCGGCTCTGGTTGTTCCCTTTTCCCACCTTCGAGCCGTGTCTCTTGTGTAACGACTGCCGCGCCTGCTGCTCTGGCCCGACGGTCCCGCGGGTGTGGTGGGGACACCCTTTGAGCGGTCAGCCTACGTTCCCGGTCCAAGGCCGTGCCGGGGGTACCCTCACCGCGTGCCCACCCCCACCCCCGCGACCGAGAACCGTGAGTACGAGGCGCGGCACCTGCTGGTCCTGGAGGGCCTGGAGGCGGTTCGCAAGCGGCCCGCGATGTACATCGGGTCCACCGACACCCGCGGCCTCATGCACTGCCTCTGGGAGATCATCGACAACGCCGTCGACGAGGCGCTCGGGGGGCACGGCCGGGAGATCTCGGTCACCCTGCGGGCCGACGGCGGCATCGCGGTCAGCGACCAGGCTCGGGGGATTCCCGTCGACATCGAGCCCCGGACGGGCCTGTCAGGCGTCGAGGTCGTCTTCACCAAGCTGCACGCGGGCGGCAAGTTCGGCGCGGGCTCCTACAACGCCACCGGGGGGTTGCACGGCGTCGGCGCTTCGGTCGTCAACGCGCTCTCCACGCGCCTCGACGTCGAGGTCGACCGGCTGGGCGCCACCTGGATGATGTCTTTCCGGCGGGGGGTGCCCGGGGTCTTCGACGGACCGGGGCCGGACGCGCCCTTCGCCCCGGGGGGCTCGCTGCGCAGGGGCGCTCGGGTGCCGAAGGGCCGGACCGGCACCCGGGTCGTCTACTGGCCCGACCGGCAGATCTTCCTGGCCGGCGCCCAGCTCTCGCTCACCGACCTCCACAACCGCGCCCGGCAGACGAGCTTCCTGGTGCCGGGCCTCGCGCTGCACGTCACCGACGCCCGGACCGAGCCGGCGGCTCACGAGACGTTCCTGCACGAGGGCGGGATCTCGGAGTACTGCGAGTTCCTGGCGCCGGACAAGTCACTGACCGACGTGGTCCGCCTCCAGGGCGCCGACCGCTTCACCGAGACGGTGCCGATGCTCGATGACGCCGGTCACATGGAGCCCACCGACGTCGAGCGCGAGCTCGAGGTCGACGTCGCCGTCCGCTGGGGGGAGGGCTACGACACCACGCTGCGCTCCTACGTGAACATCATCGCCACTCCCAAGGGCGGCACGCACGTGGCCGGCTTCGAGCGCGCCCTGACCAAGAGCGTGGGCGCCGCGCTCGGGGGCAAGCGGCTGCTCAAGGCCGGTGAGGAGGTGGTCAAGGACGACGTCCTGGAAGGCCTCACCGCCGTGGTCACCGTCCGGCTCGCCGAGCCCCAGTTCGAGGGCCAGACCAAGGAGGTGCTGGGGACGCCCGCGGTCTCGCGCCTGGTGGCCAAGGTCGTCGAGCGTGAGCTGACCGCCTTTCTCGGCTCGACCAAGGCCGGCCTCAAGGCCCAGGCGCGCTCGGTACTGGAGAAGGTCGTCGGGGCGGCTCGGGCCCGCGTCGCCGCCCGCGCGCACCGGGAGGCGACGCGGCGCAAGAACGCGCTGGAGTCGTCGTCGCTCCCGGCGAAGCTGGTCGACTGCCGCAGCAACGACGTGGACCGGTCCGAGCTGTTCATCGTCGAGGGTGACTCGGCCCTGGGCACGGCCAAGCTGGCGCGCAACTCGGAGTTCCAGGCCCTGCTGCCCATCCGGGGCAAGATCCTCAACGTCCAGAAGGCCTCGGTCGGCGACATGCTCAAGAACACCGAGTGCGCCTCGATCATCCAGGTGGTGGGTGCCGGCAGCGGCCGCGGCTTCGAGATGGAGGCGGCCCGCTACGGAAAGATCATCTTCATGGCCGACGCCGACTCCGACGGTGCCCACATCCGCTGCCTGCTGGCCACGCTGTTCTTCCGCTACATGCGCCCGCTGGTCGACGCCGGCCGCGTCTACACCGCGGTGCCGCCGCTGCACCGCTTCGAGCTCACCAACCCGCGCAAGGGCATGGACCGCTTCCTCTACACGTACTCCGACGCTGAGTACCAGCGCAAGGCCGCCGAGCTGACCAAGAAGGGGCTGAACTTCAAGGAGCCCCAGCGCTACAAGGGTCTCGGCGAGATGGACGCCGACCAGCTGTCGGAGACGACGATGAGCCCTCGGCACCGCACGCTGCGCCGGATGACCGTCGACGACGGGGTGATGGCGGAGACGGTCTTCGAGATGCTCATGGGTAACGAGGTGGCCCCGCGCCGGGAGTTCATCGTCGACGGCGCCTACTCCCTGGACGCCGCCGCGATTGACGCGTAGCTCTCAGGACACGAGGCGACGGCGCCGCAGCGTCAGCACCACGCTGGCGGCCCCGTAGTAGGCGATGTAGGCCAGCGACAGCCCGACGATGAGCGGGGACGGGCTGGGCATGTCGAGCAGGATGACGGCGTACAGCACGGCCCAGAGGGTGACCAGGACGAGGTTGAGCGTCCGCGCCGAGCTGGTCCGGGAGGGGTAGAGGTAGTGCACCGGCACGAAGACCAGGACCGAGCACACGAGCAGGACGCCCGCCGTCACCGCCGGTGACAGGTCGAGCACCACCGCGTAGAAGGCCACCACGTTCCAGTAGCTCGGGAAGCCGAGGAAGGAGTGGTCGGCGGTCTTGGCGTCGGTCCGGCAGAACTGAAAGCACGAGGCGAGCAGCGGTACCGCGGCGACCACCGTGCCCCAGCGGCCCTCGGGCAGGAAGCCGCCGACCCACAGCAGCACCACGGGCGCGAAGACGTAGGTGAGGTAGTCGACGATGTCGTCCAGCCGGGCCCCGTCGAAGCCCGGGATCGTCTCCTTCACCCCGAGCTTGCGGGCCAGGGCGCCGTCGGTGCCGTCGACCACCAGGGCGACGAGCAGGATCCACAGCGCCGCAACCAGGCGCCCCTCGACCGCTGCCAGCACCGCGAGCAGGCCGAGCACCGACCCGCTCGCGGTGTAGAGGTGGAGCGCCCAGCCCGCGACGCGCAGGCCGGGCGCGGCCGGCCGGCGGGTGGGGGTGTCCAGGGTGGTCAGGGGTAGCTCCTCGGTACGGGGGGCGGAAGGCACGGGACGGGCAGCGCAGGGTCGACGTCGAGCGGTTGGCTCAGGGCTCGGGCTGGGCGCCCCGGTGCTGCACGGCGGCGGCGCCCGCAGCCACTCCGGCTGCGCAGGCGCGGCCGAGGTCACCGTCGACCAGCAGGGCCGCGGCAGCCGCGCCGACGAAGGCGTCACCGGCCCCGGTGGTGTCGACCACCTCGACCCGCTCACTGGCCCGGGCGCCGGAGCCCGCGGGCGAGGCGAAGACCGCCCCGTCCCCGCCGAGGGTGATGACGACCGAGCGGCAGTGCTGGGCCAGCAGGCTCAGCAGGGCGTCGGTGCCCTCCGGGCTCGCCCCCAGCGCCGTCGCCAGGTCCGCGGCCTCGTGCTCGTTGACCACCAGCGGGTCGCACCGCGCCAGCAGCGCGGGCGTGATCTCCCGGTACGGGGCGAGGTTGTGGACGAACCGGACGTCGTGGGCGGTGGCCCAGGCGGCGGCAGCCTCGACGCACGCGACGCTCAGCTCGCCCTGGGTGAGGACCAGCCCGACACCGGTGGCCGCGTCGAGACCGGCGGTGACCTGCGCCGGCGTCAGCGCCGCGTTGGCCCCGCCGGTCACCACGATGCAGTTCTCACCCGACTCCTCCACCAGCACGGTGGCTCCGCCGGACTCGATCTCGCCCAGCCGGAGCAGCTGGTCCAGCTCGACGCCCCGCCGACCCAGCTCGTCGCCGAGCATGACTCCGGCCGCGTCGGTGCCCACCGCGCCCACGAGGACGCTGCGTGCACCCGCCCGGGCGACGGCGCAGGCCTGGTTGGCCCCCTTGCCGCCCGGTGAGGTGTGGGTGCCCAGCGCCAGCACCGTCTCTCCGGGCCCGGGGATGCGGGAGACGTGCAGCGAGGTGTCGGCGTTGACGGAGCCGACCACGGCGACGGCTCTCATGCCGGCCGCACCAGATCGAAGCGCTGGTCGGCGCTGACGGCGAAGTAGGTGCTGGGACCGCCGCCCCGAAGCACCGGCTCCGCAGCGGCGGTGTCGTAGACGCCGTCGACCAGGAGCTCCTCGTCGATGTGCACCGCGACCACCTCGCCCAGGGTCAACCAGGCGTCGACCTCTTTCCCGTGCTGGTCACTCAGGCGGACCAGCTGAGTCCGGCGGCACTCGAAGCTGACGGGGGCACCGGCCACCCGCTCGGGGGCGACGTCGGTGGAGGGCAGCCCCTCGAGCCCGGCCAGCTCGAACTCGTCCACCTCCGGCCCGACGGTGGCTGCGGTCGCGTTCATTGCCTCGGCTTGGTCGCGGGTGACCAGGTTCCAGGTGAACTCACCGGTCTCGGCGATGTTGCCCACCGAGTGCTTGTAGCCGATGCTCGCGAAGCCAACGATCGGCGGGGTGTAGTTGAAGGCGTTGAAGAAGCTGTAGGGGGCGACGTTGCGCACCCCGGCCGACGACAGCGTCGACACCCAGCCGATCGGCCGCGGTCCGACGATGGCATTGAACGGGTCGTGCGGCAGCCGGTGGCCCTCGGCGGGCCGGTAGGAGTGAGTGCCCATCACAGCACCTCGGTGAGCGCGCCCGTGTCCACGTCGTAGAGGAAACCCCCGACCTGGACGCGGCCCTGGAGGTGCGGGTGCTCACGGAGGGTGGTGACGTCCTCCAGGAGGCGGGCGTGCTGGTCGCGCGAGGCGCCGATCCGTAGGTCCGACAAGTCCTCACCCGTGGCGGCCAACGCCTTGGCCACGATGTCGGCGTCCTCGCCGCTGGCCATCGCGCAGCGGGTGTGCGGCACCACGAGGATGCGCTCCACCCCGAGCAGGTGCACCCCGAGCACGCAGCCGACGAGGGCGTCCGGGGTGAGGCGGCCGCCGGGGGTGCGGATGATCTTGGCGTCGCCGATCTCGAGCCCGATCATCCCCAACGGCTCGATCCGGGAGTCCATGCAGGTCAGCATGGCCACCCCCGCCCGGGCGATGCCGTCGAAGTTCCCGTGCCGGAACCCGGCCTGGTAGTCGGCGTTGCGGGCCAGCAGGTCGGCGAAGGCGGACTCGGTGGGGCTCGTGCTCATGGCGTCCACCCTAGGACCACGTCCGGACTTCCCCGGCTCAGGTCCGCGGCGACGCCACCGCGGCGATGGGCTGCCCCGGCACGACGCCGGAGCCGTCGCGCCGCCCGTCGGCGGGTGGCAGGTCGACCGGGGCGCCGCTGGCGGCGGCCGCCCGCGCCGGGTGCGGTCCCGCCCACGCGAGCAGCAAGGTGTCCTCGCCCTTGCGGAACTTGTGGCAGCGCATGCCGGCGGTGGCTCGGCCCCGAGCCGGGTACTCGCTCAACGGGGTCACCTTCACCGCGCCGGCGTCGGTGCCGGGGAGGGCGGTGGAACTCCCGGCCACCGTGACGACCAGCGCGTCGGCGGAGGAGACGGTGCCGAAGAACACGACCCGGGCGCCCGCCGCCAGCTTGATGCCGGCGATCCCGCCGCCGGCACGGCCCTGGGGCCGCACCGCCGAGGCCGGGAAGTGCAGCAGCTGGGCGTCGCTGGAAATGAGGACCAGCTCGGCCTCGGGGTCCCCGAGCTCGACGGCGCCGACCACCCGGTCGCCCGGCTCCAGCCGGACCACCTCCCAGCTGTCCTTGGCCAGCACCTCGGCGTTGACCCGCTTGACCACCCCGGCCGCCGTGCCGAGTGCCAGGCCAGCCGAGTCCGCCGACAGCGTCGTCAGGGCCAGCACCTCCTCGTCCGGCCCGAGGGTCACGAGCTCGCTGACGTGGGTGCCGCCCTGCAGGTTCGGCGCGCTCGCGGTGGTGGGCACGGTGGGCAGGTCGAGGACGCCGAGCCGGAGGACGCGGCCGGCGCTGGTGACCAGCCCGACGTCCCCGCGGGCCGTGCCGAGCACGGAGGAGACCAGGACGTCGTGGGAAGTGCGGGCGCCGCCCTCGGGCAGCGGCTCCGCGTCGGCGGTGCGGGCCAGCAGGCCGGTGGAGGAGAGCAGGACCCGGCACGGGTCGTCGGCCACCTCGAGCGGGGTGGTCGTGGCCGTCGCCGTCGCTCCGCTCGAGGCCAGCAGGATCGTGCGGCGCGGACTGCCGTGCGCCTTGGCGATGGCGGCCAGCTCGTCGCCCACGAGCGTCCGCAGCCGCTCGGCGTCGTCGAGGACCGCGGACAGCTCGGCGATCTCGCTGGTGAGGGCGTCGCGTTCGGCCTCCAGCTCCAGGGTGCTGAACCGGGTCAGCCGGCGCAGGGGCATCTCGAGGATGTAGTTGGCTTGCAGCTCGCTCAGCTCAAAGGCCTCGCGCAGCCGGGTCCGGGCGGCGGCGGTGTCGTCGCTGCCGCGGATGATGGCGATGACGTCGTCGATGTCCAGGATCGCCAGGATGAGGCCCTGGACCAGGTGCAGCCGCTCCTCGGCCTTGCGGCGGGCGAACGCGGTCCGGCGACGCGTCACCTCGTAGCGGTGCTCAAGGAAGACCGTCAGCAGGTCGCGCAGGCTCAGGGTCCGCGGCTGCCCGTCGACCAGGGCGACGGCGTTGATGGCGAAGTTGTCCTCCATCTTGGTGAGCTTGTAAAGCTGCTCCAGCAGGGCCTCGGGGTGGAAGCCGTTCTTCACCTCGATGACCAGCCGGGTGCCGTTGGTGGAGAGGTCGGTGAGGTCCTTGACGTCGGCGATGCCCTGCACCTTGCGGGCGGTGACCAGGGTCTTGATCTGCTCGATCACCCGCTCCGGCCCGACCATGTAGGGCAGCTCAGTGACCACGATGCCCTTACGCCTCGGGTGTACCTGCTCGATGCGCGCCGTCGCGCGGATGCGGAAGGAGCCCTTGCCGCTCCGGTAGGCCTCCCGGATGCCGTCCAAGCCGATGATCTTGCCGCCGCTGGGCAGGTCGGGCCCGGGCACGAAACGCATGAGGGCGTCGACGTCGGCGCCCGGGTGCTTGATCAGGTGCCGCAGTGCCTGCACGACCTCCACCAGGTTGTGCGGAGCGCAGTTGGTGGCCATCCCGACGGCGATCCCCGAGGCGCCGTTGACCAGCAGGTTGGGGAAGGCGGCGGGCAGGACCGTCGGCTCGACGTCCTTGCCGTCGTAGTTCGGCTTGAAGTCGACGGTGTCGGCGTCGAGGCCGTCGGTCATGGCCGCGGCGGAGGTGGCCATCCGGCACTCGGTGTAGCGCATGGCCGCGGGCCCGGAGTCCAGCGAGCCGAAGTTGCCGTGTCCGTCGACCAGCGGCAGCCGCATCGTCCACGGCTGCGCCGTCCGGACCAGGGCGTCGTAGATCGCGGTGTCCCCGTGCGGGTGGTAGAGACCCATGACCTGCCCGACCACCCGGGCGCACTTCACATGGGCGCGGTCGGGCCGGACGCCCATCTCGTTCATCGCGTAGAGGATCCGGCGCTGCACCGGCTTGAGGCCGTCGCGTGCGTCGGGCAGCGCGCGCGAGTAGATGACGGAGTAGGCGTACTCGAGGAAGCTGGTCTGCATCTCCGAGGAGACGTCGACGTCGAGGATGCGCTCGACGAAGTCGTCGTCGGGCGGGGGCGCGGTCCGAGTGCTACGCGCCATGGCGGGCTCCCTGCTCGATCACACGGGCGATTCTGCCTGCCGCGAGCCGCCGACCCTCGCACGCGGCGCCGCGGGGACCAAGAAAGCGCTGACGGGTGGCGCCGGATCGCGTCGGAAGGTGCGAGTCGTCAGCGTTTCCCGGTCCGGGCGGCCCCGGCGGGTCACCAGTCGAAGTCGGTGACGCGGAACTCCTGGGGCTCACGGCCCTCGCGGGCCTCCTCGGCCTCGCGCAGCTCGACCCGGCGGATCTTCCCGCTGATGGTCTTCGGCAGCTCGCCGAACTCGAGCCGTCGGACCTGCTGGTAAGACGCGAGGTGCTCACGGGCGTACCCGAAGATCGAGCGGGCGGTCTCGGCGTCGGGCTGGTACCCGCCGGCGAGGACGACGTAGGCCTTGGGCACGGTCAGCCGGACGGGGTCCGGCGCGGCCACGACCGCTGCTTCGGCCACCGCCGGGTGCTCGAGCAGCACCGACTCCAGCTCGAAGGGGCTGATCTTGTAGTCGCTGGACTTGAACACGTCGTCCGCCCGGCCGACGTAGGTCAGGTAGCCGTCGGCGTCCCGGCTGACGACGTCGCCGGTGTGGTAGACGCCTCCGGTGAAGGACTCCTCGTTCAGCGCGTCGTCGAACTCGTCCGCCGTGCGCTTGTAGCCCTTCATCAGCGCGACCGGGCGGGGTTCGAGCCGCAGGCAGAGCTCACCCTCGGTCTCGCTCACCTCCCCGGTGGCCGGGTCGACCAGGACCACGTCGTAGCCAGGAAGCGGCCGGCCCATCGAGCCGCTCTTGATCGGCGCCCCAGGCGGGTTCCCCACCTGCGCGGTGGTCTCGGTCTGCCCGAAGCCGTCCCGGATGGTCAACCCCCAGGCCTCCTCGACCCGGGCGATCACCTCGGGGTTGAGGGGCTCGCCCGCGCTGAGCACCTCCCGGAGCACCGTGCGGTAAGCCGCCAGGTCAGTCTGGACCAGCATCCGCCACACCGTGGGGGGTGCGCAGAAGGTCGTCACCTGGCAGCGGACGAGGACCTCCAGCAGCGATTGGGGGTCGAAGCGGGCGTACTGGTGCACCAGCACCGTGGCCCCGGCGAGCCAGGGCGTGAAGAAGTTGCTCCAGGCGTGCTTGCCCCAGCCCGGGGAGGAGATGTTGAGGTGGACGTCGCCGGGCCGGAGCCCCATCCAGTACAGGGTCGAGAGGTGTCCGACCGGGTAGGAGGTCTGGCTGTGCTCGACGAGCTTGGGTACCGCCGTGGTGCCGGAGGTGAAGTACAGCAGAACGGGGTCGTCGCCCTTGCTGATGCCGGGCAGGTGCCGGTCGGCGTGCAGGAAGTCCTCGACGCGGCGGTAGTCGAGCCAGCCGGGCGGGACCGTGTCCCCGCCCACCACGAGACGGCCCAGCGGCAGCTCGAGGTCGGAGAACTTGTCGACGTCCTCGTGGTCGGCGACCAGCATCCGGGCGTCGCCGCGGTGGACCCGGTCGGCCAGGTCGGTGGGAGAGAGCTGCGGGGTGGCCGGGATCACGACCGCGCCCAGCCGGATGGCGCCCAGCATGATCTCCCACAGCGGGACGACGTTGCCGAGCACCACGAGCACCCGGTCACCGCGGCGCATCCCGAGGTGGTACAGGTACTGGGCGACGGCGACCGAGCGGTCCGCCAGCTCGCGGAAGCTCAGCCGCGTCTCGCTCCCGTCCTTGCCCACGACCCACAGGGCGAGGCCGTCGGGGTTCTCCTCGGCGAGCCCGTCGAACCAGTCGGTGGCGAAGTTGAACAGCGGGAGCTCTGGCCAGCTGAAGCCGGCGTAGGCGAGGTCATAGTCGTCCCGGTGACTCACCAGGAAGTCGCGGGCCGCTCGAAGGTGACAGTTCAACGACGGCATGAGGCCGACGGTACGCCACCGGCCGAAGCCCCATCGACCAGGAGAGGCCGGACGTCGGTCCCCGACCCTAACCTGACGACGTCGAGTCGCCTGACCGGGCCCGCTGAGTCGTCCCGGCGGTGGCGCCATCCTCACCGGCGAGCCGCGGATCGGGACGACCTGGCTGATGGAGCGGGCTCGGCCCTGTGGCTGGCCGAGCGTGGCAGTTCTAGGTCAGGTGGAGGAGGGAGATAAGTGAGCGTGCAGCCTCGCCGCCTGCTTCCTCGGCGATGTCCAGAGCGCGCCCCACGTCGAGGTCGTCGAGCAGGGCGGCCTGAACTTCTGACACCGCGGCTGCCGACCTCCCCGACCGCCCCGCCGCCGAGTGCAGTCTCTCCAGGCGCGCTTCGGCAGCCTGAAAGTCGGACGGTCGATAAT
This sequence comes from uncultured Actinomycetota bacterium, assembly GCA_963826405.1. Lineage (GTDB taxonomy): Bacteria > Actinomycetota > Actinomycetes > Propionibacteriales > Propionibacteriaceae > Microlunatus. Next base: position 1,380,991 of record CAWGWR010000001.1, on the reverse strand, counting down.
CCCAGGATCTCGACCACGGTCGATCGAGCAGGAGCAGACGCACTGCACCCACGGGGTAGTCAGCCAGAAGTGCGTCGACCAGGGTCAGGTTGCCCGTGGACTTGGCCATCTTCGCGTTGTCCTGGCGAACAATCCCGACGTGGAATTGGCGCCGCGCGAAGGGTGTCACTGACGTCGCGGCCTCGGCGATGGCGATCTGGTAGGCGTGATGAGGGTAGCGAAGGTCCTCCCCGCCGACGAGGATGTCGACGCTGGGTCCATGCAGGGCCAGCGCCATGGCCGCGCACTCGGCGTGCCAACCAGGACGTCCCCATCCCCAGGGGCTCGGCCATGCCGGATCGGTCTCGCCCGACGGTCTCCAGAGCGGCACGTCGAAGGGGTCGTCCTTGAGTGGGTCCTCAGGGTCGTCCCCGTACTGGCGCGAGAGTTCAAGCGCGTCCGAGCGCTCCAGGTCGCAGCGAGCCCACAGGTCACCGGCACGGAAGTAGATGTGGCCCGCGCGCTCATACGCACGACCAGCGTCGAGCAACGCAGAGGCCAGCATCTGGACGTCGATCACGTGGTGTCGTGCTCGTGGCTCGAGGTTGACCGGCTGGACCCGTAACGCACTGAGGTGACGGTTGAACAGGAACTCCTGGATGACGGCGAACTCGTCGTAATGGCGTCCGCGAACGTCAGCCGCTCGCGTGAGCACATCGTCGACGTCGGTCACGTTCCGGCAGGTCGTGGGCTGGATGCCGGTCAATCCCACGACGGTTGCGAGGAGGTCGGCCCAGACGAACGTGGCTGCATGCCCCAGATGGGTGACGTCGTACGGGGTGATCCCGCATACGTAGATCCGAGCGGACCCGATCAGAGGAAGGTCGGCGCCGGCCAACCGCAAGCTGGGCTTCCCCGCGACGGGGGCGGCCTGCACGGGGCGACGAGCGAGTCCGATGGTGCCGGACCCCAAGTGAGGTGGTTGGGGCATGGTCCGATCATCTCAGAGACGTCGTTCTCGGAGGGCCGCAGGTGGTTCCAGCGGTATGCGTCCCGGGCAGTGGTGTCGTTCCTGAGGTTGCCTGTCGTGTCTTCGACGAGGGAGGCGGCACCCGTCCTGGGCGGGGCGCCGCGCTCGAGATCGCCCTGCTGACGTCCCACGACACCGTGGCCGCCCCCGTTGGGGATGTTCCCGAACGCGTCTCGTCGACGTGGACCGCCGAGTCGGGTTGATCGTGGTCGTAGCGGCGCCGCGGCTTTCCGGTGACTCGGTCGATGTGCGGGAGGGCCGGTTCAACCGGTAGCGGACCAGCACGCATGGACAGTCGCAACGGGCAGACCGAGTGGGCTGGCACGGCCTGCTAGGCTTTTCGTCCATACCCCCGGGGGTACCTGATGGGAGAGTCGTGAACGTTGATACCAGCGAACTGAGCGGCGTGGTGCAGCAGCGGTGAGCGGTGTCAGCGTCGAAACCGCTGGCCTCGTCGTCGTCGGGCTTTCCGCTGTCCTGTGCGCAGTGGCCCACAGGGTCAGGCGCCTGACGCCTCGACCAAAGGGGCGCGGTGAGGGCCTTGGCAGCCTCCCGACGCATCAGCAGCGACGGACTGTCACGGCTCCTCCCCCTGAGCCAGCCGAGCTGTCAGCGACGGTGACACCAACCACCAAGCGCGTCGACTTCCGAAGCGGCGCACTTCCTCTCAGCAACAGGAGACCATCATGTGTCGAGCAGTAACCTGCAAGCAGTGCGCCAAGACCACCTGGGCTGGCTGCGGCAATCACGTTGACCAAGTCCGCGCCTCCGTGCCCGCGAAGCAGTGGTGTGGACACCCCAACGGAGGGGCCAGCGACGCCAACCGCGGCGGTTGGCTGTCTCGTCTGCTGGGTCGTCGGTGACCGCTGCTCCGTCAGCGGCCCCCGGCTAGCTTCGTCGTCGAAGCCCTCTGGGCCCACACAGTGCATCAGCGAGGGCGGCCGCCAGGCTCCTCTGCTGCCTGCCGACGGCCAAGGCGGGCGGCGACCCCGGGACCGACGGGGGCAGCGATGCGGCCGGACGTGCTACGCGACCTCGCCCTCCGGGCCGGGTTGAGAGCCGTGACGGTCCTGTCTCCTGTCCACCCGAGGTGGCGGTTCTTCCGGCTGGAGGCGAGACCTGGAGTCAGGCCCGGGGGAGCCGGACGTCGGGCGCACCGAGGCGGGCGGCGTCGGCGGAGAGGTCGTCCGGCTGGGACTGGGACTCCCGCTCAGCGGCGACGCGCAGCCGGTAGTGCTCCACCTCGCGCGCGATGTCGGCCGGACCCCAGCCCAGCACCGGCGCCACCAGGGCGGCGACCTCGGGGGCGGCGGACAGGCCGCGGTCCCAGGTCTCGATGGAGATGCGGGTGCGTCGGGCCAGAAGGTCGTCCAGGTGCAGGGCGCCCTCGTGGGAGGCCGCGTAGACGACCTCGACCTGCAGGTACCCCGGGGCACCGGCCAGAGGCGTGAGCAGCCCCGGCCGACCTTCGGCGACGCCCAGCAGCTCCGGCAGCAGCGACCCGTAGCGCTTGAGCAGGTGCTCGACGACCGGCTGTCGCAGCCCGGTCTGCTCGGCCAGCAGGGCGCGGGCGTTCCACAGCCCGTGGTAGCCGTCCGCCCCGACCAGCGGAACCTCCGCGGTGCAGGACGCGGGCACCTTCTGCGGCAGCTCCCGGACCGCGGCGTCGACCGCGTCGGCGGCCATCACCCGGTAGGTCGTGTACTTGCCGCCGGCGATCATCACCAGCCCCCGCACGGGCGAGGCGACCGCGTGCTCGCGGGAGAGCTTCGACGTGGAGTCCGACTCCCCGGCCAGCAGCGGCCGCAGCCCGGCGTAGACCCCGACGACGTCGTCGCGGGTCAGCGGGTCGGCGAGCAGCTGGTTGGCGTGCCCGAGCAGGTAGTCGATGTCAGCCTGGCTGGCCGCCGGGTGCGCCCGGTCCAGCGACCAGTCCGTGTCGGTGGTGCCGACGATCCACTGCGCTCCCCACGGCACGATGAACAGCAGGCTCTTCTCGGTGCGGGTGATCAGCCCGGTGCGGGCGTTGATCCGGTTCCGCGGCACGACGAGGTGGACACCCTTGGACGCCCGCACCGTGAAGGGCGCCCGGCCGCCGAGCATCTCGTTGAGCTCGGCGATCCACACGCCGGTGGCATTGATCGTCTGCTTCGCCCGCACCTCCAGCTCGCGGCCGGACTCGAGGTCGCGGACCCGGACGCCCGCCACCCGGTCCTCCTCGCGCAGGAAGCCGACCACGCGGGTGCTGGTGGCCACCGCCGCCCCGTACTGGGCGGCCGTGCGAGCCAGCATCATCGTGTGCCGGGCGTCGTCCACCTGGCCCTCGTAGAACTCGATCGACCCGACGAGCGCGTCGCGGCTGGCCGAGGGGAACAGCTCGAGGGTCTTCTTCCGGCTGTGGTGGCGCAGGTGGTGCGGCACCCCGCGGCCGGCGCCCATCACGTCGTAGACCCCGATCCCGAGGCCGGCGTAGGCCCGGTCGAAGACGCGTCGGCGGAGCGGGTACAGGAAGGGCACCGGGTGGGCCAGGTGCGGGCTGATCCGGTTGAGGGCCAGCGAGCGCTCCTTGAGCGCCTCGAGGACCAGGGCGAAGTTGAGCTGCTCCAGGTAGCGCAGCCCCCCGTGGAAGAGCTTGGTGGAGCGGCTGGAGGTGCCGGCGGCGAAGTCGCGCGCCTCGACCAGCCCCACGCGCAGCCCGCGGGTGACGGCGTCCAGCGCTGCTCCCGCCCCCGTCACCCCGGCGCCGACAACCAGCACGTCCAGCTCCTCGGCGGCCAGCCGGTCGAGGGCGGCAGCACGGGCGGAGGGGCTGAGTGGGGCGGTCGTGGACAGCACGGGGAGATCCTTCGCGACGGCGGACTCGGGCGGCGGGCCGGGGACTACATCTCGACCCAGTCCAGTGTGCGCTCGACCGCCTTGCGCCAGCCCCGGTGGCCCGACTCCCGCTGCTCCTGCCCGATGGCGGGCCGCCAACGGCGGTCCTCGTGCCAGTTGGCCCGCAGGTCGTCAGCGGAGGCCCAGAAGCCGACCGCGAGCCCTGCTGCGTACGCCGCGCCCAGGGCGGTCGTCTCCGCGACGACGGGCCGGCTGACGTCGACGCCGAGGGTGTCGGCCTGGATCTGCATGCAGAGGTCGTTGGCCGTCACCCCGCCGTCGACCTTGAGCACCTCCAGGTGCACGCCGGAGTCGAGCTCCATCGCGGCTACGACGTCGCAGGACTGGTAGCAGATCGCCTCCAGGGTGGCGCGGGCGATGTGAGCGCTGGTGTGGAACCGGGAGAGCCCGACGATGGCACCGCGGGCGTCGGAGCGCCAGTGGGGGGCGAACAGGCCGGAGAAGGCGGGCACGAAGTAGCATCCGGCGGCGTCGTCGACCTGGCGCGCGAGGACCTCGGAGTCCTCGGCGCCCCGGATCACGCCGAGCTGGTCACGCAGCCACTGGACCGCCGAGCCGGTGACGGCGATCGAGCCCTCCAACGCGTAGACCGGCTTCGCGTCCCCGAACTGGTAGCAGACGGTGGTCAGCAGGCCGTTCCGGGACCGGGTCAGCTCCTCCCCGGTGTTGAGCAGCAGGAAGTTGCCGGTGCCGTAGGTGTTCTTGGCCTCCCCGGCAGCCAGGCAGACCTGTCCGACCATCGCCGCCTGCTGGTCGCCGAGCATCCCGCCGATCACCACCTCGCCGCCGAAGGGACCGTCGGCCCGGGTCGTGCCGTAGGCCTGCGCGGAGGAGGACGGCATGATCTGCGGCAGCATCGCGCGGGGGACGCCGAAGAAGCCGACCAGCTCCTCATCCCAGTCGAGGGTCTCCAGGTCCATCATCATCGTCCGGCTGGCGTTGGTGACATCGGTGAGGTGCCGGCCGCCGTCGACGCCCCCGGTCAGGTTCCACAGCAGCCAGCTGTCGGTGGTGCCGGCCAGCGCGTGGCCCGCCTCGGCCGCCTCGCGGAGGCCGTCGACGTTCTCGAGCAGCCACTGCAGCTTGCCGCCGGCGAAGTAGGTGGCCGGGGGCAGCCCAGCGCGGTGCCGGATCACCTGGCCACGTCCGTCGCGGTCCAGAGCTGCGGCAATGTGGTCGGTGCGGGTGTCCTGCCAGACGATGGCGTTGCTCAGCGGCTGCCCGGTGCGTCGGTCCCACACCACGGTCGTCTCGCGCTGGTTGGCCACCCCGACCGCGGCGAGGTCGCCCGGTCCGAGACCGCAGGCCCGGAGCGCGTCCCGCACCACCTGCTGGGTGTTGGCCCAGATCTCGGCCGCGTCGTGCTCGACGCGACCGGGGGCGGGCATGATCTGGCGGTGCTCGGTCTGGGCGCGGCCGACCTCGCGGCCGTCGTGGGCGAACACCATGCACCGGGTGCTCGTCGTGCCGTGGTCGATTGCTGCGACGAAGTCGGCCATGGTGCAAACCCTAGGGCCCGCCCTGCCCCGTCGGGGCAGGGCGTGCGCACCGGTGCGGGGCCCACCGGGAACCCGGCCGGCGGGAGCCGGTTGCGTAGGCTGTAGCCGTGTCCGTGAGCCAGGTCGACCTCCCCCCGGGCTACCCACGGGAGTGGGAAGCCGATGTGGTGCTGGCCGACGGCGGGGTGGCCCGGCTGCGTCCCATCCGGCCCTCCGACGCCGCCCTGCTCATCGCCTTCTACGAGCGCGTGTCGCCCGAGTCGAAGTACCTGCGCTTCTTCGCCCCCTACCCCCGGCTGAGCGCCCGCGACGTGCGGCGGTTCACCGAGGTGGACTACGTCGACCGGGTGGCGCTCATCCTCACCGTGGGCGAGGAGATGATCGGGGTCGGCCGGTTCGACCGCACCGAGGACGACCGGGCCGAGGTCGCCTTCCTCGTCGAGGACGCCCACCAGGGGCGCGGCGTCGCCAACCTGCTGCTGGAGCACCTGGCCGAGGCCGCGCGTGAGCGCGGCATCACCGGCTTCATCGCCGAGGTGCTGCCGGAGAACCGGCGGATGGCGCAGGTGTTCGCCGACGCCGGCTACCGGGTGTCCAAGGGCATCGAGGACGGGGTGCTGTTCGTCGAGTTCCCCATCCTGCCGACCGACACCTCCGTGGGCGTGATGGAGCGTCGTGAGCACCGGGCCGAGAGCGCGTCGGTGCACCGGCTGCTGCACCCCGAGCGGGTCGTGGTCTACGGCGCCGGCCGACGGGTGCAGAACCTGGTCAACGCGATGCTGCGCGGTGGCTTCCGTGGTGAGGTGGTGGCCATCAGCTCCGATGAGACCCCCGTCGCCGGGGTGCCCACGGCCACGCTCGATCGCCACGGTCCCCGGCGAGCTCGACCTCGCCGTGCTCGCCGTGCCGACCGCGGAGCTGGGCGGGGTGGTGATCGACGCCGCCCACAAGGGAGCGCACGGCGTCCTCGTGCTGACCGGCACCGACGTCGCGCCGGAGGACAACCGGACGGTGGTCAACCTGGCCCGCGCCTACGGCATCCGGGCGCTGGGTCCCGACGCGCTCGGGCTGATCAACACCGAGCACGCGGTGGAGCTGAACGCCACCCCGGGACCGATGCCGCGGACCGGTGGCGTGGGCCTGTTCTGCCAGTCGGCGGCGGTGGGGGTGGCCCTGCTGAACCACGCGGTGCGCCAGGACCTCGGGCTGTCGTCCTTCGTGAGCACCGGGGACTACGCCGACGTCACCGGCAACGACGTCATGCAGTACTGGGAGGACGACGAGACCACCCGGGTCTGCCTGATGTCGCTCGACTCCATCGGCAACCCGCGCAAGTTCAGCCGGATCACCCGCCGGCTCACCCGGCGCAAGCCCGTCGTCGTCTTCGACCCGGGACGCACCAGCCGTTCCACCCACCTCGGGGTCCGCGGCGGCCTCGGGCACGCCTCCGACGAGGCCGTCGACGCGCTGTTCCGCCAGGCCGGGGTGATGGTCGTGCACCGCCGCGGCGCCATGTTCGACATCGCCAAGATCGCCGCCCGCCAACCGTTGCCCCTCGGCTCCCACGTCCGGGTCATCACCAACTCCGGGACCCTGGCCGCCCAGCTGCAGCACACCATCGCAGCGGTCGGCCTGCTGCACGAGCACACGGTGTTGGTGGGCTCCGCCGCGAGCCCGCAGGACTGGGTGGACGCCTCGCTCACCGCCCTCGACGACCCGGCCTGCGACTCGGTGGTCTGCGCCGCGGTGAACGTCTACGAAGAGGGCACGGAGGACGTCATCCTGGCGCTCGACGCCATTGCCGGGCGGTCCGGCAAGCCGCTGGTCGGGGTGTTCCTGGACTTCCACGAGCCCATGTCAAACGAGCGGGCGGTCGACCTGCCCGGGGAGCTGCCGCGGTTCGACGCGCCGACCGACGCCATCCAGGCGCTGGCGGCGTTGACCGCCCACGCCCACTGGCGCACGCGCGACCCGGGCGCGGTGCCCCTGCTGGAGGTGGATCCCGCCCGGGCCAAGCGGGTGGTGAACCGGGCGCTGTCGAGCCATCCGGAGGGTCGCGAGCTGACCGGGGTCGAGACGACCGAGCTGCTGCAGGCCTACGGCATCGACATGGTGCCGCGCTTCCGGGTGTCCAGCCCGGAGGAGGCCATCGCGGTCGCCGACCGGCTGGGCTGGAACGTCGTGCTCAAGGGCACGGCCCCCTCGGTCCGCAGCCGGCCCGACCAGGCGGCGGTGCACCGCAACCTTGATAGCGCCGAGGACATGTTGCAGGCCTGGGCTGCGCTGGAGAACCTGACCCGGGCGCTGGGGCTGGGCGAGGACGTCGGCACCCTCGCGGCGCCGGTGGTGCAGGCGATGGCCCCGCCCGGCGTCGCCCTGGTGGTCACCAGCCGGGAGGACGCGGCGTTCGGGCCGATTCTCTCCCTCGGGCTCGAGGGCATCCCCACCGAGCTGCTCGGCGACACGGTCTACCGGGTACCGCCGCTGACGACCGTGGACGCCTCGGCGATGGTCCGGGACCTCAAGGCGGCGCCGACGCTCTTCGGACGGCACGGCACGCCCGGGGTGGACATCGCCGCCATCGAGGACCTGCTGCACCGGGTGTCCCAGCTGGCCGACGACCTGCCCCAGCTGGCGTCGGTGGCGCTGAGCCCGTGCATCGCCTCCCGTGAGGGCATGTGCGTGCTGGGAGCCAGGATCTTCACCGCGCCGACCGACGACCGTCGCGACCCGATGGCCCGGGTGCTGTGACCTCCGGCTCGCGCCCGCGCACGCCCTCAGGGTGCGCCGCCTTCCTCCCTCGCTCGCCGACGTGAAGCGTGTCGGCTCTCTCGCTCGTCCAGGCGGCACCGGGCATGCGCTCGCCGGTGTGTGGACGGGTCCTGCCGCCTGCACCGCCGTGGCAGGATGAGCGCCATGAGGCTTGGTTCCACCCGCCGTGACCTGCGGGCCGACATCGAGGCGTGCGGCTACTTCCCGGACCTGGTCGAGGACGCGATCGTCCTGGCGGTCGGGGACGAGGAGCTGATCGACTTCGTCGTGCACCACGAGCCGACGTTCGCCCACGACGAGATCCACCGCCACGTCACCGTGCTCGCTCTGACGCCCACCCGGCTCATCGTCGGCCACACCGACGACCAGCCTGCTGAGCCGCCGGCCACCGGGATCTCCGCCGCCTCCTCCACCGAGTCGGTGGCTCTCAGCAGGATCGGCGCGGTCGTGCTGACCCGGGTGGTCACCCGGCCGGAGAAGTACCGCGCAGGCAGCACCGACGTCAGCGAGACCTGGCTGACCGTCGGCTGGGGAGCGGTCCGGCGGCTGGACATGGAGCAGGCCAGTTGCAGCGACCCGGAGTGCGAGGCCGACCACGGCTACACCGGCGCCCTGGTGGGGGACGACCTCACCGTCCGGATGAGCGCCGCGGCCGACGGCCCCGACCGTGTCGACCGGCTCACCCGCTTCTCCAGCGCCCTGCAGCGCGCGGCCGCGGTATGACCTCGGCGGCGGTGACGCCGACGACGTCGTCACCCGGGCTGGTGCTCCCCGCCCATGCCGCGAGCAGCCTCGCCGACCTGATGCCCAGCATCGGCGCCCACCTCGGGGTGCCCAGGGCCACCACCGACGTCTTGGGTCTGCCGTCGGCGTCGCGCTATGTCGTCGTCCTGGTGGACGGGCTCGGCTGGAACCTGGTCCGCCGCTCGGCGCGCGAGGTCCCGTTCCTGGCCGGCCTGCTCCGCACCGGTCGCCCGATCACCGCCGGGGTGCCGAGCACCACGGTCACCAGCCTGACCAGCCTGGGCACAGGGCTGCCTCCGGGGCAGCACGGGATGGTCGGCTACACCAGCCGCGTGCCCGACACGGGGGAGATCCTCAACGCCCTCACCTGGGAGTCCGACCTGCTGGCCCGGGCCTTCCAGCCCCGGACGACGTTCTTCGAACGGGCGGCGGACGCCGGCGTCTCGGTGAGCTCGGTCGGCCTGCAGCGGTTCCAGGGCAGCGGCCTGACCGAGGCCGCCCTGCGGGGAGCGACCTTCGTGCCGTTCGAGCACGAGCGCGCCGAGGAGCGGCGGATCGGCCTGGTGACCGCGGCCGCGGCGCAGGGCGACCGCAGCCTCGTCTACGCCTACGAGCGCCAGCTCGACCACGTCGGCCACGGTCACGGCTGCGGGTCGGAGGACTGGCTGCGCCAGCTGATCCGGGTGGATGCGATGTGCGAGCGGCTCCGCGACGCGCTGCCCGGCGACGTCGTCCTGGTCGTCACCGGCGACCACGGCATGGTCGACGTGCCCAGCACCCGTCAGGTGATCGCCGAGGACGAACCGGAGCTGATGGCCGGGGTGACGGCGCTGGCCGGCGAGGGCCGGTTCCGCCAGCTCTACGTGGACGAGGACGACCCGGCGCGGGTGGCGGCGCGCTGGCGGGACGTGCTGGGCGACCGCGCGTGGGTGCGGACCCGGGACGAAGCCGTCGACGAGGGCTGGTTCGGCCCCGTGGCCGACAACCTGCGCGAGCGCTGGGGCCATGTGCTGGTGGCGATGCGTGCCGACTGGGCCGTGATGACCCGCCAGTACCCGCGTGAGCTCACCCTCGTCGGCATGCACGGCTCGCTGACCGAGGCCGAGATGCTGGTGCCTCTGCTGGTCGGCTGACCACGTCCAGCCCGGCCGGCCCACCAGCACGAGATGACGGCATGACCGGCACCGCAGCGGCGTGGTCCGCCGGGCGGCTCGACGCGCTGGCCCGCGAGGCGGTCCGGGAGGCGCTCGGCTCCGGCGCGCCGGTCACCGCGGTGGCGACGCTGCAGATGAACGCGGAGGCCGCGGTGCTCCGCCTGGACGTGCGCGGAGTGCCGGAGGGGCTGGTGCTGAAGGTCGCGATGACCTCGGCCGGCTCCGCGGTGGATCTCGGACGGAGCGCCACGGCAATGGGCCGCGCGGCAGCCGCCGGGGTGCCGGTGCCCGAGGTCCTGTCCGCCGACGGGACCGGCAGGCTTGCCGGGGTGCAGCACCTGCTGCAACGCCACGGCGGTGGCCGGCCCTGGCGCGAGGTCCGGCCTCTGCTCGACGAGACCGGGCTCCGCCGCGTGCACGCCCAGCTCGTCGGGGTGCTGGAGGCCTTGGCCACGGTCCGCCTGGGAGGCTTCGGCGAGCTCGGCGCGGACGGGGTCGTCGCGCCGCAGCCCCTTTCCGCGGCGTTCCGGCACCGGGTGGCCCTGCGCACCCGACGACCGGCAGCCCGCGCGCTGGCGGAGCGGTTGCTGGCGGAGAACCCCGACTTGCTGGGCAGCGGCCCGGCGGTGCTCAGCCACGACGACCTGCACCACGGGAACGTCCTCGTGGACCCGGCCTCGGCCCGGGTGGTCGCCGTCCTCGACTGGGACAAGGCCTGGGCCGGCCCCGCGGTCAGCGACGTCGCCCGGGTGATCCTCTGGGACGACATGCCGGGCCGCGGCTGGTGGCCTGGCCTGCATGAGGCCGACGACGTCCTGCGCCTGCACCAGCTGCTCTGGTGCCTCGAGCACGCCTTTCCCACCGCCCGGCACCGCGCCGACACCGCGCGGCTGCTCCGCTCCTTCGCGCTGCCGGTGCCTCCCGGGCTCGGCTGAGCCCCCTCGGCCGCGCAGGCCGCCGCCATCCGGTGAAGTCCCGCGATTTCTCGCAACCGTCGCAAGGGCGGGCGGGGCCGGCCGCATAGGGCAGGATCGACGGGTGGCTGAGTTCCTGTACTTCACCGGCCCGATGGACTGCGGGAAGTCGACGCTGGCGCTCCAGTTCGACCACACCCACGCCGCGGGCGGACGCCGGGGCCGGCTGTTCACCTCCCAGGACCGGGCCGGGGAGGCGACGATCTCCTCCCGGCTGGGGCTGACCCGGCCCGCGATCGAGGTGAGCCGCGGGTTCGACTTCTGGGACTACGTCGTCGGCCAGCTGACCGGGGGCGAGCGGGTCGACTACCTCGTCTGCGACGAGACGCAGTTCTACGAGCCGGTCCAGGTCGACCAGCTGGCCCGCATCGTCGACGAGCTGCAGATCGACGTCGTCGCCGTGGGCATCCTGACCGACTTCCAGACCCGCCTGTTCCCGGGCTCCCAGCGCCTGGTCGAGCTGTGCGACAAGGTCGAGCTGCTGCAGGTGCGCGCGCTGTGCTGGTGCGGCGACCGGGCCACGCACAACGCCCGGACCATCGACGGCGTGATGGTGGTCGAGGGCGACCAGGTCGTGGTCGGGGACGTGGCGGAGCGGGGCAGCCTGCGTGCGGGGGAGGAGGACCCCGGGGTGCTCGCCTACGAGGTGCTCTGCCGCCGCCACCACCGCCGCCGCGTCACCCGGGCCGTCGCCCGGGCGACGCTGTCGGACCCCCTGCCCTTCGGGCGCGACGACGAGGAGACCGAGATCTCATGAGCCCTGCACGTTCCCCGCTGATCGGCGTCGACGAGCTCGCCGCCCTGATCGGTGCACCGGCGCCGGTGGTGCTGGCCGACGTCCGTTGGACCCTCGGCGGCCCGCCCGGCCTGCCCGAGTACGAGGCCGGGCACCTGCCCGGCGCGCACTGGGTCGACCTCGAGCACGAGCTGTCCGGTTCCGCTGCCGGGCCCGGGGGCCGGCACCCGTTGCCCGACCTCGAGGTGCTCACCGCGGCGTTCCGCCGCCTCGGCGTCCGCTCCGAGCGTCCCGTCGTCGTCTACGACGCCGCCAGCTCCCTGGCCGCTGCCCGGCTCTGGTGGCTCCTGCTCGACGCCGGGCACCCAGACGTGCGGGTGTTGGACGGTGGGTTCGCCGCGTGGCAGCGCGCGGAACAGCCCGTGGAGACGGGGCCCGACGGCGGCGCCAGCCCGGGCGACTTCGTCCCGCGACCGGGGCAGCTGCCCCGAGTGGATGCCGCCGCGGTCGCAGCCCTGGCCGCGTCCGGCACGCCCGTGGTCGACGTCCGGGCCGCCGAGCGCTTCACCGGCGCCCGAGAGCCCATCGATCCCGTCGCCGGACACATCCCCGGGGCACTCAACCGGCCCTCCGTCCAAAACTTGACCCCTGAGGGCCGCTTCCGGTCCCCGGCCGAGATCGCCGAGCGGTTCGCCGACCTGGCTGACCCGGTGCTCTATTGCGGCTCGGGCATCACGGCCGCGCAGACGCTCCTCGCGCTGCGCACGGCGGGCCTCGACGGCCGGATCTACCCGGGCTCGTGGAGCGACTGGGTCAGTGACCCGACCCGCCCGGTGGCCACCGGGGAGGACTGACCCGTGGCCGCGGGCCGAGAGCAGGTCAGCTCCCGGGCTTGGGCCCGCCGAACATGATCTCGTCCCAGCTCGGCACGGCGGCCCGCTTGCGCTTGGGCTTCTTCTCCGGCGGCGGTCCTGACTCCAGCTGGAACTCCTCGGCCTCCTCGCCGCGGTCGGCCTCGTCCGTTCGTGCGTACGGCGGGGCCGGTTCGTCGGTCCCCGGACGCTGGTCCGGGGCGGGCGGTCCGGGGTCCACGGGTGTGCTCAGCTCCACCGAGGCCTTGTCGTCCATCGGGACCTGGCTGCGGTCGGGGTGCTCGGTCGGGGGCAGCAGGGCCTCGTCGGCCGGGCTGGGCTCTACCGGGTAGTCCACGACGATCGCCGGCTCCCAGCCGCCCCCGGCCGTCACCGGGACGGCCGATGCGTCGCTCAGACCGCCGTACCCGCGCAAGGACTCCTCGTCGTCGGAGTCGAGCATCGCGTAGAGCGTCCCCAGCTGGGACGTGACCGGGGCGTCCGACGCCGGCTCGACGTCGTCAGGTTGGTCCTCGACCTCCGGATGGGCCGCAGCGGGCGGGCTGCTGTCCTGGTCCGTGTCGGGGCGCACCGCCCGCAAGCTGCGGACCAGGCGGCGTTCGGTCTGTTCCACCACGACCTCGGTGAGCACGGGTTCGGTGGCCAGGGCCCCCGGCAGGACGCCGTCGTGGCCGTCCCCGTCCTCCCCGTCCGGCGCCTCCTCCGGGGTGCCGGCGCCGGCCTCCTGCGTCGCCCGGACCAGAGCGAGCTCGTCGCTGAGGTCCACCGTGGGCTCGTTGGCGGGGTCCGGACGGCGACCGCTGGGTGAGCCCGGGAGCTGCTCACCGATGAGCAGCCGGGCCTCGTCGTCGGCGGCCACGGAGTAACGACCACGCTGGTCGAAGGTGAAGCTCGCCAGGTGCTCGTCGCCGTCGAGGTCGTAGCCGGCGGTGACGGCCCAGCGGCCGTCCTCGAGCCGGTGGGAGTCCCACACCACGGAGTCGGCGTCGACGCCGCGCTTGAGCAGCCGCTCCGCGACGGTGGCGGCCAGCGTGCGGTGCCCCGAGGTCTCACCGCGGCGACGCACCGAGGCCGACAGGGCCATCAGGGCCAGGTGCTCGCGCTCGGCGAGCACCGGGGCGGCGAAGCGCTGCACCCGCTCGAAGGGGAGGCCGGCCACCTCGGCGAGGTCTTCGAGGCTCTCGCCGGCGCGGACGCGCATCTGGATGTCGCGCGGGCTCAGTGACGTCTCCATGGCCTTGTCTCCTCGTGCGGGCTCTTCCCGTGCGGGCCGACGACGGCCGGAAGCTTCCGACCCGTCCTGCGGCCCGGGCGCTGTCGCCGTCACCTGCCCCGTCCCTCGCAAGGCGTCCCGCAGCCGGTCGTCAAGGGCGACGGCGAGCTCCTCGCCGTCGTCGGTGGCGATGACGAGCGACTCCCCGTCCGGGCTCGGTCCCACGAGGTGCGCGCTGCGCATAGGGCTGGCAGCTCCTTGTGACGGGGGTCGGGGAGGGCGGGGAAGTGATCGAGGTCAACCTACCGTGCGGGAGCGGGCGTGCGCGGCCAGGAGCGGACGCGCCTGCGGCACGGCCGTCGGGAATCCGTGTCGTCGCGCTTCGGTGCCGTCGTACTGTTCCGAGCATGACGGTCGGACATCCCCCCGGTTCCTCCCAGACCCCGGGGTCCCACCCCGACCCGGCGACCCTCGCGCAGCTGCTGGCGTCCGGCTGGACCTCGCGCAGCACCAAGGAGGAGCTACGGGCGAACCTGCTCGCCCGCCTCCGCTCCGGCCAACAGGCCTTCCCCGGCATTGTTGGCTTCGACGACACCGTGCTCCCCGAGCTGGAGGCCGCCCTGCTGGCCGGGCACGACCTCGTGCTGCTCGGCGAGCGCGGTCAGGGCAAGACCCGGCTGATGCGCACCCTCGGGCAGCTGCTCGACGAGTGGAGCCCGGAGGTGGCCGGCTGCGAGATCCACGACGACCCCACCGCACCGGCCTGCGTCCGCTGCCGGGCCCTGGCCGCTGAGCTCGGGGGCGACCTGCCGGTCACCTGGCGGCACCGCGACGACCGCTACACCGAGAAGCTGGCCACCCCCGACACCTCGGTGGGAGACCTGATCGGCGACGTCGACCCGGTCAAGGTGGCCCAGGGACGCACGCTCGGGGACCCGGAGACGGTCCACTACGGCCTGGTGCCGCGAGCCAACCGCGGCCTGTTCGGACTGAACGAGCTGCCCGACCTGGCCGAGCGCATCCAGGTCGCGTTGTTCAACGTCTTGGAGGAGCGCGACATCCAGGTCCGCGGCTACTCGCTGCGCCTGCCGCTCGACCTCTTCCTGGTGGCCACCGCCAACCCGGAGGACTACACCAACCGCGGACGCATCATCACCCCGCTCAAGGACCGCTTCGGAGCCGAGATCCGCACCCACTACCTTGGCGGGCTCGACGACGAGGTGGCCCTGCTCCGGCAGGAGGCCGCCGTCGTCGCCGAGGTCGGGGACCCCCTGCTTGAGGTGCTGTCCCGCTTCACCCGCAACCTGCGCGAGTCCAGCTCGGTCGACCAGCGCTCCGGCGTCTCGGCCCGGTTCACGATCGCCGCGGCCGAGGCCGTGGCCGGCTCGGCCCTGCGGCGGGCTGCCCGCACCGGCGACGAGGAGGCCGTGGCCCGGATCTGCGACATCGGGGTCGTCCTGCCCACCCTGCTGGGAAAGGTCGAGTTCGAGATGGGCGAGGAGGGTCGGGAGCGGGCGGTGCTGGACCACCTGCTGCGGCTCGCGGTGGCCGCCACCTTCCGGGACCGGCTCGGCGGGCTCGACCTGTCCGGATTCACCGCGGTGTTCGCCGAGGGCGCTGTCGTCGAGACCGGCGAGCTGGTGCCCGCCCCCGACCTGCTGTCCCAGCTGGGCGGGGTGCCGGGGCTGGCGAAGGTGCTCGAGCGGCTCGGCCACGACGACGCCCCCAGCCGCGGCCAGGTCGCCTCCGCCGTCGAGTTCGTGCTCGAGGGCCTGCACCTGACGCGGCGGATCGAGAAGGAGACCGTCGACGGACGGACTGTCTACGGCGCGGTGTGACCGCGTGCGGGCACGAGCGGCAAAGGGAGGGGTCGGGGCATGAGCGAGACCTGGGATGAGGGCGAGCCCAGCGGCGACTCTGCGGGGGACCGCGGGGCGTCCCGGCCGCGACCCGGACGAGCGCACCGCAACGTCCGCTACGGCCCGTGGAGAGGGGGGCCCGACCCGTTGGCCGCGCCGTACGACGTGCGGGCGGCCCTCGACCAGATCGGGGCCGACGTGCTCGCCGCCGGCAACCTCCGTGACTCGTTGCGCGACCTGGTGCGCCGGGGACTGGACGGCCGGGGCGGGCTCGACAAGCTCGCCCAGCGCCTGCGCAAGCTGCGGGCCCAGGCGCGGCGGCGCGGCGACCTGGGCGGGACGCTGGACCAGGTGCGCTCCGCGCTGGACCAGGCGCTGGCCGCCGAGCGGGCGGCGCTGGCCGGGACCGAGGGCGACGACGCCCGGATGGCGGAGCTGGAGCTCGACACGCTGCCCGACGACGTCGCCGGCGCGGTCCGTGCCCTGGACCCGTACGCCTGGACCTCCCCGGAGGCGAAGGCCAGCTACGACGCGATCAAGGACCTGCTGCGCCGTGAGGTGCTGGACGCCCAGTTCGCGGGCCTGAAGCAGGCGCTGGAGTCCCCGGACCCCGAGGCGATGCAGCGGGTCAAGGACATGCTCGCCGACCTCAACGCCCTGTTGGCCGCCCACGCACGCCAGGAGGACACCGCCGAGCAGTTCAGCGAGTTCATGGACAAGCACGGCGACCTGTTCCCCGAGCAGCCAGACGACGTGGAGGAGCTGATCGACGCCCTGGCCCGGCGCCAGGCCGCGGCGCAGCGGATGATGGCCTCGCTCAGCCCGGAGCAGCGCCAGCAGCTCGGCCAGCTGATGAGCGACGCCCTCGGCGACGCCGACCTGGCCTCGCAGATGGCCCAGCTGGCGGACAACCTGCAAGCCCTGCGGCCCGGGATGGACCGGGGGTCTCCGACGGGGATGCGGCCGGGTGGGGAGTCCCTGGGCTACAGCGAGGCCGTCGAGGCCGTCGCCGAGCTGGCCGACCTCGAGGCCCTGGAGGCACAGCTGTCCCAGGGCGACCCGGGTTCGACCTTGGACGACGTCGACGTCGAGCTGTTGGAGAAGCGGCTGGGTCACGAAGCGGTGCAGGACTTCCGGGCGCTTCGGGACCTGGAGCGCGAGCTGGAGCAGCAGGGCTTTGTCACCCGCGGGGACGACGGGCTGCGGCTGACCCCGCGGGCGGTCCGGCGGCTGGGCCAGACGGCGCTCAAGCGCGTCTTCGAGTCTCTCGCTGCCGGCGGGCACGGCGACCACGACGACCACCGCACGGGCTCGGCCGACGAGCCCACCGGGCTGACCCGGCCCTGGGTGTTCGGCGACGAGCTGCCGCTGGACGTGCCCCGGACGGTGGGCAACGCGCTCCGCCGCCGCGCCTCGCTGGACCGGAGTTCGGAGAGCGTGGGACTTGGCGCGGTGACTGCACCTCGTCAGCTCCCACACTCCGGCGTCGACGGGGCGCTGACGCTGGACGTCGAGGACTTTGAGGTCACCGAGACCGAGCGCCGGACCAGCGCCGTGGTGGCCCTGTGCGTCGACTTGTCCTTCTCCATGGTGCAAGACGGCCGCTGGGGGCCGATGAAGCAGACCGCGCTGGCCCTGAACCACCTGATCGAGACCCGGTTCCGCCAGGACGCGCTCCAGGTCATCGGGTTCAACCGGCTAGCCCGCCGGCTGTCGCCGGTCCAGCTGGCCGAGGCGGAGCCGGAGTACGTCCAGGGCACCAACCTGCAGCACGCGCTGATCTTGGCCGCGCGTCACCTGCGTCGCCATCCCGACGCTGAGCCGGTGGTCCTCGTCGTCACCGACGGCGAGCCGACGGCCCACCTGAGCCGGGACGGGGAGGCGTACTTCCGCTGGCCGAGCACGCCCGAGACGGTCCGGGCCACCATCGCCCAGGTCGACGAGCTGGCCCGCTACGGGGCGACCATCAACACCTTCATGCTGGGCGAGGACGAGGGCCTGCGCCGCTTCGTGGACGCGATCGCCCGCCGGGCTGGGGGTCGGGTCTTCACCCCGGACATCGCCCGGCTGGGGGAGTACGTGGTGGCGGACTACCTCGCTGCGCGACGCGGCCGGCGCTGAGTGCGCGCGAACTTGAGCTGACGGCGTCGCCGCGGTCGAGTACGGGCGCACTCGACGCGCGGTGCAGACTGGCGCCGTGACCGCCCGCGCCGACGTCCTCCGTTCCGAGCGCGAGGCCCTGGTCGGGGACCTGGAGCACCTGAGCCCCGAGCAGTGGACGACCCCGTCGCTCTGCGCCGGGTGGCGGGTGCAGGACGTGGCCGCGCACCTGGCCTGGTCCACGGGAGCGGGTGTACGCGAGCTCTTCGCCGATGCGGTCCGGGCGCGGGGCCGGCTCAACACGATGATCGCCGACGCCGCCCTCCGTTGGGCCGGCCGTGGGCCGGCGGCGCTGATCGAGGAGCTCCGCCGGGCCGCCGCCACGGATGCCAGGCCGCCCGGCATGCCCGAGACGGCCGTCCTGGTCGACGCGGTGCTGCACGGCCTCGACGTGCGTCGCCCGCTGGGGCTGGTCCGGCCGGTGCCGTCGGAGGCCTTCCGTCCGGTGGCCGACTTCTGCGCCGGCGCGTCGTTCCCGTCGTCCGCCCTGCTCGGTGGGCCGGTCCGCCGCCGCCTCGCGGGGCTGCGCCTGGTCGCGGAGGACCAGGACTGGGCGTCCGGAAAGGGGACGGAGGTGCGTGCCGGCGGGGAGGCCGTGCTGCTGGTGCTCGCGGGCCGACCGGTTGCCGCGCAGGAGCTCCACGGGCCCGGCGCCGCGACGTTGGCCGCACGCCTTCGAGGGGCGACACGTGAGGCCCCTTGACCCGGGCTCCGGCGGAGCACGGTAGACAGGTCTCGTGGAGCACCTGACGATCGCGACCGTGGCCGAGTCCAACCCCGACTTCCGCCGAGTCTTGTGGACCGGGAAGCACAGCCAGCTGGTCATCATGACCATCCCGCCCGACGGGGAGATCGGCGAGGAGGTGCACCCCGACACCGACCAGATCCTGACCTTCGTCAGCGGCGTGGGCGAGGCCAAGGTCAGCGGCAAGACGAAGAAGGTCGCCGCCGGTGACCTGGTCTGCGTCCCGGCCGGGGCCAAGCACAACTTCCGCAACACCGGACCCAACCCGCTGGTCCTGTACACCGTCTACGGTCCGCCGGAGCACGCCGACGGGGCTGTGCACGCCACCAAGGAGGAGGCGGACGAGGCCGAGGAGTCTGGTCAGGACGAGCCG
The DNA here is from genome assembly GCA_963826405.1 of uncultured Actinomycetota bacterium. Lineage (GTDB taxonomy): Bacteria > Actinomycetota > Actinomycetes > Propionibacteriales > Propionibacteriaceae > Microlunatus. Next base: position 1,361,986 of record CAWGWR010000001.1, on the reverse strand, counting down.
CCGGCCTGACCTCGCGCGGACCGCGCCCGGACCGCCCGCAGGACCGAGCGGACCATCAGCCCGGAGGCCAGCCCCCAGAACGCGGCCCCGATGCCCAGCAGGCTGATGCCGGAGGCGGTGGCCACGAGCGCGACGACCGCGGCCTCCCGCTCGTCGGGATCGGCGAGGCAGCGTTCGAGAGCCGACCCCAACGGCCCCAGCAGGGCCAGGGCGGCCACGGTGATGACCAGGCCGGGCGGGGAGTGGGTCAGGACGAACGCCGCCGCAGCCGACAGCAGGCCGAGGACGAGGTAGCTGCCGGCGGCCGACACCGCGGCCGCCCAACGGCGCCTCGGGTCAGGGTGGGCTTCGGGGGAGGCCGACAGCGCCGACGAGATCGCCGCCAGGTTGACCGCGAAACCCCCCGCCGGGGCACCCGCGGCGGAGACGGCGGCCGTGAGGAGCATCGTCGGACGCCAGGGAACGGTGTACCCGTAGGTCTTCATCACCGCCACGCCCGGGGCGTACTGCGAGGCTATGTTGACCAGGAACAGTGGGACGCCGAGGCCGAGCAGCAGCCGCCCGTCGAACGTCGGCGCCGTCCAGGTCAGCCGGGGGACCAGGGCGTCCAGGGTCGGCGTCGCGTCCAGGGTGAGGGCGACGACGACCAGCGCGGTCAGCAGCGCCAGCGGTACGGCCCACCGGCGGGCGAAGGCGTACCCCACCAGCCAGGTGAGCAGGATCGGCGCCGCGTACACCGGCGTCGCGCCAAAGGTGGTGAAGGCGGTGACGCAGATCGGCAGCAGCACCCCGGCCAGCATGGCGTTGGCCACCGACAGGGGGATGGCCGCGAGCGTGCGGGCCAACCACGGCCACCACCCGGTCAGCGCGGTCAGTGCCGCGACCAGAAGGAAGGTCCCGATGGCTGCCGACCAGACCGCCTCCCCGGTACGCGCCCCGGCGAGCAGGGCCGCCCCGGGGGTCGACCAGGCCAGCGTGATCGGCATTCGGTAGCGCAGCGCCAGCACCACGATGCCGAGCGCCATGGCCATCAGCAGGACCAGCAGCCCGGACCCGGCCTGCGCGGTCGTCGCGCCCTGCGCCGTCAGCCCGGTCAGGACCAGTGCGAACGAGGACGCGAAGCCGACGACGGCGGTGACCACCCCGGCCAGAACCGCCCCGAGCAGGGCCCCCCGCGTCGCCGCGGGACCTGCGGACGTGGTGCTCAGAGGGACTGGCGGTGCCGCTGCACCATCTCGAGCAGGTAGGTCCCGTAGCCCGACTTGAGGAGGCTGGAGGCCCGTCCCTCGAGCTCGTCGTCAGTGAGGAACCCCTGGCGCCAGGCGGCCTCCTCGGGAGCCCCGACCTTGAGACCCTGGCGGGCCTCGATCGTGCGGACGAAGTTGTTGGCGTCGTTCATGGACTCGAAGGTGCCCGTGTCCAGCCAGGCGGTGCCCCGCGGCAGCACGCCCACCTGCAGCCGACCGGCCTCGAGGTAGTGCCGGTTGACGTCGGTGATCTCGTACTCACCGCGCGGAGAGGGCTCGAGGTCGCGGGCGATCGCCACGACGTCGTTGTCGTAGAAGTAGAGCCCTGGGACGGCGTAGTTCGACTTCGGCTGCGCGGGCTTCTCCTCCAGGGAGACCGCACGGCCGTCGCGGTCGAACTCCACGACGCCGTAGGCGCTGGGCTCGGCCACCCAGTAGGCGAAGACCGCGCCGCCGTCGACGGTGGCGAAGCGCTGCAGCTGAGTGCCCAGGCCGGGCCCGTAGAAGATGTTGTCCCCGAGCACCAGGGCGACGTGGTCGGTCCCGATGAAGTCGGCACCGATGACGAAGGCCTGCGCCAGCCCGTCCGGGGACGGCTGCTGGGCGTAGCTGATCGAGATGCCGAACTGCGAGCCGTCGCCGAGCAGCCGCTCGAAGCCAGCGGCGTCGTGGGGTGTGGTGATCACCAGCACGTCGCGGATGCCCGCGAAGATCAGCGTGGAGAGCGGGTAGTAGATCATCGGCTTGTCGTAGACCGGAACCAGCTGCTTGCTGATGCCGAGCGTGACCGGGTGCAGCCGGGTGCCGGAGCCGCCGGCCAGGATGATCCCTCGCATGCCGAGCAAGTGTGGCACCGCCGACCGCGATCGGCACCCGCTCCCGGTGCGCCACGCTGCGGCGTGAGTGACGTCACGCAGCTTTCACGGTCGGAGACCCCGCCGCCCGTTCCCTAGGATGGCCGTCATGACTGCCTACCTGGTGACGGGCGGGGCGGGGTTCATCGGTTCGAACTTCGTCCGCCACGTCCTGGACCACACCGACGCCGAGGTCACCGTCCTGGACCTGCTGACCTACGCCGGGAACCCGCAGTCGGTGGAGGGCCTGCCCGCTGACCGGTTCACGTTCGTCCAGGGCGACATCGGCGACGCCCGCCTGGTCGACCAGCTGGTGCAGGGCTGCGACGTCGTCGTCCACTTCGCCGCCGAGTCGCACAACGACAACTCCCTGCTGGACCCCTCGCCCTTCGTCCACACCAACCTGGTGGGGACCTACACCCTGCTGGAGGCGGTCCGGCAGCACGGGGTGCGCTTCCACCACATCTCCACCGACGAGGTCTACGGGGACCTCGAGCTCGACGAGCCCACCCGTTTCACCGAGGCGACGCCGTACAACCCCTCCAGCCCGTACTCCTCGACGAAGGCGGGCTCGGACCTGCTGGTGCGGGCGTGGGTGCGCTCGTTCGGCGTGCAGGCCACGATCAGCAACTGCTCGAACAACTACGGCCCCTACCAGCACGTCGAGAAGTTCATCCCCCGCCAGATCACCAACGTCCTCGACTCCCGTCGGCCCAAGCTCTACGGTGCCGGCCTCAACGTGCGCGACTGGATCCACGCGGACGACCACAGTGCGGCCGTGCTGCGGATCATCGCGGCCGGCACGATCGGGGAGACCTACCTGATCGGCGCCGACGGGGAGAGGAACAACAGGGAGGTCGTCGAGACCATCCTGGAGCTGCTGGGGCAGCCACGGGACGCCTACGACCACGTCAACGACCGACCGGGGCACGACCTGCGCTACGCCATCGACTCCACCAAGCTGCGGACCGAGCTCGGGTGGGCACCGGCCTACCCCGACTTCGAGGCCGGGCTCGCCGCGACGATCGCCTGGTACCAGGCGAACGAGGGCTGGTGGCGACCGCAGAAAGCCGCGACCGAAGCCAAGTACGCCACCCAGGGACAGTGACGGTGGCCGCGCTGAGCGTCTCCGCGACCCCCATCGACGGCCTGCTGGTCGTCACCCTCGACGTCCGCGGAGACAACCGCGGCTGGTTCAAGGAGAACTGGCAGCGGGCCAAGATGACCGCGCTGGGCCTGCCCGACTTCGGGCCCGTGCAGAACAACGTCTCCTTCAACACCACTGCCGGCGCCACCCGGGGGATCCACGCCGAGCCCTGGGACAAGTTCGTCTCCCTGGCCCGCGGGCGCATCTTCGGGGCGTGGGTCGACCTACGTCCCGGTACAGGGTTCGGGCGCAGCTTCACGCAGGAGCTGGGGCCGGAGACCGCGGTGTTCGTGCCGCGCGGCGTCGGCAACGCCTTTCAGACGCTGGAGGACGAGACCGCCTACTCCTACCTGGTGAACGACCACTGGAGCCCGGGCGCCAAGGCCTCCTACACCTTCCTCAACCTCGCCGACGAGACCGTCGCGATCCCCTGGCCGATCCCGCTCGCCTCGGCCGAGCTCTCCGAGGCCGACCGTGCGCACCCCCGGCTGGCCGAGGTCCGGCCCATGCCGGGCCGCCAGACCCTCGTCGTCGGGGCGCGCGGCCAGCTCGGCCGGGCCCTGACCGCGCACTGGCCCGACGCCGCCGCGGTGACCCGGGTCGAGCTGGACCTGGCCAACCCGGCGTCGGTCGCCGGGTTCGACTTCAGCCCGTTCGGCCTGGTCGTGAACGCGGCCGCGCACACCGCCGTCGACGAGGCGGAGACCCCCGAGGGGCGGCGCGCGGCGTGGGCGGTCAACGTCGCCGGGGTCGCCGCGCTGGTCGACGCGGCCCGCGAGCACCGGTTCACCCTGGTGCACCTGTCCTCCGACTACGTCTTCGACGGAACCGAGGCCGAGCACACCGAGGACGAGCCGGTGAGCCCGCTCGGGGTGTACGGCCAGACCAAGGCGGCCGGCGATGCTCTTGTGGCCACGCTCCCCTCGCACTACCTGCTCCGGACGAGCTGGGTGGTCGGCGAGGGCTCGAACTTCGTCGCCACCATGGCCTCGCTGGCCGACCGCGGCGTGCAGCCGAGCGTCGTCGCCGACCAGTACGGGCGGCTGACTTTCACCTCCGAGATCGTCCGGGCGCTGGACCACCTGTTGGCGGTCGGGGCGCCCTCAGGCACCTACAACGTGACCGGGGCCGGGGAGGTAACCAGCTGGGCCGACATCGCCCGGATGGTGTTCAACGAGCGGGGCCGGTCCGGCTCGGACGTCACCCCGGTGACGGCGGCGGAGTACGGCGCAGGCAAGAACCTCGCCCCGCGGCCGCAGCACAGCGCCCTCGTGCTGGACAAGCTGCGCGCCACCGGCTTCGAGCCCGCCCTCGTCGCCGACTCGCTCAGCGCCTACCTGCGCGCGGTGTAGGCGTCGCCCGGGTTTTTGCCCCTCTGCCAAGATCGCCGTGTGACTCTGGACGACCGCACGACGCCGTACTCCGCCGCCGCCGTCGACGGGGGCGCCGAGCCCTCGACGACCGGGGCAGGAGCGTCTCCCCTGGCCCCCTACGACAGCCTGCTGCTCGTCTCCTTCGGCGGGCCCGAGCAGCCTGACGACGTGGTGCCCTTCCTGGAGAACGTGACGCGTGGGCGCGGCATCCCGCGCGAACGGCTCGTCGAGGTCGGTCAGCACTACTACCTGTTCGGCGGGCGCAGCCCGATCAACGACCAGTGCCGTGAGCTGCTCGCGGCTCTGCGGGCCGAGCTGGACCGGCGGGGGATCGACCTGCCCCTGTTCTGGGGCAACCGGAACTGGGAGCCGTACCTGGGTGCCGAGGTGCAGGCGATGGCTGCCGCCGGGCACCACCGCGCCCTCGCCGTGCTGACCAGCGCCTACCCCTCCTACAGCTCCTGTCGCCAGTACCGGGAGAACCTCTACGACGCGGTGCAGGGCACGGGCGTCGAGGTGGACAAGATCCGGCACTACTCCGACCACCCGGGCTTCGTCGCCGCGTCGACCGACGCGACGCTGGCCGCTCTGGAGACCCTCGGCGAGCACGCCGACGGCGCCCGACTGGTCTTCGTCACCCACTCCATCCCGACCGCGATGGCGCAGGTCTCCGGACCCGCGCCGCGCAGCGAGGACGGGGGCTATATCGACTGGCACCGGGCCGTGGCCGCCGCGGTGACGGCCCAGGTCGAGGAGCTCACCGGTCGTGCGCACGGCCACGACCTGGTCTTCTGCTCCCGATCCGGCCCGCCCAACCAGCCGTGGGCCGAGCCGGACGTCAACGACCACCTGACCGCGCTGCACGCCGACGGGACGCCGTCGGTGGTGGTCATCCCCATCGGTTTCATCTCCGACCACATGGAGGTCATCTACGACCTCGACACCGAGGCCAAGGAGACGGCCGCGGAGCTCGGGTTGCCCTTCGCACGGGCCGCCACGGCCGGCACCCACCCCGCGTTCGTCTCCGGGCTGGTGGACCTGATGCTCGAGCGCGCCGCGGCCGCTCGGGGCGAGCAGCCGGACCGCCCCGTCGTCGACGGCGGTCCTGTCGGCTGGTACGACTGCCAGCCCGACTGCTGCCAGAACCTGCGTGAGCCCGGCCGACTGGCGCTGTGCCAGGTGGGCGGGCCGGTGCCGACCCCGGCCTGACTCCCTTCCCTGGGGATCCAGCACCAGCCGCGCGCTCCGGCCCGGTAGGGCCCCCGGCACCGGCGTCTGGCGCTGAATTTCCAGGGACCTCGTCAGGCGGGACATTGCTGCCGCACCGCGACGCCCGCGCGGGAATGCCGGGCGCCGTGCGGCGTTGTAGGGGGGCATGCTCGCCGAGGGCGAGCGGTGGCTGCTCCGGTGTGATAGAGATGCGCACGAACTGAGCAGGCACGATGGATGGCAAGACCCGGAAAGGGAACGATGGCGACCGACTACGACGCTCCGCGCAAGACCGATGAAGAGATGAACGAAGACAGCATCGAGGAGCTCAAGACACGCCGGAACGACAAGAACTCCGGCAAGGTCGACGAGGACGAGACGGAGGCCGCTGAGTCCTTCGAGCTGCCCGGCGCCGACCTCTCCCACGAGGAGCTGACGGTCCGGGTCCTCCCGCGGCAGTCCGACGAGTTCACCTGCGCCGGGTGCTTCCTGGTGCGTCACCGCAGCCAGATCGCCGAAGAGCGGGCCAACGGCGAGGAGTACTGCTTCGACTGCGCCGGCTGACCCGGTGCGCTCACTGGCCGGGCGTGCCCAGACCGGTCCGGCGCACCAGCAGGCGCGTGGCCGCGAGCCCCGCGGCCGTCGACAGGGCCCAGGCCCGCGCCTGTGCCTTCGGCACCTCCGGATCGCCCGCCTTGGGCGGCCGGGAGCCGGTCACCACCCGCCAGGCGAGGGACACCAGCGTCCGCGCCACGAGAGTGGTGGCCACGATCGTCCCCGTCACCCAGACCTTGCTGAGCACCTTCTCTGCGACGGTCGTGGGCAGTGGTGCGGACGCGCTCATCGGGTCCTCCTGGGACGGGCCGGCCGGAGCCGGGACGGGTGGGCCGGGCCGGGGCCCGACGGGCGGGGCCCCGAGGGCCCTCGTCCGCGCTCATCCTAAGCAGGGCTTGACGACTAGGGTCGCCTCCATGCGCTACCGCGAACGACTGACCGTGCCCGTGGCGTGGTGGCTGCTGGCTCTGCTCCTCGCGGTCAGCATGCTCGCCGCCGTCGGCCTCTACATCGGCCCGGTGTGGGGGATGTCGGTGTTCGTCGCGGTGCTCGCCATCGCCGCCGGGCTCTTCGCCTCCGCCGCGGTGGTGGTGGAGGTCGACGAGGAGGAGCTGCGGGTGGGACGCGCGGTCATCGGCCGGTCCTGGATCGGCAGCTGCCGGGCCCTGGACGCCGCGGCGACCGAGATCCGAGGGGGCACCGGCGCGGACGCCCGCGCCCACCTGGTGCTGCGGCCCTACGTGGCCACGGCCGTCGAGATCACCCTCACTGACCCGGCCGACCCCGTGCCGTACTGGTTGGTCTCCACCCGTTCACCGGTCCGGCTGGCCGCCGCGCTGGGGGCGACGCAGGACGCGACGCTGTGAGCGAGGGCGCCGACCTGCCCGTGCTGTTCCGCCGCCTGCACCCCGACGTCGAGCCGCCACGCTACGCCCACCCCGGGGACGCGGGGGCCGACCTGTGCTGCCGTGAGGCGTTCACGCTGGCGCCGGGGGAGCGCCGGCTGGTGGGGACGGGGCTGGCGATCGCCCTTCCCGAGGGCTACGCCGCCTTCGTGCACCCGCGGTCTGGTCTGGCCGCCCGATTCGGGGTGACAGTGGTCAACGCGCCCGGCACGGTCGACGCCGGGTACCGCGGGGAGATCCGCGTCTGCCTGCTCAACACCGACCAGAACCACCCCGTGGCCTTTGCCGCGGGGGACCGCATCGCGCAGCTGGTCGTCCAGCAGGTCAGCCGGGTCCGCTTCGTGGCCGCCGCCGAGCTGCCGGGCTCGGTCCGAGGATTTGGTGGACACGGGTCCACGGGAGGAATACTAGGCGGGTGATCTTCAGGCGCACCAAGAAGCGGGACGACGAGCCGGAGCTCGACGACACCGCACCCGAGCCCAGCCCCGAGCCCGAGCTGGACGAGCCGGCAGGCGCTGACGGTGAGCCCGAGCTGGACCTGGCCGCCCTGGACGCGCGCGACTGGCGGGCGGAGGGACCTTTCGACCTCGCCGAGGTCGACGAGGACGACGACCTCACCGGCACCCCCGAGACGCCCCGGATCGACCTCGGCGCCATGGTGCTCGCAGGTTTCCCCGGAGCCGAGCTGAGGCTCCAGGTGTCGGAGGAGACCCAGCAGATCGTCTCCGCGATGCTCGTCCTCGGCGACTCCGCGCTGGAGCTCGGCGCCTACGCCGCTCCGCGGAGCGGTGGCCTGTGGGCCGAGCTCCGCGAGGACATCATGGCCGCGGCCACCGAGGCGGGCGGCTCGGCCACGCTGGCCGAGGGCCCGTTCGGCGTGGAGCTGCGGCGGCTGATCCCGGTCACCACCCCTGAGGGCGAGCAGGGCTACCAGCCGTCGCGGATGTGGGTGGCGGAAGGACCGCGCTGGCTGCTCCGGGGTATCGTCTACGGCCAGGCCGCCCTGGAGGAGGGGCTGGGGTCGCCCGTGGCGGAGCTGCTCACCGCGTTCCGCTCCGTCGTCATCCGCCGCGGCGACGAGGCCATGGCGCCCGGCGACCTGCTCCCGCTGACGATGCCGCAGAACCTTGTCCAGACCGATGAGGCCTCCGCGTGAACGTCACCCTGTGTCGACGTGAACAGCAGACGACCATTGACTTCGGTGGGATGCTGGAGGGGACAGAAGCTCTTACCCTCCACCAAGGAACAGATATGACCAGCGACGTCCGTCCGGTCAAGGAGAGCAGGCTCTCACGGGCCTGGCGTCGTCTCGCCTCCTCCAACGCCGAGCTGGAGTCGGAGGAGCTGCAGCAGCAGGTCCGAGACGAGGGCGCGGTCCCCATCAAGACGTGCGAGGACCGTCAGCAGGTCGCGCTGACCGGCACCGTGGCCACTGTGACCATCACCCCCCGCGAGGGCCACTGCGCGCTGGAGGTCGAGCTGCGCGACGGATCCGGGGCGGTCACCCTGCTGTGGCTCGGCCGGCGTCAGATCCCCGGGATCGACCCCGGACGCACCATCAAGGTCTGGGGCCGGATCAGCTGTCACGAGGGCCGGCGGATCATGTACAACCCGCGCTACGAGCTCCTCTGCGACCAGCAGGCCTAAGGGTCGGCGTCCGGCCCCCCGCCCACGCCGGGCGGTAGCGTCGGCGCGTGACCTCCGTGCCGTGTCCCTGCGGCAGCGGGGACGGCTACGCCGTCTGCTGCGAGCCCCTGCACGACAACCGGGTCCAGGCGGGGACGGCTGAGCAGCTGATGCGCTCCCGCTATGCGGCCTACGCCCTGGGACGGCTGGACCACGTGCTGCGGACCTGGCACCCCAGGACGCGACCGCACGAGCTCACCGACGTCCCCGGGCTCGTCTGGACGGGGCTGACGGTGCTGGCGCTGGAGGACGGCCGACCCGGCGACGAGACGGGGGTCGTGGAGTTCGAGGCCCGCTACCACAGCGCCGCAGGACCGGGCGCCCAGCACGAGCGCAGCCGGTTCGCCCGTCGTGCCGGCCGCTGGTTCTACCTCGACGGCGAGGGGTCGGTCTAGATCGTGCCGACCCGGGGCGCTGCGGTGGCCAGGTTCGCGACGGCGATGCCGCCCCGCCGCGGTGACAGCATCTCGGCCAGCTCCCGCTCGTAGTCCTGGGCGGTGACGAAGAGCAGCTCGTCCCCGCTCTCCAGGGTGCCGTCGAGGTCCGGAGCCTGGGCGTGGCCGTCGCGGATGACCGCGACCAGCACCACGTCTCCTGGCCAGGTGAGGTCGCCGATGCGGACGCCCACGCAGGGGCTGTCCGCGGGCAACGTCATCTCGACCAGGTTCGCCGCGCCCTCGTGGAAGGTGAGCAGGCGCACGAGGTCGCCGACGGTCACCGCCTCCTCCACCAGGGCCGACATCAGGCGCGGGGTGGAGACGGCGACGTCGACCCCCCAGACGTCGTTGAACAGCCACTCGTTCTTGGGGTGGTTCACCCGGCCCACCGTGCGGGGAACGCCGAACTCGGTCTTGCACAGCAGGGACATGACGAGGTTCGCCTTGTCGTCCCCGGTGGCCGCGATCGCCACGTCACAGCTGTCCAGGCCGGCCTCCTCCAGGGAGGACAGCTCGCAGGCGTCGGCCAGCAGCCACTCCGCCTGAGGAAGGGTGTCGGACTTGATGGCCCGGGGGTTCTTCTCGATGAGGAGCACCTCGTGCCCGTTCTCGACGAGCTCGGCGGCGATGGAACGGCCGACGTTACCGGCTCCGGCGATGGCCACCCGCATGGTCAGTCCTCTCGGGTCTATGGTGCGTGGTCGGTCGGCTCGAACGAGCCGCGCCTCAGCCGGCTCGGGTGGTCGGCGGGGCGCCGAGAACCGACTCGACGGCTGCCAGCCGGGCGTCCTCGACGGCGGCGTAGGCCAGGTCCCCGTCCTGGAACACGGTGCGCCCCTTGGGCACGATGCCGCTGCCAAGGCGGAACAGGAAGGGGATGCGGGCGCCGGTCGCCTCCTCGAGCTGGTCGACGGTGCGGCCCACCCAGCTCCGGTCGACGTGCACCTCCATCAGCCGGACCGATCCGGAAGGGTCGCGCCAGTGCGGCTCGGAGCCCGCCGGCAGCAGTCGGCGCAGCACCTGGTCGGCCGTCCAGCGCACGGTCGCCACGGTGGGGATGCCGAGCCGCTCGTACACCTCGGCCCGTCCCGGGTCGTAGATCCGGGCCACCACGTTGGAGACGCTGAACGTCTCCCGCACCACCCGGGCGGAGAGGATGTTGGAGTTGTCACCGCTGGACACCGCAGCGAAGCCGTCGGCGCTCTCGATGCCAGCCTCGAGCAACACCTCGCGGTCGAAACCGACACCCTTCACCGTGCGTCCGGCGAAGTCGGGGCCGAGCCGGCGGAAGGCGTCCACGTTGATGTCGACGACGGCGACGGTGTGCCCGCGCTTCTCCAGGCTCCGAGCCAGGCTGGAACCGACCCGGCCGCAGCCCATGATCACGATGTGCACCCTCCGGAGCCTACGTCAGCGGGCTCGCGGGCCGGTGGGAGCGCCTCCGGGGACGGACTAGGCTCCCGGGACGTGGCCACCCTGTCCGACATCAGCAAGCGGCTCCTCGTCGGGCGGAAGCTCCGCAGCAGCCAGATGGGTGAGACCCTGCTGCCCAAGCGGATCGCCCTCCCGGTCTTCGCCTCCGACGCCCTCTCCTCCGTGGCCTACGCGCCCGACGAGATCCTGCTGACCCTCTCCCTCGCCGGGTTCACGGCCTACGCGTTCTCCTGGAAGATCGCTCTCGCGGTCGCCCTGGTGATGCTCGTGGTCGTCGCCTCCTACCGGCAGAACGTGCACGCCTACCCCTCCGGCGGGGGCGACTACGAGGTGGCCACGGTCAACCTGGGACCGAACGCGGGGCTGACCGTGGGCAGCGCCTTGATGGTCGACTACGTGCTGACGGTCGCGGTCTCGATCTCCTCGGGCGTGCAGAACGCCAAGTCGGTGCCGGCGCTGCACTTCCTCGACGGGCACGAGGCCACGGCGGCCTCGATCGCCGTGGTCGTGCTCATGGCGCTCAACCTGCGCGGGGTGCGCGAGTCGGGGGCGCTGTTCGCGATCCCGACCTACTGCTTCATCCTCGGCGTGCTGGCGATGGTGGGCTACGGGCTGATCCGGATCCTCGTGCTGGGGGAGCCGCTGCAGGCCGAGAGCGCCAGGTTCGGCATCGAGCCGGACCCGAAGTACGCCGCGTTCACCGGGTTCGCCATGGTGGCCCTGCTCGCGCGCACCTTCTCCTCCGGGTGCGCCGCCCTGACCGGGGTGGAGGCCATCTCCAACGGGGTCCCGGCCTTCCGGCAACCCAAGAGCAAGAACGCCGCCACCACGCTGCTGATGCTGGGGACGGTGGCGGTGGCCATGGTCGTCGGTGTCGTGGTGCTGGCCCGGCTGACCGGGGTGAAGCTCGTCGACGGCACCCGCTCGCACTACACGCTGGACGGCCAGCGCTTCGACATCATCGAGAAGACCGGCATCGCCCAGCTCGCCGACGTGGTGTTCTCCGACTTCCGGCCCGGGTTCTACTTCGTCATGGCCGCGACCTTCATCATTTTGTTCCTCGCCGCCAACACCGCCTTCAGCGGCTTCCCGGTGCTCGGCTCGATCCTGGCCCGCGACGGCTACCTGCCCCGCCAGCTGCACACCCGGGGTGACCGGCTGGCCTACAGCAACGGCATCGTCGTGCTGGCCTTCTTCGCCGTCGTGCTCATCGTCGCCTTCCGGGCTGAGGTCACCGCCCTCATCCAGCTCTACGTCGTCGGGGTGTTCGTCTCCTTCACCGTCAGCCAGCTGGGGATGCTGCGGCACTGGACCCGCCTGCTGCAGAGCGAGACGAACCCGGCCGCGCGGGGGCGGATGCGCCGCTCCCGGGTCATCAACGCGATCGGGCTGACGATGACCGGCACGGTGCTGGTCATCGTCTTGCTCAGCAAGTTCACCCAGGGCGCCTACATCGCCATCATCGCCATGGCCGCGATCTTCGTCCTGATGAAGGGCATCCGCCGCCACTACCAGAGGGTCGCGCAGGAGACCGCCCTGGTCGAGGGCGAGGATCGGACGCTGCCCAGCCGGGTCCGGGCGATCGTCCTGGTCTCCAAGGTGCACAAGCCGACGCTGCGGGCGCTCGCCTTCGCGAAGGCCGCCCGGCCCAGCACCCTGGAGGCGCTGACGGTGGACGTCGACGAGGAGGAGACCGCGCGGCTGGTGAACGCGTGGGAGGAGATGGGCATCAAGACGCCCCTCAAGGTGGTCGCCTCCCCCTACCGCGAGGTGACCAACCCGATCCTGGACTACGTGCGCAACCTGCGCTCGGAGAGCCCCCGCGACGTCGTCACCGTCTACATCCCCGAGTACGTCGTCGGCCACTGGTGGGAGCAGATCCTGCACAACCAAAGCGCTCTGCGGCTCAAGGGCCGGCTGCTGTTCACCCCCGGGGTCATGGTCACCTCGGTGCCCTACCTGCTCGAGTCCTCCGGCAAGGCCAAGGAGCGGCTGGAGCGGGAGACCCTCGCCGACAACGCCCGCCGGTCGCTCCGCGGGTGAGCGAGCTCGGCACCGCGGACCTGGTCGGCCCCGTCGAGGTCGGGCCGGTCGCCCACGGCGGCCACTGCGTGGCGCGGCTGCCACTGGAGGGGGAACCGGACGGGGCCGGCGGGGGCCGGGTCATCTTCGTGCGGCACACCCTGCCGGGGGAGCGGGTGATGGTGCGGGTCACCGACGACAGCCACGCGAAGTTCTGGCGCGGCGACGCGGTCGAGGTGCTCGAGCCCAGTCCCGACCGGGTCGTGCCCCCCTGCCCCGTCGCCCGGCCCGGGCTCTGCGGCGGCTGCGACTTCCAGCACGTCGACCTCGCAGCCCAGCGCCGGCTCAAGACCGCGGTCGTCGCCGAACAGCTGCACCGGCTGGCCGGGATCGACTGGGACGGCGAGGTGGTCGGCGTGGACACCCCGGGGACCATCGACGGGCTGGGCTGGCGGACCCGGATGCGCTACCACGTCGACAGTGAGGGACGGGCGGCCCTGCGGGCGCACCGTTCCCACGACCTCGTCCCGCTGCCGGACGGCGGCTGTCCGATCGCCTCCCCGCTCACCCCCGACGTCACCGCCACGACCTGGCCGGCGGGAGCCGAGCTGGTCGCGGTCGCCGCCGCCGACGGCCCGGCGCTGCTGGTCGACAGCCGCGTCCGCCGAGGTGCTTCCGCGGTCAACGAGCAGGCAGCCGGCCGCCGCTGGGAGGTCGCCACCGACGGGTTCTGGCAGGTCCACCCCGCCGCCGCCGACACCCTGGTGGGCGCGGTGCTCGAGGGCCTGGCCCCACAGCCGGGGGAGCGGGCCTTCGACCTGTACTGCGGGGTCGGGCTCTTCGCGGGCGCGCTGGCCGCGGCGGGGTGCCGGGTCTGGGGGCTGGAGACGGGGCACCAGGCGATCCTGGCTGCCCGCCGGAACCTCGAGGAGTTCGGTGACCGGGTACGGCTGCGGGCCGACCGGGTCGAGCGCGGCCTCCGGACGCTGCCCCCGCGGGCCGACCTCGTCGTGCTCGACCCGCCCCGCAGCGGGGCCGGCAAGCAGGTGGTCGCCGACGTCCTCAGTCGCGCGCCACGCGCGGTGGCCTACGTGGCCTGCGACCCGGCCGCACTCGCCCGCGACCTGGCCACCGCCGCCCGCCACGGCTACCGGCCCACCAGCATCGCGGGCTTCGACCTGTTCCCGATGACCCAGCACGTCGAGTGCGTCGCCATCCTGGAGCCCGCCGGGTAGGGCGCTACCATCGACCCGGTCGTCGCGCGTCGCGGGGACGGCGTCGGGCTTAGCCCACCGCCGAGAACGCGAGGAGTGCCATGGTGTCCAGATCGCGGGTCCCGCGCTCGCTCGGGGTCGGCCTGGCGACCGCCTTCCTCGCCTCCGGGGTCATCACCGGGTGCGCCAGCGAGCAGGAGACGTACACCGAGGACGTCTACTGCGCGACCGAGGACGGCACGGTCATCGACGAGAAGTACTGCGACGACGAGCGGTCCGGCGGGTTCGGCGGCGGCTTCATCTGGATCGGCGGCTTCGGCGGCGGGTTGAGGCCGGGGTACCGGCTCCCGGTCGGCCAGCGCTCGGCGAGCATGCCCTACAACGACACCGCCGCCCGCCAGCGGGCGGGGCTGCCGGCCACCGGCCGGGTCACCGGCAGCGGTGGGCTCGGCGGCAAGGTGACCAAGACCCGCGCGTCCAAGGGCGGCGGCTTCGGTGGCTCGGCCAAGGGCGGGAGCGCCAGCTGATGGAGCGTCGACCCAGCGGCGTGGTCCGCGAGAGCTGGCCCGAGATCGTTACCGAGCAGGGCCTCACCTACTGGCAGACCCTGCTGCCCGACGGCAGCACCCGCTCCTACTGGAGCGAGAGTGCCCACTACGCCTTCAGCGCGGCCGAGATCGACCAGATGCACGCCGACATGAAGACGCTGATGGACATGTTCGTCACCGCCGGCGACTTCATCCTGGCCCACCCCGACCTGATGGACCGGATGGGCATCCCCGGGTTCGCCCGCCTGGAGATCGCCCGCAGCTGGGACCGGCGCGACGCCGAGGGCGAGCCCGTCGACTGGGGGAGCGTCTACGGCCGCATCGACGCGGTCTACGGCGGCAACCGGTTCCTGGACCTGCAGACCACCGACGCCCAGGACAAGTTCGACGAGGCCCTCGGCCGGATCCGGCTGTACGAGTTCAACGCTGACACCCCCACCTCGCTCCTGGAGACCGCTATCGTCCAGTGGAGCTGGTTCGAGGCCACCCGCCAGGGCGAGGACCAGTGGAACGGCGTCTTCGAGATGCTCGTCGACGCGTGGAAGCGCAACCTGGCCCACGCCGAGCGCGAGCTGGGCCGCAAGCCCGTCATCTACTTCGCCTGCACGTGGTACGACAACCTGCTGCCCGAGTTCGTGGAGTCCGTTCCGCCGGACCAGCGGGCCGAGATCCGGGTCGAGGACTGCTCCTACGAGGACCTGCAGAACCTGCGGGTGATGCAGGAGACCTGCCGTCAGGCGGGCTATGAGACCCAGTGGCTCTACGTCGAGCAGATCCACCTGGGCGCGGACGGCCGGTTCTACGACGGACGGTTCCCCGACGGCGAGCAGCGCCACCTGGACGTGGTGTTCAAGCTGCACGCCTGGGAGCACATCTGCGCCGAGCCCTTTGGCGAGGCGGTGTTCGAGGACATGGCCAAGCCGGGCGGGACGATCTGGGTCGAGCCGCCCTACAAGATGCTCTGGTCCAACAAGGGCCTGCTGCCCGTGCTGTGGCAGCTGTTCGGCCGCGACGCCGAGCGCAGCAAGCTGCTCATCCCGGCCTGGTTCGACGGCGAGCAGCCTGCTGGCCTGGACAGCTACGTGCGCAAGCCGCTGCTGGGCCGTGAGGGCGCCAACGTGACCGTGGTCGTGGACGGCCACACCACGCTGGAGACGCCCGGGCCCTACGGTGCCGAGGGCTTCGTCGTCCAGGCCTATGCCCCGCCGCCGAACTTCGTCGGCTTCGAGGGGGACAACCACCCGACGCTCGGGCTCTGGTACGTCGACGGCGAGCCAGCCGGTCTCGATCTCCGGGAAAGCACCACGGTCGTGGTGGACAACCTCAGCGTCTGCGTCCCGCACGTCATCCGGGGCTGATCGCCCTTCCGCGTCCGAGGAGGGCTCGTGCTCGACTACCTGCAAGGCACCATCTCGAACCTGCCGCCTGCGGCGGCCAGCCTGCTGCTCACCCTGGTGGCCGGCGGCCTGCTGTGGTTCGTGCACAACCGGCTGACCGCGTTCGACGACCACCAGGTGCTGTTCCGCGACGGAAACGCTGCGTACCTCGTCCAGCGCGCCGCGCTGATGCTCGGGTTCGCCATCGCCGCGCTGCCGCCGACCAGCCGCAGGCCCGACGAGCTGCCGTGGTCCAGCCTCGTCGGGCAGGCCTACGAGCTGGTCTGGGTGGTGGTGGCCTTCGTCGCCGTCCGCTACGTCGTCGACCTCGTCCTGTTGTGGAAGGTCGCCAACGACGCTGAGCTGGTCGGCGGCAACGTCGCCCTCGGCGTGGTGGAGGCCGGCTTCTACGTGGGCTTCGGCTTCATCCTCAACGGCTCGTTGACCGGTGCGGCGCCGTCCCTGGCCCAGGGGCTGGCCAGCACCGTCGTCTTCGGCTCCCTCGGACTCGCGCTGGTCGTGGCCGTGTTCTGGCTGCACGAGGCCCTGACGCCGTGGAGCATCCGTGACGAAGTGCAGGCCGGCAGGCTGACGGCGGCGTTCGAGGCCGCGGGCGTCCTGGTGGCCGTCGGGGTCGTCGTCCGCGAGGGCGTGGCCGGCGAGTTCACGGGCTGGGCCGTCGGGCTCGAGGCCTTCACCGTCACCGCCGTCGTCGCGGTGGCCACCCTGTACCTGTTCCGCTGGCTGGCCAACCGGCTGCTGCTGCGCGGGCTGTCGATCGCCACGATCCAGGCCGAGCACCGCGTGGTGGCCTCCGCCTTCGGCGCCGTCGTCATGGTCGTGGTGGCCGTGCTGGTCGCCGCCGTGGTCCGCACCCAGCTCTGAGGGCGCCGTCGCCTGGCCCACGCGACTCGAAGCCGCTACTCGACGGCGGCGATGATCTGGCGCAGCGCGGCCACGTGATCGCGCAGCGCGCGGTGACCCTCAGGTGCCAGCGCCAGCCAGGTCGTCCGCCGGCCTCGGTGCACGCCCTTGCGGCTCCGGACATATCCCGCAGCGGACAGCGCCGCCACGTGCTTCGACAGCACCGAGTCGCTCACCTCCAGGCCGTTTCGAAGCGTCGCGAACTCCACCTCAGACGCCGCCGTCAGCATGGTCATCAACCTCAGCCGGGTCGGTGCGTGGATGTGGGGGTCGAGCGCGCTCATCACGCGATCGAGAGCAGCAGGACCACACCGGCCAGGGCCAGCACGACGCAGACCCCGAGCGCCACGGCCGGTTCTCCGCGGCCGTGGGCAGCCGGATCAGTCCGGTACCTCCGCAACCACGACCGACCGCTGAGCGCGTAGGCCGCACCCCCCGCCGCCGCGCAGAGGGGGACCAACCACCACACGCCGGCGAAAGCGGCGCACAGCGCCGCGGCCAGCGCGGCGGCGTAGGACGTCGACGCCGTCGTGGCGGTGCCACCGAACACCCGGCTGACCATCCCGCCGAGCCAGACCCCGTTCAGCCGTCGGAACCGGACGAGCTCGATGGCCGCGACGGCGAGGAAGATCGCGAGGCCCCGCGACCACGAGCGACAGCGGTGACCCGCCTGCCCCGGCGAGACCGGCCGCGGTCGTCCCGATCTGGACCGCCACCGCCACGCCGACGGCGGGGAAGAACAGCGGCGGGACGACGATGTGGGCGGCGAGGAGAGCGCGTCCGGCCTCGGCGTCAGCGAGGGCCGTGGCGGCCTCCTGCGGCGTCGGAGGGCGGGGCTCGTTTTCCATGCTGGAAAGTATGGCGTCGTACTTTCCAACTCGTCAAGTACGGTGAGGGGCATGGGTGAGGAGTCGACATTGACCGTAGGATTTCTCGGACTTGGCCACATGGGCGAGCCGATGGCCGCCAACGTCCTGCGGGCCCGGGGAAACCTCGTGGTCTGGAACCGCTCCCCGCAGGCGGCCCGACGGCTCCAGGACCTCGGCGCGCAGGTCGCGCCGACGCCGGCGGAGGTGCTCGGCGCCTGCGATCCCATCCTGCTCATGCTGGCTGACCTCGACGCCATCCACGAGACCCTGGGTTGGACCGGCGAGGAGTTCCGCATGCCGGTGACGGGGCGCACGCTGGTCAACATGGGCACCATCGCCCCGGCTGACTCGGCCCGGCTGGGCGAGGCGCTGCGGACGCAGGGGGCGATCTACGTCGAAGCGCCGGTTTCCGGGTCGCGGGTGCCGGCCGAGAACGGCACCCTGGTGTCCATGCTCGCCGGTCCCGCCCTGGCGGTCGAGGCGGTGGCCGCGCTGCTGGGTCCGCTGTGTCGCTCGGTCTTCCGCTGCGGGGAGGTCCCGCGGGCCCTGACCACCAAGCTCGCCGTCAACGTCTTCCTCATCGACATGCTCATCGGACTCGCCGAGGCCACCCGGTTCGCCGAATGCCAGGACCTCGACCTCGACGTCTTCCGGGCCGTCCTCGACTCCGGTCCGATGGCCAGCGACGTCTCTCGGGTGAAGATCGCCAAGCTGGTCGCCGACGACCGGGCGCCGCAGGCCACGGTCCGCGACGTCCGGTACAACAGCCGCCTCATCCTTGACCAGGCCCGGCGGACCGGCCTCGAGCTGCCGCTCGTGGCCGCGAGCGAGCGCCTGCTGGGCGCCACCGAGGAGCTCGGGCACCGCGACGACGACGTCGTCGCCGTGCTGCAGGCACTCCGGGCGCCCACGAGGCCAAGCCAGGGCTGACCACGCCGGGTCGTCAGGGCCAGGGGCCGCGCCACTGGACGGGGCGGGTAAGGCGACCCTGTCCTGGCGCCGTCGGGGCCGATGAGAGAGGCTAGAGACGTGCGCCCGGGGCCGTGCGCGTTGCTGCCCGAGAGCCCCAGTGCGCTAAAGTATCTTGACGTCAAGATACTTTCGGTTCGACTTCAGGAGACAGCTGATGAGCGTGAACAGTTTCGGGGCCCAGGCGGCGCTGGCGGTCGGGGACGACTCCTACGAGATCTTCCGGCTCGACGCCGTCGAGGGTTCGGAGAAGCTGCCCTACAGCCTCAAGATCCTGCTCGAGAACCTGCTCCGCACCGAGGACGGCGCGAACATCACCGCCGACCACATCCGCGGCCTGGCCAGCTGGGACCCGACGGCCGAGCCGAGCCACGAGATCCAGTTCACTCCGGCGCGGGTGATCATGCAGGACTTCACTGGCGTCCCTTGCGTCGTCGACCTGGCTACCATGCGCGAGGCGATGGCCGACCTCGGCGGTGACGCCACCAAGATCAACCCGCTCGCGCCGGCCGAACTGGTCATCGACCACTCCGTCATCGCCGACGTTTTCGGCACCGCCGACGCCTTCACCCGCAATGTCGAGATCGAGTACGGCCGCAACCGGGAGCGCTACCAGTTCCTGCGCTGGGGCCAGACCGCCTTCGACGACTTCAAGGTTGTCCCGCCCGGCACCGGCATCGTGCACCAGGTCAACATCGAGCACCTGGCCCGGGTCGTCTTCACCCGGAACGGGCAGGCCTACCCTGACACCTGCGTCGGGACCGACTCCCACACCACAATGGTCAACGGCCTCGGTGTCGTCGGCTGGGGCGTGGGTGGGATCGAGGCGGAGGCAGCGATGCTCGGCCAGCCCGTGTCGATGCTCATCCCGCGGGTGGTCGGCTTCAAGCTCTCCGGGGCCATGCCGGAGGGGGCCACGGCCACCGACCTCGTGCTGACGATCACCGAGATGCTGCGCCAGCACAAGGTGGTGGGGAAGTTCGTGGAGTTCTACGGCCCCGGCGTCTCGGCGGTCCCGCTGGCCAACCGGGCCACCATCGGCAACATGAGCCCCGAGTACGGCTCGACCATCGCGGTGTTCCCGATCGACTCCAAGACCACCGACTACCTGCGCCTGACCGGTCGCGACGAGAGCCAGATCGCCCTCGTCGAGGCCTACGCCAAGACCCAGGGCCTGTGGCACGACGACGACCACGAACCCCAGTACTCGGAGTACCTCGAGCTGGACCTGGCCACGGTCGTGCCGAGCATCGCCGGGCCGAAGCGTCCGCAGGACCGGGTGATCCTCACCCAGGCCAAGCAGGGCTTCCGGGAGGCGCTCGGCGCCTACGTGGAGGACGACCAGGTGGCACCCGGCCGGGCCGACGCCGACCGGCGCATCGACGACGCGCCCGTGCTCACCGGCGTCGACGAGGCCTCCGCCGAGAGCTTCCCCGCCTCGGACTCCCCGAGCCACTCCGGCGAGGAGTCTCGGGCGCCGCAGGAGTTCGGGCAGGGCGTCCCGGCCGACATCGGCCGGCCATCCAGGCCCACCCGGGTGACCCTGGAGGACGGCACGTCCTTCGAGATCGACCACGGCGCCGTCACCATCGCCTCCATCACCTCCTGCACGAACACCTCGAACCCGAGCGTGATGATCGGGGCCGCGCTGGTGGCCAAGAAGGCGGTCGAGCGAGGACTCACCCGTAAGCCCTGGGTCAAGACGACGCTGGCTCCCGGCTCGAAGGTGGTCACCGACTACTACGACCGCTCGGGTCTGACGCCCTACCTGGACAAGATCGGCTTCAACCTCGTCGGGTACGGCTGCACCACCTGCATCGGCAACTCCGGGCCGCTGATCCCCGAGGTCAGCGCCGCGGTGAACGAGAGCGACCTGGCCGTGGTGTCGGTGCTCTCGGGCAACCGGAACTTCGAGGGCCGCATCAACCCCGACATCAAGATGAACTATCTCGCCTCCCCGCCGCTGGTGGTGGCCTACGCCCTGGCCGGGACGATGGACATCGACCTGGTGAACGACCCCCTGGGCACCGACGAGCAGGGCCAGCCCGTCTACCTGCGCGACGTCTGGCCGACCGAGGCCGAGATCGAGGAGATCGTCGCCTCCTCGATCGGTTCGGAGATGTTCACTGACTCCTACGCCGACGTGTTCGCCGGCGACGCGCAGTGGCAGGCCCTGCCGACACCGGAAGGTCAGGTCTTCGCCTGGGACCCCGATTCCACCTACGTGCGCAAGCCCCCGTACTTCGAGGGCATGCCGGCCGAGCCGGTGCCGGTCACCGACATCACCGGGGCGCGCGTCCTGCTGAAGCTGGGCGACTCGATCACCACCGACCACATCTCCCCGGCCGGCTCCATCAAGGCCGACAGCCCGGCGGGTGCCTACCTCACCGAGCACGGCGTCCCGCGGGGGGAGTTCAACTCCTACGGCTCGCGTCGGGGCAACCACGAGGTGATGATCCGGGGCACCTTCGCCAACATCCGGTTGCGCAACCAGCTGGCGCCGGGGACCGAGGGCGGCTTCACCCGCGACTTCACCCGCGTTGACGAGAAGGGGGCCGACGGGCCGATCTCGACGATCTACGAGGCCTCCGAGCACTACCTGGCCGCCGGGACGCCGCTGGTGATCCTCTGCGGCAAGGAGTACGGCTCGGGTTCCTCGCGCGACTGGGCTGCCAAGGGGACGGCGCTGCTGGGGGTCAAGGCGGTCATCGCGGAGTCCTACGAGCGGATCCACCGCTCGAACCTCATCGGCATGGGCGTCCTCCCGCTGCAGTTCCCCGAGGGCCAGAGCGTGGAGTCGCTGGGTCTGACGGGGGAGGAGACGATCGAGATCACCGGCGTCACCGCCCTGAACGACGGGACCACGCCCAAGACGGTCACGGTCCGGGCCGGGGACGTCACCTTCGAGGCGACGGTCCGGATCGACACCCCGGGTGAGGCGGACTACTACCGCAACGGCGGCATCATGCAGTACGTGCTGCGCTCCCTGATCAAGAAGTAGCGCGCAAAGAACCGCTGAGAGGTCGCACCGGCACGGCCGTCGGGCTGCGACCTTTCAGCGGTTCTTTGCTTGAGGGTCTGGTCGTCCTCTTCGCGCTGCCTCCCGAGCAGTCGCGGCCCAACTGCTGCAGGGAGCGGGTCGTCTCCGTCGGGTCCGTACCGGGACCTCAGCTCAGCGGAACCACGGACTCCGCGCCCAGGCGCACGGCTAGCCGCCGGTGCCCATCGCGAGCGCGCCGGCGGCCGAGACGACCCCCGCGGCGTTCTCCGGGATCGGTCGCAACGAGGAGCGACCCGACTCCCAGCTGTCGACCACGTGCAGGACGACAGCGGCGTCCATGCTCAGGGCCGCCTGCGCGCCGAAGAGGATGTCCTCGACCAGGGCCGGGCGGTCGAGAGCCAGCTGGCCCGCGAGGTCGTGCGCGGCAATCTGCTCGTGCACCGCGTCAGCCTCGATGTGCTCGTCGAAGAACCGGGTGGTGGGTTCGGGCAGGCCGAGGCGTCGCAGCCCGTTGCCGTAGCGGCGCATCGGGAGCGACGACGACATCTCCAGCGCCGACAGGTGGCCGACGGCCGCACCCAGCAGGCGCCGGTGCAGGCCGAACAGCGTCATGGTGTTCGCCCAGGCGAGCGTGATGGCCGGTACGTCGTTGAGGTAGTGCCCGTAGCCGTCGTCCAGGCCGAGGCCGCGCATCGCGTCGGCGAACAGCACCGCGTGCATCCACTCCGCCCGCCCGGCGCCGTACTCGTCGGCCTGGATCTCCACCAGGGCCGCCTTGGCCCGGCCCGAGAGGCGCGGGATCGCCCAGGTGTGCGGGTCCGCCTCCTTGAGGTGGTAGATCGAGCGGTGGACGAGGAGCTCCCGGTACTGGAGCAGGGTGCCCGTGCGGGCGAGGATGCGCGACATCGAGGGCCCGTCGTCGCCCTGCACCAGCGCGGCCAGCGCCCCCGGGACGTCCGACGGCGCGGGGGTGTCCGGCAGCCGGTCGGACACGAGCGTGCGCAGAGCGGCCTCCGTGGCGTCCTCCAGCACGGCGGCCAGGCCCACCAGGTCCGGGTGCCACTCCCACCGCGGGTCGACCCCCGGCCAGCCCTGGTGGTGCTGCTCGTGCAGGACGAGCAGCGACAGCTGCACGTCCTCGTCCCGCAGCACGTCGGGGCTGGCCAGCACCAGCTCCTGCGCCAGCTGGCGCAGCTGCGGGACCGCCTGCGGCTCCTCGGTCAACACCCACAGCAGCTGGGCGCTCAAGGAGCCGCGGGCCAGCAGCGGGGCCTGTCCGCAGCCCCGGTCGAAGGCGAGCGCAGTCGGGTACGGGCTTCGTCGCATGGGATAACTCCTACCCTCGTCGGCGGTGCGAGAAACCGGCGGGGACGACCAGGGCCGCACCCGTCGGTTCAGCGTTGGTTCGGAGCCCGGAGGCTGGGTACGTTCTCTCCGTGGCACAGGACAGTTCTCCACCAGGCGCGGACCGGGATGCGCAGATCACGATCTATCCCGACGGTCCCATGCTCGTGCGCGGCGCCGTGGCCATCGTCGGTCCGGACGGGACCCCCCTGCCGCGACGGCGGCGCACCGTCGCGCTCTGCCGGTGCGGGTCCAGCGCACTCATGCCGCTCTGCGACGGGACGCACAAGCTGGTCTGGAAGTCCGGCCGGGACAACGCCCGCCGCCGTGCCGCAGCGGCCGACGAGGACTGAACCGGCCCGTTCCGAGCCGGTCAACCCGGCCCGGGGGTTGCAGTAGGGTGGTCGCCGAACACGGGAGTCCGGTGGAGCCGGGCTGAGAGGAAGGTTCTCCAACCTTCGACCGTCGAACCTGATCTGGGTCATGCCAGCGCAGGGAGGCCTCTTGTCACGCCCCCGTGTCCCTCGACCGAGAGGTGCACACCATGCAGCACACCACCGTCCCCCATGCCACCGATCAGGCGGCGAGCCCGTCGTCGCGCCGCTGGCGGGTGGTCGACATCGTCGTCGCCAGCGTCGTCGGCGTCGCGATCGGCGTCATCTTCCTCGTCTGGGGGGCCGCCTACAACGTCCTCGAGACGCCCTTCAAGGCCCTGCTGCCCGGCGCGCAGTCCTTTGTCGAGGCACCCTTCCTGCTCGGCGCGGTCCTCGGCGGCCTGCTCATCCGCAAGCCCGGCGCCGCGATCTACGTCGAGCTGCTGGCCGCTACCGTCTCCGCCCTGCTCGGCAGCCAGTGGGGGCTGCTGACCCTGGTGTCGGGCCTGGTGCAGGGCCTCGGCGCCGAGATCGTCTTCACGGTCTTCCTCTACAAGGTGTGGCGCCTCCCCGTCGCCTGGCTCGCGGGCGCGGGTGCCGGCGTCGCGCTGGCCGTCTTCGAGCTGCTCGCCTACTACCCGGGCAGCACCGCCCTGTTCGGCACCGTCTACCTGGTCAGCGCCGTCTTAGGTGGGGCGTTCATCGCCGGCACGCTGTCCTGGCTGGCCGTGCGGGCGCTGGCCCGGACGGGGGCGCTGCACCGCTTCGCCGCCGGTCGGGACACCACCGAGCTGGTCTGAACGTGGCGTCGGTGCCGACCCGGTGGCCGCCCGGCCCAGGGTCGGCCACGGCGACCCGCCCGGCCGGGGTGGCGGCGCAGGGCTGGGGGTGGCGCCATGCCGGCCGGCGCGCGTGGGCGCTGCGGGGCCTCGACCTGGTCATCGAGCCGGGGGAGCGGCTGCTGCTGCTGGGCGCCTCCGGGGCCGGCAAGTCGACCCTGCTGCACGCCCTGGCCGGGGTGCTCGGGGACGGCGAGGCCGGCGAGGAGGAGGGCGGGCTGCGCCTGGACGGGGCGGCCCCGCGCGACGCCCGGGGCCGGGCCGGACTGGTCCTGCAGGACCCTGAGACCCAGGTCATCCTGGCCCGCGCCGGCGACGACGTCGCCTTCGGCTGCGAGAACCTGGGCATCCCGCGCGCGGAGATCTGGCCGCGGGTGACCGCGGCCCTCGAGGCCGTCGGGCTGGACGTGCCGCTCGACCACCCCACCGAACGGCTCTCCGGCGGCCAGCAGCAGCGGCTCGCCCTGGCGGGCGTGCTGGCCATGCAGCCCGGCCTGCTGCTCCTGGATGAGCCCACGGCCAACCTCGATCCCCGAGGCGTGGCCGAGGTCCGCGACGCGGTCGGACGGGTGCTGGACGCCACCGGCGCCACTCTTGTCGTCGTCGAGCACCGTGTCGCCACCTGGCTGCCGGTGGTCGACCGCGTGGTGGCGCTCGGTCCCGACGGTGTGCTCGCCGACGGGCCCCCGGCCGAGGTTCTGGGCCGCCACGGAGCGGCACTGGCCGCGGCCGGCCTCTGGGTCCCCTCTCACCCACCGGCCACTCTCTCGCGCCCCCGGCCCCCGGTGCGGGTGCCCCTGCTGAGCGCCGAGGCACTCGCGGTCGGGCGGGGCGGTCGCCTGATCCGCGACGGCGTCGACGTCGAGCTGGGGTCCGGCGCCTCGGTCGCATTGACCGGGCCGAACGGGTCCGGCAAGACCACGCTAGCCCTGACCCTGGCCGGGCTGCTGCCGCCACTGGCCGGCAGGGTCCGGGCGCACCCGGCGCTGGCCCGGGGCGCCGGGGACCACCCGCACGCCTGGCGCTCCCGCGACCTGGTCGCCCGCGTCGGCGTCGTCTTCCAGGAGCCGGAGCACCAGTTCCTCACCGGCTCCGTGCTCGAGGAGCTCGAGGTCGGGCTGCGCACCACCCGGCGGCTCGACGCCGCCGGACGCGGCCGCGTCGCCGAGCTGCTCGCCCGGTTGCGGCTGGAGGGGCTGGCGCGGGCGAACCCGTTCACCCTGTCGGGTGGGGAGAAGCGCCGGCTCTCGGTGGCCACCGTGCTCGTGACGTCCCCGGACCTGCTGGTGCTCGACGAGCCGACGTTCGGTCAGGACGCGCTGACCTGGGCCGGGCTGGTGGACCTGCTCGACGCCCTGCTCGCGGAGGGCCGGACGGTGCTCTCGGTCACCCACGACCGCGCGTTCGTCGAGGCCCTGGGCGGGACTGAGCTGGTGCTCGGGAACGAGCCGGGTGTCCGCGTCCAGCCGGTGGCCTCGTGAGCGTGCTCGCGCTGGACCGCCGCAACGAGCGGGTCTGGCGGGTCAACCCGGTGGCCAAGATCGCCGCGCTCCTCCCGTTGACGCTCTGCCTGCTGCTGAGTCTGGACTGGCTCTCGGCGCTGGTGGCCGTGGTGGGCGAGCTGGTCATCTTCCTCAGCGTCGGGCTGCGCAGCCGTCGGCTGTGGCTCCGGACCGTGCCGCTGCTGGTGGCGGCGCCGCTCGCCGGGTTCACGATGGTGCTCTACGGCCGGCCATCGGGGGCGACCTACCTGGAGCTGGGTCTGGTGCACGTCACCGAGGGCTCGGTGGGCATCGGGCTGGCCACCACGGCACGGCTGGTGGCCATCGCCTTGCCGGCCGTCGTGCTGTTCGCCACCATCGACCCGACCGACCTCGCCGACGGCCTGGCCCAGCGCTGGCGGCTGCCGAGCCGGTTCGTCCTGGGTGCGCTGGCCGGTCTCCGCCTGGTCGGCCTGTTCCTCCAGGACTGGCGCTCCCTGGAGCTGGCCCGCCGAGCGCGCGGGGTGGCCGACTCCGGCCGGCTGCGCCGGGTGGCCGGCCAGGCGCTGGCCCTGCTCGTGCTGGCGGTGCGGCGCGGCAGCCGTCTGGCCACGGCGATGGAGGCGCGCGGGTTCGACGGCCCGACCCGGCGCACCTGGGCGCGTCCCTCGCCCTTCGGCTGGGCGGAGGTGGCCACCGTCACCTGCGGCGTCCTCCTCGGGGCCGCCTGCGTCATCGCCGCGGTGCTCGCCGGCACGTGGAACTTCATCCTGACCTGACCGCGCCTCTCGCCCGGGGTCAGCCGGCTGGGTGCTCGAGGGCCTCCCGCAGCAGCCGACCGTAGGCCGACCGCTCGCCCTCGGCGTAGCGGACCCGGGGCCAGAAGAAGCCGCGGAGCCCGTCGCCCCGGCTGCGGGGCACGACGTGGACGTGCAGGTGGGGGACCGACTGGCTGACCACGTTGTTGTTGGCCACGAAGGTCCCCTGGGCGCCGAGCGCCTCGCCCAGGGCCCGTGCCACCCGCTGGGCGAGCGTCAGCAGGGGGACCATCAGGGGCTCAGGGAGGTCGGTCAGGGTGGCGACATGCTGCACCGGGCAGACCAGGACGTGGCCCTTGAAAACCGGGCGGTGATCCAGAAAGGCGACCACGTCGTCGTCGCGGTGCACGACCTCGGCGTTGAGCCGGCCCTGGAGGATGTCGCAGACGATGTCGCTCACCTGCTGATGCTACGTCTGGACGTGCGGCCCTCCCCAGCCTAGAATCGAACACGTGTACGAATACGAGCGCTGCCGGTGATCCCGTTCCGACCGCCGGGATGGCCCGACAGCGTCCGGCCCCCAGGAGCGGAGGGCTGGGAGGAGGGCGCGGTCGCCTACCTCTTCGACTGCTGCCCTGCTGACTTCCGCGCCTACCCGGTGCTGCGGCGCCACCCCCTGGTGCTGGCCCGCTTCGCCGCCCACTTCGTCGACGGCCAGTGCCGCGCCTCGCAGGAGGGGCTGGCGGGCATCCGGGCCGGGCTGCAGGGGAAGGTGCCGGCCCAGGCGGTGGAGCAGGCCGCTCAGGCCTGGCTCGAGCAGGCCGCCAGGCTCGTGCGGATCAAGCGGGCTGTGAGCCTGGTGGACGAGGCGCTCCAGGGCCACGTCTTCCATGCCCGCCTCTGACCGCAGGACGCGACCCGGCTCACAAGGCCACTGCCCGCAGAACCCGGGCTGGTCGGGGTGGACGACGTAAACTTCGGCTCATGTCTCCCGCGTCCGGCCTGCTGAGCGCCCTTCACAGCCCACAGGACCTGCGGGGGCTGGACCCGGAGCAGGTCGAGCAGCTGAGCGCGGAGATCCGCCGCTTCCTCATCGAGAACGTCAGCCAGACCGGTGGCCACCTGGGCCCCAACCTCGGGGTGGTCGAACTGACGATCGCGATGCACCGGGTGTTCGAGTCCCCCCGGGACCCGTTCGTGTTCGACACCGGCCACCAGACCTACGTGCACAAGATCCTCACCGGCCGACAGGCGCTGTTCCCGACGCTGCGCCAGCGGGGTGGGCTGGCCGGGTACCCCAGCCGGAGCGAGTCCGAGCACGACTGGGTGGAGAACAGCCATGCGTCGACGTCGCTGTCGTACGCCGAGGGGCTGGCCAAGGCCAAGCGCCTGCAGGGCCAGCCGGGCACCGTCGTCGCCCTGGTGGGCGACGGTGCGTTGACGGGTGGGATGGCCTGGGAGGCCCTGAACAACATCGCCGCTTCCGACGACCTGCCGCTGGTCATCGTGGTCAACGACAACGGCCGTTCCTACACCCCGACCGTCGGCGGCCTCGCCAAGCAGCTGGCGGCACTGCGGACCAACCCGCGCTACGAGCAGGTGCTGGACGTGGTGAAGCGCAACGTCAGCCGCGCGCCGATCGTCGGCGCGGCGGCCTACGACATCCTCCACGGCATCAAGAGCGGGCTGAAGGACGTCCTCGCTCCGCAGGGCATGTTCTCCGACCTCGGGCTCAAGTACGTCGGACCCATCGACGGCCACGACACCGCCGCGGTGGAGAAGGCGCTCCATCACGCCCGGCACTACGGCGGCCCCGTCCTGGTGCACGCGCTGACCTCCAAGGGCCGGGGCTACGCGGCGGCGGAGATGCACGAGGAGGACCACTTCCACGCGGTCGGCAAGATCAACGCCAGCACGGGCCAGGCCTTGGTCGCCCCGACCGCCCAGACCTGGACCGATCTCTTCTCCACCGAGCTCGTCGAGCTGGGCCGCCAGCACCCGAACCTGGTTGCGCTGACCGCAGCCATGACCTACCCGACCGGACTGCACCGCTTCGAGGCGGCCTTCCCCGACCGCACCTTCGACGTCGGGATCGCCGAGCAGCACGCCGTCACCTCGGCTGCCGGGATGGCCATGGGGGGCCTGCACCCGGTCGTGGCGCTGTACGCGACCTTCCTCAACCGAGCCTTCGACCAGGTCCTGCTGGACGTGGCCCTGCACCGCTGCGGCGTCACCTTCGTGCTGGACCGGGCCGGCGTCACGGGTCCCGACGGCGCCAGCCACCACGGCATGTGGGACCTGTCCCTGCTGCAGCTGGTTCCCGGGCTCCACCTCAGCGCCCCGCGCGACGGCGCCCGGCTCAAGGAAGCCCTCGGCCGGGCGGTCACGATCGACGACGCCCCGAGCGTCGTCCGGTACTCCAAGGACGCCGTCCCCGCCGACCTCGAGGCGCTCGAGCGGCTTGACGGGCTCGACGTCTTGGTCCGCACCGAGCAGCCGCGGGTCCTCGTGGTCGGCATCGGGCAGCTGGTGGGCACCGCCGTGGCCGTCGGCCAGCGGCTGTCCGACCAGGGCATCGGGGTGACCGTCGTCGACCCCGTGTGGGTGCTCCCGGTGAACCCCCGGTTGGTGACGCTGGCCGGGGAGCACGAGCTGGTCATCACCCTGGAGGACAACGGGGTCGTCGGGGGCTGCGGCGCCCGGCTGGCCCAGGAGCTGCGGGCGGCCGACATCGCCACCCCCTTGCGGGAGTTCGGCATCACCCAGGAGTTCCTAGAGCACGGGAGCCGGGCGGAGCTGCTGGAGGAGCTCGGCCTCACGCCCCAGGCGATCGCCCGCTACGCCGTGGAGGCGGTCCTCCGCCACGAGCCCCAGCCGAGCGAGGGCGTCGGCGCCCCTCAGGAGTGAGCGGCCCGGCGCTCTGGTCGGAGCCACAGCCCCTCGCCCTCGACGGGGCCCCGCTGCCCGGCCGGGCGGTGCTGGACCAGACCTGGGCCGACCTCACCTTTCTGCACTGGCGGGTGGATCCGGAGCGGGTCGCACCCCTGCTGCCGGCCGGCACCCGGCCCGACCTGTACGACGGGGCGACCTGGGTGGGGCTGATCCCTTTCCAGATGCGCGGTGCGGGCTTCGGCACCGGGCACCCGCTGCCGTGGGTGGGCAGCTTCGCCGAGACCAACGTCCGCTTCTACGCCGTCGACGCGCGGGGACGACGGGGGGTCGTCTTCGGCTCGCTGGAGTGCGAGCGGCTGGCCTTCGTGCTGGGCTCGCGCCTGGCCCTGCGCCTGCCCTACACCTGGGCGCGCATGCGGGTGCGCCGGCAGACCGACGTCCTCACCTACACCAGCCGACGGCGTTGGCCGGCGCCCCGCGGCGCGGCGAACCGGGTCGTGGTGCGGGTGGGCACCGCGGTGGTCGCCGACGACCCGCTGGCCCACTTCCTCACCGCCCGCTGGGCGCTGCACACCGCCGCCTGGGGGGCGACGCGCTACCTGCCCAACACCCACCCGCGCTGGGTCCTGCAGAGGGCCGAGCTGCTCGAGCTGGACGACGACCTGCTCGCCGCCGCCGGGTTGCCCGGCTTGGCGTCGACCCCGCCGGACTCGGTGTTGTTCTCCTCCGGCGTCCGGACCCAGTTCGGCCTGCCGCTGCCCTGAGCCGTGACGGGCTCCCGTGGTCACCCCGACGGAGGTGTGGCGGGAGTGCCTACGCTGGTCGGGTGCCGACCCTCTCCGACTTCACCGCCCGCGCCATCCAGGGGACCGAAGTCCCCCTGTCCACCTACGCTGGGCAGGTCGTGCTCGTGGTGAACACCGCCTCGCAGTGCGGCTTCACGCCCCAGTACGCGGGCCTGGAGAAGCTGTGGACCCGCTACGGACCCGAAGGACTGGTCGTGCTCGGCTTCCCGTGTGATCAGTTCGGCCACCAGGAGCCGGGCGAGGAGGCGGAGATCGCCGACTTCTGCGAGCTCAACTACGGCGTGACCTTCCCGCTGTTCGCCAAGACCGAGGTTAACGGCGACCGGGCCCACCCGCTGTACCACTGGCTCCGCACGGAGCAGCCGGCGGCGAGCGGTGAGGCCATCGAGTGGAACTTCACCAAGTTCCTGGTCGGCCGCGACGGCCGCGTCCTTGATCGGTTCGAGCCGGCCACCCAGCCCGAGACCCTTGCCGAGCACATCGAGCACGCTCTCTGAGCGGGTGACGGGCCCTCGGTCCGGGGACGGTCGACCCTTCCTGCTGCTGATCCCTGGGCGGGTCCTGCGCGGTGGCTGACGGCCCGACGCGCGGACCGGCCAAGAAGTCAGTCCCTCAGCTCGAACCACGCCGTGGTGCCGCCCCACGGCGACGCCGTCAGACCAATCCGACCCCCGTGCGCCTCCATGATGCGCCGACAGGTCGTCAGGCCGATCCCTAGACCCTCGACGTCCTCGTCCACCCGCGCCCAGGGCTCGAAGACCCTTTCCCGATCTGCTTCGGCGATCCCCGGCCCACGATCGGAGACCTCGATCCGCCAGCCGTTGGGGACCCGACGGGCGGCCAGGAGCACGTTCGCCGGCTCCCCGGCCCGGGTGAACTTGGCCGCGTTCGCCACCAGGTTCTGCACCACCGCCCTCAGCTGGACAGGGTCACCGGTGACCGTGGGGAGGTCTCGCACCTCGACGGTGGCACCGGTCAACGCGACCGCCAGGTCCTCGAGCACCTCGACGGCCACGGCGCCCAGATCGACCGGGACCCAGCCCAGTCCACCGCCCAGACGGGCGAAGACCAGCAGGTCGTCGATGAGGCTCTGCATCCGGTTCGAGCCGCGGATCGCCCGTTCGATCAACGGCCCGATGCGGTCTGGGGTGTTGCCTGCGCACTCACTGCTCTCGTAGGCCTCCTCGATCAGGTGCACCGACATCAGGATGGCCGTCAACGGGTTCCGCAGGTCGTGGCTCACCTGGCCCGCGAAGGCGGTCAACCGCTCATTCGAGCGCTGCAGCTCGGTCTGGAGCCGGAGGCGGCGCAGGACCTGTCCGGCGTAGCTGGTCAGGTCCGTGTGCAGCTGCAGCACGTGGTCGTCGAACAGGCGCTGGCGGCCGAAGAAGCAGGTCAGCAGACCCAGGGGAGAGCTCTCTCCCGGGATCGCCACCACGGTCATGGCCTGCAGCCGCGCGGTGGCGAGCGGTTCCGCGAGGGCAGGAAAGGCCCGTTGTGCTTCGCCCAGGTCGCCGATCGTCACCACGTCGCCGCTGCGGAGCGCCGCAGCCTCGGGTCCGGAGGCGTCGATGTCCTCAGAGCCCTCGAGGGGGTGGCTCCCGGCGACGAGGTGGATGCGGGAACCGTCGAGCAGCCTGACGGATGCGCTGGTGGCGTCGAACGCGGTGCGCGCGTTCTCGGCCAACGCGGCGGTGAGCGCCTCCTCGGACTCGCTCAGGCCGAAGGCGCTCGACGCCCGGTGCAGGACCTGCGCTCGCTCTTCCGACGCCTCAGCGGCACGTCTGGCTTGCAGCAGGTCGCGTTCGTAGTCCCTGCGCTGGGTCGAGTCGAACACGACGGTCTGGATCAGCGGCGCCCGGCCGTCGCGGGAGGCCCGCATGGTGCTGTTGACGAGGGTCGACAGGCGGCCACCATCGACGCGGTGGATCCCCAAAGCCACCTCCTGGACCTCGCCCTGCAGCCGCAGCACGGGCAGGCACCGGGTCTCGTAGAACAGGGCGCTGGCCGTGGTCAGCAGGCTCGCGAAGTTGAGGCCGACGATCTGGCTCCGGGTGTAACCCGTCAGGTTCAAGAACGTCTGGTTGACGCCGGTGATGGTGCCGTCCGCGGCGGTCGACAGGTGCCCGCAGGGTGCGTGCTCGTAGAGATCCTCGAAGGACTGCTCGTCGCTGAGGGGAGTCCTCGAGGTCGGCACGATCTCGACGGCGTCGTGCTCGGGGGCCGTCATGCCAGAAAGGCACGGAGCTCGGCCAGCACCTGTTCGGGGTCGGAGAGGTTGGGACAGTGGCCTGTGGCCGTCAGAAGGCGCAACGCGCTGTGCGGGATCTGCTCGTGGACGTACTGTCCGACCACTTCGGGAGCGATGACGTCGTCGGTGCACTGGAGGATCAGCGTGGGAACGGACACGAAAGCGAGGTCCCGCCGGTTGTCGGACAGGAAGGTCACCCGCGCGAAGTGCCGTGCGATGGCGGGCTCGGTGCGGCAGAAGCTCGCGGTGAGCTCAGCACTCAGGTCGAGGCGGTCGGGGTTGCCCATGATGACCGGCGCCATCGTCGCCGACCAGCCGAGGTAGTTGGCATCCAGGGCGTCGAGCAGGGCGTCGATGTCGCTCTGCTCGAAACCTCCGATGTAGTCGACGTCGTTGACGTAGCGCGGTGACGGACCCACGAGCACCAGGGCGCCGATACGGGGACAACGTGTCGCGGAGAGGACCCCGATCATGCTGCTGACCGAGTGACCGACGAAGACCACGTCGTGCAGGTCGAGGTCCTCCAGGATCTCCACCACATCGTCGGCTTACCCGTGGAGGGAGTCGTACTTGCTCCGGCTGTAGGAGAGGAGATCGGAGTGGCCCGAGCCAACGAGGTCGAACAGGACGACCTGGTGGTGGTCCTCGAGCTGTGGTGCGACGTGGCGCCACATCTGCTGGTCGCACCCGAACCCGTGCGCGAACACGACAGGACGACCGGCAGGGTTCCCCGACACGTGCACGTTGTTGCGCTTGCGGACGTCGGCCTGCGCGGCGATGCTCATGACCGACCTGCCTGTCTGGAGGTGGATGACGTCGCGGACGGATGGACGTGTCGCTGAGCTGGCATCTTCGACCCCTCGGTTCTCCTGGAAAACGTGATCGTCAACCCGAGGCGGTGAACGTGCTTCCTGCCGTCGACCTTAACCCGGACGACGGGGGGCCGGAACCCAGGAACGGCCAGCGGCCCGAAGTCAGGACCAAGGTCCCAGAGCATGCTGCGGCCTCCACCGGCTGGCCTGCCGCCCCGCCGGACGCCGTGCTCAGTGCGCGCGAATTCGACCCCGCACTCGTCGTCAGCTCGGGTTCCCGCGCACTCGCGCGGCCCGGTGCTGCTCAGGCCGAGCGGAGGGAGGCGACCCCGGGCGGCAGGAAGCGGTGGCCGAGGACGCGTTCGGAGACCCCCTCGCGGTCCAGGTAGGGCGTGATGCCCCCCAGGTGGAACGGCCAGCCGGCGCCGAGCAGCAGGCAGAGGTCGACGTCCATCGGTGCGGCCACCACGCCCTCGGCGAGCAGCAGCCCGATCTCCTCGGCCAGTGCGTCCAGGACGCGAGCCCGCACCTGCTCCTGGCTGCTCGGCCGGTCGCCTCCGCTGAACAGGGCCGCCGTCTCCGGGGCCAGGTACGGCTCACCGTTGGCCGTTAAGTCGTAGACGCCTGGCTTGCCCGCCGCGACCAGGGCCCGGAGGCCCGGGGAGACCGCGAACCGGGCGCCGAAGGCAGCGTGCAGGGACTCCCCGACGTGCAGCGCGACGGCGGGCCCAACCAGCTGCAGCAGGGCCATCGGTGACATCGGCAGGCCGAGCGGACGCAGGGCGTGGTCGGCGTCGAGGACGGGTGTGCCCTCGTCGACCGCGGCGAAGACCACGCTGGTGAGCCGGGTCAACAGCCGGTTGACCACGAAGGCGGGCGCGTCCCGCACCAGCACCGCGTTCTTCCGCAGGTCCTTGGCCACCCGCAGCGCCGTCGCCACCGTCGCGTCGTCGGTACCGGCTGCCCGCACCACCTCCAGCAGCGGCAGGACCGCGACCGGGTTGAAGAAGTGGAACCCGACGACCCGCTCGGGGTGCTGCAGCCCAGCCGCCATCGCCTCGACGGGGAGCGAGGAGGTGTTGGTGGCAAGCACGCAGGTGGGGCGCACGTGCCGCTCGAGCTGCCCGAAGACCTGCTGCTTGACGCCCAGCTCTTCGAAGACGGCCTCGATCACGAAGTCGCAGTCGGCGTAGTCCGCGAGCTCGGTCGTACCGGAGAGCAGGCCCCGCAGCCGGTTGGCGCCGTCGGGGGAGAGCCGACGCTTCTTTACCAGAGTGTCGATCTCGGCACGGACGCGGCTCAGGCCCTTCTCCACGCGGGCGCCGTCGAGGTCGGAGATCACCACGGGCACCTCGAGCCGGCGCAGGAGGAGCAGCGCGAGCTGGGTGGCCATCAGCCCGGCCCCCACGACGCCGACCTTGCCGACGCTGCGGGCCTGCACCGGGTCGGGCGCGCCGGCGGGCTTCCGGGCGCGCTTCTGCACCAGGTCGAAGGCGTAGAGGCCGGCCCGGAGCTCCGGGCTCATCAACAGGTCGCCCAGGGCCTCGTCCTCGGCAGCGAAGGCGTCGGCCCGCTCGGCCGTCCGGGCCGCGGAGATCAGCTCCAGTGCCCGGTAGGGGCCGGGCGCTGCGCCCGCGACCTTGGCGTCGGCGACCGCCCGGCCCCGCGCCACCGCGGCCTCCCAGGCGTCTCCACGGTCGACCGCGGGCCGCTGCACCACCGCGGTGCCGGCCAGGACCCGCCCGGCCCAGTCCAGGGAGCGCTCGAGGAAGTCGGCACCCTCGAAGAGTGCGTCCGCGAGGCCCAGCTGAGCGGCCTGGGGGCCGGTGAGCATGCGGTTGGAGCTGAGGGCGTTCTCGAGAATGACCTGGACCGCCCGGTCGGCCCCGACGAGGTTGGGCAGCAGGTAGGTCCCGCCCCACCCAGGGAGCATGCCGAGGAAGCACTCGGGCAGCGCGATACCCGCCGCCGCGGTCGAGACCGTGCGGAAGTCGCAGTGCAGCGCGACCTCCAGGCCACCCCCCAGAGCGAGCCCGTTGAGGAAGGCGAACGTCGGTTGGGGAGCCTGGTGCAGCTTGTCGAAGACCGCGTGCCCGATCCGCGCGATGGCCAACGCCTGCTCCCGCTGGGTGATGGCGGGCAGCCCGTTGAGGTCCGCCCCGGCGGCGAAGACGAACGGTTTGCCCGTGACCGCGATAGCCGCGACGTCCTCCCGCGCCGTCGCGGCGTCCAACGCCGCGTTCAGGGCACCGAGCCCTCGGGGTCCCAGCGTGTTCGGACGGGTGTGGTCGTGGCCGTTGTCGAGGGTGATCAGGACCAGGGTCCGCCCGTCGTGGGGCAGCCGGACGTCGCGGCTGAGCGCGGAGGTGACCACCTCACGCTCGGTCAGCTGCGCGGCTCCGGCGATCAGGGCCTCCAGCTCGGCAGCCTCCATCACCGCTGCGCCCCGGAGTAGCTCGGGTTCTCCCAGATGACCGTGCCGCCCATGCCCAGCCCGATGCACATCGTGGTGATGCCGTAGCGCACCTGCGGCCGCTCGCGGAACTGGCGGGCGAGGTGGATCATCAGCCGGATGCCCGAGCTGGCCAGGGGGTGGCCGAGCGCGATCGCGCCGCCGTAGGGGTTCACCCGCGGGTCCTCGGCGTCGAGGCCGAAGTGGTCGAGGAAAGCCAGCACCTGGACGGCGAAGGCCTCGTTGACCTCGAAGGCCCCGATGTCGTCGATGCTGAGCCCGGCCCGGGCCAACGCCTTCTCGGTGGCCGGGATGGGTCCCACGCCCATCACCTCCGGGTCGACGCCGGCGAAGCCAAATCCGACCAGGCGCATGGCGGCGGGCAGGCCGAGCTCGGTCGCGACGTCCTCGGCAGCCAGCAGGGCC
Source organism: uncultured Actinomycetota bacterium (assembly GCA_963826405.1). Classification (GTDB taxonomy): domain Bacteria; phylum Actinomycetota; class Actinomycetes; order Propionibacteriales; family Propionibacteriaceae; genus Microlunatus. The sequence goes on along the minus strand of CAWGWR010000001.1, from coordinate 1,325,781 downwards.
GCGGTGGCTCCGTCATTGAGACCGGCGGCGTTGCCGGCGGTGACCCGTCCATGCGGGCGGAACGGGGTCCGCAGCCGGGCCAGTCCTTCGGCGGTGGTTCCAGGGCGGGGCGGCTCGTCGGTGGTGGCCAGACCCCAGCCCAGCGTGGCGCTGCGGGTGGCCACGGGAACCAGCGACTCCTGGATGATGCCGTCGGCGTAGGCCTGGGCGACCCGCTGCTGGCTTCTCGCCGCGAAGGCGTCCGCCCGTTCGCGGGTGATGGCCGGGTAGCGGTCGTGCAGGTTCTCCGCCGTCGCGCCCATCACCAGCGCCGACTGGTCGACCAGCTTCTCGGCGACGATGCGGGGGTTCGGGTCGATACCTTGGCCCATCGGGTGGTGCCCCATGTGCTCGACCCCACCGGCCACGACGACGTCGTAGGCGCCGAAGGCGATGCCGGAGGCGGTGGTGGTGACGGCGGTCATGGCTCCCGCGCACATCCGGTCGATGGCGAAGCCGGGCACGGACTTCGGCAGCCCCGCGAGCAGCGCCGCGGTCCGGCCAATGGTCAGGCCCTGGTCACCGGTCTGGGTGGTCGCGGCCACGGCCACCTCGTCGACCCGCTCGGGGGGGAGCTCCGGATGGCGGCGCATCAGCTCCCGGATGCAGTTCACCACCAGGTCGTCGGCCCGGGTCTCGGCGTACAGAGACCCGGCTCTGCCGAAGGGGGTGCGGACACCGTCGACGAAGACGACCTGGCGGGCTGCGGGCGGCATGGCCGACATCGTACGGAAGCGCGCGCTCAGCCGTCCGCGGCCGGAGGAGCCGCATCCGACGCCGGCTCGGCAGGCGGGACCTGCTGCAGCAAGGGAGTGAGAAGCGGCACCGTCAGGTCCCGCTGCCAGGCCCGGGCACCCGACGCGACGAGCGCGGCGTCGATGCTCTCCTGCGTGACCGGCTGCGGCGGCCGCCAGGCCAGCCGGCGGACGTGCTCGGGGGTCAGCAGATTCTCCACGGGCAGCTCGAGCTCGGCGGCCTTGGCCGTGAGTGCCTCGCGGACCGCGACGAGCCGGGCCGCGGCCTCGGGGTCACGGGCCGCCCACAAGCGCGGCTGCGGTGGGCCGTCGCTGGGAACGTGCAGCGGAGGCAGGCCGGCGTCCTCCCCCCGCGACACCTGCTCCAGGACCTCGACCCAGGTGGACTCGTACCGCTTGGCCTGCCGGCGGCTGAACGCCGGGATGTGCCGCAGCGAGGCCCTGCTGGGGGTGGGGATCGCGGCGATCTCGCTGATCGCGGCGTCGGGGAGGATCTTGCCGGGGGCCCGGTCCAGGCCGCGCGCGATGTCGTCGCGGGCGTACCAGAGGCCGGCGACGTAGCCGAGGCCGCGCCGGGTCCGCACCCGGTGGATCCCCGACGTCCGCCGCCACGGGTCGGTGCGCTCCTCACGGGCCGCACCGGCACCGGCGACCAGGGCGGCGAACTCCTGCCGCGCCCACTCGTCCTTGCCGGTGCGCACCAGCTCGTCGGCCAGCTTGTCGCGCAGCTCCACCAGCAGCTCGACGTCAAGGGCGGCGTAGGTCAGCCAGGCGGGGGGCAGCGGGCGGGTCGACCAGTCCGAGGCCGAGTGCTCCTTGAGCAGCCGGACCCCGAAGAACTCCTCGATCATCGTGCCGAGGGCGACGCGGGGGTAGCCGAGCAGGCGGGCGGCCAGCTCGGTGTCGAAGAGGGTGCGGGGGACGAGGCCCACCTCGAACAGGCAGGGCAGGTCCTGGCTGGCGGCGTGCACCACCCACTCGGTCCCGGCCAGCGCATTCCCCAGGGCCGACAGGTCGGCTGGTGTGCCGAAGGCGATGGGGTCGACGAGGTGGGTCCCCGCACCGGCGCGCCGGAGCTGGAGGAGGTAGGCGCGTTGGCTGTAGCGGAAGCCGTGCGCCCGCTCGGCGTCGACCGCCAGCGGACCAGAGCCGGCGACCAGGGCTGCGATCGTCTCCTCGAGCGCCTCGGGGGTGCTGACGACCTCCGGCACCCCGTCGGCCGGCTCCGTCAGGAGGGGGACCTCGGGCTCGGAGAGCTCGACGGGCTCGTCGGTCCCGGGTCCAGGCCCGGACTCGGACGGTCCGGAGGACCTGGCGGGAGGAGTCGGGGGATCGGGTGGGGTCAACGTCGTCGTGGGCTTCGGCTCGGGGGTGTGCGGCGGGAGGGCAGGGGCACGACGCCCTCGGGGAGCGGCGGCAGACCTGCCGTCGTACACAGTAGCTCCGACCAAGCGGCCAGGTGTGGCGTCAGGCCCACCCCGTCCACCAGCTGCGGCGTCCAGGAGGCCCGGACCTCAATCTCGGCCCGGGGCGGGTCCTCGGCCATGCCGCCGAAGGACTCGCTGGCCACCGAGGTGACGGTGCCGCTCGGGGCCTCGAACGCCGCGGCGTGAGCGGCCAGGGCGTCGAGCAACCAGGACCAGCCCACCCGGGCCAGCAGCGGGTCGCTCACCATCTCGGGGTCGACGTCGGCCCGGGCGAAGGTCACGCAGCGGAAGGTGCCCTGCCAGGCCGCGTTCCCGGCCGGGTCGTGCAGCAGCACCAGCCGACCGCTGCCGACCTCCTCACCGCCTACGAGGACCTCCGCGCTCACGGCCGCGGAGAAGGGGGCGATGCGCTGCGGGGCCGGCATCTCGTCGACCTCGAGCTCGGGACGCCAGGGCGCGGACAACAGGTCCTGCACGGCCCGCCGGAAAGCGTCCGGGGCAGGAGCGGTGTCGCTTCTGGCTGCCACCCCAGGAGCCTAAGCCGCGCTGCTCGGCCACCTCGCCTCCGACGCGCCGGTTACCGTGCCCGTGAAACGATGGGCACGTGTCCACCCCCGCCGCCCCCGTCGCACCGAAGCCGGCCGACTCGGTCTTCGTCCACGCCTGCCGACGGGACCAGCTGGAGGACCGGGTGCCGGTCTGGTTCATGCGCCAAGCCGGTCGTTCGCTGCCGGAGTACAAGCAGGTGCGGGCGGGCATCCCGATGCTCACCAGCTGCATGCAGCCCGAGCTGGTCGCCGAGATCACCCTGCAGCCCGTCCGCCGCTACGGCGTCGACGCGGCCATCTTCTACTCCGACATCATGGTCCCGCTCAAGGCGGTGGGCGTCGACCTCGACATCGTGCCGGGACGTGGCCCGGTGATGGGTGCGCCGGTGCGTGAGGAGGCCGACCTCGACGCGCTGCGGCCGTTGCAACCCGACGACGTCATCTACGTGACCCAGGCCGTGGAGCTGCTGGTCGCCGAGCTGGCCGGGACCCCGCTGATCGGCTTCGCGGGCGCACCGTTCACTCTGGCCAGCTACCTGGTGGAGGGCGGCCCCAGCAAGGACTACGCCCGGACCAAGGCGATGATGGTCGGTCGACCGGACCTGTGGGACCGGCTCTGCACCTCTCTCGCCGACATCGCCGGCGCTTTCCTCGAGGTGCAGATCGACGCCGGGGCGAGCGCGGTGCAGCTGTTCGACTCCTGGGCCGGCAGCCTGTCGGCGGCCGACTACGCCCGCTACGCCCAGCCCTACTCCGCCCGGGTGCTGCAGCGGGTCGCCGACCGGGGGGTGCCCCGGATCCACTTCGGTGTGGGGACCGGTGAGCTGCTGGGCGCGATGGGCGCCGCCGGTGCCGACGTGGTGGGGGTCGACTGGCGGATCCCGCTCGCCGAGGCCAGCCGCAGGATCGGGCCGGCCTTCGCCGTCCAGGGCAACCTCGACCCGGCGCTGCTGGGCGCGCCGTGGCCGGTGCTGGCCGAGCGGGTCCGCGAGGTCGTCCGCTCCGGCGCGGCCGCTCCCGGGCACGTCTTCAACCTCGGCCACGGGGTCCCGCCGGACGCCGACCCGGCTGTGCTCGCCCGCGTCGTGGAGCTGGTGCAGAGCGAGGGCCCGGAGCTGCGGGCGTCCGCGCGCGAGCAGTCTGCCCTCGAGCTGCCTGCACAGCAGCAGGCCGGCCTGGTGGCGGCCGGCCACCCGTGACCTCCGTCGCCGTCGTCGGCGGCGGCATCACCGGGCTGGCCGTGGCCCGACGGCTGCTGCTCGCCGGTGCGCGCGTCACGGTCATCGAGCAGAGCACCCGCTGGGGCGGGAAGCTGGACCACACCGTCGTCGACGAGGTCAGCCTCGACACCGGGGCCGAGTCCGTGCTGGCCCGGCGCCCGGAGGCGCTGGCCCTGATCGAGGCCCTCGGTCTGGCGGGGGAGCGCGTCTACCCGACCGCGGCCAAGCCCCAGCTGCTGGTCGGCGGTCGGCTGCACGCAATGCCGCCGTCGCTGCAGGGTGTGCCGGTCGACGTCGAGGCGCTGGCCGATCTGCTCTCGCCGCGTGCCCTGGCCTTCGCGCGCACCGAGCCGGAGCGGGCCGCGCCGCCGCTGACCCGAGACATCGGTGTCGGGTCCTACGTGGAGGAGCGCTTCGGCTCCGAGGTGACCGACCGGCTGCTCGAGCCGCTGCTGGGCGGGGTGTACGCCGGACGTTCCCGGGACCTCTCCTTCGCCGCGGTGATGCCGGACCTGTTCGCCCGCGCCCGCGAGGGCGGGTCCCTGCTCGGGCACGCGCGGGCCGCGCTCCGTCCTCCCATCGGGACCCCGGTGTTCGCCGGCCTGGCGGGCGGGGTGAGCACCCTGGTGCGGGCGCTCGTCGAAGACCTCACCACCCGCGGCGCGGACCTGCGCACCGGCACCGTGGTGCGCGGGCTGCGCCCTGCAGGCGGGCACTGGCATCTGGACCTGGGGGCGGCGCGGGAGCTCCTGGAGGTCGACGCCGTCGTGGTGGCCACGCCTGCCGGTGCCGCCGGACGGTTGACCGCCCCGGTCCTGGCCAGCGCGCCGGACTTCGCCGCGATCCCCTACGCCTCGGTCGCGGTGGTCACCCTGGTGGTGCGCGGGCTCGAGACCGACCGCTCCGGGCTGCTGGTCCCGCCGGGGGAGCTGCCCAGCGTCAAGGCCCTCACCCATTCCTCGGTCAAGTGGGCCTGGGTGCGCGAGCGAGCCGAGCGGGCCTGGGGGCCGGGCGTCGCGGTGGTCCGGGCCAGCATCGGCCGGGCCGGCGAGGCCGAGGTGCTGCAGGTGCCGGACGAGCCGCTGCTGGACCGCACCGTCGCCGAGCTCGGGACCCTGCCCGGCTGGGAGGACGTCGAGGTCCTGCAGCGGCGGCTCACCCGCTGGGGCGGGGCGCTGCCGCAGTACCGCGTCGGGCACCAGACCCTGGTGGCCGACCTGCGTGCCCAGACCGCGGCGACGCCGGGTCTGGCTCTGGCCGGCGCGGCGCTGGACGGGGTCGGCATCGCCGCCTGCCTGGCGTCGGCGCACACCGCCGCGACCAAGATCATGAGTGATCTTGGTGCGGGCGACCATGATCAACTCCAGATCCCCATCACAGCAGGACGACGACAGGAGCACCAGCGATGAAGGCGCGCGAGATCAACGACACCATCCGGTACACGATGTGGTCGGTGTTCCGCCGGACCGGCAGCCCTGACGAGCCGGCCGGCGCGAGCGCCGCGGACGCCCTGCAAGCGGTGGCCAAGGCCACCGAGGGCGCCGACCTGGTCATCCGGGGCTGGTACGACGTGGCCGGGCTGCGGGCCGACGCCGACCTCATGGTCTGGTGGCACGCGCCGAGCTCGGACACCCTCCAGGAGGCCTACCACGCGCTGCGCCGCTCCGAGCTGGGCCGGTACCTGGAGCCGGTCTGGTCCCAGCTGGCACTGCACCGTCCTGCTGAGTTCAACAAGGGCCACATCCCCGCGTTCATGGCCGAGGAGGAGGCGCAGGGGTACCTGTGCGTCTACCCCTTCGTCCGCTCCTACGAGTGGTACCTGCTCCCCGAGCAGGAGCGCCGCACGATGCTGGCCGAGCACGGCATGCTGGCCCGGCCCTACCCCGACGTCCGGGCCAATACGGTGTCCTCCTTCGCCCTGGGCGACTACGAGTGGATGCTGGCCTTCGAGGCTGCCGAGCTGCACCGCATCGTCGACCTGATGCGGGCGCTGCGCGCGGCCGAGGCCCGGCGGCACACCCGCGAGGAGGTGCCGTTCTACACCGGACGCCGCCGCGAGCTCGCGGAGATCGTCGGGGCGTGGTGAGCCCGCGGACTCAGCCCGGGGACACCAAGGTGAAGGCGTCCCGGAACCGGGTCAGGGCCTGCTCGCTCGACGCAGAGGCGAAGGCCTCCAGGCCGACGGTCCCGCGGTACCCGACGTCGGCGAGGGCGCGGGCGACCGCCGGGTAGTTGATCTCCCCGGTGCCGGGCTCGCAGCGGCCGGGCACGTCGGCGACCTGCACCTCCCCGATGTAGGGCGCAGCGCGGCGGACGAGCTCGATCAGGTTCCCCTCGCCGATCTGGGCGTGGTACAGGTCGAGCATCAGCCGCAGGTGCGGGTGGTCGACAGCCTCGACGAGGGCGAGCGTGTCCTCCGCGCGTGCGAACGGCGTCCCGGGGTGGTCGACGGCGGTGTTGAGGTTCTCCAGGCAGAAGACGACGCCGGCTTCCTCCCCGAGGCGGGCGAGCCTGCCCAGGGTCCGGGCCGCACGCAGCCACATCGTGCCGGTCACCGTGTGAGCGGGCCGGACGGGGAGCCCGCGGTCGTCGAGCCCGGTGCCGTGCAGGTTGAGCCGGGGGATCCCGAGCCTCTTCGCCACGGGCACCGACGCGCGGGCCGTCTCCAGCAGCTCGTCGGCGTCGTCGAGGAGGTCGCCCGTCACGTAGCCCGTCATGGAGGAGAAGGTGGCGCCGGTGGCGGCCAGCGCGTCGATGTCGTGCCGTGTCCAGTCCCAGATCTCGACCTCGAACCCAAGGGCGTCGATCCGGCGCACCCGCTCCGGGAATGAGAGCTCAGGAAAGATCATCTCCGCGCAGGCGGCCAGGCGGAAGCCGGTGCTCACGATGCCACCCCGGCCTTCGTGAGCGTCACGGGCGCGTGCTGGGAGTAGGAGTCGATGCAGGCAAGGGCCACAGCCAGGGCCCGGCGGGCGTCACGGCCGGTCACCAAGGGCTCACGCTTCTCCCGGACGGCGCTGACGAACTCGACGAACTCCGCGGTGTAAGCGTCGAGCAGCAGCTCGACGTCACTGCGGGCGGTCTGCTGATGGAGCCCGTGCCGGTCGCGGAGCACCATGGCGGTGCGCCGACCGTCGCCCACGGTGACCATCCCGGCCGACCCGAACACCTCGCCGCGCACGTCGTAGCCGTAGCTGGCGGAGAAGCTCGCCTCGGCCACGGCTCGGGCGCCGTTGTCATAGGTGATGACGACCACGGCGGTGTCCAACAGGCCAGCGGCCTTGTGCTCCGGAGCCACCAGGGCGTCAGCGCTCGCGTAGACCTCCACCGGCTCCGAGCCGCGGTTGAACCAGTTCAGCGTGTCGAAGTCGTGGATGAGGGTCTGGGTGAAGATCGTCCACGGCGGCACCGCGCCGGGGTTGGCCAGGCCCGGGTCCCGGGTCAGGGACCGCAGCAGCTGCGGTGTGCCGATCCCGCCGTCGGCGATGACCGACTGCGCGGCCTGGAAGTCGGCGCTGAACCGGCGGTTGAACCCCACCTGGAACGGCACCTGCGCCGCTTCCACGGCCGCCAGCGAGTGGTCGGCCTCAACCAGCGTCATGGCCGCAGGCTTCTCGCAGAACACCGCCTTGCCGGCGGCCGCGGCCGCGGTGACCAGCTCGGCGTGCGCCGTCGACGAGGCAGCGATCACCACGGCCTCGACCCCGGGGTCAGCGAACAGCTCCGCCGGGTCGGTCACCGCCTGCGCGCCGAACCGGGACGCCAGGGACTGCGCCGCTTCGGGCCGGGGGTCGCACACCGCCACCAGCCGCGCTCCGGGAACCCGCTCGGCGACCACCTGTGCGTGTGAGGTGCCGATCCGGCCGGCGCCGATCAAGCCCACTGCGACGGCTCTGTCTGCCATGTCCTGCTCCTGTCCTCGGCCCTAGCGCGCGCTAGGGCTAGCGCGCATTAGTCTGGTGCCCTCAGGCCAGGACGTCAAGGAAGCGGGGCACGACCGTGGGAGCAGCGCCGAGGTCAGCCGGGGAGCGCAGGTCAGGGCGCAGCTACCCCACCCAGGCCGACGTGGCCCGCAGGGCCGGTGTCTCCCGGGCCCTGGTGGGGATCGTGTTCCGTGACCAGCCCGGGGCCCGCCAGGAGAATCGGGACCACATCCGGGCGGTAGCGGCCGAGATCGGCTACGTGCCGGACCGGCGGGCGCAGCTGCTCAGCCGCAAGCACACCGGCACCATCGGGGTCGCGTACTCCTTGGCCCAGGACTTCCACAGCACGACCGTCGAGCACCTCTACGAGGCTGCCGGGCACGTCGGCCTCAGCCTGGTCCTCAGCGGTCATGGAGGCATGCGGTCGGAGGAGGCGGCCGTCTCGACCCTGCTGGCGTACCGGTGCGAGGGGGTCGTGCTGATCGGCTCGGCTAGCCACGCCCAGGACCTCGAGCGGATCGGCCGGGCCGTGCCCACCGTCCTGCTCTTCCGCTCGGTGTCGCGGCCGGGGGTCGGCGTCGTCCGCACCGACGACTTCGGGGGAGCGCGCACCGCGACCGAGCACCTCCTCGGTCTCGGGCACCGTCGGCTGGTCCATATCGACGGTGGTCGCTCACCGGGCGCCGCCGAGCGGCGCCGGGGCTTCCGTTCGGCGGTCGAAGGGCATGGCCGCGAGTTCGAGGAGCTGCCCGGCGGGGGCACGGAGGAGGCCGGGTTGCGGGTGGGCTCCGCACTCGTCGCCCGCCTTGGGCAGGGCGATCCGCCGTCGGCTGCGGTGGTCTTCAACGACCACAGCGCGGTGGGGCTCATCGCGGCGCTGCGAGCCGCAGGGGTCCGAGTGCCCGAGGACCTCTCCGTGGTCGGTTTCGACGACAGCCGGCTGGCGGGGGTCCCGGGGGTCGCGCTCACCACGATGCGGCAGGACACCCGGGCCATGGCCGGCCACGCTGTGACGCAGCTGGCCGCGAGGATCAAGAACCCTCAGCTTCCGCCGCAGGAGACGGTGGTCCCGGCCGAGCTGGTGCTCCGGAGCACCACCCAGCGAGCCGGGTCTCCAGGCGCGGCCTGAGTTCGCCGTCCCGTGCCCGGAGCGGCCCGGGCTCAGCTCGTCGTCGGGGTGAGCCGCATGCTGATGGAGTTGATGCAGTAGCGCTGCCCGGTCGGGGTGCCGTAGCCGTCGTCGAAGACGTGGCCCAGGTGGGAGTCGCAGGCGGTGCACCGAACCTCCACCCGCTTCATGCCCAGGGTCCTGTCCTCGATGTAGCGGACCCGGCCCTCCATGGGTGCGTAGAACGACGGCCATCCGCAGTGGGAGTCGAACTTGGTCTCGCTGCGGAACAGCTCGGTGCCACAGGCCCGGCAGGAGTAGACGCCTTCTGTCTTGGTGTCGGTGTACTCCCCGGTGAAGGCGCGCTCGGTTCCGGCCTCACGCAGGACCTTGTACTCGGCGCAGCTGAGCTGCTGGCGCCACTCGTCCTCGGACTTGACGATCGTGCCCACCGACGCGGCGGGGCCTGCGGTGGTGGCGGTCTGGTCACTGGTCATGTCGGTCATGGTCCTCCTCGGTGTCCTGCGTGCTCAACGTGCTGCCTCCTCAACCGGGACGCGGCCGGGGATGTTCCGCCGGCGTCGCTATGCTCCGGCCATGGCTGCCACCCCCGCGATCGAGCTGTCGGTCGGCAACCGGACCGTGAGGCTGACCAGCCCGGACAAGCTGTACTTCCCCGAGGTCGGGCTGACCAAGCGGGATGTGGTCGAGTACGTGCTGGCCGTCGGCGAGGGCATCCTCGGCGCCCTGCGGGACCGCCCCGTCACCATGGAACGCTGGCCCGGCGGCTACCGCCCCGAGCTGACCCTGAGCACCCGGGCCGAGGCGAACCACGACGCCTTCTACCAGAAGCGGGCGCCGGCCAAGGGGATGCCGGAGTGGGTGGAGACCGTGGAGGTCACCTTCCCCTCCGGCCGCAGGGCCCGGCAGGTCTGCGTGACCGAGCTGGCGACGATCGTCTGGATGGCCAACCTCGGGACCCTGCGGTACCACCCCTGGCCGGTGCGCCGCTCCGCCCCCGACCGGGTGGACCAGTTGCGGATCGACCTCGACCCCCAGCCGGGGACCGACTTCTCCGACGCCGTCCGGGCCGCCCTGGAGCTGCGCCAGGTCCTCGCCGACGCCGGGCTCACCGGCTTCTGCAAGACCAGTGGAGGTCGCGGAGTGCACGTGTTCGTCCCCGTCCAGCCCTCCTACGGGTTCGTCGAGGCCCGCCATGCCGTGATCGCGCTGGGTCGAGAGCTGGCACGCCGGATGCCTGACCACGTCACCATCAACTGGTGGAAGGAGGAGCGCGGCGAGCGGGTGTTCGTGGACTTCAACCAGATGGCGCGGGACCGGACCATCGCCTCGGCCTACTCCATCCGGCCGACGACGCGGGCCTTGGTCTCCGCTCCGCTGACCTGGGCCGAGCTGCCGCTCGCCGAGCCGGAGGACTTCACCATCCCCAGCATGCTGGCCCGGTTCAAGGAGCTGGGAGACACGTGGAGCCCCTTCTACACCGCTGAACGGGGCGACCTCGGGCCCGCCCTGGAGATGTACGAGCGCGACGTCCGCGAGCTGGGTACCGGCCGCTACGGGGGCGCCGAGATGCCCTATCCGCCCGACCACCCGAAAATGCCCGGCGAACCGGCGCGGGTGCAGCCCAGCCGGATGACGGCGGACACCCGGGCCTCGGAGCAGATGGACTGAGGGGCGGGTCGGGCCGTTTACGGATCGGGAGACGGCCGATGCAGACGTTGCGCGGTGGTCTTCCGGCGGCACTCGGAATCTGCTGCCAGACGGCTCGACGGAGGTCTCGCCACTGGCTCCTCGGTGCCACGAGAACCGTCCCTGACCGACCTCCGGGACCGTTGTCCTCGGTCGCGCCCTCAACCCGCCAGGACGGTGGCCGGCTCGTCGACGTGGACCGTTCCGGCGGGGCGAGACCGGTAGCTGGTGAACAGGGTCCCGTCCCCGGCGTGCAGCGCGAAGGCCAGGTCGAACGCCGCGGGGCCGGCAAGGCTGGCGCCCCTCGTCGCACGCAGGCCGTCCCCGCCGACGACGACCGGGGCGAGCGTCAGCGAGAGCTCGTCGACCAGACCCTCGGCCAGCAGCGCCCGGTGCAGGCCAGGCCCACCCTCGCAGAGCAGCCGGGGCCACCCCTCGCCGGCCAGCCGGTCCAGGGCTCCGCTGAGGTCGAGGTCCTCGCCCTCCTCGCGCACCTCGATGCCCGCGTCCCGCAGGGGAGCGAGCTCGGCGTCGGACTTGCCGGACGTGGTGAGCACCACCACGGGACCCCCCTCGCCGTCGGCGGGTCGGGCCATCGCCGGGTCCAGCTGCGCGCTCGCGGAGACGACGACCAGCGCGGGGAACGGAGCAAGGCCCAGCGAGGCCCGCAGGTCGCGTTGCCAGGGCTGCAGGTCGACGGCCCGGTAGCCCTCCGAACGGACCGTGCTGGCCCCCACCACCACAGCGTCGGCCAGGGCTCGGTGCAGGGCGAAGACGTGTTGGTCGCTGGGGGTGGCGAGGCCGCCGGAGCGGCCGTCGGTGCCCTGCACGGAGCCGTCGAGGGAGGAGATGAAGTTGGTGCGCAGCCGACGGCGGCCGTCGTCGGGGTAGCGGTAGAGCTCCACCAGAGCGCTGTCGTCGAGGTCCACGCCGGCGGTGCGGCCGGAGCGGTCGAAGATCAGCTGCAGTGCGGGTCGGGCCATCCGGTCATGCTGGCACACGCGCCGCGGCCGGGTCCCGATCGCCAGTCCCCCGCGTTGGTCGCGGCGGCAGGAAACGCTGAAGACTGACCTCTCCGTCGGTGGTGCGGTCGTCAGACGTCAGCGGTTTCTTGCGGTGGCGACGGTGGTCGACTGCGCAGCCGGGCACCGGCACAGGGGCGCCGGTAGGGTCGCGGCCATGGATCGCTGGACCCGGGTCGATGGCGTGCGCTGGCTGCACCGACCCGCTGCCCGCGAGGCTCCGGGCGCGGTCACCGTCGTCCTCGGCCGCGGCTACGGCCACCAGCGGGTCGACCGGCTTGGCTCGCTCGACGCGGCGGTGGCCCTGGTGTCCCGCACGCTGCGTCGACCGGTGGAGACCCCCGACGGGGTCCAGCAGCTCGCCGTCGAGGTCGAGGTCAACCTGTTCGACACCGTCCTGCTGCTCCGGGGAGCACCCGGGGTCCTCCGGCGTGCCCTCGAGTCGCTCGACGCGCTGCTGCGCGACCCCGGCCCGGCGGTGCTCGAACCCACCACGGGACCAGGGCTCGACCACCCGTTCGCCGGCTGGGGACGTGAGCTTGCCGCCTGGTTCGGGGCGGGTCCGGCGTCGCTGTCCACCGAGCTCCGTGCGCAGGAGGCGGGCACTCCCGAGGCTCTCGCCGAGGCTCTCGGCTCCCTGCACCCCAGCCGGGGCACACCGGTGGTCGTCGCCACCAGTGACGCGGAGCTGATCGGGTGCGCGTTGGGCGCGGATCTCACCCCGGCGGCGCTGGTCGCCGCGGCGTGGCGGGACTGCGGTCCGGGGTCGGTGGTGCCGACGTTCCACAACAACGTCCTCTCGGCCCGGTCGGCGCTCTCCTTGGCCGGCGTGGCGGCTGAGCAGACCCTGCTCACCACCCTGCACCGCTCGCTGCAGCTGAGCACCGGCTCGACCCTGCGAGTGAGGGCCGGCTCCGCCGGTGAGCAGCGCCTGCTGGCGGTGCGGGTCTCCGCGCGGGAGGGCGAGGACATGCTGCCGGTCCACCAGGCGGTGCTGGCGGCGGTCGGTGCCTGTGCGGGACTGCCGTCCGAGACGTTCGAGGAGCAGGCGGCCCGGATGGCCTCGCCCGAGGTCCTGGAGGTCATCGCGGGCCCGGTCGCGCTGGCCCGCCGGGCCCTGCACACCGGCGAGGAGCTGAGCCGGGAACGGTTGACCGACCAGGTGGCGGGGCTCACGGCTCCGGGGCTGCGCGAGGAGCTCGCCACCCTCTGCCGAAACCTGCTGGTCGGGCTGCCGGGCGGCGACGCGTCGGCCGGGTTTCCCCTGCTTCCGGCCACCGCCATCGACACCACCGCCGGGGCGCGGACGAGCCGTCGCGCTGGGCGGCGGGCCCGGCACCGCACGAAGGTGGCCATGCCGGTGGACGGCCGCTGGTCCCACGCGCTGGTCGCCCGCGACGGTGACGCCCTCAGTGTCAGCTCGGTCCGCGGCGGCCGGGACTGGCGGCCCCTCGCCACGCGCACGGTCGACCTCGCCCGCCTGGTGGCCCGGGTCGACCGGTCGAGCAGCACGACTCTGCTGGTCGACGGGGACGACCGCCGGGTGCAGCTCACGTGGCCGGCGCTGGCGCGCCGAGCCCGGCTGGAAGCGGTCGTGGCGGCAGCCGTGCCGCCGGGGGCGCACCTCCGGCTGACCCCCGACGCCGCCCTCGACGTGTCCGTCGACCGGGAGCTGCGGCGACGGCGCGGGGTGCTCGCGGGGGTGGCGGCGTTCCTCGTGCTGGTGGCGGGTGGGATCGCTGCGGCGCAGCCCTGGCGCGACGCCGACCAGCCCTTGGTCTCCGAGTCGGTGGCGCCCGGCGCCACGGTGGCGCTCGCCAACGGGTCGACGCTGACGGTCTCCGACGTCCGGCGCGCCGAGGTCAGCGGGGTGTCGTCCGACGTCTTGCTGGCCACGGTCCGCTTCTGCGGCGGGGGGCCGACGGTCGACGAGAGCACCTCCGACGACGCCCGCAACTACATCTCCCCGGACAAGTTCGACCTCGAGGGCACCCCGCGCAACCCCCTGCGGACACGGCCACCTGGAACTGCCTGGCTGGAGCCCACCCAGCTGGCCGCGGGCGACTGCGCCACGGGAGCCGTCGGCTTCGAGGTGCCCCCAGAGCTGCCGGCGGTCGGGTTGTGGGTGCGCTACAGCAACCTGATGGGTGACCAGGTCCGCTGGTCGATCTGAGGTCCGGGGAGGGGTGGTTCCTTCGGCCGTCGTGCAGCCGGGGCACAATCGCCAGCATGGGCAAGAAGAGCAAGGCCTCCGAGCCGGTCCCCGTCCCTCAGCCGCTGACCGAGCTGCTCCGGCTGCCCGCCGGCCGGGTCGACCTCGGCAGCCTGGACCCCTCGGCCACCACCGGCTTCGGCGGGGCCAAGGCCGACGCCGCCGCCTCCACGCTCGCACTGGAGCCGGAGCTGTCGGAGCTCCAGGAGCGGCTGTACGCCGCGGGCCGGGCAGGGCTGCCGAGCGCGCGCCCGGTCCTGCTGGTCCTGCAAGGCATGGACACCGCCGGCAAGGGTGGGGTGCTGCGCCACGCGATCGGGATGGTCGACCCCCAGGGCGTGCGGATCAAGGCCTTCAAGGCGCCGACCGCGGAGGAGCGCCGCCACCCCTACCTGTGGCGGGTCGAGCGCGAGCTCCCGCCGCCGGGGATGATCGGGGTCTTTGACCGCTCCCACTACGAGGACGTGCTGAACGTCCGGGTCAACCAGCTGGTGGAGGAGGCGGTCTGGAGCCGGAGGTACGAGGAGATCAACGCCTGGGAGGCGGAGCTGGTGGCGGCCGGGACCGTCGTCATCAAATGCTTCCTGCACATCTCCTCGGCCACCCAGAAGGAGCGGCTGGCCGCGCGCCTCGACGACCCCACCAAGTTCTGGAAGTACAACCCGGGCGACGTCGACGAGCGCGCCAAGTGGCTGTCCTACGCGGAGGCGTACGAGGCTGCGCTGGAGCGTTGCAGCACCCAGGTCGCACCCTGGTTCGTCGTGCCGTCGGACCGCAAGTGGTACCGCAACTGGGCGGTCGCCCAGCTGCTCGTGGAGCACCTGCGCTCACTCGACCTGCAGTGGCCCCCCGCCGACTTCGACGTCGAGGCAGAAAAGCGCCGCCTCGCCCTCACCTGAGGAGCACCCAGCCGCGACCACCGGCGAGCGTCGGCCGAGCGCGAGCCGGACAACACAGTCACGCGCCGACGACGGAGAGGTGCCGCACGGGGGGCTCGAGGTCGAGGTCGTCGAACGGGGAGCTTGTCTCGACTTCCTCGGCCGGGGCGTCGAGGTCAACGAGCTCCATGGCCGAGACCAGGTAGCGCACCAGGGCCACCTCGGCGATCTCCGGCTCGGCACCCATGGGCTCGGAGACCGCGACGGCCCCCGCCTCGTAGGCGAGCTCGGCCTGCCGGGTGAACAGCAGCCCCGGCGACAAGAACCAGCTGCCGACGGCGATGTGCCGTCGACCCTGGGAGCGCAGGGTCCGGATAGCCTCGGCCGTCGTGGGTCCGGCCGCGGTCGCGAACGCGGTGACGTGCGGCAGCCGGTGGTGGGTGGCCCACTGCCGGGCGCGCCGGGCGACGATGGCGTTGCTGCGGACGTCGGCGCTGCCCGCGGCGGCGAAGACCAGGCCGTCCAGCTCGGCCACCCGCCGGGAGCGCAGGGCGTCCCGGAGCCGGCGGTCGATCACGGCGAGCAGGCTGGCCTCCGGACCGATCGGCCGGGACGCCAACACCCGGACGTCGGGGTGCTGGGCGCGGATGGCGGCGACCGCGGCGGGGACCTCCACCTGGGAGTGGAAGGCGTCGGAGAGCAGCAGCGGCACCAGGACCACCTCGCTGACCCCGCGCCGGGCCAGCCGGGCCACCACCTGTGGGGCACTGGGGGAGGCGTGGTCGAGGTAGGCGACCTCCACCCGGAGGGTCGGGCGGATCTCGAGCAGCGCGGCACGGATCTGGTCGCTCACCTGGGCGACCCGGGGGTCGTGGCTGCCGTAGCCGAGGAGCACGAGCGCAGGAGCAGGCATGAGTGCTCCTCCTTACTTCTGCGGTGGAGTGCCGTCGACCCTGGCGGCGGTGGGGGTGGGGCTCGGGCCGGGGCCCGGGCCGGTGGGGATGGCCGTGCTGCCTGCCATCCCGGCGCCGAGCGTCCAGCCGTCCGCCTCGTCGACGAGGATGAACGCGCCGGTGGCCCGGTGTTCCTTGTAGGAGTCCAGGGGCAGGGGGGTGGCCAGGGCCACCCGCACGCGGCCGATGTCGTTGAGGCCGAGCGCCGTGGCGGGCTCCCAGTGCGGCGCGCCGCCGGAGTCGAAGGCTAGGTCGAGTGCGCCGTCGATGGAGCGGACGACGCCCTTGGTCAGCGCGGTGCCGTGCTGGACCAGGACCCGGGCGCCCACGGTCAGGGTCCGCTCGGCCAGCCAGCAGACGGTGCCGGTCAGCTCGCGGGCCGGAGCGGGCGGGGCGTCGGTCCCGGCCAGGATGTCCCCGCGGGAGACGTCGATGTCGGTGTCCAGCCGCAGCGTCACCGACTGTCCGGCGACGGCGGACTCCAGGGCCCCGTCGGGGGTGTCGATGGCGACCACCCGGGCGTGCGAGCCCCGGGGGAGGACGACGACCTCCTCACCGACCTGCACGCGGCCCGACTCGATCTTGCCCGCGTAGCCGCGGTAGTCGGCGTCCACCGCGGGGGCTGACGCCGCCCACGGAGCCAGCAACGCTCCCTGGGGACGGATGACGTGCTGGACCGGGAAGCGCAGGTCCGCACCGACAGCCAGCCGGGTGACGTCGACCGTCTCGAGGTACCCGAGCACGGTCGGCCCTTCGTACCACGGCGTCCGGCGAGAGCGGGTGACGACGTTGTCGCCCTCGGTCGCCGAGACCGGGATGCAGTGGCTGTCGAGCACGCCGAGGCTGCGGGCCAGCACCGAGAAGTCGGTGGCGATCCGGGTGAAGACCTCCTGGGAGTAGTCCACCAGGTCGATCTTGTTGACCACCAGGACGACGTGCGGCACCCGCAGCAGCGAGGCGACGGCCAGATGCCGACGGGTCTGCTCGACCACGCCCTTGCGCGCGTCGACCAGCAGCACGATCACGTCGGCGGTGGAGGAGCCGGTAACGGTGTTGCGCGTGTACTGCACGTGCCCGGGGCAGTCGGCCAGGATGAACTTGCGCGCCGGCGTGTGGAAGTAGCGGTAGGCGACGTCGATGGTGATGCCCTGCTCGCGCTCGGCTCGGAGCCCGTCGGTGAGCAGCGCGAGGTCGGCGGTGGCCAGGCCCTTGCGCCGGCTCACCTGCTCGACGTGGTCGAGGGTGTCGGTGAGGACGGAGTTGGTGTCGAAGAGCAGCCGGCCGACGAGGGTGGACTTCCCGTCGTCGACGGAGCCGGCGGTGGCCAGCCTCAGCAGGGTGCGCCGCTGGCTTGCCTCACCGGGACGGCGGCCCGCCTCGGTGGCGGCCGTGGTGGCGGTGACCATCAGAAGTACCCCTCTCGCTTGCGGTCCTCCATGGCGGCCTCGCTCAGCCGGTCGTCGGCCCGGGTGGCACCGCGCTCGGTGAGCTGGCTCAGCCCGACCTCGGTGATCACGTCGGCCACGGTCGTGGCGGAGGAGAGGACGGCGGCGGTGCAGGACATGTCACCCACGGTGCGGTAGCGGACCAGCCGGCGCTCGACGGCGTCGCCGTCGCGGGCCGGGGTGACGGACGTCAGTGCGATCCACATGCCGTCGCGCTCGACCACCTCACGCTCGTGGGCGTAGTAGATCGAGGGCAGGGCGATGCCCTCGGCCTCGATGTAGTCCCAGATGTCCAGCTCGGTCCAGTTGGACAGCGGGAACACCCGGACGTGCTCGCCGGGCAGGTGCCGGCCGTTGTACAGCGACCACAGCTCGGGCCGCTGGTTGCGCGGCTCCCACTGGCCGAACTCGTCGCGCATCGAGTAGACGCGCTCCTTGGCCCGGGCACGCTCCTCGTCGCGCCGCCCGCCGCCGAAGACGGCATCGTGCTTGCCTTCGGTGATGGCGTCCAGCAGTGGCACCGTCTGCAGTGGGTTGCGCTGGCCGTCGGGCCGCTCGCGCAGCCGACCGTCGTCGATGTAGTCCTGCACCGACGCCACCGTGAGCTGGGCGCCGTAGAACGCGGTGGCCTCGTCGCGGTACTGGAGCACCTCGGGGAAGTTGTGCCCGGTGTCGACGTGCAGCAGCGAGAACGGGATCGGCGCGGGCCAGAAGGCTTTCGCGGCGAGGTGCAGCATGACCACCGAGTCCTTGCCGCCGGAGAAGAGCATCACCGGTGAGCGGAAGGTGGCGGCGACCTCACGGAAGATGTGGATCGACTCCGACTCCAGGGCCTGGAGCTCGGTCAGGGGCTGCACGCCCAACGGGGTGCGCCGGGGGACCATGGTGCTCGGGTTGGTGCTCTGGTCGGTCGGGTTCTGGGTCTGGGTCATGGCTGGTCCTCCCGGATCGCCGTCAGCAGCGCGGAGGCGAGCTCCACGGAGGTGTCGAGGTCGACCACCGCCGTGTCCAGCACGAGCTCGGCGCTGCGGGGTTCCTCGTAGGGGTCGTCGACGCCGGTCATCCCGCGGATCTCGCCCTGGCGGGCCTTGGCGTAGAGACCTTTGACGTCGCGGGACTCCGCGACCGCCAGCGAGGTGGACACGAACACCTCCGCGAACGGCACCCCGGCCTCCGCGTGGGCGGCGCGCACGGCCTGGCGGGCGGCGGCGTAGGGGGCGATGACCGGCACGAGGACCGTGACGCCGTGGCTCGCGAGCAGTGACGCGACCCAGCCGATCCGGGTGACGTTGACGTCGCGGTCGGCCCGGGTGAAGCCGAGGCCGGCGGACAGGTGGGGGCGCACCTCGTCACCGTCGAGCACCTGGACGCGCCGTCCCTCGGCACGGAGCCGGCGGGCCAAGGCGCCGGCGATCGTCGACTTGCCGGCCGACGGCAGCCCGGTGAACCACAGGGTGGCCCCCATGGCGAGGCCGGGCCGGGCGTCGGACGCAGCCTGGGTGGGGGCGCTCACAGGTGGATCCCGCACTCGGTCTTGGCCCGACCGGCCCAGCGGCCCCCGCGGGCGTCGGCCCCGGTGGTGCGGACGGTGCAGGGCTCGCAGCCGATGGAGGAGTAGCCGTCCTCGAGCAGCGGGTTGACCATCAGGGAGTTTCGCTCGATGTAATCGGCCACGTCGGCGTCGGTCCAGCTGGCGATCGGGGCGACCTTGATGACCTGGCGGCGGGCGTCCCAGGAGACGACCGGAGTCTGCGCCCGGGCGGCGGAGTCGGCGCGTCGCAGGCCCGTGGCCCAGGCCGCGTACGGCTCGAGGGCGCGGCTCAGCGGGGCGACCTTGCGCATCGCGCAGCAGCGGTCGGGCTCGGTGGCGAAGAGGTCCTTGCCGTAGCGGGCGTCCTGCTCGGCGACGGTCAGATCTGCGGTCACGTCGATGACGTTCACGTTGTGGACCGCACGGACCGCGTCGCGGGTGCCGATGGTCTCCACGAAGTGGTAACCGGTGTCGAGGAAGACGACGTCGATGCCGGGCCGCACCTGCTCGGCGAGGTGGATCATCACGGTGTCGGCCATCGAGGACGTGACGACCAGCCCGGAGCCGAACCGGTCAGCAGCCCAGCCCATGACCTCCAGGGCGGTCGCGCCCTCCAGCTCGGCGTTCGCGTCCAGGGCCAGGTCGGCCAGGTCGAGAGTGGTGCTCATCGCTCCTCCTGCATGTCGCGGGTCCTCGGGACCAGGCCGAGGAACGAGACGGAGAACGCCCGGAGGCAGCTACGGCATTCCCAGCCGCCCTCCTCGCGCGGGAAGAGCGTCTCCTCCGAACAGTAGGGGCAGTAGGAGATCGTCTGCCGGGTGCTGTGGCCGGCGCCGGCCGTGCCGCCCGGTTCCGCGGCCGTCACACCAGCACCGAGTCCTCGGCCCGGGCGACCCACTGGGCGAAGCGCTCGCCCTCGGTCCGGTCGGCGACGAAGGCCCGGGCGACCCGCTCGACGTAGTCGGGCAGCTCGTCGGCGGTGACCTTGTGGCCGCGGAGCTTGCGGCCGAAGCCGGCGTCCAGCCCCAGCCCGCCGCCGAGGTGCACCTGGAAGCCCTCGACCTGCTCGCCCGCCGGCCCGGGAACCAGCTGGCCCTTGAGACCGATGTCGGCGGTCTGGATCCGGGCGCAGGAGTTGGGGCAGCCGTTCAGGTGCACGGTGATGGGGGACTCCAGCGCGCCCAGGCGCTCCTCGAGCTGGTCGATGAGGGTCGCTGCCCGGGCCTTGGTCTCGACGATGGCCAGCTTGCAGAACTCGATGCCGGTGCAAGCCATCACCGAGCGCCGCCAGGCGTCCGGACGGGCCGACCAGCCGAGGGCCTCGGTGGCCTGGGTCAGCGACTCGACCCGGTCGGCCTCTACGTCCAGGACGAGCAGCTTCTGCATGGGCGTCGTCCGGATCCGGAACGAGCCGTGCGCCTCGGCGACGTCGGCGAGCTTCAGCAGGTTGGCCCCGTTGGTCCGGCCGGCCACCGCGGACAGCCCGACGAAGAAACGTCCGTCCTTCTGCTCGTTGACCCCGACGTGGTCCCCCGAGCGGGTCGGAACCGCCGGGGCGGGGCCGTCGATCAGCGTGCGGTGGAGGTACTCGGTCTCCATCACCTGCCGGAACTTCTCCACACCCCAGTCCGCGACGAGGAACTTGATGCGGGCGCGCGTCCGCAGCCGGCGGTAGCCGTAGTCGCGGAAGACCGCGCACACGGCCGCCCAGACCTCGGCGACCTCCTCGCCCGGCACCCAGGCGCCGATCCGCTGAGCCAGCATGGGGTTCGTGGACAGCCCACCGCCGACCCAGACGTCGTAGCCCGGGCCGTGCTCGGGGTGCACGACGCCCACGAAGGCGATGTCGTTGATCTCGGGGACGACGTCCTGCAGGGGGTGGCCGGTGATGGCGGTCTTGAACTTCCGCGGCAGGTTGGCGTACTGCGGGTCCCCGATGTAGCGCTCGACGATGTCGGCGATGGCCGGCGTGGGGTCGATGATCTCGTCGGCGGCGATGCCGGCGACGGGGGAGCCCAGGATGACCCGCGGACAGTCACCGCAGGCCTCGGTGGTGCTGAGCCCGACGGCCTCGAGGCGGCGCCAGATCTCCGGGACGTCCTCGACGCGGATCCAGTGCAGCTGGACGTTCTGGCGGTCGGTGATGTCGGCGGTGCCGCGCGCGAAGTCGACCGAGATCTGACCGATGACCCGCAGCTGGTCGGTGCTGAGGGCACCGCCGTCGATGCGGACCCGGAGCATGAAGTACTCGTCGTCGAGCTCCGACGGCTCGAGGGTGGCGGTCTTCCCGCCGTCGATGCCGGGGCGCCGCTGGGTGTAGAGGCCGAACCAACGGAAGCGGCCACGCAGGTCGCCGGGGTCGATGGAGGCGAAGCCCCCGTGGGCGTAGATGTTCTCGATCCGGGCCCGGACGTTGAGCGGGCTGTCGTCCTTCTTGGACTGCTCGTTGGCGTTCAGCGGCTCGCGGTAGCCGAGCGCCCACTGACCCTCGCCCTTGGTGCGGCGGGGCTTGGGCGTCGGGCGGGCTCCGGCGGGCCGGGCCGCGGCCGCGGGAAGCGGGCTGGTGGGGGTGTCAGTGCTCATGGAGGTCCCTCGATCGGTGGGCGGCGCCTGGTCCCGGACGACCCCGGTGGGGGTTGCGGAGGAGGCGGTGCCGGGGGGTCAGCGGCAGGGCCGACGACAGATCATCGACTCGGTGCGGCCGAGGTCGAGGTAGCGACGCTCGGTCAGCCCCGAGGGGAGACCCGGGGCCTGCCGCGTCCGCGGCCGGGGCCGGGCGCGCGGGTACTCCGAGGCGATGCACACGTGCCAAGCCTCCGCGCTCGGTCGCCCGCAACCAAATCCAATTCTCAGCGACTGAGAATGCTGTCCGTACTCTGAGACGCCGAGCGTGGTTCAGAGGATGGATCCGGTGCCTCGGTCACGAGGTCCTCCTCCGCCTCGATGCGGGTGGGCGTGAGCGCGGGCGGTGGGAGATCGGGATCGGTTGGCGCCGGCTCGCCGGCATGGATGCCGGACAGGCCCGGCCACACCGTGTCCACCGCGGCGTTGAACGCGGCTCCGACGAGCACGGCGATCGAGATGAGGTACAGCCAGACGAGGACGGCGATCGGCGCGGCCAGCGGCCCGTAGATGGAGGTGGAGCCGGTGCTGGCGCTGAGGGCGAGCCGGAGCAGCACGCTGCCGCCGATCCAGAAGGCCAGCGTCAGCACCGCTCCGGGCAGGTCCGCTCGCCAACGGGTGCGGACCGGCACCGACAGGTGGTAGAGCGACGTCAGGAAGCACACCGAACTCACCAGCACGACCGGCCAGTAGAGGTCGCCGAGCACCTGCAGCCGGGACGGCAGCAGCCGGTCGACGACCCCGGGCCCGGCCAGCACCAGGGGGACCAGGATCGTCCCGACCAGCAGGAAGACGACGTAGAGGCTGAACGACAGCGCCCGGGTGCGCACGATGCTGCGGCGCCCGGCCAGGCCGTACATGATCGTGATGGTGTCGACGAAGACGTTGAGCGCGCGGGAGCCCGACCACAGGGCCAGCAGGAACCCCAACGAGATCACCTCGACGCGACCCCCGGAGAGCACGTCGTCCAGGGTCGGGGCGATGACGCCGGACACGGCGTCCTCGGTCAGCACCCGCGAGGCCAGTGCCAGCACTTGGTCCTGGAGGCCCTCGATCGTGCGGACGTCGAAGCGCCGCGCCACGTACCCGATGGCTCCGGCGAGGCCGAAGATCAGCGGGGGCAGGGACAAGATGGCGAAGAAGGCCGCCTCAGCCGCCAGTCCCGTGACCCGGTAGCGCATGCACGCGCCGAGGGTGCGCACCAGCACCGACCACGACCGCGACCGGGCTCGCGACCAGGACCGGCTCCCGGAGGGCGGCACCGGGGCGGTGGCCGCCACCGGTCCGGTCTCGCGGCGCCTGGTCACCCCTGCAGCCTAGGCGCCCCTCCGCCCCCGGGGCCGGGACCACGCGGGCCGGGCCGCGCTCAGCGCGTGCCGGTGGTGACGGTGATCGCGGCGTTCAGCAGGGCGAGGTGGCTCAGTCCCTGGGGCAGGTTGCCGAGGAAGGCGCCCGAGCCAGGCTCCACCATCTCCGCGAGCAGGCCGACGTCGTTCGGCGTGCTCATCAGCTCCTCCATCAGCGCCCGCGCCTCGCTCTCCCGTCCAACCAGCTGCAGGGCCGACACCATCCAGTACGAACAGGCGACGAACAGCCCCTCCTCCTCGGCGGCCCCGCTGTAGCGGTAGAGGTGCGGTCCCTCGCCCAGCTCGCGCCGCACCGCGTCCAGCGTCGAGGACATGCGCTCACCCCGGTCGAACCCGCTGATGGCGTGCAGCAGGATCGAGGCGTCCAGCTGGTCGCTGCCGGGGTACCAGACGTAGGCGCCGCGTTCGGGCGACCAGCTGTTCTCCGCCACCCAGGCGCGGATCAGCTCGGCCTCGCTGCGCCAGCGCTGCGCCGAACCCGGCACCTGGCCGATGTCGGCGAGGTGGGCGGCCTGCTGCAGGGCCTGCCAGCAGCCCAGTTTGGAGGTCGTGTAGTGCTGCAGGTCCGGCAGCTCCCACATGCCCGAGTCCCGGCTGCGCCAGCTGTCGCAGGCCCGGTCGGCGATCACCCCGAGCTGGCGTCCGGTGGCGTCGTCGAGCACGTTGCCGTGGTCGACGTAGAGCTGCACGATGCTGAAGATGTCGCCGAACACGCCCAGCTGGAGCTGGTCGCTCGCGGCGTTCCCGCTGACCACCGGGCCGATGCCGCGCCAGCCGGGGACGTCGTGGTGGCGGGGCTGGTCCTCGGGGAAGGCGCCGTCGAGGGTGTAGAACACCTGCGGCTGGTCGACGAAACGGCGCATCGTGCGGAGCAGCCAGCTCATCGCCGCGTGGGTCTCCTCGCGCACCCCGAAGCGGAACAGGGCAGTGAGGGAGTAGGCCATGTCGCGGATCCAGGCGTAGCGGTAGTCCCAGTTCTTCCCCCCGGCCAAGGACTCCGGCAGCGAGGGGGTGGCGGCCGCCGCCAGGGCGCCGGTGGGGGCGTAGATCAGCTGCTTGAGCACCAGGGCGCTCCGCTCGACGGCAGCCGCCCAGGGACCGTCCCAGCTGAAGGTCTGCGACCAGCGCTGCCAGTTGTCGACCGTGCGGTCGATGCCGCGGTCCAGGTCCTCGGGCGAGGGCAGGTAGAGCGCCTCCTCCTCGGTGGCCACCAGACCGAGCAGGTGGCGGGAGCCAGGGGAGGTGACGTAGTGGACCGTGACCTCCCGGTCGCCGAGCTCGACGCCGGCGTCCCCGAGGGTGCGCGGAGCCATCATCAGCCCGTCCAGCCGGAGCACCGAGCCGTGCAGGGTCTCGTGCATCCACGGCGACGCGGAGTTCAGGCACGTGCCGGGGACGATGCGGCCCGTGAGCCGGAGCGACCCCTCGACGCCGTCCACCCGGCGCGCCAGCTCCGCCCAGGGGAGCCGCCCGGCGACCCCGGTGTTGAGGGAGTCGGTCACACGGACGACGCCGCTTGCGGTGGTGAAGGTCGTCTCGAGCACGTTCGTGCCCTGCAGGTAGCGGCGGCTGACCCGGAACTCCTCGTCTGGACCCAGGGCCAGGTAGCCGCCGTTCTCCGCGTCGAGCAGGGCGCCGAAGGCGACGGCGCTGTGCAGGTCGGGCAGGGGCAGCCAGTCGATCCTGCCGTCCCGCGCGACGAGCCCGATGGTCCGGCCGTCACCGATCGTGGCGTAGGTCCGCAGGTCGGCGTACCCCGCGGCGTCGCGCTCGTCGACGGCCGCCTCCACCGGCTCCCCCGCTCGCCAGGTCAACTGGTCGTTCCCGACCTGGGCGGGCGGGAGGGCGCTTGATAAGGAGGTCATGGTGGCCCCAACCTACGGAGTCGCAGCCCGAGGTCAGCGGCGGAGAGCTTCACCGTGACCGTGTCCTCCGGCGTTCGTGGACGGGTCGCTGGTCAGCGACCAGCGGGACGCTCTTCTCTACGATCTTCTGGTTCGCCCGCCGCTGGAGGCCGACAGGGCAGCCCGACGGCGCCATCCTGCTGCGCACCTGACGGCGGTGGCCCTGCCCAGCCCTGGCCTGGGGCCGCGCCCCTAGGGAGGCGGCGCTCCTTGAGGCGAACCGGCCCGGGTGCTCCGTCCGGCCGGTCGGTTTGTGGGCGCGGGACGACACCGGAAGCCGGGCGGGCTGAGCGGGCTCAGTGGCTGGTGCGGCCCTGCCCGGACTCCAGCCCCGGAGCGACCAGGCGCTCGGCGACAAGCCCGGTGACGGTGCTGTAGACCGCCTTGTGGACGACGTCGACCACCTGCTCGGAGACGGGCCAGGTGCGGGGCGGGGCGCCCACGCCCGTGGCGTTCTCCACGGTCTGGTCGAAGGCCAGCCGGACCGCCGTGTGAGCCACCCGTGCCCGTGGCCCGCGCAGGCCCAGAGCGGCCCAGACCCCGGCCAGCGTGCCCACCAGGGCGCCGGTACCCCAGTGCATCGCGTGGTTCCACAGGACGGGCTGCTGGTCCTGCCGGACGGGTCGCCTGGCGAGGGTGCGCAGGGCCCGTCCCGGAACGTAGGAGCTCGGCCGGTGCGTGAGGGCCTGCTCGACCTTCTCGCCAGCGGTCATCGCGGCGACGCCCACCAGGCCTGCGAGGGCACCCCGGGCGGTAGCCGAAGCCAGCAGAGCGGGGCGGGACGGAGTGGTGGTCATGAGAACTCCCGGAGCAGGCGGCGCGACACGGCGCCGAGGGCGTACCCGGGCTGCGGAGGTCGAAACGAGGAACCACCGGTGTGGGAACCGCGAGTGCCCGGCGGCCTGCTCTGCTGAAGCCGACGGGCGCGCTCGTGAGCGGCTCGGTCCGAGGTGTACCCGTTTTGCGAGGGCGGGTTCACCGCTGACCATGGGTCCTCACCGTTGAGGGATCCGTTGGTCCCAGCCTGCCTCGTATTCGGCTGCGTCGTCAAGTAGTCGCATCGTCGAGTTACTTCACCGTCCGTCGATTGGCTAGGCTGCGCCACGAAGCCGTCCCTGCGGTCCGCGACGAGAGGAGCACCTATGAGCCAGGCCGACCCGAGGGACGCTGCCGTGCGCAGCCTGCGGGCCGTGATCCTGGCTGGCGAGCGCTACCGGCACGTCGTGGCCGTCCGGGTCGGACTCGGTGTCACCGAGACCCAGGCGATCAGCTACCTCGCCGTCCACGGGGACCGGGGCCAGACCGAGCTCGCGGCCGACCTGGGCATCACCAGTGGTTCCTCCACCGCCCTGGTCGACCGGCTGGAGAAGCGGGGCATCGCCGAGCGCTACGCGCACCCGAGCGATCGCCGTCGTGCCCTGGTGCGGCTGACCCCGAAGGGGCACGACGTCGTGCGGTCCAGCCACGACTGGCTCTTCGCCGCCTTCGGGGACGTGGCTGAGGAGCAGCTGCCGGAGGTCTCGGCCCTCCTGCGCTCCATCGCCGAGCGGCTGAGCGCCAAGTCGCAGGAGATGGCGGACGGAAGGGACCTGCTTCCGCAGGCCGCGGCCGCTGCGCCCCCCGCCATCTGAGCTCACCCCGCTTGGGCAGCGGACCGAGGGCCGGTGTTGCCGCGGGGGTGAGTGGAGGGCAGGGTGACCGTCATGGATGACGACGCCGCAACGGGCGGCGTGGACGAGGTGCTGCTGGGCCTCGACGTCGGGACCACGGCGGTCAAGGTCGCTGCCTTCTCCACGGAGGGGCGCGGTCAGCTCGCCGCAGCCCAGCGCGAGCACCCACTGCACCAGCCCCGGCCCGGTTGGCAGGTCCAGGAGCCGGCGGTGGTGCTGGCCGCAGTGGACGCCGCTCTGGCCGAGTGCGTCCTGGCGCTGGGTCCGGCGCGGGTGGTCGGTCTTGCGGTCTCCTCGGCGCAGCACGCGCTGCTCGGGCTGGACGACCGGCTCGACCCGGTGACCCCGCTGGTCACCTGGGCCGACGCCCGGTCGGTCGCCGAGGCCCAGGAGCTGCGGGCCGAAGGGCTGGCCGACGGTCTGCTGCGCCGCACCGGCACCCCGGTACATCCCATGAGCCCGCTGGTGAAGCTGCGCTGGTACACCCGTCACGAGCCCACGACAGCGGCGGCGGCGCGCTGGTGGGTGGGGTTGAAGGACCTGCTCTTGCTGCACCTGACCGGTCGGCTGGTCACCGAGCTTTCCAGCGCCTCCGCGACGGGGCTGCTCGGCAGCCTCGCCCGCGACTGGGACGACGACGCCCTGGCCGTCGCTGGGATCCGTCGCGAGCAGCTGCCTCCCGTCCTGCCGACCACCACCGTCTTGACCCTGGCTCCCCAGGCCGCGCGCCGCACCAGCCTGCCGGCCGGTCTCCCCGTGGCCGTCGGGGCTGCCGACGGGCCGCTGGGCAACCTGGGGACGGGCGCCATCGAACCCGGCGTCGCCGGTCTGTCGCTGGGGACCAGCGGGGCGGTCCGGATGACCGTCCCGGGTCCGCAGGCCGACCCGGCGGGCTCCCTGTTCTGCTACGCCCTGACCGAGGACCTCTGGGTGGTGGGGGGCGCGATCAGCAACGGGGGCATCGCCCTGCGCTGGGCCGGGGCCACCTTCGCTGCTGAGCTGGTGCGTCAGGGCCCGGCCGACCACGAGCTGCTCGCGCTGGCCGCAGAGGCCCCGCCGGGCAGCGACGGGCTGGTCATGCTGCCCTACCTGCTGAGCGAGCGGGCCCCGCTCTGGGACCCCGAGCTCGCCGGGGCGTACTTCGGGATCCGGCACCGGCACGGCCGGCAGCACTTCCTGCGCGCTGCCCTGGAGGGCGTCTGCCTCCAGGTGGCCACGGTCGCGGACGCCCTTGACAGGGTCAGCCCGGTGCGGGAGGTTCGCGCGACCGGAGGGACCTTCCGCTCGACGCTGTGGCAGAACGTGATGGCCAGCGTGCTCGGCCGCCCGCTGGTCGTCGAGGGCGGCGCCGGCGGGACCGCGCTCGGCGCCTGCGCGCTCGGGTGGCACGCCCTGGGCGGCGCCCCCGACCTGCTGTCCGCGCTGGCCGCCCTGCGCGGGCCGGTGCCGGCGTCGACCCCGGTGCCGGTGTCCCCCGCCGACCGGGACACCTACGCCCGGTTGCGGGCCGGGTTCCCCGATCTGGTCCGCTCCTACACCGCTGTGGCGGACGCCTTCGCAGTGGCCACCACCCCGCCACCCTCCGGCGACGGTGCCGGGGTCAGGGCTCGATGAGGCCCGCGCGGATGGCGTAGCGGGTCAACTCGGTCCGGTCGCGCATGCCCAGCTTGTGCAAGACCCTGGCCCGGTGGTGCTCGACGGTCTTGGGGCTGATGGTCAGCGCCTCGGCGATCTCGCGCGTGGACCGGCCCTCGGCAATCAGCTTGAGCACCTCGTCCTCGCGAGGGGTCAGCGGGTTGGCCCGGGGCTCGACCCCGCGGCGGACCTGCTCCAGGTAGCTGCGCATCAGCGACGCCATGGCCGCGGGGTAGAGGAAAGGCTCTCCCCGCAGGGCGGCGTCGCAGGCCTGCAGCAGGTCCTGGTCGGCGGCCGACTTCAACACGTACCCCGAGGCGCCGGCGCGGAGCGACTCGTAGAAGTACTGCTCCTGGTCGTACATGGACAGCATTAGGATCCGGGGCGCCGGGGCGAGGCGTGCCAGTTCCCGCGCGGCCTGCAGCCCGGTCATCCGCGGCATGGAGACGTCGAGGACGGCGAGGTCGACGCGCTCCCGACGGGCCAGCGCGACCGCCTCGGCCCCGTCACCCGCCTCCGCCACCACCCGGGTGCCCGGGCGGGTCTCCAGGATCAGGCGCACCCCCCGCCGGACCAGGGCATGGTCGTCGGCCAGCAGGATCCGGACGTCGTCGCTCACGCGCCCACCTCCACCCGGACCGGTACCCGCAGCCGGACCTCGGTCCCACCGGCGGAGCCGGGGGAGCGGACCGTGAGCCGTCCGTGCACCAGCAGGGCCCGCTCCCGCATCCCTCGCAGCCCCGCACCGTCGGTTGCGTCGCCCAGACCGCGGCCGTCGTCGGCCACCAGCAGCTCCACCGACTCCCGGTCGGTGGCGAGCTCCAGCCTCACGGAGCGGGCGCCGGCGTGCCGCGCAGCGTTGGTCAGCGCCTCCTGGGCGACGCGGTAGAGGACCAGCTCCTGCTCCTGGTCCAGCGGCGGCAGATGAGCATCGAAGCGACGCTCGACGACTCCGCCGGTGGAGGTGGCGAAGTCGGTGGCCAGGGCCGACAGGGCGCTGACCAACCCGAGGTCCTGCAGCACCCCTGGCCGCAGGCGGCGGGCGACCTCGCGGACCTCGTGCAAGCTCGTCCGGGCCGTCTCCTGCACCGTCCGGAGCTCCTCGGCCAGCGACGGCGGCGCCGCGGCGACGGCGTGCTGCAAGCCCAGCAGCACCACGGTCAGGCCCTGACCGATCTCGTCGTGCAGCTCCTGGGCGATCCGGTGCCGCTCGGCCTCCTGAGCAGCCAGCGCTCGGGCGTTGCTCCCGGCGCGTTCGAGCTCCAGCCGGGAGGACATGGCGTTGAAGCTGGTGACCAGTGGCTGGAGCGAGCCGTCCTGGGTGTCTGGGAGCCGCTCACCGAGTCCCTGGAGGTCCATCCGCTGCATCTGGGCGACCAGCCGGTCCAGGGGCACCAGGCTGCTGCGGAGCAGCAGGCCGTTCGCGATCATGATCGCCCCGAGCCCGAGGGCCAGCACGCCCAGACCTCCGAGCGACATGTCCGGACCAACGCTGGTCGGGGTCAGCACCAGGATCACCGTGGCCACCAGGAAGACAGCGGCGTTGATCAGGCAGACCCGCCAGTAGACGGGGAGGGAGGAGAAGGGTGCCACGGCCCCAACCTGCGGCACGGCCGGCCCCGGTGTCCACCGGGCCCACGGTGCGCCGCCTCCAGGGGCCGCGAAGATAGGTGGTACCACCGATGGTCCGCCACCTCCGGTGCGACGAGAATGATGTCCGGCGGCCGGCGTGAAAGCTGCGCCAGCCCGACCCCGAGGGGGCCGGGTCTGGCCGCCGACTCGGAGCACCACTCAACTTCCCCGGAGGCACCTATGCTCGGCACCATCATCGGGCTCATCATCATCGGCCTCATCGCCGGTTTCATCGCACGCGCGGTCGTCCCCGGCCGTCAGTCGCTCAGCATCCTGCAGACCATCCTGCTCGGCATCGTCGGCTCCTTCGTCGGCGGTTTCCTCGGCAAGCTGATCTTCGGTCGCGACGCTGGCGACAGCTTCATCCAGCCCTCCAGCTGGCTCGGCTCGATCATCGGCGCGATCATCGTGCTCGTGATCTACCTGGCCGTGAAGCGTCGTTCCGGCGGCACCCGCACCATCTGAGCACCACCGCCAGGACCCGGGACCACATGGTCCCGGGTCCTGCTGCGTCCTGGTGTCGGCGCCCGGCGCTGGCGGGGGAGACTGACCTGGTGGCGGAGGAGCTCGAGCGGGTCCGGGCGCGGGCACGCTCGGCCCTGCGCCGGCTGCTGTGGTGGGTCTGGCCGTCCCACCCCACGTCGTGGAGCGCCCTGCCGAGTCGGCTCCGGCCGGCCGCCGCCCAGATCACCCGGCTCACGGTCGCGGCCGTGGTCGCCTACCTCATCGCCGACCGGGTCTCGCCCGGCATCCTCGACCTCACCGCACCCCTGACCGCCCTGCTGGTGGTGCAGGCGACGACGGTGGGCACCCTGCAGATGGGTCTGGTCCGGGTCGGGGCGGTGCTGACCGGGGTGCTGGTGGCTGTCGGCATCTCCACCTGGATCGGGCTCTCCTGGTGGAGCCTGGCGGCGGTGATCGCCACCTCCCTCGGGCTGGCCAAGGTGCTGCGGCTGGGGGACCAGTCCCTCGAGACCCCGATCAGCGCCATGCTGATCCTCGCCGTGGCCACCCCGGGTCTCGCCGCCGAGGTGCGGGTGGTGAACACCCTGATCGGGACGGTCGTCGGGGTGGCCTTCAGCCTGTTGGTTCCCGTCTCCATCCCGAGCGACAGAGCGACCGGCGCCGTCCGTCAGGTGGCTCGCTCCCAGGCGGCGCTGCTCGACGAGGTGGCCCTCAGCCTCGCCGACCGGGCGCCCCACCCGGAGGAGGTGGCGGCTTGGTTCGCCTGGACCGAGGACATCGCCCACGACGTCGAGGCAGCCTCAGCAGCGGTGACGACCGTGGAGGAGAGCCGTCGCCTCAACCCCCGTGCTCTCACCACCGACCTGGTGCACCCGGGGCTGCGGGACGCCCTGGGCCGGCTGGAACGATGCCTGGCCGCCGAGCGCGCCCTGCTGGTGGTGATCGGGCGCGAGGCGCCCCAGCCCGACGGGACCCCCGAGGCCTCCTTCACCCCCGAGCTGAGGCGGGCCTTCGCCGTCGTGCTCGATGACGTGGCCGACGCTGTGCGCGGTTTCGGCGACCTGGTCCGCGCCGAGTTCGGGGGTGGTCACGTCGACCGGGTGGACGAGCTGTTCGCCCGCACCCTCGACATCGTGCGTGAGACCAGGGCGGTCCTCACCGAGCTGGTGCTGCTCGACGTGGACCCCCGTCAGCAGACGGAGCTGTGGATGTTGCAGGGTTCGGTGCTGGCCGCCGTCGAGGAGGTGCTGCGCCAGCTCGACCTGGGCGACATCGAGCGGCGCAGCGCCCCCTGGTTGCAACGGCGCCACGGCTGACGAAGGCCTCCGGCCCGCGCGGCTCGGCACGGCTGCCGCCTCCAGGGCGAGCGGGCCGTGGCCCTAGGCTGACGCGCGGTACCGCCAGGGACGCCGAGCGCACGACGAGGAGAGCACCGTGTCCGAGCCACAGGAGATCACCGACGAGCGCATCGTGACGGCCCTCGACCTCTACGCCCGGATGGTCGGCCGGGTGCTGGCCGACCCGCAGCGCTGGCTCGGCCTCGACGACGAGCCGCCGCCCACGGCGCCGTTCCCTCTCAAGGTCCTGGACGCGTTGCGCGACCGCGCGCTGGGCGACACGACGCCGGCGTCCCCGCACTGGGGCGAGCAGCCGCTGAAGCGCCGCGTCGACTGGTGGGTGAGCCGCATCGGCATCAGCGCCGGGCTCGCCGCCGCCGCCCCCGGGTCGCCGGGGCGCTGGCGGACCGCATCCCCCTCCAACCCGCTCTCGGCGCCTGCGCCGCCGGCCTGGCGGTCTGCGCGACGGCTCGTGAGCACGGTCGGACCGACCCGGCGGACTGGGTCCCGCTGCTGGCCCGCGTGCTCTTCGACCGGGCACTGCCCGCTCCCCTCACCCCCACCGCCGACGACGCCGAGGCCGAGGCTCGCCTGGCCGACGTCGACGGCGAGCAGCCGGACCGCCGCGTGCTCGCCGCCCTCGGCCGTGGCGCCGCGCGGGCGGCGCTCACCCTGTGGAGGCTGGCCGGCACCTTGTGGGAGCTCCGGAGCCTGCTGGACGAGCGCCCCCGCGGAGGGCTTCTCTCCCGCGCCGTGGGCAAGCTGCCGGTGGTCGGCCTGGTCGGCGGCTGGCTCGACGAGCGCGGCGGCATCCGCAAGGCCGCCCGGCAGACCGCCACGCTGCTGGCCTGAGGGTTCCTCGCCGCGGAGGCGAGCGCGCCCGTAGCCTGACCGGTGCGGCCCGACCGGCGGCCGGCTTCGGACAGGGCGGACCTCGGGTGGAACTGCAGGACGGGCGTGACGGACGCGGATCGTCGGGGTTGAGCCGTCCCCTGGTGGTCCAGGCTGCGCTGGCGCTGATCGACGAGGAGGGCCTGCAGGCCCTGAGCATGCGGGCGGTCGGCCACCGGCTGGGCGTCGGCGCGATGGCTCTCTACCGCTACGTCAGCGGACGGGAGGACCTGCTCGAGGCGGTGGTGGCCTCCCTGGTCGAGGGCGTGCGGTCCGATCTCGACCCCGAGCTGACCGGAAGCTGGCAGGGCTACCTGCAGACGCTGGCCCACGCCGTCCGCCGGGTCGCCGTCGAGCACGCCGCGGCGTTCCCGCTCCTGGCCACCCGCCACCCGGCTGCCCCCTGGCTCCGGCCGCCGCTGCGCAGCCCCGACCTTGTCGAGGACTTCGTGACCACCCTGTCCGGGTACGGCTTCGCCGACGAGCAGGTGGCGGGCGCCTACCGGGCCTTCAGCAGCTTCCTGCTGGGCCACCTGCTGCTGAAGGCCGCAACCCGCGAGGCCGACACCGCCCCGGTGGAGGTGCCGCTCGACGAGGGGGGCGCGCAGGTCCCCGGACGCGACGGCCGCCGCGACCTCGAGCAGAGCACCCCCACCACGAACCGGCTCCGCCCGCTGCTCAGTGAGGACCGCAGCGACGAGGAGTTCGAAGCCGGCCTGGAGACCCTGCTCGACCGGCTCGAGAGGGTCCTCGCGCACTAGGGCCCGGGGGCCGGGGGCCGGCCACCGGACCCACGGTGCTCAGGTCAACGCAGGCCGTGCTCGTTGAAGTAGCGCACGCTCGCCTCGATGCCATCGAAGATGTGCCCGCCGGCGTAGTGGTCGAACTCGATGACCCCGAACTCGGTGGCTGGGGCGGCCGCGAGGTAGTCGAGCAGCGGCAGGTCGCCCTCGCCTGCCGGTCGCTGGTCGAGGGTGGTCGGGTCCATCCGGCCGGCACCTGGGCGGAAGGGGTCCTCGCCGAGGACGCCGTCCTTCAGGTGCAGCGCTTTGACCCGCTCGCCCAGCCGGCCGAGCAGGGCCGGCACGTCCTGACGACCGGTGGCGGCCCAGAAGAGGTCGACCTCGAGCACGACGTCGTCGCGGAGGTGCTCGGCGAACAGCTCGTACGCGGTGAGGCCGCGGAAGCTGGCGGCGAACTCCATCGAGTGGTTGTGGTAGCCGACACGCAGGCCGTGGTCGGCCGCCTTGACGGCGGCCTCGTTCAGCCGCTTCGCGTTGTCCAGCACCGCCTCCTCGGTGAGCCAGCGGTCGAGCTCGACGAAGGGGTCGATGACGATCTCGAGCCCCAGCGTCTTGGCCGCCTGGAAGACGTCCTCCTGGCTGGGCGGACCTGCTTGGGCCGCCTTGAAGGCCGGGTCGTCCAGGCCCAGGCCCTCCGACATCAGCGAGGCGTGCCCGGTGCGCGCGCGGACGCCCGCTTTGGCGAAGGCCTCGGCCAGCGCCGGGGCCTTGTCGATGAAGTCGAAGGCCTCGACCTCGCGCAGGCCCATGCCGGCCAGGCGGGCGATCGTGCCGTCGAGGTCCTCAGCGAGCTGGTCACGGACGGCGTAGAGCTGGACGGAGAGCACGGGGCTGGTCACGTCGGGTCCTTCCTCGAGAAGAGTGGGCGTGTCGTTCACCCTAACCACAGCGGGGGGCGAGGGTCGCGGCCCACCCTGGCCGGAGGCGGGCCCGGGACCGGAGCCGGGGCACTTGGTGCGCGGGGCCGCGCGGAGCACCAGCGGGCGGGCATCCTTGCCGTTCCCGGGGCCGGCCGCCAGTCCGAGATTCAGCACTCGTGCGGGACCCGGACGCCTCGTTAGCGTCCGAGCGGCTGGCATCGGGGCCGGCCCCACTCAGCTCAGGAGCAAGCATGGTTCTCGTCCGACCCGGCTGGCGTGCTGCCGCCGTCTCCCTGTCCCTGCTCACCGGTCTCAGCGCACTGGGGCTCAGTCCCGCCGCCACCGCCGCCGACCGCGTCCAGGGCAGGGGGGGCGGGATGCGCGTGGTCGCGACCGGTCTCGACAACCCGCGCGACCTGACGTTCAGCGGTGGGAACCTGTACGTGGCCGAGTCCGGTCAGGGGGGCAGCGGGCCCTGCTGGAAGGGCGCCGAAGGCCCGACCTGCTTTGGTCCGACCGGAGCCATCACGCGGATCAGGCACGGTCACCAGAGCCGCGTGGTGACGGGACTGCCCTCGGCCGCCAGCAAGGAGGGCGGGGGCGCGGCCGGGCCCTCCGACCTCAAGGTACGCGGAGGCCGCTTCACCATGGTCCTCGGGCTCGGCGCCGACCCCACCGTCCGGGAAGGCAAGCCCCGCGGTGTCCGGCAGCTGGCCACGCTCGCAACGGGGACGCTGAGGAGCTCACACCTCCGCGTGGTCGCCGATCTCGGCGCCCACGAGATCGAGGTCAACCCCGAGCCCACCGACCTCGACACCAACCCGGTGGGTCTGGTACAGCGTGGCCGTCGGACCTACGTGGTGGACGCCGGTGCCAACGCCCTGCTCCAGGTGAGCAGGCGGGGCCACGTCCGGACCAGGGCGGTCTTCCCCAGTGTCGCGGGCACCAACGCCGACGCCGTGCCGACCGCGGCGGCGTACGGGCCGGACGGGGCCCTCTACGTCAGCCAGCTCACGGGCTTCCCCTTCACGGTCGGTGCGGCAAGCATCTGGCGGGTCGCGCCGGGGAAGGCACCCGTGAAATGGGCCACCGGGCTGACCAATGTGACCGATTTGGGCTTCGACCGTCAGGGCCGCCTCTACGCCGTTCAGATCGCGGCGAACGGCCTGCTGGCCGGTAAAGACGCCCGAGGCTCCGTCGTCCGCATCGCTCGTGCGGGCGGGGACACCCACACCACGATCCAGGGTGACCTGATGTTCCCGTACGGCATCGCCCTCCGGAAGGGCTACGCCTACGTCACCACGAACAGCAACCAGGCGGACGTCGGCCAGGTGGTGCGCATCCCGCTGCCCAGCTGAGCTGCACGGCTTCGGTTGATCCCGACGCCCCGGTGCCCAGCGCCGGGGCGTCGGTGCGTCCGGCCCTGGCCCCGGACGTTCCGCTCGACGTGTCCGGTGTACCTTGTCGGTGCCTGCTGCTGAGGCTGGCGTTCCTCTTCGTCCGGCTGGCAGAGTATCGTGCACGACAGGACCAGGGCACCGATCCATCCCGCAGCCGGGTCCCCCTCACGCCGGCTCGGGGTCGACTGAAGGAACGTGCACCGTGATCACGCTCCCGACCGCTCCACCGCCGCAACCCGACGACCGGGTCGTGGCCTCCCTGCCCGAGCTCCTCGCTGCCTCCGCAGCCGGGGACGAGCAGGCCTTCCATGCCTTCTACACCCAGACCCGGACCCAGACCTCAGCGCTGGTCCGCGGCCTGGTCCGCTCCCCGGAGACCACCGCCGACGTGGTGCAGGAGGCCTACGCCGCCGCCTGGCAGAGTGCCGCCAACTACGACCCTGCGCGCGGGGCAGTCCAGGCCTGGCTCAGCACGCTCGCCCGACGCAAGGCCATCGACCGGATCCGGCAGCTGACCCGTCAGGGGAAGCGCGATCTGGCGCACGCGCAGGAGCACCCGGGGGGTGGGGGCGTGGACTACGTGTGGGAGGACGTCCGTCGCCGCTTCGACGCGGTCGAGGTGCTGAGTGCGCTGAGCCGGCTCACGCCCGGCAAGCGCGAGGTGCTCCTCCTCACCTACCTCGAGGACTGCACCGCTGCGCAGATCGCCGAACGCCTCGGGCTGCCCCTCGGCACGGTCAAGACCCGCCGCCGGGACGGGTTGCTGAAGCTGAAGGCGCTGCTGCAGGTCGTCGCCTGAGGCCGGTGGGCGGGTCGGTCCCGGGTCCCCTGTGAGATCGTGACGAGTGTTCCTCGCCCTGCTGACCTACCTCGGGATCGTCGTGTTCGCCGCGTCCGGGGCCCTTGCCGGGGTACGGCGGCGGTTGGACTTGTTCGGGGTCTGCGTCG
This sequence comes from uncultured Actinomycetota bacterium, assembly GCA_963826405.1. Taxonomy (GTDB): domain Bacteria; phylum Actinomycetota; class Actinomycetes; order Propionibacteriales; family Propionibacteriaceae; genus Microlunatus. Next base: position 1,289,476 of record CAWGWR010000001.1, on the reverse strand, counting down.
TGGGACTGACCGCCGGGCTGGGCGGCGGCGTCACGCGCGACCTTCTGCTCGGGGTCAACCCGCCGGTCTCGGTCGAGCAGTGGTCGAACGCGACCGTGGCCCTGCTGGCCTCGTTGCTGGTGTTCTACGTCCACCCGCACCTGGGTCGCCTGCGGCCGGTCATCGGGGTCTACGACGCCGTAGGACTCGGGCTGTTCGCGACCACCAGCGCGTCGTACGCCCTCGAGCTCGGCACCAGCGGCTTCGCCGCCGTCATCATCGGGGCCGTGGGGGCGGTGGGCGGCGGGGTCCTGCGCGACGTGCTGGTCAACGAGGTGCCTCTGCTGCTCCGCCGTGACCTCTACGCCGTGCCCGCTCTGCTGGGCGCCCTGGTGGTGGTGCTGTGGTCAGCCTGGGGCGGGCCAGCGGACGTGGGTCTGCTAGTCGGTACCGTGGCCGCGACGGGACTGCGGCTGCTGGGCATGTGGCGCGGCTGGAACTTCCCGGTGGCCGCCGCAGACCCGCACTGAGTCCGAGTCCGGCAGGACTGGCCGCGATCCGAGGGAGAGCTGGGTCAGGCGGCGCGCAGAGGTTCGTCCTCGACGACGTCACCCTCGATGACGTCACCCTCGATGACGTCACCCTCGACGACGTCGACGCGCTCGCCCACCGTCAGCTGTGGAGCCTCCTCGGGGGCGCCGTGCTCGATCTGGCTCGGGGTGGTCCGCTCGTCGGCCTGGTTGGCCAGGACCACCGCGACGTAGGGGAGGAAGACCGCGAAGGCCAGCAGGGTCCAACGCAGCCAGCCGTCCACGAACACCATCGAGAGGAAGCAGGCCATCCGGAACGCCATGGCCAGGCTGTAGCGCTTGACGCGCTTGTCCAGCTCGACCAGCGAGGAAGCACGCGCGTCGGTGATCACCACCGCCTCGACACCGTGGTGCCGGAGCTGAGGACGGTCGCCCTGCACTGCGCTGACCTGTGGAGACATGCACCAAACCTAGGTCGGTCCGAGCGTGATCGGCGCGCGACGGGGGGTCAGAAGGATCACGCATCCACGAGGCGCTCCTGAGGAGAAGCAGAGAATCCACGCCGGTATGGGTCCTGGCGGCGCTCCGGTTGGCTGAGCAGGCCGGCGTTGGGTAGGAAAGAACCGTGCACCTGATGCGGGTCCGGATGGCCAAGGGAGCCACGATCCTGGGGAGCCTCGCCGTGCGCCTGGGCGAGGCCGGGGTGGATATCACGCGCCTGCAGACCCTCCGCAAGGACGAGAGTCACGTCGTCTACGACCTGCTCCTGGACGTCCCGTCCGGGCAGTCGCTGGAGCTCGTCCTGCAGCGCTGCCAAGAGCTCGAGGGCGTGGAGGTCGAGCACATGGTCCGCCACCCGGCGGGAGCCGACCTGCACCAGGACCTGGAGCTGGTGCAGCGCCTCGCCGGCGCAGACCCTGAGCTCGCACCCCAGGTTCTGGCCACTGCAGCCCCGCTGCTGTGCCGAGGGAGCTGGGCGGCCATCGTCAGCTTGCCCGACCGGGTCCTCTTCGCCACACCCCGGGCGCCCTTGCTGTGCCCCGCTGATCTGGACCGGCTGACCGGTTTCGCCCAGACCCGGGCCGTGGAGCTGGCCGCGGGTTGCCCGCCGGGGGCCGGGCGTACTCAGCTGGCCGTCATCGCCCTGCCGCCCGACCGCTCACTCCTGGTGGCCCGGGCAGGGCACGAGCCGTTCGGGGCGGCCGAGCTGGCCCGGCTGGAGCACCTCGCCTGGCTCGCCGTGCGCCCCGGTGACCCGGCTGCGTCGCCACTGCCCGAGTTTCCACACGCTGCTGGTGCTGGCGGTGGGCCCGTCTGAGCGCGAAAGGCGATCCCTCTCAGGTGCGGCGGGCGAGCCATCCCGTCCGGTGGCCCCGGACCGCCAGGTCGGTGCGGCGGAGCACGCTGTCGGCGCCCGCGTCGTCGAGCAGCAGGTCGAGGGTGACCAGGTCGTCGGTGTCGAGGTGGTCGGCCAGCCCGCTGCGCAGCCGGGCCAGCAGCGCCCGGGCGTACCGCCCTGTCGCCGGTTCCGCACCGGGCGGGGCGAGGGAGAAGCTGCGCCGCTCGACCGCGGGAAAACCGGCGCGCACGAGCGCCGCGTCCCAGACGGGATAGCGGTCAAACGGAGCCGGCTCGGCGTCAAGCGCCGCGTGGCACCGGGCCTCCAGCCCCGGCCGTCCCACGCCCAGGTCGTCGGGGAGGACCCGGACCGGCCCGGCCATCTCCGTCACCACCAGCAGGCCGCCCGGCTTCAGGGCGCCGCGGATCTGGCCGAGCAGGCTCTCGGCGTCGGCGACGTGGTGGAGCGACAGCGCCGCCCAGACCAGGTCGAGCTCGTCCAGGTGCGGCCATCCGGCGTCCAGGTCGGCCTGCTCGGCCCGCACCCGATCGCCGACGCCAGCCGCTGCCGCCGCCTCCCGCAGCCGCGCCAGCATGGCGGGGGAGGCGTCCACAGCCACCACCTCGGCATCGGGGAAGCGACGAGCCAGGGCCACCGTGCCGGTGCCGGTACCCGCGCCGAGGTCGACCACGCGCTCGACCGCCACGCCCGTCGCGCCGGCCACCCAGTCCAGGACCGCGTCGAGGTAGTCGTGCAGCACCTCGGCGTCGAGGTCGAGGATCTTGGCCAGCTCGGCGTCGTCGGACTCCCCGTGCGGAGCGTGCCAGTGCCCGGGCTGCCCGGACGTGCCGTCGTGTCGGTGCGGGACCATGAGCCGCAGCCTAGAAGGGCGGTATCCCGCCGGGACGGAACAGGGGTCGGGACACGGGCGGCTCCCCGACGACCGATGATTCTCGCCCCGGGTCGCGGTCCACCCTGCATCGTCACGTCGCAGAGGAGCAGTCATGACCATGCTCGCCCGAGCTGGGCTGATCGCGGTTCCCGGGGGGGAGCTGTACCACGAGGTGCGGGGGAGCGGACCCCTGGTGCTGGTGGTGGGGTCGCCCATGACGTCGGGGGCCTTCGGCCCGCTCGCCGACCTCCTCGCTGCCGACCACACCGTGGTCACCTACGACCCGCACGGCCTGGGTCGCAGCACCGTCACCGACCCGTCGCTCCCGGTGACCCCGGACGTGCAGGCCGAGGACCTGGCGCGGCTCGTCGCCCACCTCGACTTCGGCCCGGCTGACGTCTTCGGCACCAGCGGCGGGGCGGTCGCCGGTCTCGCGCTGGCCAGCCGCTACCCCGACCGGGTGCGGGTGCTGGTCGCGCACGAGCCTCCTCTGGTCCCCCTGCTGCCCGACGCCCCGCACATCGAGGCGGTCACCGCAGGCATCGTCCGCGCCTTTGAGCAGGACGGTTCAGGGGCGGCGTGGGGGCGCTTTCTCGCCCTCGTCCTGCACCAGGGCGAGCTGTCCGGGCCCTCGGTCCCAGCGGCGTCCTGGCCGCCGGCGGGCCCGGAGGGCGACACCGTCGACGCGACCGCCCAGGCCGGACCCTCGGCCGAGCAGCAGGCGGACGACGCCCTGTTCTTCCTCCGCATGCTGCCCTCCATCACCGCCTACCGCCCCGAGGTCGCGGCCCTCCGCTCCCTGAGCGCCCCCGTCCTCGTCGGGGTGGGGCAGAGCAGCGGGACCGGCGTGGCCGCCCGTGCCGCCCGGGCCCTGGCCGCCGAGCTCGGGGTGGAGCCCACGGTCTTCCCCGGCCACCACGCCGGCTTCCTCGACGACCCCGACGGCTTCGCCGAGGTCCTGTGTACGCTGTTCGCCCGAACCACCTGACCCCGGTCCGCCGGGACCCGAAAGGAGCACTCCCGTGGGAGCCGTCCACGTCCACGAGTTCCTGAGCCTTGACGGCGTGATCGACACCCCCAGCTGGACCTTCCCGTACGGCTTCGACCCGCGCATGGGCGAGGCCATCGGGGCGGTGACGGACCGCTGCGGCGCCATCCTGCTGGGTCGCACCACCTACGACATGTTCGAGCAGGGCTGGTCCGAGCGCACGGTGGAGGACGACCCGGGCGCCCCGTTCTTCAACGACACGACGAAGTACGTCGTCTCCTCCACCCTCCGCGAGCCGACCTGGCGCAACACCGAGGTCCTGGGGAGCTACGACCCGGAGACGATCCGCCGGCTCACGGAGTCCGTGGACGGCGACCTCTACGTCAGCGGCAGCGGCACCCTGGTCCGGGCCCTGCTCGCCGACGGGCTGGTCGACGCGCTGCACCTGTTCCTCTACCCCACCGCACGCGGTGCGGGGCCGCGGCTGTTCACCCAGGAGATCGAGCCGGGGGTCCTGGAGCTGGCGCACAGCGAGAGCTACCCGAACGGGGTGGTCTACCTGCAGTACCGCCGGGTCGGGTGAGGGGGACCTGCGGCTCCTCCCGTCGGTGGTGACCCGTAGCGTCGGGACGCACGCACCGCGCGTGCCTCGACGGAAGGACCGCTCATGTCCACCTGGCTGATCACCGGCTGCTCCACCGGCCTGGGCCGCGACCTGGCCCGCGCGGCGCTCGAGCAGGGCCACCAGGTCGTCGTCACCGCCCGCGACGCCGCACGCGTCCAGGACCTGGCTGACGCCTTCCCCGGCTCCGCGCTCGCCGTCGCCCTCGACGTCACCGACGCCGGTCAGGTCGCTGCGGCGGTCCACACTGCGCACGAGCGGTTCGGGGGCGTCGACGTGCTGGTGAACAACGCCGGCTACGGCTACCGCGCCGCCGTCGAGGAGGGCGAGGACGACGCCGTCGCCCAGCTGTTCGCCACCAACTTCTTCGGGGCGGTGGCGATGACCAAGGCCGTCCTGCCCGGCATGCGCGCCCGACGCTCGGGTGCGGTGGTGAACATCTCCTCGATCGGCGCCCAGGTCGCGCCGGCGGGCTCCGGCTACTACGCGTCCAGCAAGGCGGCGCTGGAGGCGCTCTCGGCCTCCCTGGTCAAGGAGGTGCAGCCCCTGGGCATCGCGGTCATCGTCGTCGAGCCGGGCGGGTTCCGCACCGACTTCGCCGGTCGCTCCCTGACCCAGGCCGCCGAGCCGATCGCCGACTACGCCGAGACCGCCGGGCGCCGGCGCAAGGAGCACGACACGGTGCACGGCACCCAGCCCGGGGACCCGGCCAAGGCAGCGGCGGCGATCATCGCTGCCGTCGAGGCACCGGAGCCGCCGACCTTCCTGCTCCTCGGCGAGGACGCCCTCCGCGGCTACCGGGAGGTCCACGACGCCCGCCGCGCCGAGCTGGAGGCCTGGGAGGGAACTAGCCGCAGCACGGGGTTCGACGCCTGAGCCGCACGTCGGATGCCTGGGGTAGCGTCGCGGCCATGGTGACCACCGTCGCGCTCGACCTCGACCTGGCCATGGGCGCCCCGGGCAGCGACATCGACGACGGGTTCGCCCTCGCCCTCGCCGTGGCCGACCCCGGGATCGACCTGCAGCTCGTCACCACGGTCAACGGCAACACCGACGTGGCCACCGCCACCACCCTGACCCTGGAGCTGCTGCACCGCGTCGGCGCGCACCAGGTGCCGGTCCACCGCGGCGCCGAGCGGGCGCTGCTCCACCCCGCCGAGCGTTTCGGCACGGTGCCGGACGGGATCCCGCAGCGAGCCCCTCGACCCGGGCCCGCCGCCGTCGCGCTCACCGAGCTCGTCCGCTCCCGGCCGGGGGAGGTGACCCTGGTCGCCGTCGGTCCCCTGACCAACGTGGCGCTCGCGATGTCCCTGGACGCCGGGTTCGCCGACGCCCTGGGCGCGCTGGTGATCATGGGCGGGGTGTTCGCGGGCACCACCGGGGCACGCTCGATGCCCGGGGAGTTCAACGTCTGGAGCGACCCGGCGGCTGCGCGGATCGTCCTGCAGAGCGGGGTCGTCGCCCGCTGGGTGGGGCTCGACGTCACCCGGCAGGTCCGCCTGAGCCGCGCCGAGGCGCAGACCATGAGCGAGGACCAGCACCCCTTCACCGCCTTCGCCGGCACCTGGTCCACCGCCTGGATCGACCACCTCGCGGGCACCTCGGATCCGGGCACCGACTCCTGCGCCCTGCACGACCCGCTCGCGGTGGCCGCGGTGACCCGACCCGACCTCGTCGAGTTCGCCGACGCGCACGTCGAGGTGCAGCTCGACGGGGTAGCCCGCGGCGTGGTCGTCGCCGACCGGCTCGACCCCGAGGTCAACGCCCGGATCGCCGTGGCCGTCGATCCCGGTGGGTTCCGCGAGCACCTGATCGGCAGCCTGCGCCGCCTCTGAGCGGCCCGGTCCGCCGAGCTTGCACCCGCGGCACCCGGGGGCGCCGCGGGTGCGTCTGCTCAGTCCTGCACGCTCAGCCGCACCGTCGCGAACGCGTGCGGCGGCAGCTGCACGGTGAGGATGCCGTCCTCCAGCCGGACGTCGGTCAGGGGCGCCGGACGCACCTTGTCCGGAGCGTCCGGGGTGTTGTGGTCGCGCAGGTCCGACGCGGCCAGCACCTGCCCCACCGGGTCGGTCACGGCCGCCCCGTGCAGGTCCAGCGCCACCGTCACCGGGCCGTCCGCGTCGAGGTTGGTGAGGGAGACGAGCACGCTCGACCCCTTGCGGCTGGCTGAGCCCGACACCAGCTCGACCCGGGCCTCGCCCTCACCGCGGGACGGCACCTCGAGCAGGGCCAGCGGCAGCCGCGATGCGTCGTGGTGGCCCTGGTTCATGGCGAAGACGTGGTAGGTCGGCGTCAGCACCATCGCGTCGCCGTCGGTGAGGATCATCGCCTGCAGCACGTTCACCGTCTGCGCGATGTTGGCCATCACCAGACGCTCCGCGTGGTCGTGGAAGGCGTCGAAGTGCACACCGGCGACCAGGGCGTCGCGCAGGGTGTTCTGCTGGAACAGGAAGCCCGGGTTCGTGCCGGGCTCGACGTCGAACCAGGTGCCCCACTCGTCGAGCACCAGGCCCACGCTCCGCTCGGGGTCGTAGGCGTCCATCACCGCCGCGTGGCCGGCGAGGATCCCGCGCAGCCGCTGGGCCTGGTGGAGGGTGCGGTAGTACTCCTCGGTGTCGAACTCGGTCGCACTGCCCTTGTGCTCCCAGGGCCCCGGCACGGTGTAGTAGTGGAACGAGATCGCCTGGTAGATGCCTGAGCCGTGGCGATCGCCGGTGGGGCCACCGAGCACGCGACCCAGGCCCTTCATCAGGGTCTCGGTCCAGTGGTAGTCAGCGTTGGCTGCGCCGGCGGCGATCCGGTAGAGCCGGTTCTCCCCGTGGTTGCGGCTGTAGGTGCCGAACTGGCGGGCCAGGTCGGCGTAGAACTCGGCCCGCATGCCCCCGCCGCAGCCCCACGGCTCGTTGCCCAGGCCCCAGTAGGTCACCGGCCAGGGCTCGTCGCGGCCGTTCGCGCGGCGCAGGCGAGCCATCGGGCTGTCGTCGCTGCGGGTCAGGTACTCCACCCACTCGCTCATCTCGTGCACCGTGCCGCTGCCGACGTTCGCCGAGATGTAGGGCTCGGTCCCGAGCAGCTCGCACAGGGCCATGAACTCGTGGGTGCCGAAGCTGTTGTCCTCGACGACGTCGCCCCAGTGGCTGTTGACCATGGTCGGACGCTGGTCGCGCCGGCCGATCCCGTCGCGCCAGTGGTACTCGTCGGCGAAGCAGCCGCCCGGCCAGCGGAGGTTGGGGATGGCCAGGACCCGGAGGGCTTCGACCACGTCCAGCCGGATGCCGCCCTCGTTCGGCACCGAGGAGTCCTCGCCGACGAAGAAGCCGCCGTAGATGCAGCGGCCGAGGTGCTCGGCGAAGTGGCCGTAGAGGTGCCGGCTGATCGTCGGGCCGGGCAGGTCGAGGTCGAGGACACCGCGGACCTGGCTGCTCGGCTGGGATGAGGTCGAGGCGGCGGGGGACTCGTGGGTGGCGGTCATCGTGCTCCTGGTCCAGGGGTGGTCGCGGCGGTGCTGACCTGTGAGAGCCTGCCAGCCCGCGACCGGCGACCCGAGCCCGGCCCTGGCCGTTGGCCGTGGCCGGGGAGCAGACTGGGTGCGCGGGAAGCGGCTGGGCACCCGCGCCGAGGGGGAGTGCTCGTGAACGCCGTCGTGGCCCTGGTCCGTGAGCTCGTCATGGTCCGATCCTCCGTGGCCTGGCACGGTCACGTGAGCCGGGACCCGTTCGCCCGCCTCCAGCTCGAGGAGGGCCGTCGTGACCCGTACCCGCTGTACGAGGAGGTGCGGCGGCGCGGTCCGCTGGTCCCGACGCCGCTGGCCGCCTTCCAGACGGCGAGTCACGGCGTCTGCCGGGAGGTCCTCCGCGACCGGAGGTTCGGCGTCCAGACCGAGGAGCTGCTGCGACGCGGGAACGGGGAGCTGTCCCTGCTCGAGCTCGACCCGCCGGACCACACCCGGCTCCGCCGCCTGGTCGCCCCGGCCTTCTCGCCGCGGGCGCTCGCCGGCACGCGCGACCGGATCGGTGACGTGGTCGACGGACTGCTGGACGTCTGCCCGCGCGACACCCCGTTCGACCTCGTGACCAGGCTCGCCTCACCGCTGCCCATCCGCGTCATCACCGACCTGCTCGGTGTCCCGGACGACGACAGCGCCGCCTTCGCCCGCTACGGCGCGACCATCAGCAGCGCCCTGGCCGGCGTGCAGTCGCCTGCCCACGTCGTCCGGCTGGTCGAGGCGAACCGCCGGCTGACCGCGTTGATGAACCAGGTCTTCGAGCAGCACCTGCGCGAGCCCCGTGACGATCTGGTGAGCGGGCTGCTGGCCGCCGAGGGCGAGCAGCAGCTCAGCCGCGCCGAGCTGGACCCGCTCTGCCGGCTCCTGCTGCTGGCCGGCTTCGAGACGACGGTGAACCTGATCGGCAACACGGTGCTGGCCCTGCTCTCCCACCCTGACCAGTGGCACGCGGTCGTCGACGACCCCACCCTGGCAGCCGCGGCGGTCGAGGAAACCCTGCGGTGGGACCCGCCGGTGCAGCGGACCTTGCGCGCGCCGTCGGTCGACGTGGAGCTGGCCGGGGTCCCGGTTCCCCGGGGGGCCATGGTGCTGCTGTACCTCGCCGGGGCCAACCGCGACCCCGAGGTCTTCGACGACCCGAACCGCTACGACCTGCACCGCTACAGCGGGGGTCGTCCGGCCGGCGCCGAGCACCTTGCGTTCTCCGCCGGCATCCACTACTGCGTCGGCGCCCCGCTGGCACGCCTGGAGGCCACCGTCGCCGTCGAGCGGCTGGCTGAGCGCTTCCCCGGGCTGCAGCGTGCCGGACGACTCCGCCGGCGGCGCGGCGGCACGGTGATCCGGGGGCCCGCCGAGCTCGTCGTCGGCCAGTCCTCGGCGGTGCGGGCCGCCTGAGGCCCGACCGTCCCTCGCGTCGGACCCGGCCAGGAAACGCTGAGATCTGGTCAGCCGGAGGCCGGGTCGGCGCACCGGTTCACAGCGTTTCCTGCTTCGGGCGGGTAGCCGGGGGGCTCCTGGTCAGGCCGGCACGGGCCGGAACCGGATCCGACCGCCGACCGGGACCTGGGCGACGAGGTTGAGGTGGTGCGCCGCCACGCAGGCGATCACCGGGTAACCGCCGGTGACCGGGTGGTCGGCGGTGAACAACACCGGCTGGCCGGTGGGTGGGACCTGCACCGCCCCGGGCACGGTGCCTTCGCTGGGCAGCTCGCCCGGGTGGGAGCGCTCGAGCGGCTGCTCGCCGGCCAGCCGCAGCCCTACCCGGTTCGAGCGGGGGGTGACGGTCCACTCCTGGCAGCCGAACAGCCGACGGGCAGCGGTGGAGAACCAGTCGTCGCGGGGGCCGAGGACCACGTCGACCTCGACCACCCCGTCGGGACCGGGCAGGTCAGCGACGGTGTCCCGGTCCAGGGCGACCGCCGAGAGCACCTGGCCGCCGACCGGGACGACGTCGCCGGCGCGGAGCGGGGACGGGCCGATCCCTGCGAGCAGGTCGGTGGAGGCGCTACCCAGCACGAGGTCCACCACCAGCGTCCCGCGCACCGCGAGGTAGGACGCGATGCCGCGGTCAGGGACCCCGAGCTGCAGCTCCTCGCCGTCGTGGAGGGCGAACGCCTGTTGGTCGGGGACAGCGGACGGCCCCGCCGAGGTGTGCAGCGTGAGCGGCGCAGGGGCGCCGGTGACCGCGACGACAAGATCCCCGTGAGCGCGTACCCGCAGCCCGCCGGCGGCGACCTCGAGCGCGGGGCCTCCCGCCGGGTTGCCCACGAGACGGTTCGCCTGCCGGAGCGAGGAGCGGTCGACGGCACCGGAGCGGGCGACGCCCTGGGCCGAGCGACCCGGTCGTCCGAGGTCGACCACGACGGTGAGGGCGCCCGGGGCGAGCACGTGCAACGCCCGCGGGGATCCAGGGGCGAAGGCCTGCGCCACCGGCGCCGCCGCCGGCATCGGCTCCGCCGCCGGGTCCCTCGACGGCCCCGTGTCGCGGAACTGCACCCGCATGCCGGGTCGGAGCAGGGCCGGCTGGTCGCGCCGGAGGTCCCACATCGCCAGCGGGGTGCGCCCGATCAGCTGCCAGCCCCCCGGGCTGGCTCGGGGGTAGACCCCGCTGAACTGGCCCGCCAACGCGACGGAGCCGGCCGGGACCACCGTCCGCGGCTCCGCGCGCCGCGGGACGTCGAGGGCCGGGTCTCCCCCGGTGAGGTAGGCGAAGCCGGGCGAGAAGCCCGTGAAGGCGACCGTCCACGGGGCGGCGGTGTGGCGGCGCACCACCTCGGCCTCGTCGAGGCCGCTGAGTCGGGCGACCTCATCGAGGTCCTTCCCGTCGTAGTGCACCGGGACCTCGACCAGGGGCCCCTCGACGGGGACGGCCGCGGCCAGGGAGCGGCGACGCAGCTCGGCCTCGAGCTCTGCGCGTCCGGTCCGGGTGGTGTCGAAGCGGACCAGGACCGTCCGCGCGGCCGGCACCAGCTCCTCCACCCCCGCCAGGGGCTCCCCCTGCAGGGACGCGAACAGGGTCAGCGCCTGGTCGAGGTCCGCGACCTCGACGAGCAGGCCGTCCGAACCCGCGGGCAGCAGGCGCATCGGGGAGGTCAGCCGGCCTCGACCGGGCCGGGGGCTGCGGCGGCGAAGGCCTGCAGGACCACCCCGGCCTCCTCGAGGGCGGTCCGGACGGCCCTGGCCATGGCCACAGCGCCCGGGGAGTCACCGTGCACGCAGATCGACTCGGCCCGGATCTCGACGGTGCTGCCGTCCACCGCCTCGACGGTGCCGGTCCGCACGAGGTTGACCATGCGCTGCGCCACCGCGTCCGCGTCGTGCAGGACCGCCCCGGGCTCCCGTCGCGAGACGAGGTGGCCGTCTGGGGTGTAAGCGCGGTCGGCGAAGGCCTCCGCCACCACCGGCAGACCGGCCTCGCGCACCGAGTCCAGGAACGGCGACCCGGCCAGTCCCACGACCGGCAGGGACGGGTCGTACCGGGCGACCGCGGCCAGGACCGCCCGTGCGTGACGCCGTCCGCGGTCGTCCCCGCCAGCGATGGTGTTGTAGAGCGCGCCGTGCGGCTTGACGTAGGAGAGGTGCGCGCCGAGGGAGCGGGCGATCCCGGCGAGCGCGCCGATCTGGTAGATCACGTCACCGGTGAGCTCGGCCTCGTCGGCGTCGACGTAGCGCCGGCCGAACCCGGCCAGGTCGCGGTAGGAGACGTGGGCGCCGATCCGGACGCCGTGCTCCAGCGCCGTCTGGACCGTCGCCGCCATCGTCGACGGGTCGCCCGCGTGGAATCCGCACGCGACGTTGGCGCTGGTCACAGTGGCCAGCACCGCCGCGTCGTCGCCGAGCTGCCAGCGTCCGAAGCCCTCGCCGACGTCGGAGTTCAGATCGATGGTCACGACGTCGGCGTCGCCCGGTCGGGTCATGTCGTCGTCTGGTCCGGTTGGTGCACGGCACCTCCTCGTCGGGGTTCAGACTGCCGATCGTCGAACGACTGCGCAAACCCCTGGTCCGCCGGGGTCCCGATCCTGCTCGTGCACGTCCTCGCTCGTGGAGGAGCAGGATGCCGTTCCACCAGGGCCTGCCCTCCGATCGGGGCGAGGCGATGAGGTTGGCTGGATCCCGTGCAGGACGTCCTGACCGGGTTCACCACCATCGCGGTCGTCATCGGGATCGGGTTCCTGCTCGCCCACACCCGGATCCTCGACGTCGACAGCCAGGGCATGCTGGCCCGCCTGGCCTTCTACGTCGCCAGCCCGGCCCTGATGGTCACTGTGCTCGGCCGCACCGAGGTCGCCGCGATCTTCTCGGCCAACCTCGTCGCTTCCCTGGGCAGCGTGCTCGTCACTGCGACCGTGGCCGTCCTGCTCGCCCGGGTGGTCTGGCGCCGGACGGCCAGCGACACCGTGATCGCCGCGTTCTGCGCCTCCTATGTCAACGCGGGCAACCTCGGCCTGCCCATCGCCGCCTACGTGCTCGGCGACGTGGCCCTGATCGCACCGATGCTGCTGGCCCAGCTGATGGTGCTGCAGCCGCTGGGACTGGTCGTGCTCGACTCGACGGTGCACGTCGCAAGAGCTGGCCAGTCCCGCAGGCGCCGTCTGCTCGGCCGGCTCGGCCAGCCCTTCCGCAACCCCTTGATGCTCGGCTCACTCACCGGGCTGCTGATCGCGGTGACCGGGCTGGACCTGCCCCCGATCGTGCTCGACCCGCTGACGCTGATCGGGGGAATGGCGGTCCCCGCGATGCTCATCGCCTACGGCATCTCTCTGCGACTGGGCCCCCGCCCCGGGGCCGGGGAGCCGGCGGTGCAGATCGGCACCCTCGCAGCTCTCAAACTGGTGCTGCAGCCTCTCGTGGCCTACGGGTTGGGCCGGTTCGCCGTCGGGCTCGACGGGCTGGACCTGCTTGCGGTGACCGTGATCGCTGCCCTGCCCACAGCGCAGAACGTCTTCAACCACGCTGTGCGCTACCAGCGGGCCGTGATCCTCGCCCGGGACTCGGTCTTCGTCTCGACGCTGTTGTCGGTGCCCGTCCTCCTGCTCATCGCCGGAGTGCTCGGCTGATCCCGGTCCCCGGTCGACGGACGGGTCAGTGGGTGGCCGCTGCCGCGGGGAAGGGAGCGCCGCCCAGCAGGTGCTGCATCGCCCGCCGGAGGACCGCAGCCCGTTCGGCCGGCGAGGCCACCTGCTCCAGGCCGAAGCCCAGCAGCACCGAGTCCTCGGTGGTGACGGCCCCCGACAGCAAGGCCCTGGAGCGGACGAAGTTCACGCCCGTGCGCGGGCTGCCGGGCGGGTCGCTCCGCACCGACCAGGCTCCAAGACCGGCCTCGAAGCCCTCGCGCTCGGTCACCGCGCCCCCGACGACGAGTGCGGTGTCGTCGACCGCCACGCCGATGCCGCCCACCGACTGGTCGCTGACGTAGCTGATCGACACCTCCACCTGCTGACCGGCGTACGCGGACAGGTCGAAGCTGGCTTCCTTCCACCCGCCCGGACTGCCGGTCATCGAGTTCCACGCGCCGGTGGTCCCCGTCGCGGTGCAGGGGGTGCCAGGGTTGAGGTAGTGCAGGAGGAAGGGGTGCTCCTCCACCAGGAACCCCTGGTCGCAGTCCGCCGGGACCTCGGACGTGGTCAGACCACCGCTTTCGGGCAGCGTGGTCCAGCTGTCGCTTCCCACAGGGTGAGCCTCGACGATGACATGGTCGTAGCCCGGCTCGGTGTCGAAGGACAGCTGGGCCCGCATCGCCGGCCTCTGCGTGGCCCCGACCCCGGCCAGGTCGAAGGTGCGGGTCAGCCGCCGGTAGGCGTTGTTGACGTGGACGGCACCGGCGTACCACTCGCCCTCCACCGGGTCGAAGGCCCCGCCCGCGACGCCCCTGTAACCGCCGGCGGCCTCGCTGGCGAAGCGGGGGAACTGCTCGGGCGGCAGGACGGCGCTGGTGGGCACGAAGGTGCCCGCCTCGTCGAGCGGGTTGGCCGTCGCCGCGGGCCCGCCGAACGCCGCCTCGGCCCCGGCGAGGTCGCCCTGGCCGCTGAAGCCGGTCGGACTCGGTGCCGTGGCGCGCGAGTAGGCACCGAGGTAGTACTGGTAGAAGTCGTCGGCGAGCAGCAGGCAGTCGGAGAAGATGTCCGCGGTCACCACGCAGTCGGACTCCGGCGCCCCGTCCAGGCCGTAGTAGATGCCGCCGATCGTGCTGCCGAGGGGCCCGAAGTAGCCGGCCGTCTCGCCCGCGTGCAGGACCTTGCCGTGCTCGTTGAGGTAGTCCCGCACCGACAGCATGAGGTACTGCTGACGCTCGGCCACCGCCGCGTCGGCGAACTCCTGATCCCCGATCTGGGTCAGCGCGTCCTCCGGGTCCTGGGTGAGCCGGTTGTCACCGAGGTACCAGACCACGCTCTTGAAGTGACGCAGCACGCCCAGGGGGTGCGGCACGCCCTGCGCCGAGACGTCCCAGACCGAGGCGTCGTAACCAGCCCGGTCGAGCGCCGCGACGTGCGCGTCGGCGTACTTCGGACCTTTGACCGACGGTGGGTAGGTGGGGTTGACGCCCTCGTAGTCCTCGTTGGCGATCACGAGCGTCGTGTTCCGGGTGTCCTCGGCGAGCCGGTAGGTGAAGGCCACGCTGGTCCGCTTGCCCTTGCCCGGCCGGTTGCCGGTGAACCAGACCTTCACCGTGTCGCCCGGGTCGGCACCGCGGACGACGCCGCGGTACTCGGCGTAGTAGACGTCGCCCTCGTTGCCGTAACGCTCCCCGCCGCGCCACTCCTTGACCGGCACGGTGTAGGTGCGACCGCCGTTGACCGAGTACCTCATGGCCAGCCGGCGCAGGTCGCGTCGAGCGGTCACAGCCACCGGCTGCGGGTCGCCGTAGGAGGTGGAGAAGCTGTCCACGGCGAAGTCCGGGGCTTTCCTACCCACCACCGACACCGGGTCGTCCGGGTCGGGCGCCGAGCGCGCGACGGCCAGGGCGAACGGGAGGTTCTTCTCGAACTCAGCCTGGACCAGGGCTTCGGAGTCGGGGAAGTTGAAGACGCTCTCGCAGTCCTCCGGCGCGTAGGCGTCGTCCGGGTCCACCGCGCTGGCCGTCTCGCAGGTGGACATCTCGGGGGTGAACGCCAAGGTGCCGTACCGCTTGTGGGCGTGCTCGGTGGTCTCCCCGTTGGTGGTGTAGAGCTCGGCGGCGATGTCGGGGTCGTAGCCGGGCACCGCCGGGTGGGCGTCGTCGCCGACCAGGGTCTCGTAGAGCAGGTCGTCGGGGGTCGGGGTGGCCACCTGCCAACCGACGCCGTAGAGCAGCAGCTCGGCGGCCGAGTGGTAGTTGATCTGGAACTCGAAGCCCACTCTGCGCATGAGCCGGTTCAAGGCCCGGGTCTCCGGCTCCGACGCCGGTGCCGTGCCGCGGTAGGTCTGACTCGTGGGGACGGGGGAGGAGCCCTCGTTGTCGTAGCCCCAGCGGTAGGGGAAGTTCCGGTTGGGGTCGACGCCGTCGGCGGCAGTGGTCACCCCGTCCCCGTCGTTGTCGCGCAGGTTCTTGCGCCACAGGCGGTTGCCCTCGGTGAAGGTGTAGTCGTAGCCGTCCGGGTTGGCCACCGGCACGAACCAGAGCTCGGTGCGGTTCACCACCTTGCGGATGGCCGCGTCGCTGGCGTAGTGGTCGAGCACGTGGTGCAGGAGGCGGCGGTTCATCTCCGGGGTGATCCACTCCCGGGCGTGCTGGGTCGAGGAGTAGAGCACCGCCGGCCGGCGGCCGTCGCGGACCCGGGTGGCGTTCCGGGTCACCTTGATCGCCAGGATGTCCTGGCCCTTCACCGTCTTGCCGATCCGGACCAGCTTGGTCAGCTTCGGGTACTGCCGGCTGAGGTCGACCAGCTCGTCGCGGATGCCGCCCGGTTCGCTGTAGGAGCGGAAGACCTGGTAGCCCCTGGCGTTCTGGGCGCTGAGCCGTTGCGAGACCGCAGCTCCGTCGACCTTCTTCTCGCTCAGCTGCAAGCCGCTGGCTTCGAGCTTGTCCGCCTGTCCGCGGGACAGCACCACCTCGATGCGGAACTTGTCGCCGGCGCGGCCGCGGCTGACAAGGTCCTCCCGGTCGACGCCGAGGGTGCCCAGGGTGCTCAGCTGTCCGGCGCTCAGCTCGGCGGTGTAGACCGTCGGTCCTGAGTCCGGTTCCGGCTTCGCCGTTGCGCTGGGCAGGCCCAGCGTCGTGGCCACCAGCGTGCCGATGATGAGCAGGACAACCCGACGCCTCACGGCGAACACCCCCCCGGTGCGCGACGGCTGTGCCGCGCAGTCCCGCGCCACCATTCTCGCCACTTCCGGTTCTGTCAATGGTCCGTCTCGACCCGGGCAACGATCCTGCGAGCACGTCGTGGGCCCGCGACTGAGGGCCAGGCCGCGGTTGCCCGCTCGCTAGGGTGCACCCCATGCCCGAGACCCCGATGCCACCACGCGTCCTCGACCTGCTCCGAGGTCCCAACCCGGCGGTGATGGCGACCCTGGCCGCGGACGGCCGCCCCGTCACGGTCGCCACCTGGTACCTCCTCGAGGAGGACGGCCAGGTCCTGCTGGGTCTGGACGCCACCCGGGCGCGGATCAAGCACCTCCGGCGCGACCCGCGCGTCTCGTTGACGGTGCTGGCGGCCAACGACTGGTACACCCACGTCAGCGTGCAGGGGCGGGTCGGCCCGGTGACCGAGGACGTCGGGCTGGCCGAGATCGACCGGTTGTCCCTGCACTACCTGGGGACGCCGTACCCCGACCGCGAGAGCCCTCGGGTGGCCACCCGCCTGCACGTCGAGCGCTGGCACGCCTGGGGCTCGTTGCGGGAGGGTCCGCCCGACTGATGGCAGGCAGGACGCCGAGGACCGGGACGACCCGCTCGGTCAGAACGCGGCGATGACCTGCGGACCGCTGCTCGGACGCGTCGAACCGCTGCGGGGCTCGACACTGAGGGCGATGGCCACCGCGTCTGCGACGCGGGAGGTCAGCCACACCCGGTCCCGGTCGGCGGGGCTGAACGCCGGACCGGGCGCCATCGTGCCCTGCCGGTCCTGGATCCACAGCTGGTAGCTGTGGGCAGCGTCGAGGGGCGGCAGAGTTGCCGCCACGAGGAAGGCGCGGTCCTGGTGCCGCGACACCACCAGGGCGACCGGGTGGTCCCCAGCCAGGATGGTGCGGTGCACGGTCACGTCGGCAGCCGTCATCAGCGCGTTCTCTTGCGCGGTTCCGGCCGCCTGCACCTGGTGCTGGTGGCGGTGGGACAGACCCAGTCCTGCGCCGCTCAAGCCGAGGGCCAGCAGGAGCACGAGGGCCACCAGCCGCAGGCGGGCTGGCCGCGGAGGCCCGACCTGCACGGGGGCCGATCCCGCGCGTGCGGGGCGCCGGGGCCTCACCCCCGGGGCCACCGACGGTGGGAGGGTGCGTTGACGCCGGACGGCGGCCAAGACGCGGGAACCGAGGGCGGCGGGTGGGCGCCGGCTGGTCAGCCGACCCAGCTCGGCCACCGTCTCCACCAGCTCGCGGACCTCGACCTGGCAGGAGCTGCACCCGGCCAGGTGCCGCTCGAAGGCGACGCGCTCTTCGGCGCCGAGGCCGTGCACGACGTAGCTGCCGACGTCGCCGTGGACGTCGCTCACGGCAGTGTCCGCGGAGCCAGCCGGAGATCGGGCGCTAGGGGCGGACGGTCCCTCCCGGGAGGTCGACAGCGTGCGCCGGCGGCGCGGCGCACGTTCCGCGGGCGGTCGCCTCTCGCTGAGCCTCCCATCGCGATGCCTCGTCCCGTTCGTGTTGGATGGTTCTCTGTGGCTGGACCTACTGCGCCCGGCCCACCGCGACGGCGGCCGGGTCTGGGAAGACGTGGCAGGACGCGATCGTCCGGCCCCGACGTGTGGTCCGGGGCCGGACGGTCACCTACTTGGGTTCAGCACCCGTCCTGGGCGCTGCGGGTCAGGACTTGGGCAGCAGGACCGTGTCGATGATGTAGACGGTCGCGTTGGCGGTCTGCACGTTGCCGCAGAGGACCTTGGCGTTCCCGTTCACGGTGAAGTCCTCGCCGGAGCCCTCGACGGTGATGCCCTGGTCCTTGTTCAGGGTGTCGTGGTCGCCGGCCAGGGTCTCCGGGGTGAGCTTCTCGCCGACGACGTGCTCGGTCAGGATCGCGGTCAGCATCTCCTTGTCGGCGAGGACCTTGGCGAGGGTCTTCTTGTCGATCTTGGCGAAGGCGTCGTTGGTCGGCGCGAACACGGTGATGTTCTCGGCGTTGTTGAGGGTGTCGACGAGGCCGGCCTTCTTGACCGCGGTCACGAGGGTGCTGAGCAGCGGGTTGTTGCTGGCAGCGGTGGCGACCGGGTCGGAGCTCATGCCGTCGAAGGAGCCCTTGCCGGTCTCCGGGACGGCGGAGCACGCTGCGCCGAAGGGGGCGTCAGCCGAGCTGCTGGCGCTGGCGCTGGCGCTCATCGAGGGTGAGGCTGCCGGGGAGCTGGAGGCGCTCGCCGACGGGGCCGAGGAGGTGGACTGGCCGGCCGGGGTCGCGGTCTCGGCGCCACAGGCGGCGACGCTCAGCGGAAGGGTGAGCGCGGCAGCGGCGAGGGCGAGGCGGGCGAAGCGGGAGGTGGTGAACATGGTGGTGAATCCTCAGGGAGTGGACGGTGGCGGGCCGTTCGGCCTGTCATGAACACTTCGGGGCTGCGGCCACGGCGGTTTGGTCGGCAGCAGCATCAATTCCCTCCCCGTCCTCCACTCGCTGATTCTGGGTGCGGACCGACGCCTGTGCCCACGCGACCCTGGCCGGCCCAAGGCGCGCTGATCAGGGGAAACAGGCGGCCGCCGCCGGGATTCGGTCGCTTTTTCCGCGCCAGCCCCACGAACGCCCCCGCGCAGCGGAGAAGTCCTGAGAACATCCTGAAGAACACACGGGGTGGTGACCTGACCGGCGCATTGTGAGAACTATCTCAGACCCCCTGGGCGCGTCATTCCTTCGTTCACCTCTGTGGCTGGACAGTCGAATCTCTTCGCCGCCTGTGACGGTTCGATACGGAGAGGAAGTGAAGGCCATGCCCCTGCTGGACGGCGGGCACCCCGCAGGACCTAGAGTGCGATCTGACCCGGCCTCCGGGCGCGGAGGAGAACGAGGCCCACGATGACGTGTCCCGACACGGCCGCCCAGCGGCGACGTCCCTTTCCCCTGCGGGGCGCCGGGTGGGTGGTGGGACTCGCGATGCTGCTGCCGGGTGCGGCCTGCACGACCTCACCCGGGTCCGCGGCGGCCCCCGGCCCGTCGAACCCGGCTCCCCCCGCAGTCTTCACCAATCCCGTGCTCGGTCAGGGGGCGGACCCGTTCGTCACCGTCGTCGACGGCACCTACTGGTCGGTGCAGTCCTCCGGGAGAGCGGTCAGCCTCAGGTCGTCGTCCTCGCTCCGGACCCTCGGAGAGGCGGAGCCGTCGGTGATCTTCAGCGGGGGTGAGGACGGCAGCCCGTGCTGTGAGTGGTGGGCGCCGGAGCTCCACGAGATCGACGGCCGCTGGTACGTCTACGTGGCGGCGGACGACGGAGACAACACCAACCACCGCACCTACGTCCTCGAGGCCGACGCGATCGAAGGCCCCTACTCCTTCACCGGGCAGCTGCGTCTGCCGGGGAACCGTTGGGCCATCGACGCCACGGTCTTCACGGCCGGCCCCACCCGCTACGTCGCCTGGTCGGGGTGGCCGGGCAAGACGAACGGTCAGCAGAATCTCTACGTGGCCGAGCTCAGCGGGGCGACGACCGTGCGGGGACGGGCGTCGGTGGTGTCGAAACCCGAGATGGACTGGGAGACCAAGGCCGGCACCGTCGGCGTCCTGGTCAACGAAGGGCCTGCCGCGCTGGTCCGGAACGGCCGGGTCTTCCTGACCTACTCCGGCTCCGGGTGCTGGACGCCGGACTACGCGATCGGCCTGCTGAGCGCCGACGCGGACGCGGACCTGCTCGACCCAGCCAGCTGGACCAAGGAGGCCGGATCGCTCTTCGCGGCCGACGCGGATACCGAGACCTATGGCACCGGGCACCACAGCTTCTTCTCCTCACCCGACGGCAGCCAGACCTGGTTCGCCTACCACGCCGTGACGAGTCCGGACGGGAGCTGCGGCGAGGACCGCGAGGTCTACGTCCAGCAGCTGGGCGAGGGTCCCGACGCCCGTCCGGACTTCGGCGTCCCCTCCGGTCGTGAGGTGGAGATCCCGCTGCCCGCGGGCGACCCAGGCGCCTGAGGAGGGCTCAGGCCGCGATGAGGTGTGGCTCGGCCGCCTTCGGGGAGCGAGCCGACTCACGGTAGAGGGCAGCGGCGTCGCGGAAGGCCGCCAGCGCGTAGGCCGGTACGGCCAGGCCCTGGTCGGAGGCGTGCAGCAGCTGGGTCTCGACCCGGACGATGTCACGGACGGTCCGCTCGAGGTCGTCCTCCAGCCCGAGCTCGACCACGATGCTGCCGAAGCCCACGCGCTGCTCGGGGGTCTTGGCCCCGACCAGGCTGAAGGTCTTGGAGCGCAGGAAGCGGGCGAGGTGGAGCTGCCAGGGAGCGAGGGCGCCGGACTGCACCATCTCGAGCGCGCTCATCCGGTAGAACGCGAAGTGGCCGGGTTCTTGGACCTTGATGGCGTCGACCACGGTCGTCTTCACCGCGTGCTCGCCCATCTCGGCGAGCCCGGCGGACATCGCGGTGTAGGCCAGCATCGCCGACTTCTCGGTCGCGGCTCCGGTGAGGTAGTAGAGCAGCCGGATGACCTCGTGCACCGCCGGCACGTGGGCCAGGGCACCCAGGACCCGGATGCGGCGGGGCACGCCATCGAGGTCGGCCTCGGTCGGCGGCATGCCGAGATGCTGGCTCAGCGTGTCGAGCAGCACGCCGTGGTGCTCCTCCTGCGGGCCCCAGACGTCGGCGTAGAACAAGCGGTCGGTCTCACTCACCCCGGGCAGCAGGACGGCCAGCTCCAACACGTTGCGCTCGACCTCCATCTCCACCCGCGCCATGTAGTTCAACGGGCCCGCGAAGCGCTCGCGGACGGCGCGGGCGTCACGGAGGGTGTAGTCAGCGCTGGCGAGATCCACCGGAGGGTGCATCGCCCCCAGGCGCTGCACATGGGTGTGGATACGGGTCGGGTCGACAGTCGGCGTGGTCATGTTTGTCCAGTTCTCGGGGAGGAGTCCGTGCAAGCAGCATTCGGTGCCGGCCGCCGCAAGGTTCGGTCACACTTGCGAAACGGCGACGGAGCGAGTCCTGCTGGACGTGCTCCCGACGCCCGAGGTCGCGCCCGCCCCCACCCGTGGCAGGGCACGGAGACACCCGTGAGGCCGCAGAGCGAATACCGGGCCCTTGAGTGCGGGTCACCCCTGGAAAGTCAGCGCGGGAGGGCGTTCCCAGCGCCTTATTGTCCCTCAAGGTCCATCGAGCGCTGGTTCTCCAGGGTCTCAGCGTCGGAAGCGCAGGGTGGACAGCGGGAAGCGGCACCGCAGAACTTGGCGGAGGCGCCCTCCGCTGACAGACCGCCCCTCCGCCCAGAGGTAGCTGCCGGAGCGTCTAGGAGACGTCCTCGGACGGGAGAACCACTGGCACAGGGGACGGCAGCCGGGCCAGGAAACCCTCGAGCCGCTCGCTGTTCGTCCCGGCAGGTTCGCTCGCCGCCTCGAGGACCTCGCCGGCGAGCAGGTACAGCTTGGTGTTGGTGTACTGGGACCAGCGGGACAACGCCGCAAATGCGGCGTCGGCTCCGAAGCCGTAGTGACTCATCAGGACGCCCTTGGCCTGCTCGATCACCGGCTGCGTCGCCAGCCGACGACGCAGTGCCTCGACCTCCTGCTCCAGCCGCTCGGTCTCACGAGCCGCGACGGCCTCGGTGAGGCTGCCCGAGATGTCCGAGCCGTCGGCGGGAACGGTGAGGGGGTGGTCGCCGTAGGGAGAGAACTGAGCACCGGCGCCGCTCGGGGTCTGGTGGCCGTTGGTGCTGGGGGTTGCGTGGCTGGTGGGCACGGCGACCGCTCCTTCTGCTGGTGGATACCGCGGCGTCGCCCCCACCGTGAGCGGGTGCTGCACCTGTGCTGGTCGTGATTCGTACCGGTGATACCGGCTCGCACAACGGCTTACCCTTACCTTATGCGAAACGAGACCGATCTGCATAAGGCGGCGGTGGATGGTGTTCGTTTCGGGGCTGACGTGTCGCTCAGCATCAGTGAGGCCAGTGCCCTGCTGGGCGTACCTGCTCCCACCATCCGGTCCTGGGAGCGCCGGCACGCCCTGTCCGGAGCGGCTCGTGACGAGCACGGTCACCGCCGATACTCCGAGGACGACGTGGCGGTGCTGCGCCGGATGCGGGACGAGCGGGCCGCAGGAGCCCGGGTCAGGGAGGCGGCCGCCGTTGCCCAGGCCCCTGCCCCTCGCGAGCTGTTCGAGCAGCTGCTGGCCCGCACCCAGCTGCTGGACGCGTCCGGGATCAGGTCGGCGCTGGATGTCAGCCTGCGGGCTCACGGTCTGGCACTCACCCTGCAGGAGGTGCTGCTGCCTGCGATGCGCGAGATCGGCGCCGAATGGTCCCGTGGACGCTGCGGGGTCGAGCAGGAGCACCTGGCGACGGGCGCGGTCCTGGCCTGGCTCGCCGAGCGAGGGGCCGAGTCACCCCCCGCGCGCGCGGAACGGCCTGTCGT
The DNA here is from genome assembly GCA_963826405.1 of uncultured Actinomycetota bacterium. Lineage (GTDB taxonomy): Bacteria > Actinomycetota > Actinomycetes > Propionibacteriales > Propionibacteriaceae > Microlunatus. The sequence continues at coordinate 1,266,958 of CAWGWR010000001.1, read as the reverse complement.
CCTGAGCGGGGGCCCGCAGGACCAGCACACGATCGCGCTCGAGGCTTTCACCGTCCTCCTCCGTCGAGAGGGCTTCGACTGCCGCAACCTCGGGGGGCAGACACCCATCGCCTCGCTGTGGACCGCCGTCGAGCAGTCCTCGGCTGCTGCCGTCGTCCTGGTCTGCCACCTGGCCCACCATCGCGTGCAGGCAGCGCAGAGCCTCCAGGCCGTGGCCGGCTCCGGCGCGTTGGTTTTCTACGCCGGTGCCGCCTTCGCCTCGACGCCCGCGCGGAACGGTCTGCCAGGGTCCTACCTGGGCGACAACCTTTCCCAAGGGGTCTCCACCATCACGGCAGCGCTGCGCGGTGCCCCGCGGCTCGACCCCCCCGGATCACCAGCCTGAGCGGGGCTCGACAGCCGCCGCGGGCGACCCCGGGGCACCGTGGTAGAAAAGTGAGCGGCTGGATCCAGCAAGTTTCGGACTGAGCCGTGACCGCCAGCGGCACAGAGCCGAGGACCTCGATCTAGGGACGCCATGCACGCGCTGGTCATCTCCGGGCCAGGCCGCTACGCGCTGACCGATCACGCGCTGCCGCCGGCCGGTCCGGACGATTTGCTGCTGGCTCCTTCGGCGGTCGGGCTGTGCGCCACGGACACCGAGCTGCTCGACGGCTCGATGGTGTACCTCCGCGACGGGCGTGCGCACCTGCCGATGGTGCCCGGCCACGAGTGGGTGGCCCAGGTGGCGGAGTCAGGCCATGGATTCGCCGTCGGTGAGGTCGTGGTGGGGGAGTGCAGCGTGGGCTGCGGCGCCTGTCCGGTCTGCGTCGCGGGCGCCTACCACCAGTGCCCCGACCGTCGCGAGACCGGCGTGATGAACCGTGACGGCGCTCTCGCCCAGCGGATGCGCTTTCCCGTGGGCAGCGTCCACCGGGTACCCGTCGGCGTCGGCGTGGAGGACGCCGTGTTCGCCGAGCCCACGGCAGTCGCGCTGCGGGCGGTGCTGCGCTCTCAGGCCAGCCGCGGCTCGCGCGTGCTCGTGGTGGGAGGAGGCACGCTGGGCTGGCTGGCGGCGGCCTTGTTCCTTGACCTCCTCGAGGCCGACGTTGCCGTCCTGGAGCCGGACACCCACCGCCGCGACCGCCTGGCCGTGCTCGGCACCCGCGTGGCCGAGCCGGGGGAGGTCTTCTCGATCGTCCTGGAGGCGAGCGGCCACGCGGGGGGCGTCACCGCAGCCCTGGACCGACTGGGTCCCGGCGGTCGGTTGGTCGTGATCGGGCTGACCGGGCTGGAGTCGCTCCCGGTGGACCTGGACCGGGTCGTGGTGAACGACCAGGTGCTCCTGGGCTCCCTCGGCAGCCCCGGCGTGTGGCCCCAGGCCCTGTCCCTGCTGGGGCGCGGGCGCGTGCGCCCGTCCTCCCTGGTCACCCACCGGTACCCGCTGGAAGCGGTCGGCGAGGCCGTCGCCACCCTGCGCTCCCGGGCGCCGGGCACCGGCAAGGTCCTCGTCCTCCCGCAGGAGCCGCCTTGGAGTGGGCAGGACCGCCAAGACGTCAGGTCAACGAGAAGGAGCGACGCATGAGAAGCCAGGACGTGCACGGGTTCAACTACGACGGGTCGTGGGGGACCAGCGGGCTCGACCTGTGGCAGCACCACGACCACGGGAGGATGGCCGTCGAGGTCGCGCGGGGCAAGAAGTACTTCCCTGGCTGGAACGTCGCCCGCTGGTGGCTGTCCCACGAGGCTCACCAGCGTGACCCGGAGCGGTTCCTGGCCAACTTCGAGGCCGGCCTGGGTCTCTTCGCCTCGCACGGGATCCTCGTGATGCCAGTGCTGTTCAACCGGTGGCGGGACCCGGTCTGCGATTTCGGTGGTGTGCCGTTGGACCACCTCCTCCCCTTCCACAGCGCCTGGACCTACTCTCACGACCTGTTCCAGCACCCCGACGGGGGCGACACCGTCGCCGCCCCGGTGCAGCGACTGTTTCACCGCTACCTGTCCGACGTCGTGGGCGCCCACGTGGACGACGGGCGGATCTACTGCTGGGACCTGTGCAACGAACCCCTCATGGGCGCCTACGTCGACGACGAGACCAGCCCGGTCCGCCGGGCGGAGATGACCTGGCTGACCTGGTGCTACCAGGTCTGCAAGACCCTCGGGGCCCGGCAGCCGCTGACCATCGGCAACTACCCGAACGTCAAGGCGCTGGAGCTGACCGAGCCGATCAGCGACATCCTCAGCTTCCACCCGTACTACATGTGGAACGGCAGCGGCAACGAGATCCAGACCAAGACCAAGGACGGCTTCGAGAGCTACCTGGACGACTGCGTGGCCATCGCCGAGAGGGCCGGCAAGGAGCTCATCGCCAACGAGACGGTCTGGGGAGCGCGGGACGACGCCACCCACGTCGAGGTCATGCGCTACAACCTGGCCCAGCTGAAGCAGCGCGGGATCGGGTACACGGTCCACGCGCTGAACCACAGCCTGGTGGCCGACCTGCACCGCGACGAGTGGGGACCGGTTGGTAGCCCGGAGTGGCTGCACTTCATCGAGGCCGACGGCTCGCTGCGGGCAGGTCACGAGGCGTTCAACGAGTTCGGCCCGCAGCAGCGGATTCTCTAGACGACGAAGACCGGGGAGGGCCTGCGTGGTTCGCAGGCCCTCCCCGGTCGAGTCGGGTGGAGCAGGTCGGCTACGAGCCGGCCAGCGACCCGCCGATGCCGCCGACGCTGAAGTACTTGTTCAGTGTGGCGAACAAGATGACCGGGGGCAGCAGCATCATCACGGCCACCGCCATCACGAGACCCCAGTTGGTCGCGTTCTGCTGGAAGAAGCTCTGCAGACCCACAGGGAGCACGAAGTTGGTGTTCGACCGCAGGAAGACCAGGGCCACCAGGTAGTCGTTCCAAGCCAGCAGGAACGAGAAGATGGCCGTGGACAGGATGCCCGGGAGCGAGTTGCGCAGCACGACCTTCAAGAAGCCGCCGAAGACCGAGCAGCCGTCCATCCAGGCCGCCTCCTCGAGGCTGACCGGGATCGAGTCGTAGTAGGCCGCCATCATCCAGATCGCCACCGACATGGTGGACCCGACGTAGATGATCATGATCCCGGTCAGGGTGTCGACCAGGCCGAACGCGGCGAACAGGATGAACAGCGGGATCACCGCCGTGACCACGGGCAGCGACTGGATGACAAACAGCACCAGCGAGAACCCGGAGATGAGCTTGCCGCGACCCCGGGACAGCACGTACCCGGCCGGTGCGGCCACGACGACCGACACGATGACCGTGACGAGCGTGACTGTCAGGCTGTTGCGGAGCCAGGTCACGACGTCGGTCGCGGAGAAGATGGTGACGAAGTTCTCCAACGTGAACCTCGCCGTGCTCGTGCTCCCCTGAGCCGGCTGCAGGGCGAGCCCCACCACCGCGATGATCGGGATGAGCACGACGAGGGTCACCACCAAGATGAGCAGGAACCGCCACCAGGTGCCGCGTGCGCCCGGTTCGGGCTTGGGAGCGGCCGGCGTGTCAGCCCGGGGCAGCACCCCAGGCTCGGAGGAGATGGCTGCTGTGGTCACAGGATCTGCACCTTCCTGATCTGGCGGAACAGTACGACGGAGATGATGATCAGGACCAACGTCATCAAGAAGGCGACCGCCACCCCGGGACCGGTGTCGAAGTTCAGGAACACCGTGTTGTAGGCGAGCACGACCAGCGACTGCGTCGCGTTCACGGGTCCGCCGCCGGTCAGCAGGAAGATCGTGGTGAAGTCGTTGACGCAGAAGATCGTCATCAGGATCCAGCTGATGTAGGTCGACCGCGAGATCATCGGCAACGTGATGTCGGTCAGCGTCTTCCACTTGCTCGCGCCGTCGACCCGGGACGCCTCGTAGACGTTGTTGTCCACCGACTCCAGGGCGGCGGCCATCATCATCATCATGAAGGGGAAGCTGATCCAGACCTTGAAGACGCAGACGGTGATCTGCGCCAGCAACGGGTCGGCCAGGAAGAGGACGTTGCCGAGTCCGAGCGCCTGAGCCAGGATCGGGAACGGGCTCTGCGGGGTGGCGACCAGCCAGTTCCACGCCGTCGCAGACACGACGACCGGGACGACCCACGGCAGCAGCAGGAGCACCCGGAACAGCGTCCGCCCGGGGATCTTGGTCTTCAGCAGGATGGCCAGGGCGAGGCCCACGGTCCAGCTGCCGAAGACGCCGACCAGCGTGAAGATCACCGTGAACCGGGCCGACGCCCAGAACTCGGCGTCGCTCAGCACGTCGACGTAGTTCTTGAAGCCGACGAAGTCACCCGCCGAGATCAGGCTGCCGTCCCGCAGGCTCTGGTACCCCGCGTAGAGCACGGGGTAGAGGTTCAACAGGATGAGCAGCACGAGCGAGGGCACAGCGAAGGCGAACAGCGTCCACGGGCTCGCCCCCGGCCGGCCCTTCTTGCGGGGACCGTTCGACGATCCCGATCCGGCGATGGCCACGCCCTTCCGGGCGCGGGTCAGACTCTCTCCAGCAGTACGAGTTGACACGTGCTCACCTCCTCGGTGGCGGGGCGCCGGCCACGCAGGGCCGGCGCCGCACGATCTGCAGACGGAACTGAAGGACCGACGTGGGTGGTGGGCACGTCAGGACTTCAGGTTGCCCTTGACCTCGTCCTGCAGCTTCTGCAGAGCGGACTTGGCGTCGGTCTTTCCTCCGAGGATGGACTGCGTGAAGATGTTCATCGCCGGGGTGGCGTCCACGGTGGTGACGTTGAGGAAGTTGGCCTCGGTCCCTGGCGCCGCCCACGTCTTGGCGATGGGCTGCCACTCCTCGATGATGCGCACGTTGTTCTTGTTCTTCTGGAACTCCGGCGTCGCGGCGATGGACTTGAGCGGCGGCAGCCCGATGCCGGTGGCCTCGGTCCACAGCGGCGACATGTTCTGGTAGTAGTACGTCAGGAAGGCCTCGGTGCCCTTCTTGCTCGTGTTGTTCTCGTACATCATGATGTTGTTCGGGAAGTACAGCGCGCCCTTCTTGCCCGACGGGGACGACAGCGGGCTGATGACCTCGAGGTCCTTGGCGATAGCGCCACCGATGTTGGCCGAGAGGCCACCGGTGTCGTAGCCCATGGCGAACTTCTTGGCCTTCCACTGGCTCTGCACGTTGTCCGAGGTGTAGGTGGCGCTGGCCGGGTCGACGTAGCCCTTGGACACCATCTCGAGGACGAACTCCACAGCCTCGATGTTCTCCGGGGTCACCGCGTTGGGCTGCTTGTTCTCGTCGAAGAGGCCCCCGCCGTTGTTGATCATCCAGCAGACGATCGCGTGCTGCCCGGTATAGGCGCCGGCGCCGGCCCCCGTGCCGTAGCCGTAGATGTTGTTCTTCTTGAGGGCCGCGGCCGCGTCCAGGTAGGACTGCCAGTCGGTGGGGACCTCGGCGTCGTTCTCCTCGAGCAGGGCCTTGTTGACCCAGATCACCCGCATGTCCAGGTTGTAGGGAACGGCTGCGTAGCCCTTCTCCACCTTCAACGTGTCGATCAGACCCGGGAGGAAGTCGTCGTAGAGACCGTTCTTCTTCCACTCCTCGTACATGTCGTCGGCGTAGTGGATGGCTCCCTGGTCCTCGAACTGGAAGACCTGGGTGCCGCCGCCCGAGCTCACCGCCGGGTTGGTCCTGGAGGCGACGGCCGAGGCGAAGGTCTGGTTGAAGTTCGCCCACTGGATGACCTGGTAGGTCACGGGGGGCAGGCCGTCGGCCGGCTGGTAAGCCTTGGTGATCTTCTCGTCCATGGGGTTGAACGTGGTCTGGCCCCAGGGCATGTTCCAGAACTTCAGGGGCTCGGTGCTGCCGCCGCCGCTTCCGCCGGCGCCACCGCCCCCGTCCTTCGAGCACGCCGCGAAGGCGGCCGGTGCGGCGACTGCAGCGGCACTCAGCTGCAAGAAGGAACGACGTGAGAAACCTGACTTGCTGACCATCGATGGGCCCCTTTGCTCAGACAGTTCGAAACGATCGGTGGGTGGTGCGGATGGCGCTTGGTGCACGGCGTCATGGCTTCGGCCGAGGCGGGCCACGAAAGTCCGCCTCGACCAGGAGCGCAGGAGCCCGACTGTGGGTTCGTCTCGGGTCGTCCTCGTAAGCGACCGTCGAGAAGTTTCGGCGCAGCACAAAACGTTCTACCAAGGGAACAGTAGGACGCGCTGGCGTCGACGTCAACGAGTTGCTCGAAATACTTGACACGTAGGCGGGGAACCGCTTGCCTAGTCGTGTCGTGGCAGCGTGACACGCTTGCCCTTTGCCGAAACTTTCGGTCACGCCGCGGTCACGGCCCTGGGCGCCACGTGCCCGACAGCCTGTGACCCCGAAGGAGCGGAACAGTGACCAAAGACGGTCGGCCCACCCTCGGAACTGTTGCGACCGCAGCCGGGGTGTCGCTCGCCACCGTGTCCAAGGTGCTGAACGACCGCGAGGACGTGGGAGCCGCGACTCGGGTGCTGGTCCAGGACCTGCTGGATCAGTACGGGTACGTGCCCCCTCGGCGGTCCTCGGCCACCCGTGAGTCGGGGCGCCGCACGATCGAGCTGGTCTTCACCACGCTGGACAGCCCGTACTCGGTCGAGATCCTGCGCGGAGTGGCTTCCAGCCCCCTGGACGTGGTGGTGTCGCTGGTCCCCAGAGCGGGGGACTCTCCCGCCTGGTCGAAGAGGCTGGCCGCCAGCGGGCGGTCCGGCGCCATCATCGTCACCTCCAAGCTCACCCTCGCCGACCAACGCCACCTTGCCCGGGCTCGGATGGCGTACGTCCTCATCGACCCCGCTGCTGAGCTGCCCAGCCCTGACGTCGCCACGGTCGGCGCCACCAACTGGGCTGGGGGGCTCTCCGCCGCCCGACACCTGCTCGCCCTCGGACACCAACGGATCGCAGTGATCGGCGGACCCCCGGAGATGCTCTGCAGCCGTGCGCGCATCTCGGGGTACAGCGCGGCCCTGGCGGCGGCGGGCATCGAGGCCGATTCTCGGCTGATCCGGCAGGGGACCTTCCACCACCAGAGCGGCTACGAGGCGGCGCGCGAGCTCTTCGCGCTGCCCGACCCCCCGACGGCCATCTTCGCCGGCAGCGACGAGCAGGCTTTCGGCGTCGCCGAGGCGGCTCGGGTCACGGGACGGCGCATACCAGAGGACCTCAGTGTGGTGGGTTTCGACGACCTCCCGATCTCGCGCTGGTTCTCGCCCCCGCTCACCACGGTCCGCCAGCCTCTCGCCGAGATGGGGCGGATCGCGGCAGCGATGCTCTCCGCGCTCATCGAGGGACGTGAGCTGGACGGCCGGCAGGTTGAGCTGGCGACCGAGCTGGTGGTCCGGTCCTCGACCGCCCCCCCTCCGGGGCTGACCGTCGCGGGGAACGGACGAGGAGTGACCCTTGTCGGACACTGAGCCCGACACCATCGCCCCCTTGCGGTGGCGACAGGTCACGGCTTCCGCCGCCCTCCGGGCAGCAGTCGACCGTGTCATCCCTGCCGACGACTGGCCCGGCGGCTGGGAGGGCGGCGTCGGGACCTACCTGAGCGAGGCGGGTGCCGACCAACGGTGGGCGCTGGAGGGCCTGGAGCGCCTGGTGGCCGAGCTCGAGCGGCAGCAACTCCCCTCCCTGTCTCCGGCCGACCAGGACCAGGTCCTCGCCGAGCTTTCGGAAGAGCCCCTCGGCGCCGACTTCGCCGCCCTGGTGCGATTGTGCTGGGAGGGTTTCTACGCCTCCCGCCGCAGCGCGGCCGATCCGGCGCACGCCCAGACCTGGCCCGCCGGCCTGCACATGATCGGCTTCCGGGACATCCCAGACGGAGTGAGGCGGGTCGAGCCGGAGCTGCCGACCCCGACGCCGCCGAGCCGGCTCCGCGCCCACTACGACGCGATCGTCATCGGTTCCGGTCCGGGCGGGGGGGTGGCGGCCCAGACCCTGGCCGAAGCCGGTCACAGCGTCCTGGTCCTGGAGCGGGCCCGTCCCATGTCGAACAGCGGCCTTCGCGGGGACCACCTGCACGGGAAGCGGAACGCGGTCTACCACTCCGTGGCCGGTCCCGGACCGAGCCACCCCCGGGTGGCCGCCTCCGACACCGGGGACGGCGGGCTGTCCGAGCAGATCGTGGACGGCGACGGCGACGCCTGGATGTACGGGTTGAACGCCTACGCGTTCGGGGGCGGTACCCGGCTCTGGCAGGGCATGGCGTGGCGCTTCTTCCCCGAGGACTTCGCGATGGAGAGCGAGTACGGCAATCCCGACGGCGCCGCACTGGCCGACTGGCCGATCAGCTACGACGAGCTGGCGCCGTACTACACGCGTGCCGAGTGGGAGCTGGGGGTCGCGGGCGAGGAGGGCGCTCTGACGGTTCGGACACCGCGGACGAAGGACTATCCGATGCCCGCGATGGGCAGCGAGCCCGCCCGTGAGCTGCTGGCCGACGCTGCCGAGCGGCTGGGCTGGACCACCGGCGCGATCCCGTTGGCGATCAACAGCGTGCCGGCAGCGGGACGCGCCGCTTGTGTGCGCTGCTCGTCCTGCGTCGGTCACGCGTGCCCGGTGGACGCGAAGAACGGCGCGCACAACACCTTCCTCCCACGCGCGCTGGCCACCCAGAACACCGACATCGTCTTCGACGCCGAGGCCGTCCTTGTCCAGGACACGCCCGGCGGTGCCTCGGTCGAGGTCATGACCGACTGCTCGAGCCGACCCGAGCTGCGCACGGTGCGGGCCGACGTCGTCGTGGTCGCCGCGGGCGCGGTCGAGTCGGCGCGGCTGCTGCTCGCCAGCGGGCTGGGCAACGACCAGCTGGGCCGGTACCTCCACGACCACCGCTTCGTCACCCTCCGCTGCGAGGTCGACCAGCCTCTGAAGAACGGCCTGGGGCCGGGCCACTCGATCGCCACCCTCGACCATGTGCACGCTGGCTCGATCCCCTGGGGTGGAGGCGTGCTGGTCGACCTGATGAGCGTGCTGCCACTGACGTCGGCCATCGACCCCACCGACGGGGTGCCGCGCTGGGGCGCGGCGCACAAGCAGTGGATGCGGGAGCGCAGACCGCACGCCTTCGGCGTGTTCGGCATGGGCCAGGAGATTCCGACCCAGACCTCGGGGGTCACCCTCGCGGGCGTCTTCGACCGGTGGGGCAAGCCCGGGGCACGGCTGCACAAGAGCGTCCACCCTGCCTCGCGCGCGGTGGAGGACGGCATGGCCGAGTACGGGTCGCGCTGGCTCCGGGCCGCCGGCGCCCAGGGCATCCGACGCCAACGCGGTGGCGCGACCGCCTCAGCCGCCGGTGAGCACTCCTGCGGCACGGCGCGGATGAGCGACGACCCGGCGACCGGTGCCACCGACCGGCACGGGCGGCTGTGGGGCAGCACCCGGATCGTGGTCTGCGACTCATCTCTCCACCCGACCAACGGCAGCGTCAACCCCACTCTGACGATCGTGGCCAACGCGATGCGGGTCGCCGAGCACCTGGTGACCGACTGGCCCCGATGACCGCAGCACGACCTCCCGGCGCCGTACCGAGCAGGCCCTCCCAACTGGGAAGCGCGAGCCGTCGGCATCCTCCGACGGCCCAGCCCGTCCCCTCGAACCCCCCGATCCACCCGACGAAAGGCTTTCCGTGCCATCTGAACTTCACGTCTCGACCACCGGATCCGACGAGGGCGACGGCTCCGCCGAGCGTCCGTTCCGCACCATCAACCGCGCCGCCCAGCTCGCCCGGCCGGGCGACACCGTCCTCGTCCACGCGGGCGAGTACCGGGAATGGGTGCAGCCCCAGCGGGGCGGGCTGAGCGACCGCCGCCGCATCACCTATACCGCGGCGCCGGGCGAGCACGTGGTGATCAAGGGGTCCGAGGTGGTGACCGGCTGGCAGCAGGTCTCCGGCGACGTGTGGCAGGTCGAGGTGCCCAACACGGTGTTCGGCACGTTCAATCCGTTCGCCGAGGAGGTCGACGGCGACTGGATCGTCTACCGCGACCAGTCGGAGCCCAAGAAGCACCTCGGCGACGTCTACCTCAACGGGAAGAGCTTCTACGAGGTCGCCACCGTCGAGGAGGTCAGCGACCCGCCGCTGCGCACTGAGATGACCGACCACTGGACGGGCACCGTCGACCCCATCCGCGACCCCGCGCAGACGCAGCTGGTCTGGCACGCCGAGGTCAGCGCTGACCGGACGACCCTCTGGGCCAACTTCCAGGGCGCGGACCCGAACGCCGAGCTCGTCGAGATCAACGTGCGCCGGTCGGTGTTCTACCCGGCCGAGCACCACATCGACTACATCACGGTGCGCGGGTTCGAGCTGGCGCAGGCGGCGACGCCTTGGGCGCCGCCGACTGCGGACCAGCCCGGCCTCGTCGGCCCGAACTGGGCCAAGGGCTGGGTCATCGAGGACAACGTCATCCACGACGCGAAGTGCTCGGCGGTGTCCCTGGGCAAGGAGAAGGCCACCGGCCACAACTTCGCCACCGTGCGTCGGGACAAGCCCGGCTACCAGTACCAGCTCGAGTCGGTGTTCAGCGCCGTTCAGATCGGCTGGGACCGGGAGCACATCGGTTCCCACGTCGTGCGCCGCAACACGATCTACGACTGCGGCCAGAACGGTGTCGTCGGCCACCTCGGCTGCGTGTTCTCCACGATCGAGGACAACCACATCTACAACATCGCCATCAAGCGCGAGTTCTACGGCTACGAGATCGCCGGCATCAAGCTTCACGCCGCCCTGGACGTGGTCATCCGCCACAACCGCATCCACGACTGCTCGCTGGGCACCTGGCTGGACTGGCAGACCCAGGGCACCCGGGTGACACGGAACCTGTTCTACGCCAACAGCCGCGACCTCTTCATCGAGGTCAGCCACGGGCCGCACCTCGTCGACCACAACGTCCTCGCCTCCCGGGTGTCGCTCGAGGTGCACAGCCAGGGGGGCGCCTTCGTGAACAACCTGCTCTGCGGCACGGTCTCGCTCGACCCCATCATCGAGCGCCCGACGCCCTACCACGTCCCGCACAGCACGCAGGTGGCCGGCTACGCGGCCATCACCGGCGGTGACGACCGCTACATCGGCAACGTCTTCCTCAGCGACGACCCCGACCTGGCCTACGGACCGGAGTCGACCCGGCCGGGGCGCCGGGAGGTGGGCTACGGCACGGCAGGCTACAACGGCCACCCCGCGTCCCTGGAGGACTACCTGGCTTTGGTCTCCGACCCCACCAAGGGCGACCACGAACGCTTCGCCACGGTGAAGCAGCCGGTCTACATCCGCGACAACGTCTACGGTCCCGGCGCTGAGCCCTTCGAGGCTGAGCAGGGCGCGAGCGTCCTCACCGGGGGCGAGGCGAGCGTGACCGTCGTCGACGAGGGTGCCGAGGTGTTCCTGGAGAGCAACTTCCCGTCCGCCTTCGACGACCTTCGCATCCCTGCGGTCAGCGGCCTGGACCTGGAACGCGTCCGGTTCGTCGACGCGGAGTTCGAGGAGCCCGACGGTACGCCGGCTCGGCTGGATGTCGACCTCCTCGGGGTCGACCGGACGCCGTCGGGCTCCTACCCGGCCGGACCGGTCAGCACCCTCGCCTCCGGCGCCTCCCGCACCCGCGTCTGGTGACCGGGCTCCGGGCCTAGCACTCCGGGCGGGCGCCGCCGGCGCCCGCCCACCCGGGGGGAGACCGGAACATCCGTCACCCGGCCCCCCTCCGCTGGTTCATCGAGCTACCTCTTCGACAAGGACGTCATGACCTCATCCACCGCAGTGATCCGCACCGCCGGCACGAGCTTCGTCGGCCCCGACGGCCAGCCGCTCCTCCTCCGCGGCGTCTGCCTCGGGGGTTGGCTCAACATGGAGAACTTCATCACCGGGTACTCCGCCAACGAGTCGCTGATGCGCAAGGAGGTGCGGCAGGCGATCGGTGACGACCGGGCCGAGCGCTTCTTCGAGCGGCTGCTGACCCGGTTCTTCGACGAGCCGGACGCGGCTTTCCTCGGTCAGGCAGGGCTCAACCTGGCCCGGATCGCCATCGGCTACAAGCACCTCGAGGACGACGCGCGTCCCTTCGAGATCAAGGCCGACGGCTTCCGCCACCTCGACCGAGCCATCGAGATGCTGGCCCGCAACGGCGTCTCCTCGATCGTCGACCTGCACGCCCTCCCCGGTGGGCAGAACCAGCACTGGCACTCCGACAACCCCACGCACGTGGCCTCGTTCTGGGAGCAGCGGCAGTTCCAGGACCGGGTGGTGAACCTGTGGGAGGCCATCGCCGAGCACTACCGGGGCAACCCCTGGGTGGCGGGCTACAACCTGCTCAACGAGCCCTCCGACGAGTCCCGGAGCGTGGTCGGCCCCTTCTACCGTCGGCTCGTGTCCGCGATCCGCGCGGTGGACCCCGACCACACCGTGTTCCTCGACGGCAACACCTACGCCACCGAGTTCGACATCTTCGACGAGCCCTTCGACAACGCCGTCTACACCCTGCATGACTACGTGCCGGCCGGCCTGGGCCGCAGCCCCTACTACAGCCGGGAGGAGGCAGAGCAGAAGTTCCTGACGCGCTCGGCCTACGCCCGCCAGACCGGCTCGCCGATCCTGGTGGGGGAGTTCGGGCCCATCTACTCCGGGGACGAGGCGAAGGACGTGCACCTGCGCCAGATCCTCGCCGACCAGCTCGACCTCTATGACCGGCACTCGGCCAGCTGGGCGCTGTGGATGTACAAGGACATCGGCCGCCAGGGGCTGGTCTCGGTCCGACCGGACACGCCCTACCGGCGCCACTTCGACTCGTTCGTGGCCAAGAAGAACCGGCTCGCGGCCGACCAGTGGGGCAGCGACGGCATCGGTGTCGCCGAGGTGACCCAGCCGGTCCAGGACCTGCTCGCCCGGGAGTTCCCGGACTTCGACCCCTACCCGTGGGGACGGTTCGACTGGGCGCGCACGCTGCTGCTCAACATCATGATCGCCCAACCGCTCGCCCACGAGTACGCCAGCAAGTTCCGCGGTCTCGACGACAGCGAGCTCGACGCCCTGGCCGACTCGTTCGCCTTCGACTCCTGTGAGGTGCGCCGTCCGCTGCTCGAGCAGCTCCAGCGGCACGCGCCGCGGGTGGCCAGCCGGTGAAGGCGGCTGTCCTGCGGGAGGTGGGCGCCCCCCTGCAGCTCGAGGACGTCGAGCTCGACGAGCCCCAGACGGGGGAGATCTCCGTCCGCATCGAGGCGGCCGGGGTCTGCCACAGCGATCTGCACTACATGACGGGGGACCTGCAGGCGAAGCTCCCACTGGTCGTCGGGCATGAGGGAGCCGGCATCGTCGAAGCGGTCGGTCCCGGGGGGAGCGGTCGGGTCTCGGTCGGCGAACGGGTGGCCCTGCTGTGGCGGCCCCGGTGCGGGGAGTGCGAGGCGTGTGTGGGCGGTAACCCCGTCCTCTGCCGGTTCGGCCGCGTCCTGGCCACGAGCAACGGGTTGATGGACGGCACCAGCCGCCTCCGGGGGCAGGGTGAGGAGCGCATCCACCACTTGATGGGCGTCTCGTGCTTCGCCGAACGGGTCGTCGTCTCCGAGACCAGCGCGATGGTGGTGCCCGAGGGGGTGCCGCCCGAGATCGCGGCCATCTCAGCGTGCGCGGTCATCACCGGGGTCGGGGCGGTGCTCAACGCGGTCGAGCGGCCCGGCGGTCGCCCGCTCGCGGTCTTCGGGACGGGCGGGGTCGGTCTGGCGGCGGTCATGGGGGCCGCCCTCAGCGGCGCCCACCCGGTGATCGCCATCGACATCGACCCGGCCAAGCTCGAGCTCGCCCGACGAGTCGGCGCCACCCATGTCGTCGACGCCCGGTCCGGGGACGTGGTCGATCAGGTGCTGGAGATCTCCGACGGCGGGGTGCCCTGGATGATCGACGCCGTGGGCCGCCCCGAGACGATGCAGCAGGCTTTCGGGTGCCTGCGGCCGGCCGGCACGCTCGTGGCCGTCGGGCTCAGCCACGCTGGCGCGACCGTCTCGCTGCCGGTCAACGAGCTGGTGCAGCGGCAGAAGCGCGTGGTCGGGTCTCTGTACGGCTCCAGCAACCCGCGCATCGACCTGCCGCGGATCTTCGCCCTCTACCTGGCGGGCCGGTTGCCCCTCGACGAGCTGATCGGCACCCGCCGTCCCCTTGCCGAGGTCAACGAGGCCTACGCCGAGCTCCGCACGGGCGGGGTGGGGCGCAGCATCCTGCTCCCGGGCCAGGCAGGCGCTTCCGCTCAGCAGCCCGAGCAGGTTCGTGGGGGAGCGGAGGGACCCCTTGCGTAGCCGGCTGAAGGACCGCGGGCACGATGGTGTCCGGGGCACCGGCACCCTCGGCCCTCCGGTCCTGCTCGTGGACCGGCCACTCACCCAGGAGTACCCATGACCGAGCGTCCTTCGCAGACCCAGGCCTCCGAGACGCAGCCGGAGGAGCTCGACCGGTTGCTTGACGCCGCCGTGGCGGCGGACCGCAGCCTGGTCGGTTCCCGTCCGCGGGACCGGGCGGGATGGCTCGAGCAGGTCGCCGACCGGCTCGACGCGGCCGAGGACCTCGTGCCGCTGGCGGCACAGGAGACCCATCTCGGCGTCGAGCGGCTCCAGGGAGAGCTGAAGCGCACGACGTTCCAGCTGCGCCTGTTCGCCGACGTCCTGCGTGAGGGCTCGTTCCTCCAAGCGACCGTCGACCACACGGACCCGTCCTGGCCGATGGGGGCCAGGCCCGACCTGCGCCGGATGCTGCGGCCGCTCGGGCCGGTCGCGGTCTACGCGGCCAGCAACTTCCCCTTCGCCTTCAGCGTCGCGGGCGGGGACACCGCCTCCGCCCTCGCCGCTGGGTGCCCGGTCCTGGTCAAGGCGAACCCCGGCCACCCGGAGCTGTCCAAGGCGACCGGGGTGCTGGTCGCCAGCGCGCTCGCCGAGGCGGGCGCTCCGGACGGCGTCTTCGCCGTGGTGAGCGGGTTCGAGACCGGCATCGCCCTGATCCAGGACCCGCGCATCCGCGCCGCCTCCTTCACCGGATCGATTCGAGGTGGGCGCGCCCTGTTCGACCTCGCCGTCTCGCGGCCGGAGCCGATCCCGTTCTACGGGGAGCTCGGCAGCGTCAACCCCGCCTTCGTCACCCGGGCCGCCTCCGTGGAGCGTCCGGACGAGGTGGCGGCTGGGTTCGTCGGCTCGTTGGCGCTGGGGAACGGGCAGTTCTGCACCAAGCCGGGACTGCTGTTCGTCCCGGCCGGCTCCGGCATCGAGGAACGGGTCGCCGAGCTGGTGAGCGGGCGGGCAGCGGTGCCGATGTTGAGCGAGCACATCCGCTCGGGCTACGCGGAGTCGCTGACCCAGCTAGCGGAGCGGCCGGGCGTGCGCCTGCTGGCCGGCGAGGCTGGTCCGGAGGGCGACCCTGCCCCCACTGTCCTCGCCACCACGGTGACCGAGCTGCTCGCTGACGCCGAGGCGATGACGCAGGAGTGCTTCGGCCCGGCTGCCCTGGTGGTGTCCTACGAGACGGAGGAAGAACTGCTGTCCGCGGCGCGGGTGTTCCAGGGCCAGCTGACCGCGACGGTGCAGGGGGCGGGGGAGGAGTCGGTGGTGCCGGCCCTCACCGAGGTGCTGAGCGAGCGCGTGGGCCGGGTGGTCTGGAACGGCTGGCCCACGGGGGTCTCGGTCACGTACGCGCAGCACCACGGCGGCCCCTACCCGGCCACCACGTCGATCCAGACCACCTCGGTGGGGACGGCCGCCATCGACCGGTTCCTGCGGCCGGTGAGCTACCAGGACGCGCCCGAGCACGTGCTCCCGCCCGCGCTGCGGGAGGACAACCCCTGGCGGTTGCCGCGGCGGGTCGACGGGGTGCTGCAGCAGCCGGCGTGAGACGGCGCCTCAGCCGGCGAACGCGTGCTGGACGGCTCCTCGCACGCCGGCGTCGTAGCTGAACACAGCGCCGGCCTCGGGCTCGTCCCCGTCGGCCACCCCCTGGCGGGAGGTGGTGACGAAGAGCGTCTGCAGATCGGGTCCGCCGAACGCGCACGCCGTCACGTTGGAGACCGGCAGGTCGACCACGACGTCGAGGCGGCCGGCTGTGTCGTAGCGCCGCACACCGCCCCCGCCCCACAGGGCCACCCAGAGGCCACCCTCCTCGTCGATGGCCATGCCGTCGGGATGCCCCCGCCCGGCGACCTCGGCGAAGACCCGGCGGTTCGAGAAGGTCCCGGACCCGGGATCGAAGTCGAAGCAGTCCACCCGGCCGGTCGGGGTGTCGACGTAGAAGACGGTGTCGCCCGAGCCGTTCCACTGCAGGCCGTTGGAGATGGTCACGTCCCGCAGGGCCACCGAGACGTGCCCGTCGGGGTGGAGGCAGTACAGGGTGCCCGCGCCCGGGGTCTCGGCGTAGGCCATCGTCCCGCAGTAGAAGCGCCCGCCGGGGTCGCACCCGCCGTCGTTCATCCGGATCAGCGGATCGGTGAAGACGGGCGGCAGCGCGCTCTCCTCGGCCAGGTCACGGTCGAGCAGGACGAACTGCCGCTCGGTGGCGAGCACGTAGCCTCCGGCGCGGCGCGCCCGCAGCGCTGCCGCCACCCCGCCCCGCTCCCGGCGTCGTGTGCTTCCGTCGGCACTGACCTCCACCACGGCGCCGGCCAGCATGTCGACCAGCAGCAGCCGGTTGTTGACGCCGTCCCAGAACGGTCCCTCGCCGTGGAAGGTGCACGGGTCGGTAAGGCGCTCGGCCCCGGCGCTCACTGCCAGCCGCCGTCCACGATCCACCGTTGCGCGGTGCAGGCGCGTGAGTCGTCGGCCGCCAGCCAGAGCAGCAGGCGGGCGACGTCGTCGGGGTAGACCTTGTCGGGCAGGCACTGGTTGCGCATGATCGACTCCTCGGCTTCGGGGGTCACCCACTCGGTCAGCTGCTTCTCGGTCATGATCCAGCCCGGAATGATGCAATTCACCCGGACCCGCCACGGACCGTACTCCCGCGCCAGGGTCCGGGTCAGCCCCTCCACCCCGGCCTTGGCGGTGATGTAGCCCGGCAGGTCCATCAGGTCGATGTGCGCGCTGATCGAGCCCAGGTTGATGATCGATCCCCCGCCCGCGTCGCGCATGCTGTCCGCCACCGCCTGGGCGGCGAAGAAGTGGTGCCGGACGTTGACGGCGATCCGGTCGTCCCACAGCGCCTGGTCCACCTCAGCCACCTTGTCCCGCTGGTCGTTGGCCGCGTTGTTGACCAGGACGCGGATCGGGCCCAGCTGGGCGGCTGAGCGGCGGATCGCCGCCTGCAGAGCGGGGATGTCGCGCACGTCGCACTCCAGGAAGAGCGCCCGAGAGCCTTCGTCGAGCAGCGCCTGCTCGAGCGCCTTCCCGCGGTCGACGTCGACGTCGACGAAGGCGACAGAGGCTCCCTGCGCGGCGAGCTGGGTGACGAACTCCGCGCCGAGGCCGGAGGCGCCACCGCTCACGAACGCCACCCGGTCCCGCAGGCTCGGGTAGGTCGCGAAGGACAGTGTGGGGGCGGTACCGCTGCTCATGCGGCTCCTTTCGACAGGCTCGTCAGGTCCTTTGAGGCGCGGAGGGTGTGCGCGGGCCGGTGCCTGGTCCGACGACCATCAAACCCGCCCCTCAGTCCAGCCAGAGCTCGCGGGGTGGGACGGCCTGCTCGAGCTCGTCCCACAGCTCCTCGGGGACCCGCACGGCCGCCAGCGCCATCGTCTGGTCGATCCGCTCGGGTGAGGAGACGCCGACGACGGTGGAGGTGACGAGCTCCGACCGCATCGAGAACTGGAGGGCGGCGGCGGCCAGCGGCACCCCGTGGCGCCGGCAGGCTGCGTCCATGGCGCGGGCGGCCTGCGGGATCTGGTCGTCCGGGGCTCCGTAGGCGTACTTGCCCTGCACCCCCGGGCCTTTCGCCAGCATCCCTCCGCCGTAGGGGGCCGCGTTGAGGACCCCCAGACCACGGTCCGCGGCGGAGCGGAACAGCCCCTCTGCCGAGCGGTCGAGCAGGGTGTACCGGTTGTGGCTCAGGACCACCTCGAACTCCCCGGTGCCGAGGTAGCGCTGCAGCACCCCGATCGGACCGCCGGCCACCCCGAGATGGTCGACCAGGCCGCGTTCACGCAGGTCGACCAGGGCGCGGACCGGTCCGCCGGGAGCGATGCCGTCCTCGAAGGTGATCCGCTCGGGGTCGTGCAGGTGGAGGAGCGGGATGCGGTCGACGCCCAGCCGCTCCAGCGACTCCTCGAGCGAGGCACGCACGCGGTCTCCGGAGAAGTCCCCGGTGACCGGGTCGGGGTCCACCTTGGTGGCCAGCACGACGTGGTCCGGGAGCTTCCCCACCTGCGCGATGGCGGCGCCGATGCGACGCTCGGCGGTCCCGTCCTCGCCGTAGCCGTTGGACGTGTCCAGGAAGTTCACCGGGCTGTCGAAGGCGGCCCGGATCGTGGCGACCGCCTGATCCTCCTCGACGGCGTACCCGTACAGCTGCGCCATGCTGGCCAGCGGTGAGGTGCCGAAGCACAGCGCCGTGACGCCCAGTCCGGTGCCCCCCAGCGCGCGGAGGGGCAGGCTTGGGGGCGTCACTGTCCGGCACTCCCGGGAGCGTGCTCGGCGAACACGTCGCGAGCGGCGTGGTAGGCCGTGACGATCCGGTCGAGCACCGCGTCGGTCGAGGCGTCGGAGCCGGTCGTGTCCGGGTGGTCGGCGCGCCACTGGACCATGCGCAGGGCAGCCCGGTGGAAGGTGAGCCTGGGCGCGAACCCGGGCACGAACCTCCTGATCTTGCCGGTGTCGAAGATCCCGGCGTGGCCGATGTCACCCAGCACCTCACCGGACCAGAACCACTCCGGGGCCACGACGGGGAACAGCTCCGAAGCCACGTGCACCAGCTTCGCCTCGACGCCCAGCGCCTGCGCCAGGATCCTGTAGATCTGGTCCCAGGTGTAGACGTCCTCGCCGGTGATGTTGAAGACCTCACCGATAGTGCGCGGGTTGCCGATCAAGCCGACCAGACCCTGGGCGAAGTCCTCGGCGTGGGTCAGGGTCCAGGGCGTCGTCCCGTCCCCGTGGACGGGGATCTCCGCGCCCCGGACCAGGCGTTCCAGGACGGTCCAGCCGCCGGGCAGCGGCGGGTTGGCGTCGTCGTAGGTGTGGGCGGGTCGCACGATCGTCACCGGGAAGCCGTGCTCGGTCCGCGCCTGCTGCAGCGCGAGCTCGGCCCGCCACTTCGCGGTGGCGTACCCGAGCACGGGGTTCGCGGAGACTGGCGATGACTCGGTGATCGGCAGCTGCTGCACGGGCTTGGCGTAGATCGAACCCGAGCTGATGTGGATGTACTGCCTGGTCCGGGAGCCGAAGACCGCCACCATCCGCTGCACGTCGTCGGCGTCGAAGGACAAGAAGTTGACCACGGCGTCGAACTCCTGGTCGCCGAGGGCGGCGAGCAGGGAACGGTCGTCGGTCACGTCGCCGGTCAGCCAGGTCAGACCCTCGGGCATGTCCCGTCCGGCGCTGTTGTTGCCCCGGTTCAGCACCGACACAGCCATCCCGCTGGCTACCGAGAGGCGGACGCAGGAGGCGCTGATCGTGCCGGTGCCACCGATGTAAAGCACGCGCAGGGGCGCGGCGTCGTGTTGCATCATGCGAGAGGGTCCTCGTTCCACGTGGTGATGGTCAGGGCTGGGATCCGGGCCGCTCGGTCTACTTGATCGCGCCGGCGGCCAGGCCGCGCTCGAACAGCCGTTGCAGACACAGGTAGGCGACGACCTCCGGGATCGCTGTGAGCACAGCAGAAGCCAGGATCTTGGTCTGGTCGTTGCTGAACTGGCCGACGAAGAACTGGGGCACCAAGGTGATGGTCTGCATCTCGGTGGACTGGAGGAACACCAGCGGGAAGAGGTAGTTGTTCCAGGCTCCGATGAGGGTGAAGATGAAGATCGCCGCGCCGATCGGTCGGGTCAGCGGGATCACGATGTGGATGAACCCCCGCAGGGCGCTCGCGCCGTCGACCCGTGCGGCCTCGAAGAGCTCGTCCGGGATCCCGTTGACGAAGTTGCGCGCCAGCAGCACCGCGAACGGCACCTGCAGGGCGGCCAGCGGCAGGATCACCGCCCAGTAGGTGTCGAAGAAGCCGAGCGCCTGCGCCGTGGTGAACAGGGGCGCCAGAAGGACGACTTCGGGCAGCGTGAGGCAGGCGAGCAGCAGCCAGAAGTACACCTCGCGGCCCCGGATGTGCAGCTTGCCGAAGCCGTAGGCGGCGAGCATCGTCACCGTGTAGACGAGAACGATCACGCTGGCCGCGATGATGACGGTGTTGACGAAGAAGCGCGCCAGGAGCGGAACCCCCAGGACGGCCCGGTAGTTGCCCCACCCGTCGCCGGCGAGCGAGCCCTGCACCATGGTGATCAGGGGGTACAGGAAGGGCAGGACGAGCAGGGTGACGACGATCTGCAGCAGGATGCGACCCCGCAGCGTGCGGACCTCGAACATCAGCGCACCACCTCCTTCTCCCGGCCTCGGACTTGCAGGATGAGTGCCATGACCAGCGCCAGCACCAGCAGGATGATCGAGAGCGCCGCGCCGTAGCCGACGTGGGAGAGCGGGATCGTCTGCCGGTAGATGTAGGTGCCCAGGAACTCCGTGGCGTAGTTCGGACCACCCACCGTGACCAGGTAGGGGATGTCGAACGTCTTCAGGGCGCCGATGGCGCTCAGGATGGCCATGGCGAGGGTTGTGCCCCGGACCCCCGGCCAGATGATGTGGACCAGCGTGGCGAGATTGCTGGCACCGTCGATCCGGGCCGCCTCCAGCACCGAGGGGTCGATCTGACCCATCGCCGCGAAGTAGAGCACGAAGGTGATGCCCGTCCAGTGCCACACGGTGATGGCCATGATCACCGGGAGGGCTGTGCTCTCCTGACCGAGCCACGGCTGAGCCAGCGCTCCCAGACCGACGAACTCGAGCAGCCCGTTGAACGGGCCGTCGGGTGCGAACAGCCGACGGAAGACCGGCGCCGTGATGGCCGGGGCCAGGACGACCGGGATGAAGACGATCACCTTGTAGACCACGGCGAACTTCACCTTCGAGTGCAGCAGCACCGCGAAGACGAAGCCGAGCGCGGTCTGCACGGCGAAGGTGACGACGAAGAGCACCCCGGTGTGGCGGAGCGTGCGCCAGAAGATCGGGTCCTCCGCGATCCGCTCGTAGTTGCGAGCGCCGATCACCCTCGGGTTGGGGTTGAGGCCGTCCCAGTTCCACGTGGAGATGACCGCGGTGTACCAGATGCAGTAGTAGAGGATGCCGACGCACAGGACGAGAGCCGGCAGGATCCAGGGCAGGCCGTGGGGCCGCAGGCGCCGCCGGCGGCGGCGACCGGAGCCGCCGCCACCCGTGCCTCGGGCGGACGAGGAGGAGAGAGGGCGTTCGGCGACCGAGGTCCCAGCCATGGCTGCGTCTGTCCCGCCTGCTCGAGCCCGGGGGCCGCTACTCGGCCGCCGCCTCGGCAGCGTCCTCGATTGTCTTGCGCATGGTCTTCGCCGCCTCCTCCGGGGTCGCCTTGCCGGTGGCCGTGGACGTGGCCGCGGCGAAGAACGCGTCGGTGGCGTCTTGGCTGAGCAGGGCGAAGCGGGGCTGCTCGACGGTGGCCACCTTGGCCAGGAGCTCCTGGACCGGGGCGGCCTGGACGTCGGGGTCAACGAACGTGATCTGCTCGAAGTCGGGCTCGACCCCCTTCAACGCGGGGACGTCGTTCAGCTGGTTGGCGACGGCCTGCTGCCCAGCCGTCGAAGTGGCGAGCCAGGTGACGAAGGTCTCCGCCGCCGCCTTGTCCTTGGCCTTGGTGGAGACCGCCAGCCCGTAGTCGGCGTCGCCGAACATCTCGCCCTCGTTCCCTGCTCCCGCGACGTCGGGGAAGGGGATCGGCACGATCGGGAACGGCTTCGCACCCTTGACGCCCGCGGCCTTGAGCGCCGCGGTCATGGCCTTCTCGGTGGTGTACTGGGTGTACCAGGTGCCCATCATGACCATCGCGTACTTACCGGTGAGGAAGTCGTTGTTGGCGTCGGGGTACTGCTGGTAGCCGACCGCACCCTCCTGCATGATGCCGCGGTCGAACAGCTGCTTCCAGATCTCGAGGGTCTTGATGATCCCCGGGTCGTCCCACTCGGCCTCACCCTTAGACGCGCGGGTCCACAGGCCGGGCTCGACGGAGTTGGCGATCGCCTGCAGCGTGTCCTGGTCGAAGCCGGCCCCGGCCGCGCCCTGGACGAAGCAACCCTGCTTCTGAGCCTTGAGCTCCTGGCACACCTTGTCCCACTCGTCGAGGGTGGTCGGGGGCTTGAGGTCGTACTTGTCGAACAGGCCCTGGTTGATCCAGAGCGTGCCCGAGTAGACGGCACCGACGGAGGCTGCTGTCAGCTTCCCCTCGGCGTTGGTGAGCCCGCTGACGCCCGCCGGCGCGACCTTCGACTGCCAGTCCTCGCCCAGAACCTTGGTCATCGCCGGAGTCAGGTCCTCGGCGAAGGACCCGTACTTCTTCACGTACGCGCCAGGCTGCATGTCGAAGACGTCAGGGCCGCTGTTCGAGCGGAGCGCGGGCGTCAGCGCGGCCTGCCAGTCGGGGATGGAGACCAGCTTGAAGTTCACCTTGATGTCGGGGAACTCCTGGTTGAACGCCTCGATGTACCCGTCCGCGGTGGCAGTGTCGGTGGGGGTCCAACCCCACCAGTTCACGGTCCCGGAGGTGGCGGAGCCGGCGTCCTCGCTCGCACCACCCTCCTGCGGGCTCTGGGCGCCACCACCGACGGGACCCCCGCAGGCGCCGAGGGAGAGCGCGAGGGCTGCCGCGGCGAGCGCGGCGAACGAGCGGACGGCCTTGGGCCGGAGCGTGAGCAACATGGTGATCCTCGTTGATCTGCGGGCGCCGGCACGGCACCCGGATGCCTTCGCGGGCTCGCACGCCCGAACGGTGGATGGAGAACGTGTCGATCTGCCTCGCCCGGTGCGCGGGTTCATCGAGGGTGACGTCGAAGGTCCTTCGCGGGTGAGCCGCACCCCTGCGTCTCACCGCGATAGTCGGAACTTACGTCCGGTTTTCAGGGCTGTCAAGCATCATCTCTCGTAGAAACTTTCGATCACAATACGCCTGAGGTGGACATCAGGTCTCAGTACTCGAGCGGACCGGTCCTGGGCCGCGACCCCGCCGACACGAGCTTCGTGACCAGGGCGTCGTTCCCGTCGCTCGGCCAAGGGCATGCCTGGCTCAGCGAGGTCATGGACCGTCGGAAGTTTCTTCGACTGGGTCGAGCACGGCGCGCGTAAGTGGACCCCCGCAGCCGCCGCCCAGCACGACTCTTGACAGCATCAAGCGCGAAAACCTAGGTTGGCGGCGGGTGCTCAGCGACGAAAGCCTCGATCAGTCGGCAGGATGCGTTGGGCCCGACCAGCACGACGTGCAGGATGCCCTGACGTACGGAGATCAGCGTGGACCTCAGCAACAACCCGGCTGCAGCGTCGCTGGACCCCGCGCGCCGAGCAGCCCGCCTCGGGTCCCGCCGCACCCCCGTCGGAACCGACGCGGCTCAGGCCCTCACGCACCGGACCCACCTGCCTTTGACCTGACGGGCCCCTGAGAGGGTCAGTCCTGTCCCCCCTGCCCTTCGCCCGCCCCACGACCCAGGAGAAACCCATGACGCCCACCCCCACCCGCGAGGACAAGTTCAGTTTCGGTCTGTGGACGGTCGGTTGGCAGGCTCGCGACCTGTTCGGGGAAGCCACCCGGCCCGCCCTCGCCGCCGTCGAGGCCGTGCACAAGCTGTCCGAGCTCGGCGCGTACGGCATCACCTTCCACGACGACGACCTCATCCCGCCGGGCAGCAGCAGCAGCGACCGGACGCGGATCATCGGAGAGTTCAAGACCGCGCTCGCCGACACCGGCATGGAGGTGCCGATGGTCACCACCAACCTCTTCGGTGACCCGGTGTTCAAGGACGGCGGCTTCACCAGCAACGACCGCTCGGTCCGCCGGTACGCGCTGCGCAAGGTGATGCAGAACATGGACCTGGCGGCCGAGCTCGGCGCCAAGCTCTACGTGTTCTGGGGCGGCCGCGAGGGCTCTGAGGTGGACTTCGCCAAGGACGTCCGGGCAGCCCTGGACCGCTACCGCGAGGGCATCGACATGCTCGCCCAGTACTCGATCGACAAGGGCTACGGCATGCGGTTCGCCATCGAGCCGAAGCCCAACGAGCCGCGCGGAGACATCCTGCTGCCCTCGATCGGTCACGCCCTGGCCTTCATCACCCAGCTCGAGCACCACGAGATGGTCGGGATCAACCCCGAGACCGGGCACGAGCAGATGGCCTCCCTGAACTACACCCACGGCATCGCCCAGGCGCTGTGGCAGAACAAGCTGTTCCACATCGACCTGAACGGCCAGAAGGGCCCCCGGTACGACCAGGACATGGTCTTCGGTTACGGCGACCTGCTCCAGGCCTTCTCCACCGTGGACTTGCTGGAGAACGGCGGCCCCGGCGGCGGGCCGACCTACGACGGACCCCGGCACTTCGACTACAAGCCGCTCCGCACCGAGAGCATGGACGGGGTCTGGGAGTCCGCCCTGGCGAACATGGAGCTCTACATCGCCCTCCGTGAGCGCTCGCACTCCTTCCGGGCGGACCCCCGGGTGCAGGAGGCACTCGCCGCGGCCGGCGTCGCCGACCTGAACACCCCCACCCTGGAGCCGGGCGAGGACTACGCCAAGCTCCTCGAGGACCGCAGCGCGTTCGAGGACTACGACCTCGAGGTGCCCCGCACCAAGGGTTACGGCTTCGCGCGCATCCAGCGCTACGCGATCGAGCACCTGCTCGGGGTCCGCTAGCCGCACGCCCGCTCCCGGGCTGACCAGAGGAGCGGGCGCGCCCTGATCGGCGACCAGCCCGGCTGCAGGCACACAGGCCTCGTCTGCAGCCCGGGCTGGTCGCATCCACCCGCCCCGGCCGGCCTGCCGGGCAGGAACGGTCCGTCGCTGCCCCCGGCGCCGCGCCACCGCGGATCGACGGAGCCGGTCAACACACAAGGAGAGACATGTCCTCAGCTGGAGGATCGCTCGTCGCGGGGATCGACTCGTCGACGCAGTCCTGCAAGATCGTCGTCTGCGACGTCGAGAGCGGTCGGGTGGTCCGGACCGGACGCGCCGCCCACCCGCCGGGCACCGAGGTCGCCGCGACCGCCTGGCTGAACGCCTTCCAGGAGGCGAGCTCCGCCCCGGGCTTCTGGGACGGGGTGGAGGCCCTGGCGGTGGGCGGCCAGCAGCACGGGATGGTGACCCTTGACAGCGAGGGAGAGCTGGTGCGCGACGCCCTCCTCTGGAACGACAACCGCTCGGCCCCCGACGCCGAGGACCTGATCGCCGAGCTGGGCGGGAAGCAGGCGTGGGCCGATGCCGTCGGCTCGGTCCCGGTGGCGTCGATGACGGTGTCAAAGATCCGTTGGCTCGCGCGGGCGGAGCCGGAGAACGCTGCCCGGACCGCGTCGGTCCTGCTGCCTCACGACTGGCTGACGTGGCAGGTCGGCGGTCGCTCGTTCGCCCCGGTCACCGACCGGGGTGACGCGTCGGGAACCCTCTACTTCGATGCCAGCACGAACCAGTACCGCGACGACCTGGTGCGCCGGGCCGTGGGTCACGACCTGGAGCTGCCGCGAGTGGCGGCGCCGGACGAGATCGTCGGGACGACGCCCTTCGGCGTGGCCGTCGCCGCGGGTACCGGCGACAACATGGCCGCTGCGCTCGGGCTCGGACTGCTGCCCGGGGAAGCGGTGGTGTCCCTGGGGACCAGTGGCACGGCGTTCACCCGCAGCTCGGCGCAGACCCACGAGGGCACCGGAGTGGTGGCCGGCTTCGCCGACGCCACCGGCGGATTCCTCCCTCTGGTCTGCACGCTGAACGGGGCGCGCAACCTCGGCGCCACCGCCGGCCTGCTCGGGGTCAGCCTGGACGAGATGAGCCGGCTGGCTCTCACCGCACCGCCCGGCAGCGAGGGCGTCACGTTCGTCCCCTACCTGGAAGGGGAGCGCACTCCCTCCCTCCCTGACGCGCGCGGTGAGCTGGTGGGTCTGACCCTGGCGAACATGACGCCGGCCAACATCGCCCGCGCGACCATCGAAGGCGTGCTGTGGAGCCTGGCCTACGGGGTCCAGGTCCTGCGGCAGGAGACCGGGGAGATCAACCGCATCACCTTGACCGGCGGGGCGGCGCAGTCGCGAGCGGTGCAGGAGATCGCCCCTGCGGTCTTCGGGCTGCCGATCGCCAGCACCGAGGTCTTCGAGAGCGTGGCGGTCGGGGCCGCGAAGCAGGCCGCGTGGGCGCTGACCGGCAGCATGCCGGACTGGGCGGTGGCCTACGTCAGCGAGCTGAGGCCGAGCTCGAGCGACGTGAGCGCGGCTGCCGAGATCAGCGACCGCTACCGGTCCGTCCTGAGCGCCCACTACGGGAGCTGAGGTCGCGTGAGGGCGACGATCCTCTCCGGCTCGGGCCGCTACCAGGACGAGTGGCACGACTTCACCGCCACCTCCGTCGAGATCGCGCGCGTCCTCGAGGGCCTCGGCCTTCGGGTGGCGGTCCGCGCCTTCAAGCCGGCCGGGGTCGTGGCGGACGTCCCGGACGCCGACCTGCTCGTGGTGAACGCCGGCTCCGGGACCTACCGGGCGGACTCGGACGGTCCGGAGGACGCGTGGGCGGAGGCTTTCCAGGTCCTGCGCGAGCACCGCGAGCGCTCGCGCCCGGTGCTCGCGCTGCACGCCGCGTCCAACACGCTGGACGGGTTCGAGGAGTGGCACCGGTGGATCGGTGGTCGCTGGAACCGGAAACACTCGATGCACCCGCCGATCGGCGACGCGCGGGTCGAGGTGACCGACACCGACCACCCCGTCAGCGCGAGCCTCGGGGCGTTCACGGTCCATGACGAGCGGTACTGCCACCTCGACCTGTATCCCGGGTCACGGGTGCTGCTGCACCACGAGCACGAAGGGGGCGAGCAGCCGATGGTGTGGGTGACCGAGCGGGACGGGGCGAGGACGGTCTACGACGCGCTCGGGCACGACGTGCGGTCCTACGCCTCGGCCTGCCGAGTCGACCTGCTGGAGCGCGAGGTGCGGTGGCTGCTCGGTCTGACGTGAGCGGCGGCCCAGGACGGTGTCGGCCCGCGCCCGCAGCCCTCGAGTCGCAGCCATCCGCGAGACCCCCGGCCTCCCGACTGCTGGACGCGGCCCGCGGCGCTACAGCATCGACATCAACGCCGGCGGACCAGGTTCTCGCTCATGACAGTTCGTCCTCCGTGGCGGTGAGTTGCTCGAAGCGCTCAGGGTCCTCGAGGTGGTGCTTGAGGTCGAGCAGGAACGCGGCGACGCCGGGCCGCTCGGTGTACTTGCCGATCCAACGCTGGTGGATCTGCTGAATCGGGACCGGGTTCCGCTGATGCAGCGTCAACCGGCCCTGCTTGCGCGAGATGACGAGGTCTGCCTGCCTCAGCAGGCGCAGGTGCTTTGCCATACCGAAACGGGTCATCTCGACCTGCTCGTTGACCGCGTCCTGCAGGTATCCCAGCGCGGTTGTCCCGCTGGGAGAGGGCGTCCAGGAGCAGCCGGCGGACCGCCGCCAGGGCCTTGAACGACGTCCTCAGCATCCACGGACTTAGCATCGGGCACCGCAAGGTCGCCCCTCGAAGACCGGGCCGGTTCCCCGACCCTGCAGGATCTACCCAGTGACACTCCGGACGACCATCGATAGCGTGCTGAGAAACGGCGGAGGTGGAGCGATGTCTCGGGTACTCATCGTGGCGAACCAGACCCTCGGAGGGCAGGACCTGCTCGAGCATGTGCGCAGCAGGAGGGGCGCTGAGGGATCGACGTTCACCCTGCTCGTGCCCGCCACAGCGCGTGCGGACCGGCACCTCGACCATCGCGTCCCCGGCCTGAATGCTCCGCTCGACACCGAGGACGACGACTTCGCTGAAGCCCGGAAGCGTCTCGACCACGGACTGGACAGCCTGCGCGGCCTGGGCGTCACCGTGGACGGCACCGTGGGGGACCCGGACCCGGTCAAGGCCATCCAGGAGGTCGTCGCCCGTCAACGCGTCGACGAGATCGTCCTGTCGACGTTGCCCAGCGGGATCTCGCGCTGGCTGCACCAGGACCTGCCCCACAAAGTCGAACGCAAGTTCGGGCTACCGGTCACGGTGGTGACGGCCGGCCAGCACGGGGGTCACTGAGACCGCTCGCTCAGCTTCGGCCTCGCCCAACCCCAGATGACCCGCGTCTGAAGACGTCCGGGCTCGCTGGCCACAGGCTCGCCGGGGGAGTAGGAGCTCAACAAGGAAGTCGAACAGGACCTCCTGCGCCACTCTGCGGGTGCAGCGGCCGGACTCGCGACAAGGTCCGCAGCCACCGCCTGGACCCCACCGGCTCGCCACCCCCCCACCTGCGGGGGTCTTAGTACCCCTCGGCCGGGGGTGATCCGCGTCGGCTCATTCCCAGAGGGTGGGGACTCCATTCGTTCATCTGGAGTTCACATGTCCTTCCGTGTGCTGACCGACAGCCAGCCGACTTCTCCGCTGGAGATCTGCGTCCTGGTGGAGGCCCGTTACCTCGCGCAGGCTCAGCCTGCAGGAGTGGTCCGGGCGCTCAGCGAGCGCGGGGCCCGGGTGCGGACCGTTGTCGCCGAGACCGCCTGTGCCGACCTGTCCACCGGCACGTGGACGCAGGGAATCTCCCTCGTGCTGGCTCGCGGACGGAGCACGGTCCTGCTCAGCCTGCTGCGGTCGGTGGAGCAGGCAGGCGTGGCCGTGGTCAACGGGGCAGCGGAGGTGCAGGCGGTGGTCGACAAGGCAGGCATGGCGGCGACCCTCGCCGCGGCCGGGGTGCCCACGCCGACGAGCTGGCTGGGCACGCCCGCCGACCTGGCGAGGCGGCCGGATGTGGTCTTCCCGCTCGTCCTGAAGCCGGTGACCGGGGACAACGCCCGCGGCCTGGTTGTGGTGCGCTCTCGCGCTGAGCTCGCCCGCGTGGTCTGGCCGGAGCCATTGGCGCTGGCCCAGGAGTTCCACCGCGGCGACGGTCACGACGTCAAGCTCTACGTGGCTGGGGACGCGGTGTGGGCCGTGCGTCGCCCCTCGCCCGTCGAGGAGACCGGTGCGGTCCGGGACGCGGTGGACGCCGGGGTGCCGGTCCCGGTGACTTCCCAGCTGCGGGTCCTGGCGCGGCAGTGCGCCCGGCTCTTCGGCCTGGAGCTGTTCGGGGTCGACTGCGTCCGCCGGGCGGACGGCACCCACTTGGTGGTCGAGGTCAACGACTTCCCGAACTACCGTGGGCTGACCGACGGCGCGGACGACGTCCTGGCCGACCATGTCCTGTCCCTCGCCGCTCGGCGGCCGGCGGCGCTCGAGCAGGTTCCGGCGTGAGGGCCCCGGCACCGGCGGTCGTCATCGGCGCCGGGAACGTGGGCTGCGGGATGGCGGCCGAGCAGCTGCAGGACGCGGGGCACCGGGTCGTCCTGGTCACCCGCACGGCGGCAGCAGCCTCGACGCTGGCCGAGCACGGCGTCCGGGTGCGTTACACCGGACGGGTGAGCCGCGCCGAGCGCCTGATCCGTCCCGACCTGGTGCTGCCGGCCACAGCTACCGCGGAGGTGGTGCTGCAGATCGCGCAGGCGTCGGTGGTGATGATCACCGTCGGGTCGGGCGACCACGCTGCGGTCGCCCCTCTGCTGGCGGCCGGGCTGATGGCGCGGACGACCCCGGTCAACGTCGTGGTCTGCGACAACAGGGACGGTGCGGCCGAGGACCTGCGGGCGATGGTCGCCGAGCACGGCGACCAGAGGGTGCTGGTGCACGGCTTCGCCGCGGGACTGGTCGACAGGATCGTCACCCGTCCGCCCCAGGTCGGTCCGGGCCCGCTGCTGGTCGCCGAAGCCACGGGACAGCTCTTCGTCGACGCCCACGCGCTGCGCGCCCCGTTGCCCGCCTGGGAGCAGCTGGAGCTGGTGGAGCGCTTCGAGGCGTACGTGACGCGGAAGCTCTTCGTCTTCAGCGCGGGCCACGCCGCAGCGGCCTACCTGGGCGGGCTGCAGGGCCACCAGCTGCTCGGCGACCGCGCTCGAGGACGAGGACATCCGGCACGTCGTGCGGGCTGCGATGCGCGAGGGTCAGGCCGGGCTCGCGAGGTGCTACGGCGAGGAGCTCGCCGGCGGCGAACCGGAGCTGGACGACGCGCTGCGCCGGTTCGCCGATCCCGCCCTGGGCGACACGGTGGAGCGCGTCGGGCGGGACCCGCTGCGCAAGCTGGGCGCCCGGGACCGGATCTGCGGTCCCGCGCGCCTCGCGGTGGCGGCCGGGGAGCCCACCCCGGCGCTCGCCCTGGTGGCTGCGGCCGCCCTGCGCCGCGGTGCCTTCGACCCGACCCTGCGACGCCACCTCGACCGGCTCGGCCCCGCCGGGGTGCTGGCCGGGTGTGGCCAGCTCTCCAGCGGCCATCCCTTTCTGGCGCTGGCCCTGGCCGCGGACCGCCTGATCGACACCTCCGCTCCGCTGGCCACCGTCCTGGCCGCCCTGAACGGTGGCGTCGGCATGACGCGACCGCTGAGCACCCCCTACGACCTGGGAGCCACCCGATGACCCCCTCGATGACCGCCACCGTGATCGCCCTGGAGCCCCGCCCAGGACGCACCAGCCCGCTCGTGCCCGACCTGGCCGCCGCCCTGTCGGCGCTGGGCTGCCGGGTCGACACCGTCGACCCCGACGCCGGCTGCTTCGACCTGACCACGCTTGAACCGCGATCCGACGTCTACGTGCTCAAGTCCGGGACGGAGGCCGCGTTGTCGTTCGCCGGCGCCCTGCACGCCCGGGGCGCTCACCTGGTCAACCCCTACCCGGTGGCCGCGGCCTGCCGGGACAAGATCGTCCAGACCCGCGTGCTGGCTGCCGCGGGCGTCCCCGTCCCCGCCTCCTGGCTGACGACCGACCCGCAGCGGCTGCGGTCCGAGCTGGCGAGGGGTCCGCTGATCCTCAAGGACCCGCGGGGCTCCCAAGGCCGGGGCCTGGCGGTGGTGCACACCGAGGAGCAGCTCGACGCCCTCGTGAGCGGCACGCCCTGGCTGGCGATGCGCTACTACGAACCGGAGGGCGACGACCTCAAGCTGTACCGGATCGGTGAGGAGGTCTTCGGCGTCGAACGGGTCTTCCCGGCCAGGACGTACGAGGAGAAGCTCGGCCGGCCGTTTGCGGTGACCGGCGAGCTGCGCGAGGTCGTGCTGCGGTGCGGCGAGGCCTTCGGGATCAGCATCTACGGCGTCGACGTCATCCGATCCCGGGGGCAGCAGTGGGTGGTGGACATGTCGAGCTTCCCCGGCTTCAAGGGCGTGCCCGACGCGGGCCGCCGGATCGCTGAGCAGGTCGTCGCCGAGGCCACCAGGGCACGGGACGAGCTCCTGGCGGTGGCCACATGAGGCTGTTCTTCCTGGCCGTGCGCCGCGTGCCGGACGTGCCCAGTCCTCTGCTGGTGGAGGTGTCGCAGCGGCTGCGGGCCCTGGGGCACGAAGTCGAGCACGGCACCACCGAGGAGCTGCTGTTGGACGCCAACGGGCTCACGCCGGCCCACGACCTCTACCTGCTGAAGTCCCACACCGAGCTGGCGCTGTCGGTGGCGGCGGGCCTGCACGCCCAGGGTGCCCGGCTCCTCAACCCGTACCCCGCGTGCTCCGCAGCCCAGGACAAGCTGCTGGCGAACAGGCGGCTGCACGCCGCCGGCGTACCGGTGCCCGAGACGTTCGTGACCGGTAGCTGGCAGCGGGTCGCCGACGTCCTTGACGGCCGCCCCAGGATCGTCAAGCCGGTGCGCGGTCACCGAGGGGCCGGCGTCGAGATCGTGCGGTCAGCCGCCGAGCTCGAGGGTCGGCCCGACCCGACCACCGCGCTCGTGGTCCAGGACCTGGTGGAGGGTCCCGGTGAGGACCTGAAGGTCTACGTGGTCGGTCAGCGGGTCTGGGCGGTCCGCAAGCCGTTCTCCCCGGACAGCTTCACCCGCCCGGGCCGGGCGGTGCCCGTGACCCGCGAGGTGGAGGAGATCGCGCTGCGTGCCGGGGCTGCGACCGGTCTCGGACTCTTCGGGCTCGACATCATCGAGGGGCCGGAAGGGCCGGTGGTGGTCGACCTCAACTACTTCCCGGGTTACAAGGGCTGCGTCGGGGTCGCCGAGCCGATGACGGCCTACATCGACCGCTACGCCTGCGGGAACCTCGACCTGCCCCTGCCAACGATGCCGCCTGCCGCCCGGCCCGCCGCCCTCAGCGTCCTACCCCTGGTGGCGGTGACCTGATGGCCCGGCCCGCCGCCCCGCGCGCGCTGGTGCTCGAGGGGTTCCTGTCCCGGCTGTCCTTCGGCCTGCTGACGTTCGCGCTGCCCCTCTACGGGCGCCAGCTCGGGATGTCGATTGCGGAGATCGGCCTGCTGAGCTCCTTCGCGCTGATGGTGTCGCTGACGCTGAAACCCCTGATGGGGCGGATGGCCGACCGCTGGGGGCTGAAGCGGTCCCTGGTGCTGGCGCTGGTCCTGCGCAGCTTGCTTTGCCTGTCCTACGTCTTCGCCGCGGTCCCGTGGCAGCTCTTCGCGGTGCGCGGCGCCCACGGCGCGTCGGACTCGCTGCGCGACCCGGCCGTCCATGCGCTGATCGCCGAGAACGGCGGCAAACGGTCGATGGCCTCCACCTTTGCCTGGTACCAGACGGCGAAGACGTCCGCGGGCTCGGTAGGCAAGAGCGTGGCCGGGGTGCTGCTGGCCACCGCCGGCGGGTTCAGCCTCACCTTTGGGGTCGCCTTCGCGCTGTCGCTGCTTCCGGTGATCGCCGTGCTGTGGCTCGTGCCCTCCCGACCCGCCGAGCCCGAGCCCGAGCCCGAGCACGTCGAGCCGACGGTCGCGGCCCTGACGACGGAACCCACGACGCAAGCGGGCCGACCCGTCCGGCCCGGCGTGCTCGCGTTCACGGGGCTGGGCTTTCTGGTGTCCGGCACCTCGTCAATGCTGACCGCGCTGTTCCCGATCATCGCCACCGAGTATGCCGGTCTGTCCACAGCCCAGGCGGGGCTGCTTTACCTCATCACCCCAGCTCTGGCGTTCACCGGGCCGATCTGGGGCTGGCTCTCGGACCGGGTGAGCCGCTCGCTGGTCCTGTCCATCCGCAGCGTGACGAACATCGCGTCGGCCCTGGTCTACCTCTTCTTCCCCACCCTCGCCGGGATCTGGGTCGGCAAGAGCATGGACGACCTCGGCAAGGCGGCCTTCCGCCCTGCGTGGGGGTCCCTGATGGCCGACGTGTCCGGGCGGGACCGCAAGCGGCGCGCCCAGGTGATGGGCTTCCTCACCGCGGGCGAGGACGCCGGAGACCTGGTGGCCCCGGTGCTTGCCGGCTTGCTCTGGACCGCGTGGGGGATCCCCGTCCTGCTCGGCGCCCGGGTGGGAGCCGCCTGCCTGACCGAGATCTACGTCGTGTGGCTGGAACGCCGCCAGCGTCGCGCCGACCGCCTCCTCCCAGGGCAGGCCGGCGCCCAGCCGTTCCAGTTTCCTCACAAGTCCGCAGCAGAGACGACGGTGACCGCGATGAGCGGCAGATAGACCTTGGTTCCTGGTTCCAGCCACGAGAGACGAACCGCCCGCGGCATTGGACAGCCCGATCCAGTGACGCAGTTGACGGCTCGCGCTACCGGCAGCGCAGCGGGATGAGCCGGGGGATACCACCCAAGACCTCAACGCGTTGTCCTCGTGGTGCCGCACGGCGTCGGCAGCCCGGGCGTGCTTGACGGGGGGTGCTGCTGCGGGGAGGGCGGGCGGCGCTCCGGAATGGAGACGGTGAGCGGCCCGCCCCGCCCCGGCAACTCAGTCAGGTGCTGCTGGCGCAGCTTCTCGACCTCGCCGGGTCTTCGTCGACCGTTCCCGTGAGCGAACGCGCCAGACGCTCGGCCCTGAACGCGAAAAACCCCCTCTGGGGAGGGGGTTAACCGTGGGCGATACTGGGATCGAACCAGTGACCTCTTCCGTGTCAGGGAAGCGCGCTACCGCTGCGCCAATCGCCCATGCGAGGTGGAGACGGGATTTGAACCCGTGTACACGGATTTGCAGTCCGTTGCCTCGCCTCTCGGCCACTCCACCGCGGGGAACTTTCCCCCCAGGGGACTGGCGAGATTCGCTCCGAGCGGACGACGGGATTCGAACCCGCGACCCTCACCTTGGCAAGGTGATGCGCTACCACTGCGCCACGTCCGCATGCTCCGAGGCTTTGACTCCTGGTCCTCGGCGCGAGATGAAACATTAGCCGAGGCGGGGCTGGGAGTCCAAACCGGCCGGCGCCGGCGGGTCGCACTAGGGTGGAGCCATGCCGCTGGTCGACGCCGCTCCGCCCACCCGGACGACCCCCCTGCGGGTGTGGGCGAACGGGCGCCTTCACGAGGAGCCGGAGCAGGCCACGGTCGCCGTGACCGACCACGGCCTGGTCGTCGGCGACGGCGTCTTCGAGGCGCTTAAGGTCACCGCCGCTGGACCCTTCGCCTTGCGCCGGCACCTCGAGCGGATGGACCGTTCGGCGACGTCGATGGGCCTTCCTGCTCCCAACCACAGCGTCATCCGCGGTGCGGTCGAGGAGCTCCTGGACGGGCAGCACGTCGAGCTCGGGAAGATCCGGATCACCTACACCGCAGGCCGCGGGCCCCTGGGTTCCGGGCGGGCTTTCGGACCTCCGACCCTGGTCGTGGCCCTCGATGCCGCCGAGGCTCCCGCTGCCTCGGCTGCTGTGGTCACCGCACCGTGGAGCCGCAACGAGCACGGCGCGCTCGCGGGAGTGAAGTCCACCTCCTACGGCGAGAACGTCCGCGTGCTCGCCTACGCCGCCGAACGCGGTGCGAGCGAGGGGCTGCTGCTGAACACCGCCGGCCACGTCTGCGAGGGCACGGGTTCCAACGTCTTCGTGGTGCTCGGCGGCCGAGTGGTCACCCCGCCCCTGGCCGCCGGGGCTCTCGCGGGCATCACCCGTGAGCTGGTGCTGGAGTGGACCGAGCTGGAGGAGCGCGACCTGACCCTGGCCGAGGCCCTGGCTGCCGAGGAGGTGTTCCTGACGTCGTCGCTGCGCGACGTGCAGCCCGTTCACCGCTGGGACGACACCACCTTCGGCCCCCACCCGGTCACCGACGGCGTCGCCCGGGTCTTCACCGAGCGGGCGGCGGCCACGCTCGAGCCCTGACGCGAGACGATTCGGCAGCCGGGCCCTCGCTGGGCTAAGGTTGCTGACGCTCCGGAAGGGGCACGAGGGGCGATTGGCGCAGTGGTAGCGCGCTTCGTTCACACCGAAGAGGTCACTGGTTCGAACCCAGTATCGCCCACCTCACCATCCCTAGTCACAGCGATATTTGGCCGGTCACAGCGCTGATGATGGAGCGCTACTGAGTGACAAACGCTGGCAGCTAGCTCCATCGCGGTGGGGCTCCGAAGAGTCGATCCATGCCTGTCGCGCCCGTCGGAACGACGGGCCGCATCGGGTGCCTGGTAGACCAGTTCAGTCACGCTGGTGCCGCTGCGGCCCACCAAACGTGAGATCTCTTCGATGGGCCACCGGCGTCTGAGAGCAACGAGACGAAGGGGTGTCGAAGCTCGCGCGAGGTCCGGTCGCTCGGGTCCAAGCTGGGGACGAGTCTTTAGGCGCGGCGAAGCTCGCGCCGGACGTTGGGGGCATCCATGGCCGTTCCGGCGCGTGTGGGGAAGACGAGACCGGGTTCCTGCCGTGAACTGCCTGCTGCTGCACGCTCGACGGCTTGCTGCGCCTGCTGGAGGAGCAACACGTCATGCAGCGGCTGGAGAGGGCGAGGGTGCGTGGGGATTGGCGGGTCTTCGTGTCGCCGCCTGAGCGGACGGAGCGCCAGACCTCAACGAAGGGTGGGACGGGCGGTGAGACGTCGACCCGACCCTGGAGGTGATCGTGTCGCCACTCGAGGGCTCTTAGTTCCTCGGTTCTCGCCGGTGAGGAGAGACATGACGCTCTAGAGATGAAGCCGGTCGGCCTTCGTGAGCTCCAGCACGTCATCAGCCTCGACAGAGCCCCGCTGGGTGGTGGGCTTTGAGGGATCCTCGGTGCCCTACTCGCCGCGCTCTATGGCGGCGTGAACACCAGTATCCCTGGCGGTGTTGAGTAGCGCCATGGACTCCTCGGAGAGGTAGCGACGGTCGCCGGCGATCCACTCGTCGTGCATGTCGATCAGGACTGCGCCGACGAGCCGGATCACGGCGGCGGCGTTGGGGAAAATGCCGACCACGCGACTGTGGCGCTTGATCTCCTTGTTGACCCGCTCAAGCGGGTTGGTCGACCAGATCTTGTGCCAGTGGGCTTGGGGAACGAAGTGAACGCGCGCACCTCAGCCTTCGCCTCGTTCATCAGCGGACCGACCTTCGGGAACGACTTGGCGAGCTGGGCGCGGACCTCGTCCCACACCTCGCTGACGGCCTAGTGGTCGGGCTGAGCGAAGATCGTCCGGAACACTGCGGCGACCATGTCGCCGTGGCTCTTGGGGACGTGGGCGAGCAGGTTGCGGGCGAAGTGGACCCGGCACCGCTGGTGCGCCGAGCCCTTGAAGGACCGCCTCAACGCCGACACGAGCCCGGAGTGCTGGTCGGAGATGACCAGCTGCCCCCCGGTCAGGCCGCGCTGCTTGAGGCTGGGCAGGAAGCTGCGCCAGAACGTCTCGTCCTCGCTGTCCCCGACGTCTAGGCCGAGGACCTCCGGGAGCTGTTGGCGGCAATCCCGGTGGCCACCACGACGGCCATTTGAGACCACCTGGCCGCCCTTGCCGGGCTTGTTGCGGACGTGGAGGTAGGTCGCGTCGAGGTAGACGTACGGGAACTCGGTGTGGTCCAGCGGTCGGGTTCGGAACGCCCTGACCGACTCATCGAGCTGCTCGCAAATCCGGGACACCTCGGACTTGCTGATCCCTGAGATTTCGGTGCGCAACGCGACCACACGGTCATCGACGCTGTGAGTTGAGATGCCGTGGACATAGGCCTCCATCACCACCGCATACAGCGCCTGGTCGATGCGCCGACGGGGCTCGAGGATGGACGGGAAGAACGAGCCCTTCCGCAGTTTGGGGATCCGTAAGTCGACATCGCCGGCCTTGGTCGCCAACAGCTTCGCCCGGGTGCCGTTGCGTTCGGTGACGCGATCCTTGCTCCGCTCGTAGCGCTCTGCGCCGATCACACCCGCGGCTTCGAACTCGACCAGCTTGTGCAGGACGGTGCGGACCGACTCGGGGATCATGTCGACGCCGTCGCCGGTGCGGAACGCCTCGGGCAACTCAGACAGGGCAGGACTGGGCCATCGGTGGTTCTCCTTCAGTGCGTGACTTGGTCGTTCACACCGAAGATCCCGCCGATGGCCGCTACTTCACGCAGCCTCGCCGTTTAGACCTCAAACCCCACCACCCCACGGGACTCTCCTGCTCCTCAGCGTCGACCGCGCCCGGCGGGTGATCGGTGCGGACCCGCTCCTGGGCCACCCAGCGCCCCAGCAGAGCCTCACCCAGGCAATTGGCCGGAACACCGGGCCCCTTGCGATAGTGGTCCGTTTGCCAACGCATGTCGCCGCCCAAGCCGGTCCTTCGATCAGAAGCATCATGATTCGCGGAGGAACCTCGAGAGCAATCAGAATCTGGCGTTGTCCTTCATGGTTGCGGCTGAGTCCAATCGCCCCGCTGCTGCCGCTCCTCCTCCTCGAGATCTCGAACGCGCTGGGCGGCCGCCGTGTACCGCTGAGCAGCCGTCCTGCTATGCGTGTCGCCGTCGAGCAGCGTCTGCAGGTCCGCCCGGTCACGCGCCAGGGCGTCGCCGAGCAGTCTCCCGCGACTGCGCTCCAGCACTTCGACCGCGCGTCGTGGCCTGCCTTCACGTACGAGGGCCAGAGCCGCCCGACCCGCGACACCCTCGCTCTCGCGGACCTCT
Source organism: uncultured Actinomycetota bacterium (assembly GCA_963826405.1). Lineage (GTDB taxonomy): Bacteria > Actinomycetota > Actinomycetes > Propionibacteriales > Propionibacteriaceae > Microlunatus. The sequence continues at coordinate 1,228,993 of CAWGWR010000001.1, read as the reverse complement.
CGTCCTCGCGAGAACAGGGACAAGGACGCTGCGTACTGCTGGGCGTCGGCTTGGAGAGCTGCCAGGTAGACCTGGGCCGCCGCGCCGAACTGACCTATAGCCAGAAGGTGGTCGCCAAGGTCGACGGCCGCCGCACGTCCGGCCGAGAGCTCGCCGCCGGCAAGCAGCCGTCTCGTTCCCGCCTCCATCAGCTGCAACGCTCGACGAAACAGCATCTCGTCATGTTGGTCGGCCGCGCGGCGTGACAGCACCAAGCCGGCCTGCATCGCTACCCGCGCCCACAGAAGCGGTTGATCGCGCTCGAGGTCCTCCATGGCCAAGAGACCCTCAAGGATCACCTCGGCATCGGCTTCCGCACCGCGCTTCACCGCCGCACCAGCGAGTTCGAACTGGATGAGCGACCACTCAAGGGGGGCGTTCTCGCGGTTGTAGACCTCGAGGGCGCCGGTCAAGGAGCGCGCCCCCGCCTCCGTCCCCCCCTCCTCTGCTAGCTCGAGCTGGCTCGCTCCCAGCTCGCGGAGCGTCATGGCCCAGTATTCGGGGTAGTCGTCGCGGGTCCTCACGGTGAGCGCCTCCTGGAGTGCAGCGATCGCGTGACGGATGTTCTCCTGACGGTCGCCAATAAGGCGGGCGCGGTACAAGATACCGAGATTGTGCTGCGTGATCCCCCATCGCACGGGGTCTCCCTCGCGGGTCCGCAGGACCAGTGCCTGGCGGTAGTACTCCAGAGCACGCTCGACATTGTCGACGCGGTCGCCGCGGAGCCGCTGGGTGTAGGTGTTGCCGAGCTGGCTGATGGTGGTCGCTCGCTGATCGGCGTCCTCATCGGGGGCCTGGATCGCCAGCGCCGCCTCCAGGTGATGCACCGCCAGCTCGCGGTTGTTGGCCGAGTCGCCGCTGACCCGATTTTGGTAGAGAACCCCGAGGTTGTGGTGGATGCGCTGTCGTGCGGCCGGGTCGCCCTCGACGGCCGTGTCGGCGAGCAGCCCCTCCAGATGAGCGCGCGCGGCTTCCTCGTCAGCGATGTCGTGGCGCCAAGGCCTCGAAGACAGCGCTACCGCCAGACTCTCACGCACCCGGATGCGCAGCCGCTCGTGCTGCGACGTCGCGTCAAGCTCGGACAGCGCCCGGATCAGCTGGCGCATCGCGGAGCTGAGCAGCGCCTCGCCGCGGACGTCGCCCGGCGTAAGACGCGGGTTGCCGCCGAGCGCCCGGTCGAGCAGCGCGATGCCGAGCCATGCCGCGCGTTCCACCCCATCGGGCTCTGCGCCGGTCACGTTCCCGGCGGCCGGCTTGCTGGAATGGAGCCTGGGGGGCCCGGGCGTGCGTTCCACAACCGCTCAAGCTCCTTCTCATTGCGCAGCCACGCCCAGGGGTGGACTGCGGGATCGATGTGCAGCGCTGCGACCTCGAGCTGCCTTTGCGCCTCATCGTGGTCGCCCGGCTCAGGCGATCTCAGCTGGAGGAGCAGCCGGCCGAGGTAGTGCGCCGCGACCCCCCGCATGGACTCGGCCTCGAGGGTTTGCGCCTTGGCCAACACTTGCTCCCATGCGTCGCCGGCCCTCAGCACCAGCTGGTCGGTGACCAGCGATCTTTGCTCGGTCATGAACACCGCGACCACGGCCTGCATCCGCATCCGCAGCGCCAGGTCGGTCGACGCTGCGTCGGACTGCGAGCTATGCGGCGATCGGGTGGGCAGCGCCACCTCGAACGGTGTGGGCTCACCGAGGCCCTCGACGCGGCGGACAAGCTCGGTCAGGGCTAGTTGAGCGCCGGCCATGCCCTGCCCGCTGAGCTCGCCATCACCAGCTCGGTGCGCGGCCTGAGCTGCCTGCCAGTACGCGACAAGGCCTTCGGCGGCGACCGCCGGCACGTCAGTCCCGTCCTCGAGCAAGGTCGTCCCGTAGTGCAGCGAGTTGAGTGCCCACTCGCCTTCTGGCGCGAGCGGCGGAATCATCCGCAGGGCGGTCTCGTAGGCGCGGAGTGCCGAGCGGCGGCTCTCTCCGCGGTCGCCGCGCTTGGTGGCGTAGCGGTCTCCGAGGGCGCCCCAAGCCTTCTGGTAGAGCTCCGGCACCTGCTCGATCCCTCTTGAGACGGCGCGTTGGAGCAGCTCGATCGCCTGGTCGCGGTGGTCCTCTGGATCTCCCGGTGCCCGGAACACCAACTCGGCGTAGGTGTACTCGAGCCAGCTGGTAACGCTCGGAACGGGCGTCAGCGCGCTGAGCCGTCCGATCCCGTGCGACAGCAGGGAGTGGGCGTCGCCGCCGCGCCCCGCGTCCACGGCCTGGGTCGCGGCCTGGTTGACGCTGATCGCGAACTGCACCGGGTCGCTGATCGTCGCGTCGTCAGAAGGTTGCCTTTGCACCGATCATCGCTCCTTCATGGGGACGAAGAGGAGGTCTGGGTCGTCACTGCCGTCGCGCAAGTAGCGGGAGAGTCGGTCGCCGCACGCCAGCTGCTCAGCGGCGGAGGAGGGAGTGGCCAGGCGCGTCGCCTGATAGAGGAGCGGCAGATGCACGTCGAACGCTGACACCACGAGGATTGCGTAAGTTGCGGCCGCTCGGACACACCCGGCATAGGCCAGCGCCGCGGTGAGCAGGGCGAGGACCGCAGCCCACCAGGCCCACGGCGTCCAGACAACGAACAGGGCGGCCCAGAACCAGCCTCGCACGGCAGCGTCCAGCTCCCCACGGGCAGTGGCCACCTCGGTGCGAGTGTCCTCAGGCAGCACCAGCCACAGGTGCGGCCAGCATGCGATCGCGTCGACCCCGTGGTTGTGCAGCGGCCGCAGCTCCGCAACGCGCAGTAGGTTGCCGAGCCGGGTGGGCATGACGAGTGCTTGCGTCGGCGGGATCTCGCGCAGCACCGAGGCGGCTCGGGTCAGTGCGACCTCGTCGTCGTCACTCACGGCAGCCTTGCTGGCCCGGCGGGTTTGAATGGACTGGTAGGTGCGCATCGCCCGTTCGCGAGCTGTCCACCAGTAGCGGACGCGGAGGGCTCGCAACAGCGCCGGGCGCCGCCAGTACCCCTCGAGCAGCCGCAGCACGCTGAGCGTCAGCTTCTCGGCCACCAGGGCGGAGCCGACGATCACGGTCAGCGCTCCGAGGAGCGCCGTGCCGGCGGCCACGGGCGGCAACCCCTGCAGCGGGCTGGTCAAGGTCGTCAGGGCCTTCGGGAAGCCCTGGTCGCGCAGCACCGCGACGTTCCGGTGCCACAGCACCACCGCGGCGCCGGCGAGCCAGAACACCGTGGCCCCGGTGAAGAGCCGCGCCGCGTGGTGCTTTACCGACTCGCCGCCGATGGCGCTATATATGGCGGAGATCATGCCTGCGCCCGCACGCGGGGTACGAGGTGTATCGGACAAGGGGGGACGGTGTCGCCGACCGCTGGGCGGTGCCATGGGCTCCCACAGACCGAGCACACAAATAGTTCACCGGTCGCTGTTCGCGAATGCCCGGGCAATCCCTGAAAGCCCCGCACCCCACCGGTCACCCACGCCGACTCGCCCTCGAGCCGACGCCTCATCCACTCCCGCGTCGCCGGGTCCTGGCGCAGGATCTCACCGATACGGATGGATGTGCCCTCGCCGTCCAGCTCAAGCGCCGACCGTAGGTCACGAGCCATCGTCTCCGCGCTCGTCCGGTCGACCAGGTCTGGCAGCAGCGGAAGGATTTCCGCCGCAGCACGGCGGACCGCGTCGTCTTGATCCGTCATCTACCAGCCTCTCGCGTGTCCCGCCCGAATCATCACACCCCGTAGTGCGCGAAGCCCGCCCACAGGTCGATCGACGCATGATCGCGGGCATCGGGGTCGGCCCAGGCCACCTCGGAATGCAGTGCCGCGGCGGCGGTCGGGGTCAGCCATCGGACAGGAGCATCGAGGTGAGCGGTCGCATACATCGACGCCTTCTCGCCATTGGTGCTGTCGCGGACCCACCGCTGCGCCTGGCGGAGCGCTGCGGCTGGATCAGCCAGATCTAGACGCCAGCGGCGATAGAAGTCGGCGACGACCATTGCGGCGGCGGCGTCATCGACCGCCCACTGCGCGGCCACGACGCCGGCCGCACCGGCCTGCAGCAGCCCTGTCGGGAACGCGACAACCTCGTCGGGCAGGCCTCGCCCGGTCATGGCCGTCTCGCACGCCGACAGTACGGCGAGCCTCAGCCGCACGGGGAGGGCGAAGATGTCGCGGAGCTGCAGGGTCTGGTCGTCGGCGAAGAAGAGTGAGCTGTCCATGGGCTCATCGAGGTCGGACAGGCCGTGGCCGGCGAAGTGGAACACATCGGCCTTCGCGATGACCTCCCGGAAAACCGTGGTTGACGCCCGCGTGCGCTCAAGAACGAGGCCGCCGTCCAGCGCGATCACGGCGGCATCGACCTCGCTTCGGGCGAAAGGCAACGGCGAGCTGGCCGTGGGCTCTGGTTCGACCACCGCGAGTAGACGTGCGGACCCGACGACGTCCCGGACCTGCTGGGCGGCACGAAGCGCTCGTGCGCTCGGCACGTACGAGACTGTCGCGACATCTAGGAGGTAGCACCGGCCACTCGGATCGTCAGCGGGTGTCCAGGCGGCGTGTAGGGGGAGGAAGCCCAGCCGACCACACGGGATGAGAGTCACGTCCGCAAGGGGTAAGGCGGACACCACTGGGCCTATGACCACGTCCCACAGCCACCGGCCCGTCCGGTCAAGGCAGTCCCGCCAGGCGGCTAGCTGCCCGCGGGGGTCGGAGCGCCACGACGCGTATGTCCGCCAAAGCTCGGTCGCGGTCTCCGACACCGCTGTGTCAGAGAGCTTCGGCAAGTCCACTGGTATGACTTGATCGCCGCGGACCCACAGCGCAAGACCACTTACAAAGGTGGGCGTGAGGTAGATCAACGGGTGCGTCAGGCTGACCGCGGCAACGTCCTGGAACGAGATTTGACCGAGGAAAGCAGCGTGGCCGGGCAACTGCCGCACGCCCTCGACGGCAGCGTCGAGCTCGACGCGGGCCGCACGCAACCGCCCGGCCCAGTCCTGGTCACGTGGCTCGTCCGGCATCAATCGCCCCGCCCTCATCGATTCGGTCACGTTACCGCGGCCTCAGTCTTGCTGGTGGAGAACCTTGGCCGGCACATTGCACGATCGTCCGACAGGCCCCGGACACCCCGGCTTACCGGTCTTGGCGACCGCAAACCCTGAGGGGAGCTATCCCGCGCCGGACGGCTAGATAGCTACGTGACATTCGAGCTGCGGTGCCGGAGGTGCTACCCGAGGTCGGCTTGGCCCGCACTGGCTACCGCGCCCGCTCACCGTGGCGCCGCGCGCACCGGTGCCCGTGTCACGGACGGCTGCTCTCCGACGCTGCCGCGCCGGTACCGGACCCACGCGAGGATCAGCACGAAGCCAAGGGCGAACAGCGCCGTGGCGACCAGCCCGCCTTCGAACCCGCTGGGCCATCCTGTCCACAGCCTCGCGCCGGCGTCGCCCTCCTCCACGAGCAGGAACGTCCCCAGCCCAGACGGGTCCGGGCTGCGCCCGAAGCCGAACCCCTGGCGAAATCCCGTGCCGTAAGACTGGTTCGGTGGCTCTTCGATCTTGAGCGGGGCGTCTGAGGTGTAGGGGCTCGCGGCCTCGGCATGCTGTTGATGCTCTCACAACGTCCAGCAGCGAGGCCGCGAGTATGCCGAAGGCTACGGCAGTGCTGTTCGGGATCGAGGACGAGTTCCGCGTGCTCAGCGTGGACCGGCTCGAGCCCGGTCAGGTCAGAATTCTGAGCGAAACGATCAGCCGGGAGGGTCCGTGCCCGTCCTCGACTGTTTCGTTCACCGTCTAGCGATCGCGAACGGGCGCGAGACCGTCGTCACGGCTCCGCAGCATGTCGCGGAGCTTCGACTTAGGCTCGATCTTGGTCCGTCCCGACGCTTTCCGAACGACGCGCTTGCCGGTGCCGTCGTAGCCGACGGTGGTGGTGGCCATCCAGCGCTGGCGGCGCTCGTCCCAGTCGGGCCACCATCGCCGTGCGGGCGAGGGGCCACGCCGCAACCCGAGGAGGGATGTATCCGGTGGGTGCGTCGACTGGAATCAGGCGGCGCCGGCCATGCTCAACCGGCTCTTCACAATTGAGGGTGTGGTCGGGGTCTGAACCAGCCGGTCTCGAGTAGGGATCTGGCGATGTAGAGCTCGGTGGGGCCCATGAGGGGTCCTCGCGGCACCTGGAGACAATCACCAGGGGTCGGTCGGCTGCTGGCCGAACTGATCCAGCGATCTTCCGGCGGTGCTCGCGGATGCAGGCCGCCTGCGAGGCCGGCCCACGCCCGCTGCCGCTCCACCTGAGCGACCCTTCCACGACCCATCAGATGATCTTCCCGGACGAACCTGCTCGCGGAACGGGAGACCCGCTCCGCACCCACTTCGGATGACGCCACCCATCGCCCCGATCCCGCCCCCCGGCTCCTCGCCAGGAAGCATGCGTTGAACGCCGCGCACGCCGCGCACGCCGGGCCCAGCCGTCCCCGAGCAGGGCTTGGCTGCGCCCGTCGATCATGCCCCGAACCCGGCTCGGAGGACCGCGCCGAGCCGGCGCCCGGGCTGAGCGCCCGGGGGCGCCGAGCGCCAGAACTCCACAGCAGCTCGGAGGGCGGCGACGGGGCTGAGGTGGAGGATGCCGGTGGCGATGAGCTGTTCGGGCTCGGAGCCGTCTGCACTGGCGTCGCGCCAGAGCTCGAGCGACAGGGCCTGCCGAGCCAGGGCAGGGAGGTGTGCGGCTGGAGTGCGGCAGAGCTGGCCGCGGACGGTGACGGGCACGTTCTCCCAGCCCGAGAGGTGCAGCTGGTAGCCCAGCAGCACCGACTCCGGCTGCCCCGTCCGCAGCACCAGCGCCACGCCGCGGCGGACCGGGCGCGCCCCTCCCAGGGCGCCGGACCGGAAGGTGCCCGTGAGACGCGCTGCGTGAGCCCGCGGCTCAGATCCAACTGCCTCGGGAAGCACCTCGACCATCAGCCGGACGCGAGCTCGGACCCGCGTGGCCAGCCCGAGGTCGGCCCCCCGGGACGGGTCCTGAACGCCAAAGCCGTAGTGGCCGGCCAGCTGTAGCGGGAAGCTCCAGGACTGGGATTCGGGCTCAGTCAACTCTTGGGCACGCACCAAGGCGTCCAGGCGCTGCAGCAGGGAGGGGGCACACAGCGGTGACCTACCCGTGGAAGGGCGGTGGAGGTCGGCGTCGGCTCCGCTCATGCTGATCAGGACGACCCCACCCGGTCGAGCACCTTCTCGGAGAACCGCTCGCCCAAGGCGGCGATGGTCAGGGACGGGTTGACCCCCACCGGCCCCGGCATCACGCTGCCGTCCGAGACGAAGAGACCCGAGTAGCCGAACACCTCGCCGTAGGAGTCCACCACCCCGTGGTCGATATCCACACCCATGGGGATCCCGCCGAGGGGGTGCACGGTGACCATGCGGCTCACCAAGGTGCTGGGACCCCGCAGGAAGCGCCCGTCGAGCTGCACGGCGACCTCTCGCATCGCCGTCTGGATCCGGTGGAAGACGCGCTGGGAGTAGTGGGTGTTCCAGGAGATCTGCAGGTAGCCGTCGCGCAGGATCATCACCCCGCCGGGCAGGTCCCGGCCCATCCCGAGCATGGGCAGGATGCCGCGGGAGCGGCGCGCGTCGCCGATCGCCTGGGACATGAGCGCGCTGATCTGGGTCCGTGGCGTGTTGGTGAGCCGGGCGCGGGCGAACTGTGTCGCCACCTTCGCCACCCGGCCGACCGGCTTCAGGCCGAGGAACTCCGACAACCAGTCCGCCACCGCCGGGTAGCCGCCGTCCTGCAGGACGAAACCGCGCCGACCGGGCACCGCGCCGCTGCCGCCTGCGTCCAGGTCATCGCCGCCGTAGATGAAGCTGGTGATGACCGGCCCGTGGGTGGAGTCGAGGACTCTGGTCTCACCCGAGCTGACGAAGCCGAGGTAATCCCCGTTGCCGCAGAACCTCGTGCCCAGGCGGCTGCTGAGGTGAGGCAGGAAGATCCGGTTGCGGAGCAGCAGGTAGCTGCTTCCCAGCGCTCCTGCCCCGAGCACCACCGTCCTGGCCGTGTAGGTGTGCGGCTCCGGGATGGAGGGCGGTCCGGTCCGGTCCCACCGGGGCTCGGGAATGGCGTGCTGCACCGCGGTCACGCGGTAGCCGCGCTGGCCGTCCGGAAGCGGGCGGATCTGCCGGACCTCGTGCAGCACGCGCACCGTGGCCTGGTGCTGGGCGGCGACGCTGAGGTACGTCAGGTCGGTGGTGTTCTTGCTGCCATAGTTGCAGCCGACGTCACACTCACCGCAGAGCCGGCAGGTGGTCCTGGGAACCCCGTGGAGGTTGTCCGAGCGATCGCCCAGCGGCATTCCGGAGGGCGCGCCCGGCTCGCTGAACGACACGGCGAGCGGAGCTTCCTGCCAGGCGAGGCCGGCCCGCCGGGCGGCGTCCCGGAACTCCCGGGTCTTCGTCGTCGTGCCCACGTAGGGGTAGGGCGTCACGCCCAGCATCGCCTCGGCGCGCTGGTAGGGCCCCTCCAGCTGAGCCGCCGTCACCGGCCAGAACTCGGCATCGTCACCCTCGGTCTCCTGGGCGAACCACTCGGTCGGCTTCCGGAGCATGACGTTGGCGTAGATCAGCGAGCCGCCACCGAGCCCGCTGCTGACGACCGCCTCGAACTTGCGGAAGGACCAGATGTCGAAGAGGCCGAACAGGCCCGCACTGGGGTCCCAGACGTTGGTGGAGGAGCCCAGGGTCGTCCGTGGGAACGTTCCGGGCGGGTAGCGGTCACCGCGCTCCAGCACGAGCACACTCTTGCCGCCCTCGGCCACCCGGCAGGCGACCGCCGAGGCGCCGAAGCCGCTCCCGATGACGACGCAGTCGTAGTCGTACGCCACTTGCGTGCTGGCCATGCTCGCTCCCAACGGCGCGCTCCGACCGCGGATCTGCGGACCGCGAGCGATTTCAGTATGGTCGGCGACGACCGAGGCCGACAGTCCTACTCAGAACTATTTCTGCTCACCTGCTGCCGCGTCTGCTGGCGCGCTCGAGGGTGGTGGCAAGTCCGGCCCGCCGAAGAAATCTTCGATCAACCGGACGGTCTCCAGGACGGCCCTCAGGGGAAGCACGACGTGGCCGGCCCTGGGAATCACGCGGACAGCGGAATTCGAATTCGTCAGGGCGGTGGTGAGGGCGGCGACCTCGGACCCGACGTCAGTGACGAAACGGTCCTCGGCACCCAGGATGGCCAGCACCGGATGCGTCAATTTCCTGATTTCGACCGAGAAGTCGCGGTCAATTTCCCACCCCGTTCTCTTGGCCACCTGGTGCGGATCGCTCCTTCGGATCCAACGGAAGAAGGGGTGGTGCCGGCCGTCGCCGACCGGGCCACACACCCAGGCCATGAGCAGGGGCGCGGTGGCCTGGTACAGGTGCCGGGGGAGCAGCGCCGTGACGGTCTTCGTGGCCCGGAGGCGCCGCGAGTCCAGCACCGTGAACGGACCGACCAGCGCGACCCGCCTGCAGGCCAGGCCGTGGTCGCCGACCGCCTGGGCGGCCGCCATCGACCCCAGCGACGACGCGACGACGTCGACCTCGCCGAGCCCCGCCTGGCGGACCAGGGCCGCGACCTCGGCCGAGAACAGCTCGAGCGTCAGGTTCCGCTCGGTCCGGTAGTCCACCAGGTACACCGGACGGGTACGGGCCAGCGCCTCGACCAGCGGTGCGACGGTACCCACCGAACCGTCCATCCCGGGGACGACCAGGACCGGACGGTCACCGTCGGTGGAGCCGTAGCGGACGAGCCGCGCTGCGCCCTCGTGCCTCTCCACCGCTTCGGCGGCACCGGCCAGGGAAGCGTCCCGGACGAACCGGAAGTGCGCCTGCCAGAAGCGCTCCAACAGCCGGTACAGCGGACCGCTCGCCTGCTCCCAGGACCCGAAGCGGCAACGGCCGTTCCCGAGGTCGACGAAGGAGTAGGTGTGCAGCGCCTCGAAGCCCGGGAACCGCACCCGCCAGGTCACCTCGCGCTCCTCCTCGACCGCGGTCAGCGTCGCCACGGCCGGCATCTTGTACAGGTAGCGCCGCCGCAAGGGCTGGAAGGCCCAGACGAGCGTGGCGCCCGTGACGAGCCGCCCCCCGGGCCGCAAGCGAGCTATCGCCATGCAGGTGTTCCAGGAAGGCCACCCCGCCACATCACCAAACAGGCGCCACAGCTGTTTCACCGGTACCGGCAGCTCGATCTGGCCCTCGACGACGGCGCCCGATCGTTCATTTCCGCTTTTTTTCTCGTGGTCAGAGGGCATGGTCGCATGCTAGCGTCGGTCGTAGGTGTTCGGTATCCACTCCTTGGATGCGGAAGTGCGGCCGCGTGTCACCGAGGGAGTTGTTCTGTGCCCTACCAGACGCTGGTAATCGAGCGGCACCCCCGCGTTCTTGTCGTGCGGCTGAACAATCCTCCGCGCAACCTCATCGACATGACCGTGGTCGACGAACTCGCTGCTCTGGTGAAAGGTCTCCGTGGCGACCGCGAAGTGCGGGCCGTGGTGATCACCGGAGACCCGCACGAGGTGTTCGCTGCCCATTTCGACGTCGAGGTGATCCACTCCCTGGCACGCGGGCTGCCTCTCACCATCGGCCCCGGACTCGCCTCGGTGATCTGGCCGGTGATCGCGGCCCTGGACCGTCTGCCGGGGGTGGACGCAGCCCTGCAGAGGACACCAGCTGCGGGAGCGAGCGCCCTGCTGCGGATGCACCGGCTGTTCAACCGGATGGGGCAATCGGACGTCGTGTTCGTCGCGGCGATCAACGGGATGGCGTTGGGCGGCGGCCTCGAGCTGGCCCTGGCCTGCGACCTCCGCCTGATGTCCACGGGCGGCACGGCGTGCGTCGGCCTCCCGGAGGGACTCATCGGCATCCTTCCCGGTGGTGGCGGGACCCAGCGGCTGACCCGGGCCATCGGGCCGGCGCGGGCCCTCCGGATGATGCTGGAGGGGACGGTGCTGACGGCGGGGGAGGCGCTGGAGCTGGGCCTGGTCCAGGCCGCTGTCCCGTCGGAGGAGCTGCTGGAGGCCGCGATGACCACTGCAGCGCGGGCTGCTCAACGCTCACCCTGGACGGTTGCGATGCTGAAACACAGCGTCTACGGGGGCGTCGGCCGCCGCCTCGAAGCTGGTCTGCTGCTGGAGCAGAGAGGTCTGGTCGTCACCTCCACCTCGGCCCAGGGTCGCCGCGGGATGCAGGCGCTGCTCGACCGGTTCCCGTCGAGGTCGCCGGTGCCCGCGCGGACGTTGCTCGACGCGCTGGCCGGGGACGCCGCCATCGATCTTGGCGGTGACGAGCAGCTGACGCCCGGCGGCGCGCAGGTCCAGCGGGACGGGGCCGGCGTCCCGTCGACCGGAGAATCGAGGAGGGGCAGATGACCGACGTCGACGGGGCCAGCCGACCACGGCGCTCGCTGATCCTGGCGGGCGGTGGTACCAAGGTCGCCTTCCAGGCCGGCGTCCTGCAGGTCTGGCTCGACGAGGCCGGCCTCGCCTTCGCCCATGCCGACGGGGCCAGCGGTGGCGTCTTCAACCTCGCCATGTGGGCGCAGGGGTTGAGCGGGCGGCAGATCGCCGACAACTGGCGGCGCTACCAGCCGCTCGGGGCGGTCCAGCCGAACGTCCGCGGTCTGCTGTTTCCCCCCGCCGCCGCGTCGGTGTTCAGGCTCGACCGGTTCCGGCGCAACGTCATCGGACCCTGGCAGCTGGACTGGGAGGCGATCCGCCGCACCGACCGGATGGCGACCTTCAACCTGTACGACTTCACCCGTTTAGAGCCGGTCGTCGTCGAGGCCGCGGAGATGGACGAGGACCGGCTGGTTTCCGCCGTTTCCCTGCCCATGTGGTTCCCGCCCGTCCCGATCGACGGCCACACCTACATCGACGCGGTCTACGCCACGGATGCCAACCTCGAGGAAGGCATCCGGCGCGGCGCCGACGAGCTGTGGGTGATCTGGACGGTCAGCCAGCGCGGCGTCTGGCGTCGCGGATTCGTCTCGCAGTACTTCCAGATCATCGAGGCGGCGGCGACCAGCCAGCTGAAGGGCGTGCTGGCCAGGATCGAGCGGAGCAACACGGCCTACGCCGTGACCGGCGGCGGCGAGTTCGGCCGTCCGATCACCGTCAAGATGCTGCAGGCCGAGGTGCCGGCTCACTACCTGTTCAACTTCCGTCGCGACCGGATCGCGATGGCTGTCGAGCTGGGCGTGGCCGCTGCCCGGCGCTGGTGCGCCGCCGAAGGTCTGCCTCTGACCGAGCCAGCACCGCGCCCCGCGGAACCCGCCGGGTCGCTGACCGGGGTGCGGTTCACCGAGCAGATGACGGGGTTCGCGGCAGCAGGTGAGTCCGACCCGACGATCGGGGCCCACGTCGGCCGCCGACAGCGGAACCGGCTGCGCTTCGAGCTGACCATCCACATCGACGACCTGGGCACCTTCGTGTTCGAGCCCACGCACCAGGCCGGCGCCACCGGCTGGGTCGAGTACCAGGGCCACCGCTCCGCGGTGGCGGACGGACGGTTCAACCTCTTCGTCGACCAGGCCGACCCGGCGTGCAAACGGATGCTGTACGAGCTGCACTTCGACGGTGCTGACGGCGGCCCTCTGACGCTGCTCGGTCACAAGGTGGTGATCGACGACGCGGGTCTGGACGCCTGGGGGGACACGACCACCCTCTACACCCGGCTGTTCGCGGGACACGTCAGCTGGGCGGAGGCGCAGGCCCACCAGGTGATCGCCGCCGGGGTGCTCCGCATCACCCCCACCGCGCTGTTCCGTCAGGTGCTGACGTTCCGCGGCCAGGGCGCGAACCGGCTCCGGAGGTTCGCGGCGCTGGCGCGGTTCGCTCGGCTCTTCGCTGGTCAGCTGTGGGACGTCTACGTCAGCCCGAGTGCGGCACCACCGATACTCGAACGTGGCGGCGACTCGGTCGAGTCATGAACCCGCCCGAAGACGTTGAGCTCGTCGCGGTCGAAACGGCCTCCGTCCAGGTCTTCGACTGGGTGCTGTCTTCTTCTTCGGCAACGGCGTGGTGCCCAGGGTGGTGGCCGCCGCCGTCTTCGCCTTCGCGCCGGCCGTCCGGCTGACCGAGCTGGGGTTCCGCCAGGTCGATGCCGAGGTCGTCGAGGCCGCGCACGCCTTGGCGTCGGTCCGGGGCAGCTGCTGCGCGACGTCCAGGTGCCGCTCGCGCTGCCCTCGATCATGGCCGGCATCAACCAGGTGATCATTCTCGCGCTGTCCATGGTGGTCCTCGCCAACTACCTCGACCGGGTCACCGGTGCCCTCGCCGCTCCCGGCTCCATCGGGTCGTGGTGGCGTCGTCAACGACCGGGTGCCACCGGTGCGGACCCGGCCCCCGGGGCAAACGCTGGTCGCAGCTCTCGGGAAACGGCCAGAGCCGGCACCTTCAGAAGGCGAAGGTGCCGGCTCTCCCGTGCACCGCTCAGCTCAGCTCGTAGGCGGGGTCGCGGTGGAGGCGGGCGTCGATGCCGTGCTCCTCGTCCTCGGAGGAGATGCGGATGCCCATCGTCCGCTTGATCGCGTACCCGATGGCCAGGGCGACCAGGAAGGAGTAGAGCAGCACCGATCCGGCGGCGACGGCCTGCTTGACTAGCAGCATCCCGCTCCCGCCGTAGAGGATCCCGTTCTGCCCGCTGGGCATGGTGTCGCTGGCGAAGAAGCCGATCAGCAGCGTCCCGACGATGCCGCCGACGAGGTGGACGCCGACAACATCGGTTGAGTCGTCGTACCCGAGGCGGTGCTTGAGGCCGACGGCGAAGGGGCAGATGAGCCCGGCGATGGCCCCGACAAGGATGGCGCCGACCGGGGTGACCGCGCCGCAGGCGGGGGTGATGGCGACCAGGCCGGTGATGGCCCCGGACGCCGCACCGATGCCAGTGACGTGACCGTCCTTGAGCTTCTCGACGGCGAGCCAGGCGAGCACGGCGGCGCAGGTGGCGGTGAACGTCGTGACCATGACGATGGCGGCGTTGTTCCCGGCCGCCAGGGCGGAGCCTCCGTTGAAGGCGTACCAGCCGGCCCAGAGCAGGCCGGCGCCCAGCAGGGTGAGCGGGACGTTGTGGGGCCGTCGCGCCGCCCAGTTCCTCGACCTGCCCAAGACGATGGCCAGGGCGAGGGCAGCCGCCCCCGCGTTGATGTGCACCGCGGTCCCACCGGCGAAGTCGACGGCGCCCAGCTTGTTGGCGATCCAGCCTCCGGTTGCGGTGGGGGTGGAGACGCCGTCGAAGGCGAAGACCCAGTGGGCGACCGGGAAGTAGACCAGCAGCGCCCACACCGTCGCGAAGGTGATCCAGGCCGAGAACTTCATGCGGTCCGCCGCCACGCCGGACACGATGGCCACGGTGAGGGCGGCGAACAGCGCCTGGAACAGGCTGAACAGGCTCAGCGGCAGACCGTTCACCGTGGTCATCGGGTCGAGCATCTGCTGCATCCCGGCGAACTCGGTGACATCGCCCACCAGCCCGCCGTGCGAGGTCCCGAAGGCCATCGAGAAGCCGAACAGGACCCAGAGGACGCCGACCACCGCAGTGGCGCCGAAGGTCATCATCATCATGTTGATCGAGCTCTTGACGCTGACCATGCCGCCGTAGAACAGGGCCAGGCCGGGCACCATGATGGTGAGCCCGATGATGCAGCACAGCATGAATGCTGTGGTTCCTGTGTCCACCAGTACTCCTTGATCAAGGGCACGGCTGGTCGCCGCGCGTTTCGCGCTAGTAGACGCCGTCCACCTTACGGAGACGGTGCAGAACGGTCACAGGTCCGTGTCTTCAACCTCACGTCGACGTCCGGTCACCGCACCGGCCACGTGAGTCACACGATCGACACATCGGCGGTGGTCTACTGTAAAGAGACGCTGTTTCAGTAGCGGAAACATTCTGGAGGAGGCGTCGTGTCGAAAGCCGAGCAGCTCGCCCGCCTGGTCGAGGAGCACGGGACCCGGTTCATCCTGGCCCTGTTCGTCGACCTCAACGGCAAGCCGTGCGCCAAGCTGGTCCCGGTCGAAGCGGCCAAGGAGCTGGCGACCAAGGGTGTCGGATTCGCGGGCTACGCCGTGGGGGCCATGGGGCAGGAGCCGAAGGACCCCGACCTGGTGGCCGTTCCCGACCTGGCCTCGTTCACCCCGATCCCGTTCGTCAAGGAGGGGCTCGCTCTGGTCCACTGCGACCCCCACGTGCTGGGGAAGCCCTGGCCCTACGCGCCCCGTAACATCTTGAAGTCCCTGATCGCACAGACCGCGGACGCCGGCTTCGAGGCCCACGTGGGCGCGGAGGTCGAGTACTTCCTGCTCAAGCGGGACGCCTCCGGCCGGCTGGTCCCGGCCGACGATGACGACACCGCCGCCCAGCCGTGCTACGACGCGCGAGGGCTCACCCGGATGTTCGACCACCTGGCCTCCGTCAGCGAGGCGATGAACCAGCTGGGGTGGGGGAACTACGCCAACGACCACGAGGACGGCAGCGGACAGTTCGAGCAGAACTTCCAGTACGCCGACGCGCTCACCACCGCCGACCGGGTCGTCACCCTGCGGTACCTGCTCAACGTCATGGCCGCCGACCGCGGCATGATCGCGACCTTCATGCCGAAGCCGTTCGCGGACAAGACCGGCTCGGGCCTTCACCTCCACCTCTCGCTGACCAGCGGAGGCGCTCCGGTCTTCCCCGCGGCTGAGGGCGAGGACGACGTCCCCGGGGTTGGACTGTCCCCGGTCGCTTACTCCTTCCTCGCCGGTCTGCTCGAGCACGCCTGCGCCCTGCAGGCGGTCATCGCGCCCACCGTGAACTCCTACAAGCGCACCGGCGCCACCGCGACCGCGTCCGGCGCCTCCTGGGCCCCGCGCACCGCGACCTGGGGTGGCAACGACCGCACCCACTACATCCGGGTTCCGGACCCCGACCGGCTCGAGCTGCGCGGTGGCGACAGCTCGGCCAACCCGTACCTCGCCGTCGCCGGGGCTCTGGCGGCCGGCCTGGACGGGGTGAAGCGGAGCCTGGACCCGGGACCCATCGGGACCGGTCTGTCGGACACCCTGCCGCCGACGCTCGCGCACGCGGTCGACGCGCTGGAAGCCGACAGCGTGGTCACCGGCATGCTCGACGCCGCGCTCACCGACGGCGTCGCCAGCGTCGCCGACTACTACGCCGGGCTGAAGCGCAAGGAGTTCTACACCTGGCACTCCTCGGTCGGCTCGTGGGAGCACGACCACTACCTCACCGCCCTCTGAGAACTCTCGGCAGGACGAGACACACCCACCTTCCAGGAAGGAAGCACTCACGTGTGCGGAATCGTCGGACTGCATCTGCGCAACCCCGCGCTCTACCCCTCACTCGGAGCACTGCTGACGGGCATGCTCTGCGAGATGGAGGACCGGGGCGCTGACTCGGCCGGCATCGCCGTCTACGGCGACCCCACCTGGACGCCACCGGGCCGGGCAGCCGTCACCCTGATCGACGTCGACGCCACCGTCGAGGAGGTGCGGCTCGGGGTGGCTGCCCAGACCAGCGCCGAGGTCACCGTGACCGACCTGGACAAGACCTCTCTGGTCACCGCCGAGCTCGACCCCCTCGAGCTCCTCCAGGCCGCGCGGACGGCCTTCCCAACCGCGCTGGTCGGCGGCTTCGGACGGGACCTCACGGTCCTCAAGGGCGTCGGCAGTCCGCGCGCGCTGGCGCGGGTCTGGGGTCTGTCCGCGGCGCAGGGCTGGCAGGGAGTCGGCCACACGCGGATGGCGACGGAGTCGGCGGTCACCCCCGGCGGTGCCCACCCCTACGCCGTCGGACCGGAGCAGTGCCTGGTGCACAACGGCTCCTTCGCCAACCACGCCACCATTCGCCGGGAGCTGATCGCCGACGGCGTCGCGTTCGACTCGCTGAACGACACCGAGGTGGGCGCCCGGTTCGTGGCCCACCAGCTCGGGCAGGGCAAGGACGTCGAGGTCGCTCTGAAAGAGCTCTGCGCGACCTTCGACGGCTTCTACACCTTGCTGGTGTCCAACCACGACTCGTTCGCGGTGGTCCGCGACGCCATCGCCTGCAAGCCGGCCGTGATCGCCGAGACCGACGACTGGGTGGCCATGGCCAGCGAGTTCCGCGCCCTGGCCCACCTGCCCGGGATCGAGAACGCACGCATCTGGGAGCCCGAGCCCGAGGTCGTGTACGCCTGGACGCGTGAGGCGGTGTCGGCATGAGCACCACCTTCGACTTGGACGAGACGCCTCTGCGCGAGGTCAACGCCGCGCTGCACGCGCCGGAGCTGGACGGGGACTACGTCATCGAGCACCCGTTCGGGGCGCACAGCGTGGCCGCCGGGGTGAACGCCCCGGTGAAGATCACCATCGCCGGGCACGTCGGCTACTACGCCGCCGGGATGAACCAGCAGGCCGGGATCGTCATCCAGGGCAATGCCGGCACCGGCGTCGCGGAGAACATGATGAGCGGGTCCGTTCACGTCCAGGGCAGCGCGTCGCAGTCGGCCGGTGCTACAGCGCACGGGGGGCTGCTGGTGATCGACGGCGACGCGGCCGCCCGGTGCGGCATCTCCATGAAGGGCGTGGACATCGTCGTGGGCGGCAACATCGGTCACAACAGCGCCTTCATGGCCCAGGCCGGCCGGCTCGTGGTCCGGGGCGACGCCGGGGACGGGCTGGGCGACTCGATCTACGAGGCCCGGATCTACGTCCGCGGTGAGGTGGGCTCGCTCGGGGCGGACTGCGTGCGCAAGGAGATGCACGCCGAGCACCTGGCTGAGCTCGAGGGCCTGCTGAAGGCCGCCGGCTTCGACGACGACCCAGCCGACTACCGGCGCTACGGCTCGGCCCGCAACCTGTACCACTTCCACGTCGACAACAACTCCTCGTACTGACCTCCGGCCAAGGAGCCCTCATGACCGCCACCAACGACGAGCGCGCCCGCTTCGGACTGCGCGAGTCCGCCACCTTCGACCGGTCCACGATCGCGGCCATCCAGCGAGCCGCGGAGACCGGTGTCTACGACATCCGCGGCTGGGGCGCCAAACGCAAGCTGCCGCACTTCGACGACCTGCTGTTCCTCGGGGCATCCATGTCGCGGTACCCGCTGGAGGGCTACCGGGAGCGCTGCGGCACCGACGTCGTGCTGGGGGACCGCTTCGCCAAGTACCCGCTGCACCTCGACATCCCGGTGACCATCGCGGGGATGTCCTTCGGCGCGCTGTCCGGCCGGGCGAAGGAAGCCCTCGGGCGAGGAGCGTCGGAGGTCGGGACGTCGACCACCACCGGCGACGGCGGCATGACCCCGGAGGAGCGGGGCCAGTCGAAGCACCTCGTCTACCAGTACCTGCCCAGTCGGTACGGGATGAACCCCGACGACCTGCGCAAGGCCGACGCGATCGAGGTCGTGCTGGGCCAGGGCGCGAAGCCCGGCGGTGGCGGGATGCTGCTCGGGCAGAAGATCTCCGAACGCGTCGCCCGCATGCGCACCCTCCCGCAGGGCATCGACCAGCGCTCCGCCTCCCGGCACCCCGACTGGACCGGACCAGACGACTTGGCCATCAAGATCGGCGAGCTCCGCGAGATCACCGACTGGGAGAAGCCCGTCTACGTCAAGGTCGGGGCCACCCGTACCTACTACGACGTCAAGCTGGCCGTCCACGCCGGTGCCGACGTCGTGGTGGTCGACGGGATGCAGGGCGGGACCGCAGCCACGCAGGAGGTGTTCATCGAGCACGTCGGCATCCCGACGCTGGCCGCCATCCCCCAAGCGGTGCGGGCTCTGCAGGAGCTCGGCCTGCACCGCAAGGTGCAGCTGGTCGTCTCCGGCGGCATCCGTAACGGCGCCGACGTGGCCAAGGCCATGGCGCTGGGCGCCGACGCCGTGGCGATCGGCACCGCGGCCCTGATCGCCCTCGGCGACAACGACCCTCAGTACGCCAAGGAGTACGAGGCCCTCGGCTCGGCAGCCGGTTTTTACGACGACTTCCAAGACGGCAAGGACCCCGCCGGCATCACCACCCAGGACCCGGTGCTGGCCGCCCGGTTCGACCCGGTGGAAGGGGGCCGTCGGCTCGCCAACTTCCTGCGCGTGCTCACGATGGAGGCGCAGACCATCGCCCGCGCCTGCGGGAAGGCCCACCTGCAGCACCTCGAGCCCGAGGACCTGGTGGCCATCTCCATCGAGGCCGCAGCCATGGCGAGGGTTCCGCTGGCCGGCACCAGCTGGATCCCCGGTACCGGCCTGTGAGGTGGACGGCGAGGAAGATACCCCGGTGAGCTCATCCAAGATCGTCGTCGTGGGAGCCGGCCTGGCCGGGACCGCCACGGCCTGGCGCCTGGCGGAGCGGGGTCACGAGGTGACCGTGCTCGAGCGCGACGTGCCGGCCAGTGCTCGCGGCAGCTCCCACGGCTCCGCCCGCATCTTCCGCTACGCCTATCCCGACCCCTTCTACGCCCGGCTGGTCAGGGACGCGCGCCGGGACTGGGACGAGCTGGAGGCAGCCGCCGGGCAGCAGCTTCTCCAGCCGACCGGCTCGCTCGACTTCGGGGCGCTCCGGGAGGTGCCCCTGCTGGCCGACGTCCTGGGCAACGCCGGTGTCCCCGGGGAAGTCGTCGCGCGCGAGGACGCTGCTCGGCGGTGGCCCCAGATCCGCTTCGACACCGACGTCCTCTGGCACGCCGCCGCCGGCGTTCTCGATGCGCAGTCCGCGGTCCTGGCCATGACCGACCTGGTCCGCCGGGCTGGGGGGCAGGTGCTTTCCGGTTGGCCCGTGGCCGGCGTCGAACGCAGCCACACCGGGGTGGTCGTCACCGGCCAGGACGGTCGGCGGCTGGACGCGGAGCGGGTGGTGATCGCCGCCGGAGCCTGGCTGCCGGGGCTGCTGCGGGGGCTGTCTCTGCCACCCAGCCTGGTCTCGGCCTTCCCCCCGCTGCAGGTCATGCAGGAGAACGCGTTCCACTTCCCCTACCGCGAGGGGGCCTTGCCGCAGGACTGGCCGACGTTCATCCAGAAGACCGCGCAGATCCAGGTGTACGGGCTGCCGGGGGGCCGTGACGCGGGCTTCAGCGGCCAGAAGGTCGCGGAGTACAACGGCGGGCGCCCGCTGACCGACGCCTCGGTCCAGACCGGGCGGGTGGACCCGGCGAACCGGGACCGCGTCATCGCCTACGTCCGCGAGAACCTGCCCGGGCTGGTGCCCGAGCCCTACGCCGAGACCACGTGCCTGTTCACCAACACCCCCGACCAGGACTTCGTGCTCGACGGCGACGAGCGCGTCACCGTGGTCTCGGCCTGCTCCGGGCACGGGGCCAAGTTCGCTCCGCTGATCGGCCGGCTGGTGGCCGACGTCGTTGCCGGGACCGGCAGCGCGCCCGGCCGCTTCCGGCTGGCGGCCTGAGCATGGTGGCGCCAGGTGGAAGCGCCGACGGCGCCGGTTCCGCATCCCGGAGCGGGCAGGACACGGTGACCAGCCTCCTGGAGGAGATCAGCACGACCGGTCGCGATCCCTTCCGCCGGGCCTGCCGCCGGCCCGTCTACGCCCGGGTAGCGTGACCGGGTGGTAGACGACGGCCTGCTGCGCAACACCGGCGTCGCGCGCGACCGGTCACGCGACGAGGCGGTCGAGGAGGTGGCCTTCGAGGCGGCCATCGGGCAGAACGTGCGGCGGCTCCGCCAGCAGGCCGGGCTCTCGGTGGCCGACATGGCCTCACGGGTGGGGGTCTCGAAGGCCATGCTCTCCAAGATCGAGAACGCACAGACGTCCTGCAGCCTGGGAACCCTGGCTCTCCTGGCCCGCGGGTTGGACGTCCCGGTGACCGCGCTGTTCCGCGGGGCCGACGCCGAACGGCCGGCGTCGTTCGTCCGCGCCGGCACCGGGACGCCGATCGTGCGCAACGGGACCAAGGCCGGACACCTGTACGAGCTGCTCGGCTCGCTGCGCGGGGAGCACAAGCGGCTGGAGTGCCTGCTGGTCACGCTGAACGAGGACAGCGAGACCTACCCGCTCTTCCAGCACCCCGGCACGGAGTTCATCTACCTGCTCGAGGGGACCATGGACTACGGCCATGGGGGGAGCGTGTACCGGATGCAGCCCTACGACTCCCTCCAGCTCGACGGGGAGGGGGCGCACGGCCCGGTCGGTCTGGTCGATCTGCCGATCCGTTTCCTGTCGGTCATAGCCTTCCCCGACTCGACGGTGTGACGCCGGGCAGAGAGGCGGCCTCTCCACGTGCGGGAACCGTCGGGAGATCCGGGGCCACACCCGTGTTCTCCGTGCCGGAGCTCCTGTTCTAGATTCCCGTGGTGCCGACCGCGCTGTGGGACCCGACCGATGACCGCGTCCGTCCGCTCGAGCTGCACGTCGCGCAGGAGGTGCTGGACGACCTCCGGGACCGGCTGGCGCGCACCCGGTTCCCGGAGGCCGAGACGGTGGTGGCACCCGGAGGTGGGCCCGACTGGTCGCAGGGTCCACCCCTGGACGTCGTGCAGGAGCTGGTCGAGGCTTGGGCGCAGCACGACTGGCGCCGGGTGGAGGCCAAGCTGAACGCGCACGGACAGGCAATGACCGAGATCGACGGGCTCGACCTCCACTTCCTTCACGTCCGCTCGCGCCGAGCCGACGCCCGTCCCCTGGTGATCACCCACGGGTGGCCGAGCTGCGTACTCGAGCCGCTGGCGGTGATGGACGCCCTCGCCGACCCGCCAGAGCCCGGGCTGCCGGCGTTCCACGTCGTCGCACCGTCGCTGCCGGGCTTCGGTTTCGGGGCCAAGCCGGCAGCGACGGACTGGAACGTGGCCCGGACGGCGGACGCCTGGGTCGAGCTGATGCACCGCCTGGGCTACGAGCGGTTCTACGCGGCCGGCGGCGACTGGGGCGGCAGGGTGACGGCGGCGCTCGGGCACCGCCACCCCGACCGCGTCGCGGGTCTGCACAGCTTCACCCCCTACGTGCCCGAGCCGGCCGAGCCCACCGGGTACGGCCCGGTCACCGATGAAGAGCGGCGCTGGCTGTCCGCTCGCGGCGAGTTCTTCCGCCGGGGCCGCGGCTACTCCCTGATGCAGGCGACCCGCCCGCAGACGGTGGGCTACGTCCTCACCGACTCACCGGTCGCCCAGCTGACCTGGTTGTTGGACAAGTTCTGGGCCTGGACCGACCACGACGGTGACCTGCGGCAGGCGCTCAGCGAGGAGCAGGTGCTCGATGTCGTGACCTTCTACTGGCTCTCGGCGACGGCGGCGTCGTCCGCGCGGTTCTACTGGGAGAACGAGCCACCCGACAACAGCGGCGCGGTGGGCGTCCCGAGCGCGGTCACCATCTTCCCCGCCGACATCGAGAAGGTGCCACGTTCCTGGGTCGAGAGCCGCTTCACCGACCTCCGCTCGTACCGGGTGGCCGACCGGGGCGGTCACTTCCCGATGCTGGAGGTCCCCGACCGCTATGTCGACGAGCTGCGCCTCGGCCTCGGCCCGATGGGCGGGTGAGCTCGGCCCCACCC
Organism: uncultured Actinomycetota bacterium; assembly: GCA_963826405.1. GTDB lineage: Bacteria > Actinomycetota > Actinomycetes > Propionibacteriales > Propionibacteriaceae > Microlunatus. The sequence goes on along the minus strand of CAWGWR010000001.1, from coordinate 1,206,477 downwards.
GGACCGGCGGGGGCGCCGGGGGACTACCGGGCCAGCGCCGCCTTGATGTCCAGGCGGCCGCCCGTCACCGTCTTCGATCTCATCGACGACGTGGGCACCGCGCTGGCGAGCAGGGCGGCTTTGATGGCGGCGGCGGTGGAGCCCGGCTTGCTGGCCGCGTAGAGGGCCACCGCACCGGTGACGTGCGGGGTGGCCATCGACGTGCCGCTGTAGATCGAGTAGGTGTTGTAGGCCGTGGTCGAGACGATGGAGGAGCCCGGGGCGCCGAGGTCGACGCTGGCCCGGCCGTAGTTCGAGAACGACGCCAGGCCACCGCTCTTGGTGATCGCCGCCACCGAGATCACGTTGCTGTTGGGGTAGGAGGCGGGGTAGCTGGGTGCCGCGTCGTTGTCGTCCCCGACCCCGTCCCCGCCCCCGTTGCCGGCGGCGGCGACGAAGACGATGTTGGCCTGGTTGGCCCGTTCGATCGCGTCCTGCAACGCCTTCGAGTACCCCGGGCCACCCCAGGAGTTGTTGATGGCGACGATGTTCACCCCCCGCTTCTTGAGATCGGTGAGGTAGTCGATCGCCTTGATCGCGTCGGCGGTGGTGCCGCCCTTGCTGCCCAGGAACTTGGCGCTGATCATCTTGACGTTCCAGTTCACCCCGACCACGCCGGCGCCGTTGGCCTTGGCGCCGATGGTGCCGGCCACGTGGGTGCCGTGGTTGTCCGTGCGGCCGGTCGTCCCCCCGTCGTAGACCGAGGCGTTGTTCGCGACGAAGTCCCACCCGTAGACGTCGTCGACGCGGCCGTTCTTGTCGTCGTCCACCTTGTTCCCCGCGATCTCCCCGGGGTTGCCGACCTGGCCCGACAGCTCGGGGTGGGTGTACTGGATGCCTTCGTCGACCACCCCGACGTACACCGTGGCTGAGCCGGTGTGGCCGGCGGCCCAGGCCGCTGCGGCGTTGCTGCCGTAGCGGCTCGTGGGGGTGGTGGCACGCCCGGACATCCCCCACAGGTCACCACTGGTGAACAGCGGGTCCGTGCTGGTGTCCTGGTGGGTGTAGCGGTAGTTGGGCTCCACGTAGGCCACGGCGGGGTCGTCCTCGAGCGCACGGCGGGCGCGTGACCGGTCGGCTCCGGCCGGAAGGCGAACCAGCTCGACCCTGCTGTGCTTGTTCGAGCCGGGGACGACGGGGTCCGTGACGCGAGCAGCGCTCCGACCGAGAGCGCGTGCACGCGCTGCCGGGCGCGCTCCTGCCCGGTAGGTGACCAGGAGCTCGTCGTCCGCAGCCTCAGCAGCGGAGGCTCTAGGGCTCTGCGCGGGCGGCGCGGCCGGCGCGGCGGCGGCCCAGGTGGCCGGGAGGCAGATGGCGCTGACGGCCGTAGCCAGGGCGGCGGCACGGAGGAGACGATGCATCGAGCAGTCCTTCGGTCGGAGCAGTTTCCGACGCGTTCCCGCCCCCGAGCCCGGGTCGCGCTCGGCCCGACCACGCGTGCCGGGTTGAGCAGGAAGATCGGGCTCCCTGCCTCGCTGACGCTAACAGCCCGAAGCGTCGACCTTCCCCGGGCTTTGGGCCCGAGATCTTGGGACTTTCGGCCCGATCCGAGCCGTCGAGCTCGGCTCACGGGAAGATCACCAGCCCTGCCGGGCCTGCTCCGCCCCTAGGGCTCGGGGTCGATCCGATGAGCACGCGCCCGGGCAGCGGCCTCCTCGACGATCCGGTCGGCGACCGTGGACAGCTTCAGGTGCTCCGCCTGGCTGATCCGCCGCAGACGCGCCAGGGCCTCCTCAGGAGTCGCGCCGGTGCGGCTGATGATGATCCCGACGGCGCGGTCAACGGAACCCCGGGTGTGGACGACTTGCTCCAGCTGGCGGGCGAGGCGCCGCGTCTGGTCGAGCACCAGGGCGTTCTCGACCGCGATGGCAGCAGGAACGGCGAACCTCTCGCCGAGGGCGGCCGCGTCTGCGTCGAAGGCCTGCTTGGCGTGCGCGTAGACGTTGATGGCTCCGATCACCCCGTCCGGCGTCACCAGCGGGAGGGAGAGGACGCTGTGGAGCCCCATCCGGGCGACACGTCCACCGAAGTGCGGCCAGCGGGGGTCGGCGCCCAGCGAGTCCGAGACGACTGTCTGGCCCTGCTCGGCGGCACTGATGCAGGGGCCCTCGCCCAGACCGTACTGGACGTCGTCGACCTGGCGGACGAGGTCGGTGGTGGTGACCACCGTCCTCGCGCGATCCTGCTGCAGCAGCGTGAGGCCGGCGCCGTCCGCGCCGGGGATGGCGCCGACGGCCAGAGCAGCGATCCGGGTCAGCACCTCCTCCAGGTCGAGGTGACTGTTCGCCAGCCGCGTGAGCGCTGTCAGGCTGGCTTCCAGTCCGGTGCCCTGACCCGGCGGCGCGGAGAGCCCTGGTGCCGGCGGCGCGTCGCCCGCGTCTGCGGTGGAGCCGCCGGAGGCGTCGGTGCTGATGACGGGAACCTCGGATCGGTATCAGGGCAGGAGCCGTGGGTCGAAGGGGGTGTTCGACCGCGCCCGCCAGCCCGCGGGGCTATCGAGGAACGGTGTTGCTCCCCGTTCCGGATGGAGTCAAGAGGCTGATTCGGGAGAGGCAGTCCGGGACAGGCCCCGGCTCCGGGAGGGATCCCGGCGCTGCACTGCCCCCTGATTCTACCGAGCCAGGTGCGCCAGCGTTCATTAATCAGGAAAGCGGCTGCCACTGCTGGAGGAGGGGTGAACCGTCACGTTGGGCGCGGAACGAGTCAGGCGCGGACGGGTGAGGGTCTGCTGAGCGCGCGGTCGGTGGCGTCGCGGACCACGCGGTAGCAGGAGCAGGTGTAGCCCTCCAGCCGCGCCCGGTCGAGGATGGTGATGGTGCCGCGGGTGTAGCGCATGCACCCGTCGGCGGCCAAGGTCCGGGCGATGGTGCTGACCGACGCGCGACGCACAGCGAGCATCTGGGCCAGGAAGTGCTGGGTGAGCCCGAACGTCGGGGATTCCATCCGGTCGTCGGTGGTGAGGAGCCAGCGCGCGGCGCGCTCTTGGACGGTGTGCACCCGGTTGCACGCGGCGTTGCGCGCGAGCTGGGTGAAGAGGACCTGGGTGTAGCGACGCATGGCCGCGTAGAGGGGCCCGTCGATGCTGGCGGCCACCCGGAGGAAGGTCGAGGCCTCGAGGGCGATGGCTTTTCCGCTCACCTGGACACTCGCTCGTTCGGTGGGTGCCCCGGCGCCCAGGAACACCGAGACCCCCACCATGCCTTCGTTGCCGATCGTCGCCGCCTCCACCACCTGGCCATCGAGGTCGGTCACCAGCGAGATCACGCCGGACAGCGGGAAGTGGACGCTGCGGACCGGCTGGCCGGGCTCGTGCAGCACCGTTCCGAGTTGGAGGGGTGCGGTGACGCTCTCGGCCAGCAGTGCGTCGAGGTCGCCGTCCGCCAGGCCGGCGAGCAGGCGGTTGCGGCGGGCGCTGACGCGGTCAGGCGTCGGGTGGGGCTGCTCCGACGTCGGCTGGGGAACCTCGGACGGGTAGAGGTCAACCACCGCAGGCCTCGCACAGGTCCGCGACAAGGAGGCGGCCGGTCAGCGGGCGGAGGGGACGAGAACACGATCTGGGAGGCACGGCAGCTCGTTCTGGCTCCCTAAGGAGCAGCGGCGATCACCTGGGACGGCAGGGCCTTGATTGACCCGCGCGGAATGCCTGCGGCAGAGTCCACTGTAGTCACAGGGCGGGTCAGGCCGCGTCAGCGGCCCGGGGATCCGGCCGCGTCAGGCGACCGTGCTGGAACCTGCCAGGCCGGTCTCCAGCTCGGCCAGGGACTGCTCGAGCGCAACGGCCGGAGTCCAGCCCCAGCCGCGCGCCCGCTCGGTGAGGATCTGACCGGTCCACGCCGGGAGGCTGTCGTCCCAGACCGGCGCGAGCCCCAGAGACCGGCAGACCGTGCCGACGTAGTCGCGGGCCGTGGCGGCCTCACCTGCGACGTTGACCGTGGTGCACGCCCCAGCGACCGGGCCGGCTGAGGCCTCCGCAGCCTCCACAATCCGACCCGTCGCCAGGTCGGCCACCAGCGTGGCCAGGTCGGCCACGTGCACCCACGCGAAGCTGCGCGCAGGGTTCGCAGGGCGTTGGTCGGGATCGTCCCGGAGCTGCGCCGGTCGCAGGCTGTTCCAGACCGAGGTGTCCCCGGTGCCCAGGATGGCCGGAGGGCGGACCAGCACGCGGGTGAGCCCGTCCACCTCGGCGAGCGCTGCGTCAGTGTCACGCTTGGTCACGGCGTAGTCGTCGGCGTCGTCACCCACCAGGGCCGCGTCCTCGTCCACGTCCCCGGCACCCGGGTCCCGTTGGTAGACCGCGCACGTGGAGACGTGCACCAACAGGCTCACGCCCGCGGCCCGCGCAGACCGGGCGAACCTCGTGGTGCCCTCGACGGCGACGCGCTGCTGGGTACCCCGGTCCGAGCCCATGGGGTGCACCGTCGTCACCGCGGCCTGGGCGCCGTCCAGGACGGTAGCGGCGAAGCCGGGGTCGGTGAAGTCGCCCACGTGCTCGGTCAGGCCCGGCAGTGCGGGAGCCGTTCCCGCCCGGCGCACGATGGCTCGAACCGTTGCTCCGCGCTCGACGACGGCCTCACAGACCCGGCCCCCGACGAGCCCGTTGGCCCCGGTGACGACAACGGCTGGCAAGGGCGCACGGGAGTCGGAGGACGTCACCGGATCACCTTGCCATGCCCATTCCGGGCCCCTTCGAGCACCCACCACAAGGCGCTGCTGCCCGGGAGGAGCCACAGCCCTTCCGGGTCGAGGGGCTGGGGGTGCTGGAGCAGAGGACCTAGCGCGCTCAGGTCCATCCCCTCCACACCACGCAACGACAGGCTGCGGGCGCAGCTGGTCGTCGAGGACGAGGAGGGCGACGTCGCGCCCGTCGCGACCAAGGCCAGAGAAAGACCTCACGGTGACCGGCAGCCGCAGCCTCGACGTCACCATCTGGCTGAGCCTGAGGGAGGGCCGCTTGAGGTAGTCCCGCCCGACGGTGCCGGGACCGGTCGGAGCGGCGCCCCGAGCCTTTCGAGTCCGGGGGGCGCTGTCCGTACTCGCACCCGTGGAGGTGCAGAGGCGTCCCTCGCCGCGTGGAGCCGATCCTGAGGGGGACGTGGTTGGATACGCAGAGCAGGTCCGGCCCGAGCGCGAGGGCACCCGCTGTCCTCCGCCTCGGACCGAGAAGCCGTCGCCGCTGAGCGGGGACCAGGACAAGCCGGGAGGTGCTCGATGATCCGCGTGATCGTGGCCGACGACCACCCCTTCGTGCAGGCCGGGGTCGCGGCACTGCTGCGCTCAGCGGAGGGGATCGAGATGATCGCCGCGTGCTCCGATGGCGCTGAGGTGATCCGCGTAGCCGACCTGTTGGAACCCGACGTGATCATCATGGATGTCGACATGCCCATCCAGTCCGGATTCGAGGCCACCGAGCAGCTCATGGCGCGGCACCCCGGACTGCGGGTGATCATCCTCAGCGTGTCGGCCGTCACCGGTGGGGGACCCGAGGTCGCAGCGCGCTCCGGGGCCGTCGGTTACATCCTCAAGGGTCAGCCCACCCAGCTTCTCGACGCCGTGCGCACTGTCGCTGCCGGAGGCACGGCGTGGCCGCCGCACGTCATGCCACCGTCGGACGACGACGGACCTGCTGCCTGAGGACCGCTGCAGCGCTGCCACCTCACCCGGCCAGCTCCCGTTCCAGCAGGCCCTCGACCCGGCGCAGGGCGACCTCGATCTCCGCGACCTGGCGCGGTGGTTCGGCGTGTCCCTCATCGATCGCCCGCTCCAGCTCCTCACAGCGCCCCGCCAGCTCCTGGGCGCCCAGGTAGAGGGCGCTGCCCCGGAGGCTGTGCGCGTTCCGTCGCAGAGCCGGGGTGTCCTGGCTGGCCACGGCGGTGTGCAGCTGCTGCAGCTGCTCGGCTGCCGTCCGGAGGAACAGCTCCATCAGGTCGCGGGTGCCGTCCCCGTGGAGCGAGGCCATGGGCCCGAGGTCGAGCACCGGCACACCGGGCTCGCCAGGCTCGAGTGCAGCCTGCGTGTGGGCAGCCCCGGTTCGCTCAGCTGGGGCCGGGTCGGAGTCGAGGACCCACCGGGCGAGCGCGTCGGCGAAATCGTCCAGGCGGACCGGTTTCGTGAGGTAGTCGTCCATGCCTGCGTCGAGGCAACGCTGGGCGTCCCCGCCCATCGCGCCGGCGGTGAGGGCGACGACAGGGGTGTGTCCGCCGCTCTCCTCCTCCGCCCGGAGCGCCCGCGTCGTCGCGTAGCCGTCGAGCTCGGGCATCTGGCAGTCCATGAAGACCAGGTCGTAGGTGTGGTCGCGGACCTCGGCGAGGGCGAGCCTGCCGTTGCCGGCGACGTGGACGGAGCACCCCAGGGCCTCCAGCATCTTCCGGGCGACCTCCTGGCTCACCGGGTCGTCCTCGACCACGAGGACCTTCGGGGCAGGCTGCCGGCGCACGGGCGACTCCGCGCGCGGAGGCGCAGGGACGACGGCAGGGGGATCCGCGGCCGGGGCCGGGTCGCCCAGGACCTCGGTCAGACGATGGCGCAGGACGGAGGGACGCACCGGCTTGGTCACGACCACAGCCGCCGCGCCCTCGGCATCGCCGAGCCGGGCACGCTCTGCGGTCGAGGTGAGCAGGATGCGCGGGATGGTGGAGAGACGCGGGTCAGCTCTCATCGTTTCGACCAGCTGTGCTCCGTCGATGCCGGGCATCGGGTGGTCGATGACCGCCACATCGAAGCCTTCGCCGACCTCGTCACGCCGGCTCAGCTGGTCCAGCGCTTCCGCGGCGCTCGACGCGGCCACGACCTCAACCTTCCACACGCGCAGGGTGTCGGCCAGGGCCTCGCGGCTCGACGCGTTGTCGTCGACGACCAGCACCCTCCGGCCTGCTACCAGGTCGTCACCGGTGGCAGGCCCCTCCGCCACGCTGCGGGGGATGGCGAAGTTGATCTCGAACCAGAAGTCGCTGCCCTGGCCGAGGGAGGTGTGGGCACCGATGGTGCCTCCCATCAGCTCGACCAGCCGCTTGGAGATCGCCAGGCCCAGGCCGGTGCCACCGTGGCGGCGGGTCGAGCTGGCGTCAGCCTGCGCGAAGCTGTTGAAGAGGTGGTTCAAGGCTGTCGGATCGATGCCAGGACCCGTGTCGCGCACCTCAAACCGCAGCCGGCGGGCGTCCGGTGAGCCCTCGCCGGGCGTGGCGCGGACCGAGATGACCACCTCACCGTCCTCGGTGAACTTCACGGCGTTGCCCGCGACGTTGAGCAGGACCTGCTGCACCCGGTCTCGGTCGCCCCGGACGATGGTCGGCACCTCGGGGTCCAGATGCAGGACCAGCTCGATGGTCTTGCCGTGGGCGGCGCCGGCCAACAGGGCGGCGACCCCCTCGACCATCTCGCGCACGTCGAAGTCCTCGGCGCGCAGCGCGAGCTTGCCGGCCTCGATCTTGGAGAAGTCGAGGATGTCGTTCACCACGTGGAGCAGGGCATCCGCGGAGGTCCTGACCGTGGCCACGTAGTCGATCTGCTCCGCATTGAGGGACGTGCGGGCGAGCAGCTCCGTCATGCCGATGACTCCGTTGATCGGGGTCCGGATCTCGTGGCTCATGTTGGCGACGAACTCCGACTTCAGCGCGGAGGCCTCGAGGGCCTCTGCGTGGGCCTGGGCGAGCTCCTCGCGTCCCCGGATCCGGCTCAGGGCGGTCTCGACCATGAGCGAGACGCTGTCGAACAGCCGCCGCTCGTCCGAACCCAGCAGCGGCGCGTAGCGGCCGGAGCCGGCGACCAGCGACCCCGAGTGCAACGCCGCGTGCGCGACTCCGGCCCGATCGCGGACGCTCGCGCTCCCGCTCGCCACCGCCGACAGCAGGTCGGCCACGTCGTCGGGAGCGCCCTGGCTGGCAAGGATCTCCCCGCTCGCGCCCAGCATCGCCGCGGGGCCGCCGCCGAGGAGGTTCGAGAGCACCGGCAGGACCGCCTGGGCCACGGCGGTGCGGCTGCCCGCGCTGATCAGAGCCAGCTGCAGGTCATAGATCTGTTGCTCCTCGCCGCGCCTCCACAGCAGCCGGAGCCAGCCCGGTGGAAGCAGTCCGAGCAGGCCAGCGCCTCCACCGCTCAGCACGAGCACCGTGCTCACGAGGCGGCCGGTGGCCGAGGTCGCGGTCGGGGGCAACATGGAGATCAGGATCACCGCCGAGAGCGCGGCAGCGGCCGCGCTCAGCAGCTGCATGCGTCGCCTGGTCACCGCTGGTTCCCGTCGGCCGCCGCGCAGCAAGCGCAGAGCAGCGAGCAGCGAGAGCCCCACCGACTGGAGGAGGAACAGGATGATCCAGGACGCCACCCACCAGGGCCGGTCCCCGGCGGCGGGGATGTAGGGGAACCCCATCATGGTGGCCGCCACCACGACCGTGGCGATGCCTGCGGCACGTGACATGGCCGCCCGGCGGTCGAAGGAGGCGGCAAAGCGGAGCAGGCAGTACGAGTAGAAAACCAGCGGTAGCAGCACGCCGACCTTGGCCTGCCACATGGGCCAGCCCGTCAGCAGCGTGGGCTCCCGGGGCAACGCCAGCCCGGCCAAGGTGGCCAGCCCTACGCAGCTCAGGGAGCCCGCCAGCCAAGCGGTGGCGACATCGCGTCGCCGCAGCCACAGAGCCAGCGAGGCCAGGCCCAGAACCCCGAGGACGACCGCGTTGATCCAGCGCAGAGCATCCACGTCTTTCCTCCATCCCCCCTCGCCCGGTTCTACCAGTTCCGTATTGCTTGGATGTGTCGGCTGCTGAGAACGCATCGGCCGTGACCGGGATCACCGGGGTGCGCGCCGTCTCGCCGGTATCACGGTCGCCTGTTGCGGGAGCATCCTGGGCCCGACGCGCCGAAGTGGCGGCAGGGTGCTCCCCACGTGTGCGATGATTCTGGTGTTGTGTAGGTCTCGTGTCGTGGCAGGTGCTGCGACAACAGGACCTGGTTTTGGCCCTGGTCCTACCGGGGCCTCGCAGCAGTCGAGAGTCGTGAGGTGCGGCCTCGAGATATCTAGGAGATTTTGTCATGGCACAAGGCACCGTGAAGTGGTTCAACGCTGAGAAGGGCTTCGGCTTCATCGAGGTTGATGGTGGGGGCCCCGACGTGTTTGTTCACTACAGCGCGATCGCGTCTTCCGGTTTCCGCTCCCTCGACGAGGGTCAGCACGTCGAGTTCGACACCACGCAGGGCCCGAAGGGCCCGCAGGCGGACAACGTCCGCCCGATCTGATCTGTCACGAGGGCCGTCGGTCCTGGCTCGTACTTCTTCACGGAAGTGTTGCCGGGACCGGCGGCTTTTGTGTCCCCGAGGCGAGCCCGACAGGGCCAGCGTCGAGGGGCGCCGGTCAGTACGGACGACCGCGTGGTCCGAAATTGATCATGCAGCCTCCCGGCATCGGCCGGATGTCGAAGCCGCTGACGAAGTCGAGACGCGTCGGTGAGGGCGCTGAAGTTGGCCGGCACCCGCGAGGCCAGGTCCCCGGGCACGATCGACGGGTCGAGGGGGTGCGCCGGCTGTCGGTCAGACCACGATGACCTGACGGCGCCGGTCACCAGTGGTGGTCCACGGAGAGTTGATAGCCAGGGCCACGGCCTCCAGGCCCGACTCCGGGGCGTCTCCGCCGCCCTGGGCGATGAGCCCGTTCACGAACTCCGAGAAGGCGCGCGCTCGGTCAGCAGGGTGTAGAACGGCGACTCCTCGAGCGCGCCCGCCCCGTCGGCGACGACGTCGCGGACGGCGATCGCGCGACGCCCAGCTCCGCGACGTTCTTGCCCTCCTCGGTGAGGTTGGCTTGCAGTCGTCGTAGAAGCCGAGCGCGTTCGCCGTCACGGCGTCGATGATCGGGGTCATGCTCCGGCGGTCGCGGCCCTGCAGCCCGGCACCCTCAATGCAAGGGATTGCGCTTGGTTGGACGGCCAAACGGGGGCCGGGCCGCCGTCCCGCCCCGCGGGAACCGGCCCGCCACCGGCAGGTCGTCCTGGCCGGGTGGCCCCCGCTGGGACCACCGCCCTCTACTGTCGGTGCCATGGACCCCTACGTCCGGCTGAGCCGGGGCCGAGCCGTCGGGGCGGGAGCGTGCGTCGCCGTGCTCGCAGCCCTGGCCGCCTGCACGCCGTCGGCCCCCACCCCGAGCAGCACCCCGAGCAGCACCCCGGCTTCGGCGTCGGCTCCCGCTAGCTCGATCGCTCCTCCGGCGACGGCGTCCAGCGTGGACCTCCCTGGCCCCGGAACGGCGACCCCTCCGAGCGCTCCGACCACCGTCCGCAGCGCCGAGCCCTCGGCGCCGTCTACCACCGCGAGCACTGCGTCCGCTCCGCCGCGGGTGACGCAGCGCAGGCCGGGGTGGGCGCTCGACCGCATCGACCAGCCCAAGCGGCCGCTCGACGGGCGCTACTCCGTGCGCCACCAGGGGGACGGGGTGACGGTCTACGTCGTCGACGGGCTGTTCGACGTGAAGAACGCCGAGCTGGGCGGGCGGGCGTCGGTCGGCCTCAAAAGCGGGCGCCGGTGTGCGCTGGAGAGCGGGATCGACCACGGTCTCTTCGTCGCCGGGATCATCGGTGGCCGCCGCACGGGCGTCGCGCAGCGGGCAAGGATCGTCTCCGTCGGGGCGAGCAGCGGCTGTGAGGGCGGCACCGGCGACGAGACCGAGGCCCAGCAGACCGCCCGCCTGGTCCGCGCCCTGGACTGGGTGACCGCACACGCACGCCCTCCGGCCGTGGTGAACCTCTCGCTCAACGTGAAGGGGCCGGTCCCGACCGTCGACGCGGCGGTCGCGCGGGTGCTGACAGCGGGCGTCACCGTCGTGGCGTCGGCGGGGAACGACGGCGAGGACGCCTGCCGGCACCCGCCCGCCGGCCTGCCCGCGGTCCTGACCGTCGCCGCCTCCACCCAGCAAGACCGCGATGCCGGGCTCAACTTCGGCCGCTGCGTGGACCTGTACGCTCCCGCCGAGGACGTGGTCTCCGTGGTCCCCCCAGGACTGGACCCTGACCGGCTGGTCACCAGCGAAGGAGCGGCGACCTCATGGGCGGCGCCGTTCGTGAGCGGAGCGGCAGCCCTGTACCTGTCCGCCCACCCGTCGGCCACGCCCGCCCAGGTCAGGAAGTGGCTGCTCGACCACGCCACCCGCGGCGCTCTGCGCGGCGGCCTGCATGGCTCCCCGAACCGGCTGCTCTGTGTCCGGGGCCTCTGAGCACACCGCGAGACCCCCGTCCGGTGGCGCATCACCTCGCGCTGGGCGCGGCGGCCGTGACGCGGCGCAGGCCACGCTCGTGGGCCACGGCCTGCAGCAGCAGACCGACTGCAGCGACCCCGCACAGGACGGCCGGGACCACGAAGACACCGGGGACCCCGAACCAGCCCACCCCGAGCCCGCCGGCGACACCGCCGACAGCTCCCGCGAAGCGGATGGCCGAGAAGTAGAGCGAGGACGCCAGGCCGACGCCGTCGGGGTAGAGGTCCTGGGCCACGGTGATACCGATCCCGCCGAGGGTCGCCCACATGGCCGCGTTCAGCACCGTCGCGCCGATCAGGACGAGCTCGTTCCCCCCGACCATGAACCCGAGGTTGGCCAGCACCCCGAGCAGCACGTTGACGACCACCAGCCGGTGGGCACCGAACCGGTCGGCCAGCGCGCCCATCAGGGGGATGAACATCAGCATGCCGACCGACTGGGCCGAGATCACCACGCCGCGCAGCCAGTCCGGGGTGCCCAGCTCCAGCTCCATGTAGAGCGGCAGGTAGGCGAACTTGATCGTGTCGCCAGCCATGGCCAGCACACCGAGTCCGAGGAAGGTCAGCAGGGGGAGCAGGTTCCCGCGCGGGGCCGCTCCGTCCCCGGGCGCGGTCCGGTCGGGATCGGCTCGCGGCACCTGCTGACCGAGCATCGGAAGGGCCTGCAGCAGGGTGCAGACGCCGGCCACCACCAGCGTCAGCCGCAGCCCCGCAACCCCTCCGAGCACGCTGCCTAGCAGCGGCCCGGTCAGGAACCCGACGCTGAAGCCGAGCCGCACCGTCGACATCACCCGGTTGTCGGCGCCGGAGGGAGCGTGGCTCAGCTGGTCGCGGACGGCGGCGAAGATCAGGGCGCCGGTCGCGCCGGCGAAGCCAAGCACCGTGAGGTTGAGGGCGAAGGCCATCCACACGTCGGTGGTCAGGGCCATCGCGAGCCAGCCGACCAGGCCCACGACGGCGCCGGCCTTGTACAGGGCCAGGCGGTCGGCCATCCGGTCAGACCACCGTCCCACCAGGAACCCGAGCGCAGGAGCGGCCAGGTTGGTGAGGAAGAACAGCCCGGCCACGGGCAGCGAGGCGCCCAGGTCCTGCACCAGGAAGAGCGACAGCTGCGGCATCGCGACCGAGATCCCCAGGCCGGCGAAGAACAGGCTGACCGTCGCCCGCCGGTACAGCCGCGAGCCCAGCACCAGACCGAGGGAGGAGCTGGGCCGGGTCAGGACGGCTGACGAGGGCATCGGGCCAGAGTAGTGGCCGGTCCTGCTCCGGCCCGTCTCAATCGACAGGCAGTGGTTCCAGATCGAGCTCTTGGAAGTCGGCGACCTCCGACACCCACCGGGTGGCGACGAACCGCGCGTGCTCGGGGTGCTCGTTGTACCGGCGGTAGGCGTCCTCGTCGGCGAAGGTCATCGCGAACTGGAAGCGGTGGTTGCTCTGTGGGCTGATCTGCCGGGAGACGGTGAATTCCTCGACACCCGGGATGGCCGGCAGCACCGCCCGCGCGCGGGCCAGGAACGCTTCTTCGGCTGACGAACCCTGCGGGTGCACCAGCGCGAAGGACACGGTGTGACGGATCATGAGCTCTCCTTCCGGCCCCGGGGCAGAGGCGGACGGCCACCCGCCAGTGGCCGGCCGTCGAGACGACCGGCCACTGGCGCGACAGACCTAGCGGTCGGTGTGACGGGTGTTGCCCTCACTGTCCTCGACGCTGGCGTTGATCTCCTCGCTGGTCAGGACGTGTCCCGGCTCGACCGGGCCGGTGGACGCCGACGTCAGGCCCGTGACCGGCGGCGTGCTGGTCTCGACCGGGGCCGCGGGAACCTCGGTGACGGGGTGGACCGACGGGGTCTCCCCGACGGTGTCGTCCTTGCGCCCGCTCGTGGCCGCGGCGACGGCTGCTGCCGCTGCTGCCGCACCGAGACCGGCGGCGACGGCCTTGCCCGAAACGCCCGCCTTGCCGCTGTCCCCGCGCGACTCCTCGGCCGCCTCGACACCCGGGGCCCCGACGGTGCTGCCGCCGGCCACCGAGCCGCGCCAGGCGCCACTGGCGTATCCCTCGGACTCGATGAAGGCCTTGAAGCGCTCCAGGTCCGACTCCGCCTGGTTCTCCACCACGCCGAGCTTGTCGCCGACCGTCTCGACCAGGCCCTCGGGCTCGTACTCCAGCGACAGGTGCACCTGCGTCTGGCCTCCGCCGACGTCTTCGAAGGTGACGGCTCCAGCGTTGGTCGCACCCTCTGTCGCCGCCCAGGCGACCTTGCGGTCCGGCACCTGCTCGACCACGCGGGCCTCCCACTGCCGGCGGACTCCGGCGATCTCAGCCACCCACTCCAGACGGTCGTCGCTCAGCTGGGTGACCGAGGTGATGCCGCCCATGAACTGCGGGAACTCCTCGAACTGGGTCCACTGGTTGTAGGCCACGCTCAGCGGCACGTTGACCAGGACGGACTTCTCAACCTTCGTCGTCACGGGCGTCTCCTTCGACAAGTTGTGGGAAGGCGGGGCGGAACAACCCCAGTTCCGACCATAGCGAGGCGCCTCCGGCCCCGCGTGGCCACCCCTCGCTGCGGGTCAAGCGCAGCGGGTGCCTGGAAAGGGGCTGACCCTCCGGCCCGTGCTGCACCCTGAACTCGGCGCTGCACCCACTCGAGAGGGTGCAGGAAGCTCCTCGGGGTGCAGGGTGGGTCGTCCCCCGGGGTGCAGGGCCTCCCGAGCGGAGCTGCTCGAGGCGGGCGGGGGAGCAGCGGCCCCACCGATCGGAGGAGCCGCCGCCGTCCCTCCCCAGGAACGTCAACCAGGAGGACGGTTCCCAGTCGGGAGCGGTTCAATCATGGAAGCCGACCCCCCAGGATGGGTGTGCCACGGCCCGGCACCGGAAAGGTGAGGGCGGCTGGACGGGTGGCGGTCTAGGGTTGGCTCGGGCCGTCGGCCCTGCAGATCCCCCGCCTGGAAAGGTCAGTGCGCACCGTGTCGAGCCTGTCGATCACCCTGCTCCGGAACGATGCCCGCGAGCAGCGGGACGTGGAGCCGACCACGACCGGCCTGGACCTGTTCGGCACCGACCGCGCCGTCGTCGCGGTCCGGGTCGGCGGGGAGCTGCGCGACCTCGACCGGCCCTTCGCCGACGGTGACGTCGTCGAGCCGGTGCCGGTCGACAGCCCAGACGGCCTGTCGGTCCTGCGGCACTCCGCCGCCCACGTCGCAGCCCAGGCCGTGCAGTCCCGGCACCCGGACGCCAAGCTGGGCATCGGCCCGCCGATCGTCGACGGCTTCTACTACGACTTCGACGTGGCCGAGCCCTTCACGCCCGAGGACCTGCGCGAGCTGGAGAAGGCGATGCAGCGCATCGTCAAGGAACGGCAGCGCTTCCGCCGCCGGGAGGTCAGCGACGACGAGGCCCGGGCGGAGCTGGCTGGCGAGCCGTACAAGCTCGAGCTGATCGCGGACAAGGGCTCCGCGGCTCCCTCAGCGGGAGGGCCCGACGGTCTGGAGGGCGGAGGTGACGCCGCCAGCGTCGAGGTCGGGGCCGGCCAGCTCACGATCTATGACAACCTGCGTCGCGATGGTTCGGTGGCCTGGCGCGACCTCTGCCGCGGTCCGCACGTCCCGCACACGGGCTACCTCGCCGCCTACGCGCTGACCCGGAACTCCGCCGCCTACTGGCGCGGCGACCAGGCCAACGCGCAGCTCCAACGCCTCTACGGCACGGCCTGGCCGAGCCGGGAGGCGCTCAAGGCCTACCAGACCCGTCTGGAGGAGGCGGCCAAGCGCGACCACCGCAAGCTGGGCGTGGAGCTGGACCTGTACTCCTTCCCCGACGAGCTCGGCTCCGGCCTGCCGGTGTTCCACCCGAAGGGCGGGGTGCTGAAGCGCGAGATGGAGGACTACGTCCGTCGTCGCCACATCGAGGAAGGCTTCTCCTACGTCGGGACGCCGCACATCACCAAGGAGGGGCTGTTCCACACCTCCGGGCACCTCCCGTACTACGCCGAGGGCATGTTCCCCCCGATGGAGGTCGAGGGCGGGAAGTACTACCTCAAGGCCATGAACTGCCCCATGCACAACCTGATCTTCCGCTCGCGGGGCCGGTCCTACCGCGAGCTCCCGCTGCGGTTCTTCGAGTTCGGCAGCGTCTACCGCTACGAGAAGTCCGGGGTGGTGCACGGCCTCACCCGCGTGCGGGGCATGACCCAGGACGACTCCCACTCCTACGTCACCCCCGAGCAGGCGCCCGGGGAGATCCAGCACCTCCTGGACTTCGTCCTGGGGCTGCTGCGCGACTTCGGGCTGAGCGACTACTACCTGGAGCTGTCGACGCGCGACGACTCCGACAAGTTCATCGGCTCGGACCAGGAGTGGGCGGTCGCGACCCAGGTGCTCGCGGACGTCGCGGCCCGCTCGGGGATCGAGCTGGTCCCCGACCCGGGCGGTGCCGCGTACTACGGCCCGAAGATCTCGGTGCAGGTCCGTGACGCCATCGGTCGCAGCTGGCAGATGTCGACGATCCAGTACGACTTCAACCAGCCGGCCCGGTTCGGCTTGGAGTACCAGGCTGCTGACGGCACCCGGCAGCAGCCGGTGATGATCCACTCCGCGAAGTTCGGCTCCCTGGAGCGGTTCGTCGGGGTCCTGGTCGAGCACTACGCCGGCGCCTTCCCGCCCTGGCTGGCCCCGGTTCAGGTCGTGGGCATCCCGGTCGCCGACGAGTTCGCGGACTACCTCGAGGAGGTCTTCACCGGCTTGCGCGCCGCCGGGGTCCGCGCCGAGGTGGACCACTCCGACGACCGCATGCAGAAGAAGATCCGCAACGCCCAGAAGGCCAAGGTCCCCTACCAGCTGATTGCCGGCGGGGAGGACCGCGACGGCAGAGCGGTGTCCTTCCGCTACCGCGATGGCACCCAGAAGAACGGGGTGCCGGTCGCTGACGCCGTGGCCGAGATCACCGACGCCATCGCCCGCCGCATGCAGGTCTGAGGACACCCGCCCGCGGGGGATTTCGGCTGCCCAGCGCCGACCGCTTAGGGTCGTGCCGTGCGTTGGTCGTCGGTCCGAGGAGGGTCCCTAGGTGGCTGAGGTGGAGAGTGCCGCCGACCTGCCCGGTCAGCCCGACGGCTTCGAGAGGTTGTGGACGCCGCACCGGATGGCCTACATCAGCGGCCAGGACAAGCCGGCGACGCAGGAGCCAGCCGAGTGCCCCTTCTGCCGCATCCCCCGGCGCGAGGACCGCGAGGGGTTGGTGGTGCACCGGGGCGAGCAGGCCTTCGTGGTGCTCAACCTCTACCCCTACTCCCCGGGCCACCTGCTCGTCTGCCCCTACCGCCACGTCGCCGACTACGCCGACCTGACCGACGCCGAGACCGTCGAGGTGGCCGCCCTCAGCCAGCAGTCGATGCGGGTGCTCCGGCTCGCCAGCGAGGCGCACGGGTTCAACCTCGGGCTCAACCAGGGCGCGGTGGCCGGGGCGGGCATCGCGGCGCACCTGCACCAGCACGTCGTCCCGCGCTGGGCCGGCGACGCGAACTTCCTCCCGATCATCGCCCAGACTAAGGCGCTCCCGCAGCTGCTCGACGACACCTGGCGCGCCGTCCGCACTGCCTGGGACCGGCTCGGCTGATGCTGGAACGATTCCGCGGGGTCGCTGCCGCGGTCCTCGGGCCCCTGGTCCGCCTGCTGCTGCGGCTCGGGGTCTCACCCGACGTCGTCACCGTCGCCGGGACCGCCGGGGTGGTCGTCGTCTCCCTGCTGTGCTTCCCGCAGGGGTGGCTGTGGCAGGGAGCCCTGGTTGTCGCCCTGTTCGTGCTGACCGACATGTTGGACGGCCAGATGGCCAAGGTCAGCGGCCGGGCCTCCAGCTGGGGTGCCTTCCTCGACTCGACGTCGGACCGCCTGGGCGACGCGGCGGTCTTCGGCGGCATCCTGCTCTACTTCAGCCACCAGGAGGACTCGACGCTGTGGGCGGCAGTGGCCCTGGCCGGCCTGGTGTTCGGGCAGTGGACCTCCTACGTCAAGGCCCGCGCCGAGAGCCTCGGGTTCACCTGCTCCGGCGGGCTGGCCGCCCGCGCCGACCGGCTGGCCATCGTCCTCACCGGCGCCCTGTTGGCCGGGCTCGGCGTCTCGTACGTGCTCGAGGTGGCCGTCGCGCTGCTCGCGGTGACCAGCATGGTCACCGTGGTCCAGCGCATCCTGCAGGTGCGCCGCCAGGCGGTGGCCGCCGATGCCGCACCGGCCTGAACGCACCCGGTCCCGCCCCGCCGACGGCGCCCGCGACGCGGTGCTGCGCGTCCTCCACCGGGCGGGCTGGCGGGTCGCCGCGCACGTCCCGGTGCGCGTCGTAGGTGTGCTCGCCTCCGCCGGAGCCTGGGTGGTGGTCCGTCGTGGCGGGCGCCATGTCGCGCTCCTGCGGCAGAACCTCACCCTGGCCACCGGGACCCCGGCCTCGGACGCCCTCGTCCGGGCGGGGCTCCGGTCATCCACGCGGACCTTCTGGGAGGTCCTCGCCCTGCCCCGGTGGAGCCGGCCGGCCATCGTCGCCCGGGTCCGCACCGTGGGGGAGGAGCGGCTGCGCGACGCCCACGCGGGCCCCGGCTGCGTCGTCGCCCTCCCACACAGCGGGAACTGGGACCTGGCGGGCGCGTGGGCCTGCAGCACCGGGATGGCGGTCAGCACCGTCGCCGAGAGGCTGCCCGACGCCGAGTTCGAGGCCTTTCTGGCCTTCCGCCGGGGGCTGGGGATGGAGGTGCTGTCCCACCGTGACCGGAGCGCCATCCCCGCCCTGGCCGCCGCGCTGCGCCGGGGTCGGCTCGTCTGCCTGGTGTCCGACCGCGACCTGGACGGCTCGGGCGTCCCGGTCCGGTGGCGGGGCCAGCCAGTCACCCTGCCGGCCGGGCCGGCGATGGTCGCCCGGCGGACCGGAGCCGTGCTGCTGCCTGCGGTCTGCCGCTACGAGGGTGACCACATGCTCATCCGCTTCGGCGAGCCGGTGGCGCCGCGACCTGGGAGGGAGGGGCTGGTGGCCATGATGCAGGAGGTCGCCGACTTCTTCGCCGAGCAGATCGCCGACGCGCCGCAGGACTGGCACATGCTGCAGCCCTTCTTCCCCGGGAACGGGGAGCCGCAGTGAGCCGGCCGCTGCGCGTGGGTCTGGTGAGCCCCTACTCCTTCGACCACCCCGGCGGCGTGCAGAACCACGTCCTGGGGCTGGCTGAGCACCTGCTCGAGCAGGGCCACGAGCCGTTCGTCCTCGGGCCGGGCCACCCGGAGCTGCCGGCCGTGCTGGCGGGACGTTTCACCTCCGCCGGGTCCGGGGTTCCGGTCCGCTACAACGGCTCGGTGGCTCGGGTGCGGTTCGGGCCCGGCAGCGCCGCTCGAGCCAGACGCTGGCTGGCCGCGGGCGGCTTCGACGTCCTGCACGTGCACGAACCCCTCACCCCGAGCGTCTCCATCCTGGCCCTGTGGTCCGCGGAGGTTCCGGTGGTCGCCACCTTCCACACCGCCACCCCCCGCTCCCGCTCCATGCAGCTGGCCGGGACGGTGATGCGGGGGACCGTGGCCAAGCTGGACGCGGGCATCGCGGTCTCCGAGCCGGCCGCACGGGTGGTGCGCCGCTACCTCGACCGTGACCCGCAGGTCATCCCCAACGGCTTCCGGTACGCCGATTTCAGCGCTGCCGGCTGCGCGGACGGCCGGTGGCGCGGGGGCGGGCGGCCGCGGCTGGTCTTCCTCGGTCGGGTCGAGGAGCCACGCAAGGGTCTCGGGGTGCTGCTGGCCGCGTTGCCGGCGGTGCGCGCCGTCCACCCCGACCTGGAGGTGGTCGTCGCGGGCCGCGGGGACCGGGCGCTCCCGGGTTGGGTACGCCGGGAGACGTCGGTCAGCGACCGGCAGAAGGCGGTGCTGCTGGCCGGTGCGGACGTGTTCGTGGCCCCTCACACCGCGCGGGAGAGCTTCGGCATCGTGCTGCTGGAGGCGATGGCCAGCGGCGCCCCCGTGGTGGCCTCCGACCTGCCGGCCTTCTGCTCCCTGCTCGAGCCGGGGGATGGCAGCGTGGGTCGGCTGTTCCCCGCAGGAGACGCGGAAGCGCTCGCCGGGGCGTTGCTCGACGTGCTGCGGTCGCAGGACGCAGGTGAGGTTGAACGCGCTCGCCGCCACGCACGGCGGTTCGACTGGGCGGTCGTCGGGCCGGCTGTGGAGGAGGTCTACCACCGCGTGCTGGTCGCCGACGTGAGAGCGGCGCGAAGCCCCGGGGGCGAGGACGCCGGGAACCGGCTGGCGGCCGCCCCTCGCGGTCCGTCCTGACCCGCCAGGAACGCCGTCGAGGTCGGTCCTGGCGCCGGTGGAGCATTAGCCTGGTCTGGTGAACGGGGACCAGCCAGTCGGGACGAGACGTCCCGCCGACGACGGACTGCCCCTGCCTGCGGCAGGGGCGGTGGGCCTGGTCGGCCCGACCGACCCGGGCGCCCCGAGCTGGGACACCGACCGGGTCTGGACGGTCCCGAACGTGCTGAGCCTCCTCCGGCTGGGCGGTGTGCCGGTGATGGTGTGGCTGATCCTGGGGCCCCAGGACGACCTGCTCGCCGTCGGGGTGCTCGCCGTCGCCGGGTTCACCGACTGGCTGGACGGGTTCCTGGCGCGCCGCTGGCACCAGACCTCGCGCGTCGGCCAGATGCTCGACCCGGTGGCCGACCGGCTCTACATCCTCGCTGTCGTCCTCTGCCTGGCCGTCCGGGACATCATCCCGTGGTGGCTGGTCGGGCTGCTGGTCGCCCGGGACGTCATGATCACCGCCCTGGTGCCCCTGCTGCGCACCCGCGGGTTCTCCTCCCTGCCCGTGCACTTCCTGGGCAAGGCGGCCACCTTCAACCTGCTGTACGCGTTCCCGCTGATCCTGCTCGGAGCCCCCGAGGGGCTGGACTGGGACGGGGCAGGGGTGCTCGGCTGGGCCTTCGCCCTGTGGGGAGTGAGCCTCTACTGGTGGGCTGGCCTGCTCTACCTCACCCAGACCCTGGGGCTGCTGCGCGCCTTCCCGCGCCGGACCCGGGCCGGCTGAACCGCCGATGAGGACGTCCCCCCCGTCGCCTCCCCTTGAGCGCCCCGCTGCCGGTCCGCGAGCGGTCGACGCCAGCATGGACCTGCTGCTGCAGATCCTCCGGCAGCCGGTCGACCCCGACTACGCCGCCGTCGCCGCGCGTGGCGACACCCGTTCCGGACGGCACTGGGTGCTGGGCCTGGCCGCCGTGGCGATCGGGGTGATGTTCGCGGTCGCCGCGGTGCAGGCCACCCGCTCGGCTCCGGTCCTGCAGTCCGAGCGGGCCGAGCTGGTCGGCCGGGTGCAGGCGGCGGAGGCGCAGCAGGACGCCCTCCGGCTCCGGTCGACCACGCTCGCCGAGGAGATCACCACCGTGCGGGCGGCGGCCCTGGGCGGGGACACCACCGCTCAGCGGCTGAACCGCGAGATCGACCGCCTCGGCCCCATCACCGGCACGGTCGCGGTCACCGGGCCCGGCGTCGTCGTGGTGGTCGACGACGCGGCAGGGCCTGCCGAGGACGGGAACCCGGTCGACCGGGTGCTGGACCTGGACCTCCAGATCCTGGCCAACGGGCTGTGGCGAGCCGGCGCCGAGGCCGTCGCGGTGAACGGTCACCGGTTGTCCTCCCTGACCGCCATCCGCAGCGCCGGTGACGCCATCACCGTCGACTACCGCTCCCTCAACCGGCCCTACCGGGTGGAGGCGATCGGTGACCCGCGCACCCTGCCCGCCGCCCTGGCCGAGTCGCCCGCCGGGGCCTGGTGGCACGACCTGGAGCAGAACCGCGGCCTGCGTTACGAGGTGGGCGAGGCGCGCGCACTGACGCTCGCCGCCGACCCGGGCCTCACCCTGCGCTGGGCGGTGGCCCGATGATCCCCCTCCTCGGCCTGCTCGCGGGCATCGTCGTCGGCCTCGTCCTCGAGCCGAACGTGCCCCTGGCCCTCCAGCCCTACCTGCCGATCGCGATCGTGGCCGCGATGGACGCCCTGTTCGGTGCGTTCCGCGCCTACCTCGAGGGCAGCTTCAGCGACAGAGTCTTCGTCGTCTCCTTCGTCTCCAACGTGCTGATCGCCGCGCTCATCGTCTACGTGGGGGACCAGATCGGGGTCGGGTCGCAGCTGTCCACCGGGGTCGTCGTGGTGCTCGGCATCCGGATCTTCACCAACGTGGCCGCGATCCGCCGGGCGCTGTTCCATGCCTAGGCCGCCTCGACCTGCCCGGCCCGCAGCACCGGCAGCGGGACGACGGCTGCGCGCCCTGCGCCGGAGCCAGCGACGCCGGACGGGGACCCTGCCTCCCGGTCCCGCTGGCGCGCCGGCCGCTCGTCTGCCCGCAGGGGCGTCGGAGGGTCGGCGCCCCGACGTCGGCTCTGCGCCGCCTGTGGCACTCGCTGGTCCAGCCGGGCCGGGCCCAGGTCACGGCCGCGGTCATCCTGTTCGTGGTCGGCATGGGCGCGGTCATGCAGATCCGGATCAACACCGCCGACGACGCCTACACCAACGCCCGCCGCGAGGACCTCATCCAGCTCCTCGACGGCCTGGGCTCGGAGTCGCGCCGGCTGGAGGGCGAGATCGCCGACCTCGAGCGCACCCGGGCCGAGCTGAAGTCGGGCGCCGACACCCAGCAGGTGGCCCGCGCGGAGGCCCAGCAGCGCAGCGAGGAGCTCGGCATCCTGGCCGGCACCGCGCCGGCGGAGGGACCCGGCATCCGGATGCGGATCGACGACCCGCAGGGCAAGGTGAACGCCGACGTGCTGCTGGACGCGGTGGAGGAGATGCGCGACGCCGGCGCCGAGGTCATCGAGGTCAACGACACGATCCGCGTCGTCGCCTCGACGTGGTTCGGGGCCGACGCCGCAGGGCTGGTGATCGACGGCAAGTCCATCGGGCGTCCCATCGTCTTCGAGGTGATCGGCGACCCGCACAGCCTGGAGGAGGCAGCGCGGTTCCGGGGTGGTCTGGTCAGCGAGATCACTGGCCCGGGGATCGGGGGCCAGGTCCAGATCGAGCAGCAGGACCGGGTCACCGTCGAGTCCTTGCACGCCGCCCGCGAACCTCAGTACGCTCAGCCCGCATCCTCGGCGCCAACCCCGCGCTGACCCGGCTGCGACCCCCACACCCCAGGAGCTCCGACGTCGTGCCCGATTACCCCGAAGACCTCAAGTACTCCGCCGACCACGAGTGGGTGCGTAGCGGCAACGGCTTGACCGTGCGTGTGGGCATCACCGAGTACGCGGCCGACCAGCTGGGCGACATCGTCTTCGTGTCCTTGCCGACGGTGGGCGACTCGGTCGCCGCCGGGGACTCCTGTGGCGAGCTGGAGTCGACCAAGAGTGTCTCCGACGTGTTCTCCCCGGTCTCCGGCGTCGTCACTGCCGTCAACGAGGTGCTCGAGGGCAGTCCCGAGACCGTGAACGGCGACCCCTACGGGGACGGCTGGCTCTTCGAGGTGGAGCTGGGCGGCGCCGACACCGACCTCGAGGACCTGATGGACGCTGACACCTACGCCGAGCAGGCGGCGGCCTGACCGAGGGGTCCTGGCTCGACCTCGACCTTCCCCTTAGACTCGCTCTCTCGTCTCCCTCTGGACCGCACGTCCCGACCGAAAGCTGGCCTCCATGCCGTTCTGCACGAACTGTGGGCACGACAACCCGGACGGCAGCAACTTCTGCGGCCAGTGCGGGGCCGCACTGAACGTCCCCTCGGCGCACCCCAAGCCCGGGGTCAACCCGGCCCCGCCACCGGTGCCCGCCTCCACGCGCCCCGACACCTCCGAGCGTCCGCCCTCGGGGGAGACGACCCGGACCATGCCGGTGGTGGTCGAGGGCGGCGACGCCGAGAGCCTGTCCCCGGACGAGGAGGCCGCGGTCGGGGCTTTGCCGTCCGGCTCGGCGTTGCTCATCGTCCAGCGGGGGGCGAACGCGGGCAGCCGGTTCCTGCTCAACACCGAGGCCTCCACCGTCGGCCGGCACTCCGACTCCGACATCTTCCTCGACGACATCTCGGTCTCCCGCCGGCACGCGGTGTTCCTCCGCCGGCCCGAGGGCACGGTCGTCCGCGACGAGGGCAGCCTCAACGGCACCTACGTCAACCGCCGGCTCGTGGACGAGGTGCTCCTGCAGCCTGGCGACGAGGTCCAGATCGGCAAGTTCCGGCTGGTCTTCTACGGGAGCGCGCAGGACTGAGCGGGCCGATGTCGTCCGAACCCCGCAGCACCTCCGCGGTCTCCCGCAGCATCGGCCAGGTCCTGGCCGCGCTGAAGGGCGACTTCCCCGACATCTCCATCTCCAAGATCCGCTTCCTCGAGGCGGAGGGACTGATCGCCCCCGAGCGCGCCCCGTCGGGCTACCGCCGGTATGGCGAGCATGACCTGGAGCGGCTGCGCTACGTCCTCGCGGTGCAGCGGGACCACTACCTGCCCCTCAAGGTCATCAAGGAGCACCTGGCCCTGATGGACCGGGGCGAGACGCCGCCACCCGTGCCCGGTCTGGAACGGCGCGGCCCCGCCTCCACCGAGGGTGCAGCGCCGGCCGAGCCTCGGACGGCGCCCGCAGCACCGCCGCCACCGCCCAAGCCGCCCGTCCGGATGACCCGCGCCGGCCTGCTGGAGGCGAGCGGTCTTACCGACGCCGCCCTGACCGAGCTGGAGAGGACCCAGATCGTCCAGCCGCGGCGCGGGACCTACTACGGCCGCGACGCCTTGACCCTGGCGATCGCCGCGCGCCGGATGGCGGAGTACGGCATCGACGGCCGGCACCTGCGGGCCTTCAAGATGTCGGCGGACCGGGAGGTGGGGCTGGTGGAGCAGGCGATCGCCCCGCACCTGCGGCGGGCCGGGGGCAACCGCGACGTCCAGGGCGAGGTCACCCAGCTGGTCATCAGCTTCCACGCCGCGCTGGTCCGCACCGCGATGGAGCGCTGAGCCGCGAGGCCGAGGTCCACGCGGCCGCGTCGCGACGTAGGCTGAACGCATGCGCGAGCTCGATGTGGTGGGTGTCCGGGTGGAGATGCCGTCCAACGCGCCGATGGTGCTGCTGCGTGAGGTTGGAGGCACCCGCTACCTCCCGATCTGGATCGGTGCCGGTGAGGCGTCAGCCATCGCCAACGCCCAGGAGGGCGTGGTCCCGCCCCGGCCGCTCACCCACGACCTGATGGTCGACACCCTCTCCACGTTGGGGCACCGGCTGACCGAGGTGCACATCACCGAGCTCGAGGGCGGCACGTTCTATGCCGTGCTCCTGGTCGACGGCGTGGAGGTGAGCGCCCGCCCCTCGGACGCGATCGCCCTGGCCCTGCGGGTCGGCTCGGACATCTACTGCGCCGAGGACGTCTTGGACGAGGCGGGGATCGAGATCCCCGAGGCGGAAGAGGACGAGGTCGAGAAGTTCCGCGAGTTCCTCGATCAGGTCAATCCCGACGACTTCGTCACCGGCGAGGAGCCGAGCACCTGAGCGACCGTGCCGAGCGGTGCTCTCGACCCCTTCCTGAGAGTCGCCTTCGCAGGCGGGTGGTGCACGGGGGCGGACCCTCAGGCCGGGGTTCAGGGTTCAGATCCCACCGGTGCCTCGGGCGGCGTGTCGTTGACCCGCCCGATGAGCGGCCCGTAGCGTTCACCGGGTAATGCCGAAGCTGGAATTACGCACAGGGAACTCGGGGTGAGTTCTCCCTTTCGCTCGCAGTCGTACGGACCGGAGGCCATGTGAGCAGCACCGAACAACCCGCCGAGGTGTCGGACGCCGGGCCCACCGGTGACGCGCAGGGCCTGCTCTTCGACGGGGACTTCTCCCCGCTGCCCAGCGACCTGGGCTTCCGCGGGCCGGTGGCGTGCAGCGCGGCCGGCATCACCTACCGCCAGCTGGACTACTGGGCCCGAACCGGGCTGGTCGTGCCCGAGGTCCGCGGGGCGACCGGGTCCGGCACCCAGCGCCTCTACAGCTTCCGCGACATCCTCATCCTCAAGGTGATCAAGCGGCTGATCGACGCCGGGATCTCCCTGCAGCAGATCCGCACGGCCATCGAGCACCTGCGGGCCCGGGGTGTCGACGACCTCACGCAAGTCACCTTGATGAGCGACGGCGTCTCGGTCTTCGAGTGCACCTCCGACGACGAGGTCATCGACCTGCTGCGGGGCGGCCAGGGCGTCTTCGGCATCGCCCTGGGCGGCGTCTGGCGCGACATCGAGGGCACCCTGGCTCAGCTCCCGGCCGAGCGGGCCGTCGCGGAGGAGCCGCTGACCTCCTCGGACGAGTTCTCGCGCCGTCGTCGGGCCCGCGCCGTCAGCTGACGGGACGCGGCACGGGCACGCCGTGGTCTGACGGCGCGTGCCCGCAGAACGTCTGCGCCCAGGTGTGACCGCACGCGGGCAGCCGGGTAGGCTGGCGATGCTGAACGACGACGCGGGAGAGCTCACCGGCTCAGGGACGAGGACGGTGGCGCCGAAGGGGCAACATCCCCGGAACCTCTCAGGCACCCAGACCGCGTCCGTCTGGCGACTCTGGAGCCCACCGGGTGACAGGGCGGGGAGTGCACGCCGGACCGCTGCGCGGGCTGGGGTCGCACCGCCGGACCGCCTGGAAGAAGCTCCCGCTGATGCCCGTTCCGCCCGCTCTGCCGACCGAGCGCCCTGAACCGTCGAGCTCGGCCCCCTTCGTCACCCGCCACATCGGCCCGCAGCCGGACGAGCGGGACAAGATGCTGGCCACCCTCGGGCTCGGCAGCCTCGAGGACCTGGTCGCCCAGGCCATGCCGGACGCGATCCGGATGACCGCGCCGCTGAACCTGCCGCCCGCCCTGTCGGAGACCGAGACCCTCGACGTGCTGCGCGGGCTGTCCGAGCAGAACCGGGCTCTCAGCCCGATGATCGGGCTGGGCTACGCCGGGACCATCACCCCGTCGGTGATCCGCCGCAACGTGCTCGAGGACCCGTCCTGGTACACCGCCTACACGCCCTACCAGCCCGAGATCAGCCAGGGCCGCCTCGAGGCGTTGCTGAACTTCCAGACGATGGTCTCCGACCTGACGGGCCTGCCTACCTCGGGCGCCAGCCTGCTCGACGAGGCGACCGCGGTCGCCGAGGCCATGACCCTGGCCCGCCGGGCCACGAAGTCGGGCACGACGCTGCTGCTGGACGCCGACATGCTGCCCCAGACCGTCGGCGTCGTCACCACCCGCGCCGAGGCGCTGGGCCTAGACGTCGCCGTCGCCGAGGGCCCGCTGCTCGAGGCCCTCAACGACCACGACGTGTTCGCCGTCGTCGTCCAGACCCCGGGAGCCAGTGGCCGGCTGACCGGCACCGGCGAGCTCCGGGCCCTGGCCGGGGCGGTCCACGCCCGCGGTGGCCTGGTCATCGCCGCCTGCGACCTGCTGGCTCTGACCCTGACCACGCCGCCGGGGGAGTGGGGCGCGGACGTGGCCGTCGGCTCCAGCCAGCGGTTCGGCGTCCCGTTGTTCTACGGCGGCCCGCACGCCGGCTTCATCTCCGTGCGCGCCGGGCTGGAGCGGACGCTGCCGGGCCGGCTGGTCGGGGTGAGCAAGGACGCTGACGGCACCGCCGCCTTCCGGCTGGCCCTGCAGACCCGCGAGCAGCACATCCGCCGCGAGAAGGCCACCTCCAACATCTGCACGGCCCAGGTGCTGCTGGCCGTGGTCGCGAGCATGTACGCGGTCTACCACGGTCCCGACGGGCTGCGTCGGATCGCCGAGGCGGTGCACGCCCGCGCCACCGGGCTGGCCGCCGACCTCACCGCCGGGGGCGTCGAGGTCGTCCACGACGCGTTCTTCGACACGGTCCTGGCCCGGGTGCCCGGCCGCGCCGAGGCCGTCGTGACCGCCGCCCGTGAGTCCGGGGTGCACCTGCGCCTCGTGGATGCCGACCACGTGGGCATCGCCGTCGGGGAGGACGCGCACGAGTCGGACCTGACTGCCGTCCGGGCGGCCTTCGGCGTGGACGCGACGGACGGACACCGCGGCGACCTTGCCGGTAGCGAGCGGGAGACGCCCTACCTGACGCACCCGGTGTTCAACACCCACCACAGCGAGACCGCGATGCTGCGCTACCTCACCGCGCTGGCGAACCGGGACTTCGCGCTGGACCGGGGGATGATCCCGCTCGGCTCCTGCACCATGAAGCTCAACGCGACCACGGAGATGGAGCCCATCTCCTACGCCGGCTTCGCCAACCTGCACCCGTTCGCCCCCGACGAGGACGCGCAGGGCTACGCCACCCTGATCGCGACGCTCGAGGGCTGGCTAGCCGAGGTGACCGGCTACGCCCGGGTTTCCATCCAACCGAACGCCGGCAGCCAGGGCGAGCTGGCCGGGTTGTTGGCCATCCGCGGCTACCACCGGTCCCGCGGCGAGGAGGGCCGGACGGTCTGCCTCATCCCGTCGTCGGCGCACGGCACCAATGCGGCGTCAGCCGTGATGGCTGGCATGAAGGTCGTCGTGGTCAAGGCCACCGACGACGGCTCGGTCGACCTCGACGACCTGCGCGCCAAGATCGAGGCACACTGCGACGCGCTGGCCGCGATCATGGTCACCTACCCCTCGACCCACGGGGTCTTCGAGGAGGGCATCACCGAGCTGTGCGCGCTGGTGCACGACGCCGGCGGCCAGGTCTACGTCGACGGGGCCAACCTCAATGCGCTGCTCGGGCTGGCCCAGCCGGGCCGCTTCGGCGCCGATGTCAGCCACCTCAACCTCCACAAGACGTTCTGCATCCCGCACGGCGGCGGCGGTCCAGGCGTCGGGCCGGTCGGCGTGGGGGAGCACCTGGCCCCGTTCGTGCCCGGTCATCCCTTCCTGCAGGGCAGCGACGCGGTCGGCCCGGTGTCGGCAGCCCCCTTCGGCTCCGCCGGCATCCTGCCCATCAGCTACGCCTACATCGCCATGATGGGCGCCGACGGCCTGACCGCGGCCACCGAGCACGCCTTGTTGGCGGCGAACTACGTCGCCGAGCGGCTGCGCGCCCACTACCCGGTGCTCTACACCGGGCGCAACGCCCGGGTCGCACACGAGTGCATCCTCGACCTGCGGCCGATCACCAAGGCCAGCGGCGTGAGCGTCGACGACGTCGCCAAGCGGCTGGTCGACTACGGCTTCCACGCGCCCACGATGAGCTTCCCGGTGCCCGGCACGCTGATGGTGGAGCCGACCGAGTCGGAGAACCTGGCCGAGCTCGACCGGTTCTGCGACGCGATGATCGCCATCCGCGCCGAGATCCAGCGGGTGCAGGACGGGGAGTGGCCGGGTGAGGACAACCCGCTGGTCCACGCGCCGCACACGCAGGCCCGGGTGACCGCCGACGAGTGGACCCACCCCTACAGCCGCAGGGTCGCCGCCTTCCCCGCCGGACTCCACCAGGGCCCGCTCTACGCCGCCGGCAGCGACAAGTACTGGCCCCCGGTGGCCCGCATCGACGGCAGCTTTGGCGACCGCAACCTCGTCTGCACCTGCCCCCCTCCGGAGGCCTTCGAGTAGCGGAGGTCGGACAGAAGCCGACTGGTCAGAACCGAGCGGGGTCTGGGGCCGCTCAGTTGATCACTCGGGACATGACGGGCGCAGGGGTGGGTCAGACAGGTGGGGGTCGAGGTGCTCGCGGCGCGGGTCGGGCCGATCCTGTCCTTCGTCGTCTGCTTGACCGTGGTCGCCGAGCTCTCCTCGGCGCTCGGCGTGTTCGCCCTGCTGGCGCGCGTGGCCGCCCGGCTGGCGCGGGGGTCAGTCCTGGCCCTGTGGCTGCTGGTGGTCCTCGTCGGCGTCGCCGCAACGGCGGTGCTGTCGCTGGACACCACTGCGGTCCTGCTCACCCCGCTGGTCCTGGCCCTCGCCGCGCAGCTGGACCTCGACCGCGAGTTGTTCGCCCTGACGGCGGTCTGGCTGGCCAACACAGCCTCCCTCCTGCTGCCTGTCTCCAACCTGACCAATCTGCTCGCGGTAGGTCGGCTGCCGGCGGGCGGCGCCTCAGGTTTCGCCGCCCTGAGCTGGGCTCCCGCGCTGGCCTGCGTGCTCGTCACCGTGGCGGGCCTGGCCTGCTGGCAACTGGTGCCGGCCACCGTGGTCTGCGCCCTCCTGGTCCTGCCTTCCTGCTGGGCGTCGACGTCGTCGTGGCGTCGGCCGTCGCGGCCGGGGTGCTGGTCCTGGCGTGCGCGGTTGCCCGCCTGGGGCTGCTCTGGTGGCGGCTGCTGCCCTGGCCGCTGGTCCTGGGCGTGTCCGTGCTGTTCATCCTCGTCCAGGTGGCGCACGACCACGGGCTCACCGAGCTGCTGACCCGGGCCGCAGGGGAGGGGGAGGGCTGGCCGGCTCTCCTGCGGGTTGCCGGCCTGGGCGCCCTGGGCGCCGACCTGATCGACAACCTGTCGAGCTACCTGGCTCTCGAGCCCACGGGAGGGCTCGCCGCTCCGGCTCCTGTCCTTGCTCGTCGGGGTGGACGCCGGACCCCTGGTGACGCCCTGGGCCAGCCTGGCCACGCTGCTGTGGGCGGCGCGCTGCCACGCCGCCGATGTCCCGGTGTCCTGGGGGCGCTTCGCGCTCCGGGGGTTGGTGCTGGTTCCGCTGCTGGTGCTAGCTGCGGTCACCGCGCTCTGGCTGACCGCCTGACCTCGCCCTGGGGATCCAGCGCCCGACGCGGCCGCAACCCGGTCCGGGGCGTCGATGGCGGCACGAGCGCTGGATTTCCAGGGCAGGTTGGCCGTGACCTCAGTGCGCGGCGGCGGGCTGCGGGGCCGGCTGACCGATGCCGGCCAGCAGGTCGCCGTACCAGTCCTGGGCGATGTCGAAGGGCTTGCCGCCCTTGATCCGCTCGAACTCGATGGCGCGGAGCTCGTCGCCCTGCTCCTCGTCGTGACCGATCACCCCGGGCTCACCGCGCAGGGCGGAATCCACGGCGAGGTCGGTCATCGAGCGGATGAGGTCGAGATCGGCCTGGTTGGGCGCGGCGGAACGGGAGAAGTAGCCGGACTTCTGAACCAGTACCTTCTCTGCGCCGAGCAGTTCGGCGAACTTGGACGCGAACCAGGCGCCGGGGTTGATCTTGTCGATCTTCACGTGACCGAAGGGGTCGCGGGCCACCTCCTCACCGCTTCGCTCGAGCTCGGCCACGATGGTGTCCAAGCCTGCGCCCTCGGAGACGAACAGCGTGACCGACCCGACCGTGTCCATGACCGTCTTGAGCCGCGCGGCCTCCGCTTCGAGGTCGAACACGGCCTCAGGCACGTACACGCCGTGGACGTCCCACGCTTCGCGGCTCAGCCCCACCTCGGGCAGCCACTCCTGGGTGTCCAGCCAGTCCCGGTAGGCCTGCGCGGTGGCAGCGGTCAGCCAGCCGCAGTGCCGGCCCATGACCTCGTGCACGATGAGCATCCGCGACCCCGAGTTGTGCTCCCCGACCACGTTTTGGGCGAACCGCGCGCCCTGCTCGGCGGCGGTCCACGCGCCGAGCGACTGGCGGATCGGGATCACGTCATTGTCGATGGTCTTGGGCAGCCCGACCACGGTCAGGGCGTAGTCGTTGCGGGCCAGGAAAGCGGCGAGGTCGGCAGCGGTGGTGTTGGTGTCGTCTCCGCCGATGGTGTGCAGCACGTCGACCCCGTCAGCGGTCAGCCGGTCCGCCGCGGCCTGCAACGGGTCGACGCCCTCGGCCACCAGACCCCGCTTGACCAGGTCGGCGGCGTTGGTCAGCTTGACCCGGGAGTTGCCGATCGGGGAGCCACCGAACCGGTGGAGCAGCCCGGCCTTGGCCCGGATCTCCGGGGTGACGGCGATGGAGTCGCCCTGGAGGAGGCCCTGGTAGCCGTAGCGGTAGAGGATGATCTCCACCTCGGGGGCGACGGCGGTGTAGCGCTCGATCAGCCCGCCGACGGCGGAGGAGAGGCAGGGGGCGAATCCGCCGGCGGTGAGCAGGGCGACCTTGGTGACCATGCCGTGATCCTAGGGGAGCCCGTCGATGGGACGCGCGCCCTGGTCAGGGAGTGGAAGGCGTGCTCGGCGCCGCGGGACCGGCGCCCTAGGCTCGGTTCATGGCCCGCTACTTCGACGTCCACCCGGTCAACCCGCAGGCCCGGACGATCGGCAAGGTCGTCGACCTTCTCCACGACGACGGCCTCATCGCCTACCCGACTGACTCCTGCTTCGCCTTCGGCTGCCAGCTGGGCAACAAGTCCGGTCTCGACCGGATCCGGGCCATCAGGGGCCTGGACGACTCCCACCACTTCACCCTGGTCTGCGCCGACTTCGCCCAGCTCGGGCAGTTCGTGCACCTCGACAACCACGTGTTCCGCGCGGTCAAGGCGGCGACACCTGGTCAGTACACCTTCATCCTGCCGGCCTCCAAGGAGGTGCCGCGGCGGATGATGCACCCGAAGAAGCGGACGGTGGGGGTGCGCATCCCCGAGCACACGACGGCGCTCGCGCTGGTTCATGCCCTTGGGGAGCCCCTGGTGTCCAGCACCCTCCTGCTGCCCGGCCAGCCGGCGCCGATGACGCAGGGCTGGGAGATCAAGGACACCCTCGACCACGTGCTCGACGCCGTTGTTGACTCCGGGGAGTGCGGGGAGGTCCCGACGACCGTCGTCGACCTCTCCGACGGCACCGCCGTGATCGCCCGGGTAGGAGCAGGCGACCCCGAGCGATTTGCGTCGCTGGTCGCCTGACCGAGCGCTGGCGGAGCCGGGCCAGCCCCGCCCCCTGCTGGATCAAGCCCTGGTGAGCGAAGACTCCTTGTGGGCGGCCTTGGCGCCGGACTTCTCCGACTCGACGACCCAGTAGGGCTCATCCTCCGAGGCCTTGAACTTCTGACCGTCGAGGGTGAACTCCTTGGTCTTCTTCTCCACCGTCTTGCCGGTCGTCTTGCCCTGGGAGGTGTTCCAGTGGACCTTGTCGCCTTTGCTCAGTGCCATGGCCCCGATCCTAGGTCGCGGCTGAACCTCCCGCGGTGGGGCTGCTACTGGAGGTAGGACTCAACCTCGGGCACCGGACGAGCCGCTGCCCCGGCGGGCTCCTGCCCGAACTCCTCGCGAGCCCTGCGTTGACGCAGGAGGTCCCAGCACTGGTCCAGCGACTCCTCCAGCGCGCGCATCCGGGTCCGGGTCTCGGCTGCGTCGTCCGGGTCTTCGGCCAGGTGGGCCCGGAGGCCCCGCTCGGTGTCGACGATCTCGTGGATGCGGTCCAGGATCTCAGCGTCGTCCATGGGCGGAGCCTACGACCACCGTGTTCTGCCGGTGCCGCCCGGCTCAGTCGGTACCGGCGAGCGCCGGGGCTCGGTCGCCCTGGCGGAACAGCCATCCGAGCCGCTCGCCGGCGTAGCCGTCGTCAAGGTGGGCGAACAGCCGCTGGAACTGCGCATACCGTTCGGCGTACTCCGCCTGCACCGCGCCCAGGTCGGCCAGCGCGGCCAGGACCTGCTCGGTCGTCCGCAGCACCGGACCGGGGGCCAGCGGCTCGAGGTCGAAGTAGAACCCGCGGAGGCTGTCGCGGTAGCTCTCCAGGTCGTAGGCGAAGAACAGCAGCGGCTTGCCGGTGATGGCGAAGTCGAACATGGTCGAGGAGTAGTCGGTGACCATGGCGTCGGCGGCCAGGTACAGCTCGTGCACGTCCGGGTAGCGCGACACGTCGACTACCCGGTCGTCGGTCGCCGCACGGGCGCGACCGGTCATCTTGTAGTGGAGCCGGGGCAGCAGCCAGACGTCCTCGGGCAGGGCCTCGAGGAAGGTGGGCACGTCCAGGGCCAGCTCGACGTCCCCGGGGGCGTAGAACTGGTCGTCGCGCCAGGTCGGGGTGT
Source organism: uncultured Actinomycetota bacterium (assembly GCA_963826405.1). Classification (GTDB taxonomy): domain Bacteria; phylum Actinomycetota; class Actinomycetes; order Propionibacteriales; family Propionibacteriaceae; genus Microlunatus. The sequence continues at coordinate 1,173,412 of CAWGWR010000001.1, read as the reverse complement.
AAAGGACCGCGGTGACGTGGTCCGGGATGCCCAGGGCGGCCCGGACCCGGGCCCGCACGGTCGTAGCCTCCGGCCCGACGAGGACGTCGTTGCGCGGGTAACCGAGCTCGAGCACCGGGCCGCCGAAGCCGAAGGCGTCCCGCAGCCGCGGCGTCGAGATCGCGTTGGGGGAGAGCAGGTAGTCCCAGCGGGCCACGTCGAGGTCGAGCCGGTCGAGGATGCCCTCCGGGGCCCAGAGCACGTCGCGGTGGATCCGCTTGAGGGGCGTGCCGTGCCAGGTCTGCAGGTACACCGCCCCTGGCTTCTTGTCCCAGTCGAAGTCCAGGTGGGTGTTGGCCACGACCAGGTCAGCGTCCTCCAGCACTGCCCGGGCCGCCTGAGTGCCGAACGGCACGGTCTCGACGTCGGCGGGAAAGCCGTCGACGAAGCGCGGGTCGCACAGCCACGTGTGGCGGTCACCCGGCTGCCGGTGACGCATCCGCTCGAAGAGGGCCCGGGGGTTGTCGCTGTAGCGCCCCTCGAAGGCGTCATAGACCACGTTCAACTGCTGGCACCGTCCTTCCGGTCCGGGGTGAGGTCAAGAGGTGACTGGCCCTGCTGGAGCAGGTCGGCCAGCTCGGCCCAGGTGTCGGTCAGGGCGTGCACGCCGACCCGCTGCAGGTCGAGCACACGCTGGGCGCGCTCGGCCGGGGGGACGAAGCAGAGCATGCCCACGGTGAAGAGCCCGGCCGCCACGGCCGCTTGCGCGCCGGGCACCGCGTCCTCGACGGCCACTGCCTCCCTGGGCTCCAGCCCGAGCTGACGCACGGCGAGGTGGTAGACGGCTGGGTCGGGCTTGCTGGTGGGAACCGGCAGCGAGTCCTGGGCGCTGAACCGCCGGTCAGCCGGGAACAGGTCACTGAGCCCCGAGCTCTCCAGGCTGGCGTCGATGCGGCGCAGGGCGCTGGAGCTGACCAGCGCGAGCGAGAGCCTCGAGCCGAGCGCCACCAGCGTCGAGCGCACGTCGGCGTCCGGCTCCAACACCGACGCGAGGTGCGCGGTGACAACCTCGTTCTCCTGGGCCACCCAGGTCTCCAGCTCCCGGCCGAAATCGGCCGAGGCGGTGTCGACGCCGTGAGCCGCCGCGAGCTCGGTGAAACTCAGCCGGAAGCTCTTGCCGTTGGCGGCCAGCCGGAGCTGGTCGCCAGTGAACCGCTGGGTGGCCCCGATCCCCTCCAGGTAGGCGTTGACCACATCGACTGACGCCGCGAAGGCGGGTTCCTCGGACGCGAAGAGGGTGCCGTCGGCGTCGCAGAGAAGGGTGGTGACCGAGCGGAGGTCCAGGGCGGAGAGCGACATCGTCCAACCTCTCGGGGGTCGTGCGGGCGGGCCGCGTCCGGGCAAGGCGGGTGATCCTACGCGATCCGGAGGTTCCGGCGCTGCTCGTGGACGCCCGGCACGGTCGTCCCCGGCGGCCTCCGCGGCACCACGCGGGTCTCAGGCGCCAGCCGCCTCGCGGACGGCGTCCACCGTGCGGGCGACCTTGCGCACGTACGCGGCCGGGTCGGCCTTGCGCTCCAGCCCACCAGCGGTCATCGACCTCGTCTTGCCGAAGACCGGGCGCTCGGTCCAGCCGCGGTCGTGCTGCCCGTAGACCCAGGCGACGTTGGCGTAGCTGTTGGCGTCCCGGCCGTCGACGAAGTAGGTGTTGTTGAGGCGCAGCGTGGTGGCGTAGGCCTCCTCGGGCGTCGCGGACCACTCGAGGATCTTCTTGCCCCAGTACATCCGCATGTAGTTGTGCATGTAACCGGCATACCGCATCTCGTCCATCGCGGCGTTCCAGTACGGGTCCTCGGTCTGACCGTCCTCGAGCTGCTGGGCGGTGTAGAGCGGGTCACGACGGTCGGCGGCGTGCTGGGCCAGGGTCTCGCGCGCCCAAGCCGGCAGCTGCTCGTAGCTGTCGTACCGCGGCTCGTAGAACACGAAGTTCATGGGGAGCTCACGGCGCACGATCAGCTCCTCGAGGTAGGTCTCGACGTTCTCGTTCACCCGGTCGGCGTGCTCGCGCACCTGCAGGGCGATGTAGACCGGAGACAGCTGGCCGAAGTGCAGGTACTTGCTCATGTGCGACACGTGGTCGGTCTGCGGCTGGTTCCGGTGGACGGCGTACTCGGCGAACCGTGACTCCAGGAACTCCGCGAGCACCGCCTTGCCGGCACGTGTGCCGCCGTGGAACAGCAGCACCGGAGGGACCGTGCGGTCCAGGGCGAGGCGGTCCAGGAGGGCGTCCGGGTCGCTCAGGTCCTCGCCCTGAACCTCGGGCACGCTGGTGTCCTGGAGCCGCGCCTGGGGGAGGGGCACGAGGAACCGCTCAAGGTGCCGGGTGATCTTGGGCCGGAGGGTGCGGGCGGCGTGCTCCTTCTTGTCCGAGGCCAGTTCCACCGGGACGACAACGTCGCTCTCGACCTGCACCACCGTGCAACCGGCCTGGGCCGCGACTCGCTCCCGCCAGGCCCGCTGGGGGCGCAGGTAACCCCGGTCGCACACCACGAGGGCGGCGTCGGCGGCGAGCCGCAGCGCCACCTCGTCCGGCGCGCCCCGCTGCACCACGAAGGGGATCTGCCGCTGGCGCAGTGCGTCCTCCACATCGGCCAGCCCGTGGACCAGGAAGTGGTAATGGCGGAGGTTCGCCTCGGGGTAGTCGTCCATCAGACCGAAGGCGACCAGGAGCGGCAGGCCGAGCTCGTTGGCGCGGTGCACCGCGTGCTCGAGGGCGTGGTTCAGCTCGCTGCGCTGGGCCTGCTGCATCCAGTACAGGACGTAGCGCCCGGTCGGGCGCACCTCCGCTTCGTTGAGCAGCTGCACGCGCTCGGCCTGGATCCCCGGGTGCACGTCGGCCGGCGGGACGGGAGGTCGCGTCTTCGAGGTCGCCATGCCACGAGGCTAGGTGCAGCCAGCGACGGGAGGCGCCTGGGGTGAACGGCCAGAGCGCAGAGGTGCAGGACCCCTCTCCAGGGGGTGAAAGAGGTCCTGCACGCTGCTGCCCCCCTCAGGGGTTGGGGGTGCCGGCACTCCGGGGAGTGAGCTGACTGCCGGCAGGCACTGGGAAGGGGTGGCCGAGGTTGGCGAGGCGGCCTCGTACCTGGTTCTGGGCCTGGCAGTCGCTCACGCACGCGGTCGGCGGGTTGGCCACTTCCGTGGCGTCCTCCCCGGTGACGAAGCCCATCCGCCCTCCGCTGGCCACGTCCCACACCGACATCCCGCCGCAGTGGGCCGCGCTGGGACGCAGGGGGGTGGCCGTGTTGCAGGCCGGCTGGCTCACCCGGGTAGCCACCTGGGCGCTGTCACGGGCGACGAACCGGGGCGAGAGGCCGTTGGTGATGTTCACCCGGGGCGTGACCTGGACGCAGAACCGCCCGGGGGGACCGGTCTGGACGCTGGTGCAGCCCGTACCGAGGAACTGCCCGGTCCGCGCCCGGAAATTGGGGTTGTCGAAGTAGAACGGCGTGCGTCCACGAACGCGTGAGGAGGCGAGCTTGTGGGTGATGCGGGTCGCCGCGCCGTCCGCACGGCTCGGCTCCATCTGGAAGATGCCGCCCTGGGCGCAGTCCTTGGCCTGGATCTTCATGGAGACCCCGGCGCCGCTCCTGCCGAGCCTCACACGTTCGTCCTTGAGCTCGACGGAGATGCGGCTACGCAGCGCGAGACCCCGGTGGTCGGGGACCCGGCTCTTGTAGACAGGGGTGAACCGCCGCCCGGTCATGTCGAGCGGGTTCGCCGCTCCAGTGAAGGCCTGGTCGAGCACGGCGAAGTCAGCGCTGCGGACCTTGAACTGGGTGTAGCGGCCGCGGACGGCGAACGTCCGACCGAGCCGGCTCGCGGGAAGGGTGACGCGGACCCGGTCCTCGCCGAAGGTTGCCACGGTGACCCCCGTAGTCAGGTTCACCAGCGAGAACCCGCCGCCGCGACATCCCTTCGACGAAGCAGCCTCCGCCGGCGCTGCCGTGCCGAGCAGAGCAGCCGAGATCAGGGTCGCAGTGGCCGCCGCGGCACCGAGACGTTTTGCCATGCTGGTCATGTCGGCCGTTCCTGTCCGGGTCCGCGACGAGGAGCGGTCTCCCCATCGCCATCAGCCTGAGGCCGGGAAGGGGCAGGCCGCTACTGGCCGTTGGTCCTACGACCTTCCCGGGGCGCACTGGCCACGCCAGCCGCACCACTAACATCCAGCACATGGACTCACCGCGGCGCGATCAGTCGGTGTCCGTCCCAGCGCTCGTGGCCCGCTTCTCGTTTGCCGGGCTGGTGGTGATGGTCCTCCTGGCGGGAGTGATCTACGCCCTCGCCAACCGGGCGGGCGAGCGGCAGGCCATCGGCTCGGCGGAGCAGGTCACCTCGGTCACCGCGCGGGGCATCGTGGAGCCTCTGCTCTCGAGGGAGCTGGTGGCGGGCGACCCGGAGGCTGTGGCGAAGTTCGATGACGCGATGAAGCGTCTGGTCCTGACGCCGTCCCTGGTGCGGGTCAAGCTGTGGAACGCCGAAGGGCGCATCGTGTACTCCAACGAGCAGGAGCTCATGCACCGGTCTTTCGCGCTCAGCCAGGAGGAGTGCGAGGTGCTCCGCCAAGAGGGGCGCATCGCGTCCGAGATCAGCGATCTGGCCCGTCCCGAGAACGTGTTCGAGGGTCCCTTCGACAAGCTGCTCGAGGTCTACACCGGGGTCCGCTCCTTGGACGGTACCCCGCTGCTGTTCGAGGCCTACTTCCACTACGAGGCCGTGGCCAAGGCGGGCAACGCCCAGTGGCGCAGCTACGCGCCGCCGGCGCTGGCCGCCCTCCTGCTCCTGCAGCTGGTGCAGATCCCCTTCGCCTGGTCCCTGGCCCGACGTCTGCAACGCCAGGAGCAGGACCGTCGTCGGTTGCTCCAGCACGCCGTCGACGCGTCCGACGCCGAGCGCCGCCGCATCGCCGGACACCTGCACGACGGCGTCGTCCAGCAGCTGACCGGCCTGACCTACTCCCTGGACGCAGCCCGGCTCGACGGCCCGGACCCCGCCCGCGACGCGGGACTGGTGCGCGACGCCGCCACCCAGCTGCGGTCCTCGACCACCGAGCTGCGCTCCCTGCTGGTGGACATCTACCCGCCCAACCTGGCCGAGGAGGGGCTGCCGGCCGCGCTGACCGAGCTGGCCGAGGGCCTGCAGAACCGAGGGGTGGCGATGTCGGTCGACGTCGACGCTGCGGCCGACCTGCCCCTGGAGGTGTCCTCGGTGCTCTTCCGCTCGGCTCAGGAGCTGCTGCGCAACGTGGTCGCCCATGCCGGGGCCCGGACGGTGGGGCTGAGGGCGGTGTCCGACGCGAGCACAGCCCTGCTCGTGGTCGAGGACGACGGCTGCGGCTTCGACCCCGCAGACCTGCAGCAGCAGCGCGCCGCCGGGCACCTGGGCCTCCGTGCCCTGGGTGACCTGGTCGACCAGGCAGGAGGCCGGTTGCACGTCACCTCCACGCCCGGCCGGGGCACCCGTGCCGAGGTCACGGTGCCGCGATGATCCGCGTCCTCATCGTCGACGACCACGCGATCGTCCGTGGTGGCCTGGCCGCCCTGCTCGCCACCGCGGCCGACCTCGAGGTGGTCGGTCAGGCCTGCGACGGCGACGAGGCGGTGCAGGCTGCGGAGGCGCTGGAGCCCGACGTCGTCTTGATGGACCTGTCGATGCCCGGAATGGACGGCGTCCGTGCGACCGCGGCGGTCCTGGCCCGCCGGCCCGCCACCCATGTGCTGGTGCTGACGTCGATGTCGGAGCAGCGCTGGATCATCGAGGCGCTGGAGGCCGGTGCGGAGGGTTACCTGCTCAAGCACAGCGCACCCGAGGTGATCCTCTCCGCCATCCGTGAGGTGGTGGCTGGCGGCTCGCCCCTGGACCCGAAGGCCGCCCGGGTCCTGCTCAGCCAGCGGCGCGCGGTACCGGCCACGCCGACGTCACCGCTGACCGAACGCGAGGAGGAGGTGCTGGCCATGGTGGGGGAGGGGCTGCCGAACAAGCTCATCGCCCGCCAGCTCGGGATCAGCGAGCGCACCGTCAAGGCCCACCTCACCAACATCTTCCAGCGGCTAGGGGTCAACGACCGCACGCAGGCAGCCCTGTGGGCGCAGCGGCGCCACACCGCCCGGGATGACGGCGACTCCCGCTGAGCGGCGGCGGGGCCCGGGGGGTCTGTGGAGGTCACGACCACACCCGCGGGCCGTCGCGGGGGCTAGGTTCTCCGGGTGTCCGGAACCTCCTCCCCCCTGAGAGCGCTGTGGCGTCACCACCGCCGCCACCGCCCGCGTGTGGTGGCCGCCGCCGCCTTCACCACGCTCAACACCGCGGCCGATGTCGCCCCTGAGCTGCTCCTCGGGGTGGCGGTGGACGTGGTCGTGCGGGGAGCAGACTCCTTCGCGGCGTCGTTGTTCGGCATCGAGGGCCGTTTCGAGCAGCTGGTGGTCATCGCCGTCTTGAACGTCGCGGTGTGGGTTGTGGAGTCGGCGACCGACTACGCCGCGGCCGTCCTGTGGCGGGGGCTCTCCCAGGCCGTGGAGCACGAGCTGCGGGTGGAGACCTATGCCAACGTCCAGGACCTCGACGTGTCCTGGCACGAGGGATCCGCCCCCGGGCGCGTGCTGTCGGTCATCAGCGACGACGTCAACCAGCTGGAGCGTTTTCTCGACGTGGGCGCCCGCGTCATCCTGCACACGTTCTGGACGGTGGTCTTCGTCGGCGCCGTCTTCGCCGCGTCGTCGTGGTCGCTCATGCTGCTGGCCTTCCTCCCGGTACCGGTGATCGTGTGGGGCTCGATCCGCTTCCAGAAGGTGCTGGAACCGCTCTACCGTCAGGTCCGGGCCGCCGCGGGCGACGTGAGCGCGACCATCTCGACGAACCTCGGCGGCCTCACCACCATCAAGGCCTTCACCGCGGAGAGGCGGGAGGTGGAGCGGGTCCGAGCCGTCTCGCAGGGGTACTGGGACGCCAACCGCGCAGCCATCCGCTCCTCCGCCGCCTTCGTCCCGCTGATCCGGATGGCCATCCTGGCGGGGTTCACCTCCACCCTGCTGCTCGGCGGCTGGTTCGTGCTCGAGGGCCGGCTCGAGGTCGGCCTCTACACCGTGCTGGTCTTCATGACCCAGCGGCTCCTGTGGCCCCTGACTGACCTGGGGGAGACGCTCGACCTCTACCAGAGGGCGATGGCCTCCACGCGCCGCATCTTCGCCCTGCTGGAGGAGCGCGGGCGGCAGGTGCCCGGCGAGCTGAGGCTGGACGCCCCGGTGCGCGGGAGGTTGGAGCTGCGAGGGGTCCGGTTCGGCTACGCGGACGGTCCGGACGTGCTCCGCGGCCTGGACCTGGTGGTGCCGGCCGGGCAGACGCACGCCGTGGTCGGGGCCACCGGAGCGGGCAAGTCCAGCCTGCTGCGGCTGGTGCTGCGGTTCTCCGACCCCCGCGAGGGCCAGGTGCTGCTCGACGGCGTGGACGTCCGCACGCTCTCCTGGGACTCCTTGCGCGGCGCCATCGGCTACGTCAGCCAGGACGTCTTCCTGTTCCACGGGACGGTGCGCGACAACCTGGCTTATGGCCGCCCCGAAGCTTCCCAGACCGAGATCCACCAGGCGGCCCGCCTGGCCGAGGCCCACACCTTCATCGAGGCCCTGGCGCAGGGCTACGACACCGTCGTCGGGGAGCGTGGGCTCACCCTCTCGGGCGGTCAACGGCAGCGGATCGCGCTGGCCCGGGCGATCCTGCGTGACCCGGCCCTGCTGGTGCTGGACGAGGCGACCTCAGCGGTGGACAACGAGACCGAGGCGGCGATCCAGCGTTCGCTGGCCACGGTGACGGCCGACCGGACCGCCCTGGTCGTGGCCCACCGGCTCTCGACGGTCCGCGACGCCGACCGGATCTGGGTGCTGGCGCAGGGCCGGGTCGCCGAATCCGGCACGCACGACGAGCTCGTCACCCTCGGCGGGATGTACGCGGCCCTGTGGGCGGTCCAGACCGGGGAGGCCGTGCGCCCGTAGCCCCAGCCAGCTCAGCCCGGCCCAGCTCAGCCTGGGCTCAGCTCAGGGCGAGCCGGGGGACCAGGCCGCTCGCGGGCGCGAGCCCGTAGGCCTCCAGGCTCTGCCGAAGGTGCTCGGCGGCGTCGATGTTCAGGGGTCCGCTCGTCCACATCGCGTAGGGCAGGTGGAGGTAGCGCTTCTCCCGCACCGCGGGCAGTTCGCGGCTGGCCGGGTGCTCGGCCAGCACCTGCTGCTTCTGGGCCAGCGTCTGGCCCGGGTAGTCGACGAAGACGATCAGGTCGGGCCGGGCGCTGGCTAGCCGCTCCCAGCTGACCTCGGTCCAGGTGTCGCGGAGGTCGGCGAGGGCGTTGCGCCCGCCGCCGGCGTCGATGATCGCCTGCGGACCGCCCAGCCCGCCGGAGGAGAAGATCGCATCGGTGCCGCTGTCGAACACGAAGACGACCGGTTCGCGCTCCGGCTGCGGCGCCTCGGCCAGGGCTGCCAGCCGGGCGTCGGTGTCGGCGACCACCTCGGCGGCGGTGTCGGCGTGCCCGGTGATGGCGCCGAGGTTGGTCAGGTCGGTCCGGACGGCCTCCCAGGGATCCATCGTGCCGCGGGTGCCGTCGGGCTGACGGCAGCTCTCGCTGAGCACGTAGGCCGCGATCCCGCGGTCGCTGAGGGTGTCCGGCGTCAGGTTCGTGGACTCGCTGAAGCCGTAGTTCCACCCGGCCACGACGACGTCGGGCCGGGCGGCGAGCACCGTCTCCAGCGCGGGGTACTCCGGCGCCACCTGGTGCAGACGAGCCACGGGGTCGCCGTAGACCCGGGTCAGCACGTCAGCGTCGTCCTGCACGCTCGAGACCGCTGTCACCTGGTCGCCGGCGCCGACGGCCAGAGCCAGGGCGACGAGGTTGCCGTCGTTGACGAACAGCCGCCGGGCGGGGGAGGGGAAGGTGCGGGGCTGGCCGCAGTTCTCCACGGTCACGGTGCCCGGTTCGGAGGTGGGGGAGGACGGGCTGGCCCCGCTCAGCGGAGGAGACGCGGCGGGGCCGCAGCCGAGCAGCGCGAGCGAGAGGCCGAGGGCGCTGGCACCGAGAGCCGCCCGGTGGTTGCGGCGAGTGGAGTGGGTGCTCATCGGAACCTCGTTCGGGACGCGGGAACGGAAGGACGCGGACGGAGCACGAGGTGCTCCCGTCCGGTGGTCCGGTCGGAAAGAAGGGTGGCCGTGACGCCGAAGGCGGTCTGGACGACGGCCGGCACGAGGACCTCCGTCGCAGGCCCCACGGCCACCGCCCGACCGGCGTGCAGGACCACCGCCTGGTCGAAGGCGTTCCGGGCGAGGTCCAGGTCGTGCAGCGAGGCGACGACGGCGCGGCCGCTGGAGCGGAGCAGTCCGACCAGCTCCTGCTGGTGGGCGACGTCGAGGTGGTTCGTCGGCTCGTCCAGCATCACCAGACCGGTCTGCTGGGCGAGGCCGCGCGCGAGCATCACCCGGCGTCGCTCACCGCCGGACAGGTGGTCGCACCGCCGGTCGGCGAGGTGGGTCAGGCCGACCTCGGCCAGGGCAGTGGCGACAGCCTGGTGCTCCCCGGACGCTGCGCCGGCCCACGGCCGCTGGTGGGGGACCCGGCCCAGCGCAACGGCCTGCCAGACCAGGAGCTCCTCGGCGGGCGTGTCCTCCTGTCCGACCCAGGCGAGCCGGTGGGCCCGCACCCGCCCGGGGAGGGCCTGCAGGTCGGTCCCGTCGACGCTGACCGACCCGCGGAGGGGACGGGTGAGCCCGGCCAGGGTCCGCAGCAGCGTCGATTTGCCGCTGCCATTCTCACCCACGACGGCGGTCAGGGTACCCGGCGCGACGACCAGGCTGACCCCGGCAACCACGAGGTGCCCGTCGACTCCCGCGTCTACGTCAGTGGCTCTCAGCGTCACCCTCGCCGGCTTCACCGACTGCTCCCGAACCGGTACTCGGCCCGCCCCATCAGCAGGAGGAAGACCGGCGCCCCGACCACCCCGGTCACCACCCCGATCGGGATCTCCAGCGGGCGGAAGAGCATCCGGGCCAGGACGTCCACCCAGAGCAGGAACAGCGCGCCGCCCAGGGCCGCGACGACGACCAGCGAGCGGTGGCGCGCTCCGACGAGCCGGCGAGCCAGGTGGGGCAGGATGAGGCCGACGAACCCGATGCCCCCCGACACCGCGACCACCACGCCCACCAGCACGGCCAGGCCGGCGAACAGGGCTCGCCGCATCCCGACGACGGGCACGCCGAGCGACGCCGCGGTGTCCGGTCCGGCGGCCAGGGCGTCCATCCAGCCGCTGCTGGCCAGCAGGAGGAGCCCGGTGACCATTACGACGACCGCGGGTAACCCGAGCTTCGCCCAGGTCGCCCCTGTCAGGTTGCCGAGCAGCCAGAACAGCACCGACTGCGCGGCCCGGCTGTCCTGCGCGGCGAACACCAGGAAGGAGGCGACCGCGCTGAAGGCCGAGGACAGCACCACCCCGGAGAGCACGAGCCGCAGCGGTGTCAGACCACCCTGGGCGCTGGCGACGAGGTAGACGACGACGGACGCGCCCAGCGCCCCGAGGAGGGCTCCGCCGGACAGCGCCCAGGTGCCCCAGCCCCCCAGCAGGCCGGTGGTGATGACGGCGGTGGCGCCGACCCCAGCCCCGGAGGAGACGCCCAGCAGGTAGGGGTCGGCGAGGGGGTTCCGCACCAGGGTCTGCATGGTCAGCCCGGCCAGGGTGAGCCCTGCCCCGACCACGGCGGCCAGCAGGGCGCGGGGCGCGCGGAGCTCCCAGACGATGACGTCCGCCGTCGCGTCGACGCCGTGGTCACCGGTGAGGCGGGCTTCGACAACCTCGACCACCGCCCGCAGCGGGACCGGCTCGGTCCCCAGCGCGAGGGACCCGACGAGGCTGACCAGCAGGGCGACGGCGAGGACGGCGGCCGTGGGGCCGGCGCGCCGCTGCCGGGCGTCGCGGAGATGGGTCACCGGACCAGCCGGACCGCACGGGGCGGTTGCACGAGGTGGGACGCGGACACGAGGGTCTCGATTCGGGGCAGGAACCCGGTCGCGGGGTTCGAGGCGGACGACCACCGAGCCGGCAGGTCTTCGGACTCGGGGTCAGCCGGAGGTGGCACCTTCCCGGGACCTGGTCAGTCCCAGTGGTCTCACGCCACCGCCGTCACCCTCACCGCTGCGCGCCAGTCCCGGAGTTGCACCGGGTTCCCTGTCATCCTTGCGGATGCACGACCGACTCGTGCCGCTGAACCTAGCAGCCCGGGGGACCTCGCAGCGGTGCGCGGGCGACGGCGGGCGACAGGGGAGGGCGGTCGCGAGCTCGTCCGTGGCTCTACCTTGGCCTTCTCGTCGTCTGCCCACCGGCGCCGGCCAACAGCGGCGCCACCGCTCACCCGTCACAGCCAAGGAGAGACCAGGATGAGAGAGAACAGTCCGCACGTCGCGGTGATCGGGCTCGGGGCGATGGGGCTGCCGATGGCGGTGCACCTCGCCGGCTCCTTCCCGGTGACCGGTTTCGACCCGTTCGAGGCTCGCCGGGAACTGGCGGTGGGGAGCGGGGTCGCGGCCGAGTCCACTCCCGCTGCAGCGTGCGCTGGCGCCGACCTCGCCCTGCTCGCGGTCCGTGACCACGCCCAGGCCGAGAGCGCCCTCTTCGGACCCGACGGTGTGCTCGTCACCCTCCGGAAGGGCTCGCCGGTGATCCTGACCAGCACCGTCGGTCCGGACAGCGCCCGCGCTCTGGCCGAGCAGCTGGCGCAGGAGGGACACCCGCTGGTCGACGCCCCGATCAGCGGAGGACCGGTCCGGGCCGGCCAGGGCGACCTGCTCGTCGTGGTGGGAGCGACCGACGGCCTGGAGGCCGCCCGGCCCGTGCTGGAGGCCCTGGCGTCCACCCTGACGGTCGTCGGCCCGCGCCCCGGCGACGGTCAGGCCCTCAAGACCATCAACCAGCTGCTGGCGGGGGTCCACATCGCCGCCGCTGCCGAGGCGGTCGCGCTGGCGCGGGGACTGGGCCTCGACCCGGCCGTCGTCATCGAGACCTTGTCCCAAGGGGCGGCCGGCTCGTTCATGTTCGCCGACCGTGGACCCCGGATGCTGCAGGCCTACACCGGCGGCGCCGAGGTCAAGTCCCGGGTCGACATCTTCGTCAAGGACATGGGCATCGTCGCCGACGTCGGCCGCACCGCGCACGTCCCGTTGCCGCTCGCCGCAGCGGCCCAGCAGCTGTACCTGATCGCCGAGGCCGCCGGGCTGGGCGCCGAGGACGACTCCAGCGTCGTGACGGTCCTGTCACCGGGCACGCCGGAGGAGCGCGGGAACGTTCCGACCTGAGGAGCACATTGCGGCATCGACGCACCTGTTCTGACATAATGTCGCTTATCGGACTGATCAGGTTCCGGTTGGGGAAGCCCCATGCGCCGAGCACCTCTCAGGACTACGATTGAGGTCATGACGATCACGAGCCTCTCCGACGCCAAGGTTCACCTCAGCGACTACGTGAAGGCCGCCGAGGAGACGCACGAGCGCACTACCATCACCAAGAACGGTAAGCCTGCAGCGGTCCTTATCAGCTACGACGACCTCGACTCCATCCTCGCGACTGTCGAACTGCTGTCTGACCCCGACGCCCTCGCCAGCCTTGAGGAGTCGAAGATCAGCGGCCAGCACGGTCTCTACTACGCCTCCGACGAGGTGTGGAACGGTCAGGGCGCCTACAGTGACGAGGAGTCCGAACAGCGCCTGATCCAGCGGATGGGCCGCGAGGCGTACGACGCGGCCCGCGCTGCGGTCCGCGCCGATCTACTCGCCCACCCCGACGCGAACGTGCGCGAGCGGGCGGGCGACTACGCGTGAGGCGAGTAGGACTCAGCCCGACTTCTCCTGCATGAGCAACTACGAGATCCGCCTCAGCCGAGCCGCCAAGCGCGACCTTGGGCATCTTCCCGAGAAGGTGAGGGACGTCTCTCTGGCCTTCATCTATGGTGCTCTAGCGGAGAACCCGCAGCGTGTCGGCGCACCACTCCACGTGCCTTTCGGGGGCCTGTACAAGGCAGCGCGCGGGTCCTACCGGGTCACGTACCGGATTGTCGACCAGCAGGTGCTGGTTGAGGTCGTGAGGGTTGCCCATCGAAGCGACGTCTACCGCCCCTGAGTGACCGTCGTGCGGGGCACGCAGATCGACCCTCGTCCGGGACGCACGTCCGCAGCGACCGATGTCCGGGACGCACGCCGTACGACCCTCAGCTCGTGGTCGTGGTGTCGCCACCTCACTCGGGGTCGACGAACAGTGGCGTCGGTGCCGTCCACTACTGCCTCGTCGTCGACGGCGGGGCTGGTAGCCGACGGCAGCACCCGCTACGTCCAGTACAGCGTTCTGACGAGGTCCTAGCAGAACGCGATGTGATGAGAAAGCTCATCAGACTCATCACACCAGGAACTGCATGAGTCCAACGAGTCCGCCGCGGCGCTCCCTGTCAGACCGTCAGGTCAGCAGCCGTCGCGCCCTCTACCGCCTTGTCTCGGTCGGCCGGCGGGGTGGGCTCGGCGGCTGCCGGTCGCAGCCCGATGGACAGGACGGCGGCGAGGACGCACAGGGCGGCACCGCCGAACCAGGCGAAGGTGTAGCTGCCGAAGGTCTCGCGGATGATGCCGGCGCCCAGGGCGGCGGCGGCCGCCCCGATCTGGTGCGCGGCGAAGACCCAACCGAAGACGATGGTTCCCCGGTCCCCGAAGATGCGGCGGCAGAGCACCACCGTGGGAGGAACCGTGGCGACCCAGTCGAGCCCGTAGATGACGATGAACAGCACCATGCTCGGTCGTACCGTGTCGGCCAACAGCCAGGGCAGCAGCAGCAGCCCGACCCCGCGGAAGGTGTAGTAGGCCAGCAGCAGGACGCGGGGGTCGACGCGGTCGGTCAGCCAGCCCGACGCCACGGTGCCGGCGATGTCGAACACCCCGACCATCATCAGCAGCCCCGCGGCGGTGGTGGTGGCCATCCCGTGGTCGTGGGCCGAGGGGATGAAGTGGATGCCGATCAGCCCGTTGGTCGTAGCTCCGCAGACCGCGAAGGCGCCGGCCAGGGCCCAGAACGCGCGGCTGTGGACGGCCACGGTCAGCGTCCTCAGCGCGGAGGGCGCGTTCGGATCGCGGCGCGGGCGTGGCGTCTCCGGGATGCTCCCCGGCTCGCTGCCGTACGGGGTGAGCCCGAGGTCGGAGGGGCGGTCGCGGAGCAGCCACACCACCAGCGGCAGCACGGCCAGAGCGGCCGCCGCAATGAGCAGGGACGCCACCTTCCAGTCCGTGGTCTCGACCAGCGTGGCCACCGCGGGCAGGAACACCAGCTGGCCGGCGGCACCACCGGCGGTGAGGATGCCCATCACCAGGCCACGTCGCCGGACGAACCAGGCGTTGGCGACGGTGGCGGCGAAGACCAGCGCCATCGACCCGGTGCCGAGCCCGATCAGCACGCCCCAGGTGAGGACCAGCTGCCAGGCGGCCGAGGCCAGGACGGACAGGCTGGCGCCGGCGGCGATCAGCAGCAGCCCGACGGCCACGACCCGGCGGAGCCCGAACCGCTGCATGAGGGCGGCCGCGAAGGGCGCTGTGAGCCCGTACAGGACGAGGTTCACGCTCACCGCCGCCGACATGGTCACCAGGGACCAGCCCTGCTCGGTCAGCGGGACCATCAGCGGACCCGGTGCAGCCCGGAAAGCCGCCGCAGCCACCAGGGTGGCGAAGGCCACCCCGGCCACGACCCAGGCGTAGTGAACGCGTGCCATGCCCTGCCCCTTCCTTCTCGTTGTGCTGCTGACCACGTCAGCGAGCGCCCGGCTCAGCGGGCGTGGTCGGCCCGGTGGCCGCTCGCGCCACCGCACGGAGCGCCTCGACGTAGCGGCGGGCGACCAGGCGCTGGCCCACCTGGCCGAGCGGGGCGCCGAGCCTGGTGAACCACCGCCCTCCGCGTGAGAAGGCGGCCAGGTCGAAGACCACCGCCCCCTCGGACGTCAGCGACACCAAGAACGACTCCTCGCCCCGCTCGGGGTGACCGGGCAGGGTCCCGTAGACGAAGCCGCGCCGGTTCTCCTCCTCCACGACCTCCAGCACCCGGACCGGAATGCGCAGGGCCAGCCGACCCAGGCCCAGGCGCAGCTCGGCGACGGTGCCGACCACCACGCGGCGGTCGGAGACCTCAGCCGAAAGGCCGACTCCTTCGTGCATCCGCCAGGTGAGCAAGGCCTCCCCCGCGGCCTCGAAGGCAGCCCGCCCGGCTCCCAGCGGGGCCGAGACGCGCTGGTGGTGATAGCCCGCGGGGAGCGGTTGCCGTGCGGTGGCTCCGACGTCGGCGTAGGTGAGGTCGGCGGCCCGCAGGGCGCGGGCGGCCTCCGGGTCCAGCACCCTCACCACGATCCCGCTCCCCCATCCCGTGTCGACGCGGGCGCGGGCTCCGGCGGTGCGGCGGAGGTCCGGGGGCCGCGCTCCCGCTCCAGGCGGACAGCCACCAGGGGCAGGAAGCGCTGGGTGAGGGGGCCGATCCCGACGGCGTACAGCACGGTCCCGACCCCGACCGTGCCGCCCAGCAGGAAGCCCGCGCTCAGCACCACGACCTCGATGCCGGTGCGGACCAGCCGCAGGCTCTTCCCCGTCCGCCGGGAGAGCCCGGTCATCAGGCCGTCGCGGGGACCAGGGCCCAGCTGGCTGCCCATGTAGATCGCACCCGCCAGACCATTGGCCACCAGCCCGCCGACCAGCAGCAACCCCTGCAGGACCAGCGAGGACGGTGTCCGCAGGACGGCGAGCCCGACGTCGACGGCGAGACCGACGACGACGGCGTTGGCGAGCGTCCCCAGTCCGGGCAGCTGCCGCAGCGGGATCCACATCAGCAGGACCACGCCGCTGACCAGGATCGTGATCGTGCCGAAGGTGAGCGGCAGCAGGCGGGACAAGCCCTCGGTCAGCACGTCCCAGGGGGCGAGCCCGAGGTCTGAGCGCAGCATCATGGCCATGGAGAAGCCGTAGAGGGCCAGTCCGACAAACAGCTGAGGCAGCCGTCGGCCCAGCCGTCCGGCACGAAGCTGCTCGATCGGGCCGAGAGCGGACAGCGGGTTGGAGGGGCCGGAGGACGTCACCCAGCCATTCTGGCCACCCTCTGGAGCCTCCGCCAGGGCCAATTCGCCATCACTGGACTGACTAGCATCTTCAGTCAGGCTATTGGTATGGTTGAGCCAGTCCAATCGACGGAGGTCTGGTGCCCAATGCTCCCTGGTTGTCGGCGGTCGTTTTGCGCGACCTGCTGGGCACCAGCCGCCTCTCCTCCCCCGCCTACCGCGACCTGGCGGAACGGGTCCGGTTCCTGGTCGTCGACGGTCGGCTCGCCGTCGGCACCCGGTTGCCCAGCGAGCGCGAACTGGCTCGCACCCTGGCGCTCAGCCGCTCCACCGTGACCGCCGCCTACGCCCACCTGGGGGCTGCGGGCTACCTGCGCGCCCGCCAGGGCGCCGGCAACTTCGTTGAGGTCCCGCCCGGTGAGTCATTGCAGGGGCTCCCCGGGGTGGGACTGGCCGGTCCGGGCACGCTGAACCTCGCCTTCGCGGCCCCGGCCGCGCCTGCCGGCGTGGCCGAGGCCTACGCGAGCGCCGTGGCGGACCTCCCGTCCCTGCTGCGGAGCCACGGCTACTCCGCCGACGGGCTGCCCGTGCTGCGCGAGCGGATCGCCGCCTGGTACACCGGGCGAGGGTTGCCGACGGCGCCGTCGCAGGTCGTCGTGACCAGCGGAGCGCTCGCCGCGCTCAACGTGGTGGCCGCGGCGCTGCTGGGAGCGGGTGACCGCGTGCTGGTCGAGGCACCGACCTATGCCAACGCCCTCGAGACGCTCCGCCGCCGCGGGGTCCGTCCCATGGCCTACCCGCTGGCTCCTGAGGGCTGGGACCCGGCAGGCTTCGACACCACGTTGCGCCAGACCGCCCCCCGCGCGGCCTATCTGATCCCGGAGTTCCAGAACCCGACCGGCAGCTGGCTGTCCGATGAGCGCCGGCCCGAGCTCGCGGCGTCCCTGCGCCGCAGCCGCACCGTGGCGATCATCGACGAGACGCTGGTCGAGACCCGCCTGGACGGGCAGCCGCCGCGGGTGCCGCTCGCCGCCTTCCTGCCGGACGCCGTCACCCTCGGCTCGGCCAGCAAGGCGTTCTGGGGTGGTCTGCGCGTCGGCTGGGTGCGCGCCCCGCGGGAGCTGGTGCGCACCCTGGTCGAGAACCGGGCGACCCTGGACCTCGGGACCGCGCCCGTCGAGCAGCTGGCCGTGGCGGCTCTGCTCGAGAACCCGGTTCCTGCGCTCACCGACCAGCGCCGCCGGCTGCGCCAGCAGCGTGACCAGCTTCTGCAGCAGCTGGCCCAGCACCTGCCCACCTGGCGCTACCAGACGCCGAGTGGCGGCCTGAGCCTCTGGGCCGAGCTGCCGACCGAGTCCTCGAGCCGTCTCGCGGCCGCGGCCGAGCGGCAGGGCCTGCTGCTCAGCGCCGGACCGCGCTTCTACCCGGGAGCCGGTGGCGAGCGCCGGATCCGGCTGCCCTACGCCGCGGCGCCGGAGGTGCTCAGCGACGCCGTCCAGCGCCTGGCGCGGGCCTGGGCCTCGCTGGAGGACGGGTCGGGCGACGCCGCCCCGCTGCCTCCGCTGGAGCTCAGCGCCTGAGGGCGCTGGGACTAGAGACGTAACGGACCCGGGCGTCTCCAGGCCTTGCGGCCGGGCCGTGGGCAGCAACGGTCAGGCCACCCCCGGATCGAAGCCCGCGGTGCTGATCCGGGCCTTGAGCTCGGGCCACCGGCTGAGCTGGGGGTCCTCGTCATTCGCCTCGTAGCGCAGGTCCGAGGTTCGACCCTGGGTCCGCGGCTCGGGGACCAGGACCGGTCCGCCCTCGCAGCCCGAGACAGTCCGCCTGCCGCCTGTCGCGCTCGCTGTCTGCACGCACACAGGATTCCCGGCGCACGTTAACGGAGACCCGCAGCGAGGGGAACACCAGGTGCACCGGCAGCGGCGGCCATGGCTCGGCCCCGTCCCAGGTGCGGGCGCCATGCACCGGAGACCAGTGCAGTTCCAGCACACCTGCCGGGAGGAGCGGAGCACGTCCGTGGCCGCCCTGTCGCCGGCACGCTCGCCATGCCTGGTCGAGCGGCTGCCGACCCGGTGGTCAGCTCTTGTTCAGCTTCTCGGCGAGCATGACGAGGATGCCGCTGGGCCCGCGGACATAGGTGAGTTTGTAGACACCTTCGTAGGTGGCCACGCCGCGCAGCGGGTGGCAGCCGTGCCTTGCGGCGATCTCGAGGGCGTCCTCGATGTTGTCGACGGAGAAGGCGACCCGGTGCATGCCGATCTCGTTGGGTCGTGTGGGCCCGGTCTCGATCGCGTCAGGGTGGATGTACTCGAAGAGCTCAAGGCAACTGTTGCCGTCCGGCGTCTGGAGCGTGGCGATCTTCGCGTGGTTGCCGTCCAGGCCGACGGCGGTGTCCGTCCACTCTCCACTGACCGTGTCCCGGCCCGAGACGGTGAGCCCCAGGTCGGCGAAGAAGGAAATGGTCGCTTCGAGATCACGGACGGCGATTCCGACGTTCTCGAACTTGATCGGCATGGTCGCACGATAGCGGGACGCGAATCGCCCCTTCGAAGGCAAGGGCTGCCTTTTGCTCCTGAGGAGGGCGATCCGCCGTCGGGTGACGTCCAACGGCAACCGTCGCGGCCCGGCACCTCAGTCTCGCATCTAGGGGTGGGCTTGCCGCAAGAGGAGTGAGCCGTTGCAGACTGCGCGAGTGAGCCGCTCGTTGGGCTTGGCGGTGATTCGAGACGAGGGAGCACGATCTGATGACCGACGTCGACGACAGCAACCAGGTCGCTGTGACCCTGGACACCTGCTCGCACCTCAGCGGGCCGTTCTTCCATGGCACCCGCGTCGCGCTGCAGGTCGGTGACGAGCTGGTGCCCGGGCGCGTCTCCAATTTCCACCGCGGTCGCGTGATGAACCACATCTACTTCACCGCACTGCTCGAGACTGCAGCCTGGGGGGCGGAGCTGGCTGTGGCCCTGGCTGGCGGAAACCAGCGCGGTTTTATCTATGAGGTGGAGCCTACGGGGCCCTTCGAGGACGACCCGAACGTCACCAACAAGAGGTTTCCGGGCAACGTCACCCAGTCCTACCGGTCTCGCTACCCCCTGCAGATCACCCGAGTGGTCCACGACTGGCAGGGCCACGATCACGAGACGCTCGACAAGATGCTCAGCTCGCTGCTGCTCTTGCGCGAGCAGGGCCGTGACGTGATCGAGGACTGACAGCAGCTTGCAGGGACGGCACGGGAGCGCGTCAGTAGCTGACCGTTGCGCGGGACGCACGCAGAGCAGTGCCTCCTCGCGGCAGCGTGCGCTGGCTTTCCGCCACCTTTCGACTTGCGGGGGGAACCCGGCGCAATCTTGCGACTTTCCTGGGCGGGAGATGCCACGACGGCGAGGAGACCCCGCGGTTGCCGCGACAGGGTTCTCATGTCGGGGGACACGGAACGCAGCCAGATGTCGGGGGACGGGCTGGGGACCGATCGGACGAGGTGGGCGGCAGCATCGTCGGGGGACGCCGCCGCTGACCTCGGAGCAGGACCGGGAGCACGGCAGCAGCGTCGGGGGACGCGCCGGCTCCCGCGGGGACAGCTGTCGCCCCGCCTTCGGCCGTCATGCCAGGGCGGGGCGTTCCGCTGTCATTCCGGCGCGGCTGAGCTAGAAGCGAGGTGCCGTAAGCCGACCCTAATGGGGGTGCAGCAGGTCTGCTGGTCAGACTTGGTGTCCGAGCCGCTGTCTGGGTGAGCACTGTTCGACCCGGGCCCTTCGAGGTCTAGCACGAGATTGTGCCCCTGGGCGGTTGGCGAGGAGGTTGTAGGGCTGGTGGGATGACGTGCCGCTCGGATCGAACCGGGTCGAGCACTGAACCATTAGGGCGTCCAGGTCTCCTCGAACGGCTCGTCGGTGCAGGTCGAGACTGAGGGAGACGAGCTGATGCTGTTCGTCGGCGATGACTGGGCCGAGGCCCATCACGACATCGAGATCGAGGACGACCAGGGCCGGGTCCTGGTGAGGCGTCGGCTCCCCGAGGGGGTGGCGGGGCTAGCGATGCTGCACGCCCTGATCGGGGACCACCTGCAAGAAGGTGCCGAACCGGAGCAGGTGCTGGTCGGGATCGAGACCGACCGGGGGCCGTGGGTCCAAGCGCTGATCGCAGCCGGCTACACCGTCTACCCGATCAACCCGCTCCAGGCAGCGCGGTACCGAGAACGCCACGGGGTATCCGGGGCGAAGTCCGACCCCGGCGACGCGCACGTCCTCGCCGAGATCGTCCGCCTCGACCGAGCCCACCACCGTCCAGCGGCCGGCGACAGCATGCTGGCCGAGCAGGTCCGGTTGGCTGCGCGGGCGCACCAATCCATGATCTGGATGCGGCAACGCGCAGCCAACACGCTCCGCTCGCTGCTGCGGGAGTGCTACCCGGCCGCGCTCGAGGCGTTCGGCGACGACCTCGCCGGCCGTGACGCGCTCGCCGTCCTCACCGCCGCACCCGACCCCGCGACCGGTCGCCGGTTGACCGCGGCCCGGGTCGCCGGCCTGCTGCGCAAGGCCGGACGCCAACGCAACATCGACCAACAAGCCGAACAAATCGTGGCAGCGTTGCGCAGCGAGCAGCTCCCGGTGCGCGTCGAGCTGGCCAGGGTGCACGCGGCCAGCGTTTCCGCACTGGTCGCGGTCCTGACCACGATGGTCGCCCAGACCGCCGTGCTGGAGGAGCAGGTGAGGCTGGGTTTTGGCCAGCACCCGGACGCACAGATCTACCTGAGCCAACCCGGCCTCGGGACGATCCTCGCCGCCCGGGTGCTCGCTGAAATGGGTGATGATCCGCAGCGTTACGCCGACGCCCGAGCCCGGAAGAACTACGCCGGGATGGCCCCGATCACCCGTGCCTCCGGAACCAAGAGGGTCGTCCTCGCCCGCTACACCCGGAACCGGCGCCTCGCCGACGCCCTCTACCACCAAGCCTTCTCCGCGCTGAACAGCTCCCAGGGCGCCCGCGCCTGCTACGACCGACACCGCACAGCCGGCGACACCCACCACCAAGCCCTCAGAGCCCTCGCCAACCGACTCGTCGGAATCCTCCACGGCTGCCTACGCCACCACACCCTCTACGACGAGACCACCGCCTGGGCCAGCCAGACCGCCCCGACAACGCTCGCTGCTTGACGACTTACAGACGTGGGATGTCTCGTGCGGAGCACGTAGGTGGGGTCTGTAACAGGAACGGTGTTTCCGGCGGTCTTCATCAGTAGGTTTCTGCTGCCGGCCAGCGGTCGGCGAAGGTGGTGGCGAACGCGTTCAGCGCTGGCTTCCACCTCATCGTCCATCGTGCCTGGCCCTTCCCGGTCGGGTCCAGCGACCGGGTGACCAGGTAGAGGCACTTCATCGCGGCCTGCTCGGTCGGGAAGTGCCCGCGGGCCCTGACCGCCCGCGGTAGCGGGCGTTCAAGCTCTCGATCGCGTTCGTCGAGCAGATCACGGTGCGGATCTCCAGGTCGTAGTCCAGGAACGGGATGAACTCGGTCCAGGCGTTCTCCCACAACCGGATCATCGCCGGGTAGCGGGCACCCCAGGTCTCGGTCAGCTCGTCCAACGCCGGCCCGGGCCGCCGGCTCGTTCGGGGCGGTGTAGATCAGCTTCACGTCCCGTTTCAGCCGGTCCCAGTCCCGTTTCGAGGCGAGCCGGAACGTGTTGCGGATCAGGTGGATGATGCAGGTCTGCACCGTGGTCAACGGCCACACGTTCCCCACCACGTCCGGTAGGCCTTTCGAGGCCGTCGCAGACCAGGAAGAACACATCGTTGACGCCGCGGTTCTTCAGGTCGGTCAGCACCGACAGCCAGAACTTCGCGCCCTCCCCGCCGGTCCCGGCCCACAAGCCCGAGGACGTCCTTCTCCCCGGCCAGGCTGACCCCGATCGCGGCGTAGATCGGCCGGTTCCCGACCTGCCCGTCGCGGACCTTCACCATGATGGCGTCGATGAAGATCGCCGCGTAGACGCCGTCCAGGGGCCGGTTGGCCCACTCGGTCATCTCCTCGATCACCTTGTCGGTGATCCTGCGAGACCGTCTCCTTGCGATGACCGAGGCGCCGTAGATCTCGGCGAAGTGCGCCGCTGATCTCCCCGGTCGTCAGCCCCTTCGCATACAGGGACAGGACGATCTCATCGACCCCGGTCAGCCGGCGTTGCCGCTTGCTGCACGATCTGCGGCTCGAAGGTTCCGTCCCGGTCCCGTGGCACCTCGATCTCGACCTGCCCGGTGGCCTCGGTCAGCACCGTCTTCGGCCGGGTCCCGTTGCGGATGTTCGTCGAGTCCCGGTCCTCCGGGGCCGGTGCTTCTCATGGCCCAGATGCTCGGTCATCTCCTCGTTCAGCGCCGTCTCCAGCACGCGACTTGGTGAACTGCTTCAGCAGCCCGTCCGGCCCGGTCAGGGACAGACCCTGCTCCCGGGCCAGCCGGACCAGCTCCTTGGCTGCCGTCTCCTCCGCGGAGGGCTCAGGCTTCTTCTTCGGCACAACATCCAGTGTCGTCATCACGGCACCTTCCTCGCTGACCTCAGTCAGCGCGTCGGGCCGGAAACACCGTTCACTGGGACAGTCCCCGTCAGTGGCGACGCTCGTGCGGAGCACGTCAGTGGCCGACCCTCGTGGTGAGCACGTCAGTGGCCGACCGGCTTACCGGGACACAGCACCGGCTATGTCCCTGCAGCTCGGCTGGAAACACCGGATGGGTCGCCTAATTGATCCGGCGAACCGGTTGCCGGCTGCTGCGATGGTGGGCAAACCGCTGGTCACGGTGCCGAGTTGAACCAGGCCGGGTGGGGGCACGGTCTGGTCGAGGTCGTCGTAGACGACGGCGACGTCGCCTCTGGGCGGCCAGTAGTACGGCCCGGCTACTTCGGGGTCTGTGGTCCGCTCGGCTTTGCCTACCGCGATGGCGGTTGGAGGCGCCCGGGCTTCGCCTGGCCCATCGGGTCGCGCAGGGTCAGCTGCACCGGTAGCAGTGCAGCGAACTGCTGCCCCTGCAGTGTCTGTGAGGGTGGCGGTCGCCGTCCCGTTGGACAGTCGCAGCACGATCTGAGTCGTGCCTGTGGTGTCGCTAGCTGACTGGCTGACGGAGGGCGCAGGGGGAGGCGATGGAGGTTGCGGGGCTGGTGCGGTCGATCGTGCTGAAGGCGAGGGCCGCCAGGATGACGACAGCCGTGGTGGGCAGCAGGGCCGCTGCTGTGGAGAGGGGCCGCGGGGGCGGAGGTC
Organism: uncultured Actinomycetota bacterium; assembly: GCA_963826405.1. Taxonomy (GTDB): domain Bacteria; phylum Actinomycetota; class Actinomycetes; order Propionibacteriales; family Propionibacteriaceae; genus Microlunatus. The sequence continues at coordinate 1,150,044 of CAWGWR010000001.1, read as the reverse complement.
CACGTTGTTCATGAGACCTAGGCAAGCTCCGCGGCTGACGCCGGAAACGTCACTGACGATGGGTGTACTCATAGGGCGTCGTTCACGTAGCTTCGCGGTCCTAGGGTCGGCGCCATGGACAACCGTGATGAGGTCCGCGAGTTCTTGACCTCGCGACGGGCCAAAATCAGTCCCGAGCAGGCCGGCATGGCGCAGTTCGGGCAGCGCCGCGTCCCCGGGCTACGGCGCAGTGAGGTCGCCGCGCTCGCCGGAATGAGCGTGGAGTACTACGCCAAGCTCGAACGCGGCTCCCTCGGTGGTGCCTCCGCCGGTGTCCTCGACGCCCTGGCCCGCGCCCTGCAGCTCGACGACGCCGAGCGCCGGCACCTGTTCCACCTCGCGCAGGCCGCCGACGGCACAACCGCGGCCATGCGTCCCCGCCGCAGCACGGTGAGGCAGTGGACGGTAAAGCCGGCGGTGCAGTGGGCGCTGGACGCGATCACCACGGGGCCGGCCATCATCGGGAACGAGCGCTCGGACCTGCTCGCGGCCAACCACCTCGGGCGCGCCCTCTACGCCGACTTGTACGCCGACCCGACCCGGCCGCCGAACTTCGCCCGGTACACCTTCCTCGACGCCGCTGCCCGCCGCTTCTTCCCCGACTGGGACCTGGCCGCCGACATGTCGGTGGCGAACCTGCGCACCGCGGCCGGCCAGATCCCGCATGACCGAGACCTGCACGACCTGGTCGGCGAGCTGTCGACCCGCAGTGAGGAGTTCCGCCGCCGCTGGGGATCCCACAACGTTCGCACCCACGGTGCCGGCGTGAAGCACTACCACCACCACGTCGTCGGCGACCTCACCCTCAGCTACCTCAGCTCGGACCTCCGCGGGGAACCTGGTCTCAGCATGACCATCTACGCCGCCGAGCCGGGGTCCCCGACCGCTGAGGCCCTCGCCCTCCTCGCCTCCTGGGCCGCCACCCACGAGACCACCCACGCCGACACCCTCTAGGTTCTCCTGCACCCATGACCGAGCACTCCTCGACGACGACCACGCCGCACCTGGGCTACTGCCCCGATTGTGAGTACCTCGGCGACCAACCAGACACCGCGCCGGAGCCCGACCGCATCCAGGCCCAGCTGACCTCCACCTTGGTGGCGACGGTGGTGTTCCTGACCGCAATCGCGCCCCTTGCCACCGACATGTACGTGCCGGCCTTCCCGCGGGTCGCCGCCGACCTGGGCGGGACCGCGACGCAGGTGCAGCTGACCCTCACCACCTTCTTCGTGGGCATGGCTCTCGGGCAGCTGATCGGTGGCCCGGTGTCGGACCAGCGCGGGCGACGGCGCCCGCTGCTCGCCGCGGTGCTGGTCATGACGGTCGCGTCGATCGTGTGCGCGCTGACCCCGACGGTCGGAGTGATGATGGCCGCCCGCTTCGTGCAGGGCTTCGCCGGTGGCTGGGCGATGGTCATCGGCCGGGCCGTGATCGTCGACCTCGCCACCGGCGCCCAGCTGGTGCGGGTGCTGAACGTCATCGCCGGCGTCGGGGGCATCGCCCCCATCGTCGGGCCACTGCTCGGCGCGGTCATCCTCCAGCTGTCCGACTGGCGGGTGTCGTTCTGGGCGGTCGCCGCGCTGGGAGTCGTGATGATCGTCTGCGTGATCGCCGCGGTCCCGGAGACCCTGTCCCCGGACCGTCGACACGGCGGCGGGCTGCAGACCTTCGTACGCGCCGGCCGTCAGGTGCTGCATAACCGCCACTACGTCGGCTACCTCGTGGTCAGCGGTTCCGCGATGGGTGCGCTGTTCGCCTACGTCGCGACCTCGGCGTTCGTACTGCAGTCGATGAACGGCCTGTCACCGATCGAGTACTCGGTCGACTTCGCTGCCAACGCCGGCGGCATGACTATCGCCGCCCTCGCCGCCGCCCGCCTCGCCGGGCGGGTGGCAACACGTAAGGTCATCCTCGTCGGCCAGGTCGCCGCGCTTGCCTCCGGCATCGCGATGTTGATCGGGGCCCTCTGGTTCGACACCCCGCTCGCAGTGGTGGTCGTCAGCTTCTTCGTGCTGATGACCGCTCAGGGCCTCATCGGCGGCAACGCCGGCGCCCTGGCCTCGGCCGAAGTCCCCGACCACCCAGGCACTGGGTCCGCCGTCCTCGGGTTCACCGTGTGGGTTGCCGCCGGCACCATCGCCCCCCTCGCCGGCCTCGGCGGCGAGGACACGGCCGTCCCCATGGCCGTACTCATAATCGCCGGAGCGGCCATCTCCACGGTCGGCCTGCTTGTCCTCGCGCGGCGCTGATCGACGGTCGGCATAGCCGGGAAGCCACCCGCGTAGACCACGCGGCCCGGTAGCCGACCCCCATGCCGGACGCGCGCAGTGGTCGGCCTCCTCGCGAACCCTCGCCCGGCCTCGGACGAAGCTCCAGCAGGACCGGTTGGAGCCGGCTGTAAGGCCGAGAGGGAGACAAGCGCCCGTGCAAGTAGTCGCGGCGCTCGGGGAGGAATTCAAGTCATCGTCGGTTACCAGGGCATTGCTACGCAGCAGGTCGTCGAGCGGGTCGGACATCTCTGCTTCCCGACACATGAACTCCTCCCGGTGGAGATCCCTGTAACCACACATGTCGTGGAAGTCGCCGCTGTTTCACTGGCGTCCAACTTTCTACGCCTGGATATCTGGCTCTTCTTACTTGAGGTGGGGGCTGGTGCAGTCCGCCGCCGATGAGGAGCATGCGTAGGCGGTAGTTGTCGCGGTTGCGGAAGCCGCGGGCGATGCGGCGGTGGAGCTCGATCAAGCCGTTTACGGCTTCGGTGCCGCCGTTGGAGGCGCCGGCGGTGTCGAAGTAGGCCAGGAACTCCTTGCGCCACCTCTTCAGGGTCCGGCCGAGGCGGGCGACCTCGGGGATCGGGCACGTTGAGAAGCTGGCCACGATCTGCTCGGCGAGCTGCCGGCCGGCGGCCGGGTCGGGCTGGTGGTAGACCTGCCGGAGCTGTTGGCCGCACTGCCAGGCCACGAACACCTCGAGGTGGCGTTCGTCGGCTTCGACCGCCGCGGTGAGGCGGGCCTGCTGGCGCTCGGTCAGCCGTTCCGCGGCGCAGCGCAGCAGGTTCCTGATCCGGTAGAGCGGGTCGTCCTTGCGGCCGCGGTGGCCGTGGATGGTCTGCTGGACGCGGCGCCGGACCTCATCGACGACCTGGCTGCCGAGCTTGACGACGTGGAACGCGTCGAGCACCGAGGTGGCGTCTTCGAGCTGGTCGTCGATGGCGTTCTTGTAGCCGTGGAACGGGTCCAACGTGGCCACCTCGACCCGGCGGCGGAACGCCTCGCCGCGCTGCTGCGAGCCAGTCGGCGTAGGCCTTCCCGGACCGGCCGGGGACCAGGTCGAGCAGCCGCGCCCGGGTGCGTCCGGCCTGGTCACGGCTCAGATCGACCATCCCGGTCAGCGCCTTCGGCCCGCGGCGGCGCTCGTCGACGTGGTGCCAGATGTGCTCGTCGACGCCGAGGCTGGTCACGTCGTCGAACCGGGCCGGGTCGTCTGCCATCGCTTGCAGCAGCGGTTCGATCGAGCGCCACAGCGTGCGCCACGTCGTGCCGAGCTGACGGGCCAGGCCGAGCACCGAGGCGTGCTCGAAGCGGAGCTGGCGGATTGCCCACCAGCACGCCCGCAGCGTCAACAGCCCGCGTGGCCGGGCGACCTCGTCGTGCTGCTCGGTGAACACCCCGCCCGGACAGGCCGGCTCCTCGCACGCCCAGGTCCGCTTGCGCCACACGACCCGCACCGGGCGGCCGAAGCACGGGGCGTCGACCAGCCCTACCGTGCGGCGACCATGGCTGCCTGCGATCACCCCACACAGCCGGGCAGCCCTGCTCAGCCGGAGGCGACTCCACCGTCACCACCAGCCGTCGGTCCTCGGTGTTGACCTTGATCACCCGCAGGCCGGGTAGCCCGACCAGCAGATCGCAACGGTCGCAGTAGGTGTCGGTGCGCGGGCAGCCGCCAGCGCAGCCCGTAGGCTCGCTCATCGTCGGGGTCCTTGTGGAACGGAAGCTTGGTCGCCTCTGATCCTGAGGACCCCGACCCTCACCTCAGCGCATCCGGCCTCACCGGCGTGTCACGCCCGCCCCCACCGCAGGTACGAAGAGCCGGATATCTCCGTCCGCCAGGATCGAGGTTCAACGGCAGGACCCCGCAGAACAACCCGGTAACCGGGGTTCGAGGACGTTCTGGTGATCCGGGCTCGACTCGAATTGCCGTAAGCCTGGTTTGGTCGCCTCTCTCGCTGGGCGGAGGAACAAGTGGGCGGGATCTACACCCCGCCGTGCTCTGGACGCAGGTAATCGCCAGAGCCTAGGATCGGCCTCGCTGAACCACCAGCCGGTCCGAGGGCTGCGGGAGCCGCTGCTCGCTCGGGCCGCTCCCCCAGAGCAGAAATGCGCCGCCCGGGACAGAAGCGTCTGCGCCATCGCGCCAACGCTCACCATCACTCGACCCGCCATGGGCGTTCGAAACTCCCACGCCGGGAATGCAGGTGACGGGAAATGCCCGCCTGGCCGGTGTCCCTCTCGCCACCCACTCGACGACTGTGGGCTCCTCGGAACCCGGGAGGATGTGCTGATGAGCAGCGATGTGCACGTGCTGGGAGCGGTCTCGGCGCACTACGACGACTACGTGGGGACGGCCGCAGCCGACGACGCTGACGCGTTGCTGGGCGCCCGGAGCCTCTACCAGCTGGCCGGCCTCGACCGCGACCAGTGGCTCATCGTGAGCATCGAGCTGGCCCGGTCACGGCTGTCCGAGCGGGTCAGCGTCTACGCGATCGACCGCTACCAGCACCCGGTGCGCAGCCTGGCCGAGCTCGACGAGCGCCCCGAGCTGGCCTCCAGCCTGCCCGTCGTGGCCTTCGATCTCCCCCGCTCCGTTCGCGTCGAGGAGTTCGTGGTCGAGGCCTTCCAGCGCCTCTCGCTCCGGCTCAGCTCCAGGGCGATCGGTGCCCGGACCCTGAACGTGACGGCCCGCCGGCCACCCGGAGCAGAGCCAGGCTGACGTTCAGCGGTCCCCTACCAAAGGGGCTCTTCGAACTTGAGCGGGGTGTGCCGGGGGGTTGAGGGCTCGTGGCCCCGACATGCTGTTGGTCTCCTACAACGTCCAGCAGCGAGGCCACGAGCATGTCGAAGGCTACGGCAGTGCTGCTCGGGATCGAGGACGAGTTCGACGTCGAAGGCGTCGCTCGGATCGGTCCTGCGCAGGTCAAGATCATCATCGAGATGCGGAGCCGAGAAGCGCCGTGCCCGACGTGCGGGGTGATCAGCAGCCGGGTCAAGGACCGCCCGCTGCGGCGGATCAAGGACCTTCCCGCCAGCGGCCAGTCGGTGGAACTGTGGTGGCGGAAACGCCGGCTGGCCTGTGTGGAAGCGCTCTGCCCGCGCAGCTCGTTCACCCAGACGAGCCGGGCGATCCCTCCCCGCGCCCGAATCACCGAACGGCTGCGGGACAAGCTCGCCCGCGCGATCGCGGCCGGGAACCGAGCCGTCTCGGAGGTGGCGGCGGAGTATGGGGTGTCGTGGCCGACCGCGCACCGGGCGTTGATCGCCGCCGCCGCTCGGTGGCTGCCGGAGCCGAGACCGACGAGCAGGTTGGGGATCGATGAGACCCGGTTCCGGTCCGTGCGCTGGCTGCTCGACGGGATCACTTGGAAACGATCGGACCCGTGGCTGACGTCGTTCGTCGACTGCAGCACCGATGGCCCCGGATCGCTGCTGGGGTTGGCTCCTGGACGCACCGGGGGCTGCGTCCGCGACTGGCTCGGCGAGCAGACGACCGCGTTCCGCGACCGCATCGAGCTGGTGGTCATCGACCCGTCCGCCCCCTACGCCTCCGGCATCCGGGCCGCCTTGCCCGGGGTGCGGATCGCGGTCGACAAGTGGCACCTGGTCGCCTTGGCCAACCAGATGGTGACCGAGGTGCGGCAGCGCGTCACCCGCGACCAACTCGGCCGCCGCGGCACCACCGCCGACCCGGTATGGGTGAACCGGCGGTTGCTGCTCACCGGCGCCGACCACCTCACCGCCAAGCAGTGGGCCCGGCTGACCACCACCCTCCAGCGGTGCGACCCAACCAACGAGATCGGCGCCGCCTGGGCGGTGAAAGAACGTCTCCGGATGCTGCTCGCAGAGTCCGAGCCCAGCAGGATCCGCTGGCGGCTGGCGGACTTCTACGACGCCGCTCTCGACGCCGCAATGCCCGAGACCACCCGGCTCGCAAAGACCGTCCAGACCTGGTGGCCGGCGATCCTGGTGGCCCTCACCGAGCAAGTCACCAACGCCCGCACCGAGGGGTTCAACCGCATCATCAAGCAGACCAAGCGGGTTGGGTGCGGCTACCGGAACATGGCCAACTACCAGCGTCGTATCCTCAGCCACATCGCGGTCACCCGGCCGCTCAGACCAGCAGCATGAACGGGACTCACCCCGCTCAAGTTCGAAGAGCCAGACCAAAGGGCGCTCCCGGAGGGTCCTTCGACACCTGGCGTTGGTGCTCTCGTCCACTCCTGCTGGCTGCCCGGACACCCGGGCGGGCGAAGGTCGGGGACGTTGCCCGGTGTCGTCCTGGAAGGACCTGCTCATGGATTCCTCGTTGTCTCGTCGTTCGTTTGTCGGCGGCTCTGCCGCTACCGGTCTCGGGTTTGTCTTCACTGGCTCGGGGAGCGTGGACGTCTTCGCCCGACCCGCCGTCGCCGCGACCCGCACCGCCACCGGCTACGGCGCCTTGGTCGCCGACCCGCAGGGCATCCTCGCCCTGCCCAAGGGCTTCTCCTACACCCTCGTCGCGCGTTCGGGACACACTCCGACCGCGGACGGGGTCCATCCCAGCGACCCGGACGGCATGGGCGTCTTCGACGGCCCCGACGGCGGTTCGGTTCTGGTGACCAACCACGAGAACTCCGGCAGCGAGTTGTACCGGGTTCCGACCGTGGCTGGTGTCACCTACGACCCGGGAGCCGCCGGGGGCACCTCGACCATCGTGGTCGACGCGGAGGGGAACCGGATCAGCCAGTACACGAGCCTCGCCGGCACCGACAACAACTGTGCTGGTGGCATCACCCCCTGGGGGACCTGGCTGACGTGCGAGGAGACCGAGCGTCGCGCCGGCCAGGGCTCGAACACCCTGAACCACGGGTACGTCTTCGAGGTCGACCCGACCAGCCGTGCCGCGAACGAGGGCAAGAGCCCCGTCCCGCTGACGTTCCTCGGCCGCTACTCCCACGAGGCGGTGGCCGTCGACCCCGGCACCAACGCGATCTACCTCACCGAGGACGCCTCCAACCCGAACGGCCTCTACTTCCGCTGGACCCCGCCGGCGGGCTTCGTCGCCGGCAAGAACGCCCTGCGCGAGCTCGCCCTCGCCCCCGGCGGCGGGACCGCGGGGCAGCTCCAGGCGATGAGCTGCTACCGCGGCTCCCAGCACGTCGCCGACCTGTCCGAGGCCACCCGGGTGGGTACCCGGTACGAGGTCGAGTGGGTTGACGTCCCCGACCGCGACGCGGCGACCACCTCGGTCCGACGCCAGTTCACCGCTGGCCAGGTCACCCGCTCCCGCAAGCTCGAGGGACAGTGGTGGGCTGATGGCGGCGCCTTCTTCGTGTCCAGCTTCGCCCGCACCACCGATGGGAGCGTCAACCCGCACGACGGCCAGGTCTGGTTCTATGACCCGAAGAGCCAGACGGTCACCCTCAAGACGATCTTCGGCGTGAACGTCGACCCGGAGGCCGACCAGGGCAACGTCGACGGCCCCGACAACATCACGGTCTCCCCTCACGGCGGGCTGATCCTCGCCGAGGACGGTGAGGGCGTGCAGCATCTCGTCGGCGTCACCTCCCAGGGCAAGGCCTTCCCCCTCGCCCGTAACGACTACAACGGCAGCGAGTTCTGCGGACCTGCGTTCAGCGCCGACGGCAGCGTCCTGTTCGTGAACATCCAGTCCCCCGGCTTCACGCTCGCCATCACCGGCCCCTGGGGTCGACCCAGCAACGGCACCGCGTGAATCGGTGAGCCGCGGCCCGGGGGCGGCGACCTCAGTGGTCGCCGCCCCCCGGGGCGCTCCTGGCGGCTCACTCGTAGAGCACGTACTCCGGGCGGGGCTTCAGGGCCAGCACCTGCTTCGGGGTCATCAACGGGCCCGCTTCGGCGTCCTCGGTGTAGAAGAGCTTGAAGCCGGGGTGGACGTGCCGGGGGGTGGTCTTGTTGACCAGCCGGTACGTCTCCGCCTTGGCTGCTCGGACCCCGATGCCGTCGACGGACTTCACCAGCGCGACGCCAGGGTGGTCACGCAAGCCCTGCTCGCGGCGGACGATCGAGGGCGCCAGCTGGTGGTAGACCATGACCTTCTCCGGGAGGTCGCCCTTCTTGACCACGCCGGACAGGTAGCGGGCGACGCCGTCGAGCTCCTTGCCGGTGGTCTGGCCGAAGGCGCCGCCGGGCACCTGACCGGGACCCATCGCCCACTCCGGGTCGAGGGCGACGCCGACGTCGGGCTCGTCGAGCCAGCGGCGGTAGGCCTTGACCTCGTCGAGGAAGTCCGCGCGTCCGGGCTGGATGTTGAGCAGCAGCAGGGCGTCGCGCTTCCGAGCTGCCTTCAGGTACACCCCGATCTGGTCGTCCCCGATGCGGGTCCGGTAGTTGCCGTCGCGACCGGGGTCGGCTTGCACGATCGTGGCGATCACCTCGAGCACGGGCAGGATTTCCCGACCGGCCCGGTACGGCTGGGCGCGCTTCTCCATCTCCCGGACCCGCTGGTTCAGGGGCCCGGTACCGAGGCGACCGAGGGTCGAGGCTCCGGTCAGCCCCGAGTACCCGACGAGCCGGTAGCGCGGGAACACCGTGCGGCCACCCCGGGGCAGCTCCAGCGCGGCCGCGGACGGCGTGCCCGCGCTCGGGCTCGGGGTCGCGGACGAGCCAGCCGACGCCGACGAAGCTGCCGAAGGCGTGGCGGGGCCGGGCGAAGCCTCGCCCGTGGCCCCAGCGCTGGCCGCGGGCTGCGGTGGGGGCGCGGAGTCTGGGCTGCACGCCGGCGCGGCCACGAGCGCCGCCAGCAGCGCGACCGGCCAAGCGAGGGTCTCGGTGCGCACAGCTCAGAGGTTGATCATGTGACCCGAGATGCCGTGCGCGGCCTCGAGCAGCGCCTCCGACAGCGTCGGGTGCGCGTGGATGTTGCGGGCCACCTCGTCAGCGGTCAGGTCCCACAGCTGGGCCAGCGTCAGCTCGGGCAGCAGCTCGGTGACGTCGGGCCCGATCATGTGGGCCCCGAGGATCTCGTTGTGCGTGCTGTCGGCGATCAGCTTGACGAAGCCGACGGCGTCGCCGAGGCCGTGGGCCTTGCCGTTCGCGGTGAAGGGGAACTTCGACACCTTGACGTCGTAGCCCTTGTCCCGGGCCTGGGCCTCGGTGTAGCCGAACGAGGCGACCTGCGGCTGGCAGTAGGTCGCCCGCGGGATCATGTCGTAGTTGATCGCCATCGTCTCAGCGCCGGCGATGGTCTCGGCCGCCACGATGCCCTGCGCCTCGGCGGTGTGGGCCAGCAGCAGCTTGGCCGTCACGTCGCCGATGGCGTAGATGTGCGGCACGTTGGTACGCATGTGGTCGTCGATGGCGATCGCGCCCCGCTCGGTGAGCGCGACGCCGGTCTTGTCCAGGCCGTAGCCGGTGGTCCGCGGCGCGAAGCCGATGGCCTGCATGACCTTGTCGGCCTCCAGCACCTGGCTCTCGCCCCCGGCGGCGGGTGACACGGTGACCTTGACCTTCTCCCCGGAGTCGTCGATCTTCTCGACCTTGGTGCTGGTCATCAGGGTGACGCCGAGCTTCTTGTAGTGCTTCTGCAGCTCGGCGGAGATCTCGGGGTCCTCCAGCGGCAGCATCCGGTCCAGGAACTCCACGATGGTGACCTTGACGCCGTAGTTGGCCAGCACGTAGGCGAACTCGGTGCCGATCGCGCCGGAGCCGGCGATGATGATCGACCCGGGCAGCTCGGCGGTGAGGATCTGCTCCTCGTACGTCACCACGCGGTCGGTGACCTCGGTGCCGGGCAGCAGCCGGGTGGTGGCGCCGGCGGCGATGATCAGGTTGTCGAAGCTCACCGCGGTGGTCTTGCCGCCCGGGCCCTCGACGCTGAGGTGGTGGTCGTCGGTGAACGTGCCCCAGCCGTCGATCTCGGTGATCTTGTTCTTCTTCATCAGGAAGTGGACGCCCTTGGCCATCCGGTCCGCCACCCCGCGGCTGCGCTTGAAGGCGGAGCCGAAGTCGAAGGTGACGTCGCCGCTGATCCCGAACGTCTTCGCCTCGTGGTTGAACAGGTGCGCGATCTCGGCGTTGCGCAGCAGCGACTTCGTCGGGATGCAGCCCACGTTGTTGCACACCCCGCCCCAGTACTTGAGCTCGATGATGGCGGTGGACAGCCCCAGCTGGGCGGCGCGGACGGCGGCCACGTAGCCGCCGGGTCCCGCACCCAGCACGACGACGTCGTAGTGATCGGTCATGGGCGCAACTCTAGGGGGGCACCGACCGCGGTCGACAACCGGCTACGCTGGTCTGCTGAGGGGAGATCAACAGCGACTCCGGCGTCGACACGCCGAGAGTTCCACAAACATCTCACATATGAGATAACGTCCTCCGCGTGACTGACACCTACGCAGACCGTATCGGCGGCCTCATCCGTGACGCCCGCAAGCACCGGGGGCTCACCCAGACCCAGCTGGCGGACGTGCTCGGAACCAGTCAGAGCGCGGTGCACCGCATCGAGGCCGGGAACCAGAACCTCAGCCTCGACATGGTCAACCGCATCGCCGAGGCGCTCGAGTCGCCCCTGATCTCCGTGGGACCGAACGGTCCCCTGCACCTGCGGGTCCAGGGCGGGGTGAAGCTCTCCGGCCGGATCGCGGTCCGCTCCTCCAAGAACGCGGCGGTCGCCCTGCTGTGCGCCAGCCTGATCAACCGTGGGCGCACCGTGATCCGCGGCATCGCGCGGATCGAGGAGGTCAACCGGATCGTCGAGGTGCTGACCAGTATCGGCGTCCGGGCCACCTGGCTGAACGACGGGAGCGACCTCGAGCTGGTCCGGCCCGACCACCTGGACCTCGGAGCCATGGACGTCGAGGCCGCCCGTCGCACCCGCAGCGTGATCATGTTCCTCGGCCCGCTGCTGCACTCCTACCCGAGCTTCCAGCTCCCCTACGCCGGCGGCTGCGACCTGGGCGCCCGCACCATCGAGCCGCACCTGCAGGTGCTGCGTCGCTTCGGACTCGACGTGGTCCCGCACGAGGGCTTCTACCAGTGCGATGTCGACGAGTCGGTCGAGCCGACCCGGCCCGTCACGCTGACCGAGCGCGGCGACACCGTCACCGAGAACGCCCTGCTGGCGGCCGCGCTCTCCCCCGGCCTCACCGTGCTGCGCAACGCGAGCCCGAACTACATGGTTCAGGACCTGTGTGTGTTCCTGACCCACCTCGGGGTCGAGATCGACGGCATCGGCACCACCACCCTGCGGGTGCACGGCGTCGAGAGCATCAACACCGACGTCGAGTTCGCCCCGTCGGAGGACCCGATCGAGGCGATGAGCCTGCTCACCGCCGCCATCGTGACCCAGTCCGAGCTCACCATCGAGCGGGCGCCCATCGAGTTCCTCGAGATCGAGCTGGCGATCCTGGAGGAGATGGGGCTGGACTTCACGCTGAGCGAGGAGTACGTCGCCGACAACGGCCACACCCGGCTGGTCGACCTCACGGTGCGGCCCTCGATCCTGCGCTCCCCGATCGACAAGATCCACCCGATGCCGTTCCCGGGGCTGAACATCGACAACCTCCCCTTCTTCGCGGTCATCGCGGCCACGGCCGAGGGCAAGACGATCATCCACGACTGGGTCTATGAGAACCGGGCGATCTACCTGACCGAGCTCAACCGGCTGGGCGCCCGCGTCCAGCTGCTCGACCCTCACCGGGTGATCGTGGAGGGCCCCACGCGCTGGCGCGGGACCCAGGTCGTCTGCCCGCCCGCCCTGCGACCCGCCGTCTGCATCCTGCTGGGCATGCTCGCCGCCCGGGGTGAGTCGGTGCTCCGCGACGTCTACGTCATCAACCGCGGGTACGAGGACCTGGCCAACCGGCTCAACGCCCTCGGCGCGAACATCGAGGTCTTCCGGGATTGAGTGTTCTGCCCTAGCTCCGCACGGGTGCGGAGCGTGCTGCAGCCCTAACGCAGGCGGACGGCCTCGAAGGAGCGGCTCGGGTTGGCGATCTCGTCCTGGGCGGTGACCAGCTGCAGCTCGGCCTGACCCGACTGCACCGTGACGTCGAGGACGCCGTGCACCACGGCGGCGGTGTGCGTGACCGAGGCGGCGACGTCGCGGGTCCGCAGGTAGGTGGCGAGGAAGGTCGCCGCCGTCAGGTCGCCGGCCCCGGTGAAGGTGCGCGGCAGCAGGGGCGTCGTCACCCGCCAGGCGCCCTCGCCAGAGACCGCGACCATGTCGATGGTGTCCGGCTCGGCGTCGGTGTGGACCACGCTGGTCACCAGGACGGTCTCGGGCCCCAGCGCCCGGGCTGCGTCCGCCGCGGCCAGCACCTCCGGCAGCGTGGAGGTCCTCAGGCCCGTCAGCAGCTCCAGCTCGAACTGGTTCGGGGTGATCAGCTGGGCCGCGGGCACGACGCGGTCACGCATCAGCTCGGGGATCCCCGGCCGCACGTAGACGCCTCGCCCGACGTCGCCCAGCACCGGGTCGCAGCAGTACAGGGCCGCCGGGTTGCGCGACCGGACCAGCTCGACCGCGTCCAGGATCACCTCGCCCACGTCGGCCCCGCCCTGATAACCCGACAGCACCGCGTCGCACCGGTCGAGCACCCCGCGCTCGTCGATGCCCCGGATGACCTCGGCGACGTCCTCGGCCCGGAGCAGAGGCCCCCGCCAGCCCGGGTAGCCGGTGTGGTTCGAGAAGTGGACGGTGAGGACGGGCCACACCTCGATGCCCATCCGCATCAGCGGGAAGGCTGCTGCGCTGTTGCCGACGTGCCCGTAGGCCACCGAGGACTGGATGGACAGGATCGAGGTCACAGGTGATCCTCTCACCGGCCCGCGCTGCCGCCGGGGAAGTACCGGCCCTCCCCCCGCTTCTAGGGCTGGTGGCTGGCGTTCCAGAGGATCTGGTCGAGCTCCTCGCGGCTGAGGCTCTCGGCTTCGCCGCGCTGTCTGAAGGCGTCGAGCGCCGCTTCGGCGATCGCGCTCACCCGTCGGTCGCAGACCTGGGAGTAGCCGCGGAGGACCGCGAAGGCGCCGTCGGCGTCGAGGTTGTGCACGGCCATGAGGGCTCCTTTGACCTGCTCGATCTGGGCCCGGTTGGTGAGCGCCGCCTGCAGTGCTGCGCTGGCCTCCTGTTGGACGCTGGTCGTGACGTCCACCATGAAACCGTGCAGGAGAACGGTCCGGGTGTCCTCGGCGTCGCGGGTGCCCTGGCCCACGACGACCACCGTCTTCTCCCGGTTACGGGCGTCGACGATGCGGTGGTAGCAGCTGAAGGGCCCGCCCTTGGCCAGGCAGCGGTTGAAGACCGCGTCGATGCGGGCCCGGTCGCGGGGATCCTTGTGCTGGAGGAAGATCCGAAGGCTCGGCTTCACCGCCTCGGGCTGGTACCCGTAGAGGGAGAAGAGCGCATCGGACCACCACCAGTCGTTGGTCACCGTGTCCCACTCGAACTCGCCCACTCCCGGCGCCCCGGCCAGGGCTCGGGCCCTGCGGGGCTTGCGGGTGTCACCGATGCCCATCGTGCCTCCGTCAAGGCCAGGCGTGTGCGGCGCTGGCACGTGGTCCTCTCTCGTCTCCCCTTAACCTACGGCAAGCTCCGACGTGCCTGATCGGGCTGGTGACGACGTGGCGAGACGTTTCGAGGTTCGATCACGTGGGTATCACAGTTGGCCATCGCTGGCGGGAGGGGCTATGGTCGTCTCACGCCCGAACGTGGGGAGCCACCAGGCCATAGGCCCAGGGACACCACCGACCGGCATTTCTTGAATTCTCGGCATCACTCGCCGAGTGAAGTCACGTGATTCTTGTCACGAGCACGTCAGCTTCTCCTGTGGACGCGGTTTCAGCGCCACGTGAGAGCTGGCTCGTGGACCGGAACCCGTGTCGTACCGGCCGGTGGATACCGGCACCCCCCCGTTGCTTAAGAAGAAGGCAAGGGTTATGAAGATGAACCGCTCCAGCATCCGCTCCATGTCCCACCCTGGCGCTCCGTGCCGGGACGGCCGCACCAAGCTGCGCGACAGCCGGCTTCCGCGGTAGCAGAGACAACTCGGCCTCAGCCACCCTACGCAGTGACCCTGCCGTCATCCTCCGACGACCTCTTTCGCGGGCCCTTGCCAGTCGTCGCACGACGGGGTGCTGATCGCCACCGCCTGACACCACCCCCAGCCATGGGCATGTGCACCCGAGCACGGTGCGCGGCGGTCAAGGGGTGGGGTCACCCAGACCCCTGCTGAGCTTCACTGCCGAAGCTTTTCCAGCGGGGCCGGGAGGGCGGGGAGAGCTCCCTGAGAGACCTGGCTCGGGGGGCGCCAAGCTATCAGGAGCTCTCCCCGCCGCCGCGGCCCTGCCGCGCACCCGAACGACTCGACGACCCGACGACCCGACGACCCGACGACGAGGGAAGTACCCCACCATGAGCACGCAGACCACCTTCGACCTCACCGGACTCAGCCGGGCGATCAGCGCGCGGGACTGCCGCTACCACTCGGCCCTGTACGCCGCCGACGCGCAGGTCGAGATCCTCGACGCCGCTCACGCCGATGCCCCGCTCCAGGTCCTCCACGGAAAGCCCGCCATCGAGGCATGGCTCGACGCGAGGTCCTCCGCAGAGGTCCACTGCAAGCTGAAGGACGCCGTCGTCCGGGCGGACCGCGTCTCCTACACCGAGGAGTGCTGCTTCGCCGACGGCAGCAAGGTCCTGTTGAGGTGCGGCGCCCAGGTGCACCGCGGCCAGATCACCTCGGCGACCGTGCGGCTGGTCATCATCTCACCGGAGAAGGCCACATCCAGCCTCGGGCAGGCTGGTCGCACTCGGACGACTGGCCACGAGCCGCGCCAGGCATTCTCCCCGCGAGGCATGCGGAGGGAGAAGGCGACGCGTGAGGTCGCAGGAAACTTCCTCGGCTGACGGCGCGGAATCTCGCGCACGCCGTCGAGCGAGGGAGCTCGAAGCGCTTGGGCAATCAGCTCCAGTCGACTCCCGGCCGACAGCGACATCGACAGAAGTAACGCGTTCTTGGGGGAACACATGCTCAGTACTGACGCTGGAGCAGCGCAAGACCAGAGGGCGAGCACAGCACCCGCGTCCGAGGAGGTGCGCGTGCTCATCGTCGACGACAACCGGTTCTTCGCGGAGATGCTCGCCACAGCTCTCGGCGCGGTCGAGGGTGTGACGTGCGTGGGCACCGCCTCCTCGGCCGTCGAGGGCTTTCAACGCGTCGCGGAGCTGAGGCCGTCGGTCGTGGTGATGGACATCATGATGCCCGGCCTCGGTGGCCTCGCTGCCACCACAGAACTCCGTCGCACCAGCCCCGACACCGCCATCGCTGTGGTCAGCGCGTACAGCGAGAACGAGTGGATCGCACGCGCCCAGGACGCCGGCGCATCCGCCTACATCTCGAAGGGCGGCTCGCTCACCGACATGATCGAGGTCCTCCGCACCGCCCGGCCGGGCCCGATGATCGTGGCTCCCCCACTCCGGGCCGCCTGGTCATCGTGGCAAGGTGATGCACCCGAGCCGGAGACCGCCGCCCGCGCTCGCCCGTCCGCGCTGAGCGGACCCATGAGGATCCTGAGGGCGAGGACGCAGCGAGCCAAGCGCGACGTGGCCCGAGGCCTCACAGCGGTCTCACAGGGCCGCCGCCCCGAATCGTCCCGGTGGTGATCCTCGGCCGGGCGTACCTCTTATGGTCAGACATCGCCGGGTGGGACAGCGCCACGAGGCAGCCGGCTCGGCAGGTTCCGGGTGGCGTGGGTGACCGTCCGGGGCGCGCCGTACACGTGCTGTGGGCTGGCTGAGAATCTGGCATCGGGGGAGGCCGGCTTGTCCGCGGACCTTAAGGTGGGCGGCATGTCGCCCGAGGTCGAGCAGCCTGTGCCGCCCGACGTCGCGCCGGCACCGAACTCGGCGCTTCCCCCTCGGACGAGCCCCGAGCCGTTCCGCGCCCAGCCGGGGCCGGCCCGCGGCGGCCACCACCTGCTGCGCGACTCCCCCACCGACCGCTGGCGCTGGCGCGCTCGGATCCGCCAGAGCCCGTCCTCGTTGCGCATCTACCGCTTCGGCGTGGCGGTCGTGGGCACCGTGCTCGTCGTGCTCGGTTTCCTGAGCGGCCCCCTCCCCGGGCCCGGTGGGATCCCGCTGGTGCTGCTGGGGCTGGCCGTGATGGCCAGCGAGTTCGTCTGGGCCGAGCGCCTGATGGTGGTCTTCAAGATCCAGCTGCGCCGTTTCCAGTCCTGGTCCCGAGCTCGCCAGACGGCAGCCTTCGCCGTGTTCTTCGCCTGCTGCGGGCTCCTCGGCTACATCTCCCTGCTGACCTTCGGCCCACCCGCCTGGCTGCCGGGACCGGTCGACGGCGTGCTGGCACGGTTGCCCGGGCTCTGATCGCCTCCCCCGCTGGTGTCGAGCCCGCGCGGGCCCTCCACCGTGCTTCGATGACCCCATGAGGGCCCACGACTACGCGTTCTTCGATGCGCCGTTCCTGGCCTTCGCGCACCGGGGCGGAGCGCTGTACCCCCCGAACCTGCACCGGGAGAACACGCTGCACGCCTTCGAGCAGGCCGCGGCGCTCGGCTACCGCTACTTCGAGACCGACGTGCACGCGACCGCGGACGGGGTGCTGCTGGCCTTCCACGACGACCGCCTCGACCGGGTCACCGACCGAGCCGGCGTGGTGGCCGAGCTGCCGTGGGCCGAGGTGGCGCAGGCCCGCATCCACGGGCGCGACCCGATCCCCCGGCTCGGCGAGCTGCTGAGCGCGTTCCCGGACGTCCGCTTCAACATCGACGCCAAGTCCGCCGGTGCGGTCGACCTCCTGGCCGACGCCGTCGAGCACCACGAGGCCTGGGACCGGGTCTGCGTCAGCTCCTTCGGCGTGCGCCGTCTGCACCGGCTCCGACGCCGGCTGGGCCGTCGGGTCGCCTCGTCGGCCAGCGCCGCCGGCGTCGCCACCACCCGCTTCCTCCCGTGGCTGACCCGCGTCCTCAACACCCCGGCGCCCGCTCTGCAGATCCCCGTGCGGCACCTGCTGGCGCGCCGTGACGTCCAGCTGCTGACCCCGGCCCTGGTCCGCGCCGTCCACCGGGCGGGCAAGCAGGTGCACGTGTGGACCGTCGACGACGCCCCGACCATGGAGTGGTTGCTGGAGCAGGGGGTGGACGGCGTCTTCACCGACCGGGTGGACACCCTCAAGGACGTGCTCACCGCCCACGGGCGTTGGTCATGAGCGCGGCGCCGGCTGGTGCGGTTTCGGCCGCCACGGGTGCCGGACCCGGCGTCCGGCGGCGGGTGGTCCTGGCCTGGGGCTTGTGGGACTGGGGTTCCGCGGCCTACAACGCCGTCATCACCTCCTTCGTCTTCGGGCCCTACGTGGTCCGCGGGGTCGTGGGCGACGCCCGGCCCGGCGGGCTGACGGCCAACACCTGGCTCGGCATCGCCGGGTTCGTCGCCGGGGTGCTCGTCGCTCTCATCGCCCCGATCACCGGCCAGCGCTCCGACGCCGGAGGCCACCGCCGCCGGAACCTCGCCCTGTGGACCGCTCTCGTCGTGGCGAGCATGCTCGGGCTGTTCACCGTCCGCGACGAGCCTGCCTACCTCTACGCCGCCCTGGTGCTGTTGGCCGCCGGCGCGATCTTCCAGGAGTTCGCGACCGTCTCCTACAACGCGATGCTCCCGCAGGTCTCCACCCCGGCGACCGTGGGGCGCGTCTCCGGGTTCGGCTGGTCCATGGGCTACTTCGGCGGGATCTTCCTGCTGCTGATCTGCTACGTCGGCTTCATCGCGCCCGACGTCGGCTGGTTCGGGGTCACCTCGGAGGGCGGGCTGAACATCCGTGTCGTCGCGGTGTTCTCGGCGGTCTGGTTCGCCCTGTTCGCCCTGCCGGTGCTGTTCGCGGTCCCCGAGCTGCCGCCGGGTCCGGTCAGCCGGCGGGTGCCGGTCGTCCAGTCCTACCGCCTGCTGGTCGCCGACGTGCGCCGGCTCTTCGCTCGCGACCGCAACGCCGTGTGGTTCCTGCTGGCGTCGGCGCTGTACCGCGACGGGCTCGCCGCCGTGTTCACCTTCGGCGCGATCCTGGCCGTCAGCGTCTACGGCCTCGACCAGTCCACGGTGCTCGTCTTCGGGGTGGCCGCCAACGTCGTCGCCGCACTCGGCGCCCTCGTCCTGGGCGTCGTCGAGGACCGGGTCGGTCCCAAGAGGGTCATCATGATCTCGCTGGTCGGGCTGCTGGTCTCCTGCACGGTGCTGCTGTTCGTGTCCGGTCCCACCCTGTTCTGGATCTTCGGCCTGCTGCTGTGCCTGTGGGTCGGCCCGGCCCAGGCCAGCTCACGCTCGTTCCTGGCCCGGATCGCCCCACCGGGACGCGAGGGGGAGATGTTCGGTCTCTACGCCACCACGGGGCGGGCCGCGTCGTTCTTGGCTCCGGGCCTGTTCGCCCTGTTCTCCGGGTTGTTCTCCGACCGGGTGGGTATCCTCGGGATCGCGCTGGTCCTGCTGGCTGGAACGGTGGCCCTCGCCCGGGTCTCCCCTCCTCCGCAGACCGCGCAGGGGCCCAACGTCGGGCCGGCGTAGGACCCGCCGGTCAGCGGGCGGAACATTCCGCGATGTCGGCGAGTTCTATCTATCCAGGCGCAAGCAGCAGACGTCTAGACGGAGGTTTGGTCATGGCTGATCGTTCACTGAGGGGTACCGGTCTGGGAGCCAAGAGCTTCGAGGACGAAGCCGGCGTGGAGTTCGCAGCCCGCCAGGAAGTCGGCTACGACTGCTCCCGCCAGCACCACTTCACGATGGTCTTCTCGGCCGAGGCTGACATCCCCGCCCTGTGGGAGTGCCCGCGGTGCGGGGCCGAATCGCTCCGGTCCGACGGGCAGCGGCCCGAGGCCAAGGAGGAGAAGGCCGTGCGGACGCACTGGGACATGCTGCGGGAGCGTCGGTCCATCCCCGAGCTGGAGGACCTGCTGGCCGAGCGACTCACGCTGCTGCGGTCCGGCGAGCTGGGCTCGACCGCCTGGTCGCGCTCAGCAGCGCCCTCCAAGAAGACTGCCTGATCCTCCCCGGCTGTCGGGCGACGCCCGTCAGCGGCCGGTCACCTCGCCGGTCCGGGGAGCGTCGCCGCCGTCCCCGGGTTCGGCGTCGGGCACGGTCTCTCCGCTGATCACGTCCCCGGGGGCACTCCTATCCAGCGGGGACGCCGGGGCCATCCGGCTCAGCCGCCGGGCGATGAAGAAGGCGACCAGCTTGCGTGCGGCTGGTCGCGTCATCGGCAGCAGGAACAGGAAGCCGATGATGTCGGTGACGAAGCCAGGGAGCATCAACAGCAGGCCGCCCACCAGCACCAGGGCGGCGTCGGTGAGCTCGCCGCTGGGCACGCGACCGGTGGAGAAGGTCGCGGTCAGCGCGGTCCAGGCGCGGCGCCCCTCGCGTCGCATCAGCCAGGCACCGAGAACGGCCTCGAGAACGAGGATGGCCAGGGTCGGGAGCGTGCCGATGCTGTCGGCCACCTGGAGCAGCAGCCACACCTCCGCTATCGGGACCGCCACCAGGAGCGCCAGCAGGACGACCAGCGGCAGGCCGCCGCGCAGTCTCACCGCGACACCGCAGATACCCGCCGGGTGATCCCGGACAGCTGTTCCACGCGGTGCCGGACCCCCCACAGCGTCGTCAGGAGCAGGGCTTCGGCCACGATCCGCTGACTCATCTTGCTGACGCCGTGCTCGCGCTCGACGAAGGTGATCGGGACCTCGACGACCCGGAATCCGGCCTTGAGCGCCCGCCATGCCAAGTCCACCTGGAAGCAGTACCCGGCCGACACGACACCGTCGAGCTCCAGCCCACGCAGCGTCGCCGCCCGGAAGGCGCGGTAGCCGCCGGTGGCGTCCTGCAGCGGGACGCCCAGCAGGACGCGGGTCCACAGGTTGCCGCCCCGCGACAAGATCTTGCGCGACAGCGGCCAGTTCACCACCGTCCCGCCGGTCACCCAGCGCGAGCCCAGCACGAGATCGGCGCCCGCCAGCGCGGTCAGCAGGCGGGGCAGCTGCTCGGGCTGGTGAGAGCCGTCGGCATCCATCTCGACCAGCACGTCGTAGCCGGCGTCCAGGCCCCAGCGGAAACCCGCCAGGTATGCGGCGCCGAGCCCCTCCTTCCCCGGCCGGTGGAGAACGTGCACGTGCGCGTCCTCGGTCGCCAGACGGTCGGCCAGGTCACCCGTCCCGTCCGGTGAGTTGTCGTCAGCGACGAGGACGTGCGCCTCCGGCACGCTGCTCCGGACCCGCCCCACGATGATCGGCAGGTTCTCGAGCTCGTTGTAGGTGGGGATGATCACCAAGATGCGGTCCTGCCCGGGTGGGCCGAGGGGCGTCGGGGTCGGCTCGCTCACGTCAGCTTCCTCTTCTGTTGGGCGGCACCGGGGAGGAGCCGTCGGGATGAGCTCCGGGCCGGGTCGGCAGCACCCCTGGCCAGCGCCAGCCCGCAGCCGAGCAGGGCCAGCAGGGTCAAGCCGCGGTCCAGCCAGGGAGCGAGCAGCACCGCCGGGGTCAGGCTGGTGCGCAGGGGCATGGTCACCACCCGGTCGTCGGCGGTGAACTCCTCGGTGCGGGTGACCACGCGACCGTCGCGGTCGATGAACCCGGACACGCTGTTGGTGGTGGCCACGGCGATCTCGCGCCGGGACTCCATCGCCCGGGCCCGGGTGATGGCGAACTGCTGCTCGATCTGACCGGTGCCGCCGTAGGTGGCGTTGTTGCTCTGCACCATCGACACCTGGGCGCCGGCGGTGATGGACTCGTAGACGGTGGCGTCGTAGGCCAGCTCGAAACAGATGACGTCGCCCACCTTGACCGGCCTTCCCGCGACCTGCACGTCGAGCACCCCCGGGGTCGTGCCCGGGACCGACTGGGCGCCCACCTGCGCCAGCACGGGCACCAGGGGCAGCAGCTCGTCGCGGAAGGGGATCCACTCCCCGAAGGGAACGAGGTTGCGCTTGTCGTACCGTGCCTGGATGCCGCCCACCGGGTCCCACCACAGGGCGGTCGTCTGGCGCTCGTCCTCCCCCGGGCCCTGCATGACCGCGCCCACCAGGACGGGGACCCCGGCGACCTCTGCAGCCGACTGGACGGTCCGCTCCGTCAGCACGTCCCGGGTAGGGTCGATGTCGGTGGAGTTCTCCGGCCAGAGCAGGAAGTCCGGCATCGGGACCTGGCCGAGCCGGGCCTTGGCCATGAGGTCGACGGTCGCCGCAAGATGGTTGTTGGTCACCGAGCGCGCCCGACCCATCGCCTCGATCCCCCGACCGGGGACGTTGCCCTGCACGATGCCCACCGTGACGCTGCCGAGGCGTCCCGCGGCCGGCTCCACCTGGAACCCGCGCAGCGCCGTCCCGGCGAGGACGAGCAGCAGGAGCGTGCCGCCCACCACGAGCAGCGGCCTCCGGGCCGGTCGCGTGGCGGCTGGTGCGTCCGCCGGGGTGTGCCGCCGCAGCACCAGCCAGGCCACCAGCTGCCCGACCAGCGCGACCACGAAGGAGACGCCGGCCACGCCGATCACCGGGAAGAACCCAGCAAGCGGCGTGTCCACCGCGGCGTAGGCCAGCCGCACCCAGCCGAAGCCGCCGAAGGGCAGTCGGGAGTAGACGAACTCAGCGGCCACCCAGCAACAGGCCGCGACCAGCGGCCAGGCCGGGAGCCGCAGGGCCAGGCGGAGACCCACGGCGAGCAGGCCGAAGAAGAGGGCCTCGAACACGATCAACAGGGCCGCCACCCAGACCCCGAGGACGTGCACCCAGCTGATGGTCACCGCCAGCAGCCCGAGCCCGAAGAGGTACCCCAACCCGAAGGACCGCCGTCCCGGGCAGCCCCGGACCAGCAGCGTCAGGGCCGGTACCCCGACCAGCAGCAGCGGCCAGAGCCCGTAGGGCTGCCAGGCGAGCCCGAGCACCGCACCCCCTGCCAGCGCAGCGAGGGTCCTCAGCGAGGAGGTCCGCCGACGCCGACGGGCAGCGCTGCGGGCGGGCTCCTCCCCGGCAGGGGTGACCTTCGCGGCGGAGGCGGAGGTCAGGGGCGTCGACACAGAGGAAGTTTAGCGAGCGCGCCCTGCGCGGAGTGGACCACGCGTCCGCCCGCCAGCGTGGCGACGCATCCGGGCAGCGGGTCGTCAGGCGCCAGCCGCGGCAGCTCGCTTCCTGGGTCAAGCAGCTCGGGCGCCACGTCCCAGATCGCCACGTCCGCCGGCTGCCCGACCGTGAGCACCCCAGCGGTGTCGTCCCGGGCCGCCCGGTGGCCGCCGCGGGTCGCTGCCTCGAAGGCGAGGGCGACCGGCAAGCGCTGGTCGGGCCGGACGTGCTGCACCGCGGCGCGCACCGTCGCCCAGCCCGCCAGCGGCGTCACCGGTGCGTCGGTGCCCAGGGCGAGGGTGACCCCGGCCCGGTGCAGGTCCCCGAAGGGGTTCATGGCGGCGGCGCGGCGGCCGAGCCGTTGCTCGTACAGCTCCCCCGGCCGGCCCCAGGTCGCGTCGAAGGCGGGCTGGACGCTGGCCACCACCTGCAGGTCGGCGAGTGTGGCGAGGTCTTCGGCCGCGACCATCTCGACGTGCTCCAACCGGTGCCGCGCCGCCCGGACGGCGTCGGCGCCGACGGTGGCCGCAGCCCGGCGGAGACCCGTCACCGCGGCCGCCACCGCGTCGTCACCGATGCAGTGGAAGCCCGCCTGCATCCCAGCCTGGGTGCAGGCCACGAGGTGAGCCGTGATCTGGTCGTCGTCGAGGTAGCGCACTCCACGCGTGCCGGCGTCGGCGTAGGGAGCGCGCAGGGCGGCGGTGTGGGAGCCGACGGCGCCGTCCACGCACAGGTCTCCTGCCAGACCGAGTGCCCCGACGGAGCGGGCTGCGGCCAGCGACTCCTCCGCGGCCAGCGCGCCCCAGTAGGTCACCGCCCGGACTCCGGAAGCGGCCGCTTCCTCCGCCACCCGGACCAGGTCGGACAGCGGCCCGAGGTGCTCCCCGCCGAGCTCGTGCACCGTGGCCACGCCCTGGGCTGCGGCCCCGGTCAGGGCGCTCCGGATCGCCGCCCGCCGCTCGGCGTCGGTGAACAGCCGGTCCATCGCCCCCCGGCACGCGTGGTGGGCGTCCTGGGTCAGCCAGCCCGAGGAGGTCCAGCCCGGCAGCCCCTCCAGGGCGGGGAGCCGCTCGAGCAGCGCGCTCGAGACCAGCGCGGAGTGGACGTCCACCCGCGCGAGGTAGACGGCGACGCCCGGCGCGGCCCGGTCCAGCTCCGCCCGGCTGGGCGGCAGGGGCTCCGGCCAGTCGCGCTCGTCCCAGCCCTGACCCACGACCACGCGGATGCCGGGCCGGACCTCGACGTGGGCTCGGAGCCGGTCCAGCACGTCGGTCCGGCTGGCCGCGTCGTGCAGGTCCAGCCCCGCGGCGACCTGCCCCACCTGGACGCAGTGCACGTGGGCGTCGACGAACGCCGGGGTGACCAGGCGGCCGCCGAGGTCGATCTCCAGGCCACCCGAGCCGGCGGCCCGGGCCGGGTGGTCAGCCCCGACGAAGGCCACTCGGCCCCGGTGCAGGACCAGGGCCGTAGCCCCGTGGGCACCGGGGCTGAGGACGCGGCCGCCGGTGAGCACCAGCGGCGCGTGGTCCGCCGCGGGTCGGACGGGTCCGCCGTGACCGTTCAGATCTGCGGTCGGTCCTCGTACGGCACCGAGAGCACGGTGGTGGTGTGGGTGGAGACCTTGCCGTCGGCCCGGATCCGCGCCAGCAGCGACTCCAGGTGGCTCATCGTCGGCACCTGCACCTTGAGCAGGTAGCTGGGCTCCCCGGCCACCGAGTAGCAGGAGATGATCTCCTCGATGTGCTGGAGCCGCTCGGGCGCGTCGTCGGGCTGGCTGGGGTCGAAGGGCTTGATCGCCACGAAGGCGGTGACCATCAGGCCCAGCTCGGGCGCGTCCAGCACCGCGCGGTAACCCTTGATCACCCCGCGCTGCTCGAGACGGCGGACGCGTTGCTGCGCGGCCGAGGTGGAGAGGCCGGTCTGCTTCCCGATGTCGGTGTAGGACATCCGCCCCTCGCGGGCGAGCAGCGAGAGGATCCGCTCGTCCAGCTTTTCCATGGCCGTATCGTGCCAGGATTGCCCGCGTGACCGCGCAGCGACTGCTCCTTCTGGACACGGCCTCGCTGTACTTCCGGGCCTTCTACGGTGTGCCCGACTCGCTCCGCACTCCGGACGGCCGGCCCGTCAACGCCGTCCGTGGGCTGCTGGACTTCATCGCCCACCTGGTCACCACCTACCAGCCCACGCACCTGGCCTGCTGTTGGGACAACGACTGGCGTCCCGCCTGGCGGGTGGAGCTCCTCCCCTCCTACAAGGCGCACCGGGTCGCCGGCGGCGGCGACGCCGTGGTCGCGGAGATGGCCTCGACGACAGCCGGGGAGTCCGCGCCCGACGCGCTGGCCGCGCAGGTGCCGATGATCCTCGACGTGCTCGCCGCCCTCGGCCTCGCCGTCGTGGGGCAGGACCACTACGAGGCCGACGACGTGATCGGCACCCTGGCCACCACGGCCCCGATGCCCACCGACGTGGTGACCGGGGACCGCGACCTGTTCCAGCTCGTCGAAGACACCAAGCCGGTCCGGGTCCTCTACATCGCCCGCGGCGTGGGCAAGCACGAGGTGGTCGACGACGCCTGGATCCGCGCCCGCTACGGCATCCCGGCGTCGGCCTACGTCGACTACGCCACCCTGCGGGGCGACCCCTCCGACGGGCTGCCCGGCGTCTCCGGGATCGGCGAGAAGACCGCAGCCTCGCTGCTCACCAGCTACGGCGACCTGCACGGCATCCTCGAGGCGTCGAGCCGCAGGGACAGTCCAGTCTCCGGCGGCGTGCGCTCCAAGCTCGGCGCCGCTATCGACTACCTCGCCGTCGCCCCGACCGTGGTGGCCGTCGCCCGCGACCTCGAGCTGGGCGTCAGCTGGGACGACCTCGTGCTCCCCGCCGCACCCGTCCACCCGCTGGTCTTCGAGCGCCTCCGCGAGGAGCTGGGGCTCAGCGGCAGCGCCACCCGCGTGCTGGCCAGCCTCGCCCGTGACCGCTGAGCCTTCGGACCCGGGCAGCTGGGTAGCGGCTCCGACCAGCGTCTCGCTGTCCGCCCGGTGCCCGCCGGACCAGCTGATCGCGCGCCTGCGGGGAGCTGACCGGCCCGCGGTGCTGAGCGGAGACTGGTTCGGCGGCGGGGTCCTGGTGATGAGACGTCCGCTTGTCGTCCGCGAGCCGACCCATGCCGCCGACGCGTTCGACGACCTCGGGCGGCTGCCGTCGGTCCCGGGTCCGGTCCCGGGTGGCCCGGGCGTGGTGGGCGGCGGCTGGGTGACCACCCTGGGGTTCAGCGCCGGCACCACGGTGCTCGCCTTCTACGGCTCCCTGCTGCGCTGGAGCGAGGACGACGGCTGGAGCTTCGAGACCCTGGGCCTGGCCGGGCAGGAGAGCGCCGACGCCGCCGAGCTCGGCGCCTGGCGGGCGGACCTGGCCGCCGCGGAGACCACCGAGGACGACGGCGGGCCGGCGGTCGACCTGGGCCTGGTCACCACCCTCGAGCCGCCCGGGGTGACCCGTGACCGGCACCTCGCCGCCGTCGAGGACGCGGTCGGGCGGATCCGGCGCGGCGACTTCTACCAGGTGAACCTCTGCACGCGCGCCCGTGGCCGCTATCGCGGCGAGCCGGCCAGGCTGTTCGCCCAGGTCGCGCGGCGACTGGCCCCCGACCGGGCCGCCCTGGTCACCGGACCCTCCGGCCGCGCCCTCGCCTGCTTCAGCCCCGAGCTGTTCTGGACCCTGCGCGGGAGCCGGGTTACCAGCTCTCCCATCAAGGGGACGGCGCCGCGCGTCGAGGGGGAGACGGGCTCCGCCGCCCTGCGGGCCTCGGCCAAGGACGCCGCCGAGAACGTGATGATCGTCGATCTCGTGCGGCACGACCTCGCCCAGGTCAGCGTGCCCGGCAGCGTCGAGGTCCCCGAGCTGCTCGCCCTGCGCCCGCACCCCGGGGTGTGGCACCTCGTCTCCACCGTCACGGCGAGGCTGGTGGACGGCACAGGCCTGGCAGGACTGCTGCGGGCCACCTTCCCTCCCGGATCGGTGACCGGCGCCCCCAAGACCGCCGCGGTGGCCGCGGTGGAGGAGCTGGAACCCTGGCCACGAGGCGCCTACACCGGCGCCGTCGGGCTGCTCACCCCGACCCAGGGTGCCGAGCTGGCCGTGATCATCCGGTCCTTCGAGCTCGATGACGGCCGGCTGGAGCTGGGCGTGGGAGGCGGGATCACCACCGACTCCGTGCCCGTCCTGGAATGGCAGGAGTGCTGGCACAAGGCGGCCCCCCTGGTCGAGGCCGCCGGCGGTCGGCTCGATCCTCTCCTGCGCCCGCCGCCGTTGCTGCCGACGCCGGAGCAGCGGGCCTCCGGCGTCTTCGAGTCCATGCTGGCCGTGCATGGCCGTCCGCTCCGTCTCGCCGCCCACCTGGCCCGGGCAGACCTGTCCAGCCGCGAGCTGTACGGCCACGGCCTGCCGCCGGATCTCGCCGGGCGCGTCGTCTCGGCTCTGGGTGAGGTGGAGGGTGAGCCCCGGGCAGCCATCCGGCTCACGGTGATCCCCAGGACCGAGGCTCCACCGGAGGTCGAGATCTCGGTCCGGGTGCTCGGAGCGCGGCTGGGGACCTGCACCCTCGCCCTCGCGGAGCGTCCCACCGTGCTCTGGCGGCACAAGTGGGTCGACCGGGTCACGCTCGAGGCCGCCGAGGCCGCGGTGGCGCCGGCGCTGCCCTACTTCGTCGCCGGCCGTGCCGGGGTGACGGAGTCCTCGCGCGGCAACCTCTTCTGCCAGGGAGCCGACGGGGTCTGGCGGACTCCTCCACTGGACGGACACCTGCTCCCGGGGGTCACCCGGCGCGAGGTGCTCGACCTGCTGCCCGACCTCGGCGAGGAGGTGGCCGTGCGGCGGCTGAGCGCCGCCGACCTGCGCAGCGCCCGGGCGCTGGTCTGGACCAGCAGCCTGAGCGGCGTCGTGGCGGTCAGCGCTGTCGACGGGCAACCCCTACCCGGGCGACCGGGTCTGGTGGCGGCGCTGAACGAGCGCCTCGGGATCGATGCAGCGGCGAGGGGTGCAGCGTCTGGCACGATGCAGCCATGACCGCGGCACTGGTCCTGAACGGGCCGAACCTCAACCTGCTGGGCACCCGCGAACCGGGCGTCTACGGCCACGCGACGCTGGCCGACGTCGAAGAAACCTGCCGGACGACCGGGCTCGAGCTCGGGCTCGCCGTCGAATGCCGGCAGTCCAACGTCGAGGGTGAGCTCGTGGAGTGGGTGCAGGAGGCCGGCCGCCGTCAGGCCGCCGGCGAGCTCGTGGGCGTCGTGCTGAACGCCGGCGCCTACACCCACACGAGCATCGCCCTGCGCGACGCGGTCGTCGGCAGCGGAGCGCGGATGGTGGAGGTCCACATCTCCAACGTCCACCGGCGCGAGGAGTTTCGCCAGCACTCCTACCTGAGCGCTGTCGCGGCCGGGGTGATCGTCGGACTCGGAGTGGCCGGCTACCCCCTGGCTCTGCGCGCCCTCACCCTGCTCGCCGCGTCGGAGAGGCGCTGACGCCTCCGCCCCAAGACGAACGGTCAGCGTGTCGGATCGGACGCCCCCACCGACGGGTTGCTGGCACGAGCGCCGCGCTCAACCGGCCGCTGCGTGGCTCTCGGCAGCACCTGCACCTGAGTAACGACCGTCGATGACGTCCCGTGCCGCGCCCAGGAACCCCTCCGCGTCCTTACCCGGAGGGAACTCCCCGAGGTAGTAGATGCGGGTCTCGTGCCGGACCGCGGCTCTGGGGTCGCTGACGAGTAGCTCGTCCAGCACCGTCTCGAGGTTCGACAGGTCCTCCCGCAGCACGTACGCGGCCCTGGCAGCGGGCGCCTCTTCCAGCAGCTGGTCCGGCGACCGGCCGACCGAGACCATGGCGAAGGGTTTCTCCGAGCGAAGGTAGTCAGAGACCACCGCCGAGACGTCGGCGACCATCGCGTCAGAGAGGTTGAAGCAGTCCTCCACGCTCAGCTCCGACTCCGCAGCCGGTCCCCACAGGTGCTGCCGCCCGGTCTTCTCCCGGTCGGCGTCGAGCAGGGCCCCGATCCCGGCAATCATCGCCCGGCACTCTGCGTAGCGGTAGTTGAACGGGTGCGCCCGGAAGACGACGCGGACCCCGCGCGCGAGCAGCTCGGTCACGATCTGCTCCCCGAGCGGCAGGGAGAACAGCCGGCTGTCAGCGTAGGGCCCCTGCCACGTGGGCGCGTACAGCACCGTCGGCTCCGGCTGCTCCGCCACTGGTCCGCGAGCGACCTCGATCTTCTCGACCTGCGGGCGGCCGACGACCAGGAACTTCTCCTCCGGGATGTGCACCCCGTGCCGGGCGTACCGGTCGACGCCGGCTCGACCGGCAGCGAAGATGAGGTCGTAGATGGCGTGGACCGGGTTGTAGCA
Organism: uncultured Actinomycetota bacterium; assembly: GCA_963826405.1. Taxonomy (GTDB): domain Bacteria; phylum Actinomycetota; class Actinomycetes; order Propionibacteriales; family Propionibacteriaceae; genus Microlunatus. The sequence goes on along the minus strand of CAWGWR010000001.1, from coordinate 1,121,274 downwards.
GGCCGGCTTCTCGGAGTCGCCGTGGTTGAGCCAGACGTGCGTCAGCTCGCGGCGCTCGATGAAGTGGGTGTTTCGCACCGCGTTGTTGACGTAGAAGGCGGCCGTCATCGTGGGCACGATCACGTCCTCCAGGCTGCGCAACGTGGGCCGGTGGATCACGGGTACCACCACGCCCTGCTCCTCGCACATCTTCTCGATCTGACGCAGCATGGGCAGGGTCCGGGTGATGATCACGAACGGCCGATCGGTCCGCACAAAGTAAGGGAGCCACATCCCCACCTGGTAGGCAGCACCGACCGTAGAGGCGAAGTAGACGGCAAACTCAGGAGCTCGTGCTTCCAGCACTCCCCGGAGCCGCTGCTCTCCCCGTCTGACCTCCACCGCCCGACGCATGGCCTGCACCAGCACGACCAGGGCGGCGACCAGGAGTGCGGTCACCGCCCCGAGCAGGACCACGTCAAGCGCCGGCCGGCTCCGAGGCAGCGCCGCTGCCACCGGACCCAACAACACCAGGGCGACCACGACGAGGACCACCCAGGCGCGTGCCGGCCACCCCCGGGGCACTGGCTGGGACACCGGTCGCACGGCTTCCGGCAGATGGAGCGCCTGTAGACCGAAGCCGCCCCAGCAGGCACGCACGGTCCGCTCGGTGGCGAGAGCGGCGGCTAGCAGCACCAGCGCGGCGGTCACCGGCCACGTGACGTCACCAGCGGTCGCCACCACGGCCAGCGTCCCCAGCAGCAGCGCACGGACGACGGGTGCACGGTCGAGGAAGGACACCCGGCGTCTTCGGCGGCCTCGGCGAGCAGACACCACCTGCAACCGGAGGGCAACCAGGGCCAATCCCGCGGAGAGCCAGGCTGGTGCAGCGACCACTGCAGCCAGCAGTGCGCCGAGGGCCACTCCCACCGCGACCAGACCGACGCCGACGCCGAGCACCAGCCTGCTGTAGCGGCGCGAGCCGCTGGCGGCCTCCGACTGCTCCACCTCCTCCTCGGCCCCCGGCCGGGCGTCCTCGGCCCCGGGCGTCTCCTCCGCGTCGGCCTCGACGGGGTCCTCGCTCAGCTGGTCGTCCCGGTCCTGCTGGGTGACGTGCCTGACCGCGTCGACGAACGCGTCGGCGTAGTGCTCGGCTGGGAAGTCCCCCAGGTAGTCCGACCGGAGCGCGAGCCGCTGCTCGTGCTGCGGATCCAGACCGAGCATCGCCGCGAGCTGGACCTCGAGGTCGGCGAGGTCGCCCCGGACCACGTAGGAGGCGGCGGCCACGGGGAACTCGGCCACGAACTCCAAGGGCTCAGCTGGCACAGCCACCATGGCGAAGGGCTTCCCCGAGAAGAGGTAGTCCACGACCACGCTGGAGACGTCCGACACCATCGCGTCGGAGGTGTTGATGCAGTCGAGGATGCTGCGCTCCGACTCCGCCGCAGCCCCCCACAGGTGAGCCCGGCCCGTCTGGCGGGCGTCGTCGGCCAGCAGGCTGTGGATGCGGCCGATGACCTCCGCGTCCTCGGCGAAGTCGTAGCTGAAGGGATGGGGCCGGAAGATGACCGTCGAACCGCGCTTCAGCAGCGCCTGCACGATCTTCTCCCCACCAGGCAGGGAGTAGAGCATCGTCTCCTCGACGTGCCCCCGCCAGGTGGGCGCGTACAGCACCACCGGCTCGGCGACGGTACCGATGGCCCGATCGACCTGGTGCACGTCCTCGACCTGCGGTCGGCCGACGATGCGGAACTTCTCGGCCGGGATCTTGACCCCGTGCGCTGCATAGCGGCGGGTAGCGGCAGGTCCGGCGGCGAAGACGGCGTCGTACATCGCGTGCGTCGGGTTGTAGGACGGTGGCTTGTCCGAGTCACCGTGGCCCAGGTAGATGTGCGTCAGGTGCTGGAAGCGGACCATCGCGCCGTTGCCGGAGGACGCGTTGACGTAGAAGGCGGCCTTCACGGAGGGCCCCACGAGCGCCTCCAGGTCGGCGGTGCTGCGCGCCTCCACGACAGGCACGTCGGTCTGCCCGGCGAGGGCTGCGGCCGGCACGGCGTTTCGGGTCACCACGAGAAAACGGAGACCGGTGCGCTGCAGGTACGGCAACCACATGAGGACCTGGTACGAGGCGTCATCTGGGCGGGAGGTGTAGACCACGAACTCCGGCGCGTACTCCGCGACGGCCTGGGGAACGACCGCGCGGCGCTGCCGGGCGGCCACCACCTTGGCCCGACCCGTGAACGCGAGCACGGCGAAGGGCACGGCGACCAGCGCGGTGCAGCCGAGCCACCACCACGGCGACAGCCCCAGCAGAACGAGGACGACGCCGACGGCTATCGCGAGGGAGGCCCCGACCACGGCTGTGGGGCCCAGCGTGGGCGAGGTCGGCGCGGGCGGGACGCCGGGCAGCCGCACCGCGAGCGGAACGGTGAACCTCGACGCGCGGGCGAGCAGCGGCTCCACGCTCAAGCAGCCGAGCAGGACACCGGTGGCCACCAGGCTGACGACGACCTCGGTCGAAGTGGTCGCACGCAGCGCGAGGATGGTCCCGATGACCGCCGCCGGAAGGGCCCGGATGGCCATCAGCTGGCCGAGAGGGCTCCAGCCCCGCGCTCGGCCACGGGCCAGGAGGGCGATGCGCAGAGTGACCACGAGCACGGAGGCCAAGACGGCCAGCGGGCCGGCGGACACTCCCGGCCGCTCCAGCAGGAGGCCCGCCACGGCCAGCACCGCGGCTGCGACGTCGAGCAACAGCTCGCTGACCCGGCGTCGGTCGGGAGAGTTCGCCTGCACGTTCATGGTCACTCCCCTGTGCTCATCGCCGCCGCCTGGCGCCGCTCGGACAGGCTACGGGCGTCGATGACCTCGCGGGCGGCCTCCAGGAAGCCCTCGGCGTAACGCCCGGTCGCGAACTCGCCCAGGTAGTAGGCCCGCGCCTCCGCCCGGGCGCCGGCCAGAGGGTCGGCCCCGAGCAGGCCGGCGACCACCTCGTCCAGGTTCGACAGGTCCTCGAGCAGCACATAGGCCGCGCGTGCCACGGGGGCGACCTCGACCAGCTCCTCGGGGGTCCGTCCGACGGCCACGATGGAGAGGGGCTTGCCGGAGTACAGGTAGTCGGTGACCAGAGCCGAGACGTCGGTGACCATCGCGTCGGAGAGGTTGAAGCAGTCCTCCACCGACATGGTCCGCCCAGCGGTGGCACCCCAGAGGTGCTCGACCCCGGTGGCCCGGCGGTGCCGCGCCAGCAGCTGGTTCACCTTCTTGATCATGGCCACGCAGGCCGGGAAGTGGTAATTGGTGGGGTGTGGTCGGAACACGACCCGGGCTCCGGCACCCAGCAGGCTCTGCACGATCCGCACACCGAGAGGCAACGAGAACAGACGGGTGTCAGCGTAGGGACCCTGCCACGTGGGCGCGTACAGCACCGTGGGCATGGCCACGGTGCTGATGGGGACGCTCGCGGGTTCGATGCCCTCGACCTGCGGCCGGCCGGCCACCCGGAACTTCTCCTCGGGGATGTGCACGCCGTGGCGCGCATACCGGTCGACCCCGGCCCGACCGGCGGTGAAGATCAGGTCGTAGATCGCGTGAACCGGGTTGTAGCAGGCCGGCTTCTCGGAGTCCCCGTGGTTGAGCCAGACGTGCGTCAGCTCGCGCCGCTCGATGAAGTGGGTGTTGCGGGCTGCGTTGTTGACGTAGAACGCCGTCGTGAGCGACGGCACGATGACGTCCTGCAGGCCGGCGAGCGTCGGCCGCAGGATCACGGGCGCCTCGACACCGCTCCGGCGGAGCGCCCGGCTGAGCTCGGTGAGGGTGTTCGCTGAGCGGGTGACCACGATGAAGGGTCGACCGATCCGCGCGAAGTACGGTGCCCACATGCCCACCTGGTAGCCGGCGCCGACCGTGCCCGCGAAGTAGACCGCGAACTCGGGCGCCAGCGCCGTCACCTCCTCCCGCAGCCGGAACTCGGCCCCGACGACCTGCGCCGCCCGGGTCAGGGCCCGCACCGCGACCACGACGAGCAGGGCGCCGACGAGCACGGCGACGACCACCAGCAGCGCCGTGGGCACCGGGACGAGCACGGCGAGCAGGAGCAGCAGCAGGGCGACCGACCCCGCGAGCGGGAGCAAGCCGCGTGGCACGCCCTCGGCGACCTGGGTCCGCATCGCCGGGAAGTTCCGAACCTGCAGCCCCAGCCGTCCCCAGGCCCGCTGCACCCCGGCCTCGCCGACGACGGCGGCGGCCAGCAGGACCAGCACGACCAGCACCGCCTGCGGGGGCAGCCGTCCCGGTGGCGCAGCGACCACGGCGGCGCACAGCAGGACGACGCGTACGCCGCGGGCCTCCCCCATCAAGCGGGGCCACCGCTGGCGGCGGTGCACGTTGGCCGAGACGGCGCCGTAGACGATGGCCAGCGCAGCCACCCCCAGCAGCACGGGCAGCACCCGGGGCGCGCCGACCAGTGCGGCAGCGAGCGCCAGCAGGGCCAGCACGGCCGCAGCCTGGCTCCACCGGCGCGGCTGCACGAGCCGTCGGCGGAGCTTGCGCAGCCGACGCCGGGTGCGCGAGAGCGGCTTGCGTGCCACCTTCCGCGTCGGAGCGCCGGCCGAGGATCCGCCGGTCACGGGCAGCCCCTCGTCCTCGCCGGCGAAGTCCCCCGCCCCAGAGGCGCCGGCCAGCGCGTCGTCGCCGGTGTCGTCGACGTCGGTCCGTAACCGGCTGCCCGTGGCCACGGACTCGACGGCCGCGGTGAAGGCACTCGCATAGCTCTCGTTCGGGAAGGGGCCGAGGTAGTCCACCCGCTGCTGGCGACGGAGCTCTGCGAGCGGGTCCTCGCCCAGCATCGTGATGAGGGTGGCCTCGAGCCCGTCCAGGTCACCCGGCACGACGTAGGCCGCCCGCGCCACCGGGTACGCGGCGCCAAAGGCGTGCGGCTCGGCGGAGACGGCGACCATGGCGTAGGGCTTGCCGGAGAACAGGTAGTCCGAGACCACGCTGGAGACGTCGGAGACCAGCGCGTCGGAGAGGTTGAAGCAGTCGACGATGCTGCGCGCGGTCTCGGCCGCGGCGCCCCACAGGTGGGCCCGCCCGCTGCGGCCTCGGTCTTCGGCGAGCAGCCGGTGGACCCGCTCGATGAGCGCCGCGTCCTCGGGGAAGCCGTGGCTGAACGGGTGCGGACGGAAGACGACCGTGGAGCCGGCGGCGAGCAGGGTCTGGACGATCTTCTCGCCGACGGCCAGCGAGGACAACGAGGTCTCCTCGACGTGACCACGCCAGGTAGGGGCGTACAGGACGACCGGCGAGCGGTCGCCCTCGCGCGAGCGCGCGGTCTCGATCGTCTCGACCTGCGGCCGGCCGACGACGACGAACTTCTCGTCGGGGATCGCGATGCCGTGGTCGGCGTAGCGGCGGACCGCAGCAGGGCCGGCACAGAAGATCCGGTCGTACATGGCGTGGGTCGGGTTGTACGACGTCGGCTTGTCGGAGTCGCCGTGGCCGAGGAACACGTGGGTGAGCTGCTGGTAGCGGACAAGGACCCCGTTGCCCGAGGAGGCGTTCGGGTAGAACGCGGCCCGCAGCGAGGGCGTCACCAGCACGTCGAGGTCGGCCGGTCCGCGGGCCTCCACCACTGGCGCGTCGACGAGCTGGGCGAGCGCCCGTGCGGCGGCGCTGCTGCGGGTGATGACCAGGCAACGGCGGCCGCTCCGCTGCAGGTAGGGCAGCCACATCGTCACCTGGTGCACGCCGTCGGCGCCTGACCAGGAAGTGTAGAGCGCGATCTCGGGCTGCAGGTCGGCGACTGCGCCCGGAAGGTCGCGCTCGTAGCGGCGTAGTGCGGCCGCTCGTCGGGCGTTGTCCCGGGCGACCCGTACCCGGGTCGCCGCGGCCAGCGCCGCCACCGGCGGCCACCACCAGGCCGGCAGGCCAAGGGCTGCGAGGGCCAGGCCGGCGGCCGCCGCGCCGAGGTCGGCGAGGAGCAGCGGGCGGCTCAGGTCCGCGGTCACAGGGGTGGTCTGCACCCCGGGCAGGTGCGCGACCACCGGGACCTTGACCTCGGCGCCCGGCCGCAGGTACGGCTCGTACAAGACGGCTCCCACCAGGACGACTCCGCCGAGGGCCGCGCCCAGCGCGTGCGCGGGCTGCAGGAGCGCGAGCGCCGCGGCGACCCCGGCCCCGATCAGCGCTCGCTGCGCCAGCTGGCTGGTGAGCAGGTTGACGCGCGCCTTCTGCCGCCGCATGGTGATCGCCCGGCCGACGGCGGCCAGCAGGGCCAGGGCCAGCAGGACCAGACTCCAACGGGACCCGTCAAGAGCCAGGGCGATGCCGGCGGCGGCCAGCGCGGTGGTTCCCAGGTCAGCGCCGAGCTTGCGCAGCCGGCTCGCGGTGCCGAGGTCGCGTGGTCCGCGGCTCAACCTGTCTCCCATCACCAGTACGCAGCGCCTCGCGGCCGTGCGGTCGTCGGGGCGTCAGAACGCCCCAGAATATAGCCCGTCGCGGAGGCCGATCCCCGACGTCGCCCTGGCCGGGGCTTCGTGCACGGGGACCGGTGGGGGCCGGACGGCCCGCGTGCGGCACCGTGGCCAGGCTGCATAGGCTTTGGGACGTGGAAGCCCTGCCGGACAGCAGCGACGGTGCCGCCGTCAAGGTCAGCGTCGTCATCCCGGTCTACAACCCAGGGTCGGCGATCGACGCCTGCATTCGTTCCCTGCTGCGGCAGACCCTGCCGGTGCAGGAGATGGAGGTGCTCTTCGTCGACGACGGCTCGACCGACGGCACCGGTGCGCGGCTGCAGGCCCTGGCGGCCGAGCACGACCACGTCCGGGTCATCACGATCCCCAACTCGGGATGGCCCGGCAAGCCGCGCAACGTCGGGCTCGACGCCGCCCGTGGTCAGTACGTCATGTTCGTCGATCAAGACGACGCGCTCGACCCCGAGTCCCTGGCTCGCCAGCACGGCCTTGGCGCTGCCCACGGCGCCGACGTCGTGCTGGGCAAGGTGATCAGCGACTTCCGCGGTGTCAACCACGACCTCTACCGTCGCGACCTCCCGGCCTGCACCGTCTTCGACGCCGGTCTGATGAACAGCCTGACGCCGCACAAGATGCTCCGGACGGCGTTCCTCCGCGAGCAGGGCATTCGCTACCCGGAGGGACCACGACGGCTCGAGGACCAGCTCTTCATGACCCGGGCCTACTTCGCCGCCCGGTCGGCGACCGTCATCGGCAGTTACATCTGCTACCGCTACCAGCGGCGTGAGGACGGCCGCAACGCCGGCTCCACCCGGATCGAACCGGCCGGGTACTACGCCAACCTGCGCGAGGTGCTGGACGTCGTGGACGCCCACACCGAGCCCGGCCCGGTCCGCGACCACTTCTACCGGCGCTTCCTGCGGACCGAGATGCTCGGGCGGCTCGGCGGGGTGAAGATGCGCGCTCCGCGGCCGGAGTACTACGCCGACCTGCTGACCGAGGTCCGCCAGCTGGTCGAGGAGCGCTTCCCCACCAGCGTCGACGCCGGCCTCGGCGCGGCGCTGCGGGTGCGTGCCGACCTCGTGCGGCACGCCCCGCTGGACGAGATCCGGGCGTACGCCGACGCCGTCGACCAGGTCCGGCTGGACGCGCGGCTCGTCAAGGTGCGCAGCACCGCCCGGGCGGGTCTGCGGCTCGCCATCGAGGCCTGGCTGGTGCAGGGCGGCTCGCCGTTGAGCCTCGAGCCAGTACCCGGGGGCGGATGGCGACTGCCCGCCTCGCTCGGCGCGGGTCTGCCCGCTGAGGTCCGCGCGCTGGAGCCGTTGGATCGGATCGTCGGCGACGTGGTCATCACCCACCGGGACGGGCGCGACGAGTGGTTCCTCAACGGTCCGCTCGTCCCAGAGGTCCGGGAGGTCGACGGGCAGGGCCGGCTGACCTGGGTGGGGACGGCTCGCCTCGACCCGCAGCGGGCGGCAGGCGGGCGGCCGCTGCGCAAGGGGGTGCACGACCTGACCGTCCGGGTCAGCGCGCTCGGGCTGTCGCGCAACAAGCGACTGGGCAGCGCGGACGGCGGCCCCCTGCCTCTCCTGGTCGACGCCCGCGGTCATATCGACCAGCCCTACACCACTGACGCGGGCAACCTCTCGATCAGCGCAGGGGCGCCGGCGCGCACCCTCCGCAGGGTGCTGCGGGCGGCCACCGTCGACGTCCGGCCCGACGGTCTGCGCGTGGACACCGGCGTGAGGTGGGCTGTCCCGCCGATTGGGATCACCCTGACTCTCGACCCCGAAGCCGGTGGAACAGCACTGGTGTGGACCGCGGCGTCCGTCGGGCGCGGCACCACCCTGCGGGCCCGGCCCAGCCTGCGGACGGCGCGGCCGGCACCCGGCCCGTACCGGCTCAGGCTCTCGTTCGAGCACGGACCCGCCAAGCGCCGCCGGTCGGAGGCGGTGGACCTCGATGCCGTCCTGGTTGTGGGCAGCGACACCACGCGGGCCTGGTGGCTGTCGGCGGTGCGGGCGTCCGGCGCTCGGCTGGTCCGGCAGGGGCGGCGCCGGCTGGCGCGGGTGCTGCACCAGTCGTGAGCAGGCGCCGGCCTCGACGGCGGCGACCAGTGCCTCCTCGGGCCACGCCGCGACCTGCTCGACGCCCTCGAGGTGCCCCAGGATGCCTCGCCTCTCGCCGTCGCGTGCCGAGCCTCGTCCTCGCTCCGGCCGGTAGGGTCAGCGCATCCACGACGATGGGGGTGTGAACGTGACGCAGGCGTGCGCCGTCCTCTGCGGGGCATGTGGGGAGTTAAGCGTCCTGGGCCCCGGTCCCGGCGGCCGGCGCCCGCACGCGCGGTGCCTGCACTGCGGCAGCCTGGAACGCCACCGCGCGCTGATCGGCCTGCTTCCCGGCCTGCGCAGCCATGCCGCCCAAGGCGTCCTCGTGGACGTCGCCCCGTCGCGCCAGGTGACCGGCCGGCTTCGTGGTCTGGCCTCCGAGGCGGGCGTGGCCTACGTCGGCATCGACTTCGATCCCGGTGCTGACAAGCGCGTGGTCGATGTCCAGGCCAGCATGACGAACCTGCCTCTTCCCGACGCGAGCGTCGGCCTGATGGTCTGCTTCCACGTCCTCGAGCACATCCCGGACGACGCCGCTGCCATGTCGGAGATGGCGCGCGTGCTCGCACCCGGCGGTGTCGCAGTGGTGCAGGTTCCACGTCGCTCGGGCCTCCCGACCGACGAGGATCCGGAAGCTCCGCCAGCAGAGCGACTGAGACGATTCGGCCAGCGTGACCACGTCCGCTTCTACGGCGACGATCTCGAGGACCGGCTCCGGGCCGCCGGGCTCACGGTTCGCGAGGTGAGGATGAAGGACTTCTTCCGCCCGATCGAGGGCGACCTGCTCGGGATCGTGCCCGAGGAGCCGCTCTGGCTCTGCACGACAGGCCCGGCGGTCGACGTCGAGCAGCTGGCTGACCGCTCCGCAGCCTCGGCCAGGGCTGCGGTCCTCCTGGCCCTGGGCCGACTGGCGGCCGCGCGTGAGGTGGCGCCATCGACAGCCTCCGCCGGGAATGAGCTCGAGAAGGTGGCGAAGCTCAGCGGACAGGTCAAACGGCTTCGCAGCCGTGTCCGTCGGGCCGAGCGGGCCCGCGACGCGGCGCTCGAGCGCGAGCGCCAGCTGCGACAGCGCCTCGACGTCCGGGTGACCACGGCGCTGGGACGCCGGGTCCGACGCCTGATCCAGCTCCCGGCTCGGCGGTCGACCGGGCAGGGAAGCCGCCCGCTCGACCCTGGCGCGAGGGCCTCGCCCCGGCAGCCCGCCCCGGCCGCGGCCGACGACGACGACCGGGAGCTGCTGGCGAGGTCCCCCGCCTTTGACCAGGTCTGGTACGAGCGCGAGTCGGGCCGGTCGTTCTCCAGTCGCGAGGAGGCGGTGGCTCACTACTGCACGGCAGGTGCGGCCTCGCAGCTGTCACCCCACGCGCTGTTCGACCCCACGACGGTGAGAACCCCCGAGGGAAGGACCCCCCTCGCCGCCTACCTGGCGCAGCAGGGCCCTGCGCGACGGCCCCCGCACCCGGCATGGGACGTGGACGCGTACCTCCGGCGTGAGCCGGCGGCCGCGGAGCACCCTCACGGTCCGCTCGGACACCTGGCGGAGCGCCTCAGCGGCTCGACGGTGCTGGACGTCCGGGGGCTGGGCGGTGGTGCGTCCGTGCGCTGGGACGACGCCCAGGCCTGGCGCGATGTGGCCCTGACCTGGACCGCGCAGGAGCGGCTCCGGCTCGTCCGGTACTTCGCCGAGCTTCCGCACGAACCCGAGCCGGCGGTCCCGGACCCGGTCGCGCCTACACCTGAGACGCTCGTCTCGGTCATCATCCCCACCTGGAACCGCTCCGCCAAGCTCCTTCGCGCGCTCGCTTCCCTGCGTGCTCAGCGGTGGGAGCACTGGGAGGCGCTGGTCGTCGACGACGGCTCCGAGGACGACACCCGTGCGGTGGTCGCCGAGCTGTCCGCGACTGACCCGCGGATCCGGCTGATCGTCTCTGAGCATGTCGGCGTCTGTGCGGCCCGAAACACGGGGATCACGGCGGCCCGGGGTGCCCTTATCGCCTTCCTCGACTCCGACAACGAGTGGACGCCCGCTTACCTCGAGACGATGGTCAGCGTCATGATCCGGCGGAACCTGGACGCGGCTTACGCGACGTTGTTGGTGAGGACCACGTCGGGTCCTCGCTACCGCGCCTCCCAGGTGACGCCGGCTGCTCTCCGCGTCGCCAACCACGTCGACGTGAATGTCCTGGTCGTGCGCTCGAGCGTGCTGCAGCAGGTCGGTGTTTTCGATGTCACGCTGCGTCGGATGGTCGACTACGACCTCGTGCTGCGCATCGCCGACCACGTCGACCTGGTCCACGTGCCGGTGCTCGGGGCGCTGTACGACAGCAGTGGCCCAGATCGCATCAGTGCCCGCGAACCGTGGGCCTGGTACGACCACGTCAAGCTCCGGTACTGGGTCGACTGGGAGCGGCTCGAGCGGCTGGAGCGGGACGAGGACCTGGTCAGCGTGGTCGTGCTGTGCGGCGAGCGGCCGGACCTGGTCCTACGCCAGCTGCAGGCCGTGGCCGATGCCCTGTCGGGCCGGCCCTGGGAGGCGGTCGTCGTCGACAGGACAACCGATCGTCGGCTCGCCGCACTGCTCGCCGGGGTCGTCTCGACGGCGCCCGTGCACTACGAGCGGATCCCCATGCGGGTCTCGTACGCGTTCGCCGCCGACGTCGGGTTCCGGCGGACCCGGGGCGCAACGCTGCTGGTCCTGGGCGATGCCGAGGTTCCGCAGGTCAAAGCCGTCCGAGCGCTGGTGGCCCACGCCGAGGAGCGACGGGACACGGCGTACCTCGCCCAGCCGATCACGGTGGACGGTACCGGCGCCGTGGTCACGGCCGGGGCAGCGGTCGGCACGGAGCTCCGGCTGCCGGGAGCGCTCCTCGCCGGTCAGCACCTCGGGGACCTCGATGGTGCGCCTGTCAGCCTGAGCGCCCCGGACGGCCGGACCTTCACCGTCGGGAGCGAGACCTTCGCCCGGTTGCACGGTCTCGACGTGTTCCTCGACAACCAGCTCGAGCTGACCGACCTCGGACTCCGGCTTCGAGCGCTCGAGCCTGACGCCTCGGTGGACCTGCTGCCTGCGGCGCGGGTGCAGCGGCTGGTGCATACCTGGGACGACAGCCGGTCCTCGGCGAGCCGCCGGGTCTTCACGGATCGGCACACCTCCTTGCCGCCCACTCCCGCCGAGCTCTGGACCCGCTTCGGCCTTGCTCCTCCCGGCGTCTGGCTCCAGGTCGAGGGGCAGCCCTACGCCGTGCGTGCCCTGGCTGAAGCAATGCCTGCTGCTTCCCCAGCGTCGTCGAGACCGGGGTAAGCGGGGGCGACGCCCTCCTGTGGGAGCGGTTCGCGGCTGGGCGCGTCAGGCCTCGAGGGACGTACCTGACCCGACGTCCTGCAAATCCTCGCTGACGAAGGCGGTCGCGCGATCGAGGCGTCGCACCTGCCGGAGCCGTCGTGCGGAGTGGACCTCCTTCTTCCAGGCCTGGACGATGGCGGCCTCGGCGGGGCGCCCCGTGTCGTCCAGCACGACGGTGGCACCCGGCGCCAGACGGTGGGCCAGCAGCGGGAAAGCCGGGTACCGCACCTGGGGAGCGACTCCGCCCACCGGTCCGTCGACGAACAACAGGTTGACTGGCGGCAGGTCGGGTAGCACCGAGATGTCGAACCAGGGCTGGTTGTCCCGACCGGGGACAGCAGTGTCGACCAGCGGCGCGTGCAGCACCTCGGCTCGATCCTCGAGCCCGTGCCTGGCGAGCTCGGCCCGCGTCATCTCGGCGTAGGCGGCGCTGGTCTCCAGGGCGACGACCCTTCCTTCGCCGCCTCTCGCGGCCAGAGCCGTCGCGAACCAGATCGTCGAGCTGCCCGAGCCGCACTCCAGCACGGTCCGGACCGATGGCTTCTCCAGGCGGTCCAGCATCCAGATCAGGGTCGACGGGGACATCGCCCAATCGCCGAGCTCGGGCATCGGACGGTCGTGGTCGACGAGCCGGTCGTAGGTCCGGCGCAGCTCTTGGGTGACGCTGGGCGTCCGTTGGACCCAGACCAGCACCTGGTAAAGCTCCTTGCGGATGAGCTTCAGCTGCTGCGCGGTCTTGGGGTCGGACCGGGCATCGACCGGCGGGCGGCCGGCCAGCTGCGTGGTCGTGGTCTGCAGCTCCCTCAGCGCCCGGCGGCCCACCCGCTGCTGCTTGAGGATCTGGTTGAGCTTGACCGACTCCGCGCGGGACCGGAGGACCATCCAGCCGAGGCCGCAGAGCCAGGACAGGGCGAGCGCGGCCACCGCCGCCTCGATCGAGAGAAGCGCCAGGCCGGCAGCAGCGACGCCGGCAACCGCGGCCAGGAGCACCAAGGCTCGCCTCATGGACCACTCCTCGTCGGTCAACTGGTGAGGCTGCGACAGTAACGGCTGCCGATCGCTGCCCCGGCAAGCGCCGCGGCGCATGTCGCGCTTCGCGCCCTGATCGAACCTGACCACCCGACCAGGAGCTGGCCACCGCCGCCGGGGGGCGGACCGAGTGGGAGTCCTGGGCGGGACCGCGGGCGCCAAGGCACTCAACGTGCTCGGCTGGCCGGGTCCGCCTCGGGCACAATGTGCAGGTGATTCACACCAGTACCGTCAGTGACCACCTCCAGGTAGCGGGGCGCATGGCTCCCGCCCGGCCGTGGTCGGTCGACCCAGCCTCCGACAACGAGCGGCGAGCCCTCGCCGGACACCAGGAGGTGGCGGCGTGAGCGGCCGTCTGCGCAATGTCGCGGTCGTGCTGGCAGGCGGGACCGGGACCCGGGTAGGCCTGAGCATCCCCAAGCAGCTCATCAAGATCGCCGGCAAGCCGATCATCGAGCACACCATCGCCGCGATGCAGCAGTCCCCGCTGATCGACGAGATCCTCGTCCTGATGACGCCGGGCTACCTTGACGAGGTGCGCGCCATCGTCCGGGGCGGCGGCTACGACAAGGTCACTCAGATCCTCGAGGGCGCCGGCACCCGCAACGACACGACCGCCACCGCCCTCGCGGCGCTCGGCGACGAGGAGTGCAACGTGCTGCTCCACGACGCGGTCCGCCCGCTGGTCTCGCAGACGATCATCGCCGCCAACGTCGAGGCGCTCCAGGACCACTGCGCCGTCGACACCGCGATCCCGTCCGCCGACACCGTCATCCAGGTGAGGGAGGCCTCCGAGACGATCGCCGACGTGCTGCCGCGTCACCTTCTTCGCCGTGGCCAGACCCCGCAGTCCTTCCGGTTGTCCACCATCCGCGAGGCCTACGCGATCGCCGCCCAGGACCCCGACTTCACCGCGACCGATGACTGCACCGTGGTCCTGCGCTACCTGCCCGAGGTGGACATCGCGGTAGTGCGGGGCCACGAGCGCAACATGAAGGTCACCGAGCCAATCGACGTCTACATCGCCGACAAGCTCTTCCAGCTGACCTCCGCCGACATCCCGCAGTCCCTCACCGACGAGCAGTACCGGGCCGGGCTCGAGGGCCGGACCGTGGTCGTCTTCGGCGGTTCCTACGGCATCGGCGCCGACATCGCCGAGCTGGCCCGTCGCTACGGCGCCGAGGTGCGCACCTACTCCCGCTCGAGCACCGGCACGCACGTCGAGCGTCGCTCCGACATCGCCGCCGTGGCGGCGCAGGTCCTGGCCGAGACCGGTCGCATCGACTTCGTGGTCAACACCGCCGGCGTCCTGCCCCGGGGAGAGCTGATCGAGACCAGCGAGGAGACGATCTACGCCTCGACCGACGTGAACTACCTGGCGCCGATCTTCATCGCCCAGGAGTTCCAGCCGCACCTGGCGCAGACGCAGGGCTCCCTGCTGCTGTTCACCTCCTCCTCCTACACCCGCGGGCGCTCCGGCTACTCGCTCTACTCCTCGGCCAAGGCTGCGGTGGTCAACCTCACCCAGGCCCTGGCCGACGAGTGGGCGGGCAGCCAGATCCGCGTCAACTGCATCAACCCGGAGCGGACCTCGACGCCGATGCGGACCAAGGCCTTCGGGGAGGAGCCGGCCGGCACCCTGCTGAGCTCGGAGGCGGTGGCTCGCCAGTCGCTCGACGTCCTGCTCTCGGGCCAGACCGGGCACGTCATCGACATCCGGCGCGAGGACGGCCCGGCGGCCATCGCCAACGGCTGAGGGCCACCGGGACGCGTCCTCGTCGCCGTCTACCCCCAGCCGGGGTCGCCGGGACCCTCGCCGAAGTCCGGCACGGGCAGCCGCGCGCCACCCTGACGGGCGGAGTCCCAGGCCACCACCCCGGGGAGGGTGAAGCGGGCTGCCCGCCAGGCGTTCACCGGTGGATGCGTCTTCGTGGTGACGGCGCGGACGAAGTCGTCGGCCAGGAAGTGGTGGCTGCCCTCGTGCCCGTTGTGCGCGCCCTCGAACTCCTTCGGCAGCCGGGAGCGGTTGTGGACCGGTGCGGTGCCCGAGCTGAAGCTCTGCATGAGTGCCGGGTCGACGTCGCCGAAGCCCTCCGGGATCTGCCCGCCGTGGGTGTAGAAGAGCTCGCTGATGTCGCGGGTCTCGCCCTTGGCGTAGTCCTCGCCCTCGGTCTTGACGCTCAAGGTGGCGCCGTGGCCGCTCTGCTCGAAGACCTGCTCGGTGCCGTAGAACCGGAAGCGGGACTCGTGCCCCTGCCAGTAACCGAGACGGCGGAACTCGTTGTGGCGCATGGTGCCGCCGTCGGCGAACTCGATCAGCGACGTCATGTTGGAGAACTCGTTCTCCCAGCGGGAGACCTCGCGGTCGAAGACGCCGTCCCCGCGGTCGTCGCGGATGCCGATGCAGCTCACCGAGGTGGCGTAGGTCGGCAGGGCGCCGAGCACGCCGCCGATGGCGTGGGTCGGGTAGAGCATGGGCGGGTAGCTCGCGGTGGGCTTCCAGTCCTCGCCCCCGCTGTACTGGTAGGCGGCGTAGAAGCCGTTGTCCATGTCGTGGAGGTAGTCGCCCTCGGAGTAGAACACCCGCCCGAAAGCACCCTCGACGACCTGCTCCCGGGCCCAGACCACGGCGGGGTTGTAGTAGCTGGTCTCCCCCATCATGTAGATCAGGCCGGTCTGCTCGACCTTCCTCACGATCGCCTCGATCTCCTCGACGTTGAGCGCCATCGGGACGGCGGAGTAGACGTTCTTGCCGGCCTCCAGCGCCTGGAGCACGATCGGGCCGTGCGTCCAGCGCTGGGTCATGACGGCGACGGAGTCGACGTCGGAGGCCAACAGCTCCTCGATGGTGGCGAAGCTCCCCGCGAGGCCGTGGCGCTCGACGTGCTCGGCCGCGCGCTCGGGCACGAGGTCGGTGACGTACACCTCCTCGACGTCGGGGTGCAGCTGCCACAGGGCGAGAAAGCTCCTGGCGAACTGCCCGGTTCCGATGACGCCGATCTTCATGTGTGACCTTTCTGTTGAGTCTGCTTGTTGGTTCGCGGGCTGACCACACCACGGGGCGGGCGGCTCACGGTTGCCGGTGCTGGGCCAGTCGCTGGTCGATCGCCCCGGTCAGCTCGGCGACGTAGGCCGCGCCGAGCGTCCCGGGAGTGAGATGGAGGGTGTGGGCCGGTCGACGGGACCGGCCGTGGATGAGCAGGCGGGAGCCGGCCACTTCTGTGGTGGTGATCTCGGCCCAGGGCACCTGGTGCCTCCTCGACCCACGCGCGATGGTGAGGAAGTCGGCATCGAGGTGGACGACCCAGCGCAGGGCACGCATCCGGAGCAGGCACCAGACGCCGATCCCGAGCGCCAGGGCGAGGAGGATGCCACCGGCGTGCGCGACGAAGTCGGGCAGGTCGAAGGTGACCCAGGCGACGAGCTCCAGCGTGCCGACCGTGGCGCTGAGGCAGGCGATGACCAGCTCGCGTAGCGGTGGCCGGGCCGGTGGCTGGAACCGCTGCGTCGGCGGCTCTGACCGGGCGTTGCCCATCCTGCTCCTCGTCCCTGTCGTCCGTGATCGGGCACCGCGGGGGAACGCCAGCGCCGGTGGGAGGCCACCACCGGCGCTGGACGCCTGACCGCTCGACGGGACCTACGTCTTCGATCCCGAGAGGGCGATGCCTTCCACGATCTGCCGCTGGGCGATGATGAAGATGATCAAGAACGGGACCGCTGCCAGCGACGTCGCCGCCATCAGCCCACCCCAGTCCGAGGAGTAGGCGCCCTTGAACTGGTTGACCCACAATGGGAGTGTGAACAGCC
Organism: uncultured Actinomycetota bacterium; assembly: GCA_963826405.1. Lineage (GTDB taxonomy): Bacteria > Actinomycetota > Actinomycetes > Propionibacteriales > Propionibacteriaceae > Microlunatus. Next base: position 1,104,538 of record CAWGWR010000001.1, on the reverse strand, counting down.
TCTCGCTGTTGAGGAAGATCAGCGGGTAGAAGAAGTTGTTCCACTGGCCGAGGAAGACGAAGATCCCCAGCGCCACCATCGGCGTCTTGAGCAGGGGCAGGATCATCGTGATGAAGATCTTGACCCGGTTGGCCCCGTCGATGGCCGCCGCCTCCTCGAGCTCGATCGGGATACCTCGGACGTACTGCCGGAGCAGGAAGACGCCGAAGGCGTTGAACAGCGCGGCGGGCACGATCAGCGCCAGGTGGGTGTCCACCCACCGCATCTCGCCCAGGATGATGTAGAGCGGGATGATCGTCAGCTGCACCGGGACCATCATGGTGGCCAGGAAGACGGCGAACAGGACATTGTTGCCCGGGAACCTCAGCCGGGCGAACGCGTAGGCCGCCATGGCGCAGGTCAACAGCGACACCACGGTGACCACGGTGGCGATGTAGACGCTGTTGATGAAGGCGGGGAGAAAGTTCCCGGTGGCGAAGGCGGTCTGGTAGTTCGAGATCGTCGGGGCCATCGGGAACAGCTTGGGTGGCCGGATGAAGATCTCCTCGAGCGGCTTGAACGAGGAGAGCAGCATCCAGATGAAGGGCAGGCCCATGAGCAGTGCGCCCGCAGCGAGGACCAAGTGCAGGGGGACCCTGGTCCACTTGAACGGTTTTCTGCCCTGCGGTAGGGCCTTCTCGTGCGCCGTGGCTTCGAGGGCCTGCGTCGTGATGTCGGTTGCGATGGTCATTCTGTGTAGTGGACCCATCTCTTCTGGGCGAGCAGCTGGAGCCCGGTGACCGCCAACAGGATGAGGAACAAGACGACCGCCAGAGCCGCGCCGCGCCCGAAGTTGAACTCACGGAACGCGATCTGGACGATCTCGTAGACGATGGTCCGTGCCGAGGACGGCGCCGTCGTCTCCAGGAAGAAGTAGATGTAGTCGAACACCTGGAACGAGCCGATGATGCCGGTGATGGACAGGAACAGGATCGTGGGTGACAGCAACGGCAGGGTGATTCGCCGCAGCTTCTGCCACTCACTCGCGCCGTCGATGTCGGCTGCCTCCAGCAGGGACTTCGGCACGTTCTCCAGCCCGGCCATGAACATGACCATCATGTAGCCCAACCCCTGCCAGATGGCGACCACAGCGATCGCCGGGATCACCGTCCGGGGGTTCTGCAGCCAGTCCGGCGCCTCGATCCCGACGCTCAGCAGGGCGTTGTTGACCGGGGACAGCTCAGGGTTGAGCAGCCACAGCCAGATGGCGGCCACCGCGATGCTCGACGTCACCACCGGAGCGAAGAAGAAGATGCGGTAGATGTTCTTGACCCGCCCCACCTTCTGCAGCAGGTAGGCGGTGACAAAACCGGCCAGCATCAGACCGGGAACCTGCAGGATGGTGAACCAGATGGTGTTGCGCATCGAGGTGAGCATCTGCGGGTCAGTGAAGACCCACTGGAAGTTGGCGAAGCCCGCGAACGAGCGCGTCCCGAACCCGTCCCAGTTCGAGAACGCCAGGATGAGGGCGAAGATCAGCGGACCGACCATGAACACGATCAGACCGACCAGCTGAGGAGCCAGGAAGCCGAAGGCGACGCCGGCATCCCGGCGGTGCCTCCGCTTCAGCGCGGCCGTGTGCCCCGGCGGCTTGAGCGCGTCCGGGGCCGGCCTGACGTCCTGCACGACGGCAGCCACCGTCACTCCTCCGCGTTGATGAATGCCGCGATCTTGGTCGCGAAAGTCTTCGCGTCGGCGCCGCCCTTGATGGTCTTGTCGATCTCGGTGCCCAGGTTGGTCGAGACCTTCGCCTTGCGCGCGATGACGAGCGGGATGGCGTAGCCCGCCTTGGCCACCTCCAGGAAGTACTGGCCGTGCTCGGGCAGACCACCCTCGGTGACGACCTCATCCAGGCCCTCGGTGGAAGGAACAGCGTTGCCGCCGCCCGCGAGCCGGGCCCGCTGCCCCTCGGCGTTGACGAAGTTGGACATGAACTTCAGGGCGGCGTCCTTGTTCTTGGCGTCGGTGTTGACCGACATCGCCGCGGTGTAGACGGCGACGGGCTTGATCTCGTTGCCGGTGTCGGACGGCATCGGGGCGATGTCGTACTGGAGCTTGGTGAGCTTCTTGAGGTTGGGCAGGATCCACCGGCCGTACTGGACGCTCGCCAGCTGGCCTCCGTAGAAGAGAGCGTCGACGCCCTGCCCCTTGGGCAGCGATCCGCCGTAGGTGATCGTCTCGGCCTTGAAGTGGTCGAAGAGCCACCCCAGGATCTCGAGGGCCCGCTCGTCCTGGTCGAAGACGGCCTTGTCGTCGTCGAAGGCGGTACCACCGAAGGTCGTGATCAGGCTGGTGAAGTCGAACCAGTTGCCCTCGACGATCATGCCGCGCTTGCCGGTGCCCTTGACCTTGGTGAGCATGTCGTCGAGCGCCGCCTGGTTCCAGGTGCCGCCCTCGAACGCCTGCGCGGGGTTGGTGGTCACCCCCGCCTCCTCCAGCAGGCCCTTGTTGAACCAGAACACCTTCGGGTTGCAGTCGACGGGGATCCCGTACAGCCCACCGTCCTCGCCCTTGCACCACTGCATGAGCCCTTCGAAGGTGGAGTCCGCCGTCGTGGCGGATTCCGGGGAGCTCAGGAACTCGGTCAGGTCCACGAGCTTGCCCGAGGCGATCAGCGGCGCCATCGAGCTGTCGCCCACGTAGAAGGCGTCCGGGGCGCTGCCACCGGCCAGCTGGGTCAAGATCTTGGCCTGGTAGTCACCGACCACCTGCTGCCAGGTGACGGCCCCGCCGTTCTTGGCGGCGTAGTCCTTGGAGTACTGCTTGTAGCGCTCACCCTCACCGGGGTTCGCCCAGGAGCCCCAGGTGATGTTCGCGGCGGCCCCGCCGTCACTGCCCCCGGCTCCGCCGGTACCCCCGGCCGGACCCGCCCCCTGGCCGCTCCCACAGGCGGTGAGCACTGCTCCCGACCCGACTGCTGTCGCAGCCAGCCCGATGCCCCCTAGGAAACCTCGACGACTGATGGACCGCCCGGTGGCGATGTGCTTCGACTCTGTCATGCCATTCCTCCTTGAATGTGACCTCAGTGACAGGGCGTCGAAGCCCCGCCGACCGTCGAATCGTGCTTCACCCGCGGCGCGTTGTCAACGTGTAGAAGACCATCCCCGTGGCGAATTACCCACTGACCAGGGGCGATGAGCCCTTGACGGACCACGGATCTCCTGGTGTAGATTCAACAACCACCCGTGCAGGACGAGGAGGGAGAAAGTCGATGTGCTTGCCAGCAGCCCAACTGGTTCGACCGGTCTTCGACAAGCGCTCGGGCGCGTCGTCCCGTGCTCGGTCCCACGGTCGGTCCGGCCGGGGCCGCGCGTCCGGACCTCGGTCCGTTACCTCCCGCCATGGCTGAGAACCGCACCACGGTGCCGCAACGCCGGGTGACCCGCGACGACGTGGCCCGCTACGCCGGCGTCAGCTCGGCGGTGGTGAGCTATGTCGTCAACAACGGCCCCCGGTCCGTGGCCGAGCCGACGGCCGCGCGGGTCCGGGCCGCCATCGAGCTGCTGGGCTACCGGCCGAATCTCAGCGCGCGCGCCCTGAAGGTCGGCTCAACCCGGACGATCGGGCTGGTCGTGTCCGACATCGTGAACCCCTTCTTCGGGGAGCTCGCGCTGGCCATCCAGACCGAGGCCGCGGCCGTCGGCTACGCGGTCCTGATCGCCAACTCCCACGCTGACCCGGCAGCCGAGAGCCGCTCCCTCGACGACCTGATCGGTCGGCAGGTGGACGGGTTGCTGCTGGCCAGCGGGGATGAGCCGGCCGAGGCGTTGGCGCGCCTGCGCCGGTACGGCATCGCCTCGGTGATCATCGACCGCGCCATGCCGATGCCGGGCTACGCCACTCTCGGCTGCGACGCCGTCGGTGGGTCCCGACTCGTGGTCGAGCACCTGATCGAGGCGCACGGTCATGACCTTGTGGCCCTCGTGCTGGGTGAGGGACGGCCGGGGAGCGATGCGCGCGAGATGGGCTGGCAGGCGGCCACCCGGGAGGCCGGCCTGCCGGACGGGCCGATCGCGAGGGGGGCGTTCAGCCGGGAGGGGGGCCACGCCGCGGCGCACCGGCTTCTCACGGCACGGAACCCGCCGGCCGCGATCTTCGCCAGCTCCGACCTGCAGGCGGTCGGTGTCCTCCGCGCGGCCCGGGACCTCCGGCTGCGCGTTCCCGAGGATGTCGCCGTGGTCGCCTTCGACGGCACGGTGGAGGCGGAGTACGCCTGGCCGCCCATGACTGTCGCACGGCAGCCGGTCCGCGAGATGGCCACTCGCGCCGTGCAGAGGCTCCTCTCCGCGGAGAGACCGGCGGAGAACCACGAGTCCTTTCCCATGCACCTGATCATCCGGCGCTCCTGCGGATGCCCGGCCGACTCGCTCGACGACCTCGCCGCCTCCACCCCCGCGCCTGCTCCTTCGCACTCCTGATCCCCTGATCCGAAAGGTCTTTCATGACGTCCGCTGACGCCTGCGTCCACCTGCGAGCCGGCGGGGTCAGCCTGCTGCTCGACGTCACCGACGCCCGCCTGCCGGCCGTGGTCCATTGGGGGGCCGACCTCGGCGAGCTCGGTCGCGAGGACGTGCAGGAGATGCTCCGGGCCGCCCGCCCACCGGTGGGTAACAACGAGGTCGACGAGCCGGTGCGGGTCGCCCTGCTTCCCGAGCACTGGACCGGGTGGGTGGGTCGCCCGGGCCTCTCGGGGTCGCGTCAGGGGCGGAACTGGTCACCGAAGTTCACCTCGACCGCGGTGCGGGTCGACGGCGTCGAGGTCGAGCCCCAGCTGGATCGATGGTCGCTCCGCACGGCCGGCCCCGGCCGGGTGGAGGTGGACGCGAGAGACGACGAGGCGCAGCTCGCCCTCACCGTGGAGATCGTCCTCGAGCCAGGCGGATTGCTCCGCCTGCAGGCCCGACTCACCAATCTGGCCGAGGACGCCTACCAGGTCGATGACTGTGTCCTCGCGCTGCCCGTCCCGCAGGTCGGCCGCGAGATCCTCGACCTTGCCGGCCGGTGGGGCATGGAGCGGACGCCGCAACGACGGGAGCTGACGGTCGGCACCCATCTGCGCGAGGGCCGCAAGGGCCGCACCGGACCCGATGCCGCCACCGTGCTCCACGTCGGCGTCCCCGGTTTCGGCTTCGCCGCCGGGGAGGTGTGGGCCGTGCACACCGGTTGGAGCGGCAACCACACGCACTACGCGGAGCGGGTCTTCAACGGCGACCAGGTCCTCGGGGGCGGCGAACTCCTGCTGCCCGGCGAGCTGCAGCTTGCCCACGGAGAGACCTACACCACGCCCTGGGTCTACGGCAGCTACGGGGACGGCCTCGACCAGGTGGCTCATCGCTTCCACCGTTACCTCCGCGCCCGCCCTTCGCACCCGGGCCCCGACCGGCCCGTCACGCTCAACGTGTGGGAAGCCGTCTACTTCGACCACAACCTCGAGCGGCTCCTGGACCTGGCCGAGCGGGCGGCCGCCCTCGGCGTCGAGCGCTACGTTCTCGACGACGGCTGGTTCGGTAGCCGTCGCGACGACCACTCCGGCCTCGGCGACTGGACCGTCTCGCCCGAGGTGTGGCCGGACGGGCTGCACCCCCTCGTCGACCGGGTGAACGAGCTCGGCCTGGAGTTCGGTCTGTGGTTCGAGCCCGAGATGGTCAACGCCGACTCCGATGTCGCGCGAGCTCACCCGGAATGGATCATGCAGACCGGTGGGCGGCTGCCGGTGGAGTCCCGGCACCAACAGGTGATCAACCTCGGCATCCCCGAGTGCTACGCCTACATCCGCGACTCGATCCTGGCGATCCTTGACGAGTACCGCATCGGCTATCTCAAGTGGGACCACAACCGTGATCTCATCGACGCCGGCACCGAACCCTCGGGCAGGCCCGGGGTCCACGAGCAGACGGAGGCGTTCTACCGGCTGCTGGACGAGCTCAGGGCGGCTCATCCTGGTCTGGAGATCGAGTCCTGCTCCTCTGGCGGTGCACGAGTGGACCTCGGCGTTCTCCAGCGGACCGACCGCGTGTGGGTCTCGGACTGCATCGACCCGCTGGAGCGGCAGCAGATGCACCGGTGGACGACGCAGCTCATCCCGCCGGAGTTGATGGGCGCCCACATCGCGTCGGGCCGCTCGCACACCACCGGACGCATGCACGACCTGGGGTTTCGAGCCGCAACGGCGATCTTCGGCCATCTCGGCATCGAGTGGGACCTCGCCCAAGCCAGCGAGGACGAGCTCGAAGAGCTGGGCGAGTGGATCCGCTTCTTCAAGCAGCACCGCGGTCTCCTGCTCGCCGGAGACCTCGTCCGCCTCGACCTCCCCGACCCCACGTGGTCCGGCCACGGCGTCGTCGCCCCGGACGCCCGGGAGGCGATCTTCACCCTCGTCTCTCTCGCGCGGTCCGACGTCAGTTCCCCGGGCCGGGTGCGGATCTCCGGTCTTGACCCCCGACGTCGTTACCACGTCGAGCCGGTGCTGCACGGGCCCGGGCCACGCGGCCTGCAGTCGCCAGCCTGGTGGGGTCTGCGCCCAGCCGAGCGTGATGAGTACGGCTTTCTCGACCAACACCGGCCCGGCCCCCTCGTCAGCGACGGTGGTCCCTGCGGGGTCACCCTGAGCGGGGCCGTCCTGGCCAGTGCGGGGCTGATGGCTCCCATCGTCGACCCCGAACAGGCGTTGATCTATCACCTGATCACCGTGGGCGACTGAACCACGACGGACCTGAACCGGCATGGCCGGTCCAGGTCCGTGCGTCCTGGCCTTCGGTGCTGGGCAGGAGCCCGGCGGTGCAGGATCAGAGGACGATGTCGCTCAGGACGAGGTTGTGATCCGACGGGCGGTCCGCGTCGACGACGCGGGTCATGTTCTCGAACCGGCGGGTCCCCTTCGCGCCCTTGACCAGGATCACGTCGATCCGGGTACCGACGCCGAGGGACGAGGGCGTCAGCCGGGACTTGGAGTGGTTGATGGTCGGGTACTGGGCGTTGACCCGGGTCGGGGCCGAGGAGGTGTCAGCAAAGCCGGCCCCGATCATCCGGTCGTGCGGGCTGTTGCCGGCCTTGTTGTTCTGCCAGGAGTTGATGTCGCCCGCCACGATGACCCGGTCCCCTGCGGTGTTCAGCTGGGCGATGCGGCCATAGACGGCGGCGATCTGCCGGTTGCGCAGGTTGTCGTAGGCCCGCTCCCGAGCGAGGTTGCCGCTATGCCGATCATCGAGGTGCACGGAGGCGACCCACAACCGGACGCCGGTCCGGCGGTCCTGCAGCCGGGCGTAGGCGGCACTGCGGGTCCGCTTGCGGCTGTCGCCGGCCAGCCTGGGCAGGTCCATCGAGCAGCTGGAGCTGTAGTTGCGCGAGCGGGTCTTCTCCGAGCAGCCGCTGATGAGCGTGTAACGGGTCGTGTCGTAGAGGATGCGTGCGCCCTGGGTCCCGTGGATCGAGCCCGGCGCCACGTAGGGAGTCTCCCGCACCAGGCGGTACTTGCCTGCGCCGACACCGCGGAGCGCTCGGACGAGGCTGGTGGTCTGCCGGACCCTGCCGGTGGTGACGCCGTTGCGACCATCGGCCCGACCCGGACCCAGTTCCTGCAGCGCCACGATGCCCGGGTTGGCGGTCTTGATCTCCCGCGCCACGTCGGTGGCTCGGCTCGTCCACCTCAACCTGCCCGAGGCGGCCTTCGCGGACAGGACGTTGAACGTCGCCATCCGCAGCACTGACGAACCGACCGGAGTGACCGGCTTGGGCAGGACCGCCTGCAGCCTGGGGTAGGCCCGCTTGGTCGAGCCATTGACGGCGAAGAAGCGGTAGTACAGGTGGTTGCCGGACCGCGCCGAAGCGCCGGCGGCCTGGACCTGTGCCGCCGTCAAGGTCACCGAGCGGCGCGACTTGTCCACGGTGAAGACCTTGGCGTGTCGACCGCTGGTCGGTAGCGGGGAGGAGGGGCTCTTGCTGAAGCTGGTCAGACCGGTCTCGATCTTGAACGCCGAGGTGTTCTTGCCCTCGGTCCTCCAATGGAAGGTGACTTGACCCGCGCCCGGACCGGGGGTTGCCCGGACGCTGCTGATCCGCGAGGGCGTGGCGGCGTCAGCTTCGATCGGCGCCGCGGCCAACAGGCCGCCGACGAGTGCGAGCGTCGCGCTGGCTGCACAGAAAGTGCGAAGCATGAAGGCTCCTCAGAGTGGGGGTGAGGACAAGGAATTCATCGAACAAACACCTCGTGGTCGACCTGGCCCATCCCCGCGGTAGGAGGTCTGTGCTCAACACTAAGTCGCGCCAGCACCAGTGCCCATGGTCGAAGGACCTCGTGGACCGGGACTTCTCGCAGATTTTCCCGGGCCCAAGTGCCCTGTCACGCCTGCACGACCTGTGATCATCCTGTGATCGGATCGTTGTCAATGTGACGAAGATCACCCCCGAAGTGGGCTCGCGGGGGCCGTTCGATCACCTCTCGGCCGGGCTGGCGACGGTCGCGGCACCGATGCCCCTCGTTGCGCGCGGGATTCCAAGGGCGTCAGATGAGAACGCGTGAACGTCCTGGAGATTCCATTCGTAGACGGAGTCAGCGCCGTGAGAATTGCTTTCCGGCTCTACCCTCTAATCCGAGTTCTGCGCGGAAGAGGGTCAGCGGCTCTGCGCGGAGTAGTTCTGGGTACCCGTCGGATTCCACACTGCGGTCGCCCCGGCGTCCCCGACCCGGTAGACCCAGAACGCGGCCACCGCGGCGAGGATCAGCAGCACGGCAAGCAGGGCCCGGTCGCGACCACGACTTCCCCTGTGCTCGGGGGTGCCGCCAACCCGTCCAACCAGGAACGCCGCGGCCACCGTCACCACCGCGAGCGGGATGGTGATCCCCAGCAGCTGGTCGGCCAGGTCGCTGTGCTTGGCCACCAGGGTGGCGGCCTCGCCACCCAGGGCCTCGCTCGCGAACAGCGCCTGGGCCAGGGCCTGGCCGCTCTCGCGGGCCACGAACACCGCGCCGAGCGAGCCGACCCCCGCCACGGCGAGCGGCCAGCGAGCCCAGTTCCGCGTCCGCGGGACGGCGAAGAGGACGGCGAGCAGCAGGGTGACCGGCAGTCCCAGGACAGCCGCGTGCAGGACGAGGGGGTGCAAAGGCAGGTCGCCGATCGAGCTGAACACGGTGTTCTCCTTCGTCAGGGCCAGCGGAGCCGCACACCGGGCTCTCCCCCGTGCTGACGAGAACCGCCTGCCTGGGGTTCGCTTGACGCATCAACTCTCCCACAGAGCAAGGCGCGACCGGTTCGCCGCCCCGGGGGCAATGGCGGGCGATCACCCGGCGACGGCCGCGGCTGCCGTCCTCAGGTCGGTCACCAGGGCGTCGAAAGCCGCGTCCTGCTCAGGGCCGGGCTCGGTCCGCAGCACCGCGGAAGGATGGGCGGTGGCCAGCACCGGTCGTGGGCCGAACGGTGCGGGCAGGTCGAGGACGATGCCCCGCTGGCGGGTGACCCGGAAGTCCGGCCCGAGCATCGACTTTGCCGCGGTGGCGCCCAGGGCGACGACGAGCCGCGGGTCGACGTCGGCCACCTCAGCCTGCAGCCACGGGCGGCACGCCAGGATGTGGCTGACCTGGGGTGTGGCGTGGATGCGGCGCTTGCCCTGAAGGGTGAAGCGGAAGTGCTTGACCGCGTTGGTGACGTAGACGTCGTCGACCCCGATGCCGGCCTGGGCCAGCGCACGTTGCAGGAGCTGCCCGGCAGGCCCGACGAAGGGGATCCCGCGCCGGTCCTCCTGGTCGCCGGGCTGCTCCCCCACCAGCATCAGCGGAGCACGCGGGTTGCCCGCCGAGAAGACGACCTGCGTGGCCGGCTCCCAGAGCTCGCACCCCCGGCAGGCCGTCGCTGCCTCGCGCAGCTCAGGGACGCCGGCGCCGGAGGGCACCCAGGTCTCAGCGCTCATGGCGCCACGCTAGTGGCCCGGTCACCGCCCGCCCTCGGTCGCCCCTGCCCAGGAGCCGGTGTCCCCCGGGTCCTGCTGGGCCTCGAGCCGGATGACGTGCATGACGGCGTTGATGAGAGCGAGGTGGGTGAAGGCCTGGGGAAAGTTGCCGAGGTGCTGACCGGTGTGCGGGTCGATCTCCTCGCCGTAGAGCTCCAGCGGCCCGGCGAAGGAGAGCAGCTTGGCGCAGAGCTTGCGAGCCTTCTGGTACTCCCCGATCTCGCACAGGGCCGAGACCAGCCAGAAGGAGCAGATGGTGAAGCTGCCCTCCTCGCCGCTGAACCCGTCGTCGGTCTCCTCCACCTTGTACCGCAGGACGAGCCCGTGGACCGTCAGCTCGTCAGCGATGGCCAGGACGGTCGCGCGGATGCGGGGGTCCTCCGGCGGCAGGAAGCGCAGCAACGGCGCCAGGAGCAACGAGGCGTCGAGGGCCTGGGTGCCGTAGTGCTGGGTGAGCACCCCCCGCTCATCGACGCCGTGGGCCAGGATGTCGTCCTTGATCTCCTGGGCGGCCAGCTCCCACTCGGCGGCCTTGCCCAACTCCCCCGTCTCGCGGGCCAGCCTGGCGCCCCGGTCGACGGCGACCCAGCACATGATCTTCGACGACGTGAAGTGCTGGAGTTCCCCACGGACCTCCCAGATCCCGGCGTCGGGCTCGCGCCAGTATTTGAGCGCCTGGGTGACCTGCTTGTCCAGGATCGGCCAGATCCGCCCGTCGAGGTGGTCCGCGGCCTTGGAGTGCAAGTACACCGAGTCCAGGAGCGCGCCCCACACGTCGTGCTGGCGTTGGGCGTAGGCCGCGTTCCCGATCCGGACGGGCCGCGAGCCGGCGTACCCGGGCAGGTGGTCGAGCTCCTGCTCGGTCAGCTCGCGCTCTCCGCCGATCCCGTACATGATCTGCAGCTCATCGTCCCGGCTGGCGATGTCGGCGATGAAGGAGAAGAAGTCGACGGCCTCCCAGTCGAAGCCCAGGGAGTACATTCCCCACAGGGCGAAGGTGGCGTCGCGGATCCAGGTGTAGCGGTAGTCGTAGTTGCGGCTCCCACCCGGGGTCTCGGGCAGCGAAGTGCTGCCTGCCGCAGCGATCGCGCCGGTCGGGGTGTAGGTGAGCCCCTTCAACGTGAGGGCGCTGCGCTGCAGGTAGCTGCGCCACGGGTGGTCGGGGAAGTCGCCTCGGGCCAGCCAGTGCTGCCAGTGGTGGGCGGTCCAGACCTGGCGGCGGTAGGCCTCCTCATAGTCCATCGGCGGCTCCACGCCCCCCCAGCTCAGGGCGATGTAGCGCACGTCGCCCTCCTTGAGCAGGGTCCGCGCCCCGGCCCGACCACCCTCGAAGCCGAGCCGCAGGTCGGAGGTGAGCCGCAGCTCCAGGTCTGAGCCTTCGGCCCTTCCGACGCCCTGGTGGTACCCGTGCTCGGCGTAGCTCCAGGTCACCGCGGAGCGGCCGTAGTCCATCACCGGCTCGCAGTCGACGATGGTCTGCACCTCACCGGAGACGCACCGGATGGTCCGGAGCAGGACGTGCTCGGCCTCGTAGTCGACGGGGGTCCGCTGGTGGGTGTGCGACCGGTGGTCGTCGTGGCGCCAGGGACCGATGAGAAGGGCGTCGCGCACGATGATCCAGCCGGTCGGGGTTCCCCAGCTCGTCTCCAGGATCATCGTCCCCGGTAGGTAGCGGCGGTCGCCGGGGACGGTGATCTCGTCCGGTGCCACCCGGAAGGAACCGGCCAGCTTGCCGAGGACGTGCCCGAACGCGCTGGGCGAGTCGAAGCGCGGAAGGCACATCCAGTCGATGGAGCCACCCGGCGAGACCAGGGCGGAGACCTCGCCGTCGCTCAGGAACCCGTAGTCACCGATCGGCACCGAGCGGGTGTGCGCCGGCTTGCTGGAGACGTGGGAGCGGACCTTGGTTCTCTTCCTGGCCATGCAAGTGAGCATGGTGCCCGTCGGGGAGCGAGGCAAGGACCCGGCCCGTCAGCGGCCGAGCCGACGGTTCAGCTCTCGGGCCTCCTTGCTCGCCGCTCGGGCGCCCCGCAGGTCGCCGCCCCGCATCCGCAGCCCGGCCAGGTCCGAGAGGACCTGCTGCAGCAGCGGGCCGTGCTGCCCGAGATCGGCGTCGGCACGGGGGCGGAGCACCTCGACCAGCCGGTCGGCGGCGTCCCGGGTGGTCCGCCGGTCCCCCGCTGCCCGGGCCTGCTGCCAGGCCTCCCGGGCCAGGTCCAGGGGATCGGGCCCGACGGCGCCAGGAGCCAGCTCCGGCGGCGCCGGGGGTGCGAGCTCCGCCGGTTCAGGCTCCCCTGGTTCGGGCTCTGCCACCGGCGCACTCGGCGCGACGGGCTGCCCGGCCGGGGCGCCGGCTTCCTCCGCCGCCCCGCCCGACCCGGCCTCCTCGGCGGCCCGGCGCTCGGCCTCCAGCCGGTAGGCCTCCAGACGCTCCTGCCGGCGTCGTTTGGTCTCCTGCCGCTCCGCCTCCTCGGCGGCCGCGCGACGGGCCACCTCGGCCTCCTGCTCAGCGAGCTGGCGAGCCGCCTCGTGCTCGGCTTCCCGGGCAGCCGCAGCGGTCCGCTGCCGTTCCTCGTCCTCTCGGCGCGTGGCCTCCTCCCGGGCCTGCGCGGCGCGCCGCTCCTCCGCCCGGTGCGCCTCCTTCCGCTCGGCTTCCAACCAGTCGTCGGCGCCCGGGTCCGCAGGCGCCGCAGCCGGGGCGTTGCTGGTACCCGTCAACCGGTCCCAGACCGTCGCTCCGGACGCCGGCCAGCTCACCTGCGCGGCCCCCGGGGTGAGGACACCGCGAGTGCGGTCAACAAGCCGATCGACATGGTCCAGTCCGAGCTGGCCCATCACCTGGTCGCGGGCCTGCTCGCTCCCCTCGGCCTCCTGCAGCTCGCCCAGCGCACGGTGACACTGCGCCAGGGCGTGGTGCACCAGGCCAGTCACGGCCGAAGGCGCCTCCGGCAGCGATCGTTCCTGCAGCAGGGCCACGGCTTCTGCAGCCCGGTCGCTGCGGCCGAGGACCTGCGCTCGGACGACAACCGGCCAGCTGACCTCGCCCCTGGGGGCCAGAATCGCTAGGGCCGCGGCCGACTCCTCGTCAGCCTCGTCCAGCCGGTCGGCGGCCAGCAGGTCCGCGGCCAGGTCGGCCAGGGCGGTGGCGAGCGGTCGCTGGGTCGAGGTGCCGGTACGGCCCTCGAGCCTGCGCAGGAGGTCGACCAGGGAGCGTCGGGTGACCAGGCCGAGGTCCAGCTCCCGGGTCGCGACCAGCCGGTCGGCCAGGTCTCGGTGCAGGGTGGGTGCGGGGGCAGCCAGCCGGGCGGCCAGGGACGGGCTCAGGCCTGCGGGGGCGTCGAGCCGTCCGTCAACCACGGCCGCCCACCGGTCACGCGCCTGGTGCAGGTGGGCCAAGGACTCCGACGGCCGCCCGGCCGCCCACCGGGTGTCGGCCACGAGCCGGAGGACGTCCAGCGCCAGATAGGCCGCGTCGGGATCGCTGTCGAGGCCGGCCGCGACGAGCCGGCGCAGAGCGTCGTCGGCAGCCGCCCCGGCAGTCGCGACGTCGCCGCTCGCCAGGGCGGCCCCCGCCGCGCACAGCAGGGCGCGGATGATGACCTCGGGCTCGAGCGGCAGCTCCAGCCGCAGGGCCAGGAACTGCTCGGAGAGCTCGTCGAGCGATGCGATGGTGCGTCCCGCCGCCTCGGCCAGACCCAGCCCGGCCTGCACATTGGCCAGCTGGACCACGGCGGTCACGTAGCGGGCAGCATCGGCAGCCTCGGTGTAGGCCCCGACGGCGCCCCCGGCGGTCAGCAGCTGCGCGGCCTGCTTGACCGAGTCCTGGGCGTCGGCGCCCGCCGCGGCGTGCTCGTGGCCGCGCAGCCGGTGCCCAGTGAGCGCGACGAGCGCGTCGCCCAGCTCGGCCAGGCGCGACGGGTCCGAGCCCACCCAGCCGCGCAGCCGCTGGACCGCGGAGCCGAGTTCCTTGCTGCGCTGGGCGTAAGGGTCCTTGGCCTGGCGTGCGGCCTTCTGCTTCTGAGCCATCCTGCCTTCCGGTCCACCGGCGCTCCTGCTCCGCGAGCGTGCGGGCAGGGTTCGCAGCGAGAGGTCGTGAGGTCCCAGCATGCCCGCCGAACCCGGGCTGTGCCGTCCGTCGTCCGCCACCCGTGTCGGTGGTGGTCTCTCCGCGCGGGTGCAGTAAGGTAACTCCTCGTGGTCGCGCCGCTATGGCGGCTGATCCACGGGCTGTGGCGCAGCTTGGTAGCGCACTTGACTGGGGGTCAAGGGGTCGCAGGTTCAAATCCTGTCAGCCCGACCATCGAGGCTCCGACCAGAACACCTGGTCGGAGCCTTCTTCATCTGACGCTCTTCGCTCCGTCGATGACCTGAAGATTCGGCCACTCCGGACCAATTGCGGACCACCAAGTCGAAACCGCGGTTCCGGCGTCCAACATCACCTGTGTATCGGGGTGCAAATAGCGAGCCGTGACGGCCGGATCCTGGTGCCCGGCGACGACCCGTTGCAGGATGTGCAGGTTCACCCCGACCAAACGGGCCCCACGCACAGGTCGTGATCGCCGTCGCCGCGATGGGCTTCTTCCTGATCACGCTGGACACCTCGATCGTGAATGTGGCGCTGGCACAGATTCGAGCCGAGCTGGGCGGCGGCACCGTGGGCCAGCAGTGGGTCATCGACGGCTACACCCTGCTGTTCGCCGCCCTGCTGTTGTTCGCGGGCAACCTGTCCGACCGGATCGGCGCTAAGAGGGCCATGGCCCTCGGCATCATCCTCTTCTGGGTGACGTCGGCGGCCTGCGGGTCCGCGCCGAGCGCGGTCCTGCTCATCGCCGCCCGCTGCGCCCAGGGCGCGGCGGCCGCGATCATGCTGCCCGCCTCGATGGCTCTCGTGCGCGAGGCCTTCCCCGACCCGGCCCGCCGGGCCCGCGCCCTCGGGGTCTGGGCGGTCGGCGGCGCTGTCGCCGCCCTGGTCGGTCAGCCGCTGGGCGGACTGTTGACCACCGTCGACTGGCGGTGGGTCTTCACCATCAACCTGCCGGTCTGCGTCGGCATGCTCATCCTCCTCAGGCTTGTCGCCCGCTCGCCCACCCAGCCCGCCCCGTTCGACTGGGCCGGTCAAGTGTTCGCCGTCGTTGGCTTGTCCACCCTGGTCTACGGGCTGATCGAGGGCGGACACGCCGGATTCGGCTCGTCACGAGTCGTCGGCGCGTTGACGGTCGCGGTCGTCGCCCTGGTCGCCTTCGTGCTCGCGCAGGCCCGGGTCCGGCACCCGATGATGCCCCTCGACCTGTTCCGCGCCCGCGGGGTACGACTGGCTCTGCCGGTGGGTTTCGCCTTCATGGTAGGCAACTACGGCAACGTCTTCGTGGTCAGCCTCTTCCTGCAGCAGCAGGAGCTCCAGCTGTCGCCGCTGCGCGCCGGTCTGGTGTTCCTGCCGGCGGCCGTCTTCGCGGTCGCCGCCAACTTGGCCTCCGGGCCGGTCACCAACCGCCTCGGAGCCCGCTTCCCCGTCGTAGCAGGCCTGACGGCCATGGCGGTCGGCCTCACAGCGATGCTGCTCATCGCTCCGCTGGGCCACCCTGTCCTGATCGCTGCGTGCCTCGTCCCGATCGGCGCCGGTGGCGCGCTGGCCATGCCTTCGGTCACCGGCGTCGTCCTCGAGGGGGTGCCCGCCCGGCAGGCCGGGACGGCGTCAGCGGTGTTCAACACTTTTCGGCAGGTGGGCGGAGCCGTCGCGATCGCCGTGTTCGGCGCGCTCATCGCCGACCCGGACCAGGTCGTCCCCGGGTTGCGCCTCAGCCTCGGCATCGCCGCCACCCTCCTCGTCCTCGCCGCCATCAGCAGTCTTCGCATCCAACCCCGCGCCCACACGACGTCCTGACCTCACCCCGCTCTTCGCCCTGAAGGGATCACCCCGTGCACCAACGCCCCCTCGAGACCGGACCGTCTCTACCGGTAGCCAGTCCCATCGCCGCCCATCACCGCAGCGGGTACCGGACGGCCCGGCCTTTCCCTGTCCAGCCATTTCCTAGGCTGCGGTCATGACGACTCGTCAGGCCCGCGCTCCACAGTCCCACCCCTTTGGCCCGGAGGCGTTCGAGCCATGCGACGGAACTGAGCTGCGTTGGCTCGGGATGGCCGGCTTCCTGGTCAACGCCCGGGGCACGACGGTGATGATCGACCCTCTTGCTCGGC
Source organism: uncultured Actinomycetota bacterium (assembly GCA_963826405.1). GTDB lineage: Bacteria > Actinomycetota > Actinomycetes > Propionibacteriales > Propionibacteriaceae > Microlunatus. The sequence goes on along the minus strand of CAWGWR010000001.1, from coordinate 1,088,362 downwards.
GACTTCGACATGCCGGTGCTGATCGACTTCCCGATCGAGCGCAGCCGCGGTGCCGCACCTCGATGCCGTCCTGATCACCCACAGCGACAACGACCACTTCAGCGTCCCCACCTGCCGTCGCCTCGCGCCGGTCACCGCGGCCTTCCACTCGACCCGCTACGTGGACTCGCTGATGCGCGCCGAAGGCTTCCCTGCTGCCGGCCACGACATCGGCGATCAGTTCACCGTGGGGTCAGTCCAGGTGAGGGTGACCCCGGCCGACCACGCCTGGCAGAACGACTCACCTGGCGCGGCCGACCGCATCTTCCAGCCCGAGGACTGCTGCGGGTTCTGGATCGACACCCCTGACGGGACCGTGTGGGCGCCGGGTGACTCCCGGCTGATCCCCGAGCACCACCTGCGGATGCCCACCCCGGATGCGCTGCTGTTCGACTTCTCCGACAGCGAATGGCACTTCGGCCTCGATGGGGCCGTCGCCATGGCGAACGTCTACCCGGAGACGCCACTGCTGTTGCACCACTGGGGCTGCGTCGACGCCCCTGACTTCCCGCCGTTCAACGCTGACCCAGCCACCCTGCCCGACCGGATCGTCAACCCCGACCGGATCGTCCTGCTCGCCCCCGGCGAGCCGTACACCTTGCACCCACTCAGCAGCTGACCTACCGCCCCGCGGAGCCTTTCGACGTAACCCATCGAGGAACAGGAGCAAGCCCATGCGCCACAACCTGCTAGGACGAACCGGCGTCTCCGTCAGCCAGCTGTGCCTCGGCGCCATGATGTTCGGCGCCTGGGGCAACCCCGACCACGACGAGTCGATCCGCATCATCCACCGCGCGCTCGACGCCGGCGTCACCTTCATCGACACCGCCGACGTCTACGCCCAGGGCGAGTCGGAGGAGATCGTCGGCAAGGCCCTCAAGGGCCGCCGCGACGACATCATCCTGGCCACCAAGTTCCACGGCGCCATGGGCGAGGACCCCAACCGCCAGGGCAGCTCCCGGCGCTGGATCATCCGTGCCGTCGAGGACTCCCTGCGCCGCCTCGGCACCGACTGGATCGACCTGTACCAGGTGCACCGGCCGCGGACCGACACCGACGTCGAGGAGACCCTGGGCGCTCTCACCGACCTCGTCCACCAGGGCAAGGTCCGCTACCTCGGCGCCTCCACCTTCCCAGCCAGCCAGATCGTCGAGGCCCAATGGGTCGCGCGCGAGCGCGGCCTGCAGCGCTTCGTCACCGAGCAGCCGGCCTACTCGATGCTCGTCCGGCGCGTCGAGGAGGACATCCTGCCCACCTGCCAGCGCCACGGCATGGGCGTGCTGTCCTACAGCCCGCTGACCGGCGGCTGGCTGTCCGGGCGCTGGCGCAAGGACAGCGGCCAGCAGGAGTCCTCGCGCGCGAGCCGGCTCCCCGAGCGGTTCGACCTCTCCCGGCCCGCCAACCAGCGCAAGCTCGACGCCGTCGAGGAGCTCGCCCAGCTGGCCGACGACACCGGCATCACCCTCATCCAGATGGCCATCGCCTTCGTCCTCAGCCACCCGGCGATCACCTCGGCGATCATCGGACCGCGCACCATGGACCAGCTCGAGGGGCAGCTCGCCGCTACCGATGTCGTCCTCGACGCCGATGTGCTCGACCGCATCGACCAGATCGTCGCACCCGGCACCACCGTCAACCCCGTCGACAACTCCTACGACAACCCCGCACTCGCCCCTGCAGCACGTCGTCGCTGACCCGCTCAGCCGCGTGAGGTCTGCGGGCGGTTACGACTTTCCTCACCGGTTCAAGAGAGCCTCGCTGCGCTCGGCTACCCGGCTCCGCGTGTCCTCGCTGCGCTGCGGGCCGCTACGCCGAGCTGACCACAGAGGGTGCAGATGTCGGCACGCCCCGCCAACAAGTGTCCGGCCTCCACGATGGGCATCAAGGCCGCTACGCGTCGCTACGCGATCGGGCAAGCCCGAGCCTTGACCCCCACCGTTCCGGCCGGATCTGGCAGCTACGGCGCGGCCCGGAGGAGTGAGCCAGAACGACGGACCAACTACGGACCTGACCCCCGAGAACCAGCACACATCAGCGGTTACCCACGGACGCCAGCGAGAGGTGTTCCAGGCTCAACCGGCCGCCCAGCCCTGATGGAGAGCATCAACGGCCTCTACAAGGCTGAGTGCATCCGCACCACCGTCTTCCACGACGGCCCCTACCGGACCATCGCCGATGTCGAGTACGCCACCGCCGGCTGGGTCGACGGGTACAACAACCGAAGGCTCCACTCTTCCCTGGGCAACGTCCCGCCCGCGGAGTATGAGCAAGCCCACTACGCTGCCCTCAACCGAGAGCCGCAAACCCGTATAGGAACGGCTGAAAACCTGGGGCGCTTCACTTTCGTTCGACGGTACCTACTGCCGCTCAGAACTTGCGGCCTGCCACGTCCGGGCGGTGCGACGCTGCAAGCAGCTCCCGGAGACGCTCAGCGGAGACGGGGGCTCCCGGGTCGTCCAGGTAGCTCTTGGCGAACTCAGCGGCATCCGCGGCATAGATCGGCGTGTACGCACCGGACTCGGGCTCGAAGCGCCACGACTCGGCAAGTGTCCCGGCGTCGACCGCATCAAAGCCCAGCGTGTGAACGAGCTTCGAGACGACTGACTTCGCCTCGTCGTCGTCGCCGGCGACCGGCAGTGCTGTCCGGGGGGTCGAGTTGGCGAGATTGGGGATGTGGTGGAACAGAATGTTGTTGAACGCTTTGGTGATGAGGCTAGCGGGAAGAAGCTGCTGCTCGTACTCGGCGGTCGCTCTGTCGAGAGTGTCCAACTGCTCGATTCGGCCGTCTCGGTGGGGGTAATAGTTGCCGGTCGAGAGGACGGTCTTCCCAGCAAGAGCGTCGATGGGAAGCTTCGGGTAGGCGCCCAGTGGCACAGCCAGTACCAGGATGTCGCCGAACTCGGCTGCTGCTCGGGTATCACTGGCCCGTGCCAGTGGGCCGAGCTCGTCGATCAGGTCTGTGAGTGACTCAGGTCCTCGCGAGTTCGCGACGAGCACCTGGTAGTCGACTGCGACGGCCAGGCGCGCGATCGCGCTGCCGATGTCTCCGCTGCCGATGATTCCTATGCGGTTCATGTGCGTCTCCTTGAGTTGGTTTGCAGTCTTGGTTGAGTGCGTCGAAGGTTGGTGATGCCGTCGGTGCTACTTCTCGTCGCTAGTTCTGGTTGTCGTGCTCGCCCATCCGTGCCTGGTTAGCTCGGACAGGCCAGCAGCGGATGCGTCGTCGGCGAGAGCCGCGCCCCCCACCCAGCTGACGGCCAATGCTGCGAGAAAAAGGTCTCGTGCTCGGACGTCATCGCGCGCGCTTCCCTCGCGTTGCGCGGCCTGTAGGAACTCCTCGGTCGTCGTGATGAATCCTTCGCACGTCAGAGATAGCGGAGACGAGCCAGTCATCGTCGCCGCTCGAAGCGGGCCGGGTAGGCCGTCGAACGCACCTGCCCAAGCCTTGATCGCGTCGAGCCAAGCGCCGAGAGCATCGGCCGCGTTCACCGATCCACTTCGGAGATGATCACGCCGAGCCACGAGAGCGTCATCGCGGGCGGCTAGCAACGCGGCAAGCAAGGCTTCCCGCGTCGGGAAGTGCCGGTAGAGCGTGCCTGCCCCCACGCCAGCCTGCTTCGCAATCGCGTCGAGCGAGCCGGCAACTCCGTGCTCGGACAAGTACTGCTCGGCGACGTCGAGGATGTGGCCTCTGTTCCGCTAAGCATCAGCCCGCGGCGCACGCATCCTGCTTGTCGTCATCACCAACTCCAACCCGGTTTAGCGGAGAGTGTCTCCTGATCTCAACCGGAGACTGGGTCCGGTTACGGTTGCTCGTCAACCCGCGCAGATCAAAACCCGCTCGCCTGCTTCCGCTTCCTCAGCTGTCTCGCTCGATCATCGATCTTCCGAGAGGCCGCTGGCGTTGCCAGCTCAAGTCCGAAAGGGTGTGCGCCCGACACTCCGGTATCGCGCCGATCCCGGTTGGTCGGGCAACACCGCCGGCCGGGTCCGCCTGACCCAGGAGAAACCGCACGAGGCTCGCGCTTTGAGGCAATCCAGAGCCTTCGGTGCTGGGGCCGGGTGATCGGCGAGGGAAGCAGAGCCAAGCCTTGGAGACTCCCTCGTTGACACCGCAACATCCTTGAGGTTGACGGCACAAGATTTCGGCAACGGGCCATCCGGGCCCGCGGGCATCAGCCAGAGAGGCGTGTCCGACCACCCGCTCACTTCTGGAGTCCCCTGATGTCTGTTCCTGCCGTCTCTGCCGCGAAGATCGCCAAGCTCGCCGTCATCCCGCTGGCCCTGGTCGCGTCTGGCCTCGTTGTTTCCCAGGCCTCCTACTCCGCCTACTCCGCCGCCACCACGAACCCGACGAACAGCTGGACGTCTGGCACAGTCGCGTTGAGTGACGACGACTCCTCCACGGCTCTGTTCACCGCCACCAACCTGAAGCCGGGTTCCACCGGGGAGAAGTGCATCGTGGTCACCTCGACGGGGTCGCTGCCGGCGGTGGTGAAGCTCTACGGCACCGGGTCGGCCACGACCAAGGCCCTGTCGTCCTCGTTGAACCTCACGATCACCCAGGGCAGCGGCGGGAGCTTCGGCAGCTGCACCGGGTTCAACCCGGCCTCGACCGGGGCGTCGGTCTACTCCGGCACCGTGGCCGGGTTCGCCTCGGCGGCAACGGGCTACGCCAGCGGCGTGGGCAGCTGGGCCACCGCGGGCGGTCCGGCAGCCGAGTCGCGCACCTACCGGGTCAGCTACACCCTGTCCGACACCGCCCCGGACTCCACCCAGGGCGGGACCGCCTCCCTGGGCTTCACCTGGGAAGCCCAGAACAGCTGATTCGCCTGCCTGCCGCTGAATCTCCTAGCAAGGACCAGCCATGACTGACGCCACCACGACCCCCGGCGACGGCGCCCACCGCGCCGCCGTCGCCGGGGCAGGACCGACCGCTCGTGGAGCCTGGGTGCGGCTCGTCGTCGGCTCACTGTGCCAGTCGGCGTTGGCCACGCTGGTCCTCCTCGCCCTGTGGGCGGCCTTGCCGGCCCTGCTCGGCTGGCAGCCGACCACGGTCAGCAGCGGTTCGATGATGCCGCGGCTGCACGTGGGCGACGTTGCCGTGGCGCGACCCCTGAGCGGTCCGCCGGCCCTGCAGCAGGTCCTGCTGTTCGCGGACCCCGACCACCCCGAGCGCCTGCGGTTGCACCGCTTCGTCGCCGTCGACAGTGACGGCCGATTGGTCACCCGGGGCGACGCGAACAAGGAGGACGACTCCTCGACCGTGTCCCTGGCGGCCGTCCGTGGGGTCGCGGTGCTGCGGGTGCCGTCGGTCGCCCTGCCGGTCGTCTGGCTGCGGGAGGGGCGGTGGGTCGAGCTCGGGCTGGTGGCCGGGGCGCTGGTCCTGGTACTGGCCGGTTCACGGTTGGCGGAGAACACGCCCCTCCAGCAGGACGCCAAGAGCCAGAAGGCGGGCACCGGCCCCGACCGGCACCGTAGAGCGTCGAGAGGGCTCCGCACCGGCCCGCGGAAGCTGCGGCTGCGCTCCGTCCTCGTCCTGCTGGCGGTAGCCACTGCAGCGGTTCTCGCCAGCACCCTCGCCACCAACCCGGCCTGGGCCTCCTACGCCGGCAACGTCGACAACCCAGCCAGCACCTACTCCTCTGCTTCCTACTACCGCTGCGCCAACGCCGTTCTGCCCCACACCCCATCCCTCTACTACGCCCTGAACGAGACCGGCGGCACCACCATCACCGACAGCTCTCCCAACGGCCGGACGGGCAGCTTCGTCGGCACCCTGTCCACCTCAGCCAGCGGCGTCTGCACTCTCAGCTCCTCCACCGCCGTCCAGCTCAACGGCACGAGCACCTACATCACCCAGGCCAGCACCACCGCAGTCAGCGCCCCCAACACCTTCACCGTTCAAGCATGGTTCAAGACCACGACCACCCGGGGCGGACGGATCGCCGGCTTCGGCAGCTCCCGCACCGGCGCCTCGGCCAGCGCCGACCGCCACGTCTACCTGTCCGACTCCGGGCAGCTCTTCTTCGGCGTGCAGACGGGCAACAACCAGCGGGCCGCCATCAGCAGCGCCACAGGCGTGGACTACAGCGACGGGCGGTGGCACCTGGTAACCGCCAGCCTGTCCTCGGCCGGCATGCGGCTCTCCGTGGACGGCGCCCTCGTGGCCACCCGCACCCAAACCACGTCCGGCATCTCCTACACCGGCTTCTGGCGGTTCGGCTACGACACCATCCCCACCAACTGGTCGGGCAGCCCGAGCAGCCCCTACCTCGCCGGCGCACTCCAAGAGGTGGCCGTCTTCCCCATCGCACTCAGCGCGCAGGCGATCACCGACATCTACAACACAGGCCAAGCCTGACCACCGGAACCGTCTCATGGGGTGATCCTCAGTCTTGAGCGTCGATGACGTGTCTAGAGGGGCAGCGGGTGGCGCAACCCGCTGGTGCCGGGCAGTCGACCCGAGCCGTCAACCCAGTGGTGAGAGCGGAGAGACCTGCGCGTCGGCGGAGCCGAGGACGGGCAGGACCATCGTGCGGACGTCCCAACCGACGCAGTCGGTGTCGGTCGCCCACTCCTGCGGGGTCAGTGGCGCGGGCAGGGCCGGGAAGTTCTCGAACTCAGCTGAGGCGAGAACTCGCGCCTGCCTGCGGCTGATCCGTAAAATCCAGCCGAACTCGCAGTTGTCATCGCGACTTTCCCCCGTCGGGTTGTCGACCAGGAGATCGGTCAGGCGGCCGAGATGGCGGAGCCAGCGGTGGCCGCTCGGGTCGTCGCTCAAGTCGGGCCTCGATCAGGCTGGTGGTCGTCGCCACGAGGTAGCCGCGTCGGGCGCCCCACGCTCGGTCAGACGTCGGCGACCAGGGGCGCGACCTCGGTACCGAGCAGCTCGATGCCGCGCAGCAGGTCGTCGTGGGCGAGGAGCGGGTTCGTCATCTGCAGCGAGAGGCGGTCGACACCGCCGACCTGCGCTGCGATGCGCCGGATCTTGTCCGCGACGGTCCGCGGGTCGCCCATGAAGAAGGCGCCGTCCGGGCCGGCGGTCACGTCGAACTGCGGTCTGCTGGGCGGGGCAAATCCGCGCTCCCGAGAGACCGCGGTGAACATCTTGTGCCACCCCGGATAGATCGTGTCGGCAGCCGACTGGGTGCTCTCACCGACGTAGCCGAAGACGTGCAGCCCGACCTGCAGCTGCTCGGGTGCGTGGCCGGCGTGGGCGCCTGCCCGCCGGTACAGGTCGATCAGCGGTGCGAACTGGCGAGGTTCGCCGCCGATGATCGCGACCATCAGGGGTAGCCCGAGCAGCCCGGCGCGCACGAAGGACTGCGGCGTCCCGCCGACCCCGACCCAGATCGGCAGCGGATCCTGTACAGGGCGCGGGAAGACGCCCTGCTTGACGAGCGGTGGACGGAACTGACCCGACCACGTCACCTCGACGTTGTCGCGCAGCTGGAGGAGCAGCTCGAGCTTCTCCTCGAACAGCGCGTCGTAGTCGGCCAGGTCGAGGCCGAACAACGGAAACGACTCCGTGAACGACCCGCGCCCGACGACGAGGTCGACGCGGCCCCCCGAGATCAGGTCGAGCGTCGCGAACTGCTGGAAGACGCGCACCGGGTCGTCGGCACTCAGCACCTTCACCGCGCTGCCGAGCCGGATGCGCTGCGTGCGGGCGGCCGCAGCGGCGAGGATGACCGGCGGTGCCGAGTCGAAGTACTCGTGGCGGTGGTGCTCACCGATGCCGAAGGAGTACAGGCCGACGTGGTCGGCCAGGGCGATCTCCTCGAGCAGATGTTCCATCCGCTCGACCGGCCCCACGACGTGATCGGTCTTCGGGTCGGTCACTTCCGAGACAAAGCTGTCGACGCCGATATGCATGAAGGAAACCCTCTCACGCGGTTCGACGATGCCGGGCAGGCAGCGCGAGCCGACGAACGGCCCGCCCGCGCCACTACCGTCCGAGGTCGAGCAGCGGTTGACGAAGACGCGAAGCCGGCGGGAGGACGAGGAGTAACGGCCAACTCGTGTGCTCCGCACGAGGGTGGGCGCACGATGACGCCTCCTGCGTCTCGATCCCGACAGGCGTCGGAGGGGACGTTGTCGTTGCTGGGCTAGTTTGGTCGAGCATGACCCGCTGGTCCCGGGCGGCACTGGTATGTGCTCCACACCAGGAGGAATCGGCGTGACACATCGGGCCGCCGTCCGGACATCTAGGGAGCATGAGCACCAAAGAACCGTGCACCGCGGCCCACCGAGAGGCACGGTTTCGTCGGCTCTACGCCGCCACCTACGCCGACGTGCTGCGATTCGCGCTGCGCCGAGCGCATCCGAGTCACGCCGAGGATGTCACCGCCGAGGTGTTCCTCGTGGCCTGGCGTCGCCTCCACGACGTCCCAACGGCTCTGGGCGAGGCGAAGGCGTGGTTGCTCGGGGTGGCCCGGCTCACGCTTCGCAACAACAGCCGGGGACGTCAGCGCTATGCGGCTCTGGAAGTCCGGATCGCCGACGACCTTCACCACCAGGTCGACGGCGACGCAGACATCGACGCGCTCACCCGGCGCCTTGACCTGGCCGCTGCCTGGCCCCGACTGTCGGCCTCCGACCAGGAAGCGATCGCGTTGATCGCCTGGGAGGGCTTGTCGACGAGCCAAGCGGCAGCCGTGGTCGGCATCAGTGCCGTCGCGTTCCGGCTCCGCCTGTCCCGGGCACGCCGAGCCCTGCGACGACACCTGGGCCCGCCTCCGCCGCCCGCACCCGGTCAACCTACCCCTCAGCTCCAGAACGACAGGAGGACCCGGTGAGCAGGTCACTGATCGACGCGCGCACCGATGCCGCACTCACCGCGCTCGACCCGGCGCGCGACGCAAAAGTGGACCCGACCCACTACGAGTCCACCCTCGCCAGGCTCCTGGCCGACGACCCCACCGCTCTGGGGCGGGTGCAGCCCGCTGCGGCACCTGGTCCTCGCCGGGTCCGACGCCGGTTGGTCGTCCTCTCCACCTGCATCCTGGCAGCCGTGTCCGGCACGGCGATCGTCATGAGCGGTCAGCTCGCGTACGCCGGCTGGGGCCCCGTACCCACCGCCCTGTCTGCCGCAGACGAGGTGAAGGCCACTCGCAGCTGCCTAGCGCACCAGGGCGCACCGGTCATTCCTGCGACCGACACGTTAATCGCCGACCGCCGTGGTCGATGGGTCTATGTCTTGGTCAAGACCTCGCCGGAGAAGGAGACCTCGTGCGTGATGCCGGAGGCGCTGGTCGGCACGACACCGTCGAGGACCGACAGCCGGATGTACGCAGGTGGATCGGGTGAGGCGCTGACCGGCTCGATCGCGCCTCGTGGGATCGACGTATCCACCTCGTCCGCGTCCGCTACCCGTGAGGGCCTGTTCATGTTGATCGAAGGCCAGGTCGGCTCCGAGGTGGAGCGCGTCACGGTGCTCACCCCGACCGGGATGCGCGTGACGGCCTCGGTGCACAACCGCCGCTTCGCCGCCTGGTGGCCTGCTGGCAAGAGCTCTCCGCGCAACCGAGAGCTCACCGGTGCCTCCGTGCTGGAGGTCGAGATGACCGACGGCGCCGTCGTCACGATGCCCGGCTGACGGTCGCCCGCTGAGATGCGCCCAACGAGGGTCGACGACGGCTTGGGTCGGCATGGTCCTGGGAGACCGTGGCAGGCGCCTCACAGCTCCAGCAACTCTGGGGCGAGACATCCCGCACGAACCTCAGGCCGGCTCGGGACGACTTCGGTGATGGTCAGCCACAACTTCCCGCTTCCGGTACGTGGCTCCATCAACGCTCAGGTGGTTTACCGCCACGGCGGCCCGACGAAGTAGTCGGTCGCTCAGCCCTACTTCTCAGAGCACTACCCGCTGCTGCAGCCGGCGTTGATCTCATCGCCACCGTGGAGCGTCTGCAGGATCCACTCCCGGTTCACGCCTTCGATGACTTCTCCCGCGGGCCAGCTGTTCCCCTAACCGCGCCACTCCCCGACGTAGAGGCCCGTCTCCTGGCTCACGCCCAGCCGCCGCAGCAGTGGCACGGTCACCGCCGGGTCGAGCGGCCCTACAGCCGGCTCAGCGTCCAACCCGGACCAGTCCCACCGCTGCGCAAGCGATGTCCAGTCAGCTCAAACCACGAGGTGTCCGCTCCGGACCTCCCCGCGGTGCCCACTTCACGGCCGCGACCTTGTCGTCGTCCAGGCGGTACGCGGGATGCAGGACCCGGGTGACCGCCGGCCAGGTGCCACCGACCAAACTTCCCCAGGTTCCCGGCTTGCCCAGTCGGGCTCAGTCCTGGTCGAGGGCGGTCAGCTCGTCCGGGGACAGCTCAAGGTCCGCAGCTGCGGCGGAGTCGAGGATCGACTGCGGCCGTTTGGCGCCCGGGATCGGGATGACCACGGGCGACTGGGCCAGCTCCCAGGCCAGCGCCACCTGCTGGGCGCTCACACCGCGCGCCTCGGCCACCTGCTGGAAGGTCGGGTGCTGGGTGGCCAGCTCCTTGGCGTCCGACAGCCCACCAAGCGGGCTCCAGGGCAAGAAGGCGAGGCCTAGCTCGGTGCAGACCTCGATCTCGGGCCGGCTGCTTCGGAACTTCGGGCTGAACTGGTTCTGCACACTGACCAGGCTCTCGCCCAACGCCTCGTGCGCCGCCCTGATCTGGCTGGGGTCGGCGTTGGACAGACCGATCATCCGCACCTTGCCGCTGGCAGCGATCTCGGTCAGCGCCCCGATCGTCTCGGCGTAGTCGACCTTGGGATCGGGGCGGTGGTGCTGCCACAGCGCGATCTGCTCCACCCCGAGCCGCGACAGACTGGCGTCGACCGCCCGGTAGAGATGCTCAGGCCGCCCGTCGAGGTCCCAGCCGCCGCCCTCAGTGCGGAAGGCCCCGCCCTTGGTGGCCAAGAACACGCGGTCGCGGACGCCCAGCTCGTCGAGGATCGAGGCGATGAGCTTCTCGTTCTCGCCCTGGGCATCCGGACCCAGTTCCTGGCCGGGCCCGTAGGCGTCGGCGGTGTCGAAGAGGGTGACGCCGACGTCCAGCGCGGCGCGCACGGTGTCGAGCAGCTGCTCGCGGGGCTGGTGGCCGGTCTGGTCGAAGGTCATGAGGCCCAGCCCGACCGCCCCGACCTCGACGCGGCCGACGGTGTCGTTGCCGAGTGAACGTGTCTGCATACGCCGACCCTACAAAAACTGATGCCGGCCACCGAGCGCGGGTGGTCGGACCCCCTACTCCCGCCCGCTCAGGCGCCGCTGCTGCGGGCGTGGGGTCCTGAACACCCGTCCGAGCACCCGTCTGACCCACATCTCAGACCTCTTCGAGCGCCAACGGTCCGGCCTGCCCCAGTCATCCGACCGATCCTTGCTCTCGCGGGACGCCCCGATCAGCGCTCCTGACCAGGCGCTCGAGGATCGGCGACGAGCTGCTCGTACCGCCCCAGGTCTCCTGCCGACGACTTTCGGCCGCGGATCAGGTCACAAGCGGCATGACTACGACCCGACAGCCCATCGTCACGACTCACACCGTCGGCGAAGGTGAGGACATCATCCATTACGACGTGTACGGCGACCTGTCCGCCTCGACGCCTGACCGGCCCGCCCTCCTGGCCTTCGCCAACCCCATGGAGGCAGCCGCCTTCGCCGCGCTCGCCGCCGAGATCGAGGACCGGCCCGTGGTGACCATCGATCCGCGAGGTTCCGGACGCAATCCGACCGGGACCAGCCCGCTGACGCCCGGACAGCACGCTGACGACCTCCACCGCGTCGTCGAGGCGCTAGCGGTCGGCCCGGTCGACGCGTTCGGCTCCAGCGGCGGGGCGATCTGCCTCCTGGCCCTGCTGGAGGCCCACCCCGACGACGTCCGGCGCGCGGTCGTCCACGAGCCGCCGTTCGTCGACACACTCACCGACGGCGAGGTGGTGCTGGCCGCCTCCACGGACATCCGGGACACCTACGTCCGCGCCGGCATCGGCCCCGCCATGGCCAAGTTCATGGCCCTCGTGATGCGACCCGACCCGCTGCCATCCGACTACCTCGACCGCCCGGCGCCCGACCCGACCGCCTTTGGCATGAGCGCCGAGGACGACGGCGACCGCACCAACCCGCTGTTCCGCAACATGCCGGCCTTCAACGCCTACGTGCCGGACTACACCGCGCTCGCCGCCCTCGGGGAGCGTATGCATGTGGCGGTCGGCGCGGACTCCGGCCAGGAGCTCGCCGCCCGCGGCGGTTACGGCCTGGCCCAGCGTCTAGGCCGCGAGGTGGTTGTCTTCCCCAGCCACCACGCCGGCTTCACCAGCGCCGAGGGTCATTTTCCTGGCCAGCCGGAGGCGTTCGCGGCGAGGTTGCGCGAGGTGCTGGCCTGAGCCAACCAGCCACCTCTCGCTCGCGCTGCACGACCGCCGCGACCCACGCGGCGGCGGCGGCGAAGAGGCAGATGGCCCGCCCGCCGACCGGGGCCGGCCACGATGCCACCGACCGTACGCGACACAAGGATGCGTTGCCCGGGTTTCTTTCGCCGGGCTCGCGTCACCACGGATCGCCCCGTGCGGGCGCCCGGCTCGTGCCCTAGTCGCCGCGGAGCCGGGTGCCCGACTCCGTGAACGAGGGTGTCTGGAGGGCGTGTTAGGTTCCCCATGGCGACCAGCGAGCTCTGCGCTGGACCCCCCGTCGCTGACACCTTTCGACGTGGATGGGGGCGGCCATGGCTAGGGCTCGGCGAGCGAAGAACCGGCCCGCGCGCGTACTCATCCCGCTGGTGCTTCTGCTCGCCGTGGCTGTCGGGGTGTTCGGGTGGCGGACCGACTTCACGTTCGACCCGGCAAGCCTGATCGCGGCGAGGGCACCGAGGGCGACCACGAGCCCCAGTCCCACCCAGGGCTCGTCTCCTGCGGCTACCGAGCGCTCGGAGCAGACCCGCGAAGCGACGCGTGCTCTGCGCTTGTGCCGCGCGCGGGTCGAGGCGGCCGACGCCGTCATCGGGGCGGCGGACACCGGCGTCGGGCACTGGTCGGAGCATGTCGAGGCCCAGACCAGAGCCAACCGCGACAAGATCACCATCACCATGCTGGACAAGGTCTTCGAGAAGACCCGGAAGGCCGGCCCCAAGGACCAGAAGCGCTACTCCCAGGCACGCCAGGACTACCGGGCAGCCGAGGGCTCGTGCGAACCGGTGACCGCAGCACCGAAGGAGACGAAGGTCGCGCTGGGGACGTGCCAGAAGCGCGCCGAGGCGCAGAGGCGAGTCATACGCGCTGCGGAGCCGGCCATGGGCGACTGGAAGAGCCACCTCGAGCAGATGGAGGAGTCGGACCGGGAACCGATGCCGGACGCCCAGGAGAGGTGGCTCAAAGCTTGGCGAGCCGCTCCCCCGAACATCAAAGCCTTCACCGAAGCGCTCGAAGACTTCGAGGACGACGCTCCTCGCTGCACGGACGCGAAATGAGGCGGTCGCGGGCCTCCCAGGTCGCAGGATTAAGGCCCTGGCACCGGACCCCCGAGGGCTCCGACTAGACGGGTGTCCCCCATTTCGCATGATGCTGTTCTCAGCGTCTCCTCGTGCCCTGGCTGGCTGTCGTCACGTCGCTGCGTTCCCGACCACCATCGATCGAAGGCGCACGCGACGATGAGCACACCACCCCAGCCGACGACGGGTAGTCGGTCCGGAGTGGCGGCGTCGCTGGGCGCCTCTGTCTTGTTCGGCGGCACCTTCGTCCTGCCGCCGATGCTGCTGCCTCTCGACCCGGAACAGGTCCTGGGCTACCGGCTCGTGGTGACTCTGGCCTTCCTGGCGCTGCTGTTCGTGGCCCTGGGGGCGTGGACCGATGTGGCCTCGATCGTCAGGCGCTGTCGCGCGCGCCCGCATCTGGCCGGTGTGCTCGTGGTCGACGCGCTGCTCCTCGGACCGCAACTGTGGCTCTTCGGATGGGCGCCGCAGACCGGCCACGGGCTGGAGGTGTCCCTGGGGTACCTGGTGCTGCCCCTGGTCATGGTGCTCGTCGGAGTGGTGGTGTACCAGGAGTCGCTGTCGCTCCTGCGTGGCCTGGCCGTGCTTTCGGCAGCAGTCGGGGTGGGAGCCGCCGTCCTCCTCACGGGCGGTCTGGGCTGGCCCACCTTGCTCGTGGCCCTCGGGTTCCCGGTCTACTTCGTCCTCCGGCGCACATTCGGCCTCAACACCGCCGGAGCCCCCTTCTTGGAGCTCGCGGCGATGCTGCCTTTCACCGCCGCCGTCTGGCTCGCGAAGCCGTCCTTCGACGTGCTCACCGACCGTCCCGCCCTGGTGCTCGGTCTGCTGCTGCTCGGACTGGTCAGCGCCGGTGGGTTCACCCTCTACCTGACGGCGAGCCGGGTGCTGCCGTTCGCCCTGTTCGGCGTCCTGGGCTACGTCGAGCCGGTCCTCCTCGTCGTGGTGTCGCTCGCCGTGTTCGGCGAGCCGTGGCAGCCCGCTGACACCTTCACCTATCTCCCGATCTGTCTCGGTCTGGCACTGCTCGTGGTGGACCTCCGGGGACCGAGGAGGAGCCGCCGGCAGGGAACCCGGGTGCCCTCCTCGGTACCGGCTGACCCTCGGTGAGCCCTAGCTCCGCTCCCTCGTGGCCTCTCGTCGGTAGCCCCAGGCGGTGGCAGCAGCGCACACCGCTCCCCAGGCGAGGACGACGGCCAGGTGGAACGTGGTGGTGCCCACCCCCGCGCCCCCGTACGCCTCCACGTCGCCGGCTGGGGCCATGGCGTCCCGGGCCAGCTGACCAAAGTGGTAGGTCGGCAGCCAGGGGGCGGTGTCTTGGAGCACCTGCGGGAGCTGGCGCAGCGGGAAGAAGAAGCCGGACGCAAAGGACAGGGGCAGGAAGACCAGGTTGACGATCGTCGCTGCCGCTCGCGGCCGGACGAGGTAGGCGACGGCCGCTCCCATCGGAGAGAAGGCGAGGGTCCCCAGCAGCAGGACTCCCCCGGTCCGCAGCAGCCCGGAGGGCTCGAAGCCGGCCTGGCCAGCCAGCTGGGCGAGAATCGCCATCGCGCCGACGATGGTGAGGGTGAAAATGAGGTTCATGGCCAGCTTGCCGACGAAATAGGCCCACATGGGCATCGGCGTCGCCCGGAGCCGACGCAGCCAGCCCTTCTGCCGCTCGGCTGCCAGCTCGGCGCCGAACGAGAACAGCGCCTGGCTGACCACCCCGTAACAGGCGAAGGACACGAAGATCATCGCCACGACGGTCGTGCCACCGGGCAGGGTGTCGCCGGCGTTGGGCAGACCGAACATCGCGAACAGGATGACGGGCAGGATGACGACGCCGACGAAGTACTCCGGCATCCGCCTGTACCGGTTCACCTCGGATGCGATCTGGACAGCGAGCATGACGGGCACGCCACCCGTCCTGGTCGCGCCGGGGCTCAGCCTGCGCCCGACCGGGGGCGTCACCGGTCCCGCCCGAGGGAGGTGAGGTGCACGAAGGCTTCCTCGAGGGTGGCCTCGGAGACGATCAGCCCTTCCACGTGGTGGCCGGTGGTGAGCAGAGCTTGCAGCGGCGGTTCCGCAGCGGCAGCCTGGAGCCTGACCCGGCGCAGGCCTGGCCGGTGCGCGGTCCCTCCGTCGCCCGGCAGCAGGGCAAGCGCCCGCACCCCCGGCAGGGCGGCGAGGGCCGCGTCGTTGGCGTCAGTGACCAGCTCGAGGGTCCGCCCGACCAGCAAGCCCTTCAGTTGACGGGGGGTCCCGTCGGAGAGGATCCGGCCAGCGTTGATGATCACCACCCGGCCTGCGGCGAGGTCGGCCTCCTCCAGGTTATGGGTGGAGAACAGGATGGTCTTGCCCAGCGCGGCGAAGTCGGCGACCTGCCGCCAGAACGCCCGGCGGGCTTCGACGTCGAGGGAGGCGGTCGGTTCGTCCAGGTACAGCAGGTCGGGGTCGCCGACGATGGCCAGGGCGAAGGAGAGCCGCTGGCGTTCCCCGCCCGAGAGCTGGGTGACCCGCCGCCTGCGCAGGTGCTGCAGGGTGGCTCGTTCGAGCACCTCTCCCAGCGGCAGCCGGTACGGGTGGTACGACGCGACCAGGTTGACGATCTCGGTCACGGTCAGGCTCTCGGGAGCGTCGGTATCCTGCAGCATGGCGCCGACGCGGCCGCGCACCGCAGTCGAGGTCGGATCGCCACCGAAGACGCGCACGGTCCCCGACGTGGGCGTCCGGAGGCCGAGCAGCATCTCCAGCATGGTCGTCTTGCCGGCCCCATTCGGTCCCAGGACCGCGACCACCTCACCCTCGCTCACCCGCAGGTCGAGGGCGTCGACCGCGACCACCTCGCCGAAGCGCCGGGTGAGGCCCTGCGCCCGGACCACATCGATCTGCACAGCCTCGCACCTCGGTCCTGGGGTGAACCGCGGCGCGGCTCCGTTGCGAGCCTACGCAGCCCATCCGTCCCGGGAACCGGCTCAGCTCCCTCCGTGGCGGGCGGCGTAGACGAAGGTCGTCCGGTTGCCGTTGGACAGCCCCGTCCACAGCTGCGCGCCGAGCTGGCCGATCGGGCGGATGACTCCGCGGCGCCTCGCCGTCGCTGCGGCTCCTGCTCGGGCCGCGTCGGCGAGCAGGTGCCGCGACGTCGGACCGACCGACGTCCTCAGCTCTCGTAGCCGATGAGCCAACGCACGCCGAACCGGTCGGTGACCTGACCGTCGTGGGCGCCCCACGGCCTCAGCTGCAACTGGTCGATGCCGGTTCCGCCGTCGCAGAGGGCGGTGAACCAGGCTTCGAGCGTCGTCGGCCCGGCTGCCCCGAGCAGAGAGAACAGCACGCCCTCGAGGCGCAGGGAGGGTGCCCCGTCAGCGGCATCGGAGGCGAACAGGGCGACCGGCCCGCGCAGCTCCCCGTGGGCCACCGCGTCGGAGGGGCCGTCGTCGCGGCCGAAGTCCGCGAGCGTGTGCAGCTCCACCTCGCCGCCGAACACCTCCTGGTAGAAGGCCAGGGCCGCCCGAGCGGTACCCGGGAACGAGAGGTAGGGCGTCGGTCCGGGCATCGCTGTCCTGTCCTTGAGGGTGGACGGCCAGCATCACACCGGCACCCCGACGGCTCAGCTCCGGGGCGTTCGCGGTGGCCGGTCCTGCAAGGGTCACCCCACGGCGTCTCTCCCGTAAAGGCACCCGGACTGGTGGTCACTCCACCCGAGCCTGACCACCGCCGCCGCCGCGTGTGCGCGCATCTGCGCCATGGTCGCGGGCTGCGGGCCCGGTCGAGCCTTGCTGCGCTTGGGGAACGAACCGAAAACGACGGTGAGAAAACTCTCATGTCGGCCCAATCCATCGTCAGGCCCGTGCCGAAGTAGAGATGGATCTCTAGAACGGCACCCACCTCCGGGATGCTGTCAACAGGTCTCTTTCGAGGAGGAAAGATGCACAACATCCAGAAGTTTGCCGGAGTGGCGTGTGGCGCGGCTGCCCTGCTGGCTTTCGGCGCTGGCCCGGCCATGGCGGCCAGTGGCAGCCTCAACGCCAACCTCAAGCCCATCGAGGGCAATGGCGTCGACGGCAGCGGCACCGCCATGGTCAAGGTGGACGGCACGACGCTGACGGTCACCATGGCTGCGATGGGGCTGCTGGCCGACCAGCCGCACGCCGCGCACATCCACTACGGGTCCGACGCGCGCAACGAGTGCCCGACCCTGGCGGATGACTCCGACGACAACGGCCACCTGAATACCAGCGAAGGTGTGCCTGCTTACGGCGCCGTCGTGGTCTCGCTGACCAAGACCGGCGACACCAGCCCCGAGAGCGGCCTGGCCGTCGACCGGTTCGACACGGCCAAGGGCGGGGAGATCAACTACGAGCGCGGCAGCATCAAGGTTTCCAAGGCTCTTGCCGAGGACATCTTGTCCGGTGAGTCGGCCGTCGTCATCCACGGCGTCGACTACAACGACGACGGCAAGTACAGCGGCAAGGCCAAGAGCGACCTGAACCCCGACCTGCCGACCGAGGCCACCGACCCCGCGCTGTGTGGCGTGCTGAGCAAGGCTCCTAACGGCGGCATGGACACCGGCTTCGGTGGCACCGCTGGTGGCTCGAACATGGCACTCCTCGCCCTGGGTGGCGGCGCACTGCTGGCCGCTGCCGGATCTGGTGTGCTCACGGCTCGTCGGGCCCGCAACCAGGCCTGATGAACCAAACCACTCGACGCGGAGGTCGCCGCGGCACAGCTCGTGCCGCGGCGGCCACCGTCGCCCTCTTCGTCGTCGGTGTCCTGGCCCTCGTGCTCGGCATCCGCGGGAGCGACGGTCCGCCACAGCCGACGGTTGTGGCGGCCGCGCCGAGCTCGGCCCCGGCATCTGCGTCCGCCCAGGATGACCGACCCGCACGTGCCACGGCCTCCCCGGCCCTCCCCAGCAAGGCTGCGCCGGAGAAGAATAGGCAGAGGGAGAAGACGCCCGAGCCACAGCTCGGCCGGCTCCTGCCGGCTTCGAACCCGGTGGCGCTGGAGATCCCCTCGATCGGGGTCAAGTCGAGCAGTTTCGTCGACCTCGAGGTGGCCAAGGACGGCACACTCGAAGTTCCCGGGAGCGCGGACGAGGTCGGTTTCTACACCGGGGGCCCGACCCCGGGACAGTTCGGGCCGGCCGTCTTGGGGGCCCATGTGGACAGCAAGAAGGGGCCGGGGATCTTCTTCAACCTGGGCGCTGTCAAGCCGGGGAACAAGGTCCACGTGACCCGCGAGGACAAGTCCCGGGTCACGTTCGTCGTGGACAAGGTGGAGGTCTACCCTAAGGAGGAGTTCCCCACCGAAGCGGTCTACCGCGGCAGCTTCGACAAGGCTGAAATCCGCCTGGTCACCTGCGGAGGCCCGTACGACCGGGCCGAGGGCGGCTACCAGAGCAACGTCGTGGTCTTCGGCCACCGCGCGACCTGAGGCTTCCCGGGCACCGTCATCGCGCGGCTGCCGGAAATCGGCGGACTCCCGCACTAATCGGGACCATCGTCGGGACCGAGAGGACCAACGACTCTGAGAGCCCCGGATCTGCGAGCGCTACCGTCGAGGGACAGCAGTCGCACTCGGGGCGAGGAGAGATCATGCAGCAGAGCCCCGTGCACAGCGGTACGGACCCTCAGATCCTGTCGGGCGACCCTTCGTCGGCCGCGTCCACCCGCCCCCTCCCGTGGAATCCGCAGCAACTCACTGCCTCCGCGGCCGCCACGGCTGACGCCTCGTACCGTCTACAGACCTGGGTCGGCCGCCTGAACACCAGCCGGGTCCCCGGTGTTACCCGGAACAGCGGCTGGCAGGCAGTCGACGCCGAGCTCTCTCGCTCGCGCACCCGTTCTCAGCCGTAGGTGACGGTTGGCCCCGGCTACCGGTGTCGATTCGCGGGGTGCTCCCTGTTGACCGTCGTCGGGCGCCGTCAGACGATGAAACACGTTCGGGCTGAGGTGCGGAGCCTTCGAGCGAGGTCCCGTCGGGGAATCACGCCTCTCTTGCCCTGGTCTTTGGCAAAGGGCCGGTTTCCCGCTGCTCATCTGAACCCGCCTTGAATCGGCTGGATCGAGCCGGCACCGGTCCGGACAAAGGGCCCGGATTTGACCATGATTTGATAGCAGGGAATGATCGATAGCGCTGGAGTCTAGCCGGATGAAGGGCACGGCCGGGTCGCCGCAGCCCATCCTCTCCAGCACCACCACCACCGCTAGACTCAGGACCCACCTTGATGCATGCTTTTGACGTTGCTCGGTCCCAGGGAGTCACGGAACGGGGCGAGCGCTTGTGATCAGCTCACCGGCCGTACTCGGCGAACAGCTCGTCGCGTCGACCTCGGACATGTCGCAGAACCAGGCCGTCCGTACCGTGGTCGCGGCGATCGAGGTGCTCACCGGACTGGCCATGACCTCCATCGGCAAGGCGACCGGGGCTGGCGTCACCCTGATGGACCGCCAGGGCTGGCGACTTTCCACCGCCGCGACCAGCCAGATCGTCCTCGAGGCTGACGACGCGCAGTACCGGTTCAACGAGGGACCCTGCCTGACGGCCTGGGAGACCCAGCGGCCGGTGCGCGTCCAGGACATGTCCACTGAGCCCCGGTGGCCGGAGTGGGTCAAGACCGCACGAGACCTGGGTCTGGGATCGGTCCTCAGCACTCCGCTGGTGGCTGACGGCCGCCTCCTGGGTGCGGTGAAGGTCTACAGCACGTCGGCGCACGCCTTCGACCAGCAGACGCTCCGGGTGCTCGACGGGGTGAGCGAGACCGCGGCCCTGCTGCTGGCCCGGGTCCTGCCGCCGCCCACCGAATCTGGGGCTCTCGCCGAGTTCGAAGCAGCGCTGCGCAAGTCGGATCCCCTTCAAACGGCGCAGAACATCATCATGGACCGCTTCCGCATCTCCGCCGCCGCCGCCTTCCGGATGCTGGCGACCGAGGCCAAGATCAGTGGCCGGCCCGAGCGCGACGTGGCGGCCGCCATCATCGACGCTGCACCGCCGCGCTGAGCCCGGGCTCGCACCCTGGCGCCTTCTCAGGCGAAGGGGCGCAGCCGATCCGCCACGTGTTCCGCCGCCTGGGTGAGGTTGCCTCCGAGGTAGACCCCGGGAAGGCCCTTCCGGGCCGCGGCGGTCCGGAAAGCGGCCCCGGCGTAGAACACGGTCGCTAACGCTCCGCTGACCGTCCGGAGCGCCGACACCGCGGCCTGCCGGTTGACCGACAGCTGCGAGACCACCACGACCGCGCTCGCCCCGCACTTCTCGACCGCGAGCCGCAGGGACTGGGCCGGGACCTGGGCGCCGAGGTTGCGGCAGTCGAAGCCGTGGTGCCGGAGCAGCAGGACGAAGGCATCGAGGGCGATCGTGTGCTGGTCCTGCGGGCCACAGCTCAGCACGATCGGCCGTTCGTGCCGGGGCTGCGGCGCCTCGGCCGTGGTCCGCGCGAGCCACTCCAGGGCCGCAGCGGTCGCCATGTGCTCCTCCGCGACATCGCACTGGCCGCGTGACCACTGCGTCCCCACTTCGCGCATGAAGGGGAGCAGCACGTGCTCCAGGGTGACCGACAAGCCGTGCGCACGGAGACTGATGTCCAGGACGCTCCGGATGCCGTTCCCATCCATCTGATGGGTAGCGTCCAGCAGCTGCAGGCACAGCGTCACCAGCGGAGCCCGGGTGGCGACAGCTCCGTTGAGTTCGGGTCGGATCATTCCTGGCTCCCGCGGCCGGCCAGGCAGTGCGAGGTCGACGCCCCCCCTGCCTGCCGCCGTTCCGGCGAGCGGATGGTTGCCGCCGGCAGGCCCAGCAGTGTGCTCACCTTGCGGATCCTGAGCATGGTCCTACCCAACAACAGATCGGGTTGGGCTGGCAATCCTCCACGCGGACGTCTCTCGGTCCGGCCCCGTCGCACGGGGTCAGGTGAGAAAGCTCGGCCTTGAGCGGACGAAGCCGGCGGCCCGCACCAGGACAGCGCTCAACTGGTTACCCGGGTCTCCGGGCACGAGCTCGCGCGTGACGTCCGCCGCGATGTCCAGGCTGCGCGCCAGCCGCTCGAGCGGGAAGTCCCTCGCTTCCAAGACGCCTGCCAACCAGGCCACCTCATGGTGCATGTCCTCGTGGCCCCGCACGGTCTCGGCTCCCCAGTACAGCAGGTAGAGGTTGTCGTGGACGCACCAAGCGAGGCCGGCGTCGCCGTAACGCTGCTGCTCGTCGGGGAACTCCGCCTGGTACCGACGGCAGATCTCCCCGGCCAGCGGCAGTGCATCCACCAGGCCACCTCCGTCGAGGAGGCGGAGTGCGGTCGGGGGTGCCTGCCCGCCGGGGGGTCTCAACTTCTGCCCGCTGCTCATCCTGCCACCTTGTCATTGGGGTCGAGGGGCAGCCTGTCCGGCCCGCCCGACCCTTCACCGCCCACCGTCGGTCCAGACACGAGGTCGGCTGGGACGAAGCTGGCCCGAGCCAGGTAGAGATCGAGGGCTCCCTGGGTCACCCGGAAGCTGCTGCCCACTTTGAGCGAGGGCAGCGTGCCCGCGTGGATCAGGCGGTAGACCGACATCCGCGAGACGCGCATGGTCTCGGCTACCTCGCTCACTGTGTAGACCGAGCCGCCGGCCACGAACCGGTTGCTGGTCACGCTCAGGTCTGTGCTCATGATCGCCCCACTCCTCCTTGCCGAACAAGGGATGACGGACCTCGGGATGGGCTGACGCCTAGGCGCCGAACCTCGAGCGCGCCTTGTCCAACGCGGCTCGGGCTAGCGGCTCAGCGCTGCCGGCGGGAACCCCGATGAAGGTCGTCACGACGACGACGGAGCCGGAGTGCGCGACGACCTGGATGATGTCTTGACCGTCAGTGCTGTCCCTGCTCGTCGCGGCGACGGCCGCGGCGGACTCGTCCTCCGCCAGCCCGACCAGGGGGGCCCGCCGCAGGGCGAAGGTCTCGCTTCCGGCGCCCGCCGCACCCAGCCGGACCTCCGGACAGTCGGCGACCGCGCGGCGGTACCGGTCGACGACGCGAGCGGCGCTCGGCGGTGAAGCCATCGCGAAGAGCTGCTCGGCCACGGCGCCGCCGGCAGGAACGCTGGACAGGGCGACCGCCGCGTCTGCTCGCGCCTCCGGAATCTTCTCGGCGTTCAGCATCTGAGTCAGATCCCGACACGCACGGTCGCCCCGGAACCTCACAGCGCCACCGTCCTCGTCGGCTACCGTGGTGAGGAGCGCGAACCCGGTCGGGAGGTCATGAGCCCCCAGCAGCCTCTCCTGTAGCTCCCCGGCTGTGGCGGAACCGGCTGCTGCTGGGACGGGACCGCGATCGCTGGACGCGGCCACGGCAGCGACCCCGCAGCCGGCGCAGAGCAGCACCGCACCAGCCACCAGCACCACCTGCTGGCGAGCACCGACCAGACGTTCGAGCATGGGTCAATCCGCTTTCCTGAGTCTCTTCCCGAGGCCCCATCATTAGATCGCGGAATCGGTCGATCTCCCGCTCAGGACTCGCTTGTCGCCCAAAAGTTATAGGTGCGGAAGCGCACATCCGGGACCTTTTCAGGACTAAAGTCCTGACTTCATCCGATTAAGGTGGGAATGAGAGGTGGGGGCGGGTCGAAAGCGTGAGGTCATGCCCCGAGGCACGGTTGCTTCCGCGGGTTCGTCGTGGAGCATCGGCCGCAGACTCGTGAATGGCCCGGCCGCCCTTGCTCTGACCGCTGCTGCGGTCCTCGCGGCTTGTGGGAACGGCGTGGTGACCCCTTCGGGCGGCCGCAACGCCGTCGTCAGGGCCCGCGCGGCGATGCCGCTCAGTCCATCACCAGGCCGCCGTCCACCACCAGGTTCTGGCCGGTCACCGACCGGGCCCAGGGCGAGGCGAAGAACAAGACAGCGTCGGCGAACTCCTCGGGAGTGGTGACGTGCCCCAGCGGTGTCTGTGCGGCGATGATGTCGAACACCGGCTCCGGGGTCGCCCCGCTGGCGTCCGTGGTGCGCAGGAGGCCTCCCGAGACCATGTTCACCGTCACCCCGTGGGGTCCCAGGTCCTTGG
This sequence comes from uncultured Actinomycetota bacterium, assembly GCA_963826405.1. Classification (GTDB taxonomy): domain Bacteria; phylum Actinomycetota; class Actinomycetes; order Propionibacteriales; family Propionibacteriaceae; genus Microlunatus. The sequence continues at coordinate 1,064,855 of CAWGWR010000001.1, read as the reverse complement.
CAGCGGTGCGGGTCAGGGACAGCAGGGCAGCCTTGGCCGCGGTGTAGTCGTGGTAGGGCACTACGGGGTTCTGGAACAGGTTGGTGCCGATGTTGATGACCTTCCCGCCTCCCTGCTCCTGCATCCCCGGAAGGGTGGCCTGGATCGTGTTGAGGCACCCGCGCACGCTGCCGTGGAACTGAGCGCCGAACTCCTCCCAGCTGATGTCGGCGATGCCCGAGCGCCCGTCACCGTTGAAGGCGTAGTCCACCAGGGCGTTGTTGACGACGGTGGTCACCGCGGTGCCGAAGTGTTCCTCCGCGTGGACGACCATGGCTCGGACCTGGACGGGATCGGTGACGTCCGCCTGCACGGGGAGCACCTGGTCGTGCCCGAACTGCCCCCGGAGCTCCTCGGCTCCGCCGCTGCTGGACCGGTAGTTCGCTACGACCCGTGCGCCCTGGCCGGCAAAAGCTGCGGCGATCCACCGGCCGAGGCCGCGTCCGGCTCCCGTGACCAGGACGACCTGCTGGGAGAAGTCCACTCTGCTGCCCTTCGTGAGGGCGAGGGACGTCGTCGACAGCACATCCGCGCTGCGGCAGGACATCCCTTCGCCAGTACTGACTGGATCAGGTTCGACGGGTCTCATCTCAGCCGGCTGCGCGAGCCAGCACCCCGTGTCGCTGTGGTCCTGAGCCTAGTGCAAGGGTCTGGAGCCGGATGCTTGCGGGCCCGGCGGGGAGGCGTCCAGCCGCGCCGAGCTCAGCGGAGGTGTGCGGTGTCGTTGAAGGAGTGCAGCAACGCCTCCGGACCGCGGAAGGTGACGCGGGTCAGGGCGCCTGGCGAGAGCTCCATCGAGAAGAAGGCGCTCGGTGGGGCGCCCAAGGCCTGGGCGACGAAGGCCTTGACCGGTGTGACGTGGGTGACGGCCAGGACGGCGGCGTCCGGGTGAGCGCGCGTGATCCTCGCCGCAGCCGCGGCGATGCGCCGCTGCAGATCGGCGAAGGTCTCGCTGCTGCCGGTCGGAGCCACGTCAGCAGACCGCTTCCAGGCCGCGAGATCGGCGGCGTGACGTTCCTCGACCTCGGCGAAGGTCAGCCCCTCCCAGACGCCGAAGTCCATCTCGCGGAGGTCCTCGTCGACCTCGACCCCGAGCCGTAGAGCTCCGGCCAGGACGGCCGCGGTCTCCCGGCACCGGCGCAGCGGTGAGGACAGGATCAGCACCGGCTCGGCAGCGGCGAGTGCCGGAGCCCGGGCGGCCTGCTCCGCCTGACGTCGACCGACGTCGGAGAGGCCTGGGTCGCTGCTCCCGGTGCCCGAGAACCGGCGTTCGGGGGTCAGCGGGGTCTCGCCGTGACGGAGTAGCAGCAGGTGCGTCGCGGCGTCGCCCTGGCGGGCGGACGACCAGCTCCCGTGCCGGGCGGGGCTGCTCACCGGACCCGGCTCACCGAACCTCCGCCGCCCGGTCCCCTGGGCCGGGGACACCGAGGTCGCGCAGCGCGACGGCGGTGGCGACGGCGGCCGTCGCTGCCTCGTGGCCCTTGTCTTCGCTGGAGCCCTCGAGCCCCGCCCGGTCGAGGGCCTGCTGCTCGTCGTCGCAGGTCAGGAGGCCGAAGCCGACGGGCACCCCGGTACGCACACTCACCTCGGTCAGGCCGCTGGTGGCGGCCTGGCACACGTACTCGAAGTGCGGCGTCCCTCCTCGGATCACCACCCCGAGCGCCACCACCGCGTCGTGGGAGGGCGCCAGCCGGGCCGCGGCTACCGGAAGCTCGAAGCTGCCCGGGACCTGGACGAAGCGGACGTCGGTGACCCCGGCGTCGGCCAGGCCCCGGCGGGCCCCGTCGATCAGACCGTCCATCACAGTCCGGTGCCATGAGGCGGCCACCAGGGCCACCGAGAGCCCGCGGCCGTCGACGGTGACCGTCGGTGATCCGTCCTTCATCGAGAACCTCCCGTTGAGGTGGACCGCACGTCGGGTTCTCCCGCGGCGGGGTGGTGAGGTGCAGGGGTCTGATCAGGGGCAGGCGCGTCGGGGGCGTGGTCCAGGTGGTGACCCATCCGGTCCCGCTTGGTCCGCAGGTACCCGGCGTTGGCCAGCGTGGGCGTGGTGACCAGCGGCTCGACCGTGGTCACCTGCACCCCGTGACGACGCAGGCCGGCGACCTTCAGCGGGTTGTTCGTCAGCAGCCTCACCGCTGGGACGCCGAGCTCGGTGAGGATGGCGGCCCCGGCGGCGTACTCGCGGTCGTCCACGGGCAGACCGAGGGCGGTCTGGGCGTCGACGGTGTCGAGTCCCTGGTCCTGGACGGCGTAGGCGCGGAGCTTGTTGAGCAGCCCGACACCGCGGCCCTCGTGGCCGCGCAGGTACAGCACCGCTCCCCCGTCGGCAGCCACCCGCTCCAGGGCAGCCGTGAGCTGCGGGCCGCAGTCACAGCGCTGGGAGCCGAAGACGTCGCCGGTCAGGCACTCCGAGTGCAGCCGCACCAGCGGGTCCCCCGCGGGCAGCCCTCGAGGGCTCACCAAGGCCAGGTGGTCCGCCCCCGTTACGAGGTCCCGGTAGCCCAGGACGGTGAACACCCCGTGCTCGGTAGGGATCGTCGTCTCGACCACCCGCCTCACGCGGTCGTGCACGGCTCGCCAGGCGATGAGCTGTTCAATGGAGAGCACGGGCAGCCCGTGCTCCGCGGCCAGGCCGAGCACCGCGGGCAGGCGCATCATCGTGCCGTCGTCGTGGACCAGCTCGGCGATCGCCGCCACCGGTTGCAGCCCGGCGAGCCGGCACAGGTCCACCCCGGCCTCGGTGTGGCCAGCCCGTTCCAGCACCCCGCCCGGCCGCGCCCGGAGCGGGACCACGTGCCCGGGCCGGATCAGGTCCTGCGCCGTCGTGGTGACGCTGGCCAGGGTCCGGATGGTGTGGGCCCGGTCGGCCGCACTGATGCCGGTGCTGACCCCGGTCCGGGCGTCGACGGTCACGGTGTAGGCCGTCCGCAGCGGGTCTGCGTTGTCGGCGACCATCAGGGGCAGCTGCAACGCGTCCGCCCGCTCCGGCGACATCGGCGCGCAGACGTAGCCCGAAGAGTGCCGGATGGTCCAGGCCAGCCACTGCGCCGTGGCGGTCTCGCCGGCCAGGATGACGTCGCCCTCGTTCTCCCGGTCCGAGGCGTCGGTGACCAGCACCGGTCGACCGGCGCGAAGCGCCGCCAGGGCCTCCTCGACCGTCGACATCCGGGCGCTGCTCGCGGTCCTCATCCGGACACCACACCCGTCGGTGCGACGCCGGGGACCTGGAGCAGCCGCTCGACGTACTTGGCGATGACGTCCACCTCCAGGTTGACCGGGTCACCGGGCCGCTTGGCGCCGAGCGTGGTCAGGGCCAGGGTCGTCGGGATCAGGGAGACCTCGAAGAAGTCGGGGCCGAGCGCGGAGACGGTCAGCGAAACCCCGTCGACGGTGATCGACCCCTTGACCACCACGTAGCGCGCCAGGTCGGCCGGCAGCCCGATCCGGACGACCTCCCACCGGTCCCCGGGCGTCCGGCTGACCAGGGCCGCCGTTCCGTCGACGTGTCCCTGGACGATGTGCCCGCCGAGCCGGTCGGTGGCTGCCATGGCCCGCTCGAGGTTGACGGAGTGGCCGACAGACAGCGCCCCCAGGCTGCTACGGGAGAGCGTCTCGGCCATCACGTCGAAGGCCACGACATCGGCGCTCAGCTCGGTGACGGTCAGGCAGACCCCGTTCACGGCGATCGAGGCGCCGTGGGTGGCGTCCTCGCTGACCTTGGGGCCACGTACCCGCAGGACGGCGGAGTCGCCGTGCTGGGAGAGGTCGACCACCGAGCCGAGCTCCTCCACGATTCCGGTGAACACGATCAGGTACCTCTTCCGCTGAGCACAGGGGTGGCCCGGACCCGCAGGTCGGGGCCGATGGTGGTGACGTCGAGCAGGCGCAGGTGCAGCGCTTGGGCGAGCGTGGGAATTCCGAGGTCGGCGACGGCGGGCCGGCCGCTGCCCAGCAGGGTGGGCGCCAGGTAGGCCACGATCTCGTCGACGAGGCCGGTAGCCAGGAAGGCGGCGGCCAGTTTCGGCCCGCCCTCCAGCCAGAGCTGGCGGACGCCCCGGTCGGACAGGCCCGCGAGGACCGCGCGCGGGTCGCGGGTGCGGGCGAGCCAGGTCGGTGCCGCGTCGTCGAGGACTCGGGCCGACGCCGGAAGCTCCCGCAGCCCCATCACCACCCGGAGCGGTTGCTGACCGGCGAGGCTGCCGTCCTCCCGCCGGACCGTCAACCAGGGGTCGTCCGCCAGCGCGGTCCCGGTGCCCACCAGCACCGCCGCGGCCTCGCTCCGCAAGCGGTGGACGTCGGCGCGGGCTTCGGGGCTGGTGATCCACTGGCTGCTGCCGTCGACCGCCGCGGAGCGACCGTCGAGAGTGGTGGCGAACTTCCAGACCACCCGCGGACGACCGTGGGCGACCGCGAACGACCAGGCCCGGTTCAGCGCAGCGGCCTCTTCGGCCAGCACGCCGCCCTCGACCACCACCCCCGCCGACCGGAGGGTTGCTGCTCCTCCGGCCGCCTCCGGGTTGGGGTCACCCTGGGCGTAGACCACCCGGGCGACGCCGGCCTCCAGCAGAGCGCCCGAGCAGGGGCCGGTCCGCCCGACGTGGTCGCACGGCTCCAGCGTCACCACCGCGGTCCCGCCCCGAGCGGCCGCCCCGGCCTCGGCGAGGGCCACCACCTCGGCGTGCGGGCTGCCGGCTCCGCGGTGATGGCCGCGCCCGACGATCCGGCCGGCTGCGTCGGTCACCACGGCACCCACCCGCGGGTTGGCATCGACGGCCGGCCCCAGGCTGGCCAGGCTGAGGGCGTCACGCATCAACGTCTCGACGCCTACGTGATCCCTCATCCCGGTGGTCCCCTCGTGCTTCGCCTGCAACGCGAGCTCCGGGGACGACGAGGGCGGCCCGGCGGCTCGTGCGGGCGCACGGAGAACCAGGCTGGACCAACCCACACGCTGACCACGCCCGAGGCCACGCGGTCGCCAGAGGTGACCACAACGGCCCTGAGCAGGGCTGACGCACGTGCTACCTACCATCCGGACTTTCACCGTCGGTCCTGGAGTTTCACCAGGTCAACCGGCTGCTGGCTGCAGACGGGTCGCGGACTGTCACCGCCGGTTCGGAGTTGCACCGACCCCGGAGCACGTGAAGTCCATTCTGCCACGGGCCGGGCAGTCCGCGCCGGTCAGCGGTGAGGGACGGGCCGAAAGCTCAGGAGCGGTCCTTGCGCTTCTCCCGGGCCCGGACCTCCACGTGGACGGGGGTGCCCACGAACCCGAACTCCTCGCGGAGCCGACGCTCGACGAACCGGATGTAGCCCGGGTCGATCTGGCCGGAGGTGAAGAGCACGAAGGTGGGTGGCCCGGCCTGGGCCTGGGTGCCGAAAAGGATCCGGGGCTGCTTACCGCTGCGCACGGGGTGCGGGTGCGCTGCCACGATGCGGCCGAGGAAGGCGTTCAGCTTGCCGGTCGAGATCCGGGTCTCCCAGCCCGCGAGGGCCTCCTGGATAGCCGGCCCGAGCCGGTCGACGTGGCGGCCCGTGGTGGCGGAGATGTTGACGTGGGAGGCCCAGCCGAACTGGACGAGGTCGCGCTCGATCTCCCGGTCGAGGTAGCGGCGGCGCTCCTCGTCGGTCAGGTCCCACTTGTTGAAGGCGATGACCAGGGCCCGGCCCGCTTCCTCGACCGAGGTGAGGATCCGCAGGTCCTGCTCGGTGACCGGCTCGCTCGAGTCGATGACGACGACGCAGACCTCGGACCGCTCGATCGCCCCGTGGGTCCGCAGCGAGGCGTAGTACTCGTGCCCCGAGGCCTCCTTCACCCGGCGGCGGATGCCGGCGGTGTCGATGAAGTTGTAGATGGTGCCGTCCACCTCGACCAGCTCGTCGACGGGGTCGACGGTGGTGCCGGCGACATTGTCCACGACGACCCGCTGCTGCTTCGCCACCTTGTTGAGCAGGCTGGACTTTCCGACGTTGGGCTTGCCGACGATGGCCACCCGGCGGGGGCCGCGCTCGGTCTCGACCACCTCGCGGGGGGCGTCCGGGATGGCGTCGAGGAGGGCGTCGAGGAGGTCACCGGTGCCCCGCCCGTGGACGGCGGAGACGGCGAAGGGCTCGCCGAGCCCGAGGTTCCACATCGTCGCGGCCTCAGCCTCGGTGCGCTGGTCGTCGACCTTGTTGGCCGCGAGCACGACGGGCTTGCCGCTGCGGCGCAGGATCTGCACCACGGCCTCGTCGACGTCCTGGGTGCCCACAGTCGCGTCGACGACGAACAGCACGGCGTCGGCGGCGGCGATGGCCAGCTCGGCCTGCTCGGCGATCTGGGCGGCCATCCCCTTGGCGTCCGGCGCCCACCCGCCGGTGTCGACGAGGACGAACTTCTTGCCGTTCCAGTCCGCGTCGTAGGAGACCCGGTCGCGGGTCACCCCGGGGACGTCCTGCACGACGGCCTCACGGCGTCCGATGATCCGGTTGACCAGGGTGGACTTTCCCACGTTGGGCCGGCCGACGACGGCCACCACCGGCAGGATCGGGGCCGCGTACGCGGTCTCGAGCTCGGTCATGTGCTCACTTCAGATCTGCGTCTCACGACGCGGTGACACCCGGCCTGCCCGCCTGGGAGGCGGACCTCAGCGTTGGGTGAGGTGCGATTTGGACCTGGGGGGCCCCGGCAAGGGTAGTCCGGTCAGGGCCTGCGCGCCCACGACGTGCTCCGCGAGATGCTGGCGGATGTGCTCGGTCCAGCGCCCTACATCCTCGCGCCGCCGCGGCCAGGGCACCTGCGGCAGGTGGAGCGGAGCGCCGTACACGATGTGCACCGGGCCGCCTCGGCGGGGCAGCTGCGCGTCGGTATGCCCGGGCTCACGGGTCCCCAGCAGGGCCACCGGCACCACGGGGGCACCGGTCACCAAGGCGAGGTAGGCCGCTCCCCGGTGAGCGTGCGCGACCTCCCCGCCCGTGCGCCGGCCCTCCGGGAAGAGGGCGAGAACCTTACCGGCGCGGAGCACCTGGACGGCCCGGTCGATGGCTCGCGTGTCGGGCTCGTGCCGGCTGACCGGGATCTGGCCGACGTAGGTGAGGAGGTGGCCGAGCGCGCCGTGGAACAGCTCGGTCTTGGCCACTGTGAAGGTCCGGCGACGGGTGAAGGCCACCAGCGCGGGACCATCGAGGAAGCCGAGGTGGTTGGCCGTCAGGATCACCGGGCCGGTGCGCGGCACGTGCTGCCGTCCGTGCACCCGGACCCGCCACCACGTGCGCAGGGCCAGCCCGACGGGGGCACGCAGCAGGCGCAGACCCAGCTCCCGCGTGGGTGGGAGCGAGTCGGTGTGCGGTAGATCGGGGCTGATCCCGGCGATCACGTCCGTGACTCGACCCCGCCCCGGACCGGGGCCAACGCGCAGATCGCGTCGATGACCTCGGCGAGATCCAGGTGGGTGGAGTCGACGACGGTCACACCGGGCGCAGCCGCGTGGAACTGGGCGACAGTCGAGTCGTCGGCATCGCGCCTGATCACCTGGTCGGTGACGGCGGCGTTGTCCACGGCGGTGCCGAGCTCGGCCTGACGCCGGGCCACCCGGGCAGCCGGGTCGGCCACGAGCAGCACCCGGACCTGGGCCGTTGGCGCCACCACGGTGGTGATGTCGCGGCCCTCGGCCACCACGCCGGCCGGGGCTCCGGCGATCAGCTGCTGCTGGCGGGAGACGAGGTTCTCCCGGGCCGCCAAGTTCGTGGCCACGGCGCTCACCGCCGCCGAGACCTCGGGTCTGCGGATCTCCTGCGTCACGTCGTGACCGTTGACCGCGATGGTGGGCCGGGCCGGGTCGAGCACGATGTCGAAGGCGGCCGTCCGGACCAGCTCGGCCACGGCGTCGGTGTCGCTGAGCTCCACGCCCTCGTGCACCGCCAGCCAGGTGGCCGCCCGGTACATGGCCCCGGTGTCCAGGAAATCCAGGCCCAGACGCTCGGCGACGCCACGGGCTGTGCTGGACTTTCCGGACCCGCTCGGACCGTCGATGGCCACCACGAGCCGCTCCCGGGAGGGCGCCGCAGCGCCATGACCTTGACCTCTGGTTACCTCAGACACGGGGCTCAGCGTACCGGGATGCGCTGACGGGACCCCGGTTCCAGCGTCCTCAGGTGCCGACAGCCCACCCGCCGGCGACCATTGCGGCGACCAGGTCATCGGCCTGGTTGGGCTCCACCGACAGGGCCAGGTAGCCGATCTCGCGCGCCTGGTCGTGCTCGATCCCGATGTCCTCCACGTTCACCCCTGCGGCCCCGACCTCGGCGAACAGCCGGCCCAACGCACCGGGCGTGTCGGGGATCTCGACGACGACCTGGCGGTAGCTGGCCGGCGCAGCGCCATGCTTGCCGGGAATGCGGCGGGTGCCGGCCACGCCGCGCGCCAGCTGCTGTTCCAGCTCCCCGTTGCTGGTGCCGGACTCCAGGGCCTGGATGAGCCCGGCGAGCTCGTCGGACACCGCGCGGAGCTCGGCCAAGACGGCGGCGGCGTTGGCGCTGAGGATCTGCTGCCACAGACCGGGGTCGCTGCCAGCGATCCGGGTGACGTCCCGGAGGCCCTGGCCGGCCAGCAGCAGGTCCGACTGCGGGACGGCGGTCAGATGCCCGGCCATCAGCACCGACATCAGGTGGGGCAGGTGGGAGACCCGGGCGACAGCGGCGTCGTGGTCGTCGACGTCCATCACCACCTCCCGCGCGCCGCAGGCCCGAACCAGGGCCAGCACCTGCTGGACCGACTCATGCCGGGAGCGGCGATGTGGGGCGACCACCCAGGTCCGGCCCTCGAAAAGGTCGGCCCGGGCCGTGACCGGCCCCGAGTGTTGGGAGCCGGCCATGGGGTGGGAGCCCACGTAGCGGCTGAGGTCGACGTCGAGGCCCCAGAGCGCATCCAGTACTCCAGCCTTGACCGAGCCCACGTCGGTCACCGTGGCGGAGGGGAAGGTCTGCAGGCTGTGCAGGACCACCCCAGCGATGGCGGCCGGCGGCACCGCCACCACGACGAGGTCGACGACGACCGGGTCGGGGGCGTCGAGCACCCCCGCCCCGAGACCGGCGGCCACCCGGGCGTGGCTGCTGGTGCGGTCCTGCAGGTGCACGGTGTGCCCCGAGGCCGTCAACGCGAGCGCCAGGCTGGCCCCGATCAGGCCGGTGCCGATGACGACCGCGGTGCCCTGCTTCCCGGTCATGGGGCGGGCTGGTCGCTCGCCCCGGCCGGCGGGTCGGCCTGCGGGTGCGGCAGCTCGGTCTCCGGCAACGGCTGCGGAGCCAGCTGGGCCGGTACCTCGAGGCCGGGGTCGCCGGACTCGGACTCTCCCCGCAGCAGCTCGGCCAGCCGTTCCCCGCGCAGCCGGCGGAACTTCCGAGGCAGGGTCCGGTTGCGGTCCAAGATGGCCACCTCGAGGGCGTCGACCCCCAGCTCACGCGCCGGCGCGTTCGGTCCCCCGTCGGAGGCCAGGGCGGTAACGGCCAGCCGGACGGCGTGCACCAGGTCGAGATCGGGACGGAAGTCCCGGCGGACAGCCTCGGCGATGACGTCGGCCGACCCGCCCATCACGGCGAAGTCGGTCTCGTCGGCGACGGAGCCGTCGTAGGTGAGCCGGTAGATCTGGTCGAGCTGGTCGGTGGCGCCGATCTCGGCGACGATGATCTCGACCTCGTAGGGCTTCTCTCCGCCCGAGGAGAAGATCGTCCCGAGCAGCTGGGCGTAGGCGTTGGCCAGCCCCCGGCCCGTGACGTCGGTGCGGTCGTAGCTGTAGCCCCGCAGGTCCGCGTACCGGATGCCCGCCGTACGCAGGTTCTCGAACTCGTTGTACCGGCCGACGGCGGCAAAGCCGATCCGGTCGTAGATCTCGCTGACCTTGTGCAGGGCCTGCGAACGGTTCTCGGCGACGAAGAGGATGCCGTCGGCATAGTGCATGACCACCACCGAGCGGCCCCGCCCAATGCCCTTGCGGGCGAAGTCGGCGCGGTCCTTCATCTGCTGCTCGGGCGCGACGTAGAAAGGCGTGCTCATGCGGGTTCCGATCGTGCTCGGTGCGGACGGACGGGTGGCGACGGGCGAGGGCGGCAGATCAGGTCAGCGGTGCGGCCGGGCCGTCCGGACGCTGCCGGCGGCTGCGGACGATCTGCTCGACCATCTCCTCGATCTGGGCGTCGCTGACGCGGTGGACCCCCTCCACCGTGGCGACGAGGACCACCGGGAAGATCCGGCGGGCAAGGTCGGGACCGCCGGTGGCGGAGTCGTCGTCTGCGGCATCGTAGAGCGCCTGCAGCAGGGCGAGGGCGGCGGAGCCGGCGTCGAGGTCGGGCCGGTACAGCTTTTTGAGCGCCCCCCGGGCGAAGACCGAGCCGGAGCCGACGGAGAAGAAGGCGTGCTCCTCGTACCGGCCGCCGGTGGCGTCGTAGGAGAAGATTCGGCCGGCGCCGGTCGCCACGTCGTACCCGGCGAAGAGCGGCACCACGACCAGGCCCTGCAGCGCGAGGCCGAGGTTCTGCCGGATCATGGTGGCCAGCCGGTTGGCCTTGCCGACCAGCGAGAGCGGGGCGCCCTCGATCTTCTCGTAGTGCTCGAGCTCGACCTGGAACAACCCGACCATTTCGACGGCGATGCCCGCAGCGCCGGCAATCCCGACGACGGAGAACTCGTCGGCGGCGAACACCTTCTCGATGTCGCGCTGGGCGATGACGTTACCCATGGTGGCGCGGCGGTCGCCGGCGACGACCACCCCGCCAGGAAAGGTCGCGGCGACGATGGTGGTGCCATGGGGGGCGAGGTCGGCCGCCCCGGCAGCGACGGCCCGGCTGCTCGGCAGGACGTTGGGAGCGACCTGTGCGGCGAAGTCGGCGAACGAGGAGGACCCCACGCTCAGGTACTCCGCCGGCAGCCCGGCGGTGTTCGGTCGGAGGGTCACTGGCCGCCCTTCTGGACGAACGACCGCACGAACTCCTCGGCGTTCACCTCGAGCACACCGTCGATCTCGTCAAGCAGGGAGTCGACCTCGGAGTCCAGCTCGGCCTTGTGCGTCGTGTCGACCGGCACGCGCTCGTCCTCGGACTCGGTGTCCTCCACCCGCCGGGTGCGGCGGGCACCCTGTTCTGACTCAGCCATCGGCGCTCCTCGTGTCGACTCGCCACGACCGTGCGGGGGCTACCGGCCCGTCGTGCGTCGAGTGAGACCAGCCTAACCACCCGCACCGACAGTCCGTTCTCTACGCGCTCGCGCTCGGCCCGCTCCTGCAGGTGCTGTCTTCCTCCTCGCTCACCCGACGAAAAGCGTGTCGGCCTCGCTCGTCGTCCAGACAGCACCTGTCGCGGGCCTACCCGACGCTCGCGCGAATCCCTTCTCTACGCGCTCGCGCTCGGCCCGCTCCTGCAGGTGCTGTCTTCCTCCTCGCTCACCCGACGAAAAGCGTGTCGGCCTCGCTCGTCGTCCAGACAGCACCTGTCGCGGGCCTACCCGACGCTCGCGCGAATCCCTTCTCTACGCGCTCGCGCTCGGCCCGCTCCTGCAGGTGCTGTCTTCCTCCTCGCTCACCCGACGAAAAGCGTGTCGGCCTCGCTCGTCGCCCAGACAGCACCTGTCGCAGGCCTACCCGACGCTCGCGGGAGCGCTCACCGCCCTAGGGCGGCGAACAAGGCCGGGACGTCGTCGCAGTCCTCCAGCAGCTGCCCGATGTGGGCGCGGGTGCCGCGCAGCGGGTCGAGCAGAGGCACCCGCTGCAGGGCCGGACGGTCCGGCACGTCGAAGATGATCGAGTCCCACGAGGCGGCGACCACCGAGGCGCCGAACTTCTCCATCACCCGGCCGCGGAACCAGGCCCGGGTGTCCTCGGGCGGCGTTGTCCGCGCGGCCTCGATCTCGTCGTCGCCGACCAGGCGGCGCATCTTGCCCTTCGCGACCAGGGCCGCGTAGAGGCTGCGGGCGGGGTCGACGTCGGCGTACTGGAGGTCGATCAGCGCCAGCTTCGAGGCGGCCCAGCTCAGGCCGTCGCGGGCCCGGTAGGACTCCATCAGCTGCAGCTTCGCCACCCAGTCCAGCTGGTCGGCGAGCATGAAGGGGTCGACGCGGAGGACGTCCAGCACCTCCTGCCAGCGGGTGAAGACGTCCTTGGCCTCGGTGACGGCGGGCTCGGACAGCTCGCCGGCCACCCGCTCCAGGTGGTGGCGGCAGGCGTCGAGGTAGACCTCCTGCAGGTCCACCGCGCTCAACCGGCGCCCGTCGGCCAGGGGAAGCAGCGCGGTGCAGCCGACGTCGTGGCTCACTGTCCGCATCGCCTCCACGGGCCCCTCGAGCCGGAGATCAGCCCCGAGCTCACCCGCCTCGATCACCCGCAGCACCCAGGACGCGGTGCCGACCTTGAGGTAGGTCGAGATCTCCGACAGGTTGGCGTCACCGGCGATCACGTGCAGCCGGCGATGGCGGGTGGGGTCGGCGTGGGGCTCGTCGCGGGTGTTGATAATCGGCCGGTTGAGGGTGGTCTCGAGCCCCACCTCGGCTTCGAAGAAGTCGGCGCGCTGGCTCAGCTGGAAACCGGGCTGCTGGCTGGACTGCCCGAGACCGACCCGCCCCGCGCCGCTCACCACCGCCCGGCTGACCAGGAAGGCCGTGAACTGGGTGACGACGCGGTCGAAGGGGGTGGAGCGGTCCAACAGGTAGTTCTCGTGAGTGCCGTAGGAGGCGCCCTTGCCGTCGGTGTTGTTCTTGTAGAGCCGCACCGAGCGACCGAGCGACTGGCTGGCCCGACGAGCCGCGATGGCGGCCACGGCGTCACCGGCCTTGTCCCAGCGCACCACGTCGAGTGCGCTGGTCACCTCGGGCCCGGAGTACTCGGGGTGGGCGTGGTCGACGTAGAACCGCGCCCCGTTGGTCAAGATGATGTTGGCCATGCCGAGGTCAGCGTCGGTCAGCTGGTCGGGGTGGGCGGTGGAGCGGCTGACCTCGTAGCCGCGGATGTCGCGCAGGGGGCTTTCGGTCTCGTAGTCCCACCCGGCCGCCTGGGTCGCCCCGAGCTGGCCGTAGGCCCGGACCACGTGGTTGGACAGCTGCATCGGGTGGAGCTCGTCCTCGGCAGGTCCCTGGGGGGCTCCGCCGAACGCGCTGATCCCGTACTCGGTCTCCAGACCCATCACCCGGGTCGGCCGCGGAGCCTCCGGTGGCTGAGGTCCGCTCGTCGTGCTCACCTCACGACGGGACGGCGCTGCCATGCCCTCCAGCGTAGTGTTGCGACGTGAGAATCTGGCCCGCCCTGGCCGCCGACGTGATCTGCATCCTCGTCTTCGCCATCGTGGGCCGCGGCAGCCACGCCGAGAGCACCGACCTCGCCGGGGTGCTCCACACCGCCTGGCCGTTCCTGGCCGGCTACGCCGTGGCACTGGTCGTGGCCCGGGCTTGGCGCCAGCCGGTCGCCCGCTCGTCGGCGCTGGTCCTGTGGGCCTCCACCGTGATCGGGGGCATGATCCTGCGCGTCCTGACCGGCGAGGGCGTCCAAGTCGCCTTCGTCATCGTGACCGCGGTCGTGCTCGGGGTCTTGCTCCTCGGCTGGCGGGGCCTGTGGTCCCTGGTCCGACGCGCCCGCCAGCGCTCCGGGCACAGCGCCGCCGCCTGACCCGCTGCAGGCGGGCGGCAGGCGGCGGCGAGAACGGCTAGAGGTACTGACCGGTGTTGGTCACCGTGTCGATGGAGCGACCCGGAGTCGTCCCCTTGTTGGAGGAGATGAGGGTGCGGATGAAGACGATCCGCTCCCCCTTCTTGCCCGAGATCTTGGCCCAGTCGTCGGGGTTGGTGGTGTTCGGCAGGTCCTCGTTCTCGGCGAACTCGTCCATGCATGCCTGTAGCAGGTGACCGACGCGGAGGCCCTTCGCCCCGGTGTCGAGCAGGTCCTTGATCGCCATCTTCTTGGCGCGGTCGACGATGTTCTGGATCATCGCCCCGGAGTTGAAGTCCTTGAAGTACAGGACCTCCTTGTCACCGCCGGCGTAGGTGACCTCGAGGAACTGGTTCTCCTCCGACTCCTCGTACATCCGGGCCACGGTGCGGTCGATCATCCCGCCCACCGTGGCCTGCCGGTCACCCCCGAACTCATCGAGGTCCTCGGCGTGCAGGGGCAGCGTCGGGGTCAAGTACTTGCTGAAGATCTCCCGGGCGGCCTCGACGTCGGGCCGCTCGATTTTGATCTTGACGTCCAGCCGGCCCGGCCGCAGGATCGCCGGGTCGATCATGTCCTCCCGGTTGGAGGCGCCGATGATGATCACGTTGTCCAGGCCCTCGACGCCGTCGATCTCGCTGAGCAGCTGCGGCACGATGGTGTTCTCGACGTCGGAGGAGACGCCGGTGCCGCGGGTGCGGAACAGGGAGTCCATCTCGTCGAAGAACACGATCACCGGCATGCCGTCGGAGGCCTTGTCCCGCGCACGCTGGAAGACCAGCCGGATGTGGCGCTCGGTCTCACCGACGTACTTGTTCAGCAGCTCGGGGCCCTTGATGTTGAGGAAGAAGCTCCGTCCCTCCTGGCCCGTCCGCTCGGTGACCTTCTTGGCCAGGGAGTTCGCGACCGCCTTGGCGATCAAGGTCTTCCCGCAGCCCGGAGGCCCGTACAGCAGGATGCCCTTGGGCGCCTTGAGCTCGTGCTCGGCGAACAGCTCCTTGTGCAGGTAGGGCAGCTCGACGGCGTCGCGAATCGCCTCGATCTGGCTGCCGAGGCCGCCGATCACCGAGTAGTCGATGTCGGGCACCTCCTCGAGCACCAGCTCCTCGACGTCCATCTTGGGCACCCGCTCGTAGGCGAAGTGCACGCGGCGGTCGATCAGCAGCGAGTCACCGGCCCGCAGCTTCTCGTCGCGGAGCCGCTGCGCCAGCCGGACGACGCTCTCCTCATCACCGTGCCCGATGACCAGGGCCCGGTCGCCGCCCTCCATCACCTCTTTGAGCAGGACGACCTCGCCGACCTCGTCGAAGTCGAGCGCGGCGACGACGTTCATCGCCTCGTTGATCATCACCTCGCGGCCGGGGGTGACGGCGGCCAGCTCGACCTCCGGGCTGACGCTGACGCGCATCTTGCGACCCGAGGTGTAGATGTCGGCGGTGTTGTCGCCGGTGTCGGCCAGGAAGATGCCGAAGCTGGCCGGGGGCTGCGCCAGGCGGTCGACCTCGGTCTTCAGCGAGACGATCTGGTCGCGGGCCTCGCGCAGGGTCGACGCCAACCGCTCGTTGTTGACGGCGGTGGTGCGGGCGTCCTGCCGGGCGTCGGCGAGGCGGCGTTCCAGGACGGCGATGTCGTGGGGGTGGGACGCGAGCCGCTCGCGCAGACGTGCGAGCTCTTCGCTGAGCGCGTTGATCTGAGCCACCAGGGCTCCGCGCTCCTCGGGACGATCATGGACGGTTCCGGTCATGACGCACCTCCTGTCCCGACCCTACCCGCGGCTCAGCGGGGCCCTGTGTAATCCTCGCCATACGCGCCGGGGGCCGGACGGCGCTTCCGGGGCGGCGCGGTGACGCCGGGGGCCAGCCGCCGGGCAGTGACCAGGAAGCCGGTGTGACCGACCATGTCGTGCCGCGGTCGGACGGCGAGCCCCTCGGCGTGCCAGGCCCGGATGAGCGTCTCCCCCGCCTCGGGCTCGGTGAAGCCCCCCTGCACGCGCAGCGTCTCCACGGTGCGCGCGAGCTGGGTGGTGGTGGCGACGTAGGCGCACAGGACCCCACCGGGGACCAGCACGGCCGAAAGCGCCTCGACGCATTCCCAGGGCGCGAGCATGTCCAGGACGACTCGGTCGACGGGCTCCTCGCCCAGGTTCTCCACCAGGTCGCCCACCTGCAGGTCCCACGAGGGGTGCGGACCACCGAAGAAGTTGTCCACATTCGCGCGCGCCTGGGCAGCGAAGTCCTCGCGGCGCTCGTAGGAGCGGACCCGGCCGGTCGGACCAACGGCCCGCAGCAGTGTGCAGGTCAGCGCGCCCGAGCCCGCCCCGGCCTCCACGACGCGGGCGCCCGGGAAGATGTCGGCGGTCATGGCGATCTGGGCGGCGTCCTTGGGATAGATCACCTGGGCCCCGCGGGGCATGGTCACCGTGTACTCGTTGAGCAGGGGCCGCAGGGCGAGGTAGGCGGTGCCGCCGACCGACGTCACGACGGTGCCTTCCGGCTGACCGATCAGCTCGTCGTGCTCGACGGCGCCCTTGGTCGTGTGGAAGCGGCCGCCGTCAGCCAGCAGCACCGAGTGCCGGCGGTTCTTGTTGTCGGTGAGGGTGACCCGCTCCCCCGCCCGGAGCGGCCCGATGCGCACTCCCGACAAGGCCGAGCCGGGCTGCGGTGTCGTCTCAGCCACGGGAGATCCCGAAGAGGCCGAGCTGCCAGCCCGGACCGTAGGAGGTCGGGGACATCTCGGTGCCCGGCCCGACGTAGAGGTACTCGTCGGACTGACTGAGCGGCAGCACCACCAGATCGGCGGCCGCCTGCTTCTGCAGCGTCGCCAGCAGCTGGTTCGCCGCGTCGTCCTCGGTGAAGGGCACGCGGCGGTAGGCGGACGCCGTCTCCGCCACGGCGTCGGCGGAGGAGGGCAGCGGGGCCTCGAGGTAGGGCTGCAGCCAGGCCAGCGCCGTGGCCGTCCAGGCCTTACGGTCGACGAGGTTGAGGTCGCCCGGCTCGTCGGCGCGGAGCTGGACACTCAGGCCGCCGGTGTCCTCGAGGCGGCTGCGGATCTGGGTGGCGATGTCGCGTCCGTTCGGTTGGGTGGAGTCGTAGCCCAGGGTGAGGTTGATCCGGTTGTCCCAGGTCACCTCGGGGTTGGCGGTGCCCCCGAGGGGGAAGGTGGCGATGTGCCCCGGGATCCCGCCGGGGACCACGGAGTCCGACGTCCGGTCGCCCTGCAGGGCCAGGGCGATCGCCGTCCGCAGGGCTTTGTTCCCGCGGCTGCGGGAGGTCGGCGACCACTGCAGGTGCAGCACGCGGGTACCGGTCAGCACCTGCTGGGTGAAGCCGCTGGCGGTGGTGGAGTCGGCGTTGGTGGCCTGCTGACTGAGCCGGGTGACCGCTGCCTCGTCCAGGCCGCGCCACACCAGGTCGACGGTGTTCTTGGCCATCGCGTCCTCGATGGTGGCGGAGTCGTCGACGCTGCGGTAGACGAGCTTCTCCAGGCGGGCAGGGTTGCGGCCCTGGTAGTCCGGGTGCCGCTCCAGCGCGATCTCGTCGGTGGAGAAGCTCGTGACGCGGAAGGGCCCGGAACCGATCACGGGCTCCTTGTCACTGCGGATCCGGTCGGCGTCGTACACCTCCTCGTCGACGATCGAGGCAGCAGGAGAGGCCAGCGCCCAGCCGAACTGGGTGTCGACGCGGCTGAGCAGGAAGCGGACCGTCAACGGGTCGGGCGTCTCGATCCGGCGCAGAGAGGACAGCAGCGGTGCTGACGAGCCGGGCACGTTGAGGCGGGCCGCCCGCTCGACGCTGAACTTGACGTCGCTGGAGGTGAGCGCGTGCCCGTTGTGGAAGAGCTCGTCCTCGTTGAGGGTGCAGGTGTAGGTGGTGACGGCGGTGAAGATGCAGTCGCGCGCCGCGTCGGGCTTGAGCACCGACTCCCCGGGTGCGGCGGTCATCAGGCGCTGGAAGACGTTCAGCGCCAGCATGGCCGAGGAGGCGTCGGTCATCGCCGCAGGGTCGGTGACGCGGACGGCGTCGGTGCTCATCACCGTGAACGGCCGCGGGGCGCTGCCCGAAGGGGTCGGTTCGGGAGACTCGCCGCCGAGGCTGCAGCCGCTCAGCAGCAGCGCGGCCGCGGCCACCCCTGCGAGGACACGGGTCCCGGTCCGCTCAGGCCGGGTCATCGGCGTGCCCCAGGAGCTCGGCCACGCCGGCGGCGTCCAGCTCGGTCAGGGAGGGCACGATGCGACGCCGGGGTGCCGCCGGAACCTCGACCCGGTTCGGGACGGCCAGCACCAGGCACCCGGCCGCGTTGCCCGAGCGGGCTCCGGTGACGGAGTCCTCGATCACCACGCAGTTCCGGGGGTCCACGCCCAGCTCGGCGCAGGCCTTCTCGTAGGGCTCGGGATGGGGCTTGCCCTGGTTCACCTCGTCGCCGGCCACCGACACGGCGAAGGTGCCGGCGGGAAGCTGGCCCAGAGCGGCATCCAGCAGCACCCGGTAGGAGGCCGAGACCAGGGCGCAGGGCACGCCGGCGTCCCGGAGCGAGGTGAGCAGCTCCAGGGCGCCGGGACGCCACGGCATCGGTCGCTCACCCAGAAGGGACACGACCCGGTTGATCAGCTGCTCGACCACCCAGGCCGGGTCGACGTCGCGGCGGCCGATGGCGTTGAGGATGTAGATCCCCGAGTCGATCAAGGAGTTGCCGACGAGCTCGTCGGCCTGCTCCTCAGACCAGGTGCCGCCGAGGGTGGCGATCAGCTCGAATTCGGCCTCGATCCACAGCGGCTCGGTGTCGGCGAGGGTTCCGTCGAAGTCCCAAAGGACGGCGGACGTGGCGGCGGGGGTGGGTGTGCTCATCGCCGGACCATCTTCCCAGCCCGGACGGCGAGACCGCGAATCCCGTCGGCCGCGCCGTGCTGGGGAGGGCACCGGTAGGGGTGGGGCGGGGTGACCGCACGCGTGGCTAAGGTCAGGAGCACCCACGCCGGCACCGCGCACAGGAGGACCGAGATGCTCGACGACGACCAGATCACCGAGGTGGCAGGGCACGAGGTCTATGGACCCGGGGGCGAGAAGATCGGCAAGGCCGGTCGCGTCTTCGTCGACGACCTCACCGGGAGACCGAAGTGGGTGAGCGTGGAAGCCGGTCTGCTTGGCACGCACGACACCTTCGTCCCGGTCGACGAGGCGACCTTCGACGGTGAGCGGCTGACCGTCCCCTACGCCAAGGACGAGGTCAAGCAGGCACCGGCCCTGGGCGGGGTGGATCACCTCTCCCCCGAGGACGAGGCAACCCTGGAGAGCTACTACCGGGGCGGGACCTCCGACGGCCTGGATGAGCCGGCCGCTTCCGTCGGCGACGAGGACTCCGGCCACGGGTACTCCGGTCATGGGGACCTCGGCGACGGGGACTCCGAGCAGGGGAGCGCCATGACCGTGTCAGAGGAGCAGCTCGCGGTCTCCACCCGCTCGGTGGCCACCGAGCGGGCGCGGCTGCGCAAGCGGGTCGTCACCGAGGAGGTGACGCTGACCGTCACCCTGCGCAAGGAGGAGCTCGTCATCGAGCGCGAGCCGGTCGCCGACCACGAGGCGGGTGAGCACGTGGGCAGCACCGACTTCGCCGACAGCGACCAGGAGATCGTCCTCTACGAGGAGGTCCCGGTGGTGGAGAAGGTGCTGCGCCCGGTGGAGCGGGTGCGCCTCGGCACGCGGGTTGCCACCGAGCAGCGCACGGTCAGCGGCGAGGTCCGCAAGGAGCGCGTCGACGTCGACCAGCCCGACGACCCGGGCGACACCGACGACCGGACGGTCAGCGTGCGTTGAAGTACTTCGCCTCCGGGTGGTGGACGACGAGCGCGTCGGTGGACTGCTCGGGGTGCAGCTGGAGTTCCTCGCTCAGCTCCACCCCGATCCGCTCCGGGCGCAGAAGGGCGACCAGCTTGGCGCGGTCCTCCAGGTCGGGGCAGGCGGGGTAGCCGAAGGAGTAGCGCGAGCCCCGGTAAGCCTGGTCACGGACCATCTCCTCGACCGGGCCATCTGCGCGGCCGAGGCCGAGGTCGGAGCGCACCCGGGCGTGCCACATCTCGGCCAGCGCCTCGGTCAGCTGGACGCTGAGCCCATGCAGCTCGAGGTAGTCGCGGTACGCGTTGCGCTCGAACAGCTCCGCCGTGGCCCGCGACACCGCTGACCCCATGGTGACCAGTTGGAAGGAGATGACGTCCGGCCCGTGCTCCAGCGCCTCGCCCCGGTCGCGGAAGAAGTCGGCCAGGCAGAGGTGGTGGTCACGGGTCTGTCGCGGGAAGGTGAAGCGGTGGAGCTCGGCCGCCGGGTCATCGACGGCGCCGCCGGGCTGCAGCACCACCAGGGTGTCGCCCTCGCTGTAGCAGGGCCAGTAGCCGTAGACGACGGCGAACTCGGCGATGCCGTCGGTCTGCACGCGGTCCAGCCAGGCCCGCAGGCGGGGCCGGCCCTCGGTCTCCACCAGCTCCTCGTAGGACAGCGCGGAGCGCGCGGGGGGTTCAAGGGGGGTCGTCCCCCCTTGCTGGTGAGACAGCGCGGAGCGCGCGGGGGGTTCAAGGGGGGTCGTCCCCCCTTGCTGGTGTGACAGCGCGGAGCGCGCGGGGGGTTCAAGGGGGGTCGTCCCCCCTTGCTGGTGTGACAGCGCGGGGGGTTCAAGGGGGGTCGTCCGCCCTTGGTCAGGGGACGGCCCGTTGCGGCTGCCCTTGAGGCCCCACTGGCCGAGGAAGGTCGCGCGCTCGTCCAGGAACGAGGCCACCTCGGCCAGCTTGATGCCCTTGACGATCCGGTCGCCCCAGAAGGGCGGCACGGGCACGTCGATGTTGCGTGCGACGTCGGACCGGACGACGGTCCGCACGCCGGTAGACCCCTCGAGGGCCTCGGCGTGGGTGCTCGGTTGGTCGACCCGCCGCTTGACCCGGCGCTCCCGGGGGGCCGGCAGGGCCGCTCCCTCCTCGCCGCGCTTGACCGCCATCAGGGCGTCCATCAGCCGCAGTCCCTCGAAGGCGTCCCGGGCGTAACGGACCTCGCCCGCGTACACCTCGCGCAGGTCCTGCTCCACGTAGGCCCGGGTGAGCGCAGCCCCGCCCAGGAAGACCGGGTAGGAGGCGGCGACCCCGCGGGCGTTCAGCTCCTGGAGGTTCTCCCGCATGACCACCGTCGACTTCACCAGCAGACCGGACATGCCGATGGCGTCGGCCTGGTGCTGCTCGGCCGCCTCGATGATGGTGCTGACCGGCTGCTTGATGCCGAGGTTGACCACGGTGTAGCCGTTGTTGGTCAAGATGATGTCCACGAGGTTCTTGCCGATGTCGTGCACGTCGCCCTTGACCGTGGCCAGCACGATGGTGCCCTTGCCGCGGCTGTCGGCCTTCTCCATGTACGGCTCGAGGTGGGCGACGGCGGTCTTCATGACCTCCGCCGACTGCAGGACGAAGGGCAGCTGCATCTGCCCGGAACCGAACAGCTCACCGACGACCTTCATGCCCTGCAGCAGGTCGGTGTTGATGATGTCGAGCGCCGACTTGCCCTCGGCCATGGCCAGCTCGAGGTCCTCGGCCAGGCCCTTGCCCTCGCCGTCGACGATCCGCTGCTGCAGCCGCTCGCTCACCGGGAGGGCGAGCAGCGCGGCGGTGCGCTCGGCCTTGGTGTCGGCGGTGGTCACGCCGTCGAACAGCTCCAGGAACGTCTGCAGGGGGTCGTAGCCCTCGCTGCGCCGGTCGTAGACCATGTCCAGCGCCACCCGCCGCTGCTCCTCGGGGATGCGCGCCATCGGCACGATCTTGGCCGCGTGCACGATGGCGGAGTCCAGGCCGGCCTCCACGCACTCGTGCAGGAAGACCGAGTTCAGCACCACCCGGGCGGCGGGGTTGAGCCCGAAGGAGATGTTGGAGAGCCCCAGGGTGGTCTGCACGTCGGGGTAGAGACGCTTGACCTCGCGGATGGCCTCGATCGTCTCGATGCCGTCCCGACGGGTCTCCTCCTGCCCGGTGGCGATGGGGAAGGTCAGGCAATCCAGGATGATGTCGCTGCGCCGCAGGCCCCAGTTCTGCGTGAGGTCCTCCACGATCCGGGTGGCGACGGCGACCTTCCAGTCCCGGGTCCGGGCCTGGCCCTCCTCGTCGATCGTCAGCGCCATCACCGCGGCGCCGTGCTCGGCCACGAGCGCCATGATCCGGGTGAACCGGGAGTCGGGGCCGTCCCCGTCCTCGTAGTTGACCGAGTTGACCACCGCGCGCCCACCGAGCCGCTCCAGCCCGGCCTGCAGGACCGCCGGCTCGGTGGAGTCCAGGACGATCGGCAGCGTCGACGCGGTGGCCAGCCGGAAGGCCAGCTCGCTCATGTCGGCCGCGCCGTCGCGTCCCACGTAGTCGACGTTCAGGTCGAGCAGGTGCGCCCCGTCGCGGATCTGGGCGCGGGCGATGTCCACGCAGTCGTCCCAGTTCTCGGCCAGCAGCGCCTCCCGGAAGGCCTTGGACCCGTTGGCGTTGGTGCGCTCCCCGATCGAGAGGTAGCTGGTGTCCTGGCGGAAGGGCACCTCGGCGTAGAGCGAGGCGGCGGCCGCCACGTGGGCGGGTTCGCGCTCTGCCACCGGCCGGTCGCTGAGCCGCTCGACCACGCGGCGCAGGTGCTCCGGCCCGGTGCCGCAGCAGCCACCGACCAGCCCCAGGCCGAACTCGCCGACGAACTGCTCGAGCGCGTCCGCCAGCTCGACGGGGGTCAGTGGGTAGTGCGCGCCGTCGGAGGTGAGCTGGGGCAGCCCCGCGTTGGGCATGCAGCTCACGCCCACGCTCGCGTAGCGGGCCAGGTGGCGCAGGTGCTCGCTCATCTCGGCGGGGCCAGTGGCGCAGTTGAGGCCGATCATGTCGATGCCCAGGGGCTCGAGGGCGGTCAGCGCGGCGCCGATCTCCGAGCCCAGGAGCATGGTGCCGGTGGTCTCGACAGTCACGTGCACCACGATCGGGAGGTCGCGCCCGGCGTGGGCGAGGGCCCGCCGCGCCCCCAGGGCCGCCGCCTTGGTCTGCAGCAGGTCCTGGGAGGTCTCGATGAGCACCGCGTCGATGCCGCCGGCGAGCATGCCCTCGACCTGGCGCTGGTAGGCCTCCCGCAGGGCGGCGTAGCTGATGTGGCCGAGAGTGGGCAGCTTGGTGCCGGGCCCGACGCTGCCCAGCACCCACCGCGGCCGGTCCGGTGTGCTGAACGCGTCGGCCGAGGCGCGGGCGATGCGGGCGGCGGACTCGGCCAGCGGCACGATCTGGTCGGCGATGCCGTACTCCCCCAGCGCCGACAGGTTCGTGCCGAACGTGTTGGTCTCCACCGCGTCGACGCCGACGGCGAAGTAGGCGTCGTGGATGGCTCGGACGATGTCGGGCCGGGTGCGGTTGAGGACCTCGTTGCACCCCTCGAGCTGGTCGAAGTCGTCCAGGGTGAGGTCGTAGCCCTGCAGCATCGTCCCCATCGCCCCGTCGCCGATGACGACGCGGGAGGACAAGGCGGAACGAAGGTCAGTGGGCACGGTCCGAGGATAGGTCGAGGCCCTTCTCCGGCAGCGGCAGAACCACCATGTGGCGACGGCGCCGACCTCGGCCCGGCCGTGGGGCTGACGGTTAGAGTGAAGCCATGCCTGACGTTCCTCTCCGTGACCTCCGCGACCTGGACAACCCGGTGGTGGTGGTGGCCTTCGGTGGTTGGAACGACGCCGGGAGCGCCGCGACGGGCGCCGTCGAGCACCTGAGCGACATCTACGACGCCGAGCCCACTTTCTCCATCGACCCGGACGACTTCTACGACTTCCAGGTCAACCGGCCCGAGGTGAAGCTGGACGAGGACGACGACCGCGAGCTCATCTGGCCGACGACCGAGCTGCGGATCGGCGAGCTGGCCGATGGTCGGCCGCTGGTGCTGGTGCACGGCCTGGAGCCCAACCTGCGCTGGCGCCAGTTCTGCACCCTGATCATCTCGGCCCTGAAGTCGGCCGGCACCCAGCGGGTCCACCTGCTCGGGGCGCTGCTCGCCGACACCCCGCACACCCGCCCGATCCCGGTCTCCACCTCCTCGGCCAACCGGGAGCTGATGACGTCGATGGGCCTGGCTCCGTCGACCTACGAGGGCCCGACCGGCATCGTCGGGGTGCTGGCCGACGCGCTGGAGCGGACCGGGGTGCAGGTGCTGTCGTCCTGGGCGGCGGTCCCCCACTACGTCTCGCACCCGCCGTGCCCCAAGGCGACGCTGGCCCTGCTCTCCCAGCTGGAACAGCTGTTGGACACGCCCCTGGAGCTCGGCGAGCTGCCCGAGCTGGCGCGTGCCTGGGAGCGCGGGGTGGACGAGCTGGCCGCCGAGGACTCCGAGGTCGCCGAGTACGTCGCCTCGCTCGAGCAGCAGCAGGACGCCACCGACCTACCCGAGGCGAGCGGGGAGGTCATCGCCGCCGAGTTCGAGCGGTACCTGCGGCGCCGGCAGGGTCACTGAGCGCTGAACGGGTAACTAAGGCACGCTAGGGCCCGGCGCCCCTGCCTGTGCCACCACCGTCGAGGAGTTCCGTGCCCCGTCAGTCTTCCGTCCCCGCTCCGACCGCGCCCCCGAGGTCCGACCCGGGCGTCGGTCAGCTCCCCAGCCCGCCCTACTTCGGGATCGTCGTCCTCGCCGCCCTGGTGATCGTGGGCGTGGGGCTGCGCTCGAGCGCCAGCATCGTCGCCCCCGTCTTCCTCGTGCTCACGCTGGTGATCACCGTCGCGCCGCTGCGGGCGTTCCTGGTCAAGCACCGCTGGCCGTCCTGGCTGGCCAGCACGGTCAGCCTGCTGGCCATCTACGCGTTGCTGGCGGTGATCCTCGGCTCGGTGGTCTACGCCGTGGTCCGCCTGGTCGACAAGCTGCCGGACTACGCCAGCGCCTTCAACCGCATCTTCGACTCGCTGCTGGCGCTGTCCACCCGGCTCGGCTACGGGCAGCAGCAGATCCAGAACCTGGCCTCGTCCTTCCAGCTGAGCAGCCTCACCGCCCCGGCCCAGGCCCTGCTGGGGGCGCTGAGCGGCGGCGCCTCCCTGCTGATCCTGATCATCACCGTGGTGATCTTTCTGGCCTTCGACTCCGCCAGCATCCGGGAGCGGCTCGCGGTCATCCGGGAGACCCGGCCGCACATCGCCGACGGGCTGGTCAACTTCGCCAGCCGGGTGCGCAAGTACTGGATCGTGACCACGGCCTTCGGTTTGATCGTGGCGATCATGGACTACGTCGCCCTGCTGATCATCGGCGTGCCGCTGGCCCTGACCTGGGGCGTGCTCGCCTTCGTGACCAACTACATCCCCAACATCGGCTTCATCATCGGGGTCATCCCGCCCGCCCTCATCGCCCTGCTGGACGGCGGCCCCGGCACCGCCCTCGCCGTGGTCATCGTCTTCACGGTCATCAACGTCGTGATGCAGACGATCATCCAGCCCCGCTTCACCGGCGACGCCGTCGGGATCAACGGCACGGTGGCCTTCGTCTCGCTCATCTTCTGGGCCTACCTGCTCGGTCCCCTGGGCGCCCTGCTGGCCATCCCGGCCACGCTGTTCCTCAAATCGACGCTGGTCGACAACTCGGTCCCAGCCAACTGGGTGAACGCCCTGATGAGCTCGGAACCGAAGAAGGAGACCCCGGCCCGGCAACGGCAGCGTCGCCAGCAGGAGGTCCCGCCGTCGCAGCAGACCTCAGGCCGAGGCCGCCAGAGCTAGCCGGCGCAGCTCGACCACCATCGCGTCCGGGTCGCCGGCGCCAAACACCGACGACCCGGCCACGAAGGAGTCGACGCCCGCCGCGGCGCAGCGCTCGATGGTCTCGGCCGACACCCCGCCGTCGACCTGCAGCCAGACGTCGCCGCCCACCCGGTCAAGCAGGGCGCGGGTGCGCTCGATCTTGGGCAGGCAGAGATCGAGGAACTTCTGGCCGCCGAACCCGGGCTCCACCGTCATCAGGAGCACCATGTCCAGCTCAGGCAGCAGGTCGGCGTAGGGCTCGATCGGCGTGGCCGGCTTGAGGGCCATCGAGGCCCGAGCCCCCCGCGCCCGCAGCTCGCGCGCCAGCCGCACGGGGGCGGCCGCCGCCTCCACGTGGAAGGTGACCGACTCCGCACCCGCCTCGGCGTAGGCCGGGGCCCAGCGGTCCGGGTCGGTGATCATCAGGTGCACGTCGAGCATGGCCGGGGTCGCCGCGCGGATCGACTCGACCACCGGCAGGCCGAGCGTCAGGTTGGGCACGAAGTGGTTGTCCATCACGTCCACGTGCAGGGCATCCGCGGAGGGCAGCGACTCGATGGCCGACTGGAGGTTGGCGAAGTCGGCCGAGAGCAGCGAGGGCATGATGCGGACCACGCGGCGACTCTAACGGGTGCGCTCAGCCCACCCGGAGGTACGCGGCGAACATGGCGTCGGTGCCGTGCCGGTGCGGCCAGAGCTGCAGGAAGTCCCCGACCGACGCGTCGGCCACCTCCGGCAACAGGTCAGTCGCGGGCAGGACGCGGACGTCGTCGCGCCCGGCCAGGGTCTCGGAGACGACGTCGACGGTCTCCCGGCGGTGCGGGGAGCAGGTGACGTAGGCGACCACCCCGCCCGGGACCGTGGCGTCGAGGGCCGCGGTCAGCAGGGCCCGCTGCAGGTCGTGCAGCTGCTCGACCGCGGTAGCGGGTCGGCGCCAGCGCGACTCGGGCCGGCGGCGCAGCGCCCCCAGGCCGGTGCAGGGGACGTCCACCAGGACGCGCGCGGCGGACCGGGGGCGCCACGCCGGGCTGGTGCTGTCGGCCTGCAGCACGACCGCACGGCCGGCCGGGTAGCCGCGGAGCGCGGCGGCCACCAGAGCGGCCCGGTGCGCGGACGGCTCCACCGCCACCAGGGGCCCGTCACCAGGTCCGAGCAGGCCGCTGAGCAGTGCGGCCTTGCCGCCAGGGCCGGCGCACAGGTCGAGCCAGGGCCCGGCGGGGGCGCTCACCCGCGTCAGCCCCCAGGCCACGAGCTGGGAGCCCTCGTCCTGGACGCCGATGCGACCCTCGCGCACCGCGGGCAGGGCGGACGGGGCGCCGGTCCAGCGTGCCGCGAAGGGTGAGTAGCGCGCCGGCTCTGCCCCGGCCGCCACCGCCTCGTCGAGGTCGGCCAGTCCCGGGCGGACGACGAGGGTGACGGCCGGGTTGGCGTTGTCGGCCTCGAGCGCAGCCGTCAGCTCCGCCTCCGGCAGCACGTCGGCGAACGCGTCGACCACCCAGCGTGGGTGCGCGGTGCGCAGCGCGAGGGCGTCGCGGAGCGTCGAGGTCGGCGCTCAACCGGTCGAGCCAGGTGTCCAGGTCGTGGGCGGCGACGCGGCGCAGCACCGCGTTGGTCAGACCGGTCACCCGCTCCCCCACCGTCGCCGCCGCGAGGTCGACCATGGCTGCGACGGCCGCGTGCCCGGGCACGCGGAGGGCCAGCACCTGGTGCGTGCCCAGCCGGAGGAGGTCGAGCACGGCAGGCTGCAGGCTGCTCAACGAGCGGCCGGAGGCGGCCACGAGGACAGCGTCGTAGGTGCCCTGCCACCGGCAGGTGCCAGACACCAGCTCGGTGGCGAAGGCTGCGTCACGCCCGTCGAGGTGCCGCGCGGCCAGGAGGTCGGCGAGGACGAGGTTGGCGTAGGCGCCCTCGCCGTTGACCAAGCGGAGGGCGTCGAAGGCGACGCGACGGGCCCGGTCGGGTTTGCGGCGGGCGGCGGGCCCGCGGCGGCCCGCGGTGGGAGCGGGCATCTCAGGTTCCCAGCACCGCGGCCGCAGGCAGCTGGCCGCCGCGGGCCCAGTCGGCCGCGGCCATGGCCTTCTTGCCCGAGGGCTGCACCCAGCCGAGCCGGAGGGGGTGGGTGGCGGTGCCGACCAGCACGGCGGCCTTGCTGACCTGCAGGACGCCGGGGGCGAGGTCGCCGGCCGCCGGCACGGCAGGGCCGAGCTTGAGGCGGTCCCCGGCCAGCGTCGTCCACGCGCCAGGTGCGGGCGTGCACCCGCGCAGATGCCGGTCCACGACCTCGGCGGGAAGGGTCCAGTCCACCCGGGCGTCCTCGACCTCGAGCTTGGGTGCGAAGGTCACCCCGTCCGCCGGTTGCGGCTGCCCGGAGAGGGTGCCGTCCTCGATGCCGTCGATCGTGCGCACCAGCAGGTCGGCCCCGGCGATGGCGAGCCGGTGGAGCAGGTCGCCGGCGGTGTCGGTCGGCCGGACCGGCTCGGTGAGGCTCAGGTAGGTGGGGCCGGCGTCGAGCTCGAGGACGATCTGGAACGTCGTCGCCCCGGTGACCGGGTCACCCGCGATCAGGGCTCGCTGGACCGGTGCGGCCCCCCGCCAGGCGGGCAGCAGCGAGAAGTGCAGGTTGACGAACCCGTGCCGCGGGACGTCGATCACCCGCTGCGGCAGCAGGGCGCCGTAGGCGACCACGGGGCAGCAGTCCGGGGCGATCGCGGTGAGGCGGGCGAGGAAGTCCTCGTCACGGGGCCGTCGTGGGGCGAGGGTTTCGATCCCCAGCGCGGCGGCGCGGGCGGCGACCGGGCTGGGCGTCAGCTTCTTGCCCCGGCCGGCGGGGGCGTCGGGTCGGGTGAGCACCGCCACCACCTCGTGCCGGGAGGCCATCAGCGCCTCGAGCGGAGGCAGGGCCACCTCGGGGGTCCCGGCGAAGACGATGCGCACCGGCCGAGCGTAGGCCCTCCTGGCTCCGGCCCCTACCGCGCGGCGCAGTGTCCCCCGGCGAGGGCTAGCCGATGGCCACCGGGTCGACGCGGATCCGGAGCGCGCCCTCGCTCTTGCGGGCGCTCCGGATCGCCGCCACCTCCTTCGCGGCGCGGACCAGCGCTGCGCCTTCGCTGCGCGGCGCCCGCAGGGTCAGCCGGGACAGGGACGCGTCCGTCGTCGCACCCCCCGCCGTCCCCGGGCGGGGGTCTGGCGGCAGCGTCACCGGGCCGAGCACCTCGGCGAGCGCCGGCAGCTGCGCCAGCTCGACGAACTCGGCGAGCGCCTCGGGGCGGCCCTCGACGGTGACCAGCTTCGCTGCCGGGGGGAAGTGCGCCTCAGCCCGGTCGGCCAGCTCCCGAGCGGCCAGGCCGGCGGGATCGAGCCGGACCAGCGCCTGGAGGGCCCGGCCGGAGCTCTCGCCCACCGCGATCACCGAGCCGCCCTCGCTGCCGCTGCGGACGAGGGCGACGGCGTTGAGCCAGCGCCGCAGGGCCTCCTCGCTCGCCCTCAGGTCCGCCCGCAGGAGCAGCAGTGGCGTGTCGAGCAGCACCGCGCCGGCGTAGCCGCCCTCGGCCCGCGGCTCCGCCCCCGGCGTGGCGACCACGATGGCCGGGGCGGCGGGGACGAGCGCCGCGACCTGACCGGCGCTGGACTGCCGGACCGCGGTGCCCGGGAACGCCTTGCCGAGCTCCTCGGCGGTCCGCTCCGCGCCGACGACGGGGGCGCGGAACCGGCGTGACCCGCACACCGGGCAGGCCCACGCGATCTGCAACCGACCGCACCAGGAGCAGGTCGCCTGGAGCCCGTCGCCCGCCCGGGCCCGACCGGCTCGCGTCGGGCCGCCGCAGTGCCGGCAGCGGGCCGGCTCGCGGCAGTCCTGGCACACCAGCGCCACCAGGTAGCCGGCCCGGGGCACCTGGACCAGCACCGGCCCCTGCGGCAGCACCGAACGCATCAGGGTGAAGACCTCGTGCGGCAGCCGGGCGGCGCGGGCCGCGGGGTCACGCTCCAGCGCGCGGTCGGTGTCGGCGCTCACCTGGACGTGCGGGGCGGTGTGACGGAGAGCGCCCCGGTCCTGGGCCAGCTCGCGCAGCCAGCCCTGCTCCACCCAGGCCTGGACCTCGGCCGTGCGGGCGAAGCCTGCGAACAGGGCGCCCGTCCCCTGCTGGGCCGCGCGCAGGGCCAGCACCTCGCGGGCGTGCGGGTAGGGCGCGCGGGGTTCGGACAGCAGGTCGTCGCCGTCGTCCCACAGCGCGACCAGGCCGAGGTCCCGGACGGGGGCGAACGCGGCGGCCCGGTTGCCGATGACGACGCTGACCTCGCCGCGCAAGGCGCGCAGGAAGGCGCGGTAGCGGGCGGCGGGCCCCGCCTCGGCCACCAGAACCACGAACCGGGTGGGCCCCAGGGCCGCCGCGCAGGCGCGCCGCAGCTGCTCGAGGTCACGCTGGTCGGGGACGACGAGGACTGCGCCGCGGCCGCCGTCGACGGTGGCCCGGGCGGCGGCGGCCAGCCCGGCGGCCCAGTTCCCGCTGGGATCGGCACTGGGGGTCACCTGCCAGGCCGCGCGCGGGTTGCCGCCGGCCGCCAGCGCGGCCAGGAAGCCCGGTCCTGCCGGGTAGGCGCCAAGGGGGTGCGGCGGCGCCGTCGGGGGCGCCGGGGGTGGCCCCTCGACGGGGGCCGCGTTCTCGGTGGCCGCGTGGCGTGGCGGCACGGCGAGCCGCATCACGTCGCTGAAGCTCCCGGCGTAGTGGTCGGCGACCCCGCGAACCAGGCGCGCGACCTCCGGGGTCAGCACCGGTTCGGGCGAGACCACCTTGCCCAGCGGGCTGAGGATCCCGTCGTGGTCGCTGGCCTCGCGCCGCTCGAGCAGGAAGCCGTCTCGCTGCTTGCCGGCAAAGCGGACCCGGACCCGGGCCCCGGGAACGGCCTCCGCGTCCTGGGTCCGCGAGACGGTGTAGTCGAAGGGCCGGTCGAGGTGGGTGAGCGGCAGGTCCAGGACGACGCGGCCGACGGGGCACACCTCGGCGGGGGCGTGTAGCGGCGCGGGCGGCTCCGGTGCTGCCACCGCAAGCCGGAGCGCCGGAGGCCCCCCGGGGTCCGCGGGGCTCGCCTGGGCGTCCGACCTGAGGGGCACACCCGATGATAGGCAGAGGGGTCTGACATCCCCCGGCTCGTGCACGGCCTCTCCGGGTCGGCCGGGCAGACCGCCCACTGACGAGGAGCCATGACCCAGAGCAGTCCCGCCGACGCGCCGGAGCCGCAGGTGCGACGGCTCCTGGTGGCCCTGGCCGCGTCCATGGTGGCCACCGGGCAGCCCGTCTCCGACGTCGAGGACGAGGTGGTCGAGGTGGCGAGCCGGCTCGGTCACCCGGACGCCCAGGTGGCCGCCGGTCCGACCGGGGTCACCGTCGGGGTCAGCAGCGGGGAACCCGCCACCTACGAGAGCGTCAAGGGGTCGCTGCGCCTGGACCAGGCGGCTGAGGTCCGGACGATCCGCCACCAGCTCCTCCAGGGCTCGATCAGCGTGGAGGAGGCCACCGGGGCGCTGCTGGCCCTCAGCTCCCGCCCGTCCCGCTACCCGCTCTGGCTGGCCAACCTGGGCTGGGTGGGCATCGCGATCGGCATCGCGCTCATCCTGCAGCCCGGCTGGGCCAACGTGGCCTTCGCCGCGGTCGGCGGCACCATCACGCTGGGCCTGTACCGCTTGGGGCAGCGCTTCCGCCTGGTCGGCACGCTGCTTCCGACCCTGGCCGCTTTCGTGCTGGCCTGCCTGGTGTTCGCCGCGGTGGACGCCGGGCTGCTGGAGGGTCCGCTGCGGACCCTGCTGCCGCCGCTGGCCGTGCTGCTGCCCGGGGCGCTGATCGTCACGGCGATGTCGGAGCTGGCCAGCGGGGCGATGGTGGCCGGCACCTCCCGCCTGGTCTTCGGGATCGTCCAGCTGCTGCTGTTCACCCTCGGCATCGTGGCGGCCGCTCGACTGTTCGACGTCCCGACCACAGCCCTCAACAACCTGCGGGTGCAGGAGCTGGGCTGGTGGGCGGCCCCTCTGGGGCTGGTCCTGATCACGCTCGGCATCGGGGTCCTCGAGAGCCCGTCGCTCCGGCTGCTGCCCTTCATCGCGTTCACGCTGGTGCTGGCCTTCGCCGCCCAGTCCTTCGGTCAAGCCCTCTCCGGGCCGGTGCTGGGGAGCTTCGCGGGGGCGCTGGCGGCCAGCCTCGGGGCCTCCGCCGTCGAGGCGGTGCGGCCTTCACTCCCCCGGTTGGTCGTGTTCCTGCCGGCGTTCTGGCTGCTGGTGCCCGGCAGCCTCGGGCTGCTCTCCACCACCCAGCTGGCCCTCGACCCGGCCGGCTCCGCGGAGGCGGCCCTGGGTGTCCTGGGCGTCGTCACCGCCATCGCCCTCGGCCTGCTCGTGGGCGCCGCTGTCGCGCAGTCCGCAAGGGGCGCCGCGCGACGGGGGCGCCGGCGCTCGCTGCTCGACCGCTGAGCTCTCGCTGGGCCCTGAGCCCTCAGCCCTTGACCGCGGCCGCCAGGGCGTCGGCGCGGTCGGCCACCTCCCAGGTGTGGCCCGGCAGCTCGCGGCCAAAGTGGCCGTAGGCCGCGGTGGCGCCGTAGACCGGGCGCTTGAGGTCGAGGTCGCGGATGATCGCTGCCGGACGCAGGTCGAAGGTGGCCAGCACCGCGTCGGCGATCTGGTCGACGGGGACGCTCTCGGTGCCGAAGGTCTCGACGTAGAAGCCCACGGGGTGCGCCTTGCCGATGGCGTAGGCCACTTGAACCTCGCAGCGGCGGGCCAGGCCGGCCGCCACGACGTTCTTGGCGACCCAGCGCATCGCGTAGGCGCCGGAGCGGTCCACCTTCGAGGGGTCCTTGCCGGAGAAGGCGCCGCCACCGTGGCGGGCCATGCCGCCGTAGGTGTCGACGATGATCTTGCGGCCGGTCAGGCCGGCGTCGCCCATCGGGCCGCCGATCTCGAACCGGCCGGTCGGGTTGACCAGCAACCGGTAGTCGGAGCTGTCGATGGCGTAGCGCTCCAGCACGGGCTCGACGACGTGCTTGCGGACGTCCGGGGTGAGCAGCGCGTCAAGGTCGATGTCGGCGGCGTGCTGACTGGACAGCACCACGGTGTCCAGCCGGACCGGCCGGTCGCCGTCGTACTCGATGGTGACCTGGGTCTTTCCGTCGGGCCGCAGGTACGGCATGGTCCCGTCCTTGCGCACGGCGGAGAGCCGCTCGGCCAGCCGGTGGGCGAGGTCGATGGGCAGGGGCATCAGCGCGGGGGTGTCGTCGCAGGCGTAGCCGAACATCAGGCCCTGGTCGCCGGCGCCCTGCGCGTCGAGCACGTCCTCTGAGGAGCCGGTGCGCGACTCCACGGCGATGTCCACGCCCTGGGCGATGTCGGGCGACTGCTGCCCGATCGCGATGGAGACGCCACAGGAGGCGCCGTCGAAGCCCTTGGTCGAGGAGTCGTAGCCGATGTCGATGACCTTCTGCCGGACCAGGCCCGGGATCTCGACGTAGGAGTCGGTGGTCACCTCACCGGCGACGACGACCAGGCCGGTGGTGACCAGGCACTCGACGGCCACGCGGCTGGCGGGGTCCTGCTCCAGCAATGCGTCCAGGACGGTGTCGCTGATCTGGTCGGCGATCTTGTCCGGGTGGCCCTCGGTGACCGACTCGGAGGTGAACAGTCTGCGCGCCATGGCCTCGTCTTCTCGCTGGCTGGGGCCGGCTGCACGCCGGTCGGCCCAACCTACCGGGAGGACCGCAGCGTGAGAATGGTGTCCCAGATGACGTAGGCCAGCGTGTCCTTGCTCCCGGCCCGGGGACCGTCGGCAGTCTCGGGAGTCAGCAGGGTGATCTCGCTGTCGGAGCGCCCGAAGACCAACCCACCGCCCACGGCGTTGAGCACCAGCAGGTCGCAGCCCTTCCGCTGGAGCTTGGCGCGCCCCAGGGCGAGCAGCTCGTCCTGGCTGGACGGGGTCTCGGCCGCGAACCCCACGAGCACCTGACGCGGGTTGGTGCGGTCCCGCACGAGCCCGGCCAGCACGTCGGGCGTCTGGAGAAGGTCGAGCTCCAGGCCGCCGCTGCCGGACTTCTTGATCTTGGTGCCGCTGGCCGCGGCGGGGGTGAAGTCAGCGGGAGCCGCCGCCATCACCACCACGTCGGCGCAGGCGGACGCCGCGCGAGCGGCAGCGTCGAGGTCGGCCGTCGAGACGACGCGCACGAGGGCGACCCCGGGTGGGGCGGGGCGGTCGACGTTGGCCGCGACGAGGGTGACCTCGGCGCCGCGCAGCCGTGCTGCGCGGGCGAGGGCCCACCCCATCAGACCGGAGGAGGAGTTGCCGAGGAACCGGACGGGGTCCAGGTGCTCCCGGGTGCCTCCGGCGCTCACCACGACCCGCAGGCCGGCGAGGTCTTGACGGGCGGCGGCACCCGCGGAGGTGGCGTCGGCCAGCACCGTCTCCACGACGCCGGCCAGCTCGGTCGGGTCGGGCAGGCGTCCGGGGCCGGAGTCGGGTCCGGTGAGCCGGCCGGAGTCGGGGTCGATCACCACCACCCCACGGGACCGGAGCGTGGTGACGTTGGCCTGGGTCGCGGCGTGGAGCCACATCTCCGTGTGCATGGCCGGCGCCATCACGACCGGGCAGCGGGCGGTCAGCAGCACGTTGGTCAGCAGGTCATCCGCTCGTCCGGTGGCCGCGCGGGCCAGGAGATCCGCGGTGGCGGGCGCGACGACGACCAGGTCAGCCTCCTGCCCCAGCTTCACGTGCGGCACCTGGTGGGCGTTGGCCCAGACCGAGGTGTGCGCCGGACGTCCGGACAGGGCCGACCAGGTCGCCTCACCGACGAACTGCAGGGCCGCGTCGGTGGGCACGACGGTGACGTCGTGCCCGGCGGCGAGCAGCCGCCGCAACAGCTCGCAGGCCTTGTACGCCGCGATGCCGCCGGCGACGCCGAGAACGACCCGGCTCACCGGCGCACCCGCCCCGGGACCTCAAAGGCGACCCATCGCCGGGGCGGCCCGCCGACTCGGGTCCGGTTCAGGGGCACGGCGTCGGGATCAGGCGGGCTCGACCAGGGTGGGACCCGAGGTGCCCGACTCCTCGGCCTCCTCGGCCTCGGGGTCGATGTCGATGCAGTTGAGCTTGCCGGCGTTGACCTCGCGCAGGGCGATGGACAGCGGCTTCTCCTGCGGGCCGGTCTCGACCAGCGGACCGACGTGGTCCAGCAGGCCCTCGCCCAGCTGGGAGTAGTAGGCGTTGATCTGGCGGGCGCGCTTCGCGGCGAACAGCACCAGCTTGTACTTGGAGTCCGAACGGGTGAGCAGCTCGTCGATCGGCGGGTTGGTGATGCCTTCGGCGACGGGGTGGACAGTCACGGGGATACCTTCGGTTTCAGCTCGAGTGACCCCCCGCGCAACCCGCCACGGGGGCCGGGTTCCGCGCAGCGCAGCACCCGGCTCGTCGAGCCGGACCGCGTTGAGGTGGGGCGTCTGTCGTCACAGACACGCCAAGGCTACCAACTCCGTCACCGCTTGGCCCACTTCGCCGTTCACGATGACGTGGTCGAACTCCCTCGCCGAGGCCAGCTCGTCGCGCGCCGTCTGCAGACGGCGCTCGCGCTGGGCCTCGGACTCGGTGCCGCGACCGACCAGACGCCGCACCAGCTCCTCCCACGACGGCGGGGCCAGGAAGACGAAACGGGCCTCCGGCCACGCCTGCCGCACCTGGCGCGCTCCCTGCAGGTCGATCTCCAGCAGGGCGGGGCGTGAGGACTCCACCGCGGCGACGACGGGCGCCCGCGGCGTGCCGTAGCGGTGCGTGCCGTGCACGACGGCCCACTCGAGCAGCGCCCCCTCGGCGATCATCGCGTCGAACTGCTCCGGCGACACGAAGAGGTAGTGGACGCCGTCGACCTCCCCGGGCCTCGGCGGCCGGGTGGTGGCCGAGACCGAGACGAAGATCTCCGGGTGCTCGGAGGCGAGCCGCGTCACCACGGTGCCCTTGCCGACCGCCGTCGGGCCTGAGAGGACGGTGAGACCCACCGCGCTCACGCGGAGGGGTTGTCGGCTGCAGTGGGGGCCGGGAACTCCGCGACCAGGGCGGCCGACTGGTGCTTGCCGAGCCCGCGGAGCCGGCGGTTCGGTGCGATGTCCAGCCGCTCCATGACCCGGGTCGCACGCACGGCGCCCACCCGTGGCAGGGATTTGAGGACGTCGATGA
The DNA here is from genome assembly GCA_963826405.1 of uncultured Actinomycetota bacterium. Lineage (GTDB taxonomy): Bacteria > Actinomycetota > Actinomycetes > Propionibacteriales > Propionibacteriaceae > Microlunatus. Next base: position 1,029,219 of record CAWGWR010000001.1, on the reverse strand, counting down.
CCTTGGTGTGGGCGACGACGTCGTCCTGCTCGGCCTGCGCCAGGACCTCGGCGAGCGTCCGGCTGCCCGAGCGCAGGGCCTGCTTCACCTCGGCGCGCCGCCGCCTCGCCTCGGTGGCGGCGTGCCGGGCGAGCTGGCGCTGCTCGTCGCTCAACGGGGGAATGGTCACGACATGCGTCCTCGTCTAGGAACTCCAGGTGCCCCCGCACACAGCGGCGGACAGCGACCTCCGGAGCCTGAGAACCTACCCCACGGACAAGACGGTGCGCATGGCGGCCAGCGTGGCCCGCGCCGCGTCCCGGAGCGCCTCCGGGTCGGGTCCGGCGCGCATCACCTCACGGCTCGTGGTCGGCAGCACGAGCGGCAGAGCCGGCCCGAACACCTCGGCAAGGTCCGCGGCCGTCCCACCCTGGGCGCCGATGCCGGGGGCCAGGATCGAGCCGTTGAGCCGGGAGAAGTCGATGCCCGTCCGCCCGATAGTGGCTCCGACCACCACCCCGACGTGGCCGGGCCCGGGGCCGGAGTTGCGAGCCGCCGCCTCGTCCACCACAAGCTGACCCACGCGGCGCCCGTCCGCGGTGCGCGCGTGCTGGAGCTGGGGGCCCTCGGGGTTGCTGGTCAGGGCCAGCACGTACACCCCGCGGCCGGAGCGCGCCGCCAGCTCGACGGCGCCGTCGAGGGAACCGAAACCCAGGTAGGGGCTCAGGGTGACCGCGTCGGCGGCCAGCGGCGACCCGTCGCTGAGGTAGGCGCGCGCGTAGGCGTCCATGGTGGAGCCGATGTCGCCGCGCTTGACGTCCAGCAGCGACAACGCCCCTGCGGCCGCCACGTCGGCGAGGACCCGCTCCAGCACGGCGACCCCAGCGGATCCGTAGGCCTCGTAGAAGGCCGACTGCGGCTTGAACACCGCCACCTCGTCGGCGAGCGCCTCGACCATGCCGCGGGCGCAGGCTTCCAGCCCGGCCACGTCGTCGGTCAGGCCCCAGGCCGCGAGCACCCCCGGGTGCGGGTCGATGCCAACGGCCAGCGGGCCCCGCTCCCCCACGACCTGCTGCAGCCGTTCCCCGTAGCCCGCGCGTCCCTGCGTCATCGCACTGCCTTCCTCGGCGTGGTGCCGCCGTCCCCGGGAGTGAGCCGGTTGAGCTCGGCGACCAGCGCCGGGCCGCGGTAGATGTAGCCGCTGTAGACCTGCAGCAGGACGGCGCCTGCGTCGAGCATCGCCCGGCCGTCGTCGGCGGTGAGGATGCCGCCCACCCCCATCACCGGGAGGTCGGTGCGGGCGGTCAAGAAGGCGACGACCGCCCGGGCCCGGGCGGCCAGGGGCGAGCCCGAGAGCCCGCCGGCCTGGTCGGCGTGCCGGTGGCCGGCCACCGCGTCGCGGCTCAGCGTGGTGTTGGTGGCGATCAGCCCGGCGGCGCCGGCGGTGCTGCAGACCGCCAGCAGCTCCTCGAGCGCGTCGTCGCCGAGGTCGGGCGCCAGCTTCACGAACACGGGGACCGGCTGGTCGGGGTCGCGGCGCCGGGCCTCGAGGACCAGGGTGGTGACCAGGTTGCGCAGGGCGTCGGCGTCCTGCAGCGAGCGCAGCCCGGGGGTGTTCGGGCTGGACACGTTGACCGCGACGTAGTCGGCGTAGCCGGCCAGCAGGCGGAAGGAGGCCAGGTAGTCGGCGGTGGCTTCGGCCAGCGGGGTGGTCTTGGTCTTGCCCAGGCTGATGCCCAGGGGGATGCCCACGGCGCCGTTGCCGCGCACCACGTCCGCCGCCGCCAGCCGGGCCGCGAGGGCGGCCGCCCCGGCGTTGTTGAAGCCCATCCGGTTGATGATCGCCTGGTGCTCGGGCAGCCGGAACAGCCGTGGCTGCTCGTTCCCGGGCTGCCCCTGGCTCGTCACCGTGCCGAGCTCGGCGAACCCGAACCCCAGGGCGGCCCACGCCCGCAGGCCCAGCCCGTTCTTGTCCAGCCCGGCCGCCACCCCGACCCGCCCCGGGAAGTCGATGCCGGCGACGCGGACCGGCTCCCGGTGCCGGACCAGCAGCGCCGACAGGGCCGTGCGTGCCGCCCGGCTCTCCCCCACCCGGTGCAGGGCGGCCAGGGTGGCGTCGTGGACCTGCTCGGGGTCACCGCCCTGGGAGCGGAAGAGCACCGGGCGCAGGAGCCGCCGGTAGGCCTGGTCGAGGAGCCAGGTGTCGGGGTTCATCGAGCCGGGCTCAGTGGTCCTGGGCCCACGACTGCAGGGACCGCACGCCCATGTCGCCGGCCCGGACCGCCTCGATGCCCTGGACCGCCGCAGCCAGCCCCTGGACCGTGGTGATGCACGGGACGTTGCGCAGGACGCCCGCGGTGCGGATCTCGTACCCGTCGAAGCGTGGTCGGCCGTCGGGGCTCAGTCCGTGGGGGGTGTTGAAGATCAGGTCGACCTCGCCGTCGAGGATGGCCTGGACGACCGTCTTCTCCCCGTCCGGGCCGGGGCCCTGGCTGAACTTCCGCACCGTCGTGACCCGGACGCCGTGGCGGCGCAGCATGGACGCGGTGCCTGTGGTGGCCAGGATCTCGAAGCCGAGATCGGACAGCCGCTTCACCGGGAAGACGACGTTGCGCTTGTCCCGGTTCGCGACGGAGACGAAGACCGTGCCCGAGGTCGGGAGTGGCCCCGAGGCCGCGGCCTGGCTCTTGGCGAAGGCGGTGCCGAACCCGAGGTCGAGGCCCATCACCTCACCGGTCGACTTCATCTCCGGGCCGAGGATGGTGTCGACCGACGTGCCGTCCACGCTCCGGAACCGGTTGAACGGCATGACCGCTTCCTTGACCGCGATCGGGCCGGAGTGCTTCGCGTCGGAGCCGTCGCCGGTGGCCCGCAGCAGCCCCTCGGTCCGCAGGTCGGCGATGCTCGTGCCGAGCATCACCCGCGCCGCCGCCTTGGCCAGCTGCGTGCCGGTCGCCTTGGAGACGAACGGCACGGTTCGCGAGGCCCGGGGGTTGGCCTCCAGGACGTAGAGGGTGTCCCCGGCCAGGGCGAACTGGATGTTCAGGAGCCCTCGGACGCCGACGCCGCGCGCGATCTTCTCCGTGGAGTCGCGGATGCGGTCCACCACCTCCGCGCCGAGGGTGATCGGCGGCAGGGTGCAGGCCGAGTCGCCCGAGTGAACGCCGGCCTCCTCGATGTGCTCCATGACCCCACCGAGGTAGAGGTCGGTGCCGTCGTAGAGCGCGTCGACGTCGATCTCCACCGCGTCGTCGAGGAACCGGTCGACCAGCACCGGGTGGGCGGGCGAGACCTCGGTCGCCCGGCCGATGTAGGAGGACAGGGAGGCCTCGTCGTAGACGATCTCCATGCCGCGGCCGCCGAGCACGTACGAGGGCCGCACCAGCACCGGGTAGCCGATCTCGTCGGCGATGGTCTTGGCCTCGGCAAAGGACCGGGCAAGGCCGTGCTTGGGCGCAGGCAGGCCCTCGGCGTCGAGCACCTCGCCGAAGGCGCCGCGCTCCTCGGCCAGGTGGATGGCCTCCGGGCTGGTACCCACGATCGGGACGCCCGCGTCCTTGAGGCCCTGGGCCAGCCGCAACGGCGTCTGGCCGCCGAGCTGCACGATGACCCCGGCCACCGGCCCCGCCTGCTGCTCGGCGTGCACGACCTCGAGCACGTCCTCCAGCGTCAGCGGCTCGAAATACAGCCGGTCGGCGGTGTCGTAGTCGGTGGAGACCGTCTCGGGGTTGCAGTTGACCATCACGGTCTCGTAGCCGGCGGCCGAGAGGGCCATCGCCGCGTGGACGCAGGAGTAGTCGAACTCGATCCCCTGGCCGATCCGGTTGGGGCCGCTGCCGAGGATGAGCACGGCCGGCTTGTCCCGCGGCATCACCTCAGACTCCAGCTCGTAGGAGCTGTAGTGGTACGGCGTGCGCGCGGCGAACTCGGCCGCGCAGGTGTCGACGGTCTTGTAGACCGGCCGGATCCCCAGCGCCCAGCGCACCCCGCGGACCACGTCCTCGCGCAGGTGGCGCAGGCTGGCGACCTGAGCGTCGGACAGCCCGTTCCGCTTGGCGTGGCGCAGCACGTCGGCGGTCAGCTCGGGGGCGTCACGGACCGTGTCGGCGACCTCCAGCACCAAGACCAGCTGGTCGACGAACCACGGGTCGATCCTGGTGGCCTCGAAGACCTGCTCGGCGCTAGCGCCGGCCCGCAGGGCCTGCATGACCAGCCCGATCCGGCCGTCGTGCGGTCGAGCGGCGGCGGCGAGCAGCTCCTCGACCGGGCGGGTGACCGGGCCGGCGAAGTCGAAGGGCGCCTTGGGGTCCTCGAGCGAGCGCAGGGCCTTGCCCAGCGCCTCGGTGAAGTTGCGCCCGATGGCCATCGCCTCGCCGACGCTCTTCATGTGCGTGGTCAGGGTCGTGTCGGCGGTGGGGAACTTCTCGAACGCGAACCGAGGGACCTTGACGACGACGTAGTCCAGCGTGGGCTCGAAGCTCGCCGGGGTCTGCTGGGTGATGTCGTTCGGGATCTCGTCGAGGGTGTAGCCGACGGCGACCTTGGCCGCGATCTTGGCGATCGGGAAGCCGGTGGCCTTGCTGGCCAGGGCGCTGGACCGCGACACCCGCGGGTTCATCTCGATGACGATCATCCGGCCGTTCTCGGGATTCACCGCGAACTGGATGTTGCAGCCCCCGGTGTCGACACCGACGTCGCGGATGATGCCGATGGCCACGTCTCGCATCCGCTGGTACTCGCGGTCGGTCAGCGTCATGGCCGGGGCGACGGTGATCGAGTCGCCGGTGTGGACGCCCATCGGGTCGAAGTTCTCGATGGAGCAGACGATCACCACGTTGTCGGCGCGGTCGCGCATGACCTCGAGCTCGTACTCCTTCCACCCGAGGATCGACTCCTCGATGAGCACCTCGGTGGTAGGGCTGGCCGACAAGCCGGCACCGGCGATGCGGCGGAGATCGGACTCGTCGTGGGCGAACCCGGACCCGACCCCACCCATGGTGAAGCTCGGGCGGACGACCAGGGGGTAGCCCAGCTGCCCCGCTGCGGCCAGCACGTCGTCCATGGAGTGGCAGACGAAGCTCCGGGCCACCTCCGCGACGCCGCCGGCCGCACCGGTCAGGTTCTCGACGATGGCCTTGAACTGCTCGCGGTTCTCCCCGCGCTGGATGGCGTCGAAGGAGGCGCCGATCATCTCGACGCCGTACTTCTCGAGTACGCCGTTCTCGTGCAGGGCGACCGCGGCGTTCAGCGCGGTCTGGCCGCCGAGGGTGGCAAGCAGCGCGTCGGGGCGCTCGAGGGCGATCACCTGCTCGACGAACTCGGGGGTGATCGGCTCGACGTAGGTGGCGTCGGCGAACTCCGGGTCGGTCATGATCGTCGCCGGGTTGGAGTTGACGAGGACGACGCGGAAGCCCTCCTCCTTGAGCACCCGGCAGGCCTGGGTGCCGGAGTAGTCGAACTCACTGGCCTGGCCGATGACGATGGGGCCGGAGCCGATGACCAGGATCGTGTGCAGGTCGCCGCGACGGGGCATCAGGCGGCCTTCCTCTCCACCATGACGTCGACGAAGCGGTCGAAGAGGTAGTTGGCGTCGTGCGGCCCGGCGGCCGCCTCGGGGTGGTACTGGACCGAGAAGGCAAGCACCCGGCCCGCGTCGTCGCGGAGCTCGAGGCCCTCGACCACCTGGTCGTTGAGTCCGACGTGGCTGACGGTGGCCGTGCCGAACGGCGTCGTCGTCGCCCGGTCGAGCGGGGCGTCGACGGCAAAGCCGTGGTTGTGGGAGGTGACCTCGACCCGGCGGGTGCGCAGGTCCATCACCGGCTGGTTGAGGCCGCGGTGGCCGTAGGCGAGCTTGTAGGTGCCGAAGCCCAGCGCGCGGCCGAAGATCTGGTTGCCGAAACAGATGCCGAAGTAGGGGATGCCGGCGCCCAGCACCGCCCGGAGCAGCTCGACCGGGCCTTCCGTGGCGGCCGGGTCGCCGGGGCCGTTGGAGAAGAAGACGCCGTCGGGCTGCAGCGCCGCGACCTGCTCGAAGGTGACGGTGGAGGGCACGACGTGCACCTCGATGCCCCGCTGGGCCATCTGGGAGGGCGTCATCGACTTGATCCCGAGGTCGACGGCGACGACCCGGTGCCGCGTCTCGCCCTCGGCGGGCACGACGTAGCCGGTCGCGGTGGTGACCTCGCCGGCGAGGTGGGCCCCCGCCATGGCCGGAGCCTCCTGCACGCGCCGGAGCAGGGCCGCCGGGTTGGTCTCGACGCTGGACAGGCCGACGCGCATGGCCCCCCGCTCCCGCAGGTGACGGGTGAGGGCGCGGGTGTCGATGTCCTGCACCCCGACGATCCCCTGCGCCCGGAGCTCGTCGTCCAAGGTGCGGCGGGAGCGCCAGCTGGACGGCACCCGGGCGGCGTCACGGATGACGTAGCCCGCGACCCAGATCTGCCCGGACTCGTCGTCCTCGTCGTTCCAACCGGTGTTCCCGATGTGCGGCGCGGTGGCGACGACGACCTGGCGGTGGTAGCTGGGGTCGGTCAGGGTCTCCTGGTAGCCCGACATCCCGGTGGCGAAGACGGCCTCGCCGAAGGTCTCCCCGACGGCTCCGTAGGCCCGGCCGGTGAAGGTCCGACCGTCCTCCAGGACCAGCAGCGCTGCCGGTGGACGGTGGTCGGTGGGTTCTGGACGCGTCGAATCGGCTGTGCTCATGCCCGTCCTTTCCTGCCTCACAGGACAGGTCTTAAAGGTTGGAAGATCGCGCGACACGCTACCAGCCGGCGGGCGCCGGACCACCGTCGTCGACCGGCCCGAGACGACGACGGGAACAGCAAGATGCTTAGTACCTCTATGCAGTCCAGTTCTCGACCTGTTCGCGCTCCCGCGCACCCTGCGCACCGCGGCCCCGGCCACCCCGGCCGATTCCACCGGAAGTGTCGGCGGGGCTGCGCCGGTCGTGGCCCTCAGCCGCACCCCCGCCGGGTAGGGGTCAGGCGGACTGGGCGGGAGGCTCAGCGTCGGGGGTCTTGGTGGCCAGCACGGCGCTGAGCAGGCCGGTCAAGTAGCCCGGAGACTCATCGGTGGAGAGGTCGCCAACCAGCGCCACCGCCTCGGCGATCGCCACGGGGTCCGGCACGTCGCCGAAGTCGATCTCGTAGACGGCGATCCGGGCTGCCGCACGGTCGACCCGCGGCATCCGCTCGATGGTCCAGCTCTTGGCCATGCAGGAGGCGATCCGCCGGTCGATCTCGGTGCGGTGGGTGACCACCCCGCGCACCAGGGAAGCCGTGTAGTCCCGGATGGGCGGGTCGGCCCGGTCCGTGCTCGCCGCGAGCGTCTCCAGCGGGTCGTTGCCGCGCAGCTCGGCCTCGAACAAGATGTCGAGGGCACGCTTGCGCGCCTTACTGCGGGTGGAGAGCGTGCGCGGCCTGGGGTCGGGCTCGGTCATGCGATGCGCGGTCAGGTCAGGCGACACGGCCCAGGTAGTCGCCCGTCCGGGTGTCCACCTTGACCTTCTCGCCGTTGGTGATGAACAGCGGGACCTGGATCTGCAGACCGGTCTCCAGCGTCGCGGGCTTCGTGCCCCCGGTGCTGCGGTCGCCCTGGAGGCCGGGCTCGGTGTAGGTGATGAGCAGCTCGACCGAGGCCGGCAGGTCGATGTAGAGCGGGTTGTCCTCGTGGATCGCGACGGTGGCGATCTGCTCCTCGAGGAGGTAGTTCTTGGCGTCGCCCACGGTCTCGTCGCTGATGGTCACCTGCTCGTAGGACGAGGTGTCCATGAACACGAAGCCGGAGCCGTCGTGGTACAGGTACTGCATGTCGCGGCGGTCCACGCTCGCGGTGTCGACCTTGGTGTCGGAGTTGAAGGTCTTGTCGACGACTTTGCCCGACAGGACGTGCTTCAACTTGGTCCGGACCACCGTGTTGCCCTTGCCGGGCTTGTGGTGCTGGAACCAGACCACCGACCAGAGCTGGCCGTCTAGGTCGAGGACCATGCCGTTCTTGAGATCATTCGTCGACGCCACGCGTGAAAACCCTCCGTGATGATGGTGCCCTGCAGGGCAGCAACCCACTCTAGACCAACGACGGCGACCCCTCCGGCCCGTGCTGCTCCCCGAACTCGGCGCTGCACCCCCTCGAGAGGGTGCAAGAGCCTTCTCGGGGTGCAGGGTGAGTTGTCCACAACGGGGGCTGACAACGGGTCGGCCCGCGTGGGACTCTGGCGGCTCGCGTACGGGGAGGACGTGGCGTGAGGGACGGTCGGACGGGGGTCGGCGTCGTCGCGCTGCTCTGCGCGCTTGTCCTGGCGGGCTGCAGCGCCGACCCTGCGGTGACGCCTTCGCCTGCTCCGAGCCCGTCAGCAACGCCCACCGAGACCGCCGCCGAGCGGCAGGAGCGGCTCGACTACGCCGCGGCGGAGAAGGCGTACCGGACGTTCCGCGCGGAGTACGGGCGGGTGCTCCGGGCAGGTGGGGCCAAGGAGCCGACCAAGGTGATGCGGGAGACGGCGGGCGGTGAGTATCTACGGAGCTTCACTGAAGTCGCTGCAGCCTACGCGGGGCTGGTGACCTCGCACCACGGGAGGAGCGAATCGTGTACGTACGCCGCTGGCGGCTACTCACCCTCGGCAACTTGTCGCTTGAAGTTTGTGAAGACTGCCGTGCCGTACGACCATCATCGATAAGCGCGGGCATCAAGGGAGCAGGGCGAGCTCAGTACAGCGGACCATCGAGGTTCGCGGAAGTCGAGCAATCGTTGGAAGCTCTGGTCGGGGACCGGGAAGAAGGTGCAGCATGCATGTTGAAGCTGGGTCTCGGCGCTAGCTGCATGTGGCGTCTTGGTTTCGCTGGCCCAGTCGATCGCCTCTGCGGACACTGAGTTCTCACTTGAACGACCGCCGATGGGGCGCGGCGAGTAAGCGTCTGGAAGAACCAGCAGCGAAGTCACGAGACGCTCGACTCGACCGCGATCGCAATGCGGGCCGTCTCCGAGCTGCAGCAAGCCGAAGTACACGTACCTCCCGAAGCACGAATACAAGCAGCAGATGACGGAGTACCGCACCAAGTTGCAGTCGGCCGTCCAGGCCAACAAGCAGGCGCAGGCCGCGTTCGTCCAGTGCATCGCCACCGTCGACACCACCAGCTGTGGGCGGTTCCGGCAGAACGCGCTCCCCGACCAGCCCAACATTCGCCAAGCAGGCGACCCCGCGCCGCAAGCTGCCGCGGCTCCGGCGGCGCCCGCCGTCACACCCGAGCAGGCGGCGTACATCGCGTCGGCCCGGCTCCGGCTCACCGCTCCGAAGCCGGTGATCGGCCCGCCGCCGGACCTCAACGAGTGGGGCATGGCCGCCGTCGGCTACCCGCTGTGGCTGTGGGCCGAGGGTGAGCTCGACCCGGCGCCGGTGGCGGACTCCGTCTTCGACCTCTCCGTCGCCCTCGATGCCCGCCTGGTCGAGGTGGTCTTCGACATGGGCGATGGCGGGAAGGTCCGCTGCTCCGATCTCGGTACCCGCTGGACCCGCTCAGTCGAACCGGGGACGAAGTCACCGTCGTGCGGCTACGCCTACCAGGAACCGTCGCTGCCGGCCGGCTCCTACATCGTCACCGCGAACGCGGTCTGGGCGATCGACTGGTCAATCAACGGGACGTCGGGCACCATCCCCTTCTTCCAGTCGGCCAGCACCAAGATACCCGTCGGGGAGCTCCAGGTGCTGGTGCGCTGAGAAGAAACCGCTGAAAGGTCGGGACTTCCGGGCCGGAACGGCGTAAGTCGTCAGCGGTTCCTTTGGCGGAGTGAGGTGCGCGAGGCCAATCAGGAGCTGACGGCGACGTACGCCTCGCGCAGCAGGCTCTCAGAAGGCCCGGCGAGGATCTCGGCGGAGGCGAGCCCATTCAGGACGACGAAACGCAAGGTCGAACCGCGGGTCTTCTTGTCCAGGCCCATGGTGACCAGCAGGTCATCGAACGCAGCTGGGTCGTAGCGGACGGGGAGCCCGACGCCGGCGAGGACAGCGGCGTGCCGCGCGGCGAGCGTGTCGTCGATCAGCCCCACCCGTCGGGCCAGCTCCGCGACGAACACCAGGCCGACGCTGACGGCCTCGCCGTGGCGCCACCGGTAGTGCTCGCGCCGCTCGATGGCGTGCCCGAGGGTGTGGCCGTAGTTCAGCAGCTCGCGCCCGACCCGTCCGCCGACCGACGTCGCCTCGCGGAGGTCCCCAGACACCACCTCGGCCTTAACCCGGACCGACCGCTCGACCAGCTCCCGCAGCTCCGGCGAGCCGGGGGTCCGGCAGGCCGCCGGTGACGCCTCGAGAAGCGTCAGGATGGCAGGGTCGGCGATGAACCCGCACTTGACCACCTCAGCAAGCCCGCCGACCAGGTCCGCCGCCGGCAGCGTCGTCAGGCTGTCGAGGTCGCAGAGGACTCCGGCGGGCTCGTAGAACGCGCCAACGAGGTTCTTGCCCTCGGCGGTGTTGATCCCGGTCTTCCCGCCCACGGCGGCGTCCACCATGCCGAGCAGGCTGGTCGGGACGCTGACGTAACGCACCCCGCGCAGCCAGGTGGCGGCGACGAACCCGGCGAGGTCGGTCGTCGACCCTCCGCCCAAGCCGACGACGGCGTCGGAGCGGGTGAAGCCCGCGTTGCCCAGCACGGACCAGCAGGACGCGGCGACGGTGGCGGTCTTGGCCGCTTCGGCGTCGGGCACGTCGATCCGGACAACCTCGTACCCGGCCGTGCTGAGCACGTGGGTCGCCGAGGCGGCCAGCCGGGTCAGCGTCGGCGGGTGGATCAGGGCCACCCGCTGCACGTCCGCCCCCAGAACACCGGGCAGGCGGCCGAGCAGGTCGTGGCCGACGAGGACGTCGTAGGGCGACTCGGCGGTGACGGGGATGCGGGTCGGCTCAGCCACGGGTCTCCTCCGCGCCCAGCAGCAGGTCGACGACCTCGTCGGGTGACCGGGTGTCGGTCTCCACCCGCTCGGTTGCGACCTCGGCGTAGAGCGGCGTGCGTGCCGCGAGCAGCTTGATCAGCTGGCCGCGGACGTTGCCCAGCAACAGGGGCCGCGCCTCGTTCAGCCCGACCCGGGAGACGGCGGTGGCGGCACTCACCTGCAGCCACACGACCCGGTGGCCGCGCAGGGCCGCCCGGGTGGCCGCGGAGAGCACCGCCCCCCCACCGAGGGAGAGCACACCGGGACGGCCCAACAGCTCCGCCGTCACCTGCTCCTCCAGCGCCCGGAACGCCGGCTCGCCGTCGTCGGCGAAGATCGCCCCGATGCTGCGCCCCGCCCGTTGCTCGATCTCGGTGTCGACGTCGGTGAACGGCACCCCGAGGCGCTCCGCCAGCAGGGCGCCGGTGGTCGACTTGCCGGAGCCGGGGGCGCCCACCAGGACGACGGGGCCGCTCACGCCTGCCCGGCGCCGGGCGCCACCGACAGGCCGCGCTCGGCCACGTGCTTCAGGTAGGCCTCGGCGTTCCGCTTGGTCTCCTCGACCGAGTCGCCGCCGAACTTCTCCAGCACGGCGTCGGCGATGACGAGCGCGACCATCGCCTCGGCCACGACGCCGGCGGCTGGGACGGCGCAGACGTCGGAGCGCTGGTGGTGGGCGACAGCGTTCTCCCCCGTGGAGGTGTCCACCGTGCGCAGGGCTCGCGGGACGGTGGCGATCGGCTTCATCGCCGCTCGCACGCGCAGCAGCTCACCGGTGCTCATGCCGCCCTCGGTGCCACCGGAGCGGTGGGAAGCCCGGGAGATACCGCCCTCGCCCGCGACGATCTCGTCGTGGGCAGCGCTGCCGCGGGTCCGGGCCAGGGTGAAGCCGTCACCGACCTCGACCCCCTTGATCGCCTGGATACCCATGAGCGCGCCGGCCAGCCGCGCGTCGAGGCGCCGGTCCCAGTGCACGTGTGACCCGAGGCCCGGGGGCAGGCCCCACACGGCGACCTCGACGACGCCGCCGAGGGTGTCGCCGTCTTTCTGGCAGGCCTCCACCTCGGCGACCATCGCGGCGGACGCGTCACGGTCGAAGCAGCGGACAGGGTCGGCGTCGACGGCGTCGAGGTCGGCGAAGGTCGGCACCACCCCCGCCGGCGCGGACACCGTGCCCAGCTCGACGACGTGGCTGAGCACCGTCACCCCGAGGGTCTGCTGCAGAAAGGCCATGGCGACGCGGCCGAGCGCCACCCGGGCGGCGGTCTCCCGTGCGCTGGCCCGCTCGAGGACCGGGCGGGCCTCGTCGAAGTCGTACTTCTGCATCCCGGCCAGGTCAGCGTGACCGGGACGCGGGCGGGTCAGCGGGGCGTTGCGTGCCTGCGCGGCGAGCACCTCCGGGTCGACGGGATCGGCCGACATCACCGTCTCCCACTTGGGCCACTCGGTGTTGCCCACCTGGATGGCGACGGGGCCGCCCTGGCTCTCGCCGTGCCGGATCCCGCCCAGGACCGTGACGGCGTCCGCCTCGAACTTCATCCGCGCGCCGCGGCCGAAGCCGAGCCGCCGGCGGGCCAGCGCTTCGCCGATGTCGTCGGTGGTCACGCGGACGTGGGCGGGCAGCCCTTCGAGGATCGCCACCAGCGCCGGGCCGTGCGACTCTCCTGCGGTCAACCATCTGAGCATGGGCGCCAGTCTTCCACGCGGAGCGCGACGCCCCCGGGCTCGTCCAGCCCCCCGACTTGTCAGACCTCAGTTGACCCAGGGGTCAACTCAGTTCTGACAACTCGGCTAGGGGTGACCCGAGGTGGCGGCGAGGGCGGCGCGGCCGGCGGTCATCAGGGTGGCGGCGGGGACGGTCCGGCCGGTCATCAGCTCCACCTGGACGAGGGCCTGGCCGACCAGCAGGTCCAGGCCGTTGGCCACGCGGCAGCCGGCCACCTCCGCTGCGGTCGCGAGCGGGGTGGGCCAGGGGTCGTAGAGGGCGTCGAAGACGACGGGGGCGCTGGCTGCGGCGCGCTCAGCCAGGGCGTCGGCGGCTCCGGCGACGGCGGTGTTGAGCAGCACCTCGGCCGGCGGCAGGGGTGCGTCCCAGTCGAGGACGCTGACCGCCACGCCCAGCGTCGTCCCCAGCTCGACCAGCGACGCGGCCCGCGCGGGAGTCCGGGCCAGCACGGTGAGGTGGCGGGCGCCCAGCCGGCTCAGCGAGACGACGGTGGAGCGGGCCGTCGCGCCAGCGCCCAGCAGGGTCGCGCGCTCGAGGGCGGTCACACCGACCTGGCCGAGCGCCCAGACCAGGCCGGGGACGTCGGTGTTGTGCAGGGTGCGCGATCCGTCGTCCTCGAACACCAGGGTGTTGGCCGCCCCCACCTGGGCGGCGAGCGGCGTCACGCGGCCGAGCTCCAGCGCGACGACCTTGAGCGGCATGGTCAGGCTGAGACCGCGCCAGGAACCGTCGCAGTCGGCCACGAACCTGACCAACCCGTCCTCCGCCATCTCGAGACGGTCGTAGGACCAGTCCAATCCCAGTTCGGCGTAGGCGGCCTGGTGCAGGGCCGGCGACAGCGAGTGGGCGATGGGCGAGCCGAGCACGGCGCAGCGACGGCCGGTGCCGACGGCCGGCGCGGCCCCCTCAGCTGTCACAGGTGCCGGGGTTGGCCTGGCAGTAGGCCTGGAACTCGGCCACGATCTTCTGGAACTCGGCGTCGGTCTCGGCGAACTTGGTCTCGCCGGTCTTGAAGTTGACGGTCGCGAAGTAGAACCAGTCACCCTTCTCGGGGTTGGCGGCTGCCTCGAGCGCGGCCCGGCCGGGCGCCGAGATCGGGCCGGGCGGCAAGCCCTGGCGGTTGTAGGTGTTGTACGGGGAGTCGCTGGCACGGTCCTCGGGGGTGGTGGTATTGGTCTTGAGCTTCTCGGCGTAGACGACGGTGGAGTCGAGCCCCAGCGGCTCGCCCCGGTCAAGGCGGTTGTAGAGCACCCGCGCGACCTTGGCCCGGTACTTGTCCTGGTTCACCTCCTTCTCGATGATGCTCGCCACGATCAGCACGTCATAGGGCGAGCGGCCGAGCTTCTTGGCGTCGTCCTCGAGCCCGATGTCATCGGCGACCCGCTTGTACTGCGCGACCATCTGGCGCAGCGTCGACCGTGCGGTGGCGTCCTCGGTGAGCTCGTAGGTGTCGGGGAACAGGAAGCCTTCGGGACGGTTCTTCGCGTACTTCGGCAGGCGCAGCTTCTCAGGCTCGTCGAGCGCCTTCTCGAAGGAGGACTTCCTGATCTTGGTGGCCTTGGCGAGGGCGGACACCTGCTCGCTCAGCCGCAGGCCCTCCTGGATGGTGAACTCCGTCCGCACCCGCGAGCTGCCCGGGTTGATCAGCAGGCCCAGCGCGTCGAGCGCGGGCATCTTCTGCTGCATGCGGTACCGGCCGGGCTGGACGGTGGTGGCGGCCTCCTCCAGACGGACCGCCTGGTCCCACGCGTCGTTGGACTTGATGACGTCGTCGGCCACCAGCAGGTCGCCGATGTCGTTCAGCGTCGCGCCCTCGGGGATGGTGATGGTCACCGAGCCGGTGCCCGGGCCCGCGTAGTCGGGGATCTCACGGAAGCCCTGGAGCAGCCCCTTGGACTGGTCGTAAACGAAGAGGCTGCCGAAGACGAGCACGGCCGCGGCGACGATGACCGCCAGGCAGCCCTTGCTCTTGTGGGCGATCTCGCGTCCCGGGCTGTGCCTGACCTCAGGGTCCAGCATCGATGTCACGGCGATGATCTCCCTCGAGTCGTCCCGGCACCCGTCCCGGGCGCGAGGGCATGCAGACGCCCTGGTCGGGGCGGCCGGGAACCGATACTAGCTCCCCGGGCGGCGCCCCCCGGGAACGTTCGAGCGCCACCGCCTGCTCCAAGATGGCGGCAGCGGCGGCGGCGTCGATGACGGCGCGCTGCTGCTTGGCCTTCTTCCCACCCTCGCGGAGCCGCCGGGAGGCGGTCACCGTGGTCAGTCGTTCGTCGACCAGCCGGACGGGGACCAGCAGCCGGCCGGCGAGCGCCTCCGCCTTGGCCCGGACCTTCGTCGCGGCGGGCCCGTCGGCCCCGTTGAGGGAGCGCGGCAGGCCGACGACCACCTCCAGCGGCTCGTGTTCGCTGACCAGGGCGCTCACCCGGTCCAGCTCGCCGGGACCGGCCGGGACCGTGGCCAGGGGGTAGGCGAGGACGCCGTCGGGGTCGCAGGCGGCCACGCCGATCCGGGCGTCACCCCAGTCCAGCGCCAGGCGCAGCCCCCGCCGGAAGACCGGCGGGAGGTCCGCGTCCGGCGGACCTCCGGCGCCGGGTCCCGCTGCGTTCAGGACAGCACCACGTGGCCGACGGCGTGCTCGACGGCGGTGAGCGCCTCGCCGATCCGGCTCGCGTCCGTCCCACCGCCCTGGGCGATGTCGTCCTTGCCGCCACCGCGTCCGCCGAGGACCTCGCTGGCGGTGCGGACGAGGTCACCGGCCCGGAGCCCGCGGTCCCGCGCTCCCGGGGTGGTGACGACGACGACGGCCGGCTTCTCCGCGCTGCCACCGAAGACCGCGACCACCGCGGCCCGGTCCTGCACCCGGTTGCGGACCTCGAGCGCCAGGGTGCGGAGGTCGCCCCCTGACACCCCTTCGGCGTGGTGGCCGATGTAGCCGACGCCCCACATGTCGTGCAGCTTGCCGGCGATGGTCCCCACCTCGGCCAGCACGTTCCGGCTCTTCAGCTCAGCGATCTGCCGCTCCGCCGTCTTCAGCTGCTCCACGAGCCGGTGGACACGGTCGCTCAGCTGGTCGGGCTGGACCTTGAGCGCCTCGGTGAGGCCGAGGACGAGGGAACGCTCCTTGGCCAGGTAGCGGAATGCCTCCAGCCCGACGAAGGCCTCGACCCGCCGGACGCCGGAGCCCACGGAGGACTCGGCGTTGAGGGTGACCAGGCCGATCTGGGAGGAGTGCTGGACGTGGGTGCCCCCGCACAGCTCGCGGGACCAGCGTCCGCCCATCTCGACGACCCGGACCTCCTCACCGTAGGTCTCGCCGAAGAGCGCGAGCGCTCCCAGCTCGCGAGCCTTGGCCAGGGACATGTAGCTGGCCCGCACGTTGAGGTCGAGCCGGAGGGCCTGGTTGGCTGCCTCCTCGACGTCGGACCGCAGCACCTGGCTGAGCCCGGACGGCCACGCGAAGTCGAGGCGCAGATAGCCGGGCTTGTTGTAGGAGCCGCTCTGCAGCGCCGTCGGGCCCAGCACCTGCCGCAGGGCGGCGTGCACGACGTGGGTCCCGGAGTGCGCCTGGCAGGCGCCGAGCCGCCACTCCCCGTCCACCTCGGCGCTGACCTCGAGGCCGCTGGTGAGCTCTCCCTCGGTGACCCGGACCCGGTGCACGACCAGGCCCTTGACCGGGCGCTGGACGTCGACGACCTCCAGCGTCGTCCCGGCCGCGCGGATGCGACCGGCGTCGGAGTCCTGCCCACCGGATTCGGCGTAGAAGGGCGTCCGCTCGAGGACGACCTCGACGACCTCGCCCTCGGCCGCGCTGGGCACCAGGGCGCCGTCGCGGACGATGCCGCGCACCCGGGACTCGGTGACCAGCTCCTCGTACCCGGTGAACGGGGTGACCCCGAGCGCCCGCAGCTCCCGATAGACCTCGCTGCCCGCCGCTCCCGCCTTCTTGGACTTGGCGTCGGCCTTGGCGCGCTCCCGCTGCTCCTGCATGAGCCGGCGGAACCCCTCGGCGTCGACCTGCAGACCCTGCTCCGACGCCATCTCCAGCGTCAGGTCGATGGGGAAGCCGTAGGTGTCGTGCAGCTGGAACGCCCGCTCGCCCGACAGCGCCGGCTGCTCGGCCCGCCGGGCGTCGGCCACCGCGAGGTCGAAGATCTGGGTGCCGGTGGTGAGCGTGCGGCGGAAGGCGTCCTCCTCGCCGTAGGCGATGCCGGAGATCCGGTCGAAGTTCTCCACCACCTCCGGGTACGCCGCGCCCATCGCGTCGCGGCTGACCGGCAGCAGCTCGGGCAGCACCGGGTCGTGGACGCCAAGCAGCCGCATCGAGCGCACCGTGCGCCGCAGCAGCCGCCGGAGCACGTAGCCCCGCGCCTCGTTGCCCGGGGTGACGCCGTCGCCGATCAGCATGAGGCCGGACCGGATGTGGTCGGCGACGACGCGCATCCGGATGTCGTCGGCGTGGCCGTCCTCGCCCCCGCGGCCGTAGCGGCGGCCCGAGAGCTCGCTGGCCCGCTGGATGACCGGGAACACCTGGTCGGTCTCGTAGAGGTTGTCGACGCCCTGCAGCAGGAGCGCCACCCGCTCCAGGCCCATGCCGGTGTCGATGTTCTTGCGCGGCAGGTCGCCGGCGGTGTCGAAGTCGTCCTTGGCCCGGACGTGGGACAGCTCCTCCTGCATGAACACCAGGTTCCAGATCTCCAGGAACCGGTCCTCGTCCACCACGGGGCCGCCGTCACGGCCGTACTCGGGACCGCGGTCGATGTAGATCTCGCTGCACGGGCCACCGGGACCGGGGATGCCCATGTGCCAGTAGTTGTCGAGCAGCCCGCGGCGCTGGATCCGCTCCGGGGGCAGGCCGGCGATGTTGGCCCACAGCGCGGCCGCCTCGTCGTCGGAGTGCAGCACGGTGACCCAGACCTTGTCCGGGTCGAAGCCGAGCCCGCCCCCGTCCTGGCTGCCGGTGACGAGCTCCCAGGCGTAGCGGATCGCCTCGGCCTTGAAGTAGTCGCCGAAGGAGAAGTTGCCGTTCATCTGGAAGAAGGTGCCGTGCCGGGTGGTCTTGCCGACCTCCTCGATGTCGAGGGTGCGCACGCACTTCTGCACGCTGGTGGCCCGGTCGAACGGCGCGGTCTCGGCGCCGGTGAAGTAGGGCTTGAACGGCACCATGCCGGCGTTGACGAACAGCAGCGTCGGGTCGTTGTAGAGCAGGGGCGCGGACGGCACGACCTCGTGACCTCGCGTGGCGAAGTAGTCGAGGAAGCGGCGCCGGATCTCGGCGGTGTTCATGGGGATGTCCTCAAGGGGTGGGTCAAGCGGTCGGTCACTCGGAGTCGGTCAGGCCGAGGCGGTCGGAGCGTGCGGCGCGCTGGTCGAGGACCATGCGGAGCTCGCTCTCCCGCTCGGCCATGGCGGCTCGGGTCCGGTCGAGGAAGTCGCGGGCCGAATCCCCCAGCTCCAGGGCCGAACCGCTCACCCGCTGGGCCACGGAGTGCGGGGAGGCGTGGCGGACCGAGGCCCGCACCTTGGTGTAGCCCCAGACAGCGGCGCCTGCCCCCAGGGCGAACCAGACCAGCCGGCTCATGCCCCGGCTCGCTTCGCCCGGCGCCGCTCGGAGCCGCCGCCCTTGAGGGCCTTGCGGACGCCGTAGGTGAGTGCCGCGGTCTTGATGAGGGGGCCGCCGAGGGTGGCGGAGAACAACGTCGTGAGGTTGGCCGCGTTCTCGGTGACGACGGTGGCGTTGTGGCTGACGGTGGCCACGTCGGCGGTCACCGTGCCCAGCTTCTCGATCTCGGCGTTCGTGGCGCGGACCGTGCCCTGCAGCTCGGTGAGGATCGGGACCGACTCGTGGCCGATGTCGCGCACCGCCAGCCGGACCTCCTCCAGGACCCGTCCCAGCTTGAGCAGCGGGACGGCCGCGAGGGCGACCAGGGCGACGAAGGCAATGGCGGCGATCAGGCCGGCGATTGCTCCTACGGACATGCGGACTTCCTCCGGGTGTGGTGCAGCATCAGGCGCTGCGGGTGCGGGCCGCACGGCGGCGTTGACCGGCTCGCGGGCGCCGGTCCGCCGAAACCCTATCGCGGTGGCGGCCCCGGGCGCGCTCTCGTTCTCCCGCCGGCGCTCGCGCGCTGGTCCGGCGCCGCGCCCGCTCGGGGTGGCCCGTGCCAGGCTGGGCGGGTGAGTGAGCCCGAGCGGACACCGGACGGTCGGTACCTGGTCATCGGAGGGCGGCGGTGGCGGGCCAGCGACCCGGCCATCCCCGACGCGCTGCGCACCGAGCTGGTCGGTGAGTTGATGGCGGCCCGGCGCGCGGTCAAGGACGCGGCCGGGGAGGAGGAAGCAACGGCGGCAGCCCGGCGCCGGGTGCAGGACGCCAAGGTGGCCCTCGGGGAGCGGGGCGAGCCTTGGTGGGAGACGCCGAGCGAGCAGGGCCGTTCGGAACGGCTGGGGGCGGCGGTGCGGAGCCTGCTGCGTCACCGCAAGCACGAGGCGACGATCTGTCCCAGCGACGCCGCGCGGGCCGTCGGCGGCGAGGCCTGGCGCGACCTGATGGACGCCGCCCGCGCCGTCGCCGCCGAGCTCGCCGGCGACGGTGTGGTGGAGGTCCGTCAGGGCGGCCAGAAGGTCGATCCGGCGACGGCGACCGGGGCCCTCCGGCTGGGGCGCGGCCCGGCCTTCGACGGCTAGCAGGGCCCGCGGCTCAGGCGTCGGTCCCGGTGCGGCCGAGCAGCTGCTCGATCCGGGTGAGCCGGGCGGCCAGCGCCGCCTCCGCGCCGTGGTCGGTCGGGCTGTAGTAGCGCGAGCCGATCAGCTCGTCCGGCAGGTACTGCTGCGCCGCGATGCCGCGCGGGGCGTCGTGGGCGTAGACGTAGCCCTGCCCGTGGCCGATCTTCTTCGCGCCGGCGTAGTGGGCGTCGCGCAGGTGCGCGGGCACCGAGCCGATCCGGCCCGCGTCCACGTCGGCCATCGCCGCGTCGATGGCGGCGATGACGGCGTTCGACTTGGGGGCGAGCGCGAGCGCGATGACGGCCTGGGCAAGGGTGATCCGACCCTCCGGCATGCCGAGGAAAGCGACGGCGTCCGCGGCGGCGACGGCCGTCTGCAGGGCGCTCGGGTCGGCGAGCCCGATGTCCTCCGAGGCCAGGACCACCAGTCGTCGGGCGATGAAGCGGGGGTCCTCCCCCGCCGCGATCATCCGGGCCAGATAGTGCAGGGCAGCCTGCACGTCGGACCCGCGGACTGACTTGATGAACGCGCTGATGACGTCGTAGTGCTGGTCGCCGTCGCGGTCGTAGCGGATGGTCGCCTTGTCCACCGCGCGGGCGATGGCATCGTCGTCGATTTCGGTGTCCCCGACCGCCTCGGCACCGGCCGCAGCCTCTTCGAGGTAGGTCAGGGCCCGTCGGGCGTCGCCCCCGGCCAGCCGCAGCAGGGTCTGCCGGGCCGTGCTGGCGAGCGCGTAGGGGCGGTCGTCGCCGGTGCGCAGCCCCCGTTCCTCGACGAGCGCTCGGTCGAGCAGGGCGCTGACGTCAGCGTCGGTCAGCGGCCGCAGCGTCAGCAGCAGCGAGCGCGACAGCAGCGGCGAGATGACCGAGAAGCTGGGGTTCTCGGTGGTGGCGGCCACCAGGGTGACCAGCCGGTTCTCCACCGCCGGCAGCAGGACGTCCTGCTGGGTCTTGGAGAAGCGGTGGACCTCGTCGACGAAGAGCACCGTCTCCTGCCCGACGCGCAGGTCCCGCCGGGCCTGGTCGAGGACGGCGCGGACCTCCTTGACCCCCGCGGTCACCGCGCTCACCTCGACGAAGCGGCGACGGGTGCTGCGGGAGACGACCGCGGCGATGGTGGTCTTGCCGACGCCCGGTGGACCCCAGAGGAAGACCGACATCGCCTCGCCCGCGGCGAGCCGGCGTAACGGCGAGCCGGGCCCGAGCAGGTGTCCCTGGCCGACGATCTCGTCGACGGTGCGGGGCCGCATGCGCACGGCGAGCGGCAGGTGGGTGCCGGCGGCGTCACCCAGGCTCCCGGTGGGAGCGGCCCCGCCCGGCGCGCCGCCTCCACCGAAGAGGTCCTCGCTCACCGGCGCGCCGTCTCGTCCACGCCGAGCACTGTAGTGGCCCGGGAGTGGCGGGTCCGGGTCGCGAACCGGGACCCGCTCCGCCTCAGAAGGGCTCGAGCGCCTCGTGGACGCTGGACTCGGAGCGGTGCGGGGCGACCGTGCTGCTCCACTGCGGTCCGCTGCTGCGCCCGTTGCGGAGCCGGCGCCGCTCGACCTCGGTGCAGCCGCCGAAGATGCCGAACTCCGGGCCGACGTCGAGAGCCCACTCGAGGCAGTCCTGGCGTACCGGGCACCGACCGCAGACCGCCTTGGCCGCGGCCACCTGCTGCTGGGCGGCGCGGCCCACCGTGCTGATGGGGAAGAAGAGGTCGAGGTCCTCCCGGACGCACGCGGCGGAGTCGCGCCAGTCCGGGACCTCCTCCTCACCGACCGCGTTGCGGCGCTTGGCCGGTGCCGGTCGGGAGGCCGCGTCAGGGTTCGCGCGACGCAGGTTGAGACGGGAGACCGAGGGTGCAGACATGGCAGTGCCGTCCTGTACGAAGGAGTGCGGCACGTTTCTCGACCACGACTTGCTGGGCTTGAGCAAAGCAGACGCGTCCCGTCGGCGCAACCGTCCCTGCTCGGCGCGTCGCACCGAGGTGGCCGGCGGGGTGCCGGGGGCGTCGACCTGACGCCCCCGGCACCGGCGCGTCAGGCTGGGGCGGCGGCCGGCGCCACCGGCCGGGCGTCCACGCCGGCCTCCTTGCGCTGCTGCGCCGTGATGGGCGCGGGAGCGTCGGTGAGCGGGTCCACCCCACCGCCGGACTTCGGGAAGGCGATGACGTCACGGATGGAGTCCATGCCGGACAGCAGCGCGCAGATCCGGTCCCAGCCGAAGGCGATCCCCCCGTGCGGCGGCGCGCCGAAGCTGAAGGCGTCGAGCAGGAAGCCGAACTTCTCCTGGGCCTCCTCCGCCGACAGCCCCATCACCGCGAACACCCGCTCCTGGATGTCGCGGCGGTGGATACGGATGGAACCGCCGCCGATCTCGTTGCCGTTGCAGACGACGTCGTAGGCGTAGGCCAGCGCGTTCCCGGGGTCAGTGTCGAAGGTGTCGAGGGACTCCGGCTTCGGGGAGGTGAAGGCGTGGTGGACCGCGGTCCAGGCGCCGCTGCCGACGGCCACGTCGCCGGCGGCGACCGCCTGGCTCGCCGGCTCGAACAGCGGGGCGTCGACGACCCAGCAGAACGCCCAGCCGCTGGGGTCGAGCAGCCCGAGCCGGTGGCCGATCTC
The DNA here is from genome assembly GCA_963826405.1 of uncultured Actinomycetota bacterium. Lineage (GTDB taxonomy): Bacteria > Actinomycetota > Actinomycetes > Propionibacteriales > Propionibacteriaceae > Microlunatus. Next base: position 1,007,266 of record CAWGWR010000001.1, on the reverse strand, counting down.
CAGCCGGGTGGCCCCGAGCAGGGACTGGGCGAGACGGCGCCCGCCGGCGGCGAAGAAGACGCAGTCGCCGGGCTGGGCGCCGACGTGGGCCGCCAGGCCCTCACGCTCGGACGCGGACAGGTTCTTGGCGACCGGCCCGCCGAGCTCGCCGTCCTCCCCGACCAGCACGTAGGCCAGGCCGCGGTGCCCGCGCTGCTTGGCGAACTCCTGCCAGGCGTCCAGCTGCTTGCGCGGCTGGGAGGCACCGCCCGGCATGACGACGGCACCGACGTAGTCGGCCTGGAACACCCGGAACGGGGTCTCGGCGAAGTAGCCGGTGACCTCGGTGATCTCGTTCCCGAAGCGCAGGTCGGGCTTGTCCGAGCCGTAGCGGTCCATCGCCTCGGCGTAGGTGATCCGCGGGAACGGCGCGCTCAGCTCGACCCCGATCAGGGCCCAGATCCGGGTGAGCAGCTCCTCGCTCAGCTCGATGATGTCGTCCTGGTCGACGAAGCTCATCTCGACGTCGAGCTGGGTGAACTCGGGCTGGCGGTCGGCGCGGAAGTCCTCGTCGCGGTAGCAGCGGGCGATCTGGAAGTAGCGCTCCATACCGGCCACCATCAGCAGCTGCTTGAACAGCTGCGGGCTCTGCGGCAGCGCGTACCAGGAACCGGGCTTGAGCCGGGCGGGGACGAGGAAGTCCCGAGCGCCCTCAGGGGTGGAGCGGGTGAGGGTCGGGGTCTCGATCTCGACGAAGTCGCGCTCGACCAGCGTGTTGCGCGCCACCTGGTTCACCCGGCTGCGCAGCCGCAGCGCGGCGCCCTGGGCGGGTCGGCGCAGGTCGAGGTAGCGGTACTTGAGGCGTGCCTCCTCCCCGACCGTGACGCGCTCGTCGATCTGGAAGGGCAGCGGCGCGGCGGTGCTCAGCACCTCGAGCTCGCTGGTCACCACCTCGATGGCGCCGGTGGGCAGGTCGGGGTTGGCGTTGCCCTCGGGGCGGAGGCTGACCTCACCGACGACCCGCAGGCAGTACTCATTGCGGAGGTCGTGGGCGCCGGAGGCAGCCAGCGTCTCGTCCCGCACCACCACCTGGACGACGCCGGTCGCGTCCCGCACGTCGAGGAAGGCCACCCCTCCGTGGTCGCGGCGGCGCGCGACCCATCCGGCGAGGGTGACGGTGGTTCCAGCGTGCTCGGCCCCGAGGGTGCCGGCGCCGTGGGTGCGGATCACAGACTGCTTCCTTCCAACAAGCTCTGAGTGGACAGCTCCCGATCCTACGGCGACGCCACCGCGGGCTCCGACGGCTTTGTGCGCCGCCGCGGCATGCTCGCTGTGCTCAGCCCGGACGGAACGCCGAGCCACCACTGTCGAGGGCGCCCTCGGTGACGGGCAGCCGGCCGGCGCGGACGGCGGCGACCAGGGCAGCGTGGTCGGCCTCGGTCTGGTCGGCGTAGGCGCGGGCGAAGACGGCGAGCGCGGAGTCCAGCCTGTCCGAGGAGCCGGCGTAGCCGGCAATCATGGACGCGCCGCTGGTCCGGGCGTGCCCCTTGGCCAGCAGATGGCCGACGATCCCGGCGTAGTCGGTGAGAGCCGCCGCGTCGATGGCGTCGAGCGGGATGGTGCCCTTCATGTTGCGGAACTGGCGCACGTAGTACTGACGGTTCTGCACGCTCGTCCAGCCCAGCAGCGGGTCGCTGACCGTCTGCAGGGCCTGCTGGTACTCCACCACCCGCTGCCCCTGGTGGGCGTGCCTGGCGGAGTCGCCGTGCACGTGCTGGGCCAGGACCGAGCGCCGCGCCTGCTTGAGCTGCAAGAACAGCACGTCCTCGGGGCTGCTGCCCTCGAGCAGGGCCACGTAGGCGCGCAGACCGACGCTGCCCACGCCGACCACCTTGTGGGCGAGGTCGACGAGGGTGTAGCCGCCCACGGCCCGGCGCCAGTGCGGCGCCAGGGTGGCGAGGTAGCGGTCCAGGGCCCGGCCGACCGCGTCGGTCTCGGTCTTGCCGAGCCGGGTGATCAGGGGCGGCTCCTCGACGATCGAACGACGGCCGTCGTGTTCGACGGTGAAGCGCGGCAGCGCGCGGTCACTGGTCCGCTGGCGCGCCCGCCGCGCCGCCCGCTCGATCTCGTCGCGCAGGGTCTTCTCCGTCGCGGTCTCGTGCAGCCGGCCTACGTCGAGACGGTTGTAGCTGCGCATGAGCAGGGGCTGCTCGGCGAGGAAGCGGACCTCGGCGCGGTAGGCGGAGACGCAGGCGAGGACGGAGTCGCGGCACTGTTCCTCGGTGGAGCCGTTCTCCCGACCCGCCACCCAGATGCTGGCCACCAGCCGGCGCAGGTCCCACTCCCAGCCGCCGGGGTGGGCCTCGTCGAAGTCGTTGAGGTCGATGACCAGCTCACCCTCGGGGGAGGCGTAGAACCCGAAGTTGCCGAGGTGGGCGTCCCCGCAGATCACCGGCTGGATGCCGGTGGCGGGCAGCCGGGCGACGTCCTCGGCCATGACGACGGCGGTGCCGCGCAGGAAGCCGTAGGGCGAGCCGACCATCCGCGCCACCCTCACCGGGACGAGGTCGGGCACCCGCCCCCGGTGTGACTGCTGGATCAGCCGGACCGGGTCGGGGCGGTCCGCCGGCGCCGTCCACTCCCCCAGCGAGCGCCGCGGCACCCGGTGCCGCAGCTCCCGGCCGAGCGCGTAGCGCTCCTCCCGCGAACTGGGCCGTTTCCGTAGGGAGGCGAAGACGTCGCTGTCCGCTGAGGCCAGGACGGTGTGGCCCTGACGCGCCACGGGCACCTCTCCTCCGGGCGCGTTCGCGCCGACCCGGCTCACCCTAGCGAGAGGGCCGCTGACCTGGTGCGGGTGGGAGGACGGGCCTCAGGAGGTGGCGCTCACGTGGGGCCGGAGGTCGCCGGCGGGCGGGCTCCAGCGGGTGGCGTCGGCGGCCACCTGCTCGCCGGACCGGATGTCCTTGACCTCGCCCGCGGCGCCCCCGAACCAGACGAAGGGGATGCCCCGGCGGTCGGCGTAGCGGATCTGCTTGCCGAACCGGTCCGCCTTGGGGGCCACCTCGCAGGCGATGCCGCGGCCCCGCAGCCGCTCGGCGACAGCCACGGCGTCCCAGCGGCTGTCCTCGGACTCCACCGCGACCAGCACCGCCGTGGGCACCGAGCGCGACGCCCGGAGCAGCCCGCGGCCGAGCAGCGGCGCGAGCAGCCGGGTCACTCCGATCGAGAGCCCGACGCCGGGATAGGTGGTGCGGCCGTCGCTGGCCAGGGAGTCGTAGCGCCCGCCAGAGGAGATGGAGCCCCACCCCTCGTACCCGACCAGCTCGGTCTCGTAGACGGTGCCGGTGTAGTAGTCCAGGCCGCGGGCGATCTTCAGGTCGGCGACGAGCCGGCCGGGGACGTGGGTCCGTGCGGCCCGGACGACCTCGGCCAACAGCCCCAGGCCCTCGTCCAGCTGGGGGTGCTGCACGCCGAGGGCGCGGACCTGCTCGACGAAGGACTCGTCGGCGCTGGAGATCTGGGCCAGCCGGACCACGGAGGCGGCTTGGGCCTCGCTGATCCCGACCTCATCGGTCAGCGACGCCGTCACCCGGTCGGGGCCGATCTTGTCGAGCTTGTCGACCTGCCGCAGGACCGCCGGCGGATCGGGGATGTCCAGGCCGAGGTAGAACCCCTGGGCGAGCTTGCGGTTGTTCACCCGCATCAAGACGGGCGGCACCCCGAGGTCGGTGTGCAGACGCTCCAGCGCGGCGAGGGTGACCAGCGGGAGCTCGACGTCGTGGTGGGCGGCCAGGGTGCCGGCATCGACGATGTCGATGTCGGCCTGGGTGAATTCGCGGTAGCGGCCTTCCTGGGGCCGCTCGCCCCGCCACACCTTCTGGATCTGGTAGCGACGGAACGGAAAGGCCAGCTGGCCCGCGTTCTCCAGCACGTAACGGGCGAACGGCACGGTGAGGTCGAAGTGCAGACCCAGCTCGGCCCGGCTGCCCGTCTCGGCGGCCACCCGCTGGACGGCGTAGACCTCCTTGTCGATCTCGCCCTGCTTGGCCAGGCGGTCCAGGGGTTCGACGGCCCGGGTCTCGATGGAGCCGAAGCCGTGCAGCTCGAACGTCTCCCGCAGCCGGTCGAGCACGAACTGCTCCACGATGCGGGCGTCCGGAGCGAGCTCGGGGAATCCCGAGAGCGGCTTGGGGCGAGTCACGACGACCTACTCCTCGTCCAGGTGCGGGACCTGCAGGTACGACTCCTGCAGGTAGGGGTTCTGCGCCCGCTCGGCGGCCATCGTGGTCTGAGGGCCGTGCCCGGGCAGCACCGCCACCTGGTCCGGCAGCGGCAGCACCCGCGTGCGCAGGCTGTTCAGCATCGCCAGGTGGTCGCCCCCTGGCAAGTCGGTCCGGCCGATGGAGCCGGCGAAGAGCACGTCGCCGGAGAAGAGCAGCGCGTCCGCGCCGTCGCCGGGGTAGTCCGTGCGGAACATCGTCGATCCGGGGGTGTGCCCGGGGGCGTGCAGGGCATCGAAGGAGACGCCGGCCACCTCGACCCGGGCCCCGTCGACGAGCTCGCGGACCGCGTTGGGCTCGGTGAACGTGGTCGGCCCCGCCAGCCGCTCCACCAGGGCGCGGGCGTCGGGTCCCATGGCCCGGTAGGGGTCGCTGAGCAGAGCGCGGTCGCGGGGGTGGACCCAGCAGGTGGCGTCGTTTCCGGCGCAGAGCGGGGTCACCGAGAAGGTGTGGTCGAGGTGCCCGTGGGTCACCACGACGGCGACCGGCTTGAGGCGGTGCTCGGTCACCAGCTCCTGCACCCCGCTGAGCGCACCCAGACCCGGGTCGATCACCACGCACTCCGCGCCGGGAGCCGTGGCGAGGACGTAGCAGTTGGTCTGCCAGGGCCCGGCGGGGAAGGACGCGATGAACACGTTCGGGAGACTATCGGGCAGGATTGGGCCATGACTGATGCTGGCGAGCCTGAAGCCGCTGGGACCGCGAACACCGGTCCGGCGTCCTTCGGTCGGGTGGAGGACGACGGCACGGTCTACGTCAGGACGGCCGCCGGCGAGCGCAGCGTCGGGCAGGTGCCGGGAGTCCCGGCCGAGGAGGCGATGGCCTTCTTCACCCGGCGCTACGAGGCCCTCCAGCTGGAGGTCTCCCTGCTCGAGCGGCGCATCGCCTCCGGCGCCCTCTCCCCCGACGACGCGGCCGGCTCGGTCAAGACCGTGCGCGGCGCCGTCGACGGGGCCCACGCCGTCGGGGACCTCGACAGCCTGCTGGCTCGGTTGGACGCGCTCGCTCCCCGCCTGGCCGAGCAGCGCGCCGCCCGTCGCGCCGAGAAGGCCAAGGCCAACGAGGCGGCCCGGGCCGCCAAGGAGGCCTTCGTGGTCGAGGCCGAGAAGCTCGCCGCGGGCGACGACTGGCGGGGCGGGGTCAACCGCTTCCGCGACCTGCTGGAGAAGTGGAAGACGCTGCCGCGTCTGGACCGGGCAACCGACGACGCCCTCTGGCACCGGTTCTCCAGCGCGCGCACCACCTACACCCGGCGCCGCAAGGCCCAGTTCGCGCAGCAGAACGAGCAGCGCGAGTCCGCCCGCAGCGTCAAGGAGAAGCTGGTCGTCGAGGCTGAGGCGTTGGCCACCTCCACCGACTGGGGCCCGACCACCGGGGCCTACCGCGACCTGATGCAGCGCTGGAAGGACGCCGGAGCGGCCCCGCGTGGGGTCGACGAGGCCCTCTGGCGCCGGTTCCGGGCCGCCCAGGACACTTTCTTCGCGGCCAAGACCGGAGCGATGGCCGAGCAGGACGCCGAGTTCGGGGTCAACGCCGAGGCCAAGGAGAAGCTGCTCGCCGAGGCGGAGGCCAAGCTCCCCATCACCGACCCTGGAGCCGGCCGCGCGCTGTACCGCGACCTCCTCGAGCGCTGGTCCGCCCTGGGCAAGGTGCCCCGGGACTCGATCCGCCCGCTGGAGAACCGGCTGCGCGCCATCGAGGAGGCGGTCGAGAACGCCGAAGCCGAGCGCTGGCGGCGGACCAACCCCGAGGCCCGTGCCCGGGCCGCGGACACCGCCGGCAAGCTGGAGACGCAGATCGCGGCGCTGCTCGACAAGGCCGAGAAGGCCGAGGCCCGCGGTGACAGCAAGGCATCCGCCGACGCCCGAGCCTCGGCCGCGACCTACCAGGAGTGGCTGGAGCAGGCCCACAAGGCGATCGAGGACTACTCCGGCTGACCGCCGCCCCTCGCTCGGCCCTCCCGCCTGCCGCGGTCGGCACCCCGTGCCCCTGGGGCGCTGTTGGCTACCCCGGGCCGAGGCCTGTCCCCCACTTCACACCCCTACGGTGGTCGCCGCGCCCCTTGCACGGGGGGCAAAGTCCACGCCAGGGGTGTGAAGTGGGGGACCTACCTGGGCCGCGGCAGAAAGGGCGAGCGGGCGGCTACTGGTTGATGCGGTAGACGTCGAAGACGGCGGGGACACCGCGGACGGCGCCCAGCACGTGGTCGAGGTGTGTCGGATCGGCGGTTTCGAAGGTGAACTTCGCCTTGCAGATGCGGTCCTTGGTGGTGGTCAAGGCCGCGGACAGGATGTTCACGTGCTGGTCGGACAGGGTGCGGGTGATGTCGGAGAGCAGCCGGTTGCGGTCCAGCGCCTCGACCTGGATGGCGACAAGGAACGAGCTCTGGGCCGTCGGTGCCCACTCGACGTCGATCAGACGCTCGGGCTCGGCCCGCAGGCTTGCGGCGTTCACACAGTCGTTGCGGTGGACCGAGACGCCCGAACCGCGGGTGACGAAGCCGAGGATGGGGTCGCCGGGCACCGGGGTGCAGCACTTCGCCAGCTTCACCCACAAGTCGGTGGCCCCGACGACCCGGATCCCGGACTCGCCGCTGGTGGGACCGCCGGTCCGCGCCCGCCGGCCGGTGACGACGCGGTCCTCGCCGGTCTCGTCGGCGGTCGCTTCCTCCCCGCCCTCCACGCTGATCAGCCGGGTCATCACCGCCTGGGCGCTGACCGTGTTCTCCCCCACCGCCGCGTAGAGGCTGGAGACCTCGGCGAGCTTGAAGTACCCGGCGACCGCGGTGAGGTGCTCGAGGGTGAGCAGTCGCTGCATCGGCAGGCCCGCCTTGCGCAGCTGCCGGGCGAGGGCCTCCTTGCCCGCCTCGATCGATTCCTCACGCCGCTCGCGGGTGAAGTGGTGGCGGATCTTGTTGCGTGCCCTGGGGCTGGCCACGAAGGCCAGCCAGTCGCGGCTGGGTCCGGCACCCTCGGCCTTGGAGGTGAAGATCTCGACCACGTCGCCGTTGGCGAGCTGGGACTCCAGGGGTACCAAGCGGTTGTTGACCCGCGCGCCGACGGTGCGGTGACCGACCTCGGTGTGGATGGCGTAGGCGAAGTCGACCGGCGTCGAGCCCTGCGGCAGCGAGATCACCTCGCCCTTCGGGGTGAAGGCGTACACCTCGGTGGAGTTGATCTCGAACCGCAGCGAGTCGAGGAACTCACCCGGGTCCGCGGACTCGCGCTGCCAGTCCATCAGCTGCCGGACCCACACCAGCTCGCCGGTGTCGGCCGGGTTCGCCGTCGGCGGCGCGCCCTTGCCCTCCTTGTACTTCCAGTGCGCGGCGACGCCGAACTCGGCCCGCCGGTGCATCTCCTCGGTGCGGATCTGCAGCTCGACCGGCTTACCGGTCGGCCCGAGCACCGTCGTGTGCAGCGACTGGTACATGTTGAACTTCGGCATCGCGATGTAGTCCTTGAACCGCCCGGGCAGGGGGTTCCAGCGGACGTGCAGCACGCCCAGCGCGGCGTAGCAGTCGCGGTTGTCCTCGACCAGCACGCGCAGCCCGACCAGGTCGTAGATGTCTTGGAAGTCGCGCCCGCGCACGACCATCTTCTGGTAGATCGAGTAGTAGTGCTTGGGCCGGCCGGTGACCGTGGCCTTGATCTTGGCCGCCTTGAGGTCGGCCTGGACCTGCTCGATCACCCCCGCCAGCCACTCGTCGCGGCTGGGGGCCGCCTCCGCGACCAGCCGGACGATCTCGTCGTAGACCTTGGGGTGCAAGGTGGCGAAGGCGAGGTCCTCGAGCTCCCACTTGATCGCGTTCATGCCCAACCGGTGGGCGAGCGGCGCGAAGATCTCCAGCGTCTCGGTGGCGATCCGGGACTGCTTGTCCGGACGCAGGTAGTGCAGGGTGCGCATGTTGTGCAGCCGGTCCGCGAGCTTGATCACCAGGACGCGGATGTCGCGGCTCATGGCGATGACCATCTTGCGGATGGTCTCGGACTTGGCCGACTCGCCGTACTTGACCTTGTCGAGCTTGGTGCACCCGTCGACCAGCAGCGCGACCTCCTCGCCGAAGTCGCGGGTCAGCTGGGCGAGGGTGTAGCTGGTGTCCTCGACGGTGTCGTGCAGCAGGGCGGCGCACAACGTTGTCTCGGTCATCCCCAGCTCGGCCAAGATGGTGGTCACGGCCAGCGGGTGGGTGATGTAGGCGTCGCCACTCTTGCGGAGCTGGCCCTGGTGGGCCTGCTCGGCGATGTGGTACGCCCGCTCGACGACGCTGAGGTCAGCCTTGGGGTGGTTGACGCGGATCACCCGGAAGAGCGGGTCCAGTACCGGGGTCTGCGGGCGGGTGGTCCCGAGCCGGGCCAGCCGTTGCCGCATCCGGACCCTCGGCGGCTCACCCGGTGCACTGCGGGGAACCAAGTCGGTGGTGGTCGCACCGGTGGTCGCCGGGGCGCGCCCGGTCCCGGGAGCCTGGGGCGGTGCCGCTTCCTCCAGGCTGGTCCCGGCGCTCGGCTTCACGGCCGCTCCCTGATCACTCACCGGCAGTCCCTCACCTCGACGTGGGCCAAGTCTAGGCCACGGCTCAGGGCTGGTCGGCGGCGTGCCGGACCACGACGACCTGGTCGCCGGTCTCCAGCTTGGCCACGGTGGGGTCGTAGAACCGGCGCAGCGTGCGGTTCCGCACGACGGCGATCACCCGCTCCCCCTCGACCTGGCCGGGGTTGAGCCCGACCTCGTCCCGGGTCACCTGGCGCTCTCCGACCTCCAGGCCCTCGCGCGAGGACAGCAGGTCCTCGATCACGGTGCCGAGGTTGGGGCTGGTGGCCGAGAGGCCCAGCAGCCGGCCGACCGCCTCGGAGGAGGTGATGACCGCGTTGGCGCCGGACTGGCGCAGGAGCGAGGCGTTGTCCTCCTCGCGCACCGCGACGACGACGTGCGCGCTCGGGTTGAGCTGGCGAACGGTGAGGGTGACGAGGATGGCGGAGTCGTCACGGTCGAGAGTGATGATCACCTCGCGGGCCTTGATGATCTCGGCCCGCCGCAGCACCTCCCGGCGGGTGGCGTCGCCCTCGATGGCGGCATAGCCGCGGATGTTCGCGTCAGCCACCGCGCTGCCGCGGCCGTCGATGATGACGATCTGCGCGGGATTGCAGCCGTTCGCCTCCAGCGTGTCGACGGCGCTGCGGCCCTTGGTGCCGTACCCGACCACGACCACGTGGTTGCGCATGTGCTTCCTCCAGCGTGAGTCCAAGAAGATGCGCCGGCCCTCGTTGGCCAGCACCTGCAGGGTCGTGCCGACCAGCAGAACCAGGAACATGATCCGCAGCGGTGTCACCAGGATCGCGTTCAGGATGCGCGCGTGCGGGGTGATCGGGGTGATGTCGCCGTAGCCGGTGGTGGTGATGGTGACGGTGGCGTAGTAGACGGCGTCGATGAGCGACACGTCACCGTCGTGGTTGTCGGTGTAGGAGTTCCGATCGAGGAAGACCAGCAGGACGATGAACGCGACGAGCAGCAGGGCCAGCAGCGCCCGCAGGACCAGCTCGATGAGCGGTGACCTCGTCCGGGCGGGCAGGCTGACCAGCGCGCTGTTGATCCCGAGTCGCGGAGCGCCCCCATGACGCAGCAGGCTGGCCGACCGGCTCCTGATCGCGCGCGAGGTCACGCCGCACCGCTGGTGACGACGGCGGTCACGCGGTCCAGCCCGTGCTCAGCCAGCAGGGCGCGGCCGGGTAGGAAGGTCAGCTCCAGCAGGACCGAGACGCCGACGACCTCGGCACCGAGCCGACGCACCAGCCCGGCGGCCGCGACGGCGGTGCCGCCGGTGGCGAGCACGTCGTCCACGATGAGGACCCGGTCACCGGGGCGGACGGCGTCCACGTGCAGGGCGAGCGTCTCCTCGCCGTACTCCAGGGCGTAGGAGACCTCGACGGTCTCCCGGGGCAGCTTTCCCGGCTTCCGGACCGGGACAAATCCCACGCCCAGAGCCAGGGCGACCGGTGGCCCGAACAAGAACCCGCGCGCCTCGAGGCCGAGGACCACGTCGACCGCGGCGGGAGCCGAGGCGACCAGCCCCCCGACGGCGGCCGCCAGCCCCTCCGGCGAGGCGAGCAGCGGGGTGAGGTCCTTGAACACCACCCCGGGCCGGGGGAAGTCCGGCACGTCAATGAACAGGGACGCGAGGTCGACCATCGAGAGCTCGTCAGCCCCGGCGCTGGCTGCGGGGCTTGTGATGCGGCTGCGGGCGCTTGGCTGCGCCTTCACTGACCGGGCGCACCGGCACGGAACCGGCTACCCCGCGGGTCACGGTGAGGGGGGCCGTGCGCGCCCCGGCCGGCTGTGGGGCGGGATCGCCGTCGGCCGGCTCGCCCGCGCTGCCGCCGGCTCGGGCGCTCTCCTTGGCCCGCCGGGCCGCCACCCGCGCCGCGAGCTTCTTCATCTCCGGGCTGCGCTCCTTGAGCTGGGCCAGCAGCGGGGTGGCGATGAAGATCGAGGAGTAGGCGCCGGAGAGCATCCCGACGAACAGGGCGAGAGAGAGATCCTTGAGCGGACCTTCGCCGAGGATCACCGCGCCGGCGAAGAGCAGGGCCGCCACTGGCAGCACGCCGATGATCGTGGTGTTGATCGAGCGCACCAGCACCTGGTTGACCGCCAGGTTGGCGGCCTCGGAGTAGGTCCTGGTGGTGCTCGCGCTCAGGCCACGCACGTTCTCCCGCACCTTGTCGAAGACCACGACCGTGTCGTAGAGGGAGTAGCCCAGGATGGTCAGCACGCCGATCAGGGTGGCCGGGGTGACGGTGAACCCGACGAGGGCGTAGATGCCGATCGTCAGCACCAGGTCGTGGGCCAGGGCCACCAGCGCGGCGACCGACATGGCGCCGTCGCGGAAGTAGATCCAGATCATCAGCCCGACGAGCACGAGGAAGACGCCGAGGGCGATCAGTCCTCGGTCGGTGATCTGCTTCCCCCACGACGCCCCGATGAGGTTGTAGGCCACCTCGTCAGCCGGTACGCCAGCCTGCTCGCCGATGGCCGCCCGGACCTTCGGGACCTCCGTGGTCGCATTGAGGGTGCGGGTCTGCACCCGCACCTGGTCGTTCCCGACGGTGTTGACCGTCGCCTCGTCGAGCCTGGGGAGGCCCGTCCGCTGGATCGCGGCGCGCATGTCGTCCACGGTGCGGGAGCTGACCGTGGTGGCGGCCCGGAAGTCGGCGCCGCCCTCGAACTCGATGCCGCGGTCGAGCCCGCGGATGCCCAGGGCGCCGAGGGAGATGAGGAGCAGCACGGCGGACAGGGCGTACCAGCGGCGCCGGCGGTTGAGGAAGTCGTAGGAGACCTCGCCGGTGTACAGGCGGTGGCCCAGATTGCTGAACTTCGACATCAGGCCTTCTCTCCAGGGGTCGGAACGGCCGGCGCCGGCGCGCTGAGGGCGGAAGCCCCGGCGCGGGCTCCAGCATCGGCCGTGCCCCGACGGGCTCGGACCCCCGGCAGGGTCGCCACGCCGAGGTGGCCGGGGTCGAGCCCGGACAGGCGGTGACCACCCCCGAAGAACCTGGTCCGGGCCAGCAGCGACATCAGCGGCTTGGTGAACAGGAACACCACCAGCACGTCGATGAGCGTGGTCAGCCCGAGCGTGAACGCGAAGCCCTTCACCGAGCCGATGGCCAGGATGAACAAGATGATCGCCGACAGCATGGACACCGCGTCAGCGATCAGCACCGTCTGCCGGGCCCGCCGCCAGCCGGTCTCGACCGCCGTGCGCAGGCTGCGGCCGTCACGGACCTCGTCGCGGATGCGCTCGAAGTAGATGACGAAGCTGTCGGCGGTGACGCCGATGGCCACGATGGCGCCGGCGATGCCGGGCAGGTTCAGCGCGAAGCCGACCGAGCTGCCCAGCAGCACCATGCAGGCGTAGGTGATGGTGCCCGCGACCAGGAGCGAGGCGACCACGACGAGCCCGAGCCCGCGGTAGTAGAGGAAGCAGAACCCGACGACCAGGGCGAGGCCGATGGCGCCGGCGATCATGCCCGCCCGCAGCTGCTCCCCACCCAGCGTGGCTGAGACGTTGGACACCTCCGACACCTCGAAGGCCAGCGGCAGGGCGCCGTACTTGAGGACGTTGGCCAGGTCCGTGGCGCTCGCCTGGGTGAAGCTGCCCGAGATCTCGGCCTGACCTCCGGGGATCGCCGAGCTGACCGACGGAGCCGAGATGGTCTCGCCGTCGAGCACGATCGCGAACCGGTTCTGGGGCTCGGTGCGCTGGGCCAGCTGACCGGTGATGTTCTCGAAGGCCGTGCCGCCCTCGGAGTTGAACGTCAGGTTCACCACCCACTGAATGCCGTTCTGCGGGATGCCCGCGGTGGCTCCGGTCAAGGTGTCGCCCTGGATGAGCGTCGGGCCCAGCAGGTACTTCTCGGTGCCCTCGCGGTTGCAGGAGAACAGGGGCTGGTCGGAGACGTCGACCTGGTCCACGGCCTGGTCGCAGCTGAATGCGGCGAAGTCGGCGGTATCGGCGTCGCTGGGCTGGTAGCTGATCGCCTGGTCCGGTGGCGTGCCCTGGCCCTCTTCGGTTGGTCGCGGAGTGGACGGCGCCGGCGGGGCGGTGGGCAGCCCCGGGAGCGGCCGGTTGTTACCGGTCGGGCTGGTGCTGGGCTCGGCCGGCGTGCTGGGCGCCGTCGAGGGCGCCCCTGCCGACTCCCCAGACCCGGGCTCGGTGCTGGGGGCCGTGCTCGGCTCGTCGCCGGGTGCCACCGGTGGGGTGACGGGCTCGGCGGAGTAGACGGCGCGGAAGCGGAGCACGGCCGTCTGGCCGACCTGCTCGACGAGCCTGTCCTCCTGCACGTTGGGGACGCTCACGATGATCTGCCGGTCACCGGCGGTGGTGACCTCCGACTCCCCGACCCCGAGGCTGTCCACCCGGCTCTGGATGATCGTCCGGGCCTCGTCGAGGCTGTTGGGGTCGATGCCCCCCGTCCCCGAGGAGTTCTTCGCCGTCAGGGTGATGGTGGTCCCGCCCTGGAGGTCCAGGCCGAGCTTGGGAGTCCACGACTTGCTCAGGCCCAGCAGGCCGACGAGCGCGACCACGAGGGCCAGGAGGAGGAGAAGGGTGCGGCCTGGTCGGCCAACCTGTGCTGCCACGAGGGAGGTTCCTTGCTAGTGAGACCGAGCGGGGAGGGTCGGTCGGTCAGCTGGGGCGCGGGTGGTCGGCCCCCGCCGGGTTCTGGGGCTCGACATCGAGCACCTCGTCCTCGTGCGGGGCAGGGTCCTGCTCGTACTCGAAGTCCTCGTCGGCCTCGGTGGCGGTGCGCACGATGGCCTGCTTGAGCACGGTGAGCTCGACGCCGGGCGAGATCTCCAGGACCGCCTGCCGCTGCCCAAGGGAGACGATGGTGCCGAACACGCCGCTGCCCAGGAGCACCCGGTCGCCGGGTTGCAGGCTGTTCAGGGTGTTCTGCACCGCCTGCTGGCGCTTCTTCTGCGGCCGCAGGATGAGGAAGTAGAACGCGAACACCATCAGCGCGATCATGATCGGGGTCGTGTAGTCCATGGCTCCAGCATCCGTCGGGGCATCCGGTGCGCGGCTGCGCGCCGGTCGAGGTCGTGCGATCGCAAGGTCCGACCGAGGTCGGTCGAGCGCGTCGGCGCGTCTGGCCGACCGGTGGAGTCTACCTACTCAGCCCCTTGCGGGCGCCCTAGCCGAACAGCAGGTCAGGGGTGTCGGGCCCGCTGGCCCCGCCCGGGACGGCCAGGCCGAGGTGCCTCCAGGCTGCCGGGGTGGCGACGCGTCCTCGCGGGGTCCGCATGAGGAAGCCCTGTCGCACCAGGAACGGCTCGGCCACCTCCTCCACGGTCTCCCGCTCCTCACCGACCGAGATCGCCAGCGTGGACAGCCCTACCGGTCCGCCGGCGAAGCGGGTGCACATGGCCCGCAGCACCCCGCGGTCGAGGCGGTCCAGACCTAGCTCGTCGACCTCGTACAGCTCCAGCGCCGCCCGGGCCAAGGCGGCGGTGATCGTGCCGTCCGCCCGCACCTGGGCGTAGTCGCGGACGCGCCGCAGCAGCCGGTTGGCGATCCGCGGTGTGCCGCGGGAGCGCCGGGCGATCTCAGCGGCCCCGGCCTGGTCGATCCGGGCCTCGATGAGCTCAGCGGAGCGGTGCACGATGTGCTCCAGCGCCGGGGTGTCGTAGAAGTCGAGCTGGGCGGTGAAACCGAAGCGGTCGCGCAGGGGGCCGGGCAGCAGGCCGGCCCGGGTGGTGGCCCCGACGAGGGTGAAGCGGGGGATGTCGAGGGCGATGGCGGTGGCGCCGGGACCCTTGCCGACCACGACGTCGACGCGGAAGTCCTCCATGGCCAGGTAGAGCATCTCCTCGGCCGGGCGGGACATCCGGTGGATCTCGTCGAGGAAGAACACCTCGCCCTCGGTGAGACCGGACAGGATCGCGGCCAGGTCGCCGGCGTGGGTGATGGCCGGGCCGCTGGAGATCCGCAGCGGCGCGCCCATCTCGCCGGCGATGATCATGGCCAGGGTCGTCTTGCCGAGCCCGGGTGGGCCGGAGAGCAGCACGTGGTCGGCGACGGCGCCCCGGTGCCGGGCGGCCTCGAGCACCAGCCCGAGCTGGTCGCTGACGCGTGGCTGGCCCTCGAACTCGGCCAGCGAGGTGGGCCGGAGCGCGGATTCCGCCGCCCGCTCGTCGGGGTCGGCGGCGGGTCGGACCAGGGTGCCCCGGTCGTCGGTCTCGTCGGTGGCGCTCATCTCAGGACCGCGCCAGCGACCGCAGGGCGGCGCGCATCAACACCGCGACGGAAACGTCGGGGTCCTCGGCCACCATCGGCTCGACCTCGGTGCAGGCGGCGTCGGCGTCCTTCTCCGACCAGCCCAGTCCGACGAGCCCGCGGGAGACCTGGTCGCGCCAGGCCGGCTGGCTGACGGCACCGGCGTGGGCCTGGGACGAGAGCCCGACGGCGTTGATCTTGTCCTTGAGCTCGATCACCATCCGCTGGGCCCCCTTGCGCCCGACGCCGGGCACCTTGCACAGCTGCACCAGGTTCTCGCTGGCGATCGCCGCCCGCAGCTGGTCGGGCGGCAGCACCGCGAGCGTGGCCTGGGCCAGCTTGGGGCCGACCCCGGTCGCGGTGAGCAGGAGCTCGAACAGCTCCCGCTCGTCGGTGGTGGTAAAGCCATACAGAGTGAGCGAGTCCTCCCGCACCACGAGGAAAGTGGCCAGCGTCGCGGGCTGACCTACCCGCAGACCGGCCAGCGTGCCCGGGCTGCAGAGCGAGAGCACCCCGATCCCACCCACCTCCACGACGGCGGAGGTGGGACCGACCTGCAGGACGGTGCCGCTGACGGAGGCGATCACGAGGCTCCTCGGGACGGGCGGGCCTGCGCGGCACGGGCCGCGAGGAGGGCGGAACGTTGCCGGGTGGAGGAGACGGCGGCGGCCCCCACGGCGGCGGCGATCCGCGCGTTGGACCCACCCCGCCAGACGTGGCAGATGGCGAGCGCGAGGGCGTCCGCAGCGTCAGCGGGGGTGGGTTGGACCGGCAGGCGGAGGATGCGGGTGACCATCGCACCGACCTGGTCCTTGCCCGCCCGGCCGGAGCCGGTGATCGAGGCTTTCACCTCGCTCGGGGTGTGCAGGGCGACCGGCAGTCCGTGGCGGGCCGCGACCAGCATGGCCACGCCGGCCGCCTGGGCGGTGCCCATGACCGTGGAGACGTTGTGCTGGGCGAAAACCCGCTCGACGGCGACGGCGTCGGGCCGGTGCTCGCACACCCAGGCCTCCACCGCCTCCTCGACCGCCAGCAGGCGGCGGGCCGTCGCCAGGCCCGCCGAGGTACGGACCACCCCGACCCCCACCAGGGTCGGCGGGCGGCCGGGGGCGCCGTCGACGACCCCGAGACCGCACCGGGTCAGCCCCGGATCGATGCCCAGCACACGCACGACGGACGCTCCTCGCCCGGACGGAGCCCGGTTTTCCTCGCTCGAACAGGTGTTCGCATCACCTTACGAGGCGGCGACGGAGGGTCTCCGCCGACGCGCCGGGCGTCAGCTGATGGAGGCGAGGACCTCGTCGGAGGCGTCGAAGTTGGCGTAGACGTTCTGGACGTCGTCGGAGTCCTCGAGCGCGTCGATGATCTTCATGACCTTCTCCACTGTCGGGGCGTCGACCTCCTGGGTGAACTCGGGCACGAAGGAGACCTCCGCGGAGTCGTAGTCGAGCCCGGCCTCCTGCACGGCGGTGCGGACCCGGACGGTGTCGACGGGGTCAGAGACGATCTCGAAGCTCTCCCCGAGGTCCTTGACCTCCTCGGGGTCGGCGTCGAGGGTGGCCTCGAGCACGTCGTCCTCGGTCAGCGTCCGCTCCCCCTGCTGCTTGGGGACCACGACGACGCCCTTGCGGCTGAACACGCGGGCGGTCGAGCCGGAGTCGGCCATCGTGCCACCGTTGCGGGTGACCGCGACCCGGACCTCGGAGGCGGAGCGGTTCCGGTTGTCGGTCAGGCACTCGATGAGCATGGCGATCCCCGCCGGACCGTAGGCCTCGTACATGAGCGTCTCGTAGTCCGCGCCGCCCGACTCCGCGCCCGAGCCGCGCTTGACCGCGCGGTCGATGTTGTCCTTGGGGACGCTGGTCTTCTTGGCCTTCTGGATCGCATCGAACAGCGTCGGGTTGCCGTCGACGTCACCGCCACCGAGGCGCGCAGCGACCTCGATGTTCTTGATCAGCTTGGCGAACGACTTGGCCCGGCGCGCGTCGACGACGGCCTTCTGGTGCTTGGTGGTTGCCCACTTGGAGTGTCCCGACATGCCCGCAATTCTAAGGGCACGCGCCGCTCCCCCTGACTTGTCAGACATGAGTTGACCCAGGGGTCAACTCAGTTCTGACAACTCGGGGTTCCGGAGGCCGCGGGGAGCAGCCTCCGGAGCTCAGCGGGGTATCTGCCAGCGTGGGGTGGTCGGCTTGATCTTCCACTCCACCGTCGACCACTGGCTGCGGGCGGCGGCCCGCATCAGCGGGATGTCGGGGCTGACGGCGACCGGGTGGCCGACCGTCTGCAGCATCGGCAGGTCGGAGTGGGAGTCGGCGTAGGCGAAGCTGCGGGCTAGGTCGACCCCGTGCAGGGAGGCGTAGTGCTTGAGCCAGGCCGCGCGTGACTCCCCCACCAGGGGCGGCCGGGCCAGGAACCCGGTGCAGCGCCCGTCGGCGTCGGTGGCCAGCTCGGCGGCGACGATCACGTCGAAGTACTCGCGCAGCGGCCGGGTGAGGGTCTCGACCGCACCGGTGATGAGGATGGTGGTGTGGCCGGCCGCGCGGTGCTGCTGGATGCGTTCGAGGGCCTCGGGTGAGACCCGGCTGAGGATGGCCGGCGCCATCGTGGTGTCGACGCGGTGCTCCAGCTCGGACAGGTCCAGGCCGCGGTAGCGGCGGTACACCGCGCGGAGGAAGTCACCCCGGTCGCGCTGCTCGGCGAGCAGATAGCCGGGCAGGCGTCGGGCGACCTGACCGACCTCGGCCAGCTGGCCGGCCCGGGTCAGCTCCGGCAGCCGCGACCACAGGTACTGCTCGATCACGTTGGTGGACATGATCGTGCCGTCGAGGTCGAAGATGGCGACGGCAGCCGAGCCGGCTGTGTCCTTGTCGAGGTCCTTCATCGTGTGCGGGCGGTTTCCGCGCTTGCGCCGGAGAGCGTCCATCCGCCGCACCGAGGAGGTCACCGAGGGGCAGTGCACGTCCTCGAGGTAGGTTTTCCAGTCATAGACCGCGGTGTCGAAGGCGAACGCCTCGACGTCGTCGGGGTGCAGCGACCGCGTCAGCGCCAGGGTGTTGTCGTCGACGAAGTGCAGCTCGGACTGGGCGTACTCGTTGTAGAGGCCGTGGTAGCGCTTGAAGAAGTCCAGCCGGCCCCGGAACTTGTCCAGGCTGCGGGCCGCGCGCCGCGTCCGGTCCGAACGGGGCGCCTTGGCCAGCAGCCGCTCGGCCAGGGAGTAGGCGATCTCGGAGGTAGCCAGCGCCCGCACGACCGAGGACGATCCCGGGAACTCCCACTCCGGCAGCGGCTCCCCCGGCTTCGCCGTCTTCTCGAGCGGGTGCTCGGTGAAGTAGTGCCGGATGTGCCCGTACACCTCGGCGATGGTCAGCGGGTTCCGTGCGCCGGAGCTGACGTGGTAGTACTCCGGACGTCCGACCTCGGGGCTGCTCGCGCAGACGGCAACGATCGCGTTCACCACCAGGTCGCACGGCACGATGTCGAGGACCGAGTCGGGTGAGCCGGGGAACTCCGGGAGCTCGCCGCGACCGTAGGCCAGGATCAGCGGCTCCGCCATCTTGAAGCCCTCGATCCACCCCGGGTAAGGATGGGCCCAGGACGACTCGACGATCGCCGGCCGCACCACCGACACCTGGATCTGGGCGCCGAGGTCGGCCACGACGCGTTCGCCGAGGGCCTTGGTGAAGGTGTAGACGTCGGTCCAGCCGAGCGAACGCGCACGCTCGGTCCCGGCCCGGACGAGCTCTGCCTGCACCCACGCGGTGCGGCGGCGCTCGGTGTCGGCGGCGGTGGTGAGGTAGCCGGCCCGGCGGTGCTGCCGCTCGGCCTCCTTGCGCAGGGCGGTGAGCCGTGCGGGCATGCGTGACTCGGCTTCGACGAGCTCGCGCATGGCCAGCCCCGCCGCGGTCTCAGCCTCGTACTCCACCGTGTGCTCCTGCGGGGCCTCGGGGATGGCCCCGCGCCGGCGTCCCGCGGTGTAGGCGGTGGAGATGTGGACGTAGTGCGGGATCCGCTCGGGGGCGCCGTCGGTGTCCCGGCAGGCTTCGAGCATCCGTGCCATCAGGGTCCGGGTGCCCACCACGTTGGTGGTAAAGGCCTGGTCGATCGGCGGGTCGAAGGAGACGTCTCCCGCGCAGTGCACCACCACGTCGAGGTCGCTGGGCAGCGCCGGCACGTTCGGGAGGTCGCCTTCGATGACCTCGATCCGGGCCGCGACGAGGGCCTCGGCACCACCGGCCGCCTCGCGGACCTCGGCGAAGATCGGCTTCTTGACCAGCGAGACCACCCGGTCGTGAGCGGCGGCCGAGCCTTTGCGCCGCACGAGCACCGAGGGCCGGGTGTCGGGCAGCTCGGTGAGGATCTTCCACAGCAGCTGCTCGCCGATGAAACCGGTCACCCCGGTGAGGACGATCTTCTTGCCGGCCAGCAGGTCCCGGAGCCGGCCTTCGAGGCGCGGTGCGGCGTGGCGGGCGGGGCTGTCGGCGCCCGGGTGGCGGAAGGTGTCGGCAGCTGCCGTCATGGGGTGGGTTCCTCGGAGGTGGCGAGCGGGAGGGAGGCGGCCCGCAGGGCCTCCTCGATGGTGAAGTTACCGACGTAGAGGGCGGTGCCGATGATCGCTCCCTCGACGCCGAGGGGGACGAGGTCCCGCAGCGCGACGACGTCCTCCAGGCTGGAGATGCCGCCGCTGGCCACGACGGGGGCATCCGTGCGCGAGCAGACGTGCCGCAGCAGGTCCAGGTTGGGCCCGCTCAGCATCCCGTCCGAGGCGACGTCGGTGACGACGAAGCGGGCGCAGCCCGCCCGGTCGAGCCGGTCGAGGGTCTCGTCGAGCTCCCCGCCCTCCGATGTCCAGCCCCGGGCGGCCAGCCGGGTGCCCCGGACGTCCAGGCCGATGGCGATCCGGTCGCCGTGGGTGGAGATGATCTCCTCGCACCACTCGGGCCGCTCCAGGGCGGCGGTGCCGATGTTGACCCGCCGGCAGCCGGTGGCCAGGGCGCGCTCGAGGGTGGCGTCGTCCCGGATGCCTCCGGACAGCTCGACCTGCAGGTCAAGGTGGGAGACGATCTCGGCGATGATCTCGGCGTTGCTGCCCCGTCCGAAGGCGGCGTCCAAGTCGACGAGGTGGATCCACTCCGCGCCGGCGTCCTGCCAGCGCTGCGCAGCGGAGCCTGGGTCACCGAACACCTTCTCCGAGCCGAGCCGGCCTTGCACCAGCTGCACCGCCTGACCGCCGGACACGTCGACGGCGGGCAGCAGGACCAATGGGTTCTGCGGATTCACCCGATGACCCTACCGGAGGAGGGGCCACCGCCCAGCCACGTGCGGGGGGGCCTCGAGGGGCTGGTCGTCGACCCCGTGATTCCTCAGCAGGCGACGGCGGCGAGGCCGAAGCGGTGCCGGGCCGAGGCGTTGACCTCGCCGAGGAAGCGGCTGGAGTTCGGGGTGGTGCGGCTGGTGTACCAGCGGTTGTCGATGTCGCAGACGAGCAGCTCCGAGGAGGTGTCGGCCAGCACCAGCGGCAGCGTGTGCACCACGGTGGAGGGGAAGCTGATCACCCGCCGGGCGAGGACGCCGAGCCGGGCGGCGATCTCCAGCGGCAGGTCCGGCCGGACCACCGCGACGCCGAGGCTCTCGATCCGGGCCAGCTTGGCGGCGGACTCCTTGCGGTGGGCGAAGTAGCGGTCGACGGCGTGGTCCTCGACCAGGCGGGTCACCCCGGTGAGGTAGGAGTCGGCGTCCACCACCCCGGTCTCCACCAGGGAGGTGCCGATCAGGTCGGAGCCGAGCTTGACCTGCGGGGCCGCGAACCGCGAGCGCACCCAGGCGAAGGTGTTGCGGGCGACGTCGACCCGCGGCAGGTCGACGTCCAGGCACGTGAAGAGCCGGAGCTGGCAGCCGGCCTCCGGGCTGATCCGGCGGCGCACCGAGTCCGAGATCTGGTCACGGGCGAACCGGGTGATCTGGCGTCGGTGACCCGGGGTAGCCACCTCGTGCCAGCGGGCGAGGTGCTCACCGGCGCTCCACTGCCGGGCGAACTCCAAGGTGGCGGTGCCGTCATCGACGATGACCACCTCCGGTGCGCGGCTGAGGCTCATCACCACCTGCAGCACCCCGGAGAAGGGGTCGCCCACGACCAGCCGGTCGAGCCCCGAGAGCTCGCTGGCCAGGGACCGGACGGTGCGAGCCGTCGCCGCCCCACCGAGGCGCGGCTCGTGCCAGCGCACCTCGAGGCCCTCCTCGCGGGCCAGCGTGGACATCGCGCGGAGCTGGCGCCGGGAGGCCTCGTTCGTCGGGGCCAGGATCGTGACGCACAGGTCGTCCCCCGCCCCGGAGGACGCGGAAGCCCACTCGACGACGTTGAGCAGCTGGGCAGGGCTCTCGACCAGGGCCAGCGAGCGCACGGTCAGCTCCCCGTGCTCGCCAGCTGGGGCTGCGCGCTGTCCTGCACGCGGCGCAGCTTCTTCATGGCCGCCAGCTCGCCGTCGTAGATCTTCTTGACCCCGTCCCCGAGCGAGTCGGTGATGATCCGGACGTCACGGACGAGGCGGTGCAGACCGGGCGGCTCGACCGAGGCCGACTGGTCCGATCCCCACATCGCCCGGTCGAGGGTGATGTGGCGCTCGACGAACACGGCCCCGAGGGCGACCGCGGCGAGGGTGGTCTGCAGACCGGTCTCGTGCCCGGAGTAGCCGATCGGCACGTTGGGGAACTCCGACTGCAGGGTGTGGATCATCCGCAGGTTCAGCTCGGTCGGCTTGGCCGGGTAGGTGCTGGTGGCGTGGCACATGACGATGTTCTCGCTGCCCAGGACCTCCACGGCGTGGCGGATCTGCTTGGGGGTCGACATCCCGGTGGACAAGATGATGGTGCGGCCGGTGGCCCGGAGGCGGCGCAGCAGCTCGTCGTCGGTGAGCGAGGCCGAGGCCACTTTGTGCGCGGGGACGTCGAACTGCTCGAGGAAGTCCACCGCCTCGACGTCCCAGGGGGAGGCGAACCAGGCGATGCCGCGGTCGCGGGCGTGCGCGTCGATCTGACGGTAGTCGTCGGCGTCGAACTCGACGCGGTGCCGGTAGTCGATGTAGGTCATCCGGCCCCAGGGCGTGTCCCGCTCGATGTCCCACTGGTCGCGGGGGGTGCAGATCTCGGGGGTGCGCTTCTGGAACTTGACGGCGTCACAGCCGGCGGCGGCGGCCTGGTCGATGAGGGCGAAGGCGTTGGCCAGCTCGCCGTTGTGGTTGATGCCGATCTCCCCGGTGATGTAGACCGGGTGCCCTGGTCCCACGACGCGCTCGCCGAGGCGGCGCGTCGGTCCCTGCAGCAGTCCTGTGGTGGTGGTCATGCAGCGCACGCTAGGCAGCCAACCCTGCCGGATGGGCGCTGACACCTGAACGCCAGACGAACATCGCGCGCTGTCGTGGAGACGGGAGCGGCCTGACCGGCATCGACACCCGGACGACCGCCTCCCGGACCCGGCCCGAGCGGTTCCGTTGGCCCACCCCACGTCTCGGTGTCAACCCCCGTTCACCTGTAGTCGTCAGCATGCGGGGACCCCCACCGCCGACGAAAGCCGAGCTCCGTGCCGCCCATGCGCACCGCGCCCCTCACCCAGCTTCCGGGTGAGCGGGAGATCGCCTCCTTCGCCCCGCTCGCCTCCCGCCCGCTGGTGATCGTGGGCAACGGGCCCTCCGCCGCCCTGCCACCGCAGCACCGGCTTCCTGCCGACCCGGTCGTGTTCCGGATGAACTGGTTCTTCCTGGAGAGCCACTACCACTTCGGCAGCCACGCCGACGCCTGGTTCTTCTCGGTGCCCAATCAGACCCTGGAGGAGTCGCTGGCGCAGGAGATCCGGACCGACCGTTACACCGTGGACCGGCTGCTCTCCCCCATGCAGCTGCCCTCGAGCCGGGACGGGGACGGCTGGGGCCACCAGCTCCTCGACGTGCAGATCGAGCAGCAGGACCACTGGGCCGTGATCGCCCGTCACCCCCGGCTGGCTCGTCGCTTCATGAGCCGGCCAGGGCTGCCCACCACCGGGCTGCAGGCCCTCGGCTTCGCTCTGGCGGTCGGCTTCAGGGAGGTCTACCTCTGCGGGATCGACCTGTACGAGTCGACGCAGGCCCGCTACGGATACACGGTTCCCGACCAGGTCGCAGCCGCGTTGACGGCGAAGGACATCACTCCCGGCTACGAGAGCGCGCACTCGGTGGACACCGACCTCGCGTTCCTGCAGGCCTGCCTCGCTGAGTTCCCGGACGCCCGGGTGCACAACCTGAGCGACTCCGCCAACCTCTCCACCTACCTGGGCGCCGCCCCCGAGCACGTCGAGGGACCCGACCTGGCCAGCGGCACCACGCCGCACCTCGGCGAGCCCAAGGACCGGGTCGTGGCTACCCTTCCCGGTGCGCGGGGCGCCGACCAGGTCGTCGTCACCGCACCGCGCGACCGTCGGCTCTGGCAGGAGGTCGACGGCCGGCGGTGTGCCTACGTCACCGTCGTCTCGGGCAACTACCACCACGGAGCCCGGGCGCTGGCCGGGTCCTTGCGCCAGGTGAGCGATGTCCCGCTGCTGGCGCTGGCCACCCCGGACGCCGACCGGGTGGCCCTGGCGGCGAGTGACATCCACGTGATCGACGTGCCCGAGATCCACAACCCGAACACCTCGCAGCGGTTCCAGGCCAGGTTCCAGCACACCTACACCAAGCTCCACGTGTTCCGGCTCGACTTCTTGGACCGGCTGGTCTACCTCGACAGCGACACCATTGTGCGGAAGAACATCGACGAGCTCTTCGCGGGGCAGGGTTTCGCCGCCGCGCCGGACGCGGGTTTCGACCGGGCCAGCAGCGCCGAGTTCAACTCCGGGGTCCTCGCGCTGGAGCCCTCGCACGCGCTGTTCTGCCGGATGCTCGACGCGCTGGCCGCGACACCCTCCCGCGACGGCGGCGACCAGGGCTTCCTCAACAGCTTCCTCGATACCTGGGAGTCGCTGCCGCAGGACTACAACACGACCAAGCGGGTGTTTGCCCACCACCCGGCCCTGTACACCGACGCCGACGTCAAGGTGCTGCACTACGTGGGCAACAAGCCCTGGGACCCTCTGCGTGACCCGGCCGACGACCGGTACGCGGAGCTGGACCGGGACTGGCTGGACCACCTCGAGGCCTGGGAGCTGCGGGAGCTGGTCGCCGACCTGCGCGCGGTGGCTTCGGCCTCGTCCGGGGGCGACGCCGGACTCCGGCTGCCCGGGGTCACCGCGCCGTCGCCGTTCCGCCAGGCCCAGAAGCTGAACGCCAGGCGCGCGTTCGCCGAAGCCGAGGAGGTGCTGCGGGAGGCTTGGCGGACGCAGGACGCCACCCCGGCCGAGCTGCGCGAGCTGGCCCGGGCCCTGCGGGCACAGGGCCGCCATCCCGAGGCGGTCCGCACGCTGCGCGCAGCCGCGCGGCTGGCGCCGGAGTCCGTGGCGCTCACCCGGGAGCTCCAGGCCGCCCGGGCGCGGGCGGTCGTGCAGACCTTCCGCCGTCTCAATGCGAAGGTGGTCGGACGTGCCTGAGTCCCCCGAGCCGGCACGCAAGCTGCGCCTCTTCCACTTCGACATCAAGACGCTCGGCAACTACGGCGACACCCTGCTGTTCGAAGCCGTCCGTCAGGTCTTCCACGGGTTCGGCGACGGCCGCTACTTCGAGGTGACCGACGCCCGCCCGCTGCGCGACCCGGTCGGACCCGCGCTGGTCCGCCACATCAACGAGCACGCCGACGCCGTCGTCGTCGGGGGCGGCGGGCTGTTCCTGCGCGACACCAACCCCGGCTCCCGCTCGGGCTGGCAGTGGAACATCTCGGTGAACCTGCTCCGGCAGATCGAGAAGCCGCTGATCATCTTCGGGGTCGGCAACAACCGCTTCATCGACCAGGAGGACTTCGATCCGCCCTTCGTCGAGCACCTCAACCAGGTGGTGGAGCAGTCGGTCTTCTTCGGCCTGCGCAACACCGGCTCGATGGAGACGATCCGGCCCTACCTGAGGCCGGCCAACCGGGACCGGGTGGAGTTCCAGCCCTGCCCGACGACGCTGTCCTCGGCCCTGTTCCCGGACCTGTGGCGGCCCGAGCTGCCCGACGAACGCCGGATCGCCCTGCAGATGATCGTCGGCAAGCGTCAGGAGCGCGCCGGGTTCTCCGCCGACGCGATCTACGCCGACGTCCTCGAGGTGGCGCGGCGGCTCAAGGGCGACGGCTGGACCATCGAGAGCGCCCCGCACGCGCGGGCCGACCTCGGATTCGCTGCCCGGGCTGCCGAGGCGGGGCTCGTGGCCGCCGAGGTGCGCCTGTTCCACGACCCCGACGGGGTGTACAAGGGCGTCGAGTACTTCGCCGGCCTGCCCTTCATCCTGGGCACCCGTGGGCACGCCCAGATGGTGCCCTTCGGCATGGGGTCCATCCCGCTGTCGCTGCTCGTGCACCACAAGACGGGCTACTTCGCCCGGGACATCGGCCACCCTGAGCTGACGGTGGACCCGCGGCAGGACGGCTTCGTCGACCGGTTGCACGCCGCGGTGAACGAAGCGGCCGAGCAGCGGGTGGCCCTGCGCGAGGAGCTGGCGCTCGTCCGTACGGGCTTCCTCGACCAGACCCTCGACAACCTGGCCACCATCTACCGACGCATCACCGGCACGGAGGTGGCGCCGAGCCACACCCCGTACCCGCCACTGGCCCGGGACCTGGCGGCCCGGGCGCTGGTGCAGGGCGTGCACCGCGACACCGCCGAGGGCCGGGTCCGGAGCCTGACCGCCGAGCTCGCCGCGGCCCGCGAGCAGGTGCCGTCCGGTCTCGACGGGCCGTCCTGGCTCCGCCGCCGGGCCCGGGAGGCGGCGGCGGCCGGGGACCTCACGACGGTGCGCACACTGTGGCGCGCGCTCGACGCGGTGGCCGACGACGACACCGGCCGGGCACCCCGGCCGCGCTGGGACTCGGGCGCTCTCCGGCTGGTTCCCGCGCCGCTGCTCGAGGCGGCCCGGGACCTGCGGCGGCGATGAGCGCCCGGACCGCGTCGGGCGGCCGGCTGCTCACTGGCTGGGCCGGGGACCGGATGGCCCGCACGATTGACCGCCGGGTACCGCGCCTGTTCCGGGCCGTCGGTGAGCTCGCACCTTGACCCTCGTCGCCCCGTTCGTGGGCACCCAGGTCCAAGACGGGCGGCCCGGCCGCCGCGACCGGATCGGCAGGCCGGTGCGCGAGGACATGGCCCGGCGCACCTGAGCACGCTCGGGCTGCGGGACGACGAGGTCCGGCTTGTTCGCGGCTATTCCCACGACGAGGAGGTCTGGCGCCGAGTCGCCGACCCGACCTACGCCGTGGTCGTAGTCGACGGCGACCACGCCGCCGACGGCGTCTACCGCGACCTCTGGTGGGTCCAGGACGTCCTCACCTCCGGCGGGTCCGCCGTGCTGGACGACTGGGCCTGGCCGGGCGTCGAGGCGCTACCTCGCCGACGGCGGAAATCGGGAGCTCCTCGGCGTCGTCGCGACTTCGGCTCACCTCCGGCAGCCCTGAGCGACGGCGCGCGGCTGCCGGTGCGGTCGCAGGCGCCGGTGCTGCGAGATGGTCCCCGCGACGAGCGCCCCCTCACGCTCGGCAGTTCCTGCGTCCAGTCGGCGGCGATCCCGCTTCCGCTAACTCGCCGACCTCAGGCCAGAGGTACCAGTCCGCTGTCGATCAGGGTCTCGGCTATGAGCGCGTTTCCGTCGTTCGAGGGATGGACGTAGTCGCTGGCCAACAGCGGGCCTGCCGGATCGTTCCCATCGGGGCCGTTGAACGCGTGGTAGATGTCGACACACACGAATTCGTTGGCAGTCGCCGAGTCGCAGAGCATCTCGTTCCAGGCATCGTGGATGACGACGGTTTTTCGCTGTTCATCTGCACTCAGACGGGCTTCTTCCCAGCCGATCCAGTCGCTGTACTTGTTGATGGTGCGGAGCACCGTGGGCTGCCCGGCGCGAAGCGCGGCGACGCTCGAGAACAGCTCATCAAAGGCTGGTCGGAGCTTTGCCGCCGACGTCTCGGCGCACCGGGCGTCGAGCTTCGACCAGTCGGTGATCATGTCTTCCTCGTCTAGTGTGCTCCCGCAAGGCCGCTCGGAGCCAAGGACGATGCTGTTGTGGGCAGCCCCGATCACGATGACGTCGGCCTCTCGAAGCTGAGACTCGAATTGAGGCAACTTCTCCAACAGGTCCGGCAGGGTGAGGCCGGTGTGCTCGGACAAGTTCGCGGTCTCGATCTCCCGGCCGGTGCTCTGCTTGATGGACGTGGCGTACCGGTCGACGAAGCCGGTACATCCGGGGCAGTCCTGCGGGCTGTTGTTCGGTATCGAGTCACCGAGGACCACGAGCTTGATCGGGGGATCGGCCGCTGCCGGGGGCGCGGAAGGCGGGCTGCCCGCGCACCCTGCGACTAGTGCGACGAACGCGATACCGGCGGTCAAGCGTCGATGTCCACGGCCGCGAAGAGGAAGGGGGATCCGGGCCCCCCAGGATGACTCTCCGCTCATCGCGACCCCCTTTGACGAGTTCGCCCTGTAGCCGTGTTCGGACAAGACGGGCGCCTTCGATCCTCCTCAGGCTGAGTGCGCCTGTCCAGGAGTTTCAGGCCGCACTGAGGTCCGTCCCCGGCGTGGGTAGGGAGAGTCCGACGGGCGGGGAGCCACCCGGCTCGTCGATGCAAAAGGTCGTCGCCAGCAAGCCGAGGGCCGCCGGTACTGGCTCGCGGCCAGCGAAGGGCGCCCCTGGGACCTGCCGTCCTCGAGGACTGACGGCTGGATTCGTACCTCTTGACGCGCTCAGTGCGCTAGGAGGGCAGGGGTGTCGCCGTACGGGTGCACGGCGACGACCTCCTCCACCGGCAGGGGCCCGTAGAGATGGGGGTAGGGCCCGGCCCCGAGGTCCTCGACCACGACCGGCACCGAAAGGCTCCGGGCGTCCAGCTCCAGCACGACCAGGGCCTCGTCGGGCAGATCGCCGTACTTCTGGGCGCGGGTGCCGGCCACCTGGTCGGCGAACCCGGCGTGCACGAAGCCCTCGGACTCGTACGTGCCCCGTCGCCCCGACCAGGGGTAGACCCCGTCAAGCTGCGCCTGCCGCCAGACCCGGTCCTCGGTCAGGTGCAGGACCGGCTCCACCGGCAGCCTCCGCGGACCGAGCAGGCCGAGCTGCACCAGCTCAGCCCGGAGCCGTGCGGCGCCGGTGAAGTGCAGGCCCGTGAGCCCCAGAGCTGAGGCAGCCTCGACGTTGGCCCGGGAGTCGTCGACGAAGACGCAGCCGGCCGGGTCCAGGTCGAAGCGGTCAAGGGCGAGGCGGAAGATCGCCGGGTCCGGCTTGGCCACCTGCTCGGCGCCCGAGACCAGGATGCCGGCGAAGCGGCGGAGCAGGCCGAAGCGCTGCTGGGCGACCGGGAAGGTCTCGGCGGACCAGTTGGTGAGCGCCGCACAGATGACGCCGGCCTGCTGCAGCTCGGCCAGCACCGCCCCGGTCCCGGGCACCAGACCGGTGAGCGTGCGGCCGAAGTGCTGCCGGTAGGCCCGGATGGCGGCTGCGTCGTCGGGGAAACGCTCGGCCAGCTCCTGCTCGCCCTCGTCGTAGGAGCGGCCCGCGTCGTGGGTGCTGTTCCAGGCCGGGAAGTCGATCCGGGCCAGAAAGTCGTCGATGAGCGAGGGGTGCAGCACCTCGGTGTAGGCCAGGGACGGCTCCCAGGCGATGACCACGCCCCCGAGGTCGAAGAGCACCGAGCGGGCGGCGGTCACCTCGGGCTCACAGCGTGCTGACCCAGTTGCGCAACAGGCCGGTCCCAGCCTCGCCCGACTTCTCGGGGTGGAACTGGGTGGACCACAGCGGGCCCTCCTCGACGGCGGCGACGAACCGGTCGCCCTCGTGCTCGGCCCAGGTCACCTTGCGTTCCGCGGTCTCGGCCAGCACCCGCACGCCGTAGGAGTGCACGAAGTAGAAGCGCTCGTCCTCGACGCCGGTGAACAGCCGACTCCCCGCTGCGGGCTGAACGGTGTTCCAGCCCATGTGCGGCAGCCGCTGCGCGGCCAGCTCCTCGACCAGTCCCGGCCACACCGCGCAGCCCACCGCCCGGACCCCGTGCTCGATCCCGGCGTCGAACAGCACCTGGTGCCCGACGCAGATCGCCAGCGTGGGCTTGCCGGCCGCGACGCGGCGGGCGATCAAGCCTGGCCCGCCGACATCAGTCAGCCCCTGCATGCACGCGGCGAACGCGCCGACCCCGGGCACGACGAGACCGTCCGCAGCCAGGGCCTGCTCGAGATCGGCGGTGACCACGACGTCCGCCCCGGCGTGGGCGACGGCGCGCTCGGCCGAGCGCAGGTTCCCCGACCCGTAGTCGAGGACGACGACCTGCTTGCGGTCAGGCCCGCCCCCGCTCACAACGAGCCCTTGGTGCTGGGCACCCCGGTGACGCGGGGGTCGAAGGCGACGGCGTCGCGCAGGGCGCGGGCGACCGCCTTGAACTGGGCCTCCACGATGTGGTGCGGGTCGCGGCCGGCGACCAGGGTGAGGTGCAGGCAGAGGTGGGCGTGAAAGGCCAGGGTCTCCATCACGTGCCGGGTCAGCGAGCCGGTGTAGGGGACGCTGTCGCGGGCCCCGGGCTCGGCGGGGGTGCCGCCGCCGATCCGGGCGAAGGCCTGGCCGTCGGGCTCACCGGTGTGCACGCAGTACGGGCGGCCGGAGACGTCGACGACGGCGCTGGCCAGGGCCTCGTCGAGCGGCACCATGGCGTCGCCGAAGCGGCGGATGCCTCGCTTGTCGCCCAGCGCCTCCCGCAAGGCCTGGCCCAGCACGATGGCGGTGTCCTCGACGGTGTGGTGGGCGTCGATGTGGAGGTCGCCGGTGCTCTCGATCTCCAGGTCGATCAGCGAGTGGCGGGAGAGCGCAGTGAGCATGTGGTCGTAGAAGCCCACACCGGTGGAGATCTTGGACTCCCCCGTCCCGTCCAGGTCCAGGCGGAGCCGGACCAGGGACTCGGAGGTGATCCGCTCGATCGTGGCGGTACGGGCGGGTCGCTCGGTCATCGTGGTGCTTCCTGGGGGTCGGTCGGGCGGTCGGCCCGGTGGGCGAGGGGGAGGTCCAGCACCTCGTCGAGGGCGGCGGTGAAGGCGTCCATCTCGCTCGGCGTGCCGGCGGAGACCCGGAGCCACCCGGCGGGGCCGGTCTCGCGGATCAGCACACCGCGGTCGAGCAGGGCCTGCCAGACGGCGTGGCGGTCGGCGAAGCGGCCGAACAGCACGAAGTTGGCGTCGGACTCGGCGACCTCGAGCCCGCGGCCGGCCAGCCGGCGGGCGACGTCGTCGCGGGCGACCCGCAGCTGGTCCACGGCGGCGAGCATCTCCGGCGCGTGCGCCAGTGCGACCCGGGCGACGGCCTGGGTCACGGCCGAGAGGTGGTACGGCAGCCGCACCACCCGCAGGGCGTCGACGAAGGCCGGGGCCGCGGCCAGGTAGCCGAGCCGGCCGCCGGCGAAGGCGAAGGCCTTGGACATGGTGCGGCTCACCGCGAGCCGCGGGTACTCCGGCAACAGCTCCAACGCGCTCGGGGTGCCGGTGCGCGCGAACTCGACGTAGGCCTCGTCGACGACGACGATCCCCGGCGCCGCGTCGCAGACCGCCCGCAGCGTCGCCAGGTCGACGGCGGTGCCCGTCGGGTTGTTCGGGCTGGTCACCAGCACAACGTCCGGGGCGTGCTCGGAGATGGCCGCGACGGCCGCCCCGGCGTCGATCCGGAAGTCCGGCGTCCGCGGCGCGGTCACCCACGTCGTGTGGGTGTTCCGCGCGTACTCGGGGTACATCGAGTACGTCGGGGTGAAGGACAGCACCGTGCGGCCGGGGCCGCCGAAGGCCTGCAGCACGTGGGTCATGACCTCGTTGCTGCCGTTGGCCGCCCACACCTGCTCGGCGCACAGCCCGTGACCGAGGTAGTGAGCCAGGTCGGCCCGCAGCGCGAGGGCTTCGCGGTCGGGGTAGCGGTTCACCGACCCGGCGGCCTCGGCCACCGCGGCGGCGATCTCGGCGACCACGGCCGGGCTCGGCGGGTACGGGTTCTCGTTCACGTTGAGGCGGACGGGGACGTCCAGCTGCGGTGCCCCGTAGGGCTCCTCCCCCACCAGCTCGGGGCGGACCGGCAGCTCGGCCAGGGCAGGGCTGGCCGTCCCGACCAGGACCGGGGCGCTCACCGGACCCCGCCCGGGGCGACGGCGAACCTCCGGGTGACCGCCGCGCCGTGGGCGGGCAGGTCCTCGGCTTCGGCAAAGACCTCCACGTGGTGGGCGACCTCCGCGAGCGCCGCCTCGGAGTAGGTCACGACGTGCACCGCCTTGAGGAAGCTCTTGACATTGAGTCCGGAGGAGTGGCAGGCGCAGCCCGCGGTCGGGAGCACGTGCGTGCTGCCGGCGGAGTAGTCCCCCAGCGACACCGGTGACCAGGGCCCGACGAAGATCGCTCCGGCGTTGCGGACCCGGGCGGCGACGGAGGAGGCGTCGCGGGTCTGGATCTCCAGGTGCTCGGCGGCGTAGGCGTCGACGACCTCCAGGCCCTGCTCGACGTCGTCGACGAGGATGACGGCGGACTGCAGCCCCCCGAGTGCGGTGCGGATCCGGTCGGCGTGCCGGGCGGTCGCCACCTGCTCGGGCAGCTCGCGCTGGACGGCGTCGGCGAGCCCGGGAGCGTCGGTGACCAGGACGGCGGCGGCCATCGGGTCGT
The DNA here is from genome assembly GCA_963826405.1 of uncultured Actinomycetota bacterium. Lineage (GTDB taxonomy): Bacteria > Actinomycetota > Actinomycetes > Propionibacteriales > Propionibacteriaceae > Microlunatus. Next base: position 975,489 of record CAWGWR010000001.1, on the reverse strand, counting down.
GCTCGGCCTGGCTGATGAGGTCGGCGGCCACGTGCACGGGGTCGGCCGAGTCGTCGGCCAGCACCGCGATCTCGGTGGTGCCGGCCTCGGAGTCGATGCCCACGCGGCCCTTGAGCAGCCGCTTGGCGGCCACCACGTAGATGTTGCCCGGACCCGTCACCAGGTCGACGCGGGGGCAGAGGCCGGGCACCCCGTAGCCGAACATGGCGACCGCCTGCGCGCCGCCGACGGCGTAGACCTCCTCGACCCCGAGCAGGTGGCACAGCGCCAGGATGCTGGGGTGCGGCAGCCCGCCGAACGCGCGCTGGGGCGGCGAGGCGACGGCGATGGACTGCACACCGGCCACCTGGGCCGGCACGACGTTCATGATCACGCTCGAGGCCAAGGGCGCCAGCCCTCCGGGCACGTAGAGCCCGACCCGGCGCACCGGCACCATCCGCTGGGTCACCTGGGCACCGGGGGCGACCTGCACGTCGACGGCACGCTCACCGAGCTCGGACTCGCTGACCAGCCGCCGCCGCCGCGTCGACTCCTCGAAGGCGGCGCGGACCTCCGGGTCGAGCGACTCCACGGCGGCCGCCAGTGCGGCCGCAGGCACCCGGAAGGACGCAGGCACGACGTGGTCGAAGCGCTCGGAGTACTCCGCCAGGGCGAGGGCACCCCGCTCGGCGACGTCGTCGCAGATCGGCCGCACCACCTCCACCGCCGCCGCGACGTCGAAGGCGGCGCGCGGCACCACCGCGGCGTAGTCCAGCGCCTCACCGCTCGCCGCACGGCCCCGCAGGTCGATCGTCCTCAGCACGTGCGCCATCCTACGGAGCCCCTCCGACAGCTCCGGCGACTTCTCAGCCCTGCCCTCCGCGCCCGCTAGGCTTCCCCGGCCCCCTTTCCCCACCGACAGGACCGCCATGACCTTCCCGGGCGCCGGCACGCTCGTCAACGTCGCCACCGTGCTGGCCGGCTCCGGGATCGGGCTGCTGCTGGGCCACCGGCTGCCCGAGCGGACCCGGGACACCGTGACCGACGGCCTCGGTCTGGTCACCCTGCTGATCGGCGCGCTGTCCGCTGCGTCGGTGGGCTCGGCCGTCCTGGAGCGCGCCGTCGGAGGTTCGGCCCCGGTGCTGATCGTCCTCGGCTCCCTGCTGCTGGGCGGCATCGCCGGATCCCTGGTGGACATCGAGCGGCGCCTGGAGGACCTGGGCGGCTGGATCCGCGCCCGCCTGGGCCGCGCCGGCGTCACCGCCGACGGCCCCCAGGAACGGGCGCGCGAGCGGTTCATCGAGGCCTTCGTCACCGCCTCGCTGGTCTTCTGCGTCGGGCCGTTGACCATCCTCGGCGCCCTCTCCGACGGTCTCGGGCTGGGCGCGGATCAGCTGTACCTGAAGGCCACCCTGGACGGCTTCGCCTCGATCGCCTTCGCCGCCTCCCTGGGCGTGGGCGTGCTCGCCTCGGCGCTCACCGTCGCCGTCGTCCAGGGCTTGCTCACCGTCGTCGGACTGGCGGTCGGGGACTTCCTGCCGGCAGCCCACCTCGACGCGTTGACCGCCACCGGTGGCCTGCTGCTGCTCGGTGTCGGGCTGCGGTTGCTGCGGATCCGCCAGGTCCCGGTCGGCAACCTGCTGCCGGCCCTGCTGGTCGCCCCGCTGCTCGTGGCGGTCGTGGCGGCCCTGCGGTGACCCCAGCCGGCAGCGTCGACGTGGCGGGGAAGACCGAGCGCGCCGCCCGCCGGTCGGTGCGGCGGGCCGCGCTGGGCATCGGGCTCTACGCGGGGGCGTTCGGCGCGTCCTTCGGCGCCGTGGCTACGGGGTCGGGGCTCAGCGTCGGCTCAGGCGATGGCGCTGAGCCTGGTGATGTTCTCCGGGGCGTCCCAGTTCGCCTTCACCGGCGTCGCGGCGGGCGGGGGGTCAGCGGTGGCCGCCGTCGCCGCCGCGCTGCTGCTGGGCCTGCGCAACGCGTTCTACGGGGTCACGCTCACCTCGGTGCTGGCCCCGCGCGGGCTCGCCCGGCTGTGGACGGCGCACCTGGTGATCGACGAGACGACCGCCATGGCGCTCGCCCAGCCGACCGTCCGACTGCAGCGCTACGCGTTCTGGACCACCGGGCTCCTCCTGTGCGGGCTGTGGCAGGTCGGCACGCTCGCCGGGGCTCTGGCCGGCGACGTCGTCGACACCACCGTCCTGGGGCTGGACGCGGCCGGACCCGCGGTCTTCTTGGCCCTGTTGTGGCCGAGCCTGCGCCAGGTCGGCGCCCGCTGGGTGGCGCTGGCCGGGGCGGTGGTGGCCCTGGCCCTGGTGCCGCTGGTCCCGCAGGGAGTACCGGTGCTGGCCGCCGCGGGGGTTGCGGTGGTGGGCGGGCTGTGGCCCGGGACCGCCAAGCGGAGCGGGGTGGCGCCGTGACCGGGCTCTGGGTGGCCCTGGTGGTGGCGGCCGTGGGCGGCTACCTGACCAAGCTCGCGGGCCTCTCGCTGCCCGAGTCGGTGCTGGCACACCCGCGGGTGCAGCGGGTCGCCGGCCTCCTCCCGGTGGCGATGCTGGCCGCGCTCGTCGCGGTGCAGGTCGCCGACGGCGGTGGGCGGTACGCGGTGGACTGGCGGGTGCTGGCCGGGGTCGCGGCGGCGGTGGCCGCGCTGCTGCTGCGCCAGGGGTTCCTCGTCGTGTTCCTCAGCGCCGTCGTGGTCACCGCGCTCCTGCGGCTGCTGGGCTGACCCCAGGCCCCCTCGGCCGCAGGTGCAGGGCACGTCCCGGGGAGGAATCGCCCGCCCGCCCGGGTGAACCGGTCCGGCACGGGTAGGGGGAGGCTGAGGCGCGTGCCGCTGCGGCGCACCGCTCCCGAGCGAAGGAGGTACGGATGCAGGCGATGGTCTACCGCGGTCCCTACAAGATCCGGGTGGAAGAGAAAGCAGAGCCATCCATCGAGCACCCCAACGACGCGATCATCAAGGTGACCCTGGCCGCGATCTGCGGCTCGGACCTGCACCTGTACCACGGGATGATGCCCGACACCCGGATCGGTCACACCTTCGGCCACGAGTTCATCGGCGTCGTGCACGAGGTCGGCCCCAGCGTGCAGAACCTCGCCGTCGGCGATCGGGTGATGGTGCCGTTCAACATCTACTGCGGCTCCTGCTTTTTCTGCGTCCGCGGGCTGTACTCCAACTGCCACAACGTCAACCCGAACGCGACGGCTGTGGGGGGCATCTACGGCTATTCCCACACCACCGGCGGGTACGACGGGGGCCAGGCCGAGTACGTGCGGGTGCCGTTCGCCGACGTCGGCCCCACCAAGATCCCCGAGTGGCTCTCCGACGAGGACGCCGTCTTGTGCACCGACGCCCTGGCCACGGGCTACTTCGGGGCCCAGCTGGCCGACATCGAGCAGGGCGACGTCGTCGCGGTGTTCGGCGCCGGGCCGGTGGGCCTGTTCGCCGCCGCGTCGGCCTGGCTGATGGGCGCCGGCCGGGTCATCGTCGTCGACCACCTCGACTACCGGCTCGATAAGGCCCGGGCCTTCGCCCACGCCGAGACCCGCAACTTCGCCGAGTACGACGACATCGTCGTGGAGATGAAGAAGACCACCGGCTGGCTGGGGGCCGACCGGGTGATCGACGCCGCGGGTGCCGAGGCCGACGGGAATCTCCGTCAGGTCCTCGCCGGCACCAAGCTGAAGCTGCAGGGCGGGTCCCCCGTCGCCCTCAACTGGGCGATCGACAGCGTCCGCAAGGGCGGCACCGTCTCCGTCGTCGGCGCGTACGGCCCGGTGCCCACGATGGTCAAGTTCGGCGACGCCCTCAATAAGGGGCTCACCATCCGGGGCAACCAGACCCCGGCCAAGCGGCAGTGGCCTCGGTTGTTCTCCCACATCCAGAACGGCTACCTGAAGCCGAGCGGGATCGTCACCCACCGGATCCCGCTGGAGCACATCGCCGAGGGCTACCACATGTTCTCCGCCAAGCTGGACGGCTGCATCAAGACCCTCGTTAAGCCCGGCGCCTGAGGAAGGAGCACCGATGACCTACACCGCTGACCACCCACCGCTGCCGGAGACCCCCGACCAGCTCCGGGCGCGCATCCCGGGCTGGGGGGCCGACCTCGACCCTGCGGACCGTCCGTCGGTCCCCCGCGAGCAGCTCGACCCCGGCGCCAGCGGGGCGCGCTGGGACTTCCCCGACCGTCAGCCCGAGCTGAGCCCGCGCGAGCGGTCGATCGAGCACGGGATGCTTCCCCCGGTCTTCGGCACCGCCCAGCCGACCCACGGGGTCTCTGGTGCGGTCCGCCGCTACGCCTACCGGCGGTTCAGCGAGGCCCGTTCGGCCCACTGGCTGCTGCTGATCGCGGCCGACCGGATCGACGCCACCGGCGCGCACGTCCGCTCCTTCGCCTCCCTGCGTCCGGACAACCCGGTCACCGAGACGGGCGTGCTCAGCGAGGCACGTCGGCACGGGTGGGACTCCCGGGTGGGCCACCACCGGGTCGACGTCAAGCACCAGTGGGTCGACCCGGTCGTGGTGGCCGGTCCCTGGGTCGCGGCCGGCGCGCTGGGCTGGGCCGCGGTGCGCGCGGTGCGCAAGCGCCGCAGCTGAGCCCCTCCCCCCAGCCTCTCCAGGGTGAGCAGGGGCAGCAGATCGACCCGGACGGCGTCAGTAGCCGGCGCCGCCGCCGCCCGACTCGAGCAGGGCGCGGGACCCGGAGACGCCCAGCCGGGTGGCTCCGGCGGCGACCATCCGGCGGGCGTCGTCGAGGGTCCGGACGCCACCGGAGGCCTTGACGTGGGCGCGGTCACCGACCGTCGCGGCCATCAGCCGGACGGCGTGCTCGGTGGCCCCGCCCGCGGGGTGGAAGCCGGTCGAGGTCTTGACGAAGTCGGCTCCGGCTTCGACGGCGGCCCGGCAGGCGCCGACGACCTGCTCGTCGCTCAGCGCGGCGGACTCGATGATCACCTTGAGCACCGTGGGGGCCGGTACCGCGGACCGGACGGCCGCGATGTCAGCCTGGACGGCGGCGAAGTCCGACGAGCGGGCCGCGCCGATGTCGATGACCATGTCGATCTCGTCCGCGCCGGCGGAGACGGCCTGGGCGGCTTCGGCGGCCTTGACAGCTGAGGTGTGCTTGCCGCTCGGGAAGCCCGTGACGGCGGCGACCTTCAGGCCGCTCCCCTCCGGGACGGCGACCGGCAGCATCGAGGGTGAGACGCAGACAGAGTAGGTGCCCAACGCGACGGCCTCGGCCACCAGGGCCTCGACGTCGGCAGCGGTGGCCTCAGGCTTCAGCAGGGTGTGGTCGATCAGCCGGGCGAGCGCTGCGGGGGTCAGCTCGGGCAACGGGTTCTCGGTCATGGGTGGCCTCTCGTCGGGATCGGGTGGGAGCGGTAAGACCTCCCAGGGGCATCGTCGCGCGCCGGGTGCGGCCAGGCCTCGCCGAGGGCTCGGCGGGCGCTGCTCCCCGTGGCGGTGGGCGACCTCCTGCAGCAGAGCGGTCCGCTCCCCCGACGCCGGGCTCACCGTTCCGCCAACCGGCCGACCGAGGCGTGCATCAGGGGCGCGAGCGCCTCCATCAGCCCGACGTAGTCGGCGTAGGTCTGCCGGTAGAGCGCGTGCCGCCGCGCGTCCGGGGTGAGGGTCCGGGTGCGGGGGACGTGGGACGCCGCACCCTCGTCGAGGCTCGCCACCAAGCCGGCGCCGGTCGCGCCGATGACCGCACAGGCCCGCAGGGTCAGGTTGTCACCGTCGACGATCTCCGCCTCGCGGCCGAGCACGTCGACCGTGACCTGCTGCCACAGCCGGTTCTTCTCGATGCCGCCGGAGAGCACCAGCCGGTCGCAGGGGACGCCTGCCCGCTCGAAGGAGTCCACGACCCCCCTGGTGCCACAGGCGACCGCTTCCACGGCGGCGCGATAGAGCTCGGCCCGTGTGGTCCCCAGGGTGAGACCGACGACCGCACCGCGCAGCCGGGGGTCCCGGTACGGCGTCCGGTTGCCCATGAAGGTGTCCAGGGCCAGCAGCCCGTGCGCCCCGGGCTCCACCTGCGAGGCGGCCGCGACCAGGGCCGGCAGGTCCTCCCGGGCCACGCCCATCATCCCCTCGCCGGCCCAGGTCAGCACTGACCCGCTGCTGACCTGGCCGCCCTCGACCAACCAGCGGGATGCGCGGAGAGCGTGCGGGTAGGGACCCCAGACCTCCGCGGTCTCGACCGGATCGTCGACCTCGGCGATGAGAGCCGAGGAGGTCCCGGACACCAGCGAGACGACGTCCCGTCCGGCTCCGCACGACAGCAGCGAGACGTGGGCGTCGATCCCGCCGACCACGACGGGCGCCCCGGCCGCGACGCCGAACAGGCCGGCCGCCTCTGGGGTCAGCGTCCCGGCGACCGCCCCCACGGGCAAGATCTCCGCGGGCAGCCGGTCGACCAGGTCAGCGACCCCGAGGTCGGCGTACAGCTCCACCGGGAACCGTCCATGGACGGTGTCGTAGTTGTACTTGCAGACGGCGTTCATCTGCGAGCCCACCCAGCGCCCGGTCAAGCGGTGGGTCAGGTAGTCGAGGGCCTCGACCACCCGGGCCGCGCGCGCCCAGGTGCCCGGCTCGTTCTCCTTGAGCCAGACAGCTTTGGGCAGCAGCCACTCCGACGCGTCCGAACCGCCCGACCAGGCCAGCACCGGATGGTGCTCCGCCAGTCCGACTGTCCGCGCGGCCTGCGCCGAGGCCCGCGCGTCCATCCAGAGCAGGGCGGGCCGCAGGGGCCGGTTCTCGGCGTCCAGGACCGCGACGGTGGAGGCGGTGGTAGCCGAGGCGACGGCGAGCAGCGGCCCCGCCGCGCGGCAGGCGTCGGTGGCAAGCAGGGTCCGCGCGGCGTCGACGACAGCCGCCCACCAGGCCTCCGGGTCCTGCTCGGCCCAGCCGGCACGCGGGTAGGTGGTGGCGTAGGGCCGGTGCACCGAACCGAGCGCGACCCCGTCTCCGGTGAAGGCCCCGACGCGGGCGCCTTCGGTACCGAGGTCGAGGGCCAGCAGCAGGCCCACGCTCAGCCGGCGTTCGGGGTGAAGATTACTTTGGAGGAGTGCTCGGAGCGGGCTCCGAGCTTCTGCATCATCGTGGACAGGGCGGACAGCGGCAGCTCGTGGGTGATCATGAACTCCCAGCGCAGCTCGCCGCTGGCCATCTTGGCCGCGGAGACCCGCCACTCCTCGCCCGGGAAGGGCGCCGAGAAGGAGTTCCACGAGCCGTGCAGGGTGACCTCCAGCCTCAGAAACTGGTTCCAGGTCTCCTTGGACAGCTCGACCGGGGCGTGCGGGATGCCGACGAAGACGGCGTGCCCCTGGGGTCCTACCAGCCGCGCCGCCAGGTCGGCGGTCACCGCGACCCCGGCGGACTCGAGCACCACGTCAAAACCGCGGCCGGCCAGCGCCCGGGCCTCGTCGAGGGTCTGGACGGCGTGGTCCGCGCCGGCCTCCAGGGCCATCGCGGCCTTCTCCTCGCTGAGGTCGATGGTGACGACCTGGGCGGCACCGTGCAGGCGGGCCCACTGGACGGCGAAGAGGCCGATCGGCCCGGCCCCGACGACGAGCACCCGGTGCCCGGCGCGCAGCCCGGTCTTCCACAGCGCGTGCAAGGCGATGGCGGCGGGGTCGAGCATGGCGGCGGCGCGAGGGTCCAAACCCTCGGGCATGAGGAGCAGGTTGCCGACGGGGCTGACGACGTACTGGGCGTAGGCCCCGTCGCTGCGGCTGCCGAAGTAGTCGTAGTCCTCGCAGAGGCCGAAGTCGCCACGGGCGCAGAAGTCGCAGCGCCGGCACGGGATCAGCGGCGGGACGGAGACGAGGTCGCCGGGGCGGAACCCGATGACGCCCTCCCCCAGCGTCTCGATGTGGGCCGAGAACTCGTGCCCGCAGATGATCGGCATGACGTACCCCCCGTTGCGCAGCATCCGCGGGATGTCGGAGCCGCAGACACCGCACGCGGCGACCCGCAGCAGCACCTCACCCGGTCCCGGCGTGGGCACGGGCACCTCCTCGACGCGGATGTCGCCCGGCGCGTGCATCACGGCAGCGGTCATCGAGACAGGCAGGTCCGGCACAGGTACTCCTCGGGGCAGCGGGGTCGTCCGCCGAACGCTAGCCCTGCCCCTCCGGGTCGGCAAGATCGGTGGGCGCCCCGTAGGCGCCGTCAGCGACGACGAACCGCTGAGCAGTTGCGGCGCTGCTGCGATCCCCCTGCAACTCTTCAGCGGTTCCGCTGCCTGCTGGTTAGTCCCCCGAGCCTTCCGGGTAGCGATCACTCGTGCCCACGAACGCAGAACGCCTCCAGCAGGTCGCGGCCGAGACCTTCGGCTGGGAGGAGCTCCACCCGGACCAGCTGGCGGCGATGGAACACCTTCTGGACGGCCACGACGTGCTCGCCGTCCTGCCCACCGGGGCGGGCAAGTCGGCCATCTACCAGGTGCCGGCCCTCCTGCTGGACGGGCCGACGCTGGTGGTCTCCCCGCTCCTGGCCCTGCAGCACGACCAGCTGGGCGGCATCGAGGGCTCCGAAGCGCCCGAAGCGGTGGCGGTCAACTCCGCGCAGCGTTCCGCGGAGCGACGCCACGCGTGGGAGGCGCTCGGCGAGGGCGCGGCGGAGTACCTGTTCCTGTCGCCGGAGCAGCTGGCCAAGGACGAGGTGGTCGAACAGCTGGCGGGGCTGGGGATCAGCCTCTTCGTCGTGGACGAGGCGCACTGCGTCTCGGCCTGGGGCCACGACTTCCGACCCGAGTACCTGCGGCTGGGCGGGGTCGTGTCCCGGCTGGGTCACCCCCTCGTCGTCGCGCTCACCGCGACCGCCGCGCTTCCGGTGCGCAGCGACATCGTCGAGCGGCTCGGTCTGCGCGACCACCGCGAAGTGATCGCCAGCTTCGACCGCCCCAACCTGCGGCTCACCGTCGAGCACCCGGTCGATGACCGGCGCAAGCGCGAGCAGGTCGTCGTCCGCGTCCGCGCGCTGATGGCCGAGCCCGGTACCGGCAGCGGGCTTGTCTACACCGCCAGCCGCAAGGACGCCGAGTACTACGCCGAGCAGCTGCAGCAGTTCGGGGTCCGGGCCGCGGCCTACCACGCGGGCGTCAGGTCCGCGGAGCGGAAGCGCGTGCACGAGGAGTTCCTGGCCGGTGCGCTGGAGGTCGTCGTGGCGACCTCGGCGTTCGGCATGGGCATCGACAAGCCGGACGTGCGCTTCGTGGTGCACGCCTCGGCCCCGGACTCCCTGGACTCCTACTACCAGCAGGTCGGCCGGGCGGGTCGCGACGGTGACCCGGCCGAGGTGGTGCTGTTCTACCGTGCTGAGGACCTCAACCTGCAGCGGTTCCTGACCACTCACCGGGCTCCGCTTCGGACGCTGGTGCTGGTGGCGACCGCGCTGCACGAGCAGAACGCGCCGATCCGTCTCGCCGACCTGGGAGACCTGGTCGACCAGCCTTCGGCCAAGCGGACGCGGGCGGTGAACCTGCTCGAGCAGACCGGCACCGTGGGCACCGACGAGAAGGGCGAACTGGTCTACCTCGACGCGGAGGTGAGTCCGCGGGAGGCCGTGGAGCGGGCCGTGACGGTGGCGCACACTCACCAGGAGCTGACCAGCTCCCGCATCGAGATGTTGCGCGGGTTCGCCGAGACCACCGGCTGCCGCCGGCAGTTCCTGCTCGGTTACTTCGGTCAGGAGCTGGTCCAGCCGTGCGGGAGCTGCGACACCTGCGACGCCGGGACCGCCCGTGAGCAGCCGGCCGAGGACGGGCCGTACCGACGCAACAGCGCCGTCGAGCACCGCGACTGGGGCCGGGGGCTGGTCATGTCGGTGGAGGACGACCGGTTGACGGTGCTGTTCGACGAGATCGGCTACCGGACGCTCGCCCTCGCCGCGGTCCAGGACCACGACCTTCTCACCCCGGTGGAGCACTAGCCGGCTCCGTCACTGAATCCTCGGACGGCGTCGCTGTCTCGACCGCTCGCCTGGAGCGCGCGGTCCCTCCGCGCCCCGGTTGCTGCCGCCTGGAGTGGCTCGACTTCTCGGTGCTCTCCCCAGGGCTGCTGCGGCGGCCACCCCATCGCGGCGGGCGCGCTCCCGCAGGTGGCCGGCGACGCCGTCGTGGCCGGGACCTCGGGCACCTCGCCGGGTGAGCCGGGCGGCCGGGTCGAGGAGATGCTGGCCCGTGTCGGGGCGCCGGCGGACGAGCCGGTCGCGGCTCCGGATCCGGTGCCGACTCGGCGCGGGGTGGTCGGACGGCTGCAGACTGTGCCCAGCGGCCCGCGCCGCGGCTGAGGAGGCGGAAGGGGGCCGTGATGGCCAGGACACGCAGCGGTGGCACCCCGGCGACGGTGGAGCTGACCCGGGCCGGGGTGGCCCACACGCTGCACCCCTACGCGCACGGGCACGGCACCGCGTCCTACGGCGAGGAGGCGGCGGCCGCCCTGGGCCTGCCGCCCGAGACGGATCTTCAAGACGCTGCTCGCCGACCTCGGCGGCGAGCTGGTGGTCGCCGTCGTGCCGGTGGCCCGGCAGCTCGACCTCAAGGCGTTGGCGGCCGCCCTTGGGGCGAAGAAGGCGACGATGGCCAACCCCGCCGCGGCCTCCCGCAGCACGGGGTACGTGCTGGGTGGCATCTCCCCCCTGGGTCAGCGGACCTCGCTGCGGACCGTCGTCGACGTCTCGGCCACCGGCTTCCCCACCGTGCACGTCTCGGCCGGACGCCGCGGGCTGCAGGTGGAACTGGCTCCGGGTGACCTCGTGCGGCTCACCGGCGCAGTCGTGGCGGAGATCGGGCACTGACCGGAGCCGGCGCTCCCTCAGCCGGTCCCGGCGACCGGCCGCTTCTCCTTGGCCGCCGCGGTATCGGCCTCCTCCTCGTCGTCGGACCCCAGCGAGGACCCGAACAAGACGGGCACCACGGCCAGGAACGGCCAGACCAGCAGCGACGCCGGTGCCCGCAGCTGGAGCGCCACGGGAACGACCGCGCCGGGTTCGGCCTGCGCCAGCCGGGGGTTGAACGGACCCGGTCCGAGCGCGGTGCCCACCCACCAGGCGAGACATCCCGCTGCCACGGCGGCCGCTATCACCAGCAGGACCACGGGCCAGCCCAGGTCGCGGAGCCGTCGCCAGGCCACCACCCCTAGGACCGGACCGACCACCGCGCCCAGCAGGCAGAACCACGCGTCGGAGCCGAAGACGGCGGTGAGGCCGCGTTCGTCCGTGGCCGCGCGCCCGTCGGGAGCGATGGTGTAGCCGGGCAGCACGACCAGCACCTCCCAGGCCCAGCCCGCGGCAGCCCCGAGTCCGAGCGCGAGCGCCAGCAGCGCCAGTACCCGTCCTGTCCCGGCCCGGCGGGGTCGCAGGCCCGGCTCCGGGCTCAAGACGCCAGGCACGAGGGACCCAGCAGGGCCTTGAGGTCGGCCATCAGCGGCTGGGAGGGGGTGACCCGGAGCTGGTCGTCCAGCTTCATCACCGTGGTCTTGCCCGAGGACTGCAGCCGGAGCCGGACCTCGGTCATGCCGGGGTGGCCGGCCAGCACCTGACGCAGCTGCTGCACGACCGGGGGCGTGCAGCGCACCGCCGGGAGCGAGATCACCACCGGGCCGCTCGGACCGTCGGTGATGTCGGGCAGGGTGAGCTCCTGGGCGCTGATCGAGACGGCGTCGTCGTCCCGCTTCAGCCGGCCCTTCACCTTGACCACCACGTCGGTGGCCAGCACGGTCGAGACGAGGTCGTAGGCCTTGGGGAACAGCAGGACCTCGACGGAGGCCTCGAGGTCCTCCACGGTGATGACGGCCCAGATGTCACCGCGCTTGGTCGTCTTGCGGGTGACGTTGGTGATCATGCCCGCGATCGTGACCATGCCCTCCTTGGGGCCGTCGTCGGCCAGCAGCTCCGCGATCGCCACGTCCCGCTCGGCGACCAGGATGTGCTCCAGGCCCTGGAGCGGGTGGTCGCTCACGTAGAGGCCGAGCATGTCGCGCTCGAAGGCGAGCTTGGTGCGCTTGTCCCAGTCCGCGAGGTCGGGGACGGTGCCCGACAGCACGGGGTCGCTGGCCCCGTCGCCCCAGTCCCCGAACAGGTCGTCCTGGCCGTGGGCCTCGTTGCGCTTGAGGTCGAGCACCCCGTCGACGGCGGACTCGTAGACGCTCATCAGCGCGCGGCGGGTGTGGCCCATCGACTCGAAGGCGCCCGCCTTGATCAAGGACTCGATGACCCGCTTGTTGCACACCACCAGCGGCACCTGGTCCAAGAACCCGTGGAAGTTGACCGCCTTGCCGTGCTGTTCGCGCGCCGTGACGACGCCGTCGACGACGTTAGCCCCGACGTTGCGGATGGCGGTCAGGCCGAAGCGGATGTCGGTGCCGACGGGGGTGAAGTTGGCCGCGGACTCGTTGACGTCCGGCGGCAGCACCTGGATGCCCATCCGCCGGCACTCGGAGAGGTAGATGGCCATCTTGTCCTTGTCGTCGGCCACCGAGGTGAGCAACGCCGCCATGAACTCGGCGGGGAAGTTCGCCTTGAGGTAGGCCGTCCAGTAGGACACCAGGCCGTAGGCCGCCGTGTGGGCCTTGTTGAAGGCGTAGTCGGAGAACGGCACCAGGATGTCCCACAGCGCCTTGATCGCGGCCTCGCCGTAGCCTGCGGCGCGCATGCCGTCGGAGAAGGGGACGAACTCGGCGTCGAGGACCTCCTTCTTCTTCTTGCCCATCGCCCGACGGAGCAGGTCGGCCTGGCCGAGGGTGTAGCCGGCGACCTTCTGCGCGATCGCCATCACCTGCTCCTGGTACACGATCAGCCCGTGCGTGGTGCCCAGGATCTCCGCGAGCGGTTCCTCCAGCTCGGGATGGATCGGGGTGATCTCCTGCCGCTTGTTCTTGCGGAGGGCGTAGTTGGTGTGGCTGTCGGCACCCATCGGGCCCGGGCGGTACAGCGCCAGCACCGCGGAGATGTCCTCGAAGTTGTCCGGCCGCATCAACCGCAGCAGCGAGCGCATGGGCCCACCGTCCAGCTGGAACACCCCGAGCGTGTCCCCGCGGGCGAGCAGGGCGTAGCTGGGGGCGTCGTCCAGCGGCAGGTCCTCCAGCACCAGCTCGAACCCGCGGTTGAGCTTGATGTTGGCCACGGCGTCGTCGAGGACAGTGAGGTTCCGCAGCCCCAGGAAGTCCATCTTGATCAGACCCAGCGACTCACACGTCGGGTAGTCCAGCTGGGTGATGATGGCGCCGTCCTGCTCGCGGCGCATGATCGGGATGATGTCGATCAGGGGCTCGCTGGACATGATGACGCCGGCAGCGTGCACGCCCCACTGGCGCTTCAGCCCCTCCAGGTCGCGGGCCGTGTCGACGACCTTGGCGACCTCGGGGTCGTTGTCGTACAGGGCGCGGAACTCCCCGCCCTCGCCGTAGCGGGGGTGCTCCCGGTCGAACAGCTTGGCCAGCGGCACGTCCTTGCCCATCACCGGCGCGGGCATCGCCTTGGTGATCCGCTCGCCGACCCCGAAGGGGTAGCCGAGCACCCGGGAGGCGTCCTTGACCGCCTGCTTGGCCTTGATGGTGCCGTAGGTGACGATCTGGCTGACCCGGTCGTCGCCGTACTTCTCGGTGACGTAGCGGATGACCTCACCGCGCCGGCGCTCGTCGAAGTCGATGTCGAAGTCGGGCATCGAGACCCGGTCCGGGTTGAGGAACCGCTCGAAGATCAGGCCGTGCTGCAGGGGGTCGAGGTCGGTGATCCGCATGGCGTACGCCGCCATGGAGCCGGCGCCCGAACCGCGGCCCGGGCCGACCCGGATCCCGTTCTCCTTGGCCCAGTTGATGAAGTCGGCGACCACCAGGAAGTACCCGGCGAAGCCCATGGAGAGGATGACGCCGGTCTCGAACTCGGCCTGCTTCCGGCTGGCCTCGGGCACCCCGCGCGGGTAGCGGCGGCGCAGGCCCGCCTCGACCTCCTGGACGAACCAGGACGCCTCGTCCTCCCCGGGCGGGCAGGGGTAGCGCGGCATGAACGTGCCGTTGCCCTCGCTGAAGGAGATGTCGCAGCGCTCCGCGATGGCCAGGGTGCTGTCGCAGGCCTCCGGCAGCTCGGCGAACAGCTGGCGCATCTCGGCCGGGGACTTGAGGTAGTAGCTGTCCCCGTCGAACTTGAAGCGGTTGGTGTCGGCCATGGTGGCGCCGGTCTGCACGCAGAGCAGCACCTCGTGGGCGGCGGCGTCGGCGCGGGCGGCGTAGTGCAGGTCGTTCGTGGCCACCAGCGGCAGCCGCAGGTCCTTGGCGATGCGCAGCAGGTCCTGTCGCACCCGGGTCTCGATGCTGAGCCCGTGGTCCATCAGCTCCACGAAGTAGTTCGAGGCGCCGAAGATGTCCTTGAACTCCGCGGCGCTGGCCACGGCGTCGTCGTAGCGGCCGAGGCGGAGATAGGTCTGCACCTCACCTGAAGGGCAGCCGGTGGTGGCGATCAGGCCCTTGGCGTAGGTCTGCAGGAGCTCCCGGTCGGCCCGCGGCTTGTAGAAGTAGCCCTCGAGCGAGCTGCGCGAGCCCAGCCGGAAGAGGTTGTGCATCCCCTCGGTGGTCTCCGACCACAGCGTCATGTGGGTGAAGGCGCCGCCACCGGAGACGTCGTCGCCGCCGCCGTCGCCCCAGCGCACCCGCTTGCGCTCGCTGCGGTGGGTCTTGGGGGTGACGTAGGCCTCCAGGCCGATGATCGGCTTGACCCCGGTCTTCTTCGACGCCTTGTAGAACTCGTAGGCGCCGAACAGGTTGCCGTGGTCGGTCATGGCCACGGCCGGCATGCCCATCTCCGCAGCCCCGGCGAACAGGTCGGAGACCCGGGCGGCACCGTCGAGCATCGAGTACTCGGAGTGGACGTGCAAGTGGACGAAGGAGTCCCCCGCTGGGGCGTCGGCTGGGCGGGGGGCGGATCCGCTGCTGGTCGAGCCGGTCACGGCTGTGGAGCTACCCGGCATGTTCTCGATCGACCTCCCACTCGCTGCCCTGACCGCCTCCACCGCGCTCGGCACGGGCCCTCCGGGGAGGGACCGTCGGTCCACCGGCAAGCGCCCACAGTAGTCGCTCGACCCGCCTTGCTCTGCCGCGGCACGCACTTCTCGGAGGGCCGACGACCGGCCTTCGCAGCTGCTCTCAGCATGCCCCCGGGCACCGACAGTTCTTGCCCGGGCGGCGCTGCTCGAACTCAGCCGGCCAGGGAGGTCACCGAGTGCCGGGGCGGCTCCCGGTACAGCGGGTACAGCGGCCCGACCACCTCCTCGGCGATGGCGGAGGAGTACCAGACCGGGCCACCGAGACGTTCCTCGGCCGCCGGGGTCAGCAGGACGCGCTCGTGGTGGGTGGCGCTCGGCCCGTCCTGCCGGCGCACCAGGTCGAGGTCGGTCCCGAGCAGTCGGCGGGCGTTGATCTCGCCCACCCGGCCGTAGGACAGGGTCTCGACCTCCAGGCCGGGGACCACGACCTTGGCGACGTGGACGTCGTCGACGTCGGTCGTGCTGGCCAGCACGTCATGGTCGGCGAGCTGCTCCAGCAGGTAGCCCAGCTGGTCCCGGGGCTGCTCCAGGGCGGGGGCAGCGGTGACGATGTCGGCGTACCGCACCCTCGCCCGGCGGTCGGGGGCGGTGAGCGTCCGCAGCGCGTCCACGCCGAGCTCACGCCAAGCCGTCATGGCTGCGCTCGCCCGGGCTTCGCCGCCGGTCCCTGCCTGCACGGCCGCCCAGTACGCCGCCGGGGCCAGCGGGCGGGCGCGCTCGGTGGGACCGAACATGAACGTCTTGCGGGCGCGGGAGTTGGCGTACTCCAGGACAGCCTTGGTGAGGCTGGCCTCGGCGGAGGGGTCCGCCGCCTCGCCGCAGGCCGTCACCTGGATCGCCGCGCCAGGGCGCGGGTCCAGCCCCATCACGTAGGTGGAGCAGACGCCGAGCTCGGTGCCGGCGTGCTTGAGCACCAGCTCGACGCCGCAGGCCTCCACCTCCTTGACCAGGGCGGCCACCGAGGCGGGCAGGCCGTCGCGGTCGATGACCGGTGAGCGGGCGTCCAGGGCGCGGAAGCGCAGCCCGTTGGTGTGCCGCTGGAGGACCTCGAGCAGCCCGTGAGCCAGCGGACGGACCGGGTCGAGGCCGGCACCGAGGCCGTTGGTGACCGGGGTGAGCAGCGGCCGCGTCCCCGGCGGCAGCTCGCCGGGCTCGCTGGCCACGAGCTCCACCGGGACCAGCACCTCCTCCCCCGTCCGCACGCGCAGCAGGGGCACCCAGGTGAGCGGCATCAGCGGCGTCCACGGTGAGCCGGCCGGCAGGCACAAGGTCCTCGGGTCGGCCACCCGGTCGGCACCTTCGGCCGCCACGAGCTCGGCGTAGGAGCCGGTCCGCGCCCGGGCGAGCAGCCGTCCCAGCCCGTGGGCAGCTAGCACGCCCTCGGCCAGCTCCCCCAGCCCGCCGCGGCGCGCCTGCGCCGCCGTGCGTCCGTAGCCGTTGCCGTGGGCCGACACCTCACCCCCGGCCAGCAGGGTGCAGCTGGTGACAGGAACCCCGAGCCGGTCCAGCCCCGTCAGCTCGAGCTCCACCAGCTCCCCGAAGCGCCGTAGCGTCGAGGCGTAGGTCTCGGCCTGGGCGGCGGCGAGCTGCTCGGGCGGTCGTGGCTCGGCGGGCACTCGAGGTCTTTCCGCGTCGCCCGCGCGGGAGCTCAGCGCGGGTCCCGGCCGATGAAGGCCAGCAGCCGGGTCTGGGCGTCGGCGTCGTCGGGCACCTCGACCCGCGGCCCGTACTGGCCGCTCGTGCGGAGGATCTCGTCCCAGGGCTCCATGCCGGCGAGCATGGCGGCGCAGCGCTCGGGGTCCAGGGCCTCGTCCTGGCCGGTGGCCCGGGCCAGGTCCCAGCTGTGCAGGAACACGTCGGTCGTGAAGAACTGCGCGACGGCCTGCGGGAGGGGCATGGACCCGGCCCTGGGGTGGGAGAACGGCTGGTCCTGCGCTGTCGGGTCGTCCAGCAGGGCCTGGAGTGCGGTGCTGAAGGTGCTCCAGGCCCCGACCGGGTCGGTGTCGACGCTGGGTCCCGGAGGCAGCGCGACGCCGGTGCCCTGACGGAGGAAGGGCGGGAACCACTCGAGGAGGTGCCGTACGACGTCCCGCGCGGTCCAGCCGGGCGGCGGGGCGGCTCGGTTCCAGGTGGCCTCGTCCGGCACCCCCGCGACGAGCGAACCGAAGTGGCCGGCGACGTCGCGGAAGTCCGCGGCCGGGCTCGCGCTGCCGGACATCTTCTCCTCCTGCTGCCGTTGCTGCTAGGTACACCTGATCCTCGGTGCTGGGGCTGCTGATGACCAGAGCCCCACAGGGGTTCCGGGTGAATGTCAGTGCCGCCGTCTAGCGTGCCGCCATGGCAGCCACACCCCGGTTCCCGACCGACCACGAGCCGATCACCGACGTGCGCCCCGCGTGGGGCCGCTACGAGGATTTCGCCGTCGTCGTCGGGACGCAGCGACCCGGTGCGCAGGGGTGCTGGTGCATGGCCTACCGGGACAGCCGGGTGCCCCACGCGGACCGGCCGGACTTCATGCGCACCGCGTGCGAGGGGCCTCCCGGCCCCGGGGTGCTGGTCTACGTCGACGACGTCGTCGCCGGCTGGTGCTCCATCGCCCCGCGCGCTGCCTACCGGCGTCTGCTCCACTCGCGCACCATCCCGATCCTGGACGACCGGAACACCTGGGTCGCCGTCTGCTTCGTGGTCCGCCCTGGCTACCGGAAGCACGGCTTGATGCACACGCTGTTGGCGGGCGCCGTGCAGCACGCGGAGGGCCACGGCGCCGAGGTGGTCGAGGGCTACCCGGTGGAGACCGCTGGCGGGCGGGTGGACGTCATCTCCGGCTACGTCGGCACCGTCGAGCTCTTCGAGCGGGCCGGTTTTGTCCGCGCTGCACCGACGACGGGCCGGAGCGGCGGCCAGCCGCGCTGGGTCATGCGCAAGCACCTCGTCGGAGGGTAGGAGTGGAGTCCCGGAGATCTCTGGGTGATGGAGTGAACTCAGATGCGGGGGTCGCCGCTGGTCGACCGGGTCGGCCCGGGGCGCTGTGATGGACTGGGCCGGTGCCCGCCGCTGACCGACACGCCGCCACCGCCGGGCTGAGCGCCGTGGTGCTGAACCACGACGAGCGAGGTACAGGCGTCCCGATGCTGCTGCACACCGACGGCTCCCTGGGGCCTGAGCCGGCAGCCAGTCTGTTCAGCACCACCGGCTACCTCCGCCAGGCGACCCTCGGGGAACGGCTGCTGGCGACCGGCGGCCTCGAGGGAGACGCGACGGGAGCGCACCTGCTGGCCCTGAACTTCCACGCGGTCCCGCCCGAGTCGCGCCGCACCGCCGCCGACCGCATCCGGGCGGTGCTGGACCTCGGCGAGGCCTACGACCCCGATGCCACGGGCACCGCCCCTCAGGTCAAGGTGGCCTTCTACGACGGTGACGCGGACACGGCGCGCTGGGCGGCCGAGCTGTGTGCCCGGCTCGACCTTCGCGCCTGGTTCTACCCCGTGCGCTGGACCAGCCTGGAGGACGGGCTCCGGCTGGAGGACGACGAGCTAGCCGAGATCGCGACCGCCCACGAGCTGGCCTTCCACACCGCGACCCACCGCTCTGCGGTCGAGGTGACCGCCGCGACGGTGGCCACCGAGGTCGTCGACGTGGTGCAACGGCTCACCCGCGCTGCCGGCCGTCCGCCGCGGCTGGGGGCCTGGCGCGGCGGCGCACGCTTCTCCCCCGACGAGCTTGGCAACCGTGCGCTCCGCGACCTCGGGGTCACCCACTTGGTCACCAACTGGTCCGTGGAGCGCATCGGGCCCGCCCTCCCCGATCCTGACCCCCGCACCACGGCATCGCCGAAGGGGCACCCGTGACGCTCACCCGCCGCGTGGCCCCGCTGGCGGCCGGTGCCGGCGTCGGCGTGCTGCCGGGGAAGAACTAGGCGAGGCTGGAAGCCAGCGGCCGGCCTCTTCCAGCCTCCGCCTCCCGTTGCGAAAGGAGCCCGATGACCGACGACGCCTTGGTCATCGACCTCGTCTACCCGCTGACGATCTCGCACCGCGGGGGTCCCACCATCTACCCGGAGAACTCCTGGGAGGCCAAGAGGGGCTCGGTGTCATTCGGTTTCGTCCCGGAGTTCGACCTCCGGCTCCTGGTCGACGGGAAGACCCTGGTCTCCTGCCACGACCCGAGCGTCGTGCGGACGATGAACAACATCGGGACGGGTCTGGTCAGCACCAAGACCGTCGAGGAGTGGAAGCGGGCACGGATCAAGCCGGCGATCCCCGGCGGTCGCGAGGGCCGAACGATCTTCTGGGACGAGGTGCTCGACCGGTGGGGCGGCCGGGTCGTCCTCGTGCCCGAGCTGAAGGACCCGGCCGCGGCCCCGACCTTCATCGCCGGCATCCTCACCCGCGGCCTCCAGCGGTCGGTGATCGCCCAGACCTTCGACTGGCAGGTGGCCCGCCAGCTCGCCGCAGCGGGCATCGAGACGCTCTTCTTGTCCGACCGCTACCCAGTGCAGTCGCCTCAGCAGGTCATGGCCGCCGGGATCGGCTTCGTCGGCGGGTGGATCGGGCACTGGACCGCGGCCGAGGTCGCCGCGATGCAGGCCGTCGGGCTGCGGGTGTTCCTCTACACCGTGAACACGCTGGCCCAGGCGACCACGCCGCTCGCCCGCTCCGCCGACGGCTTGTTCTCCAACGACGCCTGGCTGACCACGGAGTCGATCCCGATCCAGTCCGGCGACCCCTTCGACCAGGGCATCCGACCGTACGGGCTGGGTGCTCCCTACCGCTCCGGCGGCGAGGCGATCCTGGTCCCGCAGCTGCGGCTGGCGGGGCGGGCGCTGGGCTGGAGCGCGTCGCCGTCCTCGGTGAGCTACGCACGCGCGCCCTGGGTCGGCGTCCTCACCCGGCCGGTCCGACTCGCGCTGCGGATCCACTTCGGACCCTCGAGCGACCAGAGCGAGAACGCGGGGTTCGTCCTCCTCGGCGACGCGGCGACCCGAGCGTTCGTCGACGGTCCTTCTCCCGGTCAGGACGCGCTGCTCTTCGTCGCCCGGCGGGACGGTCGGATCGGCGCCTGGAAGTACGTCGACGGCGCCGCACCCGTGCCCCTCGGCCCGCCGAGCGTGCCCGCGGTCCCGTTCGTCGCGCCAGGGATGGAGGGCCTTGTCGACCTCTCCGTTGTGCTGGACGCGGCCGGGGTCCGGGTCCACGCCCAGGGCAGCAACGCGGTCGCGGACCTCTACGTCCCCGACACCTTCACCCCAGAGAACCTGGGGCTGCTCCTGCGCTGGCCGGGCACGCTGGCTCCCGGCTTCCCTGGCTTCCTCTCCGACGTCAGCGTCGCGCCCCTCGGCTGACGTGGTGGTCCCTCGCCGCGACGAGCACGGGCTCCTCGACCTGTCAGCGTCAAGCGAGCTCGGTGAGCTTGGTGAGGGTCCGCAGGTTCCGCACGGTTGCGGGCACGCCGAGCAGCCGCGGAAGGGCGGCTGCCAGCGGGCTGCCGGCCTGCCCGTGGCCGAAGTGCACGTGGACCTCTTGCCCCGCCAGCAGGAAGGGCTCGTCCTGGGCGGCCAGGGCGGCGATCCGCTCGACCGCGTCGGGGGGCGGCGGGCCGGCCAAGAAGGCGACCACCACCCGGCTGGGGTCGCCCTCGGGGAACGGGTTCGCCGCCAGAGCCGCCGCCAGCTGGTCGACGGTGCGGACCACGACGTCGGCGTGCAGCCCGAAGGTCTGCTCGATCCCCTGCTCCAACCGGCGGCGCAGGGTGGCAGCGTCCTCGCTGGTGCGCAGCAGCAGGTTGCCGCTGTTCAGGTGGGTGGCCACCTCGCTGTAGCCGAGGTCCTCGGCCATCGCCCGCAGCGCCGGCATCGCGACCCGCTTGGCGGTGCCCACGTTGATGCCCCGCAGGAGAGCGGCGTGAGTGGTCACGTCGCCCATCCTCCATCGGCCACCGGGGACAGGCCAGCCGGACCCCGGCGCTGCTCGAGACCCTTCCTCCGAGCGCGGCCCGGCCGGCGAGGCTGGGACACGCTCGCGGTGGCCTCAGCCCCCGGTCGCGGGGGGCTCCTGGAGGGGGACGCCGGGGCTGGTCCCCGGCGGTAGGGACGGTGCCGCCGAGGGCTCCGGGCCGCTCGTCGGGCTTGCCTCGCCGCTGCTTGCCGGGGTCGGTCCTGGTGAGCTGGTCGCCGTCGGATCCGGGGCTGGGGTGTCTGACGGCGTCGGGCTGGGTGTCCCCGCAGGCGTGGGCGACGAGGTCACCGTCGCTGAGGGCGCCTGGGTGCTCGGTACGGGCGGTGGGGCTGGGGCACCGGTGGGGTCCGGCCCCGGAACGCCTTGCCGCGGCCGAGTGCGGACGGATTCCGTCGACGTCGGTGACGGGCTGGGAGTCGGCGTGCGGGAAGGGGTGGGCGTCACGGCCGGGCTGCCGGCCGGCGATGGCTGGGCCGGCGTGGTGCGCGAGGCTGAGTAGACCGCGCCGCCACCGAGACTGACCGCGGCGACCGCGCTCACCACGAGCGCGGCGATCCGGCGTTGATGGCGTCGGGCCTCTACCCGGCGCAGGGCGGCCGCCGGAGGGGGAACGGGAACATGCTCCTCGACTTGGTGGGCGAGGGCTCTCAACTCGGTGTCGAGCGGGTCCACGTCAGCCATGGGGCACCTGCTCGGGAAACCGGTCGGACAGCAGTCCGGCCAACGCCGTCCGGCCTCGCGACAGCCGCGCCTTGACCGTGCCCGCAGGGACACCGAGCTCGGCAGCGATGTCGGCGACCGGCATGTCGCACAGGTGGTGCAGGACGATCGCCCGTCGCTGCTCGACCGGAAGCTTCTGCAGAGCCTCGACGAGCGCGAGATGGTTCACGCCGGACTCCTCCAGCGGGTCACGGGTCAGGGTCCGGTCCGGCGGCCGCAGCGCCTTGCGTGCCCGACGCCACCGGCTGATCGCCAGCCGCGACGCCGCCACCCGTACCCAGGTCTCCGGGGACCGGTCGACGTCCAGGGTGCGACGATGGCGCCAGGCACTGATGAAGGCCTCCTGCACGCAGTCCTGCGCTTCAGACAGGTCGCCGCACATGGCGTACACCTGGCTGACGAGACGACGGTAGCTGCGGGCGTAGAGCTGCTCGAACGCGCTCTCGTCCATCCCCACGAGGTCCGCGCTCCGCTCGACCAAAGCTGGCACGCCATCCCCCTTCAGGGCGAGGCCCACCAGGGCCGGCCCGGCGGGTGCAGCGTCCATCACGTCCACCATCCTCTGTGGTCCTGCTGCTGTCTACGCACGCCGAGGCACGAAGGTTGCACGCCGCGAGGGACAGAACGTGCACCTCAGGAAACGCAACCAGGGCCGGTCGCCATCAGTACCTGTGGCACCCATCACGACTCGAAGGAGAGCACCGTGAACACACCCCGACGCCCTGTCGTCACCCTCACCCTCAGCGGCCTGGCCGCCATCACCTGCCTGTTGTCGGGCCCCCCTGCCGCCCAGGCCGCCACCGCCTGCTCGGTCACCCCGGGAACCACCGACTACAACGGCGACGGCTGGGACGACGCCGTGGTCGGCGACCCCGATGCCACGGTTGCCGGCGTCCGCCAAGCTGGGGCCGTCACGGTGCTGCTGGGCGACGCCGACGGCCGAATCGGCGAAGGAGGCGCCCGGAAGGTGATCACCCGAGCCTCGCTCGGCGACACACCGAAGGCCGGTGACCGCTTCGGCTACGACGTGGCGCTGGCCGTCACCGGCCACCGCGGCCGCTGCGCAGCTCTGCTTGTCGGCGTCCCAGGGGCCGACGTCGGTGGTGCGGTCGACGCCGGCATGGCCTACCTCATCTCGGACCTGCCTGACCTCGAGGGCACGCCGGACCTCGACGCATGGAGCCTCGACCAGGACGGGATCGACGGCAGCAGCTCCGAGGCAGGTGACCAGTTCGGCCACGCCGTCGCCATCACGGGGATGACCCAACGGGGCGTCCATAGGCTGGTCATCGGCGCCCCCGGCGAGAACGCCGGCACGGCGGCCGACGCGGGGTCCGTCGGGATCTTCGAGGTCACCACCGAGATCGAGGGGTTGGCCGAGCTGCGGCAGGGCCGCCGCGGGCCCTTGGGTGCAGTGACGGTGCCGGGGACCCCGCAGAGCGGCGACCGCTTCGGCGCCGTGCTGGCGAGCGGCCCGCTCGAGCTACCCGGGAAGTCGACCGGAGCCAACCTGGCCCTGGTCGTCGGCGCGCCCGGCGACACCGTGTCCGGCCGTGACGGCGCGGGCTCGGTGACCGTGCTGCAGGAGGAGTTCGAGCACGCGGTACTGCTCAGCCAGAGCACGCCCGGCGTCCCGGGATCAGCCGAGACCGCGGACGGCTTCGGCGCCAGCGTCGCTCTGAGCGCGCGAACCAGCGCTGCTCATCTGGCCACCCTCGCCGTGGGCTCCCCGGGTGAGGACGCCGGCAGCACCAGCGGGACCGGCTCGGTCACCCTGTTCACCAACCGGGATGAGAAGCTGGTGCCGGGTCGGTCGTTCAGCCAGGCCACCGCTGGCGTGCCGGGGGCGAACGAGGCGGGTGACGGTTTCGGGACGGCCTTGACCTTCGGACACCACGAGACCACGCTGCTGGTCGGCATCCCCGGCGAGGACATCGGCCGGATCCGCAACGCGGGCGCCGTCCAGCCAGTTGCTTTCTCCGGTGCACAGCCCCTCCGGTTCCCGGCGTCGATCACCGAGAACGCGGTAGGTACGGCCGGGGCGGTCGGCACCGACAACCGGTTCGGGCAGACCCTGGGCTCGCTTCACGGGACCGCGGAGGACATCCTCACGATCTCCAGCCCGTACGCCCTACGCGGCTCGGTCTACGTGCTGAGCGACGGCGCCCGGGTGCCGGCCCGGTCGTGGGTACCTAGTGCCGGCGCGCAGCGGTTCGGCTGGTCGGTGGGCAACTAGCCCGCTCCGGGTCAGCGGGTTTTCCGGTTACCACCCGGACCAGTGGAGCCGCCCTGCGTCATGCTCTGGTGGCCCGGCCGCGGCCGTGTTGCCAGAGCGTGATCAGGGCCGGCAACCCCGGAAACGCCCCCAGCGTATTTCCGCTGAAGAAGTCAACTCCACACCCCCACTCACACACCCCACGCACAGAAGGGCTCCACCATGAACTGCAGCAGCAACGAGACGGGCACCGCACCGGGGGCAGCAGGTCTGCGACCCGACGTCGCCAGCACCCGCCCCGACCCACCGAAGGAGCGCTTTCTCGACGGACCCGCCCCGTCGAGCCGAGGCCGGCGGGGTGCGGTGGTGCTCATCGCGGCGCTGATCGCGTCCTTGTCGGCGCTCCAGCCGGCGTACGCGGACACGCGGCGATTCTCCGACCCGAAGGGTGACTCAGGACTGCCGGCCGACATCACCAGCGTGCGCGTCACGAACGGCCCGGACCTGATCGAGGTCGCCATGCGGCCGGGGCGGGTCCGGATCGGGGACCAGTTCACCTTCTGGCTCGACACCCGGGCCGAGGACGCGGGACCCGAGTACGCGGTGGGCCTCCTGCCCAACTCCGACGCTCTCGGGATCACCCGGGTCGACGGGTTCGACCAGCAGGGCACGGTGGTGGTCTGTGACGAGCTGCGCGGCACCGCCGACTACCTCTCCCCCAAGTGGGTCTCGGTCTCGCTGCCCCGTTCCTGCGTCGGGGACCCCGGGGCGGTGCGCGTCGCGGCGGAGGCAAGCTACACCGACGGTGACGACAGCGTCGTCGACTGGGCTCCCGCCAGCCGGACGTTCTTCGGCTGGGTCGCCCTCTAATCCGGGAACGGTTCGATGGTCGCACTGCTCACCGTCGCCCTGCCGCCTGAAGCCTGCCGAAGGGGTGACCCTTCGACAGGCTCCGGCGGCAGAGACCGTGAACCGCTGGGGCTCTGGTCAGACCAGGTTCAACCGATCGGCACGGGGCCGGATGAACACCGCCCAGGTCACGGCGAAGCACAGCGCGTAGAAGGCGATGAAGGCGAGGTAGGCGCCGTCACCGTTGTGCAGGGTGAGAAACGACTGCCGGAACGCCAGGTTCACCAGCACGCCGCCGAAGGCTCCGATCGCCCCGGCCAGCCCGATCAGCGCGCCGGACCGCTTGGTGGCCAGCCGGGCGGCCACGCCGCCGTCCTCGCCGGCCTGCTCGGGCGACATCAGCGCCTTGGCGGTGAAGATCGCCGGGATCATCTTGTAGACCGAGCCGTTGCCGATGCCGCTGAACACGAAGAGCATCACGAAGCCGACCAGGAACAGCGGCAGCGAGTTCTGCTGGGAGGCCACGAGCACCACGGAGGCGCCCACGGCCATGGCGACGAAGTTCCAGAACGTGACGACCGAACCCTTGTACCGGTCGGCCAGGTGGCCGCCGACAGGCCGGATGAGCGAGCCGAGCAGGGGCCCCAGCCAGGTCAGCGCTGCCGCCTTGAGGGGTGCGGGGAACTGCTCGGGGAACTGGACCAGCAGCACCTGGCCGAAGGCGAAGCCGAAGCCGATGAAGGAGCCGAAGGTGCCGATGTAGAGCAGGGAGATGACCCAGGTCTCGGAGTGCCGGGTGACCTCGCGGATCGCGCCCTTGGCGTTGCTGTTCTGCGTGAGGTTGTCCATGCTCAGGTAGGCCCCGAGCGTGGCCAGCAGAATCAGCGGGATGTAGAGGGCGACCATCGCGCGCGGGTGGGTGGCCCCGAGCGTGGCCAGCACCAGCAGGCCGACCAGCTGGACCACCGGGACACCGAGATTGCCCCCGCCGGCGTTGACGCCGAGGGCCCAGCCCTTGAGCCGCAGCGGGTAGTAGGCGTTGATGTTGGTCATCGAGGAGGCGAAGTTGCCGCCGCCGACGCCGGCGAAGAGTGAGATCACCAGCAGCGTGCCGAACGAGACCCCGGGCTCCAGGTAGATCGCGATCAGCACGCACGGGATGATCAGCAGCAGGGCCGACACCAGCGTCCAGTTGCGCCCGCCGAACTTGCCCACGGCGAAGGTGTACGGCACCCGCAGCCCGGCACCCACCAGGGTGGGCAGGGCGGTCAGCAGGAACTTCTGCGCCGGGTCGAACCCGTAGGACGGGCCGAGGAACAGCACCAGCACCGACCACAGGCTCCAGACCGAGAAGCCGATGTGCTCGCTGAGCACGGAGAAGATGAGGTTGCGCCGCGCGACGGCGCGTCCGGTGGAGTTCCAGAACTCGGGGTCCTCGGGGCGCCAGTCGTCGATCCAGCGCTTCCCGCGCTTGCGCGGTCCGGCGTCGAGGCGTTGGTCAGTGTCGTTGAGCGTGGCCATGGGGATCTCCTGGATCGGGGGGAAGAAATAGGGGGTCAGGCCCTGACGACGATGTCGTTGCCGTCGATCTCGACCGGGTAGCTGCGCAGCGGCGCCTCACCGGTGGTCGAGCAGCCGGTCGCGAGCTCGAAGGTGTTGTGGTGGAGCGGGCACATGACGACCCGCTCGTCGGTCTGGCCGTCGGCGATCGGGCCGCCGCGGTGCGGACAGACCGCCGACAGCGCGTACCAGCGGCCGCTCCGCAGCCGGAAGACCGCGACCTGCTCGCCGGCGACCTCGAAGGTCCGGCCCTCGCCGAAGGGCACCTGGTCGGCCGGGCCGAGCCGGTGGGTCTGTCCGGACACGGTCCCGGCGCTCACCAGGCACCGCCCAGCAGCTCGGTGGCCCGCCCGGCGGGAACCCGGGGCAGCACCTCCAGGGGCAGGGAGGTGCGGAACTGACCGGGGGTCAGCGGGTCCTTGCCCTGGGTCCACGGGTCGACGTGGCGGTCGGCGTGGTCCTGGACGGCGGCGTCGAGCCGCTCGGCGATCCCCTCGGAGTCCTCGACGACGACGGCGCGGATGTGCTCGATGCCCACCCGCGGAACCCAGGCGTAGGTCCGCTCCAGCCAGTTGGCGCTCTCGCGGTAGTACTGCAGGAAGCGGCCGGTGAGCAGCTTGGCCTCCTCCGCGGTGTCCACGGTGCAGAGCAGGTCACCCTTGCGGATGTGCGCGCCCGCCGCGCCGCCGACGTAGAGCTCCCAGCGGCCGCCCTCGATGGCCACGATGCCGACGTCCTTGCACAGCGACTCCGCGCAGTTGCGGGGGCAGCCAGAGACCGCGAGCTTCATCTTGGCCGGGGACTCCATGCCCTGCATCCGGGTCTCGATCTCGACCCCGAGCTTGGTGGAGTCGCCGGTCCCGAAGCGGCAGAACTCCTGGCCGACGCAGGTCTTCACCGTGCGGAAGGACTTGCCGTAGGCGTAGCCCGACGGCATGTCCAGGTCGGCCCAGACGCCCGGCAGGTCTTCCTTCTTGATGCCGAGCAGGTCGATTCGCTGACCGCCGGTCAGCTTGACCATCGGCACCTGGTACTTGTCGGCCACGTCGGCGATCCGCCGCAGCTGCTCGGGGGTGGTGACCCCGCCTCGCATCTGCGGGACGACGGAGAAGGTGCCGTCCTTCTGGATGTTGGCGTTGACCCGGTCGTTGATGAACCGGGCATCGGACTCCTCGACGTAGTCCTCGCCCCACATCATCTTGAGCAGCGAGGACAGCCCCATCTTCGACTTGGCGTCCTCGGCCCCGCCCGGCGCCAGCGCCGCGAAGACCGCGGACGGGGTCCGCAGGCCCTGCTCCCGGATGATCTCCATCAGCGGCGCCTTGGCCATCGGGATCCCGGGCACGTAGTAGCTCGCCGCGGGGTCCTCCTCGACGGCGCCGCCCGCGGCGTGCTCGACGAGCTGGGCCACCAGGCCCTTGCAGGTGCCGCAGCCCTTGCCGGCGCGAGTCTTGTCCATCACGCCCGAGACGGTCTTGCAGCCGCTGCCGACGCAGTCGACGATCGTCTTCTTGCTGACCCCGTTGCAGTTGCACACTTGCGCGTCGTCGGCCAGCTCGGCGACCCCAACATCTTCGGCGGGGCCGCCGAGGTCGAACATCAGCTGCACGCGCTCCTCCGGCAGCGGCAGGCCACGGTCGAAGGCCTGCTGCAGGAAGGCGACCTTCGAGCTGTCGCCGAGGAGGGTGGCGCCGATGATCTTGTCGTCGCGGATGACGATGGACTTGAAGGTGCCGCGCTTGGGCTCGGCGAACACGATGTGCTCGTCGGTCTCCTTCTCCGGGCCGAGCACGCCCATCGAGGCGACGTCGACGCCGGCGACCTTGAGCTTGGTGGCGGTCCGGGAGCCGAGGTAGGCGTTGCCCGGGTTCGCGCCGGTGATCTGATCGGCCAGCACGACGGCCTGCTCCCACAGCGGCGCGACCAGGCCGTAGACCTCGCCGCGGTGCTGCACGCACTCCCCCACCGCGAACACGTCGTCGTCGTCGACGGTGCGCATGTGGTCGTCCACCACGATGGCGCGCTCGACCGTGAAGCCGCTGGTCAGCGCGAGCTCGGTGTTGGGACGGATGCCGGCGGCGACGACGATCAGGTCGCACGGGAGCTCGGTCCCGTCCTTGAGGCGCACGCCGCGCACCTTGTCCGGGCCCCAGACCGCGGTGGTCCGGGTGCCGGTGATGATCTTGATGCCGAAGTTCTCCATCGACATCTTCAGGATCTCCCCGCCCTGGGGGCCGAGCTGGGCGTTCATCAGGTGGGCCGGGGAGTGCACCACCGTGACGTCGAGGCCATGGCTCTGCAGGCCGCGGGCCGCCTCCAGTCCCAGCAAGCCGCCTCCGATGACGAGCGCCCGGTGGTGGTCGTCGTGGGTGGCGTGGTCGATCATGCCGCGGGTGTCGTCGATGGTGCGGAAGGGGAAGACCCCGGGCAGCAGGGCGCCGTCGGGCCCGTACAGGCCGTCCATCGGCGGCATGAACGACCGGCTGCCGGTGGCGATGACCAGCTGGTCGTAGGGCGTCACCTGCCCGTCGTCGGAGAACACCACGTGGGCGTGCCGGTCGACGCGGGTGACTCGCACCCCGGCGTGCAAGACGATGTCGTTCTCCTGGTACCACTCCAGGGTGTTGAGGTAGATGGCCTCGTGGCTCTCCTCACCGGAGAGCACGTGGCTGAGCATGATGCGGTTGTAGTTGCCGTACGGCTCGTCGCCGAACATCGTCACCGCGAACATCTCCGCCCCGCCGCGGGCGAGGATCTCCTCCACCGCGCGGGCCCCGGCCATCCCGTTGCCCACCACGACGAGCCGGCGGCGGGTGCCGTCCGAGCCGCCGGTGGTGCCGGTGCGCTCGAGCGTGCTCGTCATCAGTGCTCCACCAGCCCGAGGTCGACGACGAGGCTGCCGCTGAGCCCGAGCGGGGCCACCAACCGGAGCTCGATGACCGAGCCGCCCTCGATGTCCTCGACCACCCGGAGCGGGATGTGCACGCCGTCCCGGGCCCCCACGGGGAAGTAGCGCATCGGGACGCCGTCGCGCATCAGCACCACGGTGACCAGCTCGTCGCTGGAGTTGCCGCCGCGGAAGTAGAGCGCCTGGCTGAGCACGCCTTCGGGGACGACGTGGCTGAGCTCGGGGCTGATGGGCACGGGCTTGTCGAGGCCGGCGCCCTCGAAGGGGAAGATGCCCTGCAGGAAGCGGTTCTGGCTGATCATGGGGAGGTCCTTACGTCGGCGGGGCTGGAGGAGCTGGTTGAGGGTCGGCTTGGTCGGCGCCGCGTGAGCCGTGTGCCGGGGTGGTTCGGTCAGCAGGTGCCCGTCGTCGGGCGACCCGAGGCGGGCCGCCTGGACGGCGCAGGCCTTGAAGGCCGGCATCCGTGACAGCGGGTCCAGGGCCGGGTTGGTCAAGGCGTTGGCCGCAGAGGCCCCACCCCAGTGGAAGGGCACGAAGATGACGTCGGGGCGGATGTCGGTGCTGAGGCTGGCGCGGAAGGTGGCGGCTCCGCGGCGGGAGGTGAGCAGCACGATGTCGGCGGGGCCGATCTCCAGGCTGCGGGCGAGGTCCGGGTGCAGCTGCACCTCGGGCTGGACGGTGGACTGCGAGGGCGCCGGCACGCGGCGGGTCTGGGTCCCGCTCTGGTACTGCGCCATCAGCCGGCCGGTGGTGAGCACGTAGGGGTAGGCCGCGTCAGGCACCTCGGCGGGCGCCCGGTACTCGACCCGGAGGAAGCGGGCCCGGCCGTCAGGCGTGGCAAACCGGTCGGCGAACAGCCGGGGGGTGCCGGGGTGGTCGGGCTGCCCCTCCGGGGTCTGCGGGCAGGGCCAGAAGACCCCCTGCTCGGCGTCGATGCGGTCGTAGCTGATGCCGGAGTAGTCCGCGATGCCGCCGGCGCTGGCTCGGCGCAGCTCCTCGAACACCACGGCCGGTTCAGTGGAGAAGTACCGGCCGCGGCCGAGCCGCTCCGCCAGCTCCTTCATCAGGTACAGGTCGTCGTGGACACCCTCGGGTGGCCGCAGGGCCTGGCGCCGGCGCAGGACCCGGCCCTCGAGGTTGGTCATCGTGCCTTCCTCCTCCGCCCACTGGGCGGTGGGGAAGACGACGTCGGCGAGCTCGGCGGTCTCGGACAGGAAGATGTCGGAGACCACGAGCAGGTCCAGGGCCGCCAGCCGGTGACGCACCCGGTTCACGTCGGGGGCGGAGACGACGAGGTTCGACGCCAGCACGAGCAGCGCCCGGACGCCGCCCGGGGTGCCGAGCCGGTCGAGCATCTCGAACGCGGACAGGCCGGGCTGGGGCAGCTCTGAGGGGTCGATCCCCCACACCCGGGCCACGTGCTCGCGGTCGCCCGGGTCGGCGAGCTTGCGGTAACCGGGCAGCTGGTCGGCCTTCTGGCCGTGCTCCCGGCCGCCCTGGCCGTTGCCCTGGCCGGTGATCGTGCCGTAGCCGGAGAACGGCTTGCCCGGCAGGCCGAGGGCGAGCGCAAGGTTGATCCAGGCCTGGGCGGTGTCGGTGCCGCTGCTGTGCTGCTCGGCCCCGCGGGCGGTGAGGATCATCGCGCTCGGCGCGGCAGCCAGGGTCCGGATGGTCTGCTGCAGGGCGGCCACCGGGACTCCGGTGATCCGCTCGACCCGGTCGGGCCAGTAGGAGCCGACGCTGGCCCGGACAGCAGCGAACCCCAAGGTGCGGGAGCTGACGTAGTCGGTGTCGACCAGGCCCTCCCGGATGGCCAGGTGCAGCAGGCCGTTGGCCAGGGCCAGGTCGGTGCCCGGCAACGGTGCGAGGTGCAGGGACGCCCCCTTGGCGGTGGCGGTCAGCCGGGGGTCGACGACGATGTGGGTGGCGCCCGCCGCGCGGCCCTCGTCGAACCACTGCATGGCCGGCGGCATGGTCGCCGCGGGGTTGGAGCCCACCAGCAGCACCGCCTGGGCCTGGCCGATGTCAGACAGCGGGAAGGGCAGGCCGCGGTCGATGCCGAAGGCCCGGTTGCTGGCCGTCGCGGCCGAGGACATGCAGAACCGGCCGTTGTAGTCGATCATCGCGGTGCGCAGCGCGACCCGGGCGAACTTGCCGAAGGCGTAGGCCTTCTCGTTGGTCAGGCCGCCGCCCCCGAAGCAGCCGACGGCGTCGCGGCCGTGCTCGGCCTGCACGCCCTGGAGGCGCTCGGCCACCAGGTCGAGCGCCTCCGCCCAGGTGGCGGAGCGCAGCGGGCTCGTGCGGTCGCCGGGGACGGTGCGGACCAGCGGGGTCAGTAGACGCTGCGGGTGGTCCAGCAGGCTGGCGGCCGTCCAGCCCTTGGAGCACAGCCCCCCGCGGTTGGTCGGGAAGTCCGCCTGCGGCTCCAGGGTCGCCGGCCGGTCCCCGGCCACCAGCGAGATCCCGCACTGCAGGGAGCAGTACGGGCAGTGGGTGAGGGTGGGAAGGGGGGCCACGTTCCCATCGTGGGAGAACGCTGTTACAGCGGAGGGTGCCGCGAGGTTACGAGCGCTTCACCGTTCTCTCACACCCGTCTCCGACCGGTGGTGAGGTCCGGGTGCAGGGCTGGACGACGTGTCCCCGCCTGGACCCGGGGCCACCTCACACCGGGGCCTGACGCCCGTGCGGCAGGTGGTGCCCGGTGGTTACGTCGGGGAAACGCCGGGGTAACCGGGGCTGCCTAGTCTGCTGCACGGCGCCGGGGGCGGTCGGGGCGCTCGATCCCGGGACGGCCCCTTCCACCAGGAGAGCAGGTCGGAGCATGCAGATCGACGTCGACGTGACCGGCCGCAGGGTCGTGGTCTTCGGCACCCCGAGCGGGACGCGCCGGGTCGTCCGCCGTTACGCCCGTGCCGGCGCCCGGGTCACCCTGGTCGCACACGGGCCGGTGCCCGCCTCCCCGTGCGCCCCTGACGGCGTGCGTGTCGTGGCCGAACCGGACGCCGAGGACGCGCGCGGGGTGCTGCGCCTGGTCGGGCCGGCCTGGTCGGTCGTGCTCGTCGACGTCGCTCCCGCGCTGGCCGAGCGCGTCACGACCCTGGCCGGGCACCTCCGCGTCCTGGTGCAGCACGAGACCCCGGCCAGCGACCGGGGACAGGTGGTGCTCGTGGGCGGCGGTCCCGGCTTGACGCGGCTGCTGACGCTGGAGGCGGTGCAGGCGCTGCGCGAGGCGGACGTCGTCTTCTACGACCGGCTGGCGCCGACCGATGACCTCGCCGAGCTCTGTGCGGACGCCGAGCTGGTCGACGTCGGCAAGAGCCCCTACCACCACCCCGTCACCCAGGGCTCCATCCAGGAGCAGCTGGTGGCCCGCGCGCTGGCCGGCCAGTCCGTCGTCCGCTTCAAGGGCGGCGACCCGTTCGTCTTCGGCCGGGGCGGGGAGGAGATGCTGGCGTGCGTCGAGGCCGGGGTCCCGGTCCGGGTGGTCCCGGGCATCTCCAGCGCCCTCGCGGTCCCGGCGGCCAGCGGGATCCCCGTCACCCACCGTGGCCTCAGCCACGCCTTCACCGTCATCTCCGGCCACGTCGTCCCCGCCGCGGAGGAGCTCGCCGCCCTGGTGCGGCTGGGCGGCACGGTGGTCGTGCTCATGGGCATCGCCAACCTCGAGCAGATCGTGGCCGGCCTGGGTGACGCCGGGCTGGACCCGGCGGTGCCGGCCGCGGTCATCGAGCGCGGCTTCTCCCCCTCCCAGCGCAGCACCTTCACCACAGTCGGCCGGCTGCCCGGAGATGTCCGGCGGCTCGGCCTGGTCTCCCCCGCGGTCGTGGTCATCGGGGCGGTCGTCGACGTGGCACCGGGCGCCGGTCGCACCGGTGAGCTGGTGGCCGCCCTGGACGGCGTGGTCCCGCCGGAGGTGCGGTGGCCGTGAGCGCGCTTCCCGAGACCGAGGTCGTGCCTGCTCCCGCGCGGGGCGCGAAGCGGGTCGACCAGCTAGGCGGGTTCCGGATCGGGGTCACCTCCGACCGTCGCTCTTCGGACCTGATCACCGCGCTGGAGCGGCGCGGAGCCTCGGTCCTGCACGCGCCCGCGCTCAAGATCGCGCCCAACGACCAGGACGCCACGTTGCTGGCCGAGACCCGCGAGCTCGTCCGGCAGCGGCCAGAGGTGGTGCTGGTAACCACCGGCTACGGGATGCGGCGCTGGTTCGAGGTGGCCGACGCCGCCGGGCTCGGGGCGGCGCTCACTGAGGTGCTGGAGCAGGCGCAGATCTTCGCCCGCGGCCCCAAGGCGGTCGGCGCCGTCCGGGCCACCGGGCTGGAGGACGCCCAGGCCACCGACCTCGACACGACGGCCTCGCTGGTTGATGCGGTGGCCGACCGTGGCCTCACCGGCCTCCGGGTGGCCATCCAGCTGCACGGCTACACCGACGAGGTGCAGCTGGCCCGGCTGCGGGCGATGAGTGCGCAGGTGCTTACCGTGACGCCCTACCGCTGGGTCCAGCCGAGCGCCGTCGACCGCCTTCCGCGGCTCATCGAGGCCGCGGCCCGGGGCCAGCTCGACGCCGTCGTCTTCACCAGCGCTCCCGGTGCCGTTGCCACCCTGGAGACGGCGGGGGCGCTCGGGCTGCGGCCGGCACTGGTAGCGGCCCTGTCCGGGGACGTGCTGGCCGCGGCGATCGGACCGGTGACCGCCGCCCCGCTGCGCGCGGCAGGCGTGGAGCCCGTTGTCCCCGAGCGCTACCGGCTGGGCGCCCTGATCCGGCTGGTCTGCGAGCAGCTGGCCGTGCACCGCGTCGAGCGCTACCAGAGCGGGGACGCCGTGGTGGAGGTGCGCGGCCGCCAGGTCAACGTCGACGGCCGGACCGTCGTCCTCGGCCCTCACGCCCTCGCGCTGTTCAAGGCCCTGGCTCGGTCGGAGACGGTGGTCTCGCGGGCCGAGCTGGTCGACAACCTGCCCGAGGACCTCGACGACCACGCCCTGGAGGTCGCGATGAGCCGGCTGCGCCGGAGCCTCGGGGTGCCGGGCCTGATCAGCACCGTCGTCCGCCGCGGCTACCGGTTGAACGCCTCCCGGCTGCCCGGCTGACGCCCGGTCCGCCCCGATCAGGCGGCCGGGCCGTCGTCATCCCGGTCGTAGAAGATCAGCCAGCCGACGTGCACGCCGTAGATCAGCAGCGCCAGACCCACGAGCGCCCCGGCTGTCGTCGCGGCCGGCGGCCCGATGCCGTAGGCGCTGAGCACCAAGGCGACGGCCATCAGTGCGCAGCCCGCGATCACGGCCCGGCTGCACCGGCGCTTGCGGCGGCCCACCTCGGCGGCGTCCATGCTCCGACCGTAGCGGGGAAATCCAGCGGCGCGCGGTGCTGCCCGGCGCACGAGCGGGTAGACAGGCAGGCATGACACCACCGGAGTACCCAGCCGACTGGGACGAGAAGTACACCGACCCCGCGCTCCGCGCCCGGCTCAAGGCCGAGGTCATCGCCGGCGACAAGGGCGGCCAGCCGGGCCAGTGGAGCGCCCGCAAGGCCCAGCTCCTCGCGGCCAGCTACGAGAAGGCGGGCGGCGGCTACCGCGGAGAGAAGGACCCGACCCAGCAGCACCTGTCGGACTGGACCGAGGAGCGGTGGCAGACCTCCGACGGCTCCGCTGATGCCCGTACGGGTGGGCCGCAGGAGAAGGGTGGCGCCTCCCGCCGCTACCTTCCCGAGGAGGCGTGGGACCAGCTCTCACCGGAGCAGAAGAAGGCCACCGACGCCCGCAAGGCTGCGGGCAGCGCTCGAGGCGAGCAGTTCGTGCCGAACACCGACGCCGCTGCCGAGGCCGGCCGCCGGGCACGTCGTTCCGGGGACGAGCCGCCGGCGGACGAGCCGCCGGTGCCGGGGTACGAGGAGCTCACCGCTCGCGAGGCGGTCCGGGTCGTCGCTGGGCTCGAAGACGAGGAGGAGGTCCGCGGCGTCGAGGCCTACGAGCAGGATCACCAGGACCGCAAGACCGTGCTGGACCGGGTCGAGCGCCGCCTCCGGTGAGCTGGTGAGGACCGAGGTGCTGGTGGTCGGTGCCGGCCCGACGGGGCTGGCGCTGGCGCTGACGCTGGTCCGCAGCGGGAGCGGGGTGCGGGTGGTCGACCAGCGGCCGGGACCCGCCGGTGAGTCCCGGGCCCTCGACGTCCAGGCCCGGACCCTGGAGCTGTACCGGTCTCTGGGCCTGGCCGAGCGGCTGGTCGAGGCCGGCGTCCGGATCCGGCAGGTCCGGGTGCAGGACGGCTCCCGGACGCTGTCGGTGCGGGACGTAGGCGACGCCGGGAAGGGCTTGAGCCGGTACCCCTACATCCTCTGCTGCCCCCAGGACACCCACGAGAGCCTTCTGGTCGCCGAGCTCCGCTCCCTCGGTGTGGCGGTGGAGTTCGGTACCACCTGCGTCGCCGTCACCCCGGGCGAGGACTCGGTCACCGCGACCCTGGAGACGGCCGACGGGGGTAGTGAGCAGGTCGAGTCCGCGTACCTGGCCGGCTGTGACGGCACCCGCAGCACCGTCCGGGGACAGCTCGCGATCCCCTACCCGGGCACCAGCTCTGACCGGCGCTACCTCGTCGCCGACGTCACCGCCACGGGGGCCGCGGCCGCACCGCCGGAGCGTGGGGCGTTCACCTTCTGCCTGGCCGAGGACGACTTCCTCCTCGTCGTCCCCGCCCGCCCCGACGGCACCTCCCGCTTCGTCGGCCTGCTGCCCCTCGGGCAGGGGGTGTCTGAGGGCGGGGAGACCAAGGAGGTCGGGTTCGACGACGTCCGGGCCTTCGCCGAGCGCACGACGGGCACCCGCGTCGAGCAGGTGCACTGGTTCTCCACTTACGGCGTCACCCACCGGGTGGCCGGGCACCTGCGAGCCGGTCGGGTGTTCCTCCTGGGCGACGCTGGGCACGTCCACAGCCCCTTGGGCGGGCAGGGGA
Source organism: uncultured Actinomycetota bacterium (assembly GCA_963826405.1). Lineage (GTDB taxonomy): Bacteria > Actinomycetota > Actinomycetes > Propionibacteriales > Propionibacteriaceae > Microlunatus. Next base: position 939,312 of record CAWGWR010000001.1, on the reverse strand, counting down.
TGAACACCGGCGTCGGCGACGCGGTCAACCTGGGCTGGAAGCTGGCGGCGGTGCTGCAAGGGCGCGCGTCGCGGGCGCTGCTCGAGACCTACGAGCAGGAGCGGCTGCCGGTCGCACGCCGGCTGGTGGCCACCACCGACCGCGTCTTCGACCGGGTGACCGGCTCCACCTGGCGGGCGCGGCTGGCTCGGCGGCTGCTGTTCCGCTGGCTGCTCCCGGCGGCGCTGGCCACGCGGCGGGGACGCCGGCTCGCCGGGGCGGGGATCGGCCAGGTCCGGCTGCGCTACCGCTCTTCTCCCCTCAGCAAAGGCCGTGCCGGCCGGGTGCACGGAGGCGACCGGCTCCCCTGGGTGGATTCCGCGGATGGGCACGACACCCACGCGCCGCTGACCTCGCTCGACTGGCAGGTGCACCTGCACGGCACCGTCCGCCAAGAGCTCGCCGCCGCCGTCCGGGACCGTGGCCTGGCCCTGCAGTGCTGGCCCTGGTCGACCGCTGCCCGGGCCGCGGGGTTGCGCCGGGACGCTGCCTACCTGGTCCGGCCCGACGGCTACGTGGCTCTGGCCGACCCCGCTCAGGACCCGGAGCGGCTCGGGGCGCACCTGGACCGGCTGAGCCTGCGCCCCCGAGAGTGCCCGCCCAGGACCGAGGGCTCTCACCCGGCCTCCGCGTAGCTCTGCACGCAGGCGACGTCGAGAGCGAACTCGACGGGGAAGGTGCCGAAGAGCAGCATCCCGGCCCGTCGGGCGGACGCCCGTACGGCGTCCTCGACGGCTCCGGCCAGCTCCGTCGGGGTCTCCACGATCACCTCGTCGTGCAGGAAGTAGACCAGGGCCGGGCGCGCGCCGTCGACGGGAGCGAGGCTGCGGAGCCGTCGCCGCAGGTCGGCCAGCCAGCACAGCGCCCACTCCGCAGCCGTGCCCTGCACGACGAAGTTGCGGGTGAAGCGCCCCCAGTCCCGCGCCTGGCTGCGGGCGCGACGCTGGTCGGCCGCCGTCGCCTCCGGCAGGCTCGCCCGCTGCTGGGCCGCGTACCAGGACGGCGGCGGGGTGGGCGAGCTGCGTCCCAGCCAGGTGGTGACCACCTCGCCCCGCTCACCCGCCCGGGCGGCCTCCTCGACGTGACCCGTGGCGCGCGGGTAGCTGCGCAGCAACCGCGGCATCAGCGCACCGGCCTCCCCGGACGTGGCCCCGTACAGGGCCCCGAGCATCGCGACCTTCGCGTGCGCCCGCGTGTCCACCACCCCCTCGTCGACCAGCGCCTGGTAGAGGTCGCCGGCGCGGCTGGCCCGGGCCATAGCCTCGTCCCGCGCCATCGCCGCCAGGACCCGCGGCTCCAGCTGCGCCGCGTCGGCGACGACGAGGCGGCGACCCGGCGCAGCCACGACCGCGGCGCGGACCTGCTTCGGCAGTTGCAGGGCGCCACCACCCCGGGCGGCCCAGCGCCCGGTGACGACCCCGCTGGGCACGTAGTCGGGCCGGAACCGGCCCTCGTGCACCCAGCTGACCAGCCAGCCCCACCCGTTGGCACTGAGCAGGCGGGCCAGCTTCTTGTACTCCAGCAGGGGGGCGACCACCGGGTGGTCCAGCCGCTCCAGCTCCCCCTGCCGCGTGGTGTCCACCGTCAGTCCCTGCCGGTGCAGGGCCCGCAGCAGCTCGGGGGCTGAGTCCGGGTTCAGGCCTGGGGCGTCCAGGAGCCTGCGGACCTCCTCCGCCAGGGACTCCAGCAAGGCCGGTCGCCCACCCGGCAGCGGCTGGGGCCCGAGCAGCCGGGTCAGCAGCGCGCGGTGCACCGCCTCGTCGAAGGGCAGGCCCACGGCAGCCAGCTCAACGGCGACGAGGGCTCCCGCTGACTCCGCAGCCAGCAGCAGCCGGAGGCGGTCACGCTGCTGCGAGCTCTCGACGGCGCGGGACTGGCGGGCGTGCTCGGCCACCGTCTCGACCAGGTCGGGGACGCGGGGGTCCGCCGGCAGGTCCAGCAGGCTGGGCTCCGGGCTCCCGGGACCGGGATCGGCCGGGCGCCACCGCTCGTCCTCGGGCAGCGGGGAGTCGAGGTAGCGGGAGCGAGCCAGCACGGCGTGACAGAGCCGCAGGTCCTGGGCGCGGGCCACCGGCACCCCGGCCTGCAGCAGCCGCGGGTACAGCGTCGGCGTGTCGGCCCAGACCCAGCGCGGTTCCTGCCGTTCGAGCGCGTCCACCCGCTCGACGAACGCTTCCGCGTCCAGGTGCTCGGCGGCGCCGATCCCGCCCTCGGCGTCGAGCACGGCGAGGGCGACCCCGTCGTCGGCTCGGGCCAGGGCGATGTCCACCTGCGGAACGATAGAGCGGGCCCCTGACAGCTCCGTCGGCCTCCGAGACGGACCGCGGCCCGGGACCTCCTCTCGACAGAACTGTCAGACCACGGCGCCACGATGAGCGCTACCGGGACCCGGTCAGGCAGGATCAGGAGACAGCAGGAGGGGGACGGCGTCCATGGCGGACATCGAGGTCCAGGACCTGGGCAAGACCTACGTCGTGCCCGAGCGCGACGGCGGGGTCAAGGCGGCCCTGGGGTCGCTGCTGCGGCGCCGGACCCGGCAGGTCCGGGCGGTGGCCGGGGTCAGCTTCGCCGTCGAGCGCGGCGAGGTCGTCGGCTTCCTGGGCCCGAACGGCGCCGGCAAGACCACGACGCTGAAGATGCTCGCCGGCCTGCTGCACCCCACCAGCGGGACCGCGCAGGTCCTGGGGCACACCCCGTGGCTCCGGGACCGCGCCTACCTGAGCCGGATGGCCCTGGTGATGGGCAACCGCAACCAGCTGCAGTGGGACATCCCGGTGCTCGACTCCTACCGGCTCTACCAGGCCATCTTCCGGATCCGGCCGGCCGACTTCACCCGACGGCTGGGCGAGCTCACCGAGCTGCTGGAGCTGGGCGAGCTGCTGCGCAAGCCGGTCCGCAACCTCAGCCTCGGTGAGCGGATGAAGTGCGAGCTGGCGGGGTCGCTGCTGCACCATCCCGCGGTGCTCTTCCTGGACGAGCCGACCATCGGGCTGGACGTGGCCATGCAGCGCCGCATCCGGGCCTTCGTCGCGGAGTACAACCAACGCACGGGAGCCTGCGTGCTGCTCACCAGCCACTACATGGCCGACGTCCAGGCCCTGTGCCGGCGGGTCGTTGTCATCCACCGCGGCAGCTTGCTGTTCGACGGCGAGCTCTCGGCCCTGGTCGACCGGTTCGCGGCGCACAAAGTCATCACCGTCGCCCTCGAGGAGGGCAGCACCATCGCCGACGACGAGCTGGCCGCCCTGGTCGGCGGCACCGTCACGGGGCGGACGGCGAGCAGCGTGACCGTCCGCGTCCCCCGGGCTCAGACGCCGACCGCGGCCGGACGTCTGCTCGCGCGGCTACCGGTGGTGGACCTGACCATCGAGGACCCGCCGATCGAGGGCGTGATCGAGGACGTCTTCGCCTCGCCGGGAGAGGAGGCCGGGCATGAGGGCCGGTGACCCTACCGTGGTGCAGAAGCACGACCTGCCGGGCCCCGCACGGCGAGAGCCAGGCCCGGGAACCTTCTCACCGACCGCCCTGGCCCTGTACTACCGGCGGCAGTTCGCCTCGGCCCTCGCGACCAACCTCGCCTACCGGGGTGCGGTGGCCATCTGGGTGGTGACCAGCGTCATCCAGCCGCTGGTCTTCATCGTCGTGTGGCGGACGGTGGCCGGGTCGGGCACCACCGGCGGCTACAGCGCGAACCAGTTCGTGGCGTACTTCCTGCTCATGATGGTCGTCGACCACCTGACCTTCATCTGGCACATGTGGGAGTTCGAGCACCGGATCCGCACGGGCGCGTTCTCGCCGCTGCTGCTGCGGCCGGTGCACCCGATCCACCACGACGTGTGCGAGAACGTGAGCTACAAGCTGGTCGGCCTGGTCGGCATCCTGCCGACGGCGGTCCTGCTCGCGGTCGTCTTCGATGCCGACCTCGGTGGGACCACCCCGATGACGGTGCTGTCGTTCCTACCCGCGCTCCTGCTCGCCATGGTGCTGCGGTTCGTCGTGGAATGGTGCGTCGCCCTGTCGGCGTTCTGGCTGACCAAGGTCTCGGCCATGAACACCGTCTTCTTCTCCCTGTTCACCTTGCTGGGCGGCCAGTTCGCGCCGTTGTCGGTGCTCCCCGGGTGGATGTCGACCCTGGCCGCCTGGACGCCGTTCCCCTGGACCCTCGCCTTTCCCGTGGAGGTGCTGCTCGGCCGGCGGACGGGTGGGGACCTGCTGCTCGGGTACGGCGCCCAGCTGGCCTGGCTGGTCATCGCCCTGCTGGTCCTGCGGCTGCTCTGGAGCCGGGCAACCCGCCGCTACAGCGCGGTCGGCGCCTGAGGTGCACTCCCTCCGGGTGCTGCACGCGTTCCTGGCCGTCGGCGTGCTCAACATCGTCCAGTACCGCTCGGACTTCGTCATCGCGCTGCTGAACGCGGCGGTCAGCCTGGCCACCCAGCTCCTCGCGCTCTCGGTGATCTTCACCAACACCGCCGACCTGCGCGGCTGGTCAGCCGACGACCTGCTGGTCCTGGTGGGCATCCACTTCTTCATCAGCGGGCTGGTCGGCCTGGTCATCCGGCCGTCCATGGAGGCGCTGATGGAGGGCATCCGGCTCGGCACGTTCGACTTCCTGCTCACCAAACCCGCGGACTCCCAGCTGCTCGCGAGCGCCCAGGTAGTGGCGCCACAGGCCGCGACCGACGTCGTGGTCGGCGTCGGGGTGGTGGCGTGGGGAGCGTCCCGTACCGGGCTCAGCTTCGACGCCGGTGCGGTGGCGCTGTTCCCGGTGACCCTGGCGGCCGGCTTCACCACCGTCTACTGCTTCTTGCTGCTGCTCTCCACCCTGGCGTTCTGGTTCGTCAAGCTCGACAACATCCTCGTCATCTTCCAGGCCCTGTTCGGCGGGGCGGGACGCTGGCCCGTCACCATCTTCCCGGGCTGGATGCGACCCGTGCTGACCTTCGTGGTGCCGATCGCGTTCGCCGTGACCGTGCCGGCTCAGGCCCTGACCGGACAGCTCACCGCCGGGGCGGCCGTGCTGTCGGTGGCCGTGGCGGCCGGGTTCCTGGTCGCCTCGCGGGCGTTGTGGCTCGTGGCCCTGCGCCGCTATACCGGCGCCTCGGCCTGACCCGACCACCGCGGCCCACGGACCCTCGTCCCGGGACGGAGTGCCTGAGCGTCCCGGGACCAAAGGCTGCCGATCAGGGACCAAGGGCGCCGAGCCCAGGTGCTTTGTCCTCTGCCCGCGCTGACGCCCGCGTCGCAGGATTGAAGACATCAAGTGCTGCTCGGGGGCAAGTCACGATCGATGGATCAGGAGAACAACATGTCCCCTCTGTCCGGCTACACCACGGCTTACCGGGGCCCCTCGTGACCCCGGGCGGCCGACTCCTCCCGCGTCGCCCTCGGGCAACCCCGCCCGCTGACTGACCGCAAGCGCCCGGCGTCTCCTCCCGGGCCGCCCCCTTTACCTCATGTCCCGCCCTCCCGCGCTGACGCACGCCCGCGTCGCGCCGACCGGCGCCCCCGCGCCCCGCCAGGAGACCTGCCCAGATGATCACCAAGCCCTTCGGAACCCTCACCGCCCTCGTCCTGGCCCTCGGCCTGGGCGTCGCAGCCTCCCCCGTGCAGACCACCGTCGCCGTCGCAGCGGTCGCGCGGCCTGCCTCCTTCTCCTCCGTCGTCTACCGGCCCGGACCCGGGCCCGGCGAGGTGACGATCAGCTGGACCCACGACGGGAAGAGCACCACCCGGTACGAGATCGAGACCGGCCTGACGAGCTTCAGCCGCAGCGCTACGAGCTCACTCCCCCTGCACGGCCGGGGCTGGAAGGTCTTCACTGCTCCGGCAGGGGCGCGCAGCATCACCTTGAGCGCCGAGCAGACCGCGCAGGCCGGAGCGCCGGTGGGGTCGGCCAACCACCTGTACTTCCGGCTGCGCGCCGTCAACGACACCTCCGCGGGCAAGTCGTTCCGTGACTACCCCTACCTCAAGGTCGTCGGCGTCCAGCCAGCGGTACCGGCTTCCAGCGGCACCACGCTGCGCGTGGGTCAGTTCAACATCCGAACCGCACGGGCCACCAGCGACCCGCAGACCTGGATGCAGCGGGTCCCGGCGGTCAGCAAGCAGATCCTCGACCACCGTCTCGGACTCGTCGCCCTGCAGGAGCTCGGACCCGGCCGGGCCGACGGCGTGTCAGGCGCCACCGGCGGGCGGCCACGGCAGACCGAGAGCCTGCTCACCGAGCTCGCGCGGCAGGGCGGGAGCAGCTACAAGCTCATCCAGACCACGCCGTACGTGCCGCCGGGCACCGCTGCCAGCACCCAGGGCATGCGGATCCTGTACGACAGCTCCAAGTACGCCATGCTCAGCCCGTGCGCCAACATGACCGGCAAGAGCAGCTGGAACAACGTGTGCACCATCCCGCTGCCGATCCGGCCCAGCGGGGACGACGCCGGCGACCGGCGCAAGGCGGTCTACTCCCTCTTCGCCGACAAGGCCACCGGTGAGCGCTTCTACTTCGTCTCCGTCCACCTGGACGCGCGGCACTCCACCAACAAGGCCGTGGAGGTGACCTTCGACCGGCTCCGCGCCGCCCAGGTCGCCGCCACCATCGACGGCGTCGCCCGCCTGAACACCGAGAACCTGCCGGTCATCCTGGGCAGCGACCTCAACACCTGGCAGAACAACAAGATCGGCTACAGCGCACACGACGTGCTGGTCGCCAAGGGCTTCTACGACACCGCGGCGGCCCAGGAGACGAAGAATCTGCGCTACACCACCATGAACCACTTCAAGACCACGCTGCCGAACCCCGGCGACGGCTTCGGCTCGCGACTCGACGTGGTGATGGCCAAGGGCATCTCCGGGGCCACGTACTGGGAGAACGTGATGGAAATGGTCGACAGCTCCCGCCCGTCGGACCACAACATGGTCGTCGCGGAGCTGCGGCTGCCCGAGTCCTCGACGCCCTGATGGTCAGGGCTCGATCGACCGGCCCCGGTGGTCGCTGAGCCGATCCTTCGGTCCGGGACCGCCAACGCACCAGACCCCCGCCTCCTGGCGGGGGTCTGGTGCGTGTCGGGAGCCGGCCCGGACGCGGAGCGCCCTGACGGGCTGGGTCAGACCATCATCTGGCGAGCGGTCGGGGGGATGGGCCGCGGAAGCTTCGTCGACCCGGAGAGGTACTCGTCCACCCCGGCCGCGCAGGCGCGACCCTCGGCGATGGCCCACACGATCAGCGACTGCCCACGCCCGGCGTCACCGGCGACGAAGACACCCGGGATGTCGGTGGCGTAGTTGTGATCGCGCTTGACGTTCCCCCGCTCGTCCAGGGACACCCCCAGCTGGGAGAGGACTGAGTCCTTCTCCGGGCCGATGAAACCCATGGCCAGCAGCACGAGGTCGGCGGGGATCTCCTGCTCGGTCCCCTCGACGGGAATGAGCTTGCCCCCCTCGAAGCGGACCTCCGAGAGGGTCAGGGAGCTCACCTGGCCGGACTCGTCGCCGTTGAAGCACGAGGTCGAGACGGAGTAGATCCGCTCGCCTGCCTCCTCGTGCGCGGAGGAGACGCGGTAGGTCATCGGGTAGGTCGGCCACGGCTGGTGGGCGGGGCGCTCCTCCGGCGGGGTCGGCATGATCTCCAGCTGCCGGATCGACTTCGCACCCTGTCGGATGGACGTGCCGAGGCAGTCGGCCCCGGTGTCGCCGCCACCGATGATGACGACGTGCTTGCCCTCGGCCGAGATCGGGGGCTGCTCGATCTTGCCCCGGGCGTAGCGGTTGGCGTGGGGCAGGAACTCCATCGCCTGGTGGATGCCACTCAGCTCGCGTCCCGGCACCGGGAGGTCGCGGGCCACGGTCGAGCCGACGGCGAGGACGACGGCGTCATAACGTTCCTTGAGCTGCTGGCCGGTGATCTTGACCCCGACCTCCACTCCGCAGCGGAAGTTCGTGCCCTCGTCCTTCATCTGCTGGATGCGCCGGTCGAGGACGTACTTCTCCATCTTGAACTCGGGGATGCCGAAGCGCATCAAGCCGCCCGGCTCCTCGGCGCGCTCGAAGACCGCGACGGTGTGCCCGGCCCGGGTGAGCTGCTGGGCGGCGGCGAGGCCTGAGGGGCCGGAACCGACGACGGCCACGGTGCGGCCGGTGTGCCACTCGGGCGGCTGGGGCAGAACGCGGTGCTCGTCCCAGGCCTTGTCGATGATGGTGACCTCGACGTTCTTGATGGTCACCGCGTCACGGTTGATCCCCACGACGCACGCGGTCTCGCACGGTGCTGGGCACAACCGGCCGGTGAACTCGGGGAAGTTGTTCGTGGCGTGCAGCCGCTCGAGCGCCTCGTCCCAGTCACTGCGCCAGACCAGGTCGTTCCACTCCGGAATGAGGTTGCCCAGCGGGCACCCGGTGTGGCAGAACGGGATGCCGCAGTCCATGCAGCGGCCGGCCTGCTCGGAGATGATCGGCAGCAGCGCCCGCCCCGGCGTGCCGGGGTAGACCTCGTTCCAGTCGCGTACGCGCTCGGCCACCGGCCGCCGCTCGGCGACCCGACGCGGCGTGTTCATGAACCCCCGGGGGTCAGCCATGGTCGTCACCCTTCTGGTCGAACGAGGAGAGATGGTGGGCCAGGAGAGGCCCGGTCAGAGGTACGGCTTGGGTCCGCAGGGCCACAGGCCCGACCAGCAGCTCACGCCGGAGCATTGGCGGCCTCCATCATCTTGACCGTCGTGGTGGCCTCGTCTAGCCCGTCCGCCTCGGCTTGTTCCCGCGCCGCGAGCACCCGGGCGTAGTCCCGAGGCAGCACCTTGGTGAAGCGCGCCTTGCCCTTCTCCCAGTCGGTGAGCAGGTCGGCGGCGACGTCGGAGCCGGTCTCCTCGCCGTGCCGGACCACCAGGGACCGCACCAGGTCCTCGTCGCCCTGGCTGAGCGGCATCGGGTCCACCATGTCGACGTTCAGCAGGGACACATCCAAGTCGAGCACGTAGGCGATGCCGCCCGACATGCCTGCGGCCACGTTGCGCCCGGTGGCGCCGAGGATGACCGCGAGCCCACCGGTCATGTACTCGCAGGCGTGGTCCCCGGTGCCCTCGACCACAGCGGTGGCGCCGGAGTTGCGGACGCAGAAGCGCTCCCCGACCTGGCCGCGGATGTAGATCTCACCCGAGGTGGCGCCGTAGCCGATGACGTTGCCGGCGATGATGTTGTCCGCCGCCACGAAGGTCGCCGCGCGGTCGGGCCGCAGCACGATGCGGCCGCCGGAGAGGCCCTTGCCCAAGTAGTCGTTGCTGTCGCCCTCCAGCCGCAGGGTGACGCCAGCGGGGAGGAACGCCCCGAAGCTCTGCCCGGCCGAACCGGAGAATGTCAGGTCGATGGTGCCGTCGGGCAGGCCCTCGCCCCTGGTCGCCTTGGTGACCTCGTGGCCGAGGATCGTGCCCACGGTCCGGTTGACGTTGCGGATCTTGAGCTGGGCCCGCACCGCCTCGCCGCTCTCCAGCGCCGGCTTGCACAGGTCGATCAGCATCTGGTCCAGCGCGAACTCGAGCGCGTGGTCCTGCTTGGTCGTGTTGTGCAGTGCGGTGCCCTCGGGCAGCTCGGGCCGGTGCAGGATGGGCCGCAGGTCCAGCCCGTGCGCCTTCCAGTGCTCCTCCGCCGGCGTGGTGTCCAAGGCCTCGACGTGGCCGACGGCCTCGGCGATGCTCCGGAAGCCCAGGGCCGCCAGGTGCTCGCGGACCTCCTCGGCGATGAACTCGAAGAAGTTGACGACGAACTCCGGCTTGCCGGAGAACTTCGAGCGCAACTCCTGGTTCTGCGTCGCGACGCCCACCGGGCAGGTGTCGAGGTGGCAGACCCGCATCATGATGCAGCCGCTCACGACCAGCGGAGCCGTCGCGAAGCCGAACTCCTCGGCGCCGAGCAGGGCCCCGATGATGACGTCCCGGCCGGTCTTGAGCTGGCCGTCGACCTGCACGACGATCCGGTCGCGCAACCCGTTGAGCAGCAGGGTCTGCTGGGTCTCGGCCAGGCCGAGCTCCCAGGGACCGCCCGCGTGCTTCAGCGAGGTCAGCGGGGCCGCGCCGGTGCCACCGTCGTGACCGGAGATGAGCACCACGTCGGCCTTGGCCTTGGAGACCCCGGCCGCGACCGTGCCCACCCCGACCTCGGCGACGAGCTTCACGTGCACCCGGGCCGACGGGTTGGCGCACTTCAGGTCGTGGATGAGCTGCTTGAGGTCCTCGATCGAGTAGATGTCGTGGTGCGGCGGGGGCGAGATCAACCCGACGCCGGGCGTGGAGTGCCGGGTTTTGGCCACCCAGGGGTAGACCTTCTGGCCCGGCAGCTGGCCGCCCTCGCCGGGCTTGGCGCCCTGGGCCATCTTGATCTGGATGTCGTCGGCGTTGGTCAGGTAGTCCGAGGTGACGCCGAACCGGCCCGAGGCGACCTGCTTGACCGCCGAGCGGCGCTCGGGGTCGTACAGGCGGTCCTTGTCCTCCCCGCCCTCACCGGTGTTGGACTTGCCGCCCAGCCGGTTCATGGCGATGGCCAGGGTCTGGTGCGCCTCGAGGCTGATGGAGCCGTAGCTCATCGCGCCGGTGGAGAACCGCTTGACGATCTCGCTGACCGGCTCGACCTCCTCGATCGGCACCGGGGGCCGCTCGCCCTTGAACTTCAGCAGGCCGCGCAGCGTCATCAGGCGCTCGGCCTGGGAGTCGATGTGCGCGGTGTACTGCTTGAAGATGTCGTAGCGGCCCGACCGGGTGGAGTGCTGCAGCCGGAAGACCGTCTCGGGGTCGAACAGGTGCGGCTCGCCCTCCCGGCGCCACTGGTACTCCCCGCCCACCGGCAGCAGGCGGTGGGCCAGCGGGATCCCGTCGGCCGGGTAGGCGCGCAGGTGGCGCTGGTGGACCGAGTCGGCCAGCTGCTCCAAGGTGATGCCGCCGAGCTTGGAGGTCGTCCCGGTGAAGTAGCGGTCGACCACCTCCTTCGACAGCCCGAGGGCCTCGAAGATCTGGGCGCCGGTGTAGGAGGCCACGGTGGAGACGCCCATCTTGGACATCACCTTGAGCACACCCTTGCCGAGGGCCTTGACGACGTTCCCGACCGCCTTCTCCGGCGTGACCGAGGTGTAGACGCCGTGCCGAGCCAGGTCCTCGACGCTCTCGATGGCCAGGTACGGGTTGACTGCGGCAGCGCCGTAGCCGATCAGCAGGGCCACGTGGTGCACCTCGCGGACGTCGCCGGCCTCCACGACCAGGCCGACGTGGGTGCGGGTCTTCTCGCGCACGAGGTGGTGGTGGACCGCGGCGGTGAACAGCAGCGACGGGATCGGGGCGAACTCGGCGTTGGAGTGCCGGTCCGACAGCAGGATGATCTTGGCCCCGCCGGCGATCGCCTCGGAGATCTCCTGGCACAGCTCGTCGAGCTTGGCGGCCAGAGCCTCCGCGCCCCCGCTCACCGGGTAGAGGCCCCGGGCCACGTGGGTGGCGTACTCGGTGTCACCGGCCCGGTTGATCCGGACGATCTTGGCCAGGGCGTCGTTATCCAGCACCGGGAAGGGCAGCACCACGCGCCGGCAGGAGGTCGGGCCCGGGTCCAGCAGGTTCTGCTCCGGCCCGATGGTGTTGTACAGGGAGGTGACGAGCTCTTCCCGGATAGCGTCCAGCGGCGGGTTGGTCACCTGGGCGAACAGCTGGGAGAAGTAGTCGAACAGCAGCCGCGGCTTCTCGCTGAGCGCCGCGATCGGGGTGTCGGTGCCCATGGAGCCGATCGCCTCGGCGCCACCGGAGGCCATCGGGGCCAGGATCAGCCGCAGGTCCTCCTCGGTGTAGCCGAACACCTGCTGGCGCCGGGTGACCGAGGCGTGGGTGTGCACGACGTGGTCGCGCTCGGGCAGGTCGGTGAGCAGCGTCCGGCCCTGGGCCAGCCACTCCCCGTACGGGGCGGCCGCGGCCAGCTCGCTCTTGACCTCCTCGTCGGAGACCACACGGTGCTGCTCCAGGTCGACCAGGAACATCCGGCCCGGCTGGAGCCGGCCCTTCGAGACGATGGTCTCGGCCGGGATGTCGAGGACGCCGGCCTCGGACGCGAGCACCACCAGCCCCTCGTCGGTCACCCAGTAGCGCCCGGGGCGCAGACCGTTGCGGTCGAGCACGGCACCGACCTGGGTGCCGTCGGTGAACACCACACCGGCCGGTCCGTCCCAGGGCTCCATCAGGCAGGAGTGGAAGGCGTAGAAGTCGCGCCGGGCCTGGTCCATGACCGGGTTGTTCTCCCAGGCCTCCGGGATCATCATCAGCATCGCGTGCGGCAGCGAGCGCCCACCCAGGTGCAACAGCTCGACGACCTCGTCGAAGGACGCGGAGTCCGACGCGTCGGGGGTGCAGATCGGGAACAGCCGCTCCAGGTCGCCGGGGATCAGGTCGGACCGAAGGAGGTTCTCCCGCGCCCGCATCCAGTTGCGGTTGCCCTTGACGGTGTTGATCTCGCCGTTGTGGGCGATCATCCGGAACGGGTGCGCGAGCTCCCAGGCCGGGAAGGTGTTGGTCGAGAAGCGGGAGTGGACCACGACGAGCGCGCTGGCCATCCGCTCGTCCAGCAGCTCGGGGAAGACCAGCTCGAGCTGCTCGGTGGTGAGCATGCCCTTCCAGACCAGCGTGCGGCCCGAGAGCGAGGCGAAGTAGACCCCGGTCTCGTGCTGAGCGCGCCGGCGCAGGCAGTAGGCCAGCCGGTCCAGCTCGATGCCGTGCACCGGCTCGCCGGCGGCGGTGACCAGGAGCTGCTCGAACCACGGCATGTTCGACCGGGTCAGGTTCGACAGCGACGAGTCGTCAGTCCGCACCCGACGCCAGCCCAGGACGGTGAGGCCCTCCTCGGCGGCGATGGCCTCGACCGCCGCCTTGGCCGTCGCGCGCACCTGCTCGTCGGTCGGCAGGAAGGCGTTGCCGACGGCGTAGGTGCCGGCCTCGGGCAGGGCGAACCCGGCCTCCTCGCGCAGGAACGCGTCGGGCACCTGCATGAGGATGCCGGCGCCGTCCCCGGTCAGGGGGTCCGAGCCGGTGGCGCCGCGGTGGTCGAGGTTGCGGAGGGCCTCCAGGCCCTTGTGCACGATGTCGTGGCTCGGCACGCCGGTCAGGGTCGCGACGAAAGCCACTCCGCAGGCGTCGTGCTCGAAGGCGGGGTCGTAGAGACCCTCTGCGGCCCGGGACCTGGGCTGAGCAGGCGCAACTGACATTTCGGACTCCCGTCGTCGAGGCCGGTGACCGGGCGCAAGCTCGGGCACAGGGGTCTGGCTGGTCGGCATCGGCGCGCCCCCAGGTGGGTGGAGGGGCCTGTTCACTTCGAGGGACGACACTGGCCCGGCGGCAGAAAGGCTAACGCACACTCTTCGCCCCCAGCGGCTCGATGAGTTGCGCTGGGCGCCCCACCGCGTGGAGCTGCGGCACGTCCGGCCGAGATCTCCCGGCCAGGGGGACGTATCCCGCCCTGGCGCCGCTGTGATCGGCTCGGACACGACGCATTTTCGCGCCGCGGGCGGTGGTGTGGTGGTGAGCACACCGGGGCGACGGGCGGGACGCTGTGGCGTCGACCATCAGCGCCAGCCTAGTCAACCCGCGGCGAGGACGCGAACCTGATTCCGGCCGTGGACGGCGAGCTCAGCCGTCCTGCCCCCGGCGGGGCCCGCCGGGCTGGTCGAGATGGCTCGCCCTGTCCGCCTCGTCGGTGTGGGCGGTGGCGCCGGTGTCGCTCGCGTCGGCGGTCGTCGGGGCAGCGTCGGTGAGCGCGACCGGCTCGGGAGCCGGCTCGACCACCGCCTCCCGGCCGGGGCGGTTGCGCAGCAGCCAGACCAAGACCGCAGTGGCCACCGCGAACGCGATCGCCGCGGTGTAGTTGTTGAGCCGGAACCCGCCGATCTCGTTGACGGTGTCGATGCGCAGCGCCTCGATGAAGAACCGGCCAGCGGAGTAGAGGGCGACGTAGAGCGCGAACACCTTGCCGTGGCCGAGCCGGTAGCGGCGGTCCAGCAGCACCAGGACCAACGCCACGAGGAGGTTCCAGAGCAGCTCGTAGAGGAAGGTCGGATGGAAGGTGGGCGACGTCACGTAGCCGGAGGGCCGGTAGGACGGGGAGATCTCGAGCGCCCAGGGCAGGTCGGTGGGCCGGCCGAACAGCTCCTGGTTGAACCAGTTGCCCAGCCGTCCGATCGCCTGCGCGACCAGGACGGCTGGGGCCAGGGTGTCCAGCAGTGCGGGGAAGTTGACACCCCGGCGCCGCGCCACGACGTAGGCACCCGCCGCCCCGCCGGCCACGGCGCCCCAGATGCCCAGTCCGCCGTTCCAGATCTTCAGCGCGTCGACCGGGTTGCGGCCGGGACCGAAGTACAGCTCGTAGTCGGTGACGACGTGGTAGAGCCGGGCGCCGACGATGCCGCACGGGATGGCGGCCACCAGCACGGTCTCCAGGCTCTCGGCGGTGCCGCCGCGCGCCCGCCAGCGCCGGTTCGCGATCACCATCGCGACGGCGATCCCGGCGACGATGCAGAGCGCGTAGGCCCGCAGCGGGAAGGGTCCGACGTACCAGACGCTGGAGCTGGGGCTCGGGATGGAGAGCAGCACGTCAGTCCTTCGCCTCGATCATGGTCTGCAGGCTCTCAGGGGTGAGGTCCTTCAACGGCAGCGGCGCGCCGTCCAGGAAGAGCGTCGGGGTCCCGGTCACGCCGGCGGCGTCAGCCGCGGCGTTGACCGAATCGGCCCACCCGGCCGTCTCCTGGCCCTGGACGCAGGCCAGGAAGGAGCCGGGGACGGTCGTGGTACTCCGGTTGGCCAGCTCCAGCAGCTGATCGGCGTTCCACTTCAGCTGGGCGTTGGCGAACAGCCCGCGGTGGTAGCGCTCCCCGAACCCGGACGCCGTCGCGCAGCCCATGGCCCGGGCGGCCCGGGTGGAGCCCTCGTCGATGAAGGACATCGGCCACACCACCAGCTGGAGCCGTCCCGCATCCCGGGCGGCGTCGAGCACGGGGCCGAACTCCTCGGCGAAGTCCGCGCAGTGCGGGCAGTGGAAGTCCTCGTACACGGTGAGCTCGACCGGAGCCGACGCGTCCCCGAAGCGCAGAGGCTGGCCGTCGGCCAGGGGCTGCGGGGCGTCGGCGTAGCTGCTGACCGGGACAGCGGACGGGTCCCGCCCCGCCCGCCAGGCCTGCAGGCCCAGACCGCCGCCCACGAAGAGGACGAAGGCGACCACAGCCACGAGCAGTGCGGGTACGGGTCCAGGGATCCGGCTGCTCACCGGGCGTCCTCCAGGTCTCGGGGTCCGACCGGACCGGGTTCGAGGGCGAGCCGGCTGTGGGGCTGCCAGACCAGCCACAGGGCCAGGAGAAGGAGCAGGGAGTCGCGCACGACCTCGCCGCCGTAGTCGGTCTGGCCCGGCGCCACGCTACCGCCGCCGCCGAAGCACCCGCAGTCGATGCTCAGCCCGCGTGCCGCGGCGGAGACCACGGCCAGCACAAACACGGTCAGCAGAGCCGCACTGGCCACCCCGGCGATTCTGGTGAACGCCCCGCCGGCGAGCAGCAGCCCGAGGGCGATCTCGACGAACGGGAGCGCCCAGCCCACCAGGGTCTCGGTAGAGGCAGGGAGCAGCTCGTAGGCGCGGACGGCCGCCACTGAGCTCTGCGGGTCGACGGCCTTCAGGCCACCGGCAGCCAGGAAGATGCCGGCCAGCACGAGTCGGATGAGGGTCGAGACCCACGGGACGGCCCGCTGGAAGGGGGTACGGGTGGGAGCACGAGCGATCACGCGGGATCAGCCCACGAGCGGCGCGGAGGTGCCCGCCCGGACGCCCTGGACAAGGTCCGCGACGACGGCGCGCAGCCGGGAGAGGTCGGCGGGGGTGCCCGCGTCCTCGGCCTCGAGCAGGGCCTTCACCAGCGCGGACCCGACGATGACGGCGTCGGCGAAGCCGAGCACCTCCCTGGCCTGGGCGCCGTCGGACACGCCGAGACCGACGCCGACCGCCGCATCGGGCACCAGGTGGCGAATCCGCTCGACCAGCGCGGGCGCGGCGGAGGAGGTCTGGGTGCGGGCACCCGTCACCCCCATCACCGACGTCGCGTAGACCCACCCGCGGCAAGCGGCGACGGTGGCGGCGAGCCGCTCGTCGGTGGAGGACGGGGAGACCAGGAAGATCCGGTCGAGCCCGTGGGCGTCGCTGACGGCCAGCCACTCCTCCGCCTCGTCGGGGGTGAGGTCGGGGGTGATGGCGCCGGCGCCGCCCGCCGCGGCGAGGTCGCGCGCGAACCGCTCGGGACCGTAGCGCTCGATGAGGTTCCAGTAGGTCATGACCACGGCCGGGGTCCCGGTCGCGGCGACCGCCTCCACCGCGGCGAACGCGTCGGCGGTGCGGACCCCGCGCTCCAGCGCCCGGGTGCCGGCGCGCTGGATGGTGACGCCGTCCATCATGGGGTCGGAGTAGGGCATCCCGACCTCGACGAGATCGACCCCGTTCCCCTCGCCGTCGCCGGCCAGGGCCCGCAGCGCGGCCAGGGAGCCCGGCACGTCCGGGTAGCCGACGTGCAGGAAGCCCACGAGCGCGCCGCGCCCCTGCGCCCGGCAGTCGGCGAAGACCCGGCCCGTCTGGCCGAGGTCGAACCCCGGCAACGCGGTCGCGCCCGGAACCGTCACAGCTGCACCCCGGTGGTGCTGGCCGGGCCGTCTTCGTGCAGGCCGAGGTCGAGCTCCTCGGCCGCGCTGAGGTCGGTGCCGACCGGGCGTCCGGACTCCGAGCCGGTGCCCCGGGTGTCGATGTCAAACCACTGGATCGCGGTGTCGACGTCCTTGTCCCCGCGACCGGAGAGGTTGACCAGGATCAGGGCCGGTTCCCCGTCAGCACGGGGCGGCATCCGCCGGGCCAGGCGCATGGCCCCGGCCAGCCCGTGCGCGGACTCGATGGCCGGCAGGATGCCCTCGGTGCGGGACAGCAGCGAGAACGCCTCCATCGCCTCGGCGTCGGTGACAGCCTCGTAGTGTGCCCGTCCGGTGGCGGCGAGGTAGGAGTGCTCAGGACCGACGCCGGGGTAGTCCAGGCCAGCCGAGATGGAGTGCGACTCCTTGGTCTGGCCGTCCTCGTCCTGCAGCACGTAGGTGCGCATGCCGTGCAGCACGCCCACCTCACCGGCCGAGATGGTCGCGGCGTGCCGCCCGGTGGCCACGCCGTCGCCGCCGGCCTCGAAGCCGTAGAGACCGACCTCGGTGTCGGGGATGAAGTCGGCGAAGATCCCGAGGGCGTTGGAGCCGCCGCCCACGCAGGCGGCGACGACGTCGGGGAGCCGTCCGTAGCCAGACAGCACCTGGGCGCGCGCCTCGGTGCTGATGATCCGCTGGAACTCCCGCACCAGCATCGGGAACGGGTGCGGACCGGCGACGGTCCCGATCAGGTAGTGGGTGTCATCGACAGAAGCGACCCAGTCGCGCATGGCGTCGTTCATGGCGTCCTTGAGGGTCTGCGTGCCGGACTCGACGGCGATCACGTCGGCGCCGAGCAGGCGCATCCGGGCGACGTTGAGCGCCTGGCGCTCGGTGTCCACCTTGCCCATGTAGACCGTGCAGCTCAGCCCGAACAGCGCCGCGGCCGTGGCGGTGGCGACACCGTGCTGCCCGGCACCGGTCTCGGCGATCACCCGCGTCTTGCCCATCCGCTTGGTCAGCAGCGCCTGCCCGAGCACGTTGTTGATCTTGTGCGAGCCGGTGTGGTTGAGGTCCTCCCGCTTGAGCAGGATGCGGGGAGCCACACCCTGCTCCGGTGCGCACGCGGCGGAGAAGCGCCGGGCCTCCGTCAGGGGCGTCGGGCGGCCGGTGTAGTCCTTGAGCAGCCCGGCCAGCTCGGCCTGGAAGGCGGGGTCGACCATCGCGGCCCGGAACTCCTGCTCCAGCTGGCCCAGTGCGGCGTAGAGGGCCTCGGGTACGAACTTCCCGCCGAACTGCTCGAAGTGCCCGCCGGCGTCGGGGTGCCGCAGCGCCTCCTCCAGCCAGCCCGGGGGACGACCGGTCGGGTCGTTGGCGGTGGGCAGGGCGGCTGAGGTGGTCACGGTGTTTCCTTCTGGTGTGGAGGGCCGGACGGACGCCGGTCGTGGTGCGGCGCGCCGGACCCTCCGAGGAGATCCCGTCCCGCCGGCTGCTGGGCGGTGCGGGTCAGGACTTGTGCAGGGCGGGGTGCGCCCCGGCGGCGACGAGGTCGGCGACCCCGCTGCGGGGGTCCCGTCCGGTGACGAGGGCCTCCCCGACGAGGACGACGTCGGCACCCGAGCGGGCCAGCTCGATGACGTCGTGCGGTCCGCGCACGCCGGACTCCGCGATCCGGATGATGCCCTCGGGGATGAGCGGCGCGGTGCGGGCGAACGTGGTCGGGTCGACCTCGAGGGTCTGGAGGTTGCGGGCGTTGACGCCGATGATCCGGGCCCCGGCGTCGACGGCCCGGCCCACCTCATCGGCGCTGTGCACCTCGACGAGGGGGGTGAGGCCGATGGACTCCGCGCGCTCGACCAGGCAGATCAGCTCGTCGTCGGTCAACGCCGCGACGATCAGCAGCACCAGGTCGGCACCGGCAGCCCGGGCCTCGAACAGCTGGTAGGCGGTGACGATGAAGTCCTTGCGGAGCACCGGCACCTCCACGGCGAGCCGGACGCGGACGAGGTCGTCGAGGGAGCCGGAGAAACGGCGGGACTCGGTCAGCACGGAGATGGCGGCGGCCCCGCCGGCGGCGTACTCCCCCGCCAGCCAGGCCGGGTCACCGATCTCGGCGAGCGCGCCCCGGCTGGGGCTGGCCCGCTTGACCTCCGCGATCACCGAGACGCCGGGCCCACGGAAGACCGGCATCGGGTCCAGGGCGGGGTCGATGTGCTGGACCCGCTCCTTGAGCCGGTGCAGCGGCACCTGCTCCTGTCGCAGGGCCAGGTCCTCGCGGACGCCGGCCAGGATGTCGTCCAGGGCTCCCATGGTGCTCAGCCCGTCACAGCGCGCCGTGCCCGCGCACCTGGAGGACCTTGGTGGCGACGAGCCCGACGACGAGCACGACGACGGAGATCCCGAACAGCACCCAGTTCTGCATCACCACGGCGATGCCGCCGAGGATGAAGGCGACCATGGCGAGCAGGCTGCCCGTCCAGGCGGCGGCAGTGCGCCCGTGGTGGACGTGCTTGCCGGCCTCAGCGCGGGACCCGGTCTCGGTCTTCTGTGCCATGCGTCCTCATTCCGAGGGAGGTGGTGGTGGCTGTTTCCCACCGCCCATTCTGTCCCCCGAAGCCGAAGGACGCACATCGGGGGCGGATCGGGTGGCCGGCCGGGTCGCCGTCGTCGGGTCCAGCCCCGCGTCCAGGGCCCGCCACACCTCGGCCGGATCGTCCTCTGCCGCCGTGGCCGCGGCGACCGCCGCCGACCGGGTGAACCGGTCGGGTCGGCGTGGCCAGCGCGGGGCGGTGAGCAGGACCAGCAGCCCCCCGGCCAGCACCAGGGCGCCCGACGCCGCGTAGCCCCACGACCACCCCGTGGCCACCAGCCCGTACTGGTCGACCAGGCTGACCTCCCGGACCGAGGTCCGCACGGCCGCCGCGCTGGGTCGCAGACCCAGCGACCCGACGAGGACCGCGCCCGCGCCCGTCAGGGCCAGGAGCACCCCGACCACCTGACGGCCGCGGGTGCCCAGGGCCAGCACCAGCAGCCAGCCCACGAGCGCGACCACGGCCAGCGCCTGGGCCAGGCCGGCCGTGGTCGTCGTCCCGCTGAACGCGACGTCGACGCCCTCGGCCGTGGCCCGCCACCAGGGCTGGACCCCGGTGACCAGGGCCAGGAGGGCGCCGAGCAGTCCCGGGACCAGCGCACGACCACGGGAACGGGTCGGGCCCCCGCTCATCCGCGGGGGCTGGCCGGGCCGACCAGCGGGGCGAAGGTCTGGGCGACCGAGACGGCGCGCAGGACGGCGGCCGCCTTGTTCTGGGACTCCTGGTCCTCGGTGGCGGGGTCGGAGTCGGCGACGATGCCACCTCCGGCCTGGACGTAGGCGGTGCCGTCCTTGAGCAGGGCCGTCCGGATGGCGATGGCGGCGTCGGCGTCGCCGGCGAAGTCCAGGTAGCCCACGACCCCGCCGTAGAGCCCCCGCCGCGACACCTCGAGCTCGTCGATGATCTCCATCGCGCGGACCTTCGGTGCCCCGGACAAGGTGCCAGCGGGGAAGGCTGCGAGCACCACGTCGAGCGCGGTGCGGCCCTCAGCGACCGTCCCGGTCACCGTCGACTCCAGGTGCATGATGTGGCTGTAGCGGCGGACCTCCATGAACTCCACGACCTCGACCGAGCCCGGCTCGCACACCCGGCCCAGGTCGTTGCGCCCCAGGTCGACCAGCATCACGTGCTCGGCGCGCTCCTTGGGATCCCCCAGCAGCTCCGCCTCCAGCGCCGCGTCCTCTCCCGGCGTCGCCCCGCGCGGCTTGGAGCCGGCGATGGGGTGGGTGACCGCCGTCCGGCCGGTCACGGTGACCAGGGCCTCCGGGCTGGAGCCGACGATGTCGAAGGGACGGCCGTCGGCGTCCTCCAGCCGCACGAGGTACATGTACGGGCTGGGATTGGTCAGCCGCAGCACCCGGTAGACCTCCAGGGCGTCGGCGGTGGTGTCGACCTCGAAGCGCTGGCTGACCACCACTTGAAAGGCCTCGCCCGCCTTGATCTCCTCCACCGCGGCGCGGACGGCGGCCTGGAACTCCTCGGGGCTGCGCTGACGGCGCACGGGGAGCGGGACGTCGAAGCGGGCGCTCACCACCGCCGACGGGGTCGGCTCGGCCAGCAGCGCCGCCATCGCCTCGACCCGGGCGACGGCGTCGGCGTGGGCCTGGTCGACCCGCTCGTCGGTGGCGTCGAAGTTGATGGCGTTGGCCACCAGCCACACCTGCCCGGTGTGGTGGTCGAGCACCGCGAGGTCGGCCACCAGCAGGAAGCCCAGCTCGGGGATGTCGAGGTCGTGGGGGTTGCTGTCGGGCAGGTTCTCCACGCGGCGGACGGCGTCGTAGCCGAGGTATCCCACCAGCCCGGAGGTGAAGGGGGGCAGACCCGGTGCCGCCGCGCCGTCCTCACCCTGCTCCTCCAGCGGCGGGGTGTGCAGCAGCCGCAGCGTCTCCCGCAGCGCCTCCAGCGGGTCGCCCCCGCTGGGCAGCCCGGCGGGTGCCTGCCCGGTCCAGACCGCCCGGCCGTCCCGCTCGGTCAAAGTGGCGGCGGAGCGGACCCCGACGAAGGAGTAGCGCGACCACACCCCCTGCTCGGCCGACTCCAGCAGGTAGCTGCCCGGCCGGTTGCGGCTGAGCTTGGCGTAGAGGCCGACCGCGGTCTCGGCGTCGGCGAGCACCCGGGTGTGGACCGGCACCACGCGGCGTCCGCGGGCCCGGTCGCGGAAACCCTCGAGGTCGGGGGTGACGATCACGAGGTGACCTCCGCTGGCTCGCCCCGCAGAGCGGGCAGCTCGCAGGCGTCGAAGCAGGTGGTGTCGCCGGTGTGGCAGGCGGGTCCCTCCTGGCGGACGGTCACGAGCAGCGTGTCGCCGTCGCAGTCCAACCGCACCCCCCGGACCCACTGCCGGTGACCGCTGGACTCCCCCTTCACCCAGTACTCCTCCCGGCTGCGCGACCAGAACGTCGAGCGGCCGGTGGTCAGCGTGCGGTGCAGCGCCTCGTCGTCCATCCACCCGACCATCAGGACGTCGCGGCTGTGCTCGTCCTGCACCACAGCGGGCACCAGCCCGGCGGCGTCCCGGCGCAGCAGCGCGGCGATCGCCGGGTCCAGGTGCGAGACGGGGGCCACGGGAGCGGGCACGGACGGGTCGGGTGGGGTGGGCACGCGCCCATTGTCCACAGCGCCGCAGCCCGGCGCGAACGCGTTCGTGGGGCTGCCGGGGCCCGGGGCGTGCCGGCCGGCGGGTCTAGCATGGTCCCTCGTGACCTTCGCCCAGGACGAGCGCTCCGCGCTGTGCGACCTGCTCGACCAGGTCGGGCCTGACGCCCCTACGCTCTGCGAGGGCTGGGACGCCCACGCGCTCACCGTGCACCTGTGGATCCGCGAGACCGACCCCGTCGGCGTCAGCGGGATGGTGGCCAAGCCCCTGTCGGGCCTGCTGGAGCGGAGGATGAGCGAGGTCCGCCAGCGCTGGTCGTTCCCCGAGCTGGTCGATCGCATCCGCCAGGGTCCGCCCCGGCTGTCGGTCTTCGCCATCCCCGGGGTGGACGAGGGGGCTAACACCACCGAGTACTTCGTGCACCACGAGGACCTCCGGCGGGCCGGCACGGCTCCCCGGCCTCCCCGGGAGCTCGGCTCCGACGCCGAGGAGTGGATGTGGCGGCGCCTCAAGCTGCTGGGCCGCGCCTGGTTCCGCCGGGCCCCCGTCGGCGTGGTGCTCGAACGGGCCGGCGGCGCCGGGTCCGACGGGGAGCCCGAGACGATCCGGGCCAACGGCGGGACCCGCACCGTCACCTTGGTGGGCCGGCCCAGCGAGCTGATGGTCTACGCGCACGGCCGGGCGGCAGTCGCCGACGTCGCGCTGGTGGGCGAGCCCGAGGCCGTCGAGCGCCTTCGCGGAACGGACCTGCACCTGTGAGCGCGATGCGGTCACCCACGGCCAGGATGAGCAGCGTCGTCATCGGCGCCCTCGCCCTGCTGGTCGGTCTGCTGTGGATCGGGCAGGGCCTGGGCTACGTGCCCGGCAGCTTCATGACCGGGGCGATGCGCTGGTTCTGGATCGGGCTCGTGGTGGCCGTGGTCGGCCTGCTCCTCCTCCTCGCCGGTCTTCGGCGCACCCCGCGCGCCCGCTGACCTCCTGCACCGGAGTCGTCCCCAGACAGACACCGCCGCGTAACACGTGGTCACTACGTTTCTCCGGGATGAGCGCAGAGTTGACGCTGGGTGCCGAGGAAGAGCTGCACCTGATCGACCTGGAGAGCTGGAAGCTGTCGGCGCGGGCGCCTCGGCTCTTGAGCCGGCTGCCCCGGGAGCACTACTCGGCCGAGATCCAGCGGACCACCGTGGAGACCAACACCGCCGTCGTCGACACCCTGGGCGGCCTCCGCTCGGAGCTGGTCCGGCTGCGCCGCGGGCTCGTCGAGGTGGCGGCCGAGGAGGGCATTGGGATCGCGGCCGTGGGCACCGCCCCCACCGCCGCCTTCGCCGACTTCGAGCTCACCCCGACCGGCCGGTACGGGCGGATGCAGGAGCAGTACCGGCTGCTCGTGGACGAGCAGCTGATCTGCGGGCTGCAGGTCCACGTGGGCGTGAGCAACCGGGACCTCGCGGTGCAGATCATGCAGCGGATCGCCCCGGACCTGCCGGTGCTGCTGGCACTGTCGGCCAGCTCGCCCTACTGGAACGAGCAGGACACCGGCTACTCCTCGATCCGCTCGATCATCTGGCAGCGCTGGCCGAGCGCGGGGTCCACCGGCCCCTTGGCCTCGGCCGCGGAGTACGGCGACCTCGTGGACGACCTGATCAGCACCGGCGTGATCGCGGACGCGAAGATGGCCTACTTCGACGTCCGGCCGTCCTCCCACGCGCCCACGTTGGAGCTACGGGTCTGTGACGCCACCCCGATCATCGACGACGCGATCTTGATCGCCGGGCTGTTCCGCGCCACGGTCCGGGCCGCCGAGGTCGACATCGCCAACGGCCGGCCGTTCTTCCCCGTCCCCGCGCCACTGCACCGAGCCTCCGTCTGGCGCGCAGCCCGCGCCGGGCTGAGCGGGGAGTTGCTGGACCACCTGCGCCACCCCCGTCCGCACCCGGCGCGCGAGGTCGTCCGGGCGCTCGTCTCCCGGCTCCGCCCGCAGCTGGAGGAGCTGGGCGACTGGGAGGAGGTGCAGGAGCTGGCCGAGACGGCCCTCGCCCGCGGCAACAGCGCCGACCGGCAGCGGGCCGCGTTCGCCGAGCGGGGCCTGCTCAGCGACGTCGTCGAGCTGGTGGTGGCCGAGACCCATGGCCCGGCCTCGGGCCCCGATCCGGCGGTGCCGGCCCTGCGGCGCTACCGCGCGCGGGCCGGGGACGAGGCTGTTGGACCGGGCCTGCAGCCGCGGGCCGCCTACCGGGACCTCGTCAACCACTTCCGGGGCCGCCCGCCCGGGGAGCTGGCGCGCCGGGCGGCGCAGCGGGACGCCTGGATCGCCAAGCACGGGCTGACCTTCGGCGTGGGGGGCGAGCAGCAGCGGTTCGCGGTGGACCTGGTGCCGCGGCTCCTCAGCCCGCACGAGTGGGAGGCGCTCGCCGCGGGGCTGGGCCAACGCGCCCGCGCCCTGGAGGCGTTCCTGCAGGACGTCTACGGCGAGCAGCGGCTGATCGCCGACGGCGTCCTCGACCGAGCCACCATCGAGGACTCGCCCGGCTGGCGGGCCGAGGCCCGACGGTTGCCGCCGGACGCCGTCCGGGCCCCGGTGATGGGCTTCGACCTGGTCCGCAACGAGTTCGGAGGCTGGCGGGTGCTCGAGGACAACCTGCGCAACCCCAGCGGGGCGGGCTACGCGCTAGCCGTCCGCGAGCTGATGGACGCGGTGATGCCCGACCTGCCGCGCCCGGTCGGCCTGGTCGACGCGCACGCCGCCCTGGCTGATCTGCGCGCCACTCTGCTGGCTGGAAAGGCCGACGGAGCCGCCGCGCTGCTGTCCAGCGGTCCGGGCAGCTCCGCCTGGTTCGAGCACCAGACGCTGGCCGAGCAGGGTGGTCTGCTGCTCTGCGAGGCCGCGGACCTGGAGGTGGTCGAGGGCCAGGTCCGGCACCGGGGCAGCGGGGCGGTGATCGACAGCCTCTACCTGCGGCTGGACGGAGAGCTGGTCGACCTCGTCGACGGCTCGGGCCGCCCGGTCGGCGCGCAGGTGTTCGAGGTGGCGGTCGCCGGCGGGGTCCGGCTGGCCAACGCCCCGGGCAACGGGGTAGCCGACGACAAGGCGATGTACTGCCACGTGCCCGAACTGATCGCCTACTACCTCGGCGAGCACCCGACGCTGGAGGCCGTGCCCACCTACCGCACCAGCGACGACGGGGAGTACCTGAGCGTGCTGGACCGGGTGGGTGAGCTGGTGACCAAGCCCGTCGACGGGCACGGCGGCCACGGCGTGCTCATCGGACCCGACGCGGCCGCGTCCTCGGTCGCGGAGCGCCGCGCGGAGATCGCCGCTGACCCCGCGGGCTGGGTGGCCCAGGAGGTCGTGATGCTGTCCTCCCACCCGACGCTGGACGGGGAGTCGCTGGAACCCCGGCACGTCGACCTGCGGGCCTTCGTCTACCTCACCGGGACAGGTCCCGACGAGCACCGGCTGGCCGGGCTGGCCCTGACCCGGATGGCCCCGGAGGGCAGCCTGGTGGTCAACAGCTCCCGAGGCGGGGGCGCCAAGGACACCTGGATCGTCGCTCCATGAGGGCCCGACCGAGCGCGAGGGAGGAATAGATGTGCGGTTTGGCGGGTGAGCTCCGCTTCGACGGGCGCAGCGCCGACATCGCGGCCTGCTCGCGGCTGAGCGGCTGCCTCGAGCACCGCGGCCCCGACGGCGACGGTGTCTGGGCGCACGGCCCGGTGGCGCTGGTGCACCGACGGCTGTCGATCATCGACCTCTCGGTCGCGGGCTCCCAACCCATGGTCGACGCGGCGCTCGGCCTGACCCTGGTGTTCAACGGCTGCATCTACAACTACCAGCAGCTGCGTGCCGAGCTCGAGGGCCACGGGCACCGCTTCTTCTCCCACTCCGACACCGAGGTGATCGGCAAGGCCTACGCGCAGTGGGGCCTGGACTGCGTCGACCACTTCCTCGGGATGTTCGCCTTCGCCATCTACGAGCACCGGAGCGGGCGGCTGGTCCTCGGGCGGGACCGGCTGGGCATCAAGCCGCTGTACCTCGACCAGACCCCGGACCGGCTCCGGTTCGCCTCGACCCTGCCCGCCCTGCTGGCCGGTGGCGGTACCGACACCTCGGTGGACCGGGAGGCCTTGGCCTCCTACCTGACCTTCCACAGCGTCGTGCCCGCGCCTCGGACGATCCTCAACGGGGTCAAGAAGCTGCCCCCGGCCACGGTCCGCGTCGTCGAGCCGGACGGCAGCCACGTCGACCGGCTCTACTGGGAGCCCACCTTCGGTCGCGACCCGGACCGCGCCGACTGGACCGACCAGGACTGGCAAGAGGCGCTGCTGGACAGCCTGCGGGTGGCCGTCGAGCGGCGGATGGTCTCCGACGTGCCGGTCGGGGTCCTGCTGTCGGGAGGCATCGACTCCTCCCTGGTGGTCGCCCTGCTGGCCGACATGGGCCAGACCGGCCTGCAGACCTTCAGCATCGGCTTCGACTCCGCCGGCGGGGAGTTTGGCGACGAGTTCGAGTACTCGAGCCTGGTGGCCGAGCGGTTCGGCACCGACCACCACCGCATCAAGATCGACAGCTCTCGTCTGCTGCCCGGGATCGACTCCACCGTGGCGGCGATGAGCGAGCCGATGGTCAGCCACGACTGCGTCGCCTTCTACCTGCTCAGTGAGGACGTCAGCAAGAGCGTCAAGGTCGTCCAGTCCGGTCAGGGCGCCGACGAGGTGCTGGGCGGGTACGACTGGTACCCGCCGCTGGCGGAGGTGCCGCGCGACCAGGCGGTCGAGGAGTACGCGCGGGTCTTCTTCGACCGCCGCTGGGACGCGATGTCCGGCGTCTTGCGCCCGGAGTGGCGGCTGGACCACGACGCGCCCACCGCGTTCATCACCGAGCGGTTCGCCCGCCCGGGTGCCGACACCTCTGTGGACGCCGCGCTGCGCAACGACACCACGGTCATGCTGGTCGACGACCCGGTGAAGCGCGTCGACAACATGACCATGGCCTGGGGCCTGGAGGCGCGGGTGCCCTTCCTCGACCACGAACTGGTGGAGCTGGCCGGCCGCATCCCACCCGCTCTCAAGCTCGCCGACGGCGGGAAGGGCGTGCTCAAGCGGGCCAGCCGCGGCGTCGTCCCCGACGAGGTCATCGACCGGACCAAGGGCTACTTCCCGGTGCCGGCCATCCGCCAGCTGGACGGGCCCTACCTGGAGCGGGTGCGCGAGGCCCTGCTCGACCCCCGGGCGCGTCAGCGCGGGCTGTTCGACGACGCCCTCGTCGAGTCGCTGCTCGCCGACCCCAACCGCACTCGGACCACCCTCGGTTCCAACGCCCTCTGGCAGCTGGCCCTGCTGGAGATGTGGCTTCAGCAGCACGGTGCGGGTTGAGCGGCCAGAGCGCCGCGGCCGCCGTGCCGGTCCCGGCGCTGGCGCTCGCGGACGCCCTGGTCGACGCCTGGGGCAGCTGGGGCCCGACGATCGACCCGGACTGCCGCCGGATCGCCTTCGTCAGCGACCGGAGCGGCACGCCGTGCGTGTGGGTGGACGACCTTCCCTACGACGGCGCGCAGCCCGCCCCGGTCCGGCTGCACCTGTCCGAGGACCCGGTGGTGGCGGTCAGCTGGTCGGCCGACGGCGGGTGGCTGGCCGTCTGCGTGGCCACCGACGGCGGCGTCCGCACCCAGGTCTGGGTGGTGCGTCCCGACGGCACCCAGGGCCGGCGGGTCGCCGGCTCGTCCGAGCAGCACGCCGAGCTCGGGCCGTGGACCCGCAGCGGCCACCGCGTCGTCGTCACCGTGCCCGGCGAGCACGCTGGCGAGCCGACCACCTGCTTCCTGGCCGACCCGGCGACGGGGGCCCTCACCACCCTCGCGGTGGGCGACCTGATCAGCGTCCTCGACCTGAGCGTCGACCAGGAGCACGTGATCATCAAGGACGGGCAGCGCGGCCGGCAGTTCTGCGTCGTCGTCGACAGGGACGCCGACGCCGACCACCCGCTGCTGCCGTTCCCGGCCACCGGCTCCACCGACCGCGCGATCATCCGGCCCGCGCCGGAGGGCGAGGACGAGAGCCTGGTCGCCTACGTCGCGACCGACGCCGGCCTGGCCCGCCGTCAGGTGGTGGCCGTGCCGCTGGGACCGCACGGCTGGCGCGGCCAGGCCGGCGTGCTGGCCCCGCGCGACGACGCCGAGCTCGAGGGCCTGGACGCCGACGACGCCGGACGCCTGCTGCTGCTCGTCTGGAACGTCGCTGGGACGAGTGAGCTGCAGCTCTACGACACCCGCAGCCAGGCGGTGCGGCCGGTGCCGGGGCTGCCCGGGAGCGTGGTGAGCGGCGCCCTGCTCAGCCGCGACGGCTCGCGGGTGCTGCTGGCGGTGGAGGGTCCCGAACGCCCGCGCGAGCTGTGGACCGTCGACGTCGCCACCCTGACCTGGCAGCGCCTCACCGACGTGCCCGCGCTCCCCGACGTGGCGCTGGTCGTGCCCACGCTGGAGCACCTCGTCGGCCGCGACGGGCTGGCCCTGACCGGCTGGCTGTACCGGGTGCCGGGGCGGGTGGGGCGGGGACCGGCGATGCTCAGCCTGCACGGCGGGCCCGAGGCGCAGGAACGGCCGACGTTCAACCCGCAGCACCAGGCGATGGTCGCTGCGGGAGTCGACGTCTTCGCCCCGAACATCCGCGGCTCGTCCGGGTTCGGCCGCACCTTCGTGCACGCCGACGACGTGCGGGGCCGGCGTGACGCGTTCGACGACGTGCTCGCCTGCCACGACCATCTGGTGACGACCGGCGTCGCCGAGCGCGGCCGGGTCGCGGTCACCGGGCGCTCCTACGGCGGGTACCTCACCCTGGCCATGCTGGCCTTCTCCCCCGGGGTCTTCGCCGCCGGCGTGGACATCTGCGGCATGTCGGACCTGCACACCTTCTACCGCGACACCGAGCCCTGGATCGCCGCCGCAGCAGTCACCAAGTACGGCCACCCCGAGCACGACTACGCACTCCTCCGCGCGCTCTCGCCGCTGCACGCCGTCGCCAACATCACCGTCCCGCTGCTCGTGGTGCACGGCGAGCTCGACACCAACGTCCCCCTCGGTGAGGCCACCCAGGTCGTCGCCGCCCTGCGCTCGCTCGACCGGCCGGTGGAGTACCTCCAGCTCGACGGCGAGGGCCACGAGTACCGGCGCGCGGGCTCCCGCAAGCTTCTCCACGAGCGAATCCTCGAGTTCCTTACCCGGGTCCTGTAGTCAGTGCCGATCGAGTGCGCGCTCCAGCGCCTCGAAGGCGTGGCCGAGCCTGCTGGCGCGCGCACTCGCGCTGAACAGCAAGGCCCACTCCCCCGTGAGCACGGGGTCGGGCCCGTCGTAGCCGGCGGCCCGCAGGAACTGCAGCACCCGGGCGAGCAGGCTGCGCGGCCGGCCCATCGCTTCCGAGGTCACCCGCAGCACCGTCCAGCCCGCCGAGTCGAGGGCCTCCTGACGCGCGATGTCACGGTTCCACTGCCAGACGTCGCGCCGGTGGTGGTCGCCCTCGTACTCCAGGACCAGCTGGTAGCGGCGCAGCAGAAGGTCGACCCGCGCCAGCGGCTCGTCCGCGGACCCGAGCGTCACGTTGACCTCGGGCTCAGGAAGGCCCGCCAGGACCAGGCAGAGCCGGAGCTCGGTCTCCTGCGGTGACTCCACCCGGTCCCGCACGAGGCCCGCTGCTCGGCGCGCAGCCCGGGCACCACGTCCGCGGTACCTCTCAGCAGCGCCCACCAGAGCGTCGGGTCGGGTGAGGCCGAGGTGCACGAGCCGGTCACCGGCCCCGACGAGCTCGACCACGTCCACCAGGGCTGCTGCGGCCACGAAGGCGTGCTCAACCGGCACGCGGCCGCTCACGGCGGGTGGCAGCTGGGCCGTCCGGGCCACGTGGAGGCCGGGACGCCTGACCTGATGGGGGTGGACGGTCACGAAGCGCAGCGGGTGGAGGGCGCCGACGGGGACGCCGACGAGCCGGAGCGCCGTGGTGCTGGTGACCAGCGCGTCGGGTGGCAGCAGGAGGCGGGCACCGTCGACCAGGGCGTCCAGCGTCAGCGGGCAGGTCGAGGGGAGGTGCACGCCCGGGAACAGCCGTCGGATGGCTGGACCGGCCAAGCGTCCCCGACTCCAGCCGGCAGCGAGCGCGTCGGCGGTGGTGAGGGGTCTGGTGGTCACCGGCCCAGCCTTGCCCGCCTGGACCTCCCATCAGGACCGCGCGGGAAGATCTGTGGACGAC
Source organism: uncultured Actinomycetota bacterium (assembly GCA_963826405.1). GTDB lineage: Bacteria > Actinomycetota > Actinomycetes > Propionibacteriales > Propionibacteriaceae > Microlunatus. The sequence goes on along the minus strand of CAWGWR010000001.1, from coordinate 909,196 downwards.
GGGCATCGACTGCGCGCCCCAGCAGGTCGAGGGCCGGCCTCAACCTGCTAGAGCGCGCACTCGATCAGGTCAGCCGCTCCAGAATGAGCTCGCGGACCCGGTTGGGCTCGGCCTTGCCCTGCATCTGCTTCATCACGGCCCCGATCAGGGCGCCGGCCGCCTGGACCTTGCCCGCGCGCACCTTGTCGGCCACGCCCGGGTTGGCGGCGATGGCGGCGTCGACGGCGTCGCCCAACGCACCCTCGTCGGAGACGACGGCCAGGCCTCGCTTCTCCACGACCTCGGCTGGGGAGCCCTCACCGGCGATCACGCCGTCGAAGACCTGTCGGGCGAGCTTGTCGTTGATGGTGCCGGCCTCGACCAGGGCTTGAATCTCCGCCACCTGCGCCGGCGTCACCCCGGTGTCCTCCAGGTCGACGCCCTGCTCGTTGGCGCGCCGGGCCAGCTCGGTGAGCCACCACTTGCGCGCCGACTGCGGCGACGCCCCCGCCGCGACCGTCGCCTCGATGACGTCGAGGGCTCCGGTGTTGACGACGTCACGCAGCTCGAGCTCGGAGAAGCCCCACTCGGCGCTCATCCGCTTCAGCCGCTCGGGCGGCGGCTCGGGCAGCGTGGCGCGCAGCTCCTCCACCCACTGCCGCGCTGGGGCCACCGGCACCAGGTCGGGGTCGGGGAAGTAGCGGTACTCCTCCGCCTGCTCCTTGGAGCGTCCCGGCGAGGTGGTGCCGGGACCCTCCTGCCAGTGCCGGGTCTCCTGCTTGACCCGGCCGCCGTCGGCCAGCAGGTGCGCCTGGCGGGTGATCTCGTAGCGCACCGCACGCTCGACGCTGCGCAGCGAGTTGACGTTCTTGGTCTCGGTCCGGGTGCCCAGGGGCGCGTCGGGCGAGGGCCGCAGCGACACGTTGGCGTCGCAGCGCAGCGAGCCCTGCTCCATCCGGACGTCGGAGACGCCGAGAGCGCGCAGCAGGTCACGCAGCAGCGCCACGTAGGCCCGCGCCACCTCCGGGGCCCGCGCGCCGGCGCCTTCGATCGGGCGCGTGACGATCTCGATCAGCGGGACGCCGGAGCGGTTGTAATCCAGCAGCGAGTGGTCGGCGCCGTGGATCCGGCCGGTGGCGCCGCCGACGTGCAGCGACTTCCCGGTGTCCTCCTCCATGTGGGCCCGCTCGATCTCCACCCGGAACGTCTCCGGCCCCTCCGGGCCGGCGATCTCCACGTCGACCCAGCCGTCGAAGGCGATGGGCTCGTCGTACTGCGAGATCTGGTAGTTCTTCGGCTGGTCGGGGTAGAAGTAGTTCTTCCGGGCGAACCGACACCACTCCGCGATCGAGCAGTTCAGCGCCAGCCCGATGCGGATCGCCGATTCCACAGCGGTCGCGTTGACCACCGGCAGCGACCCGGGCAGGCCCAGGCACACCGGGCAGACCTGGGTGTTCGGCTCCGCGCCGAAGGCGGTCGAGCAGCCGCAGAACATCTTCGACGCCGTGTTGAGCTCGACGTGCACCTCCAGCCCGAGCACCGGGTCGTAGGCGGCCATCGCCTCGTCGTAGTCCATCACCGCGTCGGTCGATCGCAGGGCGGCGCTCATGCCCGTGCTCCTTCGGGTAGGGCGGGGATGCGGTCCAGCAGGTTCCCGCCCCACTGGGCGGTGAGGGCCCGCTCCAGCGCGGCGCCCACCCGGTAGAGCCGGTCGTCGGCCAGCGGAGGGGCCATCACCTGCAGGCCCACGGGCAGCCCGTCCTCCGGCGCCAGGCCGATGGGGAACGAGGCGCTGGCGTTGCCGGCGAGGTTGGACGGGATGGTGCACAGGTCGTTCATGTACATGGCCAGCGGGTCGTCGACCTTCTCCCCGATCTTGAAGGCCGTCGTCGGGGTGGAGGGCGAGATCAGCACGTCGGTGGCCTCGAACGCGGCCTCGAAGTCCCGGCTGATCAGGGTGCGGACCTTCTGCGCCTGCCCGTAGTAGGCGTCGTAGTAGCCGCTCGACAGGGCGTAGGTGCCGATGATGATGCGCCGCTTCACCTCGGCGCCGAAGCCGGCCTGGCGGGTGGCGCCCATCACCTGCTCGGCACTCAGGGAGCCGTCGTCCCCGACGCGCAGTCCGAAGCGCATGGCGTCGAACTTGGCCAGGTTCGACGACGCCTCGCTGGGCAGGATCAGGTAGTAGGCGGGCAGGGCGTAGACGAAGTGCGGGCAGGAGACCTCGACGATCTCCGCCCCGAGCGAGGCCAGCAGCTCGACCGACTCGGAGAAGCGCTGCTCGACGCCGGGGGCGTAGCCCTCGCCGCTCAGCTCCTTGACCACGCCGATCCGCATGCCGGCGACATCCCCGGAGCGCGCAGCGCCGACGACGTCAGGCACCGGCGCGTCGATCGAGGTCGAGTCGCGGGGGTCGTGCCCGGCGATCACCGCGTGCAGCAGGGCCGCGTCCAGCACGGTCCGGGCGCAGGGCCCGGGCTGGTCGAGGCTGGAGGCCAGGGCGACCAGGCCGTAGCGCGAGGTGCCGCCGTAGGTCGGCTTGACCCCGACCGTCCCCGTGACCGAGGCCGGCTGGCGGATGGAGCCGCCGGTGTCGGTGCCGATGGACAGCGGCGCCTCAAAGGCGGCCAGCGCCGCAGCCGAGCCGCCACCCGAGCCGCCCGGGATCCGGTCGGTGTCCCAGGGGTTGCGGGTGGGCCCGTAGGCCGAGTTCTCCGTCGAGGAGCCCATGGCGAACTCGTCGAGGTTGGTCTTGCCCAGGATGACGAGATCGGCGTCCAGCAGCCGAGAAGTCACCGTCGCGTTGTAGGGCGGGTACCAGCCCTCCAGGATGCGCGAGCCGCAGGTGGTGGGCGCGCCCGTCATGGTCAGGACGTCCTTGAGGGCCAGCGGCACGCCGGCCAGCGGTCCGAGAGCCTCGCCGCGGGCGCGCTTGGCATCGACGGCCGCAGCCGCGGTCAGGGCCCGGGCGCCGTCGACATGCAGGAACGCGTGAATGGTCGGATCGACGGCGTCGATCCGGTCCAGGTGGGCCTGGGTGACCTCGACCGAGCTCTGCTCGCCGGAAGCGATCCGGCCCGCCAGCTCGGCCGCAGTCGCCTGAAGGATCTCGGCGCTCACGCGTCCTCCTCCAGGATCCGGGGGACGCGGAAGCGGTCCTGCTCAGCGGCTGGGGCGCCGGCCAGGACGTCCTCTCGCGAAAGGGACGGCACCACGACGTCGGGGCGGAAGACGTTGGTCAGCGGCAGCGCGTGGGAGGTGGGCGGGATGTCAGCCGCCGCCACGTCGGCCACGTGTGCCACCGACTCCAGGATCACCTCCAGCTGGGGCGCGAGCAGGTGCAGCTCGTCGTCGGTCAGCTCGATCCGGGCCAGCCGGGCCAGGTTGGCCACGTCGTTCGGTGTGAGTGCCACCTCGGTCAGTTCTCCTCGTCGCCTCGCCTGCAGTCGGTGGTCATCCTAGGTGCGGAGCGCCTGCCGACCGCCGCTCGCTCAGCCGGCGGCACCCGGCCCGGCGCAGCACCAGCAGGCTCAGTCCGCCAGCGGCCGGACGAGGAGGCCGGTCTTGAGCTTGGGCGTGAAGAACGTCGACTTGGGCGGCATCAGCAGCCCCTCGCGGGCAGTCCGCTCGATCTCGGCCACGCTGACCGGGCGGATGAGCACCGCGGCGGCGGCCTCGCCTGTGGTCACCGCGGTGACGGCGGCGTCCATCCCGTGCTGGTAGTGCACGGCGGCCGGCACCCCGACCAGCGCGGCCTCCAGCCAGGCACCGTCGAGCGCGCGGACGCCGTCGAAGGCGCCGGGCCGGGGTACCAGCCGCCAGGTCACGTCGGGTTCGACCAGGGTGAGGAAGCCCTCCTCCGCCATCGCCGCCAGGGTGCCCGGCCCCCGGCGCGTCGGTGGGCACCAGGTCGAAACGGCTCTCCAGCGCCGCTCGCAGCGCCGAGGGCTCGACGCCGGAGTACAGCCGGTGGATCGCGGCCACGCTCAGCTGCTCGGGGACCAGCTCCCCAACGAAAGCCAGGGTCTCCTCGGCCGGACCGGCGTCCCCGCCGGTGGCCGCCCGGACCTCGTCGCGGTAGGTGCGGCTGATGGCGTAGCGGTGGTGGCCGTCGGCGATCAGCACGTCCGCGCCCGCCACGGCGGAGCTGATGGCCTCGACCCGGGCCGGGTCGGTGACCCGCTCGATCACGTGCTCCACGCCGTCGTCCACGACGCCGCCCAGCACCTCGCCAGGCTCGGAGAGCAGGGCGGTCAGCCCGGCGGCCAAGGACAGTCCCCACACCGGGGAGAGGTTGGCCCGCGTCGCGCGCGTCAGGTCGAGTCGGTCGGTCGACGCCTTGGGCGTGGTCCGCTCGTGCGGCAGCACCCCGCCGGCACCCTCGTCCACGACCTCCAGCCCACCGAGCACACCGACGAGGTCCCGCTCCGCTCCGGTGGCATCGGTGAACCGCAGGCGGTAGAGGGTGAAGGAGGGCTCGGCGTCACGCACCAGCACCCCGGCGTCCTGCCAGTCGCGCAGGCGCTCCGCCGCGCGGCGGTAGCGGTCCTCCCCGCCCAGGGGGACGTCGACGTGGACGATGTTGTGCTCCGAGCTCGCCGCCAGGGTGCGGACCTCGGCCTCGCTCAGGACGTCGTAGGGCGGGGCGGTGACGACGGCGAGGTCGTCAGCGGCGTAGCGGAGGGCACGGAAGGGGCGGAATCCAGGCACGACGACCATGGTGGCACCCGGGACCACGGCGGTCCGGCGGTGGGCTGTGCACCTGCTCGCAACGCCCACGTCATGCACCGGTAACCCCGATGCACGAGAATGACGTCGTGTTCTTGATGCGCGTGCGCCTGCCCGACCGTCCCGGTTCCCTCGGCGCGGTCGCGACTGCCATGGGTGCGGTTGGCGGCGACATCAACGCCGTCGAGATCGTGGAGAAGGGCGACGGCTCCGTGGTCGACGACTTCATCGTCGACCTGCCGCCGGGAGCCCTGCCCGAGAACATCATCACCGCCTGCCACACGCTCCCCGGGGTCAAGGTGGAGTGGATCTCCCGCTACCCCGAGGGCGGCGGCCTGCAGTCCGACCTCGAAGCCCTGGAGCGGATGACCGCCGACCCGGCGCGCGCCGCGGAGACCCTGGTCGCGCTCTGCCCGGTGGTCTTCCGGTCCCAGTGGGCCATCCTGCTCCAGGTGGAGGACGGGGTGCCCCGGCCGGTCTACTCCACGACGCTCGCGCCGGACCTCACCGCTGCGGTGGCGGAGACCTTCGAGCCGTTCGAGTCGACCCACCGCCTCGACCTGCCGTCGGGCTGGAGCCCGGGGTGGGGCGACACCACGCTCGTGGTCACCCCGCTGACCGGGGACCGGGCCATCGTCATCGGTCGGCTCGGCGGCCCGGCGTTCCTGGAGTCCGAGATCGCCCGGCTGCACCATCTCGCCGCCCTGGTGAAGTAGTCCCCTCGATCCGGCCGAGGCACCGTCGCGGGTCCGGTACGGTCGCACGGTGACCGCGATGGGGTGGGCCGAGGCGCTCGCTCTGCTCGGGACCGTCGGGTTCGGGGTGCTCTCGGCGGTCATCCCGCTGGCCAATGCCGAGGCCTACGTCTTCACCTCCCAGGTCTCGCACTCGATCGACCCGGTACCGGTCGCCCTGAGCATCGCCGTCGGCCAGACCGTCGGCAAGGTCCTGCTCTTCTTCGGGGTGCGGCGGGGCAAGAACCTGCCCGGCATCCGGCACCAGCGCGCGGCGTTGCGCCGCCGTCCGGTAGGTCCGGCGCGGGCCCGGTTCCGCGCGGTGCTGCAGTCCCTGCTGAACCTTGTCGGGAAAAAGCGCTGGGGCCTGCCCATCACCTTCGTCGCTGCGCTCGTCGGGGTGCCCCCGCTCTACGCGGTCGCGCTGCTGGCCGGCGCGACCCGGATGAGGATCGGCTGGTTCGCCCTCGTGGTGCTCGCCGGCCGGGTCCTCCGCTTCGGGCTGGTGGCCTACGGGGTCGGCGGCTACGGGCCCTGGGTCGTTCGCTAGCCCCGTCCGCCGGACCCAGCCGCGCCCGAGCCTGCCCGACTACCCTGGCCAGGTGCCGAAGCTCTTCAGCAACCTCAACCTGAACGGGGTCACCCCGGCGCGGGTCCGCCCGGCGCTCGGCGAGTGGGGGCCCCTCCAGGTGCCCACGACGCGGCAGAAGCGGCGGATGCGGATCTGGGTGGGGCTGGCGCTGCTCGGCACCATGCTCGCGGTCTTCCTGCTCGGGTGGTACGTCTATCACGCCATGACCGGCAGCTGGGGTTTCGGCATCGGGTCGTGAGGCGCGTCCCGCCCGCTCTCGGCGCGGCCTCCGCCGTCGCCACCGCCAGTGGCCTCGCCGCTCTCTACCGCGCCGGCTTCGGCTCCCGCAGCCAGCTGTTCGGCCCGTTCCCCTACCGCGGCGACACCGCCGAGCCGGTGGTCGCCCTCACCTTCGACGACGGGCCGAACGAGCCCTGGACGAGCCGGCTGTTGGATGTCCTCGGCGAGCGGGAGGTCCCCGGCACCTTCTTCCAGGTGGGCCGCTGCGCCGAGCGCCACCCCGAGGTCACCCAGCGGGTGCTGGCCGAGGGTCACGTGCTTGGCAACCACAGCCTGAGCCACTCCTTCGCCCGCTCCCTGGGCGTGCGGCACCAGGCGGCAGAGGTGACCGGCGGCCAGCAGGCGCTGCGCGCCGTCGCCGGGGTCACCCCGCTGCTCTACCGGCCGCCCTGGCTGTGCCACTGGCCCTGGGTGCTGCGCAGTGTCACGGCGAACGGCTCGACGCCGGTCTCGGGCACGTTCGGAGCCCTGCTGGAGGTGACGCAGCCGCCGCCCGGGGGGATCGCCGCCGCGGCTGCCGGCCGCGCCGGCCCCGGGGCGATGCTGATCCTGCACGACGGCCGCGAGGCCCGGGGCGGGAACCGCGCGTCGACGGTGGGAGCCGTGGGACCGCTGGTCGACCAGCTGCGCGCGCGGGGCTACCGCTTCACCACCGTCGACCACCTGCTCGGCGTCCCCGCGTACGGCTGAGCGGTCGTCGCGGGAACGTACGGTGGCTCGGTGAGCGCAGGAACCGGAACCGGGGAACGGACCAGGGCCCGGACCGGCAACGGCACGGGACGCGGGGACGCGACGCCGTCGCCCTCCCGGACGCGGCTCTGGCTGCTCTTCGCCGCCCTCGCGCTCGCCCTGCTGCTGTCCGAGCTCGACCAGACCGTCTTCGCCACGGCCCTGCCCACCGTCGTCGGCGAGCTGTCGGGCATGCAGGACATGCTCTGGGTGAACACCGCCTACATCCTGGCCGCCACGGTGGCCCTGCCCGTCTACGGCAAGCTCAGCGACGTGGTCGGTCGCAAGCCGGTCCTGCTCGCCGGGATGGTCGTCTTCGTGGCCGGCTCCGCGCTGGGCGGGCTCAGCACCGACATGGGCACCCTGGTCGCCGCCCGGGCGGTGCAGGGCCTGGGCTGCGGCGGCCTCATCGTGCTGGTGCAGTCCGTGGTCGCCGACGAGGTGCCCCCGCGAGAGCGGGCGCCCTACCTCAGCGCCATCGGCGCGGTGTTCGCCCTGAGCGCGGTGGCCGGACCGGTCATCGGGGGTTGGCTGACCGAGGGGATCGGGTGGCGCTGGGCCTTCTGGGTCAACCTGCCGCTGGGCGGGCTGGCCGTGCTGGCCGTGGCCCTGCTGCTGCGGCACGATCCTCCGCGCCGGGACTCCCCGGTGCGGCTGGACGTCGCCGGCACCGCCCTCTTGGCCGTGGCGGTGACCGCGCTGGTGCTGTTGGTCTCCTGGGGCGGGACCCGGCTGCCCTGGACCTCACCGGCCGCGGTAGGCCTGGCCGCCCTGACCGCGACGGCGGCCGTGGCCTTCGTGCTGGTGGAACGCCGCGCCGCGGAGCCGGTCATCCCGCTGGGGCTCTTCGGAGACCGCACGTTCACCGCGGCCGTCGTCGCCGGCCTGGTGATGGCGGTGGCGATGTTCGGCACCGTGGGCTACCTGCCGACCTACCTGCAGATGGCGGCGGGGCTGGGGCCCACGGCCGCCGGGCTGGCGATGCTGAGCTTGGTCGCCGGTCTGGCCCTGGCAACGGTGGGGTCGGCCCAGGTCGTCCGCCGGACCGGTCGCACCAAGCTCCTGCCGCTGGCGGGCACGGGCCTGGTCGCGGCTGCGCTGGGCCTGCTGGCCACCCTGTCCACCAGCACGCCCCTGCCGCTCGTGGGGCTCTATCTCCTGCTCCTCGGGCTCGGCATCGGCTGCGCCTGGGAGGTGCTCGTCGTGGTCGCGCAGAACACCGCCCCCGCCGGCGCCCTGGGCACCGCGACGGCCACGAACAGCTTCTTCCGCGAGATCGGGGTCAGCCTCGGCTCCGCGCTGGTCGGCGGGATCTTCACCGCCCGGCTCGGCGACCTGCTCGCCGCGCGGGTGCCGGTTTCCGCGGGGGTGGACCTCGGCGGGCTCACCCCCGCGATGATGGCGGCGCTGCCGCCGGAGGTCCGGGCGGCCGTCGCCGGCGCCTACAACGACGCGCTCACCCCCGTCTTCGCCCTGCTGGTCCCGGTGGTCCTGGCCAGCTCGGTGCTGCTGCTGCTCGTCCGGGAGGTCCCGCTGGCCACGGGCCCGGCCGCACCGGGGCGGGGAACCGCGGACGCCCCCGTCCGCTGAGCGGGGCACGGAGAGGGTGTTCCCGCACCCGCCTCTCAGCCGGTCCCGGCGGGCTAGGTTGGACGCATCAGGTCGACGACGACAGGAGTGACGATGACGCTCACCGAGATGCGTCCGAGCGGTGCACCGCCGGTGCCGCCCGGAACTGACCCGGAGATCGCGGCTGTGGTCTCCGCGCTCTACACCGACGGGATCGCCGCCCTCAAGGGGGCCTTCAGCCGCGAGTGGGCCGCGGGCATGCGCGAGGACATCGAGACCGCGTTCGCGGAGGCCCGGAGCCGCGAGAACGGAGCAGTCGGCCGGGGGCCGAACCGCTACTACGTCGAGATCCACCCCGAGCAGCTGCGGGGGTTCGTCGACCTGGTCGACCACCCCTGGGTCCGCTCGGTCGCCGAGGCCGTGCTGGGCCCGCAGTACCAGATCGTCGAGGCGGGCTTCGACATCCCGTTCGCCGGCGCGATGAACCAGCCCTGGCACCGGGACTTCCCCATGCCGGCGGAGACCCGCACGCAGGGCCGGCTGACCTCGCTGGCCTTCAACCTGACCGCGGTCGACACCACCGACGAGATGGGCCCGTTCGAGATCGCGCCCGGGACCCAGTGGGACTGGTCGGAGGAGTTCGACCACGGGATGTTCCCGCCCAAGGCGATGTACCCGCGCTACGCCGAGCGGGCCGTCCGGAAGTACCCGCAGATGGGCGACATGTCCGTCCGGTCTGCCCTGACCATCCACCGGGGCACCGAGAACCGGTCCCAGCTCTCCCGGCCGGTGCTGGTGCTGGGCCTGGACGCCCCGGGCGCCGGCAACGCCGAGCACCACGACCTCGCCGTCACCTATGACTACCACGCGGCCCTGCCGCAGCGGGTCCGAGACCACCTGGCCTGCCCGGTGGTCGACCAGCTGACCCCCATCACCCAGAAACACACCATCGAGGGCCTGGTGATGGGCGAGGCCTGACCGCCCCTTAGACGCATACCGGCGCCGTCCCCGCCCTAGGCGAGGGGGGCGTCGACCTCCGCCGCGGCCGCTGCCGCCTTCGCTTCCGCCTTGGCCGCCCGGGTCGCTTTGGCCTTGGCGGCCCGGGCGGCCTTCACCTCGGCGGCCTGAGCCTCGACCACGGCCGGATCGGGCGCCGGCTCCTCGGTGCCGTCGCCCCGGGTCGCCACGCCCGCCGCGGCCTCCGGCCCCTGCTCGAGCAGCACCCGGAACCCGTCGACCCCGGCCAGCACGGGCACCTTCAGCTCCACCGCCTTATCGGCCTTGGAGCCGGGCGACTCCCCCACCACCACGAAGGAGGTCTTCTTCGACACCGAGCTCGCCACCTTGCCCCCGCGGGAGGTGATGGCCTCGGCGGCGGTGTCGCGGGTGAAGCCGTCCAGGGAGCCGGTGACCACGACCGAGATGCCGGCCAGGGTCTGCTCCTGGGGCTCCTGCGGCTCCTCGCGGAGTACGCACCCCGACCGCTGCCACTTGGTCACGATCTCGCGGTGCCAGTCGACGGCGAACCAGTCGGCGATGGTGGCCGCCATCGTCGGTCCCACGCCGTCGACCGAGGCCAGCTCCTCGGCGCTGGCCGAGGCGATGGCGTCGATGTCGCCGAACGCGCGGGCGAGATCGGGGGCGGTAGAGGGACCGACGTGACGGATGCTCAGCGCCACCAGGAACTTCGACAACGGTCTGGACTTGGCGGCCTCCAGGTTGGCCAGCAGCTTCACCCCGTTGGCGGTGAGGCGGCCGGCGGTGGTGGTGAAGAACGGCACCCCGGTGAGCTTGTCCGCGTCAAGGTCGAAGAGGTCACCCTCGTCGGCCAGCAGCCCGTCCTCGAGCAGGGCGGTGGCCGACTGGTAGCCGAGGCTCTCGATGTCCAACGCTCCCCGGCTGGCCACGTGGAACAGGCGCTCCCGCAGCTGAGCCGGGCAGGAGCGGTGGTTGGGGCAGCGCAGATCGGCGTCGCCCTCCTTCTCGTGCCGCAGCTCGGTCCCGCAGGCCGGGCAGTGGGTCGGCATCACGAAGGGACGCTCGTCCCCGGTCCGCAGCTCGACCACCGGCCCGACGATCTCGGGGATGACGTCGCCGGCCTTGCGCAGGACCACCGTGTCGCCGACCAGGACGCCTTTGCGCTCCAGCTCCGACGCGTTGTGCAGGGTGGCCATCCCGACCGTCGAGCCCGAGACCAAGACCGGCTCCATCATGCCGAACGGGGTCACCCGCCCGGTGCGGCCGACGTTGACGTCGATGGAGAGCAGCGTGGTGGTCACCTCCTCCGGCGGGAACTTGAACGCGATCGCCCAGCGCGGGGACTTGGCCGTCGAGCCGAGCTGGTCCTGCACGGTGCGCTCGTCGAGCTTGACCACGACGCCGTCGATCTCGTGCTCGACGGAGTGCCGGTGCTCGCCGAAGTGCTCGATGTAGGCCCAGACCTCGTCCAGGGTGGGGGCGACCCCGCGGTGCCGGCTGACCGGCAGCCCCCAGGCCTCCAGCGTCTCGTAGGCCTGCGACAGCCGGCTCCGCTCCTGGCCCTGCCAGGCTCCGATGCCGTGGCTGACGAACCCCAGGCGCCGGCTGGCTGTCACCCGCGGGTCCTTCTGCCGCAGCGAGCCGGCAGCGGCGTTGCGGGGGTTGGCGAAGGGCGCCTTGCCCTCGGCTACCAGGGCCTCGTTGAGGGCCCGGAACTCGGCCACGGCGAAGTACACCTCACCGCGCACCTCGAGCAGCTCGGGCGGGGAGTCGGTGCGGAGTTCGTCGGGGATGGCGGCGATGGTGCGCACGTTGGCCGTCACGTCCTCGCCCACCCGGCCATCACCCCGGGTGGCCGCCCGGACCAGCCGACCCCGCTCGTACACGAGGTCGAGGGCCAGCCCGTCGACCTTGAGCTCGCACAGGTAGCCCGACTGACCGACGCGCGCCTCCCCCAGCTCCCGGACCGCCCGGCCGGCCCAGCGCTCGAGCTCCTCGCGGGTGAAGACGTTGTCCAGGCTGAGCAGGCGTTGCACGTGCTCCACCGCGGAGAAGGTGGCCGACGGCGGGCCGCCCACCTGCTGGGTAGGCGAGTCGGGGGTCCGCAGAGCCGGGTACCGGTCCTCGAGCGCGCTCAGCTCGCGCATCAGAGCGTCGAACTCGCCGTCGGACATCGTCGGGGCGTCGAGGACGTGGTAACGCCAACGGGCCTCGTCGAGGATCCCGCTCAGCTCCTGATGGCGGTGCCGGGCGGCGTCGTCCGGTGCGTCCTGCGCGGGGACGCGCTCGTTGGGGGGTCCCGCGTCGTCGGGGTTCGCCTGCTCGCTCGGGTCAACCACGGTGGAACCCTAACCGCAGCCTCTGACAGCTCCCGAGCACTGCTCCGACCCCTCGGGCGAGGTCGGCGAGGAGGGCTTCGGATGACCGTCTGCCGGTCGCGTCGTCGGCTCAGTCGGCGAGCTGCTCGGTCACGACGCCGGCCGCGGTGCGCACGGTGCGGAGCGCCTGCACCGCACCGCGGGCGGTCGCGCCGGCCAGCCCGCAGGCGGGGCTCAGCACCAGCCGCGAGGTCAGCAGGCCCGGGTCGAGGCCCAGGGCGCGCAGCGGTGCCAGCGTGCGCCGCGCCACCTCGTCGGGGCCCAGCTCCCGGTCGGTCGGCAGCGCCCCGAGCCAGAAGTCCAGGCCCTGCTCCATCCCGCTGCCCAGGGCGTCCCAGTCGGGAGGGACGAGCTGGTCGAGGTCGAGGGACACCCCGGCCACCCCGGCCCGGCGGAGCAGCTCGACGGGCAGGCCGGCCGCGCAGCAGTGCACCACCACCGGCGTGCTCCCCAGCCGGGCGACCAGCTGCTCGACCGCCTCGCTCAGCTGGGGCAGGTCCACGACGCGGTGCCGGGAGAAGCCGCTGGCCGTCGGCACCTCGCCGGCCATCACCGCGGGCAGCAGCGGCTCGTCGAGCTGCACGAGCAGCTCCAGCCCGGGCAGCCGGCGGCCGATCTCGGCGACCAGGTCGCCCAGGCCCTCGGCCAGGGACTGGGCCACGTCGCGGCGGGCGCCGGAGTCGGCCAGCACCCGGTCCCCGCGGGGGCGCTCCATCATGGCCGCCAGGGTCCACGGGCCGGCCGCGGAGATCTTAAAGCGCCCGGCGTAGCCCTGGGCCTGCTCCTCGAGCACGTCGAGATCGGAGCGCAGGGTGGACCTCGCCGCCCGGTGGTCCCGGCTGGAGCCTTCAGTCAGCCGCCACCCAGCGGGCTGCAGGTCGACGGCCAGACCGGCCAGCAGGGCGGTGCTCCGGCCCACCAGCTGGGCGTGGGGACCGCGCGCCGGCAGCTCGGGCAGGTACGGCAGGTCCGGGCACTCGGCGAAGGCGATGGCGACCGCGTCGGCGACGTCGGTGCCCGGCCAGGAGCCGATGCCGGTCGTCGGAACCAGAGTCACCTCGGTCTCCGCGCCGCTCATGCCGCAGTCTGGGCGATGGTCGCGCCAGCGACGACGCGGGTGCCCTCGTACAGCACGACCGCCTGCCCAGGGGCCACCCCCAGGGCCGGCTCGTCGAGGGTGACCTCCACCCTGTCGGGCTCCAGCAGCGCCGACGCGGGCAGCGCCGCGCCGTGAGCCCGGACCTGGACGTGGCCGCGCCAGGGGCCCAGGCGGACCGGACCCGCCCAGCTGGGCCGGCGGGCGTCCAGGCTGCGGACAGCCAGCGACTCCTGGGGCCCGACGGTGACGGTGCCGGTGATCGGGGAGATGTCGAGGACGTAGCGCGGCTTCCCGTCCGCGGCCGGCACCCCGAGCCTGAGCCCGCGGCGCTGGCCGATGGTGAAGTGGTGGGTGCCCGCGTGCTCACCGACGCGGGTGCCGTCCTGGTCGACCACCGCTCCGGGCCGCCGGCCGAGCCGGGCGTCGAGGAAGCCGGCGGTGTCGCCGTCGGCGATGAAGCAGATGTCGTGGCTGTCGGGCTTGGCCGCCACCGCGAGCCCGCGCCGCTCCGCCTCCCGCCGCACCTCCGGCTTCGGGGTGTCACCGAGCGGGAACCAGGACCGCGCCAGCTGCTCGGTCCCGAGCACGCCCAGGACGTAGGACTGGTCCTTGGCCGCGTCGACGGCCCGGTGCAGCTCGGTCCCGTCGGGGCCCTGCGCCAGCCGGGCGTAGTGGCCGGTGCAGACGGCGTCGAAGCCGAGCGCGACGCCGCGGTCGAGCACCGCGGCGAACTTGATCTTCTCGTTGCAGCGCAGGCAGGGGTTGGGCGTGCGGCCGGCGGCGTACTCGGCCACGAAGTCGTCGACGACGTCCGCGGCGAAGCGGTCGGAGAGGTCCCACACGTAGAAGGGGATGCCGAGCCGGTCGGCGGCCCGGCGGGCGTCGTGGGCGTCCTCGCGGGAGCAGCAACCGCGGGCTCCGGTGCGGTAAGACTGGGGGTTCTTGGACAGGGCCAGGTGCACGCCGGTGACGTCGTGACCCGCGTCAACGGCCCGCGCTGCGGCCACGGCGGAGTCGACCCCGCCGGACATGGCGGCCAGGACTCTCATGACGTCTCCCTCCCCTGCCCGGCACCGACCGGGCAGCGCCCATCCTCCCAGGTCTCCGGGCGTCCCCGAACGCTCAGGCGAAGGCGGCGGCGGCCCGGGCCCGCTCGACCGCCTCGGGTAGCACGCCGAGCAGCGCGGCGACGTCGGAGCCGGAGGTGCCGCGGCCGAGGGAGAACCGGACCGAGGACCGGGCGTCGTCGTCGTCCAGCCCGAGAGCGGTCAGCACATGGCTGGGCCGGGTGACCCCCGCCGAGCAGGCCGAGCCGGCCGAGCAGTCGAAGCCGGCCGCGTCCAGGACCATCAGCACGGCGTCCGCGGCGCACCCGGGGAAGCCGAGGTTCACCACGCCCGGGAGCGACCGTGCGGGGTCGAGCGTCCCGCGCAGGACGGCGCCGGGGACCGTGGCCAGCGCACCGGCGACGAGCTCGGCGCGGAGCGCTCGGAGCCGAGCCTCCTCCGCGGTGAGGTGGGCGAGCGCGACCTCGACCGCGGCGGCGAAGGCGGCGACCGCAGCGACGTCGAAGGTTCCGGAGCGGACGTCACGCTCCTGCCCCCCGCCGTGCTGGACCGCGCTCAGTGGGGCGCCGCGGCGCGCGAGCAGGGCGCCCACCCCGACGGGGCCGCCCAGCTTGTGGGCGGTGAAGGTCATCAGGTCCAGCCCGGAGGCGGCGAAGTCGACCTCCACGTGGCCGACGGCCTGGACGGCGTCGCTGTGGGACACCGCTCCGACCTCCGCCGCCCGGCGGGCGACCGCGGCCAGCGGCTGCCGGGTCCCGATCTCGTTGTTGGCCGCCATCACCGAGACGACGGCCGTCGACTCGTCCACTGCCGCGACCACCGCCTCGTCGGGGACCCGGCCGGTGTCGTCGACCGGCAGCAGGACCATCTCGGCGCCCTCGACGTCGGCCAACCAGGCGACGGAGTCCAGCACGGCGTGGTGCTCGACGACGGAGGTGACCACCCGGGTGCGCCGTCGGTCCGGGCGGGCGAACCAGGCCCCCTTGACCGCGAGGTTGTCGCTCTCGGTGCCACCGGAGGTGAAGATGACCTCCGCGGGCTCCGCGCCCACCCGGCTGGCCAGCAGCTCGCGGGCGTCCTCGACCACCCGGCGCGCAGCCCGGCCTGAGCCGTGGGCGGCCGAGGCGTTCCCCACCCGGGTCAGTTCCGCGGTCAGGGCCGCGACGGCCTCGGGCACCATCGGGGTGGTCGCGGCGTGGTCGAGGTAGATCCGGCTCATCCCGTCGTCCTCCCGTTCACCCCAGCAGTCTGCCTCGCGCTGCTGGTCAACCCCGACGGGCGGCGATCTCTGCGGCGACGGCGGGCAGCACCTGGTGCAGGTCCCCCACCACCCCGAGGTCGGCGAGGGCGAAGATCGGGGCCTCCGCGTCCTTGTTCACCGCGACGACGGCTTGGGCGGTCTGCATCCCGGCCCGGTGCTGGATGGCCCCGGAGATGCCGGCGGCGATGTAGAGCCGGGGCGAGACGGTCTTGCCGGTCTGGCCGACCTGGTAGGCGTGGGGGTACCAGCCGGAGTCGACGGCGGCCCGGGAGGCGCCGACGGCCGCGCCCAGGCTGTCCGCCAGCTGTTCGACCGGGCCGAAGTCGCCGCCGGTGCCCCGGCCGCCGGCCACGACCACGGCCGCCTCGGTGAGGCCGGGCCGGCCGCTCGCCCCCCGCGGCTCGGTGTGGACGATCCGGGCGCCCTCGGCGGCCTCGGAGATGGTCACGGGAACCACCTCGAGCGTGGCGGCGGCGGGCGCGGGCTCGGGGGTGACGGCGTTGGGCTTCACGGAGATCACCGGGACGCCGTGGGTGACCGCCGCGTGCACGCTGTAGCTGCCGGCGAAGACGGACTGGGTGGTGGAGGCGTCGGCGGCCACGTCCACCGCGTCGGTGATCAGGCCGGAGCCGAGCCTGACCGCGAGCCGGGCCGCCACCTCCCGCGCCTCGAGCCCGGCGCCCAGCAGCACCGCGGCCGGCCGCTCGGCGGCGACGACCTGGGCGAGCGCCTCAGCTTTGGGAGCCACCAGGTAGGCAGCCAGCGCCGGGTCGCTCACCGACAGCACGCGGGTGGCACCGAACTCGCCCAGCCGTGCCGCCGCAGCCTCGGCGCCCTCGCCCAGGACGACGGCGACGGGGTCGCCGATCCGCCGGGCGAGGGTGAGCAGCTCCAGCGTGGGCTTGCTGACGGTGCCCTCGTCGACGTCGACGACGACCAGGACCTGCGACATCGGGGGTTCCTTCCGTGGGCTGCGTGAGTGGGGCGAGCTCGGGGTGGTGCCTCAGACGTAGCGGCCGGCGGCGAGGAACTCCAGCAGGGCGGCGGCGCCGCTTCCGTCCTGGTCGGCGACGACGCGGCCGGCCGCCCGGGCGGGGCGTGGGGTGGTGTCGAGCACCGTGGTCCAGGCGGCGCCGAGCCCGACCCCGGCCGGGTCGACCCCGAGGTCGGCCAGCGACCAGGTCTCCACCGGCTTCTTCTTCGCGGCCAGGATGCCGCGCATCGACGGGTAGCGCGCCTCACCGGCCTGGTCGGTGATGCTGACCACGGCGGGCAAGGTCGCCTCGATGGTCAGGCTGGCGGCGTCGTCGTCGCGGCGGATGCGGACGGTGCCGTCGCCGACCTCCAGGCTGGCCCCGTAGGTGGCGCCCGGCCAGCCCAGCCGCTCGGACAGCATGGCCGGCACGACGCCCATGCTCGCGTCGGTGGAGGCCATCCCGCAGAGCACCAGGTCGGGCGCCGCCTTGGCCACGGCCGCGGCCAGGATCGTGCTGGTGCCGAGGGCGTCGGTGCCGTGGACGGCGGTGTCGGTGACGTGGATGCCGGCGGAGGCGCCCATCTGCAGCGCCCGCTTGAGGGCCGCCGTCGCCTCCTCGGGCCCCAGGGTCAACGCCACCACCTCGACGTCGTCGCCCTCGTCGCCGAACTGCAGGGCCTGCTCGAGGGCGTACTCGTCGAGCTCGGAGAGCAGGCCGTCGCTGGCCTCCCGGTCGACGGTGCCGTCAGCGGCGAAGGTCCGCTCGCCGGTCGCGTCCGGCACGTGCTTGACCAGAACGAGGATCTTCATCTGCTGCTCCGCTCCGGGACGGGCGCGAGACCTTGCGCCGAGACCTGACGCCGCCATCGTAGCCAGTGGCCGACGTCGGCCTGGTCGGCGGCGCTCGTCCCGACCGCGCCCTCAGCGACCCGCGAACCGCGCCCGGCCCGGCCCCTGCTCGACGAAGGAACGCATTCCCGAGGCCCGGTCCTCGGTGGCGAAGAGGGCCGCGAACTGCGCCCGCTCGAACTCCAGACCGGTGTCGAGATCGACCTCGCCACCCCGGTCGACGCACTCCTTGGCCGCCCGCAGCGCCAGGGCGGGTCCGCCGACGAACTGGGCGGCCCAGGCGAGCGCCGCCGGCAGCACCTCCGGAGCCGGCAGCACCTGGTCGACCAGGCCGAGGGCGAGCGCCTCGGCCGCGCCGACGAAGCGCCCGGTGAGGATGAGCTCCTTGGCCCGGCTCGGGCCGATCAGCCGGGCGAGGCGCTGGGTGCCGCCCGCTCCGGGGATGACGCCCAGCGTGATCTCGGGCTGGCCGAAGGTGGCGTCCGCCGCCGCGATCCGGCGGTCGGCGCACAGCGCCAGCTCACAGCCTCCGCCCAGGGCGTACCCGTGGACGGCGGCGACCACGGGCTTCGAGATCCGGGCGACGGCCGTGAAAGCGGCCTGCAGGACGCCCGAGTGCGCCACCATGTCGGCGTGCGAGAGGCCCTGCATCTCCTGAATGTCCGCCCCGGCGGCGAAGACGTGCTCACCACCGGTCAGGACCACCGCCGCCACGTCGCTGCGGGTGCCGCACTCCAGTGCGAGGACACCGATCCGGCGCTGCATCGCGGCGTCGAGCGCGTTCATCCTCGGCCGGTCGAGGCGCAGCACGGCCACCCCGTCGCTGACCTCCAACCGCACGCGCTCGGTCGCGGACGCCTCGTCGCTCATGCCGTGACCCTAGCCCCGCGCACTGCGGAGGATTTCGTGACAATGGACCCCGATCCCGCTGGCCGCTATACACTTATGCACAAGCCAATCGACCGACAACGGTGTCAGCGTCTGGGCGCTCACACCTCAGCAGGACCCCGCAACCGTGCTAGCCCGAGCCGAGAGCCCTCCCATGAACACCACTCCCGCGCTCCCCGTCCCGGCGGACACCTCTCTGCTCGGCGCGCACATGCGCGACGGCGGGACGACCTTCGGCCTCTGGGCCCCCCGCGCCACCCGGGTCGAGCTGGCCCTGGTGGGTGAGGACCGTCGCCAGACCAACGTCGACCTGGAGCTCGGGGCCGACGGCGTCTGGAGCGCCCATGTGCCCGGCGTCGGCGCGGAGCAGCGCTACGGCTACCGGGTGCACGGGCCCTGGGACCCCGCCTCGGGAGCTCGCTTCAACCCTGCCAAGCTGCTGCTCGACCCCTACGCCCGCGCGGTGACCGGAGGCGTCGACTACTCCGGGCCGATCTCCGACCACCTGCCGGGCTCGAACTTCGAGCTCGACAGCACCGACTCCTACGCCTCGGTCCCGCTGAGCGTCGTCGTGCCCGACAGCCCACCGCCAACCCCCATCGCCCAGCCGGTGCCGCTGGAGCGCTCGGTCATCTACGAGCTGCACGTCAAGGGCTTCACCCGCCTGCACCCCGCCGTCCCCGAGCACCTGAGGGGCAGCTACGCCGGGCTTGCCTACCCCGCGGTCATCCAGCACCTGCTCGACCTGGGCGTCACCGCCGTCGAGCTGCTGCCGGTGCACCAGTTCGTGTCGGAGCCGTTCCTCATCAGCCGCGGCCTCTCGAACTACTGGGGGTACAACACCCTCGGCTACTTCGCCCCGCACGCGGCGTTCGGTTCGGTGGGCACGCTGGGCCAGCAGGTCCGCGAGTTCAAGGAGATGGTCTCCGCCCTGCACGAGGCCGGCCTCGAGGTCATCCTCGACGTCGTCTACAACCACACCGGGGAGGGCGGCCACGAAGGGCCGACGCTGGCCTTCCGCGGACTGGACCACCTCGGCTACTACCGGCTGACCGACGACCAGCGCAACGACTACGACGTCACCGGGTGCGGGAACTCCGTCGACACCTCCGAGCCCGGGGTGCTGCGGCTGGTGCTGGACTCGCTGCGCTACTGGGTGACCGAGATGGGCGTCGACGGCTTCCGATTCGACCTCGTCACCTCGCTGCTGCGCAACGAGCAGCACCACGTCGACCAGGGCCACGCCTTCAAGCAGGCGCTGCGCGAGGACCCGGTGCTGAGCCGGGTCAAGCTGATCGCGGAGCCCTGGGACCTCGGGCCCTACGGCTACCAGCTCGGGGCCTTCGGTGCGGGCTGGAGCGAGTGGAACGACCGCTTCCGCAACTACGTCCGCGACTTCTGGCGTGGCAACACCCACGGGGTCGCCGAGCTGGCCCAGCGGCTGGTCGGCTCGCCCGACATCTTCGCGGACCGGGCGCCGGAGGCGAGCATCAACTTCATCACCGCCCACGACGGCTTCACCCTGCGCGACTCGGTGACCTACGACGTCAAGCACAACGGCGCCAACGGGGAGTCGAACCGCGACGGCACCGACGACAACCGCTCGTGGAACTGCGGCGTGGAGGGCGAGACCGACGACGACCGGGTCAACGCGCTGCGCCACCGCCAGGCGCAGAACCTGATGGCCACGCTGCTGCTCTCCGCCGGGGTGCCGATGTTGACCGCCGGCGACGAGCTGGGCCGGACGCAGCAGGGCAACAACAACGCCTACTGCCAGGACTCCCCCATCTCCTGGATGCACTGGGACACCGCCCAGCAGTGGGGTGACCTGCACGACCTCACCCGTCGACTGCTCGAGCTGCGCGCTGAGCACCCGGTTTTCCGGCGCACCGCCTACCGCCACGGGGAGCCCCTGCTGGACCCCACCGGCAAGGCCACCGGCCGCAAGAACCTGGCCTGGTTCGGCGGCTCCGCGGAGGAGATGACCGCCGAGGACTGGCACGACGGCACCCGCCGCACCCTGGGCATCTACCTCGCCGAGGACAACCCCGACCGCGAGCAGGACGCGGCCTTCCTCGTCTGGATGCACGCCGGTGCGGACCCCATCCGGGTGGTGCTGCCCGAGGACCCCTGGGCGCACACCTACACCGTCATCGCCACCTCGGCGCAGCCGCACGAGCTGCCGAACGACAAGCTGCCCGCCGGGTCCTTCCTCGAGCTGCCCGGTCGCACCGTCGTCGTCCTCCAGGTCGACTGAAAGGTCCCCCGGGGTGAACCTCCGGACGCGTCTGCTGGTCGGCGCCCTGCGCCGGCTGCCCAAGCCGGAGCCGCCAAGCGCGGCCTACCTGGGCAGGGTGCGTCGTGAGCTGCCCCGGCGGCTGGCCCGGCTGGTGCTGGGCCCGGTCGGTCGCGACGTCGAGCTGGAGGACCTCTCGGTGCCGGTCGAGAGCGCGCGCATCCGTGTCCGGTTCTACCGCCGGCACGGGGTCGGTGCCCCCACCCCGCTGGTGGTCAACTTCCACGGCGGCGGGTTCGTGTTCGGCAACCTGACGACCAGCGACTGGCTGTGCGGCAACCTGGCCGGGCGCCTGCCCGTCACGGTGGCTTCCGTCGACTACCGGCTGGCCCCGGGCCACCCGGCTCCGGGACCGTGCACCGACTGCTGGCTGGCCACGCGCTGGCTGGTCGAGCGCGCGGCCCGGTTGGGTTGCGACCCCGCGCAGGTCTCGGTGATGGGCGAGAGCGCCGGTGGCAACCTGGCCGCCCTCGTGGCGCTGGCCGCGCGCGACCGGCACCGGGCCGACCCGTCCTGGCCCGCCCTGGTCTCCCAGCTGCTGCTCTACCCGATCACCGACCTGACGCTGTCCTCACCCTCGATCGAGGAGCTGCCGGACGCCCCGATGCTGCAGCGCCGCTCGCTGGACTGGTTCGGCCGCCGCTACGTCCCTCAGGGCCAGCCGGACAGCCTGGACCCAGCCGACCCGTGGGTGAGCCCGTTGCACGCCCCGGATAAGACGGGCCTGCCGCGCACCCTGGTGATCGTCGCCGGGCAGGACCCCCTGCGCGACGACGGCCTCCGCTACGCCGACGCGCTGGAGTCCGACGGCGTCCCGGTCCGCCGGGTCGTCTACCCCGAGGCGATCCACGGCTTCGCCTCGATCCCGCTCTTCGAGCCCGCCGCCGCGGCCGCCCTCGACGAGGTCGTCGCGGAGCTGAGGGAAAGAAACCGCTGAGAAGCAGCGCCCGAATCGCATTCCGAGCGCCACTTCTCAGCGGTTTCCGGCCGCAGAAGGCCCGTCTGCCTAGCTGGTCAGACCGGGCCGGCCGAAGGCGGGGTCGGCAGGTCGGCAGGCAGCGTCGCCAGGCCCATCTCGGCCTGGTTGGCCAGGTGCGGGTGGTGCGGGACCACCCGGACGGTGTAGCCGATCGCCCCGGAGCGCCGGGCCTCGACCCAGCCCTCGTAGCGCCGCAGGCCGTCGCCGACGTCGGTGCCTGTGGGGAACGGGCTGACCCGCGGGTCCCGGAGCTGGTCGTCGGAGTCCAGCCGGCCGGTGACCAGCTGGACGTCGATGTCGTTCGGGCTGAGGTCGCCGAGGCGGACCAGCGCGCTGACGTGCAGCTTCGCGCCGACCTCGAGCTGGTCACCGTCGAGGCTCTCGACGTGGTCGACCTTGACGCCCGCCCAGGCGTCGCGCACCCGCCGCTTCCATGAGGCCAGGGCCGCGGCGCCGCCGTCGGCCGCCTCCAGGGCGTGGGTGGAGGCCGACGCCGGGCCGTACAGCTGGGTGACGTAGTCGCGCACCATCCGGGAGGCCAGCACCTTCGGGCCGAGACCGGCGACGGTGTCGCGGATCATCTGCACCCAGCGCTCCGGGATGCCGTCGCCGTCGACGTCGTAGAAGCGCGGGACGATCTCGTTCTCGATGATGTCGTAGAGCGCGCGCGCCTCGAGGTCGTCACGCTGGTCGGGGTCGTCGATGCCCTCGGCCGAGGGGATCTCCCAGCCGAAGGCCGGGTCGTACCACTCGTCCCACCAGCCGTCGCGGATGGAGAGGTTGGCCGCCCCGTTGAGCGCCGCCTTCATCCCCGAGGTCCCGCAGGCCTCGTAAGGACGCAGCGGGTTGTTCATCCAGACGTCGCAGCCCGGGTAGAGCGGCTTGGCCATCGAGATGTCGTAGTCGGGCAGGAAGACGATCCTCTTCCGGACGTCCTCGTCGTCGGCGAACTGGACCATCTGCTGGATGAGGGCCTTGCCGCCCTCGTCGGCGGGGTGGGACTTCCCGGCGATGACGATCTGGATCGGCCGCTCCGGGTCGGTCAGCAGGGCCTTGAGCCGCTCGGGGTCGCGCAGCATCAGAGTCAGCCGCTTGTAGGAGGGCACGCGACGGGCGAACCCGAAGGTGACGATGCCCGGGTCGAGCACCTCGTCGACCCACTCGGCCCCGAGCCCGCGGTTCAGGCTGCTCTCGGTCAACCGGGTGCGGGTCATCGCCACGAGCTCGGCGCGCATGGTGCGCTTGAGGGCCCAGATGGTCTTGCTCGAGACCTTGGCCAGCGCGTTCCAGTCGTAGCCGTCGACCACGCCGTCGGCCTTGCTGCCCGAGGGCGCCTCCAGCAGCTCGAGCAGCTGGTTGTGCACCCAGGTGTGGTGGTGGACGCCGTTGGTGATGGAGCTGATCGGCACCTCGGTGGTGTCGAAGGCGCTCCACAGGCCCTGGAACATCCCGCGGGAGACCTCACCGTGGAGCAGGGAGACGCCGTTGGCGCGCTGACCGAGCCGGAAGCCCATCACCGCCATGTTGAACATGTGCGGGTCCCCGCCCTCGTAGTCCTCGCTGCCCAGCGCGAGCACGCGGTCCAGGGGGACGGCGTCGAAGTGGGAGAACTGGTCGACCATCAGCGGGTGCGGGAACCGGTCGATGCCGGCCGGGACGGGGGTGTGGGTGGTGAACACCGTGCCGGCGCGGCAGCGCTCGAGCGCGGTGTCGAAGTCCATCCCGTCGTTCATGTACTCGCGGATGCGCTCGAGGCCGAGGAAGCCGGCGTGGCCCTCGTTGGTGTGGAACACCTCGGGCGCCGGGGCGCCGGTGACGCGGCAGTAGGCGCGGATCGCCCGGACGCCGCCGATGCCCAGCAGGACCTCTTGGGCAAGCCGGTGGTCGCTGCCGCCGCCGTAGAGGCGGTCGGTGGTCTCCCGCTCGGAGCCGGCGTTGGCCTCGACGTCGGAGTCGAGCAGCAGCAGTGGCACCCGCCCGACCTGGGCCACCCAGACCTGCGCGTGCAGGGTGCGGCCGCCGAGCGGGACCTCGATGCGGACGGGTCCGTCGGTGTCGTGCAGCAGCGTCAGGGGCAGCGCGTTGGGGTCGAGCAGGGGGTAGCGCTCCTGCTGCCAGCCGGCGGCATTGAGCGACTGGCGGAAGTAGCCCTGGCGGTAGAGCAGGCCCACGCCGATGATCGGCACGCCGAGGTCGGAGGCAGTCTTCAGGTGGTCGCCGGCCAGGATGCCGAGGCCGCCGGAGTACTGCGGCAGCACCTCGGTGATGCCGAACTCGGGTGAGAAGTAGCCGATGCCTTGAGGTGCCCCGGGGTTCGCAGCCGCCCAGGTCTGGTACCAGAGGTCGCCGGTGAGGTAGTCGGCGAGGTCGGCCTGGATGCCACGCAGGTTCTTGAGGAACTTCTTGTCCCCCGAGAGTGACTGGAGGCGCTCCACCGGGACGTCGGCCAGCAGCCGGATGGGGTCACCCCCGCTCGAGTCCCACAGGTCGGGGTCGACCGAGCGGAAGAGCTCCTCGGTCTCGGGGTGCCAGGACCAGCGCAGGTTACGCGCCAGGTCGCCCAGAGGCTTCAGCACCTCGGGCAGCACGGGACGGACGGTGAATCGACGGATGGCACGCACGCAGGCACCCTAGCGGCGCACGGCCCTGCGTGCGAGGACCGCCGAGCGCGGCGCCGGACCCTGCGGTGGACGTCGCGGGCACCGTCGACGCTGCTGGGCGCGAGGTCACGGGGGTGGCCGCTCAGCGACGCGCACCGGATCGGCCAGGGATCGCCACCTCCGCTAGGTTTGCCCTCGTGACCACCGCCAGCCCCGGAACCAGCGTCCCCACCGCCGACGACTCTCAGCCCTCCACCGTCGTCCGGACCCCGCCCGAGCGCGGCACGGCCTTCGGCCGGATCCCCGTCACCAAGGTGTCCCCGGTCATCGAAGGCGGGGCCTACCCGGCCAAGGCCAGCGTGGGCGAAGCGTTCGCCATCCGGGCCACCGTCTTCCGGGAGGGCCACGACGCGGTCGGCGCCTCCGTCGTGCTCACCGGCCCCGACGGCCAGGAGCGCGTCGAGCCGATGCACCCCTCCACCCCGGCCGGCTTCGACTGGTGGGCCGCCGAGGTGACCCTGGAGTCCGAGGGCCTGTGGACCTTCCGCGTCGAGGGCTGGGACGACCCGTGGGAGACGTGGGTCCACAACGCCGAGATCAAGATCCCGGCGGGCATCGACGTCGCTCTCGTCTGCACCGAGGGGACCGCCCTGTTCGCCGGCGCCGCCGAGCGCGCCGACGCCGCCGGCGACAGCGAGGCCGCCGCCCTGCTCCGCGAGGCCGAGGTCGCTCTCGACTCCGCCCAGCAGGTCGAGGACCGCCTCGAAGACGTCCTGGGTGACGACGTCCGCGCGGCGATGGCGCTCCACGGGCCCCGCGAGCTGGTCTCGCCCAGCCCCGACTACCCCGTCTTCGTCGACCGCGAGGCCGCCCTGTTCGCCTCCTGGTACGAGTTCTTCCCCCGCTCCCAGGGCGCCACCTTCGACCCCGACACCGGCACCTGGACCTCCGGCACCTTCGACAGCTCCCACGAGCGCCTCGAGGCGGCGGCGGCGATGGGCTTCGACGTCGTCTACCTGCCGCCGATCCACCCGATCGGCACGAGCTTCCGCAAGGGCCCGAACAACACCCTGACCCCCGGCCCGGCCGATCCTGGCTCGCCCTGGGCCATCGGCAACGTCGAGGGTGGACACGACGCCATCCACCCCGACCTCGGGGACTTCGACTCCTTCGACCGCTTCGTGGCCAAGGCGAAGTCGCTCGGGCTGGAGATCGCCCTCGACTTCGCCCTGCAGGCCTCGCCCGACCACCCGTGGGTCACCGACCACCCGGAGTGGTTCTCCCAGCGCGCGGACGGGTCCATCGCCTACGCCGAGAACCCGCCGAAGAAGTACCAGGACATCTACCCCATCAACTTCGACCGAGACCGCGACGGCATCTACCTGGAGAGCCTGCGCATCCTCCGGCTCTGGATGAGCCACGGCGTCCGGATCTTCCGCGTCGACAACCCGCACACCAAGCCCGTGGACTTCTGGGCCTGGCTGATGGCCGAGGTGCGCAAGACCGACCCCGACGTGATCTTCCTGGCCGAGGCCTTCACCAAGCCGGCGATGATGCACGCGCTCGGCAAGGCCGGCTTCCACCAGGGCTACACCTACTTCACCTGGCGCAACGAGAAGTGGGAGCTCGAGGAGTACCTCACCGAGCTCACCTGCGAGTCCGACGCCTTCTTCCGGCCGAACTTCTTCGTCAACACCCCCGACATCTTGCCGACCTTCCTGCAATGGGGCGGTAAGACCGCCTTCACCATCCGGGCGGTGCTGGCGGCCACCACGGCGCCGACCTGGGGGGTGTACTCCGGCTTCGAGCTGTTCGAGAACGCCGTGCTGGCCCCGGGACGGGAGGAGTACCTGGACTCGGAGAAGTTCCAGTACCGCCCCCGGGACTGGCAGGCCGCCGACGCCAGCGGGGAGAACCTCAATCTGCTGATCGGCACCCTCAACGCCATCCGCCGTGAGCACCCCGCGCTGCAGCAGCTGCGCAACCTGCACTTCCACCACGCCCCGCACGAGAGCGTCATCGTCTACTCCAAGCGCACCGGGGACGACGTCGTGCTCACGGTGGTGAACCTCGACCCGCTGCACACCGTGGAGTCCGAGATCGTCCTCGACATGGAGGCCCTGGGCCTCGGCGCGTCCGACGTCTTCCTGGTGCACGAGGAGCTCACCGGGCAGATCTGGCGCTGGGGGCAGCGCGCCTTCGTCCGGCTGACCGTGGACGACCCAGCGCACATCCTGAGCATCGTCCAGCCCGGGCGCCGCCCCGGGGCCGCTCCGGTCACTGCCAACGCCGAGGTCACCCCGGCTCCCGACCCGGGCGCCGACGGTCCCGCCCCCGCCAGCACCACCACCGGCCGGTGAGCCCGGCGCTGCACCCCGACGTCGCCGAGCAGCTGCTCCGCCACATCTCCGGGGCTCGCTGGTTCGGCGGAAAGGGCCGCCGGACGGTCGTGGTGTCGGTGACCCCGCTGCCCTGGCTGACCGACCTCCCGGGCGACGCCGACGCTCCCGCCGTCCGGATGGAGGTCGTCGAGGTCGCCCACCCTGCCGCCGCGACCGAGGACGGCGGCGAGGCCGAGGGGCACCTCGGGGCCCCTCGCGACCTCTACCAGCTCGCGGTGGCCTACCGGCCGGTGACGCAGCCGGAGCCGCACGAGGCCGAGATCGGCCGCTGGAGCGACGCCGAGCTCGGTCCGGTCGTCGCCACCGACGCCACCCAGGACCCGGCCGCGGCCGCGGTGCTGCTCCGCGCCCTCCTCGACGAGCGACAGGTGAGCGGCTCCGGGGCGGAGGTCGCGTTCCACCTCAGCGCGGCGCAGGGGCTGACCGCCGACCTCGAGCCGTCGGTCTTCCGGGGCCAGCAGAGCAACACCTCAGTGATGTTCGGCGAGGTGGCCATGCTCAAGCTGTTCCGGCGCCTGGAGCTGGGCCGCAACCTGGACATCGAGGTGCACGACGCGCTCTCGCGGAGCGGAACGAGCGACGTCGCCCGGCTCTTCGGCTGGGCGGAGGCCCGCTGGACCCGGACCGGTGCCGACGGCGCGTCCGGAACCGTCACCGCCGACCTGGCCATGGTGGTGGAGAAGCTGGCCGAGGCCACCGACGGCTGGGACCTCGCGCTGCAGGCCCTGGAGGCCGGCGCCGACTTCACCGCCGAGGCGCACGCCCTTGGCCAGGCCCTGGCCGAGACCCACGTCGCCCTGCGGGGAGCGTTCCCCACCGACCGCGCGCCGGGGACCGAGGCCGCCGCGGTGATGGCGGCCCGGCTGGAGGTCGCGGAGGCGGTGGCTCCCGCGCTGGCCGACCACCGCACCGCCCTGGGCGCGGTCTTCGACGCCCTGGCCGAGCGGCAACTGGATCTCCAGCGGGTGCACGGGGACTTCCACCTGGGCCAGACCCTGCACACCCCGCGCGGCTGGAAGATCATCGACTTCGAGGGCGAGCCCGTGAAGTCCCTGGCCGAGCGGGCGGCCCCCGACAGCGTGTGGCGCGACATCGCCGGCATGCTGCGCTCGTTCGACTACGCCGCGGCCAGCGTCCCCGGCCCGGGCAGCCGGGCCTGGGCGACCGCCTGCCGCGAGGCTTTCCTCACCGGATACGCCGGCGGCCCCCTGGACCCCGCCGACGCCGGCACCCTGCGGGCCTACGAGGCGGACAAGGCCGTCTACGAGGTCGTCTACGAGGTCCGCAACCGGCCCGAGTGGGTCGCGATCCCGCTCGGCGCCCTGGCCGCCCTGACCGGCGTCACCCCCCACGACCCCACCCCCACGGACTCGGCGGCCACGGCCGCCCACCCGGACGCGGGCGCGCAGCGCCCGGCCGACACGAAGGAGTAGCACCTCATGGCGTTTGATCTCAGCGCAGGACTGACCGGGGAGATCCTGAGCGGGTTCCACGGCGGTCACGACACCGAGTGCTGGCGACGGCTCGGGGCGGTCGAGGCGACGGTGCACGACTCCGAGCGCGGGGAGCTCCGCGGCACCCGCTTCTCGGTGTGGGCTCCCAACGCCCAGACCGTGCGGCTGGTCGGAGACTTCAACGGCTGGAACGGCGACGCCGGGCAGATGCACCTCGTCCCCGGGTCCGGGGTCTGGGCGTTGTTCGTCGAGGGCGTCGGCACCGGCTCGCTCTACAAGTTCGAGGTGCTCGGCGTCGACGGCGTCTGGCGGCTCAAGGCCGACCCGATGGCCCGCTTCTGCGAGGCCGCCCCGCACACGGCGTCCATCGTCTACAACAGCCAGTACACCTGGGGCGACGACGAGTGGCTGTGGTATCGCGGGCAGAAGGCCCAGCACACCGAGCCGGTCAGCGTCTACGAGGTGCACCTCGGCTCCTGGCGCCGGGGCCTGAGCTACCTCGAGCTCGCCGAGCAGCTGGTGGAGTACGTCAGCTGGCAGGGCTACACCCACGTCGAGCTGATGCCCGTCGCCGAGCACCCCTACGAGGGCTCCTGGGGCTACCACGTCACCGGGTACTTCGCCCCGGTCTCACGCTTCGGCTCCCCCGACGAGTTCCGTCACCTGGTCGACAGCCTGCACCGCGCGGGGATCGGCGTCATCGTCGACTGGGTGCCCGGCCACTTCGCCACCGACCCCTGGGCGCTGCAGCGCTTCGACGGCACCGCCCTGTACGAGCACGAGGACCCCAAGCTCGGGTGGCACCCCGACTGGGGCTCCTACATCTTCAACTTCGGACGCAACGAGGTGCAGAGCTTCCTGCTCTCCAACGCCTACTACTGGCTGGAGGAGTTCCACATCGACGGCCTGCGGATCGACGCCGTCGCCTCGATGCTCTACCTGGACTACTCCCGCAACGACGGCCAGTGGATCCCCAACAAGTACGGCGGCAACGAGAACCTCGAGGCCGTCGAGCTGCTGCAGCGGGTGAACCAGCACAACTACGCGCGCAAGCCCGGGATCATGATGATCGCCGAGGAGTCGACGTCGTGGCCGGGCGTCACCCGCGCGGTCGACGCGGGCGGTCTGGGCTTCGGCTTCAAGTGGAACATGGGCTGGATGAACGACTCCCTGCGCTACCTCGGGCGGGAGCCGGTCTACCGGCAGTACCACCACCACGAGATGACGTTCGCCATGGCCTACGCCTACTCCGAGAACTACGTCCTGCCGATCAGCCACGACGAGGTCGTGCACGGCAAGGGCTCGATGTTCGAGCGCGCGCCCGAGGACGAGTGGCGCAAGTTCGCCAACCTGCGGGCCTTCTACTCCTTCATGTGGAGCCACCCGGGCAAGCAGCTGCTCTTCATGGGCACGGAGTTCGGCCAGCGCCGCGAGTTCTCCGAGCAGCGGAGTCTGGACTGGGAGCAGAGCGCGGACTGGGGCCACCGCGGCGTGCAGCGGCTCATCAAGGACATGAACGCCATCCAGGCGGCTCACCCGGCCCTGTACCGGCTGGACACCGACCCGGCCGGGTTCTCCTGGATCAACGCCGACGACCAGGGCGGCAACGTCTTCTCCTTCCTGCGCTACGACGGGGAGGGCCAGATGGTGGCCTGCCTGTCGAACTTCTCAGCCGAGCCGCGCACCGACTACCGGATCGGGCTGCCGGTCGAGGGCGTGTGGGAGGAGATCCTCAACACCGACGCCGAGACCTACGACGGCTCCGGGCAGTTCGGCAACCTGGGTCAGGTCGTCGCCGGGCCGGTCCCCTCCCACGGCTACCCGGCCTCGGCCACGGTGACCATCCCGCCGCTGGGATCGGTCTGGTTCCGGCTGGCCACCGCGCCCGAGACGGGCTCCACCAACGAGGCCGGGGCCGAGGTCGAGGCGGGCACGGTGGCTGCGGCCAAGCAGGCCTCGCCGCGACGCACCCGGGCCCGCAAGACCGCCGCCGCGTCCGAGGCGGGCGCCGGCGACAAGGCGTCGGCCGCGCCCAAGCGCAGCACACGGACCAAGGCCGACAGCTTGCCCTCGCAGCCGACGGCCACCGCGGGCACCGCGTCGGCCGCGCGGCCGGATGGCAAGAGCAAGGCTGCGGTAGCACCGCCGGCGTCGGCGACGAAGACGTCGGCCGAGGGGACCCCTGCAGCGCCGGCGAAGGGCAAGGGCGGGCGGCGCACCAAGGGCTGAGCGACAGCCGGCCTCAGCCGGTCGGGGCGAGCGCGTCGAGCACCTGGGCCAGCTCGACCGGCCGGCTGAGCATCGGCCAGTGGCCGGAGTCGATGTCGACGAAGGTGACGTCAGCGGCTCGCTCGAGCTCCGGCATCTCTCCCGCGGCGAGCCAGGAGCGGGCGTCCGCCACGCTGAACTCCGGGCAGACCAGGGTGACCGGCACGGAGTAGCGGCGCTCGTCGCTCAGCCGCACCGTGGCCTGCGCAACCCCGGCCGGGACCGGTATCGCCTCGGCGGCGAACTGGCGCCGGGCCGGGTCGTCGAGGTCGTCGGAGTCCGGCCCGGCGAAGGGCTCCCAGCCGGGGAAGGGCATGACGCCGTCGACGACGGGGAAGAAGTCGGCGTAGCGGCTGCCGTCGGCGACGGGCATCCCCCCGACCATGACGACGCGGGTGAGGTCGGCCGGGCGGCGGTCGGCCGCCAGCCAAGCCAGCGCCGCCGCCGCGGAGTGCCCGACCACCACGGGTCGGTGGGCCGCGTCGACGGCCGCGAGGACGGCGGCCAGCTGGTCGTCGAGCGTGGCGTTGGCCCACGTGTGGTCGACGCCCGGCAGCCTGGGGACGACCGCGCGGTGGCCCAGCCGGGTCAGCTCGGCCACCACCGGCGCCCAGGCGGTTCCGGGAAGCCAGAGGCCGGGGAGCAGGATGACGTCACAGCTGCGGGACATCCCGGCACTCTAGGTCGGCCGGCGCCGAGCCCGTCGCCCGGTGGCAGGCCGAGCGACCGGTGTCGAGGAGCGGTCGGGTCAGAACAGGGCGGACATCAGGTCGCGCCGACCCTTGAGCACGCGCTCGTCGGCGTTGCCGAGGGTCTCGAATAGCTCCAGCAGCCGCAGCCGGGCGGTGTCACGGTCGCCGCCGGCGCTCCGGCGGATGAGGGCGATGAGCCGCGCGAAAGCCTGCTCGACCTGGCCGCTCAGCATCTCGACGTCGGCCGCGGCCAGCTGGTCCTCGACGGCCGACGAGGTCATCGCCGTGGCCAGCACGGTCTGCGGGTCCAGCGCCGCGGCCCTGGCGAAGAGTCCGGCCTGGGCACGTCCGGCCTTGGCCTCGGCGTCGTTGGGGTCGGCCTGCAGCAGCCGGTCGAACTCGGCGACCGCGGCGTCGAAGTCGCCCTGGGCGATCGCCTCGTCGGCGGCGGCGAACCGCGGGTCGGGACCGGCGTCCTCCTCATCCCCGGCGGCCGGTGCGCCACCGACCGGGTCGGCACGGCCGACGATGCCGTTGGCCACGGCCGCGGTGAGCAGCTGGTCGAGATAAGCCTGCACCTCCGCCTTGGGAAGCACCCCCTGGAACAGTGGCGCCACCTGCCCGCCGATGAGCGCGATCACCGTGGGCACGGCCTGCAGCTGCAGCGCCTGGACGATGCTGGGGGCGGAGTCGACGTTGAGCCGGGCCAGCAGGAACTTGCCCTCGGAGGCGTTGGCGATCTCGGCCAGCGCGTCGGACAGCTGCTGCCCCGACGCCACGCGCGGTGAGTACAGCTCGACGACGACCGGGTGCTTGACCGAGCGCCGGATCGTCTCGGCCTCGAACGTCTGCTCGGTCACCTCGAGGACATAGCCCGCGCCGGCCCGGGCAGCACCCGGGGTGCCCGCAGGACCTGCTGGAGGCTGCTTGGCCCGCGCGGCGAGCTGGGAGAGGTCGATGGCACCGGCACGGCTGAAGCTGGACGAGCTCATGGCTCCATCCTGCCGCACCTCCTCCGACGCCTCCGCCCGCTTCCCCGTCCACGGACACCGAGGACCGATGGGCAGGGCCCTCTCCCGCTCGGGGACGGCGATGGGCAGAATGACCGTCATGGCTCACCCGCGCGCCGGTCAACCGGCCCTCCCCGAAGACCTCATCGACGTCGATGCCGTGGTCTCGGCGTACTTCGACCTCGTCCCCGACCCGACGAACCCCGACCAGCAGGTGGCCTTCGGCACCTCCGGTCACCGGGGGTCCAGCCTGGACACCGCGTTCAACGACGCGCACATCGCCGCCACCACCCAGGCGATCGTGGAGTACCGGGCTGCGCAGGGCATCACCGGGCCGCTGTACCTCGGCAAGGACACCCACGCCCTGTCCAAGCCGGCCTGGACGACGGCCATCGAGGTGCTGCTGGCCAACGACGTGGACGTGCGCTGCGAGGGCGACGACGACTTCACCCCCACCCCGGCGGTCTCCCGGGCGATCGTCGTCCACAACGCCGACATGTCGGACGGCGACGCCCGCGCGGCCGACGGCATCGTCGTCACGCCGTCGCACAACCCGCCCCGCGACGGCGGGTTCAAGTACAACCCGCCGCACGGCGGCCCTGCGGACTCCGACGCCACCAGCGTGATCGCCGCCCGCGCCAACGAGCTGCTGGGCGACCCCTCGCCGATCCAGCGCCGCCCCTTCGCCGAGGTAAGCGGTCGCCTCCACCGGTTCGACTACCTCAGCGCCTACTGCGACGACCTGAAGAACGCCCTCGACCTCGACGCCATCCGCGAGGCCGGCGTGCGGATCGGGGCCGACCCGATGGGCGGGGCGGCGGTCCAGTACTGGGACTACATCGCCGACCGGCTCGGCCTGGACCTGACCGTGGTGAACCAGAAGGTCGACCCGCAGTGGTCGTTCATGACCCTCGACACCGACGGCAAGATCCGGATGGACTGCTCCTCCCCGAACGCGATGGCCAGCCTCATCGGTCAGAAGGACCGCTTCCAGATCGCCACGGGCAACGACGCCGACTCCGACCGGCACGGCATCGTCACCCCCGACGCGGGGCTGATGAACCCCAACCACTACCTGGCGGTGGCCATCCAGTACCTGTACGGGCACCGGCCGGGCTGGCGGGCCGACGCGGCGATCGGCAAGACGCTGGTCTCCTCCTCCATGATCGACCGGGTGGCCGCCGACCTCGGCCGCACGCTGCTGGAGGTGCCGGTCGGGTTCAAGTGGTTCGTGCCGGGGCTGCGCAGCGGCGAGATCGCCTTCGGCGGCGAGGAGTCGGCGGGAGCCTCGTTCCTGGCCCGCGACGGCAGCACCTGGACCACCGACAAGGACGGCATCCTGCTGGCCCTGCTGGCCAGCGAGATCCAGGCCGTCACCGGCCTGAGCCCCAGCCAGCACTACGCCGCTCTGACCGAGAAGCACGGCTCCCCGGCCTACGCCCGCGTCGACGCCCCGGCCAACCGGGAGCAGAAGGCGAAGCTGTCCAAGCTCGACCCGTCGGCCGTCGAGGCCACCGAGCTGGCCGGTGAGCCGATCACCGCGAAGCTGACGAGCGCTCCGGGGAACGGCGCGGCCATCGGCGGGCTCAAGGTGACGACCGCGTCCGCGTGGTTCGCCGCCCGGCCGTCCGGGACGGAGGACGTCTACAAGATCTACGCCGAGTCCTTCCAGGGGTCTGAGCACCTGGCACGGGTGCAGGAGGAGGCCCGCGCAGTGGTGTCGGCCACCCTCGGCGGCTGAGCCTCTGCCCGGCCGAGTTGCCAGACCCTGTGGGTACTATCACACCTCCGGAGTCTGACAACTCGGCATGCGGGGCCGGCCGCAGACGTTGCACTCGATGATGATCGCCGAGCTGACCGACCTCCCTGCCGCACCGACGCCGAGCCGCCTCTGGACGCCCAAGCGCGTCCTGGTCACCCGGGCGGCGGCCGAGCAGCCGCACACCGCTGAGATCCTGCGTCGCTGCGAGGCCGCCGGGGTCGAGGACATCACCTTGTTGCCCAACGACCGGCTGACCGGCTTGCGTGGGGAGACCGAGCGCGAGACCTACGCCCGGGCCAAGACCACCCTGGCCGTGGTCGTCGCCCCGCCCAGCGCGCTCAAGCCCCAGCCGATCCCGCCCAGCGCCGACTGGCGGATCGACCTGGCCAAGGGCTGCCCCGCCCACTGCCAGTACTGCTACCTGGCCGGTTCGCTGAGCGGCCCGCCGGTGACCCGGGTCTACGCCAACCTCGACGAGGTGCTCGACGGCATCCGCACCCACGCCGGCCGCGGCGCCGTGACCAGCGGCACCTCCGAGCGGGGACACGAGGGCACCACCTTCGAGCTCTCCTGCTACACCGACCCGCTGGGCATCGAGCACGTGACCGGCTCGCTGGCCGAGGCCGTCCGGCGCGTCGGTGCCGGCCGGTACGGCGACGACGTGTCGCTGCGGTTCACCACCAAGTTCGATGACGTGACCGACCTCGTGGCCCTGGACCACCAGCGCCGCACCCGGGTCCGCTTCTCGGTCAACGCTCCCGACCTGGCCCGTCGCTTCGACGGTGGCACCTCACCGCTGGCCGGCCGGCTGGCCGCACTGCGGTCGCTGGCCCAGGCCGGGTACCGCGTCGGGCTGACCATCGCCCCCGTGATGGCCTACCCGGGCTGGCGCGAGGGCTACGCCGACCTCCTCGACCAGGTCGGGCTGGCCGTCGCCGGGGTCGGGGACCTCGACCTGACCACCGAGATCATCACCCACCGTTTCACCCCCGCCAGCAAGGACGTTCTCCTCGGCTGGTACCCCCACACCAAGCTGGAGATGGACGAGGACGCCCGCACCCAGAAGCGCTCGAAGTTCGGCGGCGTGAAGTACGTCTACCCGCGGGCGACCATGGCCGAGATGCGCTCCTGGTTCACCACCGAGCTGGCCGCCCGGTTCCCGCAGGCACCGCTCCTGTACTGGACCTGACCCTCCCGAGCCCTCGGCTCCGGTCGGACCGCCGACGAGCGGCCGTCTGCCCTGGCTAGGGTCGGACCCACACAACTGCCACGCTTCCAAGGAGCCCTTGCCCCATGCCCGACGTGCCCACCCTGACGATGAACGACGGCCGGACCATTCCCCAGCTGGGCTTCGGGGTCTTCCAGATCCCGCAGGACGAGACCCAGGTGGCGGTGACCACGGCGCTGCAGGAGGGCTACCGGCTGATCGACACCGCCCAGGGCTACCGGAACGAGGAGGGCGTCGGGGCCGCCCTCGCCGCCTCCGACGTCGGTCGCGACGACGTCTTTCTCACCACCAAGGTGGCCAACGCGAACCAGGGCTACGACTCCACCCTGGCATCCTTCGACGCCAGCATGGACAAGCTCGGCGTCGACGTGCTCGACCTCCTCCTCGTCCACTGGCCGCAACCGATGTTCGACCAGTACGTCGACACCTGGCGCGCCCTCGAGAAGCTGCAGGCCGACGGCCGGGTTCACTCGATCGGCGTCTCCAACTTCCAGATCGAGCACCTCGAGCGGCTGGCCGCCGAGACCGACGTCGTGCCCGCGGTCAACCAGGTCGAGCTGCACCCGCAGTTCCCGCAGGCCGAGCTGCGCGCTTACCACGCCGATCACGGCATCCTCACCGAGGCCTGGGGTCCGATCGGCCAGGGCAAGGGGGTGCTGGAGAACGAGCACATCCAGACGGTGGCCCGGGCCCTGGGCCGCACGCCCGCACAGGTCGTGCTCCGCTGGCACCTGCAGCTCGGCATCGTGGTGATCCCCAAGTCGGTGACACCCAGCCGCATCGCGGAGAACATCGCGCTCTTCGACTTCGAGCTGGACGACGACGCCATGGCCACGCTCGCCAAGGTCGACACCGGCGTGCGCCTGGGCGCGAACCCGGACACTTTCGCCAACCGCTGACTACGCTCCTGCACCCCGAGCGCGCTCCTGCACCCTGGCGAAGGGGTGCGGGAGCACTTGGGGGGTGCAGGACGGGGGCTCCGACACCTGGTGTTCACGTCGACGCAAGGTCCGCGGCCTAGCGTCCGCGCCATGAGCGCTCCCGAGCACCCACGCACCGTGGCCGTCATCCCCGCCCGGGGCGGCTCCCAGGGCGTCCCCGGCAAGAACCTGCGCCGGGTCGGCGGGGTGCCGCTGGTCGTGCGCGCGGTCCGCGCATGCCTGGCCGCCGACCGGGTGGACCTCGTTGTCGTCAGCACCGACGACGACGCGATCGCCGAGGCCGCCCGGGCCGCGGGGGCGGGCGTCGTGCACCGCCCGCCGGACCTGGCCGGGCACACCGCCTCGTCGGAGTCGGCCCTGCTGCATGCCCTCGACACGCTGGAGGGGCAGCCGCGGACGTTGTTGTTCGTGCAGTGCACCAGCCCCTTCCTCGATCCGGCTGACCTCGACACGGGCATCGCGCTGGTTGCCGACGGGCACGCCGACTCCGCCTTCTCCGCGGTGGAGACCTACGCCTTCCTGTGGCGAGCGTCAAGACGAGACGGCGCCGTGGGCACCGTCGCCGGGGTCAACCACGACGCCGCCTGCCGCCCACGTCGCCAGGACCGCGAGCCCGACTGGCGCGAGACGGGCGCCTTCTACGTCCTCGACGTCGCCGGCTTCCGAGCCGCCGGTCACCGCTTCTTCGGCCGCACCGCCGCCGTTGCCGTGGACGAGGCGACGTCGTTGGAGATCGACACCCCGGGCGAGCTGGCCATGGCGCGGGCGCTGGCGCCGCTGCTGGACCCGGCTTCCGCAGAGCCGCTCGTCGTCGACGCCGTCGTCACCGACTTCGACGGTGTGCACACCGACGACGCCGCCCTGGTCGATGCGGACGGCCACGAGGCGGTCCGCGTCAGCCGGGCCGACGGGATGGGGGTGGGCGCCCTCCGGGCGGCCGGGATCCCGGTGCTGATCGTGTCGAAGGAGCGCAACCCTGTGGTCAGCGCCCGCGGAGCCAAGCTGGGCGTCGAGGTGCTGCAGGGCGTGGACGACAAGGTGGCCGCGCTGACGGCCTGGCTCGGCGAGCACCGGCTGGACCCGGCTCGCGTGGCCTACCTGGGCAACGACGTCAACGACCTCGGTCCGCTGGGGCTGGTGGGCTGGCCGGTGGCGGTGTCGGACGCCCGGCCAGAGGTCCGGGCGGCGGCGCGGCTGGTGCTGCATCGTCCGGGCGGCCACGGAGCCGTCCGCGAGCTCTGCGACCGAGTGCTCGCGGCCCGCGCGACGCCAGGCTGAGACCGGCCAGCACCCGCTCGCCACGCGCCACCCCACGGGTGGAGGAGAAGGCCAGGCGCAGGTGCTGCCGCACCACCTGGGACCCGCTCGTGGGCGGACCGGCGGGGACCGGAGGCAGCCGGCGGGCCCGCCGGGCCTGGACCAGGGCCCGCAGCCGGACCAGCCAGTCCGAGTCCTCCTCGGGGTGGAAGTAGTTGTCCAGCAGCCAGTCGGGGTCGGGCCTGTGGAGTCCGCCCTCCGTCAGGTCGGACAGCGGGCCGAGGCAACCCGACCCCTCGAACACGAGGTTGATCATCTCCGCCGAGACACCGAAGTCGTCGGCCACCAGCACCGGCCGGCCCAGCGCGATCGCCTCCAGCGCCGCGGTCGAGGAGACCGTGACCAGGCCGCGGGAGCCCTCGACGGCCTCGGTCATCGCTCCGGTGGCGAAGGTGACGGCAAAGGGCGGGACCGCACCGCGGGCGACGAGACCGGCCCACAGCACGTCGTAGGGGTGCTCCTCGTGGTGGGTCTGCTGCTCTCCCGCCCCGGCCCGCAGCTTGACCACCGCCGGCGCGGCCGCCGCCAGGGCCTGCAGCACGTGCTCGCGGTCGGAGCGCTCGGGCGGCACCCGGGCCTGCGACGCGAACACCAGCGGGGCGTCCGGTCGCGGTCCCGGTTCGTCTGCGGGCCGTGGGCGTCCGGGCAGGAACGGCAGCCGGGCGAGCCCGAAGCCGAGCCCCGGGGCCAGCCCGGCGGCCACCTGGGCGAACTCGCGGCGCTCGCGGTGGCTGTGCACCACGAACAGGTCGCAGCTGCGGCGGAACGAGACCGCCCGCTCCGAGGCGGGGACGCTGATGCCGGGCAGCCCGGTCAGGAGCACCGGCCGGCCGGGCCCGCGGAGCAGCGGCAGGGCCGTCAGCCGGGCCACCACGGGACCCGTGCAGGCCAGCAGCACGACGTCAGGACGCTCGCGCACCAGCAGCGAGGCGAGCCCTGGCAGGCCCAGCGTGCGAACCGGGAGGGAGGTGCGACCGTCAATCTGCCCCGCGGCCGCCACCTGGGCCGGCGAGGGCATCACCGCGTTGCGGAGCAGCACCTGCTGGCCGTGCCACCCGGCCGGGAGGGTGGCGAGGGTGGCCACGCCCCACTTGAGGTAGGAGTCCGTGTCGGCCACGGCCAGGACGCGGACCGGAGCGGTCGAACCCGCCACTCAGCCGTCCTCGGCGAGCTCGAAATCGCCCGCGGCGTGGCGTGGGGCCCTCAGCAGGGTGGTGAGCTGCTCGCAGTCGGCCTCGCTGAGGGCCCCCAGGGCGAACTCGGCCCCGACGATGGCGTCCGTGGCCTGCTGCATCACCGCCCGGCCCTGCGGCGTGATGGCCGCGAGGACGGCCCGGCCATCCTCGGGGTGCGGGCTGCGCACCAGCAACCCGGCCGCCCCCAGCCGGTTGACCAGCGGGGTGACCGAGGTCGCGTGCACCTGCAGCCGCTCGCCGATCGTGCCCAGCGACAGTGCACCGCGGCGCGAGAAGGAGAGCAGGACCAGGACCTCGTAGCGGGCGAAGGTCAGCCCCAGGGGCCGCAGCAGCTCGTCGAGCTCGGTGAGCACCAGCTGGTGCACCCGCATCAGCGAGGTGACGGCTCGCATCCGCGGGGTGTCGGCAGCACCCCACTGCTCGGCCCACAGCCGGGACGCCTCCTGGATGGGGTCGAACGGCAGGGCGCGGCGCCGCCTCACGTGCCGTCGTCCCCGAGCTGGGGGGCGGTGGCCCGCAGCCCGGCGCGCTGCATCGTCTCCTGCAGGGTGCGGTCGCGGGCGTCGATGTCGCGCACGAACAGCACCTCGCTGAGACCCTGGACCTGCGCGGCGGACTCGAACACGAAGTGACCGTAGTTGAAGATCCGGCCGAGCAGCGGCTTCTTCACCGTGATGTCGAGGATGCGGCCCAGCGGCACGCTGGCCCGCTGCACCGAGAAGGTGCCGTGTACGCGGAACACCCGCTGGTTGGTGATGACGAACCGGTCGCGGTACTCGTCGATGATGCTGTAGAGCGCCTGCGCGCTGACCCCGAGCCCCAGCACTAGCAGCACCCAGAACAGCGGCGGCTCGAAGGCCCAGGAGCTGATCAGCACCGGCACCGCGACGACCAGCCGCGTCCAGGCCCCGATGCTGGCCATCCAGTGCTTGTAGACCTCGAGGACGACGTACTCCTGCTCGCTGAGCAGCAGGTACCGCTCGACGTGGGGGTCGAGCCACTCGACGAGGCCCGGCACGGGGGCTACGCGGCCAGGGAGGTGAAGAACGTCACGACGGCCTGGAACGTGCGCACGAGCGCACCGAAGACGGTGCGGACGGCCTCGGCGGCGCCCTCCGGCTGCTGGACCAGGTAGAACAGGCAGAAGCCCACGACGAGGACGAACAGGATCTTCTTGGTCCACTTCACGTCGGACGTTCCTCCTTTCCTGATCCGCACACGCGAGTCGGACCCTTGTCTATCCCACCGGGGCGGCACCGGTCCGCAGGCACGCCGGGCGAGCCGTCCCCCGGGCTCAGGCCGGGGGCGACCGGCGGAGCAGCTCGTCGGCGGCGGCGTAGGGGTCGAGCGACCCCGCGCTCACCGCATCGGCCAGCTCCTCCAGTGCGACCGCGCCGTCGCGATGCAGCCGCAGCCGCAGGGCGGCCAGGGCCAGACCCTCCACCTCGCGACGGGAGCGCTCCCGCCGGCGGCGGTCCCGCTCTCCGCTGGTGACCTGGTGCGCCCGGAAGCGGTCGAGGACCTCGAGGAGCTCGGGCACCCCGGTCCGCTCGCTGGCTACCGTGGTCAGCACGGGTGGCCGCCACGCCTGGTCAGGCCGCTCTCCCAGCGCGACCATCGCCCGCAATTCACGGACCAGCGCCGACGCACCGTCCCGGTCGGCCTTGTTGACCACGAAGACGTCCCCGATCTCGAGGATGCCCGCCTTGGCCGCCTGCACGCCGTCACCCATGCCGGGGGCCATGAGGACGACCGTGACGTCGGTCGCGGCGGCCACGTCCACCTCGGACTGGCCCACGCCGACCGTCTCGACCACCACCGTCGTGCAGCCGGCCGCGTCCAGGACCCGGATCGCCTGCGCGGTGGCCACTGCCAGCCCCCCGAGGTGCCCGCGGGTCGCCATCGAGCGGATCAGCACCTCCGCGTCCAGCGCGTGCTCCTGCATCCGCACCCGGTCGCCCAGCAGGGCGCCGCCGGTGAAGGGAGACGTCGGATCGACGGCGAGGACCCCGACCCGCTCGCCTCGGGCCCGCAGCACCCGCACCAGCGCCGCCACCGTGGTCGACTTCCCGGCCCCGGGCGGTCCCGTCACCCCCACCACGGTGGCCCGGCCCGCATCCCGCGCCAGCGCCGCCATCAGGGCCGGGAGGGCGTCGGACCCGTCCTCGACCAGGCTGATCGCGCGGCCGACGGCCCGGGGCCGACCCGCCCGCACGCCCTCCAACAGCGTGTCGAGCTCGTCCGAGCGGTTCAGCGGCCCGCGCTCCTCGTGCCGGCCGGCGCCCGGAGCACCAGCGCATCGCCTTGTCCCCCACCGCCGCACAGGGCGGCGACGCCGGTCCCGCCGCCGCGCCGGCCCAGCTCCAGGGCCAGCGTGAGGACCAGCCGGGCCCCGGAGGCGCCCAGCGGGTGGCCGAGAGCGACCGAGCCCCCGTTGACGTTGACCCGCGCGTCGACGTCCTCCGGGCTTAGGCCGAGCGCCCGGGCGCTGGCCACCGCCACGGTGGCGAAGGCCTCGTTGACCTCCAGCAGGTCGAGGTCGGCGACGGCGATCCCCTGCTTCGCGCAGGCCTGGATGATGGCGTGGGCCGGCTGCAGCTGCAAGGAGGAGTCCGGGCCGGCGACCGTCCCGTGGGCGCCGATCTCGGCCAGCACGGGCAGTCCCCAGCGCTCGGCCGCCTCGTGGCTGGCCACGACGACGGCCGCTGCCCCGTCCGACAGCGGGCTCGAGGAGCCGGCGGTGAGGGAGCCGGTGGGCGAGAAAGCCGGGACCAGCCGACCGAGCGAGGCCGGGGTCACCCCCTCGCGGATGCCCTCGTCTGTGTCGACCACGAGGTCCGGCCCGCGGCGCTGCGGCACCTGCACGGGGACGATCTCCTCCGCCCAGCGACCCGAGCGGGTCGCGGAGAGCGCCCGCTGGTGCGAGCGCGCCGCGAAGGCATCCGCGTCGGCCCGGCTCACGGTGAGGTCGCCGGTGTCATGGGCCTGCGTGAGCGCCCCCATGGACTGCTCGGTGAAGGCGTCCTCGAGCCCGTCGTGGGCCAGGTGGTCCAGCATCGTCACAGGCCCGTAGCGGTGCCCGGACCGGGCGCCGGGAAGCAGGTGAGGGGCCTGGCTCATCGACTCCATGCCCCCCGCCACGACCAGCTCGCACTCCCCGGCCCGGATGAGCTGGTCGGCGAGGGCGATCGCGGTCAGGCCGGAGAGGCACACCTTGTTCACCGTCAGGGCGGGCACCGTCAGCGGGATCCCTGCCCCTGCCGCGGCCTGCCGGGCCGGTAGCTGGCCGCAGCCGGCCTGCAGGACCTGACCCATGACGACGTGCTCGACCCGGGCGGGGTCGACACCCGCCCGGCCCAAGGCGCCGGCGATGGCCTGCGCGCCCAGCTCGACCGCACTCAGACCCGCCAACGAGCCCAGCAGGGCGCCGATGGGGGTCCGCGCCCCGGCGACGATGACCGAGCCCATCTGTCCTCCTGACCCAGGCGGGGCACACCGCGCGACCGCCGCGGTCCAGTCTGGCACCCTGGCCGCATGGCTCCGCTGAAGGACGACCCCGCTGTCCCGGGAGGGTCAGCCGGGTCCACCGAGCTGCCCGGGCTGCTGGCGCTCGACCACGTGGGACTGGCCGTCGCGGACCTGGACGCCGCCATCGCCTTCCACACCCAGGTGCTGGGGCTGGTGCTGCTGCACCGGGAGGAGAACCGCGAGGCGGGCGTCGCCGAGGCCATGCTCGCGCCACGGGCCGACGACGCCGGCGCCCAGGTCCAACTGCTGGCGCCCCTCTCGCCGGAGTCCCCGATCGCCCGCTTCCTGGAGCGCTCAGGACCCGGGCTGCAGCAGCTGGCCTACCGCGTGGCCGACGTCGACGAGGCAGCACGGGTGCTCCGGTCGCGCGGGCTACGGCTGCTCTATGATGCGGCGAGGACGGGGACGCGCGGGTCACGGATCAACTTCGTCCACCCGCACGACGCCGGTGGCGTGCTGGTCGAGCTGGTCGAGCCGGCTGCCCCGCAGGTGCAGGGGTGAGGCTTTCGCCAGGCTCCGGCCGCCCGGCCGGTGCTGGACCGCATGCCTGCCGGTGGCGGGTCTGGGGACAGAGAGGACACCTTCGGTGAGCGCAGCGGACGACGACGGGCTGGGGCTGTTCGACGAGGCAGCCAGTGCCGCGGGCAACTTCCCCACGGCCCTGCGCGGGTACGAGCGCGCGGCCGTCGACGAGTACGTCCGCAACTTGGAGGCCCGCCTGGTCGCCACGCGGCGCCAGGGCCGGGAGATCCGCGACGAGCTCGAGCGCAGGCAGCACGAGCAGGCCGAGCGCGAGGCGAACCCGCCCGCGATCGACTACTCCCAGGTCGGCGGGCGGGCCGGGGAGATCCTGCGGCTGGCCCAGGAGCAGGCGCACGACCTCACCGAGAACGCGGCGGCCGAGGCCAAGCGCACCCAGGAGCTGGCGCGGCGCGAGGCCGACGCCATCCGCCGTGACGCCGCCCAGCACGGGGAACAGCTCCGGAGCGGAGGCATCGCCCAGATCGACCAGCTCCGGGCCCAGCTGCACGAGGACGTCCGGGCGCAGGTCGAGCACGCCCGGGCCGAGGCGGCGGAGATCACCGCCGCCGCTCAGCGGCAGGCGGAGTCCCTGCGGCGCCAGAGCGAGCACGACGCGCAGAGCGTGCGCCAGGAGGCCTACCTGGACACCGAGGAGCTGCGTCGCGCCGTCGAGCGGGAGGCCGCCGAGGCCCGCTCGCAGATCGCCGTCGCACGCGAACAGGCCCTGGTCGAGCTGCGGGCGGTGCACGAGGAGGCCCAGGGCCAGACCGCCGCCCTGCTCGCGGACGCGACCGCCCACAGCGCGGAGTCGACCGCCCGGCTCGAGGCCGACATCGCCGACGCCGCCCGGATCCGGGCCGAGGCGCTGGCGGAGGCGGAG
This sequence comes from uncultured Actinomycetota bacterium, assembly GCA_963826405.1. GTDB lineage: Bacteria > Actinomycetota > Actinomycetes > Propionibacteriales > Propionibacteriaceae > Microlunatus. The sequence continues at coordinate 866,015 of CAWGWR010000001.1, read as the reverse complement.
ACCATGCGCGTGTCTGCCGCCTCGGAGTCCCAGGCCCGCATCGCCGACGCGCAGCAGGAGGTCGCGGCCCTGCGGCAGCGGGCCCAGGAGGAGTTCTCCTGGCGCAAGCAGCAGCTGCGGCGCGAGACCGAGGTCCTGGCTCAGCGCAAGCAGGCCCTGCTCAGCCAGCTCGCCAGCCTGTCCGCCCTGGCTCAGCAGACGGCGCAGACCTTCCCCGACCTCGACGACCTCGACGCCGACGAGAGCACCAGGCCGCTTGGCCCGGACGAGCGAGCGGGAGACGACGAGGACGGGACCATCCTGCGCACCGCCGTGGTCGAGGACCCGTCGACCGACGGAGGCGACCAGCCCGCCGTCCGCGCCGACGAGGAGGCCACCGCCTCCGACCCCACTCCCCCCGGGGAAGGCGATGACGACGACGACGACGGCGACGACGACGACAACGACAAGACGGAGGAGCACCGGCCCGACGACGGACCGACCCCGGGCTCCCCAGGTCCGGAAGACACCGCCTCACGCGAGCTGGAGCTGCCGCCCGTGGACGGCGACGCCACGATCGTCATCTCCGCCGCCGACCTGCCCGCGGGCACCGAGCACCTGCGTCGCCGCCTGGAGGGCGGCGGTCCAGGGTGACGACGACCCGTCGGCGGTGCGCACGGGGGTCGCTGAGCCCGGTCTAGGCTGGGCTCGGCCGGTCAGGGAGCCGGCGTGGGACCAGCACCAGGAGTGAGCGACGTGACCAGCGGGCAATCGGACGGAACCAGCAGCTACGGCTTCCCGGTGGTCCGGAGGGGCTACGACCGGGCGGCGGTCGACACGTTCGCCCACCACGCCCACGCCGAGATCACCGAGCTCCGCCAGGCCTACGAGACCCTGGCCGCCCACTACGCGCAGCTGCAGCACGAGCGTGACGCGGCGCCGTCCGCGCCCCCGGCGGCCGGTTTCGGCGACGTCGGCGGCCGGGCCCAGGAGATCCTGCGGATCGCCGAGGAGCAGGCGCTCGACCTCACCGGCCGGGCCGCGGTCGATGCCGACCGGCTCGCCGAACAGACCCAGCACGAGGTCCAGGCTCTCCGCGACCGCGCGGCCGTGGAGCTCGAGGAGACCCGCCGCAACGAGCTGGGCCGGATCGACGCGCTGCGCCGCCAGGCCGACCAGGAGGTCACTGCCCTGCTCGGCTCCGCCCGGGCCGAGGCCGAGCAGCTCATCTCGGCCGCCCGCCTGGAAGCCGCCGCCCTCCAGGACCAGGCCCAGGGCCAGGCCCGGGCCCTGGTCGAGTCGGCCGAGCTGGCAGCGGCCAAGCTCACCTCCGACGCGGAGCGGTCCGCCCTGGCGCTCCGTCAGGAGGCTGCCGCGGAGCGCGAGCGCGTGCTCGGCCAGCTCACGGCCGAGTCGGAGGACCTGCGCGCCCGGACCGAGCAAGCATTGGCCGAGTCGACCGCGCTGCACCGACGCTCGGCCGAGCACCTGGCCGCCGAGTCGGACAAGGCCAGCCGCTTGCGCGCCGAGGCCCTGGCCGAGGTGGAGCGGATCCGCCAGACAGCGGTGGCCGAGGCCGACCAGCTGCTGGGCGCCGCCCGCCAGCAGGCGGCCACGATCGAGGAGCGGTCGCGGCAGGAGTTCGCGTGGCGCCGTCGCCAGCTCCGCCAGGAGCAGGAGCTGCTGACGCGTCGCAAGCAGGCGATGCTCGCCCAGCTGACGTCCCTGTCGGCGCTCGCCGTCGAGACCGCCGAGAGCCTGCCCGAGGTGCCCGAGCTGACGCTCACCGACGAGCCGGCCGACAGCCCGGAGCCGGCGGGGACCGGCGAGGCCGTGGCCCAGGACGAGTTCTCCGACGAGGACGCCGACGCGACGGTCGTGACGGCCCGGCCGGCGGACACCGACGTCGACCCCGAGAGCGACAGCGCGACCGAGGGTCAGAACAACCGGTCGTCGGCGTTGTCCATGCCCCGCAGCACGTCGTAGTCGACCGTCACGCAGGTGATGCCGCGGTCACCCGCCAGCACCCGGGCCTGGGGCTTGATCTGCTGCGCGGCGAAGACGCCGCGCACGGCGCCCAGCAGCGGGTCCCGGCGCATCAGCTCCAGGTACCGGGTGAGCTGCTCCACCCCGTCGATGTCGCCGCGGCGCTTGACCTCCACCGCCGCGTAGCCGCCGGAGGCGTCGCGGCACAGCAGGTCCACCGGGCCGATCGCGGTCATGTGCTCCCGGCGCACCAGCGACCAGCCCGCTCCGAAGGTCTCGGGGTGCTCGGCGAGCAGCGCCTGCAGGTGCGCCTCCACCCCGTCCTTCTGCAGCCCGGGGTCGACCCCGAGCTCGTGGGAGAAGTCGTGCAGCACCTCGGCGAGGGAGATCATCAAGGTGTCGCCGTCGCGTCCCCGCACCTCCCACACCGCGCTCAGCGGCTCGGCCCCGGGGACGGCGTCGGCTGTGAGCGGTGGTGTGGGCAGCTCGACCAGCGCGCAGGGCGGGCTCATCCAGTTCAGCGGCTTGTACGCGCGGTCGTCGGCGTGCACCGACACCGAGCCATCAGCCTTCACCAGGATGAGCCGGGTGGCCATCGGCAGGTGGGCGGTGAGCCGACCGGCGTAGTCGACCTGGCAGCGAGCGATCACCAAACGCACCGGGACAACCTACCGGCGACCGCGTCCCCGGCCGACCGCTGCGCGCGTGGCAGACTCGCGCTGTGGCCACGGACCGACCCCTTGCACCTGGGCTGGCCGAGGTCGTGAGGGCCGAGCCGCTCGCTGCCGCCGACGACCCCCACCCGGCCCTGCGCGCGCTGGAGGCACCCGTCTCCGAGGCAGGGCTGCGCTGATGGCCAAGCGTCCGAGCAAGCACCTGCGCAACCCCCGCCCGCTCGGCGCCGGCCACGCCAGCGCCGCGGCCAAGGTGGACGGCCGGTACCTGGTGCGCAGCATCCCCGGCGCCTCGGCGGTCAAGCCCTACCGCTGCCCCGGCTGCTCGCAGGAGATCCCCGTCGGGCTGGCGCACGTCGTCGTCTGGCCGGCGGAGCCCTCCTGGCAGGTCAGCAGCGGGCTGGACGAGCGGCGCCACTGGCACACGAGCTGCTGGCAGCGACGCCGGTGAGCGCCTCCCCCGCCCTGCACACCACCCACCTGGGCCAGACCGGGCCACGCGTGCTGATCCTGCACGGCCTGTTCGGTCAGGGCAAGAACTGGACGACGCTGGCCCGCTCCCTCGCGGTGACGGCGCGGGTGACCCTGCTGGACCTCCCGGACCACGGCCGGTCGTCGTGGTCGGAGCGGGTGGCCTACCCGGACATGGCGCAGAGCATCGCCGGGTCCCTGACCTCCGAAGGCGGGAGCGAGCCCTGGGCCGTGGTCGGCCACTCGATGGGGGGCAAGGTGGCGATGGCGCTCGCGCTGCTGCACCCGCAGCTGGTCGAGCGGCTCGTCGTCGTCGACGTCGCCCCGGTGCCGACCGGGGCTCTGAGCAGCTTCGGGACCTACGTCGAAGGGATGCGGGCGATCGACCTCGAGCAGCTGCCGGACCGGGCGAGCGCCGAAGCCAGGCTGGAGCCTTTCGTGCCCGACCCGGTGATCCGCGGCTTCCTGCTCCAGAACCTCCGCCGCGACGCCGGCCGGTGGCGCTGGCAGATGAACCTGCAGCTGCTGGGGGACGAGCTGGCCGAGGTGGCCGGCTGGCCCGACCTGCGCTCGGCCCCCTGGAACGCCTCCCCCTACCCCGGACCGGTCCTCTGGGTCGGCGGTGACCGCTCCGCCTACATCCGTCCAGAGCACGGCCCCGTGATGCGCGCCCTCTTTCCCCGGGTGAGGAGCGTCACCGTCAAGGGCGCGGGGCACTGGGTGCACGCCGACCAGCCCGGCGTGTTCGAGGCGGTCCTGCGCAGGTTCCTGCATCTGTGAGCGGTCACGCCCGGGAACATCTCGGTGTCCGGGCCTCCGGCAGGGCAGACGCCGCGCCGACAGCCTCGCCGCCGCCGCCGAGGCCCGGACCCTCCCACCGCCCTCGACAGACCGCCCGCGCCCGACCCGTCCCCGACCTGAGGAACACCATGACAACCTTCTCGCCGAGCCGCCCCTCGAAGCCGCGGCAACGGGAAGCGCGATGACGGCCGGCCTGGGGGCTGCCCTGCTCCTCCCGCTCCTGGTCCTGCTCGAGGGGTCGCCGTCACCGGTCGCGGTGCACCCGCCACAGGACTCCGGGTTCGCCTACGCGAGCGTGCTGGGCGGGTTCTTCGCCGTCGGGCTGCTGTCGCTGATCTACTTCCTGCTCAACCTGAAGCCGAAGCGCCACCGGCCCCACGACGGGCCGAACGACTAGGAGCTCCTACCCGGCCTCGTCCGACGGGCTCGCTGCAGCGGTGGCCGCGCTCTCGGCCACCGCGGTGATCTTCGCCGGGTTGTTCGGCTTACCGGTCCCGTCGGGGTTGCTGCCGTCCTGTCCCTCTCCGGCCATGCCCGCCACGACATCGCGCGACGCGGCGTCCAGGGTGCCGAAGACGGTGTAGCTGGGGGGCAGCTGCGTGTCCTCCCAGACGAGGAAGAACTGGGACCCGTTCGTGTCGGGTCCGGCGTTGGCCATCGCCACCGTCCCGCGGGTGTAGGTCTCCTTCCCGGTCAGCTCGTCGGCGAAGGAGTAGCCCGGGCCCCCCGAACCCGTCCCGGTGGGGTCCCCGCACTGCAGGACGAAGAGCCCGGCGTCGGCCAGCCGGTGGCAGGCCGTGTCGGTGAAGTAGCCCTGCTCGGCCAGGGAGACGAAGGAGTTGACCGTGCAGGGCGTCTTGCTCCGGTCCATGGTGATGGTCACGTCCCCGCCGGCCTGCTCGGGTTCGTCGCCGTTGAAGGTCAAGGTGTAGCGGACTGTGCCGCTGGTCTCCACGTCCCCCGTGGGCGGCGGGTCGACCGGCTTGGCCGCCGCGCCCTCGGCGGGGTAGGAGCATCCCCCGGCGTCCTCGCCCGTGGTGGCGCCCCCACCGCTGGTGGGCGCGGACGGGGCAGGTGCTGACGGGGCGGGCGTCGAGGAGGGCGGTGAGCAGCCGGCCAGGCCCGCGACGCCAACCAGCAGGCCGGTCAGGGTGAGGGCGAGGGGGCAGCGGAGGAGGTCGGGTCCGGGCACCGGCCTACTCTGACACAGCGCCACGATGGCCGAAGCGCTCGCCGCGCGTGCGTAGGGTGGTCGTCATGGTCCGCCTCACCCGCATCTACACCCGCACGGGGGACGCCGGAAGCACCCGGCTGTCCGACATGTCCTCTGCCCGCAAGTCCGACGTCCGGGTCGCGGCCTACGGTGACGTGGACGAGGCGAACTCCCACCTCGGAGCCGCGTTGGCTGCCGGAGGGCTCCCGCCCGCGGTCGCCGAGCTGCTCCGCTCGATCCAGAACGAGATGTTCGACCTCGGGGCCGACCTGTCGAACCCCCTGCGCCCGGACCCCCAGTGGGAGCCGCTGCGCATCACCCAGGACTACGTCGACCGTCTGGAGCACTGGTGCGACGAGTTCTCCGCGTCGCTGCCGGCGCTGACCTCGTTCATCCTGCCCGGCGGGTCGACGGCGGCCGCTCAGCTGCACCTGGCCCGGACGGTGGCCCGTCGCGCAGAGCGCAGCGCCTGGATCGCCGCCGAGCAGTACGGGACGGAGCCGGTGGCCGACGAATCGGTGCCCGGGGGCGTCAACCTGCTGGCTCTGACCTATCTCAACCGGCTGTCCGACCTGCTCTTCATCCTCATCCGGGTGGTGAACGGCCGCGACGGCGACATCCTCTGGGTCCCCGGCGGGGAGCGTTCCCACCCGGACAGGGCTCGACCGGTCACGGTCTCGCCCGTGGAGGATGCGTCCTGACCTACCTGGGCACCAAGCCATCGAGGGCGCCTCAGGTCACGTCAGCGCCGCTCAGGTCAGGTCAGGGCATGGTCGAGCTGGGCAGACGGCTCAGCCCGGGCGGGGCCGCCTCGAGCCAGCTCAGCAGCCCGGTGAGGGAGTCCGGGCTCAACGCGAGGCTCCACTCGTTCCGGACGCCGGGCTCCCCGACCACCTCGAAGCTGAGGATGCGTTGCTCCGCGTACAGCGAGACCGCCTCGATCGGGTCGGGTTCGCGGGTCTCGAGAACCCGGACGACCTGACGGGGGAAGGACTTTCGCGGCCGCCAGGAGTAGGAGAAGAACCGGAACCACTCCAGCGAGCCGCCGTTGTAGCGGCCCACCCCCAGGACCCAACCGGCCCCGGGGGTGGTGGACCGCAACTGGAGGCTGCACTCGAACGTCCCACCGTCCCGGGAGAGGTAGCGCCGACGGACCGCCAGCAGCACCAGGCCCAGGGCCAGCAGGACGACGAAGATCGCGAGCACCTCGGCGACCCCCCACCAGCCGTCCATCATCGAACTCGTCGCACCTCACGTCCCTCTACTGCTGGATACGACCCTACTGCGCCTTCTGAGCCGCCCGGAGCTGCGCACTGGCCCGGTCGAAGCGACGCCGGTCGTCGTCGTCGTAGTCACCGCTGTCGAGCACCTGCTGAGCGGCGTCAAGCTCGCGCTCGGCGTCGCGCAGGCTCATCTCGCCGGCCAACCGGGCGTACTCGCTGAGGATCGACACCCGACCCTGCGAGACCGAGATGAAGCCGCCCTCGACGGCGACCACCTCACGGGTGCCGTCGTCGCTGAAGATCACCACCGCGCTCGGCTCCAGCACCGCCAGCAGCGGCGAGTGACCCGGCAGGATGCCGAGCTCACCCTCCACCGTCTTGGCGATGATGTTGGAGGACGTCCCGGACCAGACCACCCGGTCCGCGGCCACGACCTCCACCTGCATCGGGTCAGCCATGGTCGCCTCCACGCGCTCCTGCGTCAGTCACGGGTCACTGCTCCTTCTGGAGCTCAGACCAACGACGCTCGACGTCCTCCATGCCACCCACGTTGAAGAAGGCCTGCTCGGCGATGTGGTCCACGTCACCGCGGCAGATCATCTGGAACGCCTCGATGGTCTGGCTGAGGGGGACTGTCGAGCCCTGGATGTTGGTGAACTTCTCGGCCATGTAGGTGTTCTGGCTGAGGAACTGCTGGATGCGGCGCGCCCGGTTGACGACGACCTTGTCCTCCTCGGACAGCTCGTCGACACCGAGGATGGCGATGATGTCCTGCAGCTCCTTGTTGCGCTGCAGGATCCCCTTGACCTCGGTGGCGGTGTCGTAGTGGGTCTGACCGATGTACTGCGGGTCGAGGATCCGCGACGTCGAGGTCAGCGGGTCCACGGCCGGGTACAGACCACGCGAGGCGATGTCTCGTGAGAGCTCGGTGGTGGCGTCGAGGTGGGCGAACGTCGTGGCCGGCGCGGGATCGGTGTAGTCGTCGGCCGGCACGTAGATCGCCTGCATTGAGGTGATCGAGTGACCGCGCGTCGAGGTGATCCGCTCCTGCAGCTGGCCCATCTCGTCGGCAAGGTTGGGCTGGTAGCCCACCGCGGACGGCATCCGACCCAGCAGGGTCGACACCTCCGAGCCGGCCTGGGTGAACCGGAAGATGTTGTCGATGAAGAGCAGCACGTCCTGGTTCTGCACGTCGCGGAAGTACTCCGCCATGGTCAGCGCGGACAGGGCGACCCGCAGGCGCGTGCCGGGCGGCTCGTCCATCTGGCCGAAGACCAGTGCGGTGTCCTTGAAGACGCCGGCCTCTTCCATCTCGTTGATGAGGTCGTTGCCCTCGCGGGTCCGCTCCCCCACCCCGGCGAACACCGAGGTGCCACCGAAGTTGTGGGCGATCCGGTAGATCATCTCCTGGATCATGACCGTCTTACCCACCCCGGCACCGCCGAACAGGCCGATCTTGCCGCCCTGCACGTAGGGGGTGAGCAGGTCCAGCACCTTGATGCCGGTCTCGAGCATCTCGGTCTTGGACTCGAGCGCGTCGAACTTCGGGGCGCTGCGGTGGATCGGCCAGCGCTCGGTGATCTCGATCGTCGACGGGTCGACGTCGAGCACGTCGCCGGTCACGTTCCAGACGTGGCCCTTGGTGATGTCGCCGACAGGCACCGAGATCGGCGCGCCGGTGTCGCGCACCTCAGCGCCGCGCTGCATGCCGTCGGTCGGTTTCAGGGCGATGCAGCGGACCATGTTGTCGCCGATGTGCAGGGCGACCTCCATGGTCATGGTCGTCGTCGTGCCACCGATGGTGGTGTCGACCAGGACCGCGTTCTGCAGGTCGGGCATGCCGTCGACGGGGAACTCCACGTCGACGACGGGGCCGATGACGCGGGCCACGCGGCCCACGCCCCCGGAGGAACGCTTGCTGGTGGGGTGGTCGGAGATGACAGTGGACATGGGTTCCCTCACTCGCTCGTGGCGCCGGCGTCGGCGAGCGCGCTGGCGCCACCGACGATCTCGCTGATTTCCTGGGTGATCTCGGCCTGCCGGGCTTGGTTGGCTTCCCGGGTCAGGCGTTCGATCAACGACTGCGCGTTGTCCGTGGCGGACTTCATCGCCTTCTGACGAGCGGCCAGCTCCGAGGCTGCGGACTGCAGCAGGCAGTACTGAATCCGGCTGGCCACGTACAGCGGCAACAGCTCGTCCAGCACGGTCTCCGCGTTCGGCTCGAACTCGTACAGCGGCAACAGGTCCTCCGCCGCGGGCGCGTCCTCACCCTCGACGACCTCGAGTGGCAGCAGCCGGATGACCTCCGGGGTCTGCGTCAGCATCGAGACGAAGCGGGTGTAGACGACGTGGATCTCGTCCACGCCACCGTCCTCGGTCGGGGTGAGGAACGCCTCGATCAGGGCGTCGGTGATCTCACGCGCGTCGGCGTAGCTCGGCGCGTCGGAGAACCCCTCCCACTGGCGGTGCACCGACCGGCGACGGAACTGGTAGAAGGCTGCGGCCTTGCGTCCGGTCAGGAAGGGCAGGACCTCCTTGCCCTCCTCGTGCAGCAGCGCCGTGAGCTGTTCCCCCGCCCGGATGACCGAGGAGGAGTAGGCCCCGGCCAGACCGCGGTCGGAGGTGATCAGCAGGACCGCCGCCCGCGTCGGGTTCTCACCCTCGGTGGTCAGCGGGTGCTCGACGTTGGAGAACGTCGCCACCGCTGACACCGCGCGCGTCAGCTCACGGGCGTACGGGGCGGCCTCGCGGGCCTTCTGCTGGGCCTTGATGATCCGCGAGGCGGCGATGAGCTCCATCGCCCGGGTGATCTTCTTCGTGGTCGAGACCGAGTTCCGGCGGGACCTCAGCTCGCGCAGACTTGCCGGCACCGGGTCAGCCCCGCTTCTGACGGACGATCTGCTCCTGCTCGACCTCGTCCTCCGCCATCGACTGGTGCTCCTCGCGCCCTGCGAGCAGCTTGCCGTCCGATGTCTGGAACTGGCCCTTGAACCGCGCGATCTCCTGCGTCAGGGCGGCGGCGGTGTCGTCGTCAAAGACCTTGGTCTCACGGATGTTCTGCAGGACCGAGCCGTTGCGGCGCAGGTGGTCCAAGAGCTCGCGCTCGAAGCGCAGCACGTCGTTGGTCGGGACGTCGTCGAACTGCCCATTGATGCCCGACCAGACGCTGACGACCTGCTCCTCGACCGGGTAGGGGCTGTACTGCGGCTGCTTGAGCAGCTCGACGAGCTTCTCACCGCGGTCCAGCTGACGGCGCGAGGTGGCGTCGAGGTCGGAGGCGAACATCGCGAAAGCCTGCATGTCGCGGTACTGCGCCAGGTTGATCTTCAGCGAGCCGGAGACGTTCTTCATCGCCTTGATCTGCGCCGCACCACCCACGCGGGACACCGACACACCGACGTCGATGGCCGGGCGCTGGTTGGCGTTGAACAGGTCCGACTGCAGGAAGATCTGGCCGTCGGTGATCGAGATGACGTTGGTGGGGATGAAGGCCGACACGTCGTTGGCCTTGGTCTCCACCATCGGCAGACCGGTCATCGAGCCGCCACCGAGCTCCTTGGACAGCTTGGCGCAGCGCTCGAGGAGCCGCGAGTGCAGGTAGAAGACGTCGCCGGGGTAGGCCTCACGGCCCGGCGGGCGACGCAGCAGCAGCGACATGGCGCGGTAGGCCTCGGCGTGCTTGGTCAGGTCGTCGAAGACGATGAGGACGTGCTTGCCCTGGTACATCCAGTGCTGGCCGATGGCCGAGCCGGTGTAGGGGGCGACGTACTTGAAGCCGGCCGGGTCGGACGCCGGGGCGTGCACGATGGTGGTGTAGGCCATCGCGCCGGCCTCCTCGAGCGCGCCCTGGATGCCGCGGACGGTCGAGCCCTTCTGGCCGATGGCGACGTAGATGCAGCGGACCTGCAGGTCGGGGTCGCCGGACTCCCAGTTCGCCTTCTGGTTGATGATCGTGTCCAGGGCGATCGCGGTCTTGCCCGTCTTGCGGTCCCCGATGATCAGCTGGCGCTGGCCCCGGCCGATCGGGATCATGGCGTCGATGGCCTTGATGCCGGTCTGCAGCGGCTGCCGCACCTCCTGGCGGTCCATCACGCCGGCGGCCTGGAGCTCGAGCGCGCGACGCTCGGTCAGCCCCTCGATCTCCCCGAGGCCGTCGATGGGGGTGCCCATGGCGTTGACGGTGCGGCCGAGATAGCCGTCACCGACCGGCACCGAGAGGATGTCGCCGGTGCGCCGGACGACCTGGCCCTCCTCGATGCCCTCGGAGTCCCCCATCACCACGACGCCGATCTCACGGACGTCGAGGTTCAGGGCGATGCCCTGGGTGCCGTTCTCGAACTCGAGCAGCTCGTTGGCCATCGCCGACGGCAGCCCCTCCACCCGGGCGATGCCGTCGCCGGAGGTGACGACGGTCCCGACCTCCTCCCGGCTGGACGTGTCGGGGGTGTAGCTCTGGACGAAGCGGTCCAGGGCCTCCCGGATCTCCTCGGGACGGATCGTCAGTTCTGCCATCGCTGTTCCCTGCTCTCGTCTCTGGTGCGTCGTTATCGTGGTGTGGAAGTGGTGGGGCTCAGCCGAAGAGCCGGCGGGCCTGCTCGAGGCGGCCGGCAACGGTGCCCTCGATGACCTCGTCGCCAAGCTCGACCCGGACGCCGCCGAGCACGTCCTCGTCGAGGACCTCCTGCAAGCGCACGTCGCGACCGACCTGACGGCTGAGCGCGCTCTGCAGGCGCGAACGCTGCTCCGCCGTCAGCGGGCGGGCCACCCGGACCGTGGCCAGCACCCGGTTCTTCTGGGTCGCGGCCAGCTGGACGAAGCCCTCGATCGTGTGGGCGAAGGTGCGCTCCCTGCTGGCCACCGCGCGCTCAGCCAGGACCACCGTGGTGGCACTGGCGCGGTCCTGCAGCAGGTCCTGCACGAGCTTGCGCCGCCCCTCGAGGGGGACGGCCCGGTCGCTCAGCGCGTCCCGCACCTGTGGGGTCGACTCGACCAGGCGAGCGAAGCGGAACAGCTCGTCCTCGGTCTCCTCGAGGTTCCCCGCGCGCTCGGCCACGAGGAGCTGGGCGCGGACGCCCTGGCGCTCGAGGGCATCGGCCAGGGCGCGGCCGCCGCCCCAACGCAGGGCGACCGCCTCCTCGACGATGTGCAGGCAGACCTTCCCGACGCGGCCCTCGAGAAGCTGGCGCACCAGGCGGCGCCGCCCCTCCTCGGGCGTGCTCGGGTCGGTGACCGCCCGGCGCAGCGTGACCGAGGAGTCGAGGGCGTCGACGACGGCGAACAGCTCGCCGGGCAGGGCCTCCATCTCGGCCTCGCGCGGGGCGCCGGTGAGAGTGGCAGCCAGGTTCTTGAGCAGACCCTGGTCGCTGCTCGCCGTCCGGGCCTCGGCCTGGTCGAGGACCTCGTCCAGGGCCTGCAGCCGAGCCTCGCTGCCGGCGCTCATGCCGAGACCGTCGGCTGGTTCTCGTCGGCCTCGAGGTCGGCCAGGAAGCGGTCGACGGTGCGGCGCGCGCGCTCGTCGTCGGACAGTGACTCCCCGACGATGCGGCCGGCGAGGGTGGTGGCCAGGCCACCGACCTCGGTGCGGAGCTGAGCGAGGATCTGAGCCCGCTCGGCCTCGAGCTGGGCCTGCGCCGAGACCTTGATGCGGTTCGCCTCGGCCTGGGCCTGCTCACGCATCTCGGCCAGGATCTGCGAGCCCTGGGTCTTGGCGTCCTCGCGGATGCGAGCCGCCTCGGCGCGAGCCTCGGCGAGCTGGTCGTTGTACTGGGTGAGCGCGGCGGCGGCGGCCTCCTGCGCCTTCTCGGCCTTCTCGATCCCGCCCTGGATCGCCTCGTGGCGGGCTTCGAAGGTCGCCTCGAACTGCGGGACGACCTTGGACTTGATGAGGAAGTACAGGATCCCGACGAAGACCACCGCCGCGATGATCTCCCCGACGGCCGGGAAGAGCGGGTTCTCCGACGCCAGTGGGATGAGAAGTGTGGTCATGGTGACCTCGGGCTCAGAGCCCGCCGAAGACGAAGGCGAGCGCGATGCCGATGATCGCGAGCGCCTCAGTCAGGGCGAAGCCGATGAAGGCGGTGCTGAGCAGCGCGCCACGAGCCTCGGGCTGACGCGCGGTGCCGTTGATCACCGCGGCGAAGATCAGACCGACGCCGATGCCGGGGCCGATCGCGCCGAGGCCGTAGCCGACGATGCCGAGCGATCCGGTGAGCTCCATGAGGGTCATGAGGGTGTTCCTTTCCTATTCCGCTGTCGGGCGAAAGTGGAGGTGGTCAGTGCTCCTCGGCGGTCGCCGAGGAGATGTACTGGGCGGTGAGGACGGTGAAGATGTAGGCCTGCAGGATCTGCACGAAGATCTCCAGCCCGAAGATGGCCATGCTGAAGATCAGCGAGAAGACACCGGCGACCTTGTTGACGATCGGCTCGCTGTGCAGGAGCAGGTACTCCCCGCCCAGGACGAACACCAGCACCAGCAGGTGGCCGGCGAACATGTTCGCGAAGAGCCGGAGCGACAGGGTCAGCGGCCGGACCAAGATGTTGGAGAGGAACTCCAGCGGGATGATCAGCGGGTACATCCACGTCGGCACGCCGGGCGGGATGGTGACGTGCTTCAGGTAGCCGATCGGACCGAACTTCTTGATCCCGATCCCGTTGTAGAGGACCCAGACCAGTCCGGCCAGGCCGTAGGCCCAGCCGACGTGGGAGGCGGTGGGCAGCAGCGTGAGGGGGAAGACGCCCCACAGGTTGTTGACCAGCACGAAGGAGAAGACCGCGATCAGGAAGGGCAGGTACTTCTTGAAGTCGTGGCCGATCATGTCGCGACCGAGGGTGTTGCGGACGAAGGAGTACGCGGCCTCGCCGACGAACTGACCCCGGGAGGGGACGAGCGCGTTCTTGCGCGCCATGGACAGCCAGAAGGCCGCGATGAGCACGACGCTGACCAGCGCCATGAGCATGTACTTGTCGAACCACGGGACTCCCGGGATGAGCGGAGGGAGGTCGAAGCTCTCGACACCGGGCGCCTCGAACGTCTCCATCGGCATCAAGCCCGTCAAGCCACTCACACTCGTCCCCTCGTCGTCGTCGTCGTTCCGTCCGGCTGCGCACCGGTGCCGGGTGCCGGCTCGGCGGTGAAGCGCTTGATCACCACGTAGATCCCCAGGGCTGCGCCGAGCACGATCCCCAGCGGCAGCAGGAAGCCCGTCCCCAGGAAGTGGTCAGCCAGCCAGCCGAGGAAGCCGTAGGCCCCGATCCCGGCGACCAGGTACGAGAGCACCTGGAGGCCCTGGTTCATGCCCTGCGCACCCGCGGACCCGGCTGGCTGGTCCTCGCGTGGCGGCTGGTTCATGGCCGTCGTCACGCTAGCAGTTCCCGTGGTCCGCATCACTGACCGCCATCCGTCGGGGGCGGCGCGGCGTACTCGGTGTCGAAGGCGCCGACCCGGAGCCGGGTGAACACCCAGACCTCGGCGACCAGCCAGCCGACGACCACGCCGACGGTGGTCAGGAAGACCGCCATCGGGTCGAGCATCACGGCGTCGGCGTTGCGCTGGTAGACCAGCAGGGCCAGGCCGAGCAGCAGGACGCGGGTGGTGTAGCTGAAGAGGGCGACGCTGAGGAGCAGGCGGGCGCCCGCGTCGGCGAACAGCACCATGACGTACTGGCCGACGGCGTAGAACAGGAGCACCAGCACCCCGGCGACCGCGGCTGAGACGACCCCGGACGCTCCGTAGACGATCCCGAAGCCCACCAGGCAGGCGGCGGTGGCAGCGACGCCGCCGACGGCTCCCCCGAGCAGCAGCTTCTGCGCCCGTCGCACGTGCACGCTCGGCCCGCCGGCAGCCTCGGCTGCGACGTCGGCTCGAGTGTCCACGGTCATCGGGGGCGCGTCCTTCTGTGATCGGTCGGGGAGGGCCAGGTCACCGGCTCGGCGTGCCGCGCGGGACGTGAGTGCGGGTGAAAACTAGCACAGGCGGGGGTCGGCTCCCGCTCCGGGAGCCGGTGCCGGACGTCGTCCAGCGAGGCCCTGACCAGGTCACGGAAGCTCACTGCGCCGGGTGCCGGCCGGGGGCTGGACCGGTCGACCCAGCGTCAGCACCGCGAGCACGATCGCGCACGCGAGGCAGACCGCTACCACCGTCCACTGCGCGTCGCCCCGGACGAGCCCGAGCACGATCACCCCGAACGAGACCAGGGCGGACCACACGTACATGAGCAGGACCGCACGGCGCTGGCTGTGGCCCCGCTGCAGCAGCCGGTGGTGGAGGTGCTGCTTGTCGGCCACGAACCACCACCGTCCGGCATGGGTGCGGCGCAGGAAGGCGAGCACCAGGTCGAGGAACGGCAGGGCAAGGATCGCCAGGGGCAGAACCAGCGGAAGCACCGTCGGCACGAGCCCCTCCTGCAGCTGGGAGGTGTCGATCTGCCCGGTGAGGCTGATCGTCGAGGTGGCCAGGAGCAGGCCGAGGAGCATGGCCCCCGAGTCCCCCATGAACATCCGCGCCGGGAAGAAGTTGTGCGGCAGGAACCCCAGACAGGCGCCGGCGATGGCCACCGTGATGAGGCTGGAAGTGGTGGCCCGCGTGAGGCCCTCGTTCACCGTCAAGAGGTAGGAGTAGGCGAAGAAGGCGAGCGCGCCGATCCCCACCACCCCGGTGGCCAACCCGTCCAGGCCGTCCACGAAGTTGACCGCGTTCGAGCACAAGACGATGAAGAAGACGGTGATGGCGACCGAGGCGGAGCTGTTGAGAGCGATGGTCTCCCCCGGCAGGGGGATCCAGAGCATCTTCACCCCGAGCGCGACGGCCAGCCCGGCGGCCACCACCTGGCCCGCGAACTTGGTCAGGGCGGACAGGTCGTACACGTCGTCGAGCACGCCCACCACGCAGATGACCAGGGCCGCCAGGAGCACCCCGCGGGAGTCCTGATGCACCGTGGCCTGAGCCCCCAGAAAGGGCAGCTGCCAGGCCAGCACGGTGGCTGCCGCCACCCCACCCAGCATGGCGACCCCACCGAAGTAGGGCATCTCGACGGTGTGCACGTCACGGTCGCGCACCTTGGCCAGGGCGCCCGTCCGCAGGGCAAGGCGACGGCACAGCCCGCTGGTCAGGTAGGTGACCGTGGCGGCCACCAGGAGGACGAGGAGGTACTCGCGCACTCAGCCGCCCGTGGCGGGACGCTCGTCGGGCTCGACGGCAAGGGCGTGCGCGCCGGCGTGGACCTCGTCGACCGGGTCGGGCGTGGGCGTGACCGCCGTCTCGGCGCCGTCCTCGGTGTCGGCAGGGCGTTCCGGCTCGTGCTCGGGCTCGGGCTGTGGCTCGGGCTCGGTGAGGTCGACCAGGTCGGGCAGCGTGGCCCGCAGGACGGCCACCCCCAGGGCTCCCCGGCGCAGGACCTCCCCGTGGTCGTGCTGGGTGAAGTCGACGATGGTCGAGGGTGCGCCGCCCGTGGCCGACAACTCTCCCCCGTCGAGGTACACACTGACGCGCTCGCCCAGCTGGTCGACCGCGTCGTCGCAGGTCAGGGCGGCGGGCCGGCCACTGAGGTTGGCGCTGCTGACCGCCATCGGACCGGTGCGGCGGAGGATCTCCCGGGCCAGATCGTGGTCGGGCACCCGGAGGGCGATCGTGCCCTCGTTGTCCCCCAGGTCCATCCGCAGGCTGGGCTGGATCTTGCAGATCACGGTGAGCGGGCCCGGCCAGTGCGCGGCGACCAGGTCGCGGGCAGTGTCAGGCACGTCGGTGGCCAGCGCGCGGATGAGGCTCGGGTCGCCGATCAGCACGGGAGGCGGCATGTCGCGCCCCCGGCCCTTGGCGTCGAGCAGCCGTTGGACCGCGTCCCCGCTGAAGGCGTCCGCCCCGATCCCGTACACGGTGTCGGTCGGCAAGACGATGCACTCCCCGGCCTCGACGGCCGCGCGGGCCGCCTCGGTCGCCTCGTCGAGGTCCTCCGGCGACTCCCCGGTGCAGTCGAAGCGCTGGTAGCCGCCCTCGGGCGAGGCGAAGTCGTGCTCCTCGCCGCCCTCGACCGCGAACGCCGCCTCGGCGTCGTCGTCGTCCACGGGCGGGAGGTCCTCGGGGGTCCCGGGGTCCTCGGCCCGGACAGCGTCGCTCACCCGCTCAGTCTGCCAGAGACGGCCCGCCTCACCGCGCTGGTCGAGCCTGGCGGACCACGCGCGCCGCACGAGCCGCACGAGCCGGAGCCCACCGCGCGGACCTGAGCCGCGCGGCGGGACTCAGGCCGGCATCCGGGTGCTGAACCGCCCGCGCACCGCGGTGGTGAAGCGGGGGCGCCCGGAGAGGTCGCGGTGGTCGCGCACCGCGGTGAAGGCCCCGTGCGCGCTGACCACGGCCGGTGCGCTCTCGCCCTGGGCGTCGGCGTGCTCGAAGCACAGCAGCCCCGCCGGACGCAGGAGTCGCGACGCGACCTGGGTGAGGACGCGGATGGCGTCGAGGCCGTCGTCGCCGGAGAACAGGGCCAGGGCCGGGTCGTGGTCGCGGGCCTCGGGGGCCACGGACTCGTAGGCCTCCAGCGGGATGTAGGGCGGGTTGGCGATCACCAGGTCGACGGTGCCGTCCAGCTCGGGGAAGGCGTGCGCCATGTCTCCCACCCGGAGGTCGACGCCGGTGCCGGCCAGGTTGCGCTCGGCCCACCGCGCCGCCTCCTCGGACTTCTCCACCGCGTGCACCTGCAGCCGCGGCTGCTCGTCGACCAGGGCCTTGGCGATGGCCCCCGAGCCGGTGCACAGCTCGACCACGACCGGACGCTGCATCGCGAACACGAGCGGACGGAGCTGGTCCAGCGCCCAGCCGGTCATCACCTCGGTCTCGGGACGGGGCACGAACACCCCGGGGCCGACGGCCAGCTCGACGTGACGGAAGTAGGCGCGGCCGGTGAGGTGCTGGAGCGGGATGCGCACCGCCCGCTGGATGACCAGGGAGTCGAAGACGTCGGCCTGCTCGTCGGTGACGGTGTCGAGCAGGGGCAGCCGCGCGGGCTCGATGCCGGCAGCCAGGCTCAGCAGCACGCGTGCGTCCCGCTCCGGGCTCTCGACACCGGCCTCGCGGAGGCGACGGACGGCGGCGGCGAGCAGCGGCCGTACCGGTTGCGTCACCGGTCGGACTCACCCACCGCAGCGAGCCGCTCGGCCGTGTCGGCCTCCTGCAGCGCCGCGAGGACGGCGTCGAGGTCGCCGTTGAGCACCGCGTCCAGGTTGTAGGCCTTGAAACCGATCCGGTGGTCGTTGATCCGGTTCTCGGCGTAGTTGTAGGTGCGGATCCGCTCGGAGCGGTCGACTGTGCGGACCTGGCTCTTGCGCGCGGCCGAGGCGTCGCTCGCCGCCTGCTCGGCCGCGGCCGCGATCAGGCGGGAACGGAGCATCCGCAGGGCTTGCTCGCGGTTCTGCAGCTGGGAGCGCTCGTTCTGGCAGGAGACGACGATCCCCGTCGGCAGGTGCGTGATCCGCACGGCGGAGTCGGTGGTGTTGACCCCCTGACCACCGGGTCCCGAGGAGCGGAACACGTCGATGCGCAGGTCGTCGGGGTCGATCTCCACCTCGGTCTCCTCCACCTCGGGCATGACCAGGACGCCGGCCGCGGAGGTGTGCACCCGCCCCTGCGACTCCGTCACGGGGACGCGCTGCACCCGGTGCACACCGGCCTCGAACTTCAAGACGCCGTAGGGCATGTTGTCCGGGTCGCCGGCCGAGGGAGCCTTGACCGCCGCGGTCACCGACCGGTAACCGCCCAGGTCGGTCTCCTGGGCGTCCAGGACCTCGACCTTCCAGCCACGGGCCTCGGCGAACCGGCTGTACATCTTCAACAGGTCGCCGGCGAAGAGCGCCGACTCCTCCCCGCCCTCGCCGGACTTGATCTCGATCAGGGCGTCGGAGGAGTCGTTGGGGTCACGCGGGGCGAGCAGGCGGGTGAGCCGCTCCACGACGGCGTGCAGCTGCGTCTCCAGCAGGGTGGCCTCGGCGGCGAAGGAGGCGTCGTCGGCCGCGAGCTCGCGCGCGGCGGCCAGATCGTCGCCCAGCCGGTGGTACTCGTCGAGGCCCTTGATGACCGGGGTCAGCTCGGCGTAGCGCCGACCGATCCGGCGGGCTCGTACGAGGTCGGCGTGCACAGCAGGGTCCGACATCGACGCTTCGAGCGCGGCGAACTCCTCGACCAGCGGTTCGGCCTGCTCGAACACGTGTCCTCCTCCGACTTGTCAGACACTGGTTGACCCCTGGGTCAACTGGCTTCTGACAAGTCAGCGAGGGGCAGGACGTGCAAAGCGCCGGGAACAGGGCTTCCCTGTTCCCGGCGCCGCGGTGGATCAAGCCTTCTTGGCGTACCGCTTCTCGAAGCGGGCGACGCGGCCACCGGTGTCGAGGATCTTCTGCTTGCCGGTGTAGAAGGGGTGGCAGGCCGAGCAGACGTCGGCGCGCATCGTGCCGCTGGCCTCGGTGCTGCGGGTGGTGAACGTGTTGCCACAGGTGCAGGTGACCTGGGTCTCCACGTACGTCGGGTGGATGTTCGCCTTCATGGTGTTCTCCTTTTCTCGCACCGGGTCGTCGAGCGTGTCACGCGACGTGAACCGGCACCAAGGGCAAAGTCTGCCGCAGGTTCCTGCGGAGACACAATTCCCAACGCCGCGACCCCGGGGGACATTCCCCGGGGACGGCGGCGGATGGACACGATCAGGCGGGGATCGACTTGGTGATGGCCATCAGGAACTCGGCGTTGCTCTGGGTCTTGCGCAGCCGGTCCAGCAGCATCTCCAGGCCCTGGAGGTTGTCCAGCCCCGAGAGCACCCGACGCAGCTTCCAGACGATCGCCAGCTCCTCGCGGCTCATCAGCAGCTCCTCGCGTCGCGTGCTCGAGGCGTCCACGTCGATGGCCGGGAAGATGCGCTTCTCCGAGAACTCCCGACGGAGCCGGAGCTCCATGTTGCCGGTGCCCTTGAACTCCTCGAAGATCACCTCGTCCATCTTCGAGCCGGTCTCGATGAGCGCTGTGGCCAGGATCGTCAGCGAGCCGCCGTGCTCGATGTTGCGGGCGGCACCGAAGAACTTCTTCGGCGGGTAGAGCGCCGCGGAGTCCACACCACCGGAGAGGATCCGACCACTCGCCGGAGCGGCGATGTTGTACGCGCGCCCGAGCCGGGTGATGCCGTCCAGCAGCACGACGACGTCACGGCCGGCCTCCACCAGGCGCTTGGCCCGCTCGATCGCCAGCTCGGCCACGGTGGTGTGGTCGTCGGCCGGTCGGTCGAACGTCGAGGCGATGACCTCGCCCTGGACGGCGCGCTGGAAGTCGGTGACCTCCTCGGGACGCTCGTCCACCAGCACGACCATGAGGTGGACCTCGGGGTTGTTCTGGCTGATGGCGTTGGCGATCGACTGCATGATCATCGTCTTGCCAGCCTTGGACGGCGACACGATCAGGCCACGCTGACCCTTGCCGACGGGTGCGACGAGGTCGATGATCCGCCCGACCAGGTTCGTCGGACCCGTCTCCAGCTTGAGCCGCTCCTGCGGGTAGAGCGGGGTCAGCTTGCTGAACTCCACCCGGCCCCTGGCGTCCTCGGGGTCGCCGCCGTTGACGGTGTCGAGCTTGACCAGCGGTGCGAACTTCTCCTTGCGCTCCCCGTCCTTGGGGGCGCGGATCATGCCGGTGACGATGTCGCCCTTGCGCAGCCCGAACTTCTTGACCGTGGAGAGCGCGATGTAGGCGTCCTCGGAGCCGGGCAGGTAGCCCGAGGTGCGGACAAAAGCGTAGTTGTCCCGCAGGTCGATGATGCCGCGGGCGGGGACCAGGACGTCGTCCTCGGAGACCACCGGGTCGGACTCGAAGCGGTCGCTGCCCCCGCTGGGACCGCCCCGCCCGGTGCGCCGGTTCTGCCGGTCACGGCTGCGACGCCGACGACCACGGCGTCCGCCGTCGTCGTCCCAGTCGGGGCCGTCGTTCCCCCGGTTGTCGTTGCCTCTGTTGTCGTTGCCCCGGTCGTTCCGGTTGTCGTTGCCGCGGTTGTCGTTGCCCCGGTCGCCGCGGTTGTCGTTGCCCCGGTTACCGCTCCGGTCGGCGCGGCCGTCGTTGCCGCGGTCCCCGCGCGTCTCGTTCCCGCGGTCGTTGCGATTCTGCTGGCCCTCACGGTTCTCGGCACCGCGGTTCTCGTTGCGGGTCTGCTGGCCCTCGCGTGCCTGACCCTCGCGCGCCTGGCCGTTCTGGTCGCGGTCGCGGCCACGACGCCGGCGCTCGCCGCCGTCGCGTCCGTTCTGGTCGTCCTCGGAGCCCTGGACGGCCTCACCCTGCTCGGTCCGGCTGCGGCCCTCGGTGCTCTCGGCGCGGGCCTGCGGCGCTGGGTCGGAGCGGCTGCTCTCCTCGACGCGGGCGATCTCCTCACGCGGGGCGCGCTGCAGGTCGCTCAGGGCGGCGGCGACGTCGGAGCGGTCGCCGTCAGAGGTGCTGGTCGGCGGCCCGGCGGCGCGCCGGGAGACCCGCCGCTCACCACCGCCGCTAGCGCTCTGCGCCGGGGCGCCCTCGCGAGCGGCGGGGGCGCCGGAACCGCGCTGGGCGCCCTGGATGGCCTCGATGAGCTGGCCCTTGCGCATGGCACCCGTGCCCTTGAGACCCAGCGAGCCCGCGAGCTGCTTGAGCTCGGGCAGGACCATCGAGTCCAGGCCGGAACCGCGGCGCTTGCGGCTGGCGCCCTCGGCGGGCGCGTCGCTGGTCACTTCGGCGATGTCAGTCAACGTGTTTCCTTTCGGAGCAGGCACCGGTGTGCCTGATCCCAGCCTCGGGGTGCGTTCCCACAAGGCGTGAGTGCTGGGTTCTCCCCACGTCGTGCGACGAGGTGGAGCGACATGATGTGGCGGGAGACGTCGCACGCACGTCCGTGACGCGTGGATCCGTGCGAGCCGCGCCTGCTGTGCGGCGGTGCCGAGCCACGAACCGTTACCTGGGAGTTGCTAGCTCCCTGTGGTTCCCCTGGCCGTTCCGGCGAGGAAAGGCTAGCACTGTCCCCCGCCTCCCGGGTGCCACCCCGCGTCCTGCGGTGTGGCGCCGGTTCTCAGCCGTCGGCTGCGGTGACGGCCGCGCCCTCACCCACCGCCAGCGAGATGCGCCGGAACCCGGCGGGCTGGTCCTCCAGCCGCTCCAGCTCAGCCGGGCGCCCCAGCACCAGCACCGTCGGCCCAGCGCCGCTGATGACCGCCGCGTGGCCGAGGTCGCGGAGGGCCCGCATCAGCCCCCAGGACTCCGGCATGGCGGGGCGCCGCTGGTCCTGGTGCAGCCAGTCGGCGGTGCCGGCGAGCAGGTGGTCGGGGTCGACGGCGAGCGCGTGGACCAGCAGAGCCGCGCGACCGGCGTTGCGGGCGGCGTCACCGTGCGGGACCGCGGACGGGAGCAGCCCGCGTGCTGCCTTGGTCGCTACCGAGGTGGACGGCACGAACACCGTGACGGCGACGTCGGGGTGCACAGGGCTGACCGCGACCTCGACGCCCCCGCCGCCTGCCCAGGCCAGGACGAACCCACCGTGCACAGCAGCCGCCACGTTGTCGGGATGTCCCTCGATGGCCGCGGCGTGCTGCAGCGCCCAGCGGCGGACGTCGGCGCTCATTCCTCCGGGTCCGTGGACGAGTCCCTCCGCGGCCACCAGGCCGGCGACGATGGCGGCCGAGGAGGAGCCGAGCCCGCGCCCGTGCGGGATCGTGTTGTGGCAGCGCAGCCGCAGACCGGGGACCTCGTGTCCGAGGTCGGCGAGCCCCTGCAGCGCGGAGCGCACGATGAGGTGCGAGGCGTCGCGCGGGACAGCGTCCGCGCCCTCTCCCGTCACCTCGACGGTGAACCCGCCCTCGGTCACGGTCAGCTCGACCTGCTCTCGCCAGGACAGCGCCAGACCGAAGCAGTCGAAGCCCGGGCCGAGGTTGGCGCTGGTCGCGGGCACCTCGACCACGACCCGTCGACCGGGCTGCAGGATGGTCACCACCGGGTCAGGAGCGCAGGCCGCACACCGCGGCCACCGACGCCAGCTCGGCCGCCACGACCTCGGCCTGCAGCGGGGTCCAGCGCGTCAGCGCGGTGTCGATGTCCTTGAGGCCGTGGCCGGTGACCGTGACCACGATCTGCTGGCCTCGGTCCAGCTGTCCCGCGGCGTGCTTCTTCAGCAGGCCGGCCACTCCGGCGGCCGAGGCCGGCTCCACGAAGATGCCCTCGCGGCTGGCCAGCAGGGCCTGGGCGTCGAGGATCTGGTCGTCGGTGACGGAGTCGATGAGGCCGCCGGAGCTGTCCCGGGCCTCCAGGGCCAGGTGCGCGGACGCCGGGTTGCCGATCCGGATCGCGCTGGCGACGGTGTCGGGCTCGAGGACGCGGTGCCCGAGCACGAGCGGGGCCGCCCCCGCGGCCTGGAAGCCCCACATCCGCGGCGTCCGGCTGGCCCGTCCCGCCTCGGCGTACTGACGGTAGCCGCGCCAGTAGGCGGAGATGTTCCCGGCGTTGCCGACGGGCATCACGTGCAGGTCCGGCGCGTCGCCGAGGTCGTCGACCACCTCGAAGGCCGCCGTCTTCTGGCCCTCGATGCGGTTGTTGTTCACCGAGTTGACCAACGAGACCGGGTAGTGGTCGGCCAGCTGGCGGGCGAGGTCGAGACAGTCGTCGAAGTTGCCGTCCACCTGCACCACCTTGCCGCCGTGCACGATGGCCTGAGCCAGCTTGCCGGTGGAGATGCGACCGGCCGGGAGCAGCACGATCGGCAGCATGCCGGCACGCGAGGCGTAAGCCGCGGCGGAGGCGGAGGTGTTGCCCGTCGAGGCGCACACCACGGCCTTGGCGCCCTCGGCGGCGGAGATGCTGACCGCGACGGTCATCCCGCGGTCCTTGAAGGAGCCGGTGGGGTTGGCCCCCTCGACCTTGACGAACACCGAGCAGCCGAGCAGCTCCGACAGCGCCCCGGCCTCGACGAGCGGGGTGCTGCCCTCTCCGAGGGTGACCACCGGGCCGTCCGGCGCGACCGGCAGCCATTCCCGGTAGCGGGCGATCAGCCCCCGCGCCGTCGTCGACGGGCTGCGCACTCCCAGGGCGGTCTCGGTCATGTCACTCACCTTCCACTCGCATCACGCTGGTCACGTCACGCACCATGTCGAGCTCCCGGAGGGAGGCCACCGTGGCGCTGAGCGCCGCGTCGGTGGCGCGGTGGGTGACGACGACCAGCTGGGCTTCCTCGCCCCGGCCAGTCTGGCGGACGGTCTGGATCGACACGTCGTGCTCGGCGAAGACCTGGGCGATCCGGGCCAGCACGCCGGCGACGTCGGCCACCTCGAGGCTCAGGTGGTAGCGGGTGGTGACGCTGCCGATGCGGGCGATCGCGCGCGCCGCGTAGTTCGACTCCCCTGGCCCGACGGCGCCCCGCACCCGGTTGCGGGCCACGGTGACCAGGTCGCCCAGCACGGCGCTCGCCGTCGGCGACCCGCCCGCGCCGGGACCGTAGAACATCAGCCGCCCGGCGGAGCGGGACTCGACGAAGACGGCGTTGTACGCGCCCCCGACACCGGCGAGCGGGTGGCTGCGCGGGATCATCGCCGGGTGCACCCGGACCGAGACGGTCCGGTCGCCGTCGGCCTCGGCGTCGGAGAGCTGGCAGATCGCCAGCAGCTTGACCACGCAGCCGATGGCCTTGGCCGAGGCGATGTCGGAGGAGCTGACCTCGCTGATGCCCTCCCGGTACACGTCGGCGGCGGTGACGCGGGAGTGGAAGGCCAGGCTGGCCAGGATCGCGGCCTTCGCGGCGGCGTCGAAGCCCTCGACGTCCGCGGTGGGGTCGGCCTCGGCGTAGCCGAGCTCCTGGGCCTGCGCCAGCGTGTCGCCGAACCCGGCGCCGTCGGTGTCCATCTTGTCGAGGATGAAGTTGGTGGTGCCGTTGACGATGCCGATCACCGAGGTGATCTCATCCCCCACCAGGGACTCGCGCAGCGGTCGGATGATCGGGATGGCGCCGGCGACGGCGGCCTCGAAGTAGAGGTCGGCCTCCGCCCGGGCAGCGGCGGCGAACAAGGTGGCGCCGTCCTCGGCCAGCAGGGCCTTGTTGGCCGTGACCACCGAGGCGCCGTGGCCCAGCGCGGTGAGGATCAGGGAGCGGGCGGGCTCGATCCCCCCGATCACCTCGATCACCAGGTCGACGTCGGGGCGGGCAACCAGGGCCTCGGCGTCGGTGGTGAACAGCGCGGGGTCGATGCCCGGACGAGCCCGGTTCATCCGGCGGACGCCGATGCCCACCAGCTCCAGCGGCCGGCCGACCCGCGCCTGGAGGTCGACGGCCTGTTCGGTGAGCAGCCGGGCGACCTCGGAGCCGACCACGCCGCACCCGAGCAGGGCCACCCGCAACGGGGCGGCCGCGGTTCCCTCCGCGGGGGTCGCCGGGCTGCTCGCGGGTACCGCGGCGTCGCCTGGGAGGACACCGGTCGGTGTCGCGCTGGTCATCGTCACGGAGGTCCTCACCTGCATCTCTTACGGCCAGGATGGCCAGGCAGCGCCCTATTCTCTCCCATGGGGCACGCAGCCACGCATCTTCTGTCCGCCCTGTGGCTCCGGGGCAGCCGCTCAGCCGCAGTCGAGCGCCAGCAGGTCCTCGATGGTCTCGCGGCGGATCAGGGTGTGGACCTCGCCGTCCCGGACGGCGACCACGGGCGGCCGGGGCACGTGGTTGTAGTTGCTGGCCATGGATCGGCTGTAGGCCCCCGAGGCCGGCACCGCCACGAGGTCCCCGGGCCTGACGTCGGCGGGCAGGAACTCGTCGCGCACCAAGATGTCGCCGCCCTCGCAGTGCTTGCCCACCACCCGCGACAGGGCGGGCGGGGCGTCGGAGCGTCGGTTGGCCAGGGTCGCGGAGTACTCCGCGGCGTACAAGGCGGTGCGGATGTTGTCGCTCATGCCCCCGTCGACGGCGACGTAGGTGCGGCTGGCGCCGCCGTCCAGCAGCACCTGCTTGACGGTGCCGACCCGGTAGAGAGCGAACGCGCTCGGTCCGCTGATCGCGCGGCCCGGCTCGATCGACAGGTGCGGGACGGCCACCCCCAGGGCGGCGCACTCGGCCTCGACGATGCCGCGGAGCGCGTGGGCGAGGACGAAGGGGTCGGCCGGGGTGTCGGCGCTGGTGTAGGCGATGCCGAAGCCACCCCCGAGGTCCAGCTCCGGGAGCTCGACCCCGGTGGCCCGGGCGTGCTCGGCGTGCAACCGCAGCGTCCGGCGTGCGGCGACCTCGAAGCCGTCGGGCTCGAAGATCTGCGAGCCGATGTGGGAGTGGATGCCGCGCAGGTCGAGCCACTCCGCGTCCGCACAGGCCTGCAGCGCCCGTGCGGCCTGGCCCCCGGCGATCGAGAAGCCGAACTTCTGGTCCTCGTGGGCGGTGGCGATGTACTCGTGGGTGTGCGCCTCCACGCCGGTGGTCACCCGGACCATGACGCGGGCCCGGATCCCGAGCTCTGCGGCCAGGGTGGAGAGCCGGGCGATCTCGTCGAAGGAGTCGACGATGATCCGGCCCACGCCCGCGGTCAGCGCCTGGTGGAGCTCGTCGACGCTCTTGTTGTTGCCGTGCAGGCCCACCCGGGAGAGGTCGACGCCGGCGCGCTGGGCCACGGCCAGCTCGCCGCCGGTGCAGACGTCGAGCCCGAGGCCCTCCTCGCTGACCCAGCGCGCCACAGCCGTGCACAGGAAGGACTTTGCCGCGTAGTAGACCTCCCAGCCGGCGAAGGCCTCGGCGAAGATCCGCGCGCGGGTGCGCAGGTCGTCCTCGTCGACCACGTAGACCGGAGTGCCGCACCGCTCGGCGAGTTCCTCGACGTCGACGCCGGCCACTCTCAGCACCCCGTCGCCGTCCTTGCTGACGTTGCGGCTCCACAGCCGGGGCAGCAGGGCGTTGACGTCCTCAGGCAGCCCCAGCCACCCCGGGGCACGCGAGGCCGCGTCAGCGTGGATCGAGCCGGCGACATGGGTGTGGGTCACGACGTCGAGGGTGCCAGACGGCACCCAGCGAGCCGCCGCGTCGTCGCTGTCTGGACGTGCGCTGGCACGGACCCGGCCGCGACACTGCTACATTTCTCTTCGGCCCAGACGGGTTGGACGCCGGTTCGACCGGCACCGGCCCCCGTAGCTCAGGGGATAGAGCACCGCCCTCCGGAGGCGGTGGCGCAGGTTCGAATCCTGCCGGGGGCGCCGACGTTCGCCTGGCCAGACGCCGCTCTGGCTAGGCGAGCGAGGGCCCGTGCAGCACAGGTGCAGTCTGCCGGAGGCACCTCCTGACGCTCCTGGTTCGAGGAGCGAGGATGCCGGTGACGAGAATGCAAAGGTCGTCGGAGGAAAGGCACGAGCAAGCCCTGCGCATTCGCAGGGCGGCAGTGGCCTGCAGGGTCGACCGAGTCTTCCACCTCTGCCAGAACCGGATCCAAGGGTGGGTGTGTGTGAGGACAGCATTCCCGGAGCCGGCAACCCGACGTCAGACGAGTTGCCGGCTTTGGCCCGTGGCCGAGAACCCTCCCCAGGGAACCAGGGGTGCCGCGAACACACTAGTCCGCCGCCGCTGCTGATCGAACGATCGGGCCTCGACTTCTCCCGACAATTCCCGCGAGCGTCTTGCTCGTCGATCAAGCCCAGACGGCTTCCTCTGCGCATCATCACCGTCAGCGCCGGGCCCACGGCATCCTGAGTCGCCAGGAGCGGGGTCACCTCCCCCTCCCACTCACCCTGCAGATCCTGTTCGAGCTCAGCCGTGAAGATCATCCGAACTCGGCCATGCCGTCCCGCCAGCGGCGACGGTGCGGATCGCCTCGACCAGGTGCTCCGCGCTGCGGCCACTCTTCGTGAGGAATCCGACCGCGCCTGCGTCCGCCGCGTGAAGCGGCTCGACCACTGCCGAACCGGCCGTCAGGATGAGCACCCGCACCGCTGGCCGGACCGCCAGGAGCTGCCGAGTCGCCTCCAAGCCCATCATGATCGGCATGTCGACGTCCATGAGCACCACGTCAGGGTCGACCTCCGCTGCGGTCGCCAGCACCTCGGCACCATCTGCACACTCACCTACGACCGCGAGCCCTTCCGCCGACCTCAAGAACAACCTCAGCGCCTGCCGCACCAGGGCGCTGTCGTCCACGAGCATCACGCGGATCACCGAACGTCACTCCAGCTCGACCCGGCCACAGGGGCTTGGTCAACCGAAGCTTGTTCTCGAGGATCAGCTTCGGTCATCATCCAGGCACCCTAACTGCCTGAGCGCTGGAGCACGTCCTCCTGCTCCCGCCTGAAAGTCGTGACGCACCCAAGGTCGACGTCCCAGGTCCGTGCGCCGGAACATGATCAGCTCCGCAGACGCAGGGACCATCAGGACATGAGGGGCACCAGGACGCTGTTGCCGGGTGGCTGGTGAGCGATGACCGCTTCCAGCCCGGCTTTGTGAGGGCCCGCCCCTTCGGCTCCGGCTCCCACCGCGCAGGCGCCAGGCGGCACGGCGCTCCGGTGATAGGTTCGTCGCCCACCTGACGTCGGACGGGAAGCTGCGATGCCTGCCACCTCCCCTGCCCCCACCCGACCAGGTCACGGTCGCACCCTGCCCCGGCTGGCCGGCTGGTGGGACGCGCGTCGCAGCGGCACCAGCCTGGCGGTGGCCTGGGCGCTCACCCGTTTGGCGGTGCTCGGCGTGCTCGCCCTGTTCGAGCGCTTCGTCGTCGGCGACGTCTTCTACTACCACCGCAAGATCCGCTCGCTCTTCGACGTCGGGCTGGAGCGGACGCTCAACGAGTACCCGACGCCGGTCACCTGGCTGCTCTGGCTCCCTTACGGGGCCACCGGCGGGAACCGCGTCGGGTATCTGGTGGCGTTCGTCGCCCTCATGCTGGCTCTCGACGCGGCGTTCACCCTGGCCCTGTACCGCAGCGCCGGTCGTCGGCACACCTCAGCCGCCGACTTCTGGCTGGGCTTCGTGCTGCTCGTCGGGCCGTTGTCCTACCTCCGCTTCGACGTGCTCCCCGCCGTCCTGGCCGGCGGGGCCCTGCTGGCAGCCCGGCGGCGGCCCTGGGTCACCGGTGCCCTCACCGGCCTCGGAGCAGCGGTCAAGCTCTGGCCCGCGCTGCTGATCCCCGCCTTTCTGTCCCACCGAGCCGACACCAAGGCGGCGGCCCGGGCCTTCGTCGGGGTCGGCTTCGGCCTGGCCGCGGTCAGCCTGCTGGCCGGTGGCTGGTCCCGGCTGGTCTCCCCGCTCACCTGGCAGTCGGACCGGGGCCTGCAGATCGAGTCGGTCTGGGCGACCCCGGTGATGCTGGCGAGGGCCGTCCGGCCCTCGCGCTGGGTGGTCGACATCTCCCGCTACCAGGCCTACGAGATCTTCGGCCCCACGGTCGCGCTGTGGCTCGGGGTCGCCACGGCGGCCACCGTGGCGGGGCTGGTGGTCATCGTCGCCCTCTACCTGCGGGCCTTTCGCAACCCCGCACCGACGGCGCTGGCCGTCGGCCTGGTCATACTGGCCACGGTCGCGGTGATGACGGTGACGAACAAGACGCTCAGCCCGCAGTACCTGCTCTGGCTCGGGGGGCCCATGGCCGCCCTGCTGCTCTTGGCGCGCGACGGCACCCTCGCCCAGCGCGACCAGCTCCGCCGGCTGGCGCGCTTCCTGCTGCTGCTGGCCCTGCTGACCCACCTGGTCTACCCGCTCTTTTACGACGGGCTGCTGGGCCGCTCCGGTCACCCGATGGTGGTCGCCTCGACGGTGGTCACCGCGCTCCGCAACCTCGCCCTCGTCGTCTTCACCGTGCGGGTCGTCCAGCTGGCGTGGCGCTGGCTCCCCGCATCGGCTGACCGCACGAAGACCTTCGCGCGTTGACCGCCTACTTGGACGTGCCTTGGGAGACTGACCCCTGCAGCTGGCGCTGGAAGATCACGTAGACCACGAGCACCGGCGTGACGGTGATCACCACGGCGGCAAACAGGGCCCCGAAGTCCACGGCGTACCCGGCCTGGGAGGCGAAGGAGGCCATGCGCTGGGACAGCACGTAGTTCTTCACGTTGGTGTTGAGCGCCACCGGGATGAGGAATTGGTTCCACAGCCCGAGGAAGTTGAAGATCAGCACCGAGGTCAGCCCGTTCTTGGCCATCGGCAGCATCACGAGGAAAAAGGTCTTCCACTCCCCCGCCCCGTCCAGCGCGGCTGCCTCGGCGATCTCGTCGGGCAGCGTCTTGAAGAAGGAGAAGAGGAAGAAGACCGTGAACGGCAGGGCGAACGCCACGTAGGTGATGATCAGCCCGGGCAGGGTGTTCAGCAGCCCGAAGTTCTTGAGGGTGAAGAAGAGCGGCACGATCGCCAGGAAGATCGGAAAGGTCAGCCCGGCGAGCATGGCGTAGTACACGAGCCGGTTGCCCGGGAACGAGAACCGCGCCAGCACGTAGGCGCACATGGCGCCCAGCACCATGACCAGGACCAGGGCGGTGCCGACCACGATGATCGTGTTGACGAAGGCGCTGCCGATCCCGGCCTTCGTCCAGGCGTTCACGTAGTTGGTGAAGTTGAACGAGGTCGGGAAGGTGAAGGGAGACGAGAAGATCTGGCTGGTCGTCTTGAACGACGTCATGAACGTCCAGACCAGCGGCAGCACCACGATCAGCGACCACAGGACGAGGACCGTGTGCGAGACCCCGGCGAATACCTTCTCCCCCGTGGGGTCCTGGGGCCGGCGCGGCGGAGCGTCGGCCGCCGGCGCCGAGCGGGGCCCAGCCAGCTGGGTGGTCGTCATCGCTTCTCCTCCCGGCCACCGAGCAGCCGGTTCACGCCGAAGACCAGGCCGGAGAAGGCCAGGGTGATCGCCGCGAGCACCACGCCCATGGCGCAGGCAACGCCGAACTGGCCCTTGGTGAACGCTGTGGTGAGCAGCTGCTGCGACATCACCAGGGTCGAGTTGTTGGGCCCGCCGCCGGGGTTCAGGGCTGCCATGTAGACGAAGGCGTCCAGCGCGAGGATCCCCATGTACACATAGGCGGTCTGCACGTTGTCCCGGATCAGCGGGACCGTGATGGCGACCGCGGTGCGCAGCCGGCCGGCGCCGTCGATGCGGGCGGCCTCGAAGATCTCGGCGGGGATGCCCTTGATCGCGGCGACGAACAGCACCATGTAAAACCCCACGAAGCCCCACACGATCACGAAGATCGTGGCCGGCATCGCCGTGCGCTCGTCGCCCAGCCACGGGAAGGAGGCCGCGCTGTCCACACCGATCCTGGTCAGCACCCCGTTGAGGATGCCGGCGCTCGGGTCGTAGATGCGGCTCCACATGATGCCGATGACGATGGCCGGGATGACGTAGGGGAAGAAGGAGACGACGCGGTAGAAGTCCGAGCCCCGCAGCCCCCGGGTCTGGCCGCGGCTGCTGCCGCCCACGGTGAGCAGGGAGGCGAGGGCGAGGGCCAGCACGATCGTCACCAGGGGCATGACCAGGACCAGGATGATGTTGTTGCGCATAGCCCGCAGGAAGATGTCGTCGGTCAGCACCCGGGCGTAGTTGTCCAGCCCGACGAAGGTCTGGACGGGGGTGAACCCGCTCCAGCTGGTCAGGGAGTAGTAGACCGCCTGCAGGAACGGCGACACCACGAAGACGACGTAGATCGCGAGCGGCACCCCGAGAAACACCAGCAGGAAGCTGACCCGGTCGAAGGTCAGCTTCCGGCGGCGTGACCGGGCCGGGGCGGCGCCCCGGCCCGGCTGCAGTGGAGTGACGACCGCGGTCACTTCACCTCGATCTTCTTGACCGAGTCGTCCTTCGCAACCTTGTCCGTGATGTTCTGCAACGCCTTGGTCAGGGCGGCGACGTCGGACTTGCCGTCGAGGAAGGTGTTCCAGACGACGAGCTGGTCGGTGTTCAGCCCGTAGTAGTCGACGAACTGCCAGGAGAAGATGTCCGTGCCCGCCGCCTCCAGCAGGGTGGTCTGGCTGACCAGCGCGGTGGAGCCGAAGCCGTCCGCGGGCACGGTCCCCTTGACGATGGTCGGCGCGAGCAGCTCCTTGGCGAAGTTGGTCGCCGCGTCCTTGCTGAGCATGACGCGCAGCAGCTCCTTGCCGCCCGCGACGTTCGCCGCCGCGGAGGGCACGACGAACGGCTCGCCCGCGGTGCTGTGCAGCGCCTCGTAGGGCAGCGCGCTGCCCGAGGTCACCGTCGGCTCCGCGGCGCCTGTCATCTCGAAGCCGGACTTGGTGGTGTCCTTCATCTCGTTCTCGATCCAGGAGCCCGAGGGGTACAGGATCGCGTCCTGGTCGTTGCTCCACTGGGCCTGGGCGGCGGTGAACTGGGTGCCCGAGCCGCCCGGCTTGAAGTAGCCGGCGTCGATGATCTTCTTCATGCCCTCGAACACCGACTGGACGGCCGGCTTGGACCAGCAGTCGGGCTCCAGGTTCTCCAGGGCCAACCGGACCTCGTCGCCGCCCTCCTTGATCGCCGAGGCGATGGCGAGGGTCTGGTAGTAGGTCGCGGCTTCCTTGCCCCAGGCGAAGAGGTACTTGCCCTTCGCCTTGGCCTTGGTGCCCAGCTCGTAGGCCTCGTCCCAGGTCTTGGGCGGGGTCCAGCCGTTCTCCTCGAACAGCGATGCGGAGTACCAGAGCGCGTAGACGGTGAGGACGTAGTTCAGCGCGGCGAACTTGCCGTCGAAGGTGCCGGGCTCCACGACGCCGTCGTACAGCGTGTCGCGGATCGTGGTGCCCTCCAGGTTGGGGGCGTCGATCACCGACGTCAGGTCCTCCAGCTGGTCGACGATCGTGCTGATGCCGATCGCGTTGGCGCCGGAGTTGTCGATCAGGTCGGGCGGGTTGCCCCCGACGAAGCGGGGCTGCAGCTCCTGGGCGATCTGGGTCGAGGGCGCCACGTTCGCGGTCACGTCCGGGTGGACGCTCTTGAGCTTGTCGGCGGCGAAGGTGACGTAGTCGATCCCGTAGCCGCCGTTGAAGATGACCGCGTCGACGGTGGACCCGTCGGCCACCCCGAACGGGTTGTCCGCGGACACCGCTCCGGTGGGACCGGAGCTGGCTGCGGGCTCGCCACCTCCGGCCGCGCACGACGCCAGTCCCCCGACCACCGGGGTCAGGGCGGCGGCGCTCAGCGCGATACGCAGGAAGTGCCGGCGCTGGAGGGTTCGTGAGGTGTCCATGGGCTGCCTTTCATCGGGGTGCGGGACGAGACCGCGGGGAGGTGACCGGGCGGGGTGGCCGCCCGTCGGGATCTGGTACCCCCACTCCACCCCGGGACAGCTGCTCCAGGGGTGCCGCCACGCCGGTTGGCGGGATCGGGACAGCAGCAGGGGGGGCGGGTAGCGTGCACGCGGGGCCGGGGCCGTGGGGAACGACGTCGCGGCCGGCAGGACGCAGGAGCTCTGCGAAGGCGCTGCACCGGACTCCTTCCGCCTCATCGACGTAGCGACACTCAAACACAGATGCGCGAGTTTTGCAGTATGTGGGTCAGATATTGCACGAACCTGCAACACCGCCGACACATCCCGGCTCCCGACGCCGGTGGGAGGGGCACACGGTGACCGACCTGGTCCTGGGCGCCGACGTGGGCGGCACGTCCACGCGCGTCGCCGTCGCCGACCTCCACGGCCGCGTGCTGTCCGTGGCCAGCGGTGGTCCGGGGAACCCGAACCTGGTGGGGCTCGCGGGATCGGCGGCGGAGATCCGCAGGACCGCGGAGCGCGCCCTCGACGGCGTCGTCGGGACCGTCGCCAGCTCAGCCATCGGCCTGGCCGGCGGTTCGCGCGCCGCCGCGGACCCCGCCTTCCTTCCGGCCGCGCTACCGGCCGGACCCGGGGTGCCCGCGGTGCTGGTCTCGGACCTGGCCGTCACCTTCTCCTCGGCCACGCCCGCGCTCCGGGGCTGCACGGTCATCGCCGGCACCGGCGCCGTCGCCGGGCGCCTCGTGGGAGACGACCTGCACGCACGACGCGACGGCTGGGGCTACCTCCTCGGTGACCGCGGCTCGGGCTTCTGGCTGGGGCGGGCCGCCGTGCAGGTGACGCTCGAGGCCCTGGACGAGGGCTGGCCGCTGGCCGGTCTGCCGGCTGCGGTGCTCAGCGCGGCCGGGGCGTCGGGTCACCTCGACCTCGTCCAAGCCTGCTACGACCACCCGCCCACCTGGCTGGCGGGCTTCGCCCCGCTGGTCAGCCGGCACGCCGGGGAGGACCCGCGGGCGGGCGCGCTCGCCGACGAGGCGGCGGACCTGCTCGTCGCGACGCTGCGCGGGCTCGACCCCCGGCCCGGCGAGCCGGTGGTGCTCGGCGGCTCCGTGCTGGCCACCCCGGGTCCCGTCCGCGACCGGTTCGCCGCCCGGGTACCCGCGGGACTGGCGCTGCTCAGCGCGGAGTCCGGGCTGGTCGGCGCTGCCTGGATCGCGACCCGCCGGCTCGGCCGGGCCACGGACGGGCTGCACGCACGCCTGGTCGCCACGTGCAGCACGGCGCCACGGCGCTGATCGCGTCGTCGAGCCGACACATGGCACCAGTCGCACGGTGGTCTGCCCGGTATGGGTAACCTAGGCGCGGGCTTGCCCGGAATGCGTACGGAATCGTGTCGGGTGCAGCCTGGACGGTGGAGCACACCCGCACCCTGACGCAGGACGACAACGCACGGAAGAAGGCGAGCAGGCCACAATGCCCGACTCATCCAGCTCGACGGCCACCAGCGGCACGACCGAGGAGACCGACTTCG
The DNA here is from genome assembly GCA_963826405.1 of uncultured Actinomycetota bacterium. Classification (GTDB taxonomy): domain Bacteria; phylum Actinomycetota; class Actinomycetes; order Propionibacteriales; family Propionibacteriaceae; genus Microlunatus. Next base: position 831,970 of record CAWGWR010000001.1, on the reverse strand, counting down.
GCGCGAACGACTGGCTGCTCGAGGAGATGTACGAGCAGTACAGCACCGACCCGGGCTCGGTGGACCAGACCTGGGCCACCTACTTCGCCGAGCACGGCGCCCCCGGCGTCGCACCCGCCTCCAGCCCGAAGCCCGCAGCCCAGCAGGCGCCCGCTGCGCAGGCGCGCGCCTCGGCGGCAGAGCCGGCGCCGCGTCCGGCCAGCAACGGGACCAGCGCACCCTCACCTACCCCGCGGAGCGCGGCTCCCGCCGTCGAGGCGCCGACGGCCTCCGCCGCCAAGCCGACGACCTCGAAGCCGAACCCGACGGTGGAGAAGCCCTCCACCAACCGCGAGGGCCGGCCCGCGACCCCGGGAAGCCGCGGTGGTGTCCCGGCCGACCCGCCAAACCCGTCGCTGCGCCCCGACGTCGCCAGCGAGGAGCCCGTCCGCACGACGCTCCGCGGTGCTCCCGCCCGTACGGCCAAGAACATGGACCTCTCCCTGAGCGTCCCGACCGCCACCAGCGTGCGCTCGCTGCCGGTCAAGCTGCTCATCGACCAGCGCGTCGTGATCAACAACCACCTGCGCCGCGCGCGGGGTGGCAAGGTCTCCTACACCCACCTCATCGGCTACGCGATGGTCCAGGCCCTCAAGGCCGTCCCCGCGATGAACAACAGCTACGAGATCGTCGACGGCAAGCCGACCATGGTGGTGCCGGCCCACATCAACCTCGGCCTGGCCATCGACATGCCCAAGGAGGACGGCACCCGCCAGCTGCTGGTGCCGAGCATCAAGAACTGCGAGAAGCTGGACTTTGCGCAGTTCTGGGCGGCTTACGAGCAGATGGTCAAGAAGGCGCGTGCCGGCAAGCTGGCGGTCACCGACTTCGCCGACACCACGATCACCCTGACCAACCCGGGCACCATCGGCACCAACCACTCGGTGCCGCGGCTGGTGCAGGGCCAGGGCACGATCATCGGCGTCGGCTCCATGGACTACCCCCCGGAGTTCCAGGGCTCCGACCCCGACCGGCTCAGCGAGATGAGCGTCTCGAAGGTGCTCACGCTCACCTCGACCTACGACCACCGGATCATCCAGGGCGCCCAGTCGGGGCAGTACCTACAGCGCCTGCACGCCCTGCTCCTGGGCGAGGAGGGCTTCTACGACGACATCTTCGCCGCGTTGCGCATCCCCTACGCGCCGATCCGCTGGGCGCAGGACGTCACCACCGACCACGAGGACCAGATCCCCAAGCAGGCGCGGATCATGGAGATGATCAACGCCTACCGGGTGCGGGGACACCTGATGGCCGACACCGACCCGCTGGAGTACCGCCAGCGCGAGCACGCCGACCTCGACGTGCAGAACCACGGCCTCACCCTGTGGGACCTGGACCGCGGGTTCGCCACCGGCTCCTTCGCCGGGGGCCAGGGCGTGATGAAGATGCGCAAGATCCTCGGCATCCTGCGCGACTCCTACTGCCGCACCATCGGCATCGAGTACATGCACATCTCCGAGCCGACCCAGCGCAAGTGGATGCAGGACCGCGTCGAGCGCCCGCACGAGTCCCTGCCCCGCGAGGAGCACCTCCGGATCCTCGACAAGCTCAACGAGGCGGAGATCTTCGAGACCTTCCTGCAGACCAAGTTCGTCGGGCAGAAGCGGTTCAGCCTGGAGGGCGGCGAGTCCGCCATCGCGTTGTTGGACGAGGTCTGCGAGCAGGCCGCCGACGCGGGTCTGGAGGAGGTCTGCATCGGCATGCCGCACCGCGGTCGGCTCAACGTGCTGGCCAACATCGTCGGCAAGTCCTACGCGCAGATCTTCCGCGAGTTCGAGGGCAACATCGACCCCCGCACCGTGCAGGGCTCCGGCGACGTCAAGTACCACCTGGGTGCGGAGGGCGAGTTCACCGCCCTCAGCGGCAGCACGATTAAGACGTCCGTCGCGGCCAACCCCAGCCACCTCGAGGCCGTCAACCCGGTTCTGGAAGGAATCGCCAGGGCCAAGCAGGACATCCTCGACCGCGGCGCGGAGTTCCCGGTGCTACCCGTGCTCATGCACGGCGACGCGGCCTTCGCGGGCCAGGGCGTCGTGGCCGAGACGCTGAACCTCTCCCAGCTGCGCGGATACCGCACCGGCGGCACGATCCACATCATCGTCAACAACCAGGTCGGCTTCACCACCTCCCCGACCGAGTCCCGCTCCTCCATCTACTCCACCGACGTGGCGCGGATGGTGGCGGCGCCGATCTTCCACGTCAACGGGGACGACCCGGAGGCCTGCATCCGGGTCGCGCGGCTGGCCTTCGAGTTCCGGCAGACCTTTCACAAGGACGTCGTCATCGACATCGTCTGCTACCGCCGCCGCGGCCACAACGAGGGTGACGACCCGAGCTTCACCCAGCCGCGGATGTACGACCTGATCGAGCGGAAGCGCTCGACGCGCAAGCTCTACACCGAGGCCCTGATCGGGCGTGGCGACATCACGGTCGAGGACGCCGAGGCGGTGATGAGCAAGTTCCAGCAGCGACTGGAGAGCGTGTTCAAGGAGGTCCGCGACCCGGAGCTGCCTCCGCGTGAACGCGGCTACAGCCGGGTGCCGGTCTACCCGAGCAAGTCCGCGGCCAAGCACGGCACGGCCGTCTCGATGGAGACGCTGAAGAAGATCTCCGACGCCCACACCACCTTCCCCGACGGCTTCCACGTCCACCCCAAGGTGATGCCGCAGCTGCAGCGCAGGGCCGCCGCGATCACCCAGGGCCCGATCGACTGGGCGACCGGGGAGATCCTCGCTTTGGGCTCGCTGCTGCTCGAGGGCCGCACGGTGCGGCTGACCGGCCAGGACACGCGCCGCGGCACCTTCGTGCAGCGGTTCGCGGCCATCGTCGACCGGGCGACCGGTGAGTCCTGGGTGCCGCTGAAGCACCTCGACGACGAACAGGGCAAGTTCCACGTCTTCGACTCACTCCTCAGCGAGTACGCGGCCATGGGCTTCGAGTACGGCTACTCGGTGGCCCGGCCCGAGGCGCTGGTGCTCTGGGAGGCCCAGTTCGGCGACTTCGCCAACGGCGCCCAGATCATCATCGACGAGTTCATCACCTCCGGGCAGGCCAAGTGGACCCAGAAGTCCGGCGTGGTGCTGCTGCTGCCGCACGGCTACGAGGGGCAGGGACCCGACCACAGCTCGGCCCGGATCGAGCGCTTCCTCACCCTCGCGGCCGAGGACGCGTTCGCCGTGGCCCAGCCCTCGACGCCCGCGAGCTACTTCCACCTGCTGCGGGCCCAGGCTCTCGGGGAGCGGCACCGCCCGCTCATCGTGGCCACGCCGAAGTCCATGCTCCGCAACAAGCAGGCGGTCTCCGACCCCTCGGAGTTCACCTCCGGCGACTGGAAGCCGGTCCTGGCCGACCCGACGGTCACCGACCCGGCCCGGGTCGAGATGGTGCTGCTGTGCTCGGGCAAGGTGCGTTGGGACCTGGTCGCCAAGCGGGCTCAGCAGGGTCTGGAGGGCAAGGTCGCCATCATCGCGGTCGAGCGCCTCTACCCGCTGCCGGCTGCGGAGATCGCGGCCGAGCTCAGCCGGTTCCCGAAGGTCACCGAGGCCCGCTGGGTGCAGGACGAGCCGGCCAACCAGGGAGCCTGGCCCTTCATGGCCCTCAACCTGCCGGACGCGCTCGCCGAGGCGGCCCCCGGCCGCCGCTGGGAGCTGCTGCCGGTCACCCGTGAGGCTGCGTCGGCACCCTCGGTGGGCTCGGCCAAGGTGCACGAGAGCCAGCAGCGTTCGCTCGTCGACGCCGCGCTGGCCTGAGGCCCGGGTGTACTTCACCGACCGCGGGATCGAGGAGCTGGAGCGTCGCCGCGGCGAGGAGGAGGTCACCCTGGCCTGGGTGGCGGAGCAACTCCGTGTCTTCGTCGACGTCCACCCCGACTTCGAGGTCCCCGTGGAGCGGCTGGCCACCTGGCTGGCCCGGCTGGACGACGAGGACGAGGACGGGTAGCGGGACAGCTCGTGCTGGTCCCTGGGATTCCCCGGGCCGCCGTCCACGACGGCGGCGCCGGGTGGACAGTCAGGCGGTGACCGCCCCGGGCTGGGCTCCCGGGGCCGGTCGCACCATCCGGATCTCCTGGGCGGCGAGGACCGGCTCGAGCTTTTCGGCGCCGTCGGGCCCGTACCCGTGCCGGGCGTAGAAGCGTCGGGCGCGCTGGTTCTCGCGCAGCACCCACAACGAGCTGGGCGCGTCCCCGACGGCCGCGGCCAGCAGTCGCTCCCCCAGACCGGTGCCCCAGAGAGCCCGCCGGACGTAGAGGGCGTAGAGCTCGACGGGCAGATCGAGGCCAGGGTCGCGCTGGGGGCCCGCCGAGGCGAATCCGACCACCTCCTGACCGGCGACGGCCAGGACCGTGCCGTGCGTGCCGGCCAGGATCTGCCGCCACCGCTCCGCCCGCTCGCCGAAGGCGGCGAGCGCTGCCGCGAGCACCGGGTCCTGCACCAGGCCGGTGTAGGCCTCGCTCCAGCATGCCCGGTGGCAGACGCTGAGTGGGCCGGCGTCGTCGGTCCGGGCAGGACGGAGCTGCACCGGCCCGTGCGCGTTCACGGTTCGAAGACCACCTTGCCGAAGACCTCCCCGGCGAGCAGCGCGGCGTAGCCCTCGGCTGCGTCGGCCAGGGCCAGGGTGCGGTCGACGACCGGCCGCAGGCCGGTCGTCACCAGCAGCCGGAGCAGGGACTCGAGCTCGTCACGGGTGCCCATCGTCGAACCCACCACGCGGAGCGGCTTGAAGAAGATCTTGGTCAGCTCGGCCTTGCTCGGCTCGGCCCCCGAGGTGGTGCCGCTGATCACGAGCGTGCCTCCGGGACGCAGCGCGTTGACCGAGTGCGACCACGTGGCGGCGCCCACCGTCTCCATCACCGCGTCCACCCGCTCGGGCAGCCGCTCCCCCGACGCGAAGGCCTGGTGGGCCCCGAGGGCGAGAGCCCGGGCTGCGCGGCCCTCGTCGCGGGAGGTGACCCAGACCCGGTACCCCGCCTGCACCCCGAGGGCGACCAGGGCGGTCGCCACCCCACCGCCGGCCCCCTGGACGAGCACGGTGTCACCGGGTCGCAGGCCCGAGGAGGTGAAGAGCATCCGGTAGGCGGTCAACCACGCCGTCGGGAGGCAGGCCGCCTCCGCGAACCCGAGCTCAGCCGGTTTGTCGACGAGGTTCGCCGCAGGCACCCGGAGAATCTGGGCGTGCGTGCCCGGATGGTGCTCGGACAGCAGCGACCTACGGGGGTCGAAGGTGGTGTCGGCACCGGTGAACGCCGGGTCGTTGACCACTGCGTGCACGACGACCTCCCGGCCGTCCGCAGTCACCCCGGCCGCGTCGCAGCCCAGCACCATCGGGAGCCGGTCCGCGCTCAGCCCGACGCCACGGAGCGACCACAGGTCGTGGTGGTTCAGGGCGGTGGCGCGGACGGCCACCTCGACCCAACCCTCCGGCACCGGAGGCGGCTCGATCTCCCCGACGACGAGGCCGCTCAGCGGGTCGTCGGCATCGGCAGCGACGGCGTAGGCAGCGAGCACCGGGCCAGCCTAGAGCCGTCCCGCCCATCCCCGGAGCGCTCGGGCGAGGCGTCCCCTGGGAATCCAGCGCCAGATGGTCGCCAGGGCCCGCCAGGGCCACTCCGAAGGGATCTGGCGCTGGATCTCCGGGGCCGCGGTCGAGCGAGGCGTCGGCGGAGCCGCGGCCCCGCCGGAGCGGGGCCCGTCGCTAGAGTTCCCCGGGTGACCTCCGCCGATGCCGCCGCCGTGACCCAGGACTTCGTCGACCGCCACGGACGAGCGCCTGAGGGGGTGTGGGCGGCACCCGGGCGGGCGAACCTGATCGGTGAGCACACCGACTACAACGACGGCTTCGTGATGCCCTTCGCGCTGGCCCAGGCCGTCACCGTGGCCGCGGCGCCCCGCGACGACGACCGCTGGAGCGTCACCTCCCTGAGCAACGGGAAGACCTCGGAGTTCGGCCGGGGCGACCTGCGACCGGGGATGAGCGGCTGGCAGGCTTACGTCGCCGGAGTGGTGTGGGCGCTGGCCGAGGCCGGGTACCCGGTCAGCGGTGCCGACCTCGTGCTCACCTCCGACGTGCCGATCGGCGCGGGCCTGTCCTCCTCCGCCGCGTTGGAGTGCGCGGTGCTGGCGGCCCTGGCCGACCTGTGCGGCCTGCAGGTCGACCCGCTGGAACGGGCCAAGCTTGCCCGGCGCTGCGAGAACGACTTCGTCGGCGCCCCGACCGGGCTGATGGACCAGGCGGCGTCGACCCTCTGCACGGACGCGCACGCGCTGTTCTTCGACTGCCGGACCTTCGAGGCCACCCAGGTCTCCCTGGACCTGGCCGGCGCCGGCCTGGAGCTGCTGGTGCTCGACACGAACACCCCGCACACCCACGTCGACGGGGAGTACGCCGACCGGCGCCGGACTTGCGAGGAAGCGGCCGCGATCCTCGGACTTGCCGCGCTGCGCGACGTCCCCGACCTGGACGCGGCCCTCGCCGCGCTGCCCGCCGAGGTCATGCAGCGCCGGGTCCGCCACGTGGTCACCGAGAACGCGCGGGTGCAGACGGCGGCCGGGGTCCTGCAGGCCGGGCGGGTGGCCGACCTCGCGCCCCTGCTGGACGCCTCCCACGCCTCGATGCGGGACGACTTCGAGATCACCGTGCCGACCGTCGATCTCGCGGTCGATACTGCGCGGCGGGCCGGCGCCCTGGGCGCGCGGATGACCGGCGGCGGCTTCGGCGGCTGCATCATCGCCCTGGTGCCGACCGGGCGCGCGGACGCCGTCGCCGCTGCGGTCGCCGACGCGTTCTCCGCCGCCGGGCACGCAGCCCCACAGCACTTCGTCGGCGTGCCCTCGCAAGGGGCGCACCGCCTCCACTGAGCCGCCCGGCTGCGTTGATCTCGTCGCGCAGCGCGCAGGAGCCGGCATCGTTTCGCGCCCGTGGGAGGATTCTGGCAGGTGAGCGCTTCGTGCCACCTCAACGGCGACCGCCCGAGGTCGGTGCGCCGCCGGACCGCAAGGGCGCGGAAGCGTCATACCCCCGGGGCACAGCCTGGTGGGGCCCAGAGGAGGATCTCCAAGTGAACGTACGTCAAAAGCTCGGTCTGGCCAGCGCCTGCGTCGCCGCGCTGGCGCTCAGCGCCTGTGGCTCGGACTCGTTGAGTGGCGAGCCCGCCGCAGGAGCACCGTCGGTGTCGGTGAGCGCGGACGCCGACCTCGCCTCCCAGCTGCCGCAGGACATCCGCGACGCCGGGGTGATCAAGGTGGGCACCGACGCCAGTTACGCGCCGAACGAGTTCCTTGCTGGGGACGGCAAGACCGTCCAGGGAATGGACGTCGACGTCTTCAACGCCGTCGCCGCCAAGCTGGGGGTCAAGGCCGAGTTCCAGCCGGCCGACTTCTCCTCCATCATCACCGGGGTGCAGGGCAACAAATATGACGTCGGGGTCTCCTCGTTCACCATCAACGACGAGCGCAAGCAGCAGGTCAGCATGGTGAGCTACTTCTCCGCCGGCACCCAGTGGGCGACCGCCGCCGGCAACCCGAAGGGCATCGACATCGACGACGCCTGCGGCAAGACCATCGCCGTGCAGACCGGCACCGTCCAGGAGACCGACGACCTGCCGGTGCGGCAGAAGCAGTGCGGCGCCGACTCGATCAAGATCCTGCAGTTCAAGGGCCAGGACCAGGCCACGAGCGCCGTCGTCACCGGCAAGGCCGACGCCATGCTGGCCGACTCCCCGGTCGTCGCCTACGCGGTGAAGCAGTCCGCCGGAAAGCTGGAGACCCTCGGCGAGATCTACGAGGCGGCCCCGTACGGTTACGTGGTGCCGAAGGAGGAGACCGAGTTCGCCGAGGCGCTGGCCGCCGGTCTTCGGGCCATCGAGGCGGATGGGAGCTACCAGGCCGCCCTGGCCAAGTGGGGCGTCGAGCAGGGCGCCGTGTCGGACTTCTCCGTCAACCCATGACCACCACGGCCCCGGCCGCTCCTGCGGTGGCCGAGGAGCGGCCCGGGCTGATCGAGGCCCGGCCGGTCCGGCACCCCTGGCGCTGGGTCGCGATCGCGGTGCTCGCGGTCCTGGCCCTGATGCTCGGCAACCTTCTGGTGAACAACCCGGCCTTCAACTGGCCCTTCGTGCTGCAGGCGATGAACCAGAGCCCGGTGCTGGAAGGCTTCTGGAAGGGCACCATCGCGGTGACCGTCCTGGCCATGGTGCTCGGGGTGGCGCTGGGCGTGCTGCTGGCGGTCATGCGCCTGTCGGACAACCCGGTGCTGCGGGGCGTGTCCTGGGTCTACACCTGGTTCTTCCGAGCCATCCCCCGCTACGTCCTGCTGACCATCATGGGAGCGCTGGGCATCCTCTTCCAGCAAGGCATCGCTCTCGGGGTGCCGTTCGACTGGCTGCTGATCGACTGGCTCGGTCTCTCGGGGGACTGGCGGATCGCCACCTTCGACGCCAACACGCTCTTCGTCGGGCTCACCGGCGGGGTGATCGGCCTGGCCGCCTCGGAGGCGGCCTACATGGCCGAGATCGCGCGCGCCGGCATCCTCAGCGTCGACAAGGGGCAGATGGAGGCGGCGCAGGCCCTGGGCATGAGCCGCCCCAAGGCGATGCGTCGCGTGGTGCTCCCCCAGGCCATGCGGGTGATCGTGCCGCCGACCGGGAACGAGACGATCGCGATGCTCAAGGACACGTCGCTGCTCCTGGCCATCCCGGTCGGGACGGAGCTGTTCTTCCAGCTCCAGGCCATCGGCACCCGGACCTACCAGACGTTCCCCGTGCTGGTTGCGGCGACGCTGTTCTACCTGATCGCTTCCAGCGTGCTGATGGTCGGTCAGACCTACCTCGAGAGGCGTTTCGGCCGCGGCTTCGGCGCCACGGTGTCCTCCGACGCCGAACAGGCGGCCAAGGGCCTGGCGGCGGGGTCGGCCAAGTGAGCGGGGTCAGCGCACCCGGCGGGCACCTCGTGCACGCCGTCAACGTCACGAAGTCCTTCGGCGGTAACGAGGTGCTCAAGGGGATCGACCTGAGCGTGGACCCCGGTGAGGTGGTCTGCCTGCTGGGTCCGAGCGGCTCCGGCAAGACCACCTTCCTCCGGCTCATCAACCAGCTGGAGTCCCTGACGGGGGGTCGCATCTGGGTCGGCGGGGAGCTCATCGGGTTCGAGGAGCGCGGCGGGCGGCTGCACACGCGCACGGACAAGGACATCGCCCGTCAGCGCTCCCGCATCGGCATGGTGTTCCAGCGGTTCAACCTGTTCCCGCACATGACCGCCCTGGAGAACGTGATGGAGGCGCCGGTCCAGGTGAAGCGTCAGTCCAAGTCGGCCGTGCGCGAGGAGGCCGAGCGCCTGCTCGACCTGGTCGGGCTGGCTGACCGGGCCGGCTACTACCCCAGCCAGCTCTCGGGCGGGCAGCAGCAGCGGGTGGCCATCGCGCGTGCGCTGGCCATGAAGCCGGAGCTGATGCTCTTCGACGAGCCCACCTCCGCGCTGGACCCCGAGCTGGTGGGCGAGGTGCTCGGCGTGATGCGCCGGCTGGCCGAGGAGGGGACCACCATGATCGTGGTCACCCACGAGATGGGGTTCGCCCGGGGCGTGGCCGACCGGGTGGTCTTCATGGACCAGGGCGTCGTGGTCGAGGAGGGACCACCCGACCAGGTGCTGCTCCACCCCCGGGAGGAGCGGACGCGGACCTTCCTGCAGCGGGTCAAAACCGAGGCGCAGGCCGAGGCCGAGCGGGACGCTGAGCTGGCTGCGACCCTCGACGGCTCCTGACCGCATCCCGGGTCAGCCGGGAGTCAGGACGACGGGTCCGCCGTCGCCGGCGGGTCCTCCGCGAGGAAGGCCCGGGTCGAGCGCGGAGCCAGCAGGCAGACCAGGACGGTGAGCGCCACCAGCCCCATCAGCAAGCCCGCCCAGGTGGTCGGAGGCTGACGGAAGCTGTAGCCGAGCAGCAGCAGCAGGAGCTGGGTGACCACCGCCAGTCCGCGGCTCCAGCGTCGGCCGAGGGCCACCCCGCGGGCCACGAGAAGGAGCAACAGACCGTAGCCCAGCATGATCAGGGTGACCCCGGTCCCCATCACCACGCGGAGTGCTGAGATCGAGCGTGCTTCCAGCACCCCGAAGACGAGGGCCACGAGGGCTTGGGCTCCCAGCAGGGCGGCGGCGACCAGCAAGGTGCCGATCCGGCGTGCGGGCATCACGGCTCCCAGCGTACGGTGCCGGCCACGAGCGAACCTCACACCGCAGGCCAGGACGGGCGCCGAGAGGTGATCCTGACGTAACCCGGACGAAATGTGAGGCACCCGACGCGCCAAACCCTTGTGCGCGACTGAGATACTTGACAGGGTTGGTCCAGTAGCCGTGGTTCATCAGTGTAGAGGACAAGGGCTCCGGATCTTACGGGCGGATCAACACAGCCCGAGTCACCGAGTGAGGAGCGAGTAAGCCATGGATTGGCGCCACAAGGCCGCCTGTCTGGACGAGGACCCCGAGCTGTTCTTCCCCATCGGGAACACTGGGCCGGCCCTCCTCCAGATCGACGAGGCCAAGCAAGTCTGCCGGCGGTGCGACGTCCGTGACGCGTGCCTGCAGTGGGCGCTCGAAGCAGGTCAGGACCACGGGGTGTGGGGCGGGCTGAGCGAGGACGAGCGCAGGGCGCTGAAGCGTCGTGCGGCTCGCGCCCGCATCCGGACCGCGTAGCAGCACCGACGGCCGCAGGGCCGCAACGAGGACGCCGGGAGAGCTTCTCCCGGCGTCCTCGTCATGTCCGGACCCCTCACGTGCGAACACGAGCGGCCGTCCTCACACGGGGATCTCGAATACCGCGCGGGTGCCGGGACGACCGTCGGGCTGAGCCCCGATCTCGAACGTCCCCTCCTGCTCGGCGATCAAGGTGTTCACGATCGAGAGACCGAGGCTTCGCGACTGCCGCCAGTCGAAGCCGGCGGGCAGGCCGCGGCCGTCGTCGCTGATCTCCACCCGCAACCGGCCGTCCCGCCGACTCGGCAGGACCAGCACCTCGCCCGACCCGTCGTCCAGGCCGTGCTCGACGGCGTTCTGGCACAGCTCGGTCACCACCATCGACAGACCGGTGGCCATGTCGGCCGAGACGACGCCGAAGGTGCCCCGGCGCACGGCGGTGACCCCGGACGAGGTGGACGAGACGTCGCCGACCATCGTGAGCAGCCCGTCGGCGACCTTGTCGAACTCCACGGCCTCGTCGAACGCCTGGGACAGGGTCTCGTGCACGATGGCGATGGAGGCGACCCGCGACATGGCGTCGGTGAGGGCGATCTTGGCCTCGGGCGACTCCATCCGCCGGGCCTGCATCCGCAACAGCGCCGCGACCGTCTGCAGGTTGTTCTTGACCCGGTGGTGGATCTCCCGGATGGTCGCGTCCTTGGTGACGAGCTGTCGCTCCTTACTGCGCAGGTCGCTGACGTCACGACACAAGACGATCGCCCCCACCCGCTCCCGACCGTCGAGCAGCGGCAACACCCGGATCATCAGGTGCGCGTCGCCGGCGACCAGCTCGGTCCGGCGAGCGGTCCGACCGCCCAGCACCGAGGTGACCGACTCGTCGACCGGGCCTCGACCCAGGGGTACCAGGGAGGCCGTCAGGCTCGGCAGGTGCTCGTCCACCAAGTCGCCGATCTGGCCCAGACGCCGGTAGGCGCTCAGGGCGTTCGGGCTCGCGTACTGCACCTCTCCCCCGGCGTCGAGCCGGATGAACCCGTCGCCGACCCGGGGGCTGAAGGCCAGGTTCGAGGCGTCGGCGGGCATGGGGAAGGCCCCGACGGTCACCATCCGGGCGAGGATCTCCGCGGTGCTGGTGTAGGCGGACTCCAGCGAGCTCGGTGCCCGCACCCCGAGCTGGCTGGTGTGCTGCTCGACGACGGCGATGACCCGGTCGGCCAGCTTCACCGGAATGGCGTGGGTGTCGACCGGCATGCCGGCCTGCAGCTTGGCCGCGCTGGTCTGGGTGATCCGACCGCTGACGAAGGCCTCCGACACGAGGTGCTCGGGTGAGTAGGCGATGAGGTCGCCCACCACGTCGTCGAGCAGGGCGGTCGGGCCCGTGTTCGGGCGGATCTGGGCCGCGGCCCAGAAGACGTTCGCGTCCCGGTCGGGCACCCACAGCACGAGGTCGGAGAACGACAGGTCGGCCAGCAGCTGCCATTCCGAGACCAGTACCTTCAACCAGCGCTGGTCGGCGTCGGAGAGGTCGGTGTGCTCGGCGACGATCTCGGACATGGACGGCATCCCGCCACCCTAACGAGGAAAGCCCCACCGACCACCGGGTCCCGCCACGCCGCACGGGGGCTCCTCAGCGGTCGGCGACCTGGGCAGTAGCGTGCTCTCGGGTCACGGAGCCGTGGCCGCCTGAGGAGGCAAAGGATGGACGAGCTAGCCGCACGCCGGGTCGAACCCGGCGGCAGGGACCCGCGCTGGCGGCCCACGCCCACCAAGGTGGTCGTGGCCGGGCTGCTCCTGGCCGGGATCGTGCTGCCCCTGCTGGTGGGCACCTACGACAAGATCGAGCCGAGGCTGTTCGGCTTCCCCTTCTTCTACTGGTACCAGCTGATGTGGGTCTTCCTCGCTGCCGCGATCTGTGGTCTGAGCTTCTGGCTCCTGAAGCGGGAGCAGACGGCGTACGAGCGCCGGGCCGACGGGGGTGCGCACCAGTGAACGTCGACGGCGTGGCCCTTTCTGTCGTCATCGTGATCTTCGTCCTGGTGACGGTGATGGGGTTCCTGGCGGCCCGCTGGCGGCGGCCGGCGAACCTGGAGTCGCTGCACGAGTGGGGTTTGGGGGGCAAGAGCTTCGGCACCCTGACCACCTGGTTCCTGCTGGGCGGGGACCTCTACACCGCCTACACCTTCGTCGCAGTCCCGGCGGCGATGTGGGCCACCGGTGCGGTGTCGGGCTTCTTCGCCGTCCCATACACCATCGTGCTCTACCCGGTGATCTTCTTCTTCCTGGGCCGGATGTGGTCCGTCGCCCACCGGCACGGGTACATCACCACCGCCGACATCGTCCAGGGCCGCTACGGCACGCGCAGCCTGAGCCTGGCCGTGGCGGTCACCGGGATCTTGGCCACGATGCCCTACATCGCCCTGCAGCTGGTGGGCATCCAGGCGATCCTCGAGGTGCTCGGCCTGGGTGGGGAGAGCCTGCTGGCCCGCGACCTACCGTTGCTGATCGCCTTCGCCGTCCTGGCCGCCTACACCTACTCCTCCGGCCTGCGGGCGCCCGCCATGATCGCCGTGGTCAAGGACGTGCTGATCTACATCGTGATCTTCGTGGCGATCATCCACCTGCCGGGCCTGTTCGGCGGCTGGAACAGCATCTTCGACGCCGCGCAGGCCAAGATGGCTGCGCCGTCGGCGGCCAACCCGGCGGTCCCGACCGGGACCTTCATCCCCGCCCCCACCCAGCACTGGGCCTACGCCTCGCTGGCGCTGGGGTCGGCGATGGCCCTGTTCATGTACCCGCACTCGGTCACCGCTGCGCTCAGCTCCAAGGACCGCAACACCGGCCGACGCAACGCCGCCATCCTCCCGGCCTACTCGCTGCTGCTCGGGCTGCTGGCCCTGCTGGGCTACATCGCCATCAAGGCGGGCACCAAGCCCATCGGCCTGGACGGGAAGGTCAACCCCCAGCTGGTCATCCCCCAGCTGTTCGAGGACCACTTCCCCAGCTGGTTCACCGGCGTCGCGTTCGGCGCCATCGCGGTCGGGGCCCTGGTCCCGGCGGCCATCATGTCGATCGCGGCGGCCAACCTCTTCACCCGCAACATCTACAAGGCCTTCCTACGGCCGGACGCCGACGACGCCCGCGAGGCCAAGGTCTCCAAGATCGTCTCCCTGGTCACGAAGGTCGGCGCCCTGCTGTTCGTCCTGCTGCTGGACAAGCAGAACGCGCTGAACTTCCAGCTGCTCGGCGGTGTCTGGATCCTGCAGACCCTGCCCTCGATCGTGTTCGGCCTGTTCACCCGGTGGTTCCACCGCTGGGCCCTGCTGGCCGGCTGGGCGGTCGGGATGGCCTACGGCACGGTCACCGCCTACGGGGGCTGCACGGCCTGCACGACGAGGCCCTTCGGCAACTCCCTGGCCATCGTCCCGGGGCTCGGCGACGCCGGCTACATCGGCCTGACGGCCCTGGTCATCAACGTCGTGGTCACGGTGGTGCTCACCGCCGTGCTGAACGCGGCCCGCGTCCCCAACGGCACTGACATCACCAGCCAGTCGGACTACTTCGCCGACGTCGGCGACCCGGGCGTCGTCCCCGAGCTGGCCCAGGGCAAGCCCATCCACTGACCGTCGTCCGCCCCGAGCTGTCAGAACCCCGTCGACCCCAAGGGTCGGCGGGGTTCTGTCGAGGCGGCAGAGGGCGGCAGACCGGTGTGGCAGAATGGCTCGCTGTGCCCCGGTGCCACCACCGGGCAGGGGCACGCACTGACCGCACATGTGAGGAGGCACGGATGGGTAAGACTGGCCGCAAGCGTCGCGCCCGCAAGAAGAAGGGCGCGAACCACGGCAAGCGCCCCAACGCCTGAGGCGACGCGCCGACGAGCACTCGTCAAACGACGAGAAGACCCCCACGGGTATCCCGTGGGGGTCTTGTCGTTCGCAGGTGGAGCGGTGCCCTCAGGCCTCTTCGGCGTGAGCGGCGGCCTGGGCCGCGGCCAACTGGCCGAGCACCTTGGTCCGCAAGGCGCTCGGGGCCTTGTCGCCCCCGCAGCAGCGGCTCACCAGGCTCTTGACGGCCTGCTCGACGTCGTAGCGGTCCAAGCAGGGCTCGCAGGCCACCAGGTGCGCACGGATCTCGTCGCTGCTCGCGGAGTCGAGCTCGTGGTCGAGGAACTCGTGGACCCGAGCGAGCATGTGCTCGCAGTCGGTGCCCGGTGCGTTCTGCAGGTCACTCACGTCGATCCCCCTTGTCGAACCATGCCGCGTTCACGTGCGTAGTCGCTGAGCAGCACCCGGAGCTGGGTGCGGCCGCGGTTGAGGCGCGACATCACCGTGCCGATCGGGGTGCCCATGATCCCGGCGATCTCCTTGTAGGAGAAGCCCTCGACGTCGGCCAGGAACACCGCGAGCCGGAAGTCGGGGGCCAGCTGCTGGAGAGCCTCTTTGACGTCGGAGTCCGGCAGGTTCTCCAGTGCCACCGTCTCGGCGGACTTCAGGCCGCTCGACGTGTGCGACTCGGCCCGGGCGAGCTGCCAGTCCTCGATGTTCTCCCCGTCGGAGCGCTGCGGCTCGCGCTGCTTCTTCCGGTAAGAGTTGATGTAGGTGTTGGTGAGGATCCGGTACAGCCACGCCTTGAGGTTGGTGCCGGGGGTGTACTGGTGGAACGAGGCATAGGCCTTCGCGAAGGTCTCCTGCACCACGTCCTCGGCGTCGGCCGGGTTCCGCGTCATCCGCATGGCGGCCGCGTACAGCTGGTCGAGGTACTGCAAGGCCTCGGACTCGAAGCGGACGGTGCGCTCCGCCTCGGTCTCGGTAGTGCGCGGGTCGGCCGGATCAGCCGGCGACACCGCGCCGGGCCCGCTGGCCGTGGAACTCGTCGGGATGCTCATCACGTACGAGAGTACCGGCGAGCGCCCGTCCAGGGAGCGCTGCTCGCTCCCGCTCACCATCATCATCGCCATGCCGGTACAACGCGGGCCGACCGGCCCTATTCCCCCGTCCGCGCACCCCCGGTGCCCCCGGCCGCGCCCAGCAGGGCGGCGACCTCGGCCACCAGCCGCTCGTGCAGGTCCGCCATGGACTGCCCGAGCGGCAACCGGTAGCCGTGGTCGGCCCCGGAAAGGTCCACGACCACCACCCCCGGGTCGCCGGTCACCGCGGCCCTCACCTCGCCCGCTGAGCCGAAGGAGTCCCGGCTGCCCTGGAGGACCAGCCGGGGCACGGCCGGGGTGAGCAGCTCGGGCGCCCGGGACCGGTCGGGCCGGCCCGGTGGGTGCAAGGGAAAAGCCAGGCAGAGGACAGCCACCGCTCCCGTGGCCTCCGCCGTCCGGCACGCCACCCGGGCGCCCGCGCTCCGGCCGCCCGTGGCCAGGGGCAGGCCCGCCGGGAGGGCCGCGCGCAGGACGGGCAGGGCCTCCAGCCACGCCTGGTCCAACCGCGGCGGCGCGACCGCGACGCGCCGGCCGGCCGTGCGCCAGGGCTGCTCGAACCGGGCGACCGTGACGCCGCGCGGCGGCAGCCGGGAGGCCAGCAGCGCGAGGTCGGGCGACTGGGGCCCGCCTCCGGCCCCGTGCCCCAGCAGCAGCGCCACCCGGGGCTCGGCAGCCTCGTCCAGCAGCCAACGGCCCGGCCCCTGGGTCGTGGCGACGGGCAGGTCGTGGGACGTCAGAGGAGCCGGTCCTGCTGCGGCGCGGACCGGGGACCGCCGGGTGCAGCGGCCTCGGGCAGCGACCCGGTCGCCGACTCGGTCAGCGGCTCCAGCAGCGAGGGGTCGTTGTTCTGCACCTTGTTCACCGCGGTGGAGACGGCGTACGCCTCCAGCTCGGCGGCTCCGGTGACCGTGATCAGGTCCAGCGCGTGCGCCGGGTCGGTGAGCGCCGGGTCCAGCCAGTCGTCGATCGACGCGGCGGGCACCACCAGCGGCATCCGGTCGTGGATGTGGCCGGCTGCGTCGGTCGCCCGGGTGGTGATCACCGAACAGGTGCGCAACCAGGCGCTCTCGTCGTCGCGGTCCTTGGCGGGGTCGCGCCAGATCTCGTAGATGCCGGCCATCACCAGCAGCGTGCCGTCGGCTCGGTGCAGGAAGAACGGCTGCTTCGCCGGCTTGACTCCCGGGGATGTGGCCTCGGGCACGTACCACTCGTAGAAGCCGGCCGCCGGGAGCAGGCAGCGGCGGGAGCGGAAGGCCTTGGCGAACGCCGGCTTCTCCGCCACCGTCTCCAGCCGGGCGTTGATCATCCGGGCCCCGATCGAGCGGTCCTTGGCCCACGACGGCACCAGACCCCAGACCAGGGGCGCGAGACGGCGCCGGACGTCACCGCTGGTGCGGTCCACCCGCTCGAGGACCGCCGGTACCGCCACGGTGGGAGCGACGTTGTAGTCGGGCCCGGGCAGGCCGTCGAGTATGTCGTCGACCTCGAACTCCTGCGCCAGGTGGCTGGGGCTCGCGGTGGAGGCGTAACGACCGCACATGCCGGGCACGTTACCCGTGGTGGGGTGGGCTTGGCCGGGACTGCCGGGCACGGTAGGAATAGGGCCATGACGTTGTTGCGCGCCGCCGCCCGTACCCTGCTCGCCTCCTACTTCGTCGCGAGCGGCCTCAAGTCCGTCCGGCACCCCGATCTGCTGGTGCCGGCCGCCGAACCGGTGATCGACAAGCTCGTGCCGTTCGTCAAGCGCTACGCCCCGGCGCCGCTGGCCGACTCCGTGCCGGAGGACGCCCGCACCCTGGTGCGGATCAACGGCGCTGCCCAGCTGCTCGGTGGTCTCGCGCTCGCCACCGGGAAGGGGCGCCGGGTGGGAGCCATCGTGCTCGCGACCTCCCTGGTGCCCAGCACGCTGGCCAAGCACCCCTTCTGGACCCGGACCGACGCGGTCGAGAAGGCCGAGGACCGCTCCCACTTCCTCAAGAACCTGAGCCTGCTCGGCGGCGTCCTGCTCGCGGCCCGCGACACCGAGGGCCGTCCGGGGCTGCTCTACCTCGCCTCCAAGGGCGGGGAGAGCCTGGTCCGCGACACCCGGCGCACCACCAAGAGTCTGGGCCGCCGCACCGGGCTCACCTCCAGCGCGATCAGCAAGAACGTCAGCAGCCTCACCGACGCGGCCGGGGACCTCGCCGAGAACGTCGGCAAGGGCACCAGCCAGCTCGCCGAGGGCGCGATCGCCGGCGGTGCCGCTCTGGTCGGAGCGGCCGTGGCCAGCTCCCGCAAGGCCCGCAAGCAGGCATCGAAGCAGCTGAAGCGGACGCAGGCCGCGGCCGCGAAGCAGCTCAAGGAGACCCGCGAGGTCGCCGCCAAGCAGGCGGCGGTGGCCAAGAAGCAGGCCGTCAAGCAGGCCGAGGTCGCCCAGAAGGAGCGCGCCAAGCGCGACGCCGAGGCCGAGAAGCGCAACCGCAAGCAGATCAAGCTCGTCGCCCGCAAGGCCGAGAAGCTCAACAAGCACATCCACCGCGGCGAGAACTGAGCCGCGCCGGTCTCGTCGCCGGGCCGCACCGGTCCGGCGACGGGAGCCGGGACCCTAGAATCGCCCCCGTGCCGAGCCTCCCGCCCCTGCAGCCCTGGGCCGCGCCGCAGGCGCCAACCCCGATCAGCGCGACGGTGAACGTGCCGGGCTCGAAGTCGGAGACCAACCGGGCCCTGGTCCTGGCCGCCCTGGCCGACCAGCCGTCGGTGATCACCAACGGCCTCGACGCCCGCGACACCGCCCTGATGCGCGAGGCCCTGCGCACCCTGGGCGTCCTCATCGTCGAGACCGGGGACCAGTGGCTCGTCACCCCGCCGGAGCGCTTCACCGGGGGCGGCACCGTCCAGTGCGGGCTCGCCGGCACCGTCATGCGCTTCGTCCCGGCCCTCGCCGCCCTGGCTGAGGGCCCGGTCCGGTTCGAGGGCGACGAGCAGGCGGCCACCCGGCCGATGGCTCCGCTGCTCGACGCCCTCACCGCCCTCGGGGCCGAGAGCCGCACGGACGGAGGCCCGGGCCTGCCCTTCACCGTCGCCGGTCGCCCCGGGCTGCGCGGGGGCGCCGTGACCATCGACGCGTCCACCTCCAGCCAGTACGTCTCCGCGCTGCTGCTGGCCGGCGCCCGCTTCGCCGACGGGCTGGATTTGCGCCACGTGGGCGGGCCCGTGCCCTCCCTCCCCCACATCGCCATGACGGTCGCCATGCTCCGCGAGCGCGGGGTCGAGGTCGACGACTCCGAGCCGGGCCGCTGGCGGGTCTCCCCCGGCGTCCTCTCGGCCCGGGACGTCGTCATCGAGCCGGACCTGTCCAACGCCGCCCCGTTCCTCGCCGCGGCCGCGGTGACCGGCGGCACCGTCACCGTGCGGCACTGGCCGGTCAGCACCCTGCAGCCCGGCGAGCAGATCCGCAGCGTGCTCGAGGGGTTCGGCGCAGAGGTCAGCTGGTCCGAGGATGGCTTGACGGTCCGGGGGCGCGGCCCTCTCCACGGCGTCGAGCTCGACCTCCGGGCAGCCAGCGAGCTGACCCCCGTCGTCGCCGCCGTGGCCGCGCTGGCCGAGGGCACCACCCGGATCAGCGGGGTAGGCCACATCCGCGGCCACGAAACCGACCGGCTCGCCGCGCTGGAGGCCGAGCTGCAGGAGCTGGGCTGCCACGTCCGCAGCGACGACGACGGCCTGAGCATCAACCCGGGGCCGTTGGGGGGAGCGCTGTTCCACACCTACGCCGACCACCGGATGGCTCAGGCGGCCGCCGTCCTCGGGCTGGTGGTGGCCGGCGTCGCCGTGGACGACGTGAGCTGCACCGGCAAGACCATGCCCGGGTTCGTCGACCTCTGGAGCGGCATGCTCCAAGGGAGCGCGACGAGCAGCGGCACGGCCGCCGGCTCGCTCGACGACCCGCGCAGGGCCTGAGCCGATGACCTCCCGGCAGTTCCGCACCGATGAGAACGACGCCTTCGAGCGGCCCCGCCGACGCACCCGCCCCCGCACCAAGGACCGCCCGGACTACTCCGAGGCCGAGGTGGGGGTCGTCATCACGGTGGACCGGGGCCGCTTCCGGGTGCTCCTTGGCGGCTACGAGGTCACCGCCACCAAGGCCCGCCAGCTGGGACGCACCGGCGTCATCGTGGGCGACCGTGTCCGTCTGGTCGGTGACACCTCCGGTGAGGAGGGGACGCTGGGCCGGATCGTCCAGGTGGAGGAACGGACGACGGTCCTGCGGCGCACCGCCGACGACGACGACCCCTACGAACGCCCGATCGTGGCCAACGCCGACCAGCTGGTCATCGTCACCGCGCTGGCCGACCCGCCGCCCCGCACCGGGATGATCGACCGCATCCTCGTCGCTGGCTATGACGCCGGGCTCGACCCCCTGCTCTGCCTGACCAAGGCCGACCTCGCCGGGCCCGAGGAGCTGCTCGCCCAGTACGGCCCGCTGGGCGTGCCCGTGCAGACGGTCCAGCCGGGCGCCGACCTCACCGATCTGCGGGCCGTGCTGGCCGGACGGACCAGTGTCTTCGTCGGCCACTCGGGCGTGGGCAAGTCCACCCTGGTGAACGCCCTCATCCCCGACGCCCACCGCGGCATCGGTGCGGTGAACGAGGTCACCGGGCGCGGCCGGCACACCTCCAGCTCGGCCATCGCCCTCCGGCTGCCCCCGCTCGAGGGCGCCGTGGACGGCGGCTGGGTGATCGACACCCCCGGCGTGCGGTCCTTCGGCCTGAGCCACGTCACCCGCGAGAGCATCATCGCGGCCTTCCCCGACCTCGAGGCCCTCACCCTGGACTGCGCGCGCGGCTGCAACCACGAGACGGGCACGCCGGAGTGCGCCCTCGACGCCGCCGTGGCCCGGGGCGCGCTGGCCTCACCACGCCTGGAGTCCTTCCGACGGATGATCGACGCGGGCCAGTAGGTTGGCCACCATGTCCTCCGCGAGCCCGCTCACCCCCTCGGACCCGCTGCGCCGAGGCCTCACCGACGACCTGCGGCTGGCCCACCTCCTCGCCGACGACGCCGACTCGATCACCATGAGCCGCTTCAAGGCCCTCGACCTGCGGGTGACCACCAAGCCCGACCTCTCCCCCGTCTCCGACGCCGACACCGCTGTGGAGCAGGCCATCCGCCGCACGCTCGGCAAGGCCCGGCCCCGCGATGCCGTGCACGGCGAGGAGATGGCCGACACCGGGTGGGGGCCGCGGCGCTGGGTGCTCGACCCCATCGACGGCACCAAAAACTTCGTGCGGGGCGTGCCGGTCTGGGCCACGCTGATCTCCCTGCTGGTCAACGACGAGCCCGTCGTCGGCGTGGTCAGCGCCCCGGCGCTCGGGCGTCGCTGGTGGGCCTCCCTCGGCGGCGGCGCCTACGCCGGGAAGTCCCTGATGAGCCCGACCCAGTGCCGGGTCTCCGAGGTCGCCCGGCTGGAGGACGCCTCGCTCAGCTACGCCGAGCTCGGCGAATGGGTGGCTTCCGGTCAGGGTCAGGGCTTCGTCGACCTGCTGCGCAGCTGCTGGCGGACGCGCGCCTACGGCGACTTCTGGTCCTACATGCTGCTGGCCGAGGGTGCGGTGGACATCGCCTGCGAGCCCGAGCTGGAGCTCCACGACATGGCCGCCTGCGCCGTCGTGGTCACCGAGGCGGGCGGCCGCTTCACCGACGTGGACGGACGCCCCGGCCCGCACGGCGCCGGGGGCTACGCCACCAACGGGCTCCTGCACGAGACGGTGCTGGCCCACCTGCAGCCTGCGGCCGAGGGGGCCGAGCACCTCGACGACGAGGAGGCCCCCTCCAGCAGCGCCCCCGTCGCGACCTGAGCGGCAGCCCGGTCCGGGTCAGGAGATGCTGGGGATCAGGAGATGCAGGGTCAGGAGATGACGCGCAGCCGGACCGTCTCCGGCAGCCCGCGCAGCTTGTCCAGCAGCTCGTCGCTGAACGGGCCCTCGATGTCGGTGACCACGTAACCGAGCTGGCCGCGGGTCGACAGCGTCTGGCCCGCGATGTTCACCCCGAAGTCGGCGAGGACGCCGTTGACCGTGGCCAGCACCCCCGGCACGTTGTGATGCACGTGCAGCACCCGGAGCCGCTGCGGCCCGTCCGTGGCCTGGACGTGCGGCAGGTTAACCGACATGGTCGTGGTGCCCGCGAGCGCGTAGTCGGCCAGCTTTCCGGCGACGTAGCGGCCGATGTCTTGCTGGGCCTCCTCGGTGGAGCCACCGACGTGCGGGGTGAGGATGACGTTCGGCAGACCCTGGAGCGAGGAGACGAACGGGTCGCCGGCCGCCTTCGGCTCCTCGGCGAAGACGTCGAGGGCCGCTCCGGCGATGTGCCCGCTGACCAGGTGCTCGCGGAGGGCCTCGTGGTCGACGACGATCCCCCGGCACAGGTTGAGGAACAGGCTGCGCGGGCGCATCTTGGCGAACTGCTCGGCGCCGAAGAGCCCGGCGTTGCCCGCGCGCCCGTCGACGTGCAGGGTGACGGTCTCGGCCTCGGCCAGCAGCTCGTCGAGCGAGCCGCAGCGACGCGCGTTACCCAGCGCCAGCTTGTCCGCCACGTCGTAGAAGAGCACCCGCATGCCGAGCGACTCCGCGACCACGGACAGCTGGCTGCCGATGTTGCCGTAGCCGACGATGCCCAGGGTCCGTCCGCGGACCTCGTGCGCACCCTTGGCCGACTTGTCCCAGATCCCAGCGTGCATCTTGGCGTTCTTGTCCGTCAGATGCCGGGCCATGGCGATGATCTCGGCGATGACCAGCTCGACGACGCTGCGGGTGTTCGAGAAGGGCGCGTTGAACACGACCGTGCCACGGTCGGCTGCCGCGTCGAGGTCGATCTGGTTGGTGCCGATGCAGAAGGCGCCGATGCCGAGCAGGTCGGGAGCCGCGTCGAGCACGGCCTTGGTCACCGTGGTCTTGGAGCGGATCCCCAGCAGCTGGACGTCGCGGACCGACTCGACCAGCTCCGCCTCGTCCAGGGCGCCCTTGACGGTGGCCACCTCGAACCCGCGTTCGGTGAGGAGCCGGACGGCGTCGGGGTGGATGTTCTCGAGCAGGAGAGCCTTCATGGTTCCTCGTCAGCTGGCCGGGTGCGCATAGGGCGCCCCCAGTCTAGGAAGAGCGCGCCCGGGAGCACCTGACCGTCTCAGGGTGCGCCGCAGGTTTGCTCTCCGGGGTAGACAGGTCCGGTGAGCACCGGGGACCGGGACGAGCTGCTGGACCGCTACCGCAGGCTGGTACTGCACGAGCTGCCACGTCGGGCCCGCTCAGAGGGGTGGGTGGTCACCGCCGACCACTGCTTTGGCCGGATCGTGCTGGACCACGCCGTCGGAGGATGTTGGTACGACGTCCTGGACCGGCGCCGGGCCCCGGCCTTCGGTCAGCTGGACGACGCCCAGCTCCGCGCGGCGGTCCTGCTGGCCGAACGCATCGACGCCGAGGGCGACGCCCTGCTCCGCGACCTCGACGAGCAGAGCCTGCGCTGGCGGGGCCACCGCCCGAAGGCGCAGCCCCGCCGGTCCTGAGCTCAGATCGCGAAGCGGGTGCCGCGGTAGCTGCCGGGGAGCGTGGTGCCGTCGCTGAGCCCGCCCCGGCCGTTCCCGGGGAAGAGCACGAGGTGGCCGTCGGAGTTGCGGGCCACCAGGTCCCCCCGGCCGTCGCCGGTGAGGTCCCCGGCGGTGGCCAGGGAGGCGTAGGCCGCCCAGCCCGTCCCGACCGCAGCCGGAGCGGAGAATCCCCCCGACGCCCGTCCGGCGTGCACATACAGGACATCACCGCGGGTGGTGAGCAGGTCGGGACGGCCGTCACCGGTGAGGTCTCCGGGGCCACGGAGCGTCGCCTGGTCCTGCCAGCCGGTGGCCAGCTTGGTCAGCGAGGACCGTCCGGTGCCTCCGTTGCCGGCGTGCAGCCAGAGGTTGCCCGCGGGGCTGATGCTCACCAGGTCGGGCTTCCGGTCACCGGTCACGTCACCCACGGCGGCAAGGGCGCGGATCCCCCGGCCGAAGCCCATGCGGACTCCCGAGGCCAGGCGGCCGGTGGCGGTCCCCCGGTGGAGCATCAGCACGCCGTCGCTCGAGCGGGCGATGACGTCCTGGTAGCCGTCCCCGTCCCAGTCCCCCGCGTTGAGGACGTGAGTGGCGGAGCCGAAGCCGCTTCCGAGGACGACCCGCTCTTGGAGGACGCCCTTGCTCACCGGATAGCGGTACAGGGTGCCGCCGCTGACCAGCGCCAGGTCAGCCTCCGACGCCGAGCTGTAGGTGCGCGGGTGGCTGGCGTAGGCCGGTCCCGGCGGCGGCGGTGGGGGCGGCGGCGGCGGTGGGGGCGGGGGCTCGGTGCTGCCACCTCCGGTCGACGCCCCGACCACGGTGTAGAGCGAGGAGCGCATGCCGAACCGGTACTGGAAGGTCGACCCGGCGACCGCGACCGAGCCCCGGGTGCCGGTGATGGTGATGCGCTCCACCCGACCGCCCCAGGACCCGGAGCCGTCACGGCTGGTCACCCTCAGGCTCTTCACCGTGCCGACGGAGGGCCACACCCGGGCCACGGAGGCGGCGCTGATGGTCCGGGTCCACGCCTGGGAGGTGATCACGCCGTCGTAGGGGTCCGGCTTGGCCACCAGATAGGGCAGGTTGCTGGCCGCCAGGGCCCCACCGTTGGAGGAGGCGAACTGCGTCAGCGCCACCGCACCCCGGTACCGGAGGACCTGTCCGCTGGTGGCCTTGACCGCGGCGTCCCCGCGAACGGTCTCGGAGCGCTTGCCCCCGTAAACCTGGCAGACGGTGGTGTCGCAGATGTCGTAGCCGGGGTAGGAGGTGAAGTCGCGCGTCCGGACGGCGTAGGACCGTGCGGCCACGGACTGGGCCCTGATGGCGTCCGCCGCCCAGGAGGTCGGCATCTCCGCCGGCACCACGGCCCGGACGTAGTCCTCGAGCCTGACCTTGTTGACCGTGCGGCCCCCCGTCCCGCGCTTGACCAGGGCGAGGGACCCCCGGTACTCACGGACCGAGCCGCTGGGCAGCACGAGGGCCAGCACCCGCGACGAGGAGGAGAACGTCCAGGTACCCGCGCCAAGGCCGGTCGCCTGGGTCTTCCAGGTGCCCGCCGTCGTCCGGTAGGCCAGCTGGTAGCCGGTGCCCCGGCGGCTGATGCGCCACGAGGTGTAGGCGCGGCCGGTGGGCACCCGGTAGGAACCGCCGCCGCCGTCGGTGACGGTCAGGCCGGGCGTCGGACGCACCCGCACATCGCTGTCGCTGTCCGCGGTCAGCCACACCTTGATGCTGGTCCCGGCGGGCATCGGTGACAGCGTCGTGCCCGGGTAGTAGAACGCGAGGATCTGCTCCCAGGTCTTGCCCCTCTGCGCCGCCCCGTAGGCGCCGTACTGGGACATCCCGTGGCCGTGGCCATAGCCGGCCCCGCGGATCGTGAAGGTGCCGGAACTGGGTGCTACTGCTGAGTCGGCCTTCGCTGCCTGAGGTGGCGCGAGCAGCGTCAGAGGGGTGAGCAGGCTGAGAGCCACCATGGTTCGCCAGTGCCGCCCCGAACGGCTCCGGACGACGGTGGCGGCGCGTGTCGGGGGAGACATGACCATCCATTCGTTCGGGTGGTCACAGCCTCCCCCAGGTCAACCCGACACGCCAGTGGCTGCACGAGATTGTTGAGCCTGGTGAGACAGAAGTGACGAGGGGCCCGGGTCTAAGGTCCCGGTCAGCCGACGCCCGGTCCCCCCGTCACCCGGCCGCTGCGGTCAGAGTTGCACCTCGTGCCCCTGCTCGGCGGATGCGTAGCAGGCGTCGACCACGGCAGCGCGCACCAGCGCCTCGTCGCCTTGGTGACCGTCGACCTCGCCGCTCACCACGGCGGCGACGAAGTCGAGCACAGCAGCGGTGTGCTGCCCGTCCGGTGGCACGTTCGGCTGCAGCACTGCCGGTACGCCGCTCTTCTCCGTCCAGATGTTCAGGGTCCGGTACGGGTCGGCCGGAGAGCCACCCCACTCGATGCTCGCCCCACCCTCGGAGCCGTAGAGCGTGACGTAGCACTGGTCCCGGGGGATCCACTGCGCCCAGCTCGACTCGAGCAGGAGGGTGCCGCCCGTGCCCAGGCGGAGGAACGCGGTCGAGAGGTCCTCGACGTCGTACTGGCTGGCCTCGACTCCGGTCTTGCCGGTGGACTCATAGGAGGACCCGCCCCGCCCCCGGGGCCCGAACTCCGCGTAGGTGGCGGCGGTGGCGGAGGTGACCGCCGGCTCGCCGAGCAGGTGCAACGCCATGTCGAGCATGTGCACACCGATGTCCATGAGCGGCCCACCGCCCGCGGTGGCGCGCCGGGTGAACCAGCTGCCCAGCCCGGGGATGCCCTCGCGGCGCAGCCAACCGGCCTTGGCGTAGTAGATGTCGCCGAGCAGCCCGGCGTCGATGATCTGCTTGAGCGCCTGGACGTCGCCGCGACGACGGTGGTTGAACGAGACGTCGAGGACCTTGCCGTTGCGCTTGGCCGCGTCGACCATGCCCTGCGCCACGGTCGCGTTCTCGGCCATCGGCTTCTCGCTCAGGACGTGGATCCCCGCGTCCAGCGCGGCGATGGCGATGGGCGCGTGCAGCGTGGTCGGGGTGGCGATGCTCACGATGTCGAGCCCACCCTGGGCGACGAGGTCGGCCCAGTCCGGGTACCGCTGCTCGGCGGAGATGCCGTACTGGTCCCCCAGCTGCTGCATCGGCTCGGCCTCGAGCCCGGCCAGGCCCACCAGCTCGACATCCGGGGAGCCGGCGTAGGCAGCCATGTGCTGCCGTCCTGCCCAACCGAGCCCGACGACGCCGGCGCGCAACGGGCGCTTCTCCCCCGCGCTGGCGCTCATGCCCGCGCCGCCTTGGACCCGGTGAAGAACGGGGCCGGCTCGTTGACGACCTGCGGGGCGACGAAGTCGGCGACCTGATCGGGACGGGCCCACACCACCGCGTTGGCCAGCACCCGCTTGATGTCGGGGTGGTGGTAGACGGGGTACTCCTGGTCACCCGGGGAGAAGTAGAAGACCTTGCCCTTGCCCCGGCGCCACGTGCAGCCCGAGCGGAACACCTCACCGCCGGAGAAGGTGGAGAGGAAGACCTGCTCGTCGGGGGCCGGGATGTCGAAGTACTCGCCGTACATCTCCTGCTCCTCGATGACGATCGGCGAGGGCACACCCTGGCTGATCGGGTGGGACGGCGAGACGTTCCACACGAGCTCGGTGTCGGCGGAGTTGCGCCAGCTTAGCGAGCAGGAGGTTCCCATGAGCTTGATGAAGATCTTGGAGAAGTGGGCCGAGTGCAGGGCGAGCAGACCCATCCCGCCCAGCACCCGCTGGTGGACCTTCTCGACGACGGCGTCCTCGACGGCGCCGTGGCGGGCGTGGCCCCACCAGGTGAGGACGTCGGTGGCGGACAGGACCTCGTCGCTCAGCCCGTGCTCGGGCTGGTCGAGCGTGGCCGTCCGGACCTCGACCTGCTCACCCAGCAGCTCGGTCAGGCCCGCGGCGATGGCGCCGTGCATCCCGTCCGGGTAGCGCTCAGCCATTCCGGCACGGTCGCGGTCGGAGTGTTCGTGGAAGTTCTCGCCCCATACGGTGACGCGGATCGGTGAGTTCACGGTTCCGTAGTCTGCCGGTTCGCAGGTCGCGCTGCCGCACCGGGATCATGTCGGGCATGGCCTCCGGATTCTCGGTGCAGCAGCTGAAGCTGCGCGCGTTCGACCTCAGCGAGCGGACCAGCCGGCTGGGCCGCCGCTCGCTCTCCGCGCGCTGGTCCCGGCTCCGGTCGCGGGCCTTCCTGATCGGGCAGACAGCGGTGACCGCCGGCCTGGCCTGGGTGCTGGCCAGCGAGCTCTTCCGGCACATGAACCCGTTCTTCGCCCCGATCGCGGCCATCATCTGCCTGGGCGGCACTTTCGGCCACCGGATGCGCCGCGGGGTGGAGATCGCTCTTGGCGTGGCGGTGGGGATCGCCGTCGGCGACCTCTTCGTCCAGCTCTTCGGTCAGGGTGCGTGGCAGGTGGTGCTCGTGGTCGGGGTCTCGATGGCCCTGGCCACGCTGCTCGGCGCCGGACAGCTGATGACGACCCAGGCCGGCGTGCAGGCGCTGGTGGTCACGCTGCTGTTGCCCGACCCGACCCAAGGCCTCGAGCGCTGGCTCGACGCGGTGCTCGGCTGCGTGGTCGCGTTGCTGGTGGCGACGATCGCCCCGAGCTCACCTCTGCGCCGTCCCGCCCGCTTGGCCGCCGCCATCCTGGCGGAGCTGGCGGCGACCTTGGAGGAGACCGCGGCCGCACTGCGGCTCGACGACGAGGCCGCCGCCGACCGGGTGCTGGAACGTGCGCGAGCCACCGAGGACCAGCTGCAGACGCTGGCCGAGGCCAACCGCGAGGGGCTGGCGGTGATCCGGCACTCTCCCTTCCGACGCGGGCAGCTCCGTGAGGTGCAGGCCTACGCCCAGCTTCTCGACCCGCTGGACCGGGCGAGTCGCAACCTGCGGGTGCTGGCTCGCCGCGCCGTCGTCCTGGTGTGGCGTGAGCAGCACGTCCCGCCCGGCTACCTGGAGCTCCTGAGCCGGCTCGGTATTGCCGCCCGTTCGATGTCCGCGGAGCTCGAGCAGGGCCGCCTCCCGCGCTCGGTCCGCGACGAACTGGTCGCCCTCGGCGTGAACAGCTCTCACCTGGAGCTTCCCCACACCCTGTCGGCCGTCGCGGTGCTCGCCCAGGCGCGGAGCATGATCGTCGACCTGCTGGAGCTCACCGGGCTGCCCGCCGAGGACGCCCGCGAGCTGGTGCCGGAGATGGACTGAAGTTCTCGAGCCCCGATTTTGCATCTCGGCGGTGACTCGGTAGTGTTCCTTTCACCGGCGCGGGGTGGAGCAGCTCGGTAGCTCGCTGGGCTCATAACCCAGAGGTCACAGGTTCAAATCCTGTCCCCGCTACGAATAATGCGAGTCATCGCGACCGTGGCCCCCACATCTTGTGGGGGCCACGGTGCTTTCGGGCCAGATCGAATGCAGCTCAACCCCTTCTTGAGCCCATTGTCGACCTGATTGTCGAGCGCCCGCCCGCGGTGATCCGAGTGGCACTGGGTGCGTCACCCATGGCCGTACGCCTCACAGCCGCACCCACGTGGCGGGCGACCGGGCGCGTCGGCCGCGCTCATCGCGAAAAGGTTGAGCCAGGTCGTCGGGGGCGATTGCGCTCCCTCCTGGGTCCCAGACGGAGCCCCCACATGACCATCAGCCTTGCTACCGGCCACACCACGGCCGGCCCCTTCGCCCGAACACGTTGCTCACCCTGGCGAGATCGCCAACTTGCCGGACCGCGACCCCAGGACGTTCGAGACCTGGCGGATTGACGGCCGCTGGCCGAGCGCGGTCCAGGACGAGACCGGCCGCTTGACCTGGCGAGTTCCGGCTACCGATCTGGGCACCGCCGGCGAGCTCGCCCCCGCCCACGTCGCTCACGTCGAAGACGAGCTCGGCCGTTGGCCGTCTGCTTCTTCGCTCCGGTCAGCGGCTTGCTCATGCTGCACGCACCTTGCGGAGCAAGCCCTTGAGGAGGGTGATGGTCGCAGCGCGCTCGTCGGCGAGGGCCTGGGCGGCTGGCAGGCCAGCCTCCCGGTGCGTCGTGGCGCCACCGACCGAGCGGGCCCCGCGTTCCGCACCAGCAGGCGTCGGAGCGCTGGCTCGCCGCTGGCCGCGCAGCCATTCAGGGCAGGGGCGCCCGTGGCGGCGGCTAGCTGCGTGCGCCCCACGCACGACGGCTCGGGTGTCCGAGAGCCTTCGGGCGGCTCAGGACGACTCTGGTTCCGATCGGCCACCACCTCGTGCTTCCAGTACCGGGCTCCAGCGACGCCCTAGGTGTTTCCCGCCTCGATGGCTCGAAGGAATGCTCGGTCGCTCCCTGACCCTTCTAGGAAACTATCGGGTCCTCAACAGCTGCTTTTACACTCTCGAGCTCTTCTGCAGCTCCGAGTTCATCGAGCACCTGCAGGCTCGAGCCGACCACCGTGCTGGGAAGGTCAACGTCAGCATTCATCACCCATCGCAAGGAGTGTGGCCAGACGAGGGAAGGTAGTGGCACAGCTCCGGTCGGCAGCTGCTGCAGCCAGGCGTTGATCTCATCGGATCCGTGGAGCGTTTGCAGACTCCACTCCCGGTTCACTCCTTCGATGGTTTTTCCCGAGGGCCAGCTGTTGCCGTAACCGCTCCATTCCCCGACGTGAAGACGGGTCTCCTGGCTCACTCGTAACCGCCGCAGCAGCGGCACGGTCACTGCCGGGTCCAGCGGCCCCACGGCCGGCTCAGCGTCCCAACCCGGACCATTCCCACCGCTGTGCAGACGGTGTCCAGTCAGCTCAAACCACGAGGTATCCGCTTCCGGACTTCCCAGCTGTGCCCACTTCACGGCTGTGACCTTGTCGTCGTCTCCAGGCGGTACGCGGGATGCAGGACTCGGGCGACCGCCGGCCAGGTGCCACCGACCAGACTCCCCCAGGTTCCTGGCTTGCCGCGCGACATCAGGTCTCGAACATCAGGCCAGGTCACAGGGTCCATCCTGCCAGTGCACCAACGACGGCCAGGTCGACGACGACGTGGGAGATCAGTGGCAACCACAAAGACTTGGTGGCCCAGGTGAGCAGGCACATCGCGGCTCCGTAGGCACCTGCTGTCGGCAGCGCAAGCAGACCCTCCGGGCCGCCGCTGCTGAGATGCGCGATCCCGAACGAGATCGAAGAGCCGAGGAGGGCCACGCCCGTCGAGGCACCCTGCGACAACAACAGCGTGACTGCGGCACCACGCCACACCAGTTCCTCCGCGGCCGCATTGCCTAGTGCCACGAGTGTCAGGATCGCTGGACTGGTTACTGGTGAGAAGTAGGAGCCATCTCGGTAGCGATGTCCCAGATGACGAACCAGCACGCTGCGGCGGTAGTGACGATCGATTGTGCGGCGGCCGAGGGCGTCCATTGGATCGTTGCCCACCAGACCCGCATCTGCCGACGGAGGATTGAGGTGTTGAATACAGCGGCGCCAACTACGCCGCTCAGCAGCCCCAGGTGCCATGGCAGTCCTGACAGGCTGCCAGCACCGCCCCCGCACAGGGTGCCGACCAGCAGAACTTCCCTGAGGGCCGGTCGGCTGAGCTGTCCAGCAAGCAACAGTGTGCTGCCCACGAGGGCGCACACCAGGACGACCCAGGGAAACGACTTAGCGGGTCGATGAGATCGTCTTCTCCTTGTCTATCGTCAATCGCTGCATGCCGTCTAAGGAGCCGGCTGCCTGCTCCAACGCGGTCAGCTACTGCGTGCTTCGCCATCAGGATTGAGTTCCGGCACTGCCTCGCCGGCGAGATGCGCCCGT
The DNA here is from genome assembly GCA_963826405.1 of uncultured Actinomycetota bacterium. GTDB lineage: Bacteria > Actinomycetota > Actinomycetes > Propionibacteriales > Propionibacteriaceae > Microlunatus. The sequence continues at coordinate 800,947 of CAWGWR010000001.1, read as the reverse complement.
CATCTCCGGTGATCGGGGACCCGTCGGCGGGCGCGCCAACTGTCATCTCCCGGTCATGAACCGCTCGACCTCGCGCTGGAGGAGTTCCATCAACCTGACTCCGAGAGCAGCCCACCTCAGCTCCCTCCCGTCGATCCTCAGAACTGCTTGTCGTTCAGGGCCACCTGCAACCGCTCGATGGTGGCCGGGCCCCACGCGCCGTCTGCCGGAACTACCCCGAGGCGGCGCTGCAGCGCCCTGACCGTGGCCTCGTCCCGCTCGCCCGTGACCTGGACGCCGAGCGCGCGCTGCAAGGCCGAGTAGCTGAGCCGACCGCACGAGCCGTCCACGTCGAGACGTTCCCCGTGGCGCTCGTTCAGAGACCGCTGCAGCGCGGCACAGGTGAGGTGCCCGAACACGCCGTCGACGTCTAGAGGTCCATCCGGCAACGGGCTCGGGGCGACGGTCGCGGTGCCGGCGCTCGGCCCCACGTTCAGCCCTTGCACCCCGGCCGCCGTCAGGGGGGCCAGGACGAGCAGGCCAAGCAGCGTCAGGATGGCCAGTGCTGCTGGGGTCGGCCGAGGTCTGCTGCGGCGGCGGGCCTGCTCCAGCGTGTGAGCGCCGCGGAGGCGGACGTTGCGCGTTCGTGCATGGTCTCGCAGCGGCTCGCCGTTCACACTCCCGCGGAGGTAGGTGTGGGCGTCCACGAGGAGATCGACCCCGACCTCGCGGGCCGCGCTGATTTTCTGGTCGTGGCCGCTGACCGCGGCGAGGGACGCTCCGACGAGCTCTGCGGTGGTGGCGGTGCGGCGGATCAGGGTCGGATGTCTGGCCCCCAACCGACCGGCCACGGCCCGCCACGGCACGGGCTCGGCGAGCGCCGACAGAGCGATCGCGAACGTCGCGCCGATCGAGGGACCAGTGATGTTGTTAATGGGATCATGCTGCTGGCTGGTCAGCGACCAGAGGATGCACCGTCCCTCGAGCTTGGCCGGCAGGTGTGCCGCCGCGCCAACGAGGCTGGCGAGGAAGCTCCGGTCGGGGTTGAGAAAGGACATCGTCGACGGGTCCGGGTAGATTCCGGCTGGCCCCGAAGCCAGCAGCTTGAGGGTCAGCGACCCCGCCCGGCCGAGGGTGTCCTTGTGGAGGACGACCGGCTCGGTGACCACCCGCTCGCTGTCGGGCGTCTCGTCGACCAGCTCGAGAGCGAGCAGCCGCAGGTAGCCCGTTTCCGGCGTCGCTGGGTACTGGCAGAGCTCGCGGAAAAACGGGGACCACGGCAGGTCGGGTACCGGCCTGACGTCGGCGGCGGCCGGTGCCGGCGTCGCGTTGGACGAAACGGCACCCGGCAGGCCGATCTGTTGCAGATGGCTGGTCACCCGCTGGATGAGGTCCTGATACGTGCGGTGGCGGTCTCGGCTGCTGCCGGGCCGGTCGGCCAGCGCCTCGGCTACCCGCGCCAGCATCGTCGCCGTGGCCACCGCGGGGTGCTCCCCGAACGGCGACAGCTGGCGGGACTGGGCGATCTGGTCCCGCGGCACCGTCTGCCAGATGGGCTGGGTGTTGAGGCTGTTCTGCAGCTGGTCCAGGTGCCGCGGCTCGGGCAGACCCGTCAGCACGTCGGGCTCGTCGGCGATCAGCCCCTTCAGCAGCCGCAGCCATCGCTGGTGCCGGTCCGTCAGGCGGGCCGCGGTGTACTGCCCGGCCAAGCCATCCTCCGGCGCATCCCGACGCTTCCCGCCGTCTGCGGCGGAGCGGGACGGGGAGCTCCCAGCCGGTCCCGAACCCGCCGCACGGTCCTGCCCGGTCACGGGCGGTCCGACCCCGACGCCAGCCGCTCGTACCAGGCGAGGGCGTTGGGTCCCCGACTCTCCTCCACTGACGCCGGGACCAGCACGGCCTGCTCCTCAGTCAGATGATCGAGACTGAGGGGTCCGGCCAGGACCTTCGCGATCACGACCTCGGCGGCCACGGGTCGGTAGCTGAGTTGCGCCTGCAGGCCAGAAGCGCTCTGTCGGACGAGGACCAGACGCCGTTCGTCGGACGTCTCGTTCCCGTCGGCGTCCTGGGTGGCGACCTGGACGAGGAACAGGTCCCCCGCGCGCACCGCCGGCTGGCTGATGTGCAGCAGCAGGTCCAGCACACCGTCCTTGATCGCCCACTCCGGTGCGATGCCGTTGGCCTCGATCGCCCAGTTGACCGCATCTCCCGGCTCGACCCCCATGGCCGCCACCCGGTCGATCTGCACGCTCACCAGGGTGGGGCGGTCCTGGACACTGGCCGCCAGCCGCAACGGGACGGGTGCAGCAGGGTTGGCCCCCGCGTCGTCGTCCCGGCAGGCGTCCGCGACGAAGTCGGTCAGTGCGGGATCGACGTCGAGCGCGAGGAAGGCCGCGTCGTGGACGGTCGTGGCCCCGAAGTCCCAGCGGTGCTCAGTCACGGCGGTCTCCGCTCTCCTGCGGTAGGCGGGACAGTTGAGGTTCGGGATGTCCGAGCAGGTCGGCCATCCTCCATTCTGCCCGATGGAGGGCTGAGGCGAAGTCCTCCCAGAACGCCCGGGATGAGCAAGGGCCGTTCAGCTCGCTGCCTCGGGGGTCGCGCTGGGCGACGAGCCTGCGGTACAGCTCGGCCCCCTTCCGGGCGTCGACCCTGACGTCGTGCCCGCCACCGTAGGCGGCCGCCGCGCTGAGGTAGAGCAGGTCCTCGGCGGTGAGGCTGCGAGCCGCGGTCTTGAGCAGCGTCCGGTCGGCAGCCGGCAGCCGCTCGCCCTCAGCGGGTCGCGACCAGTAGAGGTCGGTGAGCTGGCCGTTGCCCAGCCGGCGGGGGGTGGCGCTGATGTCGTCGTAGATGCTGAGGCAGCGATGCAGGGCTCGTGGGTCGCGCAGGGTGGCCGGAGGGGCGAGGACCCCGGCGACGTAGTACGTCTCCAAGAGGATCCCCTCCGCCTCCCGGAATTGCCGCGACAGCTCGTTGGGGGTGATCCCGAGCTCGGCCGCTGTTCTCTTCTTGGCCCCGTGCTCGCGGCCCGAGCCGGCGTAGACCTGGTAGATCCGCAGCTGTTGGGCCTTCCAGAGCGTGCGGGGCTTGACCGGGGTGTCGGGGACCGCCCGCTCCTCGAGCTGCCCGCGCTCGAGCAGGGTGCGGATGACGCCGAGGGTGACCTCACGTGGGTTCGGTCCGCGGGGACGACCCGTCGCTGGTGTCATCGTCGTCACCCTCCCCGTCGAGAGGAAGCCGACCGACGCGGCTCCTCCAGCCTCTCCTGGACGCAGGGCCGCGATCACGGCGTGAGCCACGCAGATCCAGCTGTGCTCACCTTCGCACCCCCAACTCCCGGTGACGATAGTGGCGGACGGGGGCAGTGGGGCAAGGACCCGCCACCCCCGTCCACGCTGACGACCGTTCAGACGACCAGCGCGCGCCAGGTCTTCGGACCGACGATCCCGTCGGCCACGAGCCCGGACTTCTGCTGAAGGGCAACGACCGCGGCCTTGGTCTTGGCACCGAAAACACCGTCGACCGACACCGCGTAGCCCCGAGCACGCAGGGCCGTCTGGGCTGCCCGGACAGCGGCACCGGAGCTGCCCGACCTGACCGTAGGGGCGGTCAGCTTGGTCCAGGTGTTGGTGCCGATGATCCCGTCGGCGGTCAGGCCGCGGGAGCGCTGGAAGGCGACCACGGCCGTCCTGGTTCTCGCTCCGAACGCCCCGTCGGCCGAGACCGGCTGCCTGGCGGCCGCGAGCAGTTGCTGCGCGACGGTCACCCGGAACCCGCTCGACCCCTGCTTCAGCACCGGCCACGAGGTCGCCGCTGGCGAGCCAGGTCGGTCGTAGCGGTACAGGTTGTACGTGCGCATCAGCGTGATGATCTTCGACGCGTAGCTGGGGTCGGTCGCGTAGCCGGCCTTGGCAACCTCCCGGATGAACTGATCCGGGTGGGTCCTGTAGCGGAAGGCCGGGGCGTAGCGGGACTTGGACCGCAGCAGCAGGCCGTGGTCCTTGAAGGAGTCGGCGTCGCTGCGGTAGCCCCGGAAGTAGGCGGTCACGTTGAAGCATGTGCCATCGGGGCGGCACTCGCGCGTGACCTTTCTCAGGCAGCGACTGGTCAAGGGACCGTTGTCCCCGCCCGGCGTGCACTTGATCCCGAAGAACGCGTGCCCTTCCTTGGTCAGCGACGACTCGCCCCACGACGACTCCAGGATGGCCTGACCGAGCGCGACCGAGGCCGGCACCTGGTAGTCCTGCTGCCCCGCCTGGGCCGGATGGGCGGCCTTGGCCAGGAAGGCGGACGGCGTCAGTGCATGCGCCGGGGCAGCGGCGCTGACGACCAGCACCGGACCGAGCACCACGGCCAGCACGGCGGCGAAGATCCTCCGTGCGGGCCAGGTGAGAAAGTGGCGCATCTCAGACCAGCGCGTTCCAGGTCTTCGCGCCGGCGATGCCGTCGGCGCTCAGGCCACTGCGACGCTGGAAGGCGACGATCGCGGCCACGGTGCCGCTGCCGGCGATGCCGTCCACGGTCAGCCTGGACCCGTGCGCGTTGAGCGCGGACTGTACGCCCTTGACGGCGGCGCCCCGCGAACCGCTGCGCACCGTCACCAGGGCGGCCGCCCACGTCCTCGCCCCGGCGATCCCGTCGCGGGTGAGCCCCTTACGGGCCTGCAACGCCACGACCGCGGCCTTGGTCTTGGCCCCGAAGGCGCCGTCGGCGGTGATGGCGTAGCCGGCCTGGATGAGCAGGAACTGCAGCGAGCGGACCCGGAAGCCCTTGCTGCCCACCTGCAGGGTCGGCCAACCGCTCGGGGGCGGCGGGTTCCCGCCCCCGCCGCCGAGCTTCTTCGCGACCCGGGCGATCGCCGGGTCGCCCGGGCGGCGGTTGATCTCGAAGTGCATCTCGTCCTTGCGCCCGTTGTAGTCGCCGCCCCAGCGGACGGCACCCTCGCAGACGCCCAGGATGGCGTGGATGGTGCGCATCTGGGCGGCCGAGAACGTGCCAGCCTTCCCCAGGGGGTGCCGGGGAGCGTTGCAGTCAATGGCCGTGGCGCTCGCGTGGTTGGAGTACGAGGTGCCGCCGCGGATCACCCGGTATGACCAGCCCCAACAGCCCGGGTTGTGCAGAGCCTCGACCTCGGCGTCGAACCGGGAGGCGACGTAGCGCAGGATCGTCGACACGTCTCCGCGCCGGACGCCGCCGGGGAACCCCTCGCCGCCGGCGGCGAACCCCCGGTCCAGCGCGGCGCTCGAGCTCGTGGTGATCACGCCCCAGCCGTTCTGCGACACCACCGCGGCTTCGGCCGGCAGCGCCAGCTCGGTCAGACCTGCGGCGCTCAGCGCCGTCACCGCGACACCGCCGAGAAAACGGCGGCGGCCGAGCAGGGAGCGGTCGAGACTGGGCTGGTCCTGGGCGACGCCGATCAGGTCCTGGTGCTCAGTGCACATGGTTGATCCTTCCGAGAGCGGTGCGCGGCGCACCGGGTGTGGGACGAGCTGGGCTTCGCTCGATGGCTCGACTCTTGCCTCCCACCGGGACCGATGTCGGCAGCACCGCGCAACCTTGCCGACAGCCCTGGACGGCGCGGATATCGCGCGGTATAGCGCTCACACGACCGGATGGATCTGGCGTGGCCCTGGGCACCGGTGGGCCACTGGCCCTCGTCGGCACGTCGCCTGCCTCACCACCCTTCGCGAGGCCTGGCCGCCGCACTCGCGTCCTAGGGCGTGGAGACCGTGAGCATGACCTGTGGCTTGTTGCTGAGTGCCTCACCGGCGTCGTAGCCGACCCCGTCGGTGGAGGTGGAGCTGGCGCGGATGCTGTAGGTGCCGTCACCCTTCACGAGCGGCGCAAGGTTGATCTCCACCCATCGATCGGCGGCGACACCGGGAACCGTCCCCAAGCTGACACCGTCCGCGACCGGCGCCGTCGCCCACGTGACGGCGCCCTCACTCCACGAGGTGTTGGTGGTAGCCCGGAACACTCCCCCGGAGTTCGAGGGGTTGTTGACATGAAGTCGGAGCACCGCCTTGTCGATGCGCTTTCCCGCCGTCCCCGTGACGGTGAACTTGGTGAGGAAGCCCTTCACCGGCGAGTTGTCCGCCTCCAACGCCACCGCGCTGCCGTAATTCGTCGTCGGGAAATCCTTCATCACCGTCGCGTCGTGATCGGGAGTCACCGTCACCGTCGTGGATGTACCCGGCGGTGGGGTCACCACCGCCGACGGTGTGGTCACCACCGCCGATGCGGAGTCCGGACTGACATTGCCCGCCGCGTCCTTAGCTCGGACGGTGTAGGTGTAGGTCGTACCCGCGCTGACCGTGAGATCTGCGTAGGTCGTGCCGGCCACCGTCGTCAGACGGGCTCCGTTGCGGTACACGTCGTAGGACGTCACGCCCGTGTTGTCCGTCGCGGCATCCCAGGCCAAATCGGCTCGCGTGTCCCCGGCGGCCGTGGCGCGCAGGTTCACCGGCGCGGTCGGCGGCGTCGTGTCCGGTTCAGGAGGGGTCCCGCCGATACGGAAGCGGTCGGTGAACACGCCGCCCGCTCCGCTGACGAACTCCGACGACATCTCGGTCGCGGACACCGTGAACCGGTTGTAGCCGAATGTCACCTCGCCGGTGGTACCCGTGGTGTTGCCCATCAACTTGGCGAAGTAGGGCGCCTGCGGGTCGGTCGTGCTGGTGACGTAGTGACCGACGCCCCCCATGCCTTGGATGAGGATCACCGTCCCACCCTCCTTGGGGTAGTGACCGTCGCTACCGTCATCGGTGACACACGCGAGGTTAGCGGCCGTTGTACCGCTGCCGGTCAGGCTCGGGCAGGCGGTGGAGTGACTGAGCTGCTTGCTCCGCTGGTAGGTGTGGTCGTGGCCCTGCAGGATCAGATCGACCTTCTTGCTGATCAGCAGATCCATCAAGGCGGACCCGACCTCGTCACTCTTGATCCCGGCAGTGATGTAGTTGTGGTGCATCCCGACGATGATCCATCGAATGCCGGCCGCGCGAGCTTCGTCGATGCGGTCCGACACCCACTGCAGACGGGGCGATCCGGTCGTGTAGTCGTACAAGCCGCCGTTCAGGAAGTTCTGCCGCGGCGAGAGCATGAGAAACCGCGCCAGGGGAGCCGCGGTTGGATGATCGAAGTAGTACTCCTTGCCGAAGTTGCCGGATGCAGAGGGGTTGGCACCGAGGTGCGGGGACTGAACAGCACCCAGTCCGTTGGGCAGGCACGTCGGGGTGAGGTAGTTGTCAATGAGGCCGCCCTCGGTGGGTCGATAGCCGGCCTCATGGTTGCCCGAGATGATCTGGAAGGGGAACGTCTCGCCATACGGGTCGCCGACCGGCTTTCCAGCGCCGGCGTTGAGGTTGTCCTTGACGTACTGGCACCACTGCGACTCGGGGTACACGCTGTTGTCGGCGTAGCTCAGGTCTCCTACCGAGGTGAAGAAGGCGAGCCCGCCCGCGCCGACGGCCCGCAGGACGCCGGTCGCGTTGCTACTCCGGCCGAAGTCGCCGCCCCCGCCGAACGTGAAGGACTCGGGCGTCACCTCCGACGCGGCCTGCTCCGAGCGGATTCCAGCAGCGAGCAGACCAAGGATCAGCAACACCACACAGACGATGGCCGATCTGCGGCCCCAGAGAAGAGCGGAGTTCGTCAAGATCGCCTCCCGGCGTCAAGGTGAGGCGGCGGTTAACTCCCCTGCGCATCCCGTTCAAAGCCGAACGAGCGCGCGCCAGTTCACAACACCAAGAGTCGTCCTTGGTCGCACGATAGGCGCCCCGAATGATGAGCGTCAAGGGAAGGGTTCACGATCCAGCAGGCGGTCGACCGGGACCTGGGTGATGTCGACAGCTGGCTCGCGCTGTCGACGCGGAGCAGATCTCGGCGCTGATGCCGACGGAGGGTGAACCCACCCACTGGATGCCGCAGCCGTGTCCGGGGTCGGGAGCAGGCCTGCGCGGCCCCATCCGGGGGCTCACCCAAGGATTCCGGGTCTCGGTACCTGCGGTGGGGCTGGCGGGGACACGCCGGTGAAGCAGGTGCGGTGAGGTGAGGGCCGGGGTCCTCGAGATCCAGAGTGACCACGCAAACCGATGGTCGGTCTTGCCTCTCGGTCCGCGGGTCCCTACGTTCTCACCATGCCGCGGACGACCTGCGTGCTGACAAGCCGCCCCGATCTTGGCTGGTGACCAGTTGCCGGAGGTCACGCATTCGGCCTGACCTCGACCTTCACCAGAACCCCCAGGAGTACTGATGTGCACCGACCTCCCACCGCAGACCACCGTTCCCGCTGGCGCCGCACCGGACCCCGGCACCCGCATCACTCGACGTGCGACCCTGCTCGGTTCAGCGGGCCTGGCCACTTCTGGGCTCCTCAGCGTCTCCGGCGCGCCGCTCGCTAGCGCTGACGAGCGCGGACGCCGGCCACGCCGCCACGACCATCTCGACCTCACCTACACCCTCGGCGAGACCTTCCCCGCCTACACCCCCGGCGAGGAAGCCGATCGCCGTCCCGGCAACACCTTCGCCGCCGACGGTTACTACCAGCAGCGCTGGGACATCTACGAACACACTGGCACGCACGTCGACGCTCCGGCCCACTTCAACCCGGACGGCCGCTACGTCAGCGAGCTCACGCCACAAGAGCTGCTCGTGCCCGCCGTGGTCGTCAACATCGCCCGCCGGGCTGCAGCCGATCCGGACACCGTCGTGACGGTCGCCGACCTGCGGGACCACGAGCGACGGCACGGCCGCATCGGTGACGCGGCAGCGGTCCTGATGTACTCCGGTTGGGGCAGCAAGGTCTCCGACCCACACGCCTACCGCGGCACGGGCAGCGATGGGACCTACCACTTCCCCGGCTTCGGCGCCGACGCCTGCGAGTGGCTGATCCGCCGCCGTCGCGTCCGTGCACTCGGCGTCGACACCCTGAGCATCGACCCCGGCAACTCCACCACCTTCGAGACCCACAAGGTCCTCAACGGCGCCGAGCGTTACGGCATCGAGAACCTCGCCAACCTGCACCGCCTCCCGCCCCGCGGGGCTCGGATCAGCGTCGGCGTCCTTCCCTTCAAGCAAGGTTCGGGGGGACCGGCCAGGGTCCTTGCCTCCTGGTGACACCTGGACCGGCCCATCTCATACCCACCTGCCGTAAGTCATCGTCACCGTTCCGTGCTGCTGGACAACACCCGTCATCGAGGGCCAGCTCCGGAGGACCAGGTGGCGCCCGACGGCACTGCCGACGCCTTCGACCGCGCCGGACGCGGGGCGCAGGTGCGGTCCGCCGACTGAGGTGGGCCGGGTCTGCCAGGACCGCGCGGCTGGAGCTACGGTTCGAGTCCTTCTCAGGATGTGAGGTGCGGCCCACGTGAAGGTGTCGAGAATCGGTGTCGCCGTGCTTAAGGGCACCCAGCACCAGGCTCGGAGCAGCATCGAACTCACCCGGCAGGGACCGATCGGCGACCGGCTCTTCTGCCTCGTGGACGAGTCCCGCCGGCAGGTGCTGAAGACCGTCGAGCACACGTCCCTGATTGCCAGCACCGTGACCTGCAGCGATGGCGTGCTCGACGCCGAGGTAGCCGGACGGCGGTTCGCCGACGCACCGGTACCTACCGGGGCGAGGCTCGAGGTCGACTACTGGGGCCGACGCGTCGATGCTGAGATCCTCAGCGGCCCCTGGGCGCACGCGTACTCCGGCCTCCTCGGGAAGCCGGTCCTGCTGGTCCGGGTCCAAGCCGGCGACATCGTCTACGGAAACCAGGTCTCCCTGGTCACCACCTCTGCTGTCGCCGGTCTCCGTGCCCCCACGCGCGCCGGCTTTGCACCCACGACGCAGGCACTGGACCCAGACCGCGACAGCGCCCGCTTCCGCTCCACCGTGGTGATCGACACCAGGGACAGCCCCTACGCGAAGCCCGGAGCGGAGCTGGAGTGGATCGGCCGGGATCTGCGACTCGGAACCGCGGTCGTCCGGCTCACATCGGCGATTGTCCGGTGCGCTGTGGTCAACCTCGATCCGAGCACCGGCCACCGCGATCTGGCCCTGCTCAAGGTTTTGCCCCTCAATGCCGAGAACGAGCCGATCTTCGGGCTTCAGGGCGACGTCGTCGAACCCGGCCTGGTCGAGCACGGGGCGTCGGTCGCTCTGGTCGAGCGCCGGTCGTCCCCGACCGGCCCACCCGGGCCCCATCGTCACGGAACGAACCGGTAGCCCACGCCGGGTTCGGTGATGAAGTGACGGGGCCGACCCGGTTCGGCCTCCAGCTTGCGGCGGACCTGGGCGAGGTAGACACGCAGGTAGTTCGTCTCCCGCTCATATCTCGGCCCCCACACCTCCCGGAGCAGGTTGTTGCGGGTGACGAGCTCACCCGGTGCGCGGGTCAGAGCCGCGACGATGCGCCATTCCGTCGGGGTCAGGTGCACCGACTGACCGTCCCGTCGGGCCAGGCGGCGGCCGAGGTCGAGCTCAAGCGAGCCCGTCTGCAGGATCGGTCGGATGGCTGAGGGGGTCGAGCCGCGCCGCAGCGCGACGCGTAATCGAGCAAACAGCTCCTCCATGCCGAACGGTTTGGTCACGTAGTCGTCGGCGCCCAGGTCGAGTGCGGCGACCTTCTGGTCGGCGCTGTGCCGTGCCGAGAGCACCACGACGGGCACCTGGCTGAAGGCCCGCACCTGGGCCAACACGGCGACGCCATCCAGGTCGGGCAGACCGAGGTCGAGGACGACAAGGTCGGGCTGCTGCTCGCGAACGGCCTGCACGGCCGAGGTGCCGTCAGTGGCGGTGGTCGCCTCGTAGCCGCGTGCGCGCAGATTGATCGCGAGCGTCCGCAGGAGCGCCGGGTCGTCGTCGACCGCGAGGACGAGGGTCACCGGCCGTCCTCCTGCGCGAGAGGGCGGGCCGCCGGCAGGCTCAGGTTCATGGTCAGGCCTCCGCCCGGCGTCTCCTCTGCGGTGAGGGCGGCGTCCATCGTCTCGGCGAGACCACGGGCAGCGGCCAGACCCAGCCCCAGGCCGCCGCCCGCGGGTACGTCGTCGAGCCGCTGGAACGGGGTGAAGAGGTCGGCACGCAGAGGCGGCGGGACCCCCGGCCCGTGGTCCACGACCCGCAGCAGGACGACACTGTCGCCCTGGCCGGACTCGATGCCGACTTCTCGGTCCACGGGCCCATAGTGCAAGGCGTTCTCGACCAGGTTGGCCAGGATCCTCTCCAGCAGCCCGGGATCGGCGATCGCCGGCGGTAAGTCCGGGTCGAGGCGCACGGCGACCCGTTCAGCCTCCGGCAGCGAGGCGAGCGCCCAGCTGACGGCAGCGGCAAGGTCGACCTCGGTGACCAAGGGGTTCACCGCGCCCATCTGCAGGCGGCTGAGGTCGAGCAGGTTGGCGACCAGCCCCTCGAGCCTGTCGGCGCCATCCTCGATCGCGGCGAGGAGCTCGGCCTCGTCCTCGGCGGACCATGTGATCTCGCGGCTGCGCAGGCTGCTCGCGGCGGCCTTCACGGCGGCGATCGGGGTGCGGAGGTCATGGGAGACGGCAGCGAGCAGCGCGGTCCGGGTGCGGTTTCCCTCGGCCAGCTCAGCGGTGCGCCGAGCGTCGGCCACCGCTCGTTCGCGTTCGCGCAGCACGGCCAGATGAGCGGCGTACGCGGTCAGCAGCGGCTGGTCGGCCGGCGTCACCGCGCGGCCGCGCAGCACCAGGGTGACACCGGGTGCAATAGCGACCCGGTGGTCGTCCGGTCGCGGCTGGTCGAACGTCTCTCCAGCAGCCTGCTCCACGACGATCTCGTCGTCCTCGACACCGATCACCGCCACCGACGACATCCCGAGGGTGCTGCAAGCCTGAGCCAGCAGCTGTCCTTCGCTGCCGCCGGCCTGGAGCAGCTTGCGCGACAGCGCCGCGAGTGCATCGGCCTCCTGGCGCGCCGCCTGAGCCTGGTGCGTGGTCCGGGCAGCCCGGTCGACCAGGGTGGCCACGGCGACCCCGGTGATCAAGAACATGACGATCGCGGAAGCGTTCTCCGGGTCGGCGACCGCCAACGTCCCGTAGGGGGGCACGAGGAAGAGGTTGAGACCCAGCCCGGCCAACAGCGCCGCGGCCACCGCCGGCAGCAGCCCCCCGACCAAGGCCACCGCCACGACGAGCGCCATCATCAGCATGGTCTGGCTTGGAAGACCATGGTGCTCCTTCGTGGCGCGCAGCACCACGACCAGCACCGCCGTGCCGAGGACACCGAGCGCGAACCCGGCGATCCACCGGTGGGGACCGACCTGCCCCCGTGGCGAGGGGCTCGCGAGAAGCGTCACCCCACCAGTCTCGTGCGCCGGTCGGCCCTGATCGAGGAGGGCCGGATCTTGACGAAATCTTGACGGGTGCACCCCCGTCACAGAACCCCGCACCGTTCTGACCACGCGTAGCGTCGAGCCATGTGACCGCCGCCCTGATGCCACCGTCGCAGGCGCTCTGGGCACCAACCAGGGCGCGGACCGGCCGGGCCGGCCAGGCCAGGGGAAGGGCCTCATGACTGCGGTCACGGAACGTCGTCCCGAGGTCTCCGCCCCGAGCGAGGCGGGCGGTGGGAGTCGGCTCAGCCAGTGGCTCCTCGCCAACCGAGTCCAGCCCGTGGGACCGGAAGCAGGTGGGGAGCACACCGAGCCACAGACGTGGTGGAAGGTGATGTGCCTGACGGGCGTCGACTACTTCTCCACCCTGTCCTACCTCCCAGGCATCGCGGCCCTGGCCGCAGGCGCGCTGTCCCCGCTCGCCACCCTCCTGATCGTGGCGCTGACCCTGCTCGGGATGCTGCCGATGTACCGCCGCGTCGCGGTGGAGAGCCCGCACGGGCAGGGGTCGGTGGCGATGCTGGAGAAGCTGCTGCCGTTCTGGCGCGGCAAGGTCTTCGTCCTGGTCCTGCTCGGTTTCGTGGCGACCTCCTGGATCATCACCATCACGCTCTCGTCAGCCGACGCGACCGTGCACATGCTGGAGAACCCCTACCTCCCCGGCTTCCTCCATGGTCATGCGGTCCTCATCACGATCGCCCTGCTGCTCATCTTGGGGTTCGTGTTCCTCCTCGGCTTCAGCGAGGCCGTCGTGGTCGCCATCCCCCTCGTCGCGGTCTTCCTCGCCCTCAACGCGGTTGTCGTCGCCGCCGGTCTGATCGAGATCCTCAGCACCCCGCAGTTGCTGGGCGACTGGACACGGACCCTCACCGCACGCGGCGGTGGGCTTGCCGGCATCCTGGGCCCGGCCGTGATCGCCTTCCCGCTGCTGGTGCTCGGACTGTCCGGCTTCGAGACAGGGGTCAGCATGATGCCGCTCGTCGCCGCGAAGGGCGACACCCCGCAGGAGAAGCTCGCCAGCCGGGTCAAGAACACCCGCAAGCTGCTGACCGCGGCCGCCCTGATCATGTCGGTCTACCTGATCGCCACCAGCTTCATCACCACCGTGCTCATCCCCACCAGGGAGTTCACCGAGGGTGGGGAGGCCAGCGGACGGGCCCTCGCCTACCTGGCCCACGAGAAGCTCGGCGAAGGCTTCGGCACCGTCTACGACGTCAGCAGCGTGCTCATCCTGTGGTTCGCTGGCGCGTCCGCGATGGCCGGGCTGATCAACATCGTGCCCCGCTACCTGCCGTCCTACGGCATGGCGCCCGAGTGGGGACGTGCGGTGCGCCCGGTGGTGCTCGTCTACACCCTCCTCAGCATCGCGATCACCATCCTCTTCCGGGCCGACGTCAACGCCCAGGCCGGCGCCTACGCCACCGGGATCTTGGCCATGATGGTCTCTGGGGCCGTCGCGGTCACCGTCAGCGCCGTGCGCCGCCGGCAAAGCAAGGCCGTCGTGGGCTTCACGGGCCTGACGCTCATCCTGCTCTACGCCCTCGTCGAGAACGTCCACGAGAAACCCGACGGCATCACCATCTCCGCCTTCTTCATCGCAGGAATCCTCGGCATCTCCCTCTGGTCCCGGCTCTCGCGGGCCTTCGAGCTCCGTGTCACCGAGGTCAACCTCGACCACACCGCCCAGATGTTCATCCGCGACTGCTCACGCCGCACCGTCCGCCTCGTCGCGAACGAACCCGATGCCGGTGATGCCCAGGAGTACGCCGAGAAGCGCCTCCAGATCCTGAAGGACCACGACCTCACCGACGCCCAGGATTTCATCTTCGTCGAGATCACCGTCAAGGACCCGTCGGAGTTCGCGACCAGCCTCGACGTCCATGGGGAGGTCAAGCACCGTCAGTACCGTGTCCTCACCATTGAGAGCGCCACCGTCCCCAACGCGCTGGCCGCACTCCTGTTCCACATCCGTGACCAGACCGGTCACCGCCCTCACATCTACTTCGAGTGGACCGAGGGCCACCCCCTCGCCAATCTCCTCCACTTCCTGATCGGCGGCGTCGGCGAGGTCGCTCCTGTCACCCGCGAGGTCGTGCGCCGCGCAGAGCCCGACCGCGCGCTCCGACCGCACGTCCACGCGGGATGACCAGCCGTGTGGGCAGGGTGCCGCGTTGAGCGCAAGGAAAGCTCAGCGTGGCCAGTCGTAGGAGGGCCGTCGTTGACGCCAGCGTGGCACCAGCGCGAGGACAGGCCCTGACTGCCGCCGCGGGTCGCCAGAGGCGCCTGGGCCGGCTGGCACGATGAGCGCGTGATGATGAACCTTCGGCTCATCGTGCCGGCGGACCGCGCCGAGCGGGTGGTCGACCAGCTGGCGCGCGATGACCGGACGACCAATCTGGTCGTCATCCCCGGTGGCGGAGTCCGGCCAGCGGGCGACGTCGTCCAGTGCGAGGTGACCCGGGAAGCCGTGTCCGACGTGCTCGGCTGGCTCCGCGGGCAGCGGATCTACGACGACGGGTCCGTCGTCATCAGCGAGGTCGTCGCCGCCCCGTCGGCGAACGCCCGGGCCACCGAGGCCGCTGCGCCAGGTGCTCCGGACGACGCGATCGTGTGGGACGCCGTCTTGGACGACGCCTACGGGGAGGTCCGCGGGTCCTGGTCGTTCTACGCGTTCCTGACCCTGGCCACTGCGATCGCCGCCGTCGCTGTGATCACTGACTCCTCGATCCTGGTCGTCGGCGCGATGGTGGTCGGGCCCGAGTTCGGCCTCGTCGCCGCGCTCGCCGTGGGCCTGGCCGCCCGCCGCCTGGACCTGGTGAGCGGGGCGGCGGTGCTGCTAGGAAAGGGCTTCGCCTCCGCGATCGCCGCCACGGTCCTCCTGGCCCTGCTCGCCCGCGCGGGGGGCTGGATCGAGCTGGGCGACATCACCGGTCCCCGGCCGCTGACTGGTTTCATCTGGCGACCCGACCAGTGGTCGGCCGTGGTGGCCGTCCTGGCCGGCTGCGCCGGCGTGCTGTCTCAGACAGCCAGCCGCTCCAACGCCCTGGTCGGGGTGTTCATTTCGGTCACCACCGTCCCGGCGGCCGGCGACATCGCCCTCTCCCTCGCGATGGGCGCTCCGGATCACCTCCTCGGCGCCGCCGCCCAGCTTGGCATCAACCTGCTCGGCATGACCACCGCCGGAGTGGCGACCCTGCTCGCGCAACGAGCTCTGTGGAAGCTCCGAAGCAGGAAGGGCGCGCACTCGACCAGCGCACCCGAGGTCGGTACTCCCGACCAGGGCACCACCCGGTAGCCGCAGCCGTCGAGGACGCCACACCACCGCTTCCCGCCTCGGCAACGTACGCACCCGCCGACACGCCTGCCACTCGACCCGCACCAGCCCTGCGTCACCCGGAGCGGGTCAGCGGGAAGGAAGGGGTGTGCCGGCGCGGGCGGAGGTGACCACGTCGATGATGGCGCGGACGGACTCCGCCGCGGGGCCGGGGTCCTCCAGCAGGCCCTCGTGAGTGGACTCCAGGGTGCGGTGGACGGAGCGCACCGACAGCGCGGCGAGCTGGTCCTGGGCGCGCTCCCAGCCGTCAGTCCCGGCGCTGGTCGCGGAGGCGGTCAGCACGGCGAGCGGTCGGTCGCCGAGCGTGCGAAGTGCTTGGGCCTGGGCGAAGACCTCCGGCAGGACGGAGACCTCGTCGCGCTGGACCCGGAAGGCCCGCGGGGCGGAGGTGATCGCGTCGACCCTTGCGGCGTCGGCCGCAGGCAGATGGGAGGCTCCGGAGGCCAGATGGACGACTCCGAGGCGGCTCAGTGTGGGCATGATCGCAGCACCGCGCCGCATCTGCGGATACTGGCTGGGAAAGGCGGGCATCCGCGTGAACTGCTCGGGGCTGGAGCTGTCCAACAGCACCAGCCCGGCGACCTGGTCGGGGTGACGGGCGGCGTAGGTCAGTGCGTAGGTCCCCCCGGTGGAGTGCCCGACCAGGACGTAGGGGCCGTGCTCGCCGGCCTTGGTGAGGAGGGCGTGCAGGGTCTCGGCCGACTGGACGCCGTCCTGCGGGCTGTCGGCCTCGTCGCTCCAGCCCTGTCCGGCGCGGTCGTAGGCGCACACCCGGGCAGTCGCGGCGACCGGACCGGTGATCCGCGCCCACCCGGCCGAGAGTCCACCGAGTCCATTGGCGAGCACGACCGTGGGGCTGCCCTCGCCGCGGCAGTCGAGGTGGAGCCGGTGGCCGCCGACGTCGTACAGCTTCCCCGGCGCGGGGAACTCGGCCCGGTCGCGGACGACCGCGACGTTGCCGTAGAGGGCGCCAATGGAGGCCAGGACCAGCACCGCGACGACCGGGGTGAGCACCCAGCGGGCCTTGCCGGTCACCGAGCGGCGCACCTGGAGGATCATCCATCCCGCGAGCGCCAGCATCAGGGGCGGCCACACCCAGGTCGCGACGGTGAGGGTCTGGTCGCCCGGGTTGGAGGTCACCAGGACGGCGCCGGTGACGCCCATGGCGAGTGCCGGCACGACTGCCCACCGCTGCGGCTGACGGGTGCGGCGCAGGGTCAGCGTGGCCATCAGCCCCCAGCCGAACCCGAACCCGAGCAGCAGGGCGCCGGTGATCGTGGCCTCGGTGCCCCCGGCGAAGACGACGAGGGCGAGCACCAGCGCCACGCCGGCGCCAGCGAGGACGGAGGCGACGATGGTGGGCCCGGCGGGGCGGTGTCTGGCGCTCCGCCCAGCCGGCTCCGACGTGGGCTGGGGGCGAGCGATCGTCGGGCTCTGGACGCTCATGGGGTCTACCTCTCGTGTGGCTGGGTCACTGACGTCGAGCGTGCACGGGATCGGGATTGCTCACCCCGGTCAGATGGCCGGGATCGCCTCCGGCGGAGCCGGCGACATCGCGGCAGGCTCGTCCCGGGCCGGGGTCGCCGGGGCCAGTGCGACACCACGCCCAGGCTCTGGCGACCAGGGTCGCCGCCGCTGCGAGACCAGCCGCGACCACGCACACGGTCAGGGCCGGCCAGCCGTAAAGGGCCGCCTCCCAGCTCACGTCCCGACCGATCCAGGCTCCCGCCAGGTGTGGGAACGCTCCGCCGGCACCGAGCACCACGACCGACGGGAGCACACCGAGCCCCGCGCGCAGCGGGTAGCGGCGGCGACGTCGAGACCAGCGCCCTGCCCGGACGACACCCCCGGCGCCGAGGGCGAGCGCCGCCCACGTCGCACCCGCCAGGACGGCGTCCAGGTTCGCGGCCAGACCTGGGCCGCTCGTGGGGGGGCCGGTGCCTTCGATGATGTCGAAGACGCCGTACGTGAGCGCGACCTCGTCGAGCATCATCGGCGAGCCCGCGTTGAACAACAGCACCACCCCGTACCCCGAGGCCGGCCACACCGCCGCCTCCGAGGTGAAGGTCAGCAGGCTGCCGCTGTGTTCGAGCCGGCTCACCGCACCGCGCGTGCCGTGGGTCCCCCAACCCAGCGCGTAGCCGGTGCCGGGCGCGCTCGGCGCGTGCAGCACCTCAACGCCCCGGCGGGAGAGGAGCCGGGGCCCGTCGGCGGCCTGCCCACCGGTGGCATGCACGATCTGCCAGCGCGCCATGTCGGCTGCGGAGCTGACGATGTCGCCCTCGCCGACCAGAAAGCCGCCCATGCCGGGCGCGGGGACCGCGCGCCCGTAGGCGATCACGTGACCCTCGGTCAGGCCGGCAACGGGTTGGCGGTCGTTCGCGGTGGAGGTGGTGGAGGCCATCTGGGCGGGTTGGAAGATGTGGTGGCGCAGGTAGTGGTCGAACGGCTCCCCGCTGACCACCTCGACCAGCCGGGCGGCGACCTGGTAGTTCGGGTTGTGGTAGCTCCACGTCGTCCCGGGCGTGGACGCCAACCGAGCGGACCGCAGGCTGGCCGTGGCCTCGGCCGTGGTTCTCGGTTGGGGTCGGCTGAGGTCGGGCACCACCGCGTCACTGAGCCCGGAGGTGTGGTCGAGCAGCTGCCGGACAGTGATCTGGTCGGCGCGCCGATCGGCCAGCTGGAACTCCGGCAGATGGTCCTGGACCGGGTCGTCGAGCCGCAGCAGCCCGGCGTCGACCAGCTGCATCACCGCCAGTGCGGTGAAGGACTTGCTCAGCGAGGCGATGCGGAACAGCGAGTCGCCGGTCACCGCCTTCCCGGTGGAGTCGTGCCCGTAACCACGGACCATGAGCACCTGGTCGCCCCGGGTGAGCGCGACTGCGGCCCCGGGGATGGCCGACTTCTTCAACTGAGCGCTCAGAAAGCGGTCAATTGCTTCGGGCACCGGGTCTGGCCGGCGGGGACTGGCCTGCGCGTGCACCACGGGTGTCACGCAGGCAAGCAGCAGCGCCACCAGGACCATCCGGAACGCCCGGAGGGCCCCGACCGCCTGGGGCGTCGAATCTCTGGATGATCGAGCGGTCCTCAACACCTCGTCCTCCCTTCGCCCAGCCCGGCCTCGGGCTGCAGGCTGTCAGGCGTCCCTCAGGTAGGCGGGCCGCCGTGATCGGGCTGCCCGCCAGGAGCGGGGAAGGTGGGTGACCTGCTCCTGCGCCAGTCCTGAGCGTCCCGTCATCTCCGGGGCATGACACCGGTCGAATAACCGGGATGGGCGGCGGGCCCCTTCAGTGGAGGTCGAGGCTGGCGAGCTCCCCGCGGGAGGTGACGCCGGTCTTGGCGAAGACGTTGCGGAGGTGGAACGCGACCGTGCGGGGTGAGATCCAACAGAGTTCGGCCACGTCCTTGTTGCTCATCCCCTGGGTGACCAGCTGGGCGACCCGCAGCTCGGTGGGGGTGAGCTGGACCAGGGTGGAGGGGTTGCGGCGCCGGGCCGTCTCCCCCGAGGAGCGGAGCTCGGCAGTGGCCCGATCGACCAGGGGGTCAGCGCCCAGGTCGCGAAAGGTCTCCAACGCCTTCCTCAGGTGTTCCCGGGCATCGACGCGGCGTCCAGCACGGCGCAGGTGCTCGCCGTAGGTGAGCTCGGTGCGAGCGGCGTCGTAGGGGCGGCCTGCTGACCCGTGATGTCGCAGCGAGCTCTCGAATTGCGAGGCGGCCTCCTCCCCCGTCCCGGCCAGCACGGCGCGGCCGTGGCAGACGACTGCCTGTGCCCACGGCAGCGCGCTTGCTGTGGCGAACCGCTCGACCTCGTCGGTCCAGGCCCGCGCGCGGGCAGGGTCGGCGGCCTGGATGGCGGCCGTGATGCGAGGCAGTGCCGCTAACCGGGCCACCACCCCGTCGCGCATCTGGGTGAAGTGGTGGAGCGACTGGTCAGCGTCGCCACCCCCACCCGCGCGGACCGCACGGGCCCACCGCACCACGTCGACGACGAAGCCCTCCATCACCCCGAGCTGGTGCCGCGTGAGCAGCCGGGTCACCCCCTTGAGGAGGTCGTCGTAGTCGTCCCGGCCCTGCAGCGCAGCCAGCAGCGTCAGCCAGGCCAGCGGGGTCGCGGTCTGCGCCGGCTGGCCGATGCTCCGGGCCAGCGACACCGCCTCGTCAGCGGAGCGGCGCACGCCCGACCAGTCTCCGGCGGCGTACTGGCTGAAGCACAGCCGGTGGAGCGCGTACAGCACCTCCATCACCGCGCCGTCGGTCCGGGCCGCGGCCAGCATGTGCGTGAAGAAGGACCGGTGCGCCACGTCGTCACCCAGGTGCAGGGCGAGGTTGCCAAGATTCGCCCACACATCGCGGTCCTCGAAGGCCAGCCCACTGCGCAAGCCGGTCCTCAGCGCGGCGATGGCGCCGCCCCAGTCACCGCCGGCTTCCCGCTCGGTCGCTTCCAGCAACAGCTTGAGGCAGCGCACCCGCGGCGGATCGTCCGGTTGCACTAGGAAGGCCAGCGTGCCCGGCGGCAGCACCGAGCCGCTGTCGATGCCGTGGCTGCGCAGCACACCGGCATACGCCGCCATCTCCAGCGCCTGGACGGGGTGCTCTGCGGCGACGTCCCGGGCAGCGGTGACGAAGATGCGGTGTGCGTCGACCGCCGAGCCCGTGGCCACCTCGATCCGGCCGCGGAGCCGGTCGACGGCGGCTCGCAGCGCTGGTTCGCCGGTGATCACCCGGGCCCTGGCGAGCAGCGCCCCCGCCTTCTCGGTCCGGCCTGCCGCGTAGGCGTTGCGGGCGGCGGCGAGCAGCCGCTGTGCCCGCAGGTCGTCGCGGATACTCAGCTCGGCCGCGCGGGCGTAGGCCAGCGATGCGGCTTCGTAGCCCCCCCGCCTCTCGGCGCGCGCGCCCGTGACCGCCAGCTGCACGGCGACGTCTTCGTCCGCACCCTCGGCTGCCGCCGCCCGGTGCCACGTCCGCCGATCCACTCCGGCAGTGGAAAGCCGCCCCACGCCGTCAGCCACCGCTTCGGCGAGTGCGACATGGGCGGTCCGCCGCTCCGAGGCGGTGGCTGCCTGGTAGACCGCCGAGCGGACCAGGGGATGACGGACGGCGATGCGCTCGCCCTCGACCTGCAGGAGTCCCGAGCGCTCCACCTCGGCGAACGCGTCCTCGCCGAGCCCGGCGGCGCGTCCCGCGCGGCGCAGCTCGGCAAGGTGGAGCGAGTCGTCCGCGGCCGCGAGGAGCAGCAACGTCTGGGCGGGCTGCGACAGCCGACGGCAACGGTCGAGGAAGGTCCGCTCCACCCGCGCCGACAGCGGGAGCTCGGCCGGGAGGAGGGCGGTCCCGGACAACTGGGCGGGGCTCAGCTGGCGGGGAGCCTCGACCAGAGCCAGGGGGTTCCCGCCGGTACGGGCCGCCAGCGCGTCCACCACGGGGTCCACGACGTCGGCTCCGGTCTGCTCCTCGAGCAGTGACCGCACGGCCGCGAGCGGCAACGGCGGCAGCGGCAGCTCGGCGACGTCGGGAGGGCTGGCGGATGCCCGTGTCTCGTCCTCACGCGCCGCGAACAGGATCGCCACCCGCTCGGCGAGCAGCCGACGGGCAGCGAACAGCAGTGCGTCGCGGGAAGCGGCGTCGAGCCACTGGAGGTCGTCGACCAGGCACAGGACCGGACCGGAGTCGGCGAGCTCGGTCAGGAGGGTGAGCGTCCCCAACGCCGCGAGGAAGGGATCCAAACCATCTCCCTCCTCCTCGCCGAAAGCCACCCGCAGCGCCCGCCGTTGCGGAGCTGGCAGGGCGTCCAGAGCGGACAGCACGGGACGCAGCAGCCGGTGCAGCGCCGCGAACGCCAGGGCGGACTCGGCCTCGAGCCCTGCCGTCCGCAGGACCCGGAAACCGTGGGCGTGCGCCGCCGTGTCCTCGAGCAGGGCCGTCTTGCCCATCCCGGCTCCACCCCGGACCACCAGGCCCGAGGCCATCCCCCCGCGTGCGGTCTCGAGCACCTCCGCCAGGCGCGCTCGTTCCGGGTCGCGACCGTGCAACACAGCCACAGACTAGGGCGGTCCTGCCGCCGACACCGGCCATCTGACCGGGGCGAGCCAGCTCCGGGCGCGCGACGCTCGACGACGTGGGGCCGTCAGCGGAGCGGCCCAACAACGCACCGGCCCTCGTCTGCGACGTCGTCCACCCATCCCAGGAGGAGGAACACCATGCCGTCCCGCCTCAAGCGCATCGCCTGGGCCACGCTCTCGGCCGCGCTGATGCTGCTGACCCTGTCCGGACTCGCGGTCGCGGGCGCCGTCCGCAGCATCGACCAGACCCATCAGCCGATGCCGAGCGGCGGCCGCAGCACCTCACCGCCCGAGCGCCCGCCTTCTCACCGCCCGTCAGGTCGCATCGTCGTTGCCGTGGCGCTCGGAGCGTCCGGAACCGTGGGCAGCGACGCCCTGGCGCCATTCGAGGTGTTTGCCAGCTCCCCAGAGTTCTTGGTCTACACGGTCGCCGCAGGTGCCGCGCCGGCTCCAGTCGACGGCGGGCCTGCCATCGTGCCCGAGCACACGTTCGCCGAGGTCGCCGCGGGCCTAGCCGAGAAGCCCGACATCGTCGTCGTTCCAGCCGTCGACGAGCCGGCCGGGCCGGCGGAGGCTCCCCTTCGAGCCTGGGTGGCCGAGCAGTCCCGACGAGGGGCGCGCATGCTCTCGGTCTGTGCCGGGGCGCGGCTGATGGCTGCTGCCGGGCTGCTGGCAGGGCGGACCGCGACCAGCCACTGGTCCCGCGTCGACGCCCTCCAGAACCAGTACCCCGAGACGCACTGGGTGAAGGGGGCGCGGTACGTCGATGACGGGAACATCACCAGCACCGCCGGGATCACCTCGGGCATCCCGGCCGCCCTCCACCTCATCGACCAGTTCGCCGGCCCCGTCGAGGCGGCACGGGTGGGAGAGCTGGTCCGCTACCCCACCTGGTCGCCCACTGCGGCCGACCTCCATCCCGGTCCAATCCCTCAGCGTGGACGACCTCCCGGTCGCCTTCAACCTCGCCGTCCCCTGGTTCCGGCCCACCGTCGGAGTGGCGCTGGCCGACGGCGTCAGCGAGATCGACGTCGCCGCCGCCTTCGAGGTGTACTCCAACTCCTACGCCGCCCACGCTCTGCGCCGTCGCCACCGGCAGCACCGTCACCACCCGGCACGGCGTGGTCCTGACGACCCTTCCCCTCCCCCACGCACCGTCGATGGATCGGGTCCTCGTGCCCGCCAGCAGCGAGGGAACCGTCGGCGGCGCGCGGCTGCGTCACTGGGCTGCTCACCAGGGCCTGCCGGTCGACGCGTTGCGGGGTCCGGGCGGTGGTACCGGCTTTGACGGCTCGCTGGAGTACCTGTCAGCGACGACCAGCCGGGCCACCGCGGTGTCCGCAGCCAAGATGATCGACTACCCCACCTCGACCCTGCACCTGGCCGAGCGGGGCGAGGGCCTGCGGGTGCCGGTGCTGGTCACGCTCGGCCTGCTGCTGACCGTCGCCGTCGGCACCCTCCCCACCCTGGCTCGCCGCGCGTCGCTGACGAGCCGGACCAGATCTGACGAGCGATGACGTCACTCTCGCAGCGCCCTGACCTTCGTTCACCGGGCCGGCTCCTGGAGATGGCTGGGACGGCGGGAAAGCCGGGTGCTCAGCGCCTGTTGCAGCTCCTCCATCCGCACGGGCTTGGGCAGGTGATCGTCCATGCCCGCTTCCAGGCAGCGGCCCGCGTCGCCCTCCATGGCGTTGGCCGTCAGCGCGATGATGGGTATGCGTTCGCCCTCCTCGGCGCTGCGGATGGCCGCCGACGCCTCGTAGCCGTCCATGACGGGCATCTGGCAGTCCATGAGGACGGCCGCGTAGGAGCCGCGGCGGACCGCCTCCACGGCTTCTGCACCGTTGTTCACTACGTCAACCTGGTACCCGATGGTCTCCAGCATCCGACGGGCGACGAACTGGCTGACGGGGTTGTCCTCGGCCAGCAGGATGCGCTCCGGAAGAGGAACCACCTCGGGCGCCTGGTCGTCCGGGTCCAGGGCACGGCTCCCGGCGCGCTCGTCGTGGAGCACGAGCTCGGCGATGCAGGTGAAGAGGGCTGTCTCACGCACCGGCTTGGTCAGGTAGCGCGCGACCTCGCCGTTCCGGAGGTTCCCCCGGTGCCCGGTGGAGGTGAGGAGCACCCGGTGGCACGAGGCGAACCGTGCGTCGCTGCTCATGGCCCGTGCCAGGTCGGCGCCGTCGCGGTCGGGCATCTGGTAGTCGAGCAGCGCCACGGCGAACGGGTCCGCTGCACGATCGGCCGCCTCGAGGACGGTCATCGCCTCGTCGACGCTGCTCGCAACGGTGGGGACCATCCCCCAACCGGCGATGGTCCGTTCGAGGATGGTGCGGTTGGTGGCGTTGTCGTCGACGATGAGGACCCGGAGGCCCCGGAGGCGGTCGCTCTCGGGGAAGGTCGGGGCTGCCGCACCCGGGTGGATGTGGCAGCGCACGGTGAACCAGAACGTGCTGCCCTGACCGGGTTCGCTGCTCAGCCCGATCTGTCCGCCCATGAGCTCGACCAGGTGCTTGGAGATGGCCAGACCGAGACCGGTGCCGCCGTGCCGCCGGGTGCTCGAGGCGTCGGCCTGGGAGAAGCTGTCGAACAGGGCGAGCTGGTGCTCGACCGGGACACCGGGCCCGGTGTCACGGATCTCGAACCGGATCAGGCCGTCGCCGCCGTGCGCGTCCATCGCGACGTCGATGACGACCTCACCGGCGTCGGTGAACTTCACCGCGTTCCCCGCCACGTTGAGCAGGACCTGGCGGAGCCGCCCGGCATCACCCCGGATCACGGCCGGTAGCGGCGCCTCCACGGAGGTGACCAGCTCGATGCCCTTGAGGTGAGCGCCGGCGGCCAGGAGCGCGCCGACGTCGTCGACGACGCTGCGCAGCTCGAAGTCCCGCTCCTGCAGCTCGAGCTTCCCGGCCTCGATCTTGGAGAAGTCCAGGATATCGTTGATGACGTTCAGCAGGGCGTCTGCCGACACCCGGATGGTGTCGAGGTACTCGCGTTGCTCGGTCGACAGCGTGGTGCGGGCCAGCAGGGTCGTCATGCCGATCACACCGTTCATCGGTGTGCGGATCTCGTGGCTCATGTTGGCGACGAACTCGGACTTGAGGCGGGACGCCTCCATCGCCTGGTCCCTCGCGGCGCTGAGCTCGGCCTGCTCACGTCGACGGTGGGTGATGTCGTGGATGAAGGCGACGAAGATCGGGCCGGTGTCCCCCTGGGCTTCCCACACCGCGAGGTCGACCGGGAAGCGACGTCCGTCCCGGTCGACAGCCTCCACCTCGACCCGGGTGCCCAGGACCGGCCCGTGACCCGTCGCCAGGTAGCGCTGCAGGCCGGCGTCGTGACCCGAGCGCAGGTCCGCGGGGATGATCAGCCCGCTGACCGTGCGACCGATCGCCTCCTCCGCCGTCCACCCGAAGGTCTGGGTCGCCTGACCGCTCCACGCGACGATGCGACCCTCGGCGTCCATGGCGACATAGGCGTCCGCGGACGCGTCGAGGATGGCCTGCGTGTGACGCTGCCGGGTGGCCAGCTCCTGCTCCACCTTGGCGCGCTGCAGACGTGACGAACCCATCAGGACGAGACCGATCAGCGACGTGCCGGCCACCACGACCGCCTCGAGCAGCTCACCCCGACGCGCTAACTGGAAGGCCACGACCAGCAACGGGCCGGTACTCAGCGTGATGAGCAGGGCGAAGAACCATCGCGTGGGGAGACGCCCCACCGCCAGCAAGCTCACGCGCTTCATGCCCCCAGCATGGCGCGACTTCGCCTCCCGCGCTCAACGAACGGCTCACAGGACTTCACTCTTCTAGGCTCCGTAGCCCGCGAGCGCGCCGCGAGCCCCCCAGCCGTGGCTGATCTAGACCGACTCCCGCCGGACGACGGAGTGGATGTCGGAGCCAGGTCGTGGGCCCACGGGACGTCCGTCGAGCTTGCGCCTGATGGTGTCGGCGATGTAGCCGGCGAGGGCTGGCGTGTCAGCTCGGACCGTGGTCAGCGAGGGAGAGGCGACGGCACTGGCCGGGATGTCGTCGACGCCGATGACGGCCAGGTCCGCCGGAACCTCGACACCCTCGCGCCGGGCGCCGGACAGCAGAGCGAGAGCGAGCTCGTCGTTGTAGGCGCAGACGGCGGTGACCCGGGGCACGGCGTCGCGCCAGGTCCGCACGGCGCTGCCGACACCCTCGAGGGTGACGGGCACGGTCAGAACCTGCGGTTCGGCCAGTCCGAGCTCGACGCACGCCTGCCGGACGCCCTCGAGCCGTGGCTGAGCGAAGGTGAGGACCCGGGGGTCGTCGGGCCAGGCGTAGCCGAGGTGCCGGTGGCCGGCGGCTGCCAGGTGCTCGACCTGCAGGCGGCCGGTCCGCTGCTCGGGGATGTCCAGCGCCCTCGACCCACGACCGCCGATCAGAGCGACGGCCAGCTCGACCCCCGCAGCCTCGAGCTTTCTGGTCTCAGCGTCGTCGAGCTGCTCGAAGGTGAGGACAGCTGCCGGCGTGATGGCTTTCCAGACGTCGGACACCGGGCGCCCGGTCGAGCGGGGGTGGGCGACGAAGGTGAGGGACTGGTCGGCCAGCGCCGACGAGAGGCTCTCCAGCAGCGCACCGACACCAGGTCCGATGGGCCAGTCGGGCAGCAGGAGCAGGACCACGTCCGAGTGCCCGCTGCGCAGGGCACGGCCGGCAGCCGAGGGGGTGTAGCCGAGCTCCGCGGCGGCGGCCAGGACCCGCTGACGGGTCGGCTCGGGGATCACCTGGTGCGGCGTGTTGTTGAGCACATAGCTGACGGTGGCTCGGGACAGTCCTGCCCGACGGGCCACATCAGCGCCTGTCGGCCGCTTGGAGCGCGGGAGTGCCGCAGGGGCCCCCGGCTGGGGTTGGGCGTCTCTTGCCATGTCACTGACCTTCCCCTAATCTACTGGCACGCGCAACTGACGCGTGCCAGTGACGCGATTCAGCAAGTGTCGCGCGGAGCAAAGGAGCATCGTGATGAACCACGCCTCGGGGAGCCCTTACGGCGGTCTTCCACCGACAGACAACGCTGCGACCGGGGTGGACGTCCGAGACCCGCACGAGCACCACTGGTTCAAAGAGCCGACCAAGGAGGTCGGGCCGAAGTTCGTCGGTGGACTGGTCTTCGCCCAGTTGGTCTTCTTTATCGCCTTGCTGGGACCGGCGATCGTCGGCATCGGTCTGAAGGTGCAGTCCGCCATCCCCCTCGCGGAGCAGACCACGGCCGTGGGGATCATCGGCGGCTTCGGCGCCCTGTTCGCCGTGGTCGGCAACGTGCTGTTCGGCCGGCTGTCGGACCGGACCACGTCGCGCTTCGGTCGACGGCGCCCCTGGATCATCGGCGGCACCATCGTGATGACCCTCGCGTTCGTGGTGATGGCTCTCGGTCAGAACGTCTGGATGATCACGGCCGGCTGGTGCCTGGCCCAGCTGGGCGCCAACGCGACGCTGGCTCCCTTCGTCGCCACCATCTCCGACCAGGTGCCCAAGTTCCAGCGCGGCAGCGTCTCCGCCCTGCTCGGCATCGCCCAGAACATCGGCATCCTCGGCGGCACCTACCTCGCCCAGCTGTTCCAGGACCGGCTGGTGATCCTGTTCGTGGTGCCCTCGATCTTCGCCATCGGCGCCATGGTGCTGTTCGCGGTCATCCTTCCCGACCAGCAGCTCACGGTCCGGCCGCCCAGGATGACCGCCAAGGAGTGGATCACCACCTTCTGGCTCAACCCGCTCAAGCACCCCGACTTCGCGTTCGCCTGGTGGTCCCGGTTCCTGATCACGCTGGCCACCTTCATGTTCACCACCTTCCGGCTTTTCTACCTCCGCGACGAGCTGGGCCTCGCCGAGGCTGACGCCCCCGCCGCAGTCACCCTCGGCGTCCTGATCTACACCATCGCCCTCATCGCGTCCGGCTGGGTCGCCGGCAAGATCTCCGACCGCACCGGTCGCCGGAAGTTCCTGGTCGCCGGCTCGACCCTGCTGTTCGCCATCGGCATCGTCATGCTGGCCCACGTCGACACGGTCACCGGCTTCTACGTGGTCGAGGCGGTGCTGGGGATCGCCTACGGCGTCTACGTGGGCGTGGACCTGGCGCTGGTCATCGACGTGCTGCCCAACCCCGACGACGCGGGCAAGGACCTGGGCGTCTTCAATATGGCCAACGCCCTCCCCCAGTCGGTCGCTCCGGCCATCGGCGCGGTGCTGCTGGCGATCGGCGCCACCGGCGCCGACAAGAATTACGAACTGCTGCTCTACACCGCAGGCGTCGCGGGGCTCCTCGGCGCCCTCGTCGTCCTCCCGATCAAGAAGGTGAAGTGAACCCGTGACACTTGACATCGAGCACCTGCTGAGCGAACTGACCCTCGAGGAGAAGGCGTCGCTGACCAGCGGCTCCGGCTTCTGGTACACCGCCCCCGTCGAGCGGCTCGGGATCCCCAGGATCATGGTCTCCGACGGCCCCCACGGCCTCCGCGCCCAGCCCGGCGACGGCGACCACGTCGGCCTGGGCGGGTCGTTGCCCGCTACCTGCTTCCCCACCGCGTCGGCGATCGCCTCCACCTGGAACCCTGACCTGCTCCGCCGTGTCGGCGAGGCGTTGGCGCAGGAGGCGCGGGCCTGCAACCTCTCGGTCATCCTCGGCCCCGGCGTCAACATGAAGCGGTCCCCGCTGTGCGGGCGGAACTTCGAGTACTTCTCCGAGGACCCCTTCCTCGCCGGAGAGCTCGCCGTCGGGATCGTCGGCGGCATCCAGTCCAGAGGCGTCGGCACCTCGGTCAAGCACTACGCAGCGAACAACCAGGAATCCGACCGGCTCCGCGTCGACGCCCAGGTCGACGAACGCACCCTGCGCGAGATCTACCTGCCCGCGTTCGAGCGGGTCGTGACCGCTGAGCAGCCGTGGACGGTCATGTGCTCCTACAACAAGGTCAACGGGCAGTCCGCCTCGGAGAACCCCTGGCTCCTCACCACCGTCCTACGCGAGGAGTTCGGGTTCGAGGGCCTGGTCGTGTCGGACTGGGGTGCGGTCTACCACCGGGTCCCCGCCCTCCTGGCCGGACTTGACCTGGAGATGCCGCCGGCCCTGGGGCGCAGCCCCCAGCAGGTCGTCGCCGCCGTCCAGGCCGGAGAGGTGCCGGCTGAGGTCCTCGACGCGCGGGTCCGCACCGTGCTCGAACTCGTGGCCAAGGGCATGGGAGTCCTCGATCTCGACGAGACCTTCGACGCCGACGCCCACCACGCCCTCGCCCGCCAGGCCGCAGCCGAGTCCGTCGTGCTGCTGAAGAACGACGGCCTCCTGCCCTTGGCCACGGGGACCAGCCTGGCGGTGATCGGTGAGTTCGCCCGCACCCCCCGCTTCCAGGGCGCTGGGTCGTCCCAAGTGAACCCGACCCGGGTGGACACCCTCCTCGAGGAGCTCCAGGCCCGCCACGACGTCACCTTCGCCGCGGGCTACGGTCTCGGCGAGACCACCGACGACGAGGCTCTGCAGGCCGAGGCCCAGCAAGTGGCGGCCGCGGCCGACACCGTCGTCATGGTCATCGGGCTGCCCGGCGCCGACGAGTCCGAGGGGTTCGACCGCACCCACCTCGACCTCCCCGCCAACCAGCGCGCCGCCCTGGCTGCGGTGGCCGCTGCCAACCCGCAGGTGGTCGTGGTGCTGGTCAACGGTTCTACCGTCGTCCTCGGTGACGTCATCCCCCACGCCCAGGCCCTGGTCGAGGCGTGGCTCGGCGGGCAGGCGGCTGCGGGCGGCATCGCCGACGTCCTCACGGGCACCGTCAACCCCTCGGGCCGGCTGGCCGAGACCATCCCGCACCGGTTGGAGGACAACTCCTCCTACCTCAACTTCCCCGGCGACTCCCAGGTCGTCCGCTACGGGGAGGGCCTGTTCATCGGCTACCGGGGCTACGACAAGACCGCCACCGACGTCGCCTACCCCTTCGGGTACGGGCTGTCCTACACCAGCTTCACCCTCAGCGACCTCAGCGTCACCACGCGGGGCTCGGTCGAGGGCGAGGACCTCACCGCAGCGGTGAGCGTGACCGTCACGAACACCGGCGACCGGGAGGGCGCCGAGGTCGTCCAGGTCTACGTCAGCGACGACGAGTCGTCGGTGGCCAGGCCGGTCCGGGAGCTCAAAGGCTTCGCCCGAGTCACCCTCGCCCCCGGGGCGTCACAGACCGTCACCGTCGCGTTGGACCAGCGGGCCTTCTCCTACTGGTCCACCCAGCTCGGCCGGTGGGCCGTCGAGGCAGGCGACTTCACCATCGCCGTCGGCCCCAGCTCCCGCGACCTCCCGCTGACCGAGACCGTCGCCATCGCTGGGCCCCGGATCGCCGGACCACTCACCCGCGACTCCACCCTCGAGGAGTGGATGGCCGACCCGGTGGGCCACAAGCTGATCGAGGACGAGGTCTCCGCTGGCCAGTCGGCAGCCGTCATGGACGACGAGATCATCAGCGTCATCGGCAACATGCCGATGAGCACCCTCGCCAACTTCGGCGGCATGAGCCTCGACCACGACGCTCTCGACCGGATCGCCCGGCAGTGGCAGCAGGAAGCAACCAACCTCACGCCCCAAATCGGAAGCAGGAAGTCATGAGCATCTGCGTCGCAGTCACCGACAGCCCGGAGGGCCGCTTCGCTCTCGAGGCCGCCGCTCGGGAGGCAGCCAGGCTGGAGGTCCCGCTGGTGGCGGTCAACCTCACCGGAGCCGAGCTCGGCACACCGACCTCCTCACCGGAGTTGTCGCTCGAGGTCGTCGTGCCCGCCAGCCCTTCGGCTCTCGACGAGGTCGAGCAGGTGCTGGAGGTGCTCCAGAAGCGGCCCGAGATCACCCGGCTCGTCGTCGGGGTCCGGAGGCGCTCCCCCGTGGGCAAGGTCGTCCTGGGCAGCATCGCCCAGCGCCTGATCCTCGAAGCACCGGTCCCGGTGCTGTCGGTCAAGGCCGCTCACGCCTGAGGGTCCTCTGACGCCCGAGGTGGGGCCATCCCGGCCCCACCTCCGCGCATCTGCGCCGGGTGCCGGGGTCAGGTGCGCGAAGCCTGAGCGGGTTCATGACCAATCTGGATCGTCCGTGCCCCGGTCCGTGAGGTAGGTGCGACAGCCTCGTTCTTGCCCGCAGGAAGCGGATTTCTCAAGAACAGAGGCTGGCCATGGACCTCACCCAAGACTCTCCGGAGCCCGAAACGAGCAGCACCCTGCCGGAGCGTGATGCGTGGGACGATGACGCTGAGCTCAAGGACGCCCCGTGCTGGGAGAAGCCGTACGCCAACGGTCAGAAGCAGCGCACGTATCTGGTTCACTGACGTCGTCGAGCTCGCGGATGTGCCTCGCCCCTGGTCCTCCTGCACGGCCGGCGCTCCATCCCTTCGCCCGGTCCCCCTCGGCATGGCCCTGTTTGCGAGACGAACAGGCGGCACCTAGGGTGAGAATGACCTGTCGGGGGACGACCTAGGTAAGGACCTTCCGGTGCGGCTCACCCGCAGACTCGACTCGCCTCCGCCTCTCGACCGGTCCGGTCCACGCCCTCGTCGAACGTTCCGGCTCGCGGCCGGCTTCGCCGCCGTCTGCCTGGTGGCTGTCGGGCTGAGCGCGGCCGGACCCTCTCGCGCCGCAGTAGCAGCGGTGACCGATAAGGGCTCCTGCGTCGACGGCGGCAGGGTGCCCTGGATCTCCAAGGTCACGTGGGGCACCCCCTACCTCGCCGCTGATGGCGTCACCCGGGTCCCCGTCGACTCTGCGGGCTGGACCACCACCAAGACGGGCACGGTGCCCACCGACTCGGTCGTCAGGTCCTACGACGGCACCGGCCGGTTGCTGCAGACCTTGCGCCGGACGGCCCGCTTCGACTACGGCGCGGGGGTCCGCTACGCCTACCGCAACCCACTCAACCCGCCGTCAGCTCCTGGTCGGGCAAAGGTCACGGTGACCACCGGTGTCGACGGGGACGGGCACGGGAGCTGCACCCTCACCTATCTCCAGCCTGCCAACGTCACCAGGGCCGCGGGAGACCCAGTCGTCGCCGCCGCCGGGGACATCGCCTGTGCCGACGGCACCGCCGCCACTGCCGGCTCCTGCCGGCACCGGGCAGTAAGTGACAAGATCCTCACCGACACCGCCGTCGGCACGGTGCTGGTGCTGGGTGACACCCAGTACCGCAGCGGCACGCTCGCGGACTTCCACGGGTCCTTCGACCCGACCTGGGGCCGGTTGAAGTCCAGGACCCGCCCCGTGCCCGGCAACCACGAGTACCGGACCTCGGGCGCCGAGGGCTACTACGACTACTTCGGATCGCGGGCCGGCGACCCCGGAAGGGGCTACTACTCCTTCGATCTCGGGACCTGGCACGTGGTCGCGCTCAACTCCGAGAAGGACACCACAGCCACCGGCGCCCAGGTTTCCTGGCTCAAGGCCGACCTCAAGGCCCACCCCGGCAGGTGCACCCTCGCCTTTTACCACCGGCCACGGTGGTCGTCCGGCGTCCACGGCGACTCGGCGGTCGTCGCGCCCTTCGTGAGGGCGCTGTACGACGCGAACGCGGATCTCATCCTGAACGGCCACGACCATGACTACGAACGCCTACACCCGCTGAACCCCTCGGGCGTCCGCGACAATGCACGCGGCATCACCCAGATCGTCTCCGGCCTGGGCGGGGTGGAGACGCGCCCGATAAGCCCGCGCAGCACGACGGCAGCTGCCAACGCCTCGAGCTTCGGCTACGCGCGACTGGTGCTTCGGGAGGGCTACGCGGACGTGAGCTACCGGGCTGCGGTCGGTACCTATACCGACTCCACGAGGGTCACCTGCCACTGAACCGAGCAAGCCGGTCCAGCAGGCCTCCCGGCACCGAGATGCTGGTTCCCAGGACCGAAGTCACGGACGGGCTGCGAGAAGTCGCTGGACAACGAAGAAGTCCGCGGCCACCTGCTCGGGGGTTCAGGTGGCCACGGACTTCGGTCGGTGTGGTGTCGGGGACCAAGCTCGGGGGTTCATGGCCCCCGACACACCTCAACTCTAAGGGGCTGCCGGGCCCCCGATGACCAAAAGTGCGTCCTCTTGAGGACTTGTCCTCAACAGGACAAACGACGCGTGTACCAGCCTTCGCCAACCAGGTGGGCCGACACGACGAAGAAGTCCGCGTCCTGTCCCCTGCGGGGTACGGGCCGGCGGTCCGGGTCGAGAAGGGGTCCGATCGGTGACGTGGTGCCGGATCGGTGATCGTGCCTCTATCCTGGTCGCTGCCGAAGTGCTCGGACAGCGTGCTCAACCGCGACGTGTCCGTACGTCGTTCGAACGTGGGAGACATCATGGCAACTCGCGAGCTAGCGCCAGCCGCTTCGGTCGCTGGTCAGCAGTCCAGCGAGTCGCTCGTCGGTCAGTTCACCTGGCACACCATGACCGACGTCTGGTGGTGGTCCGACGGGCTGTACGAGCTGTACGGGTACGCGCCGTCTTCGGTCGAACCGACGATGGAGCGCTTCCTCCAGCACAAGGACCCTCGCGACCGCGCCCAGGTCGACGCCGTGTTCGCCCGGTGCACCCGTGAAGGCGGGCCCTTCAGCTGTCACCACCGCATCATCGACGCTCGCGGCGTGCACAAGACCGTGGTGGCGATCGGCTTCGGCCACCGCAACGCGGCCGACACGCGGACGGACGTGATGCAAGGCTTCCTGGTCGAAGTCCACCGCGAAGGTGACGCCGAGAACGAGCAGGCCCTGCAGTCCCTGCTGCTCTCCCGTTCGCTGATCGAGCAGGTCAAGGGCGCCCTGATGCTCGTCCACGGGCTCACGGCCGACGCCGCGTTCAGCCTGCTGCGCGGCTACTCCCAGGTGTACAACAAGAAGCTGCACGTCATCGTCGCAGCTGTGCTCGAGGCCTTTGAGAACCGGCCGACGTCTGAGAGCATCAGCCGTGGTGAGCTGGACCGCATCCTCTGGGATGCCGCGCAAAGCTGAACCGCCGACCGCGCTGCAGAACCGCCGGAGTCCGTTCTCCTGATGCCGCGCTTCCCCGTCACTGAGAACCCGCGGTGCGGCACAGGAGGGGGCGGTCACGCCAGCTGTGGTCTCAACGGACGTGACCTGAGCCGTCGGGGATCCTGCCGGGTCCGAGGCCTGCTCGGAAGGTTCCCGCCTGGAGCAGGGTGAAACACCCCCGGCACGCAGCGTGTGCGCGCCTTCGCCGCAGCCTCGCTCTGACGGCGAGCGCTGCCGTCAACCGGTCGCGGGTGCCTAGCGAGGCTTCTTCTTTCCTGCCGCAGCGATCCGCTCGTAGGCGTTGGGGCCGATGGCTCCGGACTTGAGCAGCGCGAGCCGCTCAGCCAGGATCTCCTCCAGCTCGGCGACCGAGCGGCGCTCGAGCAGCATGTCCCAGTGGGAGCGGGTCGGCTTGACCTCCTTCGCCTCGGCGCGGACGCCGTCAGAGCGGAGGGCCGGAGCCCAACAGGTCGGGCACTCCCAGGCCGTTGGCAGCTGGGCCTCGTCGGAGAAGACGATAGAGAAGCGGTGGTGGGCGGGGCAGTCGAAGTCGAGCTGCCGCCGCGGGGACAGGGCGACACCCTCGTCCCCTTCGAAGCTCTTGGATCCGAGGCCGGTGGCCTTCAAGGTGGCACTACGCATGGTGTCTGCTCTCAGGTGATGGCCGGGCGAGCGCCGACCGCGCTCCCCCTGCTCCCTCCACGGTAGGGGCTCGGTATGGCTACTCCTAACGCGGACGCCCTCGCCGACCCCTCTTCGTCCTCGATCCTCGCCGGGACGAGGCTGGCGGGCCAGGGTGCAACGCGTCTTAGTGACCCGTCCGAAGCACGCACTCCGCCTCGTTGTCCTACGCTCAGGCTTGTCGGCGTCCGCGGCTGGGCGCCGCTCCGGGTGCCGCTCCTGTCCGACGGCTCCCTCACCCTCGACGACGAGGAGCTTCCTGATGCGCACCCCTCATCTGGCCCTGTTGGCAGCGGCGTTCAGCGCCGCGGTCCTGGTACCCCTCCCGCGAGCTGAGGCCGTGCCGTCGAGCTGCCAGACGGACACACCCGTCGTCGGTGACGTCGACGGCGACGGTCTCGCCGACCTGGTCGTCGGGCTGCCCGCCTGGGCAGGCACCGGTGCCCTCGACCTCCGTCTCACCTCCGCACCAAGCCGTCTGCTCGTCCCCACCGATGTCGGCTTGCAGCCGGACGCCGGCGACGCCTTCGGGGCGGCGGTCGCGCTGGCTGACCTCGACGCCGACGGGTGCGACGACCTGATCATCGGCGCGCCCGGCACCCTGGACTCCGGACGCGTGCACGTGGTCTTCGGCGCTCCGACCGGCTTCCGGGCGACGGGCGTGCTCACGCTCGACGCCGACGCCTCCCCCGGCGACCGCTTCGGGGCCTCGATCAGCGTGGCCGAGCGGCGGGGGACCATCGAGCAACCCAACGGCGCCGACCTGTGGGTCGGAGCGCCGGACGACAGCCCAGGGGCGGTGGCCCGCGCCGGTTCGGTCGCCCACTTCGCCGTAGCCTCCGCCGGCGATCGCCCAGCCCTGGTGGAGAAGCTCAGCCAGGCCAGCCCCGGGGTGCCCGGCATCTCCGAAGTGGACGACCACTTTGGAGCCGTCCTCGCCGCCCACCCCTCGGGCGTCTTGGTCGGCGTACCCGGGGAGGACGTCGGATCAGTCCGCGATGCCGGCTCGGTGACCGCCCTCAACCAGCGAGACAGCGCGCCGGGCTTCGACGCCGGCAAGAGCTGGACGCAGGCGTCCCCCGGGGTGCCCGGTAGGCCGGAGGCCGGCGACCACTTCGGAGCGGCTCTCGCGGTCCTCTTTGGTCACGTCGTGGTGGGAGTTCCCGGCGAGGACGTCGGCCCGCACCGCGATGCCGGCCTGGTGCAGCTCTTCACCCAGCCTTCCGGCGGCGGCTTCGCGGTCCCCTCCGGCGCGCTGACCCAGGACTCCCCCGGCATCCCGGGGAGAGCCGAGACCGGCGACCGGCTGGGCACAGCAGTCCTGGTCGGGAGGAACATCGGGTGCGGCGAGGGCGTGACCCAGGCCGTCGCCGGCGCCCCGGGTGAGGACATCCGGATCGGGGGCAGCGACCGCACCGATGTGGGCACGGTCCTGGTGGTGCCGCTGGGCGCCCAAGAAGACTGCCAGCCCCGCTACGACAACCAGTTCACACGGCTGAGCGGCGCGGCCGAGCCGGGCGACCGACTGGGTTCAGTGCTCGGACTGGGTCGGGTGCGGGACGACCACGACGACGACACCGGCGACCGAGCCTTCATCGCGGTGCCCGGCGAGGACCGGGGCAGCGTGGCCGACGCCGGTCTGGTCGTCGCATCAGCCAGCGGGACCGGAGCCGGCGCCCACGCCATCCAGGTGGCCGGGCAACAGCAGAAGTCGGTGGGCTTCAGCGCAGGCGCTGTCGCCGGTCAGCGGTATGGCTCGGTGCTCGCCTCACCGGCCGGCTGAGGCCGGCGAGCCGAGGGAGGGAGGCTCGCTCGGGGCGTCCTGACACGCCACCCCGAGCGAGTCGAGCGGCGATCCTCCAGCCGCTCTCGGGTCCTCCGCCAACCGGGGGGAGGGGCGGCAGACCCATGGCGTCCAATCTACTCGCGAGCGACCAATCGGAGGAGCGCGTAGGCGGCCTCTCCGGACGAGCGGCGTCCTGGACTCGTGGTGCAGCACGACAGCGTCCGGGTGCGGCTGCATCTGCTCCCTGGCGCGGCCGGGTATAAGCGGAAGGACGACCTCTGGTGTCCGATCCAGAGCTTGCCGCAGGGCACGGCCCGAAGGGAGAGACAGTGGACGCGACCCTGGCCAGGGACTTGGCCGCCGCAGCGCGCGCGATGGCCGGACAGCGCGGCCTCCAGTCCACCCTGGACACGATCTGTGCCCGAGCCGTTGCTGCGGTGGGGGCCGACGCCTGCGGCATCTTCCTGCTGCGTCAGCGCTCAGTACAGTCCGCCGCGATGTCCAGCCCCGACCTGCACTGTGCGGAACAGGCTCAGATCGCCGCCGGCGAGGGCCCCTGCCTGGACGCGCTCCGGCACTCCCGGATCACGCACGTCCCCGATCTCCGCGCCGACGGGCGCTGGCCCCGCTGGGCCCCTCGCATGGTGGAGCTGGGGTGGTTGAGCGTGTTGAGCCTCCCGCTGGCCGAGCACGAGCGCACCGTCGGCTCCCTGAACCTGGTGAACCGGACCCCCGGCAGGTTCAGCGATGCCGCCGTCGAGGCTGCGGAGCTGTTCGCCGACCATGCCTGCGTCGCTCTTGCTGCGGCGCGAGCGGAGGGCTCCCTGACCGAGGCGATCAACAGCCGGCACGCCATCGGGCTCGCCCAGGGCATCCTCATGGAGCGCTATGGACTGGACCTCGACCGCGCCTTCGAGAGCATGCGACGCTCCTCCCAGGACGGGAACATCAAGCTGCGCAGCGTCGCCGAGCACGTCGTCCAGCACCGTCGGCTGCCGGGGGCGGAGGACACCGTCCGCCGCTGAGTCCTCAGCCAGCGACGCAGTGCTCGAGAAAGAACATGTGCAACCGGCGGTCCCCCGTCGCCTCCGGGTGGAAGGAGGTCGCCAGCAGCCCGCCCTGGCGGACGGCCACGGCACGCTGCGACCCGTCCGCAGGCACCGTCACGCTGGCCAGCACCTCGACCGCGGGCCCCGAGCGCTCGACCCAGGGGGCTCGGATGAACACCGCGTGCAGAGGTGGCCCCGGAACACCGCGGACCTCGAGGTCGGCCTCGAAGGAGTCGGTCTGGCGGCCGAAGGCGTTGCGCCGCACGGCCACGTCGAGACCCCCGAACGTCTGCTGGTCGGGCCGGCCGTCCAGAAGCTCTGCGGCCAGCAGGATCATCCCGGCGCACGAGCCGAAGGCAGGGAGCCCGGCCGACAGGGCCGCGCGGAGGGGAGCACGCAGTCCCGTCACCCGAGCGAGGGTGTCGATGGCGGTCGACTCCCCGCCGGGCAGCACCAACCCGTCCAGCCCCACCAGCTCTTCGGGGTGCCGCACCCGGCGGGTGGTCGCTCCGCAGGCCGTGAGGGCACGCTCGTGCTCAGCGACGTCCCCCTGCAGGGCCAGGACCCCGATGAGGGGCCCGCTCACCAGCCGCGCTCGGCCAGCCGGTGGGGCTGTGGGATGTCATCCACGTTGATCCCCACCATCGCCTCGCCCAGACCGCGGGAGACCTTGGCGAGGACGTCGGGGTCGTCGAAGAAGGTGGTGGCCTGCACGATCGCCGCAGCC
Organism: uncultured Actinomycetota bacterium; assembly: GCA_963826405.1. GTDB lineage: Bacteria > Actinomycetota > Actinomycetes > Propionibacteriales > Propionibacteriaceae > Microlunatus. Next base: position 763,014 of record CAWGWR010000001.1, on the reverse strand, counting down.
CGCTGCTCCGGGTTGCCGGACTTGAAGATGCCGGACCCGACGAAGACGCCCTCCGCACCCAGCTGCATCATCATCGCCGCATCGGCTGGGGTCGCGATGCCGCCGGCGGTGAACAGCACGACGGGCAGCTTGCCGGCAGCCGCGACCTCGGCGACGAGGGCGTGCGGGGCGCCCAGCTCCTTGGCGGCGAGGTAGAGCTCGTCGGTGGGCAGGTTCTGCAGGCGGCGGATCTCCCCGCGGATGGTCCGCATGTGGGTGGTCGCGTTGGAGACGTCACCGGTGCCCGCCTCGCCCTTGGAACGGATCATCGCCGCCCCCTCGGTGATGCGCCGGAGGGCCTCGCCGAGGTTGGTGGCTCCACAGACGAACGGCACCGTGAAGGCCCACTTGTCGATGTGGTGGCTGTAGTCGGCCGGGGTCAGCACCTCGGACTCGTCGACGTAGTCGACCCCGAGGGACTGCAGCACCTGTGCCTCGACGAAGTGGCCGATCCGGGCCTTGGCCATCACGGGGATCGAGACGGCCGCGATGATCGAGTCGATCATGTCGGGGTCGCTCATCCGGGACACGCCGCCCTGGGCGCGGATGTCGGCGGGCACCCGCTCGAGAGCCATCACCGCCACCGCGCCGGCGTCCTCGGCGATCTTCGCCTGGTCGGCGGTCACCACGTCCATGATCACGCCGCCCTTGAGCATGTCGGCCATGCCGCGCTTGACGCGGTCGGTACCGACCTGGGGTGCGCGAAGGTCGCCGGGTGTGTCCAGAGTCGTCATGGAACCATCTTCGTCCTTCGCCCGCCGTCGCGCCGAACGCGTCCACGCAGCCGCTCGGGAACGAGCCTCAGCGCTCAACCGGGAGCTCGGCGCAGCACGGCGAGCTGCAGCTCGACCAGCAACCGCCCATCGGGGTCGCCGAAGTCGATCCCCAGCAGCTCCTCAGCCCGCCGCAGCCGGTAGCGCAGCGTGTTGGGGTGCACGTTGAGCTCGTGAGCGGCCGCCCGGACGTCCCCGAAGTGGCGCAGGTAGGTCTCGGCGCTGGCGCGCATGGCCGAGCCGTGCCGCGCGTCGTAGTCCAGGAGCACCTCCAGCCGCGGATCCCGGAGCGACCCCTGCCCGGCGACCAGCTCCAGGATCTCCCCGAGCAGCACCGCGGTCCGGGCGTCCGCCAGGGTGGTCACACCCTCCTCGCCCGGGGTCTGGTCGAGCACCCGGTCGACCTCGGCGCGAGCGAGGGGCACGTCGGTCAGCGCGGCGACCGGCGCGGCCACGGCCGCCCGCAGACCGGCCCCCGGCGGGCGGTGGAGCCGGTCCAGCACACCGGCGGTCCAGGCCGCGACCGACGGGGCCGAGCGGGCATGCGGGAGGAGCAGGTAGATCCGCTCCCCCACCGTGGTCACCAGCGACTCCCGGGCGTAAGCGCTGGCGTGCAGCCGCAGGGCTCCCGCCTGCTCTCCCACCAGCTCGGGCGCAGCGGTCCTGCCGGGGTCGAAGCCCACCACCACGGCCGGCCCGGTGAGGGGCAGACCCAAGGCCACAGCCAGCGAGGGGACGTCGACGCCCCCGCCGCGGACCCCGAGCAGGCGCTGGATCTGAACCGCCTCGTTGCTCGGGGCGTTGCGGGCGCGCGTGATCAGCCGAGCGGCGACGGCTGACGCCCCGCGCAGCACCTCCCCGGCGTCTGCGGCCAGAGGTACCACGCCCTCCTGCACCCAGATCGTGCCCAGCTGGCGAGGCCGGGACGAGCTCCCGGGCGCCACCTCGGAGACCGTCTCGCGCACGCTGACCGCGAGCCGGCGCCGCAGTCCGAGGTCGGCGTCGGCCGGCACCTCGACGACGGCGTCCGAGCGGCGCAGCCGGTCATAGACTCCACCAGCCCGCAAGCGCTCCAGGTACTGGGGAGGACCGGCCCGGCCGAGGATCGAGAGCCGGCGGAGCTCGTCGGCGGCGTCGTCGGAGGCCGAGTAGGCGAGGACGCGGGCGTGCTCGTCCTCGATGCTCACCATCCCGCGCGTCAGCGTGGACAGCGTCTGGGCCAATCCCGAAAGGTCGGTGTCGACGCCGGACGCCCCACGCGCCGCCGGGAAGTCCGCGCTCTCCAGGGAGCGGTCGAGCACGTCCCGAACCGTGGCGACCACCTGCTCCCACCGCGCCTGCTGGTGCACGGACACGAGGGCGACGCCAGCGCTGCGGGCCGCGTGGACCAGGCCGGAACCAGCGTCTCTCTTGGTCAGGACGGCAGCGGGGCGCGTGTCGGGGGGTCGCCCCTCGAGGGCGCTCAACCACCCGGCGGCCACCGGTCCGGGCACGCCTGCCAGCAGCCACAGCTCGGCGGAACCGGAGGGCCGCACCTCGGGGTCACCGAGGTCGTCGGCTCCGACGAGCACGAGGGCAGCGACCTCGGCCGACCCGGGCCCTGGCACCACCAGCTCGGCCGCGGCCGGGGCGAGGGCTCGAAGCACCGCGTCGAGCGGCACCCGCCCGGGGTTCCAGGAGCTCGTCCTCGGTCCCTTGCTCCTCACCGTCACGCGGGCTCCCTTCGTCCTCCTGGACGAAGTCTAGGCCCACGTTTCAGCGTCCCGGATGAGACGCGGGCTGGCCCCACGACGATTGGATGGGGGTACTACCCACCGAAGGAGATCCCCGTGGACGCCGTCACCGTCGTACCCGCCCCCCTCAACGAGCCCGTGCACGACCACGCACCGGGAAGCCCCGAGCGGGCCCGGCTGGAGGCCAGGCTGGCTGAGCTCGCTGCCTCGCCCCTGGACATCCAGCAGGTGGTCGGCGGCCGCCGGCGGCGCGGTGCGGGTCCCGAGCAGCAGGTCGTGCAGCCGCACCGGCACTCCTGCGTCATCGGCCGCTACACCGACGCGACCCACGCCGACGTCGCGGACGCCATCGAGGCCGCCGCGGCCGCGGCCCCGGCCTGGCGCGACCTGCCCTTCGACGAGCGGGCCGCGGTCTTCCTGCGCGCGGCCGACCTGCTGGCAGGCCCGTGGCGCGAGACCCTCGCCGCCGCCACCATGCTCGGCCAGTCGAAGACGGCCTACCAGGCCGAGATCGACACCCCGTGCGAGCTGGTGGATTTCCTGCGCTTCAACGTGCACTTCGCCGCCCAGATCCTCTCCGACCAGCCGGTCTCCTCCCCCGGGGTCTGGAACCGCGTCGAGTACCGCCCGCTCGAAGGCTTCGTCTACGCGATCACCCCGTTCAACTTCAGCGCCATCGCCGGCAACCTGCCGACCGCACCGGCGCTGATGGGCAACACCGTGCTGTGGAAGCCGTCGCCGACCCAGGCGGTGGCCGCCTATCTGACCCTCCAGCTGCTCGAGGCCGCTGGCCTCCCGGACGGCGTCATCAACCTCGTCCTCGGCGACGGCCCGCTCGTCTCCGAGGTCGCCCTGGCCGACCGCCGGCTGGCGGGCATCCACTTCACCGGGTCCACCGCCACCTTCCAGTCGCTGTGGAGCCAGGTCGGGGCCAACATCGGCCGCTACGCGGGGTATCCCCGGCTGGTCGGGGAGACCGGCGGCAAGGACTTCGTCGTCGCACACCCTTCGGCCGACCCCGAGGTGCTGACGACGGCCCTCATTCGCGGCGCCTTCGACTACCAGGGCCAGAAATGCTCTGCCGCGTCACGGGCCTTCGTGCCGCGGTCGGTGTGGGAGACGATGGGCGACGACTTCATCGCCCGCGTGGCCGAGCTCAGCTACGGCGACGTCACCGACCTCCGCCACTTCGGTGGTGCCGTCATCGACCAGCGTGCTTTCGACCGCAACGCCGCGGCCATCGACCGGGCCAAGGCGGCGAGCAGCATCACCATCCCGGTGGGAGGCACCTACGACGACCGCGAGGGCTACTTCGTCCAGCCCACCGTGCTGCTGGGTGACGACCCGGCCGACGAGGCGTTCCGCACCGAGTACTTCGGGCCCATCCTCTCGCTGCACGTGTACGACGACCGGGCCGCCGGCGCCTGGGGCGACCTGCTGCGGGTCGTCGACAGCGGATCCGACTACGCCCTCACCGGCGCGGTCATTGCCAACGACCGGCACGCGGTGCAGGAGGCGAGCCACGCGCTCCGCTTCGCCGCGGGGAACTTCTACATCAACGACAAGCCCACGGGCGCGGTCGTGGGCCAGCAGCCCTTCGGCGGCGCCCGGGCCTCGGGCACCAACGACAAGGCCGGATCGGCGCAGAACCTGCTGCGCTGGACGTCGGCCCGCACCATCAAGGAGACCTTCGTGCCGGCGACCGACCACCGCTACGCGCACCAGGGGCCGCAGACCAGGGCCCAGCGCGAGTCCGCAGAGCGCGAGTCCGCCTGATGCCCGCGCTGCTCAGTCACCCATTGCTGTCCAACCCCCTGCGGCCCGCCCTGCTGGCCGCGGGCCGGTCGTCACGGTTGGAGCGGACGGTCAGCGGCCTCGGCCTGACCCGGCGGGTCGTCCACCGGTTCGTCCCCGGGGAATCCGAGGGTTCCGTCGTCCACGCGGCGGAAGCGCTGCTGGCCTCGGGGCGGTTCGTGTCGGTCGACCACCTCGGCGAGGACACCACCGAAGCGGCGCAGGCACAGGCCACCGTGCAGGCCTACCTGTCGCTGCTGGAGGCCTACGCCGACCTGCCCGTCCCTCCCGGCACCTCCGTGCCTGCACTGGAGATCTCACTCAAGCTCTCAGCGCTCGGGCAGTCGCTGCCGGGGAACGGCCACGACGTCGCCCTGGAGAACGCCCGTACCCTCTGCCGGGCGGCCGAGAAGGCCGGCGTCTGGGTGAACGTCGACGCCGAGGACCACACCACCACCGACTCCACGCTCGACATCGTCCGTCAGCTCCGGATCGACCACCCGAGCGTGGCCACCGTGCTGCAGGCCTATCTGCACCGGACCGAGGACGACTGCCGGGCGCTGGCCGGGCCCGCCTCGCGGATCCGGCTGTGCAAGGGCGCCTACGCCGAGCCCGCGGCGGTCGCCTACCAATCCAGCGCCGAGGTGGACGCGTCCTACCGGCGGTGCCTGGAGGTGCTGATGCGGGGGCAGGGCTACCCGATGGTGGCCAGCCACGACCCGGCGATGATCAGCGCCGCCGAGGAGCTCGTCGCCGCGACCGGCCGCGGCGCCGACGACTACGAGTTCCAGATGCTCTACGGCATCCGCGACGCCGAGCAGCTGCGGCTCGTCGCCGCAGGCCACCACGTCCGCGTCTACACCCCGTACGGCGACCAGTGGTACGGCTACTTCATGCGCCGCCTGGCCGAGCGCCCCGCGAACCTGATGTTCTTCCTGCGGTCCCTGGTCCGCCGGGGCTGATCCCGCGGCCCCGGGGGGTTGCCTCAGTCGTCCTCGTCCTCGTCCTCGTCCTCGTCGAGCAGGCCCTCCTGCTCGGCCTGGGCGACGATCGCGCGGACATTGTCCAGCCGTCCGCAGCCGCCGTCGATCAGCGCGTTGCGCTCGGTGGCGAAGACGGTGCCCAGCTGGGCGAGCTCGGCGGCCGGCACCTTGGCGCGAGCCGGGTTGAGGATGGTCAGCTCCTCTTCGGTGAGGTGGTGGTTGATGAGGCGGGAGAGCTCCTCGACCGCGTCGTCGAACTCCTCGCCCTCGACGCTGGTCAGCTCCAGGACCTCCAGCAGCGCCTGGTTGCCCTCGGCGTGCTCGTGCTCGCCGTGCTGCGCCTCGTGGTCGCCGATGGCGTGGTCGTCGCGCAGGGTCGGGTAGACGTGCCGTTCCTCGGCCTCGGCGTGCGCGACATGCAGCGCGGCCAGGGCCTTGCGGACGGCGTCACGGTCCGAGCTCGCGTCGCGCAGCTGCCGCAGCAGCGTCTCGAAGCGGCGGTGGTCGTCAAGGATCAGCTCGACGACGTTCCCGGCGACGGGGCGGCCCAGGTCGATCGGGGTCGAGGTCATGGCGGTCACGCTACCGGTAGGTTCGGACGGTGAGGTTCACCCGTGCGGAGCTGGAGAGCTTCCGCGACCGGGCCGTCCCCGACCTCGCCGGGCCGGGGGTCCGGCTGGTGTTCGTGGGCATCAACCCGAGCCTGTGGACCGCCGGCACCCGCACCCACTTCTCCCACCCGGGCAACCGCTTCTACCCGGCCCTCCGGCTCGCCGGCATCATCGACCGTGACCTCGACCGGGCCGCCGGGATGACCGAGGACGACCGGGCCTACTTTCTCGCCCGGGGGATCGGCCAGACGAACCTGGTGAACCGGGCGACGGTCCGGGCGGACGAGCTCGACGCCGACGAGCTGAGGGCTGGCGCCGAGCGGCTGCGCGGCTTCGTCCGCGCCCACTCCCCGCTGGTCGTCGCCGTCTTGGGCATCACCGCCTTCCGCACCGCGTTCGGCCGACTGAAGGCTCGCGCCGGTGAGCAGCCCGAAGGGATCGAGGGCGCCCGGCTGTTCGTGGTGCCGAACCCCAGTGGGCTGAACGCCCACGAGACGACGGTGACTCTGGCCGCGGCCTACGCGGAGCCAGCTCGCGCGGCCGGCCTCCTGCCCTCCCCTCCCGCCGGACAAGCCGTGAACGACGTCGTCGTCTAGTCGACCTTTCTTCACGGCTTGCGGCTCGGAGGGGGCGGTCGTCCCCGACGGGACCAGGACTCCTCCGGACTGGTCACCCCTGATCCGCTCCATCAGCTCCAGCTCGGCCTCCAGCGCGAGCAGCAGCAGCTCTTCGGCGATCAGCACGAACCCACGCTCACCAGCGGTGTCCGGGGTCGGCCCCGTGCCCGGGCGGGACCCGTGCACCGTGCTGTGATGGGGTCATGAGTTCCGGCTCCGACGCGTCGCTCGCTTACCCGATCGTCCAACGCACGCTGGCCAACGGCCTGCGCGTTGTGGTCAGCCCCGACCACCAGACCCCGACGGTGGCGGTGAACCTCTGGTACGACGTCGGCTCCCGTGACGAGGAGCCGGGCCGTACCGGCTTCGCCCACCTGTTCGAGCACCTGATGTTCCAGGGCTCCACCCACGTCCCGTCCGGGCAGCACATCGGGCTGCTGCAGGCCGCGGGCGCCTCGGTCAACGCCACCACCTGGTTCGACCGCACCAACTACTTCGAGACGCTGCCCACGGGCGGGGTGGACCTCGCCCTGTGGTTGGAGGCCGACCGGCTCACCGGCCTGCTCGACACCATGACGCAGGAGAGCCTGGACAACCAGCGCGAGGTGGTGAAGGAGGAGAAGCGCCAGCGCTACGACAACGTGCCCTACGGCGACGTGATGGAGCGGTTGATCGCGCTGACCTTCCCCGCCGACCACCCCTACGGCCACACCACCATCGGCTCGATGGACGACCTGAACGCGGCCACGCTGGAGGACGTCCAGACGTTCTTCCGCACCTACTACATGCCCAGCAACGCCGTCCTCACCCTCGTCGGCGATCTGGAGCCCGAGGAAGCCTTTGCCAAGGCCGACACCTACTTCGGGAGCCTGCACAGTGCCGGGAAGCCGACCAAGCGCGTCGCCGACCCCCTGCCCCCGCTCACCGGCAACCAGCGGGCCGAGACCTCGGCCGACGTGCCCGCCGAGGCCGTCTACCTCAGCTGGCGGCTGCCGGCGCGTGGCACCCGTGCCTTCGACGCCGTCGACCTGGCGTTCTCGATCCTCGGCCACGGCCAGACCTCCCGGCTGCACAAGAGCCTGGTTCGCGGGTCGGAGATCGCCGAAAGCTCCGGCGCCAGTGCGTTGGGGCTGATCGGCGGGAACTCCTACGGCTTCGGCTACGCCCGGGCTCGCGACGGGGTGCCGGTCGAGCAGGTCGAGGAAGTGCTGGTGGCCGAGATCGACCGGCTGGCCACCACCCCGGCGACCCCCCGCGAGCTGCGCCGCGCCCAGGCCCAGTTCGAGCGGCACTGGCTGCACGAGCTGGCCCGGGTGGACTCCCGCGCAGACGCATTGGGCGAGCACGCGACCCTCCACCGCAACCCGGCCCTGGTCAACACGCGGATCGCGGAGGTGAACGCCCTCACCCTCGACGACGTGGGCGAGGCCGTCGAGTCCGTCCTGCGCAGCGACCAGCGCGCCACCCTGATCTACCGCCAGGAGCACAAGTGACCGCCTTCCCGCCCCAGCCCGCGGTCGCCCCGCCCGGTGCGTGGTCCTTCCCGTCCCCGGTCGAGGGCACTCTCAGCAACGGCATCCGCACGCTCACCTACCACCGACCCGGCCAGCACGTCGTCTCCGCCCACCTGGTGCTCGACCTGCCGCTCAACGCCGAGAGCCGCGACCTCGAGGGGGTGGCCACGATCACCGGACGGGTGCTCGACGAGGGCAGCCAGGCCCACCCCGGCGAGGAGTTCGCCGAGCTGGTGGAGACCGAGGGTGCGGGTCTGGGGATCGAGCTCACCCTGGCGGGCACGCAGGTCCTGCTCGACGTCCCTGCTTCCCGGCTCGACCGGGCGCTGGAGCTGTTCGCCGAAGCGGTGACCACCCCTGCGCTGGGCGAGGACGACATCCGCCGGCACGTCACGCTGCGCCTCGCCGAGATCGAGCAGGCACGGGCGAACTCGGCCCAGACGGCCACCAACGCCTTCCGGGCCGCCGCCTTCGACGCGGGCAGCCGGGCCTCCCGGATGAACGGTGGTGAGGCGGCCACCGTCGCCGCCGTGACGCCCGAGGCCGTGCGCGAGTTCCACGCCCGCCACTACGGGCCCGCCGGCTCGACCCTGGTGCTGGCCGGCGACTTCTCCGCGCTCGACCCGGTGGCGATGGCGGAGGTCCATCTCGGTGGATGGCGCAACGACGGCCAGGTCCGCACCCCCTATGAGGTACCGGCGCCGGGAGCCCGCAGCACCGTCGTGGTCGACCGCCCAGGGGCCGTGCAGGCCGACCTGCGGCTCGGGGCCTTCGGGGTCGACCGCACCGACCCTCGCTGGGCTGACCTCACCGTGGCCGGCTACGCCATGGGCGGAGCGTTCCTGTCCCGGCTCAACGCGGTGCTGCGGGAGGACAAGGGCTACACCTACGGGGTGCGGATGACGTTCTCGCCGCAGCGCTCGGGCGGCACCTTCGCCGTCCAGGGCTCATTCCGGACCGAGGTGGTGGCGGACGCGGTGCGCCTGTCCCGCGAGCTGCTGCAGACCGCCGAGCAGCCCTTCACCGACGCGGAGGTGCGCGAGGCGGTCGCGTACTTCATCGGCGTCTCGCCGCTGCGCTACGCCACCGCCGACGGTGTGGCCGACCAGGCGGGCACAGACCTGCTGCTCGGGCTGCCCGTGGACTACGTCGACCGCTCCCTGGCCGCGCTCACCGAGGTCACCCCGGCTTCAGCGACACGCGCGTTCCAGGAGGTGGTCCGCCTCGACCAGCTGAGCCTGGTGGTGGTCGGCGACGCCGAGGTGGTGGCCGAGCCGCTCCGCGAGGTCGGGATCCCCGACCTCGCGGTGCACAGCCGCTGACCCGGCAGCCCCGGTCAGCGACCCATCGCCCGCAGGGCCCGCTGGGTGGCGGCCTGCGCCTCCTCGATGCGGCTCTGGTAGGTGCCGAGGTCACCGGCGGTCAGCGCCTTGTCAGCTGCTTCGAAGGCCGACTGGGCCTCGTCGAGAGCCTCGGTCGCCGCTGAGCTGTTCGGGGTCCCGGTCCCGGGCTCGACCGGCTTCGCAGGCTCGTCCTCGCCCGTGCTCGCGCCGGAGTCGCCCTTGAACACCTGGTCCAGGGCCTGCTGAAGGGTGTCGCCGATGCCGACCGACTGACCGAAGCGGACGATCACGAAGCGCAGCGCCGGGTAAGAGCCCGTGCTGCCCTGGCGCTGGGTGTAGACCGGGGTGACGTACAGCAGCCCACCACCGACCGGCAGGGTGAGCAGGTTGCCGAAGGAGGACTGGGCGGTGCCCTGCTGGAACGGTCGAAGGCGCTCGGCCACCGTCTCGTTGGTCGTCATGGCGTTGAATGACTGGCCGGGACCGTCGATCTGGGTGCTGTCGGACATCTGCAGCACCCGCATCCGCCCGTAGTCCGGACTGCTCGCGTCCGCGTTCACCGCCATGTACGCGGCCAGGTTGGAGCGGCCCCGCGGCACGTAGGCGGTGGTCAGGGAGAAGATCGCGCGGTCGTCCTTCGGCCACTTGACCGAGAGATAGAAGGGCGACTCCTTGGCCTGGCCGGCGGTCTTGACCGGGTCGTTCGGCACCTCCCACAGAGCCGAGTTCTGGTACCAGTTGTTCGGGTCGGTCTGGTGGTACTTCGCGAGGATCTGGCGCTGCACCTTGAAGTAGTCCTGCGGGTAGCGCAGGTGGTCCTTCAGCTCGGTGGAGATGGACTCCTTGGGCTGGACGACACCCGGGAAGGCTTTCCGCCAGGTCTGAAGGATCGGGTCGGCATCGTCCCAGGCGTAGAGCTGGACGGTGCCGTCGTAGGCGTCGACCACGGCCTTGACCGAGTTCCGCATGTAGTTGATGTCGGAGTTCGGCTGCGCGACCACAGCGCCTCCGGAGGTGGCGGTCTGGGAGTCGGTGGTCACCTGGCTCAGCGGGACCCGCTGGCTGTAGGGATAGGAGTTCGAGGTGGTGTAGCCGTCGACGATCCACACGATCCGCTTGTCCACGACGGCCGGGTAGGCGTCGCCGTCCACCTTGAGCCAGGGGGCGGCCTTGAGCACGCGCTCCTTCGGGGTGCGGTCGTAGATAATCTTGGACTCCTCGTTCACCCGGCTGGAGAGCAGCAGGTTCACGTCGGCGAACTTCGCCGCGTACAGGAGCCGGTGCCACAGCCCGCCGATGCCGACGCCGCCCTTGCCGTCGTAGGTGTAGGTCTTGGGGCTGCCGCCCTCGCCACCGCCGGGGGTGTCGAGCTCGACCGGGGTGGTTCCCTCGGGGGCGCCGACGACCGAGTACTTCATGGTCGGGGACTCACCGAAGTAGATGCGCGGCTCGGCCTCGTCCAGCTCGCCGGTGGGCGGGATGCCCTGGGCGATCCACTCGGGCTCGCCCCCGCTCTGTCGGCGGTTGCCGTAGGCGGCAACCAGACCGAAGCCGTGGGTGTAGACGGTCTTGAGGTTGTTCCAGTTCTGGCCGGGCACGCCGTCCAGGTTCAGCTCCCGGACCCCCACCACCGCGTCGGTCTCGGCGCCGTTGATGGTGTAGCGGTCGACGTCGAGGGTCTCGGGGAACGCGTAGTAGCCACGGACCTGCTGCAGCTGCTCGTAGGCGGGGCCCACCACGCTCGGGTCGATGAGCCGGATGCCGGGGAGCGCCTCGGCATCGGTGCGCAGCTGCCCGGCGGTGGCGGTGGTCTTGGCGGAGTAGCTGGTGATCTCGACATCGTCGATGCCGTAGGCGGCGCGGGTGGCGGTGATGTTTCGCTCGATGTAGGGGCGTTCCCGGGTCGGCTCGCTCGGCCGGACGCTGAAGTACTGCACGGCGCCGGGGTAGATGACGCCGAGCACGATCGCGGACAGCACCATGAGCACGAGGCCGATGGTGGGCACGACCCAGCGCCGCAGCACCGCGTTGGCGAAGAAGAGCAGGGCGCAGATGCCGGCGATCACCGCGAGGATCGCCTTGGCGGTGACCGTCGCGTTGTCGGCGGTGTAGTTGATACCCGTCAGCAGCTGCTGGTTCTGGATCTCCAGCCCGTAGCGGTCGAACCAATACTGCAGGCCCTTGATGACCACGGCGAAGCCGATGAGGACCGAGAGCTGGGCCTGGGCCGCGCCGCTGCCGCCCCGGTTCGCCCCGGAGAAGCGGAGGTTGCCCATCACGTAGTGGACGAGCGCGGCCGCGATGGCGCTGAAGCTGAGGACGGCGAACAGAAAGGACAAGACGAACCGGTACCAGGGGTAGCCGAAGACGAAGAAGCCGATGTCCAGCCCGAACTGGGGGTCGGTGGTGCCGAAGTCGGTCCCGTTGCGCCAGGCGAGGAAGGTGAAGATCTGACCGCTCGCGGCACCGCCGGCGAACAGCCCGAGCACGATGCCGATGGCCACCACGACCCAGACGAAGCGCGACTCGAGCACCTCGCGGTAGCGCTCGAGCAGCGGGCTGGCGGCGGTGGCGACCCGGACCTTGGGGCGGAACCGGTAGGCCACGGCGGCGCTGGCGGCGACGCAGGCCGCCATCACCAGGCCGAACACGGCGAACAGCCCGACCCGGGCCAGCAGCATGGTGCTGAAGACCGAGCCGAAGTCCAACGAGCGGTACCACAGCCGCTCGGTCCACACGCTGGTGAAGATGGCGAACAGCACGACCAGGACGGCCGCGATCACCAAGGTGGGCAGGACGGCACTCCGACGTCCACCGATCCTTACGCTGCTCAACGAAAACTCGACTCTCTCTCCGTGCTCGATCGACGCCCGAGGGCGAGCGCCTGGACGCCCACCCCGGCCGGAGGCCCGTTCGGGGGCCGACGAGGTTCCCGTCGACCTGGGGTCCGGTCAGTCCAGGGTATGCGCCAGCGCCGCACCCAGGCCCGGGACGAGATCGGTGGCGCCGAGCAGCTCACCCGGCCGGGACGCCAGGCGTGCCACCCCGTGGGTGGTGCCGGCGCGGTCTGCTCCGACCACGACGCGGATCTCCTCGCGGTCAGGATCCGCCGCCACGTAGGCCGCCGCGGCCGTGGGGTCGTCGGGGAGGTCGGCCTCGCGCGCCGGCAGGCAGGAACGTCCGGACGGCGCTCACCGCGCACCCGAACACCGACTCGGGCCACTCCAGCTGCTCGAGGTCGGCCACCAGGTCTCCGGTGGGCGCGAAGTCCTCCTGCTCGATGGCGGTCAGCGCTCCCGGCGAGCCGCCGTCCGCGGTGGTCCGCAGCTGCAGCTCCGCGGCCAGCTCCGGCTCGGCTTCGGCGAAGACATCGGTCAGCACGAGGGCGAAGAGCCGCGTCGGCTGGTCCCAGCCCGCCGTGCCGACATGGCGCTCGAGGTCCACCAGGGCGGCGACCAGGGCGTCGTGCCGTTCGTCGGGAGCGGCGGTGCCGTCACGTCCGGACGCGTCGCCGGCGGGGGTGCTGGGCATGAGCTTCACCATCCAGGTCAGGGGTAGGGGGCGGGTTGGCGCGGGCTCGTTCAGCAGCGCGGGAGGCGGGTGTGACCGTCGGGCTGCTGCAGCGTCTCGAGGGCGCTGATCGCGTCGCGCAGGGTGTCGACCCGGACCAGGGTGAGATCGGTGCGGACGCCGGCCAGGTCGGCGCAGTTGGCGGCCGGCACGAGGAAGACGGTGGCCCCGGCGGAGTCGGCGCCGGCGATCTTCTCCTGGATGCCGCCGATGCGTCCGACGTCGCCGTCGGGGGTGATCGTGCCCGTCCCGGCCACGTGACGACCATCGAGCAGCGCGCCCGCGGTGATCTTGTCGTAGATGGCGAGGGCGAAGACCAGGCCGGCGCTGGGTCCTCCGATGCGCTGGCCCAGGTCGAAGGAGATGCGCGGCTCGTACTGGAAGCCCTCACCGAGGGTGATGCCGACCACGGTCACGCCCTCCTGGGTCATCGACAGCACCGTGGGTACCACCACGGTCCTCTTCGTCCGTTGCCGGACGATCCGGAAGGTCACCGACTCCCCCGGCTTGTGGGTGCGGATCGCGCGCCTCACCGCGGCTTGGTCGGGATTGGGCACGCCGTCGACGGCGACCACCAGGTCCCCGGGGAGCAGCCGGGTGTGGGCCGGGGCCCCGACGGTGACCGAGTAGACCGCTGGGACCTCGGTGACCGGCTGGCCCGCAGCGCGGAGGGCGGCGACGACCGCGTCGTCCTGCGCGGTCGACATCATGTCCGCGTCCTCGGCCTTCACCTCCTCGGCGGACTTTCCCGGGGCGTAGACCGCGTCCAGCGGCAGCACGTCGCGGTGCGGCAGCCAGTGAGCCAGCAGCGCCTGAGGAAGGTTCGGCCGCGCCCCGGCTTGGGTGACGTTCACGACGGTGAGGTCGAGACGTCCCGAGGTCGGGTGGGTGGCGATCCCCTCCACCTGGATGATCGGGCTGCCGTCGACCATCCCCAGGGTGTCGCGGGTGCGGCCAGGACCCCAGGTAGCGAAGGGCACCGGGGTCGCGATCAGAGCGAGGGCGAGCAGCACGAAGCTGAGAGCCGAGACCAGAGCCGTCCAGGTCTGCCGGGTCACGTGGCGTCTGCCCCCGGCAGCCCCACCCACTCGACGCCGCCCCCGGAGAAGGCCTGCTCCTTCCAGATCGGCACCTCGGCCTTGAGCTCGTCGATCAGCTGGCGGCAGGCGGCGAGCGCCTCGGCCCGGTGGACGGCCCCTGTCGCCACCACCACGGCGAGGTCGCCGACCTCAAGGTGCCCGACCCGGTGCTCGACGGCGACGGTCAACACATCGTGGTCCCGGGCAGCGCGCTCGGCGCACTGGGCGAGCACCCGCGCCGCGCTGGGGTGGGCGGTGTAGTCGAGGGAGGAGACGCCCTGGCCCTCGTCATGGTCGCGGACGACCCCGACGAACAGCGCGATCCCGCCGACCGCCGGTTCCCGGACCAGCCCGAGCAGGCGGTCGACGCTGATCGGAGTGTCCGTGACCGTCGCCTCCCGCACCGCTGATGCCATAACCCGACCCTAGCCGAGGCTCTCCGCGCCTCGGTGGACCGCGAAGCCGACCGCCACGCCGCACCGAACGGGCGGCCGCCGGCGCCGCGACCGAGCGCTGCGGCCGGAGGTAGGCGCGTACCGTGGATGACTCAGGGAGTGCGCCAGCGCCCCGTGGCACAGGACATCAGGAGTGGGAATGGCCGAGGACCGGCAGCCAGGATCGGCCGACCAGCCCGAGGAACAGCCGGGCGGGGCCGAGGAGCCCAGCAACGGGGGCACGGCGTCGGGCGGAAGCGGTCCCGCGTCGCCCAACAGCGGCTACCGCCTGGGTGGAGGCTCGCCCAGCAGCCCCGGGGGCGCCGGCCAGGGCTCAGGCAGCGGCGCTCAGCAGCCGCCCAACCCGTTCGAGGCGCTCTTCTCTTCCCTCGGCGGCGCCGGCGGCGGGGCCGGCGACCTGGGTGCTCTGATGGCGCAGCTCCAGAACGCCTTCACGATGTTTGGCGGCCCTGGAGGACCGGGTGGGGGCGGTGGTCTCTTCGGCCACGGCGCCCCCGAAGCCGGGTCCGGAGTCAATTGGGCGGTGACCAAGGACACCGCCCGCAAGACGGTCGCAGCTCTGGGGCCCGACCCCACCCCCTCCTCCGCGCAGCAGCACGCAGTCATCGAGGCCGCCTCGATCGCCGAGGTCTGGCTGGACGAGGCCACCCGCTTCCCCCGCGTCAGCACCACGGTGGCGGCCTGGAGCCGCGCCGAGTGGATCGAGAACACCATGGGCGTCTGGCGCCGGCTGGTCGAGCCGGTGGCCAGCCACATCGCTGACGCGATGGAAGGCGCCCTGAGCTTTGGGAGCGAGGAGACCGGGGGGCTGCCCGGCCTGGCGGGCATGGAGCAGATGCTCCGGCCCATGCTGCGGAGCTCCGGAGCGTCCATGTTCGGGCTGCAGCTGGGTCAGGGCCTCGGCCAGCTCGCTGCCGAGGTGGTGGGGGCGACCGACATCGGCCTCCCGCTCAGCGAGCCCGGCCACGTCGCTCTCCTGCCCACCAACGTCGCCGCGTTCGGGGAGGGCCTCGAGCAGAGCAGCACCGACGTCACGCTCTACCTCGCGCTGCGGGAGTGCGCCCGGCAACGTCTGTTTGCCTCAGCGGGGTGGCTGCGCGAGCAGGTGCTCGTGCTGGTCGAGCAGTACGCGGCGGGCATCACCATCGACACCTCAGCGCTGGAGCAGGCGGTCGGGCAGATCGACCCGACGAACCTCGAGGAGCTGAGCGCCACCTTGGAGGGCGGGCTGTTCGAGCCGCGCAAGACCCCCGAGCAGCTTGCCACCCTCGAGCGCCTGGAGACCATGCTGGCGCTGGTTGAGGGCTGGGTGGACGACGTGGTGACCCAGGCGAGCGCCCCCTGGATGCCCGCAGCGGCAGCCCTGGCCGAGACCGTCCGCCGGGCCCGGGCGAGCGGTGGGCCGGCCGAGGCCACCTTCGCCACGCTGGTCGGGCTGGAGCTCCGTCCCCGCCGTATGCGCGACGCCGCGAACCTCTGGGCCGCGGTCCGCAAGGCGCGGGGGGTCGAGGGCCGCGATGCGGTCTGGGCGCACCCCGACCTGGTGCCGACCGCGGCCGACCTCGACGACCCTCTGGGCTACGTGGCCGGGGACGCCCAGGAGTCGCAGTCCGACGAGGACTTCGACGCTGCCCTGGCCGAGCTGCTGGACGCCGAGGATCCTGACGACGAGGGGCCCCGGCCGGCCTGATCAGCGCTTCTGCCGCTGGAGGGAGCCCGTGGTGCGGAGGAGCTCGCGGGTCTCCTCCCAGCCCTCCAGTCCCAGGTCCAGGCGACCCAGCGCCCCAGGCGTCCGCAGGCGGTGCCAGTCCGGGGCGGTCTGTACCGCTGACCGGCGCGGGGCTGCCGCGTTAACGCGCTCCCGCAGGCCCGGGTCGTCCAGGTCGAGCGCGAGCGGGACCAGCCAGGCGGCCAACGGCAGGCGCACGCCCAGAGCGACCAGGCCCTGCCCAGCCCGCTCGGGTGCCAGGACGATGTCGCTGCGGTGCAGCACCTTGAACACCTTTGCCAGGACGAGGCCGGGCAGGTCCGGTGCGTCCCCTGGCACGAGCACCAGCTCGTCAGCCTCGCCCGCGCAGGACGCGGCCAAGGACGCGACCGGGAGGTCGGGGGACCGCACGGCGCCCGGCCACAGGAGGTCCTCCACCGAGGGGTCCCCCGCGATACCGGAGCGGACCCCGACCAGGTCCGCGACCACCTCGTAGGTGTCAGCCAGGGCGGCTCGGGCCAGGGCCTGGGGGTCGACGCCGATCGGGGCGGCCGCTCCGGCTCCGTGCCGGGACAGCACGAGCACCATCCTCCGAGGACTGCTCTCACCGGTCACGGCAACCGCCCTCGGGCTGGTCGACACCGTCATCCTCGACGTCGTCCTCCTCGGGGCCCTCGACCGGCTCCACCCCTTGGCCCGCGAGGAACCCCTCGAGGTAGCCGCGGGCGCGTTCGGCGTCCGGGTAGGCCGCCACCAGCCGCCAGAAGGCCGCGGAGTGGGAGGGCTCGATCAGGTGCGCCAGCTCGTGGACCAAGACGTAGTCCACGACCCAGGACGGGAGAGCCTGCAGCCGGTCCGACAACCGGATCACACCGGTCGCCGGGGTGCAGGATCCCCAGCGTCTGCGCTGGTTGGCGACCCAGCGGACGTCGGAGGGCTGTGGCGTCGGCCCCCCGGCCAGGTAGCGCGACGCGAGAGCGGCGGCCCGCTCCCGGAGGGCCCGGTCACCCCGAGGGGCGGCGGTCCGGGCCTCCCGGGCCAGGACCTTTGCGACCATCGAGTCGACGAACGTGGCCTCCTCCGCGCGCGACATCCGCTGCGGGACCACGACGACGATGGTGTCCCGCTCGCGGAAGGCGGTGACGGTCCGCGTCCGTCGGGAGCTGCGGCGGACCTCCACCTGCACGGCGGCGGCAGGCTCCATGGACGACCTCCGGCACGGGCGGGCTCACGACTGGGGACCAGACACGCTACCTCCGGGCGGCTCGACCGGTCTCCGACCGGCCGTCGGTGGTCCGTCCACAGGGGTCCACTCGGCGCTGACCCAGCCCTCCACAGGAAGCCGGCCCTCTGCACAGGACGTCCACAGCGCTGTCCACAACCGGTGGAAAGCAGCCCCGGACCGGGGTTTGACGGTGCCTGCGGGAGCGGGCTAGCGTGCCCAGAACGAAACCTCCAGATGGTCGGTCCGTTCGCAGGGGAAGGCAAGCGGCGCCGATGTTCCTGGAGGTTTCGTCTGTCCCGGGCTGGGGAAGCGCTCAGGTCCCGCTCGACGCCCGGCGTGGCCCGGACCCCCGCGACGAGCCGCCTGTCGTATCGTTACCGCGACCAAGCGATGCAGCCGCGGTCGGGCGACGCGTCCGGGAACGGATGGCGGCCCTCGGGCGGGCAGCACCGTCTCGTGGGCCCGACCCGTCCACGACACCTCGATCAAGGAGACCAGCATGGCGGAGACGTACAGCGGCGAGTTCTACTGCGTGAAGTGCAAGGAGAAGCGCGAGGCCTCCGGCGAGGTGCGCGTCAACGACAAGGGCACCCGGATGGCCAAGGCCACCTGCCCGGTCTGCGGGACCAACCTCAACCGCATCCTCGGCAAGGCCTGACCACCGCTCGTCCGGTGCTGCCGGGCGTTTCCGCCGGCGCCTGGTGAACCTGCAGGGGCGGTCCTCGGACCGCCCCTGCCGCACGTCGGGACCTGCTCCTGTGCACAAGGAGTGGAGCGGCCGTCCAGCCGCGGACACTGTTGCTGTGGCACCACCCGGACCCTGCGACCAAGCACCCCGGCTGCGGCCCGGCACACCGGTGCTGCGTCGTGGACCGGACGCGGTGCAGGTCGGCCTGCATCCCGGCCGCGCGCTCGTGCTCCACGGCCAGGCCACCCGCGAGCTGCTGCGCCATCTGGACGGATCCACCCCGCTCGACCAGCTCGCGGCGTCCGCCGGGCTCAGCCCGTCGGAGGTGGCCGAGGTCCTGGACGGGCTGACCGCGGCCGGTCTCCTGGACGGGCCTGACCCCCACCAGGGCGAACGCGCTGTCCGGCTCCTCGGATCGGGTCAGCTCGGGCAGCGGCTGGCCGAGCTGCTGCTCGACGCCGGCGTCGACGTCCACCTGGCCGACGCGGGTGACGCAACTGCCGTAGCCGAGGGCGGCCCGCTCCCCCGCTCGGCGGGCCGCGGTCGCCTCCGGTCGGTCAATCACTGGAGCAAGCCCGACCACCTGCTGCTGCTCACCGTGCTCGCGGTGGACACCGTCGAGGTGGACCGCGTTCTCACCGAGCACCTGCTGCGCACCGACCAGCCGCACCTCGTCCTGCGCAGCAGTGGCGCCGGGGTGACGGTGGGACCGTTCGTGCTCCCGGGGCGGACCGCGTGCCTGCGCTGCACCGACCTCACCCGCCGTGACGCCGACCCGCAGTGGCCGGTCCTGCTCGACCAGCTCGTCCGCCTGCACCGGCCCGCAACCGCCCTCCCGCTGGCCTGGGCGGCTGGGGTCGCGGCGAGGCACATCCTGGCTCACCTCGACGGCGCGGTGCCCGAGTCGGCCGGCGCCACCCTGGACCTCGACCCGGCCGACCACCAGGTGCGCTGGCGTCTGTGGCCCCGTCACGCGGCCTGCGGTTGCACTTGGTCGACCACGACAGAATGGCTGGCATGAGCAGCGACGACCGGGACCCGCTCGTACGGTCGTCACTGCGACGGGGCGCGCGGCTTGCGTCGCTGCCGCTGGGTGCGGCAGGCCGGGCCACGCTCGGCCTGGGTCGCCGGGTCAGCGGGCAGTCGGCGGAGCAGGTCAGCGCGTCGCTGCAGCAGGCTGCCGCCGAGCAGCTGTTCCGGGTCCTGGGCGACCTGAAGGGCGGGGCCATGAAGTTCGGGCAGGCGATGAGCCTGTTCGAGTCCGTGCTGCCGGACGAGGTCGCCGGGCCCTACCGCGAGCAGCTCACCAGGCTCCAGCAGGCCGCGCCCCCGATGCCGACGTCGCGCGTGCACGCGGTGCTGCGCCGCGAGCTCGGCGTCGACTGGCGCGACTTGTTCCTCGACTTCGACCCTGAGCCGGCCGCCGCGGCGTCGATCGGACAGGTGCACCGGGCGACCTGGTCCGACGGGCGAGCCGTCGCGGTGAAGGTGCAGTACCCCGGCGCGGACGAGGCCCTCCGCTCGGACCTGCGCCAGATCCGGCGCCTCTCCAAGTTGTTCGCCCCGCTCGCCGGCGGCATGGACGTCACTCCCCTGGTGGACGAGCTCATCGAGCGGACCAGTGAGGAGCTTGACTACACCGTCGAGGCCGCGGCCCAGCAGCAGGCGGCCGAGGGGTTCGAGCAGAGCGAGGAGTTCGTGGTGCCCCACGTGCTCGCAAGCACGGCGCGGGTGATGGTCAGCGAGTGGATCGACGGTCAGCCACTCTCGGTCGCCGCCGGCCGGGACGAGGTGGAGCGCAACCGGGTCGGGCTCCTCTACGTCCGCTTCCTGTTCGCCGGCCCCAGCCGGGTCGGGTTGCTGCACGCCGACCCGCACCCCGGCAACTTCCGGATCACCCCGGACGGACGGCTGGGAGTCGTCGACTTCGGACTGGTCTCGCGCCTGCCGGAGGGGCTGCCTCGGGCGATGGGCACCATCTTGCGGGTCGCCCGGCAGGGCGACGCCCGGCAGGTCGCCGACCAGCTGCACCGGGAGGGTTTCGTCCCGGCCGACATCGACGCCGACGACCTGTGGGACTATCTGGCCCCCTTCGTCGAGCCAGCTGCCGTACCGGAGTTCCAGTTCAACCGGGAGTGGATGCGCGAGCAGTTCCTGCGCGTCCGTGACCTGTCCGCCTCCGGGGGCATGGGGCTCCAGATCAACCTGCCGCCCAGCTACCTGCTGATCCACCGGGTCTGGCTCGGCGGGCTGGCCGTGCTCTCCCAGCTCGGGGTCCGAGCGGCTTTCGTGGAGGTGCTGGAGGAGTTCCTGCCGGGGTACGCCGAGGCCTGAGTCCTGGGCTCCTGCGCAGACCGCCCGGGGGGACGGCCCGGGCGCCGCTCGTTCCCCCAGCGACGAGCGGCGCCGCGGATCGACGGCCCGGCGCCCGGCCGCACCCCGGTCAGGACAGGGCCCGGCCGAGCCAGAGGCGCAGGGCGTGGAACACCCGCCCCCTCCGGGCCAGCCCGGACCCGTCCGCGAGCCGGCTCATGCTGCCGCCTCCTTGCCCGTCTGCCGGCCGGCCGCTGCGGCGAAAGGCTCCACGACCGGGTGCTTCCGCGGGCGGCCCCGCGGACGCTTGCGGGCGACCACGACTCCGGCGATGAACAGCTCGCCGCCCCAGACCCCCCACGGCTCGCGGCGGTCCAACGCACCCCCCAGGCACGCCTGCCGGACCGGACACGCCAGGCAGAGCGCCTTCGCAGCCTCGACGTCGGCCGGGCTCTCGGCGAAGAAGACCTCCGGGTCCACCTGGTGGCACGGCAGCGTCTGCACACCGCTGGAGCTTTCCCACCTCGGCGCCGCCAGCACGGCACCTCCTGCGTTGTTCATGGTTCCCACTTGTCTGCTCTGAGCCCCAACGGTCCGGTGCTCGCTCTGTGCGGGAAACACGAAGGCCGTGATTCCCGGGTGTCGGGATTCACGGCCTGGAGGCGGTCAGTGGGTTGAGCTACACCGGCGGACTACAGGAGGGAGATCCCGATCGGGTCGAAAAGGTGTGGTCGTTGACCACGGGGACGGCGACAGCCATCTCGGACGCGACGATGACCACGTCGTGGTGGGCAGGCCCGGCGAGAAGGACGGAGTTGTCCCCCCCAGCGCGCACGCCGGCCGGAACGAGCCAACCGGTGCGCATCTCGAGGGCGTCCGAGAGCAGAGCGGTCTCACGGGTGCGGGTCAGGATGCTGTCCATGGAACTCATCTCCTCTCGAACGTGGCGCCCGGTGCGTAGCGGACGTGGCTGTCAACCAGCGGATCGAGAATCACCCTAGGGGGACTCCAGGCACGGCGCAACGGGATTAACCCGGTCTTTCCAGGCTCAGCCGACGATGACGGTCACCGCCCACCCGGGGCTGCAGCAGCGGGCTACTCGCCGTCCCCGGTCGCCGTGCCGGCGACGATGGCCAGGACCTCCTCGCCGTAGCGCTCAGCCTTGGTCGGGCCCAGTCCCTGCACCTTGATCAGGTCGGCGCGCGTGCGGGGCCGGGCCTCGGCGATCGCGATCAGGGTGGCGTCGGTGAACACGACGAAGGCCGGGACCTTCTGCTCCGCCGACTGCTGCTTGCGCCATTCCTTGAGCAGCGTCATCGTGTGCTCGTCGAAGGTGGACGGGCAGCTCAGGTGCCGTCCGATCTTGCGCTCCGCGGCGTCGCCAAGCGCCATCCCGCACGAGCGGCAGTGCTGGGACAGCACCGACGAGCGTCCCCGGCTCCGCCGCGCGGACGGCCCGGTCGAGCCTGACCGGGCGCTGTCGGGGAGCACCGGGTCGAGGAAGCGTGAGGGCTTGCGCGTGCTGCCACCCCCGTTGCGCGTCCGGGACCAGGAGATGCGCAGACAGGTCCGGGCCCGGGTGACCCCGACGTACAGCAGCCGGCGCTCCTCCTCGACCTGCTCGGGCCGCGTCGCCAGCACGAACGGCAGCGAGCCCTCCTGCACGCCGAGCAGGGCGACCGCCTCCCACTCGAGTCCCTTGGCCGAGTGCAGGGTCGAGACGGTGACGCCCTGGGCGACGGGGACGTGCTGGGCCTCAGCGCGGGCGTCGAGCTCGGCCGAGACCGTCCGGAGGTCCGGCGGGGCGCCACCGGCAGGCCGGGCCGACAGATCCTCGGCGACGGTGAGGAGGGCGGCGAGGGACTCCCAGCGCTCGCGGACGGCCCCGGCACCCTCCGGTGGGGTGGGCGTCCACCCGAGGTTGCCCAGCACCGCCTTCATCTGGTCGACGGCGCTGCCGCCCTCCTGCCCGGTCATCGCCCGGGCCTCCGTGCGGAGCGTCAGCAACGCCTGGCGGACCTCGGGCCGCTCGTAGAAGCGCTCGCCGCCGCGGACCAGGTACGGCACCTGCCGGTCGGCGAGTGCCTGCTCGATCGCCGGCGACTGGGCGTTGATCCGGAACAGCACCGCCATGTCCCGCCACGCCACGCCGGCCTGCGCGCGGCGCACGAGCCAGTCCGCGATGCCCGCCGCCTCGGCCGCCTCGTCAGGCCCCTCGACGTACTCGACCTCGGGGCCGGGCGGCTGCTGCGCCTGCAGGGTGACGGCACTGATCCCGCCGGCCTTGACCCCGGCCATGATCTTGTTCGCCGCGGCGACCACCTGGGGCGTGGAGCGGTAGTCACGCACCAGCTTGACAACCGTCGCACCGGGGTGCCGCCGAGCGAAGTCGGTGAGGTAGCTCGCCTGCGCCCCGGCGAAGGAGTGGATGGTCTGAGCCGGGTCGCCGACGACGCAGACGTCGGAGCGCTCCCCGCGCCACAGGGTCAGCAACGCCTCCTGCAAGGGGCTGACGTCTTGGTACTCGTCGACGACGAGGTGCCGGTAGGTCCGCCGGATGGTGTCCGCCACCTCCTCGTGCTCCGACATCAGCGCCGCCGCGCACAGCAGGATGTCCTCGAAGTCGATCCGGCCCCGGTCACGCTTGGCCGCCTCGTAAGCCGTGAAGACCCGGGCGACCGTCTCCGGGTCGACGGAGGCGATGCTGCGCCCCGCCGCAGCGGCGA
Source organism: uncultured Actinomycetota bacterium (assembly GCA_963826405.1). Classification (GTDB taxonomy): domain Bacteria; phylum Actinomycetota; class Actinomycetes; order Propionibacteriales; family Propionibacteriaceae; genus Microlunatus. Next base: position 739,843 of record CAWGWR010000001.1, on the reverse strand, counting down.
GCCGGGGGTAGTCCTCAGCGCTGACATTGCTGACCTTGGCCCACGCCACTTCCGAGACGAGGTCGCGCAGCCGCGGGGTGTCGACGCGGACCCGCAGCCGGCTGGCGGCCTCGGCCACCAGCGACATGCGGTTGTCGAGCACCGAGGGCAGCTCGCCGCCATAGACCTGTGGCCAGAAGTACTGGGCCTGGCGGAGCGCGGCCGAGTGGAAGGTGCGCGCCTGCACACCGCGGGCCCCCAGCTGCTGCAGCCGGCCCCGCAGCTCACCGGCCGCCCGGGTGGTGAAGGTGACCGCCAGCACCGCCGTCGGGTTGTAGACCCCCGTGGCAACCCCGTACGCGATCCGGTGGGTGATGGCCCGCGTCTTGCCGGTGCCAGCCCCCGCGATCACCGCGACCGGTCCGCCCAGGGCCGTCGCGACCTCCCGCTGCTCAGGGTCCAGGCCGGCCAGCAGGGCTTCGGGATCAGCGGTGGCGGAGCGGGCGGGAGCGGGTGGCACGGCGACCAGCCTAAGGCGGGGCACCGACAGTTCCCGACGCCTGCACAGGGTCCCCGTCCACCCTCGAAGCGTCCGCGACAGCCTGCGGACGAGGGGAATAGCCCCTACGCCGGCCCCGTTGGAGGAGTCATGACCAGCTACGAGGCGACTCCCGGCAAGCCCACCATGTTCACCACGAGCTGGTGCGGCTACTGCGCCCGGCTCAAGAGCCAGCTCTCCCGCGCCGGGGTCGAGTGGGATGAGGTCGACATCGAATCGCACCCTGACGCAGCCGACGTGGTTGCCGCCGTGAACGGAGGGAACCAGACGGTACCCACGCTGCTGTTCTCCGACGGCTCCGCGATGACCAACCCCTCGGCCTCCCAGGTCGAGCGCAAGCTGGCCGAGCTCCGCTGACCACCGGGGCCCTCGCCGCGCGGACGCGGCGGGTCAGCACGGTCGTCTTCGACGTCGACGGCTGCCTGCTCGACTCCGCAGACGGCATCGTGGCGGGGTACCAGCACGCCTTGGCCAGCGTGAGGTTTCCGGTGCCCGAGGAGGAGGTCCTCCGCTCAGACCTCGGGCCGCCTGTCGCCGCGCTGTTCACGCGGCTCGGTCTGCACGGCAGCCTGATGGAGGAGGCCGTCGCGGCCTACCGACGGTTCTACGACGCGACCGGTCTGCACCAAGCGAGCGTCTACCCCGGCATCCCCGAACTGCTGACCGGCTTGAGGGAACGCGGGGTCACCCTGGCTACCGCCACCATGAAGCTGACCCCCGTCGCCGAAGCCATCCTGGAACGGCACGGGCTGGGCGGGCGCTTTGCCGTGGTGGGCGGGACCGACGCGACGCATCGCACGAAGGCCGAGGCGCTGACGCACGCGCTGGAACGCCTGGGTGACCCCGACCGTGACCAGGTGCTGATGGTGGGCGACCGCCACTCCGACATCGCCGCGGCGCAGAGCTGCGGGGTGGGGTCGGCGGCGGTGACCTGGGGCTACGGCACGGTGGAGGAGCTGTCAGCGACCGGCGCCGACCACCTGTTGCACGAGCCGGCGGAGCTGCTCGACCTGGTGGGCTGAGGTCGCCGCGGGCTGCTCGGCAGGAACTGTCAGCCGACCACCCTAGGGTGCAGGTCATGGGCTTGCAGATCCACCGCGCCGAGCGTGCCGACCGTCTGGTCAGCGCGCTGGGCGGCCTGCTCGCCGAGCCGCTGCCCGATCCCTTCGCCCTCGAGGTGGTGAGCGTCCCGACCCCGGGCGTCGAGCGGTGGCTGGCCCAACGGCTCTCGGCCCGGCTGGGCGTCGGCGCCGCCGGTGGAGACGGCGTGTGCGCCGGGATCGACTTCCTCCCGCTTCCCCAGCTGGTCGAGCGCGCCCTCGGCACCCCCGGCTCGGATTCGAGGGAGGACCCGTGGCGCCCCCAGCGAGCGGTCTGGCCGCTGCTCCGCGTCTTGGACGACGCGCGCGGGGAGGCCTGGGCGGCGGTGCTGTGGAAGTACCTCGGCGACCGGCCCGAGCCCGGTTCCCCGAGCCCAGTCCCTCAAGACCTTGGCCGTGGGGAGGGCCGCAGCGGCCGCCGGTGGTCCACCGCGCGTCACCTGGCCGGCCTCTTCTCCCGCTACGCCGCCGTCCGGCCCGCCATGGTCCAGGCCTGGGCCGCCGGCCGCGACGTCGACGGCGAGGGCCGCCCCCTCAATTCTGACCGCGCCTGGCAGGCCGAGCTCTGGCGCAGGCTCCGCGCCGAGCTCGACGCGCCCAGCCCTGCCGAGCGGGTGGCCGCAGGCACCGCTGCGCTCGCCGAGGATCCTGGGGTGAGTGACCTGCCGGATCGGGTCTCGCTGTTCGGGGCCACCCGGCTCGACCCCCAGCACACCGCCGTGCTCGCCGCCCTGGCCACCGGGCGCGACGTCCATCTCTGGCTCCCCCACCCCTCTCCCGACCTGTGGGCGAGGCTGGCCGCCTCCTCCCACGGCGAGGCGCTGGCGAGGAGAGCCGACGACCGCAGCGACGCCGCCGCGCGCCACCGCCTGCTCGCCTACCTCGGCCGCGACGTCCGTGAGCTGCAGCTGGTGCTGCAGGCGACAGGGGTGCCGCGGGAGGATCACCACCACGCCGCCGAGGTACCCACGACCGGTCACCGTCTGCTCCAGCACCTGCAGGCCAGCATCGTCGCCAACCAGCTGCCCCTGCCGGCGGGTCAGCGGCCACGGCTGGACCCGGGCGACCAGAGCGTCCGGCTGCACCGCTCCCACGGGCCCGACCGGCAGGTGGAGGTGCTCCGGGAGGTCCTGGTCGGCCTGCTTGCCGACGACCCCAGCCTGGAACCGCGCGACGTCCTGGTCATGTGCCCCGACATCGAGACCTTCGCCCCGCTGGTCGCCGCGACCTTCGGGCTGGAGACCGAGGAGGCGGGCGCCGAGCACCCGGGTCACCGGCTCCGGGTGCGCCTGGCCGACCGGTCGCTGCGCCAGGTCAACCCCCTGCTCTCCGTGCTCAGCCGCCTGGTCGTGCTGGGCGGCTCCCGGATGGAGTCCGCCGCCCTGCTCGACCTGTGTGCGACCCCACCAGTGGCCCGCCGTTTCGGGTTCACCGTCGACGACCTGGAGCGCCTGCGTGACCTCGTCGCCCGGTCCGGTGTGCGGTGGGGACTTGATGCCCGGCACCGAGCCCTGTTCGGGATGGCCACCTTCGGCCAGAACACCTGGAGCGCGGGCCTGGAGCGGCTGCTCCTCGGGGTGACGATGGACGAGACCGGCCAGCACTTCCTCGGCACGGCGCTCCCCCTGGACGACGTCGACTCCGCCGACGTCGACCTCGTGGGCCGGCTCGCCGAACTGGTCTCCCGGCTCGTCGAGATCACCGACCGCTGCCGGGATGCGCAGCCCGTCGCAGGCTGGGTGGCGTTGATGCGTGACGCCCTCGAGCTCCTCACAGCGGTCGCCCCGGCCGACAGCTGGCAGGTCGCCCACGCCCACGCCGAGCTGGGCCGTCTGACCGAGACCGCCGGGCAGGACGCCGACGCCCTGCTGACGCTGGCGGAGATGACCGCCGTGCTCGGAGAAGCCTTCCGCGGCCGACCGGGCCGCAGCAACTTCCGCACCGGCAGCCTCACGCTGTGCACGATGCACCCGATGCGTTCGGTACCCCACCGCGTGGTCTGCCTGCTCGGGGTGGACGACGGGGTCTTCCCACGGCGGGGGCGGCTGGACGGCGACGACGTCACCGCCGTCGACCAGCGGGTCGGCGATCCCGACCCCCGCAGCGAGGACCGACAGCTCCTGCTCGATGCCGTGCTGGCGGCGCAGGAGCACCTGGTCGTGGTCTTCGCGGGGATGGACCCCCGGACGGGGGCGGACATCCCGCCGGCGGTACCGGTCAAGGAGCTGATGGACGCGCTCGACCTCACCGTCACCACCGAGGACGGGCGGCCCGCCTCGCGCCACGTGACCCTGCGCCACCGTCTGCAGCCCTTCGACACCGCCAACTTCGCCGCCGGCGCCCTCGAGCCCGAGGGGACACAACCCTTCAGCTTCGACGCCGCAGCGCTCCGCGGAGCCCGCACCTCGCTTCGGGAGAGGAGGGAGGCTACCGTCGTCTTCGCGCGCGCTCCCCTGAGCGCGCTGCCCGCCGATGCACCCCTCGAGCTAGCCGAGCTCATCCGCTTCTTCCGCCACCCGCTGCGGGCGTTGCTGCGGACCCGCGCCAACATCTCCCTCTACGCCGAGGACGAACCCCCGGGTCCCGAGATCCCCGCCGGACCTCGACGGGCTGCAGCGCTGGGCCATGGGTGAGCGCATGCTCGGTCTCCACCTGCAAGGCCTGGACCTCGACGTGCTGCGGGCGGCCGAGTGGCGCCGAGGCGACCTGCCGCCGCGCGCCTTCGGCTCCCGCGTGCTCGCCGACGTCACCGAGCAGGTGGCGCAGGTGAGGGCAGCGGCGAGCCCGTTCCTGGTCGACACGCCCCAGCGGGTCGAGCTCGCGGGGCGGCTGGGCGACCGGCCGCTGGTGGGCACGGTGACCGGCGTGCACGGCGACGACGTGGTCCAGGTCAGCTTCTCCAGGCTCAACGCCAAGCACCGGCTGCAGGCCTGGCTCGAGCTGCTGGCCCTGACAGCCCTGCGGCCCGGTCGGCCCTGGCGAGGGGTCAGCGTGGCGCGGCGCGGCGTCTCGGTGCTCGGCCCGCTGGACCCCGGCTGGGCGGCCCGGGTGCTGGCTGACCTCGTCGAGCTGCAGCAGACGGGTCTGCGCGAACCGCTGCCGTTCTCGGCCAAGACGTCGGCGGAGTACTCCCGCGTCCGTTCCGGCGAGCGTCCGCTGCCGCCCCAGCTGAAGTACCTCCGTGGCGTCTGGCGCGACGACGGCGACGACCTCTACCGCCAGTTCTTCGACCCACCGCCCGGGGGCTCCGGGCCAACCGGTCTCGACGCGCTGCTGAAGCAGAGCTCGCGGCCCGAGGAGGAACGGGGCAGCCTCGCCGAGCCCAGCCGGTTCGGCACGCTGGCGCGCCGGGTCTTCCACCCGTTGATGCTCTCCGAGGAGCTCCGATGAGCATCACCGCCACGCCCCCCGTGGCCGAGGAGCTGGAGCCCTTTGACGTGTGCGGGCCACTGCCGGCAGGGACCACGGTGCTCGAGGCGAGCGCCGGGACGGGGAAGACCTTCACCATCGCCGCGCTCACCGCCCGTTACCTGGCCGAGGGCGAGGTCGAGCTGTCGGACCTGATGCTGGTCACCTTCGGGCGGAACGCCAGCCTCGAGCTCCGGCTCCGGGTGCGGGAACGGCTTGTCAGCACCGAGGCCGCACTCCGGGCCGCGGTCAGCGGCGCCGTCGTCCCCTCGCTCGACGAGGTGGGGGCGCTGCTCTGCTCCGGAGCGCCGGCCGAGCTCGAGGTCAGGCGGACCCGAGTCGCCCGGGCCCTCGCGGAGTTCGACGCGGCGACCATCGCCACCACCCACGAGTTCTGCCTGCAGATGCTCGACGGGCTGGGCGTCCTCGGCGACCGTGAGCCCGAGGCCGTCTTCGTCGAGCACCTCGGCGACCTCGTGCGGGAGGTGACCAACGACGTCTACCTGCGCCGGTACGCCCCTCGAGGCCGGGCCCCGTTCGACAGCTTCGAGGACGCCCTCGGCGTGGCCCAGAAGGCGGTTGGCGCCACCCACACCCGGCTGGTCCCTCCGGCCGGGGACCCGGACGAGGCGACGGACGCCGTGGAGCGGGTCAGCTTCGTCGCCGAGGTGCGGGCCGAGGTGGAGCGGCGCAAGCTGGCAGGCCGTCTGTTCACCTACGACGACATGCTCACCCGGCTCCGCGACGCTCTCGCGGACCCAGTCTGGGGCGAGGCCGCTGCAGACCGGCTCCGGTCGCGCTACCGCGTCGTCATGGTCGACGAGTTCCAGGACACCGACCCGGTCCAGTGGGACATCCTGGACCGCGCCTTCTCCGGGCACGCGACGCTCGTCTTGATCGGGGACCCCAAGCAGGCCATCTACGCCTTCCGCGGTGCCGATGTGTTCAGCTACCTGGACGCCCGTGCGGAGGCGGGCACGGTCCGCACGCTGGCCACCAACTGGCGCAGCGACGCCACCCTGGTCGAGGCCCTGGGCACCCTGACGGGCGGCGCCGCGCTGGGCGACCCTCGGATCGTGGTCCGCCCGGTCGCCGCTCGCCACCACGAGCGCCGCCTGCGCAGCCCCGGTGGCGCCCCGCCGGCGCCGCTGCGGCTTCGGGTCCACGCACACGAGGCTGACGCGGAGGAGCCTCCGCTGGTGGGCGACGTGCGTCCGAGGCTCCTGCGCGACCTGGTCGCCGACATCACCGCGACGCTGGAGAGTCGGGTCGAGCTGCACCTTGACGACAAGGGGTGGCGGCCGGTGCAGCCCGCCGACATCGCCGTCCTGGTCCGGACCAACGAACGCGGGGAGGAGGTCCGCGAGGCTCTGGTGGCGGCCGGTGTGCCGGCCGTCATGCTAGGAGCCGGCTCGGTGTTCACCTCCCCGCTGGCGCAGGAGTGGCTGACCCTGCTGGAGGCGCTGGAGCAGCCCCGCCAGCAGCTGGCGCGACGGGCGGCGCTCACCCCCTTCGTCGGCTGGACCTTCACCCAGCTGGCGGAGGCGACCGAGGACGAGCTGACCGACCTGGCCCAGCGCGTCCGCCGGTGGAGCCGGGTCCTCGCCGGTCGCGGGGTCGCCGCTCTGATGGAGACGCTGACCTCCGACACCCGGCTGCCGGAGCGCCTGCTCGGCTCGGTCGGCGGGCAGCGACGGCTCACCGACCTCCGGCACCTCGCCGAGGCCCTGCACGCGGCGATGGTGGCGGGGACGCTCGGGGTCGGGGCTCTGCGGGCCTGGCTGCAGGACCGCATCACCGAGGCTCGCGTCCGCCCGGCCGGGGACGGCAGCCGCCGCCTGGACACCGACGCCGAGGCCGTCACGGTGGTGACGGTGCACCGCAGCAAGGGCCTGGAGTACCCGCTCGTCTACCTGCCGGACGCGTGGGACCGGCACGTCAACACCCGCGACGAGGGGCGCACGCTGTCCCTGCACGCCGACGGCGCCCCCGTGCTGGATGTCGGCGGCCGTGTGGGCACCGGCCGTGCCGAGCGTTTCCGGGCCGCGCTGGACGAAGATGCCGGGGAGAGCCTTCGACTGCTCTACGTCGCTCTGACCCGGGCCCAGTGCCAGGTCGTGGCCTGGTGGGCCCCGTCGCACAACACCCCGGCATCAGCGCTGCAGCGGTTCCTCTACCGCGGTCGGACCGAGGGCGAGGTGCCGGCACCCGCGTACCCGTTGTCGGGGGATCCGTGCAGCCTCCTCGGGCTGGGCGCCGGAGTTGCGCTGGAGCCGCTGCTCCCCCGCCCGGCCGCCGCGTGGCAGGCCCCGCGGGCGGGTCTGCCCACCCTCGGGGTGCGGAGGTTCGACCGCCCGCTCGACCTGCGCTGGCGGCGCACCTCCTACTCCGCGCTGACGGCGGCGGTCCACGGTCTCGAGCTGAGCAGCCCGTCCGTGGGGAGCGAGGCGGAGCCGCTGCACGAAGACGACGAGTCCGCACCGCCGGTCGGGTCGGCGACAGCCGAACCCGTGCCGGAGGGGCCTCTCGCCACCCCGTCACCCATGGGTGAGCTGCCCAGCGGCGTCGACTTCGGGACGGCGGTGCACAGCATCTTCGAGCTCGTCGACCCGACGGCCCCGGACCTCGCCGTCGAGCTCCGCCGAGCCACCGGGGTAGCGCTGGGGCGCTCGGGCGCCCACGAACTCAGCGTGGAGACGCTCGCCGCTGCGCTGCTGCCGTCGTTCCTCACCCCGCTCGGTCCGCTCGCCGGTGGCCGACGGCTTGCTGACATCGCGCCAAGGGACCGGCTGCCGGAGCTCGCCTTCGAGATGCCGCTGTCCGGGGGGGACCAGGCCCGCGGCGAGGCCACCCTCGGACGTCTGGCCCCCCTGCTCCGGCGCCACCTGGCGGCGGAGGACCCCCTGCGCCGCTACGCCGATCTGCTGGAGCATCCGGTCCTGGCCGAGCAGCCACTCCGGGGCTACCTCAACGGGAGCATCGACGCCGTGCTGCGGGTGCGGGATGCGGCCAGAGTGCCCCGCTATCTCGTGGTGGACTACAAGACGAACTGGCTGGGCAGCTTCGACGGCCGACCGCTCACCGTCGGTGACTACACCCCGCCCCGCCTGGCGGAAGCGATGATGGCGGCGCACTACCCGCTCCAGGCCTTGCTCTACGGCGTCGCCGTGCACCGCTTCCTGCGGTGGCGGCAGCCCGGCTACGACCCGGCCACCCACCTGGGTGGGGTCTTGTACCTGTTCGTCCGCGGGATGGCCGGCGCCGACACCCCGCAGATCGACGGCGTGCCCTGCGGCGTCTTCAGCTGGCGGCCGGCCGCCGCCCTGATCAGCGAGCTCTCCGACCTGCTGGACGGCCGGGACCCAGAGGAGCACCGATGAGCACGGCGACCGAACCGACCACCATCCGCGCGGTCGTCCCCTCACCCCCGAGCCCGGGCGACCCGGCGCTCGTCCGCAACGCCCGGGGGCTGCTGGGCGTTTTCAACGTCGCCGGCGTGCTCCGGCCCGCCGATGTGCACACCGCGCGAGCGGTGGCCCGGATGGCCGACGAGCCCGACGAGCGGGTCCACCTTGCCCTCGCCCTGGCCGTCCGCGCCCTGCGCAACGGTTCGGTGTGCGTCGACCTGGCCGAGGTCGGCAGCACCGTCTTCAACGAGGGCGAGGAGCAGGTGGACCTCTCCGGCCTCCCCTGGCCCGAGCCGGTGTCCTGGAACGAGACCTGCCGGTCCAGCCCCCTGGTGAGCGTGGGGAGCTCGACGGACGGCAGCCGGCCGCTGCGCTGGAACGAAGGCCGGCTCTACCTCGAGCGGTACTGGCACCAGGAGGAGCTGGTCCGCTCCCAGCTGACGCGCCGCTTCGCCGCGGAGTGCTACGCCGTGGACGAGGACCGCGCGCGGGAGGCGCTGCGCCGGCTGTTCCCTCGGACCGGTCTGACCGAGGGCGAGACGGACCGCCAGCAGCAGGCGGCCGCCGTGAGCCTGCTCAGCCGGGTGACCGTGCTCGCCGGCGGGCCGGGCACCGGCAAGACCACGACGGTGGCCCGGTTGCTGGCCCTGCTCCGCGACCAGCCGGGACCCGAGGCGAGGATCGCGCTGGCGGCGCCGACCGGCAAGGCCGCCGCTCGGCTCGAGGAGGCGGTCCGCTCCGCCACCGCCGGTCTGGACCCGGCCGACCGGGCGCGAGTGGGCGAGGTGAGCGCCTCCACGCTGCACCGGCTGCTCGGCTGGCAGCCGGGCAGCCGCAGCCGCTTCCGGCACGACGCGAACAACCACCTCCCGCACGACGTGGTCATCGTCGACGAGATGTCGATGGTCTCCCTCACGATGATGGCTCGGCTCCTGGAGGCCGTCCGGCCGGACGCCCGGCTCATCCTGGTCGGTGACCCTGACCAGCTGTCCTCGGTGGAAGCCGGCGCGGTGCTGGCCGACATCGTCGGCGCCGAGGGGGTCGCGTTCTCGCCGCTGGCCGCTGGACTTATGGATCTTGGCGTCGCCGTCCCCGAGGCCGAAGAGCCCCCCACCCACGGGGTGGTGCGGCTGCTGCGCCCGTGGCGCTTCGGCGGCTCCATCGAGGAGCTGGCCCGGGCCATCCGCACCGACGACGCGGACAGGGTGATCGCGGTGCTGCGCTCGGGAGCCCCGGACGTCGGCTTCTGCGAGCTCGAGCTGGATCCCGAGACGGGGCGCGTGCCGTCGGCGGAGGACCTCGCGGAGCTGGTCGGCGCGGTGCAGGACGCGGGACGGCGAGCGCGAGAGGCGGCCCAGGGCGGAGACGTCGACGGGGCGCTCGCCGCACTAGACGAGCACCGCTTGCTGTGCGCCCACCGCCGCGGTCCCTACGGGGTCACCCGCTGGAGCGTGGAGGCCGAGCGCTGGTTGGTCGAAGCCGTCCCCGGCTACGGGGAGGACGGCGAGTGGTACGTGGGCCGGCCGCTGCTGGTCACCGCCAACGACTACGAGATGGGGCTCTACAACGGAGACACCGGGGTCGTGGTCGACACCTCGCAGGGCCTGCGCGCCGCGTTCGCCCGGGGGGCGGAGCCGTCGCTGGTGGCCCCGGTCCGGCTCGAAGCGGTGCAGACGGTGCACGCCATGACGGTGCACCGGGCCCAAGGCAGCCAGTTCACCCGCATCAGCTTCGTGGTCCCACCGCCGGGGTCACCGCTGCTGACCCGTGAGCTCCTCTACACCGCGGTCACCCGGGCTACCCGGCGGGTGCTGGTGCTGGGGACCGAGGAGGCGGTCCGGGAAGCCGTCCGACGCCCCGCCCTGCGGGCCAGCGGGCTGCGGACCCGGCTGGCCGGCTGAGCCCCGGGGTCCGCGACCAGCTAGCGCTTGCTGAACGGGTCCTGGCCCTCGCGCCAGGCGGCCACCATCCGGGAGGCGATCGAGCTGGGACCCGGCAGCCCGAGAATGCCGGCCTCGAGGGCGGCGGTCAGCTCGTCGCGGGAGTACCAGGCGGCGTGGCTGATCTCGTCGGTGTCGACGTTGATGACGGTGCTGGTGGCGCGGGCGAAGTAGCCGAGCATCAGCGACCGGGGGAAGGGCCACGGCTGGCTGCCGAAGTAGTGCAGCTCGTCGAGGGCGACGTCCACCTCCTCCGCGATCTCGCGGTGGATGGCCTGCTCGGCCGACTCGCCCGCTTCGACGAAACCGGCGAGCACCGAGACCCGGTTGCCCCAGTGCTCCTGGCCACCGAGCAGCAGCCGGTCGTCCTCGTCCACCACCGCGACGATGACGGCGGGGTCGGTCCTCGGGAAGTGGTCCTCGGCACAGGCTGTGCAGTGCCGGGCGAAACCGCCGTTGATGACCGTGGTGCTGCCACCGCAGCGCGGGCACAGCGACTCCATCCGGTGCCAGTGCAGGACCGCCGTCGCGGCAGCGGCGATGTCGAGCTCGGCCTCGCTGAGCACCCCGCCGACCTCGCGGAGGTCGTGCACCTCCCCCTCGGTCAAGGCCTCCACCGCGAAGATCGGCGCACCCTCCAGCAGACCCAGCAGGCGGTGCCGCTGGCTGTCGAACTCGACGAAGGGCTTCGTCATCCGCAGCCGCGTGCCCGCGGACCTGGTGGTGAACTTCCCGTCGGACCCCAGCTTGAGGAGCTTCGCGTCGGGCGCGCGCCACAGCCCGGCCACCCACTCGTTCGAACGCCGGTGGTGGTCCACGCGGTCGAGCTCGCTCGCCGTCACCCAGGTCGTCACCGCACCACCCTACGACCCGGACGGGCCCGGCCGGACCCGCTTCTCGGTGCCCAGCAGCGCCCGGGGCTCAGCCGTGGGCGAGCAGCAACCGCTCCAGCACGGCCCGGTCCCCGAGCCCGCTCGGGCGGACCAGCTGGTCGGAGCGGACGTGGTAGAACACGGCCTCGACCTGCTCGAGCGGGACCTGTTGCACCTCAGCCCACGCCAGCCGGTAGAGGGCCAGCTGGAGCGGGTCGGCGTCGTCGAGCCGGCTCGTCTTCCAGTCGACCACCTGCCAGCGGGGCCGCCCCTGCTCGTCGTCCGGCAACCGGAAGACGGCGTCGATCCGCCCCCGCACCAGCCGGCCCGCCAGCAGCAGGCTGAACGGCGACTCCACGGCGTAGGGGGTCGAGGCTCCGAACCGACCGGCGACGAACGCCGCGCAGAGGTCCCGCAGCTCGGCCTCGTCCTCGGTGCCTCCGTCCACCCGGTCCGGCAGGTCGTCAGGGTCGACCAGCTGCTGCTGGCCCAGCCCCCCGGTCCCCAGACGCGGGCCGAAGTAGTGCTCGACCCAGGAGTGGAAGCGGGTGCCAAACCGCGCGGCCCGCGACGGTGGCCGCGGCATCGGTCGCGCGAGGTCGGCCGCGTAGCTGTCCGGGTCTGCGGTGAGCCGCAGCACCGACGTCGCCGACAGCGTCTCCGGCAGCGGCACGCCCTGATGTCCCGACCGCGCCTCGGCCAGCTCGGCCAGCAGCTTGTCGATGTCAGAGTCCCAGCCGGCCACGACCTCCTCGGCGTCCAGCAGCAGCTGCTCGGCTCCGCCTACCGGCTCGTAGCTGCCCGTGTCGGCCCGGCGGCGACGGGCCGCCTCCACCTGCCCTGCGGCCTCCCGGCGCCGCGCCCACCCCTCGGAGTCCAACGGCTTCGGCCAGGGCTGGGGCGCGGCCGCGGTGACCAAGGGGTTGTCCGGACCGGACGGTGTCGCCTCCGCGACCAGCTCGCCCTGGCGGGCTGCCTCGGTCACGATCGCCTCCAGGTAGACCGACGGCGTCCGGGGCTTGCTGAGGTCGGCCCGCCAGTAGTGACCCGTCCCCACCAGCAGCTGTCGGGCACGGGTGGCGGCAACGTAGGCGAGGCGGTCCTCGGCCAGGCGCTGCTGACGGGTGAGCTCGGTCTTGTAGGCGAGGAGGCCCGCGTTGGTGGCCTCCTCCAGCTGCGGGATGGCGTTCGCGTCGCCGCGGAGGTCGGCGGGCAGCACAGCCGGGTTGGTCACCCAGTTGTCGGTGACCCGGTCGCTGGGGAAGACGCCCTTCATCAGCGCCGGCAGGAAGACCACCTCCCACTCCAGGCCCTTGGCCTTGTGGACGGTGAGCAGCTTCACTGCCTCCCGGTCCGACGGCACGGCCTGCTCGAGACCGGCGCCCTGGTCGATCTCGGCCTGGAAGTAGGCCAGCAGACCGGCGAGCGAGGCCTCACCGTCGACATCGACGTAGTCGGCGACGGCGTCGAGGAAGGTGCCCAGCTGGTCGCGGCGGTTGCTCTGCTCGAACTCCCGGGTGGCGACCAGCTCGACGTCGAGCCCCAGCGTCGTGATGATCCGCCGGGTCAGGTCGAGCAGCGGCTCGTCGCCGTGCCGACGCAGGTACGCCAGCTCGGCGGCGAGCCGGGCGAAGCGCTCGCGGGCGGCGGCGGAGTAGGGCTCCTCACCCGGGCTCTCCAACGCGTCGAGGAGGCTGACCACCTCGGTGGGGTCGACTCCTGCCACCGCGTCGGACAGGGCGGCGACGACGTCGGCCGGCGCCCCTGCGTCGGACGCAGCCTCGGCTCGGCCGGCGTCGCCGCCCCGAGCCAGGTCGCGGGCCCGGCGGCCCAGCAGGGCCAGGTCACGCGGGCCGACCTGCCAACGGGGCCCGGTCAGCAGGCGGATCAGGTCGGGGTTGGCGGTGACGTCGTTGACCAGGCGCAGGGTGGCCGTCACGTCCACCACCTCGGGCAGGTGGAGCAGCCCACCCAGCCCGACGATCTCCACGGGCACGTCGCGGGCGCTCAGCTCGGCGTACAGCGGGGCGATGTCGGCGTTACGCCGGGTGAGCACGGCGATGTCGGCCCAGTGGGGGGCCCGGCCCTCGACATGCGCGGCCACCACCTGGTCCCCGATCCAGCGCACCTCCTCCGGCCAGGTGTCGAAGGTCGCCGCCCGGACGGTGCCAGGCGCCGTGCCGTCGGGGGCGAGGAGCAGCCCCAGGCCGTCCGGCACGGCGTCCGCGGAGGCGGCCGGCGTCGTGGTCGAGCGGAGGGGCCTGCTGAGCTCGTTGGCCACGTCGAGGATGGTCTGGCCACTGCGACGGTTGACGGTCAGGGCGAACCGGCGGCTCGGGCGACGGTCGGCCCGAGGGAAGTCCTGGGCGAAGCCCAGGATGTTGCTGGCCGCGGCGCCTCGCCAGCCGTAGATGGCCTGGAACGGGTCGCCGACCGCGGTCACCGGGTGCCCCAACCCGGAGGAGGGGGTGGGACCGGAGAACAGGTTCCGGAGGGTGATGGCCTGGGCGGCGGAGGTGTCTTGGTACTCGTCGAGCAGCACCACCTTGAAGGCCGCCCGCAGCGTGGCGGACACCTGCGGCACCTCCTCGGCCAGCCGGGCGGCGATGGCCATCTGGTCGGCGAACTCGACCAGCCCCAGCCGCCGCTTCAGCTCCTGGTAGTCCACCACCAGGCTGGCCAGCTCGAGCCGTTCCTGCGCGATGACGATCGCCTTCTTCACGTCGGCGTAGGCGTTGCCGTAACGGTTCGGCGGCGCGGACTCCCAGCCCAGCAGCATCTCCCGGGCCTGGGCGTCCAGCGCCTCGGGGAGGACCAGGTGCGACTGCAGCTCGGCATCGAGCTTGAGCACCCGCTCGGTCACGGTGGCCGGGCGGAGCCGGGACAGGAACTCGAAGGGGCCGGCGGCCGCCTTGACCACCCGGGACGCCAGCCGGTAGCGGGTGGCACCGCTGACCATCGTCGGATCGGCCTCGTAGCCCAGCCGCAGCCCGTGCTCGGAGACCAGCCGGCCCGCGAAGGCGTCGTAGGTCATCACCAGCTGCTCGCCGGACTCGTCGACGCCCCGGTCGGACACCACGCCAGCGGCCAGCAACGCCGTCCTGACCCGCGCGGACAGCTCGGCGGCGGCCTTGCGGGTGAAGGTGAGACCCAGCACCTCTTCGGGCCGGACGGCGCCGGTGCCCACCAGCCAGACGACCCGCGCGGCCATCACGGTCGTCTTGCCCGAGCCGGCGCCGGCGATGATGACGCCCGGCTCCAATGGGGCGGTGATCGCGTCGAGCTGCTGGGAGGAGAAGGCGATGCCCAGCGCGTCGACGAGGTCGTCGGTGTCGCGCAGGCGGCGGGTCGGCGCCGGGGGATTCAGCACGTGGACGCTCACGCCACCACCTGCTGCCCAGACGACTGGGTGGGACAGCTGCCGCGGAACGGGCAGTAACGGCAGGCGGTGCCGATCCTGGCCTCGAAACGCTCCGAACGGATCACGAACGCGGCCTCGGCGAGCCGGCGGTGCACCCAGGTCGGCTGGTCGCCCTCCTCGCTCTCGGGGAGCCCGACAGGGAAGGGCACGTCGTCCAAGGACGCCTGCTGGAACACCTTGGGGTGGCCCGTGGCGCCGTCGGCAAGGCGCAGGTAGACCAGCTCGGCGCCGGCGGGCCGGGCGCCCGGACCGGCGACGTCGGCGAAGGCGTCGGCCTGTACCGCCAGCTGGTAGACGCCGAGCTGGTCCTGCAACGCGACGTCGGTGGCCCCGGGCGCGACGCGCGAGGTCTTGAAGTCGACGATCCGGACCCGGCCGTCAGGGTCGCGCTCGACCCGGTCGGCGGTGCCGGTGAGGTGGACCCGCTCGTCGCCGAGCTGGACGTCGCAGGTGAACGGCACCTCCGTCCCGAGCAGCTGCTGGTGGGGCCGGCCGGCCTGCCACGCCGCGAACCGCTCCAGGGCCGACTCCGCCTCCACCCGTTCGACCGCGGACAGCCAGTTGGCGTCGAAGTCGAGCTGGTTCCAGACCGCGTCCAGGTGCGCGGTGAGCTCCTCGGGGTCGGAGGTCCGCGCCCCGTGATCGGCGAGCACGTGCACCAGCGAACCGAAGCTCGCGGCGGTGTTGCGGACCGGTTCGCCGTGGGCCTGCCGGGCCAGGAACCACTGCCGCGGGCAGGCCAGGACGTTGCCCAGCTGGCTGCCGGACAACCGCACGGCCGCACCGGGGGCGACCACCGGCTGCGGCGCGTCGCTGAGCTCACGCATCCCCCACCACGAGGCGGGCTGGGCCGCAGGCACCAGCGGTCGGGAGTCCGGTCCGGTGGCGTCGGCCAGCCGGGCCAGGCGAAGGGCCGCCTGCTCGCGCAGCGGGGGCGGGGACTCGGGGTCGACGCTGACCCGACGGAGCTCCCCGACCAGCGATGCCAGCGACAGGGGCCGACGCGGACGTCCGGGCAGGAGCTGCACGGGTACGCCCAGCTCGGGCAGGAAGCGGGAGGGCTGGTCGCCCTCCCCTTCGGTACCGGCCACCGCGGTGACCACCAACCGGCTCCGGGCCCGGGTGCAGGCCACGTAGAACAGTCGCCGCTCCTCCGCGATCCGCTGGGCGGTGGGGACGGCCTCGGAGACACCACGTCGCCCCAGCCGGTCGGCCTCCAGCAGGGTGCCGCGACGGCGGACGTCGGGCCAGGTACCTTCCTGGACCCCGGCCACCACGACGAGCTCCCACTCCAGTCCCTTGGACCGGTGGGCGGTCAGCACCCGCACGCCACCGCCCCGCAGCTCGGACTCCCGCAGGGTGTCGGCGGGGATCTGCTGGCCCTCCACCTCGGCCAGGAAGCCGGTCACGCCCCGCAGGCCCGCGACCTCCTCGCTGCGCGCAGCGATGTCGAAGAGCGCGCAGACCGCGTCGAGGTCGCGGTTCGCGCGCCGGCCGGTGTCGCCGCCGTAGGCGGCCTCCCGGCGCAGGCGGGTCGGCCACCCGGTACGCGACCAGAGCAGCCAGAGCACCTCCTCGGCGGTGCTGCCGCCGGCGACGGCGCGCTCGCACCGGTGCAGCAGGGCGGCGAGCGCACCCGCGGTGAGCGCGTCGTCGCCGCCGTCGCACTCCTCCAGCAGCTCGGGCTGGCGCAAGGCCAGGGCCAACAGCTCGGGAGAGGGCCGGGGCAGGGCGGTCCCGGCGAGCTCGGCCCGCTCGGCCTGCCGCAGGGCGCGGCCGAGGCGCCGGGTGGCCATCGCGTCCAAACCGCCCAGGGGTGAGGTGAGCAGCAGCTGGGCCTCCTCCGGCCCGAGCACGCGGCTGCGGGTAGCCACCTGGAGGGCCAGCAGGAGCGGACGGACCGCCGGGTCGGCGGAGAGCGGGATCTCGTCACCGGCCACCTCCACGGGCACGCCGGCCGCCACCAGCGCCCGGGCCAGCGGGGGGATGCTGGTGCGCCCGGAGCGGACGAGCACGGCCATCTCCTCCCAGGGGATGGCGTCGCGCAGGTGGGCGGCCCGGAGGATCTCGGCGATGTGCTCGGCCTCGGCCCCGGCGCTGGTGCAGGTCAGCACCTCGACCCGCCCCCGGGGCCGCGTGGGGTCCGGTCGGGGATGGCGGAAGGCCTGGTGGACCTCGGGCGGGAGCGAGCGCGGCATGCCGAGCCGGGAGGCCACGCTCCGGCTGGCGGCGAGCAGCCCGGGGCCGAACCGCCGGGTCTGCTGCAACGCCAGCACCGGCGCGGGCGCACCCTCCCGCGTCTTGAAGAGCTCGGGGAAGTCGAGGATGCCCCGCGCCTCCGCGCCCCGGAAGGCGTAGATCGACTGGTCCGGGTCACCCACCACCACGACGTCGGCCCCGTCGCCCGCCACGGTCTGCAGCAGGCGCACCTGGGCGGGATCAGTGTCTTGGTACTCGTCGACGAACACGCACCCGATCTCGCGGCGCAACGTCGCCACCACCTCGGGGTCGGTGAGCAGGATCCGGCTGCGGTGCACCAGCTCGGCGTAGTCCAGCACCCCCTCGGCGTCCATCACGTCGAGGTACTCCTCGAAGAACTCCCCGATGCTCACCCACTCCGCCCGACCCGCCGCCTGGCCAGCGGCGATCACGTCGTCGGGGTCCATCCCCAGCTGGCGGGCCTTGGCCAGGACGGCCCGGACCTCGCTGGCGAAGGCGCGCGTCGGGAAAGCCCGGGCCAGGCTGTCGGGCCAGTCAGCGCGGCCGGTCTCCAGGCTGCCCTGCAGCGTTTCGCGCACCCGGAAGTCCTGTTCGGGCCCGGTCAGCAGCCGGACCGGAGCGGACGCCCCGGAGGTAGCGCCGCTGTCGTTCTCGGCCCCCAACCGCTCGCCGAAGCGGCGCACCAGGGCGTAGCAGAAAGCGTGGAAGGTCATCGCCATCGGCGTCACCACCGTGCGGCCCAGACGGGCGGCGATCCGGGTGCGCAGGTCAGCCGCGGCACGCCGCGAGAACGTCAGCACCAGAATGCTGTCGGGCGTCTGTCCC
This sequence comes from uncultured Actinomycetota bacterium, assembly GCA_963826405.1. Classification (GTDB taxonomy): domain Bacteria; phylum Actinomycetota; class Actinomycetes; order Propionibacteriales; family Propionibacteriaceae; genus Microlunatus. Next base: position 722,112 of record CAWGWR010000001.1, on the reverse strand, counting down.
CGCTGCTCGATCCGGGCCACCACCGATTCGACGAGCGTGGTTGTCTTCCCGGTTCCTGGCCCGGCGAGCACGAGCAGCGGTCCGCCGGGGTGGTCGACGACCGCCTGCTGGGCGGCGTCGAGCTGTGGCTGGCGCGTGGCGGCGCCGTCGGCGAGGGGGGTGGTGGTGCGGACGAGGCGGTACATGCGGTGCGGTGCGTCCCCTGCGGTCTTGGCGGGCGGATGGTCGAGCAGGCCTATTCGACCAGAGGCCACTGACAACACCCGGCCGGTGGAACAAAACGCTGGAGACTGACGGCACCGAACCGGGCGGCGGGCGTGAGTTGTCAGCGTTTCCTGGGGAGCGCGGGTCAGTCGCCAGGGCGAGGGGCGGCTAGCCGGCCCCGGACTCCTCGCCCCGGTCGACGTCGGTGCCCCGGATGCCGAGCATGAAGAGAATGGCGTCCAGGTAGGGCACCGAGACGGTGGTGTCGGCCTGGGCCCGGACCACCGGCTTGGCGTTGAAGGCGATCCCGAGCCCGGCCGCGGCCAGCATGTCGAGGTCGTTGGCTCCGTCCCCAACGGCGACGGTCTGGGAGAGCGGGACACCCTCGGCGGCCGCGATCTCGGCGAGCAGCCGTGCCTTGCCGGCTCGGTCCACCACCGGCCCCTCCACCTCCCCGGTCAGCACGCCGTCGACGACGGCCAGCCCGTTGGCGTAGGAGTGGTCCAGGCCCAGCTCGTCGCGCAGACGGTCGGTGAACGGAGTGAAGCCGCCGCTGACGATCCCGACGGTGAAGCCGAGCCGCTTGAGCGTGCGGACGAAGGTCCGAGCCCCGGGCGTCAGCCGGATCCGCGCCTGCACCCGCTCGACGGCGTCCTCGTCCAGGCCGGCCAGCAGCCGGACCCGCTCGCGCAGCGACCCCTCGAAGTCGAGCTCCCCGGCCATGGCCCGGGCGGTGATGCCCGCGACCTCCTCCAGCCGGCCCGCCTCGTCGGCCAGCAGCTCGATGACCTCGTCCATGATCAGGGTGGAGTCGACGTCCATCACGACGAGGCGCTTTGCCCGCCGCTCGAGGCCGTTCACCTGGACGGCCACGTCGATGCCGTGCTCGCGCGCGACCTCGACCAGCGCCCGGCGCATCGCCTCCAGGTCCCCGGCGATGACCACCAGGTCGTAAGCGGTCACCGGGGTGGTGGCCAGGCGGACCACCCGGTCGATGTTGCCGCCGGTGCCCGCGACCGCGGCGGCGACGGCGGCCAGGGCGGTGGCCGGCAGCGGCCGGCCGAGCACGGTGATGGCGTGACGGACCAGCTGCGCCCGACGCGAGCGCGCCTCCACCCGCTCGAACTCGATCCGCAGGTCCCGGGTGAACCCCCAGTACAAGATGTCGCGGACCAGGCTGTCGTCGGCCCCGGCCAGCCGGACGAGCACGTCCAACGTCAGCCGCTCGCGGACGACCAGCTGCTCCATGTCCTCCAGGACCGCTCCTGCCTCGCCCAGCAGCTGCAGCAGCTCGGCGGTGACGCGGGGCCGGTCGGCGCCGTAGACCCGGATCAGCAGCGGCCGCTCGCCGCCGCCCTCGCCGGTGCTCATGCGGTGAACGTCCAGACCAGCACCTCGGCGTCGGTGACGGCGGTCGCGCGCAGCGCCGCCTCCCCCGTCATCGCCAGCGAGTCGCCCTCGCCGAGCTCACCCACGACCTCCAGCACCACCCTGCCGCGGAGCACGAACAGGTGAGCCAGCGCTCCGGCGGGCAGCAGCCGGGACACCCCGGGCGCGAGCACCGTCACCCACAACGTGGCACCTCCGGTGCCCAGGGTGACGGCGGCGTCGGGGTGGCGGCCGGCGGCGACCGGCACCCAGTCCGTGGCCAGGGCGGTGCGCTCGACCTGGCCCTGGCCGTAGGAGGGCGCCAGGCCGGGCTCGTCGGGACGCACCCACATCTGCACGAACCGGGCCGGGGCGGGTGGTCGCGCTGGGTTGAGGACGTGGGCGTCGTTGCGCTCGGCGTGCACGATCCCCGACCCCGCGCTCATCCGCTGCGCGAGCCCGGGCACCACCTCGCCGCGGTGCCCGGCAGAGTCGGCGTGCACCAGGGAGCCCTCGACCACCCAGGTGAGGATCTCGGCGTCGGCGTGCGGGTGGTCGGGGAACCCGCGCCCGGCCAGCAGCAGCTCCTCGTTGAGCACCACCAGGGGCCCGTGCCCGACGTGCTCGGGGTCGTAGTGGGCACCGAAGGAGAACACGTGCGCGGTCTCGATCCCCGGGGTCGAGGTGCGGAAGCGCTCGGAGGCGCGCCGCAGCTGCAGCAGGGGAGGGCTCACGCCCCTAGTATCCCGGGGTCCGCGGGGCGGCTCCGTCTACGCTCGTCCCATGGCCTCCCGACCCGTCCCCGATCCCATCGCCCCTGGCCAGGAGTCGGTCTGGGACTACCCCCGCCCTCCCGCCCTGGTGGCCAGCGACGAGCTCGTCACGGTGGTGCTCGGCGGCGTGGAGATCTGCGAGACCTCGACCAGCTGGCGGGTGCTGGAGACCTCGCACCCGCCGACGTACTACCTCCCCCGCAGCGCCTTCCGGACCGGAGCGCTGGTGCCGGGCTCCGGCACCTCGTTCTGCGAGTGGAAGGGCGAGGCGCTCTACCTCGACGTCGTGGGTGGGGCCGCCGTCCGGCCCCGCGCGGCCTGGTACTACCCGCAGCCCAGCCCGCGGTACTCCGCGCTGCGCGACCACATCGCCCTCTACCCGGGGATGATGGACCGCTGCCTGGTCGACGGTGAGCTGGTCGAGGCCCAGCCGGGCGGCTTCTACGGCGGCTGGATCACCTCCGCCGTCGTGGGGCCCTTCAAGGGCGGGCCGGGCAGTCAGGGCTGGTGAGCATCCACCCCGCCGGACCGGGTCCTCGTTCCGGCGCGCTCGACCCGGAGGCCTACGTCGAAGCCGTCCTGCGGCTGGTCGAGCAGGTCCCGGACGGTCGGGTGACCACCTACGGGGAGCTGGCCGAGGCGGTCGGCCGCGGCGGTCCGCGCCAGGTCGGGCGCGTGCTGGCGACGTGGGGGGCGAGCGTCCCGTGGTGGCGAGTCGTGCGGGCTGACGGGTCCCCCGCACGCGGACACGAGGAGGAGGCCCGGCGCCGGCTGGAGGCGGAGGGGACTCCGCTGCGGGGGTCTCGGGTGGTCCTGGTCGCGGCCCGCTGGACGGGCTGGCCGCAGCCTCGGGAAGGAGAGTCGCCGAGGTCGTGACCACCGGGCGGGTGGGGCTTCCCAACCGCGCGCGATCTGTGAAAGGCTGCGACTGCTGTTGCAAGTGGTCTGTGTCGTGGTACGTGCTACGCCCCCAGAACTATTGCGTGGGCGTCAGCCATTCCCTGGTGCCCGACAGCAGTCGGGGTCGTGAGGTGCGGCTTCGAATGCCAGATCCTAGGGAGATAGACATGGCACAGGGAACCGTCAAGTGGTTCAATGCCGAGAAGGGCTACGGCTTCATCGCCGTGGACGGCGGCGGCCCGGACGTTTTCGTCCACTACAGCGCGATCGAGTCGACGGGTTTCCGCACCCTCGACGAGGGTCAGCGTGTCGAGTTCCAGACCACGCAGGGTCCGAAGGGCCCCCAGGCTGACCAGGTTCACGCGATCTGAGACGCCCCGCACCCGTCTGACGAGGAACCCCCGCACCCGCTGGTGCGGGGGTTCCTCGCTTTTCTGAGCCGCCGACCCACGACCCGGTCGCCGGGTCAGCCCTGCGGCTCCAGATCGCGTCAGACGATGCGGGACACACCTTCGACGGTGATCACGCCCCGGCGCAGCGTCGCGTTGTCCATGGTGAGTACCGCGACAAGGGAGTCCCGGCCCTCCCCCGAGACGTGGCCGATGCTGTGCACCCGCCAGCCGCGGGAGGTCCGGGAGCGCCACCCGTCGTTGAGCTCGACGCCGGTGGCGGACCGGGGACCGGCCGAGACACCTCAGGAATGGGAGGACTGGACCGTGGCCATCAGCGCCGATAGCCCTTGCCGGGGTGCCGACCTGTGGTGCATCGGGCACGCGTGGTCGGGGCCCCGATGAACGATGAAGCCCCTGCACCGTTGCGGTGCAGGGGCTTCGCCGTCCAGCGTCGGGTCAGTAGGCCGGCTGGGAAGGGTCGACCTGGTTGACCCAGGCGCTCACCCCGCCGCCCACGTGCACGGCGTTGTCGAGCCCCGCGCCTCGGACGATGGCCAGCACCTCCGCCGAGCGGACGCCGGTCTTGCAGTAGAGGACGACCTGCTTGTCCTGTGGCAGCTGAGTCAGCGCCTCACCGGTCTGGAAGTCACCCTTGGGGATGAGGATCGAGCCGGGGATGTGGTTGATGTCGCGCTCGACCTTCTCGCGCACATCGATCAGCACGAAGTCCTTCTCGCCCTGCTCACGGGCGTTCAGCCAGTCTTCGAGCTGCTGGACGCCGACGGTGTGCCCCGCGACGGCCTCCGCGGCCTCGTCGGTGATCGCACCGCAGAAGGCGTCGTAGTCGATGAGCTCGGTGACCGTGGGGTTCTCCCCGCAGATCGCGCAGTTCGGGTCCTTGCGGATCTTCAGCTGCTGCCAGCTCATCTCGAGCGCGTCGTAGATCTGCAGCCGGCCGATCAGCGGCTCGCCGATGCCGGCCAGCAGCTTCAGAGCCTCGGTGACCTGGGTGGCGCCGATCGAGGCGCACAGGACGCCGAGCACGCCGCCCTCGGCGCAGCTGGGCACCATGCCGGGGGGCGGGGGCTCGGGGTAGAGGCAGCGGTAGCAGGGGCCCTGGTCGGCCCAGAACACGCTGACCTGGCCGTCGAAGCGGTAGATCGAGCCCCAGACGTACGGCTTGTGCAGCAGCACGGCGGCGTCGTTGACCAGATAGCGGGTGGCGAAGTTGTCGGTCCCGTCCACGATCAGGTCGTACTGAGAGAAGATCTCGAAGACGTTGTCGTTGTCCAGCCGCACGTCGTGGACGACCACGTTGACGTAGGGGTTCGTCTCGGCGATCGACTCCTTCGCCGACTGCGCCTTGGACTTTCCGATGTCGGACTGGCCGTGGATGATCTGGCGCTGCAGGTTGGACTCGTCGACGGTGTCGAACTCGACGATGCCCAGCGTGCCGACGCCGGCCGCGGCCAGGTAGAGCAGCGCCGGGCTGCCCAGGCCACCGGCACCGATTACCAGCACCTTGGCGTTCTTGAAGCGCTTCTGGCCGTCCATGCCGACATCGGGGATGATGAGGTGGCGGCTGTAGCGACGCACCTCGTCGATGCTCAGCTCAGCAGCGGGTTCCACCAGCGGCGGTAGGGCCACGGTTGTCTCTCCTCGATCGTCAGGGGGCGTCACGGATGACGCCTGATCCTTTCCTCGAACGCCGCACGGCGGTCCACTATTCCGATCGGTGGACGGGCGTCCAGCCCTGGGCGCCTCACCGCTGGACCGCCTTGACGACGGTGAGGGCCCGGGTGACCTCGTCGCGGTCCAGGCGGTCGTCGGCCAGCGCCCATACGAACTCCATCATCGAGCGCACCACCACCCAGCCCCGGACGCGGTCCTCGTCCAACCCGGCCGCATCCACCACGGTCTCCAGCCGGGCGACGAGCGCACCCCGCAGGTCGTGCGACGCCACCGCCTCGTCCCAGCGGTCGCTGAGCAGCGGCGCCACCTCGAAGGCCGGGTCCCCGGCCAGCGGCGCGCCGTCGATGGCCAGCCACTCCCCCGCGCGCTCGCCGAGCCCGGCCAGCACGTTGCCATAGTGCAGGTCGTTGTGCAGCAGCGCGCGGTCGGTGCCCGGGTCGGTGGCCAGCTCCCGTGCGAGTCCAGCGGCCTGGTCCACGAAGCGGCGCGGGGCCACCCCAGCGGCGTCGAGCCCGGCCAGCTCCACCGACCAGCGCCGGGCCACATCCGAGAGCCGCTCCAGCTGGGGCAGCGGGGGCCGGTGCAGCCGGCCGTACAACCCGGCGACCACCTCGCACGCCTCGAGCACGTCCAGGCTCTCGAGGTCGCGCGCCGCGTCCGCCCGCTCCAGCAGTAGCACGCCCCGACGGGGGTCGGCCCGCAGCAGGGCGACCGCGCCGTTCCCCGCCCACGCCCGCAGCGCCAGGTGCAGGTGCTCCTGGTCAGGGTGCGGCCAGCCCAGCCGGAGGGCGGCCGGTTCGCCGTCGGCGGTCCGCACGGGCAGCACGAGGGCGCTGACACCCGCCCGGCCCTGGCCCTCGGGCACCAGCCGCCAGGCGTCCAGCACGTCCCGGGTGAGCCGCGGCAGCGCTGCCAGCCAACGGCTCCAGTCCTCGCCGCGGTAGCCGTGCTCGAGCAGCGGGGCCGGCAGCGGTAGGTCCACGCCCGTCACGGTAGGTGATGCCAGACTGCGGCCATGGCCCTGGCGGAGGAACCGGCGCGCGACGTCACCACCGAGGTGGGCGGCCGGGTGCTGGGCCTCACCAACCTCGACAAGGTGCTCTACCCCGCCACCGGCTGGACCAAGGCCGAGGTCGTCTCCTACTACCTGCAGGTGGCGCCGACGATCCTCCCCCACGTCCGCGACCGGGCGATGACGCGGCTGCGCTACCCCGACGGGGTCCGCTACGACAAGCCCCGCGAGGAACGCGGCGGCACCACTCCACCCCCCAGCGGGGCGTTCTACGAGAAGAACGCGCCGTCAGGCACCCCTCCCTGGGTGCCGCGGCAGCGGGTGGGCACCAGCGACGGGGTGATCGACTACGTCGTGGTCGACGAGCCGGCCACGCTGGTCTGGCTGGCCAACCTGGCCGCGCTGGAGCTGCACACGCCCCAGTGGACGATCTCCAGCGGCACGCCGGGCGACGACGGGGTGCTCGACCTCCCGGCCGAGGAGCCGCGGCCGGGCGAGCCGTTGGCCGACCGGGTGGTCGTCGACCTCGATCCGGGCGAAGGCATGACGATCGTGGAGACCGCCCGGGCCGCGCTCCTGGTGGCCGCGGCGATGGCTGCCGACGGGCTCGTCCCGGTCCCGCAGAGCTCGGGCAGCAAGGGCATCCAGGTCTACGCCGCCGTCGCCCCCTGCCGCAGCCGGGACGCCTGGGCCTACACCAAGCAGCTGAACGCGATGATGGCCCGCCGGCACCCGGACTTCTTTGTCGCCGCCATGTCGGTGGAGCAGCGCCGGGGCCGGATCTACGTCGACTACAACCAGAACCTGGCCGCGCGGAACACGATCGCCCCCTACAGCCTGCGCGGGCGGGAACGGCCCTCCGTGGCCACACCCGTCACCTGGGACGAGGTGGGGGCCACCGCCGAGCCGGAGGACCTGCGCTTCTCCCCCGACGACGTGCTAGCCCGCCTCGAGGAGCACGGCGACCTGGCCGAGGACCTGCTCGGGAAGGACCGGCCCCCGTTGCCGGAGGCCCCAGTAGGGTGACCCGGTGAGCTCCGAGGCCGGGAACCGGGCGGCCCGGATGCCCCGGGACCAGCGGCGGGCGTCCCTGCTGCAGGCCGCCAGCGAGGTCTTCACCAGCCGCGGCTACCACGCCGCCGCCGTGGACGACATCGCTGAAGCCGCCGGGGTCTCCAAGCCCGTGCTCTATCAGCACTTTCCCTCCAAGCTGGACCTCTATCTCGCCCTGCTCGACGCGAGCTGCGACTCCCTCGTCGACGTGGTCCGCGAGGCGCTGGCCAGCAACGACCACAACGCCGACCGGGTGGTCGCCACCATCGAAGCGTTCTACGCCTTCGTCTCCCACGCCAGCGGAGAGTTCCGCCTGGTGTTCGAGTCCGACCTGACCGGCGACGTGTCGGTGCAGAAGCGGCTGTGGCAGGTGAACGAGGAGGTCGCCGACCTGCTCGCCGCGGTGATCGGGGCCGACACCGCCCTGCCCCCGGAACAGTCCAAGCTGTTGGCTATCTCCCTGGTCGGCAACGCCCAGGTCAGTGCCCGCTACTGGGTCTCCAGCGGGATGTCCATCCCGGTCGAAGAGGCCACCTCCCTGGTGAGCCGGCTGGCCTGGCGGGGGATCCGCGGGTTCCCGGTCACGGGGTAGGACCCGGCCCGCCTGCACTGAGCTCCCCTGGACGCAGGAACGGCCACGGCCCGCACCGGTGGAGCTGGTGCGGGCCGTGGCCGGCTGGGTGCCTCCGCTGGCTCAGCCGCGCTCGAGGGTGGTGGCGCCCGTCATGATCGCCACCGCCTCGGTCGGGGTGTGGGACTTCGGCGTGATGACGCCGGCGCAGCCGCCCAGGCGGGCGATGTGGATCCGGTCCGCCACCTCGAACACGTTGGGCATGTTGTGGCTGATCAGGATCACCGGCAGGCCGCGCTCCTTGATCTGGCGGATCAGGTTGAGGACCTGGCCGGTCTCCTTCACCCCCAGCGCGGCCGTCGGCTCGTCGAGGACGACGAACTTGGACGCGAAGGTCGCTGCCCGCGCCACGGCCACGGCCTGGCGCTGACCACCGGACAGGGTCTCGACCGCCTGGTCCATGTTCTGCACGGTGGCGATGCCGAGGTTGGCCATCGAGCGGCCGGCGTCCTCCTTCATGCCCTTCTTGTCAAGCATGCGGAAGACGGAGCCGAGGACTCCGGGCCGCCGCCGCTCCCGGCCGAGGAACATGTTGGCCGAGATGTCGAGGGCGGGTGCGACGGCGAGGGTCTGGTAGACCGTCTCGATGCCGGCCGACCGCGCGTCCTGCGGGGTCTTGAAGTGCACCTGCCGGCCGTCGAGGAACACCTGGCCGGAGTCCGGCACCAGCGCCCCGGTGAGTGCCTTGACCAGCGTCGACTTGCCGGCACCGTTGTCGCCGATGATCGCCAGCACCTCGCCGGGGAACAGGTCGACGTCGACGCCGTCGAGACCGATCACCCGTCCGAAGGTCTTGATCAGGTTGCGGCCCGAGAGCACGGTCTGGCTGGGGTCGGCGAGGTCGCCGGCCGGGCCGCGGTACTTCTCGTCCGAAGTGGGTTCTGCCACGGAGCTGCTCATGTCAGGCCTTGACCTTTCGGATCCACTGGTCGATGGAGACGGCGATGATGACAAGCAGACCGGTCGCGAGGACCCGCCACTGGTCGTCGACGCCAGCGAGGCTGAGCCCGATCCGGAACACGCCGACGATCAGGGCCCCGAGGATGGTGCCGACGATGGCGCCACGGCCGCCGAACAGGCTCGTGCCTCCGATCACCACGGCGGTGATCGAGTCGAGGTTGGCGTCGACGATCGCGTTCGCGCTCGCCGTGCCGGAGCGCCCGATCTGCACCCACGCCGTGATGCCGTAGATCAGGCCAGCCACGGTGTAGACGCTGAGCAGCACGCGGTCGACCCGGATGCCGACCAGCCGGGCGGCGTCGACGTCGTTGCCCACGGCGTAGACGTGCCGGCCCCAGGTGGTCTGGCTGAGCACGAAGGCCATGACCACGGCGAGGAGCAGGACGATGATCACCCCGTACGTGATCCGGAACGGACCGAGCTGCAGCGGGGTCCCGGCCCAGTTCAGAGTGGTTGGCATCTCCCGTCGCCCGATCTGCTGGCCGCCGGAGTAGAGCAGCGCTATCGCGGTGAAGATGCTGAGCGTGCCGAGGGTGACGATGAAGGGCGGCAGGTTCAGCCTGGTCACGAGCGCGCCATTCAGCGCTCCCGCCGCGACACCGACTGCGATGCCGATCAGCAGAGCCAGGAAACCCGGCAACCCCTGCTTGACCGCCAGGTTGGCCGAGAACAGGGTGGCGAGGATCGCGATAGCCCCGACCGACAGGTCGATGCCCGCGGTCAGGATGATCAGCGTCTGGCCGATGGCCAGCGCCGCGATCACCGACACCTGCTGCAGGATGATGCCGATGGTGGAGGGCTGAGCGAACCGCGGGTTGAGGACGGTGAAGACCACGCAGGCGACGAGCAGCACCAGCAGCGGGCTGATCGACGGGTGGGCGTGCAGGAGATTCTGCAAACGCTGCAGCGGCGACTGCCGCCGCATGGCGAACTGTTCCGCTGCGCTGTGGGGCGCGGTTGTGTCAACGGTAGTGGTCACGTGGCTTCCTTGCCGTAGAGGTGCCGTCGTTCGGTTTCCGGAGGCTCGGCTTCCGGAAGGGGTCGGCACCACCGCATCCCTTAGGAGCAGCGGGTACGGAGGTGCCGACCAGGGGGCTCACTTGCCCCAGCAGACCTTCTGGCCTTCAGCCACGCTGATGCTGTCCACGCCGGGAACCTTCTCGTCGGTCACGAGCGCCACACCGGTGTCGAAGAAGTCCTTGCCCGCAGTGACCTCGGGCTTCTCGGCTCCGTTGCTGTCGGCGATCTTCTTGATCGCCTCGACTCCGAGCTGAGCCATCTTCAGCGGGTACTGCTGTGCGGTTGCGCCGATCGTGCCGTCCTTGACCGCCTCCAGGCCGGGGCTGCAACCTCCGTCGACCGAGACGACGATCGCGCCGGAGACCTTGGCCTCGTTGAGCGCCTCCGCGGCACCGACGCCTGCCGGCTCGTTGATGCTGTAAACGACGTTGATGTCCTTGGTCTTGGCCAGGCAGTTCTCCATCGCGGTCTTGCCCTGGTCCTGGGCGCCCTGGGTTGGCTCGTTGCAGGCGATGGTGTAGTCGCCGCCCTTGCCGCCGGTGTACTTGCCGGACTTGTCCTCGTCGCCGTTCTTCTTCTTGTCCTTCGTGTCAATGCCCATGCCCGTGAGGAAGCCCTGGTCGCGGTTGTAGTCCACCGAGACGACCTTGTCGTTGAACAGGTCGAGCATCGCGATGTTGGCGGTCTTGCCGTCCAGCTTTGCGGCGGCCCACTTGCCGATCAGCTCGCCCGCCGCGAAGTTGTCGGTGGCGAAGGTGATGTCGGCGGTGTCGGCTGGGTCCAGCGGGGTGTCGAGGGCGATGACGTACATGCCCTGCTGACGGGCGTTGTCGAGCGCGCTGTTGACCCCGGGCCCGTTCGAGGTGATCAAGATGCCCTTGTCCCCACGGGCGACCGCAGCCTCGACGGCCTTGACCTGCCCGTCCTCGTCGCCGTCGGCCTTGCCCGCCGCCAGGGTCAGGGAGACGCCGTTCTTCTCAGCCGCCTCCTTCGCACCCTCCTGCATGGCGATGAAGAACGGGTTGTTGTTGTTCTTGGTGATCAAGGTGACGGCGACGTCGCCGCCGCCACCGCTGCCGCTGTCGCCGGACGAGCCGCCGGGCTCGGCCGAGCTCCCGCCACAGGCGGTCAGGGTGAGGGTCGTCGCGGCCGCGAGCGCCACAGCGGCGGCCAGGCGGGGGTAACGGGTGGACGGGTGCTTCATGTATGCCTCTCCATCGGGTCACACGTGGTCACCCGGAACCAGGAGGCCCCGGGCGCACCGTCTCGTCGTGACAACGGTGTCATAACTGATTTCTAGACGAGAACCGGGCGCGCGTCAAGCCTCTTGGGGCATTTGTTCCCGACTCGCTATAGTCGTCGTCGAGCGAAAGGAGACAACGGTGTCAACATCAGTGCGCTCGCGAGCGACGATCCGCGACGTCGCGGCCCTCGCGGGTGTGGGGATCAAGACCGTCTCCCGGGTGATCAACAACGAGACCAACGTATCGCCCCGCATGCGCGAGCGGGTGCAGGCCGCGGTCGTGGCGCTCAACTTCCAGCCCCATCAGGGTGCCGGGGCCCTGCGGCGGGGCGATCACAAGACGCGGACCCTCGGGCTGCTGCTCGACGCCGTCGACAACCCGTTCTCGGCCACGATCAACCGCGCGGTGGAGGTGGTCGCCTCCCGGCACGGGACCGCGGTGTTCGCCGCGAGCTCCGACGACGACCCCGAGCGGGAACGCTCCCTGGTCGACGTCTTCACCCGTCGGCGGGTCGACGGGCTGCTGTTGACCCTGATCAGCCAGGACCACGGCTACCTCCAGTCCGAGCGCGACCAGGGAACCCCCTTGGTCTTCGTGGACCGACCGCCGGTAGGTCTGCTGGCCGACGCCGTCGTCACCGACAACCGCGCGGCGGCGCTGACCGCCACCCAGCACCTGCTGGCGCGGGGGCACCGCCGGATCGCCCACCTCGGGGACGACCAGGCCATCGCCACGGCGCGTGATCGCCGCCAGGGGTTCGCCGACGCCCTGACCGAGGCCGGCCCCGACGCGGTCGGGCACTCCGTGGAGAACCTCCAGTCCGCTGCCGAGGCCGAGGCCGCGGTGCGCAGCCTGCTGGACCTGGCCGAACCGCCGACCGCGCTCTTCACCGCCCAGAACCTGGTCACCATGGGGGCCCTGCGTGCGCTGCACGGCACCGGGCGGCAGCACGCGGTCGCCCTGGTGGGATTCGACGACCTGCTGCTGGCCGAGCTGCTGCAGCCGGGCGTCACCGTGATGGCCCAGGACCCGGCGCAGATCGGCACGCTGGCGGCCGAGCGGCTCTTCGACCGGCTGGCCGGCAGCACCGCACCCGAGGAGACCCAGGTGGTCCCTGCCAACCTGGTGGTCCGGGGCTCGGGGGAGATCGTCCCGCCCGCAGGCTGAGCCGGACCACCCCGCGGGCGGGCCGCTGCTCCGTCGCGACCCCGGCTAGCGTGGGGCCGTGACCGCCACCCGCACCGAGGCCCCCGGGCCCGTCAGCACCGCCAGCCCGGCCGAGCTCGACGTGGTCCTCGACGACCTGGGCCGCCTGCTGGCCGGGGTCACCCGGCTGGGGGTCGCCTTCTCCGGCGGCGTCGACTCCTCCCTGTTGCTGGCCCTGGCCGCGCGCGTGCTGGGCAACGGCCAGGTGGTGGCCCTGCTGGGGGTCTCCCCCAGCCTGGCCGTCGACGAGCGGGCAGCCGCCCATGACGTGGCGCGCGACCTGGGCGTGCCGGTCGTGGAGGTGGCGACCTACGAGGGTGACCGGCCGGAGTACCAGGCCAACGGCCCGGACCGCTGCTTCTTCTGCAAGGACGAGCTGTTCGCCCGGATCGACGACGGGGTGGTCGCCGGGCACCGGCTCGAAGCGGTGGCCTACGGCGAGAACGCCGACGACGCGCGCCGCCCCGACCGACCGGGCTCGCGCGCTGCCACCTCCCACGCCGTCCTCCGGCCGCTGGCCGACCTCGGGCTCACCAAGGCCGACGTCCGCCGTCTGGCCCGGGCCCTGGGCCTGGCCGTCGCCGACAAGGCCGCCGCTCCGTGCCTGGCCTCCCGGATCCCGCACCACGAGACCGTGACGCCGGAGAAGCTCCGTCAGATCGACCAGGCCGAGAGCGCGCTCCGGAGCCTGGGCCTGCAGGACCTCCGGGTCCGCCACCACGGCGAGGTCGCGCGGGTCGAGCTGCTGGCCGAGGACCTGCCCCGCGCCGTCGTCGAACCACTGCGGAGCGCGCTGCAGGCCGCCGTGCGTGGGGCGGGCTTCCGCTTCGTCACCGTCGACCTCGGCGGCATCCAGTCCGGTGCCTTCACGCTGCCGCTGGTGACGCGCTGACATGGCCGCCCCCACGTCCTCCCCCTCCGAGGTGCTGGCCGCCTTCGCCACGCTCGACACCGACCGCCAGGCCCGCCGCGGCTACCCCGAGGCGGTCTACTGCGCCGGCAAGACCCCGGCCCAGGTCGGCCTGATCGCCGCCGACGCCCGCACCCGCGCCCAGGTGACCCTGTTCACCCGGGCCGGCACCGAGCATGCGGCCGCGGTGCTGGCCGCTCTGCCCGACGCCGTGCACGACCCGGACGCCGGCCTGCTCGCCTGGCCGCCCGAGCCCCCCGCGTCGAGCGGCGGTCTCGTCGTCGTGGTGGCCGCCGGCACCTCCGACCTCCCCGTCGCCCGGGAGGCGCTGCTCACCGCGCGGTACCTGGGCCGCTCGACCGAGCTCGTCGTGGACGTCGGCATCGCCGGCCTGCACCGGGTGCTCGGACACCTCGACCTGCTGCGCAGCGCCCGGGTGGTCGTGGTGGCCGCCGGCATGGACGGCGCGCTGCCCGGCCTGGTCGCGGGACTGGTCAGCGCCCCCGTCGTGGCCGTGCCCACCTCGGTCGGCTACGGCGCGGCCTTCGAGGGCGTAGCCCCACTGCTGACCATGCTCAACGCCTGTGCCCCTGGTGTCGCGGTGGTCAACATCGACAACGGCTACGGCGCCGGGCACCTGGCCGCCCAGATCGCCGCGCCCCACCACGACGGTTCCGGCCCGGCTGGGGACGGGCAGTGACCGCTCGGCACGCTTGGGTGGACGCCTCGGCCGGGGTGGCCGGCGACATGCTGCTCGGTGCCCTGGTGGACGCCGGAGCCGACCTCGCCCAGATCCAGGCCGGCGTCGACGCCGTGGTGCCCGGTGCCGTCCGCCTGGTCGCCCGTGGCGTGCTGCGGGCCGGTCAGTCAGGAACCAAGGTCGACGTCGAGGTGCTCACCGACGACCTCCCCCACCGGCACTGGCGGGAGATCCGCGCGATGGTCCTCGACGCCGGGCTGCCCGAGCGGACCCGTGAGCGCGTGCTGGCCACTTTCGGCCGGCTCGCCGACGCCGAGGCCCTCGTGCACGGCACCAGCCCCGAGGACGTCCATTTCCACGAGGTGGGCGCCCTCGACTCCATCGCCGACGTCGTCGGGGTCTGCGTGGCCCTGGAGCTGCTGGACGTGGCCACGCTCAGCGCGGGGCCGGTGGCGCTCGGCTCCGGTCGCATCCGCACCGCGCACGGCGACATCGGCGTCCCGGTCCCCGCGGTCGTCCAGCTGTCGACCGGCAAGCGCGTGCTGGCCGGGGGGCGGGGCGAGCTGGCCACCCCCACGGGGATGGCGCTGCTGGTGGCCCTGAGCGAGCGCGACGAGGACCTGCCGCCGATGGTGGTCGACACAGCCGGCGCCGGAGCGGGTACCCGCGACCTCCCGGACCGACCGAACCTCACCCGGGTGCTGCTGGGCAGCCCGAGCGCGGCGGCCCAGGAAGACGCCGGCGACCGGGTGTGCGTGCTGGAGGCCAACGTCGACGACCTGGACCCTCGCCTGTGGCCCGGGGTGCTCGACCGGCTGCTCGCCGGAGGCGCCCTGGACGCCTGGCTGGTGCCCGTGCTGGCCAAGAAGGGCCGCCCGGCCCATGTGCTGACGGTGCTCGCCCACCCCCACCGGGTGCCGGCGCTGCGTGACGTCGTCTTCGCCGAGACCTCCACCCTGGGCGTGCGGTCGGCGGACTGGTCGCGCACCGCCCTGCCCCGCGGTTGGGTGGACGTGTCCGTCGGGGGGTCGAGCGTCCCGGTCAAGGTCGGCCACCGCGACGGCCGGGTGGTGCGCGCCACCCCTGAGTTCGACGCCGTCGAGGCCCTGGCCAGGCACAGCGGGCGCCCGGTGGCCGACGTGCTCGCCGCGTCCGCGGCGGCTGCCGCCACCGCGGGCCTGGTGCCGGGAGCCCCGCTGCCGGAGGGTCTGCGGCCCGCCGTCTGACCCTGAGCCGACGCCACAAGCACGGTGGGGGTCATCGGTGGTCCAGCGCCAAGACCCGTCCCGCGGTGACCCGCCGGGGCACTCGGTCGGCTAGATTCAGAGCCGCTGACCGGCCCCCCACCGGTGGCGACCCCGCTCCCTGGAGGACCTCGATGACCGAGCCCACGTCCGCTGCGCCCGCTCCACTGGCCCCGCCGGACCCGAGCCCGCTCACTTTGAGCGTCGCCGAGCCCCCGCATGCCGTCGCCGCCACCCAGGCCCCCGCGATGGCCCCCCAGGTGGACCCGGCCGCCGTGCCGGCCCTGGATCAGAAGGTCGACGGCTTCCTCGCCGCGCTGGCCGCCGCGCAGACCCGCTCGCCGCAGTTCACCGCCCAGACCGAGAACGTGCGGGCCATGGGCGACGCCGACATCCGCCGGGCCGCCGAGACCTCGAACCGCCTCCTCCAGGCCCCGGTCCGGGCGCTGCAGGAGGGCGGGCTGGCCGAGGGTTCCACCGTCGGACGGACCCTGCTGGAGCTGCGGCGGACCGTCGAGGAGCTCGACCCGAGCCAGGCCGCCGGGCCCCGCAAGCTGCTCGGCTTCCTGCCCTTCGGCGACAGGGTCGTCGACTACTTCCGCAAGTACCAGGCCGCTCAGAGCCACCTTGACGGCATCCTGCACAGCCTGCGCAACGGGCAGGACGAGCTGACCCGCGACAACGTGGCCCTCAACCTGGAGAAGCAGAACCTCTGGGCCACCATGGGCCGGCTGAACTCCTACATCTACGTCGCCGAACGGCTCGACGCCCGGCTGGTCGAGCAGATCGCGTCGCTCGAGCTGAGCGACCCCGACCGGGCCAAGGCGCTGAGCCAGGACGTGCTGTTCTACGTCCGGCAGAAGCACCAGGACCTGCTCACGCAGCTCGCCGTGGCCATCCAGAGCTACCTGGCCATCGACGTGGTGATCAAGAACAACCTCGAGCTGATCAAGGGCGTCGACCGGGCCTCGACCACCACGGTGTCGGCCCTGCGGACGGCGGTGATCGTGGCCCAGGCGCTGAGCAGCCAGAAGCTGGTGCTCGACCAGATCGGGGCGCTGAACTCCACGACGTCGGACCTCATCCAGCGGACCTCGGAGATGATGCGCGACAACTCCGCGCAGATCCAGCAGCAGGCGGCCTCGGCCACCATCGGGCTGCCCCAGCTGCAGGCCGCGTTCGCCAACATCTACGCCACGATGGACTCCATCGACTCCTTCAAGGTCGCAGCGCTGGAGTCCATGGCCACCACGATCTCGAGCCTGGACGCCGAGGTCGGCAAGTCCCGGGCCTATCTCGACCGGGTGTCGCGCCAGGACGCCCAGCTCGCCTCGGGCGCGCTCGACCTCGACGCGGCCCCCGGTACCGGCCGTTGACGAGCGGTCCGCCGTCATGGGGCTGAGAGAATGGTTCGCCCGGCTCGGCAGTGCGGAGGCACCCGACCCGGTCGAGCCGCCCCGGCCGCGCACACCCACCGCGGAGGACATCGACGCCGCCCTGCACGGGGTCGAGCGGCTGGTCGCCGACGGCGCGGTGCCCCCGCTGGTGCAAGCCCGGGTCCGGCGGGTGGTCGGCACGGTCCGCGAGACCGTCCCCCGGCTGCCCAACCTCGGGCCCGGGAGCGCGCAGGCCTACACCGTGGTGGCCACCGCCACCGACTACCTGCCGCAGACGCTGGGGCACTACATCCGCCTGCCCCGCGACTGGGCCGACTCCCGCCCGATCGAGGGGGGCAAGACCTCGCTGATGCTGCTGGTCGACCAGCTCGACCTGCTCGCGGTGACGATGGACCAGGTCCTCGACGCCGTCGTCCGGGTCGACGCCGACGCGCTGATCGCCCAGGGCCGGTTCCTGCAGGAGAAGTTCGGCCGGCTCGGTCCGCCCGCTCCGTTGGACCCGCCGCCGCCGGCGACCCCCCGCAGCACCCTGGACCTGCCGTGAGCGCCGGTGGTCGCGAGCAGGGCAGCTACTTCGACGACGTCCCCTCCTCCTATCCCGTTCCCGCCGCCCTCCCGGGCCTGGTGTCCCGGCCGACCGTGCGCCCGGCCTCCCCGACCCCCGAGACGCTCGAGACGCCCGAGGACCACGTCCCCCGGGCCGGTGTGGCGGCAACCACCCAGCCCGAGCCTGAGTCGCCAGCCGAGCCGGTCCGTTCGTTGGACGACCTGCTCGCCGAGCTGGACGCCCTGACCGGCCTGGCCGAGGTGAAGGCGGAGGTCCACCGCCAGGTCGCGGTGCTGCGGGTGGAGAGGCTACGGGCGGCTGCGGGTCTGCGGGCGCCCACCATCACCCGGCACCTGGTCTTCGTCGGCAACCCCGGGACGGGCAAGACCACGGTCGCCCGCCTGGTGGGCGGGATCTACCGCGCGCTCGGCCTGCTCTCGACCGGCACCCTGGTCGAGGTGGACCGGTCCGAGCTGGTGGCGGGCTACCTGGGCCAGACGGCGGCCAAGACCGCCGAGGTCGTCGCCTCGGCGGTCGGCGGGGTGCTGTTCATCGACGAGGCCTACAGCCTGGCCGGGGACCAGTACGGGCGCGAGTCCGTCGACACCCTGGTCAAGGAGATGGAGGACCGCCGCGACGACCTGGTGCTCATCGTCGCCGGCTACCCCGACCCGATGGTCGCCTTCATCGCCCAGAACCCGGGCCTGGCCAGCCGGTTCCGCACCACGATCACGTTCGGTGACTACGACGACGACGAGCTCACCACGATCCTGCGCGGCATGGCCACCGCTGCCGACTACGACCTGGGCGAGGGGTGCGTCGAGCGCTTCCGGGCCCGGCTCGCCACCACGGCGCGCGGGCCGTCCTTCGGCAACGGCCGCTTCGCCCGGAACATGCTGGAGGCTGCGGTGAGCCGGCACGCCTGGCGGCTGCGCGAGGTCGAGACGCCCACCGTGCAGCAGCTACGCACCCTGGTGGCCGAAGACTTCGACGAGACCCCGGCCGAGGCCCTCCCCGGGCTCGGGTACCGGACCGACGTCGTCCCCGGCGCCGACCCGGAGGAAGCACCGTGAGCGGCCCGGCCGGAGCGGGACCGGCCACGAGCACACCCCGGCGGCTGCGGCTGATGGGCGGTGGCATCGTCGCGCTCGGGGTCCTGGTCGGCCTGACCGGTCTGCTCACCTTCGGCCTGCTGGCCGTCGTCTTGGACCGCGCCGACGCCGACACCCAGCAGCTGGTGCGCGTGCAGTCCATCCAGACCAACCTGCTCAGCGCGGACGCCACCGCCACCAACGCCTTTTTGGTCGGAGGGCTGGAACCGGCGGCCCAGCGCGCCACCTACGACGAGGCGATGGGCACCCTGAGCGGCCTGGTCATCGAGGCCGCGCGGGCGCAGCCGGCCGACGCCGCCGCGCTCGCCGTCCTCAACCGCGAAGTGCTGGACTACGACGCGGCGATCGAGCAGGCCCGGGCCAACAACCGCCAGGGCTTCCCCATCGGCGCCCAGTACCTGCGGGCCGCCAGCGCCGAGCTCCGTAGCGCCGCCCTGCCCGTGCTCGACGAGCTGGTGGCCGCCAACGCGGAGCGGGCAGGAAGCCGGATGCGGGTCGGCGGCGCGCTGGTCTTCCCCGTCGTCGTCGCCCTGGCGCTGGCGGGGCTGGTCCTCGCCCAGGTGTGGCTGGCGCGCCGCTTCCACCGCCGGATCAACCCCGGTGTGCTGGCCGCCTCGGTGCTGCTGCTGGTCGCGCTGGCGGCCTCCGTGGCCGGGCTGGTGCAGCTGGGCCAGAGCGTCCGGGGGATCCGCGCCGGCTCCTTCGCCGACGTCAACGCCGCAGCCGGGGCCCGGATCGGGGCCAACGACGCCAAGGCGAACGAGAGCCTCACCCTGATCGCCCGCGGTTCGGGGAGCTCCTTCGAGCGCGCCTGGGTCGCCTCCGCCGGGCGCGTGGCCGAGCAGCTCGCGGTGCTGGACGACGCGGGGCTGCGCTCGGGCTGGGACCGCTACACCGCGACCCACCAGCAGATCCGTGAGCTGGACAACACCGGGCGCTGGGACTCAGCCGTCGCCCTGGCCACCGGCGCGGGCCCGGAGCAGGCCAACGGACGATTCGCCGCGGTCGACGCCGCGCTGGCCGAGCAGCTCCGCAGCTCCGGCGACGCCACCGGCAACGCGCTGGCCCGGCGGCTCCCCGTCCTGGTCGCCGCCGCGGTGCTCAGCCTGCTGGCCGGTCTCGCCGTCGCCCTCCTCGGTCGGCGCGGGATCGCGGCCCGGCTGCGGGAGTACCGATGACGCGCGCGGCCACCCCGGCGAGCCGGATCCGCGGCCTGCTGGCCGCCGGCGCCCTGCTCGCCCTGCTGCCGGCCTGCGGCGTGCTGACCGACTCCCCCACGCCCCTGCCGGCTGCCACACCGAGCCCGGCCAGCTCCCCCGCCCCCGGCGCCGCTCCCGCCCGCTGCGACGACGCGCTGCAGTCCTACGCACCCGAGGGACCGCTGCCCGACCCCGACGACCTGCCTGCCAACTCGACCATGGCCAGGATCCGGGAGCGGGGACGGCTGGTGGCCGGCGTCTCGGCCGACACCTACCTGCTCGGCTCCCGCAACCCGCTGAACGGCCGGGTCGAGGGCTTCGACATCGACCTGGTCAAGGCGGTGGCCAAGGCGATCTTCGGCGACGAGGACCGTTACCAGCTGCGGGTCATCACCGCCGCCGACCGCATCCCGCTGCTGCAGAGCGGCGACGTCGACCTCGTCGCCCGCAACATGACGATCAGCTGCGAGCGGTGGACCCAGATCGCGTTCTCGGCCGAGTACTACCGTTCCGGCCAGAAGGTGCTCGTGCGCCGCGGCTCCAAGGCCGCGACGCTGGCCGCGCTGGCGGGGCGCCGGGTCTGTGCGCCGCGGGCGACCTCCAGCCTCGCCACCTTGCGCGAGCGGGCACCCGACGTCGTCGCCGTCGAGTCCGACTCCCACACCGGCTGCCTGGTGCTCTTCCAGCAGGGGCAGGTCGACGCGATCACCGGGGACGACACGGTGCTGGCTGGGCTGGCCGCCCAGGACCCCTACGCGGTGGTGCCGCGTCAGAAGGCCCTCACCGCCGAGCCGTACGGCCTGGGGATGAACGCCGAGGACGTCGACCTGGTCCGCTTCGTCAACGCTCGGCTCGCCCAGATGCGCGGTAACGGGGAGTGGAAGGCGATCTACGACCGGTGGCTGGCCGAGCCCCTCGGACCCGCACCCACTCCCCCGAAGTCCGTGTACGGGAGGCGGCCGTGAGCCTGCCGGCCCCCGCCACCCGTCCGCCGACTCCCGATGCCGCAGTCGGCGGGACGAGCGGCATCGCCCCGGTCGCGCCCGGGCGGCTCGGGACCGCGCTGGGGGTGAACGAGGTCGCCCGGTACCTGCCCGCCCTGGCCCACTGGGTCCAGGCCCGACGGGCAGAGCTGGACGCCCTGGACAGGGCGGCCCTCGCGTCCTCCGAGGGCTCGGCCGCCACCTCCGACCTGCTGCTCTCGATGGCCTTGTGGAAGGCGGTCGCGGACCGCACGACGCTGCTGCTGACGACCTGGGACGGCGGACGGGTCGGCTCACGCGAGCTGGAGCAGCTCTCCACCCTGGTGTGGGGCCGGCTGGACGCGCGGGCCGGCGCCGCCGAACCCTCGGCGAGCGGACCGGGCGCGGTGGCCGGGCTCGCCGTCTCGCTCCCGGAGGCCTGCCGGCTCTCCGACGCGCTGGTGGCCTCCCTGCGGGTGCGACTGGGCCTGGACCCCTCCGCTGCGGAGGTGAACGAGCGGCTCCGGGCGCTGCAGGCCCAGCTCGAGCGGATCCGTGAGCAGGTCGGGACCGAGCCGGCCGGGACGCACCAGCAGCAGGGCTCGGCGACGGCGGCCCGACTGGCCCGGCGGTTGGCCGGGGTTCTGGAGAAGGCCGGCCGGGGCGGCGACGTCGGCGGCCTGCTCGGTCCGCTGGAGATCGAGGCCGCCGTCGTCGAGCGCGACCTGATCGTGGGGGCCGCGCGCCGCCGGGAGTCGGCCTCCCGGCTGGACCGCGCACGCACGCTGCGCACCGACCTGGAGGCCCGCGGCGCCGCCCTCACGCGGCTGGTGGCCACCTGCGTGGCCACGGTCGAGCCCGCGCCGCGGTACGCGGTTCCCGAGGTGGCCCGCCTCGGTCCGGTCCCGAACACCCCCGGCGAGCTGGACGCCTACCTGGACCGCCTCGAGCAGGTGTCCCGGGCTCTCGCGGTCGTGGAGGTCGCCTACGGACAGGCACTGCGCCAGCACGAGGAGCTCGTGGCCCGGCTCGACGCCCTGCAGGCCAAGGCCACGGCGCTGGGCGTGGCGTCTCGGCCCGACCTGCTCCGCACCTCCGCGCTGGCCACGCAGACGCTGGCGCGCCGACCGAGTCCCACGGCCATCGCCGAGCAGCTCCTCGGCCTGTACCTCAGCTACCTGGGAGCGGCGACAGCCGCCCCGACGCGCACCTCCGAGGAGCCGCACCCGTGACCGCCTGCACCCAGCTCGGCTGCTCCGGGAGCATCGCCGACGGCTACTGCGACGTCTGCGGGTCCCCCGCGGCCGCCAGCCCCGTCGCGGCGCCCGTGGTCGGCCTGACCCCGGTCGCCGGCCCCGCCTCCCTGCGGGGCGCGCAGCCCGGGCGCTGCCGCCAGCCGGGGTGCACGGGTTCCTACACCGACGGCTACTGCGACGTCTGCGGCTCTCCTGCACCCACGGGCACCGGGCACGCGGGCGCCGAGCACACGTTGGACGAGGGCATGTCCACCGAGCCGACGGGTGCGGTCTCCAGCCGGACGACCGGGTCGAGCCGGCTCGACTCCGCCGCCCTGGGCTCCCGGCGCGCGGTCTCCTCGGGCTCGACCGTCACCGCGCGCGTCCGCTCCAGCTCGACGCGGATGCGCGCGGCCCGGCTGGGCGCCGGCCTGACCCGCGTCCCGCCCGCCCCCGTCGTCGACGCCGCCGCTGCGGTGATGAAGGACCCGGTGGTGCCCGAGGACAAGCGGACTTGCGCCACCTGTGGCAACGCCGTCGGGCGGACCCGCGACGGCCGCCCCGGTCGACCGGCCGGCTTCTGCCCCCGCTGCGGCAGCGCGTACTCCTTCACCCCCAAGCTGGGCGCCGGCGACATCGTCGCGGGTCAATACGAGGTGGCCGGCTGCCTGGCCCACGGCGGGCTCGGTTGGATCTACCTGGCCCGCGACCGCAACGTCTCCGACCGCTGGGTGGTGCTCAAGGGCCTGCTGAACACCGGTGACGCCGACGCGCTCGCGGTGGCGATCATCGAGCAGCAGTTCCTGGCCCAGGTCGAGCACCCGCTGATCGTCGAGATCTACAACTTCGTCACCCACGACGGCGCCGGCTACATCGTCATGGAGTACGTCGGCGGCCTGTCGCTGAAGCAGATTCTCAAGGCCCGCATGCGCGCCAACGGCGGCCAATTCGACCCGCTGCCCGTCGACCAGGCACTCGCCTACGTCCTCGAGGTGCTGCCCGCGTTCAGCTACCTGCACGAGCTGGGGCTCGCCTACTGCGACTTCAAGCCCGACAACCTCATCCAGGTCGGCGACGCCGTCAAGCTCATCGACCTCGGCGGGGTCCGGCGGCTGGACGACGACGACTCCGCGATCTACGGCACCGTCGGCTACCAGGCGCCCGAGGTCGCCCGGCTGGGGACCAGCGTCGCCTCCGACATCTACACCATCGGCCGGACCCTGGTCGTGCTGATGACGGAGTTCCGCGGCTACCAGACGCGCTACGTCGCCAGCCTCCCGCCCGTGGAGGAGACGCCCCCGTTCGCCCAGCACGACTCGCTCTACCGGCTGGTGGCCAAGGCCTGCGCCCCCGACCCGGCCGACCGGTTCGCCTCGGTGGACGAGCTGCGGGTCCAGCTGCTCGGGGTGCTGCGCGAGGTGGTGGCGGAACGGACCCCCGGGACGGCTCTCACCTCGGCCGCATCGGTGCTGTTCGAGGCTCCGGCGGTGCTCGGCGCCACCCTGGACTGGGACGCCCTGCCCCCGCTGCGGACCGACACCAGCGACCCCCAGCACGGCTGGCTGAGCAACGTCGCCCTGGACGACCCCTCGGCCCGGCTCCAGGCTCTGAGCGCCGCGCCCGGTGACTCACCCGAGGTCTGGCTGACCCGCGGCGAGGCGGCCCTGCAGCTGCGGCGCAGCTCCGACGTCGACCACTGCGTGGAGGCCATGCTCGCCGCCGACCCGTGGGAGTGGCGGGCGGTCTGGCTGAGCGGGTTGTCGGCCCTGCAGCGCCAGGACCACCGCGCTGCGCAGGCGGCCTTCAACGCCGTCTACGGCCAGGTCCCGGGGGAGCTCGCCCCGAAGCTGGCCCTCGCCCTGGCCTGTGAGCGGGGCGGTGAGGACACCGTGGCCGAGAGCCTCTACCGGACCTGCGCCGGCACCGACGCCAACTACATGCCGCCCGCGGCCTTCGGCCTGGCCCGCCTGCGGCGGGCCCGCGGCGACGTCACCGGCGCGGTGGCGGCCCTCGACCTCGTGCCCTCCACCAGCCGGGGCTTCCCCGACGCCCGCCGGCTCCGTGCCAGCTACCTGGCCGAGGACGGCGACGGCCTGACGGCGCTGGGGCAGGCGATGGACAGCCTGACCGGGGTCCACCTCGACCCGCGCGAGGAGGCGCAGCTGAGCGTGCAGATCCTGAGCCGGGCGCTCGTCCTGGTGGGTCAGGGCGGCCCCCGGGGCGACGTCTCGATCGGCGAGCATCCCGCTCGCCCGGAGGACCTGCGCGACGGGCTGGAAGCGGCCTACCGCCGGTGGGCTGCGACCGAGGACGACGAGCACCGCCGGTGGTCGCTGGTGGACCAGGCCAACCAGGTGCGAAGGTGGACCCTGCGATGAGCGAGACCACCCCCACAACCCAGGCTCCGGCTTCTCCTGGCGGGCCGAGCTGCCCCTCCTGCGGCGCGGCGGTCACCGACGCCGAGCGGTTCTGCGAGGCCTGCGGCGCTCCGCTGCGCCCCACCACCGAAGCGGCTCCTGGCACACCGGCGGGAGCCGAGACCCCCGTCGAGCTCAGCCACCCGGTCAGCGCCACCACCGGGGGCGCTGCCACGCCCGCACCGGCAGACGCCGTGCCCCCGTGCACCAGCTGTGGCGGCGCGGTGGACACCGACGGCTACTGCACCACCTGCGGCAGCAAGGCCGCCAGCCCGCGGGACCACTACGTCGAGCAGCCGGCCGCCTGGGTGGCCGCGGTCTGCGACCGCGGCATCCGCCACCACCGCAACGAGGACGCCACCGCGGTGGCCGCCGACCCCGAGCCCGGCTCGCGTGCCGTGCTCGTGGTCTGCGACGGCGTCTCGACCTCCACCGACTCCGACGTGGCCGCGCTGGCTGGCGCCCGTAGCGCGCGCGATGTCCTGGTCGCCGCCCGCCCCGCCGGCCTGGGCGTGGCCGCCAGCCGGGCGGCGGCCCTGGCGCAGAGCCTGGGACTGGCCTCGGCCCAGGCCAACGAGGCGGTCATCGCCAACACCGCTCCCGACAGCGACAACGCCGCCTCCTGCACCTTCGCGGCCGCGGTGCTCGAGGGCGACCTCGTGGTCTACGGCACGGTCGGAGACAGCCGCGTCTACTGGCTGCCCGACGCCGGCGCCGGCGACCCGCTGCAGCTGAGCGTCGACGACTCCATGGCCCAGGTCCGGATCGAGATGGGCGTCGACCGCGTGGAGGCCGAGAGCGGTCCGCAGGCCCACGCCATCACCAAGTGGCTGGGTCGCGACAGCACCGACGTCGTGCCGCGGACCGGGTCGGTCAGCCTGCAGGTCCCCGGTTGGCTGCTGGTCTGCTCCGACGGTCTGTGGAACTACTGCTCCGACCCCGGGGATCTGCAGACCCTGGTGAGCACGACCTCGGCCGAGACCGGCGCCGACCCGCTACCGCTGGCCACCGCCCTGGTGGCCTGGGCCAACGCCCAGGGCGGCCGGGACAACATCAGCGTGGCCCTCGCCCGCCACGGCCGACCGGCATACTGAGGGCGACGAGCCGGACCCCGGCCCGGGACCAGTCGAGGAGGACCCCACGCGATGGCCGAGTTCAGCGCCAGCGTCTACCAGAACGAGTTCCTGCCTGACGGGGGCACCGACGTCCACGCGATCGTCACCCTCACCTGCTCGGGGGCGGGGGCGGCCGGGCAGTCCGGTAGCGGGGACGCGGGCGAGATCATCATCGTCGACACCTCCGGCTCGATGGGGCGCACCAAGCTCGAGGCGGCCACGGCGGCCGCGTCCGCGGCGGTCGACCAGATCCTCGACGGCACCTGGTTCGCCGTCGTCGCCGGCAGCCACCAGGCCTACCTCGCCTTCCCCCCGGTGCGCAGCGGCGCGGGCCTGGTCCGGATGGACCCGGGCGCCCGGCACGCCGCCCACCAGGCGATCGCCCAGTTCCGCTCCGACGGCGGCACCGCCATGGGCACCTGGCTGACGCTTGCCGGCCGGCTCTTCGACTCCGTGCCCGCGCTGGCCCAGCGGCACGCCATCCTGCTCACCGACGGCGAGAACCACAACGAGACCCCCGAGCAGCTCAGCACGGCGATCGCCGGCGTCGCCGGACGGTTCCAGTGCGACTGCCGCGGGATCGGCGTCGACTGGCAGGTGGCCGAGGTGCGGCGCATCGCCCAGGCGCTGCTGGGCACCGTGGACCTCATCCCCGACGCCGCCTCGATGCAGTCGGTCTTCGCCGAGCTCATGCAGGCCTCGATGAGCCGCGGCGTCGCCCAGGCCCAGCTGCGGGTCTGGGCGCCCCAGGGCGCGGAGGTGCTGTTCGTCCGCCAGGTCGCCCCCACGGTCGAGGACCTCTCGACCCGCGGGAGCGCGGTCAACGCGCTGACCTCGGCCTACCCCACCGGATCGTGGGGTGACGAGTCTCGCGACTACCACGTCAGCGTGCGGCTCCCGGCCAAGGCCCTGGGCCAGGAGCAGCTCGCCTCGCGCGTGCAGCTGGTCGTCGGTGAGCAGGTGGTGGCGCAGGGCCTGGTCAAGGCCCGCTGGTCCGACGACGACAGCCTCACCACCAGGATCAACCCCGAGGTCGCCCACTACACCGGCCAGACCGAGCTCGCCGAGGCGATCCAGGACGGCCTGGCCGCCAAGGCGGTCGGGGACGAGGAGACAGCCACGACCAAGCTCGGCCGAGCCGTCCAGCTGGCTGCGGCGACCGGGAACGAGGAGGCCACCAGCCGGCTGAGGAAGGTCGTTGACATCGACGACCCCGACACCGGCACGGTACGGCTGCGGCGCGCCGTCGACAGAGCCGACGAGATGGCGCTCGACACCGCCTCCACCAAGACCACCCGCGTCCGGGCGCAGGCATGACCACCGTCTGTCCCTCCGGGCACCAGACCGTCGCCCAGGACTACTGCGACGTCTGCGGGCTCCCGCTTGCCGGCACCGGGCCGGCGGCTTCTGGGGCCGCGTCGGTCCGCGAGGCCCCGACCGGTTCGCGGGTGACCGTCTCCAGCTCGGCGCCGGGGGCTGCCCAGGCCTGCCCCCACTGCAGCGCCCCCAACCCGGCCGACGCGTTGTTCTGCGAGGGATGCGGCTACGACTTCACCACGGGCAGCATGCCGCGCCCGCTCACCCCGCCGGACGCCCCAGCCCCGCAGGCGCCGCCTGCCGCCACGCCGGGCTCGGGGGCGGCCGCCGACGTCTCCCCGACCGCGGCGCCGGCCAACATCCCCGACACCGCCGGCGGCGGATCGGGTTTCGCCTGGGTGGTGGAGGTCTGGGTCGACCCGTCGTGGTACCAGGCGCAGGAGAGCCCCGACCCCCTGCCGTCGGCCGGGCTGCCCGAGGTGCGTCCCCTGCGCGGACGCTCCGTGCTCGTCGGCCGGGTCTCCCGGAGCCGCAACATCCACCCCGACGTCGACTGCGGCACCGACTCCGGCGTCAGCCGGCGCCAGTGCCAGCTGACCACCGACGGCAGCCGCTGGTGGGTGGAGGACCTCGACTCGGCCAACGGCACCTTCGTCGGTCCGGCGAGCGGCGCCCTGCCCGAGTCCCCGGTGCCGGTGGGGACCCGTCACGAGCTCCGGCGCGACGACCGCGTCTACGTCGGCGCCTGGACGCGGCTGGTGCTGCGGCCGGCCACCCGCGAGGAGCTGCTCACCCTCGGGTGAGCCACGCTGTCGGCGAACACGGCACGGCGAGGGCGGTGCCGTGTGGCACGGTGGGAGCGAACGCGCTGACCTCGCGCGACCCGGGCACCTCCGGGTCGGGAGGCGGCAGACAACCAGGAGGATCTGTGGAGATCAAGGTCGGTATCCAGCACGTCAACCGTGAGGTCGTGGTGGAGACCACCGAGACGGCCGCTGACGTGGAGCGGGCGTTCAGCGAGGCCGTCGAGAACCAGGGCGTCTTCACCCTCGCCGACGAGCGTGGCCGGCGGGTGCTGATCCCCTCGTCGAAGATCGCCTACGTCGACCTGGGCGAGGAGCACGCGCGCAAGGTGGGCTTCGGCAGCCTCTGACGTCGGGTCCTCCCGGCTGCAGGAGCGCCTCAGGACTGCAGGCCCAGGGCGGCCATCCGCCGGGTGTGGTTCTCCACCAGCCGGGAAAACATCCGGCTGACCGCCGCGAGGTCCAGGCCCGGCCGGTCGACGGTGCCGGTGAGCAGGCTGGTCAGGGCGTCCCGCTCGGCCGCGACCCGCTGGGCCTGGCTCAGCGCCTCCCCCACCAGTCTGCGACCCCACAGGGCGAGCCGGCCCCCCACCTTGGGGTCGTCCTCGATCGCCCCGCGGACCCGGCCCACCACGAAGTCGGCGTGGCCGCCGTCGGCCAGGACCTCGTGCACCAGGGCGCGGGTGTCGGCGTCGACGAAGGCGGCGACCTCGCGGTAGAAGTCGGCCGCGATGCCGTCGCCGACGTAGGCCTTGACCAGGCCCTCGAGCCAGTCCTTGGGGCGGGTGTGCTCGTGGAAGCCGTTGAACGGCTCGTGGAACGGGCGCATCGCCCGCATCACGTCGACGTCGTGCTCGGCCAGCCGGCTCCGGACTCGTTCGAAGTGGTCGACCTGGCGGCCCGCCATGGTCGCCAGCTGGACCTTGTCCGGCAGGGTCGGAGCCATCCGGGCGTCCTCGGCCAGGCGGTCGAAGGCGGTCAGCGCCCCGTAGGCCAGCAGTCCGAGCAGGTCCAGCGCGCCCTGTCGGTAGGCTGCCTCCGCCCCCGCCCCGGGCGTCGCCGCGGTCTTCTCCTCGTCCACGCCGGCAGCCTAGCCAGCCCGCGCCCGCCCGCCGTGCTGCCGCTCCCAGCGCGGCGTCGTTCGTCCTGCGCGGACCTGGGGTCTAGAATGTCGACTGCACGCATCTGGAGATGCGTCCCTGGTAATCGTCCGTGCTCCTCCCACGCACCGCTCGGAAGCGGCGCGAGAGGCCTCGGCGGTGAGCGCCGCACCGGCGCGCAGCGACCTTGACGGGTCGGGTCGCGCGACGCGGACCCCGCTCCTCGCAGGACGAGCAACACCGGGTCATTCCAGTTTTTCGCAAGCGAAGGCGATCATCCTGACCAGCGACAGCACCGAGACGCTCACGGCGTCCCCCGCTTCCCGTCCCACCGACGACCTGGCCCTCCTGAGCGAGGCGCTCCCGGCCGCTGAGGAGCTCCCCACACCGCTCCCCCAGACCTTCCGCGACCTGGGCGTCGTCGACTCCATCGCCGACGCGCTGGACGCGGTAGGCATCAGCCACCCGTTCCCCATCCAGGCCATGGCCATCCCGATCGCGCTCACCGGGACCGACATGATCGGCCAGGCGCGCACCGGTACCGGCAAGACCCTCGCTTTCGGCATCCCGCTGCTGCAGCGGGTCGTCGTCCGTGAGGACCCCGGCTTCGAGGCCCAGGCCAAGCCGGGCGCCCCGCAGGCCCTGGTCGTGGCGCCCACCCGCGAGCTCGCCAGCCAGGTCAGCAAGGACTTGAGCGTGGCCGCCGCGCAGCGCGGGGCCCGCGTGGTCACCCTGTACGGCGGGATGGGCTACGAGCCGCAGCTCGACGCCCTGGCCGCCGGCGTCGAGGTGGTCGTGGGCACGCCCGGCCGGTTGCTCGACCTGGCCGACCGCCGCGCCCTCGACCTCAGTCACGTCAAGGTGCTTGTCCTGGACGAGGCCGACGAGATGCTCGACCTGGGCTTCCTGCCCGACGTCGAGCGGATCCTGGCCAAGACCCCGGACTCGCGCCAGACGATGTTGTTCTCGGCCACCATGCCCTCAGCCATCGTCACCCTGGCCCGCCGTCACCTGCTCCACCCGGTCAACATCCGCGCCGAGTCCGCCGAGGACTCCACGACAGTGCCGGCGACGGCCCAGTTCGTCTACCAGGCGCACGACCTGGACAAGCCTGAGGTGGTCGCCCGCATCCTGCAGGCGGAGAACCGGAACCGGGTGATGATCTTCTGCCGCACCAAGCGCTCAGCCCAGCGCGTCTCCGACGACCTCGCCGAGCGCGGGTTCCGCGCCACCTCCATTCACGGCGACCTGTCCCAGGTGCTGCGCGAGAAGGCGCTGCAGCGGTTCCGGGGCGGCGAGGCGGACGTGCTCGTGGCCACCGACGTCGCCGCGCGCGGCATCGACGTCACCGACGTCACCCACGTCATCAACTACGAGTGCCCCGAGGACGACAAGACCTACGTGCACCGGATCGGGCGCACCGGCCGGGCCGGCGCCTCGGGCATCGCGATCACCTTCGTGGACTGGGCCGACCAGACCCGCTGGAAGGTCATCAACAACGCTCTGGGCCTGCCCTTCCCCGAGCCGCAGGAGACCTACTCCACCTCCGAGCACCTCTTCCACGACCTGGGCATCGACCGGGCGGCCAAGGGCCGTATCGTCGAGCCCAAGGTCGAGGCGCACGCCGAGGGTCCCTCCTGGGAGGAGCGGCGCAGCAAGCGCAAGAGCGCGCCGCGCGAGCGCCGCCGCACCCGCAATGGGGTGGACGCTGAGGCAGCCGCCGCCACACCGACCCCGGTCAGCGAGCCGGTCGTGCTTCAGGCGGCCGCTGACAACGGCTCGGCGGAGGGCTCTGGCGAGGCCCCGCGTCGTCGTCGGCGTCGTCGTCGCTCAGGCAGCGCGGCCGGAACCGGCACCGCGGGCTGACCGTCCGCCGTCGCACACCACCTATCGGGCTCGTCCGCGTTCAGCGGGCGAGCCCGACTGGTTCTGCGGTCACCACCAGGTTGCTGTCGTAGCCGCCGCGCTCGGGCCGGAAGGCGCCTGTGCAGGTGATCAGCACCAGCCGGTGGTCGCCATCCTGGTCGAAGGCAGCGCTGCCGGTGGCCAACGCCTGCTTGGCGACGGTGCGCACCGACACGATCCGGTACTTCTGCCGATGGTCGCCGTCGCGCAGGGTCACGGTCTCTCCGCGCTGCACGCGCAGCAGCCGGGCGAAGAACCCCAGGCCCTCGGTCCGGGAGTCCACGTGGCCGGCGACCACGGTGTTGCCGAACGGGTCACCCGCCCAGGCGCTCCCGTCCCACCACCCGACGTGCCGGACCTCCTCGGGGACCACGAGCTGCCCGTCGACGGTGGAGGCCGGCTTGACGGCTGCCCTGGCGCCCCCGGGCAGCTGGACGGAGGTGGGCACGAACCGCACGCGGCTGCTGGGGGCCGGCTCACCGACGCGGGCACTGGGTACCGGTTCCGCCGTCGCCGCGGGTGGCGCGGTACCCGCCTGCGTGGCTGCTTGAGACGGTTCCGCGGCCGGCGCGACGGGCTGGGCGCAGCCGACCAGGGCGAGCGGCAGCAGCAGCCCTCCCAGGAGCCGGGGGACTGCGTGCCGCGGGCGACGGGTCAGGACCAGAGGACGGTCTTGGGGCGCTGCAGCTCGACGGCCTGCCCGCCCGTCCCCGTGTCGACCCGGCTCGGCTGCTTCGACCCACGGGTGCCCGTCGCGATGACGTGCACCGCGACGTTCATCGTCTTCTTCGAGGGGTCACCGATGGCGTAGACCCGGTTCAGAGCGCCGCCCTTCACGGTGAGGTCGACAGGGCCGAGCACCACCGGGGAGGACTTGCCGGCCGGCACGATGGCCACCTCGTAGGTTGCCACGGGAACGACCAGGTTCAGCGACTCGCCGTTCTCGATGTCGGCGAACAGCACCTTGTCGTCCACCCGGATGTCAGCCTCTCCCACCCGGGCTGTGTGCGCGACGGTCAAGGAGGCCTTGCCCCGGGGTACCTCGGAGAGGTCGTTGCGGAAGACCGTGACGGCCGGCTCGGCGTCCTTGCCCTCGTTGGCAGGCAGGTGCGCCACCACGTCCCAGCTCGAGCCCGCCGTGACCGTGAACATGCGCTCGAGCAGCACCTCTCCGTCATCGCTGAAGGTGACCTTGCGCGAGCCCGCCTTGACGGGGAAGCTCTTGGACACGGCCGCGGTCTTGACGTCCTTGGCGACGGTCTTGCCGTCCACTGCCACGTCCACGGTGCGCCCCGGCAGGCCCTGCACCACATAGATCTCCGCGTCGTCGGCGGCCTGCACCGGCGCGGCGGTGAGGCTGGCCAGGCCCAGGGAGCCGCTGCCGAGCAGCGCGACGACGGTCCAGCGACGGGCAACAGCTCTGTTCACGTGATCCCCCGATCAACCTGCCCCTCCCCCGAGGAGCAGGAGCAGGATACTCCGGCCCCTCTAGCCGCGCCGGGCTTGTGCCGAACACCGCCGGCGGGCAGCAGCCCTCATCCGCCGTCGAGCTGGCGGCGCAGCCGGGGCGGCGCCTTGAGCCGCCAGGCTTCGGTGACCAGCTCGGTCAGCTCCGCGACGTCCACGGCCGCCAGCCGCACCAGCACGACCGCGTGCCCGTCGTAATGCGGCAGCGTGACGAAGGCCTCCGGCTGCGCACTCAGCAGAGCCTCCTTCTCCCCCATGTCGGTCACGGGCAGGACGAGCAGGCCGCTGCCGTCTTCGGTCCGCAGCCGCAGGAACCCCTTGCCGGCCACCAGGTAGCCGGGCGTGCCGTACCAGGTGCCCTCCGTCGTCCCTGGCAGGGTGAGGGCCGCGCTCCGCAGGTCGTCCTCGGTGGCCACGGTCCTCACGCTAAGGGGGCGCTGGCGTCCAGCGCTAGGTTCGGCGCATGACCGACAGGACCTACTCCGACGTGACCGTCTCCCTGGGCACCCATGCCGTGCACCGGCTGGGCTTCGGGGCGATGCAGCTCCCCGGCCCCGGGGTGATGGGTCCCCCGCGCGACCGCGGCGAGGCGCTCGCGGTGCTGCGCCGCGCCGTCGAGCTCGGCGTCGATCACATCGACACCGCCCAGTACTACGGCCCCGACGTGGCCAACGAGCTCATCCGGGAGGCCCTGCACCCCTACCCCGAGCACGTCGCCCTGGTCTCCAAGGTCGGGGCGACCCGCGACGCCAAGGGCGGGTGGCCGCCCGCGCAGTCGCCGGCCGAGCTCCGTGCGGGCGTCGAGGCGAACCTGCGCACGCTGGGTGTCGAGCAGCTGGCCGCGGTGAACCTACGGGTCCTGGATCCCCTCCGCGGCTACACCCCGCCGCCGTTCGAGGACCAGCTGGCCACGATGGTCGAGCTGCGGGAGGAGGGGCTCATCGCCGGCATCGGCGTCTCGAACGTCACCCTGGACCAGCTCGACACCGCCATCCGGCTGGCGGGAGTGGTGTGCGTGCAGAACGCCTACAGCCTCCTGGACCGCAGCTCCGAGCCCGTGCTGCAGCGCTGCGAGGCCGAGGGCATCGCCTTCGTGCCGTTCTTCCCGCTCGGCTCGGCCTTCCCCGGCGTGCCGAAGGTGACCCAGAACCCGGCCGTCGTCGAGCTCGCTGACGAGCTGGGAGCCACCGAGGCCCAGGTCGGGCTCTCCTGGCTGCTGCACCACAGCGCCCACATCCTGCTCATCCCCGGGACCCGGTCGCTGGAGCACCTGGAGGAGAACCTGGCGACGGTGGACCTGCCGCTCACCGAGGACCAGGTCGCCGCCCTGGAGAAGGCTGTCTGACCCCGGCGCAGGGGACGCACCACCGGGCCTCGGGGCGGGCCTGCAGCCGCTCGGCGGGGACCGGGCGGCCGCACGCCTCGCACACGCCGTAGCGGCCCGCGGCGAACCGTTCCCGCGCGGCCCCGAGCTCGACCAGCGTGTGCTCGGTCTGAGCCAGCAGAGCGCTGTCGCGCGCCTGGTCCAGGGACACCATCGACCCTTCCGGGTCGTGCTCGTCGTCGGCCGAGGTCAGGCTCCGGGCCACCCGCATCTGCTCGATGGCGGCCGCCAGCGACGTCCGCTGCTCCTGCGCCTGGTCCCACCGCTGGCGCAGGAGCTCGCCCCAGCCCTTCCCGGCGGCTGGATCGGTTGGGGGTGGAGGGTCGCCGGTCAGCGGAGGCTGTCGCTGACGCGGGCGGCCATCCGGGTGCTGATCTCGGCGAAGACCGAGGGGTCGGTGGTGTTGACCCCCAGGTCGTGGTCGACCTTGCCGGTCCCGTGGTAGTCGCTGGAGCCAGTGGCCAGCAGGTCCAGCTCCCGCGCCAGCACCCGCAGCCGGTGCCGGGTGTCCCGGTCGTGGTCCTGGTGCTCCACCTCGAGGCCGTCGAGGTGGTGGTCGGCCACCAGGGCGGCGAGGAGCTCGGGCGGGAGCACGTGCTCCCGGCCGCGGCCCCACGGGTGCGCGATCACCGCGACCCCGCCCGCTCCGCGCACCAGGTCGATGCCGCGGGCCAGGTCGACGGCGTACCGGTTGACGTGCGCGGGGCCGCCGTCGGCCAGGTAGCGGTCGAAGGCCTCGGTCCGGTCCTGCACGTGGCCGGCCTCGACCATCGCGTCGGCGATGTGCGGGCGCCCGATCGAGGGACTGTCCCCGACGAAGCGCATCACCGCCTCCTCGCTGACCCCCACCCCCAGCTCCTCCAGCTTGGCTAGCACCCCGGCCACCCGTCCGCTGCGCCCGCCCCGCACCCGCTCCAGCTCCGCAGCCAGGGCCGGGTCGGCCGGGTCGGCGCCGTAGCCCAGCAGGTGGACGCTGCTGCCGCCCTGGGTGCAGGAGAGCTCGAGCCCCCGGACGACCTGGATGCCGACCCGCTCGCCGGTGGCCACCGCCTCGTCCAGGCCGTCGAACGTGTCGTGGTCGGTCAGCGCGACGACGTCGAGCCGCGCGCGGACCGCCTGTTCGACGAGCTGCTCGGGGGTGTCGGTGCCGTCGGAGGTCGAGGAGTGGGTGTGGAGGTCGATCCGCATGGGTCAGGACTACCACGGCCCGCCGACCGGACCGGCGGCCGTCCGCGGCGCCGGCCGGGTCTCACCCCGAGGTCGGGAGCAGCCCTCGCGCCACCCGCAGACCCACCGAGACCCGGGCGAGGTCGGCGCGCACGCTGCAGATCTGCCGCAGCGTCGCCACGGAACGGCTGAGCCCGGGCACCGAGCCCTCCCACGCCCGCACGACTGCCTCAGCCCTGGCGATCTCGGCAGGGCTGTCCGCCGGACCGCTCGTCGCCGGCGTGTGCCGGAGCGCCTCCTGGGTCAGGGCCGCGTGCACGGCGTGCAGGTCGTCGCGCAGGGCCGCGCGCGCCATCGTCTGCCAGCGGTCCGCCCGTGGCAGCTCGAGGATGCGGCCCAGCAGCCGGTCCAAGCCGAGTCGCTGACCGAGAGTGAAGTGCACCGCAGCCACCTCAAGCACGTCGCGGCCGTCGGCGGTCGCCGTCGAGACGATGGTCAGCGCGGCGTAGGCCGGGGGCAGCGACGCGACCTGCAGCGCCAGCTCCTGCGGCACCCCGGCCTCGCGGTAGGAGGCCAGCCGCTTCTCCACCGCCTCGCGCTCACGCCCCAGCAGCAGCTGCGGCAGGGCGGTGCGGACGGCGCGGACGCCTTCGGCCAGCTCCTCGACGCAGGCCTGGACGTCCACCCGGCGGTGCCGGTTGAGCAGCCAGCGGGTGGCCCGCTCCACCACGGTGCGGACCTCCAGGCGCAGGGTGGTCTGCACCGACGCCGCGACCTGGTGGTCGAGCGCTGCCACCGCTGCGTCGAGGGCGGACGCGTCGAACAGCCCCCGCGCCGCGGCGTGGGCCAGGATCACCTCGTCCGCCGTGGCCCCGTTCTCCGCGGAGAGCCGGTGGAAGCAGGTGATGCCGGCGGTGTCGACGAAGCGGTTCACCGCGACGGTGGTGATGATCTCGCGGTGCAGGCGGTGTCCGGGCATCTGCTCGGCGTAGCGCTGCCGCAGCGGCTCGGGGAAGTAGTCGACGAGGTCGCGGGCCAGGGCAGGGTCGTCCGGCAGGTCCGAGCGTCCGACCTCTGCCTCGAGCACGATCTTGGTGTAGGCCAGCAGCGTCGCCAGCTCCGGGGCGGTCAGTCCCGCCTTGTTCTGGCGGCGCAGCTCCAGCTCGTCGGCCCCCGGCAGGGCCTCCAGACCCCGGTCCAGCAGGCCCTGCTCCTCCAGCCGTTCCATCCAGTCCTCGTGCACCCCGGCCATGGACTGGGCCTGGTGGACGCTGTTGGCCAGCGCCAGGTTCTGGCTGCGGTTGTGCTCCAGCACCAACCGGGCCACCTCGTCGGTCATCGAGGCCAGCAGGGCGTCGCGGTCGGGCAGGCTCAGCCGCCCTGCGGCCACGTCGGCCGACAGCAGGATCTTGATGTTCACCTCGTGGTCGGAGGTGTCGACGCCCGCCGAGTTGTCCAGGAAGTCGGTGTTGATCCGGCCGCCGGAGGCGGCGTACTCGATCCGGCCCCGCTGGGTGAGGCCGAGATTGCCGCCCTCCCCCACACAGCGGGCCCGCAGCTCGCCGCCGTCGACGCGGAGGCCGTCGTTGGCCTTGTCCCCCACCTGGGCGTGGGTCTCCTGCGCCGACTTCACGTAGGTGCCGATGCCGCCGTTCCAGAGCAGGTCCACCGGCGCCCGCAGGCAGGCGCGGATCAGCTCCTGCGGCGCCAGGGCGGTGACGTCGGAACCCAGGCCCAGCACCTGCCGGACCTGGGGGCTGACCGGGATGGACTTCAGAGTACGGGGGTAGATCCCGCCGCCCTCGCTGAGCAGCCCCGCGTCGTAGTCGTCCCAGCTGGAGCGGGGCAGGGCGAACAGCCGCTCGCGCTCGGTGAAGCTCCGGGCGGGGTCGGGGTCGGGGTCCAGGAACACGTGCCGGTGGTCGAACGCGGCCACCAGCCGGGTGTGACGGCTCAGCAGCATGCCGTTGCCGAAGACGTCCCCGCTCATGTCGCCGATGCCCACGCAGGTGAAGTCCTCGGCGGCCGGGTCCAGCCCCAGCTCCCGGAAGTGCCGGGTGACCGACTCCCAGGCCCCCCGGGCGGTGATGCCCATCGCCTTGTGGTCGTAGCCCGCCGAGCCACCCGAGGCGAAGGCGTCGCCGAGCCAGAAGCCCGACTCCACCGAGATGGCGTTGGCGATGTCGGAGAAGGTCGCAGTCCCCTTGTCGGCCGCCACGACAAGGTAGGGGTCGTCGCCGTCGTAGCGGACGACGTGCTCGGGGTGGGCGATCTGGCCCTCGACCAGGTTGTCGGTCAGGTCCAACAAGCTGGTGATGAAGAGCTGGTAGCAAGCGATCCCTTCGGCCAGCCAGGCGTCCCGGTCGGCTTGGGGATCGGGCAGCTGCTTGGCGTAGAAACCACCCTTGGCCCCCACCGGGACGATCACGGTGTTCTTGACCATCTGCGCCTTCACCAGGCCCAGCACCTCGGTGCGGAAGTCCTCCGCCCGGTCGGACCAGCGCAGCCCGCCCCGGGCGACGGCGCCGAAGCGCAGGTGCACCCCCTCGAAGCGCGGGGAGTAGACGAAGATCTCGAACTGGGGCCGCGGCTCCGGCAGGTCCGGGATCTCCCGCGGGGCCAGCTTGAGGGCGAGCGCCTGGCGACCGGGTACGTAGTGGTTGGTCCGCTGGGTCGCCCCCAGCACCGCGAGGTAGGAGCGGATGATGCGGTCGTGGTCGAGGCTGGCCACGTCGTCCAGCCCCGCCCCGAGCTCGGCGGCCAGCTCCTCCACCCGGGCGGCGCGGCCCTGCTCCGACCGCTCCAAGGCAGGGTCGAAACGGGTCTCGAACAGCTCGACCAGGCGGCGGGCGAGGTCGGTGTTGACCGTGAGCGCCGAGGCGAGGTAGGCCTGGCTGTACGGGCTGCCCGCCTGCTGCAGGTAGCGCCCGACCGCCCGCAGAATGGTCACCTGCGACCAGTCCAGGCCGGCGGCCAGGACGAGCGCGTTGAACCCGTCGGACTCGCTGCGGCCGGAGTAGGAGGCGGCGAAGGCGGCGGTGAAGCGCTCGCGGGCTTCCAGGGTCCAGTCCCGGCGGACGGAGTCCTGACCGCCGGGGACGCTGAGCCCGAAGTCGTAGACGAAGGCCCGGTCACCGCGCAGCGTCAGCTCATAGGGCCGCTCGTCGATGACGTCGACTCCCAGGCGGGTCAGGTGCGGCAGGATCTTGGACAGCGACATCGAGGCGTCCCGGCGGAAGATCTTGAGCCGGAGGTCGGCTTCGTCGTCGGTGCGGACCGGACGGTGTACCGCCATCGACATGCCGTCCCGCTCGGCCAGGGCCCCCAGCGCCGTCAGGTCGTCGAGGGCCTGCCCCGGCGCGTAGTCCTCCTTGTAGGACTCCGGCAGGGCGCGGGCGAGCAGGCTCAGCCGCTCCGCCTGCTCCGAGGCCGCGACCAGGTCGGCGAAGGCGTCGTCCCAGGAGCGGGTGGCCAGGGTCAGCTCCTTCTCGAGGCCGCGGACGTCGACCTCCCCCAGCGGCTGGCTCGCCGGCATGCGCAGCACGAAGTGCAACCGGGCCAGCACCGATTCCGTCACCCGGGCGGAGTAGTCGACGCTAACGCCGCCGAGTCGGCGCAGCAGCAGGTCCTCCATCCGCCGCCGCACCGCGGTGGTGTAGCGGTCGCGGGGCAGGTAGACCAGGCAGGAAAGATAGCGGCCGTAGGGGTCGGGCCGGACGAACATCCGGACCTGGCGCCGCTCCTTGAGGTGGGCGATCTTCTCCACGGTGCCGGCCAGCTCATCGACCGGGGTCTGGAACAGCTCGTCGCGCGGGTAGCTCTCCAGGACGTCCACGACCGCCTTGCCGCCGTGGCTCTGCTCGTCATAGCCGGTCAGCTCGAGCACGGCCTCGCTCTTCTGCCGCAGCACCGGGACCCGGGCGATGCTTTCGGAGTAGGCGCTGGAGGCGAACAGCCCGAGGAAGCGCCGTTCCCCGACGACCCGGCCGTCGGCGTCGAAGGTGCGCACCCCGAGGTAGTCCAGGTAGGCGGGACGGTGGACCCGGGACCGCTCGTCGTCCTTGGTGATGATCATCAGCAGATGGTGAGTGCCCGGTTGCGGCAGGGCGTGGAAGGCGCCCGGGGCGTCGTCGTCGCCACGCAGGATCCCCAGACCGGTACCCGGCACGACCGCGTACCGGGTCTCCGCGCCCTCGCCGACCACGACGTGCTCCCGGTATCCGAGGAAGGTGAAGTGGTTGTCATTGAGCCACCCGATGAGCTCCTGGGCCAGGGCGGCTTCGTCATCGCGGCCCGCTGTGCGCGACGGGTCGGCCAGCTGCGCGGCGGTCTCGGCCGACCGCTCCTTCATCGGCTGCCAATCCTCGACCGCCGCCCGGACCAGGCCCAGCACGTCCCGGAGCCCACGCTCGAGGGCGGGCACAAGGGCGTCCGGGTCCTCGGGCCGGGTCGGCGGCAAGATCTCCAGGTGCATCCAGGATTCGGCGAGCACACCGGGCTCCTCAGCAGCCTCGCCGCGCTCGACGCCGACCAGCGCGCCCTCGGCGTCGCGGCGGACCAGGTACTGGGGGTGGAAGACCTCCCGCACGCTCCAGCCCTGCCGGAGGACCTCCATGGTCAGTGAGTCGACCAGGAACGGCTGGTCGTCGGTGACGACCTGCACCACGGTGGCACCGCCGGCCGTCCAGCCCTCGCCGCCCCGGCGGGGCATCCAGACCATGACCACCGGTTCGCCGGGCCGGCGCTGGAGCGCGGCCCGGAAATGGCTGGCGACCAGGCCGAACAGGTCCTCGACGCTGCGGGAGTCGACGTCGACAGGGTCGACGTGGCGGAAGTAGTGGTGGAGGAACTCCGCGGCACCGGCGGGGTCCTGCCCCAGCTCGCCGGCCAGGGTGGCCCCACGGGCGGCGACCCTGGCGATCTTGTCCCTCTTGTCCTGCTCCAGCTCCTGGTCCGCAAGCGTCACTTCCACCGTCCTCCTCCGGCCCCCGCACGCCGCTGTGCGCGTCCTTTGACCCTAGCCCCGCCGGGGGCGCCGCACCGGTCGCCGCACAGGCCCGTCGGGCCCCAGGGTCGTCGCTGCCATCATGGGGCGCATGGACATCACCACGCGCCTCGAGTTCGCCGCCGCTCCGCCCGAGGTCTACGCCATGCTCACCGACGCCCGCTACCTCGACGAGGTGTGCCGGGCGACCGAGTCGAGTGACCACGACGTCGAGGTCGCCGGGCCCACCACCCGCACCACCCGGTCGTTCCCGGCCCCGGACGCGGTGGCGCGGTTCGTCGGCGGGACGCTCACCGTCACCGAGGAGACCGTCTGGGGCAACGCCGCCGCCGACGGCGCGCGGAGCGGGGACCTGGAGATGACGGTGAAGGGTCAGCCGGTGACGTTGAGGGGCCGGCTCGCGCTGGGCCCGAGCGGGCCGGGCACTGTGGTCGAGCTGACCGGGATCCTCAAGGTGGCGATCCCGCTGCTGGGCAAGAAGCTGGAGCAGTCCTCCGCCCCCGCCGTGCTGGCCGGGTTCCAGAAGCAGCAGGAGGTCGGTACCCGCTGGCTGGCACGCTGATCCCGCGGAGGACGACCCGGTGACCACCCTGGAGCAGGACGGGCGACGCCACGGCATGGTGGACAACGCCATCTACGTCGACGGGCGCCGGACCGACACCCCCGTCGACCTCGACTCCACCTTCGCGCGACTGCGCGAGCGGCAGGGGTGGGCGTGGATCGGGCTGTACCGCCCGACCGCGGCCGACATCCGTGCGGTGGCGAGCGAGTTCGACGTCCATCCGCTGGCCGTCGAGGACGCCATCAGCGCGCACCAGCGGCCCAAGCTGGAGCGCTACGGCGACCTGCTCTTCGCCGTCCTCCGGCCCGCCCGCTACCTCGACGCCGAGGAGAAGGTGGAGTTCGGGGAGCTGCACGTCTTCCTGGGCGCCGACTTCGTCGTCACCATCCGCCACGCCGAGTCCCCGGACCTGGCCCGGGTCCGCCATCGGCTGGAGGAGAACCCCGAGCTGCTGCGGCTGGGCCCCGAGGCGGTCCTGTACGCGATCCTGGACCAGGTCGTCGACGAGTACGCCCCGGTGGTCGCCGGGTTGGAGAACGACGTCGACGAGATCGAGGACCAGCTGTTCAGCAACGACCCGACGGTGTCGCGCCGGATCTACGAGCTGACCCGGGAGGTCGTCGCGTTCCAGCGGGCCACCCAGCCGCTGCTGGAGATGCTCTCCGCCCTCAAGGAGGGCTTCGCCCGGCGGGAGGCCGACGTCGAGCTCCAGCGCCTCCTCCGCGACGTCGCCGACCACGTCATCCGGATCGTCGAACGCGCCGACGGCTTCCGCACCCTGCTGCAGAACGCGCTCACCGTGCACAGCACGCTGGTGGGCCAGCAGCAGAACGAGGAGATGCGCTCCCTCACCCAGACCAGCCTCAACCAGAACGAGGAGGTCAAGCGGATCTCCGGGTGGGCGGCGATCCTCTTCGCGCCCACGCTGGTCGGGGGGATCTACGGGATGAACTTCGACCACATGCCCGAGCTGCACTGGCGCTACGGCTACCCCGTCGCGCTGCTCGCGATGGTCGCCCTCGGCCTCGTGCTCTACCTGGTCTTCAAGCGCAAGCGCTGGCTGTAGCGGCGAGGCCGTGCGGCGGCGGTTGCCCGATGTCTCGGTCAGCCGCCGGGGCAGCGGGTGTCGCCACCGCTGAACTCCTGGCAGACAGTGACCGGGGCCCGGGGCTGCGGCTCCCGCAGCCGGGCCCGGTGCCGGTCGGCGGCCGTCAGCGCCGCGAACGCCAGCCCGAAGACCAGCAGCACCGTGAACAGGATCGTCGCCGCCCGCCGGCGAGCCAAGACCGCGACGGCTAGCCCCAGCACCGGCACCCCGGCCCCCACCCAGGCCGCCGCGACGAGGGCACGGGCGGACCGCGCCAGCTCCTCAGGGCTCGGGCTCTCCCCGAGGAACGCGAGGCTCGAGCCGGCGGCGCGCAGAACCAGCAGGCCGCCGCCGACGAACCAGACCGAAGCCAGCAGGGGCAGCAGCACCCCCGCGACGCGGCGGGCCCCTGCCGAGGTGGGCGTCGGCGGCAGGAGTGGGGGCTCGGCGGACGTCGGCCGGATGCGCTCAGCCCGTCTTCGCCTGGGCCGCGGCCTCGCGGCGCTTCTTGGCCGCGTCGACCGAGGCACGCAGGGCGGCGACCAGGTCGACGACCTCGGCCTCCTTCGGCGCCTCCGACGACTCCTCCGGGGGTGCGACACCCTCGGCCTTGCTCTGCACGAGGGCCTCGACCGCCTCGCGGTAGGAGTCGGTGAAGTCCTCGGGGGCGAAGTCACCCGACAGCGCGTCGATGAACGACTGGGCCATCCTCACCTCGGCGTCGGAGACGGTGACGCTGTCCGGCGGCGCAGCGAAGGAACCGTCCCGCAGCTCGTCGGGCCACAGCATGGTGTGCATCACGAGCACGCCGTCCTTGGGACGGATCAGCGCCAGGGCCTCCCGCGAGCGCAGCGCGACCTTGACCACCGCGCACTGCTCGCTCTTGGTCAGGGCGTCGCGCAGCAGCACGTACGGCTTCACGCCGGGGCCGTCGGCCTGCAGGAAGTAGCTCTTGTTGAAGTAGGCCGGGTCGACCTCGTCAGCGTCCACGAACTGCACGACCTCCACTGACTTCGTGGTGGCCAGCGGCAGCTGGTCCATGTCCTCCTTGTCGAGGACGACCATCCGCCCGTCGGCCATCTCGTAGCCCTTGGCGATGTCGCCGTAGGGGATCTCCTGGCCGTCGAGCTCGCAGACGCGCTTGTACTTGATGCGGCCGCCGTCCTCGGCGTGCACCTGCCGGAAGCTGATGTCCTTCTCCTCCGTCGCGGAGTACAGCTTCACCGGGATGGTGACGAGCCCGAAGGAGATGGCGCCCTTCCAGATCGAACGTGGCATGGGGCCAGTGTGCACGGTGGTGCCCGCCCCCGCAGGTGCACTCCGCAGTCGAGTCCCCGTTCGGAGCCCGCAGTCGGACGCCTGGGCGGGAGTCAGCCCAGCGCGTCGAGCTCCTCCGGGGCGAACCAGAGCAGGTCGTGAGACTCGGTGAGGGCGACGACGGCGGGCAGGCCGTAGGCGTCGGCCAGGGCGACCCCGGTGGCGGCGGCCGCGGCCGCGGTGACGGCGGACCCCGCGACCTCCTCGTCGGCGAACAGGGACCGGACCTGCGTCCAACGCAGGTCGCTCACCTCGACCTCGCCGGAGGCCCCGCGGAGGTCGATGACCTGGAGGTCACCGACCTCCGCGGCGAGCACCAGCCGTCTGGAGCCGGGCAGCCCGGCGAGCGCGGCGACGCCGGCGGCGTTCAGCGCGGCGTAGTCGGCCTCCTCGTCGTCCGGGGGGAGGTCGAGGACCGCCCGCAGCGACGGCGTGGCTGCGTGACCGGCCACCCGGGCGAGCGTCTCCCCCTCCCGGAGCGAGCGGGCGTGGGACGCCGGGAGCGGGACGTAGACCATCACGAGGCGACCTCCGGGTCGTCGGGGGCGGGGGCGCGGGCACCCAGGACCGGGGGCCACACCGTAGCGCGGCCGCCCCGCCACGCCGCTGTCGAGGACGTCGCCGCCCCGTCCCCGCACGTACGGTGGAGCCACCGATCCTCGACCCGGAAGTGAGAGCAGCACGTGAGCAGCCCCCGGCCGACCGACCACCCCGGCTCCGCCCGCACGCGGCGGCCCTGCGAGCGGGTCGCAGCCGTGCTGGCCGCGGCGGCCCTCGGGCTGGCCCTGACCGCCTGCGGAGGCCCGGCGGAACCGGCTGGGCCGGTGACGTCGGTCCCGGCTGCGCCCGCGCCCGCCCCCGACAGCGCAGGGGCGTCCAGCGCGGTGGCCGCGGAGGCGTTGACGGTGGAGGTCACCATCGCCGGCGGGGACGTCACCCCGAACGGCCAGAAGCTGGACGTGGCGCTCGGCCAGGAGGTCGTGCTGAACGTCACCTCCGACCAGACCGACGAGATCCACGCGCACACCGGCGGCGACGGGTTCGAGCTGACGGTCGAGGCGGGGCAGCCGACCACGGGCCGGTTCACGCTGGCGAGTGCGGGGAGCTTCGAGGTGGAGTCGCACCATCTGGAGAAGGTCATCGTCATCCTGAACGCGCGCTAGCAGCCCGCTGTGCTCCTCCCGCTGCACGGGATCGCCTCCCGGCACGACCTGCCGCTCCCCTTCCCGCTGGTGGTGGGGGGCGCCGCCCTGGCCCTGACGGTGTCCTTCGTGGTGCTCCTGCTGGCCTGGAGACGCCCACGCTTCGCCCGCGCCGGCGGGATCGAGCTCCCGCTGCTGACCCGGATGGTCGACGCGACGGCCACCCGGGCCGCCGCCCGGCTCGTGGTGCTCGCCGTCTACGCCTGGGCCGCCCTCGCCCTGCTGGCCGGGCAGGACCTGCTGACCAACCCCGCCTTCGGCTTCGTCTACGTCTGGGTCTGGGTGGGCCTGGTCCCGGTCTCGCTCCTGCTCGGCCAGGTCTGGCGGGCGACCAACCCGGTGCGCACCGTCCACCGTGCGCTCTGCGCGGCCGCCCGGGTGGACCCCGAGCTGGGGGTGCTGCGGCTGCCCCGGCAGGTGGGCGTGTGGCCGGCAGCGCTCGGGGTCTTCGCGTTCACCTGGCTCGAGCTGGTCCAGCCCGACCGCACCACCCTGGCCGTGCTGCGGGTGTGGGCGCTGGCCTGGTTCGTCGTGCTGGTGCTCGGCGCCGTCTTGTTCGGCTCCCGGTGGATCGGGGCCGCGGACCCGTTGGAGGCCTACGCGCGGACCGTCGCCCAGCTCTCGCCGTGGCGCCGGGTGGGCGACACCCTGCGGCTGGTCAACCCGCTGGCCGGGGTGACGGCGTGGCGGGCCCCGCCCGGTGCGGTCGGTCTGGTCGCCGCGCTACTCGGCGGGACCGCCTTCGACAGCTTCGCCAACACCTCCTGGTGGATCCGCACGGTCCAGAGCTCCGAC
This sequence comes from uncultured Actinomycetota bacterium, assembly GCA_963826405.1. Lineage (GTDB taxonomy): Bacteria > Actinomycetota > Actinomycetes > Propionibacteriales > Propionibacteriaceae > Microlunatus. The sequence continues at coordinate 677,708 of CAWGWR010000001.1, read as the reverse complement.
GTGGTCACCGTGGTCTGGGGCACCGGCGGGTTGGCGGTGATGATCGTGCTGGTGCTGGTCACCTTCAGCCTCGCGACCTCCTGGATGGGCCGCTACGGCGACCGGCCCGCGTCGGCCTACCCGCGGCTGATGGTGGGCTCCGTGGTGCCGGTGGTCGTCGGGTACGCGGTCGCCCACTACGTCACGCTCCTGGTGAGCGAGGGCCAGCGGACGGCCATCTCGTTCTCGGACCCGCTGGGACGCGGCTGGGACGTCTTCGGCACGGCGGGGCTGAGCGTCGCCAACGGGCTCTTCGCCCACCCCACGGCCATCGCGGTCGTCCAGGCGGGGGCGATCGTGACCGGTCACCTGCTGGGAGTCCTGTGCGCGCACGAGAAGGCCCTGTCCCTGCTGCCCGAAGGGGCCGCCCTGCGCGGCCAGTGGCCCCTGCTCGCGGTGATGCTGGGCTACACCGGTGCGGGACTTCTGCTGCTGTTCTCGCCCTGAGCGGGCCCGCGCTCAGGCGTCACGGACGGCGGTGCGCCGCACCAGCGGCTCCTCGCTCGACCAGGGGAAGTTGATCCACCGCTCGGTCCGGCGCCAGCGGAAGTCCGGCTCGAGGAGGGACTGCGGCTTCGCGTAGAGCACGGCGGTCCGGGCCTCGGCGACGTGGCCGGCGCAGAAGTCCTGGACCAGCTCGAGCGTCCGGCCCGTGTCGGCGACGTCGTCGACGATCAGCACCTTCGCCGCGTCGAGGTCCCGCGCGTCGAGGAACGGCGGGAGCATGACGGGGACGTCGAGGCGGGAGTCCACCCCGGTGTAGAACTCGACGCTGACGGTGAAGAGGTTCTTGCAGTCCAGCGCGTAGGCCAGCGCCCCGGCCGGCAGCAGCCCCCCGCGGGCGATGCCCAGCACGATGTCCGGCACGTAGCCACTGTCGGCGACGCTGAGGGCCAGCTCCCGCACCGCGTGCCCGAACAGCTCGTAGGTCAAGATCTCCCGCGTCATGGCGCTCCTCGTGCTCGACCCGCCCCCGTGGTCGACGGCGCCGTCGCATCCACCACCCCATCCTCGCGGGTCCCGGCCGTACGTCCACGACCGGCTCCCTCGTCAGACCCTGCTGCTCACGGCAGGGGTCCGAGCTCTAGCGCGGTGCCGAGCCACCGGGAGGCGCGGGCCTCCAGCCGCAGGGCCAGCGGCACCGACCACGCGTCGAGGCGGCCGTGCACGGTGACCTCGGCCACGCCCGGCGCCGGGTGCTGGATGCGCACCGATCGCAGGGCTGGCGCCGGGGCGGGAGCCCCGGGCCGCCGTCGGGGTGCGGAACCGCTCAGCTTGTCGAGCACGTCCGCGGCGAGCCAGCGGCTCAGCTGGGCAGCGGGCCGTCGGCCGGCAAGGACCTCGAGCACGGCAGTGGCGAGCGCCCTGCTCCAGGCTCGGGCGTCGGGCAGCCCGGGCAGGACGGCGGTGTCCGCATCGGGCGCCGCCGTCGGCTCGACCAGCTCGTCGGCGCCCCGGAGGTCGAGGGCCGGCTGGGTGCCGGTCGGCGCCTCCGGGTTGGCCAGGGCCGTCGGCCAGGGCCGGGGCGAAGGACGGCTGTCGAGCACCGGGGTCACGAGCGGGCGGGTCAGGGTGGTCGGCACGGGTGGTCCTCCAGTCGTCGTCGCGTCGTCGGGGTACCAGCCTGCGGCCGGCGGCGGTCCGGGGACCCGGTGCGCCGACGATCTGTGGAGAACTCCCCGAGCCGGACCGGTACGAACTCTGGGGGCAGGGACACTGGCCCTGTGAGCACCGTGCCGATCGAGGAGCTGCTGGGCGCCCTGGACATCCGGCTCGCGGCACTACCCGCCGCACACGCCCCGCTCGCGACCTTCCTGGGCACCTACCGGCGCACGACGGCCGCCGTCGGGCGCGCGGTGGGCGAGGGCCTGTTCGAGGACCCGGACTGGGTGCTGCGCTGGACCGACGCCTTCGGCCGCTACTACACCGACGCGTTCGACGCGCACCTCGTTGGTGCGACCGTGCCCCGTCCCTGGCGCCTGGCCTTCGGCGTGGCCTCGGAGGTGCACCCGCTGGGCCACCTGCTGGTGGGGATCAGCACCCACATCAACTACGACTTGCCGCAGGCGATGCTCGACGTGGTGTCCGACGACGACTTCGCCGACCCTGACCTGCTCGAGGCCCGCGTGCGCGACCACGACCGGGTGGACAGCGTGTTGGCGGCGCGGGTGGCGGCCGAGGACGCCGCCCTGGGGGGTGCCCGCCGGTGGGTGGACCAGGCGCTCACCCCGGCGAACCGGTGGGCCTCGCGTCGGTTCCTGGCCGAGTCGCGCCGCAAGGTCTGGGCCAACGTGCTCGCGCTGCAGGAGTCGCGGCTGGCCGGCCAGGAGGCCTACGGGCGGCGGCTGGCCGAGCTGGAGGTGCTGGCGTCAGCCAAGGTGGTCGACGTGCTCACCCCGGGACTCGTGCTCCCCCGGTTGGCCCTGGTCGGCTTCGGCGTCCGGCTTCCTCCGGTCTGAGACCGGGCCGGGACAGGGCGGACCGAATACGCGAAACCGCCCGGCACCGTCGGTGCCGGGCGGTTCCCGGGATGCTCCTCCGAGCTAGGCGGTCAGCCGCCGGCCCGACCGTGGCAGAGCTTGAACTTCTTGCCCGACCCGCAGGGGCAGGGGGCATTGCGTCCGACCCCAGCGTACTCGTCGGTGGCGTTGGCGGTCTGCCCCACCGTCTTGACCGAGCCGTCCTCGTCGGGAGCGGAGTAGCTGAGCCGGCGGGCGCTGTTCGGGTCGAGGCCCTTGGCGCGCACCTGGGGCCGGGCCACCGGTTCGGCGTCCAGCCCGACGGGATCGGACTCCAGGGCGACGAGCTCCTCGGCCTCGGTGGGGATCTCGTTCCCGTCGACGGCGTGCACGGCGATGCCGAAGTCGTCCGGGTCGGGCCCGGACTCCACCAGGGGTCCGTGCTCCTCCTCGGCCGGACGGCCGTCGCGCGCCGCTCTCGCCGCGCGCCCACCGATCTGGACCGCACGGCCGTCCCCGCCGGTAACCACCCCGACCGCGGGCGCCTGCTCAACCTCCACCTCGAGGTGGAAGACGAACCCGACGACCTCCTCCATGAAGGCGGCCATCATGGTGTTGAACATGTCGCCACCCTCCCGCTGGTACTCCACCAGCGGGTCGCGCTGGGCCATGGCCCGCAGGCCGATGCCCTCGCGCAGGTAGTCCATCTCGTAGAGGTGCTCGCGCCATTTGCGGTCCAGGACGGTGAGCAGCACCCGCCGCTCGAGCTCGCGCATGACCTCGGCGCCGAGGGTCTCCTCGCGCCGGTCGTAGGCGGCCTGGGCGTCGGCCTGGAAGTCCGCCACCAAGGTGGCCTGGTCGAGGTCGTCCCGGTCCTCGTACTCCTCGCGGGGCAGCGAGACCGGGTAGAGCGTGCCCATGTTGGTCCACAGCTGCTCGAGGTCCCAGTCCTCGGCGAAGCCCTCGGTGGCCGCGGAGACGTACTGCTCGACGACCGTGTCGACGGTGGCCCGCAGCCGGCCCTGCACGTCGGCGCCCTCGAGCACCTTGCGCCGGTCGCCGTACACCGCGTGCCGCTGACGGTTCATCACGTCGTCGTACTTGAGGATGTTCTTGCGGATCTCGAAGTTCTGCGACTCGACCTGGCCCTGGGCGCTGGCGATCGAGGCCGACACCCGCTTGTTCTCGATGGGCTGGTCGTCCGGCATCTTGAGCGCCTGCAAGACCCACTCGACGATGTCGGACTTGAAGAGCCGCATCAGGTCGTCGCCGAGGGACAGGTAGAACCGGCTCTCGCCGGGGTCCCCCTGCCGGCCGGACCGACCGCGCAGCTGGTTGTCGATGCGCCGCGACTCGTGCCGTTCGGACCCGACGACGTAGAGGCCGCCAGCTGCGACCACCTCCTCGTGCTCCTGCGCGCTCGACTTCTCGAACTCCTCGAGCACCTCCGGGTAGCGCGCCTCGTACTCCTCGGCGTGCTCGACGGGGTCGATGCCCTGCTGGCGCAGCGCGTGGTCGGCCTGGAACTCGGGGTTCCCGCCCAGGATGATGTCAGTGCCGCGACCGGCCATGTTGGTGGCGACGGTGACCGCGCCCTTGCGTCCCGCCATGGCGACGATGGACGCCTCCCGCTCGTGCTGCTTGGCGTTGAGCACCTCGTGAGGGACGCCGGCCTGCTTGAGCAGCCGGGACAGGATCTCCGACTTCGCCACCGAGGCGGTGCCGATCAGCACCGGCTGGCCCTGCTCGTGCCGCTCGGCCACGTCGGCGACGACCGCGTCGAACTTGGCCTCCTCCGTGCGGTAGATCAGGTCGCGCTGGTCGATGCGGATCATGTCCCGGTTGGTGGGGATCGGCACCACGCCGAGGCCGTAGATCTTCTGGAACTCACTTGCCTCGGTCATCGCCGTGCCGGTCATGCCCGAGAGCTTCTCGTACATGCGGAAGTAGTTCTGCAGCGTGATCGTGGCCAGCGTCTGGTACTCCTCGCGGATCTGCACGCGCTCCTTGGCCTCAATGGCCTGGTGCAGTCCCTCGTTGTACCGCCGGCCGACCAGCGAGCGCCCGGTGTGCTCGTCGACGATGAGCACCTCACCGTCCACCACGACGTAGTCGCGGTCGATCTTGAACAGCTCCTTGGCCTTGATCGCGTTGTTCAGGTAGGAGATGAGCGGGGTGTTCGCCGACTCGTAGAGGTTGTCGATGCCGAGGCGGTCCTCGACGACGTCGATCCCGTTCTCGTTGATCGCGACGGTGCGCTTCTTCTCGTCCACCTCGTAGTGCTCGTCGCGGCGGAGCCGCAGCACCAGCTTGGCGAACTCGGGGTACCAGCGGTGGGAGTCCTCGGCCGGCCCGGAGATGATCAGCGGGGTCCGTGCCTCGTCGATGAGGATCGAGTCGACCTCGTCCACGATGGCGAAGTGGTGCTCGCGCTGCACGCAGTCGTCCAGGGTGAGCGCCATGTTGTCGCGCAGGTAGTCGAAGCCGAACTCGTTGTTCGTGCCGTAGGTGATGTCGGCCGCGTAGGCCACGCGCCGCTCGGCCGGGGTCATCTGAGAAAGGATCGCCCCGACCTCCAGGCCGAGGAAGTGGTGGATCCGGCCCATCTGCTCGGACTGGAACTTCGCCAGGTAGTCGTTCACGGTGATGACGTGGACGCCGCGCCCGGTCAGGGCGTTCAGGTACGACGGGAGCGTGGCGACCAGCGTCTTGCCCTCACCGGTCTTCATCTCGGCGATGTTGCCCAGGTGCAGCGCCGCTCCACCCATCAGCTGGACGTCGAAGTGACGCTTGCCCAGCACCCGCTTGCTGGCCTCCCGCACGGTGGCGAAGGCCTCGGGCATCAGCTGCTCGAGGGTCTCACCCTTCTCCAGCCGCTCCTTGAACTCTGCGGTCTGGCCGCGCAGCTCCTCGTCGCTCATCGCGACGTAGTCGTCCTCCACCGCGTTGACCTGCTCGGCAATGCTCTTCAGCCTCTTGAGGATCTTGCCCTCACCGAAGCGCAGCATCTTGTCCATCAAAGCCACGGAACTGGCTCCCTCACCTCGTCGTCACCCACATGCACGCTCAACGCCGTCCGGTCGTTCCCAGACCCGCTCGCCTGCGGTCTCCCCTCAGACCGCTCCGGGGCAGGACCCCTCGGGAGCAGACGCACCAACTCATCGTAGGCCAGAGCAGCAGGGGGCGCCCGACGCCGGGACGGAGCACGACCGCGCGGAGTCATCCCGCCCGGCGCAGCGCCGCATCCAGCAGCGCAGCGAGGTCCCCGGTTCCGGGCGCGGAGACCGCCGCCAGGCCGAGCCACTGGGCCAGCGTTCCCAGCTCGGCGGCCAGCTCTTCGGCCACCTCCCCCGTGGCCCGACCGGGTTCGGCCCAGGCTCCGTGCACCCGGAGGACGCCGGCTGCCCGGTCGGCCTTGAGGTCGACCCGGGCCACGAAGGCGTCATCGAGCAGGAAGGGGTAGACGTAGTAGCCGTGCACCCGTCGTGCCTGCGGCACGTAGATCTCGATCCGGTAGCGGAACCCGAACAGCTCCTCGAGCCGCCCGCGGTCGAAGACCATCGAGTCGAAGGGGCTGAGCAGGGCCCGCGCCCGCACCCGGCGCGGTACCCGGGCGCCGTGCCACAGGTACAGCGGCCGGCCCGCGCCTGCGTCCACCCGCACGGGCAGCAGCTGTCCCTGCTCCACCAGCTCGGCCACCGCCTGCTGGGTCATCCCCGGACGGGTGCGGAAGTAGTCGCGCAGGCTGGGCTCGCTCGCCACCCCGAGAGCCTGTGCCGCCCGGGCGACGAGCCCCCGGACCGAGTCCTGCGGGGTCGGCGTCGGCGAGGCCAGCACCGCCGCCGGAAGCACCCGCTCGGGCAGGTCGTAGACCCGCTCGAACTGGCTGTTGCGCCAGGCCGAGGTGACCTCGCCGCAGTAGAACAGCCACTCCAGCACCGTCTTGACCGCCGACCAGTTCCAGCCCCACCGGCTGCGGTCGCGCTGCTCGGCCGCATCAAGCTGGCGCGCGCTGACGGGGCCGCGCTCGGCCACCTGCCCCAGGACGTGCTCGACCAGGTCGGGCTGCTCGCGCGCGACCCGCTCCACCCCGGTCCAGACGTCGCGGTAGCCCTCCTGCCCGCGGAAGCGCAGCAGGGGCTGCAGGTTGACGTCGAGGAGGCTGGCGGCGTGGCCCCAGTACTCGAAAAGCCGGCGCGGCGTCTGGTGGGCCGCCTGCTCGAGCAGGGCCGGGTCGTAGGGACCCAGGCGGGAGTAGAGCGGCACGTAGTGGGCCCGGGTGACGACGTTGACCGAGTCGATCTGGAACTGCGCGAGCCGGGTGGTGACGGCCTGGACGTCGCGCATCCCGACGGACCGCTCCGGGCGCGCCGTCGCCAGCCCTTGCGCGGCCACCGCGACGCGCCTCGCCTCGGCTGCGGTCAGGGACTCGCGGAGGGGCACGGCCCCGAGGCTAACGGGGGTGGGGGCGCACGTCGCCCCGGGTCGCGGGTACCCGGCCCGTGAAGGCCGCGAAGGCAGCCTGGCCCGCCGAGCAGGTGCTCGACGGGCCCTCGTGCTGGTGTTCCTCAGCTGTGGGCGTCGACCAGCTCCTCGGCCGCGGTCAGCCGGATGACGCCGTAGTCGTAGGCGCGGCGGCGGTAGACCACGCTGGGCGTCCGGTGCTCGGAGTCGATGTAGAGGTAGAAGTCGTGACCCACGAGCTCCATGGCCATCAGCGCCTGGTCCAGCGTCATCGGGACGGCGGCGTGGCTCTTCTCCCGCACGACGAGCGGGCCGTCACCCTGCACCTCCATCCCCGCCACAGTGTGGCTGCCGTTGGTCTCGGCCTCGACCGGAGCCGGCTCCGGCTCGCCGACGTCGGTCCCACTCTTGAGCGAGGCCGGCGTGCGCTGGCCGTGGTGGACGCGCTTGCGGTCGGCCGCGCGCCGCAGCTGAGCCATCAGACGATCCAGGGCGATGTCGAACGCCGGTGCCTTGTCCTCGGCGGCGGCTTCGGCCCGGACCACGGGGCCCTTGGTCAGCAGGGTGATCTCGACCCGGCAGGCCTGGTCGTGCTGTCGCTTGTTCCGCTCCGCCGAAACCTCGACCTCGACCCGGATCACCCGGTCGTCGAGCTTCTCGAGACGGGTGATCTTCTCGTCGACGTACGCCCGGAACTGGTCGGGCACCGTGCAGTGCCGACCCTTGACGACAACATCCATCAGATCCTCCATCGGTGGTGGTTGGACCGCCCCGCGAGAGCTCGGGACCGGTCAGCTGCACCGGGTCCGGGAGCGCCGTGCGCGTGCCGCCCCGATCGGCAGCGGACGGGCGGGACGGAGATGACACAGGCACCGACCGCGTCCGGGCGGGGGATCCCCGGGTCCGACGGTGCTCGCGGTGGCGCCATGACGTGACGTTAGCCCCGTGCCCCGCCCCTCGGAAGAGCCGGGGTCAACGCTCAGCCACTTGTCAGGGAAGCCTGCCGCCGTCAGCGCCCGGCCGGCCCGTGGACCGACGGGGGGTGGCCGCGGCTGGGGGCGGCCGCTGCCGCCACCGTGGCGGCCCCCACGACCACGACGCCGGCCGCCTCGAGCACCCGGGTCGCCTCGGCCAGGCTGGCGCCGGTGGTGACCACGTCGTCGACGAGCACGACCACGGCGCCCGCGGGCAGCGCCCGCCCACCACGGCGCAGCCGCAGGGCGCCAGCGAGGTTGGCGCTGCGGGCAGCAGCGCTGAGACCCACCTGGTCGCGCACCCCCCGGTGCTGCGCGAGCAGCCGCCGCACGGAGACCGTGTGGGAGGGCCGCAGCCGGCGGGCGGCCGCGCGGGCCAGGGTGGTCGTGGCGTCGTAGCCGCGGCGGCGCACCGCTGCGGCCGCGGACGGCACGGGGACGAGCACGACCGGACCGTCCCACCGGCACCCTCGCAGCAGGGTGTGCACGGCCACGGCCAGGCGCTCGGCGAGCACTGGGGCGAGCCCGAGCGCGCCGTGCTCCTTGTGAGCGGTGACGAGGTGGCTGAGCAGCCCGTCGTAAGGGCAGCAGGCCAGAGTGACCGGCCCGCTCCCGGTCCTCGCCAGGGTCGGGCGGTGGGACCTCAGGGCCGTACGGCAGCCGGGGCAGAGCCCTCCGCCGGGTTCGCGGCAGCCCGGGCAGACCGCGCCCAGCAGCAGGTCGCCGGCCGCCACACCGACCGTCCGCCACGCGTTGGTTCGCACGCCTCAGTCTCACCCGCCCAGCGCGTGCCGGCAGCGGGCAGCCGGACATCTGTGGACGAGGTCAGCCCGGGTAGGCCAGGGCGCTCACGTCGTCGAGGAGCAGCACCCACTGGTTGCCGTCGTCGCGGTAGGTCTTGCCGTCGTGGGCCAGCACCAGGGTGATGGCGGTCTTGCCCCGCAGCAGCACCGTCAGCCCCACCGCCTCCCAGTCGTCGTTGTGGGGCTGCGTCTGGACCTGCGACGCGTCGACGCTCACCGTGGCCTGACCGAAGGACCCGTCGGAGCTGTCCGCACCGAGCACGAGCAGCTTGGTGGCGCTGAACCACGCCAGGTCGCGGGCGTCGGAGACCGCGCCGTCGGTCAGCGGAGAGTCGGTCTCGAGCAGCCTCCAGCCCTCGACGACCAGCTTGGGCGAGCGCACGATGCGCGCGGTCGCCAGCTGGGTCTTCCCGCCCGACTTCATGATCAGCGCCATCCTCGCCCCGTCGGGTGAGATCCGGAAGGCCCGCACCCGGCCGTGGGCGAACAGGTCGGACGCCGCGACCGTGCTCGTCTCCCCGCCCCGGGTCACGAACATCCGCTGCTGGCCGTTCTGCTCCGCCACGGCGAACAGCTCGCCGATCCGGGTGAACTGGGGTCGCAGGAGCCCGGTGACCCCCCTCAGCACGGTGGTGAGCTCACCTCCGGTGGTGGCGGAGGTCCGCAGCACGGTGTCGTCGTCGGTGACCACGGCGAGGTCGGTGTTGGCCACCGACGCCGCGACCGAGGAGATCGCGTAGCGACCCCGGCCGAGCGGGCCCGGGAAGGGCTGCGCCGTGGGGGTGTCGGTGGTGACGTTGACCTTCTGCAGGGCGCCCTTCGGCTTCCGCACGACGTAGAGCTGGTCAGCCGCCGCGAAGGGGACCGGGCTCAGCTCGCTGCTGATGTTCTCCACCGGGACGCTGAGGTCGCCCGGCTCGCTCTGCGGCACACGGAACGGCTGGCCGTCGACCTGGAGCAGCACCCGCTTCACCCCCGTCACCTGCTGCAGGGTGTAGACCAGCTGGGCGGCGAGACGAGCCCGTTCGGAATCTGTGGTCTCCAGCAGCACCTCGTTCAGCGGGACCTGGGCTACGCCGTTGACGATCGTCACCGCGTCCACGCTCATGGTCGTCCCCGACGGCACGGCCGTCTGCACGGCCGGCGACAGCCAGTCCGAGGGGCCGGAGAGCAGCGACTGCACCAGCGCCGAGGCGATGTTGCCGGGGGCGCGCAGGTCCGGCAGGTAGATGGGCTCGGGGACCAGCGCGCCCGTGCCGCCCGGGTAGTAGAGGTTGTACGTGCGGTAGAGCCGCTCGAAGGAGCTGTCGCGCACCAGCAGACCGGGCAGGGGGTTGGCGATGCGCCACTCGCCGTTCTCCTGTTCCATCTCGAAGGTGTAGTCGAGCTTGAGCCGGGCGGCCTTGAAGGTGTTCTTCTTGTCCAGGCTGCCGACCTTCTGGCCCTGCAGCCGCACCGAGCCCTCGGGGTCGGGACGGGTGTTCGGCTCCACGGAGTAGATGACGACGCCCTGGTCGGTCGTCCAGGTCGCGGCCGCGTCCTGGGTCAGGAACTGACGGGCGACCGCGTACCCGGACTGGTAGTTCGCGTTGGCCCGGAGGAAACCCTCCACCACCTGACGCGCGGTGTCTCCCGGCGAAGGCGGCGCGACCTCGACGTTCACGCAGCTCTGGCAGGTGGGCTGCTGACCCTCCACCTTGTCGACCGGCCCCGAGGTGGGGATGTTGACGCAGCCGGCGAGGGCGGTGAGCACGAGCAGCAGCAGGAGCGCCGGTACCCGGCGCCGGCTGTTCACGAGCTGCTCCGCGTCGCGTCGGCGCCGCTGGCGGCCAGCGGGCCGAGGGTGAGCGTCTCGGGCGGGGCGGACGTGGTGGGGGCTTCGGCGTGGCCCGGCTCGGTGGGGAGGCCAGGGGTGGTGGCTGCAGCGACCGCTGCCTCGGCTTCGGCCCGGACCGGGTCGCTGGGACCGGAGTAGTCGCGGGGCACCATCGGCAAAGGCGAGCGCTGCAGGATCGTGCCGGCCGTGCGCGGCAGGGTCAGCCGGAACTGCGCCCCCTGGCCGGGCCGCCCCCAGGCGGTCAGCCAGCCGCCGTGCAGGTTGGCGTCCTCCATGGCGATGGAGAGCCCGAGCCCGGTCCCGCCGACCGTGCGGGCCCGCGCCGGGTCCGCACGCCAGAAGCGGTGGAAGACCTGCTTGGCCTGACCCGCCTCGAAGCCGACACCGTGGTCTCGGACGGCCACTGCCACCGCCTCGTCGTCGCTGTCGATGAGGATCTCGATCGGCTTCGTCTCGGCGTGCTCGACGGCGTTGACCAGCAGGTTGCGCAGGATGCGCTCGATCCGCCGCACGTCGACCTCGGCGATGGCTTCCCCGGTGGCGTGCACGACCACGGTCGTGCGGTTCGAGGCGGCCAGCGGGGCGTTGGCCTCGACCACGCGGGCGACGACGTCGCGCAGGTCGATCGCGCTCAGCGCCAGCTCCGCCGCGCCGGCGTCGAAGCGCGAGATCTCGAGCAGGTCGGTTAACAGCGCCTCGAACCGGTCGAGCTCGTTCTGCAGCAGCTCGGTGGAGCGGGCAGCGATGGGGTCGAAGTCCTCGCGGGCGTCGTGCAGCACCTCCGCGGCCATCCGCACGGTGGTGAGCGGGGTGCGGAGCTCGTGGGAGACGTCGGAGACGAACCGCTGCTGGACCGCGGACAGCTCCTCCAGGGTGTTGATCTGCTTCTGCAGCTCGGCGGCCATGTAGTTCATCGAGATGGCCAGCCGCGCCAGGTCGTCGCTCCCCCGCACCTGCATCCGGTCGTGCAGGTTGCCCGAGGCCAGGCTCTCCGCCGCCTGCCGCGCGGCCCGGACCGGCGTCACCACCTGGCGGCTGACCAGAGCGGCGATCAGCGTGAGCAGCACGAGGAGGATGGCCCCGGTGGTGACCACCGCGTTGCGCAGCACCTTGAGGGTGGTCACCTCCTGGGTCAGCGGGAAGACCAGGTACATCTGGTAGCGACCGGCGCCGGGCAGGGTCAGCGTGGCCCCGGCGGCCAGGCCCGGCTCCGGCGGCTCCCCGGTGCTGTAGCGCACCTCGGTCGGGGTGATCAGCAGGTCGGTGCTCTGCTCAACCTGCTTGCGCAGGACCGGCGGGATGCTGTCCACCGACACGGTCTCGGCTGTGAAGGTCGCCCCCCGCCCCAGCAGCACGACCTCGTACTGGCTGGCGCCGCCCGACCGGTTGGCGAAGCTGCGCGCCAGGTCGTAGAGCAGCTGGTAGACGTCGGAGGTGCCGCCGCTCAGGTTGGCGCTGTTGAGCGTCTGCTGGGCGCGGTCGACCGCCTGCCGGGCCTCGTTGCGGGCCGCCTCCTGCTTGCTCTTCATCACCCCGGACGTGGCCTGCTGCATGAGTAGGAACCCACTCAGCACCAGCACCACCAGCGACGCTCCCAGGACCGAGGCGATGACCCGCAGCGGCAGCGAGCGCCACCACAGGGCCGCGGGGAGCCGCCACCAGGGCAGGGCGGTACGGCGACCGGAGGCGGTGGCCGGGCTGGAGGTGCTCACCCCTCAGCCCGTTCTCGGCAGGGCGGGCATCTCAGCTCGGGACGGTCTCGCCGGCCTTGTAGCCGATGCCGCGCACGGTCACGACGATCTCGGGGTGCTCGGGGTCGCGCTCGATCTTCGAGCGGAGTCGCTGCACGTGCACGTTCACCAGCCGGGTGTCGGCAGCGTGCCGGTAGCCCCAGACCTGCTCGAGCAGGACCTCGCGGCTGAAGACCTGCCAGGGCCGCCGCGCCAGGGCGAGCAGCAGGTCGAACTCCAACGGCGTCAGCTGGATGGGGGTGCCGCCGCGCTTGACCGAGTGGCCGTCGACGCTGATCGAGAGGTCGCCGATCTGAAGCGTCTCGGTCTCGGTTCCTTCGGGAGTGGACACCCGCCTCAGCCGGGTCTTGATCCGGGCCAGCAGCTCCTTGGCCTTGAAGGGCTTGGCCACGTAGTCGTCGGCGCCTGCCTCGAGGCCCTCCACGACGTCGATCGTGTCGGTCTTGGCGGTCAGCATGATGATCGGCACCCCGGAGTCCTGGCGGATGTCCCGGCAGACGTCGACGCCGTCGCGTCCGGGCAGCATCAGGTCGAGCAGCACCAGGTCGGGGCGGCACTCGCGAAAGATGCCCAACGCCTTGTCGCCATAGGCGCACCAGATCGGCTCGTAGCCCTCGTTGCGCAGGACGATCGAGAGCATCTCTGCGAGCGCGGCGTCGTCGTCCACCACCAGCACCCGGCTGCGCGTGCTCGTGCTCCTGGCCGATTCCGACACGATGTGCTGCCCTCCGTCTGCCGGCTTCCACCGGTGCATCTCCCGACGCTCGTCGATCTTATGCACTCCCGGGCCGACCTCCGACCTTCGACGCGGCTCGGGCCTCTCCTGGGAGGACGAGACCGCGACCTCCCCCGTTCAGTCCGGGTCAGTTCAGCTCGGGGTCCTCGACCCAGGTGGAGAAGAAGGCGGTCTCGCCGGGCTGGCGCCGCAGCACGACCCGCCACAGGTCGAGCGGTTTGGGACCGAAGACGTCGTCGTAGCGCGCCTCCGCGAGGTGCCACCGACCCTGGGCGATCTCCTCCTGCAGCTGACCGGCGGACCAGCCGGCGTAGCCGGCGAAGATGCGCAGGTCCCGGTAGGCCCCGGAGACGATCTCGATCGGTGTGTCGAGGTGGAGCAGTCCCACGGTGTCGAAGAGGGGACGCCAGCCGGGTGGCTCCTCGCCCGGCGTGCGGACGCTCGCCAGGCAGATGGCTCCGTTCGGCGAGACCGGACCCCCGTGGAAGAGCAGCCGGGGCTCCGACACCGAGCGGACCCAGTCCGGCAGCACCGCGTCCAGCGGGGTCTGGGAGACCTCGTTGAGGATGACGCCCAACGCACCGTCGTCGTCGCAGTCGAGGACCAGCACAACGGTCTGGTCGAAGACCCCGTCGGCGATCAGCACGCTGGAGACCAGGAGGCTGCCCGGGCTGGGGCTGGTGAGTGGGGTGCTCACGGAGCCCCTGCACGGGTGGTACGGCGGCTCGATGCGTCCGCGGCGGGCGGGCGGTCGGCCGTGCGGCGTGACACCGCCGACCCCACGACGGCACCCACCGCCACCCCCACGCAGTCGGCGAGCACGTCGAGCGGGTCGCCGGACCGGCTGGTGTAGAAGGCGCCCTGGATGAGCTCGCTGGCCACGGCGTGGGCGACGAAGAGCGCGACCACACCGGCGAGCGGCCGGCGGGCCGCGTGGGTGCCGTGGGCCCGTCCCCGCAGGCCGAGGGCAGCCAGCACCAGGGCAACGGGCGCCGCGAAGCCCAGCGCGTGCTCCAGCTTGTCCGCGTGCGGGAACCACCCCGGTGTCGGCGGGCCGGTCACCCGGTACAGGCCCCACAGCTGGGCGGCGACGGCCAACCCGGCCAGGACGGCGACGACCTGCCAGCGCGGTGCGCGACCGGCTGCTCGGTCCGTCATCGCCCTAGACGACGACGTCAGGGTCGGCGGGGAGCTCGGCGGGCCCGCCGGCGGCGCGGCGGACGGCGGTGGCGACAGCGGCGTGGACCTCGGGGTTGAAGACGCTGGGGGTGATGTAGGCGGCATTCAGCTGGTCGTCGGTCACCACACCGGCCAGGGCGCGGGCCGCGGCGAGCAGCATGGTGGTGGTGATCTCCTTCGACCGGGCGTCGATCAACCCGCGGAAGACCCCGGGGAAGGCGAGCACGTTGTTGATCTGGTTCGGGAAGTCCGAGCGGCCGGTCGCCACCACCGCGGCGTGCTTCATCGCCTCCATCGGGTCGACCTCCGGCTCCGGGTTGGCCAGGGCGAACACCACCGCGTCGTCGGCCATCCGGGCGATGTCGGCCCCGGTCAGCAGGTTCGGCGCGGACACCCCGATGAACACGTCGGCCTCCGCGACGGCGTCGACCAGGGAACCGGTGACGTCGAGGGCGTTGGTGTGCTCCGCCAGCCAGGCCAGCTCGCCGCTGATCCCCGGCCGGCCCCGGTGGACGACCCCGTCGATGTCGGCCACCACGATGTGGCGCACCCCCGCCGCCAGCAACAGCTTGATGATCGCCGTGCCCGCAGCCCCCGCACCCGACATGACGATGCGGACGGCGGCGATGTCCTTGGCCACCACGCGGAGCGCGTTGTAGAGGGCGGCCAGCACCACGATCGCCGTCCCGTGCTGGTCGTCGTGGAACACCGGGATGTCCAGCTGCTCCCGCAACCGGGCCTCCACCTCGAAGCACCGCGGCGCCGAGATGTCCTCCAGGTTGATCCCCGCGAAACCGGGCGCGACCGCCTTCACCACCGCCACGATCTCGTCCACGTCCTGGGTGTCCAGGCACAGCGGCCACGCGTCGATGTCCCCGAAGCGCTTGAACAGCGCCGCCTTGCCCTCCATCACCGGCAGGGCCGCCTCCGGACCGATGTTGCCCAGCCCCAGCACCGCCGACCCGTCGGTGACCACCGCGATCGAGTTCCGCTTCGACGTCAGCCGCCGCGCGTCCTCCTTGTTCTTGGCGATCGCCAGGCACACCCGGGCCACCCCGGGGGTGTAGACCATCGACAGGTCGTCACGGTTGCGGATCGGGTGCTTCGAGCGCATCTCGATCTTGCCGCCCAGGTGCATCAAGAAGGTGCGGTCGGAGACCTTGCCGATGGTCACGCCGGGGACGGAGCGCATGATCTCGACCAGCTGGTCGGCGTGGTCGGTGTCCCGCGCCGCACACGTCACGTCGATCTGCAGACGCTCGTGTCCTGACGCGGTCACGTCCAGGGCGGTGACGCTGCCGCCAGCGCCTTCGACGGCGGAGGTCAACGCCGAGACGGAGCTGCCGCCGGCGGGCACCTCCAACCGCACCGTGATCGAGTACGAGACCGAGGGGAGGGCGCTCACGCCCCGCATCCTCTCACGGTGGGTCCGGATCCCGTCTCGGCGAGCGAGGGTCGCGTCCACCGAAGTGCGGCCCGGGTGGGCAGGCCCCGAGGTGCTCACCGGGCCGGCACGGCCTGCTCGCGCGCGGTCGTCGAGGCCCACAGCCCGATGTCACCGCCGCTCAGGGCGACGGCCAGCAGGTCGGGAAACTGGTCGGGGGTGCAGGCGAAGGCGGGGACCCCGAGCGCGGCGAGCGCGGCCGCGTGGTCGTGGTCGTAGGCGGGCGCGCCGGCATCGGACAGGGCCAGGAGCACGACGACGGTGACCCCGTCGGCCAGCAGCTGGTGGACCCGGCGCAGCATCTCCTCGGCGATGCCGCCCTCGAAGAGGTCGGAGATCAAGACGAGCACCGTCTCCTCAGGCCGCGTCACCAGCGACTGGCAGTAGGCCAGCGCGCGGTTGATGTCGGTGCCACCGCCGAGCTGGCAGCCGAAGAGCACGTCCACCGGGTCGGCCAGCTGCTCGGTCAGGTCGACGACCTCGGTGTCGAAGGCCACGAGCGACGTCCGGACCGTCCGCAGCGAGGCCAGGGTGGCGGCGAAGACGGCGGCGTAGACGATCGACTCAGCCATCGAGCCGGACTGGTCGAGGGCGACCACGACGTCCCGCGACAGGGTGCGGGAAGCGCGGCGGTAGCCGACCAACCGCTCGGGTACCACGGTCTGGTGCTCGGGTAGGTAGTTCCGCAGGTTCGCGCTGATCGTGGCCGGCCAGTCGATGTCCGCCGGCCGGGGACGGCGGGTCCGGTCGGCACGGCTGACGGCTCCGTTGACCGCGGCCGTGGTCCGGTTGGCGATGCGCCGCTCGATCTCGGTCACCACCTTGCCCACCACCAGCCGCGCGGTCCTCCGCGTCGTCTCCGGCATCACCCGGTTCAGGCCGAGCAGGGTGCTGGCCAGGTGGACGTCCGGCTGGACCGAGTCGAGCAGCTCCGGCTCCAGCAGCATCGAGGTGAGCTGCAGCCGCTCGATCGCGTCGCGCTGCAGGACCTGGACGACGCTCGTCGGGAAGTAGGTGCGGATGTCCCCCAGCCACCGCGCCACGCCGGGCGCGGACGACCCGAGCCCGCCGGTCCGGCGGCCCGGTGACCCGTCCGCGGCCTCGTCGCCGTCGTACAGGGCGGCCAGCGTCCGGTCCATCGCCGACTCCTCGGGGGTCAGCGTGGCCCCGAGCTCCTCCTCGGCCGCGCCGCCCAGCAGCAGCCGCCAGCGCCGCCGCCCCTCGGCGTCGCCCTCGGACGCGCTCACGCCGCACCGCCCAGGATGAGCTCGACCGTGGCCAGCGCCCCGCGCGCCAGGTCGTCGTCCGGATCGGCGGGCCCGCACCCGGCCGTCTCGGGCGGCTGGAAGGTCGACGGTGAGCGCGCGGCCACCCGACCGGCCAGGGACCGGCGCTCGGCCGGGGTGAAGGTGCCGAAGGTCCGCCGGACCAGGGGCAGCAGGTCGGTGAACCCCCGCTCGTCGAGGGAGGTGACCCAGCGGTCCAGGAGGTCGCGCAGCGAGGCGTCGTGCAGGAGCAGGAGGGCGCCGTCGGCGAAGAACCCCTCGACCCAGGCGGCCTTGGCGGCGGCGTCGACCCCGTGCGACAGCGCCCGCTCCAGCCGCACCGGGGCGTCGGAGAGGCGTCCGGCGTCCACCAGCAGCCGGACCGCCCGACCGAGCAGGAGCCCGTGGACGTCACGGCGGTCGACGACCGTGGCGAGCGCGGCTAGCCAGCGCTCGCGGAGCCCGCTCCCGCCCAGGACATCGCCGTCCTTCGCCGGCGCCGGGGCCTCGGCGAGCAGCCCGACGGCGGCCCCGACCTGGTCCAGCAGCCCCCGCAGCCGGGCGGCGCTGTCGTCGTCCAGCGCACGGACGGCCTGAGGCAGGCCGGCGCAGATGCGCAGCACGAGCACCTCGCTGACCTGCGCGAGGGCGTCGGTGTGGGTGCGGCGGACGTTCCCGTACCGCTGCGCGCGAGCCAGCGGCGGCAGCGCCTCCATCAGGTGCACGACGTCGGCGTCGAGCGCCGCCCGGTCGGCCAGCACCACGAGGAGGCGTTGCAGGGCCTCGGGCAGACCGGCGAGCAGGCAGTGCTCGATGGTGCGGGTGAGCTCGAGCAGGCTGCCCCCTTCTAGCTGGTCGTGCACCCGAGCCGTGGCGGCTGACTCCACCGTGGTCCCCCACACCGCGGCCCGGACCAGGTCGACGGCGAGCGCCGGCCGCCACGTCGCCGACCAGGTCTCGCGGAAGGTCCCCTGGTTCTGCACGCCGCTGTCGGCAGGGGTGACCCAGTCGATGCCGAGCAGCCGGAGGCGGTGGAACAGCTGGGAACGCTCCTGGTCGATGGAGCGGCGCAGGTCGAGGTCCAGCACACGTTTCCCTGGCTCGCGGCGCACCCGGAGCCGTCGGCAGGTGGCCACGAGGTCGGCCTCGAGCGGCACCATGGGGACCGTCGGGTCGACTGTGCCGAGGGCCTCCCCCACCACGAGGTCGGCGGTGACCACCTGAGCTGCCCGGTCGTCGCCGTCGCAGAGGACCGCCCGGGTCGCCTCCTGCACCTCGGCCAGCCCGGCGAGCGGGCGCATCCGGAGCGCGGCCAGGGTCTCGGCCAGGCGGACGGCCTCGATGACGTGGGCGCTCGACACCGGGAGGTCGTGGCTCCGCAGCCGGTGGGCCACCCGAGTCAGCCACCGCACCACCGGGGCGTCGGGGGCGGTCCACAGGTGCTCGTACCAGCCGGGTGAGGCGATGCCGGCGCCGTACCCGCTCGCGGAGGCCAGGTGGCTGTGCGTCCACGGCACCCAGGTCAGCGTCACCTTCCGCTTGGGCGCCCCGCGGAGCGCCCGCGCGTCGGCCGCCGCCGGGGGCAACGGCCAGGTGAGCGCCGGGGCGTGCCAGGCCCCGCAGACGACGGCGACGCGGCGTCGCCCGCGTTTGACCGCGGCCCGGATCTTCTGCCGCATGTGCGCCTCGCGCCGCTCCTCGCGGGCCGCCTCCCGGCCTCCCGGACGCCCCACCTCCCGTCGCAGCTCGGCCATGGCCTCGGTGAGCAGCGGAAACGGCGAGGAGCCGTCCAGCCGGGCCTCGACGACGTCGTCCCACCAGCGTTCGGGGTCGTCGTAGCCCGCTGCCTCGGCGAGCGCCCGCAGCGGGTCGACCCGGGCCCAGCGGCGCGGGTCGAGCGGGGCGTCGAGATCGGCCTCGGCCACACTCGTGTCGAGGCTCGGACCTGGGTCGGGCTGCTCGTCAGCGTCGGGCTGGTGGTCGAAGAGGTTGGCCCGCTGCGGAGCGAGCACCTGTGCCGCGGGGAGGTCGCACAGGCCCACCTCAACCCCTCGGTCGAGGGCCCACCGCAGGGCCTGCCACTCCGGGGAGAAGACGGCGAAGGGCCAGAAGGCCGAGACGGCAGGGTCGTCCGGGGCGTAGGCCAGCAGCGCGACCGGCGGCACCGTGCCGGCGGCGGCCGCGAACCGCAGCAGCGGATCCGCGTCCGCCGGGCCCTCGATCAGCACCACGTCCGGGCGGAACGTCTCCAGGGCGGCGAGCAGGGAGCGCGACGACCCGGGCCCGTGGTGCCGGATGCCATAGACCTCGACGAGCGGCTCCCCTGAGGTCGGTAGCCCGCGGTCGGTCGGGTGCCCCTCCTCGGCAGGGGCCAGGGTGGCCGTCATCCGACCTCCCGGCAGGCCCGGTAGAACTCGGCCCAGTCCTCGCGCGGCCGGACGACCACCTCCAGGTACTCCTCCCACGCGACCTGGTCCGACACCGGGTCCTTGACCACGGCGCCGACCAGACCGGCGGCCACATCGGCGGGCCGCAACCGGCCGTCGCCGAAGTGGGCCGACAGGGCCAGGCCACTGGTGACCACCGAGATCGCCTCGGCGGTGGAAAGGGTGGCCGACGGGCTCTTCACCCGGGTGCGGCCGTCGGCGGTCAGCCCCGACCGGAGCTCGCGGAAGACGGTGACGACCCGCCGGATCTCCTCCAGCGCCGGCGGCACGGCCGGCAGCTCCAACGACGACGCCAGCTCCGCCACGCGGCTGCGCACGATGGCCACCTCGTCCTCCTCCCGGGCCGGCAGCGGCAGGACGACGGTGTTGAAACGGCGCCGCAGCGCCGAGGAGAGGTCGTTGACGCCCCGGTCCCGGTCGTTGGCGGTGGCGATGACGTTGAAGCCCTTGAGCGCCTGGGTCTCCTCACCCAGCTCGGGCACGGGCAGCGTCTTCTCCGAGAGCACGGTGATGAGGGCGTCCTGGACCTCGGCCGGGATGCGGGTGAGCTCCTCGATCCGGGCGATCGCGCCGGTGCGCATGGCCACCATCACCGGCGACGGCACCAGGGCCGCCGCACTGGGGCCCTCAGCCAGCAGGCGGGCGTAGTTCCAGCCGTAGCGGATGGCGTCCTCCGTGGTGCCGGAGGTGCCCTGGACCAGCAGCGTCGAGCGGCCCGAGACGGCAGCGGCCAGGTGCTCCGACACCCACGACTTGGCGGTGCCGGGGACGCCGAGCAGCAGCAGGGCGCGGTCGGTGGCCAGCGTCGCCACCGCGACCTCCACCAGCCGTCGCGACCCCACGTACTTCGCGCTGATCACGGTGCCGTCGTCCAGCACCCCGCCGAGCAGGTAGGTGACGACCGCCCACGGCGACATCCGCCAGTGCGGGGGGCGAGGCCGGTCGTCCCGGGCGGCGAGCGCGGCCAGCTCGCCGGCGTAGACCTGTTCGGCGTGCGGGCGCAACGGCTCCCCGGCCGCTGCCGGACCGAGGACAGCCTGGTCGGTGGTGCTCATGCCCGCTCCTGGTTCGAAAGAATGTCGTCCCGGTCAGCCGGGCGATCGAGGTCGTGGGTCGGCTCCTGGTCGTGGTCGTCAAAGGCCTGGTCGACCGCGGCCCGGTCCGCGGCCACCACAGCCGCGGCGGCGACGGCGTCCTGCACCAGGCGCAGCCCGGGCGAGCTGCGCGCAGGGCCGTTGGCGAGCGCGTCCGCGGCCTGCTCCAGGAGATCGGCGTCGGCGGCGTCGAGCCGGGCACCGATGGCGGCTCCGTACCGGCTTCCCCGCCAGCCGAGCTGGCCTCCCAGCAGCACCCGGAGGGCCGCCACCGCGAGCTCTCTGGGCCAGGGAGCGGGCACGTCCAGGGCCAGCTCGGGCCGGGCCCGCACCGCGGGCTCGTCCGGGACCGAGCCCGACCACGGGACGGCACGGGCGGGGCCCGGGCGCTCGAGCACGTCAGCCAACCGGGACCAGGCCGGGTTCTGCCGGACGAACCAGCGGCCCTCCGAGCCCAGAGCCTGGGCCAGCACGCCACGATCCACGTCGGGACGGGTGGCCGCCAGCGCTGCCAGACCGGTCCAGTGCTCGGGGGCGGACCGGACCCGACGTGCGGCCGCCGCCGCCAGCCACGCGTTGAGCAGCTCCGGCTCGGGTCGAGCGAGCAGGCGGCCGAGCAGCTCCTGCGCCGGCGGCGGCGCCCACGGCGTCGGGTCGTGCGGTGCTTCCGCGGGCGCCGGACAGTGGCCCAGGGGGCGTGCGGCGCGCTGCCAGACCCGCTGCCGGGCGGCCAGGTCCAGCAGCACGGCGCTGGCGGCGCCGTCCGGCGTCCCCGTCCCCACGGGCAGCAGGTCGGCGGGAAGCGGACGCCGGCCCGTGCCCACCAGGGCGGTGGTCACCACCTCGGTCCAGGGCGTGGGCATCAGGCGGCCTGCAGCACAGCGGTGCCGGTCCCGGCCGCGCCGAGCACCGCCAGCGGCCGGGCACCCTCGGCCGTCCACTCCGCGACGACGGCGACGCTCCGACCCCGGGCCTGGGCGACCAGGGGCCACGGCTCAGCTCCCGCGCCCAGCAAGGGGCAGCTCAGCCCGTCGTCATCGCGCAGCCGCCAGCCCTCGCCGGCGGCCGGGGGCACCGGGGCCACCCGCAGCAGGACGGGCAGCCGGCTGGCCCACGGGTCGGCCGCGAGCAGGTCGGCGAAGCGGCGGCGGGCTGCGCCGAGGCTGTCCTCGGGCGGCCAGGGCTCCCCCGCATGGTCCAGGGCTGCCTGCAGGCCGGACGTCGGCTCGCCGACCACGGCCCGGAGCTGGCCCGACCCGGGATAGAAGTGCAGCCGCCCGACGAAGCGGTCGCCGAGCACCACGGTCGTGTCGGGGGTGCCCCCGGGCGGGACGAAGCTCAGCCACAGCGCCCAGCGTCGGCTGTGCCGACCCCACAGCCACACGCGCCGGCTCTCCAGGCGGGACTCCACCGTGTCCACCTGGCCGACGGCCCACCAGTCGTCCTCGACGCCGGGTTCGGCCAGCACCGCGGCCCGGCTGAGGGGGTAGCCGACGTGGCCGCGGACGGTCGCCGCCAGGTCGGCGGGGAGGCGGTCGATCCGGCGGTGGGCCTGGATCAAGAGGTGGAGCCCGGCCAGCTGCTCGAGCACGCGTTCGGGCCAGCCCTCGCGGCCGAGCTCGCCCGGGAGCCGCCGCAGCAGGCTGGCCACGCCGGGGGCCTGCGCGTCGACCATCCGGGCGGCCACCGCGTCGAGGGCCGCGCCGCCCTCACGCTCCAGCCCGGCCAGCCCGGTCCGGACCTGGTCCCCGATCCAGGTGCTGAGCTCGTCGAGGCCGGCGATGACCCGCTCGACCCGCGCTGCGGCACGGCTGGCGGCAGCCGCCGGGTCAACGAGCTGGGTGGAAGCGCGCGCAGGGGCTGCGGACGCGCGGTGGTCAGGGCGGCGAGCGGCGAACGCGGGGGGCTCGTGCTCGGCGAGCAGCCCGTCGCTCCAGCGCAGCAGCAGCGCCAGCGCGTGCTTGCACGGCGCCGTGCGGCTAGGACAGCTGCAGGCCCAGGTCGACGTGGTCACGTCGAGGATCACCTCGTAGGTCGCGGCCGCGCTGCCCTGGAAGCGTCCCCAGACCTGGCTTCCGGCGCGCCCGCTCCCCAGCCAGGCCGATCCCGACAGGCGGAGCGCGGCCTGACGGGCGGCGGTGTCCCTGGCCAGACGGAGCACGCGGACGCGGTCCCAGGGCGCCGCCGCGACGCCCCCGCTGTCCTCGCCCGTCATGGGCAGGAGCGTAGTTCGCAGGGCTGACAGTCCTGCCGCTCCGTGCGCCGCCGGGCGGGTGTCAGTCCAGGTTGTGCCGGAGCCCGGTGGGTACCCGCAGGCCCAGCACCGCCTCGATCATCTGAGCGGCGGCCACGGCCGGCCCGACCTCGTGCATCCGCCACAGCCGCGCCCCACCCAGGGCGCAGGCGGCGGCCGCGGCCAGCGAGGGCGCCAGCCGGTGGGGCTTGGCCAGGCCGGTCGACTCCCCCACGAAGTCCTTGTTGGAGACCGCGACGAGCAGTGGCAGCCCGAGGTCGGCGATCTCGGGCAGCCGCCGGGTCAGCTCGAGGGTGTGCAGCGTGGTCTTGTTCAGGTCGTGGCCGGGATCGAGGACGATCTGCTCCTCCCCCACCCCGCGGTCCAGCGCCCGCTGCACCCGGTCGGCGAGGAACTGCTTGACCTCGGCCACCACGTCGTCGTACCGGGGCCGCCGGAGGTGCTGCCGCGGCTCGGCGAGGCTGTGCGCCACGACCACCGTGGCGCCGGTCCCGGCGACGACGTCCGCCATCTCCGGGTGGTGCAGCCCGGTGGTGTCGTTGATCACCGCGGCCCCGGCGGCGATGCCGCGTGCGGCCACCTCGGGCCGGAACGTGTCGACCGAGATGACGACGTCGGTCGCCGCGGCCACGGCCTCGACCACGGGCAGCACCCGGTCCAGCTCCTCGGCCTCGCTGACCTCGGGGGTGTCGGGTGAGAAGGGGACGCCGCCGACGTCGACCCAGCCCGCCCCCGCAGCCGCTGCGTCCAGGGCCGCCTGCACCGCCCGGTCGAGGACGTAGGTGGCCCCCTGGTCGTAGAACGAGTCAGGGGTCCGGTTGACGATGCCCATCACCACGATCTGGGTGGAGAAGTCGAAGGTCCGGCGACCGATGGTGCGGACGGGGTGCCGCAGCGGCGGCAGGTAGGGCAGGTCGCTCACCGGGCCAGTGTTCCTCCTGGCCGGAGCTCAGCGCCCGGCGACCTCGTCACCGGCGCTGCGGTGGAGCATCAACGCCTCGATCAGAGGATGCAGCATCAGCAGGGCCAGGACCACGAAGGTGATCGTGTAGGGCGTGACCGGGCCGAGCTCACCCGGGCCGGCGCTCAGGTCCACGACCCGCAGGATGACCGCCCCGATCGCGACCCCCAGGCCCACGGCGACCTGCTGCAGGGTGGAGGCCAGAGTGTTGGCGTCGGTCATGTCGGCCGGCTCGAGGTCGGCGAACTGCAGGGAGTTGTAGGCGCTGAACCCCACGGAACGGAAGACGCCGCTGAGGACCAGGACGAGCCCCGTCAGCACCAGGGGGGTTCCCGGCCGCAGCGCGGCGATGGCCACGAAGGTCGCCAGCCCGCCGGCGATGCTGACGATGAGCACGCTGCGGAAACCGAAGGTGCGGATCAGCGGACTGGTCGCGGGCTTGATCGCCACGTTGCCCAGGAACAGCAGCAGCACCAGCAGGCCGGCGCGCACCGGCGACCAGCCGAACCCGACCTGGAACATCAGCGGCAGCAGGAACGGGACGGCGCTGATCACCAGGCGGTAGACCCCACCGCCCAGGTTGCTGACCCGGAAGGACTGCAGCCGGAGGGCGCCGAACCGGAGCAGCGGGTGCGGGGTGCGCCGCAGCCAGCCGGCGGTGAGCACGCCCAGCAGGACGGCCCCGACGAGGGTGCCGGTCGGCGCGAGCGCGCCGCCTCCGTGCTGCGGGCCCAGCAGCTCCAGCCCGATGAGCAGAGCCGCGAGCGTCCCGGCGCACAGGCTGAAGCCCATCAGGTCCAGCGGGGGCACCGACGGGGCGGCGTCGGCCGGAGGCACGATGCGGGCGGCGACGACCAGGGCCACCACGCCGAGGGGCAGGTTGATCAGGAAGATCCAGTGCCAGCTGGACACGCTCACGATCCAGCCACCCAGCGCCGGCGCGATCACGGGCGCGACCAGGGCCGGCCAGGTGAGGTAGGCGACGGCGTCGAGCAGGTCCTGCTTGGTGGTCACCCGCAGGACCACCAGCCGGCCCACGGGCACCATGAGCGCGCCCCCGAACCCCTGCAGGACCCGCATCGCGACCAGCATCGGGAGGTTGACGCTGAGCGCGCACAGCAGGGAGGCGACGGTGAAGATCGCGATCGCGCTTCCCAGCACCCGGCGCCCGCCGAACCGGTCGGTCAGCCAGCCGCTGACCGGAATGCCGACGGCGATGGTCACCAGGTAGGCCGTCATGGCGAGGTTGACGTCAACCGGAGCGACGCCTAGGTCGGCGGCAATGGCCGGCGCGGCCGTGGCGATGATCGTGCCGTCCAAGTTCTCCATGAAGAACGTGCCGGCGACAAGCAGAGCCAGCGGGCGGTTCAGCGTCGCCGAGCGTCGCCGGCCGGGCCGGGAGGGGGCGGACGCGGTCACGGGGCACGACCCTACCGAACCGGTTCAGCCGTGCAGGCTGCGCGCTCGAGGGATGGTGCTCGGGCGAGCGGTTCGGCTGTCAGCGGCGGGTGGTTCCATGAGCGGGTGGGGACGACCAGCGACGACTTCCTGGACCTGGCGGTACAGCTCGAGGGGGTTGAGCACGTCGAACACAGCCGCTATCTGCACTTCCTCGTCCACGGGCACGGCTTCGCCTACCTGTGGCTGCCGACCCAGACCGTCGGCCTCAAGCAGGAGCTCAGCGAGCAGATCGCCCTGGTGGCCGAGCGGCCGGACGTCTTCGAGGTGCAGTTCACCACCGGCGCCTTCGGCTGGGTCGTCGTCCACCTCGCCCGGGTGGAGCGGACCGAGCTCGCGGAGCTGACCTACGAGGCCTGGCGGTTGACGGCGCCGCCCGCGCTGGTGGAGCGACGGGCGGACCGGCTGCCGTCCTGACGCGGCTGCCGCCAGACGCACAGGTTCCTCTGTCCTGCGCCCCGAAGGTGGTCCTGCACCCCGAGCAGGGGGTGCGGGACCACGTTGGGGGTGCAGCGCGTGGTCAGGCGGTGCCGCGGACCCGGGCGACGGCGTTCATCACGTGGTAGACGACGACCGCCGCGACGGTGCCCAGCGCGATGCCGTTGAACGAGACGGTGCCGATGGTGAAGGTGAACGGGGCGATGGCCACGACGAGCGCAGTGGCCGCTGTCAGCTGGTTCGTCGGCTTGGCGAAGTCGACGCGGTTGTCCAGCCAGATCTTGACCCCGATGATGCCGATGAGGCCGTACAGCGCGGTGGTGACCCCGCCCAGCACCCCGGCGGGGATGGTGTTGATGACCGCGCCCACCTTGGGCGAGAGCCCGAGCAGCACGGCGAAGGCGCCCGCGACCCAGTAGGCGGCGGTGGAGTAGACCCGGGTGGCGGCCATGACGCCGATGTTCTCCCCGTAGGTCGTGGTACCCGACCCCCCACCGAGACCGGCGATGGTGGTGGCCAGCCCGTCAGCCAGCAGCGCCCGACCGGTGAGGCGGTTCACCGCCGGGTCGGTCATCTGGGCGACACCCCGGATGTGGCCGACGTTCTCGGCGACGAGCACCAGGACCACCGGCAGGAAGGCCGGCAGCAGCGACCAGAACCCGGGCGTCAGCGTGGGCGCGGTGAACTCGGGCAGGCCGACCCAACCGGCAGCCGCGACCGGGGCGAAGTCCACCTCCCCGCGCAGCAGCGCCACGACGTAGCCGACGACGACGCCCAGCACGATGGAGAGCCGGCCGAGGATGCCGCGGAACAGCACCGTCGACAGGATGACCGCCCCGAGCGTGATGAGCGCCGTGAGCGGCGCCGTGACGAAGTTGTCGCGGGCCGCCGAGGCCAGGTTGAAGCCGATCAGCGCCACGATCGCTCCGGCGACGACCGGTGGCAGCAGTGCGTCGATCCAGCCGGTGCCGGTGACCTGGACGATCAGCCCGACCAGGGCAAGCAGCAGTCCGACAGCGACGATGCCGGCGAGCGCGCCGCCGCGGCCGTCGGAGGCCGTGGCTGCGGTGATCGGGGCGATGAACGCGAAGGACGAACCGAGGTAGCTGGGCAGCCGGTTCTGGGTCAGGAGCAGGAACAGGATCGTCCCGAGCCCGGAGAAGAACAGCGTGGTCGTGGGCGGGAAGCCGGTGAGCACCGGCACCAGGAACGTCGCCCCGAACATGGCGACCACGTGCTGCATGCCCAGTCCGACGGTCCGGCCCCAGCTCAGCCGCTCGCCCGGGCCGACGACGGCGCTCGCCTCGACGTTCCTCCCGTCGCCGTGCAGGGTCCAGATTTGTCGGGCCATGTCCGCCTCTTCCGCGCAAGTCTGCCCGGGGGTGCCGCGAGCCGCGAGGAGCGTAGCGGGATATGGACGTCGGCTCCGACGCTCGAACAGGCGCCGGGACGGGTCCGGAAAGCGCGGCCACCGGTGTGCGGTGAGCGGCAGGCTGGTCGAGGTCGACGAGGCGTCCCCGCTTCCTCGCCGACCCGTCGTCCAGACCTCGAGGAACCGAAACATCGCGAACGTCGTCTCCCGCGGCAGGAGCAACCATGGCTGCAGCCGCCGTGGCCTGGCGCCTGAGCCGCCGCCAGCGCGACGGAAGCACGACCCCTTGCGTTCCGAGCGGGGTTGTCCCACCACGCGTCGGCTGTGTGCAGGCGAAGGAGACCCAGCACCCTCGTGAGCCCGTCCTCCACGACCAGGCTCCCCCCTGCCGCCGTGGGCTGATCTCCCCTCGTGACCAGGTCCGCTCGCGGCGGAGGTCGCTCGAGCGTGCACGGGCGACGCGGCGACGGGCGGGCACAGGGCGACGGCGGACGGTTTGGTAGGAGTTCGAGACAGCGGACGCCAGCATGCTGGAAAGAGGAAGCCCAGCCAGGGGATCAGGTGAAGTTCCGAAGGCTGCCTCTGCAACCTCTGGCCCCTCGTCCTTGGCCGGTGACGTCGTGAAACCCCATCCGCGGGCGAGGTCGTTGGCGCCGATTCGTCCTTGTCGACAATCCTAGAAAAAGCGTTCAAAAACCACCGGACTGCCTCGTGCTTCTCCGTCACGAATGGGTAACTAGTCCGTTGCTGACTCTGTTCACGGCTGAACGCTGACCCCTAGTTTGAGCCCGAGCCGACTCCGGCCGACCAAGGGGGAACCAGCATGAGGGTAGGAACACGACGTGGTGGCTGGGCGGTGGCGGCTGTGATGGCGGGCTCCCTCACGGTGTTGGCCCTGCCACCGGCCTCCGCAGCACCCACCCCTGGAGCCCCAACCCACCCCCGCCAGGGTCAGCTGGCTCGCCACCTCGGTCTCCAGCAGGTGCCGAAGACCGACCGGGTCATCCGCAAGAGTGCGGGTGCCGCGCAGACGAACCCGATGCTGTCCCTGCTCCCCGACCCTGCCAAGTCGAACTTGTTCGGCTGGAAGCAGCGGATCAAGGCCCAGTCGAGGACCCGTACCGCCCTGAAGAAGCGAAGCAAGCTCGCTGCCGCGAAAGTCGCCACCCCGCTCGTCGTCAACGAGCTCGAGCCCGATGAGCTGCGGGGCAGCAACGACACCGCAGCCACCGCCCAGCGCATCGCCAGGTTCGGATCAGCTCGCGGGAAGCGTTCAGCCGCCCGCATCCGCGGCACCCTGGCGCCCGCACCGGCCCCCGTGAACAGGCCGGCAAACCGGGAGGACGACGGGTCCATCAGGCTGGCGAAGAACGTGACCGTGCCCGCCGGCGGGCAGGTGCGCACCACCGGTCAGGTCGGTGACGGGCCGCACGGGTCGAAGGGTGACAAGAGCGGGGACTTCGATTTCTACGCCTTCCGCGGCCTCCGGGCGGGGGCGCTGCTCTCGGTCGACCTCACCACCCCCGGCAGCGACGACCCTGAGAACGGCTTCGACACTGTCCTGGTCGTCTGGAACACCGCGGGTGAGGTGGTTGGCTTCAACGATGACGAGAGTCCGGGGAACCTTGACAGCTACCTGACGTTTTCGGTGCCGGTGACGGGTGACTACTTCATCTCCGTCGTAGGCTTCCCTTCTCTACCTGAGGACCCCTTCGACTCCGGCAGCGGGGATGGCGTGGGCACCGAAGGCCGCTACACCGCCACCTTCGGGCTGAACGCCAGCGACATCGACTACTACGCGGTCACCCTGCGGGCCGGTGACGTGCTCAGCGGCTCCGCCGCCGGCGCCGCCACGCGCATCGCCTTCTACGACCCGGCCCGGCAGGAGGTGATGGGTTCCTCCCAGGACCCCTCCGGCATCTACCCGGCGAAGTCACCGCTCGCCGGTGGCGGCAACGCCGTCGCCGACCACGTCGCCGCCACCTCCGGACGCCACTATCTGGCCGTCACCGGACGCGGCGGACGCTATGACATCACCCTTGAGGTGTATCGGCCCCGCACCGAGACGAAGAAGGCCACACAGAAGATCTTTCTCGACTTCAACGGAGCCCGCGTCAACACCGCCATCTACGGCGGCCCGGGCGTCCGGCGGCTGTCGCCCCTGTCGGCGTTCCTCGGCCGGTGGAATGTTCCCGCCTCCCAGAAAAATGCCCTCATCAACCGCATCGTCGCCACCGTCACCGAGAACCTGAAGCGCGACTTCGCCGGCACCGGCGTCAAGGTGAAGATCCTCAACAGCCGCGACCACGCCGACCCGTTCGGGAAGCCCAACGTGAGCCGGCTCATCGTTGGCGGCTCCATCGCCGAGTCGGGTATCGAGACCATCGGCATCGCCCAATCCATCGACCCGGGCAACTTCGACACCGAGGAGACCGCCCTCATCCTGCTCGACGCGGTCTCCGAGCCCGCGGGGGTCCCCTACTCGCTCAACACCTACCTGAAGCCGACCAGCAACCGCATCAAGTTCCTCGGCACCGCGCTCGGCAACGTCGCCTCCCACGAAGCCGGGCACTACCTGGGCAGCTACCACGTCGACCAGTTCAACGCGGTGCCGAACCTGATGGACCAGGGCGGCAACTTCGCCCTGCTGTACGGCGTCGGCCGCGACGGAGTTGGCGGTACCACCGACGACCCCGACGTCGACTTCGGCGCCGACGTCCTCAACCCGAACGAAGGCTTCACCGGCATCGAGGACACCCGGGTGAGGACCGGCCGGGCCCTGTTCCAGCTGATCCGGCCCGCCCGGCCGTAGCAACACGCTCTACTGCCAGCCGACCCGGCCGGCCCTGCCCGCGAGGGCACGGTCAGCCGGGCCGGCTGTCGCACCGTCGGGACGGACCGACGCATGGGTTTCGCTACCGCGTGTGACCGACGTCCTCGGGCGGCACCCGCTCGGGTTCGAAGCGCGTGGGCATTCGCGCGCATCTGCCCCGTCGTGGTCACCCACCAACCCGGTTGCTGGACCGGCAGATCGCCTACCGGATGGTCGGGCGCGTCGGCGTTCTCCTCGCTAGGAGGCGATGGTGCACGGGCACGTGATCGTGAAGAAACCAGGTCGGGGCCGCACACTGATCCCTTGTCAGGAGTCAGTGCACGGCCCCTTCCGGAACCTGCAGGGGTGGAGGTGGCGGGAATCGAACCCGCGTCCTCGGACGACGAACCAGGACTTCTCCGGGCGCAGCTGGCTAGGCGTTTTCTCGACCCCTGCACTCGCACCAGCACGTTGCAGACAAGCCCAGTCTCAGTGAATGTTCCCGCTAAGCCCTCAGACGACTCTTAGCAGGTAAGCCCCCTTGATGAGGCCAGGGTCCGGGACGGAGGCACGCCCGGTCTGACCCTTCGATCACTGCTCAGGCAGCGAGAGCGAAGTTAGTGCGCTGAGAATTGGCACTTATTGGTTTCCAGGGAACATTAACGAGTTGACCCTGGATTCTCGGCCCGCTTCTCCTGGGACTACCGACCCAAGTCGAAACCGATCACCCCCTGTGCAGTTGTCCCGCTGACAGCCCACGTGCTCGGCCTTTCGGCGGTACAGCCGAGGCTGCCCGACCAGTGTACGTCAGCTGCCTCGTCGGCGCACGGGCCGCGGGCACCCCTTCATCGGCGCTGCGCCGAGCTCAGAGCAGGACACCGCCCCGGCGCCTGCCAAGCGCCGGGGCGGGAGCAGGGAGTGCCTACTTCTCCGACAGGGCCTTGACGTTCAGCACCCGCTGGACCGGGTTCCGCCACGCCTCGCCCTGGGCCACCTTGGCTCCGCCGACGAGAGTCAGCACCACCCAGGAGAGTGCGAACAGGAAAGCCACCAGGCCGAAGGTGCCGACCCCGGTCACGGCGGCCAGCACGCCGCTGCTGACGAAGCCGATGAGCATCGTCAGGGTGAAGTTGAACGACCTGGCCGCCTCGCGTCGGACCGCGGAGCCCGGGGCGGCGAGAGCGTAGACCAGGGCCGGTCCGAGCACCGAGAGGGGCAGCGCCGAGAAGTGGGCGACGGCTGCCCCACCGCGGCTGGCCCTGTCCCGCGTCGCGGCCGGCACGAACGGCTGGTACGCCGGGTGCACGCCCAGGGCCTGCGACGGGGTGGGGACACGCACCAGTCCGTAGAACGCCTCGTTCAGCTCCAAGCGGTTGTCCGCAGCCAGGATCTGCCCCATCCGGGTGTCGAACTCCAGCTCGCCAACCCGGCCGTCGGCGTAGGCATCCTTCAACCAGGCCTCCGCACGGTCACGCTGGTCCGGGGTCACGCGCGACTGCAGGCTGGAGGGCTCGTCCATGGAACTCATGGCTCAAGGGTGCCTCGCCGCGAAAGGCTGGGCCATCCGGCAATCCCCCGGTGCGACCCCGAGCCCGCACCTGGTCCGTGGGCCCGCCGTCTGGCACGCGGCGGCCTTGGAGGTGGGAAGCACCCGCCTCTAAGTTGGGGTCATGACAGCACAGAAGCCCGAGATCGATTTCCCCGACGGCCCGCCCCCCGAGAACCTCGTGGTCACCGACATCACCGAGGGCAGCGGTGCCGAGGCCAAGGCTGGCGACCAGGTGCTCGTGCACTACGTCGGCGTGGCCCACAGCACCGGTGAGGAGTTCGACGCCTCGTACAACCGCGGTGCGCCGCTGGACTTCCCGCTGGGCGCGGGACGCGTCATCGCGGGTTGGGACCAGGGTGTGCAGGGCATGAAGGTCGGCGGCCGACGCCAGCTCACCATCCCGCCGCACCTCGGCTACGGCGACCGCGGCGCCGGCGGGGTCATCAAGCCGGGCGAGACGCTGATCTTCGTCGTCGACCTCGTCGAGATCCGCTAGTCCGAGCAGCTCGGGCGTGGGCGGCAGCGGTCACCAGCTGCTGCTGCCCCCGCCACCCCCGCCACCACCGGAGAACCCGCCACCACCGAACGAGCTGCCACCACCGAACCCGGCTCCGCTGCTGCCCGACGTCGAGCGGGCAGGCGTGGCCGCGGCGGTGAGGCTGGAGGTCAGGATGGACGGGTTGAAGTAGCCGCCGTGGAAGGACCCGGTGTACCAGTACGGGCTGGTGTCCGGGAGCCTTCCGGCCGCGACCAGCTGGCCGCAGAGCTCGGCCCAGCGATCGGCCAGCTCGAACACGATGGCCCAGGGCAGGTACCTCGAGAAGATGTCCTCCCCCTCCTCGAACCGCAGCTGCTCGGCCTCCGCCGTCTCCAGGTAGGTCCGGAAGCCTTCGACCTGGTCGCACACCGCCCGTCCGTCGGGGGTCCGCTGGCCACGGCGCAGCTTGGCGCGGACGACGAGGTAGGTCACCACGACCGGCATCAACGGGAGCGCGAGCCACAGCGCCGAGGCTCCCAGCCCGGTGGCGAGGAAGACCACCAGGACCACCGCCCCGAAGCCGGCGCTGCCCGTCGCCGTCGCGGAGGGCACCTTGCGGAACCAGCCGCGCGCTGTCACCTGGTTGATCACGGACGTGGTCATGGCCCGGTGAGCGCTCAACATGCTGCCCGGAGTAGACAGGTCAGCGGTCGCACCCGGTGGCTGGCCGCCGAACACGTCAGTGAGCAGCACCATCTCGTGCGGCGCGGTCGCGCGGCCGGGGTCGAGCAAAGTCACCCGGAAGTCGTCCTCGCCGTCGCTGTGGATCTGCACCGCGCCCCGGACGGCGAGGTCGACGATCGTGGCGGCCGTCTCGCGGGCGTCCACCTGGCCGTCGACGAGCAAACCGGCTTCCGCGACGGGAATCTTCGGGGGTGCGAACGCCACCGGGATCGGGAGGTCAGGGTCGTTGGGCACCACGCGGGCGGTCTGGCCGGCGTAGGGGGTCGTGCCGGGGGCCAGCCCCTCGTAGCGCTGGTCGCGCCCGTGCCGGCGCCACCAGAGCACCCCCACCAACGGCGACCCGACCAGCAACACGACGCCCGCCACGCCCGCGGCTGCGGCCCTGAAGCGCTCAGCCGGGCTGAGCTTCGAGCCGTCGGGCTCGAGGTGGGGTCGGTTGTCCGCCACCAACCCCGGCGCCAGCTTCACCCCGAAGGACATCCCGCTCCCCCGGGGCACAGCGCTCGCCGCGAAGTCGGCTCCCTCACCCGCCCGGCGGGCGGTGGGACACGGGGTCGTGCTCTGGCGGCCGGGCGGTCCGACGAAACAGCTGACGTCCTGCGGCGGGCCGGGCAGGCGAACGCTGATGGCCAGCTCATCGACCGCAGGGTTGCCGAAGCCCGGCGCGTCCCAGAACAGCTCGTCGTAGTCCGGGAAGGTCCGCATCGCTCCGGTCACCTGGTAGTGGAGCACGTAGGTGACGGTGGACCGGCTGATGGTCCGGTCGGGGTCGCCGATGCGGATGTTCAGCACCTCGGTGCGACCGCCGTCGCGCTTCGTGGTGCGGGTGGAGAACTGGGTCGCGACCCGGTCAGGGCTGCGAACGTCGACGCCGGACACCCGGTAGACCGCGTCCTGGGTGGAGTCGTAGGGCTCGCGCTGCACGAGGTCACGCTGGATGCCGTGCCGGCCGGAGTCGGTTCCGAAACGCCACACGATCGTCTCCTCGACCTGCAGGACCCCGGTGGCCTGGAGGTCGTAGGCGACGCGGAAGGAGTCGATGCGGTCGTCGGCTGCGGCCCACGCGGCTGGAGCGGGTAGGACGGCGCCGGCCGCGGCAAGCACCGCGGCAGCCAGGACCAGCAGCAGACGCCGGAGGAGGAGCGGGAGGACCGGGACGTCGAGGGCTCCGGTCCCCTCGTTCACCCTCGCTCCCCCCGGTTGCGGGCAGCCAGAGCCCGCTCCGCCTCGCGCTTGCTCTCGCGCTCAGAGAGCGTCTGCCGCTTGTCGTACTCACGCTTACCGGTGGCCAGGGCGATCTCGACCTTGGCGTAGCCGTCGGAGAAGTAGAGGGAGAGGGGCACCAGCGTGGTGCCCGACCCGGCGAGGTCTCTCTCCAGTCGACTGATCTCGCGGCGGTTCAGCAACAGCTTGCGCGTGCGGCGGGCGGTGTGGTTGGTCCAGGTGCCGTGGCTGTACTCCGGGATGTGGGCGTTGCGCAGCCACACCTCGCCGTCGTCCACCGTCGCGAACGCATCGGCCAGACTGGCCCGGCCCTCGCGGAGCGACTTCACCTCGGTGCCACCGAGCACCAACCCGGCCTCGTAGGTGTCCAGGATGTTGTAGTCGTGCCGCGCCTTGCGGTTCTGCGCGACCGGCTTGACGCCCTTTTCCTTCGGCATGTCCCCATCCTCTCCTCGCCGGCGATCCGGCTTCTGATGGCGACCCTCACAGCCCGACCTCCGGCAGGCGCATCCTACCGGGGCGCCCGGAATCCCCATGGCCCGGCGCCTCCACCGACCTCAGTCGGCGTCGAGGCGGAGCTCCCGACCGGCGGCTGCGGAGGCGTAGACAGCCTCCACCATCCGGGTGACGGCTACGCCGTCGGCGACGGGGGCCAGCGGAACCTCCAGGCCCAGGCAGGAGCGGACGAAGTGGCTGATCTCGCCACGAAAGCCCTCGTCGACGTCGAAGCTGAGGTGGTCGATCTGAGGCGTCAGGTT
This sequence comes from uncultured Actinomycetota bacterium, assembly GCA_963826405.1. GTDB lineage: Bacteria > Actinomycetota > Actinomycetes > Propionibacteriales > Propionibacteriaceae > Microlunatus. The sequence continues at coordinate 643,168 of CAWGWR010000001.1, read as the reverse complement.
GAGCATCGTCTCGTGACGTTCGGTGGAGATCCGCAGCTCGGGTTCGACCTCGGCACCACCGCGGTCGCCGTGCACCGAGACGCTGAGCCGGTCCTCGGGGGCGTGCAGGGAGTAGCTGGCCTCCAGCAGCAGGGAGGCGCCGTTCGCGAAGCGGATGACGGCGTTGGCGAGGTCCTCCACCGAACTCTGCCGACCGGTGTCGGTCGCGCGGTAGCGCCGGGGACCGACACCGGGCCGCTCCCCCAGCCGGGCGTAGGTGTTGCCGCTCACCGTCACCGGTACGGGCCGGCCCATCAGGTACCAGGCCAGGTCGAGGACGTGGCTGCCGATGTCGATGAGCGGACCGCCACCAGAACGGTGCCGCTCGCCGTACCAGCCGCCGGGGTGGCCGGCCCGCCGCAGGTTCGCCGCCCGGGCGTAGTAGATCTCTCCCAGGTCACCGGCCTCGATGAACCGCTGCAGGGCGACGACGTTGCCCGAGAACCGCCGGACGAACCCCACCTGGGCCACCCGCCCGCTCCGAGCCGCTGCGCGCTCGACCGCCAGGGCGTCGACGAGTGTGGTGGCCAGCGGCTTCTCCACCAGCACGTGCCGGCCGGCCTGCAGCACGGCCAGCGCGACCTCGGCGTGGGAGTCGTTGGCGGTGCACACGCTGACCGCGTCGACGCGGTCGTCGCCCAGCAGGGCGTCCAGCGTCTCGGGCACCTGGTCGACGCCGTAGCGCGCGGCCAGTAGCCGCGCCCGCTCCGGATGGCGGTCCATGACCGCCACCACCGCGGCGGCCGGCTCCCGCTGGTAGGCGTCGAGGTGCGCGGTGGCGATGCTGCCCGCTCCGACCACCGCGACCCCGAGGCGCGCCATCGTCTGGTCCTCGTCCCCTGGTCCGGTCAGAACCAGGTCATCGGGTTCGCCAGCCCGCCGTCCAGCCAGACCATCAGGTGCAGGTGGCAGCCGGTCGAGTAACCGGTGGTGCCGACGTAGCCGATCACCTGCCCCCTGCTCACGTGCTGCCCCACCCCGACGGTGTAGCGGATGGCGTGGTTGTAGCCGGTGGTGACGTAGCGACCCTGGACCAGCCCGTGATCGATCATCAGCCGGTTGCCGTAGCCACCGTTGTAGTACCGCTCGGCCACCCGGCCGGCGTAGGGCGCGCGGATTTCCTGACCGCATCCAGCCCCGAAGTCGGTCCCGTCGTGCAGCTTCCAGATGTGCAGGACGGGGTGGAACCGGTTGCCGAAGGGCGAGGTGATCGGCGCCGACACCGGGTAGCTGAACCCGTTCGAGGTGGAGGCTGGTGCTGGAGGGGACGCGTTGGGACGGGAGGACCCGGCGGAGGTTGATCCCGAGGAGGACGACCCTGAAGAGGAGGACCCGGCCGGGCGCTGCCGTGACGGGGCGGGGGCCGAGGACTTGGACGACGACCTGCTGACCGGTGCCCGGCGGGCCTCCGCCGCGGCCTTGCGAGCCTGCGCCGCGGCCTTGCGAGCCTGCGCCGCGGCCCGGTCGGCGGCCCGGCGGGCCGCTGCCTCCGCTGCAGCCTGCTGAGCGCGCCGCTCGGCCCGCTGGGCGGCCGCCGCGCGGGCGGCGCGCGCCTTGGCCCGCGCCACGCGGGCGGCGATGCGCTGCTCGACCGAGGCGCGCTCCTTGGTGAGCTCGGCGTACTGGGCCCGGTCGGCCGCGACCTCGCCGGCGGCCGAGGCCTCAACGGCTTGCTGCTGCTGCACCAGCGAGGCCACGCTCGCCTCCTGGACCGCGGCGCGGGCTGCCAGGTCCTTCCTGACCTGCAGGTTCCTGGCCGCCTGCAACCGGTCGGCGGCGATCTGCTCCTCCAGCACGGCCTGACGCGCCTTCTCGGCCTCGAGGGCGACCTGCAGGGCTTTGAGCTCGGCGATGACGGCGCCCGTGGTGTCGAACAGGGTGGTCGACCACTGCAGCCTGGTGTGCAGGTCTGAGGTCGAGGAGTTCTCCAACAGCAACGCGATCGGCAGCAGGTTCGTCTGCTGCTGGTACTGGTCCCGCACGATCACTCCGGCCAGACGCTTCTTCGCGTCAAGAGCGCGCTGGCCGGCCTTCACCGCCGCCCGGGCCTCGGCGAGCTCCGCCCGGGACTTCTTCAGCTTCGCCGCCATCGCCACGTCCCGGGCCCGGGCCGCAGCCAGCTCGTCCTGGGTGCGGGCCAGCTCGGCACGCGCCATCTCCAGCTGGCCCTCGGCGGCGCCGAGAGCTGCACCGGCAGCGGCCAGGGCACCGCTCGACTCGCTCAGATCGCTCTGGCTCCGGGCCAGGGCCTGGGTCAGCTGGGCACGGCGGTCGGTGAGGCTGTCGGCGGCGGCCCGGGGGACGACGAGCGTCAGCGTCACCACCGGGACGACAACGAGCGCCAGCGCCGCCACCGTGAGCCGAGGGCGGATTCGCTGACCCGCCCCACCCACCGCAGCCGTGGAGGCGCGGTGGTCCCGCGCGCGCGCGACGAGCGTCTTCAGTCGGACGAAGCGACGGCGGCAGGGCGTGCTGCCCTGGCCCTGGACGCCCCGACGGACGTGAGGACGAAACCGCACCACTGCCACTTCCCATCCCATCGATGTTTCACCACCGAGGTGGGAAGAGCGGCGATTCCGCCGCTTTCCTGACCCTCAAGTCAAGGTCGAGAGCAACCTCGAACTCAAACTCTCAAGTACTTCCTCGTGGTGACCAGCGTGGGGACTATAGACAGCACGAGGCCCACCGCGGCAACCCCTGCCATGGCCCAACCCGCCTGCGACCAGCCAATCCAAGGCAAAGCCTGAAGTGAGACTTCAGCTTTGCGCATGATGACGAAGTAAACCCCTGATGCCAGAGTCGCGCAGGCGAGCCCGGCTCCCACGATGGCGGAGATCAGGGCTTCGAGAAGGAAGGGAAGAGTGATATAGAGGTTGCTTGCCCCGACCAGCCGCATGATCCCGATCTCTCGGCGGCGCGCGAAGGTGGCCAACCGGATGGTGTTTCCGATCTGCAGGGCGGCGGCGAACAGCAGGAGCGCTGAGGCACCGAGGGTGCCCCACTGCAGCAGGTTCAGCCAGCTGAAGAAGGGGTCCAGGTACTGCCGGAGGTCCTGCACCTTCTGCACCCCCTTCAGCCCGATCACCGAGCTGACGACCCCCTGGTACTGCTCGGGGTCCTTGAGCTTGACCCGGAAAGACTCCTGCATCTGGTCCACCGTCAGGGAGTCCCGGATGGGGGAACCGGCGTAGGCGCGCGTGAACTCCTCGTAGGCGTCCTCCTTGCTCTCGAAGAACACCCCCTCCGGCGCCACCTCCGGGTTGGTCACCAGGGTCTGGCGGATGAGGTCCTTCTGCGGCTCCGTCGCCCCCTGGCCCGGCTCGCAGTTGTCTCCCTGCACGTCGGGGCTGCAGAGGAAGATCGAGATCTCGATCTTGTCGTACCAGTCCCCCTTCATCAGGTCCACCTGCTGGTTGGCCAGCAGGCCGGCGCCGAAGAGGGAGAGCGACACCCACATCGTCATGACGACCGCCAGGGTCATGGTGAGGTTCTGCCTAAGACCTGCGGCGGTCTCGGAGAAGATATGGCGGAAACGCATAAGCAGTCTGTCCTCAGTCGTGCGGGTGGGTGCTGACGGCGGGGGCGCCGGTCACGGGGAGGCCTGCGGCTGGCTCACTGGTAGCCGTAGACGCCCTTGGTCTGGTCGCGGACGACCAGGCCGTCGTCGAGCTCGATGACGCGCTTGCGCATCTGGTCCACGATCGTCGAGTCGTGCGTCGCCATCAGCACGGTGGTGTCCGCGCGGTTGATGCGGTCGAGCAGCTTCATGATGCCGACGCTCGTCGCGGGGTCCAGGTTCCCGGTGGGCTCGTCGGCGATGAGGATCATCGGCCGGTTGACGAACGCCCGGGCGATCGCCACCCGTTGCTGCTCACCTCCGGAGAGCTCTTCGGGGAGGCGTCCGCCCTTGCCCTCCAGGCCGACCAGCTCGAGGACCTCGGGCACCACCCGCTTGATGGTCGAGGCGGGTTTGCCGATCACCTGCAGCGCGAAGGCGACGTTCTCGGTCACCGTCTTGTTCGGCAGCAACCGGAAGTCCTGGAACACCGTCCCGATCTGGCGGCGCATGGCGGGGATCTTCCAGCTGTGCAGCTTGTTCAGCTCACGGCCGGCCACGAAGATCTTGCCGCGGGTCGTCCGCTGCTCGCGCAGGATGAGCCGCAGGAACGTGGACTTGCCCGAGCCCGAGGCCCCGACGAGGAAGACGAACTCTCCCTTGTCGATGTCCACGCTGACGTCGTCGAGCGCGGAGCGCCGCTGTCCGTCGTAGGTCTTGGTCACACCCTCGAAACGAATCACTGCCTGCCTCTTACCCGGTTGACGTCTCGCCGGCGCCGTGTGCAGCGCCGGGCGGCCGGAACCACTCTAGGTGACCACTCCGCCGCTGACCGGGTCCTCGGGACCGCGCGCCGCGCCGCGGCGGGCCGCGACGGGCCCTCGCTCAGCCGGCCGCGATCTCGCTGGTGCGACGCCAGCGGATGCCCGAGTCGATGAAGCCGTCGATGTCCCCGTCGAACACCGCGTCCGGGCTGGAGACCTCGAAGTCGGTGCGGAGGTCCTTGACCATCTGGTAGGGGTGCAGGACGTAGGACCGCATCTGTGACCCCCAGCTGTTGCTGCCATCACCCTTGAGGGCGTTCATCTCCGTCTCGCGGTCGTGCCGGACCTTCTCCAGCAACCGGGACTGAAGCACCCGCAGGGCGGCGGCCTTGTTCTGCAGCTGCGACTTCTCGTTCTGGCAGGAGACCACGATGCCGGTGGGGAGGTGGGTGATGCGGACCGCCGAGTCGGTGGTGTTGACGCTCTGACCGCCTGGGCCCGACGAGCGGAAGACGTCGATCCGGAGCTCGCTCTCGGGGATGTCGATGTGGTCGGTGGCCTCGGTCACCGGCAGCACCTCGACGCCCGCGAAGGACGTCTGCCGGCGCCCTTGGTTGTCGAACGGGGAGATCCGCACCAGCCGGTGGGTGCCCTGCTCGACCGAGAGGGTCCCGTAGGCGAACGGGGCCTTGACCGCGAAGGTGGCCGACTTGATACCCGCCTCCTCGGCGTAGGAGGTGTCGTAGACCTCGGTCGGGTAGCGGTGGCGCTCGGCCCAGCGCAGGTACATCCGCAACAGCATGGCGGCGAAGTCAGCCGCGTCGATCCCGCCGGCCTCAGAACGGATCGTCACCAGGGCCTCGCGCTCGTCGTACTCACCCGCGAGCAGCGTCCGCACCTCGAGGGCCTCGATCGCCCGCCGCAGGGCGACCAGCTCGGTCTCGGCCTCGGCCATGCTGGCCGCGTCGCTCTCCTCCTGGCCCAGCTCCACCAGCACCGCGAGGTCGTCCAACCGGGCGCGCAGCTCCGCGACGCGGTCGACGTCGGCCTGGAGGGCCGACAGCCGAGACGTCACCTTCTGGGCGTTGTCGGTGTCGTCCCACAGGTCGGGGGCGGACACCGCCTCCTGGAGCTCGGCGATCTCCACCTTGAGCCCAGCCGGGTCGACGACGGCCTCGATCGAGCTCAAGGACATGTCGAGCGTTGCGAGGTCTGCGGAGAAGTCAGGGCCAGCCATGGTCGTCCACTCTACTGAGTCGGTGCGGTCCACGCCGCCACGCGCACGCCGGGGCACCCGACCGCGGCGGTCGGCCGACACTAGGCTGCGGACGCCCCTGGCCGAAGGGTGGTCCCGGGCAGGAGAGGACGTGGGATGAGCGAGCAAGTGCTGGCGCTCGACATCGGCGGGACCAAGATCGCGGCGGCTCTGGTGGGCACCGACGGTCGCCCGACCGCGTCGGCCGTCCGCCCCACCCCTGGTGGGGAGGACGCTGAGGCCGTCTTCGCCTCGGCCGCCGAGGCGGTGCGGGCGGTGCTGGCCGAGCGGCCTGCCGCATCTCTGCCGCTGCGGGTGGGTATCGGCAGCGCAGGACCCGTCGACGTCCCGGCCGGGACCATCTCACCGGTCAACATCGGCGCCTGGCGCGGCTTCCCGGTGGTGGAGCGCGTGGCCGCCGTCGTCGAGGAGGCTACCGGCCTGGCGCCGCTGGTCGGGCTGGCCGGGGACGGACACTGCTTCGCCCTCGGCGAGCACTGGTTGGGCGCAGCCCGTGACGTCGACACGATGGTCGGGTTGGTGGTCTCCACCGGCGTCGGCGGTGGAGCCGTGATCGGCAACCGGCTGTTCGCCGGCAGTACGGGCAACGCCGTCCACCTCGGCCACATCAGCGTCAACGCCTGGGGTCCCCGCTGCGTCTGCGGCTGCCACGGCTGCACCGAGATGTACGCGCGGGGCCCGGCCATGGTGGCGGCAGCCCGGGAGCGGGGCTGGGTGGGCGACGACGCCCGGGCCCTGACGGCCGACGCCCGGGCGGGCGACGCCGTGGCGCGGGAGGTCATCGAGATCGGCATGCGGGCGCTGGCGGCCGGGATCGCCACCACCGCGACCGAGCTGGACGTCCGCACCTTCGTGGTCGGTGGCGGCGTCGCCAAGGCCGGGGAGGTCGTCTTCGAACCCCTGAGACGCCACCTGCGGGACTTCGCGGTGCTGGACTACGTGGCCGGGCTCGAGGTGCGCCCGGCCGAGCTCGACAACGCCGGCCTGCTGGGGGCTGCCGCGCTCGCCCTCACGCTCGAGCCCTGAGGGCGCTCGGGCAGGAGCTCAGTCCTCGTCGTCTCGCTGGAGCTCCTCGATGGCCACGAAACGGTCGTTGCCGGACGGCCGGCGAGAAGGCCAGTCGCTCACCCAGATCATGCCGAAGGCGGCCAGGGAGCAGACCAGCGCCAGCACCGGGCCGAGGACCGACAGCCAGACGACACCGAGCCCGACCACCACGAGCCCGAGCACCACCGCCAGCGAAGTGAGGGAGAGGCGTCCGTGGCGGGCCCGGTGGGCGGTGTAGAGGGCCCACGGCAGCATCGCCAGGAGCACGACGACGACGGCGAAGCGCGCGAGGGTGCCGGAGAAGACACCCCCGGTGAGCCGCAGCATGGCGATCAGGCCCAACAGCCCGGTCAGTGACCCCGCCAGCAGAGCCAGCGGGCGGGAGGCACTGGCCCGACCGGGTGCGAGGAGGCGGGTCGACGGGGAGGCGGATGGTCGGGCGATGGCAGTGCCTCTCGGCTCGGCGGGCGGTCCGGGGCCGCACGAAGCGCCGCGGGCCGGTGCCGCCAATCTAGTGCAGCCGCGCGTCGCGCACCGGCTCTGCGCCGTCGGCGTCGTCGCCGCTTTGGCGGGGCAGACGGCGGGCACTAGTCTGAGCCGCCGCACCCGGCCGGCGCCGACCGGCGGGTACCACGACCGGGGAACATAGCTCAGCTGGTTAGAGCACCTGTCTTACAAACAGGGGGTCGGGGGTTCGAGTCCCTCTGTTCCCACTCACGCTGTTCCCCTCACCTCGGACGCCGTCTGAGGCGCTGGCCGGAGGGCGGACCGGCCGCCGGGGCCACCCCGTTCTCAGCCGCCACTGGCGAGCGCGGCGTAGACGGCGTTCTGGATCGCCGCTGGGAACGAACCCGTGCAACCCTCCAGCGCGGTGTTGGTCAGACCCACGACGCTGAGGCCAACCTCGGGGTCTTGGAACCATGAGTGCCCGTAGACCCCACCCCAGGACAGGGTTCCCTCCTGGGCCGGCGACCCGGCTCGACCGGCATCGGTCAACACTCCCGACAGGAAACCAAAGCCCCAGCCGGGCTCCTCCTGCTCGCGCAGGGTGCCGATCTGGTTGCGCGAGGCCAGGTCGACCGTCTCGGGGGTGAGGATCTCGCTGCCGCCGGTCCGCAGCGCCTCGAGAAAGGTCATGAAGTCACCGGCGGTGCCCACCATGCCCCCGCCACCGGACTGGAAGGAGGTGGGGTCGAACGCTCTGGCCGGTGAGAAGACGATGTCTTGGACCTGATGTGGCTCGCGCATGCGCACAGCGGCCGGGTCGCCGTCGGCATAGGGCACAGCCAACCGCGACGGCTCCTGCACCACGAAGGCACTGTCGCGCATGCCCAGCGGAACCGTCACCGAGGTGGCGACCGCGTCGGCCAGGGACCCGCCGTGGACGACGGCGATGATGGCGCCCAGCACATCGGTCGCCATCGAATAGCGCCACGCTGAGCCCGGCTGGAAGTACAGCGGCGCAGCAGCTAATCGGCGCAGGTTCTCCTCCATCGACATGCCCGGTTGATCCAGGCCGTTCGAGACACCCGCCACCACGTACGGGTCGTCGGCGGCGAGCGAGGGATAGGCGAGGCCTGCGGTGTGGGTGAGCAGGTGCCGGATCCTGATCGGCGGGATGCTGCCGTCGGACAGCCGCGGTGTGAACTCCGGCAGGAACCGCGTCACGGGATCCCCCAGACTCAGCCGACCGCCTTCGGCGAGGGCGAGCGCGGTGGCTGCCACGAGTGGCTTGGTGAGGGAAGCCCACCTGAACACCGTGTTGAGGTCCATGGGGGTGCCTCCCTCGCGGTCTGCATGGCCCGCAGCGCGGGCGTAGACCGGCTCGCCGTGGTGGCGCACCAGCACCACCGCGCCCACCACCCGGCCTGCCAGCAGCGCCCCGTCGATGACCGCGTCCAACGACTGCTGCAGGAGTTCCGCACGAGCGGGAGGAGAAGTCACCTCTGCAGCATGGCGGCCCAGCGCCGGCCTCGACAATCCCCGGGAACGCCGATCACCTGCAGGTCGCCACCCGGTGGGGCGAAGGGGTCAGCGTCCGTGCGGCGGTCAGACGAAGAGCGGCTCGAGGCCGAACGCCGCCTCCAACCCCTCCATCGCCTGCTCGTCCGGACGGCCATCGGCCCGGTCGGCCGCGTCCAGCACCATCGGCAGCACGTGGATGTCACCGACGGTGTTGAGGAAGACCCCCTCGCGTCCCAGCACCCAGGCGACGGCGGTGTCGATGGCGCCCTGGTCGCGCAGCGGCTCGTACCAGGTGGCAGCCGTCGGCTCCCGGTCACCCCACGGCGCCCGGGTGATCGACTTGATGGTCTGCACGGCCACACCGCGCTCGGCACACGTCGCGGTGAGGGCCTCGAAGTCGTCCATGTAGGCACGGTTGCGGGTCATCGGGAAGTTGTAGGGCAGCAGCACCGAGTCGAACTCGAACTCCCCGAGCGAGCGCAGGTGCTGGGCCGCGACGCTCACCCCGTGACCGGTGACGCCGATGTGACGCGTCAGCCCCTCGTCGCGCGCCCGGACAGCGGCCTCGAGGGCGCCGCCTGCCGCGAAGGCGGTGCGCCACTCCTGCTCGTCGACCAGGTTGTGCAGCTGGAGCAGGTCCACGTGGTCGGTCTGCAGACGCTCCAGGGAGCGGTTGATCTCGGCCCACGCCGCGTCGCCGGAACGCTCGCCGGTCTTGGTGGCCAGGAAGTACTCGGAGCGGTGCTCGGCCATCCACGGACCCAGCCGCAGCTCGGACTCCCCGTAGCTGGCGGCGGTGTCGAGGTGGTTGATCCCGTGGCGACGGATCAGCTCCATCGTCTGGTCGGCCTCGTCCTGGGTGACCTCGCCGAAGGCCGCCGCTCCGAAGACGACCCGCGTGCTGTCGTGGCCGGTCCGGCCGAACGGCATGGTCTCGATCATGGGCTGCTCCTGTAGGTGAGGGCGGGGCGCCTGCTCCCCTCCGCCTGGCATGGAGCCGATCCTAGGCCTGCCGGGGACCGCCCGGTGAGGCGGTGCTGCCGGTGGCCGCTCTGCGGACCACACTGGGTGCGTGACCCTGGTGACTCCGCCGCTGCCGCCCACCACCCGGGACGTGGCGGAGGCCGCCGAGCGGTTGCGCCCCTACGTGCGTCACACCCCGCTGCTCCGGTTGAGCCTCGACGGCCGCCCTCTGGTGCTCAAGCTCGAGCACCTCCAGCTCAGCGGCTCGTTCAAGCTCCGGGGGGCGGTCAACGCCGTGCTGGCCGGTCCCCCGCACGAGCACGTCGTCACCGCCTCCGGCGGGAACCACGGGCTGGGGGTCGCGACGGGTGCCGCCCTGCTGGGGATCGCCGCGACCGTCTTCGTCCCCACCTCGGTCCCCGAGATCAAGGCCCGCCGCATCGCGGCCTTGGGGGCGACGCTCGTCCGGACCGGCGCCACCTACGCCGATGCCGCGGCAGCGGCCGCCGAGCTCGCGGCGCGGCCGGGAAACCGCTACATCCCGGCCTACGACGACCCCTGGGTGGTCGCCGGCAACGGGACCGTGGTGGCCGAGGTGGTGGCCGACGCGCCGGAGGTGGACACCGTGGTGGTGGCCGCCGGCGGTGGAGGGCTCGCTGCGGGGAGCGCGCTCGCCGTCGGGGACCGGCTGCTGGTCGCCGCGGAGCCCGAGCGGTGCAGCGCCGTCTCCGACGCGCTCGCGGCCGGCCGCCCGGTGGACGCTCCCGTGGAGTCGTTGGCCTCCTCGGCCCTCGGCGCGACGCGGATCGGACAGGTGCCCTTCGACGTCCTGGCCCCCCGGGCCGACGCCGGCGCCGTGGCCTCGGTGCTGGTCAGCGAGGCCGCGATCGTCGAGGCGCGTGACCGGTTGTGGGAGGAGTGCCGGATCGCCGCGGAACCGGCGGCCGCCGTCCCGTTGGCGGCCTGGATGGCTGGCGCCGTCCCCGGGAACCTGCCGTGCCTGGTGATCTGCGGCGCCAACGCGGACTGGACGCCCCTGTGAGCCCGGCTGGGCGGCGGCAGATCAGGCAGCAGCCAGGGCCTGCAGGTGCTCGGCGACGTCGCGCGCCTCGCCGATCCCGCTGAGGACCGACCAGGTGATGGTGCCCTCGGCGTCCAGCACGAACGAGCCGCGACGGGCGACGCCCCATTCCTCGTCGAAGACCCCGTAGTCCCGCGCGATCCTCCCGTGCGGCCAGTGGTCGGCCAGCAGGTCGAACGACAGGCTCTCGGCCTCGCTGTAGGCCCGGAGGGTGAACATCGGGTCGCAGCTGATGGCCAGCACCCGCGCGTCGAGGGCGCGGAACTGGGCCAGGTCGTCGCGCAGGTCGCAGAGCTCGGAGGTGCAGATGCCCGAGAAGGCCCACGGGTAGAAGAGGAGCAGCGCCGGAGCCCCGAGCAGGTCGCCCCGGCTCACCTGCTGGCCGTGCTGGTTGCGGGCGGTGAAGTCGGGGGCGGGGCGGCCCACCGGCGGCACGGCACCGCTCACCGGCGCGAGCCCTTGGGGCGGACCAGCTTGGTTGCGGCCCAGTCCGCCGAGACCGCTGCCGTCGTGGTCTGGGCCAGACCGGCGGTCTCCGCCGCCTCGGCCAGGTCCACGGCGTCGACGTAGCCGTCGCGGCCCACCTTCGGCGTCATCAGCCAGATGTAGCCGCTGTCGGTGAGGTCCGGCAGCGCCTCGACCAGGCCGTCGACGAGGTCACCGTCGCCGTCGCGCCACCACAGCAGCACCAGGTCGACCGGCTCGACGGCCTCCTCGACGAGCTCACCGTCGACGGCGTCCTCGATCATCAGGCGGATGTCGTCGTCGACGTCGTCGTCCCAGCCGATCTCCTGCACCGCGAGCCCGGGCGTCAGCCCCAGCTTGTTGACGACGGCCCGGTCGTGCCCGGTTGCGCTCACCGTGACCCCCGGGTCCACGTCGCCTGCGTGCAGCGCGTGAGCATCGGCTCCGGAACGCGAGGACTCAGCTCGCTCATCTCGGTGCGCGGCCTCCTTCATGTGGTGCGGTGCCGCAGGGCAGATCGTCTGCACGCTGCGGTCGCGGTGGTGGACAACGTGGGGGTCAGCCTGCCAGAGGTGGAGGGCCGGTGGAACCCCCGGTGCGCCTTGCGCTGCGATCCCGGCCGGGGCGTGACCTGGCACCCGCACCGGCAGTGCCTGCGTTGCCGCCAGGTGACAGGATGGGGTGCCGTCCCAATCAGACGTCCTGGAGAAAGCCCAGCGTCACCGTCGCTGGAGATCGTGAGGAGCACGCATGGCCAAGCCCGGAACTCGTCCGGCCATCACCGCTGATGGCCTGCTCAGCCAGATCCCGGACATCGACCCGGACGAGACCGCCGACTGGCTGGAGTCCCTGGACGGCCTGCTCGAGGAGAAGGGCAAGAACCGCGCCCGCTACATCATGCTGAAGCTCCTCGAGCGCGCCCGCGCGTCGCAGGTCGGCTTGCCGGCGCTGCGCAGCAGCGACTACGTCAACACCATCCCGGCCGAGGCCGAGCCGTGGTTCCCCGGCGACGAGCACATCGAGCGGCGCTTGCGGGCCTACATCCGCTGGAACGCCGCGATCATGGTCAGCAAGGCCAACCGCAAGGGCCTCGAGGTCGGTGGCCACATCGCCACGTACCAGAGCGCGGCCAGCCTGTACGAGGTCGGCTTCAACCACTTCTTCCGCGGCAAGGACGCCCCCGGCGGCGGCGACCAGGTCTTCATCCAGGGTCACGCCTCACCCGGCGTCTACGCCCGGGCCTTCCTCGAGGGCCGCCTGGGCGCCGAGGACCTCGACGGGTTCCGGCAGGAGGTGTCGCGCGGCGCCGGCCAGGGGCTTTCTTCCTACCCGCACCCGCGGCTGATGCCCAAGTTCTGGGAGTTCCCGACCGTCTCCATGGGGCTCACCGGCATCAACTCCATCTACCAGGCACGCTTCAACCGCTACCTGCACAACCGCAGCATCAAGGACACCTCCGAGCAGCGCGTCTGGGCGTTCCTCGGCGACGGCGAGATGGGTGAGCCGGAGTCGCTCGGCGCGATCCGGGTGGCCTCCCGCGAGGGGCTGGACAACCTCACCTGGGTGGTGAACTGCAACCTCCAGCAGCTCGACGGTCCTGTAGTGGGCAACGGCAAGATCGTCCAGGAGCTCGAGTCCTACTTCTTGGGTGCCGGCTGGAACGTCATCAAGGTGCTCTGGGGCCGGGACTGGGACCCGCTGCTCGCGGCCGACCGCGACGGGGCCCTGGTGAACAAGATGAACACCACCCCGGACGGGCAGTTCCAGACCTACCTGGTCGAGGACGGCGCCTACATCCGCAGCAACTTCTTCGACGACCCCCGGCTGCAGAAGATGGTCTCGGGGATGAGCGACGAGGAGATCAAGGTCCTGTCCCGCGGCGGGCACGACTACCGGAAGGTCTACGCCGCCTTCAAGTCCGCGCAGGACCACGTGGGCCAGCCGACGGTCATCCTGGCCCAGACCGTCAAGGGGTGGACGATCGACGCCCTGGAGGGCAAGAACGCCACCCACCAGATGAAGAAGCTGACCACCAAGGACCTCAAGGCCTTCCGTGACCGGCTCTACCTTGACATCCCAGATAGCCAGCTCGAGGACCCCTACAACCCGCCCTACTTCCACCCGGGGGCGGACTCCGACGAGATCACCTACCTCCAGGACCGCAGGCGCGCCCTCGGCGGCTACGTCCCCGAGCGCCGGCTCAAGCCGATGAGCCTGCAGCTGCCCGGCGACGAGGTGTACGCGCCCCTCATGGAGTCGCCCGGGGAGAAGACGAAGGTCGCCACCACCCAGGCCTTCGTCCGCCTCCTGCGCGACCTCATGCGCGACAAGGAGATCGGTCACCGCATCGTCCCGATCGCGCCGGACGAGTTCCGGACCTTCGGCATGGACTCCATGTTCCCGACGGCCAAGATCTACAACCCGCACGGGCAGACCTACGAAGCGGTCGACCGCAAGATGCTGCTGTCGTGGAAGGAGAGCACCTCGGGACAGATGCTGCACGAGGGCATCTCCGAGGCTGGCGCGATGGGCTCGACCATCGCGGCCGGGTCGGCCCACAGCGTCCACGGCGAAGCGATGATCCCGTTCTACATCTTCTACTCGATGTTCGGTTTCCAGCGGACCGGCGACTCGATCTGGGCGATGGCCGACCAGATGGCCCGCGGGTTCCTGCTGGGCGCCACCGCCGGACGCACGACGCTCACCGGGGAGGGGCTGCAGCACGCGGACGGGCACTCCCCGCTGCTGGCGAGCACCAACCCGGCGGTCGTGCACTACGACCCGGCGTTCGCCTACGAGATGGGCCACATCGTCAAAGACGGCCTGCGCCGGATGTACGGCCACGACGACGAGGCGCACCCGCAGGGTGAGGACGTCATCTTCTACATCACGATGTACAACGAGCCGGTCTCCCAGCCCGGCGCACCGGCCGACCTCGACGTCGACGCGCTCCTTTCGGGCCTGTACCGGTTCAACACCTCCCCCCTCGACGGGGACGACCGGCCCCGCGCCCAGCTGCTCGCCTCCGGCGTCTCGATGCCGGCTGCGGTCAAGGCCCAGCAGATGCTGGCCGACGAGTGGGGCGTGGCGGCCGACGTGTGGTCGGTGACCTCGTGGAACGAGCTCCGGCGCGACGGCCTGGAGACCGAGGAGTGGAACCTCAACCACCCCGACGAGGAGCGCCGCTACCCCTACGTCACCCGCACCCTGCACGGGGCTGCCGGGCCGGTGGTCGCGGTCAGCGACTACATGCGGGCCGTCCAGGACCAGATCCGGCCCTGGGTGCACCAGCCCTGGTGCTCGCTGGGCACGGACGGGTTCGGCTTCGCCGACACCCGGGCGGCCGCCCGCCGGTACTTCCAGGTCGACGCCGAGTCGATCGTCGTCGCCACGCTGGAGACCCTGGCCCGCGAGGGCCAGTACGACTCCGGCCGCGGCGAAGAAGGCCTACGACGGCTACCAGCTCGGCGACCCGACCGCCGTCGCGCACGTCGCCCAGGAGGGCGCCGGAGCGTAGCTCCTGCGCTCGCGCCGCTCGCGCCACGGACGGGGCTCTGGCCCGCCAGTCGTCGGGCGGCGCCCCGTCGGGCGTCCCGTCGGGCGTGCGGAAGCCGTGAACGAAGTCGGACTAGACGACGAGTTCGTTCACGGCTTGGCAGGCCTGATCGCGTGAACGAGTGGTGAGTGGGCCCGCCACTCGTTCCCGAGTTTCGTGACCCCGGGGGCAAGCCGTGAACGAAGTCGGACTAGACGACGAGTTCGTTCACGGCTTACGCCGCCAGCAGCGCGGCGCGGGCGTCGGCGGGTCAGAGCGCCGGGCGCGCCTGAGCAGAGCGAGGGCCATCGAGGAGCGCGGCTCTCGCGTCGGCGACGGCGCGGCGGTTGCCCGCGACCTGCCAGGTGATGCCCGGCATCTCGACCTGCTCGGCCACGCCGCCGGCGCCGAGCACCAGGGCTGCGCCCGGGAACCAGTCCCAGGGGGACAGGTTCCCCTGCAGGAACAGGCCCAGCCGGCCGGTGGCGACGCCGGAGAGGTCGACCGAGGCCGAACCGAGCATCCGGACGGCGGCCGACGCGTTGGTCGCGGCCGCCCAGGAGGCGGCCCGGGCCGGGTCGTCGGTGTGGCGCGGGTGGAAGTAGGTGGCCACGGAGATGCCCTCGAGCGGGCGGTCCGTCAGCGGCGCGACGGGGACGCCGTTGAGCGTCGTCGGGTGGTCGCGGCCGCCGACCCACAGCTCGTCGCGCGCCGGGTAGTAGACGGCACCGGCCAGCGGGCCGTCGGCGTCCACCAGCCCGACCGCGGAGCACCAGTAGGGGATGCCGGAGAGGAAGTTGTAGGTGCCGTCGACGGGGTCGATGTACCAGGTGCGCGCGCCCGGGCGGGCGTGCCCCTCCTCGCCGATCAGGCCGTCGTCCGGCCGTGCCTCGGCGAGCCGGGAGACCACGAGGTCCTCGGCCGCGTGGTCGGCGGCCGAGACCACGTCGGAGACCGACGTCTTGTAGTGGGTCTCGAGACCCTCGTCGAGCATCCGGGCGGCGAGCGTCCCGGCCTCGCGGACGAGGTCGGCGGCCAGGGAGAAGTCGTCCACCCCCCGACCCTATCCAGCGACCCCGGACGGCCCGGTCAGCGGGCGCAGAACTCCAGCAGCCGGTCGACGGGCCAGGTGTTGATCACCCGGTCGGGGTCGATGCCCATCGCCTCGGCCCGCGCACAGCCGTAGATCTGGAAGTCCAGCTGGCCAGGCGCGTGCGCGTCGGTGTCGATGGAGAACAGGCAGCCCATGTCGACGGCCAGCTGCAGCAGCGCGGTCGGGGGGTCGCGGCGCTCGGGCCGGGAGTTGATCTCGACGGCGACGCCGAAGGTCCGGCAGGCCTCGAACACCACCTCGGCGTCGAAGGTCGACGGCGGCCGGGTGCCCCGCTCCCCCTCCACCAGCCGGCCGGTGCAGTGCCCCAGGACGTTGGTGCGCGGGTTCGCGATGCCGCCGACCATCCGGTGGGTCATCGTCTCGGAGTCGGAGCGGAGCTTGGAGTGCACGCTGGCCACGACGACGTCGAGCTCGGCCAGCAGCGCGTCGGACTGGTCCAGCCCACCGTCCTCGAGGATGTCGACCTCGATGCCCTGCAGCACCCGGAACGGCGCGAGCCGCTCCCCCAGCGCCCGGGTGACGCCGATCTGCTCCCGCAGCCGCTCGGCGCTGAGCCCGCGCGCCACCTTGAGCCGCGGCGAGTGGTCGGTGATGGCGCAGTACGCGTGGCCGAGGTCGCGCGCCGTCGTCATCATCTCCTCCAGCGGGCTGCCGCCGTCGGACCACGTGGAGTGCACGTGCAGGTCGCCGCGCATCGCCGCGCGCATCCGGGTGCCGCCCTCGACCAGCGGCTCCTTGCCCTCCCGCAGCCCCTGCAGGTAGGCGGGGACCTCCCCGGCGAGCGCCTGGCTGATCACCGTCGCCGTCTTCGGCCCGACGCCGGTGACCTTCCCCCACGACCGCTCCGCCTCGTGCTCGGCCACCTGCTCGGGCGCCATCGCCTCCAGCGCGTCGGCGGCGCCGCGGTAGGCCTTGACCCGGAAGGTGTCCGAGCGCGAGCGCTCCAGCAGGAAGCCGATCTCCCGCAGGGCCGCGACGGCGACCGCGGCCTCCCCGCTCACGGGGCCACCCGCCGGCTCGGCCGGGCCTTCAGCGGCACCGTCGGCAGCGGCGGCGCCTCCATCACACGCTCGCCGCGCGCGACCACCGGCGGGAACCGGTCGTCCCGGCGCTCCCAGGCGTCGCGGTAGCCGACGACCTCCTCGTGGCTGCGACCGATGAAGTTCCACCACATGACGACCTCCTCGCCGAACGGCTCCCCGCCCAGCAGCATCACCCGGCCGCCGGCCGCGCTGCGCAGCCGGAGGCTGGTCCGGTCCGTGCCCAGGTAGACCAGCTGGTCGACCACCGCCGGCGTGCCGGCCGCCGTCGCGTCGCCCACCACGACGACGACGCCGTGCTCGAAGGCCGGGTCGAGGGCGATCTCCACGTCCGCACCGGGCTCGAGGACGAGGTCGGCCGCGCACAGCGGGGAGTAGGTGGGCGCGGGCGAGCGGACGCCGTCCACCTCGCCGAGGAGCACCTGCCCGCTCAGCCCGGGCCGGTCCAGCCGCGGCAGGTCGGTGACCGTGTCGAAGTGCGGGGCGACGTCGCGGGCGGCGTCGGGCAGCGCGACCCACAGCTGCAGGCCGTGCATCGTCGGCGGCCGGTCGGGCGGGGACAGCTCGCTGTGCACGATCCCGGCGCCGGCCGTCATGACGTGCAGCTCGCCCGGCTTGACCCGGGCGAGCGAGCCGACGCTGTCGCGGTGCTCGATCTCGCCCTCCAGCAGCCAGCTGACGGTCTGCAGGCCAGTGTGCGGGTGGGCCCAGACGCGCATGCCCGGGGAGTCGCCGAGGTCCTCGGGGCCGTAGTGGTCCAGGAAGCACCACGCGCCGACCATCCGGACCTGCCGGTCCGGCAGCAGCCGGGACACCTCGGTCGTCTTGCCCAGCGGCACCCGGCGCGCGCTCAGCAGCAGCTCCTCGGGCCCGCCGGCCGCGCCGCAGGCCAGCCGCTGCTCGGCCGGTCTCGTCTCCAGGTCGCTCACCGCGCCGGCTCCCTCCACGTCGGCCGGGACGACGGGTTCCCAGCACTAGAGTCAGCCTATGGCTGCGACGACCCGGGGGATCCACAAGTCGCTCCTCCCCTCGGCCAAGACGCGCGCCACCATCGCCAAGCGGCTCTCCGGGGTCACCGGGGAGATGACGACGGCGACGGTCGCGGAGATGGAGCAGCGGCACGCCTGGTTCCGCCGGCTGAGCGCCGAGCACCGCTCGTGGGTCACCCTCGTCGCCCAGGCCGGCATCGACGGGTTCGTCCGCTGGTTCGCCGAGCCCGAGCCGACCGGCCCCGTCACCTCGGAGGTGTTCGGCTCGGCCCCGCGCGAGCTCGCCCGGCGCATCTCGCTCTACCAGACCGTCGAGCTGGTCCGCACCACCATCGAGGTCGTCGAGGACCAGTTCGACGAGGTGATGCCCAAGGCCGACCGCCCGGTCCTGCACGCCGCCATCGTCCAGTACTCCCGCGAGGTGGCCTTCTCGGCCGCCGAGATCTACGCCCGGGCCGCCGAGCTGCGCGGGGCCTGGGACGCCCGGCTGGAGGCGCTGACCGTCGACGCCGTGCTGCGCGGCGAGACCGACGAGACGGTGCTCTCGCGCGCCTCGACGCTGGGCTGGCGCTCGACGGCCGCGGCCGTCGTCGTCGTCGGCCCCGCCCCGGACCGGGAGAGCGGGCAGGCCCTCGAGGCGATCCGGCACGCCTGCGCGATCGCCCAGACCGACATGCTCGGCGCGGTGCAGGGCGACCGGATGGTCGTCGTCCTCGGCGGGGCCGAGCTGACCACGCCCGGCCGCGCCGCGACGGTGACCGCCACCTTCGTCAGCGCCTTCGGTCCCGGTCCGGTCGTCGTGGGGCCGTCGGTGGAGCACCTGATGGAGGCCGCCGCGAGCGCCCGCGAGGCGCTGTCGGCCTTCCGGGCGGCCGCCGGCTGGCCGGAGGCGCCGCGTCCCGTCGCCTCCGCCGACCTGCTGCCCGAGCGCGCCCTCTCCGGCGACGGCCACGCCCGCCGGGCGCTGGCCCGCGACCTCTACGACCCGCTGCGGGCGGCCGGCGGCGGGCTGCTGGAGACGCTGGTGACGTTCCTCGACCAGGGGCTGTCGGTCGAGGCGGCCTCCCGGCTGCTGTTCGTGCACGCGAACACCGTCCGCTACCGGCTGCGGCGCATCCACGAGGTGACGGGCTACAGCCCGACGGACCCCCGTGACGCCTACGCCCTGCGGCTCGCGCTGACGCTCGGCCGGCTGCTGCCGGGGTCCCGGCGCGAGGAGCCCGCCGAGGCCTGACCGCCCGGCGGTCAGCGGGACGGCCGGACCCAGCCCTCAGGCGAGGCTGCCGCGCAGGAGGCTGTCGCGGCTGTGGGCGGCGTCGCCGTCGAAGGGCTCGAGCGAGATGTCCACCACGGTGTACCCGCCGAGCCCCGGCTCGGTGACCGGCACGGGATAGGTCCCGTGGCCGTCCGGCGGGACGACGCCGAGGGAGATCATCCGCTGCCCGTCGGTGTTGATGAGCCACAGCTCCTCGAAGGCGTCGCCGGCGGCGGGCCGGGTGACGTCGACGGTCAGCTGCAGGCCGCCGTCGCGCTCGACCAGCCGGGCGGTCCCGCTGCCCGACTTGTCCGGCAGCGAGGTCAGCGCGGTGCTCGCGACGACGACCTCGGCCGTGGCCGCGCGGTACCAGAGGGCGCCGCCCGCGGCGACGACGAGGACGGCCGCGGCGGCGACCAGCCGGCGCCCGAGGGCGGGGCGGGACCGGGCGCTGCGGTGGTGGTCCAGAACGGCGACCGGGGAGGGGCCGGAGCCCGGGCCCGCGGCCGCGTCGGCGGCCAGCTCGGCCTGGATCGCGGCCAGCACGGACGGCCCCGGCGGCCGGGACGGTGCCGGCTCCCCCGCGCGGCCGGTGGAGACGAGGGCCTGCAGCTCGGCCAGCCGGTCCGCGCAGGCGCGGCAGACCAGGAGATGGGCGCGGTCGAGGGACCCCAGCGCATCGGGCTCGTCCAGGGCGGACCCGGCGAGCAGCTCGTCGTCGAGGTGCCTCATGACGTCGACAACCGGTCACGGAGGTGCAGCAGGGCCCGCCGGGCGTGGCTCTTCACCGTGCCCAGCGGCAGGCCGAGCCGCTCGGAGATCTCGGCGTGGGTGTAGCCGTCGTAGAAGGCCAGCCGCAGGATCGAGCGGCGCGGGTCGGGCAGCCGGGCGATCTCGTCGGCGAGCAGCAGCCGGTCGGTCACCACCTCCGGAGCCTCCTCCCTGCTCTGCTGGACGGCGTCGTCGGCCGCCGCCTTGATCAGCCGGATCTCCCGGCCCCGCGCCCGCTGCTTGTCGACGACCCGGTGCCGGGTGCTGCCCAGCAGCCAGGCCGCCAGGCTGCCACGCGCGGGGTCGAACGTGCGTCTACCCCGCCACGCGGCGACGAACACCTGCTGGGTGACGTCCTCGGCCTCGTCCTGGTCGCCGAGCAGCCGCCAGGCGACCGTGTTCACCAGAGTGCCCCACCGCCGGTAGGACTCCTCGAGGCTGCCCTCGGTGCCGGCGACGAAGGCCCGGCCGAGGTCGCTGTCGTCCATCGCGGCCCAGTCGGCGAAGTCGACCCCGCGACGTGCTGGCGGTTCCACCGACACGCGCCGACCCCCCGCCCTCTGCTGGAGCACGAGGAGGAGTCCCACCCCGAGACGGCGTGACCGGCCGATCTCCCGAGGGACCGCCCGTCGTCGCCGCGAGCAGCCTACTGCCGCTGGACGGCAGTGTCCTCCCTCGTCACCGGACGAGCCGCGACGGCGGCCGGCCGCCCCGGGGTGCCTCGCGCCGATCCGTCCGGCTGCTGCTGCATCCAGACGTCTGCAGCGGTCGCAGTACAGGGCAAGGTCCCATCCGATGAAGGAGAACCCATGAGCACCCGAACCCGCGCCCTGGCACTCGTCGCCGCCGGCACGCTCACCCTCGGCACGGCGGCCCTCGCCGTCACGCCGGCGCACGCCGCGGACGGCGTCAAGCTGTCCGTCCTGCACGCCGTCCCCGACACGAACGTCGACGTCTACGTCGACGGCAAGCTCACCCTGGACGACTTCAAGCCGGGCACCCTCGCCGGTCCGCTCGACCTCGACGCCGGCACCTACGAGGTGGCCATCACCGCCGCCGACGCCGAGGACGACTCCGAGCCGGTGATCGGCCCGGTCGACCTCGAGCTCGCCGCGGGCGGCAACTACACCGCCGTGGCGCACCTGGAGGAGGGCGGGGACCCGACGGCCACGCTCTTCGAGAACGACATCTCGAAGACCGCTGCCGGTGAGGGCCGGCTGACCGTCCGGCACACCGCGGCCGCTCCGGCGGTCGACGTCCTGGCCGGGGGCGACGCCGTCATCAGCGACCTCAGCAACCCCGACGAGGAGGTGCTGGACCTCGCGGCCGGCACGATCTCGGCCTCCGTGGCCGCGGCCGGCACGACCGACCCGGTGATCGGGCCGGCCGACGTGGCCGTCAAGGAGGGTGTCAACACGATCGTCTACGCGTGGGGCAGCCTGGAGGACGACAACCTCGACCTCGCCGTCCAGACGATCTCGGGCCTGCACTCGGGCCCCGGGGGCGTGAACGCCGGTGAGGCCGGCCTGGCCGCGGACACCAACCCGCTGCCGTTCGTGGCGGGCGGCATGCTCGTCCTCGTGGCCGCGGGCGTCGCGAGCCGGCGGTACAGCCTGGCCCGCGCCAGCCGCTGAACCACCCGCTGAACCCGACGGACCGGTAGGAGGACCATGACGCAGCACGCCCGCGCACGACGCCGCACCGCGGTGGCGGGCCTGCTGCTCCTCCTGCCGCTCGTCGGCTGCGCCGGCGGGACGGTCGCTCCGGCGGCCGCCCCGCCGGCGGGCACCACCCCCTCGGCGAGCGCCACCCCCGCTCCCACCCCCTCCGCGACCACCCCGCCGACCGCGGAGCGCGCGGCGGAGGTGCCCGAGGTCCCCCGCGCCCGGGCCACCCTCCGGCCCGTCGCCGACCCCGGTCCGGCCCCCGTCCGCTTCACCGCCGACGACGTCTCGATCGACCTGCCCGTCCGGCCCTTCGGCGTCGGCGACGACGGCCTCATGCTGCTGCCGGAGACGGTCCGCGAGGTGGCCTGGTACGCGTTCAGCGCCCGCCCCGGCGACCGCGTCGGCACCACGGTGCTGGCCGCACACGTCGACACCGTCGCCGACGGGCTGGGCCCGTTCGCGAACCTCCGCGACCTCGACGAGGGCGACGAGCTGGCCGTGACCGACGCCGACGACCAGGTCCGGCGCTATGCCGTCACCGACGTCGAGAAGGTCAGCAAGGCGGAGGTCCCCCTGGACCAGGTCTTCCGCCGCGACGGCGACCCCGCCCTGGTGGTCATCACCTGCGGCGGCAGCTTCGACCGCGGCCACGGATACTCCGACAACGTCGTCGTCACCGCCCGGCCGGTGCGGTGAGCCCCCGCCCCGGCGCCCGGTGGTAGGACGGACCATGGACCCACGCACCACCCTGGCCACCTCCGCCGCGGTCGCCGCCACCGCCCTCCTCGGAGGGCTCGCGAGCACCGGCGTGCGCAGCACCTGGTACCAGCGGCTCGACAAGCCGGCCTTCCAGCCGCCGGGTGCCGTCTTCGGGCCCGTCTGGACGGTCCTCTACGCCGACATCGCCGTCACGACCTCGGTGGCGCTGGAGGGTCTCGAGCGCGAGGACCCCGCCGAGGTCGCGGCCTACCAGCGGGCGCTGGCGGCGAACCTGGTGCTGAACGCCTCGTGGAGCTGGGTGTTCTTCCGCGGCCACCGCCTGCTGCCCGCGGTGCTCGTGGCCGGCGCCCTGGCCACCAGCAGCGCCGACCTCGTCCGGCGCACCGCCCGGGTGGACCGGCGGGCGGGGGTCGTGCTGGCGCCCTACGCCGCGTGGTGCACCTTCGCGACCGTGCTGAGCACCGCCCTGTGGTGGCGCAACCGCTGATCCCCGGCGCGTCGCGCCGGCCCGGGTGACGCGGCTCACGGTTTGGATCCGGACTTGTGGGAACCCCACAAAGTCCTCGGTGATCTCCTGTCGTGTCCTTGCACGGCTTCGGGGCGAAGGTCACGGAAGAGTAAAGGCGTGCTCGCGATCGTCGCGCCCGGACAGGGCGCCCAACAGCCAGGCTTCCTGCAGCCCTGGGTCTCCGAACCGTCCTTCGCCGACCGGCTGGAGTGGCTCTCGGCCGTCTCCGGCCTCGACCTGGCCCACTACGGGACCCAGGCCGACGCGGAGACCATCCGGGACACCGCGGTGGCCCAGCCGCTGCTGGTCGCCGCCGGCCTGCTCGCGGCCCTGGAGCTGTTCCCCCACCCGGCCGACGCCTTCCCCTTCATCGGGGTCGCCGCCGGGCACTCGGTGGGTGAGATCACCGCGGCCGCCGGCGTGGGCGTGCTGTCGGCCGAGCAGGCGATGGTCTTCGTCCGCGAGCGCGGCCGGGCGATGGCCGCCGCCAGCGCCGCCACCCCCACCTCGATGACCGCGGTCATCGGCGGGGACGCCGAGGAGGTGCTCGCCGCCCTCGACGCGCACGGGCTGACCGCGGCCAACCACAACGGCAGCGGCCAGGTCGTCGCCGCCGGGACCGTCGAGCAGCTGGCCGCCTTCGCGGCCGCGCCGCCGAAGCGCGCCCGGCTGATCCCGCTGAGCGTCGCCGGCGCCTTCCACACCGTCCACATGCAGCCCGCCGTCGCCCGGCTGGGCACCCTGGCCCGGGCCATCTCCACCCACGACCCGCGGGCCCGGCTGCTCTCCAACGCCGACGGCCAGGTGGTCCACGACGGCCACCAGGTGCTGCGCCGCCTCGTCGGCCAGGTCGCCGCGCCGGTCCGCTGGGACCTGTGCATGGCGGCGATGGCCGACCTCGGCGTCACCGGGCTGCTCGAGATGCCGCCCGCCGGCACCCTCACCGGCATCGCCAAGCGCAACCTCAAGGGCGTCGAGCTGTTCGCCCTCAACACCCCCGACCAGCTCGAGGGGGCGATGGAGTTCGTGCGCCGGCACGGCGGAGCGGCGTCGTCCTCCCCGATCGCCGGCAACCCGACCTGGCGCTTGGTCGTCTCCCCGGGCAAGGGCCAGTTCACCCGCACCGAGGACATCGAGGCCGACACCGTGCTTCCGATGGACAGCACCGTCGGTGTGGTGAGAAACCGGCGCGACGACATCGCGGTCAACGCCCCGCACGGCGGCATCGTCGTCGAGTGGCTCGTCGAGGACGGCGACCCTGTCTCCCCCGGTCAGCCCCTGATCCGGCTCCACCCGATGGTGGAGTCAGCCGACGCGACGGAGGTCACGCGATGAGCACCCTGAAGGTCTCCACCGGAGCCCAGTACTCCAAGATCATGGGCGTGGGCGGCTACCGGCCGCGTCGCGTGGTGGACAACGCCGAGATCGTCACCTACATCGACTCCTCCGACGAGTGGATCCGCACCCGGTCCGGCATCACCGAACGGCGGTGGGCCTCCGACGACGAGACCGTGTCGATGATGAGCCAGGCCGCCGCCCGCAAGGCGATGGAGCGGGCAGGCGTTGAGCCCGGTCAGATCGACACCGTCATCGTGGCCACGGTGAGCCACCTGCACCAGACCCCGGCCATCGCCACCACCATCGCGAGCGAGCTGGGGGCCACGAACGCCGCGGCCTTCGACATCTCCGCGGCGTGCGCGGGCTTCTGCTACGGGACCGCGATGGCCGACTCGTTCATCCGGTCCGGCGCGTCCAAGCACGTGCTGGTCATCGGCGTGGAGCGGCTCACCGACATCACCGACAAGCACGACCGCTCGACGGCCTTCATCTTCGCCGACGGCGCGGGCGCTGCGGTGGTCGGCCCGAGCGACGTCGCCGCCATCGGCCCGGTGGTCTGGGGCTCCGACGGGGACGGCGCCGACCTGATCGCCCAGACCGAGGCCTGGGACGTCGCCATGGACCCGGCCGCGCACGAGAACGGCGAGCCGCTGTACCCGGTGATGCGGATGAACGGCAACCCGGTGTTCAAGTGGGCGGCCTTCACCATGGCCAAGGCTGCGGCTGAGGTGCTCGACGCCGCGGGCCTGCAGCCCGAAGACCTCGAGGTCTTCGTTCCCCACCAGGCCAACAACCGCATCACCGACGCCATGTTCAAGGCGCTGAAGCTGCCCTCGGACGTCGTCATCGCCCGCGACATCATCAACCACGGGAACACCTCGGCCGCCTCGATCCCGCTGGCGATCGAGACGCTGCTCGAGTCGGGTCAGGCCCGCAGCGGCCAGACCTGCCTGATCATCGGCTTCGGCGCCGGTCTCGTCTACGCGGGACAGGTCATCCTGCTCCCTTGACCGACCGGCTCTCGGGCCGACGCACGACCCTGCACGACACCGGTTCCTGCAGCACCACCAAGACGAAGGAGAAGGCTCATGCCCACCACCGAAGAAGTCCGCACCGACCTCGCCGAGATCGTCAACGAGGTCGCCGGTGTCCCGACCGACGACGTCCAGCTCGACAAGTCCTTCACCGACGACCTCGACGTGGACTCGCTCTCGATGGTCGAGATCATCTACGCCGCCGAGGAGAAGTTTGGCGTGAGCATCCCCGACGAGGAGGCCAAGAACCTCAAGACCGTCGGGGACGCCGTGGCCTACATCGAGCGCGCCGCTTCCTGACGCACGACTCGTGATCATGGTCCGCAGGAGTCCTGCGGACCATGATCATCTTCGACCCACCCGCTCAGAACGCACCACCTGGCAGGAGAACGACATGTCCCGGACCCGCGTGGTCGTCACCGGTCTCGGCGCCACCACCCCGCTCGGCGGGGACGCCCCCAGCACCTGGGACGCCCTGCTCGCCGGACGCTCCGGCGTCCGCCGCATCGAGGAGGACTGGGCGGACGATCTGCCCGTCAAGATCGCCGCACCCGTCGCCGTCGACCCGGGCGAGGTGCTCCCCCGCGTCGAGGCCCGCCGCCTGGACCGCTCCGCGCAGCTCGCCGTCGTTGCCGCCCTGGAGGCGTGGGGCGACGCCGGCTACGGGCTTCAGGAGGACAACCCCGTCGAGCGCGCCCGGCTGGGCGTCTCCATCGCCAGCGGCATCGGTGGCCTCAACACCCTCCTCGGGCAGTGGGACGTGCAGAAGGAGAAGGGCGCCCGACGGGTCAGCCCGCTCTCCATCCCGATGCTGATGGCCAACGCCTCCGCGGGCAACGTCAGCCTGCGACTCGGCGCCCAGGCCTTCGCCTCGACCCCGGTCTCGGCCTGCGCCTCCAGCAACGAGGCCCTGGCGCACGCCCTCGACCAGCTCCGTCTCGGCCGGGCCGACGTCGTCGTGGCCGGCGGGACCGAGAGCGTCATCCACCCGATGCCGATCGCCTGCTTCGCCAACATGCAGGCGATGAGCCGGCGCAACGACGAGCCCGAGCGCGCCTCCCGGCCCTGGGACGTCGCGCGCGACGGCTTCGTGCTGGGCGAGGGAGCCGTCATGCTCGTCCTGGAGACCCTCGAGCACGCCCAGGCCCGCGGTGCGCGGATCTACGGCGAGCTGGCCGGTGCGGGGATCACCGCTGACGCCCACGACATGGTGCAGCCGAACCCGGCCGGGGACACCCAGGCCCGGGCGATGGTGCGGGCACTGCACGAGGCCGACCTCTCCCCGCGCGACATCGTCCACGTCAACGCCCACGCGACCTCCACCCCCCAGGGCGACCTGACCGAGCTGAGCTCGATCCGGCAGGCGCTCGGCGAGCAGACCGAGGCGATCGTCACCGGCACCAAGTCGATGACCGGGCACCTGCTCGGCGGCGCCGGCGCCCTGGAGTCGATGGCCACCCTGCTGGCCCTGCACCACCGCTTGGTGCCCCCGACGATCAACCTTGAGAACCCCGAGGCCGACCTGCGGGCTGACATCGCCACCACCGTGCGCGAGCTGCCCTCGGGCGACCTCGCCGCGGTCAACAACTCGTTCGGCTTCGGTGGCCACAACGTGGCCGTCGCCTTCACCAACGCCTTCGCCACAGGAGCCTGACCATGACGACGACCGCACCCGCCCCCGTCACCCCGGCCCCGCCGCCCGCCAAGGTCAAGCTCCCCCGGGACCAGGACCCGCGCAACCCCAACTTCCGGCTGCGCGAGCTGCTGGACGCGGGGTCGGTCGAGCTGATCACGCCCGACGACGACTCCGGGATGCTGGCCGCGGTCGGCACCATCAACGGCTGCCGGGTCGTCGCCTTCTGCTCCGACGCCACCGTGATGGGCGGCGCCATGGGGGTGCAGGGCTGCGAGGTCGTCGTCCAGGCCTACGAGCGGGCCATGGCCGACGGGGTGCCGGTACTCGGCATCTGGCACTCGGCCGGAGCCCGGCTGGCCGAGGGTGTGCTGTCGCTGCACGCCGTCGGCCGGATCTTCCACGCGATGACCCAGGCATCGGGCCGCATCCCGCAGATCTCGATCGTCCTCGGCTTCGCCGCCGGGGGTGCGGCCTACGGGCCGGCGCTGACCGACGTCGTGATCCTGGCTCCCGAGGGCCGGATCTTCGTCACCGGCCCCGACGTCGTGCGCTCGGTCACCGGCGAGGACGTCGACATGCTCCGGCTGGGCGGTCCCGACACCCACGGCCGCCGCTCCGGCGTGGTCCACCTGGTCGCCGACGACGAGGCCGACGCCCTGCTGCAGGGCCGGAACATCACCACGCTGCTGGCCGACCAGGGGACCACCGAGGTCGAGGTCGCCGACACCGACCTCGCCGCGCTGCTGCCCGAGTCCCCGCGGCGGGCCTACGACGTCCACCCGCTGATCAACGGCGTCCTCGACGAGGGCTCCACGGTGGAGCTGCACGCCCGCTGGGCCCCGAACGTCACCGTCGCCCTGGGCCGGCTCGGTGGCCGCACCGTCGGCGTCGTGGCCAACAACCCGCTGCGTCTCGGTGGCTGCCTGGACTCCCTGAGCGCGGAGAAGGCTGCCCGCTTCGTGCGGATGTGCGACGCCTTCGGCGTCCCGCTGGTCGTGCTGGTCGACGTGCCGGGCTACCTGCCCGGCGTCGGCCAGGAGTGGGACGGCGTCGTCCGTCGGGGGGCCAAGCTGCTGCACGCCTTCGCCGAGGCCGTCGTCCCCCGGGTCACGCTGGTCACCCGCAAGGCCTACGGCGGCGCCTACATCGCCATGAATGCCCGCTCGGTGGGTGCCACCAAGGTGTTCGCCTGGCCGGGCGCCGAGGTGGCGGTGATGGGACCGGTCGCCGCGGTGCGCATCCTCCACCGGCGCAAGCTCGCCGCCGTGGCCGATGACGTCCGCCCCCAGGTCGAGGCCGAGCTCGCCGCCGAGCACGAGCGGATCGCCGGCGGGGTCGAGAAGGCCGTCGAGATCGGCGTCGTCGACGAGATCGTGCTGCCCGCCGTCACCCGCTCGGCGCTGGCCGCCGCCATCCGCGACGCCGACCACGGCACCCGCGGCCGGCACACCAACATCCCTCTCTGACGGTCATCTCGCGCCCGCTTGTCAGACGCAGTGGCGGCCCTAGCAGCCACTGCGTCTACAAGTCGGCGCGAGACTCAGCCCCAGCCCTGACGGCGCGGGTCGGGTGGGAGCCGCGGGTTGAGCAGGTGCGCGACGAGGGCCGTCCATCCCGTCTGGTGGGTGGCGCCGAGGCCCTCACCGGTGTCGCCGTCGAAGAACTCGCAGAAGGTCGGGTGGGCCGCCCACAGCGGGTCGGGGCTGGCCTCGATCCGCTCCCCGTCGCTGGGTCGGCGACCGTCGACCGTGCGGAACAGGGCCGTCAGCCCCCCGTCGACGAGGTCGGCAGCCTCGGTGAGCGTCTTGGTGATGCCCGAGCCGGTGGGGATCTCGATCAGGAACGAGTCGCCGAAGTGGCGGCCGTAGGTCCGGAGCTTGTCCGCCAGCAGCACGTTGACCGGGAACCAGACGGGTCCGCGCCAGTTGGAGTTGCCCCCGAACATGCCGGTCCGGCTCTCTCCGGGCTCGTACTCGATCGAGGTCTTGCGCCCGTGGAACTCGAATTCGACCGGTTCGGTGTAGGCCTTGGAGAGCGAGCGGATGCCGTACGGGGAGAGGAACTCCTCGGGGTCGAACATCCGCTCCAGGATCCGGCGCAGGCGGACGGGGTCGACCATCGAGAGCAACCGCCGCTGACCTCCAGCGCCGCCGTCCTCCCCGGTCTGCTCGGTCAGCAGCGGTCCGACCAGACCGGGTCGCCGCTTCTGCAGCCAGCGCAGCCGCTCGCCGACGCCCGGACACTCCTCCTCCATCCAGGACGGCACCTCGGTCGCCCCGAGCAGCGGCAGCAGGCCGACCATCGAGCGGACGCGCATGTGGTGGGCCCGGCCGTCGGGCTCGACGAGCACGTCGTAGTAGAACCCGTCCTGCTCGTGCCACAGCGAGATGCTGCGGCTGCCGAAGGAGCCCATGGCACGGGCGATGGAGAGGAAGTGCTCGAGGAACTTCGTCGCCGTGTCGTCCCACGCGGAGTCGAAACGGGAGAGCTCGAGCGCGATCTTGAACATCTGCTGGGAGTAGAACGCCATCCAGCTGGTCGCATCGGACTGCTCCAGCCGGAACCCGGGCGGCAGCGGAGCGGAGCGGTTGAACAGGCCGATGTTGTCCATGCCCAAGAACCCGCCCTCGAACAGGTTCGATCCCTCCACGTCCTGCCGGTTGACCCACCACGAGAAGTTGAGCAGCAGCTTGGTGAAGATCCGGATGAGGAACTCGCGGTCGCGGTAGCCGTCGATGCGGTAGACGTGCCAGGCGGCCCAGGCGTGCACCGGGGGGTTGACGTCGCCGAAGTCCCACTCGTAGGCGGGCAGCTGGCCGTTGGGGTGCATCGCCCACTCCCGGCACATCAGGACCAGCTGCTCCTTGGCGAAGGCCGGATCGACGTGGGCCAGCGGGATGGTGTGAAAGGCCGTGTCCCAGGCGGCGAACCAGGGGTACTCCCATTCGTCGGGCATCGAGATGACGTCGGCCAGCGACAGGTGCTGCCAGTGCAAGTTGCGGGCCCCGGCCTGGCGCCGGGCCGGCGCCGGCGCGGGCTCGGCCGGGTCGCCCTCCAGCCACTGCTCGACGTCGTAGCGGTACAGCTGCTTGCCCCACAGCAGACCGGCGTAGGCGCGGCGGGCGACGTGGGTGTCGTCGGCATCGAGCCCGGGGTGGATGACGGTCGCGTAGAACTCGTCGGCCTCGGCGCGGCGGGCCAGCCGCACGTCCTCGTACCCCTCGCCGAAGGTGGCCGCATCCGGCGCCGTGGGCTGCAGCCGCAGGCGGACGGTGACGGTGGCCCCCGGCGCCACCTCGGGAAAGGTGTAGCGGAAACCGACCTTGGTGCCACCCCGGTGGGTGACGGCGTGCGGGGCCTCGTGCACCACGTGGTCGTTGATGCCGTCCTTGGTGTAGCGGGAGGCGTTCATGCCGGTGCCGAACAGCTTGAGCCGGTTGGTCTCGTTGTCGCAGAAGACCACCTCGGGCGCTCCCTCAGCGGCCAGGTGGATCACCCCAAGGTGCTCGTGCGGCAGCCGGACGGCGGTGAGACCGAGCTCCGCGTCCACCGGCACCGGCTCGATCGTGGTGCGGCGCTCGTCGCGGCCCCAGCCCCAGGTGTTGCGCAGCCAGAGCTGCGGGATCAGCTCCAGCGGGGCGGGATCGGGACCGTGGTTGGTGGCCGAGACCGTCATCAGCAGGTCGTCAGGGCTGGCCTTGGCGTAGCTGACCAGGACGTCGAAGAAGCGGTTCTCCTCCAGCACGCCGGTGTCGGCCAGCTCGAACTCGCGCTCGTCACGACCACGCGCCGCGTTCTCCTCCCGTAGCTGCTCGTAGGGGTAGGCCGCCTGGGGGTAGCGGTAGAGCCACTGCATCCAGCTGTGGGTCGGGGTGCAGTCCAGCGCCCAGAAGTGCTCCTTGACGTCCTCGCCGTGGTTGCCCTCGTCGTTGGTCAGGCCGAAGAGCCGCTCCTTGAGGATCGGGTCCCGGGTGTTCCACAGCGCCAGCCCGAGGTTGACGAAGCCGAAGCGGTCGCAGACCGCCCCAAGCCCGTCCTCGCCCCAGCGGTAGGCCCGGGCGTAGGCGTGGTCGAAGGGGAAGGAGTCCCAGGCGCTGCCGTCGGCGGAGTAGTCCTCCCGGACGGTGCCCCACTGCCGCCCGGCGACGTAGGGGCCCCAGCGGCGCCACGGGTCGGCGGCTTCCGCGGACTCGGCAAGACGGCGGTGCTCAGCCGTGGCCGGACGCGGGCGTGGGGGAAGGTCCGACGTCACCGGGACATTCTGCCGGGTCGGCGTTCCACTCACGTAACGCCGACCGCGGCGCGGATCGCCTCGCTCCTGCACCCCGGCCGACTCCCTGCACCCCATCGTCGGGGTGCGGCTGAGATCTCGGGGTGCAGGAGCCGACCGTCGTCCACAGATCGTGCCGCGACCAGTTCCCCACGGGCCAGGGTCTGCTGGGCTGTACCGATGCAGAGCGACCCGACACCCGAGGTCCGTCTGGCCCGCGACCTCGTTCTCAGCGGCTACGCGTACGCCGAGCTGGGCCGCCTCGTCCGACGGGGCGAGCTTGAGCACCTGCGCCGTGGCGCCTACGCCTCACCTGAGCCGGGCCTGGATCCTGACGCCCGACACCGCCGGCTGGTGCGGGCGACCCTGCCCCTGATCGGCGGGGGCGTGGTGAGCCACCGCTCGGCCGCGGTCCTGCACGGCCTGCCGCTGCCTGCAGACAGCACGTCCCTGGTCGACGTCACCCGCCCGGACGCCACCTCCGGCCGTCGGCGGGGGCACGTGCACCGCTACGCCGCGCCACTGCTGGCCGAGGAGGTCGTCACCCTCGACGGCGTGGCCGTCACCGACCTCGCGCGCACCGTGGTCGACCTCGGCCGGACGCTCCCCTTCCCCGATGCGGTGGCTGCGGCCGACGCCGCCCTCCACGGCGGGCTCGACCCGGGCGCCCTCGCCGCCGCGGTCGACCGCGCAGGGGGGCGGCCCGGCGTTGCCGAAGCCCGTCGGGTCGTCGCCTTCGCCGACGGCCGCAGCGAGAGCGTCGGTGAGTCGCACAGCCGGGTGCTTCTGCAACGGCTCGGACTACCGGCCCCGACGCTGCAGCTGGAGGTGCGGGACGGGCATGGACGCCTTGTGGCGCGCTGCGACTTCGGCTGGGAGGAGTACCGGACCGTCGGGGAGTTCGACGGGCGGATCAAGTACGGCCGGCTGTTGCGACCTGGTCAACGCCCCGAGGACGTCGTCTGGGCCGAGAAGCGCCGGGAGGACGCCGTGTGCGACGAGGACTGGCAGATGGTGCGCTGGTGCTGGGCCGACCTCCGGCCGGGCACCGTGCTCGGCGAGCGGCTCCGGCGCGCGTTCCGCCGCCACCACCGCTGATGCACCCCCAGCGTCGTCCTGCACCCCGTCGTCGGGGTGCAGGAGCGATCCCAGGGTGCAGGAGCTGCTAGACGACCTCGTGCAACCAGCGGACGGCGCCACCGTCACCGGCGTGGCGGAACGGCTCCAGCTCCTCGTCCCAGGGCTGCCCGAGCAGCTGTCCGAGCCCGGCGGCCAGGTCGGGACCGCCGACGGCGGCTGCGGCGATGGCATGCCGGATCCGGTCCTCGGGTACGAGGATGTCGCCGTGCAGACCGGTGACCGCGTGGAAGACGCCGAGGGTCGGGGTGTAGGAGTAGCGCTCGCCCTCGGACAGCGAGGTGGGCTCCTCGGTCACCTCGAAACGCACCTTCTGCCAGCCCTTGAGGGCGCTGGCCAGCCGCGCCGCGGTGCCCACCGGACCCGTCCAGGTGTGCTCGGCCCGGTACGCCGCACGCTCGGTCGGCTGCGCCGTCCACGTCAGGGGGACGGGCATGCCGAAGACGCCGCCGACCGCCCACTCGATGTGCGGGCACAAGGCTGACGGCGCGGAGTGGATGTAGAGAACTCCACGGGTCGTGCTCATCTGTTCCTCCTCGTGCATCGACCGACAGCGTGAGAGCTGCCTTCCCCGACATCCTCAGAAGCCGGTCGGTCACGAAGTGGAACGCCACCAGTCTGCACCATGGCTCACTCCGGCCTCAAGCGCTCGGCGCCAGCAGGCCCGCCCCGGGCCAGAAGCGTGTTCACCGGTCAGACACGGGAAGACCTCTTAGGCTCAGCCCATGAGCCGACCTGTCCCCCGCGAGCCCGTCGCCCTGCTGGTGAACGGCGGCTCGCGGCGCGGGGCCTCCGCATTCGGCAGCACCCTGGACGGGCTGCGGTCAGCCGGTCTGGACGTCGTGAGGTTCGCGCTGCTCGAGGACCCGGCGCAGCTGCCCGAGGTGGTGGCGGGAGCGGTGGACGCGGGCTGCCGGCTGGTCGTCGTCGGCGGTGGCGACGGCACCCTCAGTGCGGTGGCGGGTCTGCTCGCCGACGTGGAGCGCGAGGTCCGTCCGGTGCTGGGTGTGGTCGCCCTGGGCACCGCGAACGACTTCGCCCGGACCCTGGACCTGGAGCCGGGTGTGGACCCCGCCCTGCGTGCGCTGACCACGGGCAAGGTGGTGGACGTCGACCTCGGCCGGGCCGATGGCGTCCCCTTCCTCAACGCCGCCTCGCTCGGTCTCTCCGTCGCCGCCACCCACGCGCTGGCCCCGGGGCTGAAGCGGGCGCTGGGTCCGCTGGCCTATCCCGTGGCGACCCTCCGCGCCTACCGGCAGCACCAGCCCTTCGACGTCCGGCTTGAGTTCCCCGAAGGCGACCACGAGCCCCTCGAGCTGAGCGACCTGCTGCAGGTCGCCGTCGGCAACGGCCGGCACTTCGGCGGCGGCAACACCATCGCACCGGACGCCGCGATCGACGACGCGACGCTCGACATCTTCGCGGTGCACGCCGGTCCGCTCGGGGAGCACCTCAGCCTGGCCCGGCTGCTGCGCACGGGCAAGCTGGTCCATCACGAACGCGTGCAGCACATCGTCACCCCCGCTGTCCGCCTCAGCACGGACCGGCCGCAGCCGGTCAACCTCGACGGCGAGATCTCCGCGGAGACCCCGGTCGAGTTCCGGGTCCAGCGCAACGCGGTGGAGGTGGTCGTCCCGGCTCACGTCACCCACCTCAGCCACGACGGCGCCCACCGCCGGACCGGCACCGGGGACGGGTAGCCCCGGCCCCGCTGAGTTCGCGGGGCCCAGATGCCTGTGGCAGCGTGGGGACGTGCCTGACGTCCCCCGCTCCGCGCGACCACCGTCGGCCGAGCTGGGCACGGGTCTGAGCGCCTACCTGCGACTGCTCCGGCACGGCCCGGCCCGCAACCCCTTCCTGGCCGCCTTCGTGGCCCGGCTGCCCCTCTCGATGGCCCCGCTGGGCATGCTGTTGCTGGTCGAGGGCGAGCGCGGTACCTACAGCCTGGCCGGCTTCGTCACCGGGGCCTACGCCATCGGCAGCGCCGTGGGCACGCCCTTGTGGGGGCGCTTGATGGACCGGTTCGGTCAGGTGCGGGTGCTGGTGCCCACCGCCGTCATCAGCGCCAGCCTGGTCGTCGCTCTGGCCGTGGTCACCACAGGCTCCGCGCCGCCGGTGGTGCTGGTCGTGCTGGCGACCCTGGGCGGCTTCGCCTACCCGCCGATGAGCCCGGCGCTCCGCTCGTCGTGGCGGGTCATCTTCCCCGACCGCGAGTCCCGGCGGGTGGCCTTCGCGCTGGACGGCACCTCGGTCGAGCTCCTGTTCGTCGGCGGCCCCCTGCTGCTGTCGCTGCTGCTGGCCGTCTCCCCACCCGTCGTGCCGCTGCTGGCCACCGCGGCGGCCATGGCCGGCGGCAGTCTCGCCTACTGCCTGACCGACGCCGCCCGCAACTCCCGCCCCTCGACCGCTCCCCCCACGGCACTCGACGACGACGGGTTCCCCGTCCCCAACCACCGCTCGGCGCTGGCCGCGGCGGGGGTGGTCGCCCTGCTCCTGGTGATGCTGGCCATGAGCATCGGCTTCGGACAGCTGGACACCTCGCTGGCCGCCACGGCCAGCCTGGTGCTGGGCAGCACCGAACGGGTCGGTCTGCTGTTCTTGGCCATCGCCGGCGGCAGCGCGATGGGTGGCCTGGTCTTCGGCACCCGCTCCTGGCCCTTCGACGAACGGCGGGCGGTGCCGGTGCTGCTCGCCGTCTTCGCCGTCATGCTGGCCGTGATGGCGGTGCTGATGGGGCTGCCCAAGGTGCCGCTGTGGCTGGTCTTCCCCGTGCTGGTGGTGACCGGTGCGACCGTGGCCCCGACGCTGATCATGCAGCAGAGCCTGCTGGACCACCTGGCGCCAGAGCACCGGCTGAACGAGGCCCAGGCCTTTTTGTCCGCAGCGAACACCACGGGAGCGGCTGCCGGCACTGCGCTTGCCGGGGTGCTGATCGACTTCCAGGGCCTGGGCGTCTCCTTCGCCGGCGCAGCCGCCGGCGCCGGGCTGGCGGCGCTCGTCGCCGTGGCCAGCCAGGCCCGCTGGCGCCGGGCGTCGGCGGCGCGGACGCAGGCCGAGGCGGCCGCCGCTCGCTCGTGAGCGGGCTCGCCTGAGCCCCAGGCCACGGCCCGTCCGTAGGCTGGGACCATGACCACCACCGCGCCCTACGGGTCCTGGGCCTCCCCCGTCACGGTCGACCAGCTCACCTCGGCGAGCGTCGGGCTGAGCGAGGTCCGGGTGGATGGCGACGCCCTCTACTGGTTGGAGGCGCACCCGGAGCAGGCCGGCCGCTGCAGCGTGTGGCGGGCCCCGCTGGCCGGTGGGAAAGCCGTGGAGGTGACCCCGCCGACGGCGAACGTCCGGACCCGCGTGCACGAGTACGGCGGTGGCGCGTACGGCGTCCGCGACGGCGTCCTCGTCTACTCCGAGATGTCGGACGGGCGGCTGTATCGGGTCGACGGCTCCGGCGAGGTGCGTGCCCTCACCTCGGCCGACGACGTGCGCTTCGCCGACGTCCGGGTGCATCCCGCACGCGGTCTGGTGCTGGCCGTCCGTGAGGACCACCGCAGTGCGGGTGAGTGCGTCAACACCCTCGTCGCCGTGGCCCTGGACCCGGCGGGCACCGGAGCCGACCTCGGCCTCGGCACCGTGCTGGTGAGTGGCACCGACTTCTGCTCGACCCCCGAGCTCGCCGACGACGGCCGGCTGGCATGGGTGTCCTGGGACCATCCGGCGATGCCCTGGGACGCCACCACCGTCCACGTCGGGAAGCTAACGGGCGACGCCACGACGGGTTGGCGGGTCACCGGCACCCGTACCGTGGCGGGCGGACCCGGCGTGTCTGCGGTCCACCCCCGCTGGACGGCGGGCGGCACCCTCGTCTTCGTGGACGACCGCAGCGGCTGGTGGAACCTGTACGCGTGGGACACCGACGGCGCCGAGCGGGCCCTGCACCCCACCGAGGCCGAGTTCGCCGAGCCGGACTGGGTGCTCGGGCTCGACCCGTACGCCGTGGTCGACGACGAGCGGCTGGTCTGTGCGCTCAACCGGAGCGGGACCCAATCGGTCGCGCTGCTCAGCATGGCGAGCGGGCAGCTGACGCCGCTGACGCCTGAGGGGACCGAGGCCACCGAGCTCGCGGTGGCTGGCGAGCGGGTCGCAGCCGTGCTGCGACATCTCGACCGCCCCTCCGGTCTGGCGGTGGCCACGCTGCCGGCCGCCGGCGGCACCGCCACCTGGGAGGAGCGCCGTCGCTCGAGCACCCTGGAGCTACCGCCGGACGCGGTGTCCAGAGCCGAGCCGGTCAGCTGGTCAAGCCCGCTCGGCGAGGTCCACGGCTTCTACTACCCGCCCACGTCGACGGAGTTCGAGGCACCCGTGGGAACCCGACCGCCGCTGATCACCCTGTCCCACGGCGGCCCGACCTCGTTCAGCTCCCCCGCGTTCGCGCTCGGGCAGCAGTTCTGGACCTCCCGGGGCTACGCGGTGCTCGACGTGAACTACGGCGGCAGCACCGGCTACGGGCGGGCCTACCGCGAGCGGCTGGCCGGCCGCTGGGGCCTGGTCGACGTCGCCGACTGCGCAGCCGGGGCGCTGGCCATGGGCGACCAGGGCCGGGCCGACCCGGCCCGCCTGGTGGTGAAGGGCGGGAGCGCGGGCGGCTACACCACCCTCCGCGCCCTCACCTCCACCACCGTCTTCGCCGCGGGGATCAGCCAGTACGGCGTCGGCAGCCTGGAGGCGCTGGCCCTCGACACCCACAAGTTCGAGTCCCGCTACCTCGACGGGCTGGTCGGGCCCTACCCCGAAGCCCGCGACGTGTACGTCGAGCGCTCGCCCCTGACCCACGTGGACTCCCTCGCCGCGCCGATCCTGCTGCTGCAGGGCACCGAGGACAAGGTCGTGCCGCCCGCCCAGGCGCAGGAGATGGCGGAGGCCGCGCGCCGGAAGGGGCTGCCGGTGGCGCTGATCATGTTCGACGGGGAGGGTCACGGCTTCCGCCGGGCCGAGAACATCCGGCGGTCGCTGGAGGCCCAGCAGTACTTCCTCGGCCGGCTCTTCGGCTTCACCCCGGCCGACGCGGTGCGCCCGGTCGAGATCGAAAACCTCTCCTGAGCGTGCGCCCCGCGCTCCTCGCGGGGATCAAGCCGCGGCGGGACGCGTCCCGAAGAGCGCCTGCCCCACCCGGACGGTGGTCGCGCCGTGGGCGATCGCCAGCTCGAAGTCCCCCGACATGCCCATCGACAGCTCGTCGTAGGAGCCCGGCGCCCCGTCGAGCTGGCGGAGCCGACCCTGCAGCTCGGCGAGCCGGGCGAAGCAGGCCGCGACGGCGTCCTGATCCTCCGAGAACACAGCCAGCGTCATCAGCCCCCGGACCCGGAGCGCGCTGAAGGGCCGCAGACCGCGGACGAAGCTCTCCGCCTCCTCGGGGGCGATCCCGGTCTTGGCCGGCTCACCCGAGGTGTTGACCTGGACGAAGACGTCCAGACCCCG
Source organism: uncultured Actinomycetota bacterium (assembly GCA_963826405.1). GTDB lineage: Bacteria > Actinomycetota > Actinomycetes > Propionibacteriales > Propionibacteriaceae > Microlunatus. The sequence goes on along the minus strand of CAWGWR010000001.1, from coordinate 605,526 downwards.
CCCCTGCTCCTGCAGCCGCCGGTCGAGGGCCTCGGCCAGCCGCAAGGAGTCCAGCGTGTGCAGCTCGGCGGCGAAACGCAGCGCCCGGCCGACCTTGTTGGTCTGGAGGTGGCCGATCAAGGCCCAGGTCAGGTCGCGGTCGGCCAGCTGCTCGGCCTTCTCGGCGGCCTCGGGCACCCGGTTCTCACCGAACAGCCGCAGCCCCGCCGCCCAGGCCTCCTCCAGCACCTCGAGGCCGTGGGTCTTGGTCACCGCCATCAGACGGACCTCCGCAGGGTCCCGTCCGGCCGCTTGGCAGGCCGCGTCGATGCGCTCCCGGACCTGCGCAGCGCGTTCGGCGAGGGAAGTCATGGCTTCGAGCGTAGGTGGACAAGACGAGCGTGCACCTTCAGGGCCAGCGCGCACCTAGGGAGATCATCCCGAACGCTGCCAGGATCGCCAGGCCCAGCCCGAAGCCGGCGTAGCGAGAGGTCACCTCCTGGGCGACCTTCTCGGTGCCGACCGAGCTGCCGATGTCACGGTAGACCTCCTTCAGCTGGCCGGCGGAGGTGGCGGTGTAGGCCTCGCCGTCGGAGACCCGCGAGACGCGGGCCAGCTCCGAGCGGTCCACCGGGACGGGCTCGCGCCGTCCGCTGACCTCGATGTAGCCGTCCGCCGTCCCGTAGGCGATGGTGTAGATCGGGACGTCCTGGTCGGCGGCCGCCCGGGCAGCCTCGGCGCTGGAACGGCCCACCTGGGTCTTGCCGTCGCTGAGCAGGACGATGCGGGCCGGCACGACCGCCTCCGGGTCGTCGGGATCCGGCGGCACCTGCGCCAGCGCGGTCAACGAGGTGTAGATCCCCTCCCCGATGGCGGTCGAGGGCTGGGGCTGGAGCGCCCGGATGGCGGCTGTGGCGGCTCCACGGTCCAGGGTGGGCGGGACCAGCGTGCTGGCGACGCCGGCGAAGGAGACCACGGCGACGTTGAACTTCGGCGGCAGACTGAGGACGAAGTCCTCGGCCGCGGCCTTGGCCGCCTCGATGCGATTCGGCTCGACGTCGGTCGCCTGCATGGAGAGCGACACGTCGATGGTCACCACGATCGTCGCCCGCTCCCGGGGCACCGCGACCTCGTCCTTGGGCTTGGCGAAGGCGAGGGTGAGGGTGGCCAGGCTCAGGATCGACAGGCCGACGGCAACGTGCCGGAGCCAGGTGCGGTCGCGGGGGATGACCAGGTCGAACATGGTCCGGCCGACCGCGGCCCGCCGTCGGCTGGCTCGCCGGACCAGGGCGAGGTAGAGCCCGACGAGCGCGGGGATCAGCAGCAGCAGCCACAGCCGGGTGGGTTCGAGGAAGGACAGCATCGGCACCAGGGCCGGGGTCACCGCGGTCGCCGTCGTCATCACGGCCACCGTGCGCCCAACGAGATGGCTCCCAGCGCTGCCAGCACGGCCAGCGCCAGGCCATAACCGGCGAAGCGGGCGGTGACCTCGCGGTCGGCGCGCTCATACCCGACCTCGGAGCCGATGTTCTCATAGACCGCCTTCAGCTGCTCCGCCGTGGCCGCAGCGAAGTACTCGCCCCCGCTAAGGTCGGCGACCTGCCGCATCTCCTGGTGGTCCACCGGCACCGGCTCGCGGCGGCCGTCGAGGTCGACATAGCCGTTCTCGGTGCCGTAGGCGATGGTGTAGACGGGCACGCCGGCGGCGCCGGACTCCGCCGCAGCCTGTAGCGGCGAGCGGCCGACGGTGTTGGAGCCGTCGCTGAGCAGGACGACGGCCCCGGGAGCCACCGAAGCCGGGTCGTTCGGGTCCCGGGGTGCCTGGGAGAGCGCCCGGAGGGCGGTGGCGATGCCCTCACCGATCGCCGTCGAGTCCTGCAGCCGGATGCTGTTGACGGCGTTCTCGACCGTGTTGTGCGCGGTGGTGGGCGGCACCAGGATCGATGACGCCCCGGCCATGGAGACGACCGAGACGTTGTACTTCTCGGGCAGCTGGGCCACGAACTCCGACGCGGCCTGCTTGGCCGCGTCCAGGCGCGTCGGCTCGACGTCGGTGGCCTGCATCGACAGCGAGGCGTCGATCACCAAGACGACGGTCGCGCGCTCCCGCGGCACCTGCACCTCGGTCTTGGGTCGGGCGAATGCTGCCGTCAGCGTGATCAGGCTGAGCAGCGACAGGGCGACCGCCAGGTGGCGGCGCCACTGGGACTGGCGGGGCACGACGACCTCGAGCATCGAGGTGTTGGTGAAGCGCATGCCCCGCCGGTTCTTACGCCGCATCGCGAAGATGTAGGCCGCCACCATCAGCGGGATCACCAGCAGGATGAGCAGGCGCTCCGGGGCCAGGAACGCCAGCTGCGGCACCAGGCCGCTCGTCGCCCCGCTCACTTCGTCACGCCCTGGGGCGGCGCGTGGAGCATGCTGGCCACCCGGCGGTAGGCCAGCACGAACCGGGCGATGTCGGCGACCCAGTCCCGGTCGGTCCGCAGCTGGATGTGACCGACCCCGGCCCGGCGCAGCGCGATCCGGATGCGCTCCCGCTGGGCCGCGCTGGCGGCATCCATCCGGGCCCGGGCGGCGGGGTCGCCGGTGTTGACGTAGCGCTCGAAGTCGGTCTCGGGGTCCCGGATGAGCATGTCGCCGACGTCGGGGAACTCGACCTCGCGGCGGTCGACGACCTCTACGGCCAGCACCTGGTTGCGGACGCCGAGGCGGCGCATCGCCCGTTCCCACTCGGGCTCGACGTTGGGGTCGAGCTCGTGGTCGCCGGGGGTCAGGAAGTCCGACACCACCAGCCGGAGACCGCGCCGGCGCTGGGTGCGGGAAAGCTGCTCGATCCCTGCCGTCAGCGACAGCGACCCGGTGGCATGGTCGGGCACGAAGGGCTCGGTGAGCATCGACCGCAGCAGGCCGTAGAGCGCCGAGCGGCCCGAGCGGGCCGGCAGCCGGCGCAGCGAGTCGGGCCGCAGCACATACCCGCCGAAGCGGTCCCCCATCTTCTGGCTGAGGAAGCCGATGGTGGCGACGGCGGCGATGCCGAGGTCGCGCTTGGTGACGCCCTCGGTCCCCCAGTTCATCGACGGGGTCACGTCGAGGAGCGCCCACACCTCCAGCTCGCGGTCCGACATGGTGTCGCGGACGTAAGGGACGGTGGTCCTGGCCGTGACCGCCCAGTCGATCTTGCGGACGTCGTCCTCACCGGCGATGTAGGCCCGGGCGTCGTTGGTCTCCGAACCCGGTCCGGGCAGCAGGCCGAGGTGGTCGCCGTGCAGGTAGCCCTCCAGCCGACGGACGATGGTCAGCTCCAGGCGGCGCAGCGCCGCCTCGGGAGCGAGCTTGTTGAGCGGGATCGTGGCCCGGGTCGGCTCGCCCAGGACCGACGCGACGGCCCCGTGGGTCTGCTCGAGAGACGATGGGGCCCGCAGGGGCACGGCCCCTCCGGGCGCGAAGGCCCCGACCGGCTGACCCGTGGGAGGCGGGAAACCCGTCGGACCCGGGACGGTGCTCACGGCTCGCTCAGCGGCCGTCGCCAGGGAGCGGCGGGTAGGGCGGCGGCGACGGGTAGGGCTGGCCCTGCGGCAGCGGCTGGGGCTGGGGCGGGCCGGCAGGGTGCGGGACCGGCTGAGCGGCGTGCTGCGGCTGACCGGAGTGCTGGGACTGGCCGGCGTGCTGCTGAGGACCGTTCCAGACCGGGGTGGGCGGGGGAACCATGGCAACGATCCGCTCCACCACCTGGGCCGAGGAGATGTTGTCGGCGACGGCGTCGAAGCCCAGGACGATGCGGTGCGCCATCACGTTCTTGGCCACGGCCTGGACGTCGGTGGGCAGGACGTAGTCCCGGCCGTGGATGAGCGCCAGCGCGCGGCTGGCGGCTACCAGGCCCAGGGTGGCCCGGGGGCTGCAGCCGATCTGGATGACCGACGCCAGGTCGGGGATGCCGAACTCGGCCGGGGTCCGGGTGGCCAGCACCAGGCGGACGATGTACTCCGCCACCAGGTTGTGGACGAACACCTCGCCGGCCTGGCGCTGCAGGTCGAGCACCAGCTGCGGGTTGAGCACGGGGCGCGCGCTGGGCGGGTCAACGCTCATCCGACGGAGGATCTCGAACTCCTCGTTGCCCCGCGGGTAAGGCACGTCGATCTTGAGCAGGAACCGGTCGCGCTGGGCCTCCGGCAGCGGGTAGACGCCCTCGGACTCGACGGGGTTCTGGGTGGCGATGACGATGAACGGCTGGGGCACCGGGTAGGTGGTGCCGCCGATCGAGACCTGCTTCTCCGCCATCAGCTCGAGCATGGCGGCCTGCACCTTCGCCGGCGCCCGGTTGATCTCGTCGGCCAGCACGAAGTTCACGAAGACCGGGCCCAGCTCGACGTCGAAGGTCTCCTGGCTGGCCTTGTAGATGCGGGTGCCGACGATGTCGGAGGGCACCAGGTCGGGGGTGAACTGGATGCGGGCGAAGTCCCCGCCGACGACAGTCGCGAAGCTGCGCACGGCCAGGGTCTTGGCCACCCCCGGCACGCCTTCCAGCAGGCAGTGGCCCTTGGCCAGCAGCCCGACCATGAGCTGCTCGACCATCGACTCCTGGCCCACGATCACCCGCTGGACACCGGCAATCGCGTCCTGCAGCAGGCGAGCGGCCTGCTGGGTCTCCAGCGGTGGCTGGTGGCTCTGGCCGTTCTGGCGCTCGGACACCTGTCCTTGCTGGCCGTAGGACGGACTGCTCACGCACTGCTCCTGTGGGATCTTGGGGCTCGGCGGTAGGGGGACCGCGGGCGACGACGTCATCCTCTCAGACCGGGCCAAGCCCCGCGGGTGCGAAGGAGTCGACGCGAGGGCCGGTGCGGGCGCCGGTGCGAGCTCCGAGCGGAGGCGCTGGAGGTGGGCACAGTGCTGCGCGGCCTCGATCAGGGCCGAGGGCTCTCGGCGCCGAATAGACTTCCCCGGCGCCATCGCCTGTGGCGTCGCCTCCCTCGAGGCGTGCCCGTGACCAGAGAAGGAGCCATGTCGACGCCCGAGCCTCCTGCACCGCCCCCGGGCGGGCCCGAGCAGCCCGGACGTCCTGGTCAGACGGCCGGCGGTCCCGCCGGCGGGGGGTTTGGTCCGCCCGTCCCGCCCGTGCCTCCGCCAGAGGACCCCTGGCCCACGGAGCCGCTCGAAGACGACGGCTTCGTTCCGCTCAGCCCGGTGCGGGAGCAGGACCCCCCACGCGTCGGGGAGTACTGGCTGGACGCGCGGCTGCACGCCACCCCGGCCGGGGTCGCCTACACCGCCCACGACGGCGACGGCACGCCGGCCCTGGTCGTGCTGCTCTCCGAGGGGGCGACGGCGGATGCGGCGGCCCGGGAGCGCCTCGCCGGAGCGGTCAACGCCCTGCACATCGACGACGTGCTCGCCCGGGGCGGCCACGGACAGGACACGGGCCGGCTGGCTCGAAAGTATCGCCCCGCCCACGACGGCCCCGTCCCGCCCGACGCGGCCCTGGTGGCCCCGTGGGTAGCGCTGGCCTCCGACGGCACCCCCGCCGCCGCCGACCGGGCCCGCGCGATCCTCGACGCCGTCGAGATCGCCGGGGTGCAGCCGCAGGGCAGCGTCGCGGGGCCCGACTACGAGCACTACTGGATCGACCGCGTCCGACCGGGCCTGGCGCGGCTGTGGCCCCTGCCCTGGCCCGGCCGCTACGACCGTGCCGGCTGGCGCACGATCTTGGTCTCCTGGCTGCTGATGCTGCTGCTGGCCGCGCTGGCCGTGCTCATCGCCATCCTGATCTTCCGCAACCAGCCTCCGCAGTCCCCGCCCCCGCCCACCGGGCAGTCGGGCAGCCCGCCGCCCGCCTCCAGCTCCCCCTCGCCCCAGTCGGGATCGCCCTCCCCGCAGTCCGGGTCCCCCTCGCCCAGCTCGGCCTCGCCGTCCTCGGGCTCGCCCTCGCCGAGCGGCTCGGGAGAACCGTCTCCCAGCGAGTCCGAGTCGGGAGAACCGTCTCCCAGCGAGTCCGCGTCCGGTGAGCCGTCGCCCTCGGGCACGGAGTCCAGCGGCGGCGGCGGCGAGCCCGACCCCTCGGGGAGCGCGCCCGGCAGCCCCTCGCCGAGGTCGCGGCTGTGAGCCGCGACGAGCGTCCCGACCGGGTGCCCCGGCTGGTCGTGACCGACATGGACGGCACCTTCCTTCTTCCCGACGGGAGCGTCAGCGAGCAGAACCGTTCCGCCGTCCTGGCCGCCCAGGAGGCCGGCATCCCCGTCCTGTTCGCCACCGGCCGTCCGGTGCGCTGGCTCGACGTGATCCGCGACCTGCCCGGCGCGCACCCGACGGTGATCGCCAGCAACGGGGCCGTGCTCTACGACCTCGGCAGCGGCGAGCTCCTGGACCGGATCTGCGTCGAGCCCGAGGTGGCCCTGGCCGCGGTGGAGGCGGTCCGGGCGAGCACCCCGGACGCCGCCTTCGCCTTCGAGTCGGGCACCCGCTTCGGGCACGAGCCGGGCTACCGCGTGTGGCGGTCCGAGCCGGGTACCGACCCGGGCCTGTTCACCGGACCGGCCGAGGAGATCGCCCACACCGAGCCCTTCGTGAAGATGCTCGTGCAGAGCCAGACCCTCGACGCCGACCGGCTGCTGGCCGACGTGCTGGCCGTCGTCGGCGACACCCTCACCGTCACCCACTCAGCCAGCCACGGTGTCGGGCTGGTCGAGGTCAGCGGTCCCGGGGTCAGCAAGGCCTCGATGCTCGCCCGCTGCTGCGCCCGGCTGGGCATCGACGCCAGTGACGTCGCGGCCTTCGGCGACATGCCGAACGACGTCGCCATGCTGAGCTGGGCGGGTCTGCCCCACGTCGTCGCCAACGCGCACCCGCTGCTGCTCGACGGGCCCTACCGGGTCGTGCCCGCCAACGCCGACTCTGGCGTCGGGCAGACGATCCTGGAGTGGGTCGCCCGCACCGCGCGGGCCCGCGGCGCCGAGACCACCGCGACGCCGTGAAGCGGACGCTCGGCGCGGTGGGCGTCTGCCTGCTGCCTGTCCTGGTGGGCCTCTACGTGGCCGCCACCGCGTTCGGCGGCGGCCGCTTCGTGCCCTGGCGGCCCGTCATGGTCGACCTCGACGTCTACCGCCGGGCGGGGGCGGTGCTGCTGCGGGGCGGGGACTTCTACACGCTGCCCGGTCCGCTGCAATTCCTCTACCCGCCGTTCGCGGCGGTGCTGGCCGCGCCGCTCGCCCTGCTGCCGACCGCGCTGGTCCAGGTGGGCTGGACGGTTGCCGGGGTGCTCGCCCTGCTGGCGGTCCTCCACCGGTTCGGGCTGCACGGCTGGGTGCTCAGCCTGGTCGCGACGGCGACGGTCTGGTTCGTCGAGCCGGTGACCGAGACCCTCGCCTTCGGCCAGCTCGGCATCTTCCTCGTCGCCCTCGTCGTGCTGGACCTGGTGCCGGGGCCTCGCCTGCGACGACGCCGGCTGCTGCCGGAGGGGGTGCTCACCGCGCTCGCCGCCGCGGTGAAGCTCACCCCCGCGATCTTCGTCGTCCAGCTGCTCGCCGTGCGCCGCCCGCGCGCCGTCGTGACCGCGATCGTCACCGGGCTGGCGGTGACGCTGGCCAGCGCCGCCGTCGCCCCCGCGGCCTCGCTCGGCTTCTGGGGCCGGCTCGCGCACGGCGACACCGGGCTGGGCGGCAGCATCATCTACTACACCAACCAGTCGGTGATGGCCGATGTCGTGCGGGTGCTCGGGCTCGGCCGCGGAGCCGCCGTCCTCGGCCTGGCCCTGTCGGCGCTGGTCGCCGCGCTCGGGGTCTGGGCCGGGTACCGCTGGTACCGGCGCGACGTCGCGCTGGCCGTCACGCTTTGCGGCGTCGCCAGCCTGCTGGCCTCCCCCGTCTCCTGGCTGCACCACTTCGTCTGGGTGGTGCCGCTGGCCCTCTGCCTGGTCCAGCACAGCCGCGGCCGGGACGCCGGCGGCGCGACCTTGACACCCTTGCCGCCCTGGTTCACCGCGCTGGGCTGGCTCTTCGTGGGCTGGGTGGTCGCCTCACCCTTCCGCCGGCTGCCCAACGGCGCCGACGTGGAGCTGCGGTGGACGGCCTCCCAGCACCTGCTGGCCTCCACCACCGCCGTGCTCGGCGTGGCCCTGCTGGCCGGCGCCGTCGTGGTCGCCGGCCGGCTGAGTGCTGGGGAAGCCGCCGAGGCGCCGGCCGTCAGCGCGGCCGAGACGCCCCCCGGAAGTTGACCCGCAGGGTGTAGAGCGACGTCGTCGCGGTCAGGTAGAGCTGGTTGCGCTGGGGCCCGCCGAACTCCAGGTTGGCCACCACCTCGGGCACCAGCAGCTTGCCCAGCAGGGTGCCGTCGGGGTGGTAGCAGTGCACGCCGTCGTAGGCGGCGCCCCACAGCCGGCCGCTGTCGTCGAAGCGGATCCCGTCGTAGCCGAGGTCGTCGGCGGCCCACACCGCGCCACCGCTCAGGCTGGTGCCGTCGACGTCGAAGACCCGGATGGTGTGGGCCTCACTGTCCACGACGAAGAGCTGGGACTCATCAGGGGAGAACGCCAGCCCGTTCGGCTGCTCGAAGCCGTCGGCGACCATCTCCGGCTCACCACCGTCGGGGCCGAGCCGGAACACATGCCGGTCCCCGATCTCCGACGTCGCGCGGTGCCCCTCGTAGTCGGAGTGGATGCCGTAGCTGGGGTCGGTGAACCATATCGAGCCGTCGGAGCGCACGACGACGTCGTTGGGGCTGTTGAGCCGCTGGCCCTGCCAGGACTCCGCGAGGACGGTGACGGTGCCGTCGTGCTCCGCCCGGGTGACACGCCGGGCGCCGTGCTCGCAGGTGACGAACCGGCCCTGGGGGTCCAGGGTGCGTCCGTTGGGGAAGTCGGCCGGGGTGCGGAAGACGTCGGTCCGACCGCTCACCTCGTCGTAGCGCAGCACCCGGTCGTTGGGGATGTCGCTGACCAGCAGGAAGCGGCCGGCCGGGGAGTACGCCGGCCCCTCCAGCCAGCGACCCCGGTCGAAGACCTGCTCCAGGAACCGGTCGCCGGCGGTCCCAGCGAAGCGCTCGTCGAGGACCTCGAAGCGGGCGGGGAACATCTCGGACACAGCTCTCCTGTCATCGGTGGGTCACGCCCTCCCTGCGGTGGGCCCTTGTGCCGAGTTGTCAGACGTGAGTTGACCTCTGGGTCAACTGGTTTCTGACAACTCGGCCGGTGTGCGCGCTCAGCCGAACAGCTTGGCCAGCTGGTCGCGGAAGGTCAGGATGGACAGTGTCCCGAACAGCGCGATCGACCAGATCATGGCCGCCAGCCGGACCCCGCGGATCCGGATGGGCGCGGGGAGGATCTTCCGGTTGATGAGGATCAGCAGCCCGGAGTAGATGAACATCATGAAGCCACCGACCACGGCGGCGATGACCAGCAGCACGATCGGCTGGTCGAAGCCGGCGAGCAACACGATGATGCCGACGCCGACCAGCCCCCACACCAGACCGGCGTAGATCTTCGACTCGTTCGCTTCGCGGGCGTAGCTGGTCTTGATGACGTCAGCGGCCAGCCGGCTGGTGTAGTCAACGATGCCGAGTGCGGCGGCGAACAGCGAGAACGAGCCGATGATCCAGAAGAAGTACTTGAACCAGGACCCCACCCGCTCGCCCAGCACCTCGCCCTCGGTCTTGATGAAGCTGATGTTGCTCGCCAGCCCCTCCCGACCGAAGACGGTGGAGTAGGCCAGCAGCGAGGTGAACAGGATCGTGAAGAAGGTGATCAGCACGAAGGTGCACAGCTGCTCGATGTTCGCGAACTTCCACCAGCCCTTCCAGCGGGACAGGTTGGCCGCGGTCGGCTCGAAGATGTACCCGGTGGACGGCTTGGCCTCCGGCTGCCCGGTGATGGGGCTGACCAGACGGGGGACGTACTCGCCCATCCCGAAGCCCTTGTCCCGCATCCAGTTGGACTGGACCAGGTTCTGCCCGCCACCGGCGCCGGCGAAGGCCAGGGCACCCAGCAGGGTGGCGATGCCGAGCTGCTCGACCGGGATCCCGGGTCGGGTGACGATCTGAGGTGCGTCGGCCCAGGCGGAGGCGCCGATGGCGACGATCCCCCCGACGACGAACAGCAGGATGACCGCGGCCACTTTGAGCTTCTGCGCCCCCTCCAGCGCCACGTACACGACCGGCGCCAGGGTGAGGATGAGCCCGATGACGATGAGCATGCCGATGGCGATGTAGGCCGGGGTGCCACCGAAGATGTAGGACGCGAGCGTCGCGCTGCTGGTGACCCAGCCCGGCCAGAGGTTGGCGAAGTAGGCCAGGATCGCGAAGAACAGGCCCCAGTGGCGCCAGAAGCGGCTGAACCCAGTGAGCGCGGTCTCACCGGTGGCCAGCGTGTAGCGCTCGATCTCCAGGTTGATGAAGTACTGCGTGATCAGACCGACAAAAGCCGCCCACACGAAGATGAGGCCGACCTGGCTGGCGATGAAGGGGAACAGGATGAACTCCCCCGACGCCAGGCCGACGCCGGCGGCGACGATGCCCGGTCCGATCAGCTTGCGGTAGGCGACCGGGGAATCAGGCAGATCCCGCACCTCGGGGCGCGGGAGGGTCTTGGTGGGGAAGCTGTCCGCGGCGGAGCCGGGAGGCGTTGGAGCGTCGTCTCTGACTGCCATGCCGCATGCCTACCAGCCCCACCGCACCACGTCCAGCAGGGCTCGCTGCCGCTGCCACCCCACCGGGCGCCGGGCGCACGTCGGGGATCGGCACCCCGGAACCTCAGGCGGGCAACGAGCCGCCCAGCTCGTCGTCGATGTGGACGCGGATGATCTCCTCGAACGAGCTCTCTGCGCTGAACCCGAGGGCGCGGGCACGGTCGGCCTGCAGCGCGGGGGCCCAGGTCTCGACGATCCGCAGGACGGCCGGGTCAGGCTCCCGACGGATCAGCCGGACCGCGCGCTCGCCGGCCACCCGTCGCAGGGCCTCGATCTGCTCGCCCACGGTCGCGGAGAGCCCCGGCATCGAAAGCGTCCGACGAGGACCCACCTGGTCTCCGTCCAGGGACGCGGCCCGGACCAGGAACTCCACCGCCGAGCGCGGCGACGCGTGCCAGTGCCGCACGGTCTCGGGCACCGGCAGCACGGCCTCCTGGCCCACCAGGGGTTCCCGCAGGATGCTGGAGAAGAACCCGGAGGCGGCCTGGTTGGGGTTGCCCGGGCGGATGCAGATGGTCGGCAGCCGCACACCGATGCCGTCGACGAACCCGCGGCGGGTGTAGTCGGCCAGCAGCAGCTCCCCGATCGCCTTCTGCGTGCCGTAGCTGGTGAGCGGGGTGAGGGCGAAGTCCTCGGGGATCAGGTCCGGAAGCGGGGCACCGTAGACGGCGATCGAGGAGGCGAAGACCAGCCGCGGTCGGTAGCCGTCTGCGTCGTGCGCGGCCCGGACGGCGTCGAGCAGGGTGCGGGTGCCGTCGAGGTTGACGCGGTAGCCCTTGTCGAAATCGGCCTCAGCCTCACCCGACACGACGGCGGCGAGGTGGAACACCAGATCCGGGCGGTCGGCCAGCAGCCGGTCGGCTTCACCCGGGGCGGCAAGGTCGGTCGCCATCAGCTCCACCTCCCCGGCACCGTCTGGTCGTCCGGGTGCGACGACGTCGGCCAGGGTGAGCCGGGCGAGCGCCCGACCGCCGACGTGGCCGTCCGCGACCAGGCGGGCGGTGAGCTTGCGGCCGATCATGCCGGCGGCACCCAGGACCAGGACGTGCACGGTGCTCTCCTCGCGTCGGGCCACCGCACGACCCCTCGGCGAGGCGGCGCTGACAGTGCAGCGCGGGCGGGCAGCGGGGTCATCGTAGGCGACGCCGGGCGCGGACCGGGCTCGGTCGAGCGCCGTAGGCTCGGGTGGTGAGCGTCGCTTCCTCTCAGACTCTGACCCTGCAGCACCGGTTCGCCTCCGAGCTGGCCGATCTGGCCGTGCCCTGGCAGGCCGCCGCCGCCCCGGAGCCGCGGCTGCTGGTCCTCAACGAGGACCTGGCCACCCAGCTCGGGCTGGATCCCGCCTGGCTGCGCACCGAGGAGGGTGTCCGGCTGCTGGTCGGCGCCCACGTGCCCGAGGGCGCGGTGCCCGTCGCCCAGGCCTACGCGGGTCACCAGTTCGGCGGCTGGTCGCCACGCCTCGGGGACGGCCGCGCCCTGCTGCTGGGCGAGCTCACCGACGCCGAGGGCCAGCTCCGCGACCTGCATCTCAAGGGCTCGGGGCGGACGCCCTTCTCCCGCGGCGGCGACGGGCTGGCTGCAGTCGGGCCGATGCTGCGCGAGCACCTGGTGAGCGAGTCCATGCACGCCCTGGGCATCCCGACCACCCGTTCGCTCGCCGTGACGGCCACCGGCCGTCCTGTCCAGCGGGAGACCGTCCAGCGAGGGGCGGTGCTGGCCCGAGTCGCCTCCAGCCACCTGCGTGTCGGGACGTTCCAGTACGCGGCGGCGTCCGGCGACGTCGCCCTGCTCCGCCTGCTGGCGGACCACGCGATCGTCCGTCACCATCCCCGCGCCGCCGACCGCCCCGACCGTTACCGCGCCTTCTTCGAGTCGGTCGTCGAGGCGCAGGCGTCGCTGGTCGCGCAGTGGATGCTCGTCGGCTTCGTGCACGGGGTGATGAACACCGACAACATGACCATCTCAGGCGAGACGATCGACTACGGGCCCTGCGCCTTCCTCGACGCGCACGACCCTGCGATGGTCTTCAGCTCGATCGACGAGCGCGGCCGCTACGCCTACGGCAACCAGCCCGCCGTGGCGGAGTGGAACCTGGCTCGGCTCGCTGAGGCCCTCCTCCCGCTGCTCCACGAGGACCAGGAGCACGCGGTGGCCCTCGCCACGGAGTCGCTGGGGCGCTTCTCGCTGCTCTACGGCCGGGCCTGGTCAGCCGGTCTGCGCGCGAAGCTCGGGCTGTCGCGAGACGGGGTCGAGGAGGCAGCGGTCGTCGATGACCTGCTGCCCCTCCTGGTCGCCGCGCAGGCCGATCACACCAGCTTCTTCCGCCGCCTGGGGGCCGCCGCCCGCGCGGACGCCGGTCCGGTGCTGGCCCTGGTGGCCGATGGGGTCGGGCTGGAGGCGTGGGTGGCCCGGTGGCGGGCGCTGGGGCCGGACCCGGTGGCCATGGACCGGGTCAACCCCTGCTACATCCCGCGCAACCACCTGGTGGAGGAGGCGTTGACGGCGGCGACGCTGGCCGACCTCAGCCCCTTCTCCCGGCTGCTCGAGGTGCTCGCGGACCCCTTCACCGAGCGCTCGGGGCTCGAGCGGTTCGCCGAGCCCGCGCCCGAGGACTTCGGCAGCTACCGCACCTTCTGCGGCACCTGATCCGCCGGTGGACCCGTCCGAGCGCCCAGTGAACGACTTGGGCGGCAGACGGGACATCCCTCCGGCAACAGGTGCAGGGCCATTCGGACCCGTCCTCCGGGCACGTCGAGGATCACGGGAACGACCGCAGTCGAGTTCCGTCCTCGCGTCTGGCCCCGGCAGGGCAGGCCCGGCGGGTCGGGGGCCGGGAGGCGCTTCACACCGGGCGAACCGGCACCCGGGACCTGCCCGACGCGCACGGCTCACAGCAGCGTGAACCCGGGGGCCAGCCCGGTGCGGCCCGTCAGCGCCCGCAGCACCGCCCCCGCCGAACCATCGGCGACCGCGAGGTCGGCGAGCAGGTGAAGGCCGCTGGTGGCCGCCAGGGCCGGAACCGCCGACGGCAGGCCGAGCGCGGCAGCCAGGTCGGCTCCGTGCACCACCAGCTCCAGCACCCGCGTCGGCAGGTAATCCCGCAGGCGCATGCCGCCCGCTACCGTCCCGACCAGCTCGTTCCCGTCCTTGTCGGCCAGCAGCGGCAACACCCGGGCCACCACCAGGCCGACCGCGGCGACGGGATCGGGGCCAAGGTCGCGGCCGGCGTCGCGTCCCCGCTGCGTCACCTCGGAGCTCCGGGCCAGGTCCGAGGTCGCGTGGTAGTAGTCCGCCGCGCTCGCGACCTCCACGCCGGCCGCCCCACGAGCGAGGTAGGTCTCGACGGTCAGCAGGGCGCGCGTCGTGTGTCCCACGAGGGCCCGGACGTCCCACTCCCCCAGCCCCGGCTGTTCCCACCGGTCGCCGACGCGGGTGACCAGATCGGCGAACCACCCGGACGCTTCAGCAAAGGCGCGACGCTCGTCGTCCCAGGATCGGCTCATGACCTCCAGGCTAGGCCCGCGACGACGTGATCCCCCAGGGTCTGCCGACCTGCGCCTTCGGCGCTGCAGGGGGAGAAAGCGCTGTCGGGTTGCGCGAGATCTCGTGTGTCGGCGCCCTTCATCAGCGGTTTCCGCGGGCCAGGCGCTCGTTTCGGCCCGCCGGTCGTGACGTCGTGTCCACTAGTGGACCTGTCCTCAACAGGACAGCTCCAAACCGCCACCCGACCGCCATCACCGCGTAGAGTCCCACCTGTGTCGGGGGCCATGAACCCCCGAGCTTGGTCCCCGACATCCACATCCGAAGTCCGTGCCCACCCGAACCCCCGAGCAGGTGGACACGGACTTCTGTGCGTCCGGGGCACGCCGTCGTTCGTGCTGCGGCGTCCAGCGGAGGACGAGCGTGAGGCTGAGCCGATCCTCGGCCAGCGCTGAGGCTTCCCCGACGCCCCGCCGAGGCCGCGTGCCCAGCCTGGGTACCGCCGCGGGCGCCTGCTCCGGCACACCAGGCAGGAGCGGCCGTGACGTCAGACCCCAGCACCCGTCTCGGCTCCGCAGAGCTCAGTCCCGACTCCCGCGCGTTCGACTACGGAGTGGGCGACGACCTGCGGACCGCACAGCAGGAGGTCCGGGCGGAGATCGCCGCACGCATCCGCCAGTCCGCCCGTCTTGACCACCGCGCGACGCCCGGCGAGCGGCGGGTGTACGAGGCCGCGGCGCGGCTGGCCGAGAGCGGCCTCTCCGTCCTCGCGCGCGAGGACGGAGAAGCGCCCAGCTAGATGAGGACGTTGAGCACGATCGTCAGGATCACCGACAGCACCAGCGAGATGCCGATCGAGGTGAGACAACCGACGCGGGAGATTCTCATAGGGGCTCCAAGAGGTGTTGGGGTGGGACTCAGAGCGCGCGGCGACCGGCCACCAGTGGGCAGAGGAACGGGTCGCGGCCCTTGAGCCCGACGGTGTTGAGGTAGCGAGCGACGATCCCGTAGGACTGCCACAGCGTGGTCTGGGTGTAGGGCACCCCCATCCTGGCGCAGTGGGCGACCACCAGGGGCTGCACGAGCCGGAGGTGCGGCCGGGCCATCGACGGGAACAGGTGGTGCTCGATCTGGTAGTTCAGCCCGCCCATGAGGACCGCCATCGGCCGGCCGCCGGAGACGTTGCGGCTCATCAGGACCTGGCGGCGCAGGAAGTCCAGGCGCAGACGCGCCGGCACCAGGGGCATGCCGATGTGGTTGGGGGCGAACGAGCCCCCCATGTACAGGCCGAAGACGGCGAGCTGGACGGCCAGAAAGGCCACTCCCTTGCCGGGGGGCAGGACGAGGAAGACGAGGGTCAGGAGTCCTCCCAGACGCAGCACGAGCATCGTCAGCTCGACCCAACGGCGCTTCAGCTTGCCCCGGCCCAGCACCCGGATCAGCCCGTCGGCGTGCAGGGACACCCCTTCGAGCAAGAGGGTCGGGAAGAAGTACCAGCCCTGCCGCGCCACCAGCCACCGGAGCAGGCGGGGCCGCTCCCGCTGCGCACGGGCCGGGGTGAAGGCGATCACCGCGAGGTCGATGTCGGGGTCGGCACCCTCCTCGTTCGGAGCCGCGTGGTGACGCGTGTGCTTGCTCTGCCACCAGCCGTAGCTGAGCCCGACGAGGAGGTTCGCGACGACCAGGCTGGTCCAGTCGTTCCACCGACCGGACCGAAAGATCTGGCGGTGGGCGGCGTCGTGCCCGAGGAACGCGGTCTGGGTGAGCAGCACTGAGAGCAGCACGGCGCTGGCGAGCTGCCACCAGGTGTCGCCGAGGAGGACGAAGCCGACGGTCCAGGCAGCCAGCAGCACGACCGCGCCAACCAGCTTGGCCCAGTAGTAGCCGTACCGCCGGCGCATCAGGCCGGCGTCCTGGACTGCCTTGGCCAGAGCGGTGAAGTCGCTTGCCACCCGGTCAGCGGGTCGGGATCGAGCCTGCCCCCCGAGGGGAACAGGCGACGTGAGCGGGGACGGGCGGGTGGAGAGCGACGTCACAGGAGGAGCCCATCTAGGCACGTGCACGGAAAGGCCGGTCGTCGGCCTTCCAACAAGACGACCCGTGAGCAGTGCTCAGACCCAAACTCGCCTGTTGTAGATCTACACGTAAGTCTACAGCGTAGGAGGCCTCTCGACCACTTCTGGCGGGGCGGTCTACGACGTCGGGTGAAGGGCAGACGCGAGCTCCACCCGCAGTCCCGTGAACAGGACCGCCAGCCCCTGGTCGAGCTCGGAGGCACCGTCGTAGCCGGCCAGCTCGGTGGCCAGGCCACGGAGCAGGGGAAACTCCTTGGCCGGCAGCCGGTGGAGTCCCAGCCGGAGCAGATCGGTCGTCTCGTCGGGGTCGGCCAGCATCTCCTGCAGCTCGGTGAGCATGTGGCCGTAGAGGAAGCCGATGTAGAGCCGGTAGACCCGCAGCGCCAGGGGCGGTGGGAAGCCTGCGTCGGTCAGGACCCTCAGCAGCCGCTCGAGTGGTCGCAGCGTCCCCAGTGGCCGCAGGCCCAGCGGCGTCGACAGAGGACGGGTGACGATCAGCCCGACGACGTGCGGGTGGGCCAGGGCGACGCGGCGGAAGTCGTGCGCAGTGCGGGAAAGCTGGATCTGCCAGTCCTGCCCGCCGTCGGGGATGTCGAGCTCGTCGAGGACCAGCTCGACGATGCCGTCCAGCAGTGCCGCGCGGTCCGGCGCGTGGCGGTAGAGCGCCATCGCGTCACGCCCCAGCTCCTGCCCCAGCCGTCGGCGCGTCAGGGCGTCCAGACCTTCGCCGTCCACCAGCCGCAGCGCAGCAGCCAGCACCCGCTCGCGCGTCAGTGGGACGCGGCGAGCGTTCGCGCCGGCTTCCCCGACCTCGGGAGTCGTTCGGGTCATCGCACGCCGTTTCTGATTGGAGGCGCCGGCCGGGACCGGTTGGATGTGCGGCACTCTACACGTCCTGTTGCTGCCATAGACCTACAACGTAGAACACGACTGCTGGGCTGGGCGGAACCGCGCAGAGCGGAGAGCACCTCCGTGTCGACGAAGGCAACGACACCGACGGCGACCCTTCGGCGCCACTGCGGCCATGCGCTACGACCTCTACCTCACCATCGCTCACCTCTGGGCCCTGGGCCTGACCAAGTCCGGCAGCCGCGAGGTCTACGACGCCCGATCCCGGCTGGTCCTGAGCGAGGAGCATGCTGTGACTGGGGCCAGCCGACGATGTCGGCTGGCCGCTGCGGCGTCCCGTGCCGTCCGGTGCGTCAGTCGGGCTCGACGGCTACCCAGGCTGCGCTGTCCGGCGGCAGCAGGCCGAGGGGGAGCTCGTCGGAGCTGAGCACCACCCCGCCGGGTGGCAGGGCGATGTCCTCGGCGCTGAAGTTCACCCAGCACGCGGTGCGCCCTCGGCGGAACGCGAGCACGCCCGGCGGCGTGGGCAGCCAGACCACGTCAGGCGCGCCGGCCAACCTCTCCCGACGCAGGACCAGCAGCCTGCGGTAGAGCGCAAGCGTCGACGCCGGGTCCTGCTCCTGCACCGAAGCGGCGAACGAGGCCCAGGCCGCCGGCTGCGGGAGCCACGGTTCGGCCGCCCCGGCAGCCGAGAAGCCGGCCGACGGGGTGTCCGGCGACCAGGGCAGGGGCACCCGTGAGCCGTCCCTCCCGGGGTCGGTACCCCCGGAGCGGGCGTGGATGGGATCCTGGCGCCGCTCGTCCGGGATGTCCTCGACCTCGGGCAGTCCCAGCTCCTCCCCTTGGTAGACGTAGGCCGCCCCGGGCAGCGCCATGGTGAGCATCACGGCCGCCCGCGCCCGTCGGCGGCCGAGCTCGAGGTCGACCGGGTCGACGCCGAAGCGCGCGCGCTGCTCCTCGTTCGAGGCGCGGCGCTCGGGCTGGACGCGGCCGTACCGCGTGACCTGGCGGACGACGTCGTGGTTGGTCAGCACCCATGCACTGGGAGCACCAGAGAGCTGGGCAGAGGCGAGACCGGCGTCGATCACGGCGCGCCACGGTTCGGCGCGGAACGTCACGTGCAGGGGCTCGAACTCGAAAGCCTTATGCAGCTCGTCTGGCCGCAGGTAGAGCGGCAGTCGCTCCGGCCGGGCGACCCAGGCCTCGGCAACGAAGATCCGCGGCGGGTCGTAGCTGTCGGCCGCCTGCCGCCACTCCCGGTAGACCTCGTGGACCTCGTCCTGGTCCCATGCCGGGTGCTCCTCGGTGCGCCGGTTGCTGCCGAGCGCGTCCGGCAGGCCGGCCTCCTTGACCAGGCCGTGGGCGACGTCGATGCGGAACCCGTCCACCCCGCGGTCGAACCAGAAGGCCAGCACATCGAGGAACTCGGCCCGCACCTCCGGGTTACGCCAGTCCAGGTCGGGCTGCTCGGGGGCGAACAGGTGCAGGTACCACGCCCCCGGCCGGCCTTCGGGACCGGCTGCGCGCGTCCAGGCCGGTCCGCGGAAGCAGCTCTCCCAGTCGTTCGGGGGTAGCTCCCCGTGCTCGCCGCGGCCGGGGCGGAAGAGGTACCGGGCACGGGCGGCGGGGTCCCCGGCCAGCGCAGCCCGGAACCAGGGGTGGGCGTCGGAAGTGTGGTTGGGGACGATGTCGAGCAGCACGCGCAGTCCCAGGGCATGCGCCTCCCGGACCAGCGCCTCGGCTTCGGCCAGCGTCCCGAAGGTCGGGTCGACGTCGCGGTAGTCGGTCACGTCGTAGCCGACGTCGACCATGGGTGAGGGGTACCAGGGATTGACCCAGACGGCGTCCACCCCGAGCGCGGCCAGGTAGGGCAGCCGCGAGCGCAAGCCGGCCAGGTCGCCGACGCCGTCACCGTCGCCGTCGGCGAAGCTGCGGAGGAACACCTGGTAGATCACGGCGGTGCGCCACCAGTCGGGCCCGCCGGGAAGCGCGGACGAGGTCGAGGCCGCAGAGCCGGCCGGAGGAGCGTCAGCCCCGGGCAGCTCCGCATCCGGGCGCAGATCCTCCCTCACGCGGGAGTCCGTGGCGCGTACATGATCAGCGCCACCCCGCCCAGGCAGAGCAGAGCCCCGGCGGTGTCCCAGCGGTCGGGGCGGAAGCCGTCCACGACCATCCCCCACACCAGCGAGCCCCCGACGAACACACCGCCGTAGGCGGCCAGGACACGGCCGAAGTGCGCCTCGGGCTGCAGCGTCGCGACGAATCCGTAGAGCCCGAGGGCGACGACCCCGGCCCCGGCCCAGATCCACCCCCGGTGCTCACGGACGCCCTGCCACACCAGCCAGGCGCCACCGATCTCCGCCGCTGCGGCGAGGACGAACAGCAGCATCGACTTCAAAGCCATGCGGCCAGCCTAGGAGCAGACCGGCACGGACCCGGGAGCCTGCACGAGGGGGTCAGGGGACGAGCAGCTCCCGCAACGCGCCGCTCCACGAAGTCCTCACCAACAAGGCGGCGAGGCGGCGGGGGTCGACGGCCGCCTAGATCCGCAGGACCTTCTCCATCGCCCGGCCCTTGGCGAGCTCGTCGACGAGCTTGTCCAGAGTACGGATCTCGCGCATCAGCGGGTCCTCGACCGCCTCCACCCGAACGCCGCACACGGTACCGGTGATCGAGGACGCCAACGGGTTCAGCCGCGCCCCGGCGAAGAAGTCCTCGAACGTCGTGCCCGCGTCCAGGTGGGCGGCCAGCTCAGCGGCGTCGTAACCGGTCAGCCAGGTAATGACCTCGTCCAGCTCGGCTCTGGTCCGGCCCTTCCGCTCCACCTTGGCCACGTAGTGGGGGTAGACGGAGGCGACGCTGGTGGTGAAGATCCGGCTCACGCCGTCATCGTAGGACGGCCACCGGCGGTGTCGGCCAGATCCAGCGGGGTGGGTTGACACGGTGCGGCCCTTGCCGGACAGGTAGAGACCGAGACCGCTGCCCTGCTGCGGATCTCGGCTGTCGCCTCCGCCTCCGGCTGTCTCGAGCCCGTCGCGCGCTCCGTCGCGGGCTTGAGGCGTCCGTCAACACCGTCCACACCCCTGGTCCCCAAGCAGCCACGACGAGGGGGAGCACCCGATGAGATCCGACGACGCCTCGATGCTGGCTGCACTCCAGCGCTCGACCCGGCACCTGGCAGCGCCGTCGGCGCACCGGCGCCCCTGACCACGGAGCAGGGTCACCGAGCCGCCGCCACCCTGGACCAGATCCTGGGCGCGGGTCCCGCACCCACCCCGGACGAGCGGCT
Organism: uncultured Actinomycetota bacterium; assembly: GCA_963826405.1. Lineage (GTDB taxonomy): Bacteria > Actinomycetota > Actinomycetes > Propionibacteriales > Propionibacteriaceae > Microlunatus. Next base: position 585,184 of record CAWGWR010000001.1, on the reverse strand, counting down.
ACAACTGCGCGATCGCCGACGCCACCCCGCCGGCGGACGTTACCCCGCGGCGGGACCATCCCGGCATCCGTGGCCTACGGCCGATTCGCCGTCTGGTGGCCGGCGGGCCCGAACGACTTCCGCAGCCGAGAGATCGGGGAGTCAGCCGAGGGTCGACCTCACCCTGACCGACGGCACCCGGTACCGCCTGACCCGCTGACGCAAGGAGCAGCGGCGAGGTCCGGACGCCGCCGGGGAGGGTGACACCCGGGGGGAACACGACGGAGGCCCGGTTGCGCGATGATGGGTGCGCGCATCTTCGGGGGTGACGGCTCACCGAGCCGATCGAGTGCGTCGAGAAGCGGCTCCCGGCAGGTTTGGGAGCTGCCGACAGATGGAGCTCCATGACCGCCGTCACGATGACCCCCGCCCTGCCCGTGCTGACGCCACTGATGTCGTTCGACGAAGCGGCCGAGCAGGTGCTGGACTACCTGCTCACGGTGATCCCCATGGGTTTCTGGTCGGTCAGCGAGTACGACGCCGTGAGCGAGCGTCAGGTCTACCTGCACCTGCGCGACGAAGGCGGCAAGCCCCAGGGAAGCTTCGTCCCCTGGTCGCAGTCGTTCTGCCAGCACATGGTCACCGGAGCCGCGCCCCAGATCGCACCCGACGCCCGGGCCGTCCCGCTCTACGCCCAGGTGAGCGCGGCCGCCGGCCTGGACATCGGCGCCTACATCGGCGTGCCGATCCAGAGCGGTGACGGTCAGCTGTTCGGCACCCTGTGCGCGGCGGACCCGCAGCGGCAGACGGCGGAGCTGCTCGAGCAGCACACCCCGCTGCTCCAGCTGCTGGCCTCGCTGCTGGGGCAGATCCTGGCCGGGGAGCGGCTGCAGGCCGAGGCGGACCAGCGCGAGGAGACCCTGCGCTGGCGGGCGTTCCACGACGAGCTGACCGGTCTGCCGAATCGTGCGCTGTTCAACGACCGGCTCCACCACGCTCTCGCCCTCCACGAGAACGACCAAAGACCGGTGGCGGTGCTCACCATCGACGTCGACGACTTCAAGGCCGTGAACGACACCTTCGGGCACGGTGGCGGCGACGAGCTGCTGGTGGCGCTGGCCCAGCGGCTCCGGGGTGCCGTCCGCAGCGCCGACACCCTCGCCCGCCTGGGCGGGGACGAGTTCGCCATCCTGCTGGAGCACAGCAGCGACGGGCAGAGCCTCCCGGGGGGCGAGCACGTCGCCGAGCGCATCCTGGCGGCGATGGAGGAGCCGTTCCCGATCGGGGACCGGAGCATCAAGGTCGGCGTGAGCGTCGGGGTCGCCGCTGTGCAGCCGGGGGCAGGCCAGCCCACGGCGGAGGGGCTCTTGGCGCAAGCCGACGTCGCGCTCTACAGCGCCAAGCGCGGCGGCAAGTTCCGCACGGTGGTGTACCACTCCGCGATGCGGCTTCCCGAGGCGCGCGACCTGGAGCTGCGCGAGCCGCTGCGCAAGGCCATCGCGGAGGGCGGGATCCGCGCGGTCTACCAGCCCGTCGTCGCTCTCGACCCCCTGCAGGTCGTCGGGGTGGAGTGCCTGGCCCGGTGGAACCACCAGGGCATGCCGATCAGCCCTCAGGTCTTCATCCCGCTGGCGGAGCGCAGCCGGATGCTTCCCGCGCTCACCGCGGTGATGCTCGAGCAGGCGTGCGCGGAGCTGGTCCGATGGCGCGCGGCGCTGGGGCACGACCGCCTGCAGATGGCGGTCAACGTGCCGCCCGACGTGCTGGGCGAGCGCTCCTTCCCCAGCCGGGTCGCTGCGCAGGTCGTCGCAGCCGGGCTGCACCCGCGCCAGTTCACCCTGGAGATCACCGAGGACGCCCTGCTCAACGACACCGCGACCGCCTGCGCGGTGGCCGAGGAGCTCCACGGGCAAGGCTTCCGGCTGGCCCTGGACGACTTCGGCACCGGCTACTCCTCCCTGTTGCATCTGCGGGCGATCCCGCTGAACGTGGTGAAGATCGACGGCGGCTTCACCGCCGACGTCGACACCAATCCCCGGACCCGCCGGTTCCTGCGCGCCCTGCTGAGGATGGGCCGGGACCTCGGTCTCGAGCTCGTTGTCGAGGGCGTCGAGCGGGAGAGCCAGGCTGCTGCGCTCATAGCGATGGGCGCCACCCACGCCCAGGGCTACCTCTACGCTCGACCCGCTCCTGCCGCAGACCTCGACCTCACCACAGCCTGACGAGACGGAACTCCGAGGCGGGGCGCTACGGTGCAACGCACGTCCGACGGAAGGTGAGGTCAGGGATGCGGATCGTTCAGGTGGGGCTCGGAGGTTTCGGCCGGGACTGGGCCGAGAGGGTTCTCCCTCAGGTCCCCGAGGTGGAGGTCGTGGGGACGGCGGACGTGTTCGCCGCCTCCCGGGAGCGCGCCATCGCCGCCGGCCTGACGAGTGCCCAGGAGTGCCACGCCTCCGTCGAGCAGGCCCTCGAGGCCACCGACGCCGAGGCCGTCCTGGTCACGGCCAGCCTGGTCGGCCACGTGCCCGCAGCCCGCGCCGCCCTGTCCTCGGGCCGGCACGTGCTGATCGAGAAGCCGTTCGCGCCGAGCGTGGCTGAGGCCAAGGAGCTGATCGCGCTCGCCGACGCCCGAGGCCTGAGCGTCGCCGTCAGCCAGAACTACCGCTTCTTCCCGGCCGTCCTGGCGGTCCAGCAGATCGTCGCCGAGCAGACCTATGGCGACCTCCACGCCGTCGCCCTGGACTTCCGGCAGATGTCGGGAGCCGACGGGGTGCCCCTACCCCATCACGCGCTCGAGGAGCCCCTCCTGGTGGACATGTCCATCCACCACTTCGACCTGATCCGCACGGTGCTCGGCCGTGAGGTGACCGCGGTCGATCTCCGCACGTGGGACCCGGCCTGGTCGCTGTTCTCAGGCCCTTCGGAGGGAGCGGGGCTCATCGAAGCCGGCGCTGACCTGGTTATCAGCTACCGCGCCAGCTGGGTCAGCGGCGGTCCGCGCACCACCTGGGCCGGGGAGTGGCGGATGGACTTCGCGGACGCCGAGGTGTGGTGGACCAGCCGCGGGGACGGCCTCGAGGGGTGGCGTTCCGACGAGGTCCGCGTGCGGCAGGGCGGCACGGTCACATTGGTGAAGCTACCGACCGTCGCACGGGTCGACCGCGCCGGCAGCCTGACCGAGTTCGTGACCGCGATCCAGGAGGGGCGCGAGCCGACGATCTCGGGCCGGGACAACCTCGGCAGCCTGGCGACCACCTACGCCGCCGTCGAGTCGGCGCGGACCCGGCAGCCGGTGCAGCTGGCCGACTGGCTGTGACGCTCAGCCGGTCGAGGTGACGCCGCCTCGTGCCGCGGCTAGGGGGCCGCGGTCGGAAGTCAGGGCGTCCATGACCCGTGCGGACTCGTCGTCGAGCGCCGCGGCCATCTCCTGGTGCTCCAGCGGCGTTGACGCCCCCTGGCCGCCGCCTCCTGCACCTGGCGCAGCAGCACCGTCAACCTGGTGGCGCCCACCAGCCGGGTCGAGGAGGAGAGGGCGTGCGCCGTCTCCGCTGCCCCGGCGGCGTTACCGTGCCGGAGCGCGGCGGTCAGCTCCGGCAGCAGCGTGCGGAGGCCTTCGACACAGCTCCTCACAAGGCCCGCCAGAGCCGACCCGTCTTAGTCGTCGAGGTCCTCGCGCAGCTGGTCGAGAGCCTTCTCGTCGAGGGGTCCAGAGCCGGGTGGGCCGGAGAACCGGTCCGGAGCAGGCGAGGTCTGAGCGCGTTCCAACGCCTCCCGGAGAGCGCTGGGCCGGACCGGCTTGGGCAGGTAGCTCTCAGCCCCTGCCGCCGCGCTGGCCAGCCGGTCCTCGCCCAGGATGCTCGCGGTCATGGCGATGATGTGGGGCTGGCGCTCGACCGGGACCTCGGCGCGGATCCGACGCGTCGCCGCCAGCCCGTCGAGTCCGGGCATCTGCAGGTCCATCAGGACCACGTCGTAGCTCCCGGCCAGGACCGCCTCGACAGCCTCCTGCCCGTTGGCCACGGTCTCCACGGTGTGCCCGAGCTGGGCCAGCATGAGCTGGGCCACCCGCTGGTTGACCGCGTTGTCCTCGGCAAGCAGGACCCGCAGGCACTGGGCAGCACCGGCACCGGACCGGAGCTCGGGAGGTTCAGCATCCTGCTCGCGATCGGCCTGGACGACCACGATGACGGTGAAGGTGGAGCCCTCCCCCGGCGTGCTCACCACCGTGATGTCGCCGCCCATGGCCCGGGCCAGTCGGCGGCTGACCGCCAGGCCGAGACCGGTCCCGCCGTACGAGCGGGTGGCTGAGGCGTCGACCTGGCTGAAGGAGATGAAGAGCATGTCCAACCCCGCGGGGGAGATCCCGATCCCGGTGTCGCAGACCTCCACGACCACCCGCAGGCCGCCCTCCCCGAGGGGCTCGGCGTGCGCGGTGAGCCGGACCTCCCCGCGCGGGGTGAATTTGACGGCGTTCGCCACCACGTTGACCAGGATCTGCCGGACCCGGTCCCGGTCACCGACGACCGACTCCGGGCAGCTGTCCTCGACCGACCAGACCACCTCGACCCCCGCCGGAGCGGTGGCCGCGACCATGGTCGCGGCCTGGCGGATCTCCTCGCGCAGACCGAAGGCCGCGGCCCGCAGCTGCGGGCCGCTCGACTCGAGCCGGGAGAAGTCGAGGATGTCGTCAATGACGGCGAGCAGCGCCTCACCGCTGGTGTGCACGGTGGCGACCAGCTCTTCCTGCTCGGCGTCCAACGAGGTGTGCAGGAGCAGGTCGGTCATGCCGATGACGGCGTTCATCGGCGTCCGCAGCTCATGGCTCATGGTCGCCAGGAAGGCGCTCTTGACGGCTACCGCCGCCACCGCGTCGTCCCGCGCCTCGGCCAGCGCCTCGTTGGTCTGCCGGAGCCGGGTGACGTCCAGCGAGACGCCACAAGTGGCGTAGAGCTCACCCGAGCTGTCGAACAGGGGGAACTTCACCGAGTCGTAGTGCCGCAGGCCCTCAGGCCCCTCGCCGATCTCGTCGACGTGGTAGCGCCCCTGTCGCGCCCGGAGGTCGCTGGCCCGCCACGCCGGGGCGAGCTCGGGGTTGACAGCCTCATCGGTCTGGCCGAGCAGGTCCTCGGCCCGGAGGTCCAGGGCGCGCTCGTAGGCCTCGTTGACCATCAGATAGCGGCCCTCGAGGTCCTTCGCGAAGATCAGCGACGGGTTGTTGGCGTTGATCGTGTTCATCATGTGCAGGTAGAAGTCCCGGTCCGACTCCGCCGCGATCCGGGCTGACATCTCGGCCTCGAGCTTCTCGAGCTCGGAGCGCCGCTGCTGCTCGTGCAGGTCGTCGACCATCGTCGGGTGCGCCAGCAACCCTCCGTAGAGCCCCCGCAGGCTCAGGTAGTACACCCCGACGGCAGCGGTCAGGGAGTGTCAGACCGCCAGCCACCAGCTGCCCGTGGAGCCGGTCATGCTCGCGTGGTCACCCTGACCGATCGAGAAGACGTGCTCGAGCGCGTGGAGTCCGTGGCCCACCGAGCAGCTGAAAAAGATGGCGGCCGTCGCGAGGGCGAGCTTGTTGGTACGCAGCTGGTGCGTGCGCACCAGGGGGACGGCGATGAGCGTGGAGATAGCGAGATAGGCGACGCTGATGACGAGATTGACCACCAGCTCGAACTGCCACCACATGATCATGAGCGGGGCCAGGAGGGAATGAAGGGCGTCCTAGACGTGCGGTGAAGCAAGGCCCGAGTACCTTTCGAGCGTACGCCAGCGGCAGCAGGGTAAAAACCAACGAACGGCGTCACCTGTTCCTCGGCTCGGCGACGTGAGAAAGTTCAACCGCCGGGGGGCCCAGATGTCAGGAAAGGGAACCTGCCTGTGACGGTCCGTGCTGCCCGACGCGCACCGGTGCGCCTCGTCCTCATCGACGACCACGAGATGATCCGGCGGGGCCTGGCTTCCCTGCTCGCCAGCGCTCCCGACCTGTTCGTGGTGGGTGAGGCCTCGAGCGCCGTTGCGGGCCTGTCGCTGGTGGCCGCCGAGCAGCCGGACGTCGTCGTCATCGACGTCGTGCTCCCCGACCGGGACGGCATCGCCGTCTGCCGCGAGATCCGTACCACCCAACCCGAGGTCGGCTGCCTGCTGCTGACCGCCCATGACGAGCCCGAGGCGCAGCTCGCTGCGGTCCTGAGTGGCGCGGCTGGCTACCTCACGAAGAACCAGCCGGAGTCGGTGATGCTGGAGGCCATCCGGCTCATCGCGGACGGGAAGACGATGCTGGACCCAGCGGTGACCGCTGACGTGCTCGCCGGTCTAAGAGCGGATGCCGGTGGCGCGGAGGTGGAGGCAACAGCGCCGATGGCACTCACCTCGCGCGAGCAGGGTCTCCTCGCCCTGGTGTCCGAGCGGCGCTCCGACGCCGAGATCGCGGCCCGGCTGACGCTTTCGGAACGGGCGGTGCGCACCCGGATCGCCGTGCTCTTCGCCAAGATCGGGCTGGCCCGTCGGATCAGCGGCGACGTGCACGGCCAGAAGATGGTCTACCGGCGGGCCACCGACCTCTGAGCCTCAGGCGCCCCGCCGCCCGCGGTCCTGCCTGCCAGGAATCGACGCCCGCTGGATCCGCGGGTGTGGCGTGCGAATCTGAGCCGGCCGCCAGCGCGCCCAGCGTGCCGGTGGTGCTCTCGAATGCACGTTGATCGACGGACCGGACGTCGACTGCTGCCCTACGCCAGCCCCTACCACAACGCAGGATCGGTGTTCGTGCTCACCGACGCCGCCGCTCTGCCGACCGGATCTTTGCCAGCTGAGCCCGGCTGGAATGGGTCAGAGGGAGGCGAGAGCCTTATCGTGGTCGGGAACTTCGGCTCTGCCTGCCCGGAGTGCCACTCCAGGAGGGTCGACGGCATGCCGGTCCTCGCGTCCACAAGCCGCGCGCTGGCAGGTCCTCCAGAGCCGGTGTTCCGGGGACGAGGGCGAGGATGCTGATCCGCGCCCGCGCTGCGGTCCTAGCCGCTGCCCTGGTCGGGCTGACCGCGGGCTTGCTAGCCCTTCCTGAGCCTTCCTCCTTCGTGACACCAGCACCAGCCGGTGCGCCGCCAGCACGTCCGACGCCCTCACCGACACCAGCGCCGGCGGCGTCGACGACCCGAGCAGCAGCACCGTCACGCGCAGCCGTGCCGCCACGGGCACCGGCGACGGGCTCGGCGGCCAAGCCCTGCCCCGCCGCCAGCCCGGACCCGGTCCGCACAGCGCCCGGCGCGGGCAAGACCGTCGCCCTGACCTTCGACGACGGTCCGGGTCCCGAGACCCCGCGGGTGCTGAAGATCCTCCGTGACCACGACGTGCGGGCGACCTTCTACGTCCTGGGCAGCCAGACGGCGATCTGGCCCGCCTACGCCCAGCAGTTGGTCGCTGAGGGCCACCAGCTCGGCAACCACTCCTGGGACCACCCGGACTTCGCCGGGCTGTCGGCCAGCGCCCAGAAGGGGCAGCTGGACCGAGGGACCAGGCAGCTCGTCAAGGCGACCGGGGTCCGGCCGTGCACGTTCCGGCCACCCTTCGGGTCGCTGGGCCGGGGCACCACCAGCATCGCGGCCGGACGCCGGATGAGGACGGTCCTGTGGACCACCGACACCAACGACTGGGCGGCCGGAACCCGGCGGAACCCGGCGGGGCGCGAAGACCTCCGCCGCCGGGCCCGCACCGGAACCCAGCACCGCCACCCGGTGGTGCTGTTGCACGACGGCGGTCACTTCCGTCCGAACATGGTCGCTGAGCTCCCAGAGCTCATCCGGTGGTACCGCAGTCACGGCTACCGCTTCGTCGACATGACCGGACGCTCGGGGGTGAAGTCCCTGACGCCCGAGCAGAAGGCAGGCTTGGTCCGCTACCAGCGCAGCCCTACTGGCTTCGCCACCCGCTTCGCCGCCGGACCAGGCAGCATCACGATCCGGGGCTGGGCCAAGGATCCCGACAGCGGCAAGAAGCTCAGGATCCGCGTCCAGGAGGACGACCGGTGGAGTCCTCGGTCCACCACCGCCGGCCGGGACCTTGAGGACGTCGCCGGTCCCGCCGGCGCCCACGAGTTCACCGTCACCCTTCCCGCCGCACGCGGGCACCACACCGTCTGCGCCTTCGCCGACAACATCGGGCCAGGCACCACGGCCGGACTCGGCTGCCAGGAGCTTGACGTCCGCTGACCCGTACCGCCCGGCGTCGCGCGGGGCACTCGGCTCCCCGGGGCGCAGGGTGCCGGCACCTACCGTGCGTCGGTGATCATCTCCCCGTCGGGAGCGATCACGTACCACACCTTTCCGACCCTTGGCCGGTGACGTCGCCCGGCTCCTTGTCCTTCTGGAACAGGCAGATGGGCATGCCGTCGACGATGACCTGCTTGCTGCCGCCGTCCTGGGTTGAGCTGCGCCCCTAGGCTGTGAACAAGCCGGGGTGAAGCCCGACGGTCCCACTGATCCCACCGGACTCCTGCACAGCGGGCCTGTATCCCTTCCCGTCGCGTCGCGATCGGCCGTTCTCACCACCAGAGGAATTGCATGCCGCTCCAGCCGCTGTCCGACGAGGACGTCGAGCGCTTCGTCACCAACGGCTACGTCGTGGTGAAGGACTGTTTCCCGCCGGAGTCGGCTTCGAGATGGATCGAGCGGGCCTGGGCACGGCTGGGCTTCGACCGCACCGACCCCGCGCAGTGGGTGGAGAAGCGCGTCCACCTCTCGACGCTCGAGGCCGTGGACGCGCGTGCCTTCGCCCCCAAGGCCTTCGCAGCGGCAGTGCAGCTGCTCGGCGGTGAGGACCGGATCGAGCTGCCCTGGAACTGGGGCGACGGCTTCATCGCCAACCTCGGCGTCGGCGACGACCGCCCCTGGCAGGCGCCCACCGCCGAGATGGAGGGGTGGCACAAGGACGGCGACTTCTTCCGCCACTTCCTCGACTCACCCGAGCAGGGCCTGCTGACCATCGTGCTGTGGACCGACATGCTCCACCGGGGAGGCGGCACCTTCATCGCGCCCGATTCCGTCCCGGTGGTTGCGCGCTACCTGGCCGAGCACCCCGAGGGTGTCCTGCCCACGGACTTCGACTTCCGGTCGCTGACGCGCCAGTGCCATGACCTGGTCGAGCTGACCGGCGACTTCGGTGACGTCGTCTTGATGCACCCGCACATGCTCCACGCCACCTCGCAGAACGTCATCCAGCACGGCCGGCTGATCACCAACCCGCCGATCGCGCTCCGCGAGCCCCTGCGATTCGACCGTGAGGACGGGGCTTATTCAGCCGTCGAGCAGGCGGTCCTGCGCGGCCTCGGCGTGGACCGCTTCACCTTTCAGCGAACTGGCGAGCGCGAGACCGTCGTCCCCGAGCGGGTCCTCGCCCAGCAGAGCCGCGAAGCGGCTGAGGCCGCCCGGCTGGCCGGAGCAGGAGGCTCGGCTTCGGGCTGACCGCGATGGCTGATCAGGAAGCCTCGTCCTGCACCAGCCCGCGGACGACGGGGTTGGCCAGGGTGCCCAGGCCCTCGATGGTGATGGTGACGAGGTCGCCGGCGGCGAGGCTGAACGGCGCCGGAGGCACCAGGCAGGTCCCCGTGGAGAGGACGGCGCCGTCAGGGTGGGTGTCGCCGCGCATCAGGTAACTCACCAGTTGGTCCAGTCGCCGGTGCAACGAGGAGGTGCTGGCCTCCCCCTCCCACTCCCGAGCCCCGTCGCGGTCGATGGTCAGGGTGATGGCAAGGTCGTAAGGGTCAGCGACCTCCCAGACGGGGGTGATCCAGGGCCCGAGGGCGCAGCCGCCGGAGAAGATCTTGGCCTGGGGGATGTAGAGCGGGTTCTCCCCCTCGATGCTCCGCGAGGACAGGTCGTTGCAGATGGTGTACCCGACGGTCTCGCCGTGGCGGTTGACCACCAGGGCCAGCTCGGGCTCGGGGACGTCGACCGTGGAGTCCTCCCGCACCCCTACCGGGCGGCCGGGGCCGGAGACCCGCCAGGCCACCGACTTGAAGAACAGCTCCGGGCGCTCGGCGTCGTAGACCAGCTCGTAGACGTCGGCCGCCTGCTCACTCTCCTCCACCCGGGCCTCGCGGGAGATCTCGTAGGTGACCCCGCAGGCCCAGACCTCGGTCCGGGCGTCCACCGGGGCCAGCAGCTCGACATCGCTGAGAGCGAGCGACGGCCCCGTGACGGCCCGCACCAGGAGCTCCCGCACCTCATCCACCCGGAGCCGCCACAGCTCGGCGAGTGTCGCTACGGGCAGGGGGAAGACACGGTCACCCGAGCACAATCCGGCGAGCGGCGCCGGCTCCCCGCCCGACCGGTACCGGACGATCCTCGTCGGCGAGGTCGCCACGGCGGGCGTGGTCGGGGGGACACGATCGGTCACAGTCAGCCTCCAGAGCCGTCGGGCGCGGTGCCGCGCCGGTGGTCAACGTCGAACCCGGTCTCAGACGGGGCCCACGGGGAAGCAGGAGCGACCGGCTGAGCTCTTCTGGGCACCTGGACCAGATTCAGATCAGAGGATAGAAGTCGAGACCGCGGCTCATGACACGGGCACGGGCGAGAGCTTTCGCAGCGGCAGCGGCGTGGGTGGAACGGCGGTCGTAGGCCTCGGCCGAGCTCGGCTCTCGCGGTAGCGCTGGGGGTCCCGGCCGGCCGGCCGTCCGTGTCTGGGCTCTTCCAGACTCGAGCCCGCAGGGCGAGCGTGAACGACGGCCGGACGGCCCCGACCCGTCCGGTGGACGAGTCGAGGCCGTCGGCTTCAGGCGTCGGTACTGGGCGGCTCCTAGTCACCGCCGTGGTGGTCGTCATCAACCGGCTTGATCGCCCCGATCAGCCCGTGCCCGTAGAAGTGCCCGAAGTCGGTCGGGGTCTCACCGATGCCCGCTGCGAACAGCAGCGTGTCGGGGTCGCCCATCACGCCGTTACCAAAGGTCAGACCCCACAGTCCGATGTTCGCCAGAGGAACCCCCTTCGAGTCCTTCAGGACCCCGAGGTGGTGCCCACTGCGGGCGTTGAAGGCGTGGATCGTGCCGTCACCGACGTTGCCGACCAGCAGGGCTCCACCGAAGTCTCCCCAGTGCTGGGGAGCAAAAGTCATCCCCCACGGAGCGGCCAGCGGTCCCTCGGCCCCGTTGGTCGCCAGCCGCTTGATGAACCTGCCGTTGGTCTTGAAGACGCTCAGCCCCGAGTTCGTCTCGCCGACATAGGCGACGTACACCCGCCCCTTGAGGTAGGCGACGTTGTAGGGGATCAGCCCGTCCGCCCGCGCCTTGGGATCGACGAACGCTTCGGCCCTTGGGTGCACCAGCCGGAACGTGCCGTCGTACACGTTGATACGGGCTTCGCCGTCGTTCACCACCAGCAGCCGTGGTCCGCGCTTGTGGGTGGCGGGGAGGATCGCCAAGCCCGAGGAGGTCGAGTGGGGGATGCTCGCCTTGACCACCGTCGTGGTCGGCGGCGGCGGAGCGGACGCGTTCGACCATGCCGTCACCTGCCCGGTGGCGTCGGTCTGATCGGCGTTGAACAGGTTCTCGTTCATCAAGAAGTTGGCCGGTGCCGTCTTCCCGCCCTGGGTGATGACGAACTTCTTCGTCGGGTTGAAGACCATGCCGGTCGGAGAGCTCGCCGTGATGACCAGCCCGAGCTTCTCGACTGCAGGCGAGGCCTTCGTCGCCCCGCGGTACAGGGTGAGAGTGTTGCTGCCCTGGTTCGAGACCCAGAGCGGAGTCGCCGACTTCCCTCGCCCGAAGTCGATCCCCCACGGGTTGACGACGTCGGCATCAGTGACCTGCGCCAGGCCCGGAAGGTCCGACACCAGGTTGACCTGCCGGAACACGTTGTCGTCGTGGTGGGCCCGGCGGTCCTGGTGCGCGGCGGCCGGGCCGGAGGCGCCGACCAGGGCCAAGGTCACGGCCGCGGCGGTGGCGACCGCGACGCGGCCGCGACGTCGGCCCCTCGACATCGCCGGTCGAGGAGCGGTGGTGGCTCGCGCATGCACGAACGAGCTGAGTGCTGACATGAGGTCTCCTCGTCACTGAGTTTTTTCCAGACATCACGACGATTGACCCGGGCCCTCATCGCTGTCAATCCCCTATTCCACCCGGGCCTGTCAGAGCATCGTCAGTCCCGGGAGAATAATTTCCACCAGTACCGGATCCACGTTGGTAAGAAGTTTCTGAAAGCGTTCGAACGACCAGAATCTCCCTCGAACTCAGCCCCCTCATTTGAGGGGGTGGCTTTTACTCACTGAGGGGTTCCGGGGCAATCACTTAGCGTGGTCAGATGTACATGCCGCCGGTCCAAGGACGAGCCGGCGGCATCTCGGGGGGACGTCCTAGCTCGACCGTTGTGCAGCCGGTGCTGCTGCCGCCTCACGCTCCACCATGCCGTCGCCGAGACGGCGGGAGCCGCGGACGCGGACCTGACGCCGATCTGCAGATCTGCTGCGCCCGCTCCCCTCCCATGTCTACCCACTGGGTGTGAAGGAGCCGAATGATGACGACCAATCAGGGTTCGCCCGATGTCGACCAAACTGATGCCGCGAGCCCGCACGCACAGCTGCTTCTGCCCTCGGACCCGCAGTTCGCTGCGCTGGACCCGCTGGCCCACGACGAGCGGGGACGCGTCACGCGACGAACTGCGCTGCGGCTAGGGGCGCTCGGCGCCACGGGCGTGGCCATGGCCGGCGCGAACGCGACCCTCGCCCCCTACCTGGCTCCGCGCGGCCTGATGTCCCCGGACGGCATCTTCGCCGCCGCCGCCACAGCCATCACCGACCTCGTCTACCTCGAGGTCTTCCCCACCAGCCCGCTGATCCTGGAGCCCTTCAAGGACGAGCTGACCGTGCCGACGGCTGCCCGACCCGAGCAGCAGGTCGACTTCAGCAACTGGTCCAAGCCACCCGGGCCCGGTTCCGGCCAGCAGAACTCGCTGCAGAACGAGCGGCACCAGAAGTGGTCGAGCGACATCGGTTCCCCGGACCCGATCGTTTACAAGTTCGATCTGTTGGTGGCGGGCCACTCGTTCACCTCGTCCCAAGTGCTGCCGATCGACAAGAACGGGCGGCCAACCGTGTCCTTCGATGGGACGGGAAAGACCATCCCGGCCGGGACCAGGAGAAGCCTTCCCAAGAGCACGATCTACGGATTCAACGGAGTCTTTCCCGGACCGATGATCAACGCCGAGTACGGCAAGCCCGTCCTCGTGCGCTTTCTCAACCGCCTGGACGAGAATGCGGGGAACTTCGACCGGCAGGACTTCGGCACCAAGGATTGGTCATTCCTCACGCACCTGCACAACGGTCACACCGCGCCCGAGAGTGACGGCAACCCGCACTACGCCATGAACTACGGTCCAAAGCGCGCCGGGTATCTGCCGGGCGAGTTCTGCGACAACCTCTACCTGAACTGGGCGGCCGGGGGCGATGACCGCGAGAAGCAGAGCTTCTTCTGGTTCCACGACCACCGGATGGACCAAACCGGCTCCAACGTCTACAAGGGCCTGGTCGGCCTCTACCCGATCTACGACCCAAAGGACTACTCGCTCAACGACCCGACCGGCAAGATGCCCAAGGGCATGCTCGACGGCGGGGACGAACGCCAGGGGCTGCGGCTGCCCGGCGTCCGGACCGACAACGCAGACGGGAGCTTCGACGTGGCGTACGACATCCCGCTGGCCTTCTCTGACTTCCGGTTGGACGACGGGGTGACGGTCCACAAGGACATCCACGACACCGAGGGAGATTTCCCCGACGCCAAGAACCCGAGCACGCACCCCGAGTGGTGGGGCAAGACCTTCTACAAGCACTTCCCCAACCACGGCTTCGTCGGGGACATCTTCACCGTCAACGGGACGGCGTACCCCGTGATGGAGGTCAAGCGCCGCAAGTACCGCTTCCGGTTCCTCGACGCCTCCATCGCCCGCATCTACGACTTCCGGCTCATGAGCTCCACCCAGGGCCCCAAGACCGCGGTCTCGCTCGGGTACACGGGCAACGAGCTCCAGGGCCAGTACCGGATCCCCGACGGGCAGCAGTGCATGAAGTTCACCCAGATCGCCTCTGACGGGGGTCTCCTCCCCTTTGCGGTGACCCGGGACAACTTCGAGCTGTGGCCGGCGAAGCGCCGCGAGATGATCATCGACTTCACCCGGTACCAGGACGGCAGCCCCACGAAGAAGGGCGACGTCATCTACCTCACCAACACGATGAAGATGCCCGACGGCCGGATGTGGGGCGCGTCGTCCCGCTTCTCCCCCGACCCCAAGTACAAGGTGCCGATGATCAAGTTCGTCATCGGCGACGACGCGGCCGACGACAGCTTCATCCCCGCGCCCACGCAGATGCTGCGCGACATCCCGCCGCTGCCGAGCGACTGGAAGAACCTCATGGACAACCGGCTGGTGTTCGAGGTGCAGCGCGGCAGCACCATCGGTGAGACGGAGTGGCTGATCAACGGCAAGCCGTTCGACCCTGGTACGAACGCCACCAGTCTGAAGAACCCAGCAGGCAAGACGCCCCTCGCGCAGCAGAAGAAGGGCAGCTTCAACCTGTGGGAGATCAGGAACGGGGGCGGCGGCTGGGTGCACCCGTTCCACCTGCACATGGAGGAGCACCGGACCGTGATCCGCAACGGCAAGGATGTCACGGCCGGTGGTGGCTCCGCCCATCCCGACGACAAGTCCCGGGAGGACCTCGTCGCCCTGGACCCGAGCGAGTCGGTGATCATCTACCGCGGCTTCCGCGACTTCACCGGACACTACGTCGGCCACTGCCACAACTTGGCTCACGAGGACCACGCCATGATGTTCGGCTGGGAGATCACCCCCTAGCACTGGCCGGCTCTGTGAGCCGACGCTGCCCACCCCTCCGGCGGCGGTGCGGGCCCGACCGGCCCGCACCGCCCCCACACCGAAGCGAGTCCGAACCATGGAAACCGCCCTGACAACCCCTCCCTCCGCTCCGGCCCTCCCGCAGCGGTCCCGCAGTAGGGTGGCCTGGTCGACCGTGCTGCCGTTCGCGCTCGTCCTGGCCTACGCCGACGGCTTCTGGATGACCTCGCTGCGCGGCGCGGTCGGTGCCATCTCCAGGACCCAGGAGCCGTTCACCAGCTACTGGCGCACCTCCAGCCTCATGGTCCCGGTGTTCGTCCTCGCCGTCCTCGCCGCCTTCGCCTACGCGGCCCACCGGTTCGGTCTGGAGCCGCTCCCAGCCAGGCCTGTGGTGCTCACCGGTGTGCTGGTACTCAGCAGCGCGACCCTCGCGGCCCTCCTGCTGAGCGTCGGGAGCGCGGCCTACGACTACGTCCTCCAGATCAACCAGCTCCAGGTGATGCGCGACATGCCCGGGATGCAGGACGGCTGCGGGGACGCGTGTTTCAACCGGCAGCAGTGGATGACGCTGGACGCTCATGCCCGGGCGATCGCCTACACCGGTCTCGCCCTGCTGGTGACCAATGCCGTGGTGGTCACCTGGCTGATCGCGCTGCGAGGCGGTCGGCTGACGCTGGTCGGCCCGGCGAGCCGTTCCGGAGCCCGAGGAGTCCCCAGCACGCGATCGCAGGACGTCCGGCTGGTCATCGCCGCAGCCCTCCTCGCGAGCGCGGTCATCCACGTGGCCGTCGTTCCCGAGCACCTGGAGGAGTGGCACGCAGCGGCGCTGTTCTTCCTGCTGCTGACCGGGGCCGAGGTGGCTGCAGCGACGGGACTCTTCTGGGCTCGCGGGCGCGCCGGGCGTGCCGGGCTGGTCGGCGTGGTGGTCGTGTCGGCTGTCCCCCTGATGGTGTGGGCGATGTCCCGCACCGTGGGCATGCCTTTCGGCCCCGAGGCGGGGGCGCCGGAGGCCGTCGGCCTGGCGGACTGCGTGGCCTGCCTGCTCGAGGCCGGGGCGCTGGTGGCGGCCCTCCTGCTGCTGCGCGGGGCGAAGACGGTCGTTCGACCACCCCTCGGGGCCTACCACCGTGCACTGGTGGTGGTCGCGGTGCTCGCCCTGGGCGCCTTGGGCGTGGAGGGCGCGGCGTCGGGCTGGTTCGACGGTGTCGGCGACTCCGGCCGTACACCGACGTCGTCGCACCACGCCCACCTCCTGAGCGGCGTGCCCCGCTGACTCGGGGACGGGTCCCGGGTCAGCGGGCCCCCACTCAGGCGGCGCCGTGGGCGGCGCTCCGGACGGTCTCCCGGATCCGCGACAGTGGGATGAGTGCCACCAAGACGATGGCGGCCAGCACGACGTAGTGCACGGTGAAGCCGTAGGCGTCGATGATCGCGCCCGCGACGATCGAGGCGAAGACGCCGGACACGCCCAGCGCGAGGCCGATCATGATGCCCATGGCGGTTCCGGCGGCCTTGGGCACGGAGTCGATGAGCAGGGCGTAGACCACCGGGAAGGGCGCGTTGCGGAAGAGCCCCCAGAACAGCAGGATGAGCCAGGCACTGGTGGGCCCGGCGATGAAGATCATGGCCAGCAGGGCCACGGCCCAGCCGATGATCAGGAAGCCGATGGAGAACTTGCGGCCGACGTGGTCCGACACCGTGCCCCACACGATCTGACCCACCCACCCGGTGAGGCCGGAGGCCCCGGCGATGAGCGCCGCTTGCCCCTGGCCCATCCCGTTCTGCACGAACTGGGTGGTCAAGAAGGTGACGGCTCCCGCCTCACCCCAGAGGAACAGGAAAACCAGCACCACAGCCCACCGCACGTTGTGGCTCTTGAGCGCCTCCTTGACGGGCGCGAGGATGCCGCCGGAGAGGCGGGTGGAGAGTTCAGGCAGCGGTCGGGTCAGCTGGTGCTCATCGATCCAGTCATAGACCTTGGCCTGGTTCTTCCGCGTGCCGATCACCGCCTGGATGATCATGATCGGGATGCCGAGCAGCGGGATCAGCAGGAAGGCCTCACGCCAGCCGGCCACCCCCAGCACCGCGGCGATCAGGGCGCCGGTCAGGAACTGTCCGATGGGGAAGCCGGTGTGGTGCACCCCCAGCGCGAACCCACGGTGCTCCTTAGGCCACCACTCACTGACCAGGGCGACGTTGACCGGTTCCGAGCCGCCGCGACTGAGACCCATGGGGATCCGCCACAGCAGCAGGGCGACGAAGCCCCCCGTGAACCCGAACGTGGCCAGGCCGCCCAGGATCCCCAACGCCATGGCGATGTTCCAGGTCCAGGTACGGCGGAAGCCGGTACCGATCCGGTCGGAGATGATGCCGAAGACGATCGCGCCGATGATGAGCGCCGCGAAGAAGGCCGAGTTGATCAGCCCGCCCTGCTTGGCGTTGAGGTCGAACTCCTCGGAGATCGCGGGCAGGACCGCAGGCAGGATGCCGCCGTCGACCGACGTCATCAAGATCGCGCCTGTGGTCACCAGGAGGGTCCACCACGACATGGCGTGCCCGCGCGGTATCCACGAACGGGTTCCCGGGTTCAGGGGAACCTCCTCCCCCGACCCGTCCGCGGTGCCCTGGGATGAGGTCGATCGTGTGGTCACAAGCTGCTCCCCTTCGTCGTCGAAGCGTGGACGCGGCTCGCGCCGGCTGGCTCACGGCCCTGCTCGTCCCACGGGCGCGCCGCCCGCGGTACCTGATCCTCAGGAAGGCTCTCGGTCGTGTCAAGGCTTTACCTACACGTGTGGACGCGGTCAGCCTCGTGGTCCACCTTCGCGGGACGCGGCACGGTCCCACTCCGCTGGATAGTCGACCCACGACCGGTCAAGATCGGTGACGTCCGGGCAACCGAGCAGGCGCAGGGCCTCCTCGGTCTCCGAGCGGTAGATCCGGGCGACGTGCTCGACGCCGCGCTGCCCAGCGGCGGCAGCACCCCACACCCAGCTGCGTCCGATGGCGGTGGCGGAGGCGCCTAGCGCGACGGCTCGAACGACGTCGACGCCGGAACGGACACCGCCGTCCAGAATGATGTCCACCCGGTCCCCGACGGCGTCGGCGATCGGCGGCAGCGTGCTGATCGCACTGGGCAGGCCGTCGAGCTGCCGGCCGCCGTGGTTGCTGACGAAGATGCCGTTCGCGCCAGCAGCCACCGCTCTCTGGGCGTCCCCGACGGTGGTGACGCCCTTGATCAGCAACGGACCGTCCCAGAGGCGACGCAGCCAGGCCACGTCGTCCCAGCTCGGGCTCAGGTTGGAGAGCTCGGTGTTCACGTACTCCTGGTGGGACAGGGCGCTCGACCCCTCGGCTATACCCTGCAGGTTGCGGAAACCGATCGCCGGTCCACGGAGCAGGCTGCCCAACCATGCGGGGTGCCGGAGGGCGCCCGCGACGTTGCGGAGGGTGATCTGTGGGGGGATCGACATGCCGTTGCGGTGATCCCGAGGCCGTTTGCTGTTGACCACCACGTCGACGGTGAGCACGAGTGCCGTGCACCCGGCCGCCCTGGCCCGCTGCAGCAGCGTGGTGATCACCTCGCGGCTGCGCCACATGTAGAGCTGGAACCACAGGGGTCCTGTGGCCTCAGCGGCGATCTCCTCGATCGACCAGCTGGAGGCGGTGCTGATGGTGTAGGTCAGGCCAGCGGCACCGGCTGCGCGCACCGCGGACAGCTCCCCGTCGCCGCCGATTACCCGGATCAGCCCGCAGGGGGCCAGCACCACCGGCATCGGCAGCCGCTGCCCCACCACGGACGTGCTGAGCGAGGACGCGGAGACGTCCACCAGCGAGCGTGGCCGCAGCGTGACGCGAGCCAGGTCGCTGATGTTGGCGCGCACCGTGGTCTCGGCGCCGGCCCCTCCGTCGACGAAGTCGAAAGCCATCCTGGGCAGCCGCCGTCGCGCGATCGCCCGCAGGTCGCTGACCGTGGGCGCCCTCTCCAGCGGGTCCGTGTTGATCCCACCGGCCACCAGCATGCGGACCAGCTCGGTGACCGCGGAGGTGCTGGGCATGGACGTCACTGTAGGACCCGGGAGCGCGGCAGGAGCGTGGGGAACGGGTGGGTCGAGGACTGTGCTCCCGCACCGGTCATACTGCCCGTACCGCCGGCCGAGGAGTCAACGTGCAGCAGCTGCTACGGGTCCAGAACTTCACCGTCTCCTCCGACGGCTACGGCGCCGGCACTCCCCAGACCTTGGAACGTCCCTTCGGTCACGCCGACCCAGGCCAGCTCTTCGCGTGGAGAACAGCCACCGCCAGCTGGCCGTACCGTAGCGAACCCGGCGGCACGCGCGGGATCGACGACTACCTCACTCGCGACTTCGACCACAACATCGGGGCCGAGATCATGGGGCGGAACAAGTTCGGCCCCCAGCGGGGACCGTGGACCGACCTCACGTGGCAGGGCTGGTGGGGCGACGAGCCGCCTTTCCACACCCCCGTCTTCGTGCTCACCCACCACCCGCGGCCGTCGTTCACCCTGTCCGACACCACCTTCCACTTCGTCTCCGGCGATCCAGCCCAGGTGCTCGCTCAGGCCCGCGCAGCCGCTCGAGGGCGCGACGTGCGCCTGGGTGGCGGCGCCCAGACCATCGGCGCGTTCCTGGACGCGGACCTGGTCGATACGTTGCACGTCGCCGTCTTCCCGGTCCAGCTGGGCGCCGGAACCCGGCTCTGGCGGCAGCCGGAGGACCTCGACGACCGGTTCCACCACGAGGTCCTGCCCAGCTCGAGCGGCGTCGTCCACCACCTGTTCTGGCACCGGTGACGAGGTCCCTCGACCTCGACCTTGCCGAAGAGGGAACACGCGCCAGGTTCGCGTGGCTGTCCCATCCCCACCTCAACGAGTGCGTGGCTGAGACCCGCTGTCGTCGACGCTGGGGAGCGCAGCAAAGGCTGCCTGGACGTCGCGGTACCAGCCCCATGCCTTTCGCGGGTGACGCCACCGGCCCTTCATCGCGTCTCGCGCCCCCTGGTGAGACGCGTCGCCAGCCTGCACGGCCTCCTTCAGGTGCCCGTCCTGAGCCTTGATGACGTCGTCGGCACTCTCCCCGTGGTGCTCGAGGCCGCAGGGTCCGCCGAGGGCTCGGCAGGTCATGGTCTTCATCGTCGTCTCTTCCTCCTGTGCCGGTCGCCGTGTGCGGCGTCTCGTTCTCCTGACGATCCAGAAGGGCGGAATGTGACCGGGTTCAGCACCGGGGCCCACCACCGGCACGGCGCAGGACGCGGGCCAGCGCGTCAGGTGCCGCGCGGAAGGTGATCGCCTGCACCAACCCGTCACCGACCCGGAAATCGAAGACGACCCGGGGCTCGCCCCGGTGGAACCAGGCTGACCCGGGCCGGTCGTCCAGGTACACCGGAAGCGATCCCTGGGCGCCGCCGTTGAAGAACGTCGCCACCGCGTGACGGCCCTCGAGCCGGCGGGGTGTACCGACGAGGACCGCGTCGTGGTCAGCGGTCACGACCACGTCCGGCGCCAGCAGCCGCAGCAGCCGGTCGAGGTCGCCGCCCTTGGCCGCCGCAAGGAAGGCGTCCACCACCTCCCAGCTGGCCAGCCGCTCCTCCTGACGCGGCCCGAGGACCTTCGCCCGCGCGCGAGAAGCGAGCTTGCGCGTAGCCGCCGGCGTGCTCTGCAAGGCCTCCGCGATGGTCGCGAAGTCCAAGCCGAAGCTGTCGTGCAGCACGAACGCCACCCGTTCGCGTGGGGACAGCCGATCGAGGACGACGTGCAGGCCGAACCCGACGCTTTCCGCGAGCGCCGCGTCGCCGCTCGGGTCCTCCCCGGCAGCGCCCGGGAACTCGGTGTCCTTCACCGGAGTAGGTACGGGCGACCGGAGCCGGTCGAGGCAGAGCCGCGTGGTCACGGTCGTCAGCCAAGCCGGCAGGCACTCGATCGCGACGTCGGTCCGGTACATGCGCAACCACGCCTGCTGCACGATGTCCTCAGCCTCGGCAGAGTCGCGGAGGAGCCGGCTCGCTAGCACCACCAAGCGTGATCGTTCTGCCTCGAACCTCTCGGTCTGGTCCACGCTCCTCCTTCGTGCCTCGCTTCCTCCCTCCCCGTCGGACCCGCCACGAGAGATCAGCCGCCTCGCGGACCCCCGGGCGTCCACGGCCCTCGTCGAAGGCACCACCTTCTGCCGGTCGGCTCTGGGGCAGGGCAGGGTGAGCCGCTCTCCCCCCGGAATCATCAGTCAGTCAGACTTCGTACCGGCGGACCGATGAGTTCTCGGCGCCGTCCGTGTCCTCAGGTATAACGCACCCACGACGAAACGAGACCGCTCATGCCCCGCAAAGTCACCGCCCACCTGTTCAGCTCCGCCAACGGCGTCGTCGAGAGCCCCAACCTCTGGCAGTTCGACGCCTTCGGGCCGGAGGAGGGCGAGCTGATGGGCCAGGTCATCGGCTCGGTGACCGACGTCGTGATCGGGCGCAAGCTCTGGCAGGAGTGGTCCGGCTACTGGCCCAACGCCAACGATCCCTTCGCCAGCTTCATCAACCCGGTGCGCAAGCACGTCGTGACCTCCACCCTGTCCGGCGACCTGCCCTGGAACAGCACGGCGATCGGCGGGGACCCGGTGGACCACGTGAGGAACCTGCGGGAGCAGGAGGGTGGCGACATCGCCGTCACCGGTGGCATCGAGACTGTCCGCTCGTTGTTCCTGGCCGGCGTCGTCGACGAGCTCCGACTGACCATGCACCCTGTCGTGACCGACGCAGGCCGACGGCTGTTCGACGAGCGCGTCCCGACCACCCGCCTGTCACTGGTGGAGGTCAAGCAGACCAGCGCTGGCAACGCGTTGCTGACCTACGCGCTTCGCCCGACGAGCTGAGTCGGTTTCAGGCGAGGTTGGAGAGGGCGGCGGCGACGGCGAAGCCGAGGACGGTGGCCAGGCCGGCGCGGTTCCCCGCCTTCTCGCGCGCCTCGGGGATCATCGAGTCGACCAGCATCACCAGCAGGGCGCCGGCCGCGAACCCGTCGATCCCGGCTCGGACGTTGCCGCTGGCGAGGTCAGCGACCGCGTAGCCCCCGACCGTGGCCAGGGCGCAGACAATGGCGACGGCTGCCCACAGCCGCACCACCGCGCCGCGCGACTTGCCCGCCGCGCGCATGTCGGCCGCCGAGCCCACCCCTTCGGGCAGGTTCGACACGAAGATCGCGACCAGCAGCGCCACGCTGACACCCTCACCGGCCGCCAGCCCGATCCCGAGGACGGCCTGCTCTGGCACTCCGTCGAGCAGCGAACCGAGTGCCAGCGTCAGCCCCGCCGCTCCCCCACCGGTCCGTCCGCCGATCCTCTCTACCGCCCGGTCGGCGAGGAAGAAGGTGAGGGCGCCGAGGGCCAGGCCGACCGCCACGCTGACGGGGCTGCCGATCTGCAGGCCCTCTTGCGCGAGCTCGAAGGCGACGCTCGAGATCAAGGCACCCGCGCCGAAGGCGAGCACGGCTCCAACCACCCCGTCGTGCCAACGGCGCGCCAACGCGAGCAGCGCGCCGATCACCAGCGACGCGGCGGCCAACGCACCCCAGCCCAGGGCAACCAGCACAGCGTGTCCTCCTGCTCAGAAGCAGTCAGTCACCCTGCGTGAGAGCCCCAGTCAAGAGCGGAGCTGCGCTGAGAGCAAGTTCGGCGCGGTTGCCGACCGATCGGACCGCCGTGTCCCCAGGCCCGCTCGAGCCGTGCCGCCTCTCACGTCCGGGCGTTCCTGGACCAGACAAAGCAGTAAAGGCCGAAAGCCGCGAACCCGAGCGCCAACACCGTCAGCAGCACCGAACCGAGCGGCTGCGAGCCGACGGTATGCAGGGCGGCGTCCAGACCGCCGGCCTTCTTGGGGTCGTAGGTGAGGGCCGCCCAGGCGAAAAGAGCGGCCACCACCGCGAGCGCGACCCCCTTGGCGACGTAGCCGGCCGTCCCGAGCGCCAAGGTGGAGCGCGTCCGCTCGCCGCTGAGGTCTTCGGTGAACTTGTGCTTCAGCCCGCGCACGACCTGGCTGATGCCGACCGCCAGGATCGCGGCGGCCAGGACGACGACGAGCAGGCGCCCGAGCGGCACGTCCAGCAGCCGGCCGGTCAGGCTGTCCTCCTGACCCCGCGACGACCCTCGGCCCAGGACGAGGCGGGCTGCGCTGATCCCGAGCAACAGGTAGACGACGGCGCGGCCGGCGGAGGAGAGCCTCTTGCGGGTCCGGTGTGACTCGTCGCGCTGCTGAGCAACGCGCCCGTGACCGAAGACGGCCTCCACCACCTGCCAGAGGGCGAGGGTCAGCATGCCCAGAGCGACCACGGCCAGCAGCACCGGTCCGGCGCCGGTCTTCGCGAGGGCACCGAGTGCGCCCTGCTGGGAGGCGTCACCGCCACCGCCCCACGCGATGCGCAACGCGATCCAGGCGATCAGCAGGTGGACCACCCCGTAGCTGAGGAGGCCGACGGCCACCAGGACCGTGTAGCCACGGCTGTGACGTAGCTGCTGGCTGGCGTCGCGGGCTCCGTCGGCCGCCTTCGATGCGTCGACTCCGGTGTCGGTCATAGCTCATTGTGGGGCCAGCGACGTCCCCGTGACGCCGTCAGTGAGAGAGATTTCCCGACCCGCTCCATGACCGCGCGCCGGTGACGCCTTCGACACCCGCTCTTCCTCCGACGGCGCACCGGCCCGACCGCTGCAGCCATGAGTAGCCTTCGGACATGCCCACGCCTCTCGCGATCCTCCTGCGCAACCACCAGGCCGGCGGTCGGGCGGCGGTCGATCTGTTCACCCGAGCCGCCACCGCTCAGAAGAACCGTCCCTACGGCGCCGAGCTGGACCGGTTGGCCCGGGAAGCCCGCGAGGACCTCGACTTTAACGAAGGGGTGATGCGGCGTGTGGGTGTCCCGTCCTCACGCAGCCAGGTCGCGGCGCTGCGGATCGGCGAGCGCCTCGGTCGGCTGAAGCCGAACGGCCATGTGCTCACACGCGCCCCGCTCAGCGACGTCATCGAGCTCGAGGGCCTGATCGCGACCGTGCACATCAAGATCGCCGGCTGGCAGGCGGCCCAGGTCTCCGGCGTGCTGGAGGAGAGCGAGCTCGCCGAGCTTGACGGGCTCCTCGACCGCGCCCGGACTCAGGCAGACCGGTTGACCCAGATGCACCGGACCGCTGCGACGCACGCCCTGACCGGACAGAGCTGATCACGGGCCCTCGAGGGTGTTCCTTGGACTCGGGCTGGCGTGTGACCAGCGCCCAGGTGATGTCGGAGCACGGTGACCGGCGCAGGAGCTGCGGCCGGCCTAGAACAGCTCGAGGTCGAGGCCGAAGGCCTCTGCGCACGCGGCGCAGCTGGGGAGGGCGCTGGCAGGATCGAGCGGGGCAAGCCAGTCCCGCACCAGGCCGGCGGCGGCGTTGCGACAGGGCTTGGCGGCGCCGTGGCTGCTCGGCAGCCAACACCGTCCCGGAAGTTCCGCGGTGGGCTCTGGCGGGGCCACGAGATCGGGCTGCCACTCTCCCGTCATCTGGCGGACCCTAGCCAGGAGGTCCGCTCGTCGTCCCGGGGACCCAGTCCGCGTCGCCCGAGCCGTCCCAAACCCTGGCGCGAACGTCTCCTCGGACTCCGGAGTCGACGGCTAGGGCTCGCGCAGTGATCGGGACAATCTCCGCCGCCCGAAGGGTCCCTGCGCGGCGACCGCGGTGATGATCTGCAGGACCAGGGCTTCCAACGGTTCCGGGAGACCCGGACCGCTGTCCACGGGCTGCTGGACGAGGACGCGCTCCACCCCTCGCAACACCTCGGCGTGCCGGGGGTGCTTGACCAAGGCCTCGTTGAAGAGCCGGGAAATGCGCTCGGCCTGGGCCTGGGTGGGGATGACCCGGGACATCGGTGCGGTGGCCATGGCTCAGTATCGACCGGACGAATCTGTGCGGCTTCTCCGCGCTGCTGCTAGCGTCCTGCTTCTTCAGTCGTTGAGCTGGCTCTCAGGTCTGAGACGGACGGACGTGCGGCTGGAGGGCTCGGCTTCATCGCAGCTGGCGCCCAGCGAGGAGTGCGTTTGACCCCAGGCTCGTGGCAGGTCACTATCACTGACCGCGCACTGACCAGTTCCCGCTGGCCAGCGGGCACCCGATCCGCTGCAGCCGTCGTGCTCCCGTGCGGACGGGCGCCGCGGTGACCCTGTCTGCGGCGGTGCGCCGGGCCTGGGGCCGGCGTGCGGCGCGCGCCCTGCTGGCCATGGCGGCGTTCGGCGTGCCCGTCGTCCTGCTGAGCTTCGCGGTGCGGCAGCAGTCGGACGCCGTCCTGACTTTCGACCAGAAGGTCATCGGAACGGCGACCGCCTTCGCCCGCGAACACCGCCTGGTACCACTGCTGGTGACGGTGCAGGAGCTCACCCAGCCGGTGGTGGTCTGCGGGGCGGCGACCGTCGTGGTGGTGCTGGTGGCGCGATCCGCCAAGTCCACCGGCCGAGGGGTCTGGGCATTCGTCACCATGATGACCATCTGGGGGATCGGCGCGCTGACCAAGCTCCTCGTGCAGCGAGCGCGACCTGTCGTCAACGCACCGCTGTCCCACGCGAACGGGTACTCCTTCCCCTCGGGCCACGCCCTCAACATCACCAGCGCGAGCACCGTCCTCCTCGTCCTGCTCTGGCCCCTGCTGACACCGGTGCGACGCGGGGCGGCGCTCACGGCCGCAGGGCTCGTGGTGCTCCTGGTCGACCTCGACCGCGTGCTGCTCGGGGTGCATTTCCCTTCTGACGTGGTCGCCGGGCTGCTGGTCGGTCTCGGCCTTACGCTCACCTCATGGACCGTCTTCGTCCGGCCGATGGTCGAGACCTCCTCACCCGAGCCGTCGCGCCCGGCGCGTGCCTCTGGGGACTGGTCGCCGCCTTCGGACTCGGCCTGACGGGCCCGCTGATCGGGCTCTCCGTAACTGAGGAGACGGTCAACCAGAGCCTGGCCGACAATCGGACGTCGACCTGGAACCTGATCACCCTGGTCTGGTCCCACCTCGGCAACACCGAGACCGTCATCGGCGTCTGCCTGATCGCGGCCGGGCTGCTGCTCTGGCGCGCCCGAGACTGGCGGCTGGCAGCAGTACCGCTCCTCGCGATCCTGCTGCAAGCCATCATCTTCGCCACCGTCTCCGGCCTCGTGGACCGACCACGGCCGCTGGTGGCCAAGCTCGACGTGTCCCCGCCCACGACGAGCTACCCCAGTGGCCACGTCGGCGCCTCGACCGCCCTCTACGTGGCCTTCGCTCTCCTGGCCCTGCGGATCCCGCACGTCCTACTCCGACGGCTGACCGTCTGCTGCTGCCTGCTCGTCCCCCTGCTGGTGGCGTTCGCGCGCCTCTACCGTGGGATGCACCACGTGAGCGACGTGCTCGCCGCACTCCTGGTGGGCATCGGTTGCGCTTTCCTCGCCCACCGCTGGTACCAGCACCGGAGACGGTCGATCGCCCCGGGCGCGACGCTCCACGAGCAGTCTGCGGCCGGCAGCGGAAGGGCCGCAGCGGGCTGAGCCCGTTCTTCTGCGGGATCACAGGGTCGCCAGAACTCAGCGACAGGCGACGAGTTCTGCACAGACACAGCGCGTCCTCATCGACAGCCGTGAGGAGCGGCGTCCCGGTGATCCCGGGGAGGACCGACCTCACGCTGCACCCTCTCCCTCGATTCAGCCGCTCGGTGCAAACGACTGGAACGCTGCGAAATAGGCTTCGATCTCGGGCCTCAGTGGCGGGACGGCCACCACCGCCCCGCCCGACCGCAAGGAGTGGGTGGCCGCGACTCCGGCGGCCACAGCCTGGCGGGCGGCCACCGGCGACGTCGCCGTCGCCCCGCCGACCACGGCAAAGCGCAGGAACTCGGCGACGAGCAGGGGGTCCGCACCGCCATGCCCGCCGCTCATCGACCTCACCGGGATCGTCTCATCTGGCTCCGCACGGTAGGTGTCGGAGCGGCGGTTCCACAGCGCGACCGTGGCGTCAGGTCCGTCGCCGAAGTTCTCGCACCGACCCTCGGTGCCGATCACGGTGTAGCTGCGCCAGTAGTCGGGCGTGAAGTGGCACTGCTGGTAGGAGGCGAGCACCCCGTTGTCCAGGGCGAAGTTGGCCATCGACAGGTCCTCGACGTCCAGGACCGGCGCCAGCTCGGTCTGGGTGGCGGGCGGCCAGGTGTCCGTGGAGTACCAGTCGCGCATCTGTCGGTCGTGGTTGTCACGACGGTCGGTGACGTCGCCGTAGACCGCGAGCGTGCCCATCGCCTGCGCGCGCTTCGTGTAGCCGCCGGCCAGCCAGTGGATCACGTCGATGTCATGGGCCCCCTTCTGGAGAAGCAGACCGAGGGTCTTGGAGCGGTCGGCGTGCCAGTCCTTGAAGTAGAAGTCACCACCGGTCGACACGAAGTGGCGGCACCAGACCGCCTTGACCTCGCCGACACGACCGGTCTGCACGGCCTCTCTCAAAGCCCGGACGACGGGCATGTGGCGCATGTTGTGACCGACGTAGAGCCGCGTCCCGGTGCGGTAGGCCTGCTCCAGGATGCGGTCTGCGCCTTGGGTGCTGGTGGCGATCGGCTTCTCGAGGAACGTCGGCACACGGCTGCCGAGGGCCCGAAGGGCGTGCTCCTCGTGCAGGTGATCCGGGGTGAGAACCATCAGCGCGTCCAGTTCCAGCTCCAGCAGGTCCTCCAGGCCCGGCACCAGGCGGACATCGTCGCCCAGCTCGGTCGCCGCCTGCTGACGACGAGCCGGATCGGGATCGCCGACCGCGACGACCCGCGATCCCCGGTCGGGCTGATGGGCGTAGCGTGCAAGGCTCGACCGCAGCCCGTACCCGAGGATGCCCACGCGCACCGTCAACGAGGAGCTCCTGGCGGACGGGCTTGCGAGGCAGACCCGCCGGCGTGCGCCTGCTGGGCGGCAGCCTCGCCGCGAAGCCGGTCCAGCGCCGCCCCCGACAGCGGTGTCCCGGCCAGCTCGGCGGCGTAGAGAGCAGCCCCGAGGACGGGGGGGAGCTGCGGCTCGCGGAGGTCGACCCGGAAGTCCCCTCCCGTCAGACGGCGGCCGAAACTGCTCAGCACCTCCGGCACTGCGAACATCCCACCGGAGTACGACACCGTGACGTCCTCGGCGCCCGTGAAGCCCAGCCGGTGCGCGGTGGTCTCGACCAGCAGGGCCAGCTCGTCGGCCGCCTCGGTGAGGATGTCCCTGGCGACGGGGTCGCCGCGGCGCGCGGCCTCGACAACTGGACGAGACAGCGCAGCGATCTCCCGGCGACTGCCCTGCCAGTGGTTCAGCACCACGTCCACCGCGTCCAGGTCGGCGCTCAGGTGGAGGTGGGCTCGGAACACGTCCAGGAGCGGACCCGGTGCAAGCCGGCCGTCGCTCATCCGTGAGAAGGCCTGCAGGCCGCGGCTGCCGACCCAGTAGCCGGAGCCCTCGTCGCCGAACAGCTCACCCCAGCCCCCGACGCGAAGACCGCGGTCCCGCCGTCGCCCGTAGGTCATCGAACCGGTCCCGCTGATCACGTTGATCCCGTCGGCGAGGAGGAGCGAGCCCGCCCAGCCACACACCATGTCGTTGTCGCAGCGGTAACGCTCGTGTCCCAGGGCACGGCGTGGGGCGGCATCCAGCAGCGGGCGGTCGCTGCTCACCTCGCCGTAGGCGGGCAGGCCGAAGAAGCCGTAGCTGATGGCCGACGGCTGCGTCCCCGCTGCCGTTGTCAGCGCCGCCACCGCCTCCCCCAGCACCGCAGCGACGCGCCCAACCTCCTGCCCCGGCTTTTTGCCCAGGTAGTAACAGCTCGGAGCCTGCAGAACGGCAAGCACGGCACCGGCGGCGGAGACGAGGCACAGGTCGGTGCTGGTACCGCCTCCGTCGACGCCGAGGTAGAGGTTCATACCGGCAGGGGGTGGACGGTGACCCCTTGGACGACTCGGTTCACCTCGCCGTCGGGAAAAGGATTGTCCGGTGTGCGACCGAGCCGGAGGGAGAAGCGCAGAGCCAGCAGCTGGGCGACCAGCACGAACGCCAAGGCACGCAGGGCGTCGTCGAGGCCGGCCAGCCCCGGGACGCTCCAGCCCCCCTCAAGAGCGTCGTCGCCGGACACCACCAGGACGTTCTCCGGCCCGATCGCCTGCCGCAGCTCCTCGGCGATGTCGTCGTCGTAGGCCTGGGTGTACGGATCGGCGGAACGGAACACGACGGCCAGTGTCCCGTCGCGGAGCACCGCCTTGGGTCCGTGCCGGAAGCCGAGGGAGGTGTCGTAGTAGCTCACCACCCCGCCGGCCGTGAGCTCGAGCAGTTTCAGGGCCGATTCCCGGGCGAGGCCTCCCAGGGCGCCGCTCCCGAGGTAGACGACCCGGTCGTAGCCGCGTTCAGCGATGGACGCAGCGCGGTCGCTGTGCGCAAGCACCTCCTCCGCCGCCTCGGCGAGTTGTTCGGCGACAGCAGCCGCGTCGGCCGTCGGGACCAGCACCAGCCAGGCCGCCAGGACCATCGAGGTGAAGCTCGAGGTCATCGCGAACCCCCGGTCGTTGGCCTCGGCCGGCATCGTCAGGACGAGCGATGACGAGGTGGCGGCGTGCTCGGTCGCGAGCCGCCCGGCCGGGTTGCAGGTGAGGACGAGCTGGGAGACCGAGCTCAGGCACCGGGCGGCGAGCTCGGTGGCCGCCAGGCTCTCCGGGCTGTCACCAGAGCGGGCGAACGAGACGAGCAGGGTCGGCACGTCCTCACCGAAGACCTCGCGAGGATTCGACACGATGTCCGTCGTGGCCACCGCGTCGACCCGACGACCCAGCGCCCGCGTCAGCGCCGGGGCCAGGAGCAGACCGGCGAAGGCAGACGTACCAGCGCCCGTCAGCACGATCCGGAGGCTCGGCTGGCTCAGCAGCGGCTCGAGGAAGGCCCGCACGCGGGGCGCCTCGGTGGTGACGATTCCCGCCACCGACCGCCAGACGTCTGGCTGCTGCCGGATCTCGGGCCAGGTGGCGGCGGCCCCCCGCGCGGCGAGGTCGTCCGCCGACGTCGGGCTCACGCTGCGTCCCCAGCCGCGGCGAAGCGCTCCAGCACCGGCCCGTGGGCCTCGATCGCGTCGTCGAGGATCCTCGTGGCGACCTCGAGTCCGGGGACCAGGGGGTCGAGAACCAGGGCCTGCAGGGCGAGCGTGCGGCTGCCGGTCAGCGCCGCCTGCACCGTGATCTCCTGCTGGTGTGCCCGCGCCGTCAGGACCGCGGCGATGGCGTCTGGCAGTGGGCCGACGCCGAGACCGGTGATCCCCGCCGCCCCCACCACCGCGGGCACCTCGACCACCGCGGTCGAGGGCAGGTTCGAGATCTTGCCCTGGTTGGGCACGTTGACCGCCAGCTCGACGTGGTCCGTTCCGGTGACGATGGCCTCGGCGATGGCGACAAACCGCTCGGCCTCCTGGTTCTCGCCCTGGCGAAGCGGCGCCGTCCCGTCGGCCTGTGCGCGGAGCTCCTCCCACAGGTCGCTCTTCTGTCCGATGTAGAGCATCGTGTCGTCTCGTCCTCCCTGCAGGCCCCACGGCAGGCCGGCCTCGTCGGCCGGTTCCCCGTTCTCCCCGCGCAGGTACCCGCCGAAGAACTCGGCGACGTGCCGGTCGCCGGGCGCCGGGTAGCGGCCGAAGGTGCGATAGAGATCGGCGGAGACGGCCAGATGCACGCCCTCCTCGGAGGTGGACGGAGCCTCCCGACCCCCGGCGGTACGCAGTACCGCCTCCCGCAGCCTCGGGTAGAGGTCCTCCGCGCCCTGGCGCAGGTCGAGGAGCCAGCACAGGTGGTTGAGACCGGCGAACACGGCGTGCACCTCCTCCCGTGGAAGGCCCAGGTCAGCGGCCAGCTTCGAGAGGGTGTGCATCGTGCCGTGGCACAGACCAACAGCCCGCACCGGGGTCTGCGAGGTGATTCCCCGGACGTTGGCGGTCAGCGGGTTGGAGTAGTTGACCATCTGGGCCTCGGGCGCCAGGTCTGCGACGTCCTCGGCGATCGCCACCACCTCGGGCACGTGCCGCAGGGCACGCAGCACCCCCCCGGGCCCGACGCTGTCCCCGACGGTCTGCGCGATCCCGTGCCGGGCCGGAACCTCGACGTCGTGACGCCAGCCCTGGGCGGCGCCGACGGCGATGGTCGTGGTGACGAAGCGTGCCCCGCGCAAGGCCTCTCTGCGCTCGGTGTGTGGCACGAAGGTCAGGTCGGCTCGTCGCTCTGTTGCGATCCGCCGACCCACCCGGGCCATGGTCTCAGCCGCTTCGGCGTTGAGATCGACGAGATGGACCGTCCAGCCGTCGAAGGTCCGGGAGGACGCCAGGTCTGTCATCAGTCCGGGCGTGAAGACCGTGCTGCCTGCTCCGATGAGGACGATCGAGTTCTCGCTCACGCGTGCCTTTCGTCGTTCGGTGTCCACACCTGGTCGGTGAGGTTCTATCGGTTGCTGCCGGCCAGCAGGCCGTTGACGATGTAGCGGTTGAAGACCAGCGCCAGCAGCATGGGCACGATGATGGCCAGCACTCCGGCGGCGTTGAGCAGCGTGGTGGGGACGACGTGCCGGCCCTGGAGCGAGGCGATCACGATGGTGAGTGGCTGGGTCGAGATGTCGCTGGACAGGACGAGAGGGAAGAGGAACTGTCCC
This sequence comes from uncultured Actinomycetota bacterium, assembly GCA_963826405.1. Classification (GTDB taxonomy): domain Bacteria; phylum Actinomycetota; class Actinomycetes; order Propionibacteriales; family Propionibacteriaceae; genus Microlunatus. The sequence goes on along the minus strand of CAWGWR010000001.1, from coordinate 553,722 downwards.
CAGGCGAACAGGAAGGTGATCAACGCGGTGGAGATGATCCCGGGCCGGGCCAGCGGGAGCAGCAAGTGCCACAGCACCTGCATGCGCTGCGCTCCGTCGACCAGCCCAGCCTCTTCGATGCCTGCAGGCAGACTCGCGAAGTAGTTGTGCAGGACCCAGGTAGCCAGCGGCAAGAAGCCGGAGACGTAGACCAGCACGATGCCGGTGTAGGTGTTCACCAGCCCGAGGTTGCTCATCAACCTGTAGAGCGGGATGAGGGTCGTGTAGGCCGGGAAGGCCATCGTGGCCAGGACGGCGTAGAAGAAGAGGTTGCGCCCACGGAACTGCATGCGCGCGAAGGCGTAAGCGGCGAGTGTGGCGAGCAGCACCGTCACCACGGTCGCGGCGCCGCACTCGATGACGATGTTCAGCGCTGACCGCCGGATCTGGGCGGGGATGTCGCCGTCCCCGGTGAGCAGGACGGCGTAGTTCTGCAGCGTCGGGTCGGCCGGGACGTACTGAGCAGGGATGGACCGGGCGTCGCCCTCGGTCTGCAGGCTGGTCTTGACCGCCCAGTAGATCGGCACGAGGGACCAGAGCAGGATCAGCCCCACGCCGACCCAGCGGCCGAGGAAGCGCCGGCGGCTCACAGCTCGACCTTCCGGTACACGGCACGGACGACACCGAGTGAGACCAGCAAGGTGACGATCGTGACGACCAGGGACAACGCGTACCCCTTGCCGAAGTCGAGGTCCTGGAAGCTGATGAAGTAGGTCTGCATGGTGAGCGAGGCCGCGGTGTTGGCGGCGCCGTTGAGCACGTACGGCTGGTCGAAGACGTTGAGGGTCGCCACGAGCGCCTGAACCATGGTCACCGCGATCCCGGGACGCGCCAGCGGCAGGGTGATCCGCAGGAACGACTTCCACGGCCCACAGCCGTCGATGGTCGCCGCCTCGTAGAGCTCGGACGGGATCAGCTGCAGCACGGCGAGGATGAGCAGAACCGACAGCGGGGTGATCTGCCAGACCTGGACCAGCTCGATCAAGGAGATGGTCAGCAGACGGTTCTGACCGAGCAGCACGGCCGTGCCGTCACCGAGACCCAGCGAGTACAGCAGGCTGTTGATCAGGCCAGCGTTCGGATCGAAGATCCCGCTCCACAGGAGGCTCTCGACCACACCCGGCAGAGCCCACGGGAGGATCATCACCGCGATCACCAAGCTGCGCCCGCGGAAGGGGCGCTGCAGCACCACGGCCATGCCGATCCCCAGCAGGGTGGACAAGGTGACCCCCACCAGCACGTAGAAGGCCGTGTTGCCGATGCTGCTGAGAACGGCGTCATCCCGCAGCAGCCGTCGGAAGTTACCGAGCCCGTCGAAACGGGTCGGAGGGTCCAGCGCGTCCACCCGGTAGAACGACTGGACTACGGTGAGCACCGCCGGCGCGACGGCGAGCGCGAGGATGAACAAGGCGACGGGCGCGATCAGCAGGTACGGCAGCACGTCGAACCTGCGGGTGCGGACGGGAGCCACGACAGGGCCCCCGTCGTTGGCCCGCCGCGGCGGGCCCACCGTTGCCGCGGTCACCGAGCCGGCCGGAGCCGACTCGCTCACGAGGCCGCGAGCTCGTCGGCGGTGGCGGCGATCGCCTTCATCGCGTCGTCGACGCTCATCGAACCGGTGGCGGCGGCGTGCAGGTTGGTGTAGACCGCGTTGGAGAACTTGGGGTACCAAGAGGGTGCGCCTCCCTCGAAGACAGGCTTCGACCCCTGCAACATGGGCTGCAGCACCTCCCCGCCCACGAGGTTGCCCTCGACGGTCATCTGCTTCACTGCCGAGAGGTGGGACGGGATGGGATAGCCCTCGAAGGCCTTCTCCGACCCGTTCACCCCGGAGAAGTCAGCCTGCTGTTCGGTGGCGGTGAACCACTCGATGAACGTGGCTGCCGCCTTGGGGTACTTGGCCTCCTTGGGGATGCCGATCCCGTCGGGGTTGCTCAGGTTCGCGGCCGGACCGCTGACACCCGGCGTCTTGATGTAGCGGACCTGACCGGTCACCGATGACGAGTCCTTGACGTTGTACAGCGTGCCCACCGTGCCCGAGTAGTCGGAGAAGGTGCTGGCCACCACTCCCTTGGCCATCAGCGTCTGCTGCCCCTGGCTGTCGGTGGTGTTGATGTTGCCCGGGGGGACGAGCCCGTCCTTCAAGGCTTCCACCATCCACTGTGCGGCCTGGTGACCGGGCGTGTCCGGTGTGGTGAACTGCGGCCTGCCCTCCGCGTCGAGCACGGTTCCGCCGAACGCCGCGGTGGTCTGGTACCAGTAGGTGGAGAGGCCCTCGGCGGCCGCGAACGGGATGTTCAACGGGTGCTTGGCCACCCCCTTGTCCTTAATCTGGTGCAGCCCTGCGGTGTACTCCTCGATCGTCTGAGGCTCTGGGTCGACGCCCGCCTCCTTGAACATGTCAGCGTTGACCGTGGTGACCATGAAGGAGGCGTCGTAGGGGATGCCCACCACGTGACCGTCCTTGGTGAAGGAGGCGAGTTGCGGCACGTCCGCCGCCATGGCTCCGGTGTCGAGGTAGTCCTCCATCGGGTAGAACCAGCCCAGCTGGCCCAGCTGGCCGACGCGCGACCAGTCGACGTTGGTGGCGTCGGCGAAGTAGGTCTTCGCCGTCGCGGCGGCTGAGATCTTGGTCTGCAGGCTGTCCCAGTCCACGTTCACCCACGTGACCTTGATACCGGTGTCCTTGGTGAACTCCTCCAGCGCGGCCTCGGGCGGCGGGTCGGAGGCCAGGGCGACCGTGATGGTCACGCCTGTTGTCTCGGTGGAACCACCGCTGCTCTTCGCTCCGCCACCGCCGCCTCCGCACCCGGCGGCGATCAGGCCGACGGCTGCGAGCCCGGCGCTGGCCACCAGCCGTGCGCGCCACCATGCACTGCCCTGCCGATGAGTGTTCCGCGTCATGGTGCCTCCGTCTGGATCTGCTGCTTGAATCGCCGTCGACCCTGCACGATTCAGCGGCTGCGCGTTTCGCGCAGCGCATCGACTGCGCAGTTCGTGCCTGAAAGGTAGGCCCCGGCCGCGAGGTGGTCAATGGGGCTGCGTAATCGCGCACTTATTTGCGCGATCGCGCACGGGCCGCTCATCTCATAGAGTGCGGCCATGAACCGAGCAGAGCGGCGGAGCGCGATCCTCGACCGCGTCGGCCAGCACGGTTCCGTCGACGTCGCCCAGCTCGCCGTGAGCTTGGGTGTGTCGGCGGCGACCGTCCGCCGCGACCTGCAGTCGCTCAGCAGGAGCCAGCTGGTGGTGCGCACCCACGGCGGCGCGCTGGCCAGCTCGGTCGGTGCCGAGGTGCCCACGCGGGTCAAGGCCGCCCTGCGGATGCCGGAGAAGCGACGCATCGGACGAGCCGCGGCGGATCTGGTCGAGGACGGTGCGGTGGTGGGCATGACGGGTGGGACGACAGCGCTGGAGCTGGCACGGGCGCTGTCCGGTCGACGCGACATCACCGTGGTCACCAACGCGATCAACATCGCCAACGAGCTGGCCGGCCACTCCGGTCTACGGCTGGTGGTGATCGGCGGGATCGTCCGGCACTCCCTCGAGCTCGTTGGCCCCGCAGCGGAGGCCATGCTGTCGAACTACCACCTCGACATCGCGTTCATCGGAGTCGACGGGCTGACTCCGGAAGATGGTTGCACCACCTACGACGAGATGGAGGCGCAGACTGACCTCGCCTTTCTGCGCCGGTCACGCCGCAACGTGGTGATCACCGACAGCTCGAAGATCGGCCGGGTCACCTTCGCCCAGATCAGCCTGCTCTCCGGGGTCAGCGACCTGGTGACCGACACCGCGGCCGAGCCCGCGCAGGTGGAAGCGTTGCGAACAGCCGGACTGCGAGTCACGACGGTCTGACTGGCTCGGTCACCAGCCGGACACCGCTCGAAGCCCGGAACAAGCCCTCGAGCCGGAGGGCGCCAGAAGCTGCGCCCGTGACCCGCCTACGCCGAGAGCTCGCGAGGAACGAGGAGACGACGGCCCTGGCCGCATGGCCGAGCGGAGCAGCCGAGTCCGGGGTTTCCTGCACTCCCGTCGGCGCGCGAGGCGTCACTGCCCCGGCCGTGGTCCCACGCGGATGCCGGAACGGTACGGACCACGTCCGGCGCCGCAGGCAGGGATGACAAAAAGCGCCGGACCCCCGCGGCGCAAGCGACGAGGGTCCGGCGGGCAGAGGTGCCGTGAGCGGCAGGGCCTCGGGAAGCCGGCAGTACTACCCGACCAGAAGCGGCCCCTCCTCGAGGCCACCCGGGCCGGTGAGGTACATCGGCCCAGGCTTGCTGGCAACGCTCGGCCCGGTGATGCGGATGTCGAAGTCGCCTCCCGTGTGGGGCGCCAGGGCAGGGATCGTCGTGTCGCTGCCGAGGACCGTCCCGGTCGTCGAACCGAGGCGGAGCTTCACCAGCTGCCCCGCGGCAGGCGTCGCCCCCCGGACCCGGAGTTCGCCCGACTTCCAGGTGATCCGGACGTCCTGGATGCCTGTGGGCAGCGGCGCCGTCGCCGTGCCGCCGCACTCGGCGATCGCACCGCCGATCTCCCCGTACTCGGCGATGGTCAGACCCTGATTGGGTGCGGCGTCCCAGGCGAGGACACGCTCGCCGAGGGAGGGCTTCGCGGCGATGCTTGCTGCCTGCGCGGCCAGCGCCGAGTTCGTCGAGGTGAACTCGTACTTCGCCTCGAAGGTGGTCAGCGTCGGGAAGTCCAGGTTCGACCAGTACCGGACCGACTTACCCCTGATCACCTTCGACTGGATCCGGCCCCCTGGGACTGCCCGTACGTCACGCCGGCCGATGAGATTGGTGAACCGAGGATCGACGATCCGTTGCGCCATCTGGCTCTTGACGACCGTCCGACCGACATAGCCCGTGACCGTCACGACGTAGGTGCTGGTCCTCTGGGCGTTGGAGGTCGCGAACGTGTCCTTCACGACCGTGTCCTCCGTGGTCCCTCCGGCAGTGGCCGTGATCTTGTCACCGGGCACGATGTTGGGCGCGGAGCCTGCCCAGCAGCCGCCTCCCGGGTGGTTGACTTCGGCGATCCCGTCAGCGTCAGCCGCGACGGTGGCCGTCCTGGTGCCGTACACCCCCGTGGCCGTGATCGTCACGGGCGTTCCCGACTCGTACCCCTCGGCCGAGACGAAGTCCCGGTCCGGGAACACGGTGATGTTGTGGGGCGACGCCGGAACCAGGGCCGAGGCGCTGAAGACGCCGAGGCTGGTGGTGAAGGCCGCCACGAGGACAGCGCCAGTGAAGCCAAGGCGCTGGCGAGAAGCGGGGGGGCCGGATGACGTGCTGCTGCTCGGGTGAGCGCCCGAGAACTTCTTATGGAGCGGGCATGGTTGTTTCTCCCGTCTGGAAGGGCCGGTCCCCTCTGCTGGAGACCTGTCGCCTGGACCGAAACTGCTCTGCGGATCGGCTCCGGCCTTGAGTTTCCACCTCTACCTCTCTGTCTTGACACCCACAAAAGAGGGATAGGGAACCCCCTCAAACCAGTCGCCTCAGCGATTTAATGATCTTCTGGTTGAGCGGCCAGTACGCAAGTCTGGGCCGATCAATGGCCTTTCTTCGCAATTACTGAGACGAATGTGCTACCTGAGTCTGATGTTGTTGGTGAGGAACAACTCGATCTTCAGGCGTCCACGGGAGATCAGCACCAAGTCCCACCCGCCAGGCGGTCTGAGGCGCAGGTCGGCCGAGGGGGCGCACCAGTGCTCGGGTCGGGTCTCCGAGAGCGTCAGCGCACTGCTGATCTCTCAGCGTGGGCAGCGTCCGTCGAACGACTCGGCTGCGGCAGACAGGTCTTCTCAGCACGGGGAGGGGGTGAACCGACGGCCCGATCGCTACGGATCGGGGAGGGGTGCGAACGACCGGATCGCTTCAGGAGGAGATTGCTCGACTCGTGCCGCGCACCTGCGGCGTCCGGCGCGCACGGAAGAAAGCTGGCTCGGTGTCGGAACAGATCAGCACCCGCGGCGCTGGGGTGTCGGCCGAGGTCGGGTCGTCGATGATCGCTGCGCCCGAGGGTCGCTTCCCTGTCCGCAGCAGCTGTCCGGTCCGAGGGTCGAGCAGCCAGTACGAGCTGGGCACGCGACCGTCAGCGTCCAGGAACACCCACCGGCCTCCGTGCTCGGCATAGCCCACGAACAGCTCGCCGGACTTGAGCAGACCTCGGGTGCAGAGCGAGACGTCCCAGCACGGCTCCGTCTCGTGAACCGGCAGGCCGGCCAGGATCTGTCCGATGAGCCCGACATGAGCGCTCCCCTCGAAGCGCAGCGCTTCCCGCCAGTCAGCCCCCGGGGCGAGGAAGAACGGCTCGTGGCCGGGCTCGCCGGGTCGAACCACCCACTGCCACAGACTTCCCGCGCCGTAGGCCACCCCCATCACCGCTCCCGCGCAGAGGTTGCTCCACGCCTCGTGGCCCTGCCACCATCCCTCACCCTTGCCGAGCCGGCCCGAGTTCTCGTAGGTGGGTTCACCGTTCATCACGGCTCTGGCCGGCTGCTCCCGCCACATCGTGGCCACCCGGTCGGGGACGTGGTCGCCCTCGTGTCCGGTCTGGCACCACTGGAAGTCAAGCCACGCTGCGTCCTGGTGAGCGTTGTTGCGGGCGTGCGGACGGTAGTGGATGCCCGTGGGCTGGCCGTAATCGTCCGCCCCGTGCAGGAACGCTCCACCGGCCTCGATCTGAGGCTCGAAGCCCGTCCCATCGGCGCCGACCAGATAGATCGTCGGCCCGGCACCGTATCGGGCAAGAAGGTACCGGCAGAACCTCGCGTAGTCCTCGGGGGGTACGACTGGGCCGGCCACGTCAAGGCCCTTCCAGCCAAAGCCGTGGAATACCGGCTGCAGCACCGGCGTGATGGCGTGCTGGATGAGGACGGCGAGGATCTCATCCAGGTACCGGAAGTACTCCGGATTGGGCTGCGTCAACCGGCCTTGGGGCAGATCCTCGAACCCCACCTCGAAGCCCTCGTCGACATTTCGACCGCGGGGACCGACGGCGCGCATGTCGGGCTGCACGGTCATGAGGAGGACCGCATTGAAGCCTTTGGCCTGGCGGTCGCGCGCGTAGTGACCGACGTCCTCGACGGTGGCACGCCACGGCATGGCCCACGCGGTGTCAGCCACCACGAGCGCTGAGGTCCCGTCGGCATGCGTCAGCCCCCGACCGCTCGGGGCGACTCGAGCGAATCCATGACGCAGAGACGGGTGCGCAGCCCCCGGGTCAGCCGGCGCCGCGGTCAGCATGCCACTCGTCGGCGTCCAACCCGCCATCTCCCGGACACGCCAGCCCCAGGTGCCGCCCGCTCGTGTCGACGCGAAGCGGACAAGCCAACGCCGGCCGCCGTCCCAGAAGGCCGGACGCGCGACCACCTCCCCCGAGGAGTGGGTGAAGTCGACCCAGGGGTCGGCCTCGAGGTAAGGCTCACCGAGAGCGGGCCCGGTGAGGGTCAGCTCCACGGCTTGCCACTGGGGTGCCAGCACAGGTTCTCCCAGAGCTCAGGCGCCGGTGGCGCGGTCGGACAGCGAGGTGCGGGGTCGGCCCGTGATCCGAGGCCGCTGCACCTCCTCAGCCCTTGGTGGCGCCGGCAGTGAGCCCGCCGACGATCCAGCGCTGCATGAGGACGTAAGCGATCAGGATGGGGACCACCGCGATCAAGATCCCCGCTGCCAGGCCCGTGTTGTTGTTGGCGAACTGGCCCTGGAAGTTGAGCAACCCGACCGGGACGGTCTTGCTGTTCTCGGAGTTGAGGATGATCAAGGCCATCAACAGCTCGTTCCAGGTGGAGACGCCGTCGAGGATCGCGACCGTGACGAGCGCCGGGGTGGAGAGCGGCAGCATGATGGTGAAGAAGATGCGCCAGTTCCCGGCTCCGTCGATGCGGGCCGCCTCGATGATCTCGTCAGGCACCTGCCGGAAGAACGAGTGCAGCACCAGCACGCAGAACGGGATTCCGAAAGCCAGGTAGGGCCCAGTCAGACCCAGCAGGCTGTCGGTCAGACCAAGACTGCGCAGGGTGATGAAGTTCGGCACGATCGTGATGTAGATCGGGATCGTCAGGCCGAGGAAGACGCTGAACATGATGATGCGGGCGAACCTGATGCGCAGCTTGCTGAGGGCGTAGGCCAGCATCGCCGAGATCAGCACCCCGATCGGCACCTTCAACAGCAGGAGGGTGAGGCTGTTCCGGTAGGACGAGCCGAACTTGCCGATCCGCCAGGCGTCGCCGAAGTTGGCCCAGGTGAACTCCTGCGGCCAGGACAGTGGACCGTTGCCGATGAAGTCGGCGAGCGGCCGGACGGCGGTGATCACCAGCAGCGCCAGGGGTGCGATCCAGACCACCGCCACGATCGTCAGGACCACGGTCAACCCGACGCCACCCTGCCGCGGCGGCCTGCGTGGAGACGAGCCCTCGTCGCCCGGCTGGGCGTCGGGAAGCGCTCCAACCGGCTCCGGAACGGTGCTCTGGCTCAGGCTCGTCATGAGGAGTGCTCCCTTGTCTGGGACAGGACGTAGGGGATGCTGACCGCGACAGCGATCACGGTGATCGTGACGGCGATAGCGGTGCCGTAGCCGGCCTGGTAGTACTGGAAGACGTTGGCGTACATCCACGTGCCCATGACCTGGGTGGCGGTTCCCGGGCCGCCGTAGGTCATCGCGTAGACCATGTCGAAGACCTTGAACGAGTCGATCAACGACAGCGCCAGCACGATGTAGTGCGCCGGCTTGAGGCTGGGCATGGTGATGAACCAGAACTGCTGCCACCGAGTGGCTCCGTCGACCGTCGCCGCCTCGTAGATCTCCTCCGGAATCCCTTGAAGCGCCGCAAGGTACAGCAACATCGGGAAGCCCGCGCGCAGCCAGATGGCCGGAACCATGATCGCTGCCAGCGCCGTCGAGTCCTGCCCCAGCCACGGTTGAGCCAGTGAGTCGAGTCCGACCAACCGAAGGAACTCGTTGACGGCGCCGTACTGCGGGTTGTAGAGCCAGCCCCAGATCGAGGCGATCGACACCAACGGCAGCACCGCGGGCGTGTAGAAGATCAGCCGGAGGATCGGCTTCCCCCGCACCCTGCCGTTGAGGACGATCGCGAGCAGCAGGCCCAGCACCATGGGCACGCTGAGGGTCACGACCGTCCAGAGGGCGTTGTTCTTCAGCGCCGTGAGGATGACCGGGTCCTTCGTCATGTCGACGTAGTTCTGGAGCCCGACCATGTTGTAGCTGGGGCTGAGACCGTCCCAGTCGGTCAGGCTGAAGAAGAGCGACGTGAGCGATGGGTAGACCAGGAACACGGCGTACACGGCGAGTGCGGGCAGCGCGAACAACCAGGGGCTGAGACCTCCTCCCGGGCCACGCCGCCCCCGCCGCAGGACGGGCGGGGAGACAGCCCCCTCAGCGGTGAGTGCGGCCATGGTCGCGACCTACTTCTTCATGCCCGAGACGATGCCCTGCATCTTCTTGGCGGCCTCGGCTGGGGACACCGAACCCTGGAGGATGTCGCTCTGTACAGCGAAGTACTGGTCGGCCTGCTGCTTGGGGAACGCCTGGTCCTGAATGGTGTAGAACGCGTTCTTGCCCGGCCCCTGCGACCACTTGTAGGACAACGGCAGCTCGCTCTGGTCCGGCTCGGCCCCCGCGACGGTGGAGGCAGAAACCTGCATCGCCTTCTGCGCCTCCGGCTGGATGATGAAGTTCAGCAGCTCGGCCGCCTTGTCCGGGTTACCGGAGTTGGCGTTGATCATGTAACCCTCGACGAATCCGGAGTGGCGGGTCGGGGTCTGACCGGTCGGCAGCTCGAAGTTGTCGAAGTCGGCCGAATCCTTCTTCCCTGCCACGATGGCCTGCGCCTCCGTCCAGGGGCCCGTGATGGTGTACGCGGTCTTGCCCTGCACGTAGGACGGCTCGATGTCGGAAGGGTCGAGACCGAGCGCACCCTCGGGGATCCATTTCTTGTCCTGCCACTTCTTGAAGTTGGTGAAGGCTTCCACCACCTCGGGCCGGTCCCACGTCTCCTCGCCCACCAGGAGCTTGTCGTGCAGCTCGGGACCGGCCGAGGTCTCCAGCAGGTACTCGAAGAGACGCATGATGTGCCAGCCGTACTTGCCGCCGGTTCCCAATGGGGTGATGTCGGCCGCGACCAGCTTGTCGTTGGCCTCCTCGAGCTCGGCGTAGCTGGTCGGGACGGCGCTGATGCCAGCCTTCTCGAACGCTGTCTTGCTGTACCAGGCGCCGATTCCCAGGGAGACGAACGGCACCCCGCTCTTGACGCCGTCGAATGTCATCCCCTCGACGGCGGCGGGGTTGATCAAGGTGTCCCAGCCGTACTGGCTGTAGTAGGGGCCCAGGTCGAGCGCCTGTTTCGCCCGAGCAAAGGGGGCGCCGATCTGCCCGCCCCAGATGCGCCAGACGTCAGCGCCCTCACCACCCAGCAGCTCCGTCCGCAGCTTGTCCGGGTAGATCGCCGCGCCGGAACCGGGCAAGCTGTCGATGACCGTGGTCGTTCCGGCCTGCGCGTCGAACTTCTTGACCTGTGCCTTGAGCAGGTCGATGGTCGTGTCGTCCTCGTAGGTGAAGAGCCGCAGGTTGTTCGAGGCCGGCGCAGAGTTGCCGCCGCCGCTCTGGCCGGCCGGGGCGGCGCCGGTGCACGCAGTCAGGGCCGCTCCGCTGACCGCGGCCGCGGTCAGCCCGAGGACACCGCGGCGGGTGAAAGTGCTGGTCATAACAGTCTCCTTTGTCTGCCGGACTCGTGCAGTCCGAACCTGGGTGGGTGATAAAGCGGGATGGCCGGGGCGCGGTCAACTGGTTTCGCGGCCGAACCTGCGGATCTTGGCGAACATGTCCTCGAGCAGGAAGCGGACGTCGACGGACTCGCAGACCCGTACGGGGTGTCCCGAGCCCGGAACGTAGTTGCCGTCCCTGTCGAAACGTGGCGCCGGGATGGTGCGGAACGAGCCCCCGCGGGGGTTCATGATCAGCGAGACCGCCGGGGAGTCTCCGAGGGAACGGAAACCGCCCGGCTCCGGGTTGACCGTGGCGTCCCACTCCACCAACTGGCTGATCAGGTAGTCGGCGAGCCTGCTCGTGCCGCCGATCTTCTCCTCGAGCTCGGCGTAGCCGACCGCCACCGCGCTGTAGACGTTGGCGGGCACCTGCCAGATCGTGATGGCTGAGTCAAAGACGACGTTGGCGGCGGTGATGTCGTTGCGGAGGTTGAACTCGATCGCGTTGTAGGAAGGGTCGAGTTCGCCGTGACCCATCCCGCCGATCCAGACCACCACGACAGGCCGAGCCACGATCTCGGGATCAAGAAGGATGGCGCTGGCCATGTCGGTGAGCGGCCCGAGGAAGGCCACGAACAGCGGGTCGCCTTCAGAGGCCTTCTTGCTCTCCTCGATGATCAGCTGCGCGCCGGGCGAGTCCACCGGAGTGGCCTCGTCGGGAAGGGCGGTGGCCGCCCCGTTCGCCACGGTCACCCGACCCTGGAGGTTCATGAGGTCCAGCAGGAGGTCGATCTCCTCCCGAGACTCCTCCATGCTGCGTGCCGAGCGCTCGCTTCCGAAGTGCGCGGCAACAAGTCCACGGAGGTCGAGGGTCGGGGACAGCAGGGCGTGGACGATCGCGTACTGGTCGTCAGCCTCGTTCTTGGCGTCGGTGTTGATGATCGCTCTGATATGGCGCCTGGTCATGTTCATACTCCTTTGTTCTCACTGTGGCGCAGGGCTGCGAGATCCCTCGTCCTCCGGCTAAGGGAATCGACCACGGATTGCGGGAGGACACCTGTCACAGAGAAAGGGTGTGGAGAGGCGTCCCCTGCTCGAGGGCATCTCTTGCGCCTGCTTGCTGATTGAAGCCTCTCTCATGACGCGCCAGCTGTCAACCGGTTGACCAATTCTGGTGCGCCTGGTTCCCGTAGGCTGCGTACATGGCGCCCCGCCCCGCTCCTCTGGTCTCGGTCACGACCGATGAGCTGAGCGCCGCACTGGGCGGTGCCGTCACCACCACGACGGCGGTAGCGGAGGTGGCGCGACGGCTGCTGGACTACTTCACCAGCGACGCGATCCAGCCGGACGACCGGCTGCCCCCCGAACGGCAGCTGGCTGCCTCGATGGGCGTCGGTCGGTCGGCGATCCGGGAAGCGCTCGCAGCGCTCGAGCTTCTCGGTGTCGTCACGGTGCGACCCGGGTCAGGTACCTATCTGCGCGGTCGAGCGTCCGAGCTCCTGCCCCAGACCCTGTCCTGGGGCATGCTCATCGGCGCCCCGAAGACCCGTGAGCTGATCGGCGTGCGGCACGGGCTCGAGGTGCAAGCCGCTCGTCAAGCCGCCGGCTCGATAGGGGTGGAGGCCCTTGAAGAGCTCACGGGACACCTCGCCGAGATGGAGTCGAACAAGGCGAACTTCGACCGGTTCGTGGCGGCAGACATGAAGTTCCACCAGACCATCGCCCTGGCTGCCGGCAACAGCCTGCTCGACGACATGCTGCGGAGCATCCGGGCGCTGATCCGCGTCTGGGTGGAACGCGCCCTCAACGACACCGGTCACGCTCAGCTGACCTGCGCTGAGCACCGGGCCGTCCTCACCGCCCTCACCACCCGCGACCCTGATCAGGCCGCGGCGGCCATGAGCACGCACATGGACAGCGCTGCCACTCGGCTTCTCCCGACGCTCGAGGAGTGAGGACAGCGACAGGTCGGTTCTTCCACCCGTCACGATCCTTCCCAGCCAACACAGAAACCGCTGACGCCAGGCGGCCGCGCGGCGAATGAGGAGGTCAGTCCTCAGCGTTTTCTTTGCCCCCTCGACCGGCGTGTGGGGGTCCTTGCAGCCGACCGTCCAGGTCACGCCTGGTCTGTGGTCCGGATGATGCGCTGGTCGATCGCCGCTGCCACCGCCCCGGTCCGGCTGTCGACGCCGAGCTTGGCGTAGATGTGGGAGAGGTGGGACTTGACGGTCGCCTCGCTCAGGAACAGCGTCTTGGCCAGCTCCCGGTTGGCCAGTCCTCGAGCGAGGAGCTGAAGGATCTGCACCTCGCGCTCGGTGAGTGCCGGCCTCGACGAGCTCGCACGACGGACGAGGCGGGCGGCCACCGCCGACGCCAGCACCGTGTCCCCGCGAGCTGTTCCGCGGATGGCGCGGTACAGCTCGTCGGGTGGGGCGTCCTTCAACAGGTAGCCGGCAGCGCCGGCGTCGATGGCGGCAAGGATGTCGGCCTCGGTGTCGTAGGTGGTCAGGACGAGCACCTGGGGAGGGCGGGGCGCTGCACGCAGCGCTGCGGTGGTGCTGACTCCGCCGGGACCGGTACCGAGGTTGAGGTCCATCAGGACGACGTCGGGACGGAAGCTCTCGACCACCTCCACCGCACTGGCGGCGTCGCTCGCCTCGGCCACCACGGTCAGGTCCTCCTGTCCTTCCAGCAGGGCGCGAAGACCGGCCCGGACGACGGGGTGGTCGTCCACCAGGACGAGGCGGATCATCGTCGGCCCGCAGCGGCGGGGATCGGAAGGGACACGGCGAGGGCGGTGCCCTCACCGGGGGTCGATTCGACGACCACCTCGCCACCGAGCTCGGTGACGCGGGAGCGGATCCCGGCGAGGCCTCGGCCGCGGTCACCGCGGGCGGAACCCGTGGCGGGGTCGAAGCCGCGGCCGTCGTCGAGGACGTCCAGGGACACCGAGGACTCCTGGTAGGTGAGGGTGACGGTGACCTCGGTGGCGCGGGCGTGCTCGACCACGTTGGCCAGGGCCCCACGTGCGCTCCGGAGCAGCGCGTGGGCTACGGGATCAGGGAGGGGCGCCGGCTCGCCGTCCACCGCGACCCGGACCACGAGGCCGCTGAGCTGGTGAGTTGACGCGAGCTGCCGCAGCGCCTCCGGAAGAGCAGAGCCGCCGACGCCGTCGGCCAGTTCGGGTGGGGCGAGGTCACGGACGACACGTCGGACTTCTTCGAGGCCGTGGCGTGCTGTCCGGGCGGCCTGGGCGACGTGCTGCCGGGCTGCTGCGGGCCGCGCAACCCAGTCCTGCTCAGCGGCCTGCAGCAACAGGTTGATGCTGGACAACCCCTGGGCGACGCTGTCGTGGATGTCGCGGGACAGCCGGGCGCGCTCGGCGGCCACCCCGGCACGGTGCTGGGCCTCAGCCAGCTCTCCCTGGGCGTCGCGCAGGTCGTCCAGCAGCCGCTTCTGGACTCGGGCCTGCTGGTCCAGCGCCCAGTACGCCGTCACGGCCAGGACCGCGACGCACGCCGGGCCGGCGAGGACGGTCGGGTCGAGACCCTGGCGCATCGAGGTCCAGGCCCCCGTGACCGTGAGGACCATGACGGCGACCACCGCGACCGCCACCGGGAACGGCAGCACGCGGAGAGCGACGAAGGCGAGGGTGACCGCGCACCAGGCGAACGAAGGCGCGGCCACCACCAGAGCCACCCAGGCCAGCACCAGCAGGGCGCACCAGACCGCGGGCCAGGACCGGTGCCGGCGCCACGGCACCCGCCGGAAGCTCACGTAGACCATCAGCAGCAGGCCGGCACCGGCGAGCACCCAGGGCGCCCGGTCGTCGAGCCGGTGGTTCTGCAGGTATCGCGCCACCGAGGCCAGCGTCAGCAGCACGAAGCTCACGTGCAGCCAGCGCTCCAGCCGGTGCACCCCGGCCAGGATCCCCCGCCCCCACTCGGGGCGGTCCCCCACCGGCAGGCCGGGTGGCTGGTCGCTCAGGTCGGCCGAGATCACCGGAAGACGTCCATAACCAGGCCAGGCTAGAGGCCGACCCCGCGGCAGACATCATCCATTCGGCTGAAAAACCTGGACCGTCCGCGGGATGCGTCTGGAAGCGCCAGAGGGACATCCTGAGGTCCTCTCACCCACGAACTCGGAGACTTCATGAAGCGCTTCACCCTCGTCGCCGCCGCGATGTCGGCCACCTGCCTGCTCGGCGTTCCGGCGGCGCCCGCCGACGCCCACCCACGCCCCACCAGCTACCTCCTGCAGGGCGACCCGAGCGATCCGCAAGGGTCCAAGTTCGAAGGCATCGGTGTCGACCGGAGCCAGCGCACCTTCTACGTGAGCGAGACGACTGGTGGGGAGATCCACCGCGGCGACGTCCGGACCGGCCGCACGGAGGTGTGGCTGCCCGCCGGCGCGGACGGCCGGGTCACGGCCCGGGGGATCACGGTCGACCGCGAGGGCCGGGTCTACATCGCCGGTGGCCCCAACTCGACCCAGTCGGGTGGACCGGACCTGTGGGTGTACTCCCCCGAAGGCCGCCTGCTCGCGGCCCTGCGCGTGGGCGTGGCCAACCCGTTCCTCAACGACGTGGCGATCGGCCCCGACGGGGCGGCGTACTTCACCAGCTCCAACGCTCCCCTGGTCTTCCGTGTCGCCCTGGAGCACGGCGGCTGGCAGGTTGCCACCTGGGCCGACGCGACCGGCGTCATCCCGGTCCAGACCGGCTTCAACCTCGGCGGGATCGTCGTGTCCCCGGACCGCGACGCCCTGGTCGTCGCCCAGGGCAACACCGGCCGGCTCTGGCGCTTCGACCTCCGCTCCCGGGACGTCTCCCCCGTCGACACCGGCACGGCCGACCTGGTCAACGCCGACGGGCTGGTGCTGCGCGGCCACACCCTGACCGTGGTCCGCAACTTCAGCCAGAAGATCGCCACCCTGCGGCTCTCCGCGGACGGCAGCCGGGCCCGGCTCGTCGCCGAGACCGACACCGACCGCACCCGCGTCCTCACCACCGCCAAGATCGCCCGCGGTCGCCTCCTCCTGGTCGACAGCCACTTCGACGAGCCCGTCGGTGCGCCGCCCTACGAGGTGGTCACCATGCGTCTGCCCCGATGACCTACCGGATCCTTCCCGCCGCGGTCGCGGTGCTCGTCCTTGCCACCGCGTGCGGCGGTGGCGAGGTCACGTCGTCGCAGGGTCAGTCGCCGATGACGACGTCGTCCCCGACCAGCTCGCCGCCGCCGCCCAGCCCGACACCGGCTCCAAGCGCACGCGGCGGTGGGGCCTCCGCCGGCGCTCCGAGCCCAGAGAGGCCACGCGCGGCACCACGGGCGGCGCCGGCGGAACAGGCCCAGCTGGACGGGCAGCTGATCGCGGCCGCCTGGGACAATGACGTGCGCCGCGCGCGGAGCCTGATCCGCCGCGGCGCGGACGTCAATGCCGAGGACGACAGCCAGCAGAGCGCCTACCTGATCGCCACCAGCGAGGGGCGGCTCGAGCTGCTCGACCTCACGCTGGCGCACGGAGCCGACGTCGACGCGAAGGACTCCTTCAACGGCACTGGGCTGATCCGTGCTGCTGACCGGGGTCATGCAGCGGTCGCCGGGCGGCTGGTCCAGGCGGGCGTGGAGGTTGACCACATCAACAACCTCGGCTGGACCGCCCTCCACGAGGCCGTGATCCTCGGCGACGGGTCCGCCCGCTACGTGGACACCGTCCGGGTGCTGGTTGCCGCCGGTGCGGACGTCCGGCTCCGTTCGCAGCGGGACCAGCTGACCCCTCTGGCGCACGCCCGTGGTCACGGGGACGACGCGATCGTCCGGGTGCTGGAAGCCGCCCTCGACGCGGAGCCCGTCACCCAGCGGCGAGCGGACCGCCAGCTGCTCGCCGCCGCAGCGGCCGGGGACGCCACGACCGCCGCTCTCGCGCTACGCGCGGGCGCCGACCTCGAGACCCGCGACGACCGAGGTCGGACCCCCCTGCTGCTCGCTGCCGCGCAGGACAGACTCGCGGTGGCCCGGTTGCTGGTGCACCTCGGCGCCGACCCGGATGCGCTCGACGGCCGACACGACACCCCGTGGCTGGTCACCGGGGTCACCGGCAGCGTCGCCATGGCCGACCTGCTGCTTCCCGCTCGGCCAGACCTGACCGTGCGGAACCGGTTTGGCGGCACCTCGCTGATCCCGGCCAGCGAACGGGGTCACGTGGACTACGTGCGGCGGGTGGTGAAGACCGGGATCGACGTCGACCACGTCAACGACCTCGGCTGGACTGCCCTGCTCGAGGCGGTGATCCTCGGCGACGGCAGCCGGCGCTACCAGGAGATCGTCCGCATCCTGCTCGCCGCCGGTGCTGAGCGCAGCATCCCTGACCGCAACGGCGTCACGGCCCTCCAACATGCCGAGCGGCAAGGGTTCACCTCGATCACCGGGCTCCTGCGGTCGTAGTGGAGCTCGCCGGGCTACAGCCCCGGCGCAAGAGCGCCGTTGGTCGGGCCTGGAAGGGGGCCAGCACCTAAGCGAGCGCCGATCATCCCGAGGTGAGTACCTGTCTCAGGTTACCTTTTCACACCCACTGCCACGCTGCCGCCGACCTGCTAAACCCCATATCTAGGGCCCCACGAGGGGTCTCCTCGTCGAGGTACAGAGCGAAAGGATCCCCTTCTATGCGTCGCAGAACTTCGGCCTTCTGCCTGATCGCGACCACCACGGCCTTCTTGGTCCTCAATGCTCCGCCCGCTGCAGCCTCGACCACCACCCACGAGCAGGGTTACGCCATCAGCTGCACCGCCGAAGGACCGTCGGGATCGGCCTTCATCGACCTGTACACCAACAACACGGTCAGCGTGCCGGCGGTGATCGTGCTGGAGGGGCCGCAGCAGACGCTGGTCTCTGCCGACGACACCAAGTCGGCCCGTATCGACAAGGGCAAGATCCGCGCCCAGGCGCACATGGTCGACCTGGAAACCAAGGCGCCCGCGGGCAAGGCCAAGGTGCGCGGCACCTACACGGTCGACGGCGCGATCACGGCCGTCAACGATGCCTTCTCTGACGCTGGCGAGCACGTGGTCGTGACCGGCACCAACCAGGCGCTCAGCACCGACGTCGAGCTGAGGATCGGTCGTCAGAAGTACCCGCTGACGTGTGGCACTGCGTTCCGTTTCGACCTCACGGTCACCCGGACACCGATCGGCTGACCCGCCTGCGGGCGGAGAGCGAGCCCTCGGCGGGTCCTCACCCTCGTCCGGGGACTCGCCTCCGCCCGGTCTGAGCAAGGATCAGTGGGGTCGCCATCGCCATGCTGCTGCAGTTGGCTCGACTCTCCGGACGCCTCAGGTCATGCCTCAAGCGCGGCCATGATCCGCATGTCGCGCCGGGCGCCGCCGTCGAGGGCGGCGAGGGCCTCCTGGTAGGCGGGGCTGTCGTGGGCGGCGCGGGCCGCCTCAACGGAGTCGAAGACGACGAGCACCGTGCGGGTCGTCGCGCCGGCCTCGTATGTCTGCTCGGGCAGCCCACGGGCAACAAAGGTCCCGCCCGCCGCCTCCAGCGCGGGCCGAGCGAGCTTCGCGTAGGCGTCAACCTTGTCCTGATCGAAGATCTCCTGGTACACGCTGATCCAGTAAGCAGTCATGCGGTCATTCTGTCGGACCGTGGAAGCTGCAGCACCGCAGGCCGACCTGAGGGGCGCCAGGGGCGCTCCTCGTTGTTGCCCCAGCGAGGAACCGGGGCAGCTTCAGACCACTGGGCTCGAAGAGATCTCGAACGGGCCCAGCATCGGGAGGTGACGGAGCAACGCGTGATTGCGGGCAAGTCACCGGGACCCGCATCCACTCGCGCACGTCGCGTCCACTGAACAGCCGAGGAGCGGGGCGCTCAGCGACGGCAGGAGTCGACCTCCCGACGAGGTGATCGAGTCGACGCGAAGCCTGTCTGCGTCACAGCCCCACCCACTACGGGGTAAGACCGCGATCTTTCCCCGACCTCAGGTCAGTCTCAAGATCGCCCCTGACATGGCTGAGTGGATCTTGACGCAGCCCCAACCGAAGTCGAAGAAGTGGCGAAGGTTGAGACCTCAATCTCGTGGTGTCGGTGCACGACCCGCCAACACCTCCAGGGAACCCGGGAGGCGAGCCGAGGAGATCTTGAATGACGAAGAGCCGCACGGCTGTCACCAGCGCTGCCGCCTCGCTCGCCGCTCTGGTCGCGGTCGCAGCCCCCTGCCTGCCGGCGGCGGCCGCGACCACGGCGGTGTCCTTCACGCTCTCAAGCGGGAGCCTGACCGTGGCTCCGATGGTGGCCGCTGACGGACAGAGCCGGGTCGTGGTGCAGGACTCCCGGGGAGCGACCCTCGGCTGGGCAGTCTCCGGCGTGGTCACCGGGTCCGGTGAGCCGACAGCGGTCAGCTATGCCTCCGGGCCGGTCACCACGACGGGAACCGTCACCGCCATCAGCCAGGGCACCACGGAGCTGGGCTCCACGCCCACCGTGCTCGTGGTCGGCACCGAGGTGAGCGGAAACAACACTGCCTCCTGGACCCCCACCGTGACCGACCTCAGCGGGGCAGCCCGGCGTTCAGCCACCGTCATCACCTACTCGGTGCTCTGAGGGTTCGGGAACGGTTCAGCCGGACTCGCACCTCAGCCACCGGCAATGCAGGACAATCCAGGGACCAGGCATCCCGAGCTCGCTTTCCAACTGATCAGGGCGGGCGTGATCCGGCCCCTCGTTCAGCTGGTGGGCGCCGATGGAGCCCGGGGGTGCCTCGCTAGCCTGCGGTCATGGATCTAGCGAAGCGTCCTGAGCGACCGCGGCCAGCTGGTTGGGTGATCGCCGAGTTCACCAGCGGTGGGGAGCTCGAGAGCTGCCTTCACCGGGGTGGCCACATCTGGGACGACGAGGCCGAGGCCGCGAGGGTGGTGGAGGACGGGGACCGTCCTGACCGGCCGCTCGTGCTGTACGCGTTGGTGCCCGCCTGGGGACCCGTCGAGGAGCCGACGGCGACGGTGGCAGAGGCGGGCTCGACCGGGTAGGCGCAACCTCGTCTCGCCTGGTCACGACAGGCACGTTCTGAAGCAGCAGCTCGACGACCCGTCTTGCAGGTGGAGGACGCGTCAAATCACCCGGGGGCTCGCCTGGGCTCGCGAGCGCCGGCACCAGCGAAAGGACAGGGCCGCGATCCTGCGACTACCCCGGAGAAGAACGAGCCGAGGAGCGGCGCCGAGTCATACGTACTGGAGGTCCCAAACGTTGATGTCCGCCGCCCGGGGAGCGTCCACCGTCGCGGTGTAGACCGTCTGCACGTTGCAGGGTGCCACGATTTTCGTCTTCTTCACGGTGAACCTTCGCGACTCGCGATAGCGAACCAGCCGAGCAGTCCTGCCGGAAGGCACCGGCTTGCTGTAGATCCACGTCCCGGCCTTGCTGTAGCTGGCGCCCACGGTCACACCGAGAGAGCTGCTGGCCTTGGCGAACACCACACCCGCCTCAGCTGAGACGCTTGCCGTCATCGATGCCGTCACGGTCGCGGTCTTTGTCTCGTTGTAGGTGATGGTGCCAGGACCCCGGAGGTAATCGCTCTTCAGGTTTGATGCTCGCCGACTGACGCTCTTGTTGCTGAAGCTGTAATAGACCTGCCCGACTTCAGGGCAGACTGCGGACGCTGGCACGGGTGACGCTGCGACCGCCATTGAGCTGACCAGGCTGGCAAGAGTGAGCAACGCAGCACGACGCATTCGGGATCCTCCGTCTTGGCCCCAGAATGGCGCGGCCGTCACCCACTACCGATGAGAGGAACTCGGAGCGAGCGCTCCGAGATCCGGTAGAGACGACCACCGTCACCCAACGAAGATGCCCTGTCAAGACCAATCTATCCATGCTCAGGTCGAGCTCGAGACCACAGGCCAGGGCGCTCGCCTCCGCCGCGGCGGCGATGTGCACTCCGGCGAGGAGCTGGTTGATGGTCTTGAGGGCCTGCCCGTCGCCGAGTCGGGGTCCGACAACGGTCAACGTCGAGGAGAGGGAGTCCAACACATCGAGCGAGCGCTAGCGCGTCGGGGTCAGCACCCACCACGATGAGCAGGTCTCCCTGGCCCGCCCGGACCGGGCCCCCGCCGATCGGGGCGTCGACCAGCGGGTGGCCTCCGGCCTCGAGCTTGCTGGCCAGCTCACGGGCGGCGTCGGGGCCGACCGTGCTGGTCGGAATGACGGGCGATCCTGGTCGGAGGGTCGTCAGCACCCCGTCCGGGCCGAAGAGTGCGGTCTCGGCCTGTGCCTGGCTCCGAGCCGCCAGCAGGGCGATGTCAGCGTCCGGGCATGCCGCTGCTGGGGTGGCCACGGCGGTGATCCCCTACTTCGCAGCCAGGTCGCGACGTGGAGCGAAGGGGTCGAACCAGCTCACGAGGAACGCCCATGGCCCCATGGCCTCCCACCTGCACGAGCGGCACCGCGACCGCGTCGCGGATCTGGGCCAGCCTGACGAGGTCGAGCGACACCGGAGTGCTGGTGAGGCCATGGACGTTGCCCACGGCGACGGCGAGGGCGTCCACCCCGGTCCGCTCGACGACTCAGACGATCCGCAGCTTCTCGACGACTGCGGCGAGCGCGTCGTCGTTCCCGACGTTGCCGGCGAACACGATATAGGGGATGCCTTGGGCGGGCCCGGCCGCCGGCTCCCACAGGGAGACGATCCCGGGCAGCATCGTCCCTCGAGACCATGCCCGGCGGATGCTCAGTCCCTCGGTCGCGGTGTCGGAAGAGGTGATCCCACCCTTCGCCAAGACGAACGCCGGCCGCACTTTGGCGACGACCTCTCGGACTGTGCCGACCAGGGCGGCGCTCACGGTCCGGGCGATGACAAGGCTGTCGACCGCGTCGGCACCGGTGACCAGGGTGCGGCTAGTACGGATGACGACGTCACTGGCGGAGCGGTTCGTGCGCAGCTCGTCGGCGGCCCGGGTGGCGATGTCGCTGACGTGAGCGTCGCGGTCCTCGGCCCTCAGGATGGTGGGCACGTCGATCTCCAGCTCGACGAGCTTGCCGCGTTCACGCAGGCGGTCCAGCTGCCGGGTGGTGAGTCCGACGTGTGAGCCGACCGCGATCAGGCCGTGCTCGGTGTCCGGGCGGGTCTCGTCTGCTGGACGTGGAGCTTCGGCCAGGATGGCGGACAGCCGGTTCGTGTCGATGGCCGACCTCACGGTCTGACCGCTGCGGGCGCGGACGAACCCCGGTCCGATCCGGTACAGGAAGTTCTTGCCGGCCGACTCGGCCCGCAGCAAGGCCAACGTGACCACCTGCAGGTCGGCGTCCTCCGCGGCATCGACTACGACCGGCTGTCCCTGGCTCAACCCGGTCAATATCTCCTGCACCCGGTCCGGTCCACCCTGGCGGATGTCAGTCAGGGTGATGGCGGCGACGTCGTCACGGGAGATGCGACCACCGGTCTTCTCCTCCACCCAGTCGCGCAGGTCGGAGTTGAGATAGCCGAAGCTGGCGTCCCTGGCGAACTCGGTGTGGGAGACCGGAATCATGCCGTCGCTTGTCCTCGACCAGTGCAGCGAGTCCACGGTCACCCGACCCGGTTCGATGTAGGCAGGACAGAGCAGCACGCCGTCCACCGAGGTGCCCCGGGCCGCCAGCTCCTCCATGAGCACGTCGGTCTCCAGAGGGAAGTAGCCGCGCAGGGTCGAGTCGCTCCGGCTAGCGAGAACGTAGGGGACCTTCTCCACGCTCGCTGCCTCGTCGAGAGCCGCGACGACCTGCCGGTTGCGCTCCACCGCGTCGGCCTCGGACAAGCTGCGGGTGTTAGTCAGCACGAAGAACGCGGTGGTGGGCTGGGAGAGGGCCCACCGCAGGTCGGCCACCGCCCAGCTGGTTAGTACCGGAAGGTCAGCGATGCTCTGGGTCCCCGTGGGATCGTCATCGAGCACCACCAACCGACGACCCGCACGGACCTCGTCCAACGGGACGTTGACATGCAGCACCGGCGGCTGGTCCGCAAGCACCTGCGCTAGGGGAACCGGGCCGGCGGCGGCCGGCAGAGGAGCGGTCAATCGGGCAGTAGTCACAGGAGGAGCCCTTCGGTGGAGGCGTAGCAGCAACCAGGAGTCGGTGAGGCATCAGCTCGGCACTGGCCCCGGCACAACGCGAGGAGCTGACGGGTGACGGGCCGGACCAGCTCGCCGTCGGGATTGAGCTCGACACCGAAAACCTGGCGTATCGGGCAACTTCATCATCCGATGACCGGGACCGGCTCGCCAAGCAGCAGCGGCTAGAACGTCCGCACCACCTCGTCAGCCTCGGGAGCCATCATCAAGTATTCGGCGAACGGGCTGTTGGTCCGGGTGATGACGCAGTGGGTGGAGTAGACGCTCGAGCCGGGCGGAACCACCAGTGCTCTTTAGGCAATGCTGCAGCGATCTGATCGCCAAGATCACCGCTAGCCGGGTCGATCACCTGCGCACCGAGTCTGGCACACAGCGCGCGCCGCGACGGGCCACGTCGGAGAGAGCCAGATTCTCGTCCCCCATCCGCCGCGCAGCCAGCGGACATGCCTGGCCGAATCGGCCCGCCGCCGATGACCAGCACGCGGTCCTCCCGCGTGGCTCCACCGCGGCGGACGGCGTGCCAGCCGACCGCCAACGGCTCCACCAGCCCGGCCGAGATCTCCGGTGCCACGCCGAGCACCACCCGCCGGCTGCACCACTGCTGCTGACCGCTGGCGCAGGCCGGAATCGTGGCAGCCCATCACCGGGTCGACGGTGACCACCTGCCCGGCCTCCAGGCCGGTGACGTCCGCACCGAGCTCGGCGATCCGGCCCACCGTCTCGTAGCTCATCACCTGGCCCTGATGGCGACGCCCGTTCTCACCCGAGTAGCCGTGGACGTCCGACCCGCAGATGCCGGTGGCGATCACCTCGACCACCACTTCCCCGCGCCGGGGCGGGGGTCGGGTCGGTCCTCCACCGCGATGTCGTAGTTGCCGCGCAGCACCAACGCCTTCATCTCGGCATTTCCTGCCCGCTGCGCGCGCATTCTCAGACCTTGACCGCGAGGGCATCCACCTCGTTGAGCTGACCGGCTTCAACCTGGTTCGCCTTCTTGAACAATCCGGTGATGGCGAACAAGATCGCAGCGAGCACCGCACCCACCGCGAGGGTGTAGAGGCCGGCGTTGCCGCCCACCCTCTCGTTGAAGTACTCCCGCATGATCGGGGCCGTGAACCCGCCCAGGTTGCCCAGGGAGTTGATCAGACCGATGCCGGCCGCCGCGGCGTAGCCGGTCATGTACTCGGTCGGCAGGGTCCAGAAGATCGGCTGCATGGCCACGAATCCCATGGCCGCGAGCGAGAGACCGGCGATCGCCAGCACCGGGGTGTCGCTCAACACACCCGACATGCAGATGCCGAAGGCGGTGGTCAGCAGGAGCGCGCAGCCAATCGTCCGGTGCTTGCGCGTCCGGTCCGCCAGGCCCGGGAAGAACGCCACGGACGCGAGCGCGAACACCCACGGGATAGCCGTCACCAGCGACGCTTGGAAGCCGAGTTTCTGGCCGGTGATCGCGACAACCTGACTCGGCAAGAAGAAGGTGAAGCCGTAGACCGCGATCTGGATGCAGAAGTAGATGGCCGAGAAGTACCAGACCCGCCAGTTCGCCAGCGTGGACCACACCGCCTGGGGGCCATGGCCTTCGGCTTTTGCGGTGTCCTCGGCGGCGATGGTCTCCGAGAGCGCCCGCTTCTCCTCCTCCGGCAGCCACTTCGCGTCCTTCGGCCGGTCGGTCAGGTAGAAGTACGACCACACTCCCACGGCGACGGCCAGCAGGCCCTCGATCAGGAACATCCACTGAATGCCGCGCAGCCCAGCGACCCCGTTCAGCTCGAGCAGGCCACCGGACAGCGGGTTGCCGATGATGCCGGCCAGGGCGATGCCCGCGTAGAAGTAGCCGCGCGCGCGGCTCAGGTGCCTTGCTGGCACCCAGTAGGTCAGGAACAGGATGACGCCGGGAAAGAAGCCCGCCTCAGTGACGCCCAGCAGGAACCGCAGGATGTAGAAGCTGGTCGGTCCTTGGACGAACATGAAGCAGGCGGCGACAATGCCCCAGCTCACCATGATTCGGGCCAGCCAGAAGCGAGCCCCCACTCTGTGCAGCAAGATGTTGCTGGGAACTTCAAAGAGGGCGTAGCCGACGAAGAACAGCCCGGCGCCGAAGGCGTACGCGGCGGCGCTGATGCCGAAGTCGACCTCGAACTCCTTCTGGGCGAAGGAGACGTTGCTGCGGTCCAGGAACGCGATGATGTACATCAGCAGCAGGAACGGCAGGAGCCGGCGGAAGACCTTCTTGGTCGCCGCCTCGCTCAGGTCGTGGCGGCGCTGACGCTCAGCGTCGGCGATGAGGGTGTGGGACATGCGGGGTCTCCTTGCCTTGAGTTGAGCTAGACGGCTTGCCGGGTTCGGTGTCGCGGCCCATTAAGGAGGGCCTTTGGATCGTGGTCTGCTGCGCCCCTGCGTGGCTCAGTGCATGTGCTTGCCCCCGTCGACCTGGATAGTCGCCCCGCAGATGTAGGCCGCGCCGTCGGTGAGCAGGAACGCGATGGTGGCGGCGATCTCCGAGGGTTGACCACGGTTGCGGGGCACTGGCGAGCCGAGAGGTCATTTCACCAAGGCAACCGTATCCCTTGATGTTCGCGCGTCGTGCTCGACGTCCCAAACCCGCAATCAAAAAGTGCCTGGTCAGAGGCCTGTTGTGCGGCGGGCACTCTGTGAACCCGCGACTTGCGACTTGTCAGTCATGATGAATGACGCTCACCCACCTGGTTGCACCCCGGTTCCTGGTTCACCTCACCGCCCGCCACTAATCAACATCCCACAATGGGCGCTCAAGGACAGTACTCGTCGTCCCGGACGAGATCAGCGTCAGTCGTGAGACTTCACCCTGGTGCCGCACTGAGGCACAATCAACGTTCCCTGCGTCGAGGCCCCCGTGGGCCGGCACGAGCAGCGCCGCGGCGCCTGCTCGTGGCACCGCCATTCTCGGGTCCAACTGCTTGGCGCCGGCCTCGCCTTGGCCTCAGGCCCGGTTGCTGACTCTGGAGTTACACAGCGCAAGCACCGGCGAGTGTTCTGGTGGACGGTCGACCGACGGCGTTTCCTGCGTCGGCCGACGACGCCGTTCATTGGCGAGCAGGGCGACGACGATGTCGCGGTCCGGCTGCCAGCCGATGGCGACGTGTGTCTCCAGCGCCGTCAGCGACATGGCCACCATGCCCTTCATGTCAACCGCCCGCGGCCCCACACCACGTCCTGGCGCACCTCCCCCTGGAGAAGGGCGGCACCGACCAGCCGGCTGGGTCGGCGGGGACGACATCGAGGTGTATTCGCACCAGCAGCGCCGGGCGGCTGGGGTCGGTGCCCTCCAGCTGCGCCACCACGTTGCTGCAGTTCTTCCGCTCTCGAGCAGCAGGGGCTCCAGCCCATGCTACTCAGGCGGGCGGCGACCAGCTCAGCTGCCGGACGCTCGCCGCCCGGCCCGCTGGCGGAGGTGTTGATCTGGATCAACGAGGCAATACCCTTCATGCACGAAGGCGAGGAGTGCGTCACCCCACTCTCCGGGAGCCTGTTCATGGTCGTCGACCATGTCGAGTGCCACCTGGAGGAAGGCGACTCGATCACCCTCGACGCGAGCAAGCCGCACTGGTACCGGAACGCCACAGACCGGCACGCGGTTCTTCTCGGGGCGATGACCTCGCCCTCCTTCTGGCTATGAGCGACTGCGGGCGGCCAGCAGGTCAGGTGCCCTCGCGAGCTCCCAAGCTTCCGGTGGTCATCGCAGATACGCGCCCATCGAACCTAGCTCCTGCAAGTTGCGCTCCCAGCGGCGGAACGGCGCACCCGCAACCGACCGGTCCTCGGCGCCCAGCCCGAGCGGCGGATTACCGAGATGGTCCAGGATGACCGAAAGCTCGGGCATCTCGTCGACGAGGCGGGTCACCGCGGGCCAGAGTCGGGGCCACGCGTCGGGGAGGTCAAGGGCAGCCCACGTTCCGCGAGCATCGCCAGGCTCGCCCGCACCGCCAGGGCGTCGAGAAGCTCGGGGTTGGGGTGGTTGGTCGTGCAGCAACTGGCGGATCCCGCAGAGCTGTCCGGTATCGGTTCAGCGGTCAAACAGCCGCCGGGCCCACGCTGGGTCATCCAGCGAGATCCAGGCGACCACCCCAGCAACCCACGGGAGCCGAGCGGCCGCAGCGAACATGCGCTCGGAGTCCCCCACGGTGTCGGCGGGCTGAACGAGGACGGCACGCTCGACCTGAGCCATGGCCAGCACCTCCTCGGCGTCGGCCGGACCGAAGCTGGCATGCGCCGGCCCGAGGGCCGCCGTGTTCCAGGTGTAGTCCCCGGTGGTCAGGTCCCATAGGTGCAGGTGCGCGTCGACGATGCCAGGTCCGGCGACTCCCGCCCCGGGCTCGCTCATCGATCTGAGGGCGGTGCGGTACCGCCCACCGTCAGTCCAGCCGGGAGGTCCGCGCCGAAAGCCTCGGCGAGCTCGGCCCACAGAGCCTCCGGCACCGCCGCGGCGTACCGGTCCGCGTTCTGCACAATCTGGTCGGCCGACTGGGCGCCGATCACGATCCCGGCCACCGCGGGGTGGCGCAGCGGGAACTGCAGTGCAGCGGTCGGCAGGGTGGTGCCGTGCCGGTGGCACACGTCGGCGAGCCGGCTGATCCGGTCGAGGACTGCCGGTGGCATTGGGCCGTACTCGTAGGGCAGGTCAGGCCGGGGAACGTCCTGGGACAGGGCACCGGAGTTGTAGACGCCAACCGCCACGACCCGAACGCCGTGGTCCAGGCAGGCCGGCAACAGCTCGGCCGCGGCCGGCTGCTCGAGCAGTGTGTACCGGCCCGCCACCATGATGACGTCCATCAGCCCGGTGCGAACCGCGGCCAGTAACGCCTTCGTCGATTTCGAGCCGACACCGACCGCGCTCACCACCCCTTCCTCCCGCAGCCGGGCGAGGGTGGGCAACGCCTCGGCCAGCACGCCCTCCAACGAGCCACCGGCCGGAACGTTCTCCTCCGGGTCGTGCAGGTAGGCGATGTCGACGCCCTCGATCCCCATTCGCTCACGGCTGGCGGCGAGGCTGCGCCGCAGGCCGGCCTCCGAGGTGTCCCAGACCCGCCGGAGGTTCGCGGGCACGACGAAGCTGTCGTCACGCTGGTGGGCCGTCTCGGGACTGGGCTCGAGCAGCCGTCCCACCTTGGTGGACAGGAGGTACTCGCTCCGCGGCCGTGTCGCAAGCGCCTCTCCCAGCCGGCTCTCGGCAAGGCCGAGGCCGTAGTGCGGGGCCACGTCGAAGTGCCGGATGCCTACCTCCCACGCGGCGTCCACCAGGGCGCGCGCCTCGTCGTCCCCGATCGCCTGGTACAGGTTGCCGAGCGCGGCCGCCCCGTAGCCCAGGGCAGGGAAGGCCAGCCCGGTCACTGCATCGCCCAGACGGAGGAGATGCTGGGGTTGTCGCCGGAGTAGTCGTCCTTGGCCCGGCGGATGGCGTCCCGTCCACTCCGCCATATCGACCGAGTCGGGCTGCGGGCCGCCAGCAGCCGGGGGGCGAGGACGGCTATGACCGTCACGTGGATCGGCCCGTGGCCGAGCTCGCGCCCGGCCCTCGAGTGAGTGTGCAGGGCGATGCGTCCGGCCACGCCGCTCCCTGGGAGGGGACCGACGCCGAACCGGTGCTTGTCCGTCCTACCCCGTCGACCAGAACGTGGCCCACTCACACCTGGCGAAGAACCGAACCGCTCCTCCAGCCGCCCTCGGCAAGCCCATGGGGCGATAGCGCAGTGCTTCACCAGGAGTGTGCCTCCGGCGAGGCCCCGGGGCCGATCC
Source organism: uncultured Actinomycetota bacterium (assembly GCA_963826405.1). Lineage (GTDB taxonomy): Bacteria > Actinomycetota > Actinomycetes > Propionibacteriales > Propionibacteriaceae > Microlunatus. The sequence goes on along the minus strand of CAWGWR010000001.1, from coordinate 525,090 downwards.
GGCGGCCGTTGTTGATGTTGAAGATGGAGTCGAGACGCTCCATCACCGCGGTCTCCAGCACAAGCGACGAAGCCCGGTCCAGCCCATCCAGCTGCTCGACCGTCCGGACGCCCACGATTGCGCTGTCCACCGCGGGGTGCTGCAGCACCCAGGCGGTCGCCACCACGCCGTCCGGCTCACCGAGCTCACGACAGAGGGCGGAGAAGTCACGGAACTGCGGGTTCTCGGGTCCGATCGTGATGCCGTACTCCTCCTCCACCTGCCGGGTACGGGTGCCGTCGTAGGACTCGGTCTTGCCGGTCAGCAGCCCACCCGCCAGCGGCATGTACGCCATCACACCGACGCCGAGGTCCTCAGCGGCCGGCAGCACCTCCATCTCGGGCACGCGGCTCAACAGGTTGTACTGGGTCTGCTCAGAGACGAAGCCCGTGAAGCCGCGCTGCCAGGCGTTCAACTGTGCCTTGGCCAGTCCCCAGCCGGAGAAGTTGCTCGACCCGGCGTACAGCACGTCCCCGTCGGCCACGGCCTTCTCGTAGGTTCCCCACAGCTCCTCGTAAGAGACGTTCCGGTCGATGTGGTGGATCTGATAGAGGTCGATGTGGTCGGTTCGCAGGCGGCGCAGCGAGTCGGCCAGATGCTTGCGCACCTTGTACGCGGAAAAGCCGGGGCCCTCGTTCGGCGCCCAGGACGGTGTCATCGAGTGGTAGACCTTCGTGGCTAGGACAACCTCGTCCCTTGCTCCCGGACGCGCCGCCAGCCAGTTGCCGATGATCTCCTCCGAGCGACCCTTCCCCGCCTCAGCCCCGTAGACGTTGGCGGTGTCGATGAACGTGATGCCCATCTCGAGCGCCCTGTCCAAGATCTTGTGAGACTCCTCCTCCGAGGCCTTCGGGCCGAAGTGCATCGTGCCCAGGCAGATCTTGCTGACCGTCATCGTGGAACGGCCGAGGTTGGTGTATTCCATGGGTGTCCTTCTCATCGGGATGAACTGGGGTGAAATCGCACCAGCGGTGGGCCGGGGTCGCCGGTCAGCTGCTCCAGACCGAGCCGCTGGGGAACAGGTGGTCGGCCAGGCTCTGGGGGTACATCTGCGCGCCCATCCCGGGCGCTGTCGGGGCGACGTAGTGTCCGTCGCGCACCTCGACCGGGGTCAGGAAGTGCTCGTGCAGGTGGTCGACGTGCTCGATCATCCGGTCCTCGGTGGTGCCCGACACGGCGATCAGGTCGAACATCGACAGGTGCTGCACCATCTCGCACAGCCCCACCCCGCCCGCGTGCGGGCACACCGGCACGCCGAACTTGGCCGCCAGCAACAAGATGGCGATGTTCTCGTTCACCCCGGCGACCCGGGCCGCGTCGATCTGGAGGACGTCAACGGCGCCCGCCTGCAACAGCTGCTTGAACACCACCCGGTTGGCCACGTGCTCCCCGGTCACCACCTTGATGGGGTGCACCGCTTGTCGGATCGCCGCGTGCCCGAGGATGTCGTCGGGGGAGGTGGGCTCCTCGATCCAGTAGGGGTGGAAGGGCGCGAGCTGCCGCATCCAGCCGATCGCGGGCTCAACGTCCCACCGCTGGTTGGCGTCGACGGCGATCCGCACGTCCTCCCCCACCGCGGCTCTCGCGACGCCCATCCGACGGACGTCGTCCTCGACGTTCGCCCCCACCTTGAGCTTGATCTGGCTGAAGCCGTCGGCGACCGCCTCCTTCGCCAGCCGGGCAAGCTTCTCATCGGAGTAGCCCAGCCAGCCGGGGGTGGTGGTGTACGCCGGATAACCCGAGGCGAGCAGTTGAGCGCGCCGTTCTCGGCGACCCGGCTCGGCGCGCCGCAGGAGGTCGAGGGCCTCCTCCGGCGTCAGGGCGTCCGACAGCCAGCGGAAGTCGACCTGCGCAACGAGCTGCTCGGGCGTCATCGAGGCCAGGAAGTCCCACAGCGGCTGCCCCGCCCGTTTGGCGGCCAGGTCCCAGGCGGCGTTCACCACGGCGCCGATCGCCATGTGCATGGCCCCCTTCTCGGGACCGAGCCAGCGCAGCTGCGGGTCATGCACCAGCCGGCGGGAGAAGCCGCCCAGATCGTCACACAGCTCGGCCGTGCTCATCCCGACCACGTGATCAGCGAGAGCGGCAATGGCGTTGGTCTGCACGTCGTTGCCCCTGCCCGTCGTGAACGCCAGCGCGTGACCCTCGAACCCATCCGGGTCATCGGTGCGGAGCATCACGTAGGCGGCGGAGTAGTCCGGCTCAGGGTTCATGGCGTCCGAACCGTCGAGGTGGCGCGACGTCGGGAAACGGACGTCGCGCACTTCCAGTGCGGTCACGGTGGAGGTGCTGGTGCGGCTCGACACGGCGCGGCTCCGGGCTCGGGCGCCGCAAGGCTTCGGCGCGAAGGCGGTGAGGAGAGCACAGAAACCGTACGCTGACGAACGTGCTCGGGTTCACGATAGACCTGATGTCTAGCCGACCTTGAGTCGGGCCCGAACGCTGAACGAAGGAGACGCCATGGCGGCACCGCTGACCGAAGCAGCCATCGAGCGCGTCCGTAGCTTGATCATCTCCGGGCGCCTCGTGCCGGGCCAGCGACTGCCCGCCGAGGCTGAGCTGAGCGTCGAGCTGGGCGTCTCTCGCTCCAGCCTGCGCGAGGCCGTCCGTGGGTTGGTCACCGCCGGGGTGCTGGACGTTCGTCGTGGCGATGGGACCTACGTCACCAGTCTCACCCCGCACCTCCTGCTGACCGGGATCGGCGCCGCGGTGGAGCTGATGCAGGAGGACACCATCCTCAACCTGCTGGAGTCGCGGCGGCTGATCGAACCCGGGGTGACGGCGCTCGCTGCCGTTCGCGCCAGCGCCGATCAGCGTCAGGAGATCCGCGGATACCTCGATCTGATGGCCGGCGCCACGGCCCACGAGGACCTGATCCAGTACGACACGGACTTCCACGCCGCCGTCGCGCGCTCCAGCCAGAACCCGGTGCTGGCCACGTTGCTGACCGGCATCTCCAGCGGCACCGTGCGCACCCGGGTCTGGCGCGGGATCATCGACAACGACGCCTACCACCGCACGCTCGAGGAACACCGAGCGATCTTTGCCGCGATCGAGGCGGGTGACGCCCGGCTCGCGGAGGCTGCGGCCCTGGTTCACGTCGCGACCGTGGAGAGCTGGCTGCGGTCGATGGTCTCGGGCGGGGGCGAGCAGTCTCCCGAGCCCCCCACCGCGATTCCGCTCGGTTCCTTGACACCCGTCTGATCCTGCGTCGATACTCGCAGACATCAGTTGTCTGACCGGTGAGGTCCACATCCCGCGGGCCGCCCGGCGCCCGGCAGCGCCAACACTTCAGTGACGAAGGAGCTTCGTGAGGACGACACGTGTTCGGTTCAGGGTCGGCGCCTTGGCGGCGACCACGGTGCTGGCGCTGGGCCTGGCGGCCTGCGGTGGCTCGGGGGACAACTCGACAGGCAGCTCGGGCGGGGGTGGCCCGACCACTCTGACGTGGCAGATGTGGTCGGGGTCGCAGGTTGAGACCGATGCGTTGAACCACTTGTCCGAGATGGTCACCGCGGCCAACCCCGACATCAAGTTGACGTTGCAGACGTCGACGTTCCCCGACTACTGGACGAAGCTGGCCGCCCAGGCCAGCGGAGGTGACGTCGGCTGCATCCTCGGCGTGCAGGGCCCGCGGGCTCCCAGCATCAGCCAGTTGATGCTGCCGCTGGATCAGGAAAGACTCGACGCCGCCGGCATCAAGATGAGCGAATTCAACCAGTCGATCACGCAGGCGCTGCAAGCCAACGGTCAGCAGATCGCGGTGCCGTACGACTTGGGGCCACTGGTCGTCTACTACAACAAGGAGGCCTTCAGCAACGCTGGGGTGAAGGCTCCAACCACCACCTGGACGATCGCGGACTTCGAGGCCGCCGCCAAGACACTGGCCACAGACAAGATGACCGGCTACGCGTTCTTCCCGACGGTGGACCAGTTCGCCGCCTGGTCCCTGAGCCGCACCGGACTGCAGCCGATCGACGCAGACGGGAAGGTCCAGCTCGACACCCCGGAGATGAGGTCGACCTTCGAGTGGCTGCAGGGCATGGTGACCGCCGGCGTCACCCCGAAGCTTCCGGCCAGCACCGACACCAGCACTGCCCTGAACGAGTTCATGGCCGGTAACAGCGCCATGGTGGTGGACGGTCCCTGGCAGTACGGGAACATCGTCAAGAACGCGAAGTTCGAGGCGGGCGTCGCCGTCATCCCGATCGGGGAGGCGGGTGGGAAGTCCCACATCGCCGGGTCGGGGTACGGGGTCTCGCAGAGCTGCGAGCAGCCCGACGCCGCGCTGCGGGCGATCGCCACCATCACCGGACCGGAGGCCCAGCAGTACCTCGGCGAGGCCGGGCGGGCCTACCCGGCCCGGACGGCTCAGTCCGACACCTGGTACGTCGGTGACCTGAAGGAGGCGAAGCCAGCCATCACGGCGGCCATCGCGAACTCGGAGCCGTTCCACTCCTCGGCGAACCTGTCGCAGGTACAGACCGTGTTCCAGCAGTACGGCATCCCTGCCCTCAACGGGCAGCAGAGCGCCGCCGACTTCCTCACGCTGGTCCAGCAGCAGACCGCCGGCGGCTAAGGCACGTCCCCGACGGGTGCCAGGTCCGAAGGGACCAGGCACCCGTCCCCCGTCCATCGCCGAACAAGGAAGTGGAAGATGACGCTCATAGCGCCTCCACCTGTCGCCGGTCGGTCACCTCGCACCCGCGCCGCCGCCGGGCGGCGGTCCACTCTCACCGCCCTTGGCTTCCTCGCCCCCAGCGGCCTGGGGTTCCTCATCTTCACCCTGATCCCCATCGTGGGCTCGATCGCCCTGGCCTTTTTCTCCTGGCCCATCCTCGGAGACCACAAGTTCGTGGGTGTGGGCAACTTTGCCACCCTGCTGACCACCGATCCGGTGTTCTTCCGCGCGCTTCGGAACACGATCCTCTTCGTCGTCCTCTACGTGCCGGTCAACTTCGTGATATCGCTGGGCCTCGCGGTGTGGATCTCACCGCGAATCCGCCTGCGCGGCCTCTACCGCGTGCTGTTCTTCCTGCCCGCGGTCACTCCGATCGTGGCCAACGCCCTGGTGTTCCGGCTGATGCTGCAACCCCGGGGGCTGGTCGACAGCGTGGCGACCTCGAGCTTCGGTCTGGCTCCCACCAACCTGCTGGGCGGCGAGACCACGGCGATGATGTGCGTCGTGGCCATGTCGGTGTGGCAGGGCTTCGGCTACAACATGCTGGTTTTCTCCGCTGGACTCGACTCCATCAACCCGAACCTCTACGAGGCCGCCGAGATCGATGGAATCGGCAGGTGGCGCCAGTTCTGGACGATCACGATCCCGATGCTGTCACCGTCGATGTTCTTCGCCGCGGTGCTCACCTTGATCACCTCGTTCCAGGTGTTCAGCCAGCCCTACATCCTGACCGGGGGCGGGCCTGGCGTGGCCACCCAGACCATGGTCATGTACATGTACCAGAAGGGATTCCAGTTCTACCAGCTCGGGTCTGCGTCGGCGATCTCTACCCTCCTGCTGGTCATCATCGTCTTCGTGACGGCACTCCAGTTCCTCGGACAACGGAAGTTCGTGCACTATGACGGCTGAGTTGAGGGGCTCTGACCGCCCCACCCGCGTCCAGGTCGTCATCCAGGCCGACCCGGCGCGAGCGGCCCGACGCCGTCGGCGGGTCGACCGGACCCGCCCGGCGCCCCTGTCGCAGATCCTGCTGACCGTCGTGCTGATCATCTTCCTCGTCCCGTTCATCTGGATGATCGCGACCGCTCTGAAGCCGGCGAGCGAGGTGTTCGCCTCACCGCCTCAACTGCTCGGCAGTGAGCTCCGCTTCGAGAACTTCAGCGAAGCCTGGAGCTATGTGCCCTTCGGCCGCTACATGGTCAACGGCATGGCTGTGGCCGTCCTGGGGACAATCCTCGTCTGCGTCACCTCCATCCTGGCCGCTTACGCCTTCGCCCGGCTGGAGTTCCGCGGCCGCGAGCTCATCTTCCTGCTCTACCTGGTCACGCTGATGGTTCCGCAGGAGGTGATGATCGTGCCCATGTTCATCCTGATGCAGGAGTTCGGGTGGACCAACAGCTATCAGGCCCTGATCCTGCCGTGGGCCTTCTCGGCCTTCGGCACCTTCCTGCTCCGGCAGTTCTTCCTCAACATCCCCAAGGAGCTCGAGGAAGCCGCGCTGGTCGACGGTGCCAGCCGTATGCGCATCCTGCTCGCCGTCGTGCTGCCGATCGCCCGTCCGGCGGTCGCCGTGCTTGCCGTTTTCACCTTCATCAACTACTGGAACAGCTTCCTCTGGCCCTTGATCATCACCAACTCGACCGAGAAATTCACCGTCCCGGTCGGTCTCAACGGCTTTCTCGGTCAGCAGGGCAGCCAGTGGCACCTGCTGATGGCCGCATCCACCATCTCCATGCTCCCGACCGTGATCATGGTGCTGCTCCTGCAGCGTCACCTCGTCCGCGGCATCGCCCTATCCGGCCTCGGAGGTCGCTGAGTTCATGAGTTCTTTGTTCTTCCCCCGCCGCACCATCCACCTCGACTTCCACACCGGTCCCGACGTCCCCGACGTGGGCGCGTCGTTCGACCCCGAGCGCTTTGCGGCGACGTTCGCCGCCGCCCACGTCGACAGCGTCACGGTCTTCGCCAAGTGCCACCATGGCCGCCTGTACTACGAGACCGACCGGCCCGAGCGGCACGCCGGACTGGCCGCGGATCTCGACCTGCTCAAGGAGCAGGTGGACGCGCTGCACGCAGTCGGCATCCGGGCTCCGGTCTATGTGAGCGTCCAAGTCGACGAGCACGCAGCCATCACCCATCCGGAGTGGGTGGCCCAGCACCCGGACCTGAGGCTGGTGCGCTGGGGCGAGGTCGCCCGCACGGACGGGTCGGCCTTCGAGCCGGGGTGGCACATCCTGGACATGTCCAGCCCCTACCAGGACTACCTGGCCGAGCAGACCCTCGACGTGCTCGAGCACCTCGGCGTCGTCGACGGCCTGTTCCTGGACATGTGCTGGGACCAGCCCAGCAGCACCCGGTACGCGATCGCCGGAGCCCTCGCGGAGGGCCTCGACCCCGCCACGGCGCAAGGGCGCTCGGCTTACGCGCGAACCTCCGCGCTGCGCTACATGCGCCGCTTCCAGGAGATGGCCGCTCCCTATCTGAGCCCGGACGTGGCGTCGGGGGTCTGGTTCAACAGCCGGCCCAAGACGAACCTGCACGTCGAGGCCAGCCTGCTCAAGCACGTCGAGGTCGAGTCGCTGCCGACCGGCGGCTGGGGGTATGCCTACCTGCCCTACGTCGCCCGGTTCGTCCGGCCGTTGGGCCTGCCGGCGCTCAGCCACACCGGCCGCTTCCACCGCAGCTGGGGCGACAACGCCTCGCTGAAGCCACTGGCCGCGCTCCGCTACGAGTGCTCCCAGATCCTCAGCCTCGGGCTGACCAACGGGGTGGGCGACCTGCTGCACCCACGGGGGGTGCCCAACGCCGCGGTCTACCAGCGGATCGGCGAGGTCTACGCCCACATCGAGGCGTGCGAGCCGTTCCAGGAGGGGACCGAGCCCGTGGCCGAGATCGCTCTCGTCGTGGACCCGGAACTGGGCGACGCGCCCGGCGCCGCGGGCATCGGGGCGGTCCGGATGCTGCAGCAGCTGCGGCAGCAGTTCGCCATCGTGCCGCCCGACACCGACCTGACCCCGTACGCGCTGGTGCTGGTGCCCGAGACCACCACGGTCGACGACGGGCTGCGCGCGGCGCTGTCCGCCTATGTCGCCCGAGGCGGCTCCGTGGTACTCGTGGGCGGCGCACTGCTCGGGGTCGACGGCGCCGCGAGCCTGCCCGAGGCCGGGGTCACGCTGGACGGTCCCTCGCCCTTTGCGAACGCCTTCCTCCGTACGCTCTCCCCCGATCTGCCCGACCTAGGGCAGGACACGGTGGTCTATGACCGCGGCCTGAGGATGACAGCGAGCGAGGGTACCGAGATTCTGGTCGGTACGGTGGAGCCCTACTTCGACCGGACCTGGCAGCACTTCTCCGGGCACTCCTACACTCCGCCAGACGAGCTCTCGCCGTGGGCGGCGGTCACTCGACGGGGTCAGGTGGTCGCCATCGCCGAGCCCCTCCTGCAGACGTACGGCCGGTTCGGCAACGAGGTGCACCGGCTGGTGGTCCAGCACGTGCTGGACCTGCTGCTCCCCCGGCCGGCGCTCCGCGCCTCGGGTCCGTTGCACCTGGAGACCACGGTGCGACGGGGTCCCGATCGCACCGTCGTCCACCTGCTGAGCTATCTGCCCACGCGGGTCGGCAGCGGTCTGGGCGGCGACATCGACCTCGTCGACGACCCCTTCCCGCTCGTCGACGTCGACGTCGAGATCGCCTGCGAGCACGAACCCACCACCGCGTCGCTGGAGCCTGCCGGGACGGCGCTGCCGCTCCGCTGGGCCGACGGCGTCGCCTCCACCACCGTCACCGTGCTCGACGGACACGCCATGATCGTCTTGAGGAGCTGAGCCCATGTCGCCGAACACCCCACTCACCTCGACCGCCGACCAGCCGGACACCCCGGAGCTGTGGGCCAGGCTCGAGCGGCCGCTGCCCACCTGGTTCGCCGACGCCAAGTTCGGGATCTTCATCCACTGGGGCCCCTACTCCGTCCCGGCCTGGGCCGAGCCCAGCGGGGCCCTGGGGGCGGTCCCGGAGGAGGTGTGGTTCACCCACAACGCCTACGCCGAGTGGTACTACAACACGATTCGGATCTCGGGCAGCCCGGCGGCCGAGCACCACGCCGAGGTTCACGGGGGCGCCCCCTACGACGACTTCCTCGACGCCTGGACGGCTCGGGACTTCGACCCGGCCGACTGGGCCCGCCTGTTCGCCACGGCCGGCGCGGAGTACGTGATCCCGACCACCAAGCATCACGACGGCGTCACGCTCTGGGAGGCGCCGGGCACTGGGTCGCGGAACACCGTGCATCGGGGGCCGAAGCGGGACCTGATCGGCGAGATCGCTGACGCCGTGCGGGCCGAGGGCCTCCGCTTCGGGGTCTACTATTCCGGCGGGCTCGACTGGTCGGTGACCGGCTTCCCGCCGCACACCACTAGCGCCGAGGTGCGCGAACTGCGTCCCTGCGACGCCGCCTACAACCTGTACGCCTTCGAGCACGTGCAAGATCTCGTGCGGCGCTACTCGCCCAGCGTGCTCTGGAACGACATCGAGTGGCCCGACAGCGGCAAGCGTGGCGGACCGGAGTCCCTGTTCACCCTCTTCGAGCAGTACTACCAGGCCGTTCCCGACGGCGTCGTCAACGACCGCTGGGGCGACACCCACCACGACTTCGGCACCAGTGAGTACGAATACCACCTGGACGCGGAGGGTGCCGGGCCCTGGGAGAACTGCCGCGGGATCGGCTTCTCCTTCGGTTACAACCAGGCAGAGGACGAGCGCCAGTCGCTGGACGCGAAGGGGCTGGCCAAGCACCTGACCGACGTGGTCTCCCGTGGGGGCCGGCTGCTGCTGAACGTCGGTCCGACCGCTGAAGGCCTCATCGCGCCCGTGCAGCGGCGCGCGCTGGAAGGACTCGGCCGCTGGATGGAGGCAGCGGGACCCGTGCTGCGGGCGTCCTCTCCGGTCGAGGAGTCCACAGCCAAGCCTTCCGCCGACCCGTGGGTCCGGTGGCTGAGCACGCCGGGGCAGCTGGTGGCCCTGGTCGACGCCGCCGGAACCGTGCCGCTCGAGGTGCAGGTCGACGGCCTGGACCTCACCGACGTCCGTGTCCTGAACGGCTCGGCCGAGGTCCGGAGCGACGCTGGCCGGCTGTCCGCAACGGTTGACGCGTCGCCCGACGGACCGTGCCTGATTCTGCTGCCCACCCGCTGACCACCGCTCCGGAACAGGAAGAGGTCCCGCGGTGACGTCCTCACCCTTTCGGCCCGACGGTGACGGGGTCCCCACCCAACTCGTGCCGACCGTCCGTCTCGCCGGCGGCGCCCCGATGCCGGCCATTGGCATGGGCACCTTCGGTTCGGACACCTACGGCCCCGACCAGGTGGCTGCTGCCGTTGCCGGCGGGCTCCGGGTGGGCTACCGGCTGATCGACTGCGCGGCCGTCTACGGCAACGAGGCTGAGGTGGGCGAGGTGCTGGGCGAGGCCCTGCAATCGGGCCTTCCCCGCGAGGAACTGTTCGTGGTGTCCAAGGTCTGGAACGACTCACACTCCCCCGCCGACGTCGCCCGGTCCGTCCGCCGCAGCCTGGCGGACCTCCAGCTGGACTACCTCGACGCCTACCTGGTCCACTGGCCCTTTCCCAACCACCACAGCCGCGGCGCCGACCCGACGGAGCGCGACCCGCACGCCCGCCCGTATCTCCACGAGCGGTACATGGCCACATGGCACGCCATGGAGACCCTGGTAGACGAAGGCCTCGTCCGCCACATCGGCACCTCGAACGTGACCATCCCGAAGCTGCGGCAGATCGTCCACGACGCCCGCATCCGGCCGGCGTTGAACGAGATGGAACTGCACCCCACCTTCCAGCAGGGCGAGCTCTTCCAGTTCTGCGTCGACCACGACATCCAGCCCCTGGGGTTCTCACCGCTCGGGTCGCCCTCTCGTCCTCGACGAGACCGCAGCGAGGGCGACCTCGTGGACGCCGAGATGCCGGCGGTGCAGGAGATCGCCCGGTCGCGTGGGGTGCATCCGGCGGTCATCTGCCTCAAGTGGGCCGTGGCGCGCGGGCAGGTCCCGATTCCCTTCTCGGTCAAGCGCCCGCAGTACCTTCCGAGCCTCCAGGCAGTGACGACCGACCCGCTGACTCCGGCGGAGATCGAGGCCCTTCGGGGGGTCGAGCGCAACAACCGGCTGATCAAGGGTCAGGTCTTCCTGTGGCCGGGCGCCTCCTCTTGGCTCGACCTGTGGGACGTAGACGGCACCATCCCGGGCTGGGAAGGGTACGGGACCACAACCGCCAGCCCAGCCGCCACTTGAGACCCTCAGAAGCCACTCCGCCTCACCCGTAGGGAACTGCATGCTCAACTACTCGCTGCTGCACCCGCAGCTGCTCGCCGCACTTGCCACCTCGGGCCACGGCGGCCAGCTTCTGCTGGCCGACGGGAACTACCCGTTCACCACCATCAAGCACCCGCAGGCGCAGGTGATCTACCTGAACGTGAGTCCCGGGCTGGTCGGCATCAACGACGTCCTGCGCCCGCTGCTGGAGGCGACAAAGGTCGAGGCCGCGACCTTCATGCGCTCGCCGGACGGCGCGGACGTGCCGGCCCACGGCGACTACCGCGCCCTGCTCGGCCCGGACGTGTCGATCAGCACCGCCGAGCGCTTCGACTTCTACGGCGAAGTTTGTCAGCCTGGTGTGGCGACGGTGGTCGCTACCGGGGACACCCGCCTCTGCGCAAACCTCCTACTGACCATCGGCGTTCGTCCCGAGACCAGCTGACGACCTTGTCGGGTAGCAGGGCTGCGCGGGTCGTCGTCCTACTCAGGCCAGACCCGGTTCTGTCGTCGCGATCGATCAGCGCCCGACGGAGGCGCCCACGGACACCAAGCGCCCGGTGACCGATCAGTCGGGGCCGAGATGAACCCGCAAGACGAGTGCTGCGTCCGGCCCTACTCTCCGGGGCTCCACAGGCAAGGTCATCCGCTACCGAGCCTCGGCCGAGGCGCTCAGCATTGCACCCACCTTGTTCGATGCGTCCGCGGTCGGGGTGTCGGGTGCGTGGAGGACGACCCGCTTCCGCCGCCGGGGCTGCGGGACGCGAAGCTCTTCGACACGCCACAGCCGCTGGATCTTCTTCTGGTTCACCGTCCAGCCCTCTCCGCGGGCGTGGTGGTAGAGACCTGTTGTGGGGCGGGTGGGGCTCGAACCCACGACCCAGGGATTATGAGTCCCCTGCTCTAACCGGCTGAGCTACCGCCCCTGGCGACCAGCCACCCTACCGTCCGGCCACCTCCTCAACCGCTTCCGCGGTCAGCGCTCGGACCCGCCATCCGGCCGCAGGTCGTGACCCCGCGCGTGGTCTCGGGAAAGAGCGGCGGCGGCCTTCGCGCTGGCGCGCCGGTCCCGGGCAGGCAGCTGGATGTCCTCCTCCGCCGCGATCCCGGCTTGCAGCTCACGCGCCCGCTCCACCTCCCCGTCCAGCACGGCGCCGAGGAGCAAGGCCGTGTTCGTGATCCAGAGCCAGACCAGGAAGATGATCACCCCGGCCAGCGACCCGTAAGTGGCGCTAAAGCGCCCGGCGTTGGCCACGTACAGACCGAACAGCGCCGAGGCCACTACCCAGGCCACGATTGCCAGCACCGCGCCCGGGCTCAGCCAGCGGAAGCGCGGCTGCCGCACGTTCGGCGCGGCGGAGTACAGCAGGGCCACCACCACGACCACCACGGCCACCAGGAGAGGCCACTTGGCGACCTTCCAAACCAGCAGCACCTCCCCCGTCAGACCCAGCACCGCCCCGATCGCCTCCGCCAGCGGACCGCTGACGACCAGGAGCAGGATGGCGACGAGGCTGAGCGCACCGATCGCCCCGGTGATCCCCAGGAGCATCGGCTCCAGCTTCCAGAACGGTCGGCCCTCGGGCACGTCGTAGATGCGGTTCATGGCCCGGCTGAAGGCGCCGACGTAGCGCGACACGAAGTACAGCGCGCCGCCGACTCCGAGCAGGAGACCCCAGGTGCTCGCCGCGGACTGGATCAGCGCAGTGAGCACCGGCTCGATCGTCTCCACCCCCGAAGCCGGGACCACCCGGCGAGCAACCTCCACCATGGCGGCGAGCGAGGACTGCCCCTGACCGAGCAGTCCGAGCAGCGACACCAGGGCGATCAGTCCGGGCAGGACCGCGAGGACGGCGTAGTAGGTCAGACCCGCGGCCAGGTCCGGGCACTCGTTGCGGGCGAACTCCCGCCGGCTCCGCCCCAGGAGGTAGCGCCAGGACCGCCGGGTCAGCTGCCGCAGCTCCGACGGCTTGCCCGACTCGGCCGGGTCGGAGTGGCTCTCCGCCGCCACAGCGCTCGCGCCCATGGCTCAGGGTACCGACGGCGCCTCGGTGCGGCGGCCAGCTCCCTCCGGTCTAACCTCGCCGGATGCAGGAGACGACGGTGCGCGACGCCACGGCCGCCGACGCCGAGGGCTGCCGGGCGGTCTACGCGCCCTACGTCTTGACCTCATCAGTCACCTTCGAGCTGGAGACGCCGACGGTGGCGGAGATGGCGCAGCGGATCACCGTAGCCCAGAAGCGGCACGCGTGGGTCGTGCTCGAGCAGGACGGTGCCGTCGTCGGGTACGCCTACGGCGGGCCGTTCAAGGCCCGGCCGGCGTACCGCTGGGCCTGCGAGGTGAGCGTCTACGTGGCCGACGGTCACCGGGGAAGGGGCGCAGGGCGCGCCCTCTACACCGCCCTGCTCAAGCGGCTATCAGAACGCGGCTACCGGACCGTCGCCGCCGGGATGACCCAGCCGAACGAGGCGAGCGCAGCCCTGCACCGCACCCTCGGCTTCAGCGAAGTCGGCACGTTCACACGCGTGGGCTGGAAGCTCGGCGCCTGGCACGACGTCCGCTGGGTGCAGCGTGACCTCGCGACCGGCGACGACCCGCCGGCCGAGCCATGCTGAGTTCTTCCCGCGTCAGCGACGACCGAGTCGGCGCTCGCCACCGGCCCCGCGCTCGTAGGGGAACCCGTAGTAGGCGTAGATGCCGGGCTCGGCTGCAGACTCCAGCTCCCCGTCGACCTCGATCGACGGCGCCTCCTTGGCCAGCTTCTTGTCCGTCATCACCCGGATGTGCTTGGGCGCAACCCGGGCCCCGATCAGGGGGACGAAAACCAGACGGCCGGCGACCAGACCGACCTTGACCGTGGCGAACACCGCCTCGTCAGTCGAGGTGTCGAAGTAGACGCCCTCGAGGTTGCCGATCTTCGATCCCTCCTGGTCGACCACGCTCAAACCACCCCAGTCGCGGATGTCGTCCACATCGAACATCAGGTCCCCCTCGTCCTCGCCGCACCCCGTCGGCCGCTCGCCCCCGGGGAATCGCACTATACGGCGGCCTCCCGCGACGGCCGCGCCGCGCCAACGATTCCGCTGGGTTGCTCGCGTGGGGTCCTTGCGCGAGCGCCTCTCTCCGCCAGACTACGAACAGGCCCGGGCCCTGCACGTGCTCTCGCTCGTCCCCGACAGCACCACGGCCGACGCCGGTCCGCATCTGCAGACGGGCGCAGCCGAGAACCCGGGGAGGAAGCGAAGCGCCGAACACGGGGCTGAGCGGGACAACGTGCGCGGGCACCCGCGCACCCGGCCGAAGGAGACAGAGATGGCGTTGAACCGTCGACAGGTCCTGGGAGGAGGCCTCGGCCTCGGCATGGCGGCGGGCCTGAGCTCCTGCGCCGGCCTGACGGGCAGGTCAACCAGTGACACCCCCACCACCGCCGGCTCCGGGGGGGCCCTGCAGGCCGAGCTGACCTTCGTCAACTGGTCCGGTGACGCCGAGAAAAAGGCGTTCGACGCCGTCATCCGGGCCTTCGAGTCCGAGAACCCGGGCATCACCGTCAAGACCGAGACGGTCCCCTACGCCAGCATCCAGACCAACCTCGACTCCCGCTTCCAGGCCGGCAACCCGCCGGACCTCTTCCGGGTCTCCTACATCGACATCGGCCAGTACACGAGCCAGGAGGTCCTCCTCGACGTCTCCCCGGCGTTCGACCAGGCCAAGGTCGACGCGTTCGTGCCGGGCCTGTGGCAGGGCGTGGTCTACGACGGCAAGCCGTACGGCGTCCCGCACCAGATCGACACCACCGCGATCCTCTACCGCCTGGACGCGTTCGAGGCGGCGGGCATCACCAACATCCCCACCGGTCTGGACGACGCCTGGACCTGGGAGGAGTTCGCCGAGGCCAGCCGCAAGCTCGCGGACACCGTCAAGGGCAAGCAGAGCCCCTTCATCTACGACTGGCAGAGCGCCGGCGCCTACCGCTGGCTCTCCTGGTTGTTCCAGGCAGGGGGCAATGCCTTGGGCGAGGACCTGCGCACCCCGGCGATCGACTCCGACCAGGGCCGCAAGGCCGTCGAGTTCACCCAGAGCTTCTTCACCAACGAGTGGGTGCCCCGCAACAGCTCGGTCAAGTCGGCGACCTATCCAGACTCGGTGTTCATCGCCGGCACCGTGGCCATGGCGTTCGCTGGCGACTTCCTGCTCCCCGGCATCGAGAGCGGGATCAAGGGCAAGTTCGAGTACGGCGCGATGCCGATGCCCCGCGACGTCACCGCGGCCAGCGACCTCGGCGGCAACGCCATCGTCGCGGCCAAGGACGGCGCGAACACCGAGGCGGCCCTGCGCTTCCTCGAGTTCCTCGTCACCGAGGAGCAACAGCGCACCTACTGCGAGGCCACGGGTCAGCTGCCCACCCTGAACGCGCTGACCAACGCCGAGCTCGACTTCGAGGTGCGGCCGGAGCTGATGACGACCTTCGTCGAGCAGGCCACGACGATCACGCCCGAGCAGGTCCGCCAGGTCACGGTGCCGCAGTTCGCCCGGATCAACAACGCCCTGCAGGCCGAGCTGGAGAAGGCCTTCCTCGGCGGCGCCTCACCGGCGGACACGACGGCGGCCCTCGCAGCCGCCATCGAGAAGGCCGCTCCGTGACCGCGGTCCCGGTGCTGCCGACGACGCCCTCCGCCACCGCGCGGGCACGGGGTCGACGGCGCCGCTGGGACCGGTCGGCCGTCGCGTTCCTGGCGCCGGCGTTGCTGCTGTCGGTGGGGTTCCTGATCGTGCCGCTGGCAGCCGCGTTCGTCTACTCCACCGCCAAGATCGCCCCGCTGAGCGGGGCGGTCACCTGGCTCGGGCTGGACAACTACGTGACGATGTTCAGCGACCCCGTGTTCTACCGATCATTGGCCAACACCGCCCTGTTCATCGCCATCACGGTCCCCCTCAGCATGGCGATCGGCCTGGCGCTCGCGGTCCTGATGAACTCGGTGCTGCCGGGCCGCACCGTCGTCCGGACGATCATCTACCTGCCCCTGGTCATCTCCGGAGTCGCGGTCGGGCTGATCGGCACCTTCTTGTTCAACGAGACCATCGGGGTGCTGAACGGTCTCGCCACCTCCCTCGGGCTGCCCAACGCGTCCTGGCAGTCCAGCGGCGTACCGGCGTTCGCGTCGCTCGTGCTGGTCACGCTGTGGATCCGGGTGGGATTCACCATGATCATCTACCTGGCCGGCCTCCAGGCGGTCCCGAAGGAGCTGGACGAGTCCGCCGCGGTCGAGGGCGCCTCCGGGTGGCAGCGGTTCCGGTTCGTCACCCTTCCCCTGCTCGGTCCGTCCACGTTCTTCCTGCTGATCATGAACGTCATCTACTCCTTCCAGGTCTTCGACACCGTCTTCGTGCTCACCAATGGGGGGCCCGGGGTGGCCACGGAGGTTCTCGGCACCTACGCCTACAAGACCGCCTTCGGCGCGGCTCGCGACCAGGGCTACGGCGCCGCGATCGGGGTCGTGATCTTCCTTCTCACGCTGGTCTTCACGCTGGTGCAGTGGCGAACCAACCGCGACCGGGACCAGACCGCCTGATGGCCGCCACCCTCCCGGACCTGGACGCCCGCGCCCAGCCCGGACCCCGTCGGCGGCGGGGGTCCCGGACCGGCCTGGTGCTGCGCACCGGGCTGGCCGCCGTCATCGCCATCGTCATGGCCTTTCCGCTGTGGGTCATGATCACCACGGCCTTCTCGGGGCAGCAGCAGTTCGACGCCACGGTCAGCGTCCTCCCGCGCGGCTTCTCCCTCGCCAACTTCGCGCGCGTCCTGCAGGCGTGGCCGGTCGGGCTGTGGTTCGGGAACTCCGTGGTGATCACGGCGATCACCACGGTGCTCACGGTGGTGGTCAGCGTGCTGGCCGGGTACGCCTTCGCCAAGCTCGTCTTTCCTGCCAAGAACGTGTTGTTCCTGGTCCTGCTGGCCACGCTGATGATCCCGACGCAGGCGATCCTGGTCCCGCAGTTCCGCATCGTCAACTCCCTCGGCCTGCTGGGCACCTTCTGGGCGGTGATCCTCCCCGGTGCCGCGGCGACCTTCGGCATCTTCTTGGCCCGGCAGTTCCTGCTCGCCATCCCCGACGAGCTGATCGAGGCGGCCCGGCTGGACGGCGCCGGCAGCCTGCGGATCTTCTGGAGCATCGTGCTGCCGCTCTGCAAGCCGCTGCTGGCCGTGCTCACCCTGCTCACGCTCCTGTACCAGTGGAACGACTTCCTCTGGCCGCTGATCGCGCTCAAGGACCCGGACCTGTACACGCTGCCGATCGGTCTGCAGTTCCTGCAGGGGCAGTACCAGACCGATTACGGCGCGCTGATGGCGATGACCCTGCTGGCCGTCGCGCCCCTGGTCGTGCTGTTCCTGGCCTTCCAAAGGTTCTTCGTCCAGGGCCTCGCCACCACCGGGCTTCGCTGAGCCGACCTCGGGCGGACTGCCTTCTCGGCGCGAGACCGCGCGGACCGGCCGGTAGCGTGAGCGCTATGACCGAGATCGCCGGACCCGACCGCGACGACGCCCAGGACCAGGAGCGCGTGGCCGAGCGCGCCCACCTGCTGCCCGAGGAGATCGCCGCCGGGAGCGACGACCCGGCCGCCCAGGCCGAGCAGATCCTTCTCGAGTCCGACGACCGCACCGACAACCCCGAGCGCACCCAGCAGGAGTCCCCCCAGGCCTACGAGAGCGACGCGGGCAACGACCGCTAGTCCTGCTGCCCGGCGCGGATGAGCTTGACCAGCTCACGCAGCCAGACCGCGATCCCGGCCGGGCCCTCGACGACGACGTCAGCGCGGCTGCTCAACGCGTCCTCCTCGTGGGAGGCGGAGGCGACGAGCAGACCGGAAAGCCCGCTCTCCCGCAGCTCCGCGACGGCCTCGAAGGCCGGGAGGTCACCGAGGTCGTCGCCGGCGAAGACCACCTGCGTGGCGCCCCGCTCCGCGACCAGTTGCCGCAGGGCGTCGCCCTTGTCGGTTCCGGGCGCCCGGATCTCCAGCACGTTCCGGCCGGGCTCCACCGCCAGGCCGTGGCGCTCGGCCAGGGCCCGGACCGGCTCCAGCAGCTGCCGGAACGCCTGCTGGGGGTGCTCGAGCTCGCGGGTGTGGATGCCGAGGGCGCGGCCCTTGTGCTCGATCCGGGCGGCACCAAGGCCGAGAGACTCCAGCAGACCCGGCAGCTCCTCCCCTGCAGCGGTCACGGCCGCGGGCTCAGGGGGCAGATCGAAGACCCCGGTGGCCGCGTCCCACCGCTCGACCCCGTACTGACCCAGCACGACCATGGAGGCGAGACCCTGGAAGCCCGCGAAGCCGCCCAGCTTGACGGCGGTGCGCGCCGGCCTCCCGGTGATGACGGCCACCGTGCCGACCAGCGTGCCAAGCTCGGCCAGCGCGGCCACGGCGTCGGGGTCTGCGGCGGCCTGCTCGGGGTCGTCGATGATCGGGGCCAGGGTGCCGTCGAAGTCCAGCGCCACCAGGGTGGTCTCCGGTGCGGCGGCGATGGCCCGGAGCGCAGCTGCCCCGGCCGAGGTGAGCGGGTGCGCGGCGTCCATGGGTGCAGCCTGACAGACCGGCGTGCACGCACCCGGACCGTTCCTTCCGGTGGTCACCGCTCCGCCGGTGGCCGGGTGGTGCCGTCCCCCACCCGCTAGGGTCGGGGGGACGCCGCACCGACCGAACTGAGGACATGAGCACCTCCGACTCCCCCCAGCCCCTCGCGACCGCGTCCTTCGTGGTCGTGGCCAACCGCCTCCCGGTCGACCGGGTCGAGCACCCGGACGGCAGCGTCGACTGGCGCACCTCCCCCGGTGGTCTGGTCACCGCCTTCGAGCCTGTGATGCGGCGCCACGACGGCGCCTGGGTGGGATGGCACGGGGCCCCTGACGAGGAGCTCGAGCCGTTCGAGAACGACGGTCTGCAGCTGGTCCCGGTACCGCTGGCGGCTCAGGAGGTGGAGGACTACTACGAGGGCTTCTCCAACGGCACGCTGTGGCCGCTCTACCACGACGTCATCGCCACGCCGGGCTTCCACCGCACGTGGTGGGACGCCTACGTCGCCGTCAACCAGCGGTTCGCGGACCGCACCGCGGCGGTCGCCGAGGAGGGGGCGGTCGTCTGGATCCAGGACTACCAGCTGCAGCTGGTGCCGAACATGCTCCGCAAGCAGCGCCCCGACCTGCGGATCGGCTTCTTCCTGCACATCCCCTTTCCTCCCACGGAGCTGTTCCAGCAGCTGCCCTGGCGCGACCAGATCCTGGAGGGCCTGCTGGGTGCCGACCTCGTCGGCTTCCAGGTCTCTGGAGGTGCGCAGAACTTCCTGCGGCTGGTCAAGGCGCGTCTGCGCCAGGAGACCCACCGCGACGAGATCCGCACCTCCGACGGGCGCACCGTGATCGCGCGCTCCTACCCGATCGCCATCGACGCCGACCAGCTGCACGCGCTCTCCGCGTCGGAGCCGGTGGCGACCCGGGCGGCGGAGATCCGGCACGACCTCGGCGACCCGGAGGTGCTGTTTCTCGGCGTCGACCGGCTCGACTACACCAAGGGCCTGCTCGCCCGGCTCGAGGCCTTCGGCGAGCTGGTCGAGGACGGCACGCTCGACCCCGAGAAGGTCGCCTTCATCCAGGTCGCCACGCCGTCGCGCGAGCGGGTGGAGGAGTACCGCCAGCTCCGCGACGAGATGGACCGCCTGGTCGGCCGCATCAACGGAGACCTCGGCCGGATCGGTCGACCGCCGATCACCTACCTGCACGCCTCCTATCCGCGGGAGGAGATGGCGGCCCTGTACCGGGCGGCCGACGTGATGGTGGTGACCCCGCTGCGGGACGGGATGAACCTCGTGGCCAAGGAGTACGTCGCCTGCCGGCAGGCCGACAACGGCGCGCTGGTGCTCAGCGAGTTCGCCGGCGCGGCCCGTGAGCTGCGGCAGGCCTACCTGGTCAACCCGTACGACGTGGACGGCATGAAGGACAAGCTCGTGCAGGCCATGAACGACTCACCGCGCAGCAAGGCCCGCCGGATGAAGATCATGCGCCGCCAAGTGGCCGAGCACGACATCGACCACTGGGCCAGCGCATTCCTCGACGACCTCGCCGCCATGAGGCACTCAACCTAGACGAGTCCGGGACCCGGCCTACGGGCCGGGTTCGGACGCGGCGGTCGGGCTTGGGCGTGGCCCGAAAGCAGAAGCTCCCCCGACTGGACTCGAACCAGTAACCTGCCGGTTAACAGCCGGCTGCTCTGCCAATTGAGCTACAGGGGATCGCGCTGACGCGAGTCAGAACATTACCAGGCACTCAGCGCATGTCGAACTCGGCGCGGGTCTGTGCCAGCGCGTCGTCCACCGCCTCCTGCACCCCGGCCGTCTGCCAGGTCAGTCCCCGGGTGAGGCTGGTGTGCCAGTCGAGGGGTCCTGAGCGGCCGAGTGGGCGGCGGGCGCTGATGGTGACCCCCCGCTCCCCGGCCAGGGGGACGAACTGCCGCAGGACGATGGTCGCCTCGACCCGCTCCCGGAACAGCTCGGGCAGCCGACCGGGCTCGGCCAGCTGGACCTCGCCGCGACGGCCGTCCAGCCGCACCCAGCTGAGCCGGTGAAGCTCGTCATTCCAGCCGCCCCGCTCGATCTCGTGCCAGCCGATGTGCTGCCAGCCCTGCGCACCTCCGGTGGTCAGCACCGCGGGGCTGCCGATGACCAGCTGGTCACCCTCCCCCGCCCAGGCGAGGATCCGCGGCGCACGCCCGGGCACCTCCCGCATCGACGCCTGCCAGGAGGCGTGGGCGTTGCGTGGCAGGCCTCGCGAACGCGACCACCAGCGCGTGCTCAGAGCGGATGGCATAGCACCATTATCCGCACCGTGAGCGCTCAGGCCGCGACGGTGCGGTAGCCCAGCTGGACGGTCGCTCCCTGGCAGGCGTCCTGGTTGCTCGACTTGTTCGCGAAGCCGATGGAGGCGCCGGAGAAGGTGGACGAGCCACCCCAGGGTCCGAGGGTCCGGCCGACCGACATCCGGGGAGCGAGCAGGACGTAGTCGCTGGCGTCGCACGGGCCGGCCGCTGAGCCGGGTGCGCGCGTCACCCCGACGATCTCGACCCTGACGGCGGTGACGAAGGTGCTGTCCGCGCCGTTGTTCACCACCAGCCCGGTGATCGGGACCGGCGCGCGGTGCGGCGCGAGGTCGACCATGACCGAGGTCTGGGTGAGGCTGAGGGAGTTGTCCTCCGGCGCGCTGGGGGTTTCGGTGCTGCTCTCGCACGCGCTGGGAGCGGCGGAAGCAGGCGAGGGAGCATGAGCGAGGGTCGCTCCAGCGGCCAGCACGAGGATCACCGCCGTCAGCCCGACCGCCTCACGCCCGCGACCGCGTCGTGCGCGCAGCACCATCCCCAGGCCGAGGACCAGGCCGACCAGACCCACCACCAGCACGAGCAGCACTGACCCACCAAACCCGGTGTCGGCCAGGACAGGGACGCAGTTCACGAGAACGCCTGCGGCGTCGGGCTGGGGCTGTCCGCCGACGGCTGCTCCGCGGGCGGGCTGCTGCCTTCGCTCGGCGGAGGCGAGACGTCCGGCGCTGCGCTGACGGAGAGGCTGGGGTCGGGGTCCGTCGCGGGGCTGGGAGGCGGGTCCGGGTTGGCGTCGGGAGCCGGCTCGCTCGTCGGGCCGGCCTCCTCCGAGGGGGTCGGGTCGCTGCTCGCGACCGGCTGCTCAGGCGGGCTCTCCTCCGTCGACGGCGCAGACCGGCCGGCGAAGACGGCGTTCCCCGCCGGGCTGGCACCGGTGATGGTGTTGGTCGACAGGGTGATGGCGGCCAGGGACAGGGCCCGACCCTCGAGCGAAGTCGAGGCCCCCAGGGTCACCGCTCCCCGGGCCAAGAGGTTGCCCGCGAACGTGCACGAGGCGCCGGTCCCGGCGGCGCCGTCAACCAGCCAGAAGACGTTGGCCGCCTGAGCGCCGTTCACCAGCTGCACCCGGCAACTGGCCGCAGCTGTCAGCGCTCCGTTGATCCGGAAGATGAAGACCGCGTCCGGATCGTTCTCACCGTCCAGGATCACCGTCCCGGTCACTCCGACCGCGGCCAGGGAGCGGTGGACGCCGACGTGAAAGGTGCGCCCGCCGAGGTCGCCGGCGAACTGGGTGTGCGGCGTACGTCCCGTGGCGTCATCGATGGCCCCGAGCAGGTCGCTTGTCGCGGCCGCCGCAACCTGGTCGCCGGAGTGGATCGCACCGGCCGCCGTGCCATCCGGAAACCCCGCCACCGTGCCCGGCGACGAGCCGACGTCACCGCTGACCACGGTGAACCCGGCGTTGCTCACGGCGGGACCGGTGGCTCCGGACAGCACCGAGAAGCTTCTCGCTGACCCCAGCGGCACGGGCTTGGGATTGACCTCGACGACGACGCTCTGCCAGGCCTTGGTCGCGTTGCCGGCCGCGTCGCGCACCTGGGCCACGACCGAATAGGTGCCGGCCGGGAGGGAGGCGGCGGTCACCGCCAAGGTGCCGTCCAGCCGGACCGTGGTCGTCAGCGTCTGCCCCGCAATGGTCACCTTGACCGTGGTGCCGGTCGGGGCGCCGCTGGTGCCGGTGACGGTGGGGGTGGTGTCCTTGGTGACGACCGTGTCGCCGCCGGTGATGGTGAGGGCAGGGGCCAGTGCCGTGGTGAACCGGATCGTGGCGTCGTGCATGGTCACCGTGCCGGTGGCCAGCACACGGCCGATGAGCTCGGTGTCCAGACCGAGTGTGGCAGCCCCGTGGGCCAGGATGCCGCCCTGGAAGCGGGTACCGGCGCCCAGCCCGGCGGCACCGTCGACCACCCAGTAGACGTTGGCGGCCACGGCGCCGTTGACGAGCAGGACGCGATCTCCCGCGGCGGTGTTGAAGGCGGCGTCGACCTGGAAGACGAAGACGTCTCTCGGCCCGCCGCTCAGGGTCACGGTGCCGGTGATCGCCAGAGCGGCCGTGCTGTGGTGGACGCCCGGACCGAAGGTGAGTCCGCCGAGGTTCCCGCTCACCTCGCTGGTCGGCTCCAACGCCATCAACGCGGTGTAGGCCTGGGCCATGTCGGCGAAGGCGTTCTGGGCGTCGGCGTCGCCGAAGTGGGTATCGCCGCCCACCAGGCCTGGGGGGAACCCACTCGCGTCGTACCCCGCGCCGGTCCCCAGGTCACCACTCACGGTGGTGGAGAGGGTGTTCACCACGCCGGTGCCGCCCAGCACCGAGTAGCTGGTCGCGTCGCCCAGCGGGGGCGGGCGCTGGATGGCGAAGGGGTTGCTGGTGGTCGAGGTCAGGTCAGGACTTTTGGCGACCAGCGTGTAGCCCACGCCGGCCCGGTCCAGGTTGAGGTCGGCAAAGGTCGCGGTGCCGTCGGCAGCGGTCACGACGGTTGTCGTTCCCGACAGGGAGCCGTTGCCTGGGTTCGAGCCGACGGACAGGGTGACGGGAACCCCGGCGGCGGCTACCGGTTCACCTGCCGCCGAGAGCAGCCTCACGACGACGGGCGAGAGCGCCTCCCCGAGCATCGCGTCGGCCGGCTCGGTGGCGAAGGCGAGTGCGGCGGCGTTGGTGACGGCGACAACCGAACTTGCGGCGCTGGCGGTCCAGGAGGCGAAGACCGCGGTGACGACGTAGGTGTGGTCGCCGTCGGGAACCTGCTCGTCCAGGCAGGACGTCTTGGAGAGGAGCGCCGTCGGGCTGCTGCCGCAGGCCGGCACCGCGCCCGCTCCTGCTGACCGCGTGACCAGATACCCCTCGGGCTCCACCCCACCCGTCCCCGGGGCCCAGCTGACCGTCACCTCCGCGACGGCCTTGGCCGGCACCGTCACAGCGGTGGGTGCAGCGAGGCTCCCGGTGCGGGTGCTCGTGCCCCCGGCTCCCTCCCCGCTCCAGTACGCCGAGGCGGGCAGAGCCAGGAGCCCCGGAACGAGCAGACCGACGACCAGCGCCAGCGCTCGGCCGAGCGGACGGCCAGGAGCCGTGCGCGGCCTCCGACGGTCTCGGGTCCGATCGTTCGTGGTGCTCATGGGCGGCGACAAGCTCTCAGTGGGCTACGCAGGGCGGCAGGACGACCCGGTCGTCCGAGGGCGTCCTCTTCGGCCAGGGCCCAGCACGGCCGGGCCCTGGCTAAACGCGGGGGGCTACGGCGTTCCGGTAATAGCGGCGAAGTACAGCGGCACGCTCGCGCCCTGGCAGGCGTCCTGGTTCGTGCTCCTGTTGACCATCGTGATTGTGGCCGTCCCGGACACCGATTGCCCGCTTGCCACCAGGGCGGGCGCAGGGGGGCTCGTGATGACGCTCGCGGCGTAATCCGCGGCTGTGCAACCAGGCACCGCCGTCCATGTCGATCCGTCATCGTTGGCGACCCGCACCATCACCGTTTCCAGGTAAAGAGTCCCCGTGACGGGATGGGTCACCGTGAAGGGGACGGTCTGAGAAGGGCCTCCGGGCGTGAGCGGCTCGCCCTCGGCCGGGTCGGCTGTGATGGTGAAGGCGGCGGTGACGCCAGTCTGGGCCGTGCCGTGACCGGATCCAGTGGAGCTCCAGTAAGCGAAGGCGACCCTGGTACCGGCGAGGGTCAAGCCCGGCGGTGAGGGCGAGGACGAGGGGTTTCTTGCCACGACTGCTGCGTTCGGCCATTGAAAAGGCCTTCCTGGGATAGACGGATCTTCCTGCAGCCCAAAATCCCAGTCAAACTCGACTGCCCCAAACAGAAGCTTCAACGAGCCCACGTTAACACGCCCCAGATTCCAAATGTCCCTTCATGCCCTTTCTTTCTCAACAGGCGGACGATATTGCAGAAGACCAAGAAAAAGGTCTTTAGTCCCGATTTGCTGTGATTCCTGGGAAGATTTGTTGTCGATACTCACGCGGACAGGTGCAGAACGGCATCCTGCGGGCAGACGCCACGCAGGACCTCCAGTCCGCGCTCCTCGACCCGCCGGACCCGGCCCGTCGACCACCCGAGCCGGCGGGCTGCTGCGGCCAGGCTCAACGGCTCCGCGTCGCCGAAGCCGTACCGCAGCTCCAGCACGACCCGGGCCTCAGGGTCGAGGTGGCGCAGCATCGCCGCAACCTCCTGCGCCGGTGGACCAGGCTCCGCGAGCGGCGCGGCCAGGACCGAGCTGACCTCGTCCAACGGCTGCGGAAGGGCGTGCGCCAGCAGAGCCTTAGTCCACCGCTCGGTCCGGCCCAGCGCCTGCGCCAGCTCCCTCGCATCCGGCAGGCGACCCAGCTGCTGGGTCAGAGCGGCCTCGATGCCGCGAGCGGCCCGCAGCTGCTCGGCCCGGCTGGCAGGCAGGTTGAGCGCGCCGAGGTGCCCGGCGCTCGCCGCCCCGACAGCCGAGCGGATCCAGTAGAGGGCGTAGGTGGCGAAGGTGGTCCCCCGGGTGTGGTCGAAGCGCTGGACGGCGGCCATCAGGCCGAGGCACCCCTCCTGGAACAGGTCGGCCTCCGAGAGCCCGCTGCGGGCCGCGGCCGGGCCGGCGACCAGGGCCACCAGCCGCAGGTTCGCGCGGACGAACCGGAGCCACGCCCGCTCCCCCTCCTCCTCCAGCACCCCCAGCTCGTCGTCGGTGGCATCGGCGAAGCCGGTCCCCCGCCGCGCCGCGCCCGCGAGGACGCCCGCTTCGATGGCCCGCGCGAGGCGCGGCACCTCATCGGGAGTGAGCAGCGGTTCGGTGAGAGCAGGCCGGGCAAGCGTCATCTTCCCAGCCTGGGACGAAGCGAGGACCGGCCGACGGTCGTCCACACCCTCGGAACGGCGGGACGACCTACTCCGGACCCCCGATGCTGCGGACCTGGAGCTGCTTGCGGCGCGCCTCCAGCACGACGAGCTCGGAGAACATCTGGTTGTACCGCTGCTGCTCCTCCAGCGGGTTGGTGCGCTGCAGCTTCGCCTTGAGGGAGGTGATCTCGCGGATCACCGAGAGCTGCTGCAGGGCTGCCGGATAGCTGGCCACATTGCGGGCTACTGCGTCGTGGAGCGCCGCCAGTGGTTCGACGGCCAGCTGGGTCACCAGCGAGCGCAGTTCCTCCTGCTCGACCGCCTGCCCAAGGGCCCGCACCCACGGCGCCCCGGTCTGCACCGGCTCGGTCCGCTCCACCGCCGTGAAGACCGCGCGGTAGGCCGGGTGGGTGAAGTCACTTACGGTCAGGCCGTTCCAGCGGGGCCCGAAGACGTGGGGGTGCTGGATGAGCAGCTTCAACGTCACGCGCTCGGTGGCCAGGTTCTTGTCGGCCGGGTCCGGCAGCGCCAGCTCACCGTCCCGGTTCGGCTCGGGAGCGACGACGACCGGTGCAGGATCAGCGCGCCGGGAGCGGTTGGCCGCCCGTACCACCTCGCTGCGCACCTCCTCCACGTCCATCCCGAGCAGCCCGGCGAGCTCGCGGGCGTAGCCGGTGACCAGCGAGGCGTCCCGGATGCTCGCCACCAGCGGCGCGGCCGCCCGGAGTGCGGCGAGCCGGCCGTCGGCGCGGTCCAGGTCGTGCTGGGAGAGCACGTTGGTCATCACGAAGCGGTACAGCGGCACCCTACGGGCGACCAGCTCGCGGACGGCCGCCTCGCCGTGCTGGAGCCGCAGGTCGCACGGGTCCAGGCCGGTCGGCTCGATGGCCACGTAGGTCTGGGCGAGGAAGTTCTGGTCGCCGCTGAACACCTTGAGCGCGGCGGCCTGGCCGGCGGCGTCGCCGTCGAAGGTGAAGATCACCTCGCCGCGGAAGGCGTCGTGGTCACCCATCAGCCGGCGCAGGAGCCGGGCGTGGTCGTCGCCGAACGCGGTGCCGCAGGAGGCGATGGCGGTGTCGACGCCAGCGAGGTGGGCCGCCATCACGTCGGTGTAGCCCTCGACGACGACGGCCTGGCTCTTGTGACCGATGGGCTTCCGCGCGAGGTCGAGCCCGTAGAGCACGTGCGACTTCTTGTAGAGCGGCGTCTCGGGGGTGTTGAGGTACTTGGCCGGCATCCGGTCGTCGTCGAACAGCCGCCGGGCGCCGAACCCGATGACCTGCTGGCCGGAGTCGCGGATCGGCCAGAGCAGGCGGCTCTGGAAGAAGTCGTAGCCCGAGTCGCGGACCAGACCGCCGGCCACCAGCTCCTTGTCGCTGAACCCGCGCCCCCGCAGGTGCTGGGCCAGGACCCGCCCGCCCCGCGGGGCGAACCCGACCCCGAAGAGCTCTGCGGCGGCGCGGTCGAACCCGCGGGCGGCCAGGAACTGCCGCCCGGCCAGCGCGTCGGGGGTCGCGAGCTGCTCGGCGAAGAACTCCGCGGCGGCGCGGTGGGCCTCCATCAGCCGGGAGCGCAGGCCCGGTTCGGGGCGGGGACCGGCGTCCTCGGTGTAGCGCAGCTGGATGCCGACCCGGTCGGCCAGCCGCTCGATCGACTCCGCAAAGCTGAGGTTGTCGATCTTCTGCATGAAGGTGATGACGTCGCCGCCTTCGCCACAGCCGAAGCAGTAGTAGAAGCCGCGCGAGGGGGTGACCTGGAAGCTCGGGGTCTTCTCGTCGTGGAAGGGGCAGAGCCCCTTGAGGGACCCTCCGCCCGCGTTCCGCAGAGCGACGTAGGAGCCGATGACCTCGTCGACGCGGGCCCGTTCCCGGACGGTGACGATGTCCTCGTCGTTGATCCGGCCCGCCACGGTCCCCGAGTTTACGCGCCGGGAACGGCGCGCTCCGCTGCGTACGCCCCACCTGTGCACGACGCCGCCGGAACGTGTGCGCTCGGCGTTCCGCACCGGCGCGGCTGGCGTCTGCAGCCACTCGTCCACGGCTGACTCGGCAGTAAACATGCTCCTGGTGTATGGGTTGGTGGGCAATTCTGCATTGGACGAATGGGTTGACAGCGCCCACGCTTGGACCATGACTTCTTCAACGATCTCTCCCGTGCAGGCAGGAGTGCGCGGGATGCGCGAGACCCTCCGCGAGCGTCGTGCTGCACGCGCCGCCTACCGGTCCCTGAGGCAGGAGCTCGCCAGCTACGGGACCTCCCGCGAGGTGGACGACCTCCTCGGTTCCCTCAAGGATCAAGACGGCGCGGAGGCCCAGCAGATCCGCGACATCCTCCTCGACAACCTGCGCTGAGCTCGACGGCTCCACCGTCGCGAACGGGCTTCCGGCAGCCAGAACCTGGCTACGGCGAAAGGGTCTCGAGCCGGAGGACGCGCTCAGCCCGAGCCGCCCGACGGCGGTCCCACCACCCCGGTAGCCGCTCCAGCGGCGCGAAGGCCAGCCAGCAGACCAGCGTCGGTGCGAAGTGGATGTAGAGCACCGCTGCGGTGAACACGTGGAACCCCAGCCAGAACAGGGCGGCCAGCAGCAAGGCCCGGCCCCGCAGCCAGAGCACCACCAGTGAGGTCAGCTCGGCCATGAAGGCGAACCACTGCATTCCCCGCAGGAGCCCCGGGAACGGCAGCAGGAACTGGCCCAGGCCGTGCGGGCGCCGGACGATGGCCCAGGTCAGGATGAAGCTGTTCGGCCAGGAGACCAGGCTCCACCCGCCGCTGCGGATCTTGGTCAGCGCCGAGAGGAAGTAGGTGCTGATCACCGCGATCTGCACGCACTTGACCACCCAGCCCGCCTGCCGGGAGGTGTCGACGCTGCGCCAACGGCCGGAGACCACTCCGGCGCTCGGCAGCAGCCAGAGCGCGACCACCAGGGCCAGGTGGTCGTGGTCGACCTTGCCGTAGCTCATCCCGATCGCCGTCCACCAGGTGAAGGCGGCAGCGACCACCCAGCCGGCGACCCGGGGCAGGCGGTTCGCTGCGGCGACCACAGAGGCGACGACCAGCAGCACGTAGAGCGTCGTGGTGAGGGCCGGGCCGGGATCGGGCAGGGCGAACAACCGCGCCAGCAGCAGCGGCTGGTAGAGCTCGGGGTTTCGGCTGAGCGGGATCGGGTCGGCGACGAACAGGTGGATGTCGACCAGCACGAAGAGGTAGATGATCGTCCGGAAGACCGCGATCCGGGCGTCGGGTCGGACCGGGGCCAACCAGCCGAGGATCCGCGTCGCGGTCCTCACCGCGGCACCGTCCAGGTGGCCAGCTCCCGCCGATCGCCGCCGGTCGGGCGCCCGCGGAAGAGCGTGGTGACCTCGTGGACCAGCCAGACCTGCTCCACCTCCGGCGCGGCCGGGTGGCGGCTGCTCCAACCCTGCACCACCCCGCGCAGCAGCGATGGATCCGCCACGATGGCCGGGGTCCTGGCCTCGATCTCGGCGCGGCTGATGCCGGCGGTACTGACCCGCAGGGGCAGCTCGACCCGTCGGCCGTCCGCCAGCCGGCCCTCGACCCGGGTGATGATGATGGTGTCGTCCGCGGGCGGGGAGAAGGCGTACTGCGACATCGGCCCGAAGGGCCACACGTCGTCGCTCATCCGCAGGGAGCCGTTGACCAGCAGCCCGACGCCGACCAGGCTCACCGCGACCCGCCAGGCCAGCCCCGTCCGGGTCAGCGGCCGGACGGGCGCGGTCATCGGCCCACCACCGGGACGACGTAGGGCCCGTCGGGGATCACGGCCACCCCCGGGTCGCCCGTCCGCTCCATGCTGGCTCGGACGGCGGCGGTGAGGTCGTCGACCACCTCCACGGCGGTCAGCGCGCGGTCCTCGCGCGCGAGCCCGGTGCTGTACAGCTGGACCCGGCCCTGCCGCATCGGCTTGAGCTGCATCTCGGTCTGCCACTCGTCGATGTCGGCCAGCGCCTTGCCGGTGATCGAGGCCAGGAAGGCCTCCGGGCCGAGGGCGGCCAGCCGCTGCTGCGCGGCCCGGAACTCGGGTGATCCGATCCCCTCGGAGCACTCCGAGGCGATGATCAGGGTGCCGCCCGGCGCGAGGACGTCCAGCGGGGTGACCATGCCCTTCACGGTCTGGTAGTAGGTCTTGTCCAGGGGGTAGCCCGCGGCCGAGGTCAGCACCGTGCCGAAGCGGCGTCCGACCGGCACCCGGACCGACGCGGCGACGACGTCGACGGCCGCCTGATGGCTGGCCAGAACCTCCCCGAAACCGACGTGCACGAGCCGTCGCTCCTCGTCGACGACGGTGCTCAGGTCGTAGACGGGACCGAGCATCCGGACGATCTCCAGCTGCTCCTCGTGCAGCGGGTTGCCCTCCAGCCTGCACTGGACGGCGGACGCGTCCTCCATGAAGCGGGCGGAGTGGAAGGTCCGGATGGTGGTGTGGTGGGCGACGCCGGGGGCGATGACCTTCCGGCCGCCCGACCAGCCGGCCATGAAGTGCGGTTCCACCAGGCCGGTGACGATCTTGAGGTCGGCGTCGGCGAAGCGTCGGTCGAGCGAGACCGGGGTGCCACGGGTCGGGGTGAGGCCCAGGGAGCGGTGGGCGGCGTCGTCGCGGGCGTCGTGGTTCTCCACGCGCACGTGCTCGAGCACCCAGGGGTCGCCGACCAGCTCGGCCAACTCGTCGCCCAGGTTGGGCCGGTGCAGCCCCGTGGCGACCAGGATGGTGACGGCGGCGAGCGGGATACCGGCGGCGGCGACCGTCTCGACCAGCGGTCGCAGGAACAGCCCGTTCGGCACCGGGCGGGTGATGTCGCAGATGAGGATGCAGACGCTCCGCCGGCCGCGGGCGAGCTCCGCGAGCGGGGGCGACCCCACCGGGGAGGCCAGCGCCTCGCGGACCGCCGCCGCCGGGTCCTGGAGCGGCGGCAGTGGCCGCTGGCGGATGACGGTCGGATCGCAGCCGGCCGGCAGGACCACGTCGAGCCGCCCGCGGCCGTACGCGAGCGACACGCCGCGGGGGCTCGTGGCCGGGGTGCTGGTCACCGGTTCTCCTCCCGACGCTCACCCGGGCGGGCCCGCGACCTGGTCATCGTACGGCCCAGGCTCGGGCGGACTGCGATCATGACGTGTGCCCGCAGAGCCTGGTGCGCCCCTGCTGGTGGCGCTGGTCGTCCTCGTCCTGCTCGCGGTCGCCGCAGCCGCGGCAGGGGGGCTGCGGACGAGCCGGGACATCGCCACGGCAGCCGTCCGGGCCGCCGTCCAGCTGGGCCTGGTAGCGCTGGTCATCACGGCGGTCCTCAGCCACCTGGCCTGGTCCCTAGTGTTCGCGCTGGCCATGTTCGGGGTCGCGACGGCCACGTCGGCCCGGCGGATCGGGGCCCCGCGGCGCTGGCCCTGGGTGGCGGTCGCCCTGGCCGCGGGGGTGCTCCCGGTGCTCGCGGTGGTGTTCGCCTCCGGGGCGGTGCCCTGGAAGGGGTCGTCCCTGGTCCCGGTGGCGGGCATCGTCATCGGCGGCACCATGTCCGCCCACTCCCTCGCCGGGCGCCGCTCCTTCGCCGCCCTCCGTGACGAGTGGGGAACCTACGAGGCGGCGCTCTCCCTCGGTCTGCTGCGCTCGCAGGCGATCCACGAGGTGGTCGGGCGGAGCCTCCCGGAGGCCCTGGTGCCGGGCCTGGACCAGACGCGGACCGTCGGCCTGGTCACCCTTCCCGGCGCCTTTGTCGGCGTGCTGCTCGGGGGCGGGACACCGCTGCAGGCCGGCGCCGCCCAGCTGCTCGTGCTGGTCGGTCTGCTCGCGGCCCAGACGACCACCGTCGTCGTCGCCTCCCGGCTCACCCGGGCCGGACGCCTGCTCCCGCCCGACCTCGTCCAACGCTTGGTCCCCTGACCAACGGCTCCGCCTTCCACAGCACCGTCGCCGGTGTAGGCGCGGGCGGGCTCCTCAGCGAGGCTGGTCGATGCCGCGGGGCAGCCGTTCCGGCGGCCAGCCGAGGTGGTGCTCGGCCATGGCGAAGGCGTACCGGTCGGTCATGCCGGCCACGTAGGTGACGGCGGTCCGCAACGGGTCGACCCCGTCCCGGTCCTGCACGGCCACGACGTTCTCGGGCAGCGCCCCGGGGTGCTCGAGGTAGAACTCGACCAGCGCGCGCAGCACCTCGACGACGGCGCGGGACTGCGCCAGTGACTCCGGCCGGACATAGATCCGCTCGTAGTTGAAGGCGCGCAGGGAGCCGAGCGCCTCGGCCTCCGCCGCCGGCATCCCGACCTCGCCGTGCTCGGCCACGCCGCGGACGACGGCCTGCACGAAGGTGCTCAGCTGCTCCCGGCGGGTGCGCCCGGCCACCTCGACCACCGAGGAGGGCAGGTCGGCGAGGTCGACGACGCCCGCGTGCACGGCGTCCTCGAGGTCGTGGGCGCAGTAGGCGATCCGGTCCGCCCAGCTGACGATCTCGCCCTCGACCGTGCGCGGGGCTGGGCGGGACCACGAGTGGTTGCGGATCCCGTCCAGGGTCTCCGCACACAGGTTCTGCCCGGCCAGGACGACGTCGGCGCCCCACGGGCCGTGGTCGTAACCCTCGTCCAGGAAGGTGTCGAACGCGTCCTCGCTGGCGTGGCCGCCCGGGCCGTGGCCGCAGTCGTGGCCGAGCGCGATGGCGTCGGCGAGGGTGACGTTGACCCCGGCGCCGCGGGCGATCGACGTCGCGACCTGCGCCACCTCGAGCGCGTGGGTGAGCCGGGTCCGCTCGTGGTCGGTGGGGTGGACCACCACCTGCGTCTTCCCGGCCAGCCGGCGGAACGCGGCCGAGTGCACGATCCGGTCGCGGTCCCGCTCGAAGCAGGTCCGGGCGGGGTCCGGCGCTTCGGGGACCGCCCGGTGGCCGGCCCCCACGGCCAGGGTCGCCCCCGGCCGCAGCAGCTCGCGCTCCCGCTCCTCGCGCAGCTCACGGTGGACGACGGGGCCCGGGCCGACCTCGGCGCGGGAGGCCGTGTGGGCGCGCACCAGGTCGCCGTCGCGCTGGCCGGTCATCGTCTGCGCCCAGGCCTGAGCCCGCGGCGAGGGCTCGGCCGGCTCAGCCACCCGAGACGCCCTGCTCCGCGTCGGCCATGTCGAGGTCGACGCCGGAGGTGTCGTCCAGCCAGCGCTCGGGCAAGGCCACCTTCTCCCGCGGTCTGCCCTGGCGACCCCGGGGGCTGCCGAGCTCGGAGACCGGGAAGGGAGCGTCCGGGTCGAGCCGGGCCAGCCCCGCGTCCAGGTCGGCGAAGGAGTTCACGAGCCCGAGGGCGCGACGGGTGTCGCTGCCGACCGGGAACCCCTTGAGGTACCAGGCGATGTGCTTACGCAGCTCGGTCAGCCCGTGCCGCTCGTCGCTCAGGCCCACCAGCAGCTCGGCGTGCCGGCGGATCATCGCCGCCACCTCCCCCAGCGTCGGCAGGGTGCGGGTCGCCCGGCCCGCGAAGGCGTCCGCGAGGTCCCGGAACAACCACGGCCGGCCGAGGCAGCCGCGCCCGATCACCACCCCGTCGGCCCCGGTCTGCTCCACCATCGCCAGCGCGTCGGCGGCCTCCCAGATGTCCCCGTTGCCCAGCACCGGGATGGAGACGTGCGCCTTGAGGGCTGCGATCGTCGACCAGTCGGCCTCGCCGGCGTAGGCCTGCTGCGCCGTCCTGCCGTGCAGGGCGATGGCCGCCACCCCACTCTGCTCCGCGATCCGACCGGCGTCGAGGAAGGTCTGGTGGTCGTCATCGATGCCGATCCGGGTCTTGATGGTCACCGGCACGCCGTGCCGGGCACCCGCCGCGACGGTGGCGTCCAGGATCATCCGCAGCCGGTCCCGCTTCCACGGCAGGGCGGCGCCGCCCCCCTTGCGGGTCACCTTGGGCACCGGGCAGCCGAAGTTCAGGTCGACGTGACCCACCCCGTGCTCGGTGATGAGGATCTCGGTGGCCGAGGCCATGATTTCGGGATCCACCCCGTACAGCTGGACCGAGCGAACGGTCTCCCCCGGGTCGAACTGGAGCATCTGGAGCGTCTTGCGGTCCCGCGCCACGACCCCGCGGCTGGTGATCATCTCGCAGACGTAGAGCCCGGCGCCCTGCTCCCGGCACAGCTGGCGGTAGGCCGCGTTGGTCACTCCGGCCATCGGTGCGAGGACGACCGGGGTGGGGACGGTGATCGGCCCGACCTGCAGCGACCTGTCATCACCGGTGGTCGTCGGGGCGACCACCGGCGCTGACAACTCGGTCAGGGTCAGCATCCGAGGAGCCGGGCCCCGAGGTAGGACTCGACCTGGGACAGTGCGACCCGCTCCTGGGACATGGTGTCGCGCTCGCGGATGGTGACGGCGTCGTCCTCGAGAGTGTCGAAGTCGACGGTGACGCAGAACGGCGTGCCGATCTCGTCCTGGCGGCGGTAGCGGCGCCCGATCGCCTGAGCGTCGTCGAAGTCGACGTTCCAGTGCTTGCGCAGGTCAGCGGCCAGCCCGCGGGCCTTGGGTGAGAGCGCCTCGTTCCGCGACAGCGGCAGCACGGCGACCTTGACGGGCGCGAGCCGCGGGTCCAGCTTGAGCACGGTGCGCTTGTCGACGCCGCCCTTGGTGTTCGGGGCCTCGTCCTCAGTGTAGGACTCAACCAGGAAGGCCATCAGGGAACGCGTCAGGCCGGCAGCGGGCTCGATGACGTAGGGCAGGTAACGCTCCCCGGTGGCCTGGTCGAAGTAGGACAGGTCGGTCCCGGAGTGCTCGCTGTGGGTCTTGAGGTCGAAGTCGGTCCGGTTGGCGATGCCCTCCAGCTCGCCCCACTCGCTGCCGGCGAAGCCGAAGCGGTACTCGATGTCGACCGTCCGCTTGGAGTAGTGCGACAGCTTCTCCTTCGGGTGCTCGAAGTGGCGGAGGTTGTCGGCAGCGATGCCCAGGTCGGTGTACCAGCGGGTCCGCTCGTCGATCCAGTACTGGTGCCACTCCTCGTCACTGCCCGGCGCGACGAAGAACTCCATCTCCATCTGCTCGAACTCCCGGGTGCGGAAGATGAAGTTGCCGGGGGTGATCTCGTTGCGGAACGACTTGCCCACCTGGCCGATGCCGAACGGGGGCTTACGGCGGGTCACCTGCACGACGTTGGCGAAGTTCACGAAGATGCCTTGGGCGGTCTCGGGGCGCAGGTAGTGCAGCCCGGACTCGTCCTCGATGACCCCGAGGTGGGTCTTGAGCATCATGTTGAAGTCGCGCGGCTCGGTCCACTGGCCCCGGGTGCCGCAGTTCGGGCAAGGGACGTCGGTCATGGCCACGGCGTCGGGGTCGGCCAGGCCCTTGCGGTCGGCGTAGCCCTCCTGCAGGTGGTCTTCGCGGAAGCGCTTGTGGCAGCTCAGGCACTCCACGAGCGGATCGGTGAAGACGCCGACGTGACCGGAGGCCACCCAGACCTGCCGGGGCAGGATGACCGAGGAGTCGAGGCCGACGACGTCGTCACGGCCGTTCACGACGGTCTTCCACCACTGCCGCTTGATGTTCTCCTTGAGCTCGACGCCCAGGGGCCCGTAGTCCCAGGCGGAGCGGGTGCCGCCGTAGATCTCACCGGACGGGAAGACGAACCCCCGCCGCTTGCACAGGCTAATGACGTTGTCGAGACGGGTGGTGGGGGCCACGGGGCTGCTCCAAGCGATGTGGTGCGGGGACACCATCCCCGGCTGGGATGGTGTGGACGGCCGTGCGGAGGTCGCTGACCGGCCGCCCAGCCTACCGAACCGGTGCCCGGCCGACCCCTCTCAACCGGGACGGGACGCGCCGCGGGCCCAGTTCTCCCCCACCAGCTCCGGGCTCTCGTAGGCCGAGGGCTCGTCGACGGCCATCGAGAGCAGCGGCACCACCACGCTCTTGGACTCGATGCCGCTCAGCGCGCGGCGGTAGGAGCCGACATCGGCCCAGCGGGTGGTGATCGTCCACAGCTCGGGCTCGTCGAGGTTGCGGCCGAAGTCGAGTGAGAGCAGCCCGTCGCGCCGACGCAGCACGGTGATGGCCGCCTCCGCCTGCGACACGAAGGTGGCCTCGGCAGCGGCATCGACCCGGAAACGGCTGAGGACGATCATGGCGCTCAGGCTGCCACACTGGGAGCCATGCCTGCCGGTCCTGCCAACCCCACGCTGCGCACCTCCGTCGAGCGGAGCACCCGTCCCCTGCTCCTCCGGCTGCACGCGCTCCCCCGGCCGCTGATCCCGCTGGCCACGATCGCCCTCGTCGCGGTCGGCGTGCTCGCGCCGCCTGCCGTGGGGCTCGTCGCGCTGGCCGTCGTCGCTCTCTTCGTGGTGTGGATCTCCTACCTGTCCTGGCCGGTGGTGCCGAACTCGGGCCGCGCGGTCCGCGTGGTCATGGTGGCGCTCGTGGTCGGGCTGGGACTCAGCCGCCTCTGAGGCGGGAGGATCGCCGTCGCCCGGCGCGGGACCTGGAAGTTGACCGCGCGAGCCTCGCAGTTGAAAATGGTTATCATGAACAAGTCCGTGCGACCGCTCGGCGCTCTGCTGGCGTCCTCCGCTCTCCTCCTGGCGGCAGGCTGCAGCGGGGGGGCGGCTGGACCGGGGGCCACCGGCCAGCCTGGTCAGCTGGACGTCGTGGCGGCGTTCTACCCCTTCCAGTTCCTCGCCGAGCGCGTCGCCGGGCCGCACGCCAGCGTCACGAGCCTGACGACGCCCGGGGCGGAGCCGCACGACCTGGAGCTGACACCCCGTCAGGTCGCCTCGATCTCGACCGCCGACCTGATCGTCTACGAACACAGCTTCCAGACCGCCGTGGACGAGGCGGTCGAGCAGAGCGGCAACCAGCACGTCCTGGACGCGGCCGCGGTGGTCCCGCTCCAGCCGCTGACCTCCGGCGGACACGAGGAGCACGCCGGGGAGAAGGACGACCACGGCGGCCTGGACCCGCACGTCTGGCTGGACCCTACCCAGATGGTCACTCTCGCGGGCGCGGTGCGCGACCAGCTCAGCGACCTGGACCCCGAGCACGCAGCCGACTACCAGCGGAACGCCGCCGCGCTGGAGGCCGAGCTGACGACGCTCGACCAGGACTTCCGTTCCGGCCTGGCCAGGTGTGAGCGGGAGGAGTTCGTGACCACCCACACCGCCTTCGGCTACCTGGCCAAGCGCTACGGGCTGAGCCAGATCGGCATCACCGGCCTCAGCCCGGAGGCCGAGCCCTCACCCGCCCGGATCGCGGAGGTCCAGCGGGAGGCGGGCGAGCACGGCGTGACGACCATCTTCTACGAGACGCTGGTCTCGCCAGCGATCGCCGAGGCCATCGCCGGTGACCTCGGCCTGGCCACCGACGTCCTCGACCCGATCGAGGGCATCACCGACGCCTCGCGCGGGCAGGACTACGTTGCCGTCATGCACGCCAACCTCGCCGCCCTGGTCAAGGCGGGCGGATGCTCCTAGACGACAGCGCGCCCGCCGGTCCGCCGACGGTGCGGCCGGTCCTGCAGGCCCACGACGTCTCCGTCGAGCTCGGCAGCCTGCCCGTGCTGCGCGGGGTCGACCTCGCGCTGCGCCCTGGCGAGGTGATCGCCCTGCTGGGCGGCAACGGCTCGGGCAAGTCGACCCTGGTCCGGGCGCTGCTCGGGCTGGTGCCGCTGACCCGTGGCTCCGTCGAGCTGTTCGGCACTCCGCTGAGCCGCTTCCGCTCCTGGGGCGCCGTCGGCTACGTGCCGCAGCGCTCCACCACCGCCTTCGCCGGGGCCAAGGTGCGCGAGGTGGTGGCGTCTGGACGACTTGCGCACCGGAGCCCCTTCCTCCCTCCGCGTGCCGCCGATCGCGCCGCCGTCGCCCGGGCTCTGGCCGCGGTCGACCTCACCGACCGGGCCGGTCACGACCTCGCCGTGCTCTCCGGCGGCCAGCAGCAGCGGGTGCTGATCGCGCGGGCGCTGGCCACCGACCCGCGTCTGCTGGTCCTCGACGAGCCGACCGCCGGCGTCGACCTGGCGCACCAGGAGGTGCTGACCGCGGTGCTGGCCGACCTCGTAGCGGCCGGGACGGCGGTCCTCGTGGTGCTGCACGACGTCGGCAGCCTCGGCGCCCTCGTCGACCGGGGGGTGCTGCTGCGGGAAGGACGGGTGGCGCTCGACGGCCCGCTGGACGCGATGGAGGCGCGGCTGCACCCGGCTGCGGGCGGCGAGCACCACGAGCCCGAGCCCCGCGCCCCGCACTGGCTGGACGGGACCGTGATCCGGTGACCGACCTGCTGAGCTTCCCCTTCATGCAACGAGCCCTGCTCGCCGCCCTGCTGACCGGGCTGATCGCCCCGGCCATCGGGATCTACGTCGTCCAGCGCCGGCTCAGCCTGCTCGGCGACGGCCTCGGCCACGTCGCGATCGCCGGCGTCGGGCTGGCCCTGCTGACCGGGAACGCGCCGATCCCGGTAGCGGTGGCCGTCTGCGTCGTCGGCGCCGTCGCCGTCGAGCTCCTGCGCCAGCTGGGCAGGGCGACCGGGGACGTCGGGCTGGCCATCCTCTTCTACGGCGGCCTGGCCGCCGGCGTGCTGATGTCAGGCATCTCCGGGGCCGGGGCCGGTGCCCTATCCCAGTACCTGTTCGGCTCGCTGACCACGGTGACCAGCGCCGACCTGTGGCTGGTGGGCGCGCTGGCCGTTCTCGTCCTCGTGCCGGCCATCGGACTGGCTCCCCAGCTGTTCGCCGTCTGCACCGACGAGGAGCACGCCCGCACGCTCGGCCTCCCGGTGCGGTTCTACAACATCCTCATCGTCGTGCTCGCTGCCGTCACCGTGAGCATGGCGATGCGCACCGTCGGCCTGCTGCTGGTCAGCGCGCTGATGGTGATCCCGGTCGCTGCCGCTCAGAACCTCGTCCGCGGGTTCTACGCCACCCTGCTCTGCGCCATGCTCGTCGGCGTCGTCGTCGCGGTGGCCGGGGCTGCGGGCTCCTACTACGCCGACGCCGCGCCGGGTGCCCTCATCGTCGTCCTGGCCATCGTCGTGTTCGCGCTGAGCTGGCCGGTCTCCATGGTGCTGCGGCGGCGGCGCCTGGTTCCCGAGCTCCCCGCCCAGGCCGGGCCGGTGGAGGACGCCGGACCGCACCTGGTGGCCGAGGACGCGCACCCGCACCGGCACGACGAGCGCTGCGGGCACCGGGCCCTGCGTCACGGCGACCACACCGACTACGTCCACGAGGGCCACCGGCACGCGGCCCACGCCGACCACTACGACGAGCACTGAGAGCCATGCCCGACCCCAGAACCAGCACCGCCGGCCCCGCGGCACCGCAGCGCCGTACGCGGCAGCGGGCCGCGGTAGACCAGATCCTGTCCCACCTCGAGGAGTTCCGGACCGCGCAGCAGATCCACGACGTGCTGCGCCACCAGGGCGACAGCGTGGGGCTGACCACGGTCTACCGGACGCTCCAGGCCATGGTGGAGTCCGGGGAGCTGGACGCGCTGCGGACCGACGACGGCGAGACGGCCTACCGGCGATGCTCCCAGGGTCACCACCACCACCTGGTCTGCCGCCGCTGCGGGCGCACGGTCGAGGTCTCCGGCCCGGCCGTGGAACGGTGGGCCAGCGCCGTCGCCGACGAGCACGGTTTCCGGGACGTCAGCCACGACCTGGAGATCTTCGGCACCTGCGGCGCCTGCTGACCCTCACAATCTCACTCTCGTCGCGTTGCCGGCGGCGGGCTGAGCGTCAACGGGCTTCGACAGCCTTCACTGGTGCGAGTTTTTGAGGGCAGGCGACGTCGACCTCAGGCCGGGTCGGCTCCGCCTTCGGCGAACCAGCGGGCCAGCCGGTCGAATCCCTCGTCGAGGCTCACGGCGGGGCGCCAGGCCAGGGCTTCCCGGGTGCGTCGCTGGTCGAACCAGTGGGCGGTGGCGAGCTGCTCGACCACGACACGGCTCAGTGGCGGGTCGGCACTGTCGCCGGGTCGCAGCGTCCACAGCGCCTCTGCCACCGAGCCGGCGGCCAGCGCGAGGCGGACCGGTAGGTGACGGTCCGGCCGCGGCGCCCCGCCAGCCGCCGCCCAGGCTCCCACGATCTCCGCGATCGGCCTCGGCTCTCCGTTCGTGACCACCAGCGCCTCGCCGTGCACGCCGTCGGGACGGCAGCGGTCCAGGGCCGCGACCAGCGCGTCGGCCGCGTTGTCGACGTAGGTGGTGTCCACCAGCACGGCACCAGCACCGATCAAGGGCAGCCGACCACGGTGGGCCCGCCGCACCACCCGAGCGACCAGCTGCGTGTCGCCCGGCCCCCAGACCAGGTGCGGCCGGAGGGCGACCACGGCCAGCGACGGACTGTCCGCGGCCAGCGCGAGCAGCTCGGCCAGTGCCTTGCTGCGCGCGTACGGACCGCGGGCGGCCTCGGGGTCGGCCGGATCGGCCCCCGAACCGACCAGGGAGCGGCCGGCGTGGGTGACCGAGGGTGAGGAGACGTGGACCAACCGGGCGGCACCGGCTTGCCGGCAGGCCTCCACCACGGCCCGGGTGCCGTCGATGTTGATTCTCTGGAAGTCAGCCCAGGCGCCGGTGAGGTCGACCTTCGCCGCCAGGTGGACGACGGCCTCGTGGCCCTCGACGGCGCGGAGCACGGCAGCCGGGTCGGCCACGTCGGCGAGCACCTCGCGCAGCCCGAGGCCGGCGGGCCGGCGTTGCAGGACGGTGACGTCGTCGCCCCGCTCGGCGAGCGCGCGCGCGGTGGCGCCACCCAGCATGCCGCTGGCCCCGGTGACCAGGACCTTCACGCTCACACCTTCCCGGGGCGCTCGCCGGCCAGGAGGCGGCCTGCCCAACGAGCCAGCCGCGCCCGGTCGACCTTGGAGGCGTGCCGGATGTCGACCGGCAGCGCCTCGACCACCAGCACCGCGGCCAGCGGGACCGGTGACGCGGCCCGCACCGCACGGGCCAGGTCCGGCTCGGCCAGGGGGCGTCGCCGACGACGGCCATCCGCCGGCACCACGATGGCGACCACCTGCTGGGTGCCCGTGGGGCCGACCCCCGCGACAGCAGCGGCGTGCACCTCGTCGAGGGTCTCGATCCGCTGCTCGACCCCGACGGGGGTGACGGGGCCGTCGGCGGTGGTGACGACGTGCACCAACCGGCCCTCGACCCACAGCCGCCCCTCGGGGTCGAGGTGGCCGACGTCGCCGCTGCGGTGGTAGCCGGGGTTGCGCGAGCTCTGCTGCTCGGTGGCCCAGAGGCGGTCGTAGCGGTCCTTGCGGTGGGCAGCGGCGATGCAGATCTCCCCGCGCACGCCGGGCTCGTCGGTCAGGTCGCCTTCGGCTCGGCCGAGCTCGTCGAGCGGGCTGATCCGCAGCGTCACCCCGGGGAGGGGCAGACCGACGCAGACCCCGTCACCGGCGCCTGCAGCCTCGATCTCGGGCAGCGAGATGTCGGTTGCCGGGAGCACTTCCGTCATGCCGTAGGGGGTGTGCAGCTCGGCGTCGGGCACCAGCTCCTGCACCTGGCGGAGCAGCGGCAGCGGGACCGGGGCGCCGGCGGACAGCACTGTCCGCACCCCCCGGAGGGCGTCCCGGCGTCGGGCGTCCAGGTCACCCGCGGTGGCCACGATGTTGCGCAGGGCCGCCGGGGAGGCGAACACCGAGGTGGCATCGATGGCTAGCACCGCGTCAGCAAGGGCGCTCGCGGTGAGGGTGCCAGGGGCGGTGACGTCCATGTCCGGGGAGGCCGCCCCGATGCCGATCGCCGGACCGTAGAGGGCGAACGGCGCGAAGGCGGCGACCAGCCGGTCGTCGGGACCGAGCCGCAGCACGGTGGCGACCTGCCGGGTCTGCTCCTTCAGCTGGGAGAGCCGGTACACCACACCCTTGGCCGGGCCGGTGGCCCCCGAGGTGAACAGGACCGCACCCTCGACGTCCTCGAGCCCGGGCTCGGGCACCTCGAGGTCACGACCCCGGGCCTCCAGCGCGGACAGCTCGTCGGACCAGCCGAAGGTGCGGGCAGCGAGCGGTGACCCGCCGACGGCGATCTTCCGTCCGGGCACACCCAGCGCGCCGAGGGCGAGGAGCGCCTTCGGGACGCCGATGACGTGGTCGGGGGCGGCACTGCGCAGGGCATGCGCCATCCCCCGCAGACCCAGGCCGGCGTCGGCGACGACGATGGCCGCCCCGGCCCGCCAGCAGGCGTAGACGGCGACGGTGAGCTCGAGGCCGGGGGGCACGAGCAGGGCCACCCGCTCCCCGGGCCGTACACCGGAGTCCGCGAGCCCGGCCGCGACGTCGCGGATCCGCGCGTTCAGGGCGGCGAAGGAGGTCCGGCTGGTCACGTTCCCGTGCACCTCGGCGACGGCGGTGCTGTCGTCCTCGGCGCGACGCAGCAGCGCAGCCCAGGGCAGGTCCTCGGGAGTCAGCAGGGGTCGCGGTGGGGCTGGCTCAGCGGGCGCAGAACCAGCGAGCACCGGCGTCACCCGCTCCGCCAGCCAGCGCCAGACGTCGGCAGCGGACTGCGGGGCGTCCTCGGTGACCAGGTGGGACCCGCGCGCGTAGCGCTGGACGTCGGCCTGCGGGAGCCGTCCCAGCAGGTCCTCGAGGTACCGCTCGCTGAACACCGGGTCCCGGGGCCCCCAGACCAGCAGCACCGGCACGTCGGCGAGGGTGCGGACCCCCTCGGCCATCGCGTCCCAGGCAGCGCGGCTGGGGTGGTCGGCCTCCAGCGGGATGTCGGCCACGAAGTCGGCCACGGACCGGCGACGGCCCGGGTGGTCGTAGGGCAGGACGAGACCGCGGACCGCCTCGGCCGGCAGGGACGGCCGTGACAGCAGGGTCCCACCGCGGACGAAGGCGGGGGTGGTGGTGCAGCTCACCTGGCGTAGCCGCGGGTTGCGGGCCAGCCGGATCAGGGCGGGGAGCTCGTCCCCGACCGGCAGGTCGACGCCGGTGTTGGCCAGCACGACTCCGGCCAGCTGGTCGCGGTGCGCCTGAGCCCAGCCGAGGGAGATGGGGCCGCCCCAGTCGTGGGCCAGGGTCACGACGGGTCCCTCGACCTCCAGGGCCCGGGTGAGGTCGCCGAGGTCGGCGACGCGCTGAGCGAAGCGCCGGGGCTCGGCCAGGCGCTCGGAGAAGCCCATGCCCAGCTGGTCGACGGCGACGACGCGCCAGCCGGGCTGAGCCGCGGCGAGGAACCGGCGCCAGAGGAAGGACCAGGTGGGGTTGCCGTGGACGCAGAGCAGGGTCGCCCGGACCGGCTCGGCAGGAGCGCACGCCGGGGCGTGGGTGTCGAGCACGTGCCACCGGTGCACGACGCCGTCGCCGTCGGTGACCTCGACGGTGCGGGACCAGCGGGGGTCGACGTCAGGCAGGGAGGCGAGGACCCCCGGAGGGACGGCCGGGGCGATCCCGGGAGCCGTCGCCGTCACCAGATGATCTCGGCGAAGGAGGTGTTCAACCCCGAGCCGATCCCGAGGAGCATCACCCGCATGCCGGCCTGCAGCTTGTCGACGTTCTGCGCGAGCGTGAAGGGGACGGCCGCAGGTCCCAGGTTGCCGTAGGTCGTCACCGTCATGGGGAACTGGTCGGGGGTGGCACCGACGGCCGCGGCCATGGTGGCGATGTGCTTGACCGAGGTCTGGTGGCACATGAAGTAGTCCACCTCGGACCAGTCGAAGTCGCTCGAGGCGTCGCGCCAGGTGTCCACGGCCAGGGCGATGCCGGCCTGGAACAGGGCGCGGCTGTCGGTGCGCATGCCGCTGAGGTCACCGACGCAGAGGTCGTGGTGCGCGCTGCCCGCCCGGGTGGCGCCACCGATGACGCGGTGGCCTTCGGGGTGCTTGTCGGTGCGGCCCAGCACCATGGCGGCGGCGCCCGAGCCGATGGTCAGGCTGGCGAACGCCTCCTTGACCTCCTCCGCGGTGGCCTCGGGGCGTTGCAGGTGGGCGATGGTGTTGTTGTGCAGCTCGCGGGAGCCCTCGGCGTCGACGATCAGCGCGTACTCGATCTGGCCCGCGTCGATCATCGTGCCGGCCAGCTGGATGGCGTTGACGAACCCGAGGCAGGCGTTCGCGATGTCGAAGTTGAGGCAGTGCGTGGGCAGCCCGAGCTGGTGGTGGACCTCGACGGCGATCGAGGGCTCGAGGTGCGCGCGGCACACGGAGGTGTTGACCACCAGGCCCACCTGGGAGGGGTCGATGCCCGCTTCGGCCAGCGCCTTCGCCCCGGCCATCGCGGCGGCGTCGGCGAAGCTGACGTCCTCGGGCCACCAGCGGCGCTCCTTGACCCCGGCGAGCTGCTCCTGCATACCCGGCAGCAGACCGACGCGCTCGTAGGTGGCCGCCAGCCGCTCGTCGAAGGAGTCCGACGTCGCCACGACCGGTGCCTCGACCCCGCACACCGCCAGGATGCTGGTGCCGCTCAGCCGATAGGTTGCGTTCCCACTCATCTGCCTACCCTCACCCCGCTCGTCGACAGGCCACCCCGAGGGTGTTCGCCGCTGCGGATCGTCCCAGACCAATCCGCAGATTCTCTCACGCGTCGTCCTGCGCACCGGCCGGGTC
This sequence comes from uncultured Actinomycetota bacterium, assembly GCA_963826405.1. GTDB lineage: Bacteria > Actinomycetota > Actinomycetes > Propionibacteriales > Propionibacteriaceae > Microlunatus. The sequence goes on along the minus strand of CAWGWR010000001.1, from coordinate 480,820 downwards.
AGCGGGGTGGACGGGATTGGGGACCGCCCCGCCGTAGCGGCGGTCCCGGTCGGCGTACAGCTGGATCGCCCGCCACAGGTCGCGGCGGTCGAAGTCGGGCCACAGCTGGTCGAGGAACACCATCTCGGCGTAGGCGGACTGCCACACCAGGAAGTTCGACGTCCGCTGTTCCCCCGAGGACCGGACGAACAGGTCGACGTCGGGGATCTCGGGCTCGTCGAGGTAGCGGCGGAAGCGCTCCTCGGTCAGCTTGGCCGGGTCCAGCCGCCCCTGGGCCGCAAGCTCGGCGATCCGGCGGGCGGCGTCGACGATCTCGGCCCGGCCGCCGTAGTTGACGCAGAACTGGAGGGTCAGCACGTCGTTGTCGACCGTGCGACGCTCCGCCTCCTCCAGCTCGGTGATCACGCTGCGCCACAACCGCGGTCGCCGCCCGGCCCAGCGGACGCGGACGCCGAGAGCGTCCATCTGGTCGCGGCGGCGCCGGATCACGTCCCGGTTGAACCCCATCAGCCAGCGGACCTCGTCGGGCGAGCGGTTCCAGTTCTCGGTGGAGAAGGCGTAGGCCGACAGGTACCGCACTCCGACCTCGATGGCGCCCTCGACGACGTCGAACAGCGCGTCCTCCCCGCGGGCGTGGCCGGCGGTGCGGGGCAGCCCCCGCGCCTTCGCCCACCGGCCGTTCCCGTCCATCACCACAGCGACGTGGGTCGGCACCTTGGCCGGGGGCAGGGCGGGCGGGTGGGCGCCGCTGGGATGCGGCTCCGGTCTCCGGGCCGGCGGGCGGGGGGTGTCGCGCGTCGTCCGCCGCGGGGTCTTGGCCATGTGCGGGACACTATCGAGGTGCCGACCTACCGTGACGCCGCGCTGGTCCTGCGCACGCACAAGCTCGGCGAGGCTGACCGGATCATCACTCTGCTGAGCCGCAGCCGGGGCAAGGTCCGGGCGGTCGCCAAGGGTGTGCGGCGGACCTCGTCGAAGTTCGGCGCCCGGCTGGAGCCGTTCTCCCACGTCGACCTGCAGTTTGCTGTCGGGCGGACGCTGGACGTGGTCACCCAGGCCGAGTCGCTCGACGCGTTCGGGCCGGCCCTGACCGAGGACTACCCCACCTACACCGCGGGCCAGGTGATGCTGGAGACGGCGGACCGGCTGGTGGTGGAGGAGGGTGAGCCCGCGCTGCAGCAGTACCTGCTGCTGGTCGGCGCGCTCCGGGTGCTCAACCGCGGCACCGCCGACGGACCCCGCCCGGCGTCGATGGTCCTGGACTCCTACCTGCTGCGCGCCCTGGCCGTCGCGGGCTACGCCCCCTCCTTCCACGACTGCGCCCGCTGCGGCGTCGTCGGACCGCACACCGCCTTCTCCCCCGTCGCCGGCGGTGTGGTCTGCGAGCGCTGCCGGCCCGCGGGGGCGTCCCGTCCCTCTCCCGACACGCTGGAGCTGCTGGGTGCGCTGCTCGAGGGGCGCTGGGTCGACACGCGCGACGTCCAGGCCGCCACGGCCCGCGAGGCCAGCGGGATCACGTCGGCCTTCGCGACCTGGCACTTGGACCGCAACCTCCGCTCCCTGGTCCACGTCGAGCGCTGACCCACCGCGCTTGGTCGCCCGCGGTGACTGGCGCCGCGTCAGGCCGGCGGGATGTTCTGGTTGTGGCGGAAGACGTTGTCGGGGTCCCAGCTCCGCTTCAGCGACTGCAGCCTCTCCCACTTCTGCGTGGAGAAGGCGGAGCGCACCCGGGCCCGGCCCTCGTCCCCGATGTAGTTCAGGTACACGCCCCCTGTCGACCATGGCTTCATCGTCTCGAGGATGCCTCTGGTGAAGCCGATGTTGGCTTCGTCCTGGCCCGGGTCGGGCCACATCGAGAGGTAGTGGATGTTGTACTTCGCGGCGCGGTTCCCGAAGGCGGTCGCGTCCTCCGGCGTCTTGGCGATGGCGCCGCCCCCGCGCACGATGATGATCTGCGTCATGGGCGACACCGGCCGCGTCGAGGCGGCGCACAACGTCTCCAGCGCCTCCTCAGGCAGCTCCTCGTAGAAGTCCGCCGACCAGTAGTTGCGCATGCCGTGCGGGTTGCCCCCCTCGATCAGCTGCTGCACCGCGAGGTAGGGCATCGGCTGGACCATGGTGACGGCCGGCGTGCCGTAGCCCAGCAGCGATCCCAGCACCTGTTGACCCTGCTCGACGTCGCCGTGGTAGCAGACGATGACACCGACAGCGGGTTGCCCGCGGAGCTCCTGCGGTACGAAGTCCGCAGGGGGCGCGGTGATGAACGCGACCGCGCCGCCGACCTCGTCGGGGGCGGTCTCCATGAACGTGGTCCAGTGCCGGAGGACGTTCTGCGCTTCCGCCGCCGGGTAGAGCAGCATCCCACCCAGGACGATCGGTCCGACCGGGTGCAGGCGGAGGGTCATCTGCGTCACCACGCCGAAGTTCCCGCCCCCACCGCGCAGTCCCCAGAACAGGTCGGGGTTCGACTCCTCCGACGCGGTCACGACCCGCCCGTCGGCAGTGACCACCTCGGCGGCCAGCAGGTTGTCGCAGGTGTAGCCGAGGGAGCGCTCCAGCCACCCGCTGCCGCTGCCCAGCGCCAGCCCGGTCACCCCTGTGCTGGGAACCCGACCGCCCGTCACCGCCAGCCCGTGCTGCTGGGCGGCGGCGTCGAACTCGCCCCAGGTGCAGCCGCCCCCCACGCGGGCGACCTGCGCCACCGGGTCGATCTCGACGCCTCTCATGCCGCGCAGGTCGATGCAGACCGCTCCGTCGGCCACCGCCGCGCCGGTGACCCCGTGCCCTCCCCCGTACACGGTCACGAGGGAGCCGGTGGTCCGGGCGTAGGCCAGGGCGTGCACCACGTCGTCGGGGTCCTGGCACCGAACGATCACGGCGGGCCGGCGGTCGAACATCGCGTTGAATACCGCCCGCGCCTGGTCGTAGCCCGGGTCCGACGGCCAGGTCAGCCGCCCTTCGAGGGCCTGCAGAGCCGGTGGACGTAACGATGTGTCGGTCATGCAGGGTTCCCCTCAGAGCTGAGGCGCTCGGTCGAGCGGTCCGGTCATGGGCGGGCTCTGCAGCGAGGCGGCCCGAGGGAAGCACTGGTGAGCCCTGTCAGCGTCGCGCTGACCCAGCGGTGGAGGCCTGACCTACGCCGCCCAACCTCCTCCTTCCCGGCAGGAGTGTCAACGGTCCGGCGAGCGGTCCCTTCCGACGGTCAGCCGGCGGTGCGGTTGACCGCCGAGGTGACGGCCTTGAGGGAGGCGGTGACGATGTTGGCGTCCATGCCCACCCCCCAGGCGACGACGCTGTTCTCGCCGTCCCCGATCTCGCACTCGACGTAGGCCGCGGCGAGCGCGTCGCCGCCAGAGGACAGCGCGTGCTCGGCGTAGTCGAGGACCCGGACGTGGTGGCCCAGGGAGGACAGCGCGTCGACGAAGGCGGAGACCGGTCCGTTGCCCTCACCGGAGATCTGGCGCTCGCGGCCCCGGTCGACGACGATGGCCTCCACGGAGTCGTGCCGCCCGCTGGCCGAGGCTGCGGTGACCCCCACCAGGCTCAGCGGAGCCTGCGGAACGAGGTACTCGCTGGTGAAGATGTCCCAGAGCCGGCCAGCCCCGACCTCACCGCCGTCGGTGTCGGTGTGGGACTGGACGACCCGGCTGAACTCGATCTGCAGCCGTCGTGGCAGGTCGAGCCGGTGCTCGGACTTCATGATGTAGGCGACGCCGCCCTTGCCGGACTGGCTGTTCACCCGGATGACGGCCTCGTAGGAGCGGCCGACGTCGTGCGGGTCGATGGGCAGGTAGGGGGCCTCCCACATCAGCTCGGAGACCGGCACGCCCTCGGCGGCGGCCTGCTTGTCGAGCGCTTCCAGGCCCTTCTTGATGGCGTCCTGGTGGGAGCCCGAGAAGGCGGTGTAGACCAGGTCGCCCGCGTAGGGGTGGCGCGGGTGGACCGGCAGGTTGGTGCAGTACTCCACCGTGCGACGGATCTCGTCGATGTCGGAGAAGTCGATCTTGGGGTCGATGCCCTGGCTGAACAGGTTCATGCCCAGCGTCACCAGGTCCACGTTGCCCGTCCGCTCGCCGTGGCCGAACAGGCAACCCTCGACCCGGTCGGCTCCCGCCATCAGGGCCAGCTCGGTGGCCGCCGTCGCGGTGCCCCGGTCGTTGTGCGGGTGCAGCGAGATGGCGACGTGCTCGCGGTTGCGCACGTGCCGGCTGAACCACTCGATCTGGTCGGCGTAGACGTTCGGCGTGGCCATCTCGACGGTGGCGGGCAGGTTGAGGATGATCTCCCGGCCGGCACTGGGCTGCCACACCTCCATCACCGCGTCGCAGACCTCGACGGCGAAGTCGAGTTCGGTGCCGGTGAAGATCTCGGGCGAGTACTGGTAGCCGAACTCGACATCGCCCAGGTGCTGCTCGGCGTACTTCATCACCAGCTCGGTCCCGCGGGTGGCCAGCGCGATGCACTCGGGCTTGTCGACGCCGAACACGACGCGACGGAACAGTGGTGCCGTGGCGTTGTAGAGGTGGATCGTCGCCGCCCGGGCCCCGACCAGCGACTCGGCGGTCCGCTCGATCAAGTCCTCGCGGGCCTGGGTCAGCACCGAGATCGTGACGTCGTCGGGGATCCCGCGCTCGATCAGCTGCCGGACGAAGTCGAAGTCGAACTGGCTCGCCGAGGGAAAGCCGACCTCGATCTCCTTGTAGCCCATCCGCACCAGCAGGTCGAACATCTTGTGCTTGCGGGCCGGGGTCATCGGGTCGATGAGCGCCTGGTTGCCGTCGCGCAGGTCGGTGGAGAGCCACCGCGGTGCGGCCGTGATCTGCTGCGCGGGCCAGGTGCGGTCCGGCAGGGCGATCGGCGGGAAGGCGCGGTAGCGCCGGTATGGCATCGGGCTGGGTTGCTGCGCCGGCACGGACTGGGGTCGGGTGCCGAAGGAGGTGCGGTCAGGGGTGGTGGTCATGCGTTCCTCGCTGGGTTCGTCGGGAGCAGGCCGGGCGTGCTCGGACTCCGCAGCGAGGATGCCAGCCCTTAGCGGGCCTCGCTGCGGCAGCGAAGGAGGAGCGCGACGAGACGCTCGGTGCCAGCCATGCCGTCACCCTAACGCGGCTGGCCCGCGAGCAACAAGCAGGGCGGGAAAATGGGTGGCCGGAACAAGCAGCGCCGGTCCACCCTGGGCCCATGCCCTTCCTGCGTGTGCAGCCCGACGACCTGGAGGCGGTCGGCGCGGCGGTGGAGATCCTCGAAGCCTCTCGCCGCGTCGACGACCCCACCGCTCCGGAGCAGGACCTCGAGCTCCATCAGGCTTGGCTCCGCTACGGCTGGGACCTGCGCCCCGAGGAGCAGTACCTCTCCGTGCCCGCCGCCGGCGTCGAACCGGTCGGCGTGCTCTCGGTCGACCTGCCCGTCCGTGACAACCGGCACCTGGTCTGGGCCGACATCACTGTGCACCCGGACGCCCGCCGTCGAGGTCATGGCTCGGCCATGCTGGCCGAGGTGCTGCGGCGCACCCGCGAGGCGGAGCGGACCACCGTCTGGATTGGCTGTCCCTCCGACGACGCCGGTGCGGCGTGCTTCCTGGCGGGCAACGGATTCCGCTACGCCAGCCACGACGCCCGGCGCCGTCAGCGGCTGGCCGACGTCGACCCCACCGAGATCGGCCGGCTGCGCGCAGAGGCGGAGCCCGCGGCGTCGGGCTACGACCTCGAGCGGCTGACCCCACCGCTGTCGGAGGAGCTGCAGGCCGAGATCGCCGTCGTCGCGGAGTCCATCAACGACGCGCCGATGGGGGATCTGACCTGGGAGCGCGAGGTCTTCGACGCCCAGCTGGTCCGCGACATCGAGGCGGCCCGGGAGGGGCGGGGCGACCGCCTGTACCGGGTCGTCGCCCGGCACCGGGACACCAGAGCACTGGGCGGGCACACCATGGTGACGACCACCCCGCGACGGCCGACCTGGGCGTACCAGGGCGACACCGCCGTCGCCCGCGAGCACCGCGGCCACCGGCTGGGGCTGCTGCTCAAGATCGAGATGATGGCGTGGCTGGCGGAGGCGGAGCCACAGGTCGAGATCGTCGAGACCTGGAACCAGGCGGACAACACGCACATGATCGCGGTCAACGAGGCGCTCGGCTACCGGCTGAACCGGGTCTTCCACATGCACGAGCTGCAGCTGGACCTCGCCCGGGAGGGAGTGGCTGCTGCCGGTCAGCTGACGTCGGTGTGAGGCGTCCGGTCCCCCGCGCGGGGCCGGGCGTCATTCCCGGCCGGGCTCAGAACCCCAGCCGGTTGAGGTGCTTGGCGTCGCGCTGCCACTCCTTGAGCACCTTGACGCGGAGGTCCAGGTAGACCGGGGTGCCGAGCAGCGCCTCGATCTGGTGCCGGGCGGCCGCGCCGATGTCGCGCAGACGTGCGCCTTGATGGCCGATGATGATGCCCTTCTGCGAGTCACGCTCGACGACCATCGAGGCGAACACGTCCAGCAGCGGCTTCTCCGCCGGCCGGCCCTCGCGGAGGTTCATCTCCTCCACGACGACGGTGATCGAGTGCGGGAGCTCGTCCCGCACGCCTTCGAGGGCCACCTCGCGGATGAGCTCGGCGACCAGGGTCTCCTCGGGCTCGTCGGTGATCTCCCCGTCCGGGTAGAGGGGCGGGCCCTCCGGCAGCAGGGTGACCAGGGTGTCGGCGAGCACGTCGAGCTGGTCGTCACCGACGGCCGACACCGGGATGATGTGCTCCCAGCGGATGCCGAGCTTGCCCTCCAGCGCCGAGATGGCCATCAGGTGCTCGGCCATCCGCTGCGGGCTGACCAGGTCGGACTTCGTGGCCACGGCCACCAGCAGGGGCTTGCGCGGCAGGTGCGCGATCTCCCCCACCAGGTAGGTGTCCCCGGGGCCGATCTTCTGGTTGGCGGGCAGGCAGACGCCGATGACGTCGACCTCGGTCCAGGTGCCGCGGACGAGGTCGTTGAGGCGCTCCCCGAGCAGCGTCCTGGGCTTGTGCAAGCCGGGGGTGTCGATCAGCACCAGCTGGGCGTCGGCCCGGTGCACGATGCCGCGGATGGCGTGCCGGGTCGTCTGCGGCTTGGACGACGCGATGGCGATCTTGCTGCCGACCAGGGCGTTGGTCAGCGTGGACTTGCCCGCGTTCGGACGGCCCACGAAGCAGGCGAAGCCGGAGCGGAAGCCTTCCGGTGCCGTGGTGGCCATCTGACCTGGCGGCCGGGCGGGATCGGGGCGTGCGGTACCGGACGTGCCCTCAGGTGCGGGCATGGAGGTCGACCTTCCGTCGGAGCTGGCCCCCGGGGTCGGCGTGCCAGAGCACCACGCCCTGGCCGGGGAGGTCGGCGACGACCGCGAGGTCGTCGTCGGTCGGGCCCTCGGTGCTGGACAGCGCGACGGCTTCCACCCCCTCAGCCCCGGAGGAGACGGCCATCGCGACGGCGACCGCGACCGCGGAGAGCCGCAGGTGAGGCAGGTCGACGCTGGTACCGGCGTAGGTGCGACCGTCGGTGTCGCGGATGCAGGCGCCCTGGCGGGCTCCGGTGCGAGCGAGCGCGGCCCGGGCCAGGGTGAGGATCTTGACGTCCTCGGGATCGGTGGGCTCCACCACACTGGTGCTCATCCGACCGGAGCCGTCTGGTCCACGACCAGGCGGGTGGCCGCCTCGGTCCGGCGGTCGTCAGCGCGCTGGTCCTCAGACCGGCCCTCGTCGGCCGGCTCGTCGGTCTGGACCCGGCTGGCCACCACGGTGCCGATGCGGTTCCGGCGGCCGGTCGAGCGCTCGGCGAGGAGCTCCAGGCCCTCGAAGGTGACCATCGAGCCGGCGATCGGGACCTTGTTCAGCTGCTTGGCCATCAGCCCGCCCACGGTCTCGACGTCCTCGTCGTGCAGCTCCAGCTGGAACAGGTCGCCGAGCTCGTCCAGCGGCAGCCGGGAGGAGACGCGGAAGCGGCCCTCGCCGAGGTCGGTGATGTCGGTGTTCTCCTCGTCGTACTCGTCGGTGATCTCACCGACGATCTCCTCGAGGATGTCCTCGATCGTGGCCATCCCCGCCGTGCCGCCGAACTCGTCGACGACGATCGCCAGGTGCACCCGCTTCGCCTGCATCTCCTGCAGCAGCTCGTCCACCGGCTTGGAGTCCGGGCACCACACGGGGGGCCGCATCATCGGTCCGACACGCTCGGTCGACTGCGTGCCTGGGGAGTCGTAGACCCGCTTGATGACGTCCTTGAGGTACAGCACCCCGACGACGTCGTCGAGGCCCTCGCGGATCACCGGGATGCGGCTGAACCCGGAGCGCAGGGACAGCGAGACCGCCTGCCGCAGCGTCTTGTGCTCCTCGATGAAGACCATGTCGGTCCGCGGGACCATCACCTCGCGGACGATGGTGTTGCCGAGGTCGAAGACGGAGTGGATCATCCTCCGCTCCCCCGACTCGATCACCGCGCTGGCTTCGGCGTAGTCGACCATCTCGCGCAGCTCCGCCTCGGTGGCGAACGGACCGTCGACGAAGCCCCGCCCCGGGGTGAGGGCGTTGCCGATCATGATGAGCAGCCGCGGGATCGGGCCGAGGACGCGGGTGAAGGCGACGAGCGGGCCGGCCGCGGCACAGGCGATCTTGTTCGCGTGCTGGCGACCGAGCGTGCGCGGGGCGACTCCCCAGAAGATGTAGGAGACCACGATCATCGACCCGGCGGTGATCAGCACCCGCTCGCTGGTGGGAAGGAAGATGCCGAACACCACCAGCGCCACCAGCACGATCGCGGAGATCTCGAAGATCGTGCGCAGCAGCAGCGCGGTGTTGAGGAACCGCGGCGGGTCGTCGGCGATCTTGCGCACCCGGGCAGCTCCGGGCACCCCGTCCGCGACGAGGCGGTCGGCCCGCGCCTTGGAGAAGGAGTAGAGGGCGGCCTCGGCCGCGGCGGTCAGACCGGCGAGCACCACCAGCACCAACGCCACGCCCAGCTGGGCCCAGTCGTGGGAGTTCACGAGCGCCCCGCGCGGTCTGGCCGCTGCTCGGCCCAGGCGGCCAGCACGCGGTCCTTGAGCCCGAACATCTCGGCCTTCTCCTCGTCGTCGCCGTGGTCGTACCCGAGCAGGTGGAGGATCCCGTGCACCAGCAGGTACTCCGCCTCGGCGTCGGCCGAGCGGCCGTGCTCAGCCGCCTGCCGGGCGGTCACCGCGGGGCAGAGCACGATGTCGCCGAGCATCCCCCGCGGGGGCTCTTCGTCGTCCTCGGGCGGTTGCAGCTCGTCCATCGGGAAGCTGAGGACGTCGGTCGGGCCCGGCTCCCCCATGTACTTCTCGTGGTACGCCGACATCGTGTCCTCGTCCACGAGCAGGAGGGAGAGCTCGGCCTGCGGGTGGATGCGCAGCTGGTCCAGGGCGAAGGTTGCCAGCCGGACCAGGCCGGGACTGTCGGCCTCCAGACCGGACTCGTTGTTGAGGTCGACGCTCATGACGGCCTCCTCACCGGTGACCGCGCGCCGGGGGCGGCGGCTGCTTGGCCTCGAACACGTCGTAGGCCTCGACGATCCGCCCGACCAGCTTGTGGCGGACGACGTCGTGGTTGGTCAGGTGGTTGAACGAGATGTCGGCCACGTCGTCCAGGATCGCCTGCACCTCGCGGAGCCCGCTGCGGGTCCCCCCCGGCAGGTCCACCTGGGTGACGTCGCCGGTGACCACGATCTTGGAGCCGAAGCCCAGCCGGGTCAGGAACATCTTCATCTGCTCCATCGAGGTGTTCTGGGCCTCGTCGAGGATGATGAAGGCGTCGTTCAGGGTGCGACCGCGCATGTAGGCAAGCGGCGCGACCTCGATCGTCCCGGCCGTCAGCAGACGCGGGATGGAGTCGGGGTCGAGCATGTCGTGCAGCGCGTCGTACAGCGGACGCAGGTACGGGTCGATCTTGTCGTTCAGGGTGCCGGGCAGGAAGCCCAGGTGCTCCCCGGCCTCGACGGCCGGACGGGTCAGGATGATGCGGTTGACCTGCTTGGCCTGGAGGGCCTGGACCGCCTTGGCCACGGCGAGGTAGGTCTTGCCCGTGCCGGCGGGCCCGATGCCGAAGACGACGGTGTGCTTGTCGATGGCGTCGACGTAGCGCTTCTGGTTCAGCGTCTTCGGGCGGATGGTCTTGCCCCGGGAAGACAGGATGTTCTGGGTCAGCACGTCCGAGGGGGGCGTCTCCTCCCGGCCGACGACCATCGAGCAGGTGCGCTCGACCGCGTCCGCAGTGAGGCCCTGCCCGGTCCGCAGGACCGTGACGAGCTCGGTGAGCACCTCGGCAGCGGCGTCGACCTCGGCCGCGGAGCCGGTCAGGGTGATCTCGTTGCCTCGGACGTGGATGCTGGCGCTCAGCTCACGCTCCAGGATGCGCAGGAACTCGTCGCCGGGGCCGAGGATGTTCACCATCTCGACCGAGACCGGCACGGTCACCCGGCGGATCTCGTCCAGCGCGGGCTCCTCGGCCTGCGGGGCACCGAGAGGGCGGGGCTGCACGGGGCTGCCAGAGCGGGCCGGGCTGTCTGTTCTGCTCAGGGGGTTCCTCGCTGGGGACGGGGCTGACGGGCAGCCCGCTGAAGTGGTCGAAAGGACATCCTAGTCAACCGTCACGAGGGACAGGGGATTCCCTCAGGAACGCCCGTCTCCGCTGCCCGCCCGCCCCGCTCGCCGGGTCGCCTCAGATCTGGTCGTCCTCGGGGATGACGTGCATCGCGGCCTCCTCTGCGCTGGCCGCCCCGGCGTCGATCCCGGCGTCGGTGGCGATCATGGCGCCCTCCTCGTCCGGACCGATGCCCTCGTTCACGTCCATCAGGCGCCCCGCCCGCTCGTCACCGGTCTCGAGGTCGAGGAAGTCGGACTCGTCGGAGACGCCGTCGTCCAGCGACTTCTCCTGCTCGGTCTCGACGTAGGGGTCCGGCTCGGGGATCTCCTCCGACAGGCGCGCCTCGAGGGTGTCGTGCTCGCCCTCGCGCATCAGCACCGACGGCTTCTCGGGCGGGGAGTAGCCCTCGTCGAGGGCGTCGGCAACACCCCGGTCCTCGAGGTTGGTGTCCGCCTGCAGCTGGTCCTGGTCGAGCTGCTCCTCCCGGTCGGGCGTCTGCTCGTAGGACTGCGTCGTGTCGCTCATGACTCCACCCTGCCACGCGCCCGCGGGTACGGGACTAGGAGGTCGAGCTGCTGAGCACCGTCGAGCCGTCGATCTTCAGGACCCCGTCCTGCTCCACCAAGCGATAGGCGGTCCGCTCCCGAACCACCCGGTCGTCGTCGTAGGTGTAGGTGACCACGGCCTCCGCGTCACCGGGCGGGGTGCCCCGCACCTGCCTGACCGAGACCTCCTCGATCCCGTCCCAGAAGTCCTCGTAGGAGCCACGACCGCCGGCTGTCCCCGACTGGTACCGCGCGGTGAGCAGAGGCCAGGCCTTGTCGGTGTCGTCGGGAACCAGGCCGTAGTAGGTGCGGACAGCCGCCGCCAGCTCGGCAGCGGTCGGCTCCCCGCTGTCCCGCGAGGGCTCGGGCGTCGGGGTCGGCTTGGGCGTCGGCGTGGGTGTGGCGGACCGGGTCGGGGTCGGGGTGGCGGAGGGGGTCGGGGCGCTCGACGGCTCGGTGCTCGGTCCGGTCTCGTCCTGGCTCGCCGAGGCAGAGGGCTCAGGGTCAGCGGCGCCGGTGGCGACCGAGCGCTGCGGGCCGGGGGCGGCGGTCCCGCCGGGATCGACCTGCAGCAGCGTGAGCGCCAGGGCGCCGACGGCGAGCAGGGCGACCAGGCCGAGCAGCACGGGCAGCAGGCGTCGCCGTGGTCGGTCGGCGCCGGCCCGGCGGGTCGGCGTCACCACCGGGGGGTCTGTGCGCACGGGCACCGGAGCCGGCCCCAGGCTCGGGGGCAGCGCGGCCGGGGCGGCAGGGGCGGCCGCTGCCGCGGCAGCAGCGATCGGCGTGGGCGGGGTCGGTTCGTCGCCGACGGTCAGGGGAGCGAGCGGCAGCGTCGGTGGGGCAGGCTCGGGTCGCGTGTCGGCGCCCGACCGCGCCGCGCGTGCGAGGTCGTCGGCGACCGCGGCCATCGTGGGACGGTCGTCCGGCTCGCGAGCCAGCATCCGCGTCAGCAGAGGCGCGAGACCAGCGCTGTGCCGGGGCGGCGGGTAGTCCCCTGAGGCCACCCGGTGCAGCAAGGCGATCGAGTTCGAGTCCGTCCCGAACGGCGGCTCTCCCTCCACGGCCGCGTACAGGGTCGCGCCGAGGGAGTAGACGTCGGAGGCAGCGCTCGCGCCGGCGCCCCGCGCGACCTCGGGCGCCAGGTAGGCGGGGGTCCCGTGCAGCAGCCCGGTGGAGGTCAAGGTGGCGTCACCGAGCGCATGGGAGATGCCGAAGTCGCTGATCAGAGCGTGCCCGTCGTCGCTCACCAAGATGTTGCCCGGCTTCACGTCGCGGTGCACGATGCCGAGCTGGTGGGCGGCGGCCAGCGCCGAGCTCACCTCGGCCCCCAGCCTGGCGGCCTCAGCCGGCGTGAGCGGGCCACCCGTGCGCAGCAGGCTGGACAGGGGCTCGGAGGGAACGAACTGCATGATCAGGCAGGGCTGCCCCTCGTGCTCGACCACGTCGAAGACAGGCACGGCATAGCGGTGGTGGAGCCGGGCGGTGATGCGGGCCTCACGCATGGCCCGGTTCTTGGCGAGCTCGGCCTCCTCCTCGGAGATCCCCGCCTGGGTCCGGAGCTGCTTGAGAGCCACGCGCCGCTCGAGGCGCTCGTCCCACGCCTCCCAGACCACGCCCATCCCACCCGAGCCGACCCGCTCGACCAGGCGGTAGCGCTCGGCGACCAGAGGCTGCGGCACGCTCACCAGCCCTTCCCTCCCGGACGGCCCTGCGTCCGGGCCCTGCTTGGCAGTGACCGAGACTACGGCACGACGGCTTCGCAGCCCTTGCCTCAGCCCCTCAGCGCAGCAGCAGGCCCGCCACCGCCACCACGCCGGCGGTCGAGGTGCGCAGCACGGCGTCGCTGACCGAGACGCGGCGGGCGCCGGCTGCGGCGAAGCGCTCCAGCTCTTCAGGGGCGATCCCGCCCTCGGGGCCGACCACCAGCGCGACCGTGCCCCGCTCGGGCAGCACGACCTCCCGCAGCGGGGTCGTGGCGTCCTCGTGCAGGACCAGCGCCAGGTCCACCCCGGTCAGCTCGGCGCAGAGCTGGGCGGTGCTCAGCACCGGCCGCAGCGTCGGCGAGGTCAGCCGTCGGGACTGCTTGGTGGCCTCGCGCGCCGTGGAGCGCCACCGCTCAAGGGACTTCTCGCTCCGCTCCCCCGACCAGCGGACGATGGAACGGGAGGCCTGCCAGGGCCAGATCTCGCTGACCCCGACCTCGGTCAGCATCTCCACCGCCAGCTCGGAGCGGTCGCCCTTGGCCAGCGCCTGGACGACCACCACCCGGAGGGTGCGATCCGGTGCCGCCAGGTGCTCGAGCACCCGCAGCATCAGGCCCGCCTTGCTCGCCGCCGTCACCTCGGCGCGGACGCCGCGCCCACGCCCGTCGGACACGAGCACCTGCTCACCAGCAGCGATCCGCCGCACCACGGCGGCGTGCCGGCCCTCGTCACCGCCGAGCTCCAGCTGCGCCCCGACGACCGGCAGCGGATCGGCGAGGGTCTCCAGCAGGAACAGGGGCGGAGTCACTGGCCGGCGAAGGCGTTCCGCAGGCGCCCGAAGACGCCGCGGCCGTGCTTTTGCACCGTGCCCTCGAAACCCGTCTCGCCGCGGAGCTCCGCGAGCTGGCGGACCAGCTCACGCTGCTCCTCGTCCAGGCGGGTCGGGGTCTGCACCAGCAGCGTCACGCCCAGCTGACCGCGGCCGCTGGAGCGCAGCCGCGGCACGCCCTTGCCCTCCAAGGCGACGCGGGTCCCGGACTGCGTGCCGGCCGGCACGGTGACCTGCACGCTGCGGTCAGCCTCGTCGGCGTCCTCGAGGTCGGCCTCCAGGGTGGCCACGGCCACCTCGGTGCCCAGGGCCGCCGCCGTCATCGGGATCTTGACGACCACTTCGAGGTCGTCACCCTCACGGCGAAACACCTCGTGCTGGGCGACCGACAGCTCGACGTAGAGGTCGCCCGCCGGTCCTCCACCGGGTCCGACCTCGCCGTGCGAGGCCAGGTGGATCCGGTTGCCGGTGCTGACGCCCGCCGGGATCTTGACGTTGATGGTGCGCGAGGAACGGATACGGCCATCACCCGAGCACTCGACGCACGGGTCGGGGATGACGGTGCCGTAGCCGCGACACGTCGGGCAGGGCTGGGTGGTCCGGATGTCGCCGATGAAGGAGCGCTGCACGTGGGTGACGTCACCCTGGCCGTGACACGTGCGGCAGGTTTCGGGCTCCGAGCCCTCCCGGGCTCCGGATCCGCTGCAGCGCGGGCACAGCACCGCGGTGTCCACCTGGAGGGGCTTCGTGGCGCCGAACGCCGCCTCGGCGAGCTCCAGCTCCAGCCGGACCAGGGCGTCCTGGCCGCGGCGCACGCGCGAGCGCGGCCCCCGGCTGGACTGCTGGCCGAACATGGCGTCGACGAGGTTGGTGAAGTCGAAGCCACCGGCGCCACCGCCGCCGAAGCCGCCACCGCCGAAGCCACCCATCCCGCCGCCGAGCGGGTCGCCGCCGCGGTCGTAGAGATCGCGCTTCTTGGGGTCCTGCAGCACCTCGTAGGCCTCGGCGACCTTCTTGAAGCGCTCGCCGGCGTCGGCCTCGGTGGCCACGTCCGGGTGCAGCTTCATCGCCAGCTGGCGGTAGGCCTTCTTGATCTGCTCCGGCGTCGCGTCCCGCTGAACGCCGAGGATCTCGTAGTAGTCAGAGCTCATGGTGTGGGGTGATCATCCTTCGGAGAGGAAACGGCCTACGTAGCGGGCGACGGCACGCACCGACGCCATGGTGGAGGGGTAGTCCATGCGGGTGGGTCCGACCACGCCGAGGGTGGCGAAGACGTCGAGCTGGCTGCCGTAGCCGCTCGCGACGACGGAGGTCGACTGTAGTTCCTTGTACGGGTTCTCCTGGCCGATGCGGACGGTGACGGCGTCGGCCGTGGTGGCCTCCCCCATCAGCTTGAGCAGCACGACCTGCTCCTCGAGCGCCTCGAGAACCGGCTTGACCGTGGTCTCGAACTCGGCGCCGTACCGGGTGAGGTTGGGCATGCCGCCGACGACCATCCGGCTGGACGCCTCGCTGCTCAACATCTCCAGCAGGGTGGCCACGGCCACCTGGCCGATCGCGGTGAGCTCGGCGGGCAGCTCCTCGGTGAGCGCGCTCAGCCGGGCCGCCGCGACGGAGGAGGGATGACCGACGGCCGCTCCGTTGAGCAGCGCGCGCAGCCGGGCCAGGGTCTCGGCCTCGTGGTCGGGCAGCTCCAGGGCGCGCTGCTCGATCCGGCCGGTGGAGGTGATGAGGATCAGCAGCATCCGGGAGGTGGAGAGCGAGACGACCTCCACGTGGCGCACGGTCGAGTGGCTGATCGTCGGGTACTGGACGATCGCCACCTGCTGGGTGACCTGGGCGAGCAGCCGGACGGTGCGCAGCAGGACGTCGTCGAGGTCCGCGGCGCCCGACAGGAACGTGTGGATGGCCTTCTGCTCGGCCGTCGACAGCGGCTTGACCGTGCCCAGCCGGTCGACGAACAGGCGGTAGCCCTTGTCGGTGGGGATGCGTCCCGCGCTGGTGTGGGGCTGGGTGATGTAGCCCTCCTCCTCCAGCGCAGCCATGTCGTTGCGGACGGTGGCCGGGGACACGCCGAGGTCGTGCCGCTCGACCAGGGCCTTGGACCCCACCGGCTCCTGGCTGGACACGTAGTCGGTCACGATGGCGCGCAGCACCTCGAGCTTGCGGTCGTCCATGTCCCCTCCTGTGTCGCGTCGGCGGCGCCGGCTGGCCGACCCTCGAGGGCCGGGTAGGCGCAACGGGGTTCTGGCCGGATTGGCACTCAGATGGCCAGAGTGCCAGTCTAGCGGGATGGACCAGCAGCCCCCGGCAGCCCACGCCCAGGGCGCCACCTCGTCCCGCTCGTCCTCACTCGGCCCGTGGCGGGAAGTGGCCCACGGCGTCCTGGTCTGCGTGGCCGAGCCCGACGCGGTGAACCTCGGCCTGGTGCTGGGCAGCACGGGCGCGCTCGTGGTCGACACCGGCTCCAGCCCCGCGCAGGGGGCGGCGCTCCGGACGGCCGTGGAGGCCGTGACGGACCTGCCGCTCGTGGGCGTCGTGGTCACCCACGCCCACGCCGACCACCTCTTCGGCCTGGCCGCCTTCGCCGACCTGCCGACGTTGGGCCACGAGACCCTGCCCACGGCGCTGACCTCGGCGGCCACGGCTGAGGCGGCCCGGGTGCTCGGCGTCGAGGTGGCCTCGCTGCTGCCCCCCGCCCGCGAGATCGCCGTGGCGGCGGCGCTCGACCTCGGCGGGCGCCGCGTCGAGGTGGCGCACCTCGGACCTGGTCACACCGAGGGCGACCTCGTCGTCGTGGTGCCCGATGCCGACCTGCTGTTCGTGGGCGATCTCGTGGAGTCCGCGCCCACCCTCGAGACCGCAGCCCCCTGGTGGGGGCCGGACAGCGTCCCGCACGCCTGGGGGTCCACGCTCGACGGCGTCATCGGGCTGATGACCGCCACGACCCGGGCGGTGCCCGGGCACGGCGACCTCGTCGACCGCGAGTTCGTGTTCGGCACCCGCGGCCGCGTCGCCGCGGTCTCCGGTGAGCTGACGCGGCTGGTCGAGTCCGGCGTTCCCGAAGCCGACGCGCTGGCCGCGGGCAGCTGGCCCTATCCCGCCGAACACATCGCCGACGGGGTCGCCCCCGGCTACGCCGCCCTGGCCGGCCGTTCCCAGACCCGCCGCCACCTCCCGCTCGCGTGAGGCCCGACTTGTCAGACTGGGCGTCGGCCAGGACCGGCAGAGGTTCTGACAACTCTGCGGGAGGGGGTGGGCCGCGATGGGGCGGGTGACGGTCAAGACGCTGGCGGCGACGCTGGGCGTCTCCCCCGCGACGGTCTCGAACGCCTACAACCGTCCCGACCAGCTCTCGAAGGAGCTCCGCGAGCGGATCCTCGCCACGGCGTCCGAGCTGGGCTACGCCGGACCCGACGCCGCGGCACGCACGCTCCGAGTGGGGCGCTCCGGAGCGGTCGGGGTGCTGTTGACCGAGCAGCTCTCCTACGCCTTCTCCGACCCGTTCGCCGTGGAGTTCCTCACCGGCCTGAGCGAGGTGGTCGAGCGGCACCAGACGAGCGTGCTGCTGATGCCGCTCGCGTTCTCGGGCAACGAACCCGACGTGACCGCGATCCAGCGCGCCAGCATCGACGCGCTGACGATCATGTGCCTGCCCGAGCAGCACCCGGCCGCAGCGCTGGCCCGCGCCCGGGGCATCCGCTTCGTCGGCACCGACATCCGCGACGACCCCGAAGCCTCCTGGGTGGCGATCGACGACCGCCGCGGCGGCGTGCTGGTCGGCGAGCACCTGGCCGCGCTGGGCCACCGCGACGTCGCGGTGCTGGTGGAGCGGAACGCCCCGGCCGGCCGCGAGGTCGTCGACCTCGACCCCGACGAGGTGACGTTCCTCGACTACGCCTCCCGGCTCCGGGGCCTGCAGTCGGTCATCCCGGGCAGGGTCACCCTGGTCAGCGGGGGCCACAACGCCCTGGCCTCCGGGGCCGCCGCTGCCCGGGCCCTGATGGCTCGGCCCGAGCCGCCGACCGCGGTGGTGGGGCTCAGCGACGTGCTGGCCCTGGGTGCGCTGACCGCGCTGGCCGAGCTGGGCGTCGACGTCCCCGGGCGGGTCTCGGTCTGCGGCTTCGACGACATCGCCGACGCGGGGCCCCGGGGCCTGACGACCGTGCGGCAGCCGATCCGTGAGCGCGGGCGCGAGGTGGGCCGCCTGCTGGTGGACGCCGCGGCCGTCCCGCGGCAGGTGCTGCTCCCGATCGAGCTGGTGCGACGGGGCTCGACCGGACCCGTCCCCCGCTGAGGCGGGTCCCGCGGCATCACTCCTGCGGCCAGGGCGTCTCCCACGCCAGAGCGGCGTCGCGGGTGAGCTCGGCGGTGGTCAGCAGCAGGTTCTCCGCCGAGGTGGCCCGCAACAGCGTGACCTGGTCCAGGGAGGTGAGCGGGGCGATGGCCGCCAGCTGCCAGAGCGCCGCCACCGGCTCCTCCGCGAGCTCGACGTCCGCCGGCCAGACGCCCTCGGCGAACTCGCTGGCCTGGGCCAGGGTCCGGCGCACCAGCTGCTCGGTCCGGGCGCGGAGCGGCCCGAGGCCCTCGTCCCACTCCAGCTCGGGCAGGACGCGCACCTCGGCCCGCGGGTAGGGGTCGTCCTCCAGCCACGCCTGCACCTCGAACCGCTCGGTCCCCTGGGCATTGAGCACGACGATGCCGTCCTCGGCGCCGACGTGGGCGACCTCGGCGGTGGTGCCGACGCCGAACCGGTGCTCACCGCCGCCGACCTCGAAGCCACGCTCGATCAGCACGACCCCGAAGCGGGCGTCCTCGGCCTGCACCAGCTCGGTGAGCATGATCAGGTAGCGCTCCTCGAACACCCGCAACCGCAACGGCATGTGCGGGAACAGCACGGACCCGAGAGGGAACATCGACATCGGCGCCACACGTCCAGCCAACCACCGCACGGCAAGCCGGGCTCGCGGTTCGGTCCCCGACACCGACGCCGTCCTCGCCTACGCTCGCCCGGTGAGCTCCCCGACCGACCGCTACGCCCACGACGTCTTGACCCCGGGCTGGCAGCGCAGCGCCAAGCCCGTCAGCACCGACCTGGCCGTCAAGCCCGGCCAGGTGCTGGAGGACGCGACCACCGGCTTCGTCGGCGCGGTGGTCCGGGTGGAGCGGGGCATCGTCGTCCTCGAGGACCGCCGCGGCAAGCTGCGCAGCTTCCCGCTCGGGCCGGGCTTCCTCGACGAGGGCCGGCCGGTGACCCTCGTCGTCGCCGCCCGGGCCGGGACGCCGTCGGTGCGACGGACTGCCTCAGGCTCGGTGGCCGGGCCGGCGGAGCGCGCCAAGGTGGCCCTGCCAAGCCGGATCTACGTTGAGGGCCGCCATGACGCCGAGCTGGTGGAGCACATCTGGGGCGAGGACCTGCGCCACGTCGGCGTCGTCGTGGAGCACCTGGGCGGGATCGACGACCTCCCGGCGATCGTCGAGCATTTCCACCCCGAGCGCGGCCGCCGGCTCGGCGTGCTGGTCGACCACCTGGTGCCGGGCAGCAAGGAGAGCCGGATCGCGGCCGAGGTCGAGCGTGGGCGGGGCGGTGCGTACGTCCAGGTGCTCGGCCACCCCTACGTCGACATCTGGCAGGCCGTGAAGCCCGAGCGCGTGGGCCTGAAGGTGTGGCCGCAGATCCCGCGCGACGTCGAGTGGAAGCACGGCATCTGCGAGGTGCTGCGGCTGCCGCACGCCGACCAGGCCGACATCGCGGCCGCCTGGAAGCTGATCCTGGACCGCGTCCGCTCCTGGAACGACCTCGAGCGGCCGCTGCTGACCAGTGTCGAGCAGCTCATCGACTTCGTCACCCAGGACCACCCGGTCCCCGAGGACTGACGCCTCAGGGACCGGGTCGACGTCCTCAGGGGCGCGGTCCGCCCCCGACGAAGTGGGACTTCGGGATGACCGCGTGCACCCCGACGGTGCGGTCGACGACCTGGGAGATGACGAAGTCGGCCGCGGCGGACAGGTAGGCGTAGGCGATCGCCCGCTCCATCCCGAGGTCGTCCTGCAGGAAGTCCAGGGCGTTCACCACGGCCCGCCGCATGGCCACGTCGAGGTCGTTGACCTGCCCGTCGATCACGCCGTTGGGGTCGGAGAGCCCGATCGGGATCCACGAGCGGGCGTTCTCGGCGAAGGGGTAGCGGAAGGCGACCGAGGGCACGCCGCTGCGGCCGGGCCGGCAGACCGTGAGGCGGAAGGTGGCGCGCAGCGAGCCCTCCATCGCGGTCAGCGCCACCTCGCCGTCGCCCATGGCCAGGTGGGGGTCGCCGACGTAGAACAACGCGCCCTCGTCGAAGACCGGCAGGTAGAAGGTCGAGCCGGGCCCCAGCAGGCTGATGTCGATGTTGCCGCCGCCCAGGGTCGGCGGGATCGAGTTGACCTGCGGGGCGTTCAGGTCCTGCGCCGGTGCGGAGGCGACGCCCATCATGCCCATGAAGGGGTTGAGCGGGAACCGCACGGCGCCGCCGTCGCGGTCCATCCGGCCGTACAGCCGCCCGCGTCGGCTCTCCACCGGGGTGAAGACCGAGACGTTGCCGTACCGGGTGGGGTCACCGGTCGCGCGCCCGTCGGTGGAAACCGGCGGCATCACCTCTTCCAGGCTGATGCCGGCCGGGGCGGTCCGACCGGGACCCTGCGGCAGCGCACCCTTGCCGTGCCGGCTGGAGACCACGCCGTAGGGCACCCGGGGCACCGCCGACAGCGTCTCGACCTTGAGCACGTCGCCCGGACGGGCGCCGCGGACGTAGATCGGTCCCACCACCACGTGCGGGCCGTCGACGTCGAAGTTGCGGGGCGTCCGGTCGTAGTCCCGCGCGACCGCCACCGCGTCGTCGAGGACCTCACGGCGCCGGACGCCCTGCTGGGCGAAGAAGGTCCGCGGGTCGCGGCCCTGGTCCTCGAGGATGCCCTCGTGGGAGAGGGCGTCGATGGTGACGGTCTCGCCCGACCCCATCTCCATCACGGGGTCCGCGCCGATGGCCGGGACGTAGCCCCAGAGCACCTCGTCGGCCTCCGGGCTGAGGTAGTGGTCGCCGGGAATCCGGCCGGTGCCGGGCTGCAGCACCTGGAGCTGGCCGTGGTGCCCGCGACCGCTCGTGCGCGGGGCGGCCGTGGCGGCGGCCGGGACGCTGGTGACGGACGCGGCCGCACCCAGGGTCGCTGCGGTGCGCAGCAGGTTGCGCCGCCCGATGCCCTTCTCGATGATCTCGGCTGCCTCGCGGCCCTCGGATGTCGGCACTGTGCGCTCCTTCGTCTCGCGAGCCCCGTTGGCTCGCCCTGACGCTAGGGACGCCGTGTTGCGACGCGGCGTCGTCCCCGTTCCGGTCCGGTGACCGGGCCGACGCCCGAGGCTTCCGGGCTGGAAGCCGCTAGTCGAGGAGGTCGCGGACCACACCGTCGGCCAGCAGCCGCCCGGTCAGCGTCAGCGCCAGCGCGTCCGACGCCGTGACCTCCGCGAGCTCGCGGGCCACCAGGTCGGGTACCCGGCGGCGTTCGGACGCGGTCAGCACAGCCAGATCCAGCCCGTCGGACAGGCGGAGCTCGAGCAGCACCCGCTCCACCCGGCGGTCGTCGGGGTCGAGCAGCTCGCGGGCGTGCGCCGGGGAGACCCCGGCGGCCATCCGGTCGGCGTAGGCGGCCGGGTGCTTGACGTTCCACCAGCGCACGCCGCCGACGTGGCTGTGCGCGCCCGGCCCGACGCCCCACCAGGAGTGCCCCCGCCAGTAAGCGAGGTTGTGCCGGCAGCGGTGTCCCGCCCCGCGGGCCCAGTTGCTGACCTCGTAGGCGGCGTAGCCGGCGGCGCTCAGCCGCTCCTCGGCGAGCAGATACTTGTCGGCGAGGTCATCGTCGTCGGTCATCGGCAGGCGGCCTCGTCGCACCTGCGCGGCCAGCCGCGTCCCCTCCTCCACGATCAGGGCGTAGGCGCTGACGTGGTCCGGCTCCGCGGCGAGGGCGGCGTCGAGGCTGGTCGCCCAGTCCTCCAGCGACTCCCCCGGCGTGCCGTAGATGAGGTCCAGGCTGACGCTGTCGAAGCCGGCCGCCCGGGCCTGCGCCACGGCCTGCTGCGGCCGCCCCGGGGAGTGCACACGGTCCAGGGTGGCCAGCACGTGCGGCACCGCCGACTGCATGCCGAACGAGATCCGGTTGAAGCCGGCCGCCCGCAGGGCCACCAGGTCGGCGGCGTCGACGGACTCGGGGTTGGACTCGGTGGTCACCTCGGCGTCCGCGGCCAGCCCGAGGTGGTCGCGGACGGCGTCGAGCAGGAGGGCGAGGTCGGCCGGTGGCAACAACGTCGGGGTACCGCCCCCGACGAACACGGTGCTCACCAGCGGCGCGTCAGGCCCCAGCACCCGCGCGGCCAGGGCCACCTCCTGGGCGGCCGTCGCGGCGTAACCCGCCCGGGAGGCGCCCGGCTCGGGGCCCAGCTCGGTGGCGGTGTAGGTGTTGAAGTCGCAGTACCCGCAGCGGGTCGTGCAGAACGGCACGTGCAGGTACACGCTCAGCGGAGCCGCCGCGACCTCAGCCCGCGCGGACGCGGGCAGGGCGCCGTCGGCGGGGGCCGCGACGCCGTCGGGGAGAGCGGACGGCATCGCAGGAGCCTAGTCGGCTCAGCCGCCACGCCTGTTCTCGTTCAGGGCAGCAGGACGAGCTTTCCGCGGACGTGGCCGGACTCAGAGATCGCGACGGCCTCCTGCGCCCGCGCCAGCGGGAAGGTCTGCACCTTGACCACGAGCTGGTTGCTCTCCAGCAGGCGGGCGGCTTCGGCCAGGGCGGCGCTCCGGTCGCTCTCACCGCCGGTGGTGACCCGGATGCGGGAGTCCCCCACGTCGAACTGGGCGATGGTGACCACCTGCGCCGGGTCGGCGACCAGGGAGGCGAGGACGGCCGGCGGCGTCTTGCCCGCCACGTCGAAGACGGCGTCCACCCCGTGCGGGGCGACGGCCCGCACCCGCTCGACCAGGCCGTCGCCGTACAGCACGGGCACGGCACCGATCTCGCTCAGGTAGCCCTGGTTGGCCTCGCTCGCGCTGGCCACCACGCTCGCTCCACGGCTGCGTGCGATCTGCACGCCCACGGCACCGACCCCGCCGGCACCGCCGTCCACCACCACGGTGGCGCCGGCCCCGACCCCGAGCAGGTCCAGCGCCCGGATCGAGGTCTCGGCGGCGACGGCGGAGCCGGCGGCCACGGCCCAGTCGACCGAGGCCGGCTTGGCGGCCCAAGCCTCCAGCACGGCGAGCTCGGCATGGGTGCCCGCACCCAGCCCGAACACGTCGTCGCCGACAGAGGTGCCGGAAACGCCCTCGCCGACCTCGTCGACGACGCCGGACGCCTCGAAGCCGCTGCGCCCGACGCCCTCCAGCGGCGCGCCCTGGCTCAGGGAGCCGGACCGGATCTTCGAGTCCAGCGGGTTGAGCCCCGCGGCCTGAACCCGGATGCGCACCTGGCCCGGACCTGCGTGCGGCTCGGGGGCGACGCCCACGCCCAGCACCTCGGGGCCGCCGTAGGTGGTGTACTGCAGAGCCAGCATGTCGGACCTCCTGATCGAGAGCGCTTTCGGCGCTCGGTTGGTGAACGTCCCCAGCCTGCGAGAGCCCCTGCCTCACGAACTAGAGTCCCGCTATGGCCATTCCGCGTCGACGGTTCCTGTCCCTCTCCGGCGGTCTCGCCGCCGCCGCCGCCGCGGGCCTCTCGGCCTGCGGCAGCAACACCGGTCGCCCGGAGCCGGGCGCCTCCAGCAGTGCCAGCGCCAGCGGCGGGGACGGTGCCCAGCTCAGCCAGTGGTACCACGAGTACGGCGAGGAGGGGGTCGAGGAGGCGGTCAAGCGCTATGCCGCCGCCTACGAGCCGGCGCAGGTGAGCGTGAAGTGGAACCCCGGCGAGTACGAGAAGCTCGTCTCTGCCGCCCTGTTGACCGACGACGTCCCCGACGTGTTCGAGTACGGCAACGGCCCCACCCTGGACATGATCAAGGCGGGTCAGGTGCTCGACCTGACCGACACCCTGGGCGAGGCCCGCAGCCAGTTCGCCCCCTCGGTGCTGGCCGCGATGACGTGGGACGACAAGGTCTGGGCGGTCCCGCAGACCGTCGACATGCAGATGCTCTACTACCGCCGCTCCATGCTGGAGAAGGCGGGGCTGGAGCCGCCGACCACCCTGGCCGAGCTGACGACGGCCGCCCGCGCCCTCCAGACCAAGGACATCGGCGGGTTCTTCGCCGGCAACGACGGCGGCATCGGTGTGCTGGGCAACCAGCTGATCTGGGCAGCCGGGCTTGAGCAGATCAACGAGGACCGCACCGGGATCGGGTTCGATACCCAGGCGATGTACGACGGGCTCGACCAGTTCCGCGACCTGCACGAGGACGGCCTGCTGGCCAGCGCGTCCAAGGACTGGTTCGACGCGGCCCCGTTCATCAACGAGGAGACCGCGATGCAGTGGACCGGTCTGTGGGTGCTGCCCGACATCCAGGACACCTTCGGCGACGACTTCGGCGTGGTGCCCTTCCCGGCGATCGGCGCCTCCGGCCGCCAGGTCGTCCCGTTTGGCGCGTTCAGCTCCTGCGTCGCGGCCAAGGGGACCGACCCGGACGCCGCCAAGGCCTTCGTCAAGTGGCTCTGGGTGGACCAGGAGGAGTACCAGGTCGACTTCTCCAACAGCTACGGCACCCACATCCCGGCCAAGCCAGCCCTGGCCACCCAGGCCACCAAGCTCAATGAGGGCGCGGGCGCCGACGCCGCGACCTTCGTCACCGACTTCGGCCACGCGCCGAGCCTGCTGTGGACGCCGGCCATCATGCAGGCCTACACCGGGGCGGTGTCCAACGTCGTGAACAAGGGTGCGGACCCGCAGAAGGCGCTGGCCGCGGTGGCTGCGAAGGCCACCGCCGAGCTGAAGCGCGTCAACGGCTGAGACGACGGTGACCGCTGCGCCCGCCACCGCGGCGCGGGACCTGCGCCGGGCCCACCGGGGCAGGCCTCCTCGCACCCTCCAGCAGGACCGCGCCCGGTGGTTCTGGGTGTTCGTGGGCCCGTTCCTCGCCGGGCTGCTGGTGTTCGTCTACGTGCCGATCCTGTGGAGCGTCTACCTGTCGTTCTTCGACGCCCGCAACACCGTCACCCCGACCAAGTTCGTCGGGCTCGGCAACTACGTCTACCTGCTGCGCGACCCGGCGTTCGTCTCCAGCATGGGGACGTTCCTGGTCTTCGCGGCCTTCATCGTGCCGGTCACCTTCGCCTCCTCCCTGGGGCTCGCCCTGCTGGTGAACCGGGCGCGGGTGGCGCAGGCCTTCTTCCGCTCCGCCTTCTTCCTGCCGACCGCCTGCTCCTACGTCATCGCGGCCATGATCTGGCGGCTGTCCTTCTTCAACGGCGCGCGCTTCGGGTTGGCGAACTCGGTGCTGCGCTCGCTCGGGTTCGAGAACGTGAACTGGCTGGGCGGCGGCAACTACGGCTACTGGGTGGTCCTGGTCAGCCTGCGGCTCTGGCTGCAGGTCGGGTTCTACATGATCTTGTTCCTGGCCGGGCTGCAGCGGATCCCGACCGACACCTACGAGGCGGCCGCGATCGATGGCGCCGTCGGCTGGAAGGTGTTCCGCTGGATCACGCTGCCGCAGCTGCGGGCCACGTCGGTGGCGGTGGTGCTGCTCCTGCTGATCGCCGCGTTCCAGGCCTTCGACGAGTTCTACAACACCCTCATCTCCGTCGGCGGGTACCCGCCGTTCGCGCGTCCGCCCCTGGTGTACCTCTACCTGATCTCGCTCGGCGGCGGCAGCCAGGACCTCGGCCTGGGCAGCGCCGGCACCATCATCCTCACCGCCGTCGTCGTGGTCATCGGCGTCATCCAGCTGAGGGTCTTCTCCGTCGGCGGCAAGGAGGACCGGGCGTGAGGTCGTCCCCTGGGGTCTCCGCGCTGCGCTACGCGCTGCTCATCGCGCTGGCCGCGCTGTTCCTGCTCCCGTTCTACGTGCTGCTGCGCAACGGGTTCTCCAGCGAGCGGCTGCTGGCCGCGGCGCAGTGGCGCTGGGTGCCGGACGAGGTCAACCTCGACAACCTGCGCGAGCTGTTCGCCAACGACAGTGTCCGGATGGCCCGCAGCATGGCCAACTCCGCCGTCGTGGCGGTGGTCCAGACGGTGGCGACCGTGCTGATCTCGGCGCTGGCCGGCTACGGCCTCGCCCGGATCGACCACCGGTTGAGCAGGCTCGTCCTCGGTCTCACGGTGCTGACCCTGATGGTGCCGGCTGCGGTCACCTTCATCCCCAGCTTCGTGCTGGTCTCCACGCTGGGCTGGATCTCCACCCTGCGCGGGTTGATCATCCCGGTGCTGTTCTCGGCGTTCGCCACGTTCTTGTTCCGGCAGTTCTTCCTCGGCTTCCCTCACGAGCTCGAGGAGGCCGCCTACATCGACGGCGCCGGCTACTGGCGCACGTTCTGGCGGATCGTCATGCCGAACACCTACGGCATCTGCGCCGCGGTCGGGACCATCACCTTCATCGGCTCCTGGAACGCGTTCCTGTGGCCGCTGCTGATCGGCCAGGACCGCGACTTCCGCACCGTCCAGGTCGCGCTCAGCCAGTTCATGTCCAGCCAGCGCATCGACACCCCGCAACTCTTCGTCGGCGCCGCGGTCGCCATCTTGCCGGTGCTGCTGGTCTTCCTGTTCCTCCAGCGCTACCTCGTTCAGGGCGTCGAGCGCTCCGGCATCGACTGAGCCCCCCAGTCCCCCCGACTTGTCAGACGTGAGTTGACCCCTGGGTCAACTCACTTCTGACAAGTCGGCATTTCCTGAGCGGGACCGGGTCAGGTCTTGGCGGGCTCGGTGGTGGAGAGGGCGGCGACGAAGGCTTCCTGGGGGACCTCGACGCGGCCGACCATCTTCATCCGCTTCTTGCCCTCCTTCTGCTTCTCCAGCAGCTTGCGCTTGCGGGTGATGTCGCCGCCGTAGCACTTGGCCAGGACGTCCTTGCGGATGGCGCGGATGGTCTCCCGGGCGATCACCCGGGCACCGATGGCGGCCTGGATGGGCACCTCGAACTGCTGCCGGGGGATCAGGGCGCTCAGCTTGCCCGCCATCATCACGCCGTAGGCGTAGGCCTTGTCCTTGTGCACGACGGCGGAGAAAGCGTCCACGGGCTCGCCCTGCAGCAGGATGTCGACCTTCACCAGGTCGCTGCGCTCCTCCCCGGACGGCTCGTAGTCCAGGCTGGCGTAGCCCTTGGTGCGCGACTTCAGGGCGTCGAAGAAGTCGAAGACGATCTCGGCCAGCGGCAGCGTGTAGCGGATCTCCACCCGGTCGGCCGAGAGGTACTCCATGCCGTGCTGGATGCCACGCCGGGCCTGGCACAGCTCGAGGATCGTGCCGATGTAGTCGGTCGGGGTGAGGATCGTGGCCCGGACGACCGGTTCGTAGACCTCGGCGATCTTGCCGTCGGTCGGGTACTCCGACGGGTTGGTGACGCGCACCTCGGTGCCGTTCTCCATCACCAGGCGGTAGACCACGCTCGGGGCGGTGGAGATGAGGTCGAGGTTGAACTCGCGCTCCAGCCGCTCGCGGACGATCTCCATGTGCAGCAGTCCGAGGAACCCGATCCGGAAGCCGAAGCCGAGGGCGCCCGAGGTCTCAGGCTCATAGGCCAGGGACGCGTCGTTGAGCTGCAGCTTGTCCAGCGCCTCGCGGAGCTCGGGGTAGTCGGCCCCGTCGATCGGGTAGAGGCCCGCGAACACCATCGGGTTGGGGTGGCGGTAGCCGCCCAGGTCCTCAGCCGCGGGGCGGGCGACCGAGGTGACGGTGTCGCCGACGCGGGACTGGCGCACGTCCTTGACCCCGGTGATCAGGTACCCCACCTCACCGACCCCGAGCGAGGCCGACTTCACCGGCTCCGGGGAGATGACGCCGACCTCGAGCGCCTCGTGCGCGGACTTGGTCGACATCATCAGCACCCGCTCGCGGTGGCTGAGCTCGCCGTCGACGACCCGGACGTAGGTGACCACGCCGCGGTAGGTGTCGTAGACGGAGTCGAAGATCAGCGCGCGGGCCGGGGCGTCGGGGTCGCCGACGGGGGCGGGGATCTGCCGGACGATCTCGTTGAGCAGCGCCTCGACGCCCTCGCCGGTCTTGGCCGAGACCTTGAGCACGTCGGCCGGGTCGCAGCCGATGATCCCGGCCAGCTCGGCGGCGTACTTCTCCGGCTGCGCGCTGGGCAGGTCGATCTTGTTGAGGACCGGGATGATCGTCAGGTCGGCGTCCAGGGCCAGGTACAGGTTGGCCAGCGTCTGGGCCTCGATGCCCTGTGCGGCGTCGACGAGCAGCACGGCGCCCTCGCACGCGGCGAGCGAGCGGGACACCTCGTAGGTGAAGTCGACGTGGCCGGGGGTGTCGATCATGTTGAGCACGTGGACGCCGGGCTCGACGGCGGCCTGCTCCGCGGCCGACACCGTCCAGGGCATCCGCACCGCCTGGGACTTGATGGTGATGCCGCGCTCGCGCTCGATGTCCATCCGGTCGAGGTACTGGGCCCGCATGGCGCGGGGGTCGACGACGCCGGTGAGCTGGAGCATCCGGTCGGCCAGGGTGGACTTGCCGTGGTCGATGTGGGCGATGATGCAGAAGTTCCGGATCATCGCGGGCTCGGTACGCCCAGGGCTGGGTGCTGGCGGGGTCACGTCGTCTTCCGGGTCGGTGGCATCGGCGGGTTGACACCCGGGCCGCCATCATCCCACGCCGGGCCACGCGGGCGTCCCGTCCGCGAGCGCCGGCGCGGCCACCCACGGAGCCGCCCTGTCCCGGAACGCCCGCCCTCGGAGGAGGAGGCGTGCGGCCCCCACGCCCTTGCGGGGCCGGTGCCGGGCCGTTGATTTGGGGTCGGGACACCGCCTTTGGTAACGTGACGGGTCGCGTCCGAGGGTCTTGTGCACCTGCGGACCGTGCAGGACCCCGAGACCGAACACCGACAGTTAACAGAGGCTTGCCCCGTGGCGAACATCAAGTCCCAGATCAAGCGGATCAAGACGAACGAGAAGGCTCGCCAGCGCAACAAGGCGACCAAGTCCGCGCTCAAGACGTCGATCCGTCGCTTCCGCGAGGCCCTGGCCGCCGGTGACGACAAGAGCGCGGAGCTGGCTCGCGTGGCGAACCGCCAGCTCGACAAGGCGGCCTCGTCCGGCGTCATCCACAAGAACCAGGCAGCGAACCGCAAGTCGGCCATCGCTGCCCAGGCCGCGAAGCTGAGCTGAGCTCGGCGCCGGCCTGGCGGTTGGACAACCTTCCACCGTCGGCTCGGCACCCGCGGTCGTGACCACCGGGACACCACCCTGTCCCCCGGGTCGACCTGACGTCCCGATCACCTCGTGTGGTCGGGACGTCGTGCGTGCAGCCGCTGCGCCCCCTGCCCGAGCTGCGCTCAGCCGCGCCTGGCCCGGGCTACCGTCAGCACCGCCCGTTCCAGGGCGAACGCCGCGTTGTCCGCTGCGCCCTTCACCTCGGCATCAGCCACCGCGACGGCCTGGAGAGCGTCGGCCAAGCCGCCCTGGTCCCAGCCGCGGGCCTGGCTGCGCATCGTCTTGAGCTTCCACGGGGGCACCCCGACCTCCCGCGCGAGGTCTGGTTCACGCAGCCCCGGGCTCGCCGTCACCAGCTTGCCCAGCCCTCGCAGCCCTGTGGCCAGCGCGCTCGTCACCAGCACCGGGGCCACTCCGGTGGCCAGCGCCCACCGCAGCTGCTCCATCGCGACGCCGGTTCGCCCGGCCAGCGCCGCGTCGGCCACAGCGAAGCTGGTCACCTCTGACCGGCCCCCGAAGTAGCGGCGGACCTGCACCTCCTCGATTGGACCACCCTCGCCGTCGGCGATGAGCTGACCCACCGCGGAGGCGAGGGAGCGCAGGTCGTGGCCGACGGCGTCCACCAGCGTCTGGGCCGCCCCGGGGTCGATGCCCGCCCCGGCCCGCCGGGCCTCGGCCGCCACGAACTGCGGCAGCTCCCAGGCCTTGACGGCGGGCGCCTCGACGACCTGGACCTTGGCGGCCTTCAGCTTGTCGAGCAGACCCTTGCCCTTCTGCCCGCCTCCGTGCACCAGGACCAGGGCGAGGTCG
Organism: uncultured Actinomycetota bacterium; assembly: GCA_963826405.1. Lineage (GTDB taxonomy): Bacteria > Actinomycetota > Actinomycetes > Propionibacteriales > Propionibacteriaceae > Microlunatus. The sequence continues at coordinate 451,009 of CAWGWR010000001.1, read as the reverse complement.
TCCTGGGGGTGCTGCGCCAGCTCGAGCACGGCGTCGGAGAGCTCGGGTGGCAGGTTGGCCAGGTCCTCGAGGACGGCGACCCGTCGAGTCGCGAACAAGCGAGGCGCCCGTCATCTCGGCGAAGCGGGAGGGCTCCAGCCGCTCGGCGGTCGTGCGGGTGACCTCGGCCTCCGGCGACTCCGCACGGAGACCGGCAAGCAGGTCCGCGACGGCCCGGTCGGCCAGCAGGCTCTCCGGTCCGGTGACCAAGGTGACCCGGCCGAAGGGTGAAGGTCGAGGAGGCACGCCGACAGCATGCCAGCCGGCACCGACAGCGGCCCTCCCCGCGAGCACCTGCACGGCGTTGCTCACCGTCTGGCCCGCGGCACAGGACAGAATGGTCGCACGTGCCCCTGGGGGCCTGAGGGGAGGTGAGGCGTGGACGACGACCGCGGAAACGCCCTGCTCCGCTGGTGGGCCAAGCGCGCCCAGGCCCACGCCGCGCGGGAGCCGGGTCGCGAGCCCGGGACGCCGTCGGCGACGGGCGCCTCCCCCGCCGACCTCCCCCCACTCGGCCAGCGGCTGGTCGGCGACCTGGTGACGCTCACGCGGCTGGCCACCGTGGCCCCCGGTACCGTCGCCGTCCTGCTGCTGCCCGGCGGCCGGGCGGTGGTGCGCCGTCCCGGCGAGCTCCTGGTCCCCCGGCTGCTGGCCCGCGCTGGCACCCCCGCTGTGCAGGCCCTGCCCGTCACCACCGACCCGGTCCACCTCGACGTCCCGCTGGCCGGCCTGGTGAGCTTCGATGGCTACCCCGTGGACGCGCTCACGCTGCGCCTCGAGCTGCAGCTCGACCCGGCTGAGGAGTTCCGCGACCTGGCGGCGCTGGTGGCCGAGCACGGCGCGGCCGTGGAGGCCGTGCTGCTGGACCCCGTGCCCCGGGCCTGCACGACCGCGGCGCAGGGGGCGGTGGCGTTGAACCGGCTGGCCCAGCTCCAACGGCTCGGCCTCCGGCACGTGCTGGCTGACCGCTGGCTGCCGACCGCCTTCAGCGGTGGGCTCCTGCTGCGCCGCGGCTTCGACGTCATCGAGACGGGCGGGTCACCCGGGGACGAGCCGACGGTCCCGGTCCTGGGGCGGCATCCTGTCGCCTCGCCGGTCAGCCCGTGACCACCGCCCTCTACGCCGATCCCGCGGCGCCCGCGCCGACCCTCGTGCCGGTGGGTGTCCCCGAGCGTCCCGACGACCGCGCCCGCCTCGTCATTCGGGTGCGGGTCGCGGCGGCCGTGCCCCTGGCCATCGGGGTCGCGGTGCACCTGCTGTTCCTCGTCGCCTACTGGGTGCCCGAGACCAGCGCGTTCCCGGCACACGACTGGTGGCTGAGCCAGCTCTCCCCGCTGGCGTCGGAGGCGCTGACCAGTGCGGGCCAGCCCCAGGTGGAGGCCCAGTGGCGCCAACCCGGCCTCGGCGGCGTGCTCCTACTGCTGGCCTCGGCCGCGCTGTTCGTCCTGAACCGCCGACCCCGCCTCCTCGGTCCGGGCGCCGCGGTGCTGCCGGCCGCTGCTGGGAGCCTGGTTGCCCTGGTGATGGCCGTCGCTCTCGTCGTCGGCGGCCAGCCCTCGGCGTCGGGCCTGACCCTGCTGCTGCTGGCCCTGTGGGTCGGCACCGCGGGCTACGCGGCGCTCACCGGGCTCCTGATCGATCCCGAGGCGTACCGGGAGCGGCAGTGGCGGCACGGCACCGTCGCCCTCGCCGCGTACGCCGTCGTCGGGCCGCTGCCGACCGCTGTCGGCCGGGCGCTGTTCGGGCCCGGCCTCCGCGACGCTGCCGCCAGCCTCCAGGGCAACACCGTCGCCCTGCGGCTGGCAGCCCTGACGAACGGGACCACGCTGCTGCTCTACTTGAGCGGGCTGTTCCTCGGGGCGGCGGTCTGGGCGGGGTACCAGTGCTGGCCCCCGCGCCGCGACCTCCGCACCGCAGCCCGGGTGCTGCTCCTCGTGGGTGCCCTCTTGCTGACCGCCCTCGTCGGCAGCGCGGCTGCCGGCCCGGCGCAGCGGCGGGCCGCCCAGCTGCGGCAGGACAGTCCGGCCACTTCCGTCCGGTTCAGCTGCGGGACCGCCCAGCTCGACCGGGCCGGCGACCTGCAGGCCCCGGCCCGGACCCTGGTCATCACCGGCCTCACCTGCACCCGGCTGTCGACCTTCGAGGGCTACCGCCAGCTAACCAGCCGGGAGCTGCCCTTCTCCCTGGCCCCGGTGACGGTCCGCGCTGCCGACGGCCGCCGGCTGACCGGGCGCGTGACCAGCGCCCAGTACGGGCCCACCCTGGTTCTGGCGGGCTCCAGCCGGGTCGACGGGGCTGCCGACGCCCTGGTGGCGGTGTCGGTGCAGGACGGCGGTGAGCGCTGGCGCTACGCCTGCCAGGACCGCCGACCGCTCCGGCTGGGCTTCACGGGGGTACCGGGTGGCGACGCGCCCGAGCGCGGCCACCAGGGGTCGGGGCTCCCGGCTGTGGCGGTGACCTGCGCGGGACGCACCCTGCAGCTCGACCCTCTCACCGGCCGTCTGCTGGGCTGAGCGCACCGGGCCGGCGCTGGGACACCACGCCCAGATCGACGTCGGTCCCGGTCACCGCGACCGCGCCGACCCGGTCGGTGGAGAGCACCGTCATCCCCAACGAGCGCGCCAGCTCCAGCGTCCGCGGCGCCGGGTGGCCGTAGTCGTTGTCCCGGCCCGCACTGGCCACAGCGACCCGCGCCCCGCTGGCGGCGAAGAAGGCCGGCTCCTGCCGGGCCGAGCCGTGGTGAGGCACCTTGAGCACGCGGGCGCGGAGGTCGACCCCGGCGGCGAGCAGGGCCCGTTGACCGGGTGGCTCGAGGTCACCGGGCAGGAGCACGCTCAGACCGCCCACCTGCCCCACCAGCACCACGCTGGCGTCGTTCTCCGCACCGGACCGGTCGGTGTCGGGCCCCAGCGGGGCGAGCGGGCCGACGACCCGGAGGTCGACCTGCCCCACCCTGACCCGGGCACCGGGGCGAGGGACGACGACCTCGGCCCCCTCCTGCGCAGCGGCCGCCCGGAGCGCGGCCGCCTCCCCGGCCGGCTCCGGGAGCGGGCTCACCCACACGTGCTGGACGGTGCGACCCTCGAGCGCCCCAGCCAGGCCGTCGACGTGGTCGGCATGGAAGTGGGTGAGGACCAGCAACGGCACGCTCCGCACGCCGAGGGTGTCCAGGCAGCGACGCATGAGGGCTGGGTCCGGGCCGACGTCCACGACCACGGCGCTGCCCGCTCCGGCGCGCAGTACCAGCCCATCACCCTGGCCCACGTCGCAGACCACCAGCTTCCAGTCCGGCGGCGGCCAACCGGGAGGGCTGGGCACGCGCACCAGGGCGACGACGAGCGTGGTCGCCAGCAGGAGGGTGGGAACCCGCCGGGCCAGCAGCCAGGGGAGCAGCAGCGCGACCAGCAGGCATCCCCCCGCGAGCAGCCCGACGCCGGCGGGCCCGGCCGGCCAGCCCAGGGCCGCACCGGGTAGCTGGGCGCCCAGCCGGGCGACGGTGACGATGGCCTGGGCGGACCACGCAGCACCCCAGCCCAGCACCGCGGCGGCGGGGGCGCTGGCCAGCGAGGCTCCTGCGGCCGCGAACCCGAGCACCGTGGCTGGGCCGACGAACGGCCCGGCGATCGCGTTGGCGAGCAGACCGACGACGCTCACCTGCCCCGACAGCAGCACCACCACCGGCAGCGTGGCCAGGTGCGCGGCGAGCGGCAGGCTGACCGACTCCGCCAGCAGCCTCGGCATCCACCGGCTGAGCACGTCCGCCCACGGCCGGGCCCACCAGATGATCCCGCCACTGGCCAGGACCGACAGCGCGAAGCCCCAGGACCGGGCGAGGAACGGCTCCACCAGCAGCAGGCCGAGCATCGCGACGGCGAGGTTGCGGACACCGGCCCGCCGCCCGCCGGCGCCGAGCGCGGCCAGGGCGACCAGACCCATGGCGGCAGCCCGCAGGACGCTGGGCTCGGTGCGGCACAGGGCCACGAACAGCACGACGCCGAGCAGTCCGACCCCGCGGAGGCACCAGCCGCGGACTCCGACCCACCGGGCCCCGAGCAGCAGGAAAGCCAGCAGCAGGGTGAGGTTGGCACCGGACACGGCCGTCAGATGGGTCAGTCCAGCGGTGCGGAAGACGGCCTGCAGCTCCGGCGTCAGCTGAGAGGTGTCGCCGAGCACCAGGGCCGGAACCAGGGCGCGGGCGTCGGCGGGTCGGGCCGCCACCGCGCGGCGCAGCCCCTCCCGCACCCGCTCGACCAACCGGGCACCCGCGTCCGGCGCGGTGACGGCCTTCGGCTCCCCGCGCACCCGGAGCACGGCGGCCACGGCGTCGCCTCGATCCGGGCTCCGCAGACGGCCCTCGACGGTGAGCACCGTGCCGACCGGCTGCCGGGCTGACCCGTCGACGGCCGCGCCGCTGACCAGCAGGGTCACGGGCGCCCGGACCCGCCAGCGAGCGCCCCGGCCGCTCAGCTCCAGCACGCGGGCCTCGACCAGCGCCAGCGGTGGGCGGGCGGCTGAACCCACCACCACCCGGGCGTCGCCCCGGATCTCGACCCGCGCGCTGACCAGGGCCTCGACCGCAGCCAGGTCAGCGACCGGGCCCGAGCGCAGGTGCCGCGCCTGCACCGCCGCGAGGGTGCCGACCACGAGGACGACCAGCACGGTGGCCAGCACCCAGTCCGCGACCTCCGCGGCGTGCCCTCCTGCACGGGGTTGTCCCCGCGCTCGTCGACGGAGCAGCAGCGCTGCCGCACCCACCACCGCCGCACCTACGCCCAGTCCGCCGAGGACCGCAGCGGTGCCGCCGGTGCCCGACCAGGCCGCTGCCCAGGCGGCCAGCGCCAGCGGGACGACCCGGAGGTCGCGCACCACCGCGCCGTCGTCGGGCTCGCCGGAGCCGCTGGGCGGCGGAGCCGCGGGCCGTCGGCGGCCCCGAGGCTCAGACACGGACGTGCGGAGCGATCTCGACGTAGGTCTTCGGTCCGATGCCGCTGACCTCCTGCAGCTCCTCCACCCGCGTGAAACGGCCGTGCTCGTCCCGCCAGGCGACGATCTTGGTCGCAGTGACCGGTCCAACCCCGGGAAGCTCCTCCAGCTGGGTCACGTCGGCCTGGTTCAGGTCGACAACCGCTGGACCCGACCCGCCTGCGGCCGGCGGACCCGGTCCCCCACCCGAGCTGACTCCGCCCCCACGGACCTTCCCGTCCGGCCGGCTCCGCGAGCCGATCAGCACTTGCTGGCCGTCGGTGAGCAGCTGGGCGAGGTTCAGCTCACCCGGGTCGGCTGCCCGGGTGAAGCCGCCCGCCGCGTCGACGGCGTCCTGGACCCGCGCGTCCGCGGGCAGCCGGACCAACCCGGGGTGCTTCACCGCCCCCAGCACGTGCACCACGAGCCCCCTCCCCTGGCTCGGCGTCGGGTCCGGAGGGCGGGGGGTGAGCGGGGCTCCCGCCGACGGCGCGGCCTGCTCGGTGAGCACCACCGGTGTGGGCTCTGCCTCGGCGAGGGCCACCGGCCGGGCCCGAAGGAGGCTCCACCCCGCGACGAGCACGCCCACCAGCAGCAGCGCGACGACCACCCCCAGGTGCGCCCGGCCGAACCGTCGGGCCGGGAGCACCTCATCGACCGGCTCAACCTGCTCTGCGGTCTCTGACCGGCCGGAGGCTGCCGCGGCTGCCTCCTCCTCCTGGACCGCGTCGACTGCCCGCCGCGGTTCCTCCTCGGCGAGCAGCCGCGCCAGCCGCTCGCTGACGGTCTGCAGCAGGAGCGGGTCCGGATCACCTCGTCTGACCACGTCCGGATCCTCCGGACAGCGCCGGCGAGAGGCCCGCGCGCACCAGGGCCTGTGGAGGAAGGTTTCCCGGCCCCTGGGGACAGCGGTCAGCCCGCTGGGGACACCACCACGCCGACCGTCCCCGGTCCGACGTGCACCCCGAGCACGGCGCTCAGCTCGCTGACCAGGACGCTCGCCCGCGGCTGGCGGGCGCTGAGCGCCTCGGCGAGCCTGCCGGCAGCGACCGGGTTGTCCAGGTGGTGCACCGCGACCTCGACGCGACCTCCCTCCCCAGCGCCCGCCTCCATCGCCGCCGCGGCCAGCTCCTCCAGGCGCAGCAGGGCCCGCGCGCTGGTCCGCACCCGCTCGAACGGCCGGATGGAGCCACCGGTGACCGTGAGCAACGGCTTGACCGCCAAGGCGGTGCCGATGACCGCGCCGGCGACGCTGACGCGCCCTCCTCGTCGTAGGTGCACGAGGTCGTCCACGCAGAACCACGTGGTGGTGGCGGCAGCCCGGCGCCGGGCTGCCGCGGCCACGTCGTCGGGACCGTCGCCCGCCCGGGCCGCACCCGCGGCAGCCAGCGCGGCAAAACCGGTGGCCATCCCCGCGACGCGGCTGTCGACCACGTGCACCGGGACGGCAGCGTCCCTGGCCGCCACCTCGGCCGCTGCGACGGTGCCGGAGATGGCGGCGCTGAGGTGGACCGAGACCACGGCGGTGCAGCCGGACGCGGCCAGCTCGGCGTACACCGCGGCGATCGCGTCCGGGCTCGGTCGGGAGGTGGTGACGCGGCGCCCGCTGCGCAGCGCCGTGGCGACCTCGGTCGGATCAACCTGGTCCTCGGGCCGGCTCCAGCCGTCCAGGACGACCTGCAGCGGGATCACCCGGATCCCGGCGCGCTCCGCCTGGTCGGGGGCGAACGACGACGTAGAGTCGGTCACCACCGCTACGCCAGGCACCTGCACAGCCTAGGGCCGGGCGCGGAGGGCAGGGCTGCGCAGTGGAGCGGGGCGGAGGACGGGTCGGTAAGGGAAGTGAACGGGTGGTGTCAGGTGACCGGCGGGTCTGGCGGGCCGCGCCCGGCACGCTCGCCGTCGTCGTCGCCTTCATGGCCGTCGCCGCCGTGCCCGTCCCCCTGCTCGCCTACCTCATCTGGTCCGACGACCGCGGGTGGGTGACGCCCGCCCTGCTGGCCACTCTGAGCGTCATAGCGCTCGGCTACGCGTGGCGGTTCGGGCTGCACCCCCGCCTGAGAGCCGACCCTGCCGGTGTCACCGTGGTCAACCCCTTCTCGGTGCACCGCCTCGCCTGGGACGACCTGCGAGTCATCGCGCCCGGGGAGAACGGCCTCGTGCTGGCCACGGCGGACGCCCGCGCTGAGGCCTGGTGCGTGCAGAAGTCGAACCGCGCCGCCCGGCGCGGACGGCTGACCCGGGCCGACCGGATCGCCACCGAGCTGTTCGACCTGCTCGAGGAGCACGACCCGCCCCTGGAGGACGAGACCGGCCTGCGGATCCGCCGGGCCCGCTCCGACGAGAGCCGGGTCCTCACCCGGCTGGAGCGCGCGGCGATCGAGGAGGCCCTGAGCCACCTCTTCTCCGCCGACCGCCACCCCTACCCGGTGACCGAGGTGACGCGCCGCTGGCGCCGGCTGCTGCGCGACCCTCAGGTGCGCGTGCTCGTCCTGGAGAAGAACGGCGAGCCGGTGGGGTTTGTCAGCTTCGACGACACCACGGTGCGGCACCTCGGCGTCGTCCCCGAGCACACCCGTCGGGGCTACGGCAGCGCCCTGTTGGAGCACGCGACGGCGCAGATCTTCGACGGCGGTGCCCCGCAGGCGGCCCTGTGGGTGCTGGAGGTCAATGACCCAGCCCGGGCCTTCTACCGGGCGGCGGGCTGGACCGAGACCAGCGACCGCCGCCCTGGGGAGTTCCCGCCCGCACAGGTCGAGCTGCGGATGGAACGGCGCAACCCCGCCGCGCCCCGACGAGGACGGCAAGGGTGACGAGCATCCCCCGGCGCCCCGGCTCCCACGGGCCGCGCCTGGGACAGCGTGGAGGCGGGCCGGGGCGGGCAGACCGGGCTAGCCCTCTGCGGGCTGCTGCTGACCGCGCCCGCCCTGGCCCTGACCGCGATGCGCCTGCTGCCCCCCGAGGACGACGCCCTCGCTCTGGTAGCCGCCTTCATCCCGGTCGCCATCCCGCTGCTGGTCCTGGCCGCGTTGTGCTGGGGGGCGGTGCTGGTCCGGGCCCGCCGTCGGGCGTTCCCGCGCGGGGTGCTGGCGGCCCTTGGGCTGGTGCTCGCGGCTCAAGTCGGGTGGCAGCTCCCTCTCCTCGTCCCCGACGGCCGTCCGGTGGTGGGGTCCACGTTCACCCTGCTCAGCCTCAACGCCTTCCGCGGCGAGGCCGATCCGGCGATGGTCACGTCCGCCGCCGCGGGGGCCGACGTCGTCGTCCTGGTCGAGGTGACGCCGGCCTTCGTCCAGACGCTGGCGGCCCAAGGCTGGCGCGACCGCTTCACCTACACTGCCGGCACGTCAGAGGGCAGCGTCACCAACACGGTGGTGTACTCGCGCTTTCCGCTCAGTGCCAGCACCAACGTGAGCTCCGGCACCTTCGACCAGTGGGCGACCACCGTGGAGATCCCCGAGATCGGGCCGGTCGGGCTGGTCGCCGTGCACCCCTGCAACCCGTACTGCGGCGGGGACCTCTGGGCCGAGCAGCACGAAGCCCTCCGCCGGGTGGTGGAAGACCGGCTCGACCAGCCCCTGGTCTTGGCCGGCGACTTCAACGCCGTCCCCGACCACGGACCGATGCAGGAGCTGCGCCGGTTGGGGATGCGCAGCGCGACCGACCTGCTCGGCAGCGGCTGGGTGTGGACCTACCCGGCCAACCGCCGGCTGCCTCCGCTGCTGGCCATCGACCACGTCCTGGTGAACCCCGCGCTCGCGGTGGCCGACCTCGACCGGGTGCGGGTCCCCGGGACCGACCACCTGGGCCTGGTGGCCCGCATCGGCCGGGCGGGCTGACGCTGCACGTCAGCGTCAGCACACCCGTCGATCTCAGGCCGGGACGATGCTCACCAGCTTGGGAGCCCGGACGATCACCTTGCCGACCGCGCGACCGGCCAGGGCCCGGACAACCCCCTCCTCCGCCAGGGCGCGCTCGCGCAGATCGTCCTCGCCTGCGTCGGGCGCGACCTCGAAGCGCGCCCGCACCTTGCCCTGCACCTGGACGACGCAGGTCACCGACTCCGCGACCAGCAGCGAGCGGTCGGCGGTCGGCCAGCTCGCGTTGGCGACCGACGGCTGGTGACCCAACAGCTCCCACATCTCCTCGGCCACGAAGGGCGCGACCAGGCTCAGCACGATGGTCACCACCTCGACCGCCTCACGGACGGCCGGGTCGGCGGCGCCGGGACCGGAGTCGAGCGCCTTGCGGGTCGCGTTGACCAGCTCCATGACGCGTGCGACGGCCACGTTGAACCGCTGGCTCTCCACCAGCTGCTCGATCTCGGCCAGCAGCCGGTGCGTTTCCCGCCGCAGCGCCGGGTCGCCTGCCGTCGGATCGGTGCCGGGCGCACTGGTGACGTCCTGGGCCAGCCGGTAGGCGCGCTGCAAGAACTTCAGCGAGCCGGCCGGCGACACATCGGCCCAGTCGATGTCGTCCTCGGGCGGGCCGGCGAAGACGACGGTCAGGCGGATCGCGTCGACGCCGAACTCGTCGATCTGCTTGCCCAGGTCGACGCCGTTGCCCAGCGACTTGCTCATCGCCTTGCCCGCGTTGATGACCTGGCCCTGGTTCAGCAGTTTCTCCATCGGCTCGACGAAGTCGACCAGGCCCATGTCGAACAGGACCTTGGTGAAGAACCGCATGTACAGCAGGTGCAGGATCGCGTGCTCGACCCCGCCCACGTACTGCGCGACGGGCATCCAGCGGCGGACGTCGTCGGGGTCGAACGGGCCGTCGGCGAACCCCGGCGAGCAGTAGCGGAAGAAGTACCAGGACGAGTCCACGAAGGTGTCCATGGTGTCGGTGTCCCGCCTTGCCGGACCGCCGCACTGCGGGCAGGCCACGTCCACCCAGTCGGTGGCCCCGGCCAGGGGCGAGGTGCCCTTCGGCGCCAGCGCGGCGCCGGTCAGGTGGGGCAGCTCGACCGGCAGCTGGTCGTCGGGCACGGCGACCTCGCCGCACGCCCCGCAGTGGATGATCGGGATCGGTGCGCCCCAGTAGCGCTGGCGGCTCAGCAGCCAGTCCCGCAGCCGGTAGGTGATCGCCCCGGCACCGACCCCGTCAGCCTCCAGCCGCTCGACCATCCGCCGGACGCCGGCTGCCTTGCCCACCAGGCCGTCCAGCTCACCGGAGCTGACGTAGGTGCCGTCGCCGGTGGTGGCGACCCCGGACTCGACCGGGTCCGGCTCGCCGGTGTCGATCACCCGGCGCACCGGCAGGTCGAACCGCCGGGCGAACTCCAGGTCACGGCTGTCGTGGGCAGGCACCGCCATCACCGCGCCGGTGCCGTACTCGGCCAGCACGTAGTCGGCCGCCCACACCGGCAGGCGCTCGCCGTTGGCGGGGTTGACCGCGTGCACGCCCAGGAAGACCCCGGTCTTGGGTCGGTCCGTGGCCTGCCGCTCGATCTCGCTGGCCTGCTGGGTCTGGGTCAGGTAGGCCTCGAACGCCGCGCGCTGCTCGTCTGGGACGATCTCAGCGGCCAGCGCCGCGTCGGGTGCCACCACGAAGAAGGTGGCGCCGTACAGGGTGTCGGGCCGGGTGGTGAAGACGGTCACGACGCGGCCGTCCTCCGGCCCGCCCTCGATGGTGAAGTCGACGTGAGCACCCTCGGAGCGGCCCACCCAGTTGCGCTGCATTGTCAGCACCCGCTCGGGCCAGCCGCCCTGCAGCTGGTCCATGTCGTCCAGCAACCGCTGGGCGTACTCGGTGGTCTTGAAGTACCACTGCGTCAGCTGCCGCTTGGTGACGACGCTGCCGCAGCGCTCGCAGGCACCCTGGACGACCTGCTCGTTGGCCAGCACCGTCTGGTCCTGGGGACACCAGTTGACGTAGCTGGCCTTGCGGTAAGCCAGGCCCCGCTCGCGGAACCGCAGGAACAGCCACTGCGTCCAGCGGTAGTACCCGGGGTCGGAGGTGTGCAGCCGGCGCGACCAGTCCAGGCTCAGGCCGTAACGCTGGAAGGAGTGCGCCTGCGTCTCGATGTTGGCGTAGGTCCACTCGGCCGGGTGCGCGTCGCGCTGGATGGCAGCGTTCTCCGCCGGCAGACCGAAGGAGTCCCAGCCGATGGGGTGCAGGACGTCGTACCCGCGCAACCGCAGGAAGCGCGAGACCACGTCGCCCATCACGAACGCCTCCGCGTGGCCCATGTGCAGGTCGCCGGAGGGGTAGGGGAACATGTCGAGGACGTAGCGGCGCTCGGCCGCGCCGTCGTCGCGGGGCACGAAGGTGGCGTCGCTCTTCCAGAACTCCTGCCAGCGCGTCTGCGCGGCGGCAGCGTCGTAGCCGGGCCGGACGGCCCCTGCTCCGTCGACGTCTTCTCCGGTGGTCCCGGTCTGCTCCAGCTGGTCGGTCATGGCTGCTCACTCCCTTGTCGCTCTCCGCGCCCGTTCCCGGGCAGAAAAAAACCCCCCGCCGGGTCGGCGCGAGGGGTGGCCGCGTAGGCAGGGCCTACGCGGCTAGGCAAGGAGAGCGCGGTTCATGGGACCCATGCTAGACCAACCGTCCGCTTGCGCCGACGGGATTGCGCTGCAGCCGCGGCGGGCACCGGTCGGCGGCGGCGTCGCGCCGAGTTCCGTCGGGGGACCCGGTCAGCTGAAGGCGGCGACGATGTCCAGCAGGGCGGGCCCCAGCAGGACGATGAACAGGACCGGCAGGATGCAGAGCATCAGCGGGAAGATCACCTTGACCGGGATCTGCATCGCCTTCTCCTCCGCGCGTTGGCGGCGCTTCATCCGCATCTCTGCTGCCTGGGTGCGCAACACGTCGGCCACGGCGACGCCGTAGCGGTCGGCCTGGAGGATGGAGCGGACGAACCGGCGGAGGTCGACGACGTCGGTCCGCGCCGCGAGCGCCTCGTAGGCCTGGCGTCGGGACTGGCCGAACTGGATGTCCTGCAGCGTGCGCACCAGTTCCTCAGCGAGCGGACCGGTGCCGTTGCGACCCGCCTTGGCCATCGCCGCGTCGAAGCCGAGCCCCGCTTCGACGGCGATGGTCATCTGGTCGAGGGTGTCGGCCAGCTCGAGGGTGATCTTCTGGCTGCGTTCCTGGGCGCGGCTGGTCAGCAGCAGCTCGGGCAGGAAGTAGCCGACCACCGTGACGAGAAGTCCCAGCCCCGCGGCGAGCAGCCCCGGCTTGGCACTCACGTAGAGCAGACCGACCCCGCCCAGCAGCACCGGCAGCACCAGCTTGGCCAGGATCAGCCGCTCGACCGGCCAGTCGGCGGGCCGGCCGGCTCGGGCGAGGAGGTGCTCCAGCCGGCGGACGCGGCTGGCCGGGGTCAGCCGGTGCGCCAGGAGATGGAGGGCCGCCGAGCCCGCGCTCGGGGTGTCGGCGTGGTCGGCGAGGTCGCCACCCATCCCGCGGAGCAGGTTCGCCATCAGCCGTCGGTTGACCCGAGGCCTGGTCAGCAGGACGTACACGAGCAGGGCGGCCCCCGCACAGAGAGCGAGGATCCCCGCCAGGGCCAGGGGTTCAGGGCTGGGTATCACGATCAGCTCCTAGAACGTGACCTGGACGGTCTTGCGCAGCCACAACCCGCCAACGACCAGCATGACCGCCGCCACACCGAGCAGCCCGTACCCGATCAGGCTCTGGGTGAACTTGAGCAGATAGGCGGGGTTGCTGATCATCAGGAAGCCGGAAACCCCGAAGGGCAGGGCCATCAGCACGAGGGCGGACAGCTTGCCCTCCGCGGCGAGTGCCTTGACCTGGCCGCGGATCGCGTTCCGCTCCCTGATGGTCACGCTGACCCCGTTCAGCACCTCGGCCAGGTTGCCGCCGATCTCGCGGTTGATGGCGATCGCCTGCGTGACCCACACGAAGTCCTGGCTTTCCATCCGCCGGGCAGCGTCCTCCAGAGCCTGGCCCAGGTCACGACCGACCCGGGTCTCGTTGATGATCCGGGAGAACTCGGTCGCGGTCGGCTCCTCGGCCTCCCCTGCCACGGCGGCCAACCCCTGCTGCAGGCTGTGGCCGGCGCGCAGGCTGTTGGCCATCAGCTGCAGGGAGTCGTCGAGCTGGTCGGCGAAGGCCCGCTGGCGCCTTCTGGTCAGCATCCCGAGCCACACCTTGCCCAGCGCCGGGATCATGCACGCGAAGACCAAGGCCACGAGCGGCCCGCCGAGCAGGGCACCCAGCGCGCTGGCCACGAGCACCCCGACCACCCCCAGCAGGACCACATCCTGCAGCTGCATGGTGACCCCGGCACCCTCGAGCGCCGCCGCCAGGCGATGACCGCGACTGCCCCGCTGCAACACCTTCAGGATGAACGAGGTCACCGCCGCCGTGACCTCGGCCAAGGTGCTCACGGAGCCGGTGGCCCCGGGCCGCCGACGCTGCACGGGCAGCCGGACAGGTCGAGGGGCGAGGACCGCCAGAGCAGCGCAGAGCACAGCGACGGTGCAGAGGCCGAGAGCGGCCCAGGCGTGCCAGGCCAGCGTTCCGGTCACCGGGCGCCCGCGCGCGTGGGGGGCATCGCGAACACCCGGGGCGACAGCGTGATGCCGTGGTCGGCGAACTTGTCGGTGAACTTGGGACGGATCCCGGTCGGGACCGGTCGTCCGAGGAAGCGGCCCTCGGAGTCCACGCCGGCGGCGAAGTCGAACAGGAACGCGTCCTGCATGGTGACCGTCTGGCCCTCCATGCCCTGGAGCTCGGTGACCGCGGTCACCCGCCGGGTACCGTCCCGGAGCCGGCTCAGCTGGACGATGACGTCGACGGCCGAGGCGATCTGCTCCCGGATGGCCCGCAGCGGCAGGTCCATGCCGGCCATCAGCACCAGCGTCTCCAAGCGGGCCACCGCGTCCCGCGGAGAGTTGGCGTGGACGGTGGACAGCGACCCGTCGTGGCCGGTGTTCATGGCCTGCAGCATGTCCAGGGACTCCCCACCCCGGACCTCGCCCACCACGATCCGGTCGGGCCGCATGCGCAGGGAGTTGCGGACGAGCTCGCGGATGCCGACCTCGCCGCGGCCCTCGATGTTGGCGGGGCGGCTCTCCAACCGGACGATGTGCTCCTGCTGCAGCTGCAGCTCGGCTGCGTCCTCGATGGTGATGATCCGCTCGCCCTCGGGGATGAACGACGACAGCACGTTCAGCAGGGTCGTCTTCCCGGTGCCGGTGCCCCCGGAGACGATGATGTTGAGCCGAGCCTCCACACAGGCACGCAGCAGCTCGGCCATCTCCGGGGTCAGAGTGCCGAATCGGATCAGGTCGGCCACCTTGAACGGGTCCTTGGAGAACTTCCGGATGGTGAGCGAGGACCCGTTGAAGGCGATGGGCGCGATGACGGCGTTGACGCGGCTGCCGTCGAGGAGGCGCGCATCGACCAGCGGGGAAGACTCGTCGATACGCCGACCGACCCGGGAGACGATGCGCTCGATCACTCGGCGCAGCTGCTCCTCGGACACGAAGCGGGCCGGGCTGCGGGTGAGCTTGCCGTGCTGCTCGACGAAGACCATGTCGGGCCCGTTCACCATGATCTCGGTGATGCTCGGGTCGTCGAGGAGCTTTTGCAGCGGGCCGTGCCCGAGCACGTCGTCCTCGACGTCGCTGACCAGCCGGCTTCGCTGCTCGCTGGTGAGGGGGACCTTCTCCTCCTCGACCACATAGTTCAGCTCGCTGCGCACCAGTGCCAGGAGCTGGTCCTCGCTCAGCGTCGGGTCGTTCAGCCGTGCGCCCATCCGCTCGAACAACGCTGCCGCCGCACGCTCCTTGAGCTTGGTCAGCGCCTGGGCTCCCGACGTCGTCGCCGCGTCCCGCACCGGGGCCGCTGCGGCGGCCGGGGGGTCGGGCTTGCGGACGGCCTCGGCAGCGGCTGGCCGGGCCGGCCGCGTGGGCTTGGAATGGGGGTTCGCCGCGGGTGCGGTCATCGGCGTCGGGGCGGCGTCGCCCTTCCGGGCCACCTGGAGGCGTTCGGACAGGCTCATGAGGTCGCCGCCCGTGGGCGGCGGAACCAGCCGGACGCCGCCCGACGGGGCACCGGCGTCCCGGACTTCTTGGCCAGTTTGCGCAGCTGGGCCGGGGGCTGGCCCTGAACCTCTCCGGTGGTGAGGTGCTGCACGAGCGCGCGCAGCTGTTTGGTCATGGGGTCCCGGACGCCGCTCTGCAGCAGTGGGATGCCCAGGTTGACCGAGGCCGGCGCCGCCTTGGAGCGCGGGAGCATCAGATCGACCGGCGCCCCTAGCGTCAGCTCGATGTCGGCCATGGTGAGACCGGCGGACGGGTCGGCGAAGTTGACGACCACCTGGGAGCGTCGGTCCTGCAGCAGGCCCAGCGCCCGCAGGGTGTCGATCTCCTTGCGCAGGCCGCGCAGACCCGGGACGTCCATGCTGGTCAGCAGAACCAGGTCGGTGGTCTCGTCCATCACGGCCAGGGTGTGGTCGGACAGGCCAGGAGGGGTGTCGACGACGACGTAGCGGAACTCCGCGGTCAGCGTCCGGAGCAGCTGGCGGACGTCCTCGACGCTGACGGCGTCGGCCTCGGCTGGTGAGTCCGGTGCGCAGATGACGTAGAGGCCGGTCTCGTGCAGGGTGAGGTAGGTCTTGAGGACCATGGTGTCGCGCGCCGCCGGGCCGCTGACCGTGGCCGGCAGGAAGTACTCCGGGTCCAGGTTCAACCCGCTGGCCACGTCGCCGAACTGCAGGTCCAGGTCCACCAGGACCGTAGCCTGCGGGGCGGAGCGAGCCAGCCCCACGGCGAGATTGGTGGAGACGGTCGTCTTGCCTACGCCCCCCTTCGGGGAGACGACGCTGATGAGACGCCCCTGCGGGCTCTGCCCGCCCGGCCCGTCGGGGTGTGGAGCGAGCGACGCCGACCGCACCTGGGCGAGGTCGACGGCACGCTGAGCCACCCGGAGCATCTCCTGCGGCTCGGCGAAGGGGTCGAGGATGTCGGTCGCGCCAGCCCGTAGCGCGGGCAGCGCCAACTCGTTCCCCGCCTCGGCGACCAGCACCACGCTGATCCCGGGCAGCTCGGTGTCCAGGCGAGCGGTCAGGGCGAGCGCCTCGGAGACCCCGCCGGCGGCGCAGTCCAGGACCAGGACCTCAGGCGGGCCGCCCTCCTCGTCGCGCCACAGGGCGGCCGGGTCGCTGACAGGGGATGACGCGGCCACAGTGGACACGTCGAAGCTCGTCCACGTCCCGGCCAGGGCGAGAGCCAGGCGGTCTCCGAGCTCGGAGTTGGCCGAGCGGACCAGGATGCGCCTCATTGGTAAAGGTTTCCGTTCGTCAGGACCGGCGTGGATTCGTCGGGAGCCTCGGCCGGGTCGGCAGCCAGCCAGATGGTGCCGTGCTCTGCCGCGAAGACCATCTTTTCGATGTCCAGGGCCCTGGCGGCCACCGTCACCGTCAACGTCTCCTGGGAGGGCTGGGCCTCGTTTGAGCCCTCCACCGCTGCCGGCCCCCGGTCGAGGGCGGCCACCAGCACCTTGCGGAGGCTGAGCTGGGTCTTGGTGACGTCCTTGTCCTCGGTGGACAGGAACACCGCGACGGTGTCACCCGCATTGATGGACCCCCCGACGATGCGCTGCGGC
Organism: uncultured Actinomycetota bacterium; assembly: GCA_963826405.1. GTDB lineage: Bacteria > Actinomycetota > Actinomycetes > Propionibacteriales > Propionibacteriaceae > Microlunatus. The sequence continues at coordinate 434,437 of CAWGWR010000001.1, read as the reverse complement.
TCGAGCTTGAGCGAGAGACGAAGGAGGTCGGGTGGGATCACCACACCCTTCGCCGCCTCGAGGAGGACGGGGTCGGCGAGGCGGCTCCGCAGCAGCTGCTCGCCCGGCTGCAGCGCCGTCGTGGTGACCAGGCCGTCCAGCTCGCGCAGGCTCGAGGCCGCGTCCGGCGCCACCGCGACGCCTGGGAGCTCGCGGGGGGTGACCGACTCCGCGATCTGCGCGGCGTCCGCCCCCTCGGGAACCGTCTGCGTGACCACCAGGACGGTAGCGGGCTCCAGGTCGGCCATCGCGCGACGGTCGGCGTTGGAGACGTAGAAGAAGAGCATCGTGCCTCCCACGACGGCGAGCAGCACGGCGGCGAGAGCGGCGATGACACGGCGCTTCACAGGACCCTCCTCACGGGGAGCTGGCGGAGCAAGCGCTCAGGGGCGCGCTGCTGGACGGGCGGGGCCCTGTGCGCGAGCGGCCCCAGTTCGCGGCGTACAACCCGGCGCGACTCCTCCAGGAGCGTTGCGCCAGGCTGCTGAATCCCGCCGACGTCAGAGCTTGCCGGAGGCGGTGGTGAACAAGTCCGACAGCTTCGTGCCGAGCAAGGCGACGCCGGCGATCATCACGATGGCGATGAGGCCGACGAGCAGGCCGTACTCCACCGCGGTCGCACCGCGGTCCTTGCGGTCCTCGAAACGGCCCGAAACAACCGTCAACACAGCAAACAGGTGTGCGAAGGCACGGGTCATGGTGGACTCCTCGGGGGATAGGGACCGAATCCATTCGGAAAGGTTCTCGGCCTGGACGGCCAGGTCTGAAGTAGATCAAGCAACTGATTCCGGCACAATGTGCAAAGGGCCTGCCCGGGTCCATTCGGGACATATTCGGGCCTTTGGTCCTAGCCGGCAGAACTTCGCTCAAGACCTGCCGAGACCACGCTGCCCTGGAGCGCGTCGCGGCTGAAGCGGGTCCGTCGGTCGGGTGGCTGCGACCGGGCTAGCTAGGCGGTCAGCTCGACGACGGTGAGGCCCAGCGACGGGGCGCCGGGTGCATAGGTGAACCTCTCGCTGAGATCGACGAACCTCGTGAAGTAGCCACGGATGCACCGGTCGTTCCCGCTACACGGAACGGGTGAACCCAGCTTGTACTGCCCACCGAGGGAGTAGCCCGTGAGGACGAATGCGGCGTACCCGTAGACGTGGTACTGGGCGTTCGTCCCGGTGCCGGACACGCGGTCGAAGATCGGCAGCAGCGAGGTCTTGCCCTGCAGCGAGGAGATGTAGGCGTCCGAGCACGAGCTGGGCGCCGAGATGCCAGGGTCCACGAGAAGCTGCTGGCTGATCGTGCTCGTCACCGTGCAGGAGCCTGCGGTCTTCAGCCAGCTGAAGCCTCCCGGGGTGAAGTTGTTCGACGGCCCCGTGCAGCCGGTGTCGGACGTCTTCGGGAAGAAGATGGTCGCTGGGGTGCTGCCACTGGGCAGAGCCCCGTTGGTCTGGGCTTTCCACTCGCACCAGGAGAAGGCCAGGGGCAGCATGGAGGTACCACCGTTCGGTGATCCCCAGCGCGCGCTCGCCTGGGCCTTGAGTGCACTGGAGTTGATGCCCAGGACCGGAGCAAAGAGGTGTGGGCGGGTGGTACGGGCCTCGACTGTGACCAGGCCCGTCCCGGCGTCGAACGTCACGACCGCTCCAGTGGCCCCCGGTCCGACGTGGTTGTCGCTCGCGTACTTCTGTGCGGTGTCCGCGGGGACACCGCAGGCACCGCGGCCGCACCCCTGGGCAATCGCGAGCGCACCCGCATCGGCACCGTTCTGCAGCTGCTGGTGCGTCGACCACATGCCGGCCACGTCGACGCCAATGGCCGCGAAGCCCATCAGGGGCACCAGAACCAGCGCGACCACCACCGCCACGGCGCCCCGCTCGTCCCTCACCCTCCGCACTGCATGGCTCCCCGACCGTGCAGGGTCAACGAGGTCAGCGGGAACAGGGTGGTCATCAGCGGTGTGGTGAAGGTGATGGTCACGGTGGCCTGCACGGGAGCCTCCGGGGTGGACTTGCAGGCTCCGCTGCCAGGGCTCACCACGATCTGGCCGTCGCTGAGCGCCACTGACCCGGCGGCGGACTTCACGGCCGTCACCGCGGCAGGAGCGTTGTCCTGCAAGGCCATCACGCGGACCCCCTCACGCGCGGCACCGGCCAGCGTGGCCTGGAGGTAGAAGACCCGGCCGAGCTCAGCGATGCCGGCGAAGAGGAAGAGCAGCACCGGCAGGATGAGGGCGAACTCGACGGCGGCGGCCCCACGCTCGTTCCTCCGCACGGGTTCTCCTTCCGGAGATGGCTCAGCGTGACCCGTCCGTAGACGAGTCACGCTGAGCGGTGGTGAGAAGTGGTCCGGGCTCAGAGCTTGCCGGCGGCGGAGGTGAACAACGCCGTCAGCTTGGTGCCGAGCAGGGCGACGCCGGTGATCATCACGATGGCGATCAGGCCGACGAGCAGGCCGTACTCCACGGCGGTGGCGCCGCGGTCCTTGCGGTCCTCGAAACGAACCGAGACGACCGTCATCAGAGCAAGCAGGTGTGCGTAGGCACGGGTCATGATGAACTCCTTGAAGAACGGGGGATGGTCTGGGGGGACCCGGTGGGGCGCCGCCCTTCGTGGCCGGCAGGACCTAGTAGAGCAACGTCCGGGAGCCTGCTCAAGGCCTGAAGCCTGTCTGGGAAACACTCAGGACATTGTCGAGCAAATGGTCCCTGACCAGGCGGGACGTTAGTCCCGGCCGGCGCGGTCCCGGTCGGGACCAAAGGCCCGCCCCGGCTGCGCAGAACCCGCGGGAGGCCCGGTGTCAGCGGGCAGCGACCGCCTGTTGGGCCGACCAGGCGCTGGCCACCATGTCGTGCAGGCTGTGGGTCATCCGCCAGCCCAGGTCCCGGGCCGCCAGCTCCCCCGAAGCCACGATGCGGGCGGGGTCACCACTGCGGCGGGGGGCGACCTGCGGCTCGAAGTCGATGCCGGTGACCTCGGCGACGGTGGTCATGATCTGGCGCACCGAGACGCCGTCACCGCTGCCGAGGTTGTAGACCCGCTCGAGCCGACGGCCCTCCGCCAGCGCCTGCGCGGCGGCCACGTGGGTCGCCGCCAGGTCCGCGACGTGGATGTAGTCACGCACGCAGGTTCCGTCGGGGGTCGCGTAGTCGTCGCCGTTGATCTGGGGCGTCCGACCCTCCGCGAGCATCGACAGAACCACCGGGAAGAGGTTGTGCGGGCTGGTGTCGTACAGCTCGGGCGTCGCTGACCCGACGACGTTGAAGTAGCGCAGGGAGGTGTGCCGCAAGCCGGCCGCCTTCTCCTGGTCGGCCAGCAGCCACTCCCCGATCAGCTTCGACTCCCCATAGGGAGACTCCGGTGCGGTCGGCGTGGCCTCGGTGACGAGGTCGACGTCCGGGGTGCCGTAGGTGGCAGCCGAGGAGGAGAACACCAGCTGGTCGACGCCGGCGGTCTGCATCTGCTCCAGCAGCGTGGCGGTGCCCGTCACGTTCTGCTGGTAGGTCAGGAGCGGTCTGGTCACCGAGACGCCGGCGTACTTGAACCCGGCCAGATGGACCACGCCGCTGACGTCGTGCTCGAGGAGGGCGTGCCGCACCAGGTCGCCGTCGAGGATCGAGCCGCGGACGAAGGGCACGCCCGCCGGCACGAACTGCGGGTGGCCGCTGGTCAGGGAGTCCAGCACCACGACCGGGGTGCCGGCCTCCCGGAACGCGCGGACGACGTGGGAACCGATGTAGCCGGCCCCGCCGGTCACCAACCAGGTCATCGGTCCTCCTCCTGGGCTGCGAGCGCTCCCCGTCATCGGCTGCCGATCCTACGGCGGGCTCCGCTCTCGCGTGTGAGGTGGCTGACCCCGGGTCGTCACGCCGCGAAACACGCCCGTCACGTGCTGGCTTGAACTGTCACACCGGTGTAACCGCGAGCGTCCGCGCCGCAACACGGGATCGGCAGAGTGCTCATGTCCCCACCGCGTCCGGCGATCCAGCCCGGCGGACGTGTCCAGCCCACCCTCTCTTCACCGGAAGAAGCAACATGACACCACTCGAACTCGACTCCGGGTCCACCGCGTGGATCCTGACCTCAGCGTCCCTGGTGCTGCTGATGACCCCCGGGCTCGCACTGTTCTACGGCGGCATGGTCCGGGCCAAGAGCGTCCTGAACATGATGATGATGAGCTTCGGCGCCCTCGCCCTCATCTCCGTGCTCTGGGTGCTCTACGGCTACTCCTTCGCCTTCGGCAACGACGTCGGTGGGGGCCTGCTCGGTGACCCGACGGAGTTCTTCGGACTGCGTGGCCTGATGAGCGAGGACACGGAGGCGGCCTACCCGGCCATGGCCTTCGTCGGCTTCCAGGCCGTCTTCGCGATCATCACCGTCGCCCTGATCTCCGGCGCCATCGCCGACCGGGCCAAGTTCTCCACCTGGATGATCTTCTCCGGCATCTGGGCCTCCATCGTCTACTTCCCGGTGGCCCACTGGGTCTTCGACTTCACCCTGACCGACGACGCCGACGTGGTCACCCACACCGGTGGGTGGATCGCCAACCAGCTCTCCGCGATCGACTTCGCCGGCGGCACCGCGGTGCACATCAACGCCGGCGTCGCCGGTCTCGCCCTGGCCCTCGTGCTCGGCAAGCGGGTCGGCTGGCGTCGCGACCCGATGCGGCCGCACAACCTCACCCTGGTCATGCTCGGTGCCGGCCTGCTCTGGTTCGGGTGGTTCGGCTTCAACGCCGGCTCCGCGCTGGCCGCCAACAACACCGCTGCCGTCGTCTGGGTCAACACCCTGGTCGCCACCGCGGCTGCGATGCTGGGCTGGCTGCTGACCGAGAAGTTCCGCGACGGCCACGCGACCTCGCTCGGAGCCGCGTCCGGCGTCGTCGCCGGCCTGGTCGCGATCACCCCCGCCTGCTCGGCGGTCTCCCCGGTGGGCGCGATCATCATCGGCCTCGTGGCCGGTGTGCTCTGCGCCCTGGCCGTGGGCCTGAAGTACAAGCTGGGCTACGACGACTCGCTCGACGTCGTCGGCGTCCACCTGGTGGGTGGCCTCTGGGGCACCATCGCCATCGGATTCCTGCTCTCCCCCGACTCCCCCGCCGGCGTGTCCTACGAGAAGTCGGGCCTGCTGTACGGCGGCGGCGTCGACCAGCTGTGGCGCCAGGTCGTCGGCGCGCTGGCGGTCCTCGTCTACAGCTTCGTGCTGACCCTGATCATCGGGCTGCTGCTGCAGAAGACGATCGGCTTCCGGCTGAGCGAGGAGAACGAGATGGCGGGCATCGACAACGTTGAGCACGCTGAGACTGGCTACGATCTGGGCAACCTGACCTCGAGCCTGCGGGGCGCCCTCTCGGGCCCCACCGCCCCCCGTCGCGCTGACGGGGACATCCACCACGACGAGGAGGCCACCGCATGAAGCTCGTGACCGCGATCATCAAACCCCACATGCTCGACGAGGTGAAGACCGCACTGGAGTCCTTCGGGATCGAAGGCATGACGGTCAGCGAGGCCAGTGGTTTCGGCCGGCAGCGGGGGCACACCGAGGTCTACCGGGGCGCGGAGTACACCGTCGACCTGGTCCCGAAAGTTCGACTTGAGGTGCTCGTGGACGACGACGATGCCAAGGACATCATCGACGTCCTGGTCAAGAGCGCTCGGACCGGCCGCATCGGTGACGGCAAGGTCTGGTCGGTACCCGTGGACGACATCGTCCGCGTGCGCACCGGAGAGCGCGGGCTGGACGCGCTCTGAAGCGTGACCTGACCGACGAGCGTCTCGACGTCGCGATCCGGTCCCGGTGGACACCCTCCACCGGGCCGGATCGTCGGCGTCTGCTCACTGCGTGCGTCGAGACGGCTCTGGTCGACCTGTGGCAGGAGGTCGGTGGTCCGGAGAGCGGGAGCGCCCTGGCCTGCGTCGGCAGCCTCGCCCGCCGCGAGCTCGGACCGAGGTCCGACATCGACCTCGTGCTGCTGCACGACGGCCGCAGCGTCGCGTCGACCAACCAGCTGGCCGACCGCCTCTGGTACCCCCTGTGGGACGCACGCGTCAAGCTCGACCACAGCGTGCGCACCCCGGCGGAGTGCGCCGACGTCGCCGGCCGCGAGCTGAGTGCCGGGGTCGGGCTGCTGGACCTCCGCGTGGTCGCGGGCGACGGCGGCCTGGTCTCCGGGGCGAGGACCGCGTTGATCAGCGCCTGGCGGACCGGGGCCCGCAAGCGGCTCCCCGAGCTGCTCGGCTCCCTCGACGAACGGCTCGCCCGCTACGGCGACGCGGCCTACCTGCTGGAGCCCGACCTGAAGGAGGCCCGCGGCGGCTTCCGCGACATGACCATGCTGCGCGCGCTGGCGGCCACCTGGCTGACCGACCGGCCCCACTCCGGCGTCCGCGATCCCTACGAGCGCCTGCTCGACGTCCGTGACGCCCTGCACGTCCGCTCCGGTCGGGCGCTCGAGCGGCTCGTCGCCGCCGAGGTCGACGCGGTGGCCGAGCAGCTGGGCTTCGCCGAGCGCGACGACCTGCACCGCGAGGTCAGCCTGGCTGCGCGGCGGATCGGGCACGCGGTCGACCTCACCGTCCGTGCGGCCCGGGCCGTGGTCCCCCAGCGACGCGTGCTCAGCTTCACCCGGCAGGAACGCCGGCCCGTCTACACCGAGGCCGAGCACGGCCTGATCATCCACGGGAGCGAGGTGGCGCTCGGCCGCTCCGCCTCGCCCGCGGCTCCCGCGACCGGGCTGCAGGCCGGCGCCCTGGCGGCGTCGCGGGGGCTGGTGCTCTCCCCGGTGACGGCGGAGAACCTCGGCCAGCACTCCCCTGCCCTGCCCACCCCGTGGCCCGCCGAGGCGCGCGAGGCGCTCCTGCAGCTGCTGTCCACCGGACCGCAGCTGATCGCGGTCTGGGAGGCACTGGACCTCGCCGGCTGCATCAACCGGTGGATCCCCTCGTGGGCTGCCATCCACGCCCGACCGCAGCACAACCCACTCCACCGACACACTGTCGACCGGCACTCGGTGCAGACCGTCACCGAGGCCCAGCGCCACCTGACGCAGGTGGAGCGGCCCGACCTGCTGCTGCTGGCCTGCCTGTTCCACGACATCGGAAAGATCCCCGGAGCGGGCGTCGACCACGCCGCCGTCGGCGCGCCGATCGCCCGAGCCGCCGTGGAGGCCATCGGGCTTCCGCCGGCCGACGCCGACGTGGTCGAGCTGCTGGTGAAGCACCACCTCACCCTGGCCGCCCTGGCCACCAAGCGCGACCACGCCGACCCCGCCACCCAGAACGCGCTCGTGGAGGCCGTGCAGGGCCGAGCCGACGTGCTGGACCTGCTCCACTACCTCACCGCGTCCGACGCCCGTGCGGCCGGACCAACCGCCTGGTCACCCTGGCGCGCCCAGCTCATCGGCAGCCTGGCGGCCCAGGTCGAGGGGCTGCTCGTCGAGGACGACACCGCCGAGGCGGCCCGGCGCGTCGACATCAACCGACTGGTCGACGTCGGTCTCGCGCGCTCGGTCCGACTCGACGGCCGCCCCCGCGTCCGCGTCGAGACCCGCCCGGGCGGCTTGGAGCTGCTGGTCGCAGCCCGCGACCGGCTCGGGCTGTTCAGCGAGACCGCCGGCCTGCTGGTCAGCCACGGCGTGCAGGTCCGCTCGGCGGTGCTGCACACGGTCGACGGGGTTGCCGTCAACACCTGGCGGGTCGACAAGCAGGTCGTCAGCGACCTGCCGGACCCGGCGTTCCTGGTCAAGCAGCTGGAACGGCTCGAGCAGGGCGACAGCACCGTGCTGGCCCCGGTCCGCAGGCGCGACGCCCGGTCGCTGGCCTCAGGCCCGTCGTCCGAGCCGTGGGTCGAGCTCGTTCCCGACGCCAGCGAGAGCGCCGCCGTCATCGAGGTCCGCGCCCAGGACCGGCCCGGTCTGCTCTACGCCCTGGGCCACGGCGTGGCGCAGGAGCGGCTGTCCATCCGCTCCGCGCACGTCAGCACCCTCGCAGGGTTGGCCATCGACACCTTCTACCTGACCGAGGCTAACGGCACCCGGCCCGGGCCCGACGCCATCTCCCGAGCCGTCCAGTCGCTCGAGGCGGCCGCCGGCTCTGGCCGCTCCAGCGCTGCGGGCTGACCTACCGCCGCGGGCGGCGACGGGTCAGCCGCGAGCCAACAGCGCGTCCACCTCGGCGGTGGTCGGCGGTTGTGCCCCCTGCCGGGAGCAGACGATGGAAGCCGCGGCGGCACCGCGGCGCAGGGAGTCGGTCAGATCCAGCCCCCGCGCGGCGTGGCCGTCGAGGAACCCGGCCATGAAGGTGTCCCCCGCTCCGACGGTGTCGACGACGTCGGTCGGGAACCCGGGAACCCGGGTGACCGCGCCCCCCGGTTCGACCGCCAGCCCGCCTCCCGGCCCGAGCGTCACCACGGCCAGGCCGAGGTCGTACTGCTCGACCCAGCCCGTGACGATGTCGACCGGGTCGCCTGTGAGACCTGCTTTGGCCAGAAACTCGATGTCGGCGTCGCTGGCCTTGACGATGCCACGCCGCTGCCCGACCGCGCGCAACCAGGGCTGGACCTTGGCCCAGTAGACCTCGGGGTCGGTGATCACCGTCGGGCGCACGTTGATGTCGTAGGACACCCCGGAGGGCACCGTGCGCATCCAGTCCAGCAACACCTCCGCCCCGGGGCTCACCACGCAGGAGAGTGACGCGATGTGCAGCCAGTCGTCGGTGTGCAGCACGGGCAGGTCATCGGCCTGCCAGCCGAAGTTCGCCGTCCCGTTGAAGTGGAAGGTGTAGGACGCGACGCCGTCCTGGTCGAGGCTGACGACGGCGATCGAGGTGGCCTGCGACGACTCCGTCGCCAGGTCCAGCTGCACGTCGGCGCCGGTGATGTGACGGCTCAGCTGCTGGCCGAAGGCGTCGTTGGAGAGGCGCCCCAGGAAGTGCACGTCCGCCTCCAGCCGACCGAGCGCCACGGCCGAGTTCATCGGCCCTCCTGCCGAGAGGGCCACCCAGGTCGAGCGGAAGCTGTCGTCGGAGCTCTGAGGGGTCGCCACCAGGTCGATGAGGGTCTCCCCGCACACCACGAAACGTGTCATACCCAGGTAACCTAGTGGAGGCAGCGGACGCCCGTCACTGCCCCGACCTCAGCCCGCAGCTCACCGGCCAGTTCGTCCCACACCGACGGGGGCATCGCCCGCTCGCTCAGGTCGGCCAGCAGGTGACCCAGGGTGTAGCCCGGGTCCTCGCGCTCCAGCCGCTCCACGCAACAGTTCAGCAGCGCCCCGTTGCCGCCGATCCAGGCCGCGGCTCCTAGCAGGGCACACGGCGCCGACGCCAGCTCAGGGGGCGTGCTGGCCACCACCCGGGCCCAGAGCCGCTGGTGCTCCTCCGCCTGGGGCCGGTTCATCAGCGCCCAGGCGACGTCGCGGACCGCGAGGTCCAGCGCCAGGACAGCCAGCTGGACCGCCTCGGCCTCGCCGGGTCCGTCCGCCGCAGCAAGCCCCACCCGCACCGTGTCCGCCATCGCCTCCGCGGCGTCGCGCCGGCCCAGACCGTCCAGCTGGTCGCGGGTCCGGGCCACCAACGTGCGCAGCCGGGGCAGCGCCTCCGTGACCGGCCCCGCGACGACCTCCTCGACGGAGGCACGGGTAGGGCCGGCCACCAAGCCGCGATAGACCGCCTCCGCGGCGAGCGGGTGCGTTCCTGGGTCGAAGACCGCTCCACCGGGCGGGCAGCAGCCGGTGGTGCAGCTGAGCGACCACCATCGCGCCCGGCTCACTAGCAGGACCTCCCGGACCCGCGCGCTGTCCTCGAGGCCGGAGCGGGCCCGCACGCTGTCCTCGAGGCCGGAGCGAACTCGTTCCAGGGTCGACCGCGTGGCCGCCTCGTCGTCGCCGTACGCGACCAGCACCACCTCGTCGATCTCGTGCTGGCCGCTCAGCTGCCGCAGCTGAGCCGCGACCACCGGCTCCTCCGCCGTGGACGGGAGGTCCAGCCGGGCGGTGAGCACCACCCGGCCGCGCCGGGAGAGCACCACCACCAGGGACTCCTGCGGGTGGAAGCCCAGCAGGTACGGGATCACGGCCAGGAAGTCGGCGGGCCTGCGCACCCGCAGGCGGTGGGGATCGCTGCCCGGGTGGCGGTCGGGCGCTCCCGATCGGTCAGGCTGGGGCTGCGGTCGGCGTCGGGTCATGCCGAGACCCTCCGGACACCGACGGCGGCCGGACCGCGCCGACGCGCCCTGGGGACAGCGGGTGGAGCCGTCGTCCGCCTGTGGACGACCTAGGAGTTTGGGCGGACGGCTCGATCCGGCTGCCCACGGCGCCGACCCCGCTGACCTAGGCTGCGCGGGTGCAGATCGAGCAGCTCAGCGTTCGCGGGTGGGAGGTCCTCCGGCTGACCAACGAATCGGTGAGTCTCGACGTCGTCCCCGCCCTCGGAGGCACCGCCACCGCCCTCCGCCGGCTCTCGGACGGCGCGTCGCTGCTGTGGAGCACCCCGTGGGGCCTCCGCCGCTACGGAGCCTGGTCGCTCCCAGGCAGCTCCGAGGCGCAGATGCTCGACACCTACCCCGGCGGGTGGCAGACGCTGCTCCCCAACGGCGGGGACACCGCCGTGATCGGTGGTGTGGAGTGGGGGCACGATGGCGAAGCCCGGCTCACCGGGCTCGACTGGGAGGCCGAGGGCGACGCCCTCGTGCTGAGCGGACGACTGGTCCGTTCGCCCTTGACCCTGAGCAAGAGGTTCACCCTGCGCGGCGACGAGGTCGTCCTCGAGGAGACGGTGGGCAACGTGGGCGGAGAGGCCCTCGACGTGATGTGGGGCTCCCAGGTGGCCCTGGGAGGCGACCTGATCGGTCCGGGCAGCAGCGTCTCCACCTCCGCCAGCACGGTGCACCCCGACCCGCGGGTGAGCACGGCCTCCAGCTACGACGACCTGATGCCCTGGCCGCGGTCGCACGGGCAGCGGGCGGTGGTCAACCTGTCGCGCCTGCCGGACCGCGAGGCCGACGAGACGCGGCTGGCCTACCTGGCCGACTTTGACCAACACGCGCTGACCGTGCGCAGCCCAGACCGCCGCGTGGGGCTGGACCTGAGCTGGGATGAGAGCTGGCCCTACCTCTGGTACTCCATGGAGGCGGGTGGGCGTCACGGCTTCCCCTGGTACTCGCGCGGCTACTTCCTCGCCCTGACCCCCGGGACCGGCTGGCCGGCGCGCGGGCTCCACGAGGTGCGGCGCGCCTCCTCCACGAGCATCTGGCTGCAGCCGGACGAGGAGCTGTCCAATGGTCTCCGGCTGCGCGTGCACCCCGAACCGACGCGCTGACACCGCACCAGCACCGACTGGGCCGTGGGCACCGAGGGCAGCCACACCTTCGTGGCGCCGGTGGCGGACCCTTGGTTGACTGCGCAGGTGTCCTCGCACCCAACCCCCGCCCTGGACGCCGATGTCCCTCACTCCGACGAGCCGCACCGGCTCGGGCTGGCGAACCGGCTGAACGGGCTCCGCGCTGGCGTCTTGGGCGCCAATGACGGCATCGTCTCGGTCGCCGCCGTCGCGGTCGGCGTGGCCAGCGCCACGCCCGCGCTCGCGCCGGTTCTCACCGCCGGGTCTGCGGCCCTGGTGGGAGGCGCGATCTCGATGGCACTGGGCGAGTACGTGTCGGTGAGCAGCCAGCGCGACAGCGAACGGGCCCTGATCGCCAAGGAGGAGGCGGAGCTGGCCGCCATGCCCGAGGCGGAGCTCGACGAGCTGACCGAGCTGTACCGCGCCCGTGGCCTGAGCGCGGCGACGGCCCGGGCGGTGGCGGTGGAGCTCACCGCCCGCGACGCCTTGGGCGCGCACCTTGAGGCCGAGCTGAACATCGACCGGGACGACCTGGCCCAGCCCTGGCACGCGGCCGGCGCCTCGGCCGCGGCCTTCGTCGTCGGCGCCCTGCTGCCGATGCTCGCCGTGCTCCTGCTGCCTCGGGAGTCGCGGATCGAAGGGACCGTCGTCGCCGTCCTCCTCGCCCTGGCCCTGACCGGCGCCGCCGGAGCCCGCCTGGGCGGCAGCCCGCTGCTGCGCCCCACCCTGCGGGTGGTCGCAGGCGGGGCGGTCGCGCTCACGGCCACCTTCGCGCTCGGCAGGCTGCTCGGCGCCACCGTCCTGGGCTAGGGCGGCAGCGGCGCTACGACTCCCTCTTGTCCGGGCGCGGCACCCTGGAGACCGGAACCGCTGCCCGGCGGACGTCGTCGCGAGGAGGACCCCGTGAAGCAGGAGACCGTCCGGCCCGCTGGCGCCGCCCTGGTGATGCTGGCTCTGCTGGCCGGACTCTGGCTGCTCGAGGTGGTGGACCTGGCCAGCGGTGGCTCGCTGGACTCCTACGGCATCCAGACCCGGGAGGTCGACGGGCTACCAGAGATCTTCACCGCACCCTTCCTGCACGCCGGCTTCGACCACCTGCTGAGCAACACGGTGCCGTTCGGGGTCCTCGGCTTCCTCGTCCTGCTGGGCGGAGTCCGGCGCTGGCTGCTGTCGTCGCTGACCAGCATCGTGTCCTCGGGTCTCTTCGCCTGGCTGCTGACCCCGGCCGGCACGATCGTGCTCGGAGCCAGCGGGCTCGTCTTCGGCTGGCTGACCTACCTGGTGGTGCGGGGCGCCTGGTCACGCCGGCCGAGGCAGGTCCTGGTCGGGATCGTCGTCCTGCTCGTCTACGGGGGGTTGATCTGGGGTGTGCTTCCCGGCGCTGCGGGGATCAGCTGGCAGGCCCACCTCGGGGGCGCGGTCGGCGGCGTTCTGGCTGCCCGGCTCCTGCACCGACGCGAGCCGGCACGCCGAAGCCGTCAGGCGGTGGGGCAGTCGTCGTCCTGGTGAGCCGCCGCGAGGTCGGCTCGCAGCTCGGCTACCTGCGCCCGGGCCCGGGCTACGTCGGCGGAGACGCTGTCCCGGTCGGGACCAGCCCGGAACCACCGCTCGAGCTGGAGTGCCAGCTCGGAGGAACGGCGCCTGCCGAACGTGCCTGCCGATCCCGCGACCTGGTGAGCAGCGGCCACCGCCCCCTCCCGTTGATCGGCCCCCAGGGCACCGGCGTCCAAGGCGGTGAGGGCCTCCTCCAGCACAGCGGTCCGAGCGAGGTTCGCTTCCCGGGCCGACGTCGACAGCGCGCGCAGGACGCCCCGCAGCGCCTCGTCAGGATCGCCGGGCGCCACCGCTGGTCCTTCCGGTCACCATCCGAGCAGCCGGGTCATCTCGGCCGGCAGACTCATCGGGTCGAAGGGCTTGGGGATCACGCCCAGAACCTCGAGGTGGTCCCACTGCTGGTACCCACCGTTTCCCACCTTGGCGGTCAGGAAGATCACCGGGATGTCTTTGGTGGTCGCGTCCTCGCGCAGGGCGACCACGGTGCTCGGGCCGTCCATCCCCGGCATCATGACGTCGAGCAGCAGGGCGTCCGGCCGCTCCTTCAGGGACAGGGCTACGGCCTCGGCACCCGAGGACGCCGTCAGGACCTCCCAGCCACCGACCATCTCCAGGGAGACCCGGGCCACCTCGCGGAGCATGTCGTCGTCGTCCACCACGAGCACCCGACGGGCTACGACCACCGCGGGCTCCGGTTCACCACGGTCGCCGGCAAGCGTGCCACCCGCTCACCGACGCCCACCTCGCTCCCGACCAGTCCTCGCGCTCTCGTGTACGTCATCGCGCACCTGTGTCGCTCATGCTAACCCGGAGCCGGGTGGTAGCGTCACCTCCCATGGAGAGCCATGGGCGTCTCCAAGGTACGGGGGCTTGGCGATTCGGTCTGTTCAGCGCGACGACGGGACTGCTGGTTCTCGTCCTGGCCGCGCTGCTGTCGAGCGACCTCCCAGCTCAGTTGAGCACCCTAGTCAGCGGCTGCATCCTGGTCTGTGTGGGACTCCTCGCTTGCGGGTCCTGCCGGTTTCGAGCATCGCGGAGCAGTGGGCTTCGACGTCGCGCCTACAACCTGTGGGCCCTGGCCTGTTTCAGCGCGTCCCTGGGTAACCTTGGCCTGCTCGTCTACGGGGCCGAGCGCGACCGCCACGCGATCTCCCCCAGCGACGTCACGCTCATGGTCACGCTGCTGCTGGCCCTCGCCGGGGTCATCACCTTCCCCATGGCGCGGCGGCGCGGACCCGAGCTGGTTCGGATGCTGCTCGACGGCGTGGTCATTGGCGGGTCGCTGCTCGCGGTCGTGTCGGTGCGAATCTGGCCCCTGGTAGCGAACATGAAGCCCTCGGTCGCGGTCGCTGCTCTGGCGGCTCCGGTGATCGACGTCGTGGTCGCGACCGTCGCGACCCTGCTCGTCATGCGCAGCTCGCGGGGTGACCGCTCGGTCCTCGGAGCCCTAGCCGTCGGCTTCGCGCTCTTCGCCGTCTCGGATCTGCTCTACGCGCTGCGTCTGGTGACCGACGGGTCCTTCCGGCTGGGCACTCCGGTCGACCTCGGCTGGGTCGCTGGTTACGCGCTGATCGCCTGGGCGGTGGCCAACGCCGCCAGCCCCTCGGAGCAGGTCGAGGAGGGCCACGTCGAGAGCTCGCCGGTGGTGGGCACCGCGACGGTGTTCAGCATCTTCTTGCTGGCGGTGCTGCTCTGCTTGGTCGGTACCGACGGGGTCCAGATCAGGCTCGTGTCGGGCGTCCTGTGGGCCGTCGTCCTGCTCGCGGTCCTCGGCCGACAGTTCTTCCTGGTCGTCGACAACGAGCAGCTGCGCCGCACCCTGGAGCAGCGCGTGCTCGAACGCACGCGCTCGCTGCGTCAGGTCACCCGACAGAGCGATCTCCTGGTGAACTCCGTGGGTGACGGCATCTACGGCGTCGACCGGTTCGGTCTGATCACCTTCGTCAACCCGGCCGCGGCCGACACGCTCGGGTACGAGCCACTCGACCTCATCGGCCACGACGCCCACGTCACCTTCCACGCTCCCGACGCCGCCGGGCACGCTTACCCAGCCGACAGCTGCTACATCGTGGAGGCGATCCGGGACGGCGTGGCCACCAACTCCGAGGAGGACAGCTACGTCCGCGCCGACGGGATCGTGGTCCCCGTTGAGGTGACGGCTACCCCGCTCACTGACGACGGCACCACGCTGGGGGCGGTGGTGGTGTTCCGCGACGTCACCCAGCGCCGGGAGGTGGACCGCCTCAAGAGCGAGTTCGTCTCGATGGTGAGCCATGAGCTCCGCACCCCGCTGACCGCGATCCGGGGGTCGCTGGGTTTGCTTGCCGGGGGAGCGCTCGGGCCGCTCACTCCGCCCGCTGGCCGGATGGTCGACATCGCGCTGGTGAGCAGTGAACGGCTCACCCGGCTGATCAACGAGATCCTGGACCTGGAGCGGATGGAGGCCGGCGCTCTGCCTATGGAGCTACACGACATACCCGCTGCCGACCTGTTGCGGACGGCGGTGGAGCAGGCAGGCGTGCTGGCGACCGAGGCCGACGTCACGTTGCGGGTGGCCCGCGCCGAAGGCGTCGTCCGGGCGGATGAGGACCGGGTCGTGCAGACGCTGCTGAACCTGCTGGGAAACGCCATCAAGTTCTCCGGGCCCGGCCAGCAGGTCACGGTGCAGTCGGCCCAGCGCGGCGCCTTCGTCGAGTTCGAGGTGGTCGACGGCGGTCGGGGCATCCCCGAGGACAAGCTCGACTCCGTCTTCGCCCGCTTCCAGCAGGTCGACTCCTCCGACGCGCGCGAGAAGGGCGGGTCCGGGCTGGGCCTGGCCATCAGCCGGAGCATCGTCGAGCGGCTGGGGGGCCGGATCTGGGCCCGCAACAACGCCGAGGGCGGAGCGGCCTTCCGCTTCACCCTGCCAGCGGCGGCCAGCACCGACGATCCTCCCGACCAGGACACTACTGTCACCGTGCACCCACTGGCCCGGGACGAACGGCTGCCCGCTCAGGCCTCGGCCACGTGAACCCCGTCCCATCCTTTCCCGCCCCCAGCCGTCAACGTACGGTAACCACCCCACCGCAGGAGGACAGCGTGCCGTCACCGCAGGCCGAGGTCTCGACCGAGACTCCCCCCGAAACCGGGCCCGAACGGCCCGGTCAGGCCGGTCTGCGGATCAGGGTGAGCCGCAGCAGGGCGGAGGGCCCCACGAGGCTGGCCGCCTTCGACGCCGCCCTCGTGGCGGCCGGTCTGCAGAACTTCAACCTGCTGCCGCTGAGCTCGGTCATCCCCGTCGGCGCCACGGTGGACGTCGTCGATCCCGGTGAGCAGGCCCGGGGCGCTCACGGTGACCTGCTGTACTGCGTCTACGCCACCTCGTACGCGACGACCCCCGGCGCGCAGGCGTGGGCAGGGTTGACCTGGGCGCTGCGTCGGGACGGCTCCGGCTCCGGCCTGTTCGTGGAGCACAGCAGCACCACCGAGGCCGACCTGCACGCTCATCTCAGCTCGACGCTGACGGCCATGATCGAGAACCGCGGCTCCGACTACGTGGAGGCTGGTCGGGTGGTGGCCTCGGCCACGTGCACGGACATGCCCGTGGCCGCCCTGGTGGTGGCCAGCTACCAGGTCCTCAGCTGGACCCCGGCCGACCGCGGTGACCAGTGACGGAACTGGCTCTCGCCCGTCCCGCTGAGGACCTCGGCCGGCACGGGCTGTGGCGGTTCACCCGCCAGTACCAGGTCGAGCCCGCGATGACGCGCGCCTTCTACGAGCTGTATGAAGCCGCTTTCGGCCCGCTCCGCACCCGCGCGATGGCTCGGCAGGTGCTGACTGAGGCTGAGTTCGCCGGGCAGATGGTGGACGACGCCGTCGTGAAGTACGTGGCCTGGGACGACGCCGACCATCCGGTCGGCCTGTGCACCATGACCCGACAACTCTCCCGCATCCCCTGGATCAGCCCGGAGTACTTCGCGCACCGCTACCCGGAGCAGTGGGAGCGCAACGCCGTCTGGTACTTCGGCTTCGTGCTGGCCCACCCCAGCCAGCGGCACTCACGCTTCCTGGACCAGATGGTGGAGATCGGCGTCCGCGAACCGCTCGCTGACCGTGCGATCTGCGGGTACGACATGTGCGCTCACAACGTCGACGTCCTCCCCCTGGGGCAGCGGCTGGCCGAGGCGTTCCAACGCGTCACGGGTGCCGCGCCCGAGCGCGGTGACGGCCAGTACTACTACACCTTGGACTTCACCCGCGGCGCGCCTGAGTCCGGTACTGCGCCCGGCCTCGCGTCGTCCGCCCCCTCCGGCTCCAGTCACCTCCACGCCTCACGCACCCCCAGAACGGTCGGAACCGTATGAGCATCTCCAGCGGGTCATCCATCGCAGACGCACCCCTGTCGTCCTCGGGTCGGGTGGCCGTCGTGATCGAGGATGACGCGGACATCCGCAACCTCCTCACGGCGATCCTCACGCAGGCCGGGTTCACCTGCCACGCCAGCAGCACGGGTGCCGAAGGGATCGAGGCGGTGCGCCACCACCAGCCGATCGTCACCACGCTCGACATCAGCCTGCCCGGCATCGACGGCTTCGAGGTCGCCCGCCGGATCCGCGCCTTCAGCAGCACCTACATCATCATGCTCTCGGCCCGCGACGAGGAGATCGACACCTTGATGGGGCTCGATGCCGGGGCCGACGACTACCTCACCAAGCCCTTCCGCCCCCGCGAGCTCCGGGCCCGGATCGAAGCCATGCTGCGCCGCTACCACCTGCCCGGTCTGACCGCTTCGGGTGGACCGGAACTCGCGGCGCCGGCTACCTCAGCCGTGACGGCTCCTGCCGTCGGGGCCGGCCAGGAGGAAACGGGTTGGCTGGAGCACAACCGGTTGCGGATCAACGAGGAGATGCGGCTCTGCGACGTCGACGGTGCACCCGTGGAGCTGACGCGCAGCGAGTTCGACCTCCTGCTCGCCATCATGCAGGGG
Source organism: uncultured Actinomycetota bacterium (assembly GCA_963826405.1). Classification (GTDB taxonomy): domain Bacteria; phylum Actinomycetota; class Actinomycetes; order Propionibacteriales; family Propionibacteriaceae; genus Microlunatus. Next base: position 416,555 of record CAWGWR010000001.1, on the reverse strand, counting down.
GCCCGCCGCGTCATCAGCAAGGAGTCGCTGGCCCTCGAGCTGCGCGGTGACTACGCCACCACGGGCTACGTCTCGGACTCCGACAAGCGGGCGGTCGAGGTGCACATGGCCAACCTGCGTCGCAAGCTCAACGACCCGGTCGGGTCGCCCCGTTTCATCGAGACGGTCCGGGGGGTGGGCTACCGGCTGGCAGACGCCCGCCGCTCCTCCGCCCGGCAGTGACCCCCGACGCCCCCAGGGGCAACCGGCTTCCCTGACCAGGAACGGCCTGGCACGGGTACCGGCGGTCAACCTGCCCGCTTGAACGTTCCGCCCAACCGGCCGGCGGTCGCACCGGCCTCCTGCGCCAGCCGAGCCGTCAATGCCTCGAGGTCGTCAGGGGCCGGCTCGTCCAGAGCCGCCCGCAAGCGCCGCACCGCGTCGGCCAGCTCACCGGCCCCCACCATGGCGCTGCTCGACTCGAGGCTGAGCAACGCCACCCGCGCCGGCTCCACCTCCCCATGAGCCATGAGTCGCTCGATGGTCGCGACACGCCCGTCCAAAAGATCCAGGTAGTCCTGCCGGAAGCAGGCCATCATGTCCTTCTCCTGAGGGGTCATCTGCCACTCACGCGTGGGGACAACCGGTCGCGGCGCGTGATCGGTCGCAGCCGACCGGTCCGCTGATGCCTCGGACTGGACCGACCCGTCCCCGCGCGAGGGGTCGTGTCCAGACCCGCCACCCCGTCCCGGCATCAGGCGCTCCCCCCCGACAACCCGGGGCCCGGGCCGCGGCCGGCTCCCCCAGCCGGACCGCGGTCCTGCAGCCGGCACGTCCTGCCGGACGCGCCGTGGATCAGAGAGGAGCCCAGCGGCTGGGCCGGGCTCCTCCCTGGCAGCCGCGCCTGCGCGTCGTCCGGCTCCCCCGAACCAGACCGCGCTGGCGACCACCTCCCGCCGACCCCGTGCACACCGGTCCCGACTCCGCCGGTCGCGTCCCTCAGGGCGCGAGCCAGCGCTGTCGATCGGAGAGTGAGGGCACCAGGGCGCTCGACCAACCGGTCTGCCAGGGCGTCCATCCGCAGTCCTCCTCATGTGTGCAGGGCCCGAGGCTCTGGATCAGGACCCCCCCGGTCCCGATCGAGAAGAAGTCTGCTCGGAGCGTCTCGCGCTGCTCGCGGTATTGCGGCAGGTAATCCTCAGGATTGGCTCAAGATGGGTGGTTTGCAGGGCCACGGCGCTCTTCGGGCTGCACCGTGGTGGACTGCTCCCCATGCGCGTTGCGGTGATCGGCGGCTCCGGCCACATCGGCTCCTTCCTGCTGCCCCGGCTGGTGCGGGCCGGCCACGAGGTAATGAACCTCAGCCGCGGCAACGCCCGACCCTACGCCGACGACGCGGCCTGGGCGGAGGTGCGCCCCGTCGTCGTGGACCGCGAGGCCGAGGACGAGGCCGGCACCTTCGGGCGGCGGGTGTCCGCCCTCGGCGCCGACGCCGTCATCGACCTCATCTGCTTCACTCCGGCGTCAGCCCGCGCCCTGGTCGACGCCCTCCGCGGCCACACCGGTCACCTGTTGCACTGCGGCTCGATCTGGATGCACGGACCGAGTCTGCGGGTGCCGCTGACCGAGGACGACGAGCGCCACCCGGTCGGTGAGTACGGGCAGGGCAAGGACGCCATCGCCCGGCTCCTGCAGGAGGAGACGGCCGCCGGGGGGCTGCCGACGACGTCGTTGCACCCGGGGCACATCAGCGGTCCCGGCTGGGCCCCGATCACCCCGCTGGGGAACCTGGACGCCGGCGTCTGGGAGCGGCTGTCCCGCGGCGAGGAGGTCCTGGTTCCCGGCACGGGCGCCGAGCTGCTCCACCACGTGCACGCCGACGACGTCGCGGCCGCCTTCCACCTGGCCCTCGCGCAGCCGGCCGCGTCCTCCGGTCAGGTCTTCCACACCACGGCAGCTCGTGCCCTCACGGTGCGCGGGCTGCTGGCGGTGGCGGCGAGCTGGTTCGGTCGTGAGCCCGTTATCCGCTCGGTCAGCTGGGAGGAGTACCGCGCCGTCACCCCGTCCCGCTTCGCGGACCAGAGCTGGGACCACCTGTGGCGCAGCCAGTACGCCTCACCCGACAAGGCCCGCCGGCTGCTGGGCTACGCCCCAGGCGAGCCGGAGGTGGCGGTCCGGGAGGCTGTGGACTGGCTCCGCCAGCACGGGACGCTCCAGCACCTGGGGTCACCCACCCCCTGACACCCGGGGTGGCGGAGGTGTCACGCTGGGGCGCATGGAGTACACCCACCTCGGCCGTACCGGCCTGACCGTCTCGCGCCTCTGCCTCGGCACCATGAACTTCGGCCCGCAGACGGAGGAGAGCGTCGCCCACGGCATCATGGACACCGCCCACGCGCAGGGCGTCAACTTCTTTGACACCGCGAACGGCTACGGCGGCGAGGGGCACCGCGGCTGGACCGAGGAGATCATCGGCCGCTGGTTCGCCTCCGGCGGCGGACGTCGCGAGAAGACCGTGCTGGCCACCAAGGTCTACGGCGACATGGGAACCTGGCCGAACGAGAGCAAGCTGTCCGCCCTCAACATCCGCCGCGCCCTGGACGCCAGCCTGAAGCGTCTGCAGACCGACTACATCGACCTCTACCAGTTCCACCACATCGACCGGAACACACCCTGGGACGAGATCTGGCAGGCGATCGACGTCGCGATCACCTCGGGCAAGATCCTCTACGCCGGCAGCAGCAACTTCGCCGGCTGGCACATCGCCCAGGCCCAGGCCGCGGCGGAGAAGCGCAACACGGTCGGCCTGGTCAGCGAGCAGTCGCTGTACAACCTGCTGGTCCGCGACATCGAGCTCGAGGTGATCCCGGCGGCCGAGCACTACGGCCTCGGCATCATCCCCTGGTCCCCCCTGCAGGGTGGGTTGCTCGGCGGGGTGGTCAAGAAGACCGAGGAGGGGAAGCGCCGCCTCGAGGGCCGGGCCGCGCAGACCTTGGAGGAGCACCGCGACCAGCTCACCGCCTACGAGGACTTCGCCGAGCAGCTCGGCCACCAGCCGGGTGACCTGGCGCTGGCCTGGCTGCTGCACCAGAAGGCCGTCACCGCGCCGATCATCGGGCCCCGCACCCCGGAGCAGTTCGACGGGGCGCTGCGTGCCGTCGAGATCAAGCTCGACGGCACCGCCTTGGCGCGGCTGGACGACATCTTCCCGGGGCACAAGACGGCGCCAGAGGACTACGCCTGGTAGGTCCGCACCGGAGCAGCCCGGTCGTTGCGGACGAGGGTGGAGCCGGAGGGCTCAGCCGGTGATGAGGGCGCGGATGTCGTCGGCGGTCAGGCTCGAGCCGCCGAGGGCGTCCTCGCCCAAGACCGAGCTGAACAGCTCGCCCTTGCGGGCCTTCAACGCCATCACCTTCTCCTCGATGGTGTCCTGGGCGACCATCCGGTAGACCATCACCGTCTTGCCCTGGCCGATCCGGTGCGTCCGGTCCACCGCCTGGGCCTCGGCGGCGGGGTTCCACCATGGGTCGAGCAGGAAGCAGTAGTCGGCCTCGGTGAGGTTGAGGCCGAAGCCGCCGGCCTTAAGGCTGATCAGGAACACCGGGGCCGAGCCGTCCCGGAAGCGCTCCACCGCCGCATCGCGGTCCCGGGTGCGCCCGTCGAGGTAGGTGTAGGCCATCCCGGCCGCATCGAGCCGCTCCCGCACGCGGGCGAGAAAGCTGGTGAACTGGCTGAAGACCAGAGCCTGGTGCCCCTCGGCGACCAGCTGCTCCAGGTCGGCGACCAACAGCTCGGTCTTCGCCGAGGGCACCCCGGCGTGCTCCGGATCGACCAGCGCCGCGTCGAGACTGAGCTGGCGGAGCCGCGTCAACGAACCCAGGATGGTGAAGCGGTTGGCCTCGACGTCCTCGAGCAGGCCCAGCACCTTCTGACGCTCCCGCTGCAGGTGGGTCTGGTAGATCCGCAGGTGCCTGGGCTGCAGGACGACGTCGACCACCTGCTCCTGCTTGGGCGGCAGCTCCGGGGCCACGCTCTCCTTGGTCCGGCGCAGGACCAGCGGGCGGATCCGCCGGCGGAGCTGGGCCAGCTTCTGCTGGTCGCCGCCGCGCTCGATCGGGCGACGGTAGTAGGAGGTGAAGCGGTCGGGGTCGGGGAACAGCCCAGGCGCGGTCAGCGAGAGCAGCGCCCAGAGATCCATCAGGTTGTTCTCCAGCGGCGTTCCCGTGACGGCGACGGTGAAGGGCACGGCGACACGGCGGGCGCTGAGATAGGTCTTCGACCGGTGGTTCTTCACGAACTGGGCCTCGTCGAGCACCAGGCCGGCCCAGGACTGGGCCGCCCACACCTCCTCGTCGATCCGCAGCAGTGCATAGGAGGTGACGACGACGTCAGCATCGGCCACGAGCGCGGCCAGCGACCGAACCACGCCGCCACGGCCCCGCGTGCGCTTGGCTTCGGAGTCCCCGACGACGACCACCCGCAGGCCAGGGGTGAAGGTGGCCGCCTCCCGGCGCCAGTTGGTCACCACGCTGGTAGGAGCGACGACGAGGAAGGGCGGACCGGGTGCGCGCTCGCGCGCGTGCGCCACCAGGGCAAGCACCTGGAGCGTCTTGCCCAGCCCCATGTCGTCGGCGAGCACCCCGCCCAGCCCGTGCGCCTCCAGGTGCGCCAGCCACCGGAAGCCCTCGCGCTGGTAGGGCCGCAGCTCGGCGCGTAGCCCCTCCGGGTCGGCCACCGGATCGACGTCGGTCGCGCCCGCCAGAGCCCGCACCGCGCTGGTCCAGCGGGTGGAGGCGTCCAGCACCGACCCCAGACCGACCAGGTCCTGCCAGAGGCTGGCCTGGGTCCGGGCGATCACCAGGCCGGTCCGGTCGTCGTGCTGGTCGTCGGTGAGGGCCTTGGACTCCTCGATGAGGTCTCGGAGGCGAAGCAGCTCCGGCCGGTCGAGGGCGAAGTAGACCCCGGTCTCCAGCACCAGGAACTCATCGCCCCGGCTCAGGGCGGCGAACAGCTGCTCGAAGGGCACCGCCTCGCCCTCGAGGGTCACCTCGATGTGCAGGTCGAACCAGTCCGTGCTGCCCTCGCGCTCGCGTGCCGACACGACCACATCGGGCTCTGCCTCGCTGCGCCGGTAGGCGACCACCTCCCCCACCAGCTCGACCGCGACGCCGGCCTGCTCGAGCACCGGCAGCACCCGGTCGAGGAACACGAGCGCCTCCGGCTCGGCCAGCTCGGCGCGCTCGACGGGGCGAGGCGGCGCTGACCCCGGCACGGCGAGAGCGGGAAGGTCGCCGTAAGGCAGGGGCACCCTCTCGAGCAGCACAGACTCGGCCCCCGGGTCGCGCAGCCCGGGCCGGACCAACGGTTCTCCGAGCGGGTACTGACGCGCGCCCTCCCCGCTGCCGTAGCGGAACGCCCACTCCAGGACGACCCGGCGCCTCGACCCGAAGGCCACCCGCAGGGCGAGGACGGGCACCACCTGCTCGGGCAGCGCAACCGACCCGTCCGTCGAACCGAGGCCGACCCGGCGGCCCAGCTGGGGTGCGAACTCCACCAGGAACCGGTCCTCGTCCCGGGCGGGCACGACGAGCGGCCGGGCATCGACCACCAGCTGACGGAGCTCGCGGGTCAGAAGGGACTGCAGCCGGGACACCAGGAGCCGCTCCTGCCCGTCGTCGTCGGCGGAGACGGTGAAGATGCCGTGGGCAGGCTCACCGAGCACCCCCACCGACGGCAGCTGGAGGCGCCGGTCGCCGAGGGCGACCCGGGGGGCGACCAACAGCCCGGCCGACCCGGCTCGCCGGACGTCCAGGCTGACCACGGCGCGCTCGGCCGTCCGGACGGGCCCGACCAGCGGCTTGGCCATCACCAGGTCGACGCCTGCCGCCGCTGCCTGGTCCAGGAGCGCCCAGAAGGCACTGGTGACGGTGCCGAGGGAGAGCCAGGGTGTGCGGGGCAGGGCGTAACGCGCCCCGGCGCCCGCCGCCGCCCGGAACTGCAGCAGCAGCTCGCGGTGCTCGGCCCGGTAGGAGCGGGCGACGAAGTCGAGGTCCTCCCAGGAGATGCCGCTGCGCACCCAACCCCCGGTCCGCCCCTGCCTGACGGGGCGCATCCTCAGGTCCTGCCGTCCGGCGTAGCCCCGGTAGGCCGGGATCTTCTCGACCTCGAACTCCAGGCCCAGCGGAGCCGCGGTCTCAGCAGGGGCGGGGTCGGGTGCGGCCAGCAAGCGCTCCAGCGCCACCTCCCACTCGGGTCGTTCCCCCTGGTGCCGGAGCTTCGTGCTGGTACGAGCGACCACCAGCACCGCGGCCGCGTGCTTGCAGTCCAGCACCACAGGGCAGCTGCACTGGCCGCGGTAGACCGTCGTCGCCCCGGAGCGGGACGTCGCGAGGTGCACGGTGACCTCGTAGTCGTCGCGGTGGCTGCCGCGCACGCGTCCCGACACCGTCATCGCGTCCTCGTCGAGCTCGACGTCGTGCACGCGCCCCGAGCGGGCGTAGACCAGGGCGCGCGCGAAGGCCTCGCTGCCGACCATGGCGGTGATGGCTGCGTTCCCCAGGAGCGAGTCCCAGGCGGGCGGACTGCTCGGGCTCGGCACGAGCGCGATGCTAGTCGGCACCTCCGACACTTCCAGGGGGCCACGAGGCCACCACCCCCGGGCGAGGTACTGTCCGAGACTGGTGCCACAGTGGTGCCCGAGCGCCCCAGGACGGCGCCCGAGACCCCACCCGCATCCGAGCGGGGGGTACGAGACGGAGGATCGATGAGCGAATCGACGCAGGGTCCCAGCCAGGGCGCGGCGGACCTCGAGGGACCGGCCGACGGCGGCGCTGACGGCATCACCGGCATCCAGGACGGTGGAGCCGACGGCGGTGCCGAGGGCCCGGCCGACGGCGGAGCCGAGGGCACCTCCGGGATCTCCGACGGTGGCGCTGACGGTGGCGCCGAGGGCCCGGCCGACGGCGGAGCCGACGGCACCCCCGGGACTTCCGACGGTGGCGCTGACGGCGGCGCCGAGGGCCCGGCCGACGGCGGAGCCGACGGCACCCCCGGGACTTCCGACGGTGGCGCTGACGGTGGCGCCGACGGCGGAGCGCACTGAGCGTCGACCCGTCTTGAACCACGCCACGTCCCACGAGGAGCACGCCCAGGGGGCGATCCACTCTCTCGCGCGGAAGGCGGACAGCACGTCCGGCGGAGACGCCGGGCGTGCTGTGCTTTCGCGCCTGGTCTCGGTCGACCCCCAGACCTTCGCGACCGAGCACTGGGGCCGCCGCCCGTTGCTGTCGGTCGCCGGCGAGCTGCCCCGGGGCTTCAGTGACCTGCTGAGCGCCGACGCCATCGACGAGCTCGTCTCCGAGCGCGGCCTGCGGACCCCGTTCCTCCGGGTCGCCAAGAACGGCACCACCCTGGCCGAGCGCACGTTCACCGCGCCCGGCGGGGTCGGGGCGGGGATCGGCGACCAGGTCAGTGACGACAAGCTCGTCAGCCTGTTCGCCGACGGCTCGACCCTGGTACTCCAGGCTCTCCACCGCGTCTGGCCGCCGATCCTCGAGCTGTGCCAGCAGCTGGCGGCTGAGCTGGGCCACCCCGTGCAGGCCAACGCCTACGTCACGCCCCCGCAGAACCAGGGCTTCAGCAACCACTACGACGTCCACGACGTGTTCGTGCTCCAGATCGAGGGACGCAAGCGCTGGCAGATCCATGCGCCCGTCCTCGAGTCGCCCCTGCGGGACCAGCCCTGGAGCGACCGCAAGGACGCGGTGGCCGCTCGGGCGGCGGAGACGCCCCTGATCGAGGCGGTGCTCGAGCCGGGTGACTGCCTGTACCTGCCCCGGGGCTACCTGCATGCCGCGACCGCCCTGGGCGGGGTGAGCACGCACCTGACCATCGGCGTGCACAGCTGGACGCGGCACGCCCTCGCCGAGCAGCTGCTGCAGGATGCCCTCCGCACCGTGGCCGCCGACCCCGCCGTCCGTGCCTCGCTGCCGCTGGGCGTCGATCTCGGACGCCCGGAGGACCTCACCGACGACGTGGAAGCCGTGCGCGGGGCCATCGTCGCCGCGCTCGTCGGCGCCGACCTCAGCCGGCTCTCCGAGGTGCTCGAGACCAGCGCCCGTCGATCCCAGCGAGCCGCGCCGGTCGGGCCCCTGCGCCAGCTGCGCACGGCCGAGCAGCTGGAGCCCGGCACGGTTGTGGCGGTGCGTCCACATCTCGCGGCCCGGCTGGTCGAGCGAAGCGAGGGTGCGGTGTTGCGGAGCCGCGCAGCAGACTTCCCGGTCGCTGTTGAGGAGCTGCCGGCCGTCCGTGGTCTGCTGGCGACCGGCAGCGCGACCACGGGCCAGCTGGGGGCATCGCTGGCCCGTCGGCTGGTGCTCGGCGGGCTGGTTGTCGCCGGGTGACCTCCTCGACCGCCCCCGTCCCGACCACCGCCCCTTGGTCACCCGTCGCCCCGGTGACCGCCTTGCGCTGCGCCGACGCGGCAGCCGTCCGAGGGGACCCCGTCGTGGGGACCGCGCCGCCCGCACGCCGGTGGCTCCTCCTGGAGCACCCCGGCCCCTGGCCGGTGGACGCGGTGGCCGGATCGGGCCTCGACCCTGCGGTGCTGAACCCGTTGCGGGCCTCGGCGGCGCGGACCGGCACCCGCATCCTGATGATCAGACGGCCTGGCCGCAGGCCCACGGCGCCGGAGCGGACCTGGCTGCTCACCGGCCCCTCGCTGGGAACGGTCGAGGGTCGCTGGCGCTCGGACTCGGACCTGCTCGCTGCTCTGGCCGCTCTGGAGGATCCGGACCGCGGACGGGGCGGTAGCCCCACCTCGGCGACGGTGCTGCTGGTGTGCGCGCACGGGGTGCACGACACCTGCTGCGCAGTCCGGGGCCGCCCGGTGGCCGCCGCCCTCGCCGCGACCTATCCCGGTCAGGTCTGGGAGTGCAGCCATGTCGGCGGGGACCGTTTCGCTCCCAACGTGGTGGTGCTGCCCGACGGCTACTACTACGGCGGGCTGACACCGGGGTCAGCCGTGGATACCGTCGCCGAGCACTTGGCCGGACGGGTGCAGGCCGAGCACCTCCGGGGCATGTCCCGATACAGCCCGGCAGAGCAGGTCGCCGTGGTCGCGGCCCACGCGGCCTACGGACCGCTGGCGGCCGGGGAGGTGGTGGTGACGGCTTCGCGGCAGGAAAGCCACCCCGGCTCACCCGGTGCTCGCACCCTGGTGGACCTCAGCGTGGCTCGACGGCCGGGAGCGGTGCAGGCCGAGGTGCTGACCGTGCCACGCCCGCCGGCGCGGCTCACGTGCCGGGCCGCCCGCGAGACCACTGCGATGGGGTACTCCGTCGAACGGCTCGCCGAGCGGGCTGACTGACTCCCGGTCCGGAGGGAAGGCTCCAGCATGGTGCGGGCAAGCGCTGGTCGATGCTTCCGGACGAACGAACGGGCCGGTCAGCGTCTGCCGCCAACCGACCCGTGCTACCTCACTGAAACGGCGTACGATCCCCCGATTGTCCCCACGTCTCAGCACCCGGTAACGCCAGACTAGGAGCGGTCAGGGTGACGCACCAGGGCAAATCGGGCAGATGTCACCAACGTGCCATGTCCTAAAGCGGCCAGGGTGGGGAGCCTCACGCTGACGCGTGCAGGCGTCGGACACACCATGTGGCGCCCCCCTCCCCCGTCTCCTCGAGCATGATACAGACGGCCAGGCGAGGCGACGGTCGGGACCGAGGTCCCAGACCTCCGGCCCTGTCGGAGCGGCGTCACCGCGGCCTACGTTGGTGGCCTCGGGGGCTGGTCGTGGCCGAACAGGCCGCTCACTCCTGGAGGTCCCTGATGCGAACACCGCTGTCCCGCCCGGCACGTCTGGTCGCCACGCTCCTCGCGGCGCTGAGCATGGCAGGAGGTCTGGGCACCACCGCCGCCGCCGCTCCCCGACCGCCCGTCCCCCTGTCGCTGCCGGTGGCCGCGGAGTCGCTGTCGGGCTATCTCCCCGCCAGCTCCTGCGACCCGACCTCCAAGCCGGGTGCCGTGGCCCTAGGGCAGCTCCTCACCTCGACCTACCCCGGCACCAGCGTCGGCGTCAGCCGCTCGTGCGGCGTCGACCCGCTTCCCACCAGCGAGCACTACGAGGGTCGGGCCGTCGACTGGATGAACTCCGTCCGTGACCCGGCCAAGGCGGCCCAGGCCGCCGCGGTGATCGACTGGTTGACCGCGACGGACGAGGCCGGGACCACCTTCGCCAACGCACGCCGGCTGGGCGTGATGTACGTGATCTGGGACGGCAAGATCTGGGGCGCCTACGCGACCGAGCGGGGCTGGCGGCCCTACTCGACCTGCGCCGTCCACCCGGAGAAGAGCTGGGACACCACCTGCCACCGCGACCACATGCACCTGTCGCTGTCCTGGGCAGGGGCGATGGGCCGCACCTCGTACTGGACCGGGATGGTCGCCGACACCGACTACGGCCCCTGCCGGGCACGCGACCTGAACTGGGCGCTGCCGTACAACAAGCCCCGCACGCTCCCCTGCCCACGCTATGCCCGGGTGACCGCGCCGGCCGGCGCCTCAGCGACGCTGAAAGCGCTGGTCACCTACTCGGGCATGCGGCTCCGGCCCGGCGCCCGCGGCCCGGCCGTCACGGCGGTGCAGAAGGCACTCAAGGTCAGCCCCACCGGGTATTACGGACCGGCCACCAAGGCTGCGGTCCGGAAGTTCCAGGTGAGCCGGGAGCTGAGCGCGAGCGGCAACGTCAACACCGCGACCTGGCGAGCGTTGCTCCTGGTGAACGCTCCTGCCGCCTCCTGAGGCCGGCGCGTCGGTGCAGCGGGTCCCGGACGGAGCCAGGAGGGCCAGGGGGACCCTGGGACCCGCGGCAGTGCGAGGATCGGCGCATGGCCCTCACCACCGACACCGCCTCCTGCTCCCCGGAGGACGTCTTCGCCGTCCTCGCCGACGGGTGGCTCTACGCCAGCTGGGTGGTCGGAGCCTCCCGCATCCGCGATGTCGAGCCGTCCTGGCCGGCGGAGGGCGCGAAGATCCACCACTCCTTCGGGATTTGGCCGGTACTGATCAACGACTCCACGTCGGTGCTGGAGCACATCCCGGCACGCCGGATGGTGATCAAGGCGCGGGGCTGGCCGCTGGGCGCAGCCCGGGTGGTCATCGAGGTCGAGGGAACCGCCGGTGGCTGCCGGATCTCCCTCGAGGAGGACGCCATCGAGGGCCCCGGGCAGCTCGTGCCGTCGGTGGTGCGGCAGCCGCTGATCCACGTCCGCAACGTCGAGACCCTCCGCCGGCTGCGGTTGCTGGCTGAGGGTCGTGCCGCCGGACACTGACCTCAGACGGTCACAGCCGCCCGGTGCGGGCTGCGGCGACGACGGCGCGGGCGGCGTTCGCCCCGGGTGCCCCGTGGACGCCACCGCCCGGGTGGGCCGAGGCTGACCCGAGGAACAGCCCCCGCACCGGGGTGTCGGCGCGCCCGAGCCCGGCGATCGGCCGGAAGACCACCTGTTGGTGGAAGTTGGCCGTCCCCCCACCCAGAGCGCCCCGCACCAGGTTCTCGTCGCGGGCCTGCAGCTCGTGCGGCCCGAGCACCCGGCGCGCGATGATCCGGGAGGCGAAGTCGGGTGCGTACTTCTCCAGCCGCGCCTGCATCCGGTCGGCCATCCGCTCGCACTCGTCGGAGTCCCAGCGTCCGGTGAGGCCGTCCGGGCCGGCGTCGCGACGGGTCTCCTGGGGCACGTGGGTGTAGGCCCACAGCGCCTCGGTGCCGGCCGGGGAGCGGGTCGGGTCCGAGGTCGTCATCTGCCCGACCAGGAGGAAGGGCTCCGAGGGCACGCTGTGGCTGGTGATCTGGGTCTGGGTGCGGCTCAGCTGTTCCATCGAGTCGATGACGTGCACCGTCCCCGGGGCGACCGGCGGCGGGGACGACCAGGGCACCGGCGAGGAGAGGGCCCAGTCGACCTTGATCGTGCCCGGGTCGTGCTCATAGCGCTCCATCCCACGCCGCACCCGAGCCGGCAGCTCCGCCCACTCCACCAGCTCGCCGTAGAGCGCGGTCGCGGCGACGTCGGCCACGACCGCGCGCGCGGCGATCCGCTCGCCGTCCGCGGTGACCACACCCTGCACCCGGCGACGGTTGACCAGGACGCGGGCGACGCGGGTGCTCGTGCGGATCTGCCCGCCTTTGGACCGAAGCCGGTCCGCCATGGCCTGGGTCAGCCGCCCCGAGCCGCCCTCGGGGACGGGGAACCCGACGGTCTGGCCGCTCATGGCCAGCAGCAGTCCCAGCAGGCCGGAGCCCGAGGCGTCCATCGGGATGTCGGCGTGGAGGGCGTTGCCCGCGATCAGGAGCTGACCAGCCTCAGCGCCGAAGCGGGTGCCGCCCATCGTCGACGCCGGTTCCAGCAGCGTGCGGACGTAGTCGAGCCCGCCCACCCGTGGCAGCCTGGCCAGCGTGCTGAGCCCGCCCTTGATGGGCGGAAAGGGTGTGAGGAGCGCCTGGATGAGCGAGGGTCCGATGGTCAGCCAGTCCTGGTGCAGCTTGCGCCACGCGTCGCCGTCCCCGGCGTGGTGCTGCTCCAACCCGGCGACCGTGTCCTCGACGTCGCGGTGCAACGTCGCCCAGGAGCCGTCGGGCAGGGGGTTCCCCAGAACAGCGGGGGCGTGCACCCAGCGCAGGCCATGCTCCTCCAGGTGGAGCGAGGGGATGACCGGCGAGGCGGCCGAGAGCGGGTAGAAGGCGCTGAAGGCGTCGTGCACGAAGCCGGGAGCCACATCGGTGTCGCTGCGGACAGCCCCACCCACCTCCGGCTGCGTCTCGAGCACCAGCACGTCCCAGCCCGCGTCGACCAGCAGGTTGGCCGCTACCAGGCCATTGGGGCCTGCCCCCACCACGACGGCGTCCCTGGCTTTCGCTCCCACCACCGGCGACCTCCTCTGCTCAGTGCCGCCGACGGCGGCGCAGCTGGGCGCGCAGCCCCGCTGTGATCGACGCTACGGGACTTCCCTGACCACCGTGCAGCCTGTGCCCCTGCGGTGCGGGCGCCAAGACATTGCCCGGACCTCGGACGGCGGTCCGCCGGACGTCGACGGCGCCCACCTCGAACAGCGGGGTGACGATCCGGTCGAAGACCGCGGGGAAGGCCTGGAACCCCCACACGATCGGCCAGTTGGTGGCGCCGACCTGGATCTGCCGGCGCGGGTGCTCGAGCAGGCGGAGCGCCCTGCGCGCCACCTGCTCGGGGCTGACCACGGGCGGCGGCGGTCGACCGACCCAGCCCAGGTAGTTCGCCGCCTGCAGGTAGATCGGGGTGTCGATGCCGCCGGGCGAGAGGTGGCTGATGTGCACCCCGTGCTTGTCGACGTTCTCCACCTGCAGCAGCCGGGCGAGCCCGCGCACCCCCCACTTGCTGACGGCGTAAGCGGACATGTAGGGCGGAGCCAGGTACCCGATCAGCGATCCGATCAGGACCACCGATCCGGCGTCGCGCTCCCGCATGGCGGGCAGCACGGCCCGTGCGACGTTGACCGCACCCAGCAGGTTGGTCCGCACGACCTCGTCGAAGACGTCGGCAGGGACGTCCTCGAGCCGCCCGTAGGCCACCAGCCCTGCCGAGTGCACGACCGCATCCACCCGGCCGTGCTGATCGGTCACCGCCGCGAAGGCGCGGCGGACGGCGACGTCGTCGCCCACGTCGGTCGGCAGGTCCAGTGCGGACGACGCACCGGCCTCCCGGCACCGACGGGCGGCGTCGGCCAACGGCTCCGGCGACCGCGCCAGCAAGACGACGTGGTCGCCCCGCTCGGCCGCGGCCAACGCCGTCGCCAGCCCGATGCCACTGGAGGCACCGGTCACCACGACGACGCGCGGTGCGCGCTCGTCCACAGGTCCTCCCCTTCTCGACCGCGGGCTCCCGCCGTCAACCCTCGTGCCCGTCCCATCCAACCCTGCCCCCGAACTGCCCGACGACCAGCCTCGGCCTCAGCCTCGGCCTCAGCCTCGGCCTCGGCCTCAAAAGGCGTAGCGCACCGTGCACTCCGGCAGCGTCCGCGTCAGCGCGTCCTGCAGCTGGTCGAGGTAGCCCCGCTTGGCGCCGCTGCGGTAGCGGACGTTGACGGCCCCGTTCTGCGAACGCTTGTTCTCCTGCAGCTCTGGACGCCACAGCACCTCCTCGCCCCTGGGGTGCCACCCGAGGTTGACCTCGTGCAGCTGCTCGTTGTGGGTGAGGAAGATGATCTCGGCGGCCAGCTGAGCCCGGGCGCTCTCCCCGACCCCATCCCGGATCTGGGCGAACAGCTCCGTCCACTGCTCCAGCCAGCCCTCAGCGACGATCACCGGTGAGAAGTTGAGGTGGACCTCGTAGCCCGCGGCCACGAAGTCGTCGATGGCAGCGATCCGCTCGGCCACCGGTGAGGTGCGGATGTCAACGAGCTTGGCCATCGCCTCGGGCATCAGCGAGAACCGGATGCGGGTCCGGCCCTGGGGGTCGAGCCCGAGGAGGTCGCGGTTGACGTACTTGGTGGCGAAGCTCGCCTTGGCGCTGGGTCGGCGTCGGAACAGCCCGACCAGGTCGGCCACGTTGTCGCTGATCAAGGCGTCGACCGAGCAGTCGCTGTTCTCGCCGATGTCGTAGAGCCAGGCGGTCGGGTCGCACTGGTTGGGGGTGGTCTTGGTCCCCTGCCGGGTGATGTGACGGTCCAGGTAGCCCAGGATCTGCTCGATGTTGGCGAACGTGGTGATGGGGTTGCTGTAGCCCTTGCGTCGGGGCACGTAGCAGTACGCGCAGGCCATCGCGCAGCCGTTGGCCGTGGACGGGGCGATGAAGTCCGAGGAGCGCCCGTTGGGGCGCGCAGCCAACGACTTCTTGACCCCCAGCACGAGGGCCTCGGTCTTGATCCGCACCCAGCGGGAGACGTTCGCCTGGTCGCCGTGCAGCTCCGGGATCTGCCAGTGGCTGGCCACCTCGGTCACCTCGGCGTCCGGCCACCGCGCCAGCACCTGCTGCCCGCGCGGCAGCTCCAACGCAGCAGGCTCGGCGTAAACGCGTCGGATGTCCAGCAGGGGCGGCGCAGGGCGCCGCCCGAGACGCCCCACGGGACGCTCTTGCCGGGGCAGGGTCGCACTCACCCGTCCAGTGAACCAGCCGGCACCGACGGTTCCACCGACCCGGACGAGGTCCGGGGCACTGGCCTCAGCGGAAGACGACGGTCCGGGTGTCGTTGAGCATCACGCGGTGCTCGCTGTGCCACCGCACCGCGCGCGAGAGCACCTGGGTCTCGACGTCCCGACCGGCGGCAACGAAGTCCTCCGGCGCCATCTGGTGGTCCACCCGGACGACGTCCTGCTCGATGATCGGGCCCTCGTCGAGGTCGTCGTTCACGTAGTGAGCGGTGGCCCCGATCAGCTTGGTGCCGCGCTCGTGTGCCTGGTGGTAGGGCTTGGCGCCCTTGAAGCTGGGCAGGAAGGAGTGGTGGATGTTGATCGCCCGGCCGGCCAGCGCGTGGCTGGTGGGGGCCGACAGCACCTGCATGTAGCGGGCCAGGACCACCAGCTCGACGTCGTGCTCGGCTACCAGCCGCAGCATCTCGGCCTCGGCCTCGGGCTTGGAGTCCGGGGTGACGGGCAGGTGGACGTAGGGGATGCCCGCCGAGGTCACCAGGTCGGCGAAGTCGGGGTGGTTGGAGACCACGAGCGGGATCGCGATGTTCAACGTCCCCATCCGGTGCCGGTAGAGCAGGTCGTTGAGGCAGTGGCCGAACTTGCTGACCAGGATGAGCGTGCGCAGCGGCGTCGCCGCGTCGGCCAGGGTGAACGTCATCCCCCGCTCCGCCGCGACTGCGGCGAACGCCTCCTCCAGCTCGGCCAGCGGCGGCACCGGGCCGACGAAGTCGAACTGGACCCGCATGAAGAAGCGGCCGGTCTCCCGGTCCCCGTACTGCTGGCTGGACAAGATGTCGGCGCCGGCGCGGACCAGGAACCCCGCGACGGCGTGCACGAGTCCGGGGCCGTCCGCGCAGGACAGCGTGAGGACGTACTGCGGACCGGGCGGTCGGGGTGCCATGGCGGAGCTCCAGGGTCGGAAGCCGCCCGCGGAGCACGGTGCGGCGAGCGGCAGCGTACCGCCCCGACCGCCTCGACCCCGGGAGCCGACGGGCGAGGACCGGGGTCGCGCAGGACCAGGTCCGCTCCCGCGTCCGCTTCAGCAGCACGGCCTCCGGGGTCGGTGCTGCCTAGGATGAGACCCATGGCCCCCTCCGACCCCTCCGCTGCAGCCGGCACACGCTGGCTCGACCCGGCGGAGCGGGCTGCCTGGCTCAGCCTGTCCCGCACGATCGTCAAGCTCCCCTCGGCGCTGGACGCGCAGCTCGAGCGCGACGCCGACCTGAACTACTTCGAGTACCTGGTGATGGCCATGCTGAGCGAGCAGGAGACCCGCACGCTGCGGATGAGCCAGCTTGCCGCGCTCAGCAACGCCTCCCTCTCGCGGCTGTCCCACGTCGCCAAGCGGCTGGAGTCCCGGGGGTTCCTGCAGCGCGAGCCCGATCCCGACGACGGCCGCTTCACCCGGGCGACCCTGACCCAGTCGGGTTTCGACAAGGTCGTCGCTTCCGCCCCCGGGCACGTCACCGCGGTCCGCGAGCTGGTCTTCGACGCCCTCACCCCGGTGCAGCTCCGACAGCTCCGTGAGGCGACCGACGCCATCCTCAGCCGCGTCGACCCCGGGAACAGCAGCTGGCCGACCCCGCCACCGGTCTGACCCGTGGGCGCACCGGACCCGGTCGCTGTCTCCGTCGTCATCCCGGCGTTCAACGAGGAGGCCGAACTGCCGGCCGCCCTCGCCTCCCTCGCGCGCCAGCAGGTCCCGGGCGGGTTCGAGGTGGTGGTCGTGGACAACGCCAGCACCGACCGCACCGCTGAGGTGGCGGCGCGTTCGGGCGCGAGGGTGGTCCGGGAGGAGACCCCCGGCGTCTGCGCCGCCCGGCAGCGCGGGACCGAGGAGGCGCGCGGGGCCATCGTCGTCTCCACCGACGCCGACACGGTCCACCCGGACGGCTGGCTGGCGCGGCTGACCGAGCGCTTCGACGCCGACGACGTGGTGGCGGTGGCCGGGCCGTGCCGCTACCTCGAGGCGCCGTGGTGGGCCCGGGTCTTCCCGCCGCTGTGGTTCAGAGTTCGTCGCCGTGGTCCACTCTCTCAGCGGCCGGGTGCTCTACATCACCGCCACCAACGTCGCGTTCCGCCGGAACAGCTTCCCCGGGTACGACATCCGGCTGACCCAGGGCGGGGACGAGGTGGACCTGCTGCGACGGCTCCGTCGCCACGGCCGGGTCGTCTGGGACGGAAGCAACCCGGTGCTGACCTCCTCGCGGCGGATGGACCAAGGGCTGCTGCACACGCTGGTGGTCTCCTACGGCTACCACTACGCGCTCAACCTCGCCCTCGCCCGGCTGGTTCCCGAGCGTGTGATGCCGGTCGCACCGGTCATCCGCCGGGGGCACGAGGAGACCAGCGCGCGGCTGCGACGACGCTGGCGGGTCGCGCTGGGCGCTGCCGTCACCGTCGGTCTGCTGCTTCCGCGCCGCCGGCCCCGACGGCTCTCGGCGGCGCGCCGCGCCCCCCGCCCGGCCCGCTGACCGGCCCGGCAGCCGCTCCGGCTACCGCTGCCCGCGTGAGCGGTGCGCTAGATTGGCCCGGTTCCCATGGCCTCCTTCCTGCTTCCGGCGACCCCGATCTACGGGCACGTCACGCCGATCGTGGCCATCGGCCGCGGCCTGCACGAGCGGGGCCATCGAGTCACCGTGCTCACGGGCCGCACCTACGCCGACACCGTGCGGTGCGCTGGTCTGGAGTTCCGGCCCCTGCCCGAGGAGATCGACTACGACGACGCCCGGCTCGACGACTGGCTGCCGGGCCGCCAGCACCTGCGCGGGGTGGCCGCGGGCCGCTACGACATCCTCGGGCTCTTCATCGGTCCGCTCCCCGCTCAGCACCGAGCGCTCCAGCAGGCCTTGGACGCCGACCACTACGACGCCGTGGTCTGCGAGGCCGCGTTCCTCGGCGTGCTGCCCCTGCTGAGCGTCCCGGCCACGGAGCGGCTGCCGGTGGTCGGCGTCTCGGCCACCCCGCTTGCCCTGAGCAGCCCCGACTGCGCGCCGTTCGGCGCCGGCTTGCAGCCCGACACCTCGTTCCACGGGCTCGCACGCAACTGGGTCATCCGCACCGTCCTGCACCGGGGGCCGTTGCGTCCGGTCCAGACCGGCCTGGAGGCCGCGCTGCACGCCGCCGGTGCGCCCGGTGCCGAAGGGACCTACTTCGACCAGGCCACCCGCTTCGACCTCACCTTCCAGCTCGCGACGCCGGGCATCGAGTACCCGCGTCGGGCGATGCCGCCGACCGTCCGCTTCGTCGGCCCCCTGCAGCTGCCCGTCCGGGCCGGGACCGCCTCGGACCAGGGTCTGCCGCCCTGGTGCGCAGACCTCGACAGCCCGCGCCCCGTCGTCCACGTGACTCAGGGGACGATGGCCAACGCCGACCTGGGCCGCCTGCTGGTCCCGACGCTCCGCGGTCTGGCGCGCGAGGACGTCCTGGTCGTGGCCTCGACGGGCGGTCGTCCGGTGGAGCAGCTGGTGGCCGCGTACGGCGGGCCGCTGCCGGACAACGTCCGCGTCGCCTCCTTCCTGCCCTACGACTGGCTGCTGCCGCGGACCTCGGTGATGGTTACCAACGGCGGGTTCGGCGGGGTGCAGCAGGCGCTGGCCCACGGCGTCCCGCTCGTCGTGGCCGGCAGCACCGAGGACAAGCCGGAGGTGGCGGCGCGGGTCGCCTGGTCCGGCGCCGGGGTCAACCTGCGCACGGGGTCCCCCGGCCCAGCGCGCGTCCGCCGGGCGGTCCGACGGGTCCTGACCTTGCCCGCCTTCCGCCGCGAGGCCGGCAGGCTGGAGCGGGAGATCGCCGCCCTGGGTGACCCGGTCGTCACGGTCGTCGAGGAGCTGACGCGGCTCACCGGGGGCGGACGGGAGCAGCTCGAGCTCCGCACGGGTGTGACCGCCGTCGGTGGAGCAGCAGCGGACCGGCCTCGCGCCTAGGGGCAGCACGCGCCGCGGGGATCGGTCAGACGGCCGTCTCCGGCGCCAGCGAGGCGTCGCCGTGGTTGCGCAGCGCGACCCGTCGTCGCTCGCGGTCGAGCAGCATCATCGCGGGTGTCGCGGTGACGCCGTGCAGCAGCACGGAGACGGCGACGGTCAGCCCGACCACCGCCCACAGGCGGTCAGCCTGGGCGAAATCGCCCTTCTCGAGCGCCCAGGAGATGTAGAACAGCGAACCGATGCCGCGGACGCCGAAGAAGGCGATCACTGCCCGCTCCCGCGGTCCGGTGCCCGTGCCAAGCATCCCGAGCCAGCCCAGGCCGGGGCGGATGACCAGCAGGAGAGCGAGGACCGCAACGATGTCGCGCGGCTCCAGGGCCTCGAGCAGCCCCCGGCTAAGGGCCCCACCCAGCAGCACCAGGATCACCACGGTCAACAGCCGCTCCAGCTGCTCCACCCAGGAGTGCAGCACCTTGTGGTAGCCGTGCGTCCGCTCGGCCGCCCGGATCGCACAGGCGCAGGCGAAGACCGCCACGAAGCCGTACCCGTGCACCATCTCGGCCAGGCCGTAGGTGAGGAAGGTCGCGGCCAGCGCGACGAAGCCCTCGGCGTGGTCGGCCAACCGCAGTGGCTGCACCGGGGCGTTGAAGAAGAGCTTGCCGAGCAGCCAGCCGGCCGCGACGCCCACGGCCACGCCGGCGACCAGCCGCCACACCAGGTCGACGCCGACCCAGTGCCCGAAGGTCGCCCAGCTGAGCCCCGCCGTGCTCACCGCGACGGCGGCGTAGGTGAAGGGGAACGCGAGCCCGTCGTTCAGGCCGGCTTCGGACGTCAGGGCGAAACGGGCCTCGTCCTCGGCGGGGGCGTCGTCCTCCTCAGCCGGCTCGGCGACCTGCACCTCGCTGGCCAGCACCGGGTCGGTCGGCGCCAGCACCGCGGCCAGCAGCAGCGCGCTCGCCAGACCGAGACCCAGCCAGGTACCGCCGACCACGGTCATCACGACGATGCAGGCCACCATCGTCAGCCCGATCAGCCGCCGGGAGCTGCGCCAGCCCCGCCAGCTCAGCGGACGGTCCAGGGCCAGCCCGGCTCCCATCAGCGAGACCAGCACGCAGACCTCGGTCAGGTGCGTGGTGATGGCCGGATGCGCCCTCGGGTCGGGGGCAGGCAGCCCGGGAGCGAGCCAGAAGACCAGGGCGCCGAGGCCGAGGAACACCATGGGCATGGAGACGGGCACCCGGCCCAGCAGCCGCGGCAGCAGAGCAGCGGCGAAGGCGGCCAGCCCGAGGGCGGTGAAGAGGAGACCGGTCGGTTCGACGATGAGGTGCTCCTGAACGAGAGGCGGTCGGTGAGCGGTGGCGTCGGAACGGCGACGTGGACGCTGACCCGGCCCGCGTCCAGCCCTCGCCAGACCGGAGCAGTGTAGTGGCCACCCGTCCAGCGCCCCCGTCCTCCGCTCCGCCCCCGGCCCTGGGCCCCCTTCCCCCGCCTCGGCCCCGGTCCCGCTCAAGCCCCGACTTCACACCCCGAGCGTGGTCGACGCGCCCCGTGCACGGGGTGCGGGGTCCACCGTGGGGGTGTGAAGTGGGGGACCGACCGAGGGTGCCCGGAGGGGGCGGGGGCACGCGGCGGGTCGGGGCAGCGTGGAGCGTCAGCTCCCGACGCCGACCGGCTGCCGGTGGTGCAGCTCAGCGGGGAGGCTCGCGCTGACGGCGGCGTGGCGACGCCGCGCGAGGTCCCCCACGTCCGGGTTGTCGGTGAAGAAGGAGTCCATGCCGGCCGCGAGATAGGTCTCGATCTCCCGACGCAGGTCCCCCGGGTCGGCGAGCTCGGTACCGAGCCGGTAGTCGAGCGGCAGGTACTGGTTCTCCTGGCGGAAGGTCCAGCCGGTGACGCCGAGGCCGACGGCGTGGGCGTCGCGGATGACGTCGCTGGGCTCACCCAGCCGGCCCTGGGGGTCCCGCGGGATCATCAGGTCCTTGTGCAGCCCCACGGCGGAGGCGTACCGGCTGATCCCCGCCAGTCCGTCGGGGGTCACCAGGTCGGCGTAGCTCCTCGGGTCCCCGGAACTGGTGAGGTCGACAGGCGCTCCGGAGCAGTGGACCAGCTGCACCAGCGGCAGCTCGGTGCGGCGCGCCAGCCGCTGCAGGTTCCCGGTCTCGAAGCTCTGGATGACCACCGGGTCCTCGGCACCGGCGTAGCCGTGCTCCTCGAGCACGGCGACCAACCGGTCCTCCAGCGGGAGGCCGAGCGCGGCGAAGTAGCTGGGGTGCTTGGTCTCGGGATAGACGCCGATGCGCCGGCCGTCGGCAGTCCGGGAGCGCCTGGCCAGGTCGACGACCTCCTCCAGCGTCGGGATCGGGTGGAGCCCGTTGAAGAGGGTGTTGCGGGCGCGGAGACCGGGCAGCCGCTCGACCGCCCGCAGGTTCCGCAGCTCGGCCAGCGTGAAGTCCTCGGTGAACCAGCCGGTGACCGCGCAGCCGTCGATGACCTTGGTGGTGCGCCGACCGGCGAACTCCGGGTGCACGGCGACGTCGGTGGTGCCACCGATCTCGTTCTCGTGGCGGGCGACCAGCTGCCCGTCCTTGGTGGGGACGACGTCGGGCTCGATGTAGTCCGCGCCCTGGGCGATGGCCAGCTCGTAGGACGCCAGGGTGTGCTCGGGGCGGTAGCCGCTGGCTCCGCGGTGCGCGATCACGGTGGCAGGCGCGGTGGCCAGCGAGGACAGTCGCATGGGTGCTCCCGGTCGGAGTCTGCGGCGGGTCCGCAGAAGGCTCGTGGCACCGAGAGAACCCCGTGCGCACGGCGACGGCGTGGCTGGAAAGGCACGCGTAGGCGAGCAACAGGTGAACTCCGGTCACCGGCCCCCGGGCCACGACCGCCCTCAGGCCACCGAGGCGACCAGCACGGTCGCCTCCCGGTCCTCGTCGTGCCGGATCTCCGGCACCAGACCGAGGCTGACAGCGTGGGCGCCGAGCGGCCCGGCCTGCTGGGCGCTGCACTCCACCAGCACGTGCCCGGCCGGGGCGAGCCAGGAGGGCGCCCCGGCCAGCACCCGGCGCAGGACGTCCAGCCCGTCAGGCCCGCCGTCGAGGGCGAGAGGCGCCTCGTGGTCGCGGGCCTCGGCCGGCATCAGCGCCAGGGACGCCGTGGGCACGTAGGGGGCGTTGGCCACCAGCACGTCCACGCGCCCGGCCAGGCCGGCGGGGAGGGCGGCGTAGAGGTCGCCGACATGCGCAGCGGCCCGGCCGGACAGGTTGGTTCGGGCGCAGGCGACGGCCACCGGGTCCAGGTCGGCGGCGTGGAGCTCGACGTCCGGTCGGGCGGCGAGCACGGCCAAGCTGATGGCGGCAACCCCGCAGCACAGCTCGACGACGACGCCACGGGAGGGGGTCCGGGCCACCGCCTCCTCGGCGAGCAGCTCGGTGCGGCGTCGGGGGACGAAGTCGCCAGGGACCACCGGCACCTTCAGGCCGGCGAAGGCCACCCAGCCCAGCACCTGCTCGAGGGGCTCCCCCGCCACGCGACGCTCGACCAGCGCCCGGAGCGCCGGTCCGGCAGGCGCCGCCTCGGACAGCAGCCGCGCCTCCTCCTCGGCAAAGACGCAGCCGGCGGCGCGCAGCCGCTCCACCAGGCCCTCGTGCACCGCCTCAGGCTAAGGCCGGGCGTCGCCGGGGCGCGGCACCCGTGTCAGTGGATCCGGTACCGCTCCACCAGGGCGTCCATGGTGGCGTTCAGGTCGGCGTCGACCTCCTGGCGGGAGGCGTCGGCCCCGTACCAGTCGAGGATCTCGCGCGCGCCCGCGGGCGAAGGGCACCCGGGCGACGTAGTCGGGAACCAGCCGCTTCACCTTGCTGTTGTCGAAGATCATGGTGTGCGCCTTGTCGCCGAGGAGCCCCGCACCCCAGTCGGGATCGGCCGCGGCGATGGCGTCGGAGGGCACGTGCACCAGCTCGGGGTCGAAGCCGGCCAGCTCGGCCACGGTCAGGAAGATCTCGTTCCACGACAGCCACTCGTCGGAGGTGATGTGGAAGTTGTCCCCGATCGCCGCCGGGTGGCCGAACAGCCCGACGAACGCCACGGCGAAGTCGGTGTGGTGCGTGAGCGTCCACAGCGACGTGCCGTCGCCCGGCACCACGACGGGCACGCCGCGACGCATCCGGTCCACCACGGTCCAGCCGCCGTCGAAGGGCAGCAGGGTGCGGTCGTAGGTGTGCGAGGGCCGCACGATCGTCATCGGCAGGCCGCGCTCGCGGTAGGCCGCGGTCAGCAGGTCCTCGCAGGCGATCTTGTCGCGGGAGTACTGCCAGAAGGGGTTCCGGAGCGGGGTCGACTCGCGCACGGGCATCCGCCCGGGCGGGGTCTGGTAGGCCGAGGCCGAGCTGATGAAGATGTACTGCCCCGTCCGGCCTTCGAGGACGTCCAGCCGGCTCTGCACGTGCGCCGGGGTGAACGCCCGGAAGTCGGCGACGACGTCGAACTCCCGGTCGCCGAGCGCGCTGCGGAACGAGCTCTCGTCGCTCAGGTCCCCGACCAGGGTCGAGACACCGTCCGGCACGGGGCGGGTCGTCGAGGTGCCGCGGTTGAGCACGAACACCTCGAAGCCCTCCTGGAGGGCACGCACGGTGCAGGCCGAGCTGATGATGCCCGTGCCGCCGAGGAACAGGACCGAGGGTGACGTCATGGCGGTGATCCTAGGGACCGGTGTCCGCGGGGAGCGCGGGTGGTCGCCGAGCTGGCGCTAGGCGAGGGGCTGGACCGCTCACTCCCAGTCGACCTCCAGACCGGCCATCCCCTGGCTCATCGTGTAGCCGAGCCGCACGGCACGGCTCTGCGCCGGCCGCGGGGGCAGCGGCAGCACCTTCGGCCCGTTGAGCGAGGGAAACCCCCCGTGGACCCGGCCGTCGGGCATCCGCAGCTCACCGGTCAGCCGCAGGCCGTTGACCCGGGGGTCCGGGTCGTCCACGGGCACCACGACGTCGACCCGGGCCTGCACCGGCTCTCCCGCGAAGGACCCGGTCCAGATCGGCGTCACGGGCCCCGCGGGGGTGGAGGTCCAGGTGCCCCAGACCTCGGGCTGGTCGGCGTAGAACGACCAGTCGTGCCGGAGGGCGACGATCTCGAACCCGTCGTACCGGTCGTCGGTGACCACGGCCTGAGCGGCGGTGGTGTAGCCGGCCGGCAGGCAGCGGGTGCTGGCGTCGAGAGTGCCAAGAGCCAGCAGCGCGTTGTAGACCGAGACCAGGGCCTCGTCCACCAGCGCTGTCTCGACCAGCTCCATCACCGCGACGTCGACCGCGGGGACCGCGAAGGTGTGCGCGTCGGCCTCGACCACGTCGATGACGTCGCCGTAGCCGTTGCGCTCGACGGTGGCGCGCAGGTGGCGGCAGAGGACGGGGTCCATCTCGACCGCGTGCACCCGCCGGGCGCCGGCCCGGGCGGCGTAGAGGGCGAGGATCCCCGTGCCCGCGCCGGCGTCCAGGACGACGTCGCCCGGACCGACGGTGGCGGCGATGACCCGGGCCAGCGCCCCCGTGCGCCGGCGGTCGCGGAGGCAGGTGTAGGGGAAGTCCGTCGAGGACCAGAACCCGTGATCGTCGGACATCGCCCGATCATGGCACCGCTCCGGGACAACCGGCGGCAGGGCTCGTCGGCTCGTCGGCGTCGGGGGGCGAGGGCTCGCCTGCATCCAGAGCGGCACCGGGGGCGTAACTGATGACCAGGCCACCGGCGTCGGCCATCGGGCGACGCGAACCGGCGAGCAGGTGCTCGGGCGGGGCAGGAGCACAGGAGGTGCTGCGCGTGACTGCTGAGCTGTCGAGCCGGGCGCATGCCGCCCCCCTCACCCCACTCACCCCCCAGCAGTCCGAGATCTACGCCCGGCTGCAGCAGCAGCGCGCGGCGGCCGAGGAGCTCGAGCGGCAGACCAGACGCGGCGTCGGGGCCGCCCTTGAGGCGGGCTTGGGTTGGCCGCTGATCGCCGCCGCGTTGGGCACCGACGTCCGCGCCGCCCGAGCCTCCTACGGGAAGCGGGTGCGCACGCCGACGGCGAGCGTGGCGCCGCTGACCGCGCTGGAGCAGACGATCCTCGTCCTGGTGCGCGAGGGCTGGACCAACCAGGCGATCGCCGAGTCGCTGTACGTGTCGAAGCGCTCGCTCGAGACCCACCTGACGGCGCTGTACGGGGCGCTGGGCGTGACGAGCAAGGCCGAGCTGCGGGGCCTGTGGGATGAATGCCCCAGCGGACCCCGGAGCCTCCCCCGCCACGAGACGACCGGTTCCGCCGCCGGGCGGTCAACCGGCAGGAGGTCCGCCGCCTCCCCGCCCTGATGGTCAAGGCAGGATGTGGCCCGTGAACGACACGACGACGGACGCGCGGACCGCGATCAGCGAGGGCCGGATGGCCCTGGGGATCGAGCTGGGGTCCACCCGGATCAAGGCGGTGCTCATCGGGCCGGACCACACGCCGCTGGCGGTGGGCGGCTCGGACTGGGAGAACCAGTTCGTCGACCGGCTGTGGACCTACTCGATGGACGCGGTGTGGTCCGGGCTGCAGCAGGCCTACGCAGGCCTGGTCGCCGACGCCCGCGACCGGCACGGCGTCGAGCTGACGTCGGTGGGCGCGCTTGGCGTGTCGGCCATGATGCACGGCTACATCGCCCTCGACGCGGAGGGGGATCTGCTCACGCCCTTCCGCACCTGGCGCAACACCAACACCGGTCCGGCCGCGGAGCGGCTGAGTGAGCTGCTGGGCTACAACATCCCGCACCGCTGGAGCGTGGCGCACCTGGTGCAGGCCGTCCTCGACGGCGAGGAGCACGTCGCCCGCATCGCCCACCTGACCACCCTGGCCGGCTACGTGCACGCGCGCCTCACCGGGGAACAGGTGCTCGGCGTCGGCGACGCCAGCGGCATGTTCCCGATCGACGTCGCCACCGCTGGCTATGACGCCGCCATGATGGAGAAGGTCGACCGCCTCGTCGCCGAGCACGGCGCCACGCTCCGGCTGGCTGACCTGCTGCCCGCGGTCCGGGTCGCCGGCGACCCCGCGGGCGCGCTGAGCGCCGACGGCGCCCGCCTGCTCGACCCGACCGGGAGCCTGCAGCCCGGTGCGCCGATGTGCCCGCCCGAAGGCGACGCCGGCACCGGCATGGTGGCGACCAACTCCGTGGCACCGCGGACGGGCAACGTCAGCGCGGGGACGAGCATCTTCGCCATGGTCGTGCTGGAGCAGCCGCTCAGCCGGGTGCACCGCGAGCTGGACCTCGTGACCACCCCGGCCGGGGACCTGGTGGCGATGGTGCACTGCAACAACGGCGCCAGCGAGCTCAACTCCTGGGTGCGGCTGTTCGGGGAGTTCGCCGACGCCCTGGGCGTCGAGGTCGAGTCCTCCCGGCTCTTCAGCACCCTGTTAACCACCGCCCTGCAGGGCGCTCCCGACGGCGGCGGGCTGATGGCCTTCAACTACCTCTCGGGTGAGCCGATCACCGAGCTGGAGGAGGGCCGGCCGCTGTTCCTCCGCTCCCCCGACAGCACCTTCAGCCTCGCCAACTTCATGCGGGTGCAGCTGTACTCGGCGCTGGCCACGCTACGACTGGGCATGGACGTGCTGCAGCGTGACGAAGGCGCACAGCTCGACCGGATGTTCGCTCACGGCGGGCTGTTCCGCACCAAGGGCGTCGGGCAGGCCCTGCTGGCCGCGGCCATCGACACCCCGGTGACCGTCGGTGACGTCGCCGCCGAGGGCGGGCCCTGGGGCATGGCGACCCTGGCCGCTTTCGCCGCCGGGCGCGAGGAGAGCCAGACCCTGACCGACTACCTGGCCGAGCGGGTCTTCGCCGGCGCCGAACTCGAGACGGTGCAGCCGGCAGCGGCCGATGTGGCCGGTTTCGAGCAATTCATCGAGCGCTACGTCGCCGCGCTGCCGGTGGAGCGGGCGGCCGCCGGGCTGGGCTGAGGCTGCCTGGGCGGGTCAGCCGCCCGGGGCCAGGACCACCGGCAGCGCTGCTGACACCGCCTGGTCGGTGTTCAGCAGGGACGCCAGGGGATCGCCATCGCCCGGGGTGAGGTCGACCGCACCCTCGCGGGCGAGGACGACCACGCAGTGGCCGCCCAGGTTGTCCACGGCCGCCCACCAGCCGTCGGGAGAGACGGGGCTGGTGGCGGCGTCGAGGACCAGCCGACCCTCCGCCCGGAGCTGGACCCGCTCGACGCCGAACCTCACCTGCCCGGCGGCGCCGGGCTGCAGGGCGCGGCCGAACGAGACCCAGCCCTGCCGGGCCAGCCGAAGTCGCAGCAGCTCGTCAACGCTGGTCGTGGCGAGCAGGACGGCGATCGGCCGGCCGCTGGGGATCAGGGTCTGCAGGTACACGCGGCCACCGTAGAGGTCGTCGAGGTCACGGGACGAGCGCGACCTTGCCCGAGCGCCCGGCGTCGGCCAGCCGGTAGGCCGCCTCGGCGTCGGCGAGGGGGAAGGTGTCGGACACGACAACCTCGGGGTGCAGGTCCCAGTAGGGCAGCCGCTCGACGAGCTCGCGCATGTGCTCCAGGCTGGTCACCCACGAGCCGATGATCGTGATCGAGGGGTGGATCAGGGTGGGGCTGACCTCGGGTACCCGGAGCCCGTTGCCCTCCCCCACCAGCACGACCCGGCCGCGGGCGCGGACGGCCGCGACGGCGGTGTCACGGCCGGGCTCGCTGCCGGAGCAGTCGATGGCGACGTGCGCGCCGCCGCCCACCACGGCGCGGGCCTCCTCGACCTGGTCGGGGGCGAACGCGGCGTCGACCGCACCCAGCTGGACGGCGAGGTCGCGGCGCTCCGGGCTGGGGTCGAAGCCGACACGCGGGGTGGCGCCCAGCTTGCCGCCGATGAGGCCGGCGGCCAGTCCGACCGGTCCCAGCCCGACGACGGCGAGGGCGTCACGCCCGCTCACCTGAGCCCGCAGCAGGCCCTCGTAAGCGGTGCCGAACCCGCAGGCAACGCAGGCGCCGTCGAGGAAGGTGACGAAGTCGGGCAGCACGATGCAGTCCCGCTCGGCCGCGACGATCAGGTCGGCGTGGCCGCCGTCGCGCTGCCACCCGTACGCGGCCCGGAGCGGTGAGGAGCAGCTGATCTGGTAGCCCCGGACGCAGTCGTCGCACTGCCCGCAGCCACTGATGTGGTAGACGCAGACCCGGTCGCCGACCGTGACCCGGGAGGTGCCGGGACCCACGGCCACCACCTCGCCGGCGGGCTCATGACCGGCGACGACGCCCTGGTACATCTCGGCCGGGTCGCCCTGGAGGTGCTCCCGGTAGATGGCGCGGATGTCCGAGCCGCAGATGGTTGAGGCCTTCATGGCCAGCAGGACCTGACCGGGTCCGGGCTCGGGCTCTGGCAGGTCGCGGATCTCCGTCGTGGAGTTACCGGGCAGGAAGACTCCGCGCATGGCAAGGACCTCAGCTTCTGTGCTCGTCGGGAGGGGTGCCCCGGCAGCCTAGGACCCGACCTCGGCCTCCTGTCAGGGGCACCCGCGCTTTCGCAGAGTCAGGCCAACGCCACGTCGTGGCCGTGGGGGTTTCGACCGGTCAAGGGCTCGCGTCGCTGGGAAGGGGCGCGTCGAGGGGCCTTCAGAGCACTTCGGCCAGGAACCGCTGGAGCCGGGGAGTAGCTGGCGCCCCGAAGACCTGGTCGGGTCCCCCGGACTCGAGCACCCGCCCTCCGTCCATGAACAGCACCTGGCTGGCGACGCTGCGGGCGAAGCCCATCTCGTGGGTGACCACCAGCAGGGTCATGCCGCCCTGGCCGAGCTCGGCCATCACCGAGAGCACCCCCTTGACCAGCTCCGGGTCGAGGGCGGAGGTCGCCTCGTCGAACAGCATCACCTCCGGCTCCATCGACAGCGCCCGCGCGATGGCGACACGCTGCTGTTGTCCGCCCGAGAGTCGGCCGGGACGCACGTCCGCCTTGTGCGCCAGCCCGACCTTGTTGAGGTGCTCGAGCGCGAGGGCGTTCGCCGCCTCCTCGTCGAGGCCGCGCAGCTTGCGCAGACCCAGCGTCAGGTTGGCCCGGACCGTCTTGTGCGGGAACAGGTTGAAGTGCTGGAAGACCATCCCGATCCGCTGCCGCAGCACGTCCGGGTTGTCCCCCAGGACGCTCCGGCCGCCGAGCAGCACGTCACCGGAGTCGGGTTCGAGCAGCCGGTTGACCACCCGGAGCAGGGTCGATTTGCCCGAGCCGGACGGGCCGATGACGCAGGTGGTGGTGCCGGCGTCGACGTGGGCATCGACACCCCGCAGCACCCGGTTCGTACCGAAGGCCAGATGGACGTCGCGGATCTCGACGCCGACGCCCGGCCGGCGGTTCTCGGGCGGATCTGCGGCCATCAGTGCGCCTCCTGCGTCAGGGGAAGGGGTGGCTCTGCGTCCGCGTCGTCCTCGGCCCCGTCGGCCCGGCGACCCTCCCGCAGTCGGTGGTCGATGACGTTCACGACATGGGTGAGGGGGACGGTGAGCGCCAGGTAGAAGAGCCCGGCGAGCAGGAGGGCCGACTGGTTGCCGGTGTTGGCAGCCGCGTCCTGGCCGATCCGGAACAGGTCCCGCTGGCTGGCCAGGAGGCCGAGGAAGTACACCAGCGACGACTCCTTGATCAAAGCGATGAACTGGTTGACCAGCGCCGGCAGGACGCGGCGTACCCCCTGCGGGATCACGACCAGACGCATGCTGGCGCGCCAGCTGAACCCCAGCGCCCGAGAGGCCTCGAGCTGCCCGATGTCGACGCTCTGGATGCCGGAGCGGAAGATCTCACCGATGTACGCGGCGGCGATCAACGAGAGGGCCAAAATGCCGAGCGGGTAGGGGTTGGGGCCCCAGATCTGCAGGCCGAGCGGAGAGAGCCCGACGCCGATGAGGAGGATCGTCACCGCCGCCGGGAGGCCGCGGAAGATGTCGGTGTAGACCCGGGCCGGCCAACGCAGCCACCGCGTCCGTGACAAGGTGCAGACGGCGAGCAGCATCCCGCCGACCGTCCCGATCACCCCCGAGCAGAGCGCGAGGATGACGGTGTTCGGCAGCCCGGTCGCCAGCAGCTCCGGGAACGCCGCCCGCATCGCCTCGACGTCGAAGAAGGTCTCCCACAGGGAGCGCAGCACCTCCATCTTCTACCTCCTCCTCGCGACGACTACTTGGCTTCCCCGATCGGTACGTTCCCGCTGCCAGGCTCGAAGTCCTTGGGAACCGTGCGACCGGGGTAGAACTCCGCCTGCAGCCGCGCCCAGGTACCGTCTTGGACCACCTCGTCGAGGGCGCCGTTGACCGCCTCGAGCAGCTTCGGGTTGTTCTGGGCGATGGCGTACGCCGTCCCACCCGGGTCCAGCTGCTTGGCCACAGCCTCGATCTTGCCGCCCGAGTCGGCCGCCGTCTTCTCACCGATCTCCGCCGGCGTGATCCACGCGTCGGCCGTCCCGGATCGGAGCTGGTTGAGCGCGGCGTTGTAGTCGGGCACGCGGACCGGGTCCAGGCCGGTCCGGGTCGCGTAGTCGTCCTGCACGGTCCCCTGGACGACGGCCACGCGCTTGCCGGCCAGCTGGTCGAAGCTCGTGATCGGCGAGCCGGCGGGAACGTCCAGGCCGAGGAAGCCGAAGTCGTACTTGTTGGAGAAGGCGACCGTCTTCTTGCGCGCCTCGGTGATGCTGATCGAGGACGAGCCAATGTCGAACTTGCGCGTCTTGACCTGGGCGAGCAGCGAGCTGAACTCGGTGCCGACGAACTCCACGCGCAGGTCGAGCTTGGCGGCCACCGCACGAAGCAGCTCGTTGTCGTACCCCGTGAACTCCCCGTCCTTCAGGTAGACGTTCGGGGGCGCGTCGCTCAACGTGCCGGCCCGGAGCACGCCGGGCTGCTGCAGGTCGTACGGGTTGTCCTCGACGGCGGCCGGTTCACCCCCTCCGCAGGCAGCGAGGGTCAGGGCAAGCGCGAGAACCACGGCACCAGTCAGGCGTCGCAGGGGGCTGGTGGTCATGGTGTTCCTCACATCAGGTCAGGCGGGCCGGTCGGGTCGAAAATGCATGAGAGCCGTCGTTGGACCGCACGGACGAGACGGTGCGGAACCTGGGCTGCGCCCTGCCCCACCGCGGCGAACTGCTGCCCCGCCGCTCATCTCGACGTCGTACTGAACCAGTAGGGGCACTGGGGAATCAGCGTGGGCCGACTGGTGAGACGCCTGCTGAGTCCGGACCGAGGCGCAGCGCAGCAGACTCGCGGCAGCCCGTCCGGCAGACGTGGACTGGATGACCGCTGAGCGGGACAGCGGTCGCCGTCTGGCTCCTTACGGTGCACGATCTCGGGTATCCACAGGATTTGACTAGGGGATCCGGGGTCGGCATCCGAGCTGCCGGCCAGGAGGAGGCCCTGTCGAGGTCGCCGACAAGCCTCGGCGAGCGACCTCGTCCGGCCTCACGACCCCGACGTCTTTCCGACCCGCAGCCCGGGACGCTGCCAAACGCCCCGATGGCCGACGAAGCGGCCCGTCCTCGGCGGGCGGGCTTCCGTTGATCCCGCCCGCGGTTCAGTCGACGGAGTTGGAGAGGTGGTCCAGGGCTGCCACATCCTCAGCCGCCAAGGCGAAGTCGAGTTGCGCGTTCGCCTTGATCCGCTCGGGGGTCACCGACTTGGGCAGCGGAAGAACATCCTTCTCCAGCAGGTACCGGATGGACAGCTGCGCAACGCTCTTGTCGTACTTCTTGGCGATGTCTGACAGTCGGTCGTCCTCGAGGAGTTTGCCGGTGGCAAGCGGGGAGTAACCCTCGACGAGGATGCCGTGCTCGTGACAGTAGGCGGTCGTCTCGGGCTGGGTGTTCCCGATGAACCAACGGATCTGGTTCACGTGCGGTGTCACGTCGGTACCGGAAGCCAGCGACTCGAGATCCTCGACGTCGAAGTTGGACACACCGATCGAGCGCACCCGCCCGGCCGCATGGAGCTCCTCGAAGACCTTCCAGACCTCGATGTTGCCGGCCTTGTGGTCGGAGCCCATGTCCTGCCAAGGCCACGGGGCATGGATCAGCCAGAGGTCGATGGGCCCCAGATCGAGGTTGCTCGCCGACGTCTCGAATGCCTCTCGAGCACCTGCGGCGTCCTTGATCTCGGCCGGGAGCTTGGTGGTGATGTAGACCTGCTCGCGCGGCACACCTGAGTCACGGATGGCGCGACCAACGCTCTTCTCGTTGCCGTAGGCCAGCGCGGAGTCGATGTGGCGGTAGCCGACTCTCAAAGCCTCGCTCACCGAGTCGTAGGCCTCTTGTCCTTCCGGGATCTGCCAGGTACCGAATCCGATCTTCGGGATGTGGTGGCCGGAGGAGAGGGGAAACACGTCGGTCAGGATGGACACAACGGAAACCTACTGCGTGCACGCCGTCAGCCGCCGTCCGGGTGCACGCCGTACAACCCGGTCCTTGGCGGAGTCGGCGATCGACGACGTTAACCGTTACCCAGAACCGTTCAGTCAGGCCGGTCCAAGCTTGCCGCTGACGAAGGCCTCGTGATCCCCAATCCGAGCGACCACCTCCTTGCGTCAAGCTGTGCCTGTTCGCGACGGGGTCGCCCCCGGCCTGCTCGGCGGGGTCACGGACCTTCTCCTGGCGGACGCGAGCGTCTTCGACGCCAGCCACCCGCAGTGATCCTTCACCTCGGCTCAGCGCCGATCCATCAAGCCAGGAGCCGGCGCAGTCTCAGGCCGAACTCGACGACGGCGGCATCCGTCAGCCGTGAACCTTGCCGAGAGAGAGCGGGCTCGCAGGGTGCCGCGCCGGGTGATCTGATACCGGCTCGCTGCGCCTCCGGCGAAGACGGCCGCCGAACCCGGTGACGAGCCGAGCCTCCCGTAACCCCACTCAATCGAACGCGCGTTCGATTCAAAGGTTAGGCTTCGTCCGTGTCCACCCAGCCGCAGGAGCCGGACCTCCGCCACATATGGGTCCAGGGCCCTGCGGGGATCGGTGACCCCGTGCCAGCGGTGGTCATGGGGTGGGCGCCGGCGCCGGTCCGCAGCGCCAAGGCCTCACCGTGGATCTGCCTGGTAGCCGCCTGCCCTCAGGGCAGCGCGCTCCTGGTGGAGTGGGTCAGCGCTGACCGTGTCGTCGGGGTCCGTGACGCGACACCGGCCGATGGACCGCAGTAGCGGCCGGCGACGTCGCCATGTCTGGGTTGACATCGGCGGCGGCGGTCAGCATCCCGGTCTCGTCCTCGACTGGCGTCGCGCCGACGACGGCAGTTGGGAAGCTCAGGTAGCCGTCGTCCGGCCCCATTGGCTCCTCACGGCCTGGTATCCGCAGACAGCCGTACGCCCGGTCGCCGATGACCGATGGCACTGACCTGACCGTCCCGTACGAGGGCCGTCTGCTGGCTGCGGCCCACAGAACGGTCGGTTGCTGCGTGTTCCGCGGGTCAGCCATCCGCACACAGCCAAGGTCGCAGGGTCGGTGGCCCTGCGACCTCGGATCATCCTTTGTCCGACTCCATCCACGAGGAGGCAGCGCCTCTCCCCGCCCTTCCAAACCGGTCGAAGCACCGCTTCCCCTGTCATTCAAGGTCTCCTCGGGCAGCCGAACCGCGACAAGGCTGCCGCCTGGGCCGGACACATCGCTCGACCACCACGACGATCACGCAGAACCGGGAACCGCTCAGCTTCGGCGGTGAACACTGCGGCGGCCACCCATCCGGAAGCGAAGGCCGCCTCAAGGGCGTGCAGGTCGAAGTCGGTCAGCCCGGATTCTGCGCTGCCGATCGAAGGACCGGATTCAGGTCGCGTGAGTTAAGGTGCCCCGTAGTTGTCCGTCCGGGCCGCGGCGCGGTCTGCGACCCTGGGAGCCGTCGGTGTTGCCTCTGGCCAGCGTGGGTGCCTTCGCACTCACCGCTTTTATCCTCATTGTCATCCCTGGCCCCAGCGTGCTGTTCACCATTGGGCGGTCGCTGGCTTACGGGCGCCGTGGCGGGCTGCTGTCCGTCCTTGGCAACGCCATCGGAACTCTGCCCGCAACGGCGTTGGTGGCCCTCGGGCTGGGTCAGTTGATCGCCGAGTCGATCATTGTCTTCACCACCGTGAAGGTCGCGGGAGCCCTGTATCTGATGTACCTCGGCGTTCAGACCATTCGGCACCGTCACGACCACGTGAAGGTGGGGTCGGGGCCGGCTCAGATGCCGACCAACCGTCGGCAACTCTGGCAGGGCGTCGTCGTCGGAGCCACCAACCCCAAGACCATGGTCTTTTTCCTCGCCGTTCTACCGCAGTTCGTCACCCCAGCCGCCGGTTCGGTGCAACTGCAGCTCGCGGTGCTCGGCTGCATGTTCGCCGCGATCGCGCTGCTGTGCGACACAGGCTGGGCACTGATCGCGGGTACGGCTCGAACATGGTTCGGGCGCAACCCGCACAGGCTGTCG
Source organism: uncultured Actinomycetota bacterium (assembly GCA_963826405.1). Lineage (GTDB taxonomy): Bacteria > Actinomycetota > Actinomycetes > Propionibacteriales > Propionibacteriaceae > Microlunatus. The sequence goes on along the minus strand of CAWGWR010000001.1, from coordinate 382,076 downwards.
CAGATGGGAGCGGGCGGCGGCGTCATGATGATTGGCCTCGGCGGGGTGCTTGTCGCGACTGGCAACAAGCATTGACGCGCCTTTGGCTCGCGGCCTCTGCACCCGAATAACGACCAGGCAAGCACGCTCATCGACCTCGCCCACGTCGACGGTGCTTTCCGCGGCCCGCCCCAGGTTGACTAGCCCCCACTGACATGAGGGCGTGGCAGATGTCGCACTGGTTGGATCGTGAGGTCGAGTTCTCAGTCACCTGGTGCGGGCGACGGGGCAAAGGAAGGTCGATGGTTGGGCACGGTTCAGCGCGAGGACGGCTGTGGGTCTGCCTCCGGTCCCAGCATGAGCCTCACCATCCATGCGTGACGAACTTGAGGTTCAGCCATTGCTCACCGATGTCCCAGAGCGAGATCTTAGTCCAGCAGGTCGCTGCATTCGTCGCACCGCATTCACCCGAACAGCAGAATGCAGGTCTCCCTCCGGTGAAAGCGGCTTCCGCTCGGTCGCTCAGGATTTATCGAGGCGTTCCTAGGCCACCGAAAGCGGCTTGTGAGTTCGTCGGGCCGGACAGTCAGCGACAAGGGTTGAGCTGACAGGACCACCGGTTCGGAAGGCCTTGCAGGCGTTTCACTCAAGGACGGGCGCTGCTGCTTCGCGCGTCCCGATCGGGTGGCAGCTAGGACGCGCGAGGCTTGTGATCGCGGGAGGTTGTTTTGACTCCGTACATGTGGCGGTCGGCTTGTTCGATGAGTTGAGCAGGGTCGTCGCCGACGCGTCCGAGGGCGGCGCCGACGCTGACGCCCACGTTGATCTCCCCGTGCCTGGTGAGGAAAGGCCGCCTCAGATCGTGCTCGATGGCTCTGCTGAGTTGATCAAGGGAGGTTGGCGTCGCGGCAGGGGTGATGATGAGGAACTCGTCGCCACCGAGCCGGCTGACAACTTGTGGAGGCTCGGTGAGGGCGAGAAGCCGCTGACCGACCTCGACGAGCAGCGCGTCACCCACACGGTGGCCGTACCGGTCATTCACCCTCTTGAAGCCGTCGAGGTCGCAGAACAACACCCCCACCTGCTCGCGCCCGCAGGTAGAGCTCGCGGCAAGGGCGATCTGGAGGGCGGAGAGCACCGCCGCCCTGTTTCGAAGTCCGGTGAGCGCGTCGGTATCCGCTCGCTCACGCAGCTCGGTCTGCAGCTGACGCTGATCGGTCACGTCGGTGCCGACGTAGGCAACCGCCCGGGCTTCCCCGTCGGCTGCGCGGAGCACGCTGCTGTGCATGTGGATGCGGTGCCGTCGACCGTGACGGTCCCGCCAGTCCGCCTCGATGGGTGCTGTGGTGCCGCTGGTCGCAGCCTGACGCAGCGCGGCCCGCGCAGGCACCAAGTCCTCAGGGATGACGAGCGTGTCGAAGACGGGCCGGCCTACCAGCTCCTGCTCGTCGTAGCCGGTCAGCTCGACCAGCGCGCGGTTGACCATAGCCACCCGGCCTTCCAGGTCCACGACGCAGACCAGAGCGGTCGTGCTCTCCACCACCCCGGCCGCTAGCCACAAGGCATCAGCAGGATGCTGCGTCGCACTAGCCGTCAGTGCACCGTGACGCTGACGGTAAAAGCTGCCGAGACCAGCCAGCCAAGCGAGCCGCAACCACATGCTTCGTCCTCATCAAGACTCAGCCCCGAGTTCGCTAGCGTCCAGATCAGTATCAGAGTAGCGACCACGGTCGGCAGCTGGGGTGGTCCCCGCACAACGGTCGGCCGCGGACGTGCTCGGCGCGAAGGCCGGCGACTGCGTGCCTGGCATGACGGTCACGGGCTGAGCGACCTAGGTGGGTGGACCCTCGGCCGGCCTCTGCCGGCGGACGACCGTCGCCCGGTAGTCAAAGCTGTCTTGCTGGACGTGCTCGAACTCGAAGTCAACCACTTCACCGACGACCAAGATGCGGTGGCCTGATCCCTCGATCACCGAAAAGTGCACCCATGCATCAAGACCAGGCGGTAGTGCCTCGGAACTGATCGCGCCCACACCGTGCTGCTCGCGGTAGAACTTGACGATTCCCCTCACCATCACCGCAGTGCATCACGAGATGCTCCAGTTGAGGCGGAAGGAGGTCGGGCTCACCGCACGCAAGCGGAGGGACTTCCGCTGTGAGGCGGCGACTCCAGGCGCTCGACCTGCTGTTGCACAACGAGGACGGACGGAGCAGGGGGCGTGAGGAGGCCCAGGGCATCCGGCCGTCCGTCAGGGTCATCGCGCAGCCGACGGTGCGGCCTCGTGAAAGAGGGACACGCTGCGCCTTGCGGCGGTCTTGCTGGTGGAGCTTAGGGGATTCGAACCCCTGACCTCTTCCATGCCATGGAAGCGCGCTACCAACTGCGCCAAAGCCCCTCGCGGGAGTCCTCCGGAGCTCACCAGGCCTTGCGACCGGTACCCCTGACGACCCCGGAATACTAGCCTGCTGCCGTCGCCGTCGCGAAATCGGCCCGCTGGTCGAGCAGGGCGCTGGGCTCGGGGGCGCTGACGTTGTACTGCTCGATCCGCCAGTAGCGCCCGGACCGGTGACGGTCCACGCTCACCCAGGCGCAGTTGTCCAGCCCGCCCAGCAGCCGCCAGTGCTCCGGCGGCAGCCCGACCAGCTCGGCGACGCCGACCCGCCCGGCCAGACCGTGGCTGGCGGCGACGACGGTGCTGCCGTCCGGTGCCGCATCGGCCAGGTCCTGCAGGGCCGCCGCGACCCGGATCCCGACCTCGGTGGGGCTCTCTCCCGTCGCGGAGCGACGGACGTCCTCACCGGCGCGCAGCCTGCGGGACGCCTCGGGATCGACGCGCTCGACGTCCTCGCCCAGCAGACCCTCCCACGACCCCACGTGGATCTCCCGGAGCCGGCGGTCCGTTGTCACCGGCAGACCGGTGAGCTCCGCCAGCGCACCCGCCGTGTCGCGGGCGCGGCCGAGGTCACTGGCCCACAGGACGGTAGGCTCCAGCTCCGCCAGGACCCGCGCCGCCCGGGCGGCCTGCTCGCGGCCGACGTCGTCGAGACCGATGTCGGCCTGGCCCTGGAACCGGTTCTCGACGTTCCAGGGCGTGCGCCCGTGGCGCCAGACGATGATGCGGGCTGCGGTCACCGGCGCTCGTCCAGGCCGAGCGAGATCACCGGGCAGTCGCTCCACAGCCGCTCGAGGGCGTAGAACTTGCGCTCCTCGCTGTGCTGGATATGGATGACGACGTCGAGGTAGTCCAGCAGCACCCAACGCTGCTCGCGGTCCCCCTCGCGCCGGACCGGCTTGGCCCCGGCCTCGCGGAGGGCTTCCTCGATCCCGTCCACGACGGCGCCGACCTGGCGCTCGTTGCTGGCGGTGACCACCAAGAACACGTCGGTGATGGCCAGCTGGTCGGAGACGTCGTAGGCGATGAGGTCGGTGCCGAGCTTGTCCACGGCAGCCTCGGCGGCCTTCCGGGTGAGCTCAAGGGCACGGTCGGTAGCAGTCACGATCTTCTTCCTGTTGATGGACCGAATTCGGTCCTCACGGGCGGTAGAGCCCGCGTTTGGCGATGTACTGCACGATGCCGTCGGGCACCAGGTACCAGGTCGGTTCGTGGTCGTGCACCCGCTTGCGGCAGGCGGTGGAGGAGATGGCCAGCGCCGGGATCTCCATCACCGTCACCCGGTCGTGGGGCAGCCGGTCGAGGACGGTGGTGTCGATCTCCACGCCGGGCCGGGTGCAGCCGACGAAATGGGCCAGGTCGAAGAGCTGGGCGGCGTTGCGCCAGGTCAGGATCTGGGTCAGGGCGTCGGCTCCGGTGATGAAGAAGAGCTCGACGTCCTCGCCGCGCTCGGCGCGGAGGTCGGCCAGGGTGTCCACCGTGTAGGTCGGCCCCTCCCGCTCGACGTCCACCCGGCTGACGGTGAAGCGCGGGTTGGAGGCCGTCGCGATGACCGTCATCAGGTACCGGTCCTCGGCGGAGGTCACCTCGCGGTGGGCCTTCTGCCAGGGCTGCCCGGTGGGCACGAAGACGACCTCGTCCAGCCCGAAGCGGCTGGCCACCTCGCTGGCGGCCACCAGGTGGCCGTGGTGGATGGGGTCGAACGTGCCACCCATCACCCCCAGCCGGTGCCGGTGGTTCGGGTCCTCGACGCGGGAACGGGCCAGCCCGGTCGCCCGCGGCAGCGACGACGTGGAGGAACTCACCTAGCTGTGCGGACGGCCGTTACCCAGCGCCACCGTGACGGCCAGCAGGGTGCAGAGCAGGCCGAAGGCGATCAGACCGAAGGCGAGGGGCGGGAGCGGCAGCTCGGTCTCCAGCAGGATGAGTCCGGAAGTCATGGCCCGAGCCTACCGGTCGGGGACGACCAGCCCCCTGCTCACCGCCGCGTCTGCCCCGAACCTGTCACCAGGTACTTCGTGGAGGTCATCTCCGACAGGCCCATCGGTCCCCGCGCGTGCAGCTTCTGGGTGGAGATCCCGATCTCGGCACCGAAGCCGAACTCACCGCCGTCGACGAACCGGCTCGAGGCGTTGACCAGCACGGCGGCCGCGTCCACCTCCAGGGTGAACCGCGTAGCCGCGCTCTGGGACTCGGTGACGATCGTCTCGCTGTGCCCGGTGCTCCAGCGCCGGATGTGCGCGAGGGCCGCGTCCAGGTCGTCGACCACGGCGACGGCGAGGTCGAGGGAGAGGTACTCACTCCCCCAGTCCTCCGCCGTCGCCGGGACGACGTCGCCGTAGGCGGCGGTGCGGGCGTCGCCGTGCACCGTCACTCCGGCGCCCGCCAGGGCGGGCAGGGCGAGCGGTAGGAACCCCGGTGCGGCGTCGGCGTGCACGAGGAGCGTCTCGACGGAGTTGCAGACCGAGGGCCGCTGCGTCTTGGCGTTGAGCAGGATGCTCAAGGCCATCGCCGGGTCTGCGGTCGCGTCGACGACGAGGTGGCAGTTGCCCACGCCCGTCTCGATCACCGGGACCTGGCTGGAGCGCACCACGTGCTCGATCAGCCCCGCACCGCCGCGGGGGATGAGGACGTCGACCTGGCCACGGGCAGCCATCAGCTCGTCGGTCACCGCCCGCGGTCCCGGGACCAGCTGGACGGCGTCGGCCGGCAGGCCCGCTTCGGCAAGCCCGGCGCGCAGCGCCTCCACAACCGCAGCGTTGGACGCCGCCGCCGAGCTGGATCCGCGCAGCAGCGCGGCGTTGCCCGACTTGAGGCAGATGCCGGCGGCGTCGGCGGTGACGTTGGGGCGGGCCTCGTAGATGATGCCGACCACGCCGAACGGCACGCGGACCTGGCGGACTTGCACCCCGTCGGGGTTCGTCCACCCCCGCACCACGTCGCCGACCGGGTCGGGCAGGGCGGCGAGGTCGCGCAGGCCGTCCACCATCCCGGCGATCCGGTCGGGGGTGAGTCGCAGCCGGTCGACCAAGGCCGCGCTGGTGCCCGCGGCCTGCGCGCGCTCGACGTCGACAGCGTTGGCCTCGAGGACAGTCGCTTCGGCCTTGCCGAGAGCGTCCGCCATGGCGCGGAGGCCGCTGTCCTTGACGGCCCGGGTGGCTCCGGCCAGGATGAGCGCCGCGGTCCGGGCTCGGGTGGTCTGCTCCTGCACGCTCACCGCGTCAACCTATCGTGACCGGCCAATGCCTGGACCGCCTCGAAATCGGCTGCCGCTGCGCCGATGCGCTGGTCGAGAGGCGGTGCGCCCTCGGAGGTCGTCTGGGCGTGCACGGTGGCCGGCCGAAGTCGCCGCGAGTTCAGCGCACTCCCCCGGCTGCGGGGACCGGGTCCCCGGGCTCAACCCGCAGGGTGGGGTCGGCGACGCTCACAGCGCCGCTGCGGATCTCCTCAGCCCAGTGGCAGGCGACCAGACGACCAGGCGCTCCCTCCAGGGTCCGCAGGACCGGGACCTCGGTGTCGCACCGGGTCGCCTGCCGGTACGGGCAGCGGGTGTGGAAGCGGCAGCCCGACGGCGGCTTGGCCGGGCTGGGCAGGTCACCCCGGAGCAGGATCCGCTCGCGGCGGTCCTCGACCTCGGGGTCGGGGATGGGGATGGCTGACATCAAGGCGATCGTGTAGGGGTGCAGGGGCTCGGCGTACAGGTCGTCGCTGTCGGCCTGCTCCACGATCGTGCCCAGGTACATGACGCCGATGACGTCGCTGATGTGCCGCACCACGGCCAGGTCGTGGGCGATCACCAGGTAGGTCAACCCGAGCAGGTCCTGCAGGCCTTCGAGCAGGTTGATCACCTGGGCCTGGACGGAGACGTCGAGCGCGCTCACCGGCTCGTCGGCGACCACCAGGTCGGGGTTGAGGATCATCGCCCGGGCGATCCCGATGCGCTGGCGCTGCCCGCCGGAGAACTCGTGCGGGTACTTCGCGAGCGCCGAGCCGGGCAGACCCACCAGGTCGAGCATGGCCGAGGCCTTGGCCGCGTGGCTCCGACTGGAGTCGCGCCCGAAGGCTTCCCTGTCGGCCTCCGCCAACCCGTGCACGGTCAGCGGCTCGGTCAGCAGGCTCTCCACCGACGCCCGCGGGTCGAGGCTGGACAGCGGGTCCTGGAACACCATCTGCATCCGGCGCCGCATCCTTCGCAGGGGCTCAGGACGCAGGGAGCCCAGGTCCTGTCCGTCGAACCGGACCTGTCCTTCCGTCGGCTCCTCCAGGCGCAGGATCGCGCGGCCCAGCGTGGACTTCCCGCAGCCGGACTCCCCGACCAGACCGAAGGTCTGGCCACGCTCGACCTGCAGGTCGACGCCGTCGACGGCCCGGACGTGCCCGACCGTCCGGTCGAACACCAGCCCGCGCTTGATCGGGAAGTGCACCTTCAGCCCGGAGACCTGGAGCAGCGGCTCGCTCATCGGACCTCCCCTGGCGCTGGTGCGGAGTTGTCAGGACCCCCCGGTGCTCTGGCCAACGGAGGTTCCGAACGGTCGGACCGAAGCCGCTCGGCGTGCTCCGGCGCCGGGTGCACGCAGCGCACCTCGTGGGTCAGCCGTTCCAGCGGCTCCAGCGGCAGGTCAGCGACGATGCAGTCGTCGGCGGCGTGCCGGCAGCGGGGCGCGAAGGCGCAGCCCTGGTCCCAGCCGAGGACGTCGCGCGGGGTGCCGGGGATGGGTCGCAACGGCTCGCCTCGGGGAGCGTCCAGCCGCGGGATGGAGCTCAGCAGCCCCTCGGTGTACCGGTGCCGCGGGTGCCCGAACAGCTCGCGACGGGACGCGGACTCCACCACCCGGCCGGCGTACATCACGTTGACGGTGTCACACAGCCCGGCGACGACGCCCAGGTCGTGGGTGATCATCACCATCGCCGTGCCGAGGTCGGTGACGAGCTCCTTGAGCAGCTCGAGGACCTGCGCCTGGATGGTGACGTCGAGCGCCGTCGTCGGTTCGTCGCAGATCAGCAGCGCGGGTTTGCAGGCCAGGGCGATGGCGATCAGGGCGCGCTGGCGCATGCCGCCGGACAGCTGGTGGGGGTACTCGCGGAGCCGTCGGGCCGGGTCGGGGATCCCGCACCGGCGGAGCAGGTCCTCCGCCTCCTCGCGCGCGGCCGACCGGTTGATCCCCGAGTGCCGCAGCAGCACCTCCGTCACCTGGGTACCGACCGGCACCACGGGGTTGAGCGAGCTCATCGGGTCCTGGAAGACCATGGCCAGCTCCCGGCCACGTAGGTCCGACAGCTCAGCGGCGGGGAGGGTGAGCAGGTCCCGGCCCCGGTAGAGCGCCTGACCGCTCACCTGGACGCCGCGGGTGGGGAGCAGACCCATCACCGCCATCGAGGTGACCGACTTGCCGCTGCCGGACTCCCCCACGATGCCCACGACCTCGCCGGGGCGGACGGCGAACGAGACGCCGTCGACGGCGCGGGTCGGCTGGCCACCGCGCCGCTGGAATGTCACCCTGAGGTCCCGCACCTCGAGCAGCACCTCGTCGCGGTTGACCGGTCCACGGGCCAGGTGCTGGGCGACGGCACGGTCCCGGACCCGGACTGTCTCCGCGGTCATGTCATCTTCCTCGACTTCGGGTCCAGCGCCTCGCGGAGCGCCTCGCCGAACAGGGTGAAGCCCAAGGCGGTGACGGCGATGCAGATTCCGGGCAGCAGCGCCAGGTGCGGGTCGCTCTGCAACCGGTCCTGGGCCTTGACGAGCATCCGGCCCCACTCGGCGGTGGCCGGGTCGGGCGCGCCCAGGCCCAGGTAGGACAGGGCCGCCACCTCGATGATCGCCGTGGCCAGCGTCAGCGTCGCCTGCACGATGACCGGGCCGAGGGAGTTCGGCAGCACGTGGCTCAGCACGATGGTGCGCCGCCTCAGCCCGAGCGCGGTCGAGGCCAGCACGTAGTCCTGTCCGCGCTGGGCCAGCATGGAGCCCCGCAGAAGCCGCGCGAAGATGGGCACCTGCGCGGCCCCGATGGCGATCATGATCGCGCTGGGGCGCTGCCCGAGGACGGCGGCGATGCTCACGGCGAGGAGCAGGGACGGGATCGACAGCAAGATGTCGACAACCCTCATCACCACCGTGTCGACCCATCCGCCCAGCCCACCGGCCAGGGTGCCGAGAACGGCTCCGCCCAGCAGCCCGAGGGCGGTGGAGATGACCCCGATGATGAGCGAGGCCCGGGCGCCGTAGAGCAGCTGGGTGAGCAGGTCGGAGCCGAACGGGTCGAGGCCGAGCGGGTGCTCCGCAGAGCGGCCGGGGACGGTGCTGGGGGTCACCTGCTCGATCCACTCGGTGCTGGCCGCCCGGTAGGGGGTGAGCAGCGGGGCGAGGACCGCCACTAGCACGAAGAGGGCCACGATGACGGCCCCGATGATCGCGCTGGGGTTGCGGCGGAGGCGCTGGAAGGCGCCCCGCCAGAGGCTGGTGCCGCGGTCGTCGGCCACGCCGTCGCCCATGAGCTGGGCCAGGGCCTGCGGCCGTTCCGGTGCCACGGTGTCGAGCGCCGTCATGTCCGCCCCCTCACGCGGTCCGCAGCCGCGGGTCGATGACGCCGTAGAGCAGGTCCACGGCGAGGTTGATCAGCGCGTAGATGACCGCGATGAAGAGGATGAAGCCTTGGAGGACGGCGAAGTCGAGCCCGCTGATGGCGTCGAACAGGTAGGAGCCGATCCCGTTGAACGCGAAGACCGACTCGGTGAGCACCGCCCCGGCCAACAGCGCGCCGGTCTGCAGGCCGATCGTGGTCGTCACGGGAAGCATCGCGTTGCGCAGCACGTGCCGCCGGGTGATCAGCCCCCGCGAGAGCCCCTTGGCGCGGGCGGTGCGGACATAGTCCTCGTTGAGCACGTCGATCACCGACGCGCGGGTCATCCGCACGATGATGGCCAGCGGGATGCAGCCCAGCGCGATCCCAGGCAGCACCAGGTGGGTGAGGGCGTTCGCCGCGGCGTCCCACTCCCGGGTGAGCAGGCCGTCGAGGACGTAGAAGTTCGTGACGTGGGTGGCGTCGATGCGTGGGTCCTGCCGCCCCGAGGTGGGCAGCACCGCGAGCACGCCCAGCGGTCCGGGCAGCCCGACGGCGAAGACGATCTTGAGCAGGTAGGCCAGCACGAACACGGGGACGACGACGCCGAGGAGCGAGCCGGCCACGAAGATGCGGTCCAGCCAACCGCCCGCGCGGGTGGCGGCGAGGTAGCCGACCGGGATGCCGAGCACGACCGCGAACAGCAGGGCCGCGATGCTCAGCTCCACGGTGGCCGGGAAGCGCTCGAGGAAGGTGCCCAGCACGGGCAGGCCGGTGCGGGGTGAGTTCCCGAAGTCGCCCTGCAGGAGCCGGCCGGTGTAGGTGAGGTACTGGGTGAGCAGCGGCTTGTCGAAGCCGTACTGGGCGTTGACCGCGGCGATGGCCTCCGGGGTGGCCTTCTCGGCCAGAAGCGCCCGGGCCGGGTCACCGGGCAGCGCCCGGACCCAGGCGAACAGCAGCACGCTGAGCCCGAAAAGCACCGGGACGAGCAGCAGCAGACGACGGATGGTGAACCTCAGCACGGGGCGGAGCCTCCGCTCACCGCGCCGGCCCGCCCCGACCCGTCAAGGGTCGGGACGGGACGGGTGTCACTTGCTGACGGTGACGTTGTTCCACACCTCGTCCTGGACGGGGCTGGGCACGAAGCCCTGGACGCCGGGGGCGAAGGCCAGCGACGGGGCGGGGTGTGCCAGCGGGACGCCAGGGGCGTAGTCGGCGATCTCGGCGCCGATGGCCGAGTAGGCCGGGATCTGCTCCTCCCGCGTCGGCAGCTCCCGCGCCGCCGCCAGGTCGTCGAAGAGCTTCTTGTTCTCGAACCCCCACTCGCTGGACTTGCGGCCGAAGAAGACACCGAGGAAGTTGTCCGGGTCGTCGTAGTCGCCGGTCCAGCCGAGCAGGTGGATGTCGTGCTTGTCGACACCCTTGTCGCCCTGGATCATGTCCAGGTAGTCGGGGCTCCACTTGGCCGCCACCGGGGTGATCTTGATGCCGGCCTTCTCGAGCTGGCTCTTGATCACCGCGAAGGTGTCCTCCGGCGCCGGCATGTAGGGCCGAGAGACCCCGGTCGGGTAGGCGAACTTGAGCTCGAGGTCGGCCTGCCCGGCCTCGTCCAGCAGCTGCTTGGCCTTGTCCAGGTCGTACGGGTAAGCCTCGACCGAGTCGTTGTAGCCCTCCACAGTCGGCGGGATGAACTCGATGGCCGGCTCGGAGCCCTCGGGCAGGGAGGACTTCACCACAGCGGCCCGGTCGATCGCGTAGGTGATGGCCCGCCGCACCCGGACGTCGGCCAGGGCCTTGTTCTTCTGGTTCATGCCCAGGTACAAGATGTTGAAGGCGGGCCGGTTGACGATCTGGAACCCGGCGTCCTTGAGCGGCTTGACGTCGGCCGGACCGACCAGGTCGTAGCCGTCGATGTTGCCGGCCTGCAGCTCCTGGACCCGGGCCTTGGCGTCGCTGATCGTGCGCACGATGACCGTCGGGGTCTTGGCCTTCTCACCCCAGTAGTCCGGGTTGGCCTTCAGCGTCACCTGCTGGCCGCGGTCCCAGCGGTCGAACACATAGGGCCCGGTGCCGGTGGGGTGGGCCGTCGCGTACTCGGAGAAGCGGGGGTCGGAGTCGGTGCCCTCGGTCTTGTCCGCGTTGTACTGCGTCAGCGCCTCGGGACTCTGCATGGAGAACGCCGGCAGGGTCATGGCCTGGACGAAGCCGGCGAAGGGCTTGGTGAGCTTGACGACAGCCTGGTTGGCGCTGGGCGCCTCGCAGCTGTCGTAGACGCCGCCGGTCTTCCCGGTCTTAAAGCCCTTGAAGAGGCTGTTGTAGTAGTAGCTGATGTTCTCGGACTGGTTGACGCCGGTCCAGTTGTACCAACGGTCGAAGTTGGCGCAGACGGCCTCGCCGTTGAAGTCGGTGCCGTCGGAGAACGTGACGCCCTCGCGCAGGTCGAAGGTGTAGCTCTTCCCGTCCTGCGCCGGGGTCCACTTCGTGGCGAGCAGCGGCTCGACGTCGGTGGTGCCCGGCTTGGCCCCGACGAGGCCCTCGAAGATCTGCCGGGAGATGCGGAAGGTCTCACCGTCGCTGGCCATGGCCGGGTCGAGCATGACCGGGTCGGACGAGGCTCCGAAGACGAACGTGGCGTTGCTGGCGGAGTCGGCACCGGCGTCGGAGCCCGCATCGCGCTGGCTCTGGGCACAGGAGGCGAACGTGGTGACGGTCGCCAAGGAGGCGAGGACCGCCATCGTCTTCTTGAAGGTGCTGGAGAAGGTCAACGTCCACCTCAAAGGTTGCAGCCACGTCCCGGCGGGGCCAACGTCGGCCGAACCGGGAACGGGCGTCTGACGGGCAAGTGGTCCGACCCTACAACGGGGGGCGCGGGACCGGCAGCACCGAGGAGGCGCCGGAAGTTGAGGTGTCGGGACCTCCGCGCGAGGCCTTGTCGCGCCGCGCCCGTCCCTGGCCGCAGAATCTGCTGGACCGCGTCGCCATAGCCGCGGCCCTGACCCGCGCGGTCGGGCGGGTCAGCCGCGCAGAGCGGCGCGGTCCCGCTCGTCGAGCACGACGAGGGCGTCACGGTGCACGACCGTGCGGTCGTAGCCGGCGCCCAGCTCGGCGGCCAGCTCGCGGGTGCTGCGGCCGAGCAGCGCCGGCAGCTCCTCGGCGTCATAGTTGACCAGGCCGCGGGCGACCACGGCGCCATCGGGCCCCAGGAGGTCCACCGGCTCGCCCGCGCTGAAGGCGCCGTCGACGGCGGTGACCCCGGCCGGCAGCAGGGAGGCGTGCCGTTCGACCAGCGCGCGCACCGCTCCGGCGTCCAGGCGCAGCGAGCCGCGCGCGTCGCTGGCGTGCCGCAGCCACAGCAGCCGGGTGGGACGCCGTTTCCCGGTCGGGTGGAACCAGGTGCCGACCGGCTCTCCGGTCAGGGCTGCGGCCGCCTGGGGCGCGCTGGTGAGGACGACGTCGATCCCGGCGGTCGTGGCGATCCGTGCCGCCTCCACCTTGGTCACCATGCCCCCGGTCCCCACCGCCGAGCCCTTGGCCGAGACGTCGAGCCCGATCAGGTCGTCCTCGCCCCGGACCTCGACCAGCCGCCGCGCTCCCGGCTCGGTGGGCTTGGCGGTGTAGAGGGAGTCGACGTCACTGAGCAGCACCAGCGCGTCGGCGTGCACCAGGTGGGCGACCAGCGCGGCCAGCCGGTCGTTGTCGCCGAAGCGGATCTCGTGGGTGGCCACGGTGTCGTTCTCGTTGACGACGGGCACCACACCCAGCTCCAGCAGGCGGCCGAAGGTGCGGAAGGCGTTGCGGTAGTGGCCGTGCCGGGTCACGTCGTCGACAGTGAGCAGGACCTGGCCGACGCCGAGGCCGTGCGCGGCGAACAACCGGGTGTAGTGCCCCATCAGCAGCCCCTGCCCGACCGACGCCGCCGCCTGCTGGGTGGCGAGGTCGCGAGGGCGGGTGCGCAGGGCCAGCGGGGCGAGTCCGGCGGCGATCGCCCCGGAGGAGACCAGCACCACCTCACGCCCGGCCTTGCGGACCGCGGCGAGGGCGTCGACCAGCGCCTCGATCCGCTTCGGGTCGAGGCCGCCCTCCGACGTGGTCAAGGACGAGGAGCCCACCTTGACCACCACCCGGGTCGCAGCGGCCACCGGGGCACGCAGCTCAGCCGTGCCCATCAGCGCCTGCGTGCCTCGGGACCGTCCACCTGGACGACCTCGGGTCCGAGGCCGTCGAACCCGGGATCGTCGATCTCGGGGGCGTCGTTGTCGAGGTCGTCGAGGCTGCGGAACGTGAACTCGCCCTCCACCTCGTCATCACCTGCGTGGTAAGCGGCGTCCTTGTCGCGACGGCGGCGCGCGGCCGGGCGCTCCTCGGTGAAGCGCTGGTCCTCACCGCGCCGGCTCAGGATCTCCGCACCGACGTCGACCTGCGGGGCGAAGTCGAAGACGACGGCATCGTCCCCGCCGATCGCCACGGTGTCCCCAGCCCGGGCACCGAGCTCCAGCAGCCTGGTCTCGATGCCGATCCGGTTGAGCCGGTCGGCCAGGTAGCCGACGGCCTCGGTGTTGTTGAAGTCGGTCTGGCGCACCCAACGCTCAGGCTTCTCGCCCCGGACGCGCCAGAGCTCGCCCTCCGCCTTGATGGTGAACTCCCCGCCCTTCGGCACCGTCTGCGGGCGCAGGACGATACGGGCCGGTGCAGGCGGCGGCATCGACGCGCGCCGCTCGGCGACGAGCTCGGCCATGGCGAAGGTGAGCCCCTGCAGGCCCTCTCCGCTCTTCGTCGAGATGGAGAACACCCGGAGCCCGCGGGCCCGGAGGTCGTCGACGACCAGCTGCGCGAGCTCGGCCGCATCGGGGATGTCGACCTTGTTCAGGGCGACGAGCCGCGGCCGGTCCTCCAGCCCGCCGTGGGCGGCCAGCTCGGCCTCGATGACATCGAGGTCGGAGAGCGGGTCGCGACCCGGCTCGAAGGTGGCGCAGTCCAGGACGTGCACCAGGGCGGCGCAGCGCTCGATGTGGCGCAGGAAGTCGTGACCCAGGCCTCGGCCCTCGCTGGCGCCCTCGATGAGGCCGGGCACGTCCGCGACGGTGTAGGTGGTCGCCCCGGCGACGACGACGCCCAGGTTGGGCACCAGGGTGGTGAACGGGTAGTCAGCGATCTTCGGCCGGGCGCGGGAGATGGCCGCCACCAGCGAGGACTTGCCGGCACTCGGGAAGCCGACCAGACCGACGTCGGCGACCACCTTCAGCTCGAGGGTGACGGTCCTGGTCTCGCCCTCCTCGCCCAGCAGGGCGAAGCCGGGGGCCTTGCGGGCCGCCGAGGCCAGGGCCGCGTTGCCGAGCCCGCCGCGACCGCCGCGGGCCACGACGAGCTCGGCGCTCTCGCCGGTCAGGTCTGCCAGCTGCTCGCCGGTGTCGGCGTCGGTGATGACCGTGCCGTCGGGGACGCCGAGGACGATGTCGTCGCCGTTGGCGCCGTTGTTGTGGTCACCACGCCCCGGCTGGCCGTTGGTGGCGCGGCGGTGCGACTGGCGGTGGTAGTCGACCAGCGTGGTGAGGCCGGGCTCGACCCGCAGGATGACCGACCCGCCGTCGCCGCCGTTGCCGCCGTCCGGTCCGCCCAGGGGCTTGAACTTCTCCCGGTGGACCGAAGCCACACCGTGCCCTCCGTTGCCGCCGTAGACGTGCAGCGTGACCTGGTCGACGAAGCTGGGGATCGCCATGCCGCGCTCCTCTCGTGCGTACGGTGCTGGCGTACGGGGTTGGTGTTCGGGTTCCGGGGACGGTGCGTCCAGCCGGGAAAACAGCGGAAGGGTGGCCCGATCGGGCCACCCTTCCGGTCGAACGAGGTCGAGCTACGCGGAGACGGCTGCCTCGAGGGGCGCCGGGGCCTCCAGGGGCAGGATGTTCACGACGCGACGGCCGCGCTTGGTGCCGAACTCGACGTGCCCCTCGCGGAGCGCGAAGAGGGTGTCGTCGCCGCCGCGGCCGATGCCGTCACCGGGGTGGAAGTGGGTGCCACGCTGGCGGACGATGATCTCGCCGGCGTTGACCAGCTGGCCGCCGAAGCGCTTCACGCCGAGGCGCTGAGCGTTCGAGTCGCGACCGTTGCGAGTGGACGATGCGCCCTTTTTGTGTGCCATGTCTGCCTCAGCTCTCGATACCGGTGACGCGGACCTGGGTGTAGTGCTGGCGGTGCCCCTGGCGCTTGCGGTAGCCGGTCTTGTTCTTGTACTTGAGGATGTGGATCTTCGGACCCTTGGACGCACCGAGCACCTCGGCGGTCACCGTGACCGAGCTCAGGGCCGAGGCCGTCGTGACCACGGACTCGCCGTCGACGACCATCAACGGCTGCAGGTTCAGGCTGGAGCCCACCGCGCTGTCGGTCTTGTCGATCTCGAGAACGTCGCCCACGCTGACCTTGTGCTGGCGGCCGCCACTACGCACGACTGCGTACACGCCTGACCTACTCTCTTCGATGTCTTTCGGAAGTCTATCGGCGGCGTGACCACGCCTCCGACCCCGTGGGGCCGGACCCGATCACACCGGTGCGGTGCGCGCGATTCCCGACGTGCGCATACCGAGGGTCAAGATTACGCGGAGGCCCCCACCAGGGTCAAACGAGCGGTGACCGGATCGGGTGGCCTCCCACTACTGTGTCACCGTGCTCCCCCGGATCGCCGCCACGGCCTACCTCACACCCCTCCGGGAGGGTGGCTCACTGCCCGCGTTGATGGAAGCCGACGACCTCGGCACCTACGTCGTCAAGTTCACCGCCGCCGGGCAGGGGCCGAAGGCGCTGGTCGCCGAGATCGTCGTCGCCGAGCTAGCCCGTGCCCTGGAGATCCCGGTCCCCGAGCTGGCGCTGGTCGACGTGGACGCCGAGATCGGCCGGCGCGAACCGGACGAGGAGGTGCAGGAGCTGGTCAGCAGGAGCGCCGGGCTGAACCTGGCCGTCGACTTCCTGCCCGGGTCCGTCGGCTACGACGCCACCTTCGCCGTGGACGCGGTCACCGCCTCCCGGGTGGTCTGGTTGGACGCCTTCGTGGCGAACGTCGACCGGAGCCGGCGCAACACGAACCTGCTCATCTGGCACCGGACGCTCTGGGTCATCGACCACGGCGCCTGCCTGCGCTTCCACCACGCCTGGAGCGACGTCGACACCTTCGCGGCGTCGCGCTACAACTACGCCGACCACGTGCTCGTCGACGTCGGCGACCCGCGCTCGGTGCACGAGGAGCTCCGGACCCAGGTGGACGGCGCCCTGCTCGGGGAGATCCTCGCCCTGGTTCCCGACGAGTGGCTCGAGCCCGACCCGACCCGGCCCGACCCGCGCGCCCCGCGGGACGCCGCCACGGCCCGCGAGCTGTACCGCGACTACCTGGTGGCCCGGCTGCACGCGGCCGAGCGGTGGCTGCCGTGAGCAGGCACGCGTTCCAGTACGCCGTGCTCCGCGCGGTCCCGCGGGTCGAGCGCGGGGAGTTCGTCAACGTCGGCGTCATCCTCTACTGCCAGGCGCTGGACTACCTGCGCGCGAGTGTCGTGGTCGACGACGTGCGGTTGCGCGCGATCGCCGAGGACGTCGACCTCGACGCCGTCCGGATGTCGGCCGAGGCCGTGGTCGCCGCCTGCCGGCACCCTGAGGGCACGGCGCGGGAGAACACCGGGCTCGCCCACACCTTCGGTCGGCTGACGGCCCCGCGGAGCACGGTCGTGCAGCCGTCCCCGGTGCACGCCGGTGTGACCGACGACCCCGGGCACACGCTGAGCGCCTTGCTGGGCAAGCTCGTCGCCCCGCCGAGGCCGCAGTGAGCCGCACGCTGCCCGGCGCCACGGGTCCCGTGGTCTGGCGCCTGACCGGCCCGCCGCTGGCGCTGCGGCTGGCGCCGCTGGTCGCGCTGGTGTGGATCGTGGCCGGCGGCCTGCGCGACCTCCTCGACCCCGCCCGTGGGCGCGACGGGGCCGACTTCGCGCTCATCGTGGGACACGTCCTGCTGCTGGGAGTGGCGGCCGCTGCCGTGGTGGTGACCGCCCGGACCCGGGTGCTGGTCGACGCCGAGGGGGTGGAGGTGCGCGAGCTGAGCACGCACCGCTACGCGTGGGACCAGGTCACCGGGGTGCGCGTCGACTCTGCGCACACGCCGCGCTGGGCGGCCCTGGAGCTGGCCGACGGGCGACGCCGCGCGCTGCCCGCTCCGGGAGGGGCGTTCCGCAGGCGCAGCGACACCACGGTTCCCGACGCGGCGGAGCTGCTGCGGCGGTACCGGGAGCGGTACCACGGGCCCTCGGTCTGACCTCAGCCCGGCTCCTCCGCGGGCCGCGCGGCGGCGGCGAGCAGCTCGACCCGGTGCGCCAGCGTCGTGCGGGACCGGCCGTGCCGGCTGCCCAGGGCCACCTCGGCCGCGTCGATCCGCTGCCAGGCCGGCAGGTCGAGGGCGGCGAGCCCGCGCCCGGCGAGCAGCCGGTCCAGCTCACCGACGCGACCCCGTGCCACCAGCCGCCCGCACGCCACGTCGGCCAGCAGGGACGCGACCGTCTGCACGGCGTCGGACTTGTTGGTGCCGATGACCCCCGTCGGACCGCGTTTGATCCAGCCCGTGACGTACTCGTCGGGGGAGAACGCGCCGTCGCGGATGACCCGCCCCTCGTCGTGCGGCACCCGGCCGGTGTTCGGGTCGTAGGGCACCCCGGCCAGGGCGACGCCGCGGTAGCCCACCGAGCGCACGACCAGGTCGGCGGCGACCGTGGTGAGCTCGCCGGTGCCGTCGACGTAGCCCTCCTTGCCGATCACGGTCCCCTCCAGCTCGACGCCGGTGACGCGACCGTCACCGAGGATGCGGGTGGGCCGGGTCCAGAAGTGCAGGTGGATCCGGCGGGACGCGCCCGACGGTGGCCGGGCGGCCCACTCGCGCAGCACGGCGACGTTGCGGGCCGAGACTTTGTCCTGGGCCACGACGGCCAGGCTGGAGGCGTCGAGCTCCAGGTCCTCGGCGCTGACCAGGAGGTCGAGGTCGGGGAGCTGGCCCAGCTCACGCAGCTCCTTGGTGGTGAAGGCGGTGTAGGCGGGGCCCCGGCGGCCGAGGATGTGCACGGTGTCGACCTGCTTGCCCGCCAGTGAGGCCAGCACCTCCTCGGCCATGTCGGTGTGGGCGAGCTCGTCGGCGGTCTTGACCAGCACCCGGGCCACGTCCAGCGCGACGTTGCCCACCCCGACGACGACGGCGGTCCGCGACTCTCGGACCAGCCGGACGATGTGGGCGCCCTGGTCGGCGTCGGCGGCGTCGGGGTCCTCGGCCACCGTGTGGCTGTCGGGGTGCACGTCGGGGTGCCCGCAGTACCAGTTGACGAACTCCGGGGCGCCCACGCTGCCGGGCAGGTCCTCCCCCGGAATGCCGAGCCGGCGGTCGGCACCCGCGCCGTAGGCGTAGAGGACAACGTCGACGGCGCGGCGCAGCTCCTCGATGGTAAGGTCCCGGCCGATGGTGATGTCGCCGTAGAAGCCGACGCCCGGCTGCCCGAGCGTGCGCTGCAGGGTGTTGCGGATCGAGCGGATGCTGTCGTGGTCGGGGGCGACGCCGTAGCGGACCAGCCCGAAGGGGACGGGGAGCCGGTCGATCACCGCCACCTGGACGGGCACCTCGGTCTGCGTCGCGAGGGCCTCGGCGGCGTAGATGCCCGACGGTCCGGCACCGATCACGGCGACCACCAGGGGGGTTGACGGCGGGCCGGTGTCCTCGCTCATGGCGGCCAGTATGGCCTCTCCCCCATCACGCACGAGACGCCGCACCTCGTGGGGGCGGCGTCTCGGTGCGGTCTAGCTGGACGGGGCGGGATCGCCCTGCGGGTCGGCGGCTGGAGCAGCCTGCGGGTCGGCCACGGTGTGGTCCGCCTCCGGCTCGGTTGGTGCAGCCTCCGACTCACCCGGCTGCGCCTGCGGCTCAGCGGGCACGGCCTCCGGGTCGGCAGACGGCGTTCCCGGCTGGTCGTCCGCGAGAGCCGGGACCTGGGCGACCGTCGGAGCGCCCTGCTCCCGGACGGCACGCCGACGGGTCCCACCCCGGCGTCCGCGAGGACGCTCCTCCACCTCTGGCGTCGGGACCGGCTCGGCGGAAGCCATGGGCTCCGGAGCCGGTTCGGGCTGGCTGCTCGGCGCATCCGGCACGCTCGCCGGGACCTCCACCGGAACCGCGGTCACCTCCGGGGCCTCGTCGGCCGTCGCCGGCTCGCGCGGGACGGAGGGGGCGCTCGGCCGCGGCTGGCGCCGACCGCCCTCGTCACGGTTGCCGCCCTCGCTACGACCGCCTGCACCGCCGCGGTCGCCACGACCGCCGGAGTCCCCACGACCGCCCTGGTCGCCACCGGACTGCGCTCCACCGCGCCGGCCAGGTCCGCGACCCGCGTCGCGGGTCCCGCCGTCGGCCTGGCGCTGGGACTCCACCGGCAGCTCGTGGATCTCGACGCCCCGCCCGTGGCAGTGCGGGCACTCGGTGGTGAATGCCTCGGCCAGGCCGGTGCCGATCTTCTTGCGGGTCATCTGGACCAGGCCGAGGCTGGTGACCTCGGCGACCTGGTGCCGGGTGCGGTCCCGGCCGAGGCACTCCACCAGGCGGCGGAGCAGCAGCTCCCGGTTGGCGGGCAGCACCATGTCGATGAAGTCGATGACGATGATGCCGCCGATGTCGCGCAGCCGGAGCTGTCGGACGATCTCCTCCGCGGCCTCCAGGTTGTTGCTGGTCACGGTGGCCTCGAGGTTGCCGCCGCTGCCGGTGAACTTGCCGGTGTTGACGTCGATGACCGTCATGGCCTCGGTGCGGTCGATGACCAGCGAGCCGCCCGAGGGCAGGAACACCTTGCGCTCCAGGCCCTTGGCGATCTGCTCGTCGAGCCTGAACTCCGCGAACAGGTCACCCTGGGTCTCCGGGTCCCAGGTGCGGATCCGGTCCTTCAGGTGCGGGGCGACGTGGGCGACGTAGGACTCGACCGCGATGGAGGCGTCGTTGGGCCCGCCGTTGCCCTGGATGATCAGCTCCGAGAAGTCCTCGGTGAACAGGTCACGCACGATCCGCACGGTGAGGTCGGGCTCGCCGTAGAGCTGCTGCGGGGACTGCCCCGAGCTGACCTTCTTCTCGATGTCGGCCCACTGCGCCTTGAGCCGGTTGACGTCGCGGACCAGCTCCTCCTCGCTCGCCCCCTCGGCGGCCGTGCGCACGATGACGCTGGCCTCGCCGATGAGGTCGGCCAGGATCTCCTTGAGCCGGCGGCGCTCGGTGTCGGGCAGCTTGCGGGAGATGCCCGAGAGGTGGCCGCTCGGCGCGTAGACGATGTAGCGGCCCGGGATGGAGACATGGTTGGTCAGCCGGGCGCCCTTGGCCCCGACCGGGTCCTTGGTGACCTGCACCAGGATCGTCTGGCCCGACTTCAGCACCCGCTCGACCTTGCGTCCCTGGCCCTCGGCGCCGAAGGAGTCCCAGTCGACCTCACCGGCGTAGAGCACGGCGTTGCGGCCGCGGCCGATGTCGATGAAGGCAGCCTCCATGGACGGGAGAACGTTCTGCACCCGCCCGAGGTAGACGTTGCCGATCAGCGACGCCGCGGAATCGCGGTCGACGTAGTGCTCGACGAGGATGTCGTCCTCGATGACCGCGATCTGGGAGAGGTCGTCGGCCTGCCGGACGATCATCTTGCGGCTGACCGACTCCCGACGAGCCAAGAACTCGGCCTCGGACAGGATCGGGGCGCGACGACGACCGGCGTCGCGGCCGTCCCGGCGGCGCTGGCGCTTGGCCTCCATCCGGGTCGAGCCCTCGATGCCGGTCACCTCAGAGCTGGCCGACTTCGTGTTCTTGCGCGGCTCGCGCACCCGGACCACGACCTCGCCCGGGTCGTCGGCGGACCCGCCGGCGTCCTCGCCCCGACGGCGACGACGGCGACGACGTCGGCGGGATCCGTCACCCTCGTCGGCGTCGGTGCTGTCCTCGTCGTCGGACTCGCCTGTCGTCTCGGGAGCGCTCTCCTCGGCTGGCGCAGTCGGCTCATCGGCCTTCGGCTCGGAAGCGACGGGGGCATCGGCTTCGTCCTCCGCGTCGGCGGTGTCGTCGTCACCCCCGGTGCGACGACGGCGGCGGCCACCGCGGCGACGACGGCGGCGACGGGAGCCGTCGCCGTCCTCGTCGTCTGCCTCAGCCGGCTCGTCGGCCTCAGCCGGCTCCTCGGCGTCCGCGAGCTCCGCGGCGTCAGTCTCCACAGCGTCAGGCTCGGCGTCGGCGGCCTGCACCTGGGCGCCGTCCACCTCCTCCTCGGACAGGTCGAGCGGTGACTCCTGCAGCGGCGCCAGGTCGGGGGCGGGCGTCTCGTTGAGCGCCTCCTGGAGATCCTCGACCGGCTGGCCCTTCCCGGCGATGGCGTCGGCCAGCTGCTGGAGGGCGGCCGGCACCTCCGCTGCGGCTTCCTCGCCGGCCCAGGCGCCGGCTCCAGGCTCCTCGACCGGCTCGGGCAGCAGGGAAGCCACCGTCGGCTCGCTCGCCATGGCGTCGGGACCGGCGGGGACCGGGGTCTCGGGCACGAGGGTGGCGGCCGCCTCGGCGACGAGGTCGTCGGCCGAGGTCTCAGCGGCGGCGGTCTTCTTGGTGGCGCGCTTGCGCGGCGCGCGCTTGCGGACCACCGGCGCCTCGGGCGTGGGCTCGGGGGCCGTCGTCTCGACACCCGGAGCTTCAGCGGGGGCGTCGCCGGACGCAGGGGTCAGGAGAGTGGACTCCTCGCCGTCCGTCTCGGCCGGCGGCGTGGCTGCCTTCTTGGCCGGACGCTTGGCGGCGGCCTTGCGCGGGGTCTTCTTGGCCGGCAACGGCGCGTCGGCTGCGGGCGGCTCGGCGGCCGCGGCCACCGGCTCGGCGCTGGACCCGTTCTCCGGCGGGGCCGGCGGGGCCGGGTCCTCGGTCACCGGAGCGGTGTCCACCGCAGCAGCGGCGGCGGCTGCCGGCGGGCCAGCCGGCCGGCTGGCGGCTCGTCGCCGGCGGCGGGGTGCCGGTGCGTCGGGCTGCTCGGAGGTGGCGGCTGCGCCCTCGATGGGCTCGTTCGTGTCGGGCTCGTGATCGAGCATCCGGACTCCTCTGGTGCGCGGGGGGCGCACGACTCATTCGCCGCTCCGGCCATGGGCCGGGCTGCGGAAGCTGACGGGGACCGACGTGGTGAGCCGGGACTCCCGCGGTCAGGCCCAGCCCTCGTCACACACGTGGACCGGCTTGTCGCGGTGGAGACCAGGAGATCCGCACCAGCGTGGCGGGCTGTCACCCCCCCACGGACTCGTCGAGGCCGGGGTCCTCGCTCGCTGAGCTCGGAGCACCCGGTCGAGAGCCAGTATCCCACACCTGCTGCCGCCAGCCGGGATTCCGAGACCGCTGGCGCGAACTCAGGGCTCGGCGACCGACCCCGTCGTCGGCTCGAGCACGCCCTGCGACAACCGGGTCAGCACCGCAGGGTCGAGCGGTTTCGCGGCCGGGCAGGTGGCGACCAGGGCCGCGAGCACGTCATCAGGCCGGACGGCGGGGACGGTGTGCGCCAGCGTCACGACCAGCCGCTCGGTGCCCTCGGCCGGCGAGGCGACGGGCTCGCCACCGTCCGCGGGCCGCAGCATGATGACAGCGGCCCGGGCGTCGAAGTGCCGCAGGCCGTTCTTGGTCATCCGCTCGACCTGCACCTCCTCGAGCGCGAGAAAGGCCTCGACCGCACCCGCGACGACGGGGGCAGGGACCCCGGGGAGGTCCAGGGCCCACACGGACCCCGTGAGCAGGTCCGCCAGCGCGCCCGGTGCGGCGGGCACCACCTCGACGACGTCCAGGCCTGGAGGCAGGGCGGCGTCCAGGGCGTCGCGCACCCTGTCGGGGTCGCACACGGCGGACAGCCCGATCTCCAGGTACTCGGCCTCGCTGGCGGCGCCGGTGGGTGAGGCGTTGGCGTAGGAGATGCGGGGATGGGGGCTGAAGCCCGAGGAGTAGGCCATCGGCACGCCGGCCCGGCGCAGCGCGCGCTCAAAGGCGCGGCCGAAGTCGCGGTGGCTGGTGAAGCGAGCCCGTCCGCGCTTGGCGTAGCGGACGCGCAACCGCTGCACGGGCGGGGCCTGCTGCTCGGGCTGCGTGCGGGGGGCCATGGCCGACCACCCTAAGGGGAACCCCCCGAGCACTCCTCGCACCTAAAGCGACGTGCTGCTTGTCGGCCGCGACGAGCGCGATCGAACCAGGACGACACCTGTCTCGTCCTGGGGGATGGAGCCACGGCGTCGTCGGCCCGCGCGGGTTCTCCGGCGGTCCTGGTGCACGGGCCCCGCCCATCCACATGCACCGGCCGCCCAGGCGGCGACCGGTAACCAGGAGGTTCTCATGCGCACCATCCACCGCCGGCTCGCCGTCGGCGCCACCGCCCTGCTCCTCGCCGCCAGCGCCGCCCCGGCGTTCGCCGACGACGGCGGCGGCCACCACGGAGGGAACGGCCGCGGCACGCTGCTCTCGGCCGACATCGTCGGCAGCCTGACCACCGACCCGGTGCTCTTCGGCGTCAAGCCGGGCGGAGCCGACTGGACGATGAGCCGCAGCACCGTCAAGGTGAAGGCCAACGGGCGGGCGGACATCAAGGTCCGCGACCTCGTCCTCACCAGCACCGGCGCCAACCCGGTGACGCAGATCTCGGCGAGCCTGGTCTGCAACGGGGAGGTGGTGGACAGCACCAAGCCCGTGGCCTACGACACCGAGGGGGACGCCCGCATCCGGGACCGGTTCATGGTGCCCGACCGCTGCCTGGCCCCGGCGGTCCTGCTCCACCCGTTCGTCAACACGGGCGTCTACATCGGCGTCAGCGGCCAGGCGGACTGACCGGCCGGAACCAGATCCCGGGGGGAAACCGCTGACGAGACGCAGCCAACGTCTCGTCTGGCTGCTGTTCGTCAGCGGTTCCCGGGCCCCCGCCCTAGCTCAACCCGGAGGTGACGGCGGCGATCGGCAGCAGTGTCTTGCCGGTCGGGCCGACCTGGATGGAGGTGTCCATCTGGGGGCAGACGCCGCAGTCGAAGCACGGGGTCCAGCGGCAGTCCTCCACCTCGACCTCGTCGAGGGCGTCCTGCCAGTCCTCCCACAGCCAGTCCCGGTCCAGCCCGGAGTCCAGGTGGTCCCAGGGCAGCACCTCGGCGTAGTCGCGCTCACGGGTGGTGTACCAGGCGACGTCGACCCCGGTCGGGGCCAGCGTCTCGGCGGCGCAGCGCATCCAGCGCTCGTAGGAGAAGTGCTCGCTCCAGCCGTCGAAGCGGCCCCCGTCACGCCAGACCGCCTCGATGACCGCACCCACCCGGCGGTCCCCGCGGCTCAGCAGGCCCTCGACGATGCCCGGCTTGCCGTCGTGGTAGCGGAACCCGATGGCCTTGGCGTACTGCTTGTCGCGCTGCACGGCCGAGCGCAGCTTGGCAAGCCGGGAGTCGACGACGTCCGCGTCGCACTGTGCCGCCCACTGGAACGGCGTGTGCGGCTTGGGCACGAACCCGCCGATCGAGACGGTGCAGCGGATGTCGCGACGGCCACTGACCTGACGCCCGGTGTCGATCACCCGCTTGGTGAGGTCGGCGATGGCCAAGACGTCCTCGTCGGTCTCGGTCGGCAGGCCACACATGAAGTAGAGCTTCACCTGCCGCCAGCCGTTGGCGTAAGCGGCGGCGACGGTGCGGATCAGGTCCTCGTCGGTGACCATCTTGTTGATCACCTGGCGCAGCCGCTGCGACCCGCCCTCCGGAGCGAAGGTGAGCCCGGAGCGGCGGCCGTTGCGGGACAGCTCGTTGGCCAGGTCGATGTTGAAGGCGTCGACGCGGGTGCTGGGCAGCGACAGCGACACGTTCGTGCCGTCGTAGCGGTCGGCGAGCTGCTTGGTCACCTCGGCGATCTCGGAGTGGTCGGCGCTGGAGAGGCTGAGCAGGCCCACTTCCTCCAATCCGGTGGCCTCGATCCCGCTCTGGACCATGGCCCCGATGGTCTCGATGCTGCGCTCGCGGACCGGGCGGGTGATCATCCCGGCCTGGCAGAACCGGCAGCCCCGGGTGCAGCCGCGGAAGATCTCCACCGAGTAGCGCTCGTGCACCGTCTCGGCCAGCGGCACGAGCGGCTTGCGGGGGTAGGGCCAGGCGTCGAGGTCCATCAGCGTGTGCTTGGTGACCCGGAAGGGGACGCCGCTGCGGTTGGGCGCCACGCGCTGGATGCGCCCGTCGGGAAGGTAGTCGACGTCGTAGAACTTGGGCACGTAGACGGCCCCACCGGCGGCCAGCCGCATGAGCAGCCCGTCCCGGCCCTCCGGACGGCCCTCGGCCTTCCACTCGCGGACGACCTCGGAGATCTTGAGCGCGATCTCCTCCCCGTCGCCCAGGACGGCCGCGTCGATGAAGTCGGCGACGGGCTCGGGGTTGAAGGCAGCGTGCCCACCGGCCAGCACGACGGGGTCGTGCTCGCGGCGGTCCCGGGCGTGCAGCGGGATGCCGGCCAGGTCGAGCGCGGTGAGCATGTTGGTGTAGCCCAGCTCGGTGGCGAAGCTCAAGCCGAAGATGTCGAAGGCGCCGACGGCCCGGTGGCTGTCGAGGGTGAACTGCGGCACCTGGTGCTGGCGCATGAGCGCCTCCAGGTCGGCCCACACCGCGTAGGTGCGCTCAGCGAGGATCCAGTCGCGCTCGTTGAGCACCTCGTACAGGATGGCCACACCCTGGTTCGGCAGGCCGACCTCGTAGGCGTCGGGGTAGCTGAGGCACCAGCGGACCTCGGTGGAGTCCCAGTCCTTGGTGACACTGTTCAGCTCGCCACCGACGTACTGGATCGGCTTGCTGACCTGCGCCAGCAGCGGCTCCAACCGCGGGAACAGGGACTCCGGTGCGGTGGACACGGGTGCGTCAGCAGTCATGGTGCGTCCAGGCTACGGCCCCTCGCCGTGCCGTCCTCAGTCGAAGGCCTTCAGCACCTCGATCACCGCCGGACCGAGCAGCACGATGAACATGACCGGCAGGATCAACAGCAGCAGCGGGAAGACCACCTTCGTCGGGATCTGCATGGCCCGTTCCTCAGCCTGTTGCCGCCGCTTCATGCGCGCCTCGTTGGCCTGGGCGCGCAGCACCTCGGCGATCGGGACGCCGTACGCGTCAGCCTGCATCACCGCACGCACGAACTTCTCCAGCTCAGGAGCACCGGTACGCCGGCCGAGGGCCGCGTAGGCCTGCCGCCGGGACTGGCCGAGCAGCAGGTCCTGGTGGGTGCGCCGCAGCTCCTCTCCCAGAGGGCTCTGCCGGTTGCGTCCCGCCCGGGCCACGGCGGCGTCGAAGCTCAACCCGGCCTCGACCGAGATCGTCACCTGGTCCAGCAGGTCGGCCAGCTCGAGGCCGACCTTCTGGTTGCGCTCCTGGCTCCGGCTGTGCAGCAGCAGCTCGGGCAGGAAGAAGGTGACGACCACGACGGCTACCGCCAGCGAGGTGTTGGCCAACCCCGGCGCGGCGTTGACGTAGGTCATCCCGAGCAGAGCGGCCACCAGTGGCAGTCCCAGCTTGACCCCGATCAGCCGTCGAAGGGGCCAGGTCGCCGGGGCGCCGGCATGCAGGTACAGCCGCTCCAGGCGACGGAGGGACCCGGCAGGCAGCAGCCGCCGCCCCCAGGTCTCCAGGGCGGACGCGTCGGTCCCGTCCCCGCGGTGCAGCGAGTCGGTCGGTTTCCCGGGCGGCGGCATACCCCGGTGCAGGTTCGCCAGGGCCCGCCGGTAGCCCGCGTTCGGTCCGGGCAGCGCCCAGACTCCGAGGGCGAGCGCCAGGGCGACCGCGGCGAGCCCGATCAGGGCGGAGGCCGGCATCAGAAGACGACCCGGACGAGCTTGCGCAGCCAGAGGCCGCCGAGGAGGAGCATCACGATCGAGACCCCCACCATGGCGTAACCCAGTGGACCCTCGATCAGTCGCCCGATGTACTCAGGGGTGGTGAGCCCGAGAAAACCGACGATGCCAACGGGCAGCGCCATCAGCACCGCCGCCGAGATCCGACCCTCAGAGCTGAGAACGGCGATCTGACGTTGGACCTGGTGCCGCTCCCGGATCGTGTCGGTGACGCGGTCGAGGATCGAGGCGAGGTTGCCGCCCACCTCGCGGTTGATGGCGATGGCCTCGGCCACCCAGACCAGGTCGGCGCTGTCCATCCGGGCTGCCAGCTCATCTAGGGCCTGTCCGACATCC
Organism: uncultured Actinomycetota bacterium; assembly: GCA_963826405.1. GTDB lineage: Bacteria > Actinomycetota > Actinomycetes > Propionibacteriales > Propionibacteriaceae > Microlunatus. Next base: position 354,927 of record CAWGWR010000001.1, on the reverse strand, counting down.
CGCCCGACGCGGCTCTCGTTCAGGACCCGCGTGAACTCCTCGCGCGACGGCTCGGCTGAGTCGCGCGCCACCGTAGCGAGCGCCTGGGGGAAGCTCTGGCCCGCACGGAGGCTGCTGGCCATCAGCTGCAGCGAGTCCTCGAGCTGGTCGGTGAAGGCTGCGCGGCGGCGACCTGCCCTCATCCCCAGGACCACCCGGACCAGAACCGGTACGAGCGCCGCCACCAGCAGACCGACCACTACCCCACTGCCCGCCCAGCCGGCCGTGAAGGCCGTGGCCATCCCCACCAACATGAGCAGCATCACCGAGGGATAGGGCATCTTCACCCCTGCCCGGTCGAGCACGGCGAGGTGCGCCGACAGGTCTCGTCCCGCCATCACCCGAACGATCTGGCTGGTGAGGGCGGCGGTGGTCCGGTCGAGCACGTGCAGCGGTGGCCGCCGCCGGTGTGACGACAGCCGGACGCGCCCGGGGTCCATCGCGGCCACAAGGGCCAGGACGAGGGCGAGGGTGCCGGCGGCGATCCCGCCGAGGGCGACGGACGGAAGGCCGAAGATCATGGCCGCCCGGCCCGGTGAGGTGCCGCGAAGACGTCCGCGGACAAGGTAATGCCGAGGTCGGCGAACTTATCGGCGAACCGAGGCCGCAACCCGGTGGCGACCGGTCGGCCGAGAAACCGACCCTGGGCGTCCACGCCGGCGGAGTAGTCGAACAGAAAGGCGTCCTGCAGCACGACGGTATCCCCTTCCATGCCCTGCACCTCGGTGACCGCGGTGACCCGTCGGGTACCGTCCCGGAGCCGGCTCAGCTGCACCACGACGTCCACGGCCGAGGCGATCTGCTCCCGGATGGCCCGCAGCGGAAGCTCCATGCCGGCCATCAGCACCAGCGTCTCCAGCCGGGCCACCGCGTCCCGCGGAGAGTTGGCGTGGACGGTGGACAGCGACCCGTCGTGGCCGGTGTTCATGGCCTGCAGCATGTCGAGCGACTCCCCACCCCGGACCTCGCCCACCACGATCCGGTCGGGCCGCATGCGCAGGGAGTTGCGGACGAGCTCGCGGATGCCGACCTCGCCGCGGCCCTCGATGTTCGCGGGCCGGCTCTCCAGGGCGACGACGTGGTCCTGCTGCAGCTGCAGCTCGACCGCGTCCTCGATGGTGATGATCCGCTCGGTCTCCGGGATGAACGACGACAGCACGTTGAGCAGGGTCGTCTTCCCGGTGCCGGTGCCGCCGGAGATGATGATGTTGAGCCGCGCGGCCACGCACGCCCGGAGCAGCTCGGCCATCGCCGGGGTCAGCGTCCCGCGGGCGATCAGGTCGCCGGTCCGCAGCGGCTCGGCGGCGAACTTGCGGATGGTCAGGGTCGATCCCCGGACCGCCAGCGGCGCGATGACCGCGTGCACCCGGGACCCGTCCGGGAGCCGGGCGTCCACCAGCGGCGAGGCCTCGTCGATGCGCCGGCCGACCCGCGACACGATGCGCTCGATCACCCGGCGCAGGTGCTCCTCGGAGTCGAAGTGGATCGGGGTCCGCTGCAGACGCCCGTCCTGCTCCACGTACACCCGGTCCGGCCCGTTCACCATGATCTCGGTGACCGAGGGGTCCTCGAGCAGCCGTTGCAGCGGGCCGTGCCCGAACACGTCGTCCTCGACGTCACGCACCAGGCGGAGCCGTTGGTCCCGGCTCAGCGGGATCTTCTCCTGCGCCACCACGTCGTTCAGCTGCGCCCGGACCATCGTGTGCAGCTGGTCCTCGCTCAGCGAGGGGTCGTTCAACCGCGCGCCCACCCGCTCGAAGACCGCCTCCGCCGTGCTGTTCTTCAGCCGCGTCAGGGCGTCGATCACGTCTGGTGGCTCTTCGGAGGAGGTGGACGGCGTGGGCGTCGGCTCCCAGCGGGTCGGCTCGGCCAGCTCGGCGACGACGGTCGGGGCCGGTGGCGGCACCTCCGACGCGGCAGCGCCTCCTTCGTCGGCGACCCGCAGGCGGTCGGAGAGCTTCATTCGCTGGCCGTCCGGCGGCCGCGACCCCAGCCGAACGAGGGGGCGGGGGCTGCACGACGAGAGCTCCTCGCGGGTGAGCCGGCGGCAGGAGCGCCGGCCAGGCCGGCCAGGCCGACGCTCAACGGGGCTTCCGGCGCGAGCTTCGCCTGCAGCTTCTGCAGCTCCTTGGTGACCGGCTCCCGGCGGGCCGGTCTCTGCAGGAGCGGCACACCCTCGTTGACCGACGTCAGGGCCGCCAGGGAGCGAGGCAGCAGGAAGTCGGCGGCCACGCCCAGGGTCGCCTCGACGTCGCTCACCAGCAGCCCGGCCCGTTCGTCGACGAAGTTGAGCACCACGTGCCGGCTGTCCTTAACCAGACCCAGCCGGGTGAGGGCGTCCAGCTCCTTGCGGAGGTCCCGCACACCCGGCACGTCCATCCCGCTCACCAGGACCACATCGCTGCTCTCGTCCAGGGCGGCGAGCACGTGCTCCGACATCCCGACGCCAGTGTCGACGATGACGTACTGGAACTCCGAGCGCAGCATCTCCAACAGCCGGCTGACCGCGTCCGCGGGGACGTTGTCACCCTCCCCCGGCGTCTTGGGCCCACAGATCACGTAGAGCCCGGTCCGGTGCAGGGTGAGGAAGGTCTTGAGGACCATGGTGTCGCGGGTGGCCAGGCCCTGAACCGCGTCCGGCAGGGCGTACTCGGGGTCCAGACCCAGTGCGCACGCGACGTCTCCGAACTGCAGGTCGAGGTCCACCAGGACCGTCGAGCCGGGTCCCGTACGTGCCAGTCCCACCGCCAGGTTGGTCGCCACCGTGGTGCGGCCCACGCCACCTTTGGCCGACGACACGGTGATCACCCGACCCGGTTGAGCCGGCCCGGCCGCTGCCGCCAGCAGGTCCTGGTCGCGGGCCCGGCTGCGGGTGTTCTCGTAGGCACGGTCGAGGACCGAGCGGATGGTCGGCTCGTCCGCCTCTGAGTCGAGGATCGCCCGGACCCCGGCGTGCATGGCCTCGGTCCCGATGTCCTGGGCCGCCGGGCTCACCACGATCACGGTGATGCCGGGGCACTGCACGTCGAACAGCGAGGCGAGGGCGATGGCCGGGGCCGGGTCGGCACCGGCGTCCAGCACGATCAGCTCCGGTCGCGGGGCTGCACCGAGGTGGCTGAACACCGCCGCCGGGGTGGTGGGCAGCGGACCGAGGGGCAGGCTGACGCAGGCGCCGTCCGTGGCCTCCTCCATCCGGCGCTCCAGGTCCGGCGACGCGGTCGCCAGCACGATCCGGTTCCGAGGGCTGGACCTGGCCCAGCTTTCCGCCCAGCTGCTCACTGGTACACCTCTTCCGCAGTCATGACGTCAGGGTCGTCGGTCGGGACGTCGGCCGGTTGCCGGGACAACCACAGTCGGCCGAACTCGGCCCCGAACACCACCTTCTCGGCGTCCCCGGTCGCGAGCGCCAACCGCACGGTCAAGGACTCAGCCGGGGCCTCCCTCGCCTCGCCAAGCTTGGGTTCGCCGTCGTCGCCGGGTGCAGAAGCTTGCTCCGTCGAGGGCTCGCCGACCGCGAGGACCAGCACCTTCGGCACCGCCAGCTTCGTCCGAGCGGGGGTCTCGCCCTCAGCCGGAAGGGAGACGAACACGCCCACCCGGGTCCCTGCCGTCAGCTTCGAGCCCAGCATCCGCTGACGCTCGAGGGACACGGTGACCTCCTGCAGCCCGGGCGGGAGGGGCACCTCGTCCGGATTCTCCTCCGGTGGGGTGGGGGCGACGAACTTGCTGTCCAGCAGCTGCTCCCCGGGCTGCAGGGCGCTCGCCGTCACCCTCCCGTCGGCGTCCCGCAGCGAGGCCAGGGTGCCCGGGGCGACGGCCAGCCGGGGCAGCGCCTTGGTGGTCACGCTGCCACTCAGGCTCCCGGCCTCCGCGCCCTCGGCCACGGTCTTGGTCACCACGAGCACGTTCACGGTGTCGAGCCCGCTCAGGGCGCGCTGGTCGGCGCCGCGGACGTAGTGGGTGAGCAGCGTGGTGCCGAGCGCGGCGAGGACGACGGCCATCAGCGCCGTGATCAGTCGACGTCTTCTCATCGAGGCAACTCCTAGTTGATCAGGGTGACGAAGCCGCCACCCAACGCGGGGCCAGAGCCGTAGGTGAACGAGGTGTCGGCCTCGGTGATGCGCGTGAAGTAGCCCCGCAGGCAGCGCTCGCTACCGGTGCACGGGGAGTTCCAGCTGTAGCCCGGGCCGAAGTAGTAGCCGGTCAGCCTGAAGGGCGCGTAGCCGTAGACCGTCACATAGTCGTTGTTCTTGGCGACGCGGCCCGACCGGAAGACGGGGAGCATCACGGTCTTGTTCTGGAGGCCGGCGAGGTACACGGGGGTGCAGCCGTTGGCCAACGGGCTGATCGAGGTGCCGATCTCGATCTCGGCCTCGAGAGCGCTGGAGAGGGAGCAGTTGGTGAGCGTGGCCTTGGGCCAGACGAACCCACCCGGTCGGCTACCTCCGCTGAATCCGCTGGTGGGGCAGCTGCTGATGCTGGTCCGCGACTGCAGCAACGGGTACGAGGTGGTGCCCGTGGGCAGACCACCCCCGGTCTGGTAGCTGTACTCGCAGTAGTTCAGCAGCACGGGCAGCGCTGCCGTCCCGCCGGTTGGGCTGCCCCACCTCGCGGTGGCCTTGGCCGAGACTACGCCCGGGCCAATCCCGAGGACCGGGGAGAAGACGGCGGACCTCGGGGCAGAGTTGCTCACGGTCACCTCGGTGCTGGTCCGGTTGGTGACGGTTGCGGTCGCCGAGCCGTTGCGCAGGTTCGCGGCGGCGAGGTCGCTCGCCGTCTGGGACGGGGTGCCGCAGACGCCGTTCAGGCAGTCCGAGGCGATCGCCAGCACGGCCGCGTCAGCGCCGATCTGCAGCTGCTGGCGCTGGGACCAGAGCGCGGCGAGGTCGACGGAGATGGCCGCGAAGCCGATCAGCGGCACGATCAGCAACGCCACCATGACGGCGACCGCGCCGCGCTCGTCCCGAGTCCCTGGGCCCCGTCCACGACGGACGGCCGTGCTCATCGGCTGCACCTCATCACCGCCGTCCCGGTCAAGGTGATCGCGCTGCCGAACATGCCCGTCAGGAAGGGCTGCTGACGCACGATGGTGACCGAGGCGGTCGTGGCCGGCGCGGCGCACGTGGCGGAACGCACCGTGATCTCTGCGGCCGTCAGGTTGAGGTCGCTGGCCGCCTGCTGGGCTGCGGTGCGAGCGGCCGCCTCGGTGGGGTTGGTGGCCAGCGCCCGGACGCCCTGTCGCGCGGCCTGGGACAACGCGGCCTCGGTGCTGAAGGCCCGGCTGAACTCGGCTATGCCGACGAAGAGGGTCAGCAGAAGAGGGACGACCAGGGCGAACTCGATGGCCGCGGCGCCGCGGTCTGGGCCCTCACGCCCGACCAGTCCTACGCGGGAGACGACGGCAGCCGTGCGGGAGGTGGGACGGAGCACGCGCTTCCCCTCGGAGCCTGGCCCTCCCCCGCGGGATCGCCGACGCCGGACCCGATCGGCCGACCTGCGATGATCCCACGTTCTGCCTGGTTCGCGCAACGACGCGCGGACCGGTGTCAGGCCGTACCGGAGGCGTCCCGCGGATCCGCGCTTCCGACGCCCTGCAGGACCGCCGCCGCGGCCCGCCGTCCCGACACCAACGCCCCCTGGATGGACGCGGTGTCGCGGTGGTCACCGGCCACGTGCACCCCGCTCGCTGTGGTGACCGGTCGACGGACGTCGAGCGGCGGACGTTGCTCGGGAAGGGCGGACGGCACCACGGACGTGCTCACCAGGTCCCACCGGGTCGGGTCCACGCCGTAGATCAGGCCGGCGTGGCGTCGCGCGTCCCGCTCGGCCGCCGCGGAGCCGTCGGACCCGAGCACCGTGGAGGCGAGGAGAGGACGGCCCGGGGGCGCGTAGCCGGGTGCGACGTTGGTCATCACCGCCGTGTTGAGCACCGGACCGCGGCGCTCGGCGTCCAGGTGCAGCAGCCGGGCGGTGGTCGGAGCCTCGGGGGCGGTGTGCCAGAAGGTGGTCAGCGCCTTCATCCGCGGCGACGCCCATCCGCTGAGCCGCTCGGCCGTCGGCGGGTCGGTGGAGACCACCACCGCTCGGGCGCGGATCGTGCCGCCGGCCGTGTGGACCGCGTGCGCCTCGACGCTCAGCACCGTCTCCCCCAGCCGCACCGTGCCGTCGGGCAGCCGGCTCGCCATCGCCTCCGGGAGCCGTCCCATCCCCAGCGCCGGCACGGCTGGCGACCCGAGGAGAAACGAACGGAGCAGCAGGGCCACGAAGTTGGCTGAGGACGACCCGTCACGTTCGGCCAGCACCCCGGCGAGGAAGGGCTGGACCACCCCGCTCCGGATCGGTCCCCGGACCCGGGCCCGGTCCAGGGAAGCGCTGAGCGTCCGGTCCGGTCTCCCGGTGAGCCGGCGGACGGGCAGCAGCGACGTGGCCGCCCAGGCGGCGAACCGCACCTTGTCCAGCAGGCTGCCCAAGGGAGCGGTAAGGGTCTGCAGGGCCAGGCTCGGCTCGCGCCGGGGGTCGGCGAGGACGGCGTGACCGCCCGAGGTCGCGGCGACGACGCCGGCGCGGAAGGGACGCAGCTCGAGCTCAGCCACGTCGACCACCCGCGGGAGCGCTGGGTAGGCGGGGTTGAGCAGCTGGAAGCCACGGTCGCAGCGGAACCCGTCGACGACGTCGGTGCGGACGCGTCCGCCGACTCCGTCCGAGGCCTCGAGCACGACGACATCCAGACCGGCCTCGATCAGCCGCTGGGCGCAGGCCAGGCCGGCCAGGCCGGCCCCAACCACGACGACCGGGTCGGAGGCGCTCACCGTCGCCTCACCGCCACCGGCACCGGCTCAGCCGAGCTCGGGGAACCAGAGCGCGATCTCGCGGCCGGCCGATTCCGGGGAGTCCGAGCCGTGCACCAGGTTCTCGCGGTTGGACAACGAGAAGTCGCCCCGAATCGTGCCGGGAGCGGCCTTGCGGCCGTCGGTGGCGCCGTTGATGCTGCGGACGACCTCGATGGCCTCGTCGCCCTCGAGCACCACGGCCACCGAGGGTCCGGAGGTGATGAAGCGGCGCAGCGGCGGGTAGAAGGGCCGGTCGAGGTGCTCGGCATAGTGCTGGTCGGCCAGCTCCTCGGTCACCTGACGCAGTGAGAGGGCGACGACGCTCAGCCCCTTGCTCTCGAACCGGCTCAGGATGGCCCCGACCAGTCCGCGACGGACCGCGTCGGGCTTGAGCAGGACGAAGGAGCGCTGGGTGGGGACCTCGGCGGCGGCAGTCATGGTCAGACCCTAGCGGGACGCCCCGACAGTCGCGTCGAGGCGGCCCGGGCAGCCCCCGCGAGGACGGAACCACCCGGCGTTGGCCGTCGCAGACTGCTCGGCTCAGGTGGCGCGCGTCCGGGCCTGCTCGTCAAGCCGTCGACCCAAGATGTAGGTGATCACCCACAGCGCGAGGAACAGGCCCCCCACGACGAACATCGCCGGCGTCAGCAGCCCCAGCGCCAGGCCGACCAGCTGGGTGAGCCAGCCCAGCGGATATCCCGGCCGACGTCGCAGCAGACCGGCAGCGGCCAGGGCCAGCAGGGCGGCCACGCCGCCACAGACGCCGGCGGTCACCGCAGGCACGTCCGAGATCAGGATCATCACCGGGATCGCCAGGCCGAAGACGATGAACTCGAAGACCAGGATCGACAGCAGGACCACCCTCATCGGGTTCCTCGCGCTGAGGTTCACCGCGAACCCGCTCCGGGCAGGAAGCCGTCATAGGGGTCCACGCCCTCGTCGTCGTCGTCGGCCTCGGTGGCGTCCCAGTCGTCGTCAAGGTCGGGCGAGGGACGGCCGTCGGCAGGCTCTGGGCGGTCGGTGACCAGCAGGGCGCGCGCCTCGCCGACAAGCACCACCGAACCGGTGACCACGACCCCCGACGTCCCGGCCCCTTCGGCTTCGGCGCGGGCGATCGCCGCCTCGAGGGCGTCGTCCACCCGGGGGGCGACGGTGACGCGCTCGGCCCCGAAGACCTCGGCGGCGAGCTCGCCCAGCTCCTCGGCGGGCATGCCGCGGCCGGTGGAGGCGACGCTGGTGACCACCACCTCGTTCATGACCTCCTCGAAGACCTCGAGCAGCCCGCGGGCGTCCTTGTCGGCCATCACGGCGACGACGCCCACGAGCGGGTTGAACCCGAAGGCCTCGGTGAGGGCCGCGGCGGTCGCTCGCGCGCCGTGCGGATTGTGGGCGGCGTCCAGGACGACGGTGGGTCCACGGCGGACGACCTCCATCCGGCCGGGGAACACGACTTGCGCGAACGCCTCGCGGACGACCTCGGGGTCGACGGCCTTGAGCCCGAGGAACGCCTCCACGGCGGCGAGCGCCTGAGCGGCGTTGGCCGCCTGGTGGGCGCCGTGAAGCGGCAGGAAGACGTCGTCGACGGGACCCTCGGCGCCGTTGAGGCGGACCAGCTGACCGCCCACCGCGAGCTGGCGGGCGAGGACGCCGAAGTCGAGGCCCTCCCGCTGGGCGATGGCGCCGACCTCGGCGCACCGGGCCAGCAGCACCGCCGCCGCGTCCACCGGCTGCCCGGCCAGGATCGCCTGGGCGCCGGGCTTGATGATCCCGGCCTTCTCGGCGGCGATCTCGGCCACGGTGTCCCCGAGCAGGTGGGTGTGGTCGAGGTCGATCGGGGTGATGACGGCGACGTCCCCGTCGGCCACGTTGGTGGCGTCCCACGTGCCGCCGAGCCCGACCTCCAGGACCGCCACGTCGACGGGGGCGTCGGCGAAGGCGGCGAAGGCCATGCAGGTGATGATCTCGAAGAACGTCATCGCGACGCCGTCCAGCTGCTGCTCGTCGACCAGGGCCACCAGAGGCTCGATCTCGCGCCACACCTCGTCGAAGCGCTCGTCGGAGATCGGCTCGCCGTCGATGGTGATGCGCTCGTTGACCGAGGTGACGTGGGGGCTGGTGAAACGGCCGGTCCGCAGCCCCGCGGCCCGCAGCAGCGACTCGATCATGGCCGAGGTGCTGCCCTTGCCGTTGGTGCCGGTGACGTGGATGACCCGGAAGGCGTGCTGCGGGTCCCCGAGCAGCCCCGTCAGGGCCTGCACTCGGGCCAGGCTGGGCGCCACCCGGTGCTCGGGCCAGCGGCGCGTGAGGGCCGCCACGATCTGGGGATGGGTCAGCGGCTCAGGGTTCTCAAGGCTAGGCATGGCCTTTGAAGTCTAGGGGGCGTGCCCATCCCGGGCTCCGGGCCGCAGAACGCGTGCGGTCGGAACCGGCCCGTTCTCCTAGGATTCAGCCATGACCACCCAGACCGCGGACCCCCGACCCGACGCGAGCCCCCGCGGCGGCGCCCGGGTACCGGAGAAGCCGGCGCTGGAGGGCCTCGAGGAACGCTGGGTCGAGCAGTGGCGCACCGACGGCACCTACGCGTTCGTGCGCCCATCCTCGCGGGCCGAGGTGTTCAGCATCGACACCCCGCCCCCCACCGTGTCCGGCTCGCTGCACGTCGGCCACGTCTTCTCCTACACCCACACCGACCTGGTCGCGCGCTACCAGCGGATGCGCGGAAAGCACGTCTTCTACCCCATCGGCTGGGACGACAACGGCCTGCCCACCGAGCGCCGGGTGCAGAACTACTTCGGCGTCCGCTGCGACCCCTCGCTCCCCTACGACCCCGACTTCACCCCGCCGCAGAAGCCCGACCCCAAGCGGCAGGTGCCGGTCAGCCGCCGCAACTTCGTCGAGCTGTGCCACGAGCTGACCCACGTCGACGAGCGCACCTTCGAGGACCTGTGGCGGCGGGTGGGCCTCAGCGTGGACTGGGCCTCCCTCTACACGACCATCTCCGACGACTCCGTGGCGGTGGCCCAGAAGGCCTTCCTGCGCAACGTGGCCCGCGGCGAGGCCTACCTGTCGGAGGCTCCGACCCTGTGGGACGTGACCTTCCAGACCGCCGTCGCCCAGGCCGAGCTCGAGGCCCGCGACTACCCGGGCGCCTACCACCGGGTGGCCTTCCACGCACCGGACGGACCGGTCCACATCGAGACCACCCGGCCGGAGCTGATCCCGGCCTGCGTGGCCCTGATCGCCCACCCCGACGACGAGCGCTACACCCACTTGGTGGGCCAGACCGTCACCTCACCGGTGTACGGGGTCGAGGTGCCGGTGCTCGCGCACCCGGCGGCCGAGATCGACAAGGGCTCGGGCCTGGTCATGTGCTGCACCTTCGGCGACCTCACCGACGTCACCTGGTGGCGGGAGCTGCAGCTGCCGGCCCGGGTGGTCATCGGGCGCGACGGCCGCATCCTGCGGGACCGGCCGGAGTGGCTCCCCGACGGCGTGGAGTGGGCAGAGCTCGCGGGCCTCACCACGTTCTCGGCGCGCGAGAAGGTGGTGGCCGCCCTGCGCGCCGCCGGCGACCTCGACGGTGAGCCGAAGCCGACCCAGCGCAAGGCGAGCTTCTACGAGAAGGGCGACAAGCCGCTGGAGATCGTCTCCACGCGCCAGTGGTACATCCGCAACGGTGGTCGCGACGCCGACCTTAAGGCCGTGATGCTGGAGCGCGGGGCCGAGCTGGGGTGGGTGCCGCAGCACATGCGGTACCGCTACGACAACTGGGTGGGCGGGCTGAACGGGGACTGGCTGATCTCGCGCCAGCGCTTCTTCGGCGTGCCGTTCCCCGTCTGGTACCCCCTCGACGCCGACGGCGAACCCGATTACGCCCACCCGCTGGTGCCCGACGAGGCGGTACTGCCCGTCGACCCCAGCTCGGAGGTGCCCACCGGCTACTCCGCCGACCAGCGCGGGGTGGCCGGCGGCTTCATGGCCGACCCTGACGTCATGGACACCTGGGCGACGTCCTCGCTGAGCCCGCAGATCGTCTGCGGCTGGGAGCGGGACCCGGAGCTGTTCGAGCTGACGTTCCCGATGGACCTGAACACCCACGCCCACGAGATCATCCGCACCTGGCTGTTCTCCCGCGTCGTGCGGGCCCACTTCGAGAACGGCTCCCTGCCCTGGGTCCGGTCGATGATCTCGGGCTTCGTGATGGACCCCGACCGCAAGAAGATGAGCAAGTCCCAGGGCAACGTGGTGGTGCCGACCGAGATCTTGGAGCGGTACGGCTCGGACGCGGTGCGCTGGCGGGCCGCCAAGGCCCGGCCCGGGATGGACTCCCCCTTTGATGAGCGCGAGATGAAGGTGGGCCGTCGGCTGGCCACCAAGGTGCTCAACGCCTCCAAGTTCGTGCTGTCGATCAGCTCCGACCCCGACCTCACCGCGGTCACCGAGCCGGTCGACCGCGCGGTGCTGGCGGCCCTGGCTGAGGTCGTCGACGCCGCGACGGCCGCGTTCGACGCCTTCGACTACACCGGGGCGCTCGAGGTCAGCGAACAGTTCTTCTGGCAGTTCTGTGACGACTACCTCGAGCTGGTCAAGGAGCGGGCCTACGGCGACCCCGCCGACCCCGCCGTGCGCTCGGCGCAGGCGGCGCTGGCCCTGGCCTTGGACGTCATGCTGCGCCTGCTCGCGCCGATCATGCCCTTCGCTACCGAGGAGGTGTGGTCGTGGTGGAAGAACGGCTCGGTCCACACCGCCGCCTGGCCCACCCGGGCCGAGCTGGCCGGCGACGGCGACCCGGCCGTGCTGGCCGCGGTGGCCACGGCCCTGGTGGAGATCCGGGGGGCGAAGTCGCAAGCGAAGGTGTCCATGCGCACCGACGTCGCCGCTGCTGAGTTCTCCGCACCGGCGGACGCGCTCGTGCTGCTGAGGGAGGTCGAGGCCGACCTGCGTGCGGTGGGGCGCATCAGCGGCCCGGTGAGCTGGGTCGAGCGCGAGGGCGCGGTGACCGTCCGCGTGACGCTCGCGGAGGACGACCGGCCGGCGGAATAACCTCCGGCAGGCTCCGGTTCCCGGTGTCACTAGAAGTTTCAACTTCGGAGGAGCCCGCCCATGCCCACCATCGCCGTCACCGCAGCGACCGGCCAGCTCGGTCGTCTGGTCGTCCAGGACCTTCTTGACCGGGGCGCCGAGCCCGTGGCCGTCGTGCGCGACGCCGGCAAGGCGGCCGCGATCTTGCCGGCGGGGGCGGAGGTACGAGTGGCGTCCTACGACGACCGGGGCGCACTCGAGGCTGCTCTGGGAGGCGTCGACACGGTCGTGCTCATCTCCGGTTCAGAGGTCGGCCAGCGGGTGCGGCAGCACACCGCGGTCGTCGAGGCTGCCCGGGCCGCCGGCGTCACCCGGGTGATCTACACCAGCGCCCCGCACGCCGACACGACGTCGCTCGTCCTCGCTCCCGAGCACAAGGCGACCGAGGAGGTCCTCGTGGCCTCCGGGCTGGGGTGGACCATCCTGCGCAACAACTGGTACCACGAGAACTACACCGGCCAGGTGGCTCAGGCCGCTGAGTCGGGGGTCCTCCTGGGCAGCGCCGGCGAGGGACGCACCGCCAGCGCCGCCCGCCGGGACTACGCCGAGGCCGCAGCAGCCGTCGCGGTCGGCGAAGGCCACGAGAACCGGGTGTACGAGCTGGCCGGAGACCACGCCTGGACCATGCCGGAGCTCGCAGCGGCCATCACCGAGGTGACCGGCCGGGCGGTCGAGTACCGCGGTCTTCCCAGCAGCGAGCACCTCGCTGCGCTGAGCGCAGCCGGGCTCGACGAGGGCACGGCCGGCTTCGTCGTCGCGCTCGACGCCAACGTCGCCGAGGGCGCCCTGGCCGACAACAGCACCGGCGACCTCCGGCGCCTCATCGGTCGCCCGACCGCCCCGCTGGTCGACGGTCTGCGCGCCGCCACCGCGGGCTGACCGACGGGCGGCGGACTGAACGACGTGCGGCGGGCTCAGTCCTGGGTCCAGGCCGCGGCGGGCTCAGTCCTGGGTCCAGGCCGCGTCGGGCACGCCCCGGGCCAGGCTCGCGGCGGCCGCGGCCACCTCGGCCGGGGAGCGCAGACCAACCAGCACGGCGGCGGTCGCCGGGTGCCGTAGCGGGAACTGCAGGGCGAGGTCGGGCAGGGTGACGCCGTGCTGCTCGGCCCGTCCTGCCCAGCGCCGGGCCTGGGCCAGGAGCTCAGGCGGTGCCGGCCGATAGTCGAAGGTGGCGTCGTGGGCGGGCCAGGGCGTGGCCAGCAGCCCGGAGTTGAAGGGCGCCCCGGCGAGCACGGAGACCCCGCGCTCCTGCGCGGCGACCATCAGCGGCTCGGCGCTCCGGTCGACCAACGTCCACCGTCCGGCCACCAGGACCGCGTCCACGGCGGTCTCGAGGACGAACCGGTGGAGCGCCTGCCACTGGTTCATGCCCACCCCGACGGCTCCGATCACGCCCTCCTCGCGGAGCGCCACCAGCGCGGGAACCGCTTCGTGCAGGGCCTGATCGAGGTGGTCGTCCGGGTCGTGGACCAGGACCACGTCGACACGGTCGAGCCCCAGGCGCTCCAGGCTGTCCTCCAGGCTGCGTCGCACGCCGTCGGCGGAGTAGTCGAAGACCCGGGTGAGGGTGTCGGGGACCACGAACAGGTGCTCGCTGTCCGAGCCGGTGGGCCTGGGGTTGTCGACCAGCACCCGGCCGACCTTGGTGGAGATGACGAGCTCGTCCCGCGGATGATCCGCGAGCGCCGCCCCGAGTCGGTGTTCAGCGAGGCCGAGCCCGTAGTGCGGCGCGGTGTCGAAGTAGCGGATCCCGGCGTCCCAGGCCGCGTCGATGGCGGCCCGGGCGTTCTCGTCGCTGACCGCGGTGTAGAGGTTGCCCAGCGCCGCCGTCCCGAACCCCAGGCGCGTGACGTGCACCCCTGTCTGCCCCAGCTGCTGCCGCCCGTGGTCACCCATGGACGGCAGCGTAGGGCAGGCGTCCCGGCTCAGGCGGCGACGTCGATGAGGACCTTCCCGACCGTCCCAGCCTCCACGGCGGCGTGCGCCTCGGCCGTCTGCTCCAGCGGGAAGCGGGTCAGCGGGAGACCGGCCTCTTCCCCCACCGGTAGGGCTCCGTCGCGCAGGGCGGCGGTGATGTCCTCGGCGGCCACGGCCAGGGCGTCCTCGCCCACCGTGTAGAGGAGCAGGCCCTGGTAACGGATGTTCTTGGCGAAGTGCGGCACCACGTCGAGGGTGAAGGCGTCGCCGTTGTTGTTCGCGTAGTAGGCGACGGTGCCGTGGTTGGCCAGCACGGCCAGGTTGAGCGCCGCGTTGGGGCCGGGTGCGACCTCGACGACGATGTCCACCCCGCCCGGGGCAACGGCCTGGATCTGGGCGATGACGTCGTCGGAGCGGTGGTTGACCACGTGGTGAGCCCCGGCCGCCGTGGCGAGGACGGCCTTGGCGTCGCTGCTGACGGTGGCGATGACGGTGGCCCCGGCCCATCGGGCGAGCTGGACGGCGGCATGACCGACGGCCCCCGCTCCACCGGCTACCAGGACGACCTTGCCCTCGAGCGCCGCCGGCGCGAGCCGGGAGGGGCCGGACTCCGACACCGTCAGCGCCCGGTGGGCCGTCATCGCCGGAACCCCGAGCGAGGCGCCCAGGTCGAACGAAACGCCCTCGGGCAGCGCGACGACGCGCTCGACGGGCAGCACGACGTACTCCTGGGCGGTGCCGGTCGGACGCTGGTGCTGGGACAGGAAGGTCCAGACAGGGTCACCCACCGTGAGCAGGGGCGCGAGGTCGGCGGCCTCGGGGCTGATGGCGTCGACCGTGCCCGCCCCGTCCTGGTTGGGGGTGACCTCGGGGAGGTCCAGCGGCTGACCGGGAGCGCTGCCGGTGCGGGACTTCCAGTCAGTGGGGTTGACGCCGGACACGGCGATCTTGACCCGGATCTCTCCGGGGCCGGGCTCGGGCACCTCCCGGTCGACGAGGGAGAGGACGGACGGGGTACCGGTGGTCGTGTAGACGATGGCCTTCATGGCCGGTGCAACCAGCGAGGAGGGTCATCCGCTTCCCGGCCGTCCAGCAGGTGGACCGGTCGCGCACGACCGACCCGGTGCCGGGTGGCGGGGACCGGACGGGCGACACTGAGGTCATGACGACGACGCAGACGGTCACCCGCACCATCAACGCCCCAGCGGCGCAGATCTTCGACCTGCTCTCCAACCCCGATCGGCACACCGAGTTCGACGGCTCGGGCTTCCTCCGCTCGGCGGTCAAGCCGCAGCGGATCAGCGCTGTCGGCGACACCTTCACGATGAACATGGAGGGGGCGCACATGGGCGGGGAGTACCAGGTGGACAACCACGTCACCGGCTTCCAGCCCAACACCCTGATCGCCTGGAAGACCGCCCCGGCCGGGACCGAGCCGCCCGGGTGGGAGTGGCTGTACGAGCTCAAGGCCGCGGGCTCGGACCAGACCGAGGTCACACTGACGTACGACTGGACCTCGGTCACCGACAAGGAGCTGCTGAAGAAGCTCTCCTTCCCGCTGGTCAGCGCGGACGCCATGGAGTCCTCGCTCGCCTCGCTGGCCTCCGCCGTCAACGGCTGAGGTCTGTCGTCAGACGACAGAAACCCCCTGAACTACCCATTGCCCCCGCTACAGCGGGGGCGGTGGGTAGCCGAGGGGGCAACGCCCGACCGATGACGGTCAGGCGGACTTCTCGCGACGCTCCCGCTTGGCCAGCTTTTCCCGCGGCACCAGGGTCGGCAGGGCGGCGTCCTTGACCACGTCGGCGGTGATGATCACCTGCGCGACATCCTCGCTGCTCGGCACGTCGTACATGACGTTGAGCAGCACCTCCTCCAGGATCGCCCGCAGGCCCCTGGCCCCGGTCCCGCGCAGCAGGGCGAGGTCGGCGATCGCGTCGATGGCGTCGTCGCTGAACTCCAGCTCGACACCGTCCAGCTCGAACAGCTTCTTGAACTGCTTCACCAAGGCGTTCTTCGGCTCCACCAGGATGCGGATCAGCGCATCCCGGTCCAGGGGGCTGACCGAGGCGATCATGGGCAGGCGACCGATGAACTCCGGGATCAGGCCGAACTTCACCAGGTCCTCGGGCCGCACGTCCTCGAAGGGGTCCTCCGACTCCGGGCGGCGCGTGGCCAGGTCGTTGTTGAAACCGAGCGGCCTCTTCCCCACCCGGCTGGAGATGATGTGGTCGAGGCCGGCGAACGCGCCGCCGACGATGAAGAGCACGTTGGTGGTGTCGATCTGGATGAAGTCCTGGTGCGGGTGCTTGCGACCGCCCTGCGGCGGGACGCTCGCGCTGGTGCCCTCGAGGATCTTCAGCAGGGCCTGCTGCACGCCCTCACCCGACACGTCGCGGGTGATCGAGGGGTTCTCGCTCTTGCGGGCGATCTTGTCGACCTCGTCGATGTAGATGATGCCGGTCTCGGCCTTCTTGACGTCGAAGTCGGCGGCCTGAATCAGTTTCAGCAAGATGTTCTCGACGTCCTCCCCCACGTAACCGGCCTCGGTCAGGGCGGTGGCGTCGGCGATCGCGAAGGGAACGTTGAGCATCTTGGCCAGCGTCTGGGCGAGGTAGGTCTTGCCGCACCCGGTCGGCCCGATCAGCAAGATGTTGGACTTGCTGAGCTCGACCCCGTCGTCCTCGGCCCGACGGGCGGTGCTGCCGGCCTGGGCCTGGGCCTGAACACGCTTGTAGTGGTTGTAGACGGCGACGGCAAGCGCCTTCTTCGCACCGGTCTGGCCGATCACGTAGCCGTCGAGGAAGGCGCGGATCGCGTGGGGCTTCGGCAGCTCCTCGAGCAGCCCGACCTCGGTGCCCTCGGAGAACTCCTCCTCGATGATCTCGTTGCAGAGATCGATGCACTCGTCGCAGATGTAGACACCTGGTCCCGCGATGAGCTTCTTGACCTGCTTCTGGCTCTTTCCGCAGAACGAGCACTTCAACAGGTCGCCGCTCTCTCCGATGCGCGCCACGACCGTTCCTTTCCTTGGTGCTGCTGTCCACCAGGCCGCGGGGACTGGACGGGACCTTCAGGTTAGACCCGGCCCGCATGAAGGTGCAGGACCTTCTCGCCGAGCCGGGTCACCAGATGGGCTCAGGCGTCGACGGCCTTGAGGGAGGTGAGGATCTCGTCGATGATGCCGTACTCCAGGGCCTGCTCAGCCGTCAGGTACTTGTCGCGCTCGATGTCGCGGCTGACCTCGTCGGCGCTCTTACCGGTGTCGCTGGACAGCATCTCCTCCATCAGCGACCGGATCCGGAGGATCTCCCGCGCCTGGATCTCGATGTCGGAGGACTGGCCGTAGCCGCCCTCGGTGGCCGGCTGGTGGATGAGGATGCGGCTGTTCGGCAGGGCGAGACGCTTGCCCTTGGTGCCGGCCGCCAGGATCACAGCAGCGGCCGAGGCCGCCTGCCCAAGGCAGACGGTGCGCACGTCGGGCTTGATGTAGCGCATCGTGTCGTAGATCGCGGTCAGCGCCGTGAAGGAGCCGCCCGGGGAGTTGATGTAGATCTCGATGTCGCGGTCGGCGTCCATCTGCTGCAGACACAGCAGCTGGGCCATGACCGCGTTGGCGATCTCGTCGGAGATCGGGGTGCCGAGGAAGATGATGCGGTCCTCGAACAGCTTGGTGTAGGGGTCGATGCGCCGCATCCCGTAGGAGGTGCGCTCCTCCCACTGCGGGATGTAGTAGTCCATGGTCGGCGCGAACGGCTGACCCTCAGCGCGGGGCGCGCCGAACGATGCGTTGCTCATCGCACGCTCCTTACTGGTTGGGGGCTTGGGAGGACGGGATCTGCGCGGCGGAGGCGTAGACGTGGTCGATCTGGCCGTACTTCAGCGCGTCCTCGGCGGTGAACCAGCGGTCACGGTCGGAGTCGGCCTCGATCTGCTCCAGCGTCTGCCCGGTGTGCTCAGCGATCAGCCGCTGCATCACGTTCTTGATGTGGAGGGACTGCTCCGCCTGGATCCGGATGTCGCTCGCGGTGCCGCCGAGCCCGCCCGAGGGCTGGTGCATCATAATCCGGCTGTGCGGGAGGGCGTAGCGCTTGCCCTTGGTGCCGGCGCAGAGCAGGAACTGCCCCATCGAGGCGGCCAGGCCCATCGCCACCGTGGCCACGTCGTTGGAGATCCAGTTCATGGTGTCGTAGATCGCCATGCCGGAGTCCACGGAGCCACCCGGAGAGTTGATGTAGAGGTAGATGTCGCGGTGCGGGTCCTCCGCGTTCAGCAGCAGCATCTGCGCGCAGATCGCGTTCGCGTTCTCGTCGCGCACCTCGGAACCGAGGAAGATGATGCGGTTCTGCAGCAGCGCCTGGTACACGTTGTCGTCCAGGCCGATGCCGTTCCGGCTCGCTGCGCGGGGCTGGACGACGCCCGCCTGCCGTGGGTACTCGGAGTGTGCGTTCACGTCCTCGAACCTACCGCGCGGCACTGACAGCCGACGCTCCCGCAGCCCGTGTTCGCTGTCGGCGCAGGACGCCGTGCCACGCCGGCCCTCGACGCAGCAGGGCCCTCGCCCGGTCCCGGACGAGGGCCCTATTGAGCCGGACCGGTCAGACCTTGTCCTGCTCCTGCTCCTGCTCCTCAGCAGGTGCGTCCCCGGCCTCGGAACCGGCTGCGTCGAGGACGTCGCCCTCGACGACCTCGGTCTCCTCGCTGGGATCGGCGATGGTGCCGTCCTCACGGAGGTTCGCCAGCTCGACCGGAGCGCCGTCGCTGTCAGTGACCGTGGCCGACTCGACGATCAGCGCGAGCGCCTTGCCGCGGCGGATCTCGGTCATGTACTCGTCGATGTGGTGCGGGTGCTCCTGCAGGTGGTCAGCGACCTGCTGCGGCGGGACGTTGTCCTGCTGCGCCTTGCGGATGATGTGCTGGGTGAGGTCGTTCTGGTCGATCCCGACCTGACGCTCGTCGGCCACCTTGTCGAGCACCATCTGCGCCTTGAGCGCCTGGGTGGAGCGCTCCTCGATGTCGGCCCAGAACTCGTCCTCGGTCTGCCCCTCCTCGGCCTCGCTCAGGTACTGCTCGAGGCTGAGCTGGGCCTGCGCGAGCTGGGAGGTGATCTGCTGCTTGCGGGCGTCGGTCTCGGTGGCCAGGATCTGCTCCGGCACGGCGATGTCGACCTGGGAGAGCAGCTCTTCCAGGACGGCGTCGCGGGCGCGCCCGGCCTGGTCGAGGCGGGCCATCGCGCTGAGCCGGTCGGCGATGCTGGCCCGCAGCTCCTCGATGGTGTCGAACTCCGACGCCTGCTGGGCCAGCTCGTCGTCGGCGTCCGGGAGCTCCTGGGCCTGCACCTTGGTCACGGTGACCTCGATGTCAGCCTGCTCGTCCTTGAGGGGACCACCGACCAGGGTGGAGGCAAAGGTCTTCGACTCCCCCGCCGAGAGCCCGGTGACGGCCTCGTCGAGGCCGTCAAGCATCTGGCCGGAGCCGACGGTGTACTCGAGGTCCTCCGCCGTCGCGTCCGGCAGCGCCTCGCCGTTCTGGGTGGCGACCAGGTTGATGGTCAGGATGTCGCCGTCGGCAGCCGGCCGCTCGACGGTCTCGCGCGAGCCGAAGCGGCTGCGCAGGACGTCGATCTGCTCCTCGACCTGGGCCTGCGGCACCTCGAGGGCGTCGACCGTGGCGGTGATGCTGGTGAAGTCGGGCAGGTCGAAGTCGGGTCGCACGTCGACTTCGGCGGTGAACTCGATGACGTCACCGTCCTCGAGCTTGGTCACCTCCACCTCGGGCTGGGCCAGCGGAGCCAGCTGGTTCTCGGCCACAGCAGCCCCGTAGAAGCGCATCCAGGAGTCGTTGAACGCCTCCTGGATCACCGCGCCGCGCCCGAAGCGCTGGTCAATGACCATCGGGGGCACCTTGCCACGGCGGAAGCCGGGGATGCTGATGGTCTTGGCGATCTCGGCGTAGGCCTTGTCCATGCTGGGCTTGAGATCGGTGAACGGCACCTCGACGGTGATCTTGACCCGCGTGGGGCTCAGCTGCTCGACAGTGCTGGGCACTCTTGTCACTCCTGGATTGGGGTTGGCGTCCCAGGGGCATCAGTCGGACGACCCCGGGTCACGCTCGTCTAGAGCAACGGTCATCTTACTTCCGGGCAGGCGGGCGGGCCAAAACCAGGATTGGTTGCGGTCGCCCGGTGCCCTACACTCAGGCGTCGACGCCGTGCACTCCCACGGGCGGTCGCGGGGCGTAGCGTAGTGGCTAGCGCGTCTGCTTTGGGAGCAGAAGATCGCAGGTTCGAGTCCTGTCGCCCCGACCCGAGGTGGCCGTCTGCGCCACCGTGGATGTGCCCGGGGCACGTGAGATGTGGTTGGATGACCGGGTTCGTCAGGCCCCGGCGGGTGTAGCTCAATGGTAGAGCCCCAGTCTTCCAAACTGGCTACGCGAGTTCGATTCTCGTCACCCGCTCCAGCCCCCCTTCAGGCCGTCGCCGGCTCCGACCGGGCCGCGCGCCGCCCATGCAGGATGACCGCCACCCAGGCCAGCAGGGCGAGCACCAGCAGCCCGCAGCCGAGCAGGGCCACCCGGGCCATCCCCCCACCCACATAGGCGGCCGGGCCGAGAAACGCCCCGGTCGAGCCGCCGAGGAACACGAAGAACATGAAGACGGTGTTGGCCTGCGCCGCTCGCGCGGGGTCCACGGCCAGCACCCGGCTCTGCTGGGCCGATTGGTGCAGCTGGCCGGCCGCGGTGAGGGCGAGCACGCTGATCGCGAAGGGCACCAGCCGGTCCGCGTCGACGACCATGGAGACGGTCGCGACCAGCATCACCGTCAGCGCTGCCCCGGCGACCGGCAGAGTGCCGAAGCGGTCGACCAGCCGGCCCGCCACCGGGGTGATGAGCCCGGCAGCCAGCCCCACCAGGCCGAACAGACCGGCGGACCGGACGCTCCAGCCGTAGGGCTCGCCGGTGAGGTGCAGCACCATCACCGTCCAGGCCGAGTTGAAGGTGGCGAACACGAAGAACTGCAACAGCGCGGACTGCCACAGCACCGGGCTGCGCCGGAGCAGCGCGAGGGTCTCGAGCAGCAGCCGGGGGTAGGGCGTGCCCGCCCCGGCCGGGACGGCAGCCCCGCGCAGCCCCCACCGCGTGGACGGCAGGGTGGCCACCACCAGCACGGCGAACCCGACGCTCACCCACCTCCAGCCGAAGGTCTCCACGAGCAGGCTGGAAACGATCCGGCCGCCGAAGATGCCCGCCGAGAGCGCACCGACGATCGTGGCGGTGGTGGTGCCGCGGCGCTCGGGAGGGGCCAGCCGGCCCGCGGCCGGGATGATGACCTGGGCGATGTTGGCCACCAGTCCGACCACCGCGAACCCGGCCGCGACCGCGGCGACGGTGGGCAGCACGGCGGACAGCACGAGGGCGGCGGCCAGCAGCACCGACTGCACGCTCACCTGCCGTCGCGGATGCACCCGGTCGGCCAACGGAACCAGCAGCACGATCCCCAGCGCGTAGCCCGCCTGGACCGCGGTGGCCACCAGACCGGCCCGCTCGGGGCTGACCCCGAGATCGTCCGCCACGTTCGTCAGCAGCGACTGCGGCAGGTAGATCACGCTTACGGCCACGGCTGCGGTAAAGGCCAGCGCGATCAGCCGGGGCGTCCACGCGGTCTCCGTCGTCGGCGCAGCGACGGTCTGCTCGGCTGCTCCTGGGCTCACCCCCTGGTCAAGTCGGGTCCGCGTCGCGATGTTCCCCGCATTCCCCGCGGACCGGTAGCGTCGCCCGCGACATGGAGACGACCCGCACCCGCCCCGCCCACTCCGCCGAGGTGCTGTCGGCTCGGAACGCCACCTACGTGGCCTTCATCGGCAGCGGCTTCGGCTTCGCCACCTGGGCCTCCCGCATCCCGCAGGTCCGCGATGCGCTCCAGGCCTCCCCGTCCACCCTGGGCCTGGTGCTGCTGGCCGTCGCCCTCGGGTCGCTGATCGCCCTGCCGCTGGCCGGCATCGTGGTGACCCGGCTCGGCACCGCGCGCACCATCACGGCCATGGCCTGCTGCCTGGCCACCGGCCTGGTCGTGGTCGCCCTCGGCTATCAGGCGGGCGTGCTGCCGGTCGTCGTCGGGCTGTTCCTGATTGGCTTCGGCAACGGCACCTGGGATGTCGCCATGAACGTCGAGGGCGCCGCGGTCGAGCAGCGGCTCGGGGTGCCGATCATGCCCCGATTCCACGCCGGGTTCAGCGTGGGGACGGTGGCGGGGGCGCTCGGCGGGGCCGCCATGGTCGCGCTCGATGTGCCGGTCGCCGTGCACCTGGTGGCCGCAGCCGTTCTCATCGCGGTCGTCGTCCCGCTCGGGACCCGGCGCTTCCTGCCCGTGGTGCCCGCGGTCCCGGAAACGGCTTCGGAGGCCGGGGGCCGGAGCCGGCATCCGCTGGCGGCCTGGACCGAGCCCCGGACGCTGCTGATCGGGGTCTTCGTGCTCTGCATGGCCTTCACCGAGGGGACCGGAAACGACTGGCTGGCGGTCGCCGTGCTCGACGGCTACGGCACGGCGCCGGTGACCGGTCCGCTGGTCTTCGCCGCCTTTCTGGCCGCCATGACCCTGGGCCGCTGGTACGGGCCGCCGCTGATCGACCGCTACGGACGGGTGACCGCCCTGCGCGGCTCCGCCCTGGTCGCGCTGGTGGGGCTGCTCCTCTTCGTGTTCGGGCAGGTGCTGCCGGTGGCCGCGGCCGGTGCGGTGCTCTGGGGGCTCGGTACCGCCCTCGGCTTTCCGGTGGGCATGAGCGCGGCCGCCGACGACCCCCGACGCGCGGCAGGCCGGGTGAGCGTCGTCGCCTCCGTGGGCTACACCGCCTTCCTCGCCGGTCCCCCGCTGATCGGCTTCCTGGGCGACCACGTCGGGGTCCTGCGGGCGCTCACCGTGACCGCTGCCCTGCTGGGCCTGGCCGCCCTCATCGCCGGCACCACCAGGCCCTTCGGCCCGGCTGAGGGGGAGGCCGAGGTGGCCGGCATCGACGGGTTGCCGGGCGGGCGGACCGCCGGTCGGGAGACCCTGGACGAGGCGACCGAAGGTGGAGCCCGGGAGCTGCGCTGAGCCCGCCCCGGTCCGGGGCGGGCTCAGGCCGGCTCACTCCGGGATGTAGTCGAAGACGTCCGGGTTCGGGCCCGTGCGCCCGGCCTCGCCCTGGTCGAGCGCGGAGAGGGCGGCCATGTCGCTCTCGGTCAGCTCGAAGTCGAAGAGCTCGAAGTTCTCCTTGATCCGCGACGGCGTCGTGGACTTGGGGAAGATGATGTCGCCGCGCTGGATGTGCCAGCGCAGCGTGACCTGCGCCGGCGTGCGGCCCAGCCGCTCGGCCACGGTGACGATGGCGGGGTCGCCTAGCACCCCGCCCTGGGCGATCGGGGACCAGGCCTCGGTGGCGATGCCGTGCTCGGCCCCGTAGGCCCGGACCTCGCTGTTGAGCAGGTACGGGTGCACCTCGATCTGGTTGACCGCCGGGACGACGTCACATTCCTGGGCCAGCCGACGCAGGTGGTTCACCTGGAAGTTCGACACCCCGATGGAGCGGGCGCGACCGTCCCGGTAGAACTCCTCGAGGACCTTCCACGTGGAGACGAAGTCACCCCCGTACTGGGTCGGCAGCGGCCAGTGGATCAAGAAGAGGTCGACGTGGTCGCTCCCCAGCTCCTCGAGGGTCTGGTCGAAGGCGCGCCGGGCAGTGTCGGGCTCGTGGAACCCGTTGTTGAGCTTGCTGGTGAGAAAGACCTCGTCGCGGTTCAGGCCGGAGTCGCGGACCCCCTGGCCCACCCCAGCCTCATTGCCGTACATCTCGGCCGTGTCGATGTGCCGGTAGCCGATCTCGAGCGCCTGGCGGACCGCGTCGGCGGTCTCGGCGGGATCGATCTGGAAGACCCCGAAGCCCAGCTGCGGGATGGTCTGGCCGTTGTTCAGGTTGATCGTGGGGACAGTCCCCATGGTGGTTCCTCCTCGTCGTCTGGAGGCGGCGCCGTTCCGGCACGCTGGCCCCCGCACACGGTGGTCCAGCCTAGTCAGCGGTTCCGGCCAGGCCGTGGTCGCCCCTGCCTTCTCCCAGCTCGACCACCAGCGGCCGGTGGTCGGACAGCTCCAGCCGCGGGCTCTCGACCGACCGGACAGGACCGAGCCGCCCCCGCAGCAGGATGTGGTCGATCTGGCGGACCGGGTGGTGGGCGGGCATGGTCAGCGCGTGGCCCAGGGAGCGGAACCCGGTGAGCAATGCCGGCTGTCGACGGGACACGTTGAAGTCCCCCATGAGCACCACGGGATCCCTCACGCCCGCCAGAGCCCGACGGATCGCGAGCAGCTGCAGCTGTGCCCATCCGGGCAGGAAGGACAGGTGGGTGGACACCGCGGTGAGCGGGCCGTCCGGGGTCTGGAAGCGGCCCACCAGCGCGACTCGGAGCTCCTCGACAGCCAGGCGCCGCGGCCAAAGGTACCGGCCCGTCCGCGGGACCCGGAAGGGGACGCGCGGCAGCCTCAGGACCCGCCAGCCCGTCGCCGGGTAGCGCGAGAGCAGCGACACGCCGTAGGACGCGACGCCCGGGTCGTCGTGGTCGCCCGGAAGCGCCCACGCCGCGCCCGGCGTCCCCAGTAGGGCGGGCGCGAACTGGGAAGCCACCGCCCCCATAGCGGCAGCGGCAACCGCGGTCAGGTCAGCGCGGTGGGACCGGTCCTGCGCCCGGTCCACCTCCTGCAGGGCCAGCACGTCCGGGTTCAGACGGCGGACCGCCTCCGCCAGCCGCCCCAGATCCACCGCCCCGTCGCGCAGGCTGCGCCCGTGGAGGATGTTGAAAGTGGCCAGGCGCATGCTCCGACGCTACGAGGCGTCTCGAGCTCGGTGTCCGGTGGGGCGGCTCAGTCCCGGCTCTGCCAGGTGCAGAGGCAGACCCGGTTGTCCTGGCTGTCGGCCAGCACCCAGAAGGCGGGGGCTGCGCCGTCGTCGACCAGGGTGCCGCCGGCGGCGACCGCCGCGTCGATCCGGGGCTGGACCTCCGACGGGTCCACCCACAGGTCAGGGTGCCAGCGCTGGCGCGGCTCCTCCGCGCCGGAGGGCTGGAACCAGACGGCGGGGAGGACGCCGGCCGGGTCCACCAGCTCATCGCCCTTCCCGGCCTGGTCGGCCATGCCCAGGACCGCGCCCCAGAACGGCAGCACCGCAGCGGTGTCCGGGCTGTCGAGGGCCAGTTCCAGCCGGACGACCCCGGTGCGGCGCGGGCCGAGTCCGGCCGCAGCCGCCAGCTTGGTCACCCGGCGGGCCAGCCGGACGTCGCGAGCCGTCACCCCGCCGACGTCGTGGCTGCGCAGCCGGATGTCCACGTGGGTGTAACGCAGGTCCAGGTCGGGGTGGTGGTCCATCTCCTCCGCAGCCGCCCCGATGGCCTCGACCAGGGCCAGCCCGGCGGCGAAGTCGGGCGTCGCGACGCGGGTCTGCAGCCCGCCGAGCAGGTTCACCCACCCGTCCAGGTCGGCGTCGGCGATCTGCTGACCGGTCAGGATGCTCACCCCGCCATCGTGACGCAGGAGACGCCCCGCCGGAAGGGGCACTCCCTGGTCGCCTAGGTGCCGACTTGTCAGAAGTGGCGCCGGTCAGAGCAGTGCGGGTTCTGACAACTCGGCCCGGTCGAGGCCCGACCTGCGATCATGAGCGGCGTGAACGCGGTCGAGATCTGGAGTGACGGAGCCTGCAAGGGCAACCCGGGGGTGGGCGGTTGGGGCGCCTGGCTGCGGTCGGGGGACCACGAGCGCGAGCTGTTCGGCGGTGAGCGGGTGACGACCAACAACCGGATGGAGCTGACGGCGGTCATCGAGGCGCTGCGGGCGTTGAAAGCGCCGTGCGAGGTGCGCCTGCACGTCGACTCGACCTACGTGATGAACGGCCTCAACGACTGGTTGCCGGGCTGGAAGCGCAACGGCTGGCGGACGGCGGCGAAGAAGCCGGTCAAGAACGAGGACCTGTGGCGCGCGCTGGACGCCGAGGTGGCCCGCCACACCATCACCTGGGTCTGGGTGAAGGGCCACTCGGGCGACCCCGGCAACGAGCGGGCCGACCAGCTGGCCAACCGGGGGGTCGACGAGGTGCGCCTCCGAGGCGCCGACGTGCCGGTCGTCGCCTCCGCCTGACCGCGGAACCCGGACTCCCCCAGGCCCGTCGAGGGCAGTCTCGTAACATCCCGCAGGTGATGACAGGTGCAGCAGGAACGGGAGTGGCGTGATGGCGACGGTGCTGGTGACCGGTTCGAGCGACGGCATCGGGCGTCAGACCGCCCTCGACCTGGTCGCGGCCGGTCACCGGGTGGTGCTGCACGCGCGCAACGACGCGCGCGCCGAGCAGGCGCGGGCCGCGGTTCCCGGGGCGGCCGACGTCGTGATCGGCGACCTCGCCTCGCTGGCCTCGACGCAGGACCTCGGGACCTCGGTGGCCGCGCTGGGCCGTCTGGACGCGGTGGTGCACAACGCCGGCGTCGGTGGCCAGGACGAGCGCCGGCTGACCGAGGACGGCCACGAGCTGACCTTCCAGGTCAACGTGCTGGCGCCCTACCTGCTCACCGCGCTGGCCCCGGCGCCGGGGCGGTTGGTCTACCTGACCTCCGGCCTAGAGGCCCAGGGGGAACCTCACCTCGACGACCTCGACTTCGCCAACCGGCCCTGGAACGGCATGCAGGCCTATTGCGACTCCAAGCTGTGGGACGTCGTCTTGGCCCTCGCCGTCGCCCGGCACTGGCCGGGGCACGCTGAGCAACGCCGTCGATCCCGGGTGGATCAAGACCCGGATGGGCGGCGCCGGGGCGACCGACGAGCTTCCCGCCGGCGCCGACACCTCCGTCTGGCTGGCCACCAGCGACGACGCCGAGGCGCGGGTCACCGGCCACTACCTGCACCGCCGCCAGGTCCGCGAGCCCAACCCCGCCGCCCGCGAGGTCGACCTCCAGGAGCAGTTCCTGGCCGCGGCCGCCCGGCTCACCGGCGTCACCTTCCCGGCCGGCTGACCCGCGGTCACAGCGCCCGGTTCGGCGAGCCCGACGGGCCAACGGATTGACCCGGTGCGGAAGACTTCCTCCGTGTCTGTTCCCGAGGCTCGCGTCGTCGCTGTCTGCCGCGACACCGGGCACCACTTCAGCAAGGGTCGCGTCGACGAGATCGTGCTGCTGGCCGGTCTCGGGGTCGAGGGCGACGCTCATCTGGGTGCAACCGTCCAGCACCGGTCACGGGTGGCGAGGGACCCCAGCCAGCCGAACCTGCGGCAGGTCCACCTGATTCAGGCCGAGCTGTTCGCCGAGGTGGGCGAGCACGGGTTCGGCCTCGAACCGGGTGGGCTGGGGGAGAACGTGACCACCCGTGGGATCGACCTGCTCTCCCTGCCCCGGGGAACGATGCTGCAGCTGGGAGCGGAGGCGGTGGTCGAGGTCACCGGCCTGCGCAACCCGTGCCGCCAGATCGACACCTTCCAGTCCGGACTCATGAGAGAGCTGCTGGCCAGGAGTCCCGCCGGCGCCCTGGTGCGCAGAGCGGGTGTGATGGCTGTCGTGGTGACAGGAGGAGTCGTCCGGCCCGCTGATCCCCTCGCCGTCCGGCTGCCGGCAGTCCCCCACCATTCCCTCGAACCGGTCTGACGAGGTCGCGACCACCGGCCAGGGAGGGCGTCCGCCGTCTCGTCCATGAGTCCCGCTGGGCAGATCCGGGCGCGCTGACGAGGGGGCGGCGGCGGGGAGGGTGGCGGTGCCGATTCCTGCGGCGAGGGCGAGGCCTGCGACGAGGGCTCCCCGACCTCTGCGGCGAACCGGCGGGTCAGGGTGCGGGTGGTGACACCCGCTTCGCGCGCGAGCAGCCCCAGCGTCAACGCCCGGTCAGCCACGACCGGGCCCAGTCCAGCAGCGGCACGAAAGGGTCTCCGTCTGCGCCAGATCGCAGGTGCCGGTCTACATCCTGACCCCGGCCGCCGGGCTGCGGATCTTTCCCGTCCTGGGCGACGTCGCCAGGGGCGTCATCGTCCGGCACCTGCACCCGGGTCGCCTGCCCCGGACCCCAGGACGAAACCCCCGTGCCCGCGTCGCGCTGACCGCCTCGCACCCTAGGGTCGCCGGTATGGACATGTTGCTCGAGCTCGTTCCCGTCCCGGTCGCCGACGTCGACCGCGCAAAGGCCTTCTACACCGAGCGCCTGGGCTTCGCCCTCGACGTCGACGTGCAGCCGACACCGGGCATGCGGGTGGTCCAGCTCACCCCGCCCAGGTCCGCCTGCTCGATCGTCATCGGCACCGGGATGGGCCCGATCTCGGAGATGACACCCGGCACCGTCAAGGGCCTTCATCTCGTGGTGGCCGACCTCGACCGCGCGCGGGAGGAGCTTCTCGGCCGCGGTGTGGACGTCAGCGAGGTGAACGACGTGGGGGGCGGGGTCCGGTACGCGTTCTTCAGCGACCCGGACGGCAACACCTGGGCCCTGCAGGAGATGGCTTGGCGCACCGGCGACGCCTTCTAAGACACGCGTCGGACAGCGGCCCAGGGACAGGCGAGGGCGAGCGGACGTCTCCCGCTCCCCCTCGCCTGGCTGAGCACGCCCCGCGGTCCGGCGGAGGTACCGCCGGACCCCGGGACGCGCGCCCTACTTCTTGACCGGGGTCGGCTTCGGGGCGTGCGGCGGGTTCTCCGACCGCTTGGCCACGTGGGCCGAGGCCTCCGTCGCCCGCTCGGCCGCCGCCTCCCGCTCCGACTCCGGCACCACCTCGGTGGAGAGCACCACCATCGAGTGCGGGGCCACCACGTGCTCGGTGCCTGCGTCCCAGGTCGCGTCGACAACAGGGCCGATGGTGCCGTCGCCGGTGTCCAGCTGCACCACCCACTGGTTGCCGAACGGCTCCGGTGGCACCGTGAAGGTGATGTCCTCCCCGGAGGCGTTGAACATGAGCAGGAAGTGGTCATCCACGACCCGGCGCCCCATGGCGTCGGACTCGGGGATGGCGTCGCCGTTGAGGAAGACCACCAGGCTCTGGGCGTAGCCGGTGCTCCAGTCGGCGTCGTCCATCGGGTTGCCGTCGTTGCGCAGCCACTCGATGTCGCCGAGCTCGCTCTGGCCACCGCGGGCGGCGTCACCACCGAAGAAGCGACGACGGCGCAGCACCGGGTGCGCCTTCCGCAGGGCGATCGCGGCGGAGGTGAAGGCGAGCAGCTCCTTCTGGTCCCCGTCGAGGTCCCAGTCGACCCAGGCGAGCTCGTTGTCCTGGGCGTAGACGTTGTTGTTGCCGCCCTGGGTCCGGCCCAGCTCGTCGCCGTGTGCCAGCATCGGCACGCCCTGGCTGACCATCATCGTGGTGATGAAGTTCCGCTGCTGCCGCAGCCGCAGCGCCTGGATCTCGGGGTCGTCGGTCTCCCCCTCGACGCCGCAGTTCCAGGAGCGGTTGTGGCTCTCGCCGTCGTTCCCACTCTCACCGTTGGCGTCGTTGTGCTTCTCGTTGTAGGAGACGAGGTCGCGCAGGGTGAAGCCGTCGTGGGCCACGACGAAGTTGATCGACGCGGTCGGGCGGCGGTCGGAGTGGTTGTAGAGGTCGCTGGACCCGGTGATCCGGGAGGCGAACTCGGCCAGCGCGGCCGGCTCCCCGCGCCAGAAGTCGCGCACGGTGTCGCGGTACTTGCCGTTCCACTCCGTCCACAGCGGCGGGAAGTTGCCCACCTGGTAGCCGCCGTCGCCCAGGTCCCAGGGCTCGGCGATCAGCTTCACCTGGGAGATCACCGGGTCCTGCTGGATGATGTCGAAGAAGGCGCTCAGCTTGTCGACCTCGTGGAACTGGCGAGCCAGCGTCGCGGCGAGGTCGAAGCGGAAACCGTCGACGTGCATCTCGGTCACCCAGTAGCGCAGGGAGTCCATGATGAGCTGCAGCACGTGCGGGCTGCGCATGAGCAGGCTGTTGCCGGTGCCGGTGGTGTCGTAGTAGTGGCTCTTGTCCTCGTCCACCAGCCGGTAGTAGTTGAGGTTGTCGATCCCGCGGAACGCGATCGTCGGGCCCTTCTCGTTGCCCTCCGCGGTGTGGTTGTAGACCACGTCGAGGATGACCTCGATGTTCGCGGCGTGCAGCGCCTTGACCATCGCCTTGAACTCGGTGGTCTGGGCGCCGGTGGCGTTGGAGCTGACGTAGCCGTTGTGCGGCG
Organism: uncultured Actinomycetota bacterium; assembly: GCA_963826405.1. Taxonomy (GTDB): domain Bacteria; phylum Actinomycetota; class Actinomycetes; order Propionibacteriales; family Propionibacteriaceae; genus Microlunatus. Next base: position 324,883 of record CAWGWR010000001.1, on the reverse strand, counting down.
CCAGGAACCCGATGGTGTTGTAGCCCCAGTAGTTCGACAGCCCCTGGTCGACCAGGTGGGAGTCGTTGACGAACTGGTGCACCGGCAGGAGCTCCACCGCGGTCACACCGAGCGACGTCAGGTGCTCGATGATCGCCGGGTGCCCCATGGCCGCGTAGGTGCCGCGGACCTCGTCGGGCACGTCGGGGTGGGTCATGCTCAGACCCTTGACGTGCATCTCGTAGAAGACGCTCTCGTGGTACTCGTGACGCGGCGGCCGGTCGTGGCCCCAGTCGAAGAAGGGGTTGGTCACCACCGACAGCATGGTGTGACCCAGCGAGTCGTCGGTGTTGAACGCGTCGGGGTCGGTGAAGCGGTAGCTGAACAGCGACTCGTCGCCGTCGATCTGACCGTCGATCGCCTTCGCGTAGGGGTCGAGCAGCAGTTTCGACGGGTTGGCGCGGTGGCCGTTCTCGGGGTCGTAGGGCCCGTGCACGCGGTAGCCGTAGCGGATGCCCGGCTGCACGTTCGGCACGTAGGCGTGCCAGACGTAGCCGTCGACCTCCACCAGCTCGTGGCGGGTCTCGGCCCCCGAGTCGTCGATCAGGCAGAGCTCGACCTTGTCAGCGACCTCGGAGAAGATCGCGAAGTTCACGCCACTGCCGTCGTAGGTCGCACCGAGCGGGTAGGGCCTTCCAGGCCAGATATCCATGTTCAAACCTCTGTACTCGTGATCATTCGATGCGGAAGAGGGCAGCATCGCCCCCGAGGTGGTACCCCGGAGCCGCGGGGTCAACCTACCGACACCTGACTCCTGCTCCCGCGCAGCCGTCCCCGGTGGGCATCCCCGGCTCAGCCGGGCGGCGGCCCGATCAGCGTCGCCCCGTCGGCGGTGAGGGTCCAGCCCGGGTTGTGTGCGATCTCCCAGGGGTGGCCGTCGGGGTCGAGGAAGACGCCCCCGTACCCACCCCAGGAGGTGGGTGCACCCGGGCGGCCGATCCGCGCCCCGGCGGCCTCGGCCCGGGCCAGGACCGCGTCGACGGCGGCCGGGTCGGCGACGTTGTGGGCGAGCGTCACGCCGCCCCAGCCGCCGGAGTCCTCGACGCACGAGTCCTCCGCCAGCTGCTCACGGCCCCACAGCGCGACGACGATCCCGCCGACCTGGAAGAAGACGACGCCGGCGTCCACCGGCTGGTTCGGCCGCCAGCCAAGGGCCTCGTAGAAGCGGCGGGCGACTCCGAGGTCGCGGACGCCGAGCGTCAGCACGCTGATCCGTTGCTCCACGGGGGAACGGTAGGTCTCACCGCTGGCGGTTGCCGCCGCCGGGTCCGGGCACGGGAAGGGGCTGGTGGGAGCGCCCCGACACATCACCCCCACCAACCCCTAGACCGCACCGCCCGCGCACCGCGGCGGTGGGACGGGAGGGACGGGGTCGACGGGACCACACGTCCGCCCGGCTGTGCGCTGGGGTGAGTATGGGTCCCGGACCTCAGGATTGGCTCGGGTCGAACGCGCGGCTCGGCACAGTGTGTGAGTTCGCGAGGGGTACTCACCACGCGAGCTCACACGTTGTCGCATCAGCCATGATGGAGCCGTGCGACCCGAGGCCTCCGTGCTGCACCTGGACCTCGACGCGTTCTTCGCCTCCGTCGAGCAGCGCGACAAGCCCTCCCTGCGCGGCAAGCCGGTCGTCGTCGGCGGGGTCGGGGCCCGCGGGGTGGTCGCCACCGCCTCCTACGAGGCCCGGGTGTTCGGGGTGCGGTCCGCGATGCCCGGCGGGGAGGCGCGCCGCCGCTGCCCTCACGCCGCCTTCCTCGGCGGCCGCTTCGGCGCCTACCGGGAAGCCAGCGGCCAGGTGATGGAGCGGCTGCGCGCGCTGTCGCCGCTGGTCGAGCCGCTCAGCCTGGACGAGGCCTTCGTCGACCTGCGCGCCGCGGAGTCGGTGCCCGGGTACACCACGCCAGACCTGCAGCAGGTGGTGGACGAGCTCCGGGCCGCCGTCACCGACGCGACGGGCGGGCTGACGGCGTCGGTCGGGGTCGCCACCTCGAAGTTCATGGCCAAGATCGCCAGCGAGCTGGCCAAGCCCGACGGCAGCCGGATCGTCGAGCCGGGCAGCGAGGTGGCGCTGCTGGCTCCGATGCCGGTCGGGGTCATCCCCGGTGTCGGCCCGGTGACGGTCGACAAGCTGCAGCGCGTGGGGCTGCACCACGTGGGCGACCTCCAAGCGGTCGCCGTGGACGAGCTGGCCCAGGTCGTGGGCCGCAACCTCGCCGAGGGGCTGGTCGCCCTGGCCCACGCCCGCGACGACCGCCCGGTCGTGGCCGAGCGGGAGGCCAAGTCCATCTCCACCGAGGACACCTTCGAGCGGGACCTGACCGACGTGGCCGAGCTAACCGCCGCGCTCCGACGCCACTCCGCCCAGGTCGCCCGGCGGCTGGTCGCGTCCGGCATGTTCGCGCGGACCGTCACCCTCAAGCTCCGCCGGCACGACTTCTCCACCGTCACCCGGTCCCGGACGCTGGCGAGCGCCACCGACCGCGGGGAGGTGATCACCTCGGTGGCGCAGGCGCTCCTCGCCGGGGTCGACGTCGCCGACGGCGTGCGGTTGCTCGGGGTCGGCGTCGCCGGGTTGACCGACGTGCTGCAGGAGGACCTGTTCGCCGACGCGGAGGAGGTGGCCTCGGCCCCCGCTGGTGCCGGGCGGGCGGAGCCGGCCGGTGAGGAGCTGGCTCCCGACCAGCGACGGAGACCAGGCTGGACGCCCGGCGCCGACGTGGAGCACGACGAGCACGGACCGGGCTGGGTGTGGGGCTCCGGCCTCGGCCGGGTCACCGTGCGTTTCGAGACCCGGACCAGCGGTCCCGGTCCGGTGCGCACCTTCGGCGTCGACGACCCGCATTTGCACCCCTTTGATGGCCCTCGCTCCGCTCGGGCGCGGCCCGCGCTCTGACCCGCCGGTCCGTGTGCCGGGTGTTGTTCTACGGCTAGAGCTGACGCTCGGCGCGGTAGCTCTTCCCAGCCTGGGCGAGACCGCGGAACAAGCGGAGGTCCTCGCCGTGCTCGGGGTGCCACTGGACGCCCAACCAGAACGGGCGGCCCGGGTCCTCCAGCGCCTCCACGGTGCCGTCGCCGGCGTGCGCGGTGGCGACCAGGCCAGGGTGGGTGACCACGCTCTGGTGGTGGTGACAGCTGACCTGCAGGTCCTCTCCGACCAGGGCACGGACCGCGGACTGCGCGGCCGTGGCCACCGGCACGAGGCCGAACGCGTCCCCGCCCGGTGAGTGGTCGTCGTGGCCGACCACGTCGGGGAGGTGCTGCTGCAAGGTGCCCCCGGCGTGCACGGCCATGACCTGCAGCCCGCGGCAGACGCCGAGGACGGGGGTCCCGAGCGCCGATGCGTGGTCCAGCAGCGCGAGCTCCCAGGCGTCGCGGTCGGGGCGCGGCGCCTGCGTGCGCGGGTCGCTGTCCGCGCCGTAGCGGACCGGCTCGACGTCGGAGCCGCCGCTGATGATCAGCCCGTCCAGCCGCTTCACCACGCCCGCCCCGTCCTCGGCCTGCGGGGGCAGCAGGACCGGGATCCCGCCGGCCGCCTCCACCGAGCGCGCGTAGAGCGAGTTCAGCAGGTCGGCCTGCGCGTGCCAGACGCCCCAGGCCGCCTGCTCCCGGTAGGCGCTGAGCCCGATCACCGGGCGGCTCACAGCGGCGTCACGTACGCGCCACTGATCCCACCGTCGACCAGGAAGGTGTTGGCGGTGATGAAGCTCGACTCGTCCGAGGCCAGGAACAGCACCGCGTTGGCGATCTCCACCGGTTCGGCGAAGCGGCCGAGCGGCACGTGCACCAGCCGGCGCGCCGCCCGCTCGGGGTCGGAGGCGAACAGCTCCTGCAGCAGCGGGGTGTTCACCGGCCCCGGGCAGAGCGCGTTGACCCGCACCCCCTGCCGGGCGAACTGCACCCCCAGCTCGCGGCTCATCGACAGCACCCCGCCCTTGGAGGCGGAGTAGGAGATCTGGGAGGTCGCGGCACCCATCACGGCCACAAAGGACGCGGTGTTGATGATGGAGCCGCGGCCCTGGGCGAGCATGTGCGGCAGGGCGGCCTTGCAGCACAGGTAGACGCTGGTCAGGTTCACCTCCTGGACCCGTCGCCACGCCTCCAGGTCGGTGTCCAGGATCGAGTCGTCCTCCGGCGGGGAGATCCCCGCGTTGTTGAAGGCGATGTCCACTGAGCCGTAGGTGTCCTTGGCCGCGGCGAACACGGCGTCGACGTCGTCCTTGCTGGTCACGTCCGTACGGACGTAGAGCCCGTCGACCGAGGCCGCGACCTCCGGGCCCCGGCGGTCGTCGAGGTCGGCGATGACCACCCGGGCGCCCTCGGCCGCCAACCGTTGCACACTGGCCAACCCGATGCCGGAACAGCCACCGGTCACCACCGCCACCCGGTCCTGAACCCGTCCGGTCATGCTCGTGCTCCTTCGTCCTGCGTCATGGTGGTCTGAGGGGGATGGGGCGCGTGCGTGCTGGTCATCCTCAGGCGTCGCTGAGGAAGACGTTCTTCTCCTCGGTGAAGCCGTGCGGGGCGTCGGGCCCCAGCTCGCGGCCGAGGCCGGACTGCTTGAACCCGCCGAAGGGGGTCCAGTAGCGGACCGAGGAGTGGGAGTTCACGCTGAGGTTGCCCGCCTGCACGGCCCGGGAGACCCGTAGCGCCCGGCCGAGGTCGGCGGTGTAGAGGGAGCCCGAGAGCCCGTAGTCGGAGTCGTTCGCCAGGGCGACTGCCTCGGCCTCGTCGGAGAAGGGCAGCACCGCGACGACGGGCCCGAACACCTCCTCCCGCCAGATGCGCTGGTCGGGACCGGTGGCCAGCACCACCGAGGGCGGCACCCAGAAGCCCGGGCCGGACGGCGCCGAGCCGGCGAAGGCCACCTCGACCTCGTCGAGGTAGCCCTGCACCCGGTCGCGCTGGCGGGCCGAGACCAGCGGGCCCATCTGGGCCGCCTCGTCGCCGGGGTCGGTGACGACGAAGGACTCGACCGCGGTCGACAGGCGGTCCAGGAACTCCGCGTGCACGGAGGCCTGGACGAGAATGCGGGAGCGGGCGCAACAGTCCTGCCCGGCGTTGTCGAACACCGCAGCCGGAGCGGCCGCGGCCGCCTTCGCCAGGTCCGCGTCGGCAAAGATGATGTTGGCGCTCTTGCCGCCGAGCTCCAGCGTGCAGCGCTTGATCTGCTCGGCACAGCCGGCCAGCACCTGCTTGCCGACGGCTGTCGAGCCGGTGAAGCAGACCTTGCGCACCAGCGGGGAGGTCACGAACCGCTGCCCGACGACGGGCCCAGCGCCCGGCAGGACGGTGAGGACGCCCTCGGGCAGCCCGGCCTCCAGGCCCAGCTCGGCCAGCCGCAGCGCGGTCAGCGGGGTGTACTCGGCCGGCTTGAGGACGACGGTGTTGCCGGCCGCGAGGGCCGGTGCGAAGCCCCAGGCCGCGATGGGCATCGGGAAGTTCCAGGGCACGATGATGCCCACCACGCCAAGCGGCTCGTGGAAGGTGAGGTCAATGCCTCCGGGGACGGGGATCTGCCGCCCGAACAGCCGTTCCGGGGTGGCGGAGTAGTAGTTGAGGACGTCACGGACGTTGCCCGCCTCCCAGCGGGCGTTGCCGATGGTGTGCCCGGCGTTGCGGACCTCGAGCCAGGCGAGCTCCTCCAGGTGCTCGTCGACAACGGCGGCGAACCGGCGCAGCAGCCGCGCCCGTTCCCCCGGCGTGACGGCGGCCCAGGCCGGGGCGGCGGCCGCGGCGGCCTCGATCGCGGCGTCGGTGCGGGCCAGGTCGGCCATCGCGACCTCGGTGATCGGCTGCTCCGTGCTGGGGTCGACGAGCGTGAAGGTGCTCGCTCCCCCGCCGAGGGCCTCGTGCGTGTCGTAAATGGGGTTCACATCCTCTCGAAGCCGCGGCGCAGCTCCCAGTCGGTGACGGCGGCGTCGAACGCGGCGAGCTCGACGTCGGCCATGTTGGTGTAGTGGTCGACGACCTCGTCGCCGAAGACCTGGCGAGCCACCGCAGAGCCGGCAAAGGCGTCCCGGGCCTGGAGCAGCGTACGGGGCACCGTCGCCAGCCCGGAGGTGTAGGCGTTGCCGGTCAGCTCCGGTGCCAGCTCGAGCTCGTGCTCGATGCCGTACAGACCGCCGGCGATCATGGCTGCGAGGGCGAGGTAGGGGTTCACGTCCCCGCCGGGCACCCGGTTCTCCACCCGGGCGCCCTTGCCGGCACCCACGACCCGCAGCGCGCAGGTCCGGTTGTCCTGGCCCCACGCGATCGTGGTCGGGGCGAACGAGCCGGCGGCGAACCGCTTGTAGGAGTTGACGTTGGGTGCGTACAGCAACGTGAAGTCCGCCATTGTGGTCAGCAGCCCGGCCAGGAAGTGGTCGTAGAGCTTGCTGCGCGACCCGCGGCCGTTGGCCTCGTCGTCCTGCCAGAACACCGTCTCGCCGTCGGCTCCCCGCAGCGACAGGTGGATGTGGCAGGAGTTGCCCTCGCGCTGGTCGTACTTGGCCATGAAGGTCAGGGACAGACCCTGCTGGGCGGCGATCTCCTTCGCCGCGGTCTTGTAGACGGCGTGGTTGTCCGCGGTGGTCAGGGCGTCGGCGTAGAGGAAGCCGATCTCGTGCTGGCCGAGGTTGCACTCCCCCTTGGCCGACTCCACGTCCATCCCGGCCGCGTACATCGAGTTCCGGATGGCCCGGAGCAGGGGCTCGACGCGGGAGGTGCCGAGCACGGAGTAGTCGATGTTGTACTGGTTCAGCGGCACGAGGTCGCGGTAGCCCGAGCTCCAGGCCTGCTCGTACGGCGTCCGGAAGGCGATGAACTCCAGCTCGGTGCCCGCTAGGGCCACGTAGCCGAGCTCGGCGGCGCGGGCCAGCTGCGTCGTGAGGATCGTGCGGGGCGACTGCGGGACGGGGCGGTGGTCGAGGGTCACCAGGTCGCACTGGATCATCGCCGTCCCCGGCAGGTGCGGCAGCAGCCGGATCGTGTCCAGGTCGAGGGCGAACTCCATGTCGCCGTACCCGGAGTCCCAGCTGGCCATGGCGTAGCCGTCGACGGTGTTCATGTCGACATCGACGCTGAGCAGGTAGTTGCAACCCTCGGTGCCCGCCTCGAGCACGTGGTCGAGGAAGTAGGCCGCGTGCATCCGCTTGCCCTGCAGCCGGCCCTGCATGTCGGTGAACGCCACCAGCACCGTGTCCAGCTCGCCCTCGACGATCCGTCGTCGCAGCTCCTCCACGCTCAGGTGCCGGTCGTTCCTCAGCTGGCTCATGCGTCCGTCCCCTTCATGCCCTGCTCCTCATGTGACTCGTCTCCGGTTCCGTCGCTCAGTCCAGCAGTCCGCGCAGCAGCGCGGCGGTGTCGTCGCAGTGTCGTTCCATCTCCCGGCGGGCTCGGGCCCCGTCACCCTCCAGGACCGCGGCCACGATCGCGGCGTGCTGCACGTTCGAGTGCTCGATGTTGACCCGCAGCACCGGGATGGCGACCAGCATGTCGTGCAGGCCGGCCTGAACAGCGGTCACCGCCTCCACCAGCCGCGCGGAGCCGGTGACCGTGGCCAGCGCCAGGTGCAGCCGGGAGTCCGCCTGCCGATGGCCCGCCGGGTCGGTCGCGTCCGCCACCCGGGCCAACGACTCGACGACCAGCGTCCGCTCGCTCGGCCGCAGGGTCCGGCCGGCCGCGACCTGAGCGGCTCCGGGCTCTACCACCCGCCGGAACACCAGGGCGTCCAGCAGCTCGTCGCGGCGGCCCTGCAGGCCGCTCCGACCGCCCTCCCCCGGGGTGGCCGGCTCGTGCAGGACAACCGTCCCCCCGCCCCGACCGCGGGTGGTGGCCACCATCCCGGCCGCCCGCAGCCCGGCGATCGCCTCCCGCAGAGTCGCCCGCGACACTCCCAGGGCCACCGCCAGCTCGCGCTCCGGCGGGAGAGCGCTGCCCCGGGGGTAGACGCCCAGCCGGATGGCGGTGGCGAGCCGCTCGACACAGTCCTCGAAGGCGTGGCGGCCGCGGACGGCCCCAAGCACGACGGCGGCCAGCCCCGCGTCGGCCTCCTGCTCCGCAGTCACCGGTCAGCTGTCCAGCACCTTCTCGGCCTCCGGGCTGGTCGCCTCGTCCTTCGCCGCCAGCATGAAAGTGTGCCGTCCGGAGACGAACCAGGAGATCGTCGCGAAAGCGAGCACCACGAGCACGGCCACCGGGGCGTAGTTGAAGGTGCTGACGTCGACCGGGGCCACTGGCGGCAGCACGAACAGGATGCAGATGATGACCACCCAGACGACGGCGACCCAGCCGACGAGGCCGCTGAACCGGCCGAGGTTCCAGGGGCCCGGGGTGAAGTCGGGGTTCAGCCGGCGGAGCAGCACCGGCACCACGTAGGCGATGTAGAGCCCGATCACCGCGATCGAGGTGACGGCGAAGTAGGCGGTCGTGCTGACCAGGGCCGGCGAGGCCAGGATCACCGAGAGCGTGACGCAGAGCCAGATCGAGTTGGTGGGGGTCCCGGTGCGCGGGTTCACCTTGGCCCAGATCCGTGAGCCGGGCAGGGCCTTGTCGCGGGAGAACGCGTAGGACATGCGGGAGTTCGCGGTGACCGAGGCCATGCCGCAGAAGAACTGGGCGACGCAGACGATGAACAGCAGGAACTTCGCCACGGTCGGGTTGTCCAGGCTGTCCAGGAAGATCTGGGCCGGCGGTAGCCCCGTCTCGGACTCCGACAGCCGGGCCAGGCCGGCCTCGCTGCGGTCGGTGATCGCCGCGGTGATCGAGTAGAGCAGGATGAAGCCGCCGATCACCGAGACCAGGACGCTGGTGACGATCCCGCGCGGGGCAGCCACGGAGGCGTTCTTCGTCTCCTCCGCCACGTGGGCCGAGGCGTCGTAGCCGGTGTAGGTGTACTGGGCCATCAGCAGGCCCATGAGGAAGACGTACGGCAGGAAGGTCCAGCCGGTCTCGTTGTGGAAGCCGGTCAGGGTCCAACCCACCGACTGGTGGCTCTCGGGGAGGATCCACAGCGCGGCGACGATGACCAGCACGCCGCCGACGTGCCACCAGGCCGAGACGTTGGACAGCAGGCTGACCAGGTTCACGCCGAAGGTGTTCAGCAGGCCGTGCACGACGATGATCGCCACGAACAGCGCGAACGTACGGCCCGGTGTCGCCTCGACGCCCCAGACGAGGTTCATGAAGGCCATCCAGGTGGTGGCGCAGCCGAAGTCGATCGCGGCCGTCACGGCGACCTCGCCGAGGAAGTTGAACCAGCCGGTGAACCAGGCCCACTCGCGCTTGTTCCGCTTGGCCAGCCGTCCGGCCCAGAAGTAGAGCCCGCCCGGCGGTTGGGTAGCGGGAGCAGACCTCGGCCATCGCCCCGGCCACGGCCAGCACGAGGATCCCGACGATGAGCCAGCCGAGCACCAGTGTCGACGGGCCGCCGGAGCGGAGCGCGATGCCGTAGGAGGTGATGCAGCCGGCGAGGATCGAGATGATCGAGAACGAGACGGCGAAGTTCGAGAACGCCGACATGCCGCGGTGGAGCTCCTGGGTGTAGCCCAGTTCCGCCAGGTGCCTCGCGTCGTCGTCCAGGTCAGCGTGGTCGGGGTGGCTCTCGACGCTCATGCAGGCTCCGATCAGTGGGTGTCGACGACCCGGACATCCTGGCGCTCCGCAGGAGCCGTCGTCAATGGTCTGGCCTCAGCCCAATCCGACGGCTCAGAGCGGAACCGGGGACCGCCGAGCGATCCGACCAGCCGCCGGTCGTAGCCTCGGGCCATGGCCATGTGGGTGGGGTCCCTGGAGCTCGACCTGCTGCTCGGAGACGTGCGCTCGTTGAAGGAGAAGCGCTCGCTGGTCCGGCCGCTGCTGGCCGAGCTGAGAAGACGCTTCGAGGTGGCAGTCGCCGAGGTGGACCACCTCGACCTGCACCGCCGGGCCGGGGTCGGGGTGGTCGCGGTGGCGGGCGACCAGGGCCACCTCGTCGAGGTCCTCGACGCCGTCGAGCGCAGCGTCGCCGCGCGTCCGGAGATGGAGCTGCTTTCGGCTCACCGCCGTCTTCGCAGCGGCGAGGACTGAGCCGGACCCGGCGGCTGGGGGCTCAGGGAGCGGGCGGTTCGTCCCAGCCCTGCTGCGGGGTGGCGCAGGAGTCCCGGAACACGTACTGGGAGATGAGCTTGCGCTGGTGGCTCGACCAGTCGATGGCCGGGCGGCGCTGCTCGGCGGGCAGGTAGCCCAGCCGGTAGACCGCCATCAACTCCAGCTCGTCGGGGACGCCGAAGATCTGCTCGATCCGCGTCCACTGGCCCGGCACCTCCATCGGGAAGGAGATGAACTGGATTCCCATGCCCAGCTCCACCGTGGTCAGCCAGACGTTCTCCATCGCCGCACCCATGCTGAACACGGAGTAGAACGACGAGAGCTCGCCGGGCCGGTACTCGGCGCGGTCCAGCATCACCCCGAGCAGCAGCGGCGAGCCGGCCACCAGCTTGCGGTTCTCCTCGCCCAGGGTGTGCGGCACCCGCAGGGTGTTCATCAGCCGCTGACCGCGCGCGGTGAAGACCTGCTTGGTGAACGGCCGCAGCGGGGCCGGCAGCTTGTCGAACAGCATGCCGTCGCGACGGGTCTCCATCTCCTCCGCGCTGAACCGGAAGTAGCGCTTGTAGCGCTCGAAGAACGTGCCGTTCGACATCGCCTCGGTCATGCTCTCGCCGCTGATCGCCGCGACCTGCTCGACCACCGCGCGGTCCCCGGTGAGCACGAACCGCCACGGCTGGCTGTTGAGCTGGGACGGCGCCCGCCCGGCCACCTCCATCAGCAGCCGCTGGTGCTCCGGTCGGACGGGGTCGGGCAGGAACGGCCCGTTGGTCGTCTTGCGCCGCCGGACGACGTCGAGGAACTCCATGCCTACCGCCGGTCTGCGACCAGCGCGGCCGCGTAGAAGGGTGCTGCCGAGGCGGCGACGGCCCAGTGCCGCCACGTGCGCGTCCCCGCGTAGGGCACCACCGCCAGCGGCACGACCACGGGGACCAGCCACCGGCCGGCTCGGGTCCGTTCCTGCGCGGAGGCGGCGAGGGCGAGGGCGGTCAGCGACGCGGTGCTGATGTACAGGGCGTGGTGCACCCACCGGGCCCGACCGGTCCGCAGAGCTCCGGTCGCGACGCCGGCGCCCAGCGTGCAGCTCGCCAGGTAGCTGCCTCCTGCTGCCCGCAGCAGCGGCCGTGCCAGCTCAGCCACGTCGGCTCCAGGTGAGCAGCAGCCGGAAGGGTCGCTGGGGCTGGACCCGCCAGCCGCCCGGTACGACCGCGCGCAGCTCGGCGGCGGTGTAGCTCCGCCGGATCGAGCGGAGCCCGTCGGTGTGCAGGAAGGTGCCCCGACTCAGCGGCCGGGCGAGCGTCGACCAGCCCAGGTAGGCCAGCCGGCTGCGTCGCAGGTCGCTGTGCACCACCAGCTCTGCGGCCAGCTGCCGGCTGTCGCCCAGCACCTGGTCGAGCGCCGCGGGGTCCAGGTGGTGCAGCAGGTGGTTGGACGTGACGAGGTCGAACCGCTCCCCCGCCGCGACCAGCGCAGCGGTGTCTGCGGCCCGGAAGGTCACCCCGGCCGTGGCCGGCTGGTCGTGGACGAAGGCCAGGGCACGGGGGTCGGGGTCCACCGCGTCGACGGCAAGCTTGAGCCCGTCCGCACGTGCCCATCCGGCGAGCGCGCGGGCCAGGTCACCGCCGCCGAAGCCGATGTCGAGCAGCGTGGTGGTGCGCGCCGACGACAGCCGGGGTCGCACCAGGTCGCGGTAGGTGCTCCGCCACCCGGACACCAGCCGGTTGACCCGCGCGAAGCCGGCATAGGTCCGGCGCAGCGCCTGCTCGTCGCACCCCGGGTCGTCCATCAGCTCCAGCACCGCGGTGTCGCGGAGCCGCAGGTCCACGCTCACGCCCCTCTCCTCACCGAGCGTCCCGCCGGGTCAGCAGGGCGCTCTCGACGCTGAGCCCCGGGCCGAAGGCGAGCGCGCAGACCCGGCCGGCACCGGTGGGAGCCCCGCGGAGCAGGGCGCGCAGCACGAACAGCACCGTGGCGCTGGACATGTTGCCGTAGCGCCGAAGCACCTCCCGTGACGGCGCCAGCTGCTCCGGAGCCAGCTCGAGTGCAGTCTCCACCCGGTCGAGGATGCTCCGCCCACCCGGGTGGACAGCCCACTGGTCCACGGCGGGGTAGCCGCCCCCGCCGGGGCCGAGCAAGGGTGTGAGGGCCTCGCGGACGTGGGCGCCGACCAGCCGCGGCACCTGCCCGCTGAGCACCATCTCGAAGCCCTCGTCACCGACCGTCCACGCCATGTCGTGCTCACCCTCCACCACCAGGGCCGAGGCGAAGGTGTCGAGATCCAGCAGCGGCGTCCCGGTCGGGGCGGGTCTGGCGGTCACCACCGCCGCCGCACCGCCGTCGGCGAACAGCGAGCAGCTGAGGGCGGTATCCGCGTCCTCAGCGTTGCGCAGGTGCAGGGTGCAGAGCTCGACGGCGACGACGAGCACGACGGCCTTCGAGTCGGCCCGGCAGAAGTCGGCGGCGGCCCGCAGGGCGGGGAACGCGCCGTAGCAGCCCATGAAGCCCACGTGGTAGCGCTGGACCGCGGGGTCCAGACCCAGCGACCGGACCACCTCGATGTCGGGGCCGGGGGCGTAGAACCCGGTGCAGGAGAGGGTGACCACGTGGGTGACGTCGGCGGGCACCAGGCCTGGCGCCGCCGCCAGTGCCTGCTTGGCCGCGGCCACGAACAGCTCACCGGCGGCCTCGCGGTAGACGGCGTTCCGCCGTCCGGTCGGCACCCGCGTCAGCGCACCGGTGGCCGGGTCGAGGAAGCCGGCCCCGCGGGCGCTCCCACCGGCGAGCTCGGTCAGGACGGTGTGCCGGGTGTCGATGGCCGAGGCATCGAAGACCGCAGCCAGCCTCCGCTGCTGCAGCCGGGACAGCCCCGGTTGCGCGGCGAACAGATCCCGCACCGCCCCCTGGGTCAGGACGGTGGCGGGCACCACGGTCTCGATCGATCGGATGCTGACGGCCACGGACCCACTCTGCCTTCTCGCGCAACCCGGGCCGGCGTCGGGCACGGACACCTCAGGCCGGCCGGTCCCGGCGACCGGCGGCCCACGGCTGCCCGAGGTCGAGGTCGAGGACAAGGCGGGCCGGGTCCAGCATCGACGCCTCACGACGGCAGGTGTAGCGGCCCTCACCGTCGGTCCCGGAGATGGTGTTGCCGTCCTCGATCACGTCGCCGGAGTCGAACAGGTACACCGCGGTGGCGAAGAGCAGTTCGGCGATCTCGCCCGGCTCCCGGTCGCGGAAGTGGCACTGCACGTCAGGCAGGTCGAACACGTGCAGGCCGAGGGTGTCCATCGCCAGCGCCCGCTCGTCGTGGGCGTCGCTGAACATCCGGACGTTGATCACCCCGTCGACGTCACCGGCGCCGAAGGCCGCCGGGTTGCTCACCCGCTGGCTGTGCGCCCAGTGGATGGCGCGAGGCCCGGGGGTCCGGGCGAGCAGCACCGCGACGACCTCCCCGAGCGAGGTCAACCGGTCCGTGGAGCTGCGCCCCTCGGTGAGCAGCTCGGTCACCAACACCGACGCCCGGCACGGGGCGAGCGCCGCCTCGGCGTCCGGCCAGTCCCAGGTCTGGCTGACGTCCGGCAAGGTCTTCCCGTCCTCCCCCAGGGGGGAGCCCGGCACCACCACGGTGACCAGCGGCGGCCGCCCGAGGTCGTCCAGCACGTGCGGCACGCTCAAGGAGCCCTCGTGCGCGCTTGTGTCCGGACGGAGGGCGCGGAGCGCCTCCAGCAGGTCGGGGTCAGTGAGGTCGGGTGCCTCGGGGTACCAGAGCTCGGCCACGAGCGCGAGGCCCGTGGGCTGTGGTGCGCCGCTGCTCGGCGGGGTGCTCATCGTCGCTCGTCCCTTCGGTGCCCGCGTGCCACCGCAGCGGTGAGCACGTCCGGGCAGTCAAGCATCATCAGGTGCCGAGCATCCTCCACCACTACGCAACCGGCCGACAGCAGCCTCGCGAGCCGCCGTTGGTCGGCCACCCAACCCGGTGCCCCGTCGCCGGCTGCGACCAGCACCACCACAGGCGTCCCGGGCCAGGGCGAGCGGGCACGGACGGCGCGCAGCGCTGCCAGCTGGTCGGCCTCGACCGCTTGCTCGGCCACCACCGCAGCGACCGCCTCGGGGTCGGTGAAGGCCACGCGGACGGCATGGCGGACCGCAGCCGTCCGGACCCGGGTCTGCCCGGCGCAGCCCAGCCACCCGACCTGACCGGCCAGCCGCTGCGTCGGCCCGGCCCGCACCAGGCGGCGAGCCAGCCGAGCCAGCGCCAGCCAGGCAGCCCGGCTGAGGGCGGACCGGGGGGCCGGGGAGGGCCAGCGCACGGTGCTGTCGACCAGGACCAGTCGGGCGACCAGATCGGGGCGCAGCCGCGTCAGGGCCTCCGCGTGCGGACCAGCCATCGAGTGCGCGACCACGACGGCGGGCTCCTCGAGCGTCTCCAGCAACGCGGTCAGCACCGACACCTCACCGTCGAGGGTGGGCAACCGGCCGGGCCACGGAGTACCCCCTGCTCCAGCCCGGTCGAGGCGCAGCACGGTCACGCCGGAGAGCCGCTCCAGCACCGGGGCCCACAGGGCCGAGGGCACGCCGCAACCGCCGAGCAGCAGGACCGGCGGCCCGTCGCCCTGCACCCGGACCCTGACGTCGGTGCCGGCGAGCCGCCGGACCTCGTCGGGCGACGCGCTCACTCCGGCTCCCGGCTGGCGCCGAGCAGGTCCGCCCGGCCGGGAAGGGGCACCTGCGAACGGCTGGACGGGGCGTCCAGCAGGCCCAGCCCGACGGCTGCGAACCACAGCGACGCGACCACCACCATGACCGCCTGCGGGTAGCCGAGTCCCGGCAGACCGAGGGCCAGCACCGCCATCATGACCACGAGCGCGACGACCTCGGCGACGGCGAGCCCGAGAGCCAGGCGCCGGCGGGCCGGCTTCTCGTGGGTCGCGCCCGGCCGGCGGGTCAGGCCGAGCCAGCCCGCGACCATGGACGTCGTGACCCCGGTCTGTGCGCCCACGCTGGTCCAGGTGTGCGCGTAGTGGATCAGTGACAGCCGGCCCTGCTCCTCTGCGACCCGGCAGGCGTCGCTGAGGCTCGGCGAGCAATCCAGAACGCAGAACGCGTCAAGCACGGTCGCGACGGCGAAGAGCAGCAGCCCGGCCCAGGCCAGCGCCTCCCAGGAGCTGGTGGCCGACCGGTCCCGGTCGCGCCAGCGAGCCCGGGCATGCAGGCTGACGAGGGCCACCAGGAGCGCGGTGAGCAGGTCGCCGCCGCGGAAGACCAGGTCGTGCGGCTGGTCCGCGGCCGAGAACTCCGACAGGTAGCCCTCGAAGATCTCCGGGTGCCCGTTGAGCGGACGCCACCCCAGCCAGGTGTTGTAGGTCAGCAGGGTGGCCACCCCGGCCACGGCCGCGGTGAGCCGCGCCGGCCAACGCCGCGCCGGGTTCACGAGCGGCCGCGCGGGCGCACCAGCGGAAAGGTGATCGTCTCCCGGATGGAGGTACTGGTGAGCAGCATGACCAGCCGGTCCAGGCCCAAGCCGAGGCCGCCGGTCGGCGGCATGGCGTGCTCGAGGGCGATCAGGAAGTCCTCGTCGAGCTCCATCGCCTCCGGGTCGCCACCCACCGCCTGGAGCGACTGCTCGGTGAGCCGCCGACGCTGGAGCACCGGGTCCACCAGCTCGGAGTAGGCCGTGCCGATCTCGGCCCCGAAGGCGACGAGGTCCCAACGCTCCGCCAGCCGGTCGTCGCGGCGGTGGGGCCGGGTCAGCGGCGACACCTCGGCCGGGAAGTCGGTGTAGAAGGTGGGCCGGACGGTGGTCCGCTCCACCAGGTTCTCGTACAGCTCGAGGAGGACGGCGCCGCGCCCGGCACGGGGGTCGAGGTCGAGCTGCAGGCGCTCCGCCAGGGCCACCAGCCCGGCGCGCGGCGTGTCGGGTGTGACCTCGACGCCTGTGGCAGCGGCTACCGCGTCGTGCACGCTGACCACCGGCCACGGGGCCAGCAGGTCGACCTCGTGCCGGGTTCCCTCGAGGTCCGTGCCCTGGACGACGGAGCGGCCGGACACCGCCCGCGCCGCCTCGGTGACCAGGTGCTCGGCGATCCCGCGCATCGAGGTGTAGTCGCCGTAGGCCTCGTACGCCTCGAGCATCGTGAACTCCGGGTTGTGGGTGGCGTCGGCGCCCTCGTTGCGGAAGTTGCGGCCGATCTCGAACAACCGGTCCACACCCCCGACCATCAGCCGCTTGAGGTAGAGCTCGGGCGCGATCCGCAGATAGAGCTCGAGGTCGTAGGCGTTGATGTGGGTTCGGAAGGGCCTGGCATTCGCCCCGCCGTGCACCGTCTGCAGGACCGGCGTCTCGACCTCCAGGTAGCCCAGCCCGTGCAGCGCTTCCCGCACCGCCCGGACCGCGCGGGACCGGGCGCTCAGCCGGGCGCGGGCTCCCGGGTTCACCGTGAGGTCGAGGTAGGGCTGCCGTACGCGTGTCTCGGGGTCCGGTACGCCCGTGCGGAGGTCCGGCGGCGGCCGCAGGGCCTTGGACGTCAGCAGCCACCGGCTTGCCTCGAGCGACTGCTCACCGCTGCGGGACAGCACCACGGTTCCCTCCACGCCGACGTGGTCACCGCGCCCGACCACCCGGCGCAGCTCACCCAGGGCGGCGGGGCCCGTAGCACCCCGGGTCAGCATCACCTGGGCCTGGCCGCTCCAGTCCTGGAGCAGCAGGAACACGACCCCGCCCAGGTCGCGGACCGCGAGCACCCGGCCAGCGACCGACGTGGTCATCCCCAGCCGCAGATCCGCGAGCCGGCGTGCGGGCCGGAACGAGGGCGGGTAGGGGTCGACGCCGCGCCCGACCAGCTCGTTTCGAATCGCGATCCGCTGCCGCACCTGCTGGGGGAGGGCGCGCTGTCCTGCGTCCGCGACCCCGGGCACGCCCCGGCTGGGAGCGGCCGCATCGAGACCGGCACCCCCAGGACCCCAGCCGTGCGGGGCGAGGGCGCCGGCACCGGGCTCGACGGGGCTGCCGCCCGTCGGCACCCGCGGGGTGATGGAGGCCGGCTGGAGGAAGGAGGGCAGGTCGATGAAGCCCTCAGCCACGCCGGAGGCGGCCCCCACCAGGGCGATGTCCCGGGTCTCGGCGAAGCAGAGGAAGCGGGGCTGCCACTCGGGCCGGTACTTGACGTTGGAGCGGTAGAGCGACTCGATCTGCCACCAGCGCGACGCCACCAGGAGCAGACGCCGCCAGAGCCGCAGCACCGGGCCGGCCCCGATCCGGGCCCCCTCCTCGAAGGCCGAGCGGAAGACCGCGAAGTTGAGCGAGACCCGGTGCAGACCCAGCTCGCGGCCCGCGGCCAGCACGGCGCAGACCATCAGCTCGGTGACCCCGTTGTCGGCTCCGGGGTGCCGCCGCATCACGTCCAGCGAGAAGCCGTCGGCCCCCCAGGGCACGAAGGAGAGGACACCGGCAACCTCGCCCCGCTCCTCTCTCAACCCCGGGGGGAACAGTGCCTCGACCAGCAGGCACTCCCCGTCCGCGGGGTCGCCGAGCCGGCCGAGCGCCATGGAGAAGCCGCGCTCGGTCTCGGCGTCGCGCCAGGCCTCCACCAGCTTCACCAGCACGGCCAGCTCGGCCGCCGGGATCTCACGCTGGCGCCGCACCCGGGTGCGGTAGCCCCTGCGCTCGAGGCGGTGGACGGCCTGGCGGACCGGGTGCATCTCCCGGTCGTCGAGGTGGAAGTCCCGGGGCCGCAGCACCGCCTCGTCGCCCAGCCGCAGGACCCGCAGGCCCGCACGGGCGTACGCCGTGGCCCCCGCCTCGCTGGCTCCGATGACGGCGGGCGTCCAGCCGTAGGTCTCGACGAGGGTCCGCCACGCCCGGATGGCGCCTGGCCACTGGTCGCGCGGGCCCAGCGGGTCGCCGGCTGCCAGGCAGACCCCGAGGTGGACGCGGTAGGTGACGGCCGAACCGCCGCTGGGGGCGAAGACGACCGACCGGTCACGCTGGGTGGCGAAGTAGGCCAGCGAGTCCTCCGACGACTGGGCGACCAGCGCCCGGACCCGCGGTTCCTCCGCCTCAGACATCATCGACGCCTGGCGCTGAGTGCGCATGAGCACCACCAGCGCGGCCAGCAGGCTGAGCCCCACGAGGACACCGATGACGGTGCTGATCGCGCTGGGAGGAGCCACCACGGTCGCGTCGGTCAGGGAGCCGCCGCTGCCCACCGCGATGGCGCCCAGCTGGCGCAGGATCCAGCCGGAGCGGCCACGGGGCCCCACCAGCGCACCGGGGACGAGGGTGACCAGAGCCAGCGCCACCCCGAACGTGACGACCAGCCCGACGATGAGGGTCAGCAGCGCCGATCGGATCCGGCCCGGCGGCCGGCGGGCGCTGAACTCGTGCCGGTAGAGCAGCAGGCAAGCGGTGAGCGCGCTGAGCGCGGCCAGGTTGACCGCGAACCGGGCCAGCAGCGGCAAGGCACCGGCGTCGACGGAGCCGGTCGTGGCGGCCCTGGTCAGGCCGACCACCCCCAGCAGGTCGCCCAGCAGGGAGACCCCGAAGAGCACCAGCACCACGACCCAGGCAGTCTGCTTGCGCCGTGCGAGGCCGCTCCCGAGGATCAGCAGGAAGATCGCGAAGCCCACGGTGCCCCCGTCGACCGGCAGCACCAGGGTGGAGTAGGCGTCGACGAGCAGGTCGGTCCAGGCCACACCCGGTGCCAAGGCCTGCAGGCCCAGCACGAGGGCTCCCAGGACCAGCAGTCGGGAGATGACGAACGGCAGCCGGGACCAGCGCCGGACCGGGCGCCGCGTGCGCTCGGGCGGCGGTGCGGGCGCCAGCCCGGGGACCGCGACCGGGGGGACTTCCGCCGTGCTGCTCACACCGGACACTCTGGCAGAGCCACCCGCACCGGGGCCCCGGTCCGAGCCGCTCCGGGACGGGGCCGCGGCGTCCGGCCACCGGCACCTGGTCGGCGGCTCACTCGGCGCGGGTGCCGAGCAGCAGCCAGGAGAGCGCAGGACCGGCGTCGGGGCCGCCCTCCCAGCCGATCCGCTCGAGGACCGACACCCGTCCCCGGGCGGCGAGCACGTGTGCGGTCACTCCCCAGCGGGTGCGGTGGGCGACCGACGCCGGTTCGGGGAGCAGCGCCAGCACCGCGCAGAGATGGGCGAGCTGGTCGAGGGGCAGGGGGCGCACGGGACGGCCGGTCAGCCCCGCACCCAGCCAGCCCCCCAGCGCGCTGACGCGGTCCCGGAGCCGGTCCACCCAACCGTCCGGTCCAGCCGCTGGCCCCCGGAGCGTGGTGACGACCTCGAGCTCCAGCAGGGTCGCCTGCTCCGGCAGCGGGCTTGCTCGCGGTGGACGGGTTCCGGCGGCGGCCAACGCGGACAGGTGCTCCAGCACCGGAGCCACCGGCCGACCGGCCAGCAGCAGGGCCAGACACAGCTGGGTGGCCGCCAAGCCCAGCCCCGGGGCGGGGGCGTCGGCGTGCAGCACCGCCTCCGCCGCGCGGTCCAGCAGCACCGGGTCACCGGTCCGGGTGTGCTCGCCGCAGAGGTAGGCGACGGTGCGAGGGTCCAGCAGCCCGTCCTCGGGGACGCGGGCAGCCCACCGGTCCAGGGCCTCCTCGGCCAGCTCGGAGTCGGGCAGGGCCGCCGCACCGAGGGCGCGCTGCACCACCAGTGCCGCATCCACATCGCTGAGCCGCACCACCCCGGCCGCGGTGCGGGGGTGCTCCAGCGCGGCGAGCGCCCGCTCCGCCACCAGCTCCGCCAGGGGCGGCCCGACCCGCACCTCGTAGGCGGTCGTGCCCCGAGCCGCCCGGAGCTCCACCGGGTAGCGGCCCGGGAACGAGGCGCTCAACCCGACCTGACCACGGCTGCGCTCGGCCGCCAGCCCCGGCGGCACCACCAGCGCCTCGTCGTCGCCGGCGTCCACCACAGCCACCTCGTCCACGGCCAGGTCGAGGTGGCGCGGCACCTGCGGGTGCCGGCCTCGGCCCAGGCTGCGCGGGCCGGGATGGAGGTCCCACTGCCACTGGACGACGTAGCGCCCTCCGGGCGCCAGCCGGACCGGACCGAGATGCAGACCGGCCGGGACCGCGCGGGGCAGGGCCCCGGCGCGCAGCACGCCGCCGAGCAGCGGCCCGTGGCCGTCCGCAGGCAGCACGGCGAAGCTGCCCGCCTCACCGGCGGCCAACGTCCACGCAGGCCTCTCCTCCGGCACCCGCCAGGTCAGCAGCGGGTCAGGCAGCGAGACCCTCTCGCCGGCCGAGGCGCTGAGGGCGGCCCGGAGACCCCAGCCGGCGGCAAAGGTGTGGCGGACCACGAGGGCCAGCGGTCCGGCCGACCAGGCCAGCTCGACCTCGTCATCGTCGGCCCGCACCTCGGGCAGCCCCGGGAGGAGCGCCCGGCCGTCGGCGGCGCTCACCAGGAGGCCGCCCACCACCAGCACCGCGGGGGAAGCCCCCGGCAGGCTCGCCGTCACCGTCCCGTCACGCCCGATCACCACCTCCGCGGCCCCGCAGGCGAAGGTGAGTTCGCTCACGTCGTGACCCTGCCCAGCTGGCGCGCGCGACGTGAGCCGTAACGACTTGGTGTCGATCCCTGGTGGCTCCGCAGGGCTCGCCTAGCGTAGTCGGCATGACGGGTGCGACACCGGGGGGCAGACCCAGGGGATCTCACGGCGGAGGCCCCCAGGGCGGGGCGCCGCAGGAGTGGCGGGACGGGTGGCCGCGGGACTTCGGGCGCGACGGCGTCTCGGGCCTGGTCAGCCTCGACCGTGCCCTCCGGGCCCGGGACGTGTCGCGGCCCGGCCCAGACGACGAGCAGCTGGCCCTGGATGTGCTGGCCGGGCTGCTGGCGCGCGTCGACGGCCGACGGCCCAGCCGCGTGTCCGCCTGAGGGCTGGTCCCAGCACCCGACCACGCAGGCCTCAGACCGTTCGGCTGCGCTCGTAGTCGGCCAGCAGGGCGATGCGGCGGGCGTGCCGCCCGTCGCCGCTGAAGGGGGTGGCGAGGAAGAGCCGGACCAGCTCGAGCGCCTCCTCCTCACTGTGCATGCGGGCACCGATGGCGATGACGTTGGCGTCGTTGTGCTGCCGGGCCAGGGTCGCGGTGTCGCGGTCGTAGGCCAGCGCGGCGCGCGACCCGACCACCTTGTTGGCTGCGATCTGCTCCCCGTTGCCCGAGCCACCGATGACGATCCCCAGCGAGCCGGGCTCGGCCACGGCCCCCTCCGCGGCCGGGATGCAGTAGACGGGGTAGTCGTCCTCGGCGTCGTAGGCGGTGGGACCGTGGTCGACGACGTCGTGCCCGTCGGCCACGAGGGCGCTGACCAGGTAGTTCTTGAGGTCGAAGCCGGCGTGGTCGGTGCCGATGTGTACGCGCATGGCAGCAGTCTTACAGACCCCCCTGACACGCGCCGGCGCTGGCTTGGGACGCTTCCTACCCTGGCCCTGTGCCCGTCCCGCTGACCCGTCGCCACCTGCTGGGCCTGGGAGTGGCCGCTGCGGCGACGGGGATGTCGGGCTGCGGTGCCGGCCCGAGGTTCGGCGACGCGGGCGTTCCGGCCTGGGAGCGCGCGACCTGCGTTCCCCGCTCGGCGCTGGATTCCCACCGGAGCCTGGGCGGGCTGCCGCTGGTCTACGAGCCGGACCAGCGCCGGAGCGCCTTCCGCTTCGACGCCGTCTTCCACCGCCGCCTGGACGACTGGGCCCGCAGCCTGGCCGACGTGCTGCCGTCGGCACCGGAGGCGATCACGTCCTACGGCAGCTGGACCGACGGCGGGTCCGCGTGCGACTCCTGGCACCATGCGGGCCGCGCGTTCGACCTGGCCCGGGTGCGCCTGGCCGACGGGTCGGAGGTCTCCTGCCGCTACGACCGCTGGCGCTCGCTGCGGGGGGCCCGGCTGGACGAGGCCCGCCGCCGCTACTGGTCACTGACGGCGGGGCTGCACGCCCGGTTCTCCTACGTCCTCACCTACCTCTACGACGCCCAGCACGCCAACCACGTCCACGTCGACAACGGGCGCTCAGGCGACGCTGACCCGGTCTTCAGCCCCCGTTCGGGCGTCCAGGTCGACGCCGTCCAGGCGGTCTGCCGCTACCTGTGGTCCCGGCCGGTGGAGCTGAGCGGCCGCTGGGACACCCCCACGCGCCGGGCGGTGGGCGCGGTGCTCTCAGAGCTCGGGGTCGACGATGACCTGCAGGCACCCGGCAGCTGGTCGGCCCTGATGGACGCCGCCACGGCGCGCGGGCCGGCCTGAGGGCCGGCTCGCGCCACCGGGGGCTGTCAGCGCCCCGTGACAAGATCGCCCGCATGTTCCCCGACAACCTGACGCGCGCCGAGGCCCAGGCCCGCTCCCGCCTGCTGAGCACCTCCCGCTACGCGGTCGAGGTCGACCTCTCCGGTGCCGGGCTGCCCGACCCGACGCGCGAGTTCGTCTCCAGCACCACCGTGTCCTTCTCGGGCCACGGCACCGGCACCACCCACCTCGACCTCATCGCCGCCTCGGTCCTCAGCGCCAGCCTGGACGGCGTCGCCCTCGACCCGCGCAGCTTCGTCGACTCCCGGCTGCCCCTCCAGGTCACCCCGGGCGAGCACGAGCTGCGGGTCGTCGCGGTCTGCCGCTACAGCCGCAGCGGCCAGGGGCTGCACCGGTTCGTCGACCCGGTGGACGACCGCACCTACCTCTACACCCAGTTCGAGTCCTCCGACGCCCGCCGCGTCTACGGCTGCTTCGAGCAGCCCGACCTCAAGGCCAGGTTCACCATCACGGTGGTCGCACCAGCGTCGTGGCAGGTGGTCTCCAACGGGCACGCGCTGGAGCCCGAGCCAGCCGGCAAGGGGTTCCTGCGGCACCGCTTCAGCGAGACCGAGCCCATCTCCACCTACCTGACGGCCCTGGTGGCGGGCGACTACGTCGGCGTCACCTCCACCTACCAGGCCATGGCCGGTGAGCTGCCGATGGCGATCTACTGCCGGGCGTCGCTGCTCGAGCACCTCGACGCGGACGAGATCTTCCGGATCACCACCGACGGCTTCGACGTCTTCGAGACCCAGTTCGGGTTCGCGTACCCCTTCGGCAAGTACGACCAGGTCTTCGTGCCCGAGTACAACGCGGGCGCCATGGAGAACGTCGGCTGCGTCACCTTCCGGGACGAGTACATCTTCCGCAGCCGGGTGACGGCCGCGTCGCGCTCACGGCGCCAGGACACGATCCTGC
Source organism: uncultured Actinomycetota bacterium (assembly GCA_963826405.1). Taxonomy (GTDB): domain Bacteria; phylum Actinomycetota; class Actinomycetes; order Propionibacteriales; family Propionibacteriaceae; genus Microlunatus. The sequence goes on along the minus strand of CAWGWR010000001.1, from coordinate 301,576 downwards.
ACGAGCTGTCCCACATGTGGTTCGGCGACCTGGTGACCATGCGCTGGTGGGACGACCTATGGCTCAAGGAGTCCTTCGCCACCTGGGCGTCCAACTTCGCGGTGAGCGAGCTCGCGGAGGACAAGACCGCTGTCTGGGCCCGGTTCCTGCACGGTTTCAAAACCAACGCCTACCGCGGTGACCAGCTGCCCTCGACCCACCCGATCGCCGCCGATATCCCCGACCTCGAAGCCGTGGAGTCCAACTTCGACCAGATCACCTATGCCAAGGGCGGTTCGGTCCTGGTGCAGCTGGTGGGCTACGTCGGCCGCGAGACCTTCCTGGAGGGCCTGCGCACCTACTTCGCCGAGCACGCCTTCGGCAACACCTCCCTCGACGACCTGCTCCGCGCGCTGGAGGAGACCTCGGGCCGCGACCTCGGCGCCTGGTCGAAGCAGTGGCTGGAACAGCCCGGGGTCAACCTGCTGGCGCTCGAGCTGGCCACCGACGACGGTCGGATCACCTCCGCCGCCCTTCGGCAGAGCGCGTCCGCGTCGTGGCCGACCCTGCGCGACCACCGCATGGCCATCGGCCTCTACGCCCGCCAGGGCGACGTCCTCTCCCCCGTCGAACGCCTCGAGATGGAGGTGTCGGGCGAGCTCACCCCGGTGCCTGCGCTGGTCGGGCGGGCACTGCCGGACCTGCTCCTGCCCAACGACGGCGACCTCACCTACGCCAAGGTGCGGCTCGACCCGCACTCCACCCGGACCGCCCTGGCCGCCCTCCCGGGCCTGGCCGACCCGCTCTCCCGAGCAGTGGCCTGGCAGGCGGTGTGGGACGCGACCCGTGACGCCGAGCTCCCGGCCGCTGAGCACCTCGACCTCGTGCTGCGGGGCCTGCCGGCTGAGCCCGACCTCACCGTGGTGACGAACCTCCTCAACCAGGCGGCGGTCACGGCAGGCAGCTACACCCCGCCTGCCACCCGCGCTGCCACCGCCACGCGGTGGCAGCAGGGCCTGCGCACCCTGCTGAGCGCCGCGGCCCCCGGCTCGGACCACCAGCTGGCGCTGGCCCGCGCCTTCATCGGAGCCGCGCGCGACCCCGACTGCGCCGACGAGATCGAGGGCTGGCTGCACGGGCAGGCCGTCCCCGCCGATCTCCAGCTCGACCAGGACCTGCGCTGGACGCTCCTCAGCCGGCTGGCCGGGCTGGGCCGCGCCGACGAGGCGGCCATCGCCGCTGAGGAGCGGGCGGACGGGTCGGTCAGCGGCCAGGAGCGGGCGGCCGGGGCTCGTGCCGCCCGGCCCACCGCTGAGGCGAAGGCAGAGGCCTGGCGTCTGGCGGTCGACGAGGACACCATCCCCAACGCCCAGCAGGGGGCCATCTGCCTGGGCTTCTGGCAGCGGTACCAGGACGAGGTGCTCGAGCCCTACGTCGAGCGCTACCTGCGACTGGCCGAGGACATCTCGGCCAACCGGGGGGTGTGGGCCACCAAGGGGGCCGCCCTGCGCAAGAGCGCGCTGCGCAACCTCTTCCCGTGGCCGACGGACCTGGCACCCTTCCTCGAGCGGCTCGACGCCTGGCTGGCCGGGGCGGAGACCGCGCCGTCGGTTCTGCGGATCATCCTCGAGCGGCGCGACGAGGCGTTGCGGGCGCTGGCCTGCCAGCGCGTCCCCGCCGCCGGGGCGCTCTGAGCAGCCCCACGGCCACCGAGCCCTCTGGTCGCCGCCTGGAGGTCGCCGTTGCGGTGGTAGGACCCTTCGCGGGTGGTGCCCTGCTGGACTTCCTGCTGCGGCACGCCGTCACCGGGGTGGAGGCCGGGCAGACCAGGCCCGACGGGTCGGTGCACTACAGCCGGACCCTGGGGCTCGCCCACGGAGCAGCGACGGTGGACCTGCGCTGGGACGGGGAACGGCTCCGGCTGGTGCTCGACGCTGACCCACGCGACCACGCCGACGCCCTCGCCCGCGTGCGGCACCTGGTCGACAGCACCGCCGAGCCCGACGCGGTGGACGCCCACCTCAGCCGGGACCCGGCGTTGGCGGACCTCGTCCACGCGACGCCCGGCCTGCGGGTGCCGGGCGTCCTCGACCCGGCGGAGATGTTGATCCGGACCCTGATCGGCCAGCAGATCTCGCTCGCGGCCGCGCGGACCCACGGCGCCACCCTGAGCGCCCGCCTCGGGTCGGAGGCACCGCCCGGTCGGCCCGAGCTGGCGCGCCTGTTCCCCACTCCTGCCCAGTTCGCCGCCGTCGACCCGACCACGCTCCCCATGCCCCGCGCGCGGGGCCGGGCGCTGGTCGGGGTGGCCGAGCGGCTGGTCGACCAGCGGCTCGTGCTCGACCCGGCGTCCGACCCGGGGGAAGCCCGCGCGCAGCTGATGGCCTGCCCCGGGATCGGACCGTGGACCGCGGACTACGTGCTCATGCGGGTGTGGCACGTACCGGACGTCCTGCTGGTGTCCGACCTGGTGGTCGGCCGGGAGCTCGCGACGCTCGGCGCGGTGGACTCGACGAGGTGGTCGCCCTACCGCTCCTACGCGACCCTGCACCTGTGGCACCGGTTCCTGCAACGCCTGCCGGGCTGAGCCGGCCGGAAGGGCAAGGGCGACGCGACTCAGGTGATGCGGGAGGTGTGCAGCGTCTCGGGGTGCCGGGCCGACTGGCCCAGCTGCTGGATCCCGTTGACCAGCCCGCCGACGATGTCTCCGGCCAGGAAGGAGGTCTGCATCGAGACCGCGGCCAGCCGGCAGTCGAAGTCGTCCAGGACCCGACGGGCCGCCGCACCGCTGACGATCTCCAGGGCACGGGCGGCCGGGTCGCAGAAAACCAGCACGGTGTCGCCACCCTCGCTCAGCTCGGCGTGCAACCGCTCCGCGAAGGGACGCGCGGGGGTCTCCCCCGGTCCCACGTAGACGGAGAAGGTGAGTCCGGACAGCTGCTCCGCGACCTCGACGGCCCGCTGCAGACGCCGCTTCTGGAGGTGGTCCAACACCTCACCAGCGGGCACCGGCACCGCCCGTTCCCGCGTCGTCGCCGGTGGTGGTGCGGACGTCGCCCGCGGCGCGCTCCTCGCGGTCGGTGACGGCGCGGCGGCCGGCCTCGATCGAGTCCTGGCTGCGCTGGTTCTGGGTGGCGGGCTCGATACGCTCGCCGTTGACCCAGATCGGCTGGTTCGCCACGGCCGGGGTACCCACGTTGCCCTTGACCGCGTGGTGGGCGCGGGTCACGACCGCAACCAGCGCGATGACCACCAGGGGGGCCAGCACCAGCACGCCCAGCACGTCGAGGAGGGAAGGGCTGCGCGCCTCTGGCCATCCCGGGAGGGTCTGCAGAGGCACTAGCATGCTCCAGAGCTGATTCACCCTCCTACCGTAGCGGGAGGGTCAGCCCCGTGGACCGCGCCTGCGCGCGTTGCGGGGAGGAGAACCCGAGCACGGTGCCTGAGGAGGATCACGTCGGTGTCTGAGCCTGCGACGACCACGGCGCGCCTGGTCCTGGACGCTGACCAGATCGCGCGCACCTGTGCCCGGATGGCGCACCAGGTGCTCGAGGCCAACCGCGGGGCGGAGGGCTTGGTGGTGCTGGGCATCCCGACCCGCGGCGTCCCGCTGGCCGCGCGGCTGGCCCGGGCGATGAGCGACGTCGAGGGCGTCGACATTCCCGTCGGCGCGCTCGACATCACCCTCTACCGCGATGACCTGCGACGACACCCCACCCGCGCGGTCGGCCGGAGCCGGCTCCCCGTCGGGATCGACGACGCGGTCGTCGTGCTGGTCGACGACGTGCTGTTCTCGGGCCGCACCGTGCGGGCCGCCCTGGACGCGCTGGGTGACCTCGGCCGACCGCGGGCCGTCCGGCTCGCGGTGCTCGTCGACCGAGGTCACCGCGAGCTGCCGATCCGGGCCGACCATGTCGGCAAGAACCTGCCGACGCGCGCGGACGAGCGGGTCAGCGTCCGGCTAGAGGAGACCGACGGCATCAACGAGGTCACCATCTCCGACGGCGCCGCCGAGGGCCCGCGGCAGGTGCTGCTCCCGATCGACCCTGCCCCGACCAGCCCCGCCCCGACCACCCCGGACGAGGAGGGCACCCGCTGATGCGGCACCTGCTGTCCGCCGCGGACCTCACCTTGGCCGAGACCACCGACGTGCTGGACCTGGCCGAGGAGATGGCCCAGGTCCAGGCGCGGCCGGTGAAGAAGCTGCCGGCGCTGCGCGGCCGCACCGTGGTCAACCTGTTCTTCGAGGACTCCACCCGCACCCGGTCCTCTTTCGAGCTGGCCGGCAAGTGGCTCTCCGCCGACGTCATCAACGTCAGCGCCAAGGGGTCCTCGGTCTCCAAGGGCGAGTCGCTGCGCGACACCGTGCTCACCGTCGCCGCGATGGGCGTCGACGCGCTGGTCATCCGGCACTCCGCGTCCGGGGCTCCGGGTCAGGCCGCGCAGTGGGTGGACGCGCACGTGGTCAACGCCGGCGACGGCACCCACGAGCACCCCACCCAGGCGCTGCTGGACGCGTTCGCCCTGCGGCGCCACTTCCGCACGACCGAGCCGGACCTGGACACGTTCACCGGCAAGCGGGTGGTGATCGCCGGGGACGTCACCCACTCCCGGGTGGCCCGGAGCAACGTGCTGCTGCTGCAGACGCTCGGGGCCGACGTCACGCTGGTCGCGCCACCCACGCTGATGCCCTCCGGCGTCGAGAGCTGGCCGGTTTCCACCAGCAGCGACTTCGACGCGGTGCTGCCCGAGGCGGACGCGGTGATGATGCTGCGCGTCCAGCGGGAACGGATGTCCGGGGGCTACTTCCCCACCCCACGGGAGTACACCGTTGGGTACGGACTGACCCGCTCACGGCTGGCCAGCATGAAGCCGGGCTCGGCCATCTGCCACCCCGGCCCGATGAACCGCGGGCTGGAGATCTCCGCGGACGCCGCAGACGCCGCCAGCTCGCTGATCCTCGACCAGGTGGCCGCCGGCGTCGCCGTCCGGATGAGCGTCCTCTACCAGCTGCTGGGTGGCGAAGACGCCCCGGCGACCCCCCGAGGAGACTTCTGATGCCCGACCTGCTGGTCACCGGCGCCGACCTGCTCGGAGGCGGTCGCACCGACCTGCTGCTGCGCGACGGACGCTTCGCCGACCCGGCCACCGCCGGCCACGACGTAGAGCGGGTTGACGCCGACGGGCTGGTCGCGCTGCCGGGGCTCGTCGACCTGCACACCCACCTCCGCGAGCCGGGCCGCGAGGACGCCGAGACGGTGGCCACCGGAACCAGCGCAGCGGCCCGTGGCGGCTTCACCGCTGTGTTGGCCATGGCCAACACCAGCCCGGTCACCGACACGGCGGAGGCGGCCGAGCACGTGGCCGCCCTCGGGCGGCGCGAGGGGCACGCCCAGGTGGTGCCCGTGGGTGCCATCAGCAAAGGTCTGGCCGGGGTCGAGCTGGCTGAGCTGGGGCTGATGGCCCGCTCGTCAGCGGCGGTCCGGGTGTTCTCTGACGACGGCAACTGCGTCACCGACGCCCGGTTGATGCGGCGGGCGCTGGAGTACGTGCGGGCCTTCGACGGCGTCGTAGCCCAGCACGCCCAGGACCCGCAGCTCGCCGGCAGGGACGCCTGCTGCCACGAGGGTGAGCTGTCGGGCCGACTCGGCCTGCCCGGCTGGCCCGCCGTCGCCGAGTCCACCATCGTCGCCCGGGACGTCCAGCTGGCAGAGCTGACCCGCTCCCGGCTGCACGTCTGCCACGTCTCCACCGCCGAGACCGTCGACGTGCTGCGCTGGGCCAAGGCCCGTGGCGTCGACGTGACGGCGGAGGTCGCACCGCACCACCTGCTGCTCACCACCGACGAGGTGGCCGGCTACGACCCGACCTACAAGGTGAACCCGCCGCTCCGACCGGACGAGCACGTGGCCGCGCTGCGGGACGCGCTCGCCGACGGCACCGTCGACGTGGTGGCCACCGACCACGCCCCCCACGCCCGGCACGACAAGGAGCACGCCTTCGCCGACGCCTCCCCCGGGATGCTCGGCCTGGAGACGGCGCTGGCCGTGGTGCTCGAGACGATGGTGCTGCCCGGCCGGCTCGACTGGGCCGGGGTGGCCGAGCGGATGTCGACGGTCCCCGCGCGGATCGCCCGGCTGACCGGGCAGGGACGCCCGCTGACCGTCGGCGAACCGGCCAACCTCACGCTGGTGGACCCCGCCGCGCGGGCCGTCGTCGACCGGGCGAGCTCGGCCTCGCTGTCCCGCAACAACCCCTGGCACGGCCGCGACCTGCCCGACCCGGTCGTGGCCACCTTCTGGGCCGGTCGCCCCACCTACCGCAGGCCCTGACCGCCCTTTTCTCCCCGCGGGCGCCGTCCTCTAGGGTGAGCGGCCTCGGGATCGTCGCTCGCCTTGGAAGAGGTCCCGATGGCCACCGTGCCCGATGTCGAGGACGCCGTCAGCGCGCGAGCCCTGGACGACGTCCTCCGGCAGGGCAAAGTGCGCTCGCACTTCCAGCCGCTGGTGGAGCTGGCCACCGGCCGGCTGGTCGGCTACGAGGCCCTGGCTCGGGGGCCGGTGGGACCGCTGGAGCGCCCTGACCACCTCTTCGCCGCTGCCCGCCGGGACGGGAGGCTGGCCGAGCTCGACGCAGCCTGTCGGCGAGCGGCCCTGGTCGGGGCTGCCGAGCACGGCCTCGTCACCCCGCTCACCCTGTTCGTCAACGTCGAGCCCGAGGTGCTCGACCGGGCCCCGCTGGCGGAGCTGGCGGCCCTGGCCGGACAGGGGCCGGGGCCGCTCCGGTTGGTCCTGGAGATCACCGAGCGGGCGCTGACCGCCCGTCCCGCCGAGCTGCTCCACACGGTGGAGCACGTCCGCGCGCTGGGGTGGGGGGTGGCTCTCGACGACGTCGGAGCCGACTCGGCGTCACTCGCCTTCTTGGAGGTGGTGCAGCCCGACGTGGTGAAGCTGGACCTGAGCCTGGTTCAGCAGCGACCCGACCGCGCCGTCACCGAGATCATGCTCGCCGTCAACGCCTACGCCGAGCGGACCGGCGCGCGCGTGCTGGCCGAAGGCATCGAGACCGAGCAGCACCGCCGGGCAGCGGAGGCGCTGGGGGCGACCCTGGGTCAGGGCTGGTTGTTCGGCCGGGGAACCGACCGGCCGGTCGGCCCCGAGGGCCTCCCCGTCAGCCCGCTCACGTTCCTCCACGCAGGTCGGCTGGCGCCGCTCGACCCGGGCACCACCCCGTTCGACTGCCTGCCGCCCGGCACGCTGCTGCGCCGCTCGACGAAACAGCTGCTCGTGCAGCTGAGCATCCAGCTGGAGCGCGAGGCCAGACGACTGGGTGAGACCTGTGTGGTGGGGGCCACCTTCCAGCACGGGCGACGTTTCACCGCTGACACCGCGCGCCGGTACGCGCAGCTCGCGGAGGTGACCGCGTTCGTCTGCGCTCTCGGTGAGGGCCTTCCGACTGAGCCTGCTCCGGGCGTCCGCGGCGCCTCCCACAGCGCTCTCGACCGGGTTAGCGACGAGTGGGACGTCACGGTGCTCAGCCCGCACTTCAGCGCCGCCCTGCTGGCCCGCGACCTGCACCGGGGGGACGGCGACGCCGACCGCGGGTTCGAGTACGCGCTCACCTACGACCGTGACGCCGTCGTGTCAGCGACCCAGAACCTGCTGGCCCGGGTCGCGCCGCGGAGCTGACGCCGCGACGAGCCCTCGCTGCGCCTAGAGCAGGCCCTGCCCGGGCGTGCCCGCCGGGATCGGGGTCATCCGCAGGACCTGCACCGGAGCGGCGGTGAGGCCGTCGACGAGCTCCTGCAGCCGCGCGACGGCCGGGCCGTCGCCGTGGGCGTCGAGCAGGTCCACGCTGCTCCACTTCTCGAGCATGTAGATCTGGTCGTCCGGGGCGTCGTGGATCGCGTAGAGCTCGCAGCCGGCCTCGGCGTGGACCGCGGGGATGGCCTCCACCAGCGCCGACCGGAGGGCGTCCAGCTGCCCGGGGGCAGCGGTGAACACGGCGACGACGACGACGGTCTCGGTGGACGGGGTGGTGCTGGTCACGGGTTGGGCTTCCTTCGCTCGAGGTGGGGGGCCACCGTAGCCACCGCGCCAGCGCCACCCTGGCCCCGGGTCGGCGGGCTTGCCCCCGACGGGGACACTGACGACGTGCCCGAAGGTGACAGCGTCTACAAGGTCGCCCGGAAGCTTGAGCCGGCCCTGGTCGGCCAGGCCCTCGTCCGCGGCGAGCTGCGGGTGCCGGCTCATGCCACCGACGACCTCGCCGGGCACACGGTGACCGGGATCGACACCCACGGCAAGCACCTGCTCACCCGGCTCGACTCCGGGCTCACCTTGCACACCCACCTCAAGATGGACGGCTCCTGGACGATCACCCGGGCGGGCCGGCGGCTGCCCCGGGACCTGCTGCCCGATGTCCGGGTGCTGCTGGAGACGCGGGCCGGGTCCACGGCCTACGGCATCTCGATGCCGGTGGTGGAGCTGGTCCGGACCGCTGAGGAGTCCGAGGTGATCGGGCACCTCGGACCGGACCCGCTTCGCGCTGACTGGGACGCCGCCGCTGCCGCGGCCCGGCTGGCCGCCGACCCGGCCCGGCCGCTGGCCGCTGCCCTGCTCGACCAGCGCAACGTGGCCGGGCTGGGGAACCTCTGGGTCAACGAGCTCTGCTTCCTGCGCGGCCACAGCCCCTGGACCCTGGTCGGCGAGGTCGACCTGCCCGCGCTGCTCCGGCTCGCGGCCCGCGCCCTCAAGCACTCGGCCCTCGTGCCCGGCGCCTACCAGGTGACGACCGGCCGGAACCGACGAGGCGAGGACCACTGGGTCACGGGGCGAGCGGGACTGCCCTGCCGGCGGTGCCGCACGTTGGTCCGGGTCGTCGCCGAGGTCCCCGACGACCCGGACCGGCGACGCACGTGGTGGTGTCCCCGCTGCCAGCCCGGTCCCGGCCCCGACCGCTGAGGCAGTTGAGACCGGCTCCCTCACGGCTCAGTCGGTGGTGGACGCCAGGGGCAGGAACCGCGAGCGCGGCCACCCTGGTTCTGCGAATGCGGCAGGGCTCTGCTCCCTCGCAGGCTGGCGGCCCTCAGCCGAGGTCTACGGACAACGCGGTGATGCGGGTGTCGTACACCGCGGCGAAGGCTTCGACGGCGTCGAGGATGTCGGATCGGGCCGCCCCGGCGCGGAACATCTCCACCGAGATGGTGACGCCCTTGGCAGCGAAGGTCCGCCGCCAGACGCCGCTGACGACCCCGTCCGCGACGACGATCGGATGGAAGATCCCGTTGCTGCCGGGAACCACCCGGTCGAAGTGGTGCGCATCCAGGACGTCGTCACGGTCGCCGTAGCCCAGACAGAACTCGTCGAAGGACGGCAACAGCCGCAGCCCCGGCGCCACCGCGGCCGGGGGCGCGGCCGTCGCCGACCACAGTTCCCGGCCGTCGGCCGCTTCGGCGACCAGCTCCCCCGCGTCTGCTCCGGTTCGGAGGGCCGTTCGCCCGGCGTTGAGCGTCGTACCGGTCCACCAGGCGAAGTCGTGTGCGGTTGCCGGCCCATGGCTTCTCACGTACCGCACGGCCAGCACCGCGAGGCCTTCCTCGGCGGTGAGTGACCGGGAGTCGGAGCGTTCGTCGAGGAGGAGGAACGTCTGCTGTTTACCGTCCATCGGACCGATCGCGATCTCGCCGTAGTGAGCCAGTGTCCAGAGCAGGTGGTAGCCGCGTTGGTCATCGGTGCGCAGGCCGCCGTCTTGCCACAGCTGCATCACCGCCGGCCTGGCCAGCCGACGACCGTTCAGCAGCTCGGGGACGAGAAGAGACCGCGCCCGGTCAACCGTGTTCTCGTCGATCCCGAGCTGGGCGTGCCTGGACCTCGCGGCGCGGAGCACCCGGGACGCGGCGATGGAGACCATCCACCGGGCGTCGGCGGCGGGTACCCAGTGGATCGTCCCCCGCATCGGCCACGTCCGGAGGATCGCCCCGCTCTCGATCGCGGCAAGGACCGCAGCGAGCACCGGTGTGCGTAGCCGGGTTGTCAACGCCCACAGCGACTGACCGTAGTCCTGTGCTTGGACGGCACCCATCCAACGGACCAGGTCGAGCGGGTCGTCGAACCCGGGGTCATCCAGCTGCTGAGCGCTGAATCGTCGCAGCGCCACCGATCGAACGGTCACCGACCACCTCCCAGGCCGACGCGTAGGCACGCCGTCGGTCGCCGTGGCCATCCTGGCGGCGTCCGTCGTCCTTGTCGACGGCTCCGTGGGCAGGCTCGCTGCCAGCGACGCGAGTGTCACCGCCCCACCCGGTACGACGGATCAGCGCGTCGGGGTGCCTGCCACCCGGGGGGCGGGGGAACCCTCAACCGCCGAGGGGTCGAGGCTCCGGCGCCACCGGCTCTGGCCTCCCCGGCGACCCGGGTCGACCAGCTTGAGTTGAAGCGCGCGGTTCACCGCGTCGATGCGGCTCCTCACGTGCAGGGCGGCGTAGACGGCCTTGAGGTAGCCCCGGAGGGTGTGCACGCTGATGCCCATCCGGCTGGCAATGGTTTTGTCCGTGAGGCCTTCACACATGAGTCCGAGCGCTTCGAGCTCGCGGTCGGTGAGCCCGGAGCCTGAGCGGTCCGCCCGCGCCGTGGTGCTGTCGGGCGTGAGCGAGGGCGGCAGCAGCATCGTCCCTGGCCGGGCGGCCCGGAGCAGGTCGACCAGCTCCAGGAAGGGGCCTCCTTTGGGGATGAAAGCCGACGCACCGGCCCGCTCGGCCAGAGCGATCCACTCGGGGCTGAGATGCGCGGTGACCACGGCGACGGCGGTGCTCGGGCTGGCTTCCCGGATCTGGCGCGTGGCCAACAGGCCGCCCATTCCTGGCATCTCGAGGTCCATCACGACGACCGACGGCCGCAAGGCCGCCACCATCGGCAGTCCCGCCTCGGCGCTCGGCGCCGTCCCGATGCAGCGGATGCCGTCGAGGAACTCCAGGGAGGCCGACAACAGGTCGGCGAACGAGCGGTGGTCGTCCACCACCAGGACCGTCGTCTCGCTCGGTCCGACGTCTGACGGGCTCTCGCCTCCTGCTTGCGTGACCGTCTCGTGCCCTGTCATGTGCTGCCCCCCCGGGTTGCGACCTCGCGCTGAGCTCAGGCTGGTCAGCGTGGATGTGGTGCCGCCGCCCGGCGTCCCCTCCGCTGGCCGGGGGGCAGGTACAGCGCCTTCCCGGGGCTGTTCGCTCAACCCCGACGTGTGGGGGCCGGCTTGACCGGCTCCCGCCGTCCGAACCTCCACTGCGGACTGTTCACCCACACCAGCAAAGGTGGATGCAGGAACCGGCGACGAGGTTGGTCGTCCACCCAGGCGGGCGAGCTCTCTCAGCCGGTGGCCGGTGGAAGGCCCGCCCGCTTCCCGGGACGACGGGCGATGCCCACGCCCACGAGGGAGAGCAAGCCGCCGAGAACGGCGAGCGCGGTGGGAACCTCCTGCAGAACCAGCCACCCGAGGGCGATGGCCAGGGGCGGGACGGCATAGGTCGTCACCCCCAGCCGGCCGGCGCTCGAGCGGCTGAGGGCGTAGGCCCAGGTCGAGAAGGCCAACGCCGTCGGCACCGCGCCGAGGTAGAGGACACCGAGCAGGGCGGACGGCGGGGCGGCCGCGGCTTCGCGCACCAGCGTGCCGGCGAACGGCAGGGTGGCGACAGTACCGACGAGACAGGCGAGCCAGGTGACCTGGAGTCCGGGCACCCGACGCAGCACGACCTTCTGCGCCACCATGGCGACCGCGTAGACGGAGGCACTGAGCAGCACCAGGGCCACGCCCACGGCGTCGGCGTCCCCGGTGCTGGTGGCGACGCCGATGACCAGGGTGCCCGCGAAGGCGACGAGGCCACCTGCCACCAGCATCCTCGGGAATCCCTCTCCCAGCACCAGGCCCGCAAGCACGCCGATCAGGATCGGCGCCACCTGGATGAGCATGGCGGCGGTTCCCGCGTCCACGTGCCGCTCCCCTGCGTTGAGGGCGACGTTGTAGACGCCGAACCACGCCACGCCGATGAGGGCGACCAGGGCCCACTCGCGCCGGTCGAGCCGGACGAGGCGTCGGCCCACCATGGAGACGGTGAGGACAGCGCTGCCCACCAGCAGCCGGCCCAGGGTCAGCGAGCCCGGGGAGAAGTCAGCCCCTACGAAGCGGATGACCACAAAGGCCGAGGCCCAGGCGAGGACCGTGATGGCGACGGCGAGCAGCACCTGCCAGCCAAAGGCACCCTCCGGGTCGGGCGGGGCAGGGGTCTCGAGCTGGCTCTGCTCCTGGCGTGGGGTGCTCACCAGTCCATTGTCTGGTTCGGCACTGACAGCCGCGACGTCATTAGGCTGACGGCCATGCCGAGCTGGTTCTCCGACCTGACCCCCAACCTCCTGGTGCCGCTGCGCATCCTGTTCCTGCTGGTCGTGGCGGTGGTGGCCCGGGTAGTGCTGCACCGGGTGATCAACCGGACGGTTCGTCAGGCGGTGAACCGCCAGCCGCTGACGCGCTTCCGGGCGGCTCAGGTGCTGGTGGAGGTCACCAGCCTGCCCGCCGACCGGCGCGAGGCCCGGATCGGCGCGCTCGGCTCCTTGGCCCGGAGCGCGGTCACCTTCGTGATCGCCCTGGTCACGGCCCTGATGGTGCTGGCCGAGCTGGGCTTCAACATCACCACGATCGTGGCCGGCACATCCGTGGTCGCGGTGACAGTCGCCTTCGGGCTGCAGAACATCGTCAAGGACCTGATCTCGGGCGTCTTCATGTTGATGGAGGACCAGCTCGGCGTCGGCGACTGGGTGGACATGGAGAAGGCCTCGGGCCGGGTGGAGGCCATCGGGCTGCGCGTGACGTCCCTGCGGGACGACGACGGCACGGTCTGGTACGTCCGCAACGGCGAGGTGATCCGGGTCGGGAACTTCTCCCAGGGGGGCGCCGGCCGACCACCGGCGCCGGCGGAGGCGGAGCCGAGCCCCGCCTCCTAGCCGGCTGACGCGATCAGCCGGCAGGCGATCAGCCCTCGACGAGGCTGGCCTCCAGCGTGATGGTCGTGCCGGTCAGCGCCTGGGACACGGGGCAGTTCTTCTTGGCGTCCTGAGCCGCCTCCTCGAACTGCAGCGCGGTCAGGCCAGGGACGACGCCCTTGACGGTGAGCTTGATGCCGGTGATGCCCTCTCCGGCCTGGAAGGTGACGTCGGCGGTGGTGTCGATCGACGTCGGCGCGGTCCCGGCCTGCGCGAGGCCGTGGGAGAGGGCCATCGAGAAGCAGGTGGAGTGCGCGGCGGCAATGAGCTCCTCGGGGCTGGTGCGGCCGTCGGACTCGTTGGCCCGTGAGGCCCAGTTGACCTCGAAGCTGCCGACCCCGGACGTGACGAGCTCGACCTCGCCCTGGCCCTCCATGAGCGAACCTTCCCAGTGGGCCTCGGCGGTGCGGACGGTAGCCATGTGCTTCTCCTCGTGTGTGTCAGACGGACCCGACCGGTGGAGGTCGGGTGGGCGCGACTCATCTTGCCAGCCCGGCCCAGGTGCGCGGAGGACGGGGCAGGAGCACGTGGGGGATGATGGGGGCGATGACCGAGCCAGCACCTCTGCAGACCTTCTACGACGCCGTCGGCGGCCGCGAGACCTTCGTCGCCCTCGTCCGGCGCTTCTACGAGGGCGTCGCCGGCGACCCCCCGCTGCGTGCGCTCTACCCGGAGGAGGACCTCGGCCCGGCCGAGCTCCGCTTCCGGATGTTCCTCGAGCAGTACTGGGGCGGGCCCACCACCTACAGCGAGCAGCGCGGGCACCCACGGCTGCGGATGCGGCACATGCCGTTCGAGGTCACCCTCGACATGCGCGACCGCTGGCTGCGGCACATGCGCGACGCGGTCGACTCCCTCGAGCACCTCACCCCCGCTCAGGCGCAGGAGCTGTGGAGCTACCTGGAGCGGGCGGCGTACTCGATGGTCAACCGGCTCGACGGTCCGGCCGGCGCCGCCCGCGGCCTGCAGCTCTGACCCCTTCTCAGAAGCGCGGGGTCCCGGGGTACACGACCGGCTTGAGGCTGTGCGGGTTGGTCCGCGACGCCGTCAGCGCCTCCTCCACCTGCTCGAGCCCGAACTTGCCGGTGACCAGGCCGTCGAGGTCGACGACGCCGCTGGCCGCCAGCCCGATCGCCGCCGGATAGCAGTTGGCGTAGCGGAAGACGCCGGTGACCTCGAGCTCGCGCACCTGGATCGTGGCCACGGGCAGCGGCATCTCCGAGGCCCCCATTCCGATCAGGACCACGCGCGCGGCCGAGGCGGCGACGCCGAACGCGGCCTGCACCGCCGGCGTGGCGCCGCTGCACTCCAGGATGACGTCGACAGGCTCGATCTGGGTGTGCAGTGGCGCAGTGGCGACGTTGACCACCTGGGAGGCCCCGCGCTGGCGGGCGACCTCCAGCCGGGTGTCATTGGTGTCGCTGACTCCCACCCAGGAGGCGCCGCGGGAGCGGGCCACGTCGGCGCAGAGCAGGCCCACCGGACCCGCGCCGGTGACCAGCACCCGGTCCCCGGGCTCGATCCGGGCCTTGCGGGCCGCCCAGACCGCGACCGAGAGGGGCTCGATCAGCGCGGCAGCCTCGTCGCTGATGCTGTCCGGCACCGGGTGCGCGCGGGAGGAGTCGAGAACGACGTACTGGGCGAAGGCCCCGTGGACCGGCGGGGTGGCGAAGAACTGGACCTGCGCGCAGAGGTTGTAGCGCCCGGCGAGGCACTGGGTGCACCGTCCGCAGGTCTCCTGGGGCTCCATCGCAACGCGCTGCCCGAGCGTGCGGTCGGTGACCTCTGCCCCCAGGGCCCGGATGGTCCCGGAGGCCTCGTGACCGAGGACCAGCGGCGCCTCGACGACGAAGTCGGCGATCCGGCCGTGCTCGTAGTAGTGCACGTCCGAGCCGCAGATGCCGACCGCGGCGACCTCGATCAGGACCTGGTGAGGCCCGGGCTCCGGCACGGGCGCGGGCTCCACCGCGACCTCGTGCTCGCGCATCAGCAGGGATCGGGTCTGGTCGCTCGGTCCAGCGGTCGTCGTCATGGCCGACACCTTAGTTCGTGGGCTCCGCGGCTCCCGGGCCCCACCGACCAAGTGCTGAGCGTTGCGCTGCGGTCAGCGGTCGCTCGCCCACGACGACGGTCCGGGCGGTGGCGTTGAGGGCGTCGTCGCGGGAGTTGCGGATCTCCACGGCCAGGGTGAAGGAGCGGTTCCCGACGGCGGTGACGCAGGTCGAGACGTCGTACGGCTCCGGTTGCAGGTCCATCGGCCGGCGGTACTCCAGGTCCTGCCGGGCCACCACCCAGACGTCCTCCGGCTGCCAGTCGAGGGTGGCGTGCATCAAGACGATGCGCGCCTCCTGCACGTAGTCGAAGTACTTGACGTTGTTGACGTGGCCGTAGGAGTCCAGGTCGGACCAGCGCACGGCGAGCGGGTAGTGCGACGCCGGCTCGACCACCGGGCTCCGGTCCAGCGGGCGCAGCGGCCGGGCGGGTTCCAGCACCGCCGTCAGGGCGGCGCGCTCGGCGTCCTCGAGCCGCCGCAGACCACCGCCGGCCAGGTCGAACGGGGTCGCCCCGGTCCGCGCCCGGGCAGCCAGCACGTCCCCGTCCCAGACGTCGTAGGCGATGGTGAAGCGGCTGGCCCCGACGGTGTCGGCCCAGAGCTCGATCAGCAGGGGCTCCGGGCCGTAGCTGACCGGGGCCAGGTACTCGACCTGGTGGCTCACCACGAGGACGCCGGCCTGCAGCAGGTGGCCCATCTCGGGCGGGCCCGCCAGCAACCAGTCGACCCGGGCCTCCTGCAGGTAGTCGAGGTAGGCGGCGTTGTTGACGTGGCCCTGGGCGTCCAGGTCACCCCAGCGGAGGGGACAGCGGTAGCGGTGCCGGCTCACCGGGCCATGCTGTCAGACCCGTCGGTCGTCGCCGCCCAGCCGGCGCCGCTGCGCGCCGCACCTCTTGCGCCGAGCTCCCGCCTCCAGGATGCTGAGGCCCACCCCGCTCCTCGACGTGGACGAAATGGATCCGACGTGCCCCTCCCCCTCCACCGCGCCGTGCCCCGGCCCCGGCTCCGCCCCCTCGTCGCCGCCGTCGCGCTGGCGCTCACCGGCGCCAGCCTCGTCGCCAGCCCCGTCGAGGCCGCCCCACGGAACCGGGCGGTCGCCCTCGGGGACTCCTACGCCTCCGGCGAGGGCCTGGCCCCCTACCGGGCGGGCACCGACACGACGACGAACCACTGCCACCGCTCGCCGCGGGCCTACCCGGAGCTGCTGGACGAGGGCTGGCGTCCTGCCGTTCGCAGGATCCGCTCGGTGGCCTGCTCGGGAGCGGTGACCGGCGACGTGGTCGCCGACCTGCGTCCGGGCGATGACGTGGCCGCTCAGATCGACGCGCTCAGCAGGCGCACGCGGACGGTGACGCTGACCATCGGCGGCAACGACGTCGGCTTCGCCGATGTCCTCGGGGCGTGCACCTACACCACCGACCCGACGCTGCAGCTCCTGGTACGGGGCCAGCGCGGCTGCAACGTCGGGCTGGACCTGCCCGTCACCGCCGCGACCGCCGTGCTGGCCGGCACCGCGCCGACCGAGGGACGGCTGAGCCTGGCGCAGGTGCTCGTCTCGGTCCACCAGCGGGCCCCGCGGGCAAAGGTGTACGTGACCGGCTACCCCCGGCTGCTGGGGCTGGCCCACACCGACGACCAGCTCGGCTGCCAGGTGGGCACGGTGGCCGACAAGCCGCTCTACATCAGCCGGCCCGACGTCGAGTGGATCCGGTCCAAGGCCGACGGCCTCAACGCTGCCCTGCGTCAGGGCGTGGACCAGGCCCGAGCCCTGGGCGTGCGGGCGACCTACGTCGACGTCGCCAACGCCTTCGCCGGGCACGAGGTGTGCGGCTCCCGCCGCGACTGGGTCAACGGCGCGCTCTTCACCGCGTCTCCCGGGCTGGGGGTGGACCGGGCGAGCTTCCACCCCAACCAGCGCGGCCACCGCGCTTACGCCCGAGCGGTCGCGGCAGCGATCCAGGGGTACTCCCCCCGCCCGTGACCGCTCCCAGGTTTGGCGGGGAGCAGAAGAGGTAACGCGCTGCGCAGGGGCCGCCTGATCCCTGGGAGTACAGAGGGGGCCTCATGGCGGGACCGGGTACCGAGCCGTCCCGCCGCTGGTCGGGCGACTGGTCGCGGCCGTCGGTGCCACCGCCACCGGTGGTCGACGTGCTGGTTCCGACCTTCGACCGCCCCTCCGAGCTCGCCGTCACCCTGGCCGGGCTGGCCGCGCAGGATGACCCCCCGTTCCGGATCACCATCAGCGACCAGTCCGACGACGGCTCCGCTCACCATGCTCCCGCCGTGGAGGCCATGGTCCGGGTGCTGCGGGCGCAAGGCCGGGAGGTGCGAGTGGCCCAGCACCTCCCCCGCCGCGGGCTGGCCGAGCACCGGCAGTTCCTGCGTGGCGGGACCGCCGCGCTCAGACCTTCTCGTACATCGTCTCCAGCAGGTCGGCGTACTTTCCCTCGACCGTCTTGCGGCGGATCTTCATGCTGGGAGTGACCTCGCCCTCGTCCACGGTGAGCTCGCCTGGCAGGATCTCGAACTTCTTGATCGTCTCCCACCGCTCCAGCCGCTTGTTCGCCGTGGCGAGGTAGCCCTCGACCATCTCCCGCACCTCGGGGCGCTGGGTGAGGTCCTCACCCTCGGCGTGCGCGACCCCGTTCTCGCCGGCCCAGCCCGCCAGGGCCTCCGGGTCCAGAGCGATCAGGGCGGTGATGTACTTGCGCCCCTCCCCGTGCACCAGCACCTGGCTGATGTAGGGGCAGGCCGCCTTGACCGTGCCCTCGACCTTCTGCGGCGCCACGTACTTGCCGCCCGAGGTCTTGATCAGGTCCTTCTTGCGGTCGGTGATCCGGACGTAGCCGTGCTCGTCGAGCTCGCCGATGTCGCCGGTGGCCAGCCAGCCGTCGTGCAGGACCTCCGCCGTGGCCTCCTCCAGGTGGTGGTAGCCGCGCATCACCGCGGGCCCCTGGATCAGGATCTCGCCGTCCTCGGCGATCCTGACCTCGGTGCCGGGCAGGGGCGGGCCGACGGTGCCGAATCGCGTCGCGCGGGGGTTGTTCACGCACGTGGCTGCTCCGGTCTCGGTGAGCCCGTAGCCCTCCAGGATCAGCAGGCCGGCGGCATAGAACCACTCCTGCACCTCCCGGTTGAGCGGGGCCGATCCAGAGACGAAGAACCGGATCTTGCCGCCCATCCGGGCCTTGATCTTGCTGAACACCAACCGGTCGGCCACGGCGTGCTGGACCGCGAGCAGCCCGCTCGGCTTGCCGCCCGCCAGCCGGATGGGCGTGGTCCGCCGGCCGACGGCGAAGGCCCAGTCGAAGATCTTCGCCTTGGCGCCGGAGCTCGCCGCCGTCATCACCTTGGCCCGCACCTTCTCGAAGATGCGGGGCGCGCCGGCCATGAAGGTGGGCTGAACCACCCCGAGGTTCTCCACGATGCGCTCGATGTTGCCGTCGACCGCGGTCGCGAAGCCCAGCCGCAGCTGCGCCGCGATCAGCACCTTGCCGAACACGTGGCTCAGGGGCAGCCACAGGTACTGCAGGTCGTCGGGCTCGATGATGTCGAACTCCTCCAGCGCAGCCCCGAGGTAGGTCCAGTTGTCCTGCACCAGCCGGACGCCCTTGGGGCGACCGGTGGTGCCGGAGGTGTAGATGAGCGTGGCGAGGTGCTCCGGGCCAATCGGGGCGATGGCCTGCTCGACCGCGTCGGGCTGCGCCGCCAGGTGCTCGCGCCCGCGCGCGCTCAGGTCGGCCCAGCTGATCACCCGCTCGTGGCTGGGCGTCCCGTCGATCTGCACCACGGTGGTGAGCGCGGGCAACTCGTGGAGGTGGTCGAGCACCTTGCCCACCTGCTGCTCGTCCTCGGCGAAGACCACGGTGGACTCGGAGTCGCCCAGGATGTAGCCGACGTCCTCGTGCTGGGTGTTGGGGTAGACGGTGGTGGTCGCGCCGCCCGCACACATCACCGCGAGGTCGGCGAGGATCCACTCGACGCGGGTGTTGGAGGTGATCGCGACGCGGTCCTCAGGGCCGACGCCCAGCGCGAGCAGGCCGGCCGCCAGATCGAACACCCGGTCCTGCGTCTGCTGCCACGTCAGGGAGACCCAGCGGTCGCCGTCGAGGTAGCGCAGCGCCTCCTGGCCGCCTCGGGCTCGGACCTGGTCGACCAGCATCGCGGCGACGCTCGGGTGACGGGAGGCCAGCAGTGCTGACTCGGGCATGGGTTCCACCTCGCAGAGTTGGGCGCCATCCACGCGGCACGCTCGGCCTGCCGCGGTGAGGGCTTGGCCAGAGCGTATCGGCCTCGGCCCCGCCCGACGCCGCGCGCCGCCGCGCGCAGGCGATTTCTGAGCCACCTTCCCTGCCTCAGCGAGCGCTGACCCCGGCATGGGCGGAGCCGACGATGACGGTGGTCCCGGCCTTCAGGCCGGCGTAGTCGGTGCTGAGCACCAGCTGGGCGCCGCTGACGGTGGTGTCGTTGGGCGTCTTGGTGACGCGCCGTAGGTGAAGGGTCCCCACGCCCGCGATGGCGATCCTCGTGTTCTCCTGCGCACTGACCGAGACGGCCTGGCCGTTGATCCGCAGCCCGGTCACCTCGGTGCCGGCGGAGGAGAGCGTGACCGTCGCTCCCTCACCGGTGGCGGTGGCAGCCACGTTGACCGCGTCGAAGGTGACGACGCCGTTCAGCAGGCTCACACTGGTCAGCGCGGCCGTGGTCGCCGCCACCGTGGCGGTCGAGGTGTCGGTGGACTTCCCGGTGGTCCTGACCGCGCCCACCTGGAGCAGGCCGGGGACGTCCACGGAGGCGGCCGTGCTGGTGCGGGTCGACCCGGACGTGCCTCCGCAGGGCAGGTAGAGGGCCGCGGTCCGGCCGGAGCTGAGGACACCGGCGGCGCTGATCTGGGTGCCGAACGCGGACCCGTAGGGGCGGGCGTGGACGGGGGCGTGCAGGGCCGCGTTCGAGACCCCGACGACGACGGTGCCAGGCGGCAGGCCGAGCCGGTTCCCCTGCAGCAGGGTCACCTTCATGGCGGTGGTCGTGGCGTGCTCACCGCTGAGGCCGGAGGAGCTCGACTGCGCGTTCAGCAGCACGGTGGCGATCCCTGGGATCTCGACCTTGGTGTTCGGGCCGGGTCGGGCGGCGATCGGACGGCCGCCGATCCACAGGTTGGTGAACACGCTGGCCCCGGACTTGGCGGCGCCGTTCGAGGTCCGGCTCACGCTAGCGGTCGAAGTGAGGGCCTGGGCCCGGACGAGCCCCGACAGGAGCGAGGTGGCAGCCACCTCGGCGGTGGAAAGCGAGGTCGTGGTGGTGCTGGTTCTCGCGCTGGACACGGTCGTGGTCGCCGCGCCCACACTGCCGATCGGCCCGAGATCGACCTTGGCCGTGGTGTTGGTGGCCGACCTCGGGGCCTCCAGGGTGCACAACCCGACGTAGGAGGTCGTACCGGAGTTGACGAGGGTGCCGACCTGCGCGGTGCTGGCGTAGGCGGAGCCACCGAACACGTCGAAGCTGACGGCCTGGGCAGGCAGGGCGGTGGCGAGAGTGAGAGCGGCTGCGGCCAGGGCGGCGGCACCGACACGGGGGTGGGACATCGGACTCCTTCGTGGAGCGGACCAGGGGAGGGGGTCGACGCCCACCCCCGGGTGACGCCGACTCAGGGGAAACGCTAGACCCGCCGCCCCGGTCCCGTCAGGCAAATGACGAACGTTCGCCCACTCCTCGCGCACTCGTGATGATCCACCCCGACACGGCGGTCCAAGCCCCTCCACGCGAGCGTCAGCGCCGGCCCCGCCCGACCTGCCGTGGTCAGTGGGCCCGGGACCTCACCGGCTGCCCGCCCAGCCCGAGGTCGCGGCCAATGAGCTCCTTCATGATCTCGTTCGAGCCGGCCCAGATGCGCGACACCCGCGCGTCGGCCCAGGCCCGGGTCACCCGGTACTCGCTCATGTAGCCGTAGCCTCCCCACAGCTGGACGCAGGCGTCGAGGATGTCGTTCTGCACCTGCGCGGTCCACCACTTGGCCTTCGCGGCGTCGACCGCGCTGAGCCGGCCGTGCACCTGCTCCATCACGCACGCATCGACAAAGGCCTGGGCGACCTCGGCGGTGGTGACGAGCTCAGCCAAGGTGAAGCGGTTGGCCTGGAACGAGCCGATCGGCTGACCGAACGCGTGCCGCTCAGTCA
The DNA here is from genome assembly GCA_963826405.1 of uncultured Actinomycetota bacterium. Lineage (GTDB taxonomy): Bacteria > Actinomycetota > Actinomycetes > Propionibacteriales > Propionibacteriaceae > Microlunatus. The sequence continues at coordinate 280,340 of CAWGWR010000001.1, read as the reverse complement.
CGTAGACCAGGGTCTCCTCGAGGATCTGCCGGGCGTGGGAGAGGTTGTAGACCGCCGCCCCGATCCGCTCGGTGACCAGGCGCTCCATCATGGCGATGAAGCCGCCGCCCACCTCACCCACCACCTGCTCGGGGCCCAGCCGCACGTCGCCGAAGAAGAGCTCGGCGGTGTCGGACTCGGGCTGGCCCACCTTGTCGAGCTTGCGGCCACGCTCGAAGCCCGGCATCCCGGTCTCGACCGCGAAGAGGGTGATGCCGTGGGCGCCCTTCTCCGGCGAGGTCCGCGCGGCCACCAGCACCAGGTCGGCTGACCAGCCGTTGGTGATGAACGTCTTCGACCCGTTGAGCACCCAGGTGTCGCCGTCGCGCACGGCGGTGGTCTTGAGCGCGGCGAGGTCGGACCCGCCTGACGGCTCGGTCATGGCGATGGCCGTCACCAGCTCCCCAGAGCAGAACCTCGGCAGCCAGCGGCGCTTCTGCTCCTCCGTCCCCAGCTCCACCAGGTACGGCGCGACGCAGTCGGCGTGGATGCCGATGCACGAGGGGTAGGCGAAGGCCAGCTTCGAGAGCTCCTCGCTCAGCACCATCGTGAACCGGGGGTCCCCGACCTCGGTCCCCCCGTACTCCTCGGGCACGTTCAACCCCAGCATCTCCAGGCGGCCCAGCTCCAGCCAGACCTCGCGGCCGAACCCGTGGTTGGCGATGTGCTTCTCCTGGTCGGGCCGCAGGACACGGTCGACGAAGGTCCGGCACGTCTCCCGGAAAGCCTCATGGTCCTCGTCGAAGATCATGCGCCTCATCGCGGCCCTCCTGAGTTACCCGTCAGTAGCTTCGCCTCCCACCTTACGCGCTCAACGGCCGACGAACGGAGGTTGGACTACGGTCGCCCGATGAGCACCGAGCGACGACGGGTCCTGCTGACGGGCGCGACTGGGACGGTGGCCGCCCAGCTGCTGCCCGCCTTCCGGGCGGCCTACGACCTCCGGCTGGTGGACGTCCGCGGCACCGATCGCGACGGGCGCGCCATCGAGGGGGTCGAGCTCGTCGACCTGCTCGCCGTCGAGGACGCCACCCTGCACGACCTGTTCTCCGGCGTCGACACCGTCGTGCACTGCGGCTACGCGCACCCGGCCGGAGAGCCGACCTACGCGGAGGAGCGCTGCAACCTCGACATGACCCAGCGCGTCTACGAGGCGGCCCGGACGGCGGGCGTGCGACGGGTGGTGGCGGCCAGCACCAACCAGGCCTCGAAGTGGTACGAGCAGCCCTGGGCCGAGCACCGCATCGACCGGGTCGACCCGGAGGACTACCCCCGGCCGGACTCCTTCTACGGCTGGGCCAAGGCGGCCTATGAGTCCCTCGGGTTCCTCTACGCCTGCGGGACGCTGGGCCGGGCGGTCGAGGTGGTGCTGCTCCGCATCGTCGTCCCCCGCGAGGTCGACGCCGCCGACTTCGCCGACCGGCCCCTGGAGCGCTACCTGCGCGACATCGCCGGCTACGTGAGCCCCCGCGACCTGGCTGAGCTGTTCACGCGGTCGGTGGACGCCGCGTCGGTCGAGGACCGCTTCGGGGTCCCCTTCCAGATCTTCTACGGGGTCTCGGCCAACGCCCGCACGTTCTGGAGCATCACCAACGCCCGTGAGGTCGTGGGCTACGCCCCGCAGGACGACTCCGAGGTGCGCTTCGCCGCCGACATCGCACGCATGGTGGCCCGCGGCTGAGGCTGGCCCTCAAAAACTCACACTGGTTCAGGCGACCGGCCAGTGCCGACGGTCGGGTCGCGCCGAGCCAGGTTGACGCGTGTGAGTTTCTGAGGGGCGCTAGTCCGAGAGCGGCTGGCCACGGCGGGCGCGGATCCGGCCCACCACGTCGGTAGTGGACTGGCTGGGGACGAAGTCCAGGATGCGCACCTGGCCGCCGTAGCCCTCGACGACGGCGGCTTCCACCAGGTCCTCCGGTCGGTAGTCCCCACCCTTGGCGTACACCTCGGGCCGCAGCCGCTCCAGCAGCGCGACGGGGGTGTCGGTGTCGAACACGGTCACGTAGGAGACGCAGCTCAGGGCGGCGATTACGCCGGCCCGGTCGGCCTCGCCGTTGATGGGGCGCTCGGGTCCCTTGAGCCGGCGGACCGAGCGGTCGCTGTTGACCGCGACCACAAGCACGTCGCCGAGCTGGGCCGCCTGCTGGAGGTAGGTGGTGTGGCCGCGGTGCAGCACGTCGAAGCAGCCGTTGGTCATGACGACGCGGCGCCCGGCCGCCCGCTCGGCGGCGACCCGGCGGAGCAGCGTGTCCTCATCGAGCGCGGCGTCACCCACCCCGAGGTGCTCGACCAGCTCGTCGGTGGTGCAGACCGAGGTGCCGAAGCGCTGGACGACGACGTCGGCCGCGGCCTGGGCGAGACGGGCGGCGACCTCGAGCGAGGTGCCGGCGGCACGCGCCAGGGTCAGGGCGGCGACGAAGGTGTCGCCGGCGCCCGCGGCCTGCTTCTCGGCCTGCGGGGAGCCGGAGGTGCGGAACGGGCCGGGGGCCCCGTCGTTCCCGGTCAACAGGATCGAGCCGTCGCGGTCGAGGGTGACCAGGACCGCGGTTGCGCCCGAGCGCTGCCGGAGCTCCCCCGCCGCCGCGGTCAGGGCTGCGGTGCGGGTCCCGTCCTGGGGAACGGACCGGCCCAGCAGGCGGAAGGCCTCCTCGGCGTTCGGGGTGACGATGTCGGGTCGCAGCGCCGACCAGGGAGCGGCGTCGTGCGCGTCCACCACCACCAGCGGCGGACGGGCCTGCCGGGAGAAGGCGGAGGAGACGGCGTGGAGCAGGACGCCGGAGTCGTAGTCGCAGACGACGAGGGCCTCGGCCTCCACCAGGGCCTTGGCGGTCGCGGTGGCCAGGTCCTCCTCCAGGGCCGGGGTCAGGACCAGCGGCTGCACGTCGTCGATCCGCACGAGCATCTGGTCACCGCTCACCACCCGGGTCTTGGTGACGGTGACCACGTCGGCGGAGTCCACCAGCCCGCTGACCTCGACGCCGGCCTCCTCCAGCAGGGTGCGGAGCGCGCGCCCGGCCTCATCGGCGCCGACCAGCCCCACCAGCGAGACGTCGGCACCCAGAGCGGCCAGGTTCATCGCCGTGTTGGCTGCCCCGCCCGGGACCTCGTGCCGGCCCGTCACCTCCACCACCGGCGCGGGCGCCTCCCGGGAGAGCCGACGGCTCGAACCCACCCACCAGCGGTCGAGCATCACGTCGCCCACCACGACCACGCGGGGGGCCCGGTGCCGCAGGGCCAGGGGCAGGTCAGGGGTCACCAGGCTCGTGGCCGTCACGCGGGCGCTCATCGGGCCCCTCCGCGGCGGGCGACGGCCCCACCGGTCCTGCTCATCGTCCCCATGTGCCCTCCTACTACCCACTTCTCCCGGCCTCGACTGGGCCGCCGGCGAAGAAGTCTGGTGGCCCCGTGGAGCGACCGTAGCGGAGGTGGGCCAGAATCCCCGTCGTCGGAAATGAGCGGAGGTCGACGTGGACGGGACAGGCCCCTGGGTGGGGCGGGCGCTGCCCCGCTTCCCCGGCGTGCGGCGGATCGCCGTGCTGCGGGGCAGCGGCCTGGGCGACCTCGTGCAGTCGCTGCCGGCCGCGGAGGCGCTGGCCGCGGCCTACCCGGACGCGACGCTCAGTCTGCTGGGGATGCCGTCGCACGTGGCGCTGCTGTCCGGACGCCCCACCCCCTTCAGCTCGCTCGTGGAGCTGCCGGTGCACCGGGGCGTGCGGGACGGCTCGGAGGACCCGGCGGCGACCGCGAGGTTCCTGCAGTGGGCGCGGGCCCAACGCTTCGACCTCGCCGTCCAGCTGCACGGCGGGGGCCGGAACTCCAACCCCTTCCTGCTGGAGCTGGGGGCCCGGCACACGGTGGGCAGCCGGACCGAGGACGCCCCGGAGCTGGAGCGCTGGCGTCCCTTCCTGCACCTGCAGCACGAAGTGCTGCGCGGTCTCGAGGTGGTCGCGCTGGCTGGAGCAGCGCCGGTGGGGCTCGAGCCGCGGCTGGCCCTGCAGCCCGACGAGCAGCGAGCCCGGCATCAGAGAGGGGTTGGCTCGCCCACGGTCGTCGTGCACGCTGGCGCCACCGACCCCCGCCGGCACTGGCCCCTGGAGCACTTCGCCGCCGTCGTGACCGCGGTCGTGGCCGAAGGAGTCCGGGTCCAGCTAGTGGGCGACCGCGGCGAGGCCAACCTGGCAGAGGCGCTGGGCCGCCTCGTCGACGACCCCGACGGCCTCCTCACATCCCGGGTCGGCACCCAGAGCCTGGGCGGGCCTGACGGGCTGGTGGCCACGCTGGCCGCAGCCGACGTCGTGCTGGCCAACGACTCCGGACCCCGGCACGTCGCGGCCGCCGTCGGGACCCGCACCGTCGGGATCTACTGGGTCGGCAACGTCGTCACCGCCGCACCGCTGGGGCGCAGCCGGCACCGGGTGCAGGTCGGCTTCGCCACCTCCTGCCCCGTGTGCGGGCGGGATCTGACCGAGCCCGGCTGGACGGCCGAGCGCTGCGAGCACGACCCGTCGATCGTCGCCGGGGTCGATCCCGGCCGGGTGCTGGCCGACGTCCGGGCCCTGCTGGCCGACGCGGTCCAGGAGCGGCGGATGGCCGCAGACGCAGGAACAGGAGGAACCCATGAACCGGTTGGGTGAGCCGGACGGACGCCCGGAGCTGGTCGTTCTGCGGGCCCTCAAGCTGGGCGACCTGCTGGTCAGCGTGCCGGCCCTGCGGGGTATCCGTCGTGCCCGCCCCGACGCCCGGATCGTGCTGGCCACGCCGGAATGGCTGGAACCGCTGGTGGAGCTGACCGACGCCGTCGACGTGCTGTTGCCCACGCCGGACCTGGTGCCCTTGGCCCTTGCGCCCGGGCGGGCGGAGACCGTTGTCGACCTGCACGGTTACGGCCCGGAGAGCCGGGCGGTCTGCGAGGCGGCGCGACCGCGTCGGCTGCTGGGCTGGCGGGCGCCGGGCTGGGACGGCCCCGAGCACCCCGACGACGTGCACGAGCGCGAGCGCTGGGCGGGTCTGGTCGCCGCGCACGGCATGCCAGCCGATCCCCTGGACCTCGCGCTGCGCTCGCCCGAGGTGCCCAGTCCGCGTCCGGGGGCGGCGGTGGTGCACGTCGGCGCGTTCTTCCCCTCCCGGGAGTGGCCGGTCGAGCGGTTCGCCGCGGTGGCCGCCGAGCTCGGGCGCCGCGGGCTCGAGGTGGTGGTCACCGGAGGCGGCGCGGACGTGCCCCGGGCCCAGCGGACGGCGGAGCTGGCCGGGCTCCCTCCGAGCGCGGTGCTCGCAGGGAGGATGTCCCTGGCCGAATTCGCCGCCGTCATCGCCGGGTCTGCCGTGGTGATCACGGCGGACACCGGCGCCGGGCACCTGGCCTCGGCCTACGCGAGGCCGTCGGTGGTGCTGTTCGGCCCTGTGCCGCCCGAGCACTGGGGCCCACCGCCGGGACCCCATGTGGCGCTCACCCACGCCGAGCTGCGCCGGGGCGAGGCCTTCGCCGACCAGCCCGACCCCGCCCTGCTCGCCGTCAGCGTGGACGAGGTGCTCGAGGCGGTCGAGAGCCTCGGCGTCATCCCCGGCTGAGCAGGGCGCGCGGTGAGGCTCAGGCGCGGACGGCCTCGATCTCGAGGTTGATGTCGATCTTGTCGCCGATGAGGAGCTTGCCGCCCTCGAGCGGGACGTTGAAGTCGATCCCGAAGTCCTTGCGGCTGATGGTGGTGGTGGCCTCGGCCCCCAGCCGGGTGGCGCCGTAGGCGTCGACGTCCACCCCGAGGAACTCCGTGGCCAGCTCGACCGAGCGGGTGCGGCCGTTGATGGTCAGGTCGCCGGAGATGATGTGCCCTTCCGGGCCCTCGACCACGCCGGTGGAGACGAAGACCAGCTGCTGTCCGGCTTCGGGGTCGAAGAAGTCGGCCGAGCGCAGGTGGCCGTCGCGCTGCTCGTTGTTGGTGGTGATGGACGCGCTGGTGATGGCCACCTGGACCGAGCTGGCCAGGGGGTCCTCGGTGGTGACGATGGTGCCGGAGAAGTCCGCGAAGGTGCCGCGCACCTTGCTCATCAGGTGCCGGACGGTGAAGCCGACGGTGGAGTGGCTGGGGTCGAGGGTCCAGGTGCCGGCGACCAGGCCGGTTCCGAGCAGTTCCTGAGTCATGGTGCTCTCCTTCTGAGGACGGGGCGGCCGGGGGATCCGGCACGGGTCAACGATCGACTGGTTGAACCTTAAACCAACATGATTGAAATGTCAACGACCCATGACCTAGACTTCGGGCATGCCCACCGTGCAGACCGCTCCCCACTGGCTGACCGCCGAGCAGCAGCAGGCCTGGCGGGCGTACCTACTGGCCAGCGCCCGGCTCGCCGAGCGGCTGGACGCCGAGCTCCGGGAGTTCGGCGTGGACCTCGGTGAGTACGAGATCCTCGTCGCCTTGTCAGAGGCGCCGGAGCGCCGCGTGCGGATGTCGGAGCTCGCCGACGCGGTGCACCAGTCCCGCTCCCGCCTCACCCACACCATCTCGCGGATGGAGGCAGCCGGGCTCGTGGACCGGGCCAGCTGCCCCACCGACCGGCGCGGCGTCTGGGCGCACCTGACCGACGAGGGGTTCTCGCTGCTCGAGAGCGCGGCCCCCCACCATGTCGAGAGCGTGCGGCGCAACTTCGTCGAGGCCATGAGCGAGGAGGACTACGCCGCCGTCGGCCGCGGGTTCTCCGCCGTGCTGAGCGTCCTGGACCGCTGACGCCCGGCCCAGCCGGCCACCGGTCCAGGACCGGCGCGAGGACGGGGTCGCCTGGGCGGCGCCGACTAGCATGCACTCGACATGCCGAACGCCGTGAGCCTGCCGAACCCGGTCGCCGAGCTACCCGAGGTCGGTGACCTCCGGTCCCAGCTGCGCCGTCGCGGCGTCGAGCACACCCTGGACTCCACCAAGCTCACCCGGGCGCTCTACTCCTCCGACGCCTCGTTGTACCGGGTGGTCCCCCAGGCCGTGGCCCACCCGCGCACGGTCGAGGAGACGGTGGCCGTGCTCGACGCGGCCCGGGCGGTCGGGATGCCGGTCACCACGCGCGGCGCCGGGACCTCGTGCGCCGGCAACGCCGTCGGGCCCGGGCTGGTGCTGGACACCGCCCGCCACCTCCACGCCATCACCGCGCTCGACGCCGAGGCGGGGACGGCCACCGTGGAGCCCGGTGTCGTCCAGTCCTCGCTCCAGGTCGCGGCGGCCCCGCACGGGCTCCGCTTCGGACCCGACCCCTCGACGCACAACCGCTGCACCATCGGCGGCATGATCGGCAACAACGCCTGCGGCCCGCGGGCGCTGGGCTACGGCCGCACCGCCGACAACGTCGTCGCCCTCGATGTGCTGACCGGCAGCGGTGAGCGCATCCTGCTGGACGGCCGCGAGGACGTGGACGCCTACGCCAGCCTCACCGCCCTGAAGGGGGTGGTCGGGTCCAACCTGGGCACCATCCGGACCGAGTTCGGCCGGTTCGGCCGGCAGGTCTCCGGCTACAGCCTGGAGCACCTGCTGCCCGAGCGGCGCTTCGACGTCGCGCGGTTCTTCGCCGGCACCGAGGGCACGCTGGGGGTCATCCTCGGGGCGACCGTCCGCCTGGTCGCCGACGCCCCGCACAAGGTGATGATCGCGCTGGGCTACGCCTCCATGGCCGACGCGGGCGACGCCGCCCCCGCCATCCTGCCGCACCGCCCCACCGCCGCAGAGGGCCTCGACCGGCGCATCGTCGAGGTCGTCCGGCGCACCCACGGGGGGGCGGCCGTGCCGCCGCTGCCGCGGGGCGACGGCTGGATGTTCGTGGAGGTCGTCGGCGACGACCCCGCGGAGGTGCGGGCCCGCGCAGAGCGGGTGCTGGCCGACGGTCAGGCGCTGGACGGCTTCCTGGTCGAGGACCCGCGGCAGGCCCTGGCGCTGTGGAAGATCCGCGAGGACGGCGCCGGCCTCGCCGGGGTCAGCCTGGCCGCGCCGGCCTACCCGGGCTGGGAGGACGCCGCCGTCCCACCCGAGCACCTGGGCAGCTACCTGCGCGACTTCGACGCCCTGCTGACCAGCCACGGCCTCGACGGCCTGCCCTACGGCCATTTCGGCGACGGGTGCGTCCACGTCCGCATCGACTTCCCGCTCACCACCGCGGGCGGCGACGCCGTGCACCGCGCCTTCCTGAGGGACGCCGCGTCGCTGGTCGCCCGCTACGGCGGCTCCATGTCGGGTGAGCACGGCGACGGGCGGGCGCGCTCGTCGCTGCTGCCGGCCATGTACTCCGCCGACGCGATCCGCCTGTTCGGCGAGGTCAAGTCCGCGTTCGACCCCGACAACCTGATGAACCCCGGCGTCCTGGTCGACCCCCGTCCCTTCGACGCCGACCTGCGCGCGGTGCAGCTCGTCGGCAAGGTCGACCACTTCGCCACCGAGGTGCACAACTGCTCCGGCGTGGGCAAGTGCCTGGCCAACACCACGCCCGGCCTCGGGGTGATGTGCCCCTCCTACCAGGCCACCCGCGAGGAGAAGGACTCCACCCGCGGCCGCGCCCGAGTGCTCCAGGAGATGATCAACGGCGAGGTGATCACGATGGGCTGGAAGTCACCTGCCGTGCACCAGGCCCTCGACCTCTGCCTGTCCTGCAAGGGGTGCGCGCGCGACTGCCCCACCGGCATCGACATGGCGTCGTACAAGTCGCAGGTGATCGACCACACCTACCGCGGCAAGGTCCGGCCGCGCAGCCACTACACCTTGGGCTGGCTCCCCCGCTGGGGCCGGATGATCACCCGGAGCCGGGCGCTGTCGACCATGATCAACACCACGATGGCCACCCCGGGGCTGCGCCGCGTGGTGCGCTGGACCGCCGGCGTCGACCAGCGCCGGTCGCTCCCCCGCTTCGCCACCCGGGCCGCCCGGGACCGCGTCGAGGTGCCGGCCAGCAGCGGGAAGCGGGTGGTCCTCTGGGTGGACTCGTTCTCCGACTGCTTCACCGGGCACGGCGTGGAGGCGGCGGTGGCGCTGCTCACCCAAGCCGGGTACGCCCCGGAGTTCCTGGAGCGCAACGCGTGCTGCGGCCTCACCTGGATCAGCACGGGCCAGCGCGACGGTGCCCGCCGCCAGCTGCGCGAGGCCCTCGACGTGCTGCACCCGCACGTCGCCGCCGGCACCCTCGTGGTCGGGCTCGAGCCGTCCTGCCTGGCCGTCTGGCGCAGCGACGCAGCCGAGCTGCTTCCCGACGACCCGCGCGTCGCGGACATGGCCGCCGGCGTGCTGACGATGGCCGAGTTGCTGACCCGCACGCAGGGCTGGCGGCCGCCGGACCTGAGCGGCGTCGAGCTGGTAGCCCAGCCCCACTGCCACCACGCCTCGGTCATCGGCTGGAAGGCCGACGCCGACCTGCTGGCGGCCTCTGGCGCGAGCGTCACCACCGTCGGCGGCTGCTGCGGCCTGGCCGGCAACTTCGGCGCCGAGAAGGGCCACTACGACGTCTCGGTCAAGGTGGCCGAGCACGACCTGCTCCCCGCGGTGGAGGCCCACCCCGACGCCGTCGTGCTGGCTGACGGCTTCTCGTGCCGCACCCAGCTGGCCGAGCTGGCGGGCCGGCAGGCCGTCACCCTGGCCGAGCTGCTCACGCGCGAGGACCGCCACTGAGCTGAGCTCAGCCGACGTGGCGGTGCAGGAAGTCCAGCGTCCGTTGCCAGGCCAGGGCGGCGCTGTCGGCGTCGTAGGTGCCCAGGTGGTCGTCGTCGTTGGCGAAGGCGTGACCGGCCGGGTAGTAGAAGTACTCCACCTCCACGCCGGCCTCGTCGCGGATCTGCTGCTCCTGGGCGCGCGCCTGGTCGGCGGGGTACATCTCGTCCTGCTCGCCGTAGTGCCCCTGCACCGGCGCCGCGATGGCGGCGTAGGAACCCGGCAGGTGCCCGACGCCGTAGTAGGGCACGACGGCGCCGACGGAGTCGGGCCGCTCGGTGGCCAGCAGCAGCACGAAGCCGCCACCCATGCAGTAGCCGACGGCCCCGACCTTGTCCGAGGTGACCGCGTCCTGCTCCAGCAGGTAGTCCACCGCGCCCGCCAGCGCCGACGCAGCCTCCGTCTCTGACAGCGAACCGGCGAGCTGGGCGGCCTCGTCGACGCCGTGGGTGACGCGTCCTCCGTAGAGGTCGGGCGCCAGCGCGACGAAGCCCTCGGCCGCGTACCGGTCGACCATGGCGACGATGTGGTCGTCCAGGCCCCACCACTCCTGGATGACGATCAGGCCGGGTCCCTTCCCCGAGGGCGGCAGCTGCAGGTAGCCGCTGATGGTCGTGCCGTTCCGGTCGAAGGTGACGTTCTGCCGGGGTGCGAGGTCGCTCAAGGGTCGTCCTTCGTGGGTCGGGGTGGGTCTCGCGCGCCACTGTAGCCATCTCGGTCGCGCGCGATGCATCGCCCTCGGCCGACGCCCCCGGGACCCCCCACCCCCGGTTCCTCCCCCACTTCACACCCCGGGCATGGTCTTCACACCCCGTGCACGGGGTGTGAGGTCCACCGCAGGGGTGTGAAGTGGGAGACCAGGTGAGGCCCGGGGTGGTCGGGAGGCCGAGCTACGGCGGGGCCACGGCCCGCTCGCTGCGGGCGCCGTTGAAGCCACGCTAGGGCACGCGGCGGTCCGCCTCAACCCTTCGGCGTGGCCTCGTGCCCGGGCTCGCCGTGGGTGCGGCCGGCCTGCTTGAGGCGGGCCTCGAACAGGTGGCGCCGGCCCGCCGCGAGCTGGTCGAGGGCGTCCTTCTCCAGCTCTCGGAACAGCGACCAGTAGCCGTCGTCGTAGTCCTCGACGATCTGGAAGGTCCAACGGTCCTGCAGCACGTTCCGCCCGACCAGCTCGCGGTTGATCCGCTCCGCCACTCGGGCGTGCCCGGCCTCCCGGAGGGCGTCCACTGCGCCCTGCAGGGCGATGTCGGCCTCCCCGGTCAGCTGGTGGAACGTGTAGAGGTGGCCGCGAGCCCGCTCGACGGTCTCCAGCGCCTCGCTGAGCTTGCCCAGCGCGTCGACCGTGGCGTCGTCCACCCCGTCCGGGGTGGTGTGGTCGGGGTCGGGCAGGTCCTGGGACGGGACGTCGGGCAAGCGGATCTCCTCACTCGGGTCGGCTGCAGGTCGGGTCGGGCGCTGCCGGGCTCAGCCGCGGGTGAGCCGGCGGTGGGTCGCGCGGTGCGGACGGGCCGCCTCGGCGCCCAGGCGGGCGATCTTGTTGGCCTCGTAGTCGGCGTAGTTGCCCTCGAACCAGAACCACTGGGCCTGGTTCTCGTCGTCACCCTCCCAGGCCAGGATGTGGGTGGCGACGCGGTCGAGGAACCACCGGTCGTGGGAGATGACCACGGCGCAGCCCGGGAACTCGAGCAGGGCGTCCTCCATCGACTGCAGCGTCTCGACGTCCAGGTCGTTGGTCGGCTCGTCGAGCAGCAGCAGGTTGCCGCCCATCTTGAGCGTGAGGGCCAGGTTCAGCCGGTTCCGCTCCCCGCCCGACAGCACGCCGGAGGGCTTCTGCTGGTCGGGTCCCTTGAAGCCGAAGGAGGCGACGTAGGCCCGTGACGGGACCTCGAAGCTGCCGACCTTGATGTAGTCGAGGCCATCGGAGACGAGCTCCCAGACGTTCTTCTTCTCATCCAGGCCGGAGCGGCTTTGGTCGACGTAGGAGTACTTGACGGTCTCGCCGATCCGCAGCGCACCGCCGTCGGGGGTCTCCTCGCCCACGATCATCCGGAACAGCGTCGACTTGCCGACGCCGTTCGGGCCGACCACGCCGACGATGCCGGCCCGGGGCAGGCTGAAGCTGAGCCCGTCGAACAGCAGGCGGTCGCCGAAGCCCTTGACCAGCTTGTCGCCGTCGAGGACGGTGCTGCCCAGCCGGGGTCCGGCCGGAATGTTGATCTCCTCGAAGTCGAGCTTGCGGTTGCGGTCGGCCTCGGCAGCCATCTCCTCGTACCGCAGCAGGCGCGCCTTGTTCTTGGCCTGCCGCGCCTTGGGGTTGGAGCGGGCCCAGTCCAGCTCACGCTCCAAGATCTTGGCCCGCTTGGCGTCGCGCTTGCCCTCGACCTGCAGGCGCGCCCGCTTGGAGTCCAGGTAGGTCGAGTAGTTGCCCTCGTAGGGGTGGGTCTTGCCGCGGTCGATCTCGAGGATCCACTCGGCCACGTTGTCCAGGAAGTACCGGTCGTGGGTGACAGCCAAGACGGCGCCCGGGTAGGCCTTGAGGTGACCCTCCAGCCAGTGCACCGACTCGGCGTCCAGGTGGTTGGTGGGCTCGTCGAGCAGCAGGAGGTCAGGCTGCTGGAGCAGCAGCTTGCACAGCGCGACGCGGCGGCGCTCACCACCGGAGAGGATGTCGACCATCGCGTCCGGCGGCGGGCAGCGCAGGGCGTCCATGGCCTGCTCGAGCTGGGAGTCGATGTCCCAGGCGTTGCGGTTGTCGAGCTCGGTCTGGACGTCGCCCATCTCGGCCATCAGCGCGTCGAAGTCGGCGTCCGGCTCGCCCATGGCGACGCCGAGCTCGTCCATCCGGCGCTGCAGGGCCTTGATGTCGGCGACGGCCTCCTCGACGTTCTCCAGCACCGTCTTGCCCTCGGTCAACGGCGGCTCCTGCAGCAGGATCCCGACCGAGGCCTCCTTGGCGAGCATGGTGTCGCCGTTGTTCGGCTTCTCGATGCCCGCCATCAGCTTGAGCAGCGTCGACTTACCCGTGCCGTTCGGGCCGACGACGCCGATCTTGGCGCCTGGGTAGAAGGAGAGGGTGATGTTGTCGAGGACGACCTTGTCACCGAGCGCCTTGCGGACGTTGTGCATCGAGTAGATGAACTCAGGCATGAGGAGCCGGACCTTTGCTGTCGCGTGCGTGTCGTCGGAACGGGGGCGGGGCGAGAGCCTGGAAGGCGGCCCCGCAGCCGCCCAGTATGCCAGCGCGCCGCCCCCGGGCTCGCCGCCCGACAGCGGTGGCCTGGGCTGAGGGCGGGCGCGACTCCGCGTCAGCCGAGGTGCGGTGCAGCCTCGGTCGCGCCGAAGCTCCGCCGGTCGACCCGGATCATGGACCAGGCCACGGGGGCGGCGATGAACAGCCCGATCGCCGCGCAGCGGAAGACCCAGGCGTAGCCGTCCACAAGGGTGACCGGATCGGTGCCGCGTCCGCCGTCCGCGCTGGTGACCACGGCGGCGTACACGGCGGTGAAGACAGCCGTGCCGATCGACCCACCGATCTGCTGGGTCGCGGTCACCGCCGCGCTGGCCACCCCGGCGTCGCGCGGCTCGATGCCGAGCAGGGCGACGTTCTGCAGGGGCACGAAGACCAGCGCCATGCCGACGCCCAGCAGCAGCTGGCCGGGCAGGACCTGGGCGGCGTAGGAGCCCTCGACGCTGATCCGGCTCATCAGCAGCAGGCCGGAGGCGGCGACGAGCGGGCCGACGGTCATGAGGGTGCGCGGCCCGACGGTGCTCAGCAGACGGGAGACGAGCGGGGCCGTGAACACGATGGCTCCCGTCATGGGCAGCGACGACAGACCCGCGCGCAGGGGCGTCATGCCCCAGACGAGCTGGAAGTGGAAGGTGAGGTACAGCAGCGCGCCGATGAGGGCCGCGCCCACCATGACCGAGACCAGGTAGGCCCCGCCCCGGGTGCGGCTGGCCAGGACGCGCAGCGGCAGCAGGGCGTGCCCGCTCATGCTCTCCACCCGCACGAACGCAGCCAGCAGCAGCACCCCGAGCACCAAGAACGTGACGGTGTCCCAGCGGCCCCAGCCGCCCTCGGCGCGCGAGAAGCCGTAGACCAGCGACGCCAGGCCTGCGGTGACCAGCACCGCGCCGGGGACGTCGTAGCGGTTGTGGCCGCCGGCCCGGCTCTCGGTGAGCAGCGGCCAGGCGGCGGCGATGGCCACCACGGCGATCGGGACGTTGACCAGCAGGCACCAGTGCCAGCTCAGGAACTCGGTCAGCACCCCGCCGAGGACGAGGCCGACGGCAGCACCCCCGCCGCCGATGGTCCCGTAGACCGCGAACGCCCGGACGCGGTCACGCCCGAAGGGGAAGGTGACCGAGAGCAGGGCCAGCGCGGCGGGGGCGAGCAGGGCGGCGAACGCCCCTTGCAGGCCTCGCGCGGCGAGCAGCATCTCCCCCGAGGTGGCCACGCCGCCCAGGGCCGAGGCCAGCGCGAAGCCGGCCATCCCGACGACGAAGGAGCGCTTGCGCCCCCAGTAGTCCGCAATCCGACCGCCCAGGAGCAGCAGGGCGCCGAAGGCGAGGGCGTAGACGGTGACGACCGCCCCGCGCTGGGCGTCGGTCATGCCCAGGTCGGCCTGCGCCGCGGGCAGGGCGATGTTCACGATGGTGGCGTCGAGCACGACCGTCAGCTGGGCGAGGGCGACGACGAGGAGGACGAGCCAGCGGCGCCGACCGGTGGGAGCCGCCACCTCCGCTCTCGCGAGGGACGTGCGCGGGCGGGCGGAAACGGACACAGGATCCCTCGGGTAGAGCAGGCGGAGCCCTCAGCCTAGGCGCCCGCCGGAGCGGCCCACCGGCTCGTCGACCCCCGGAACGGGCCTCTAGCGGGCGTTGCGAGCGCGTTGGAGCGCGCTGCGGGCGTCCTCGTAGCGCTGCTGCTCCACCCGGACCGGCTCGACCACGAGCCGGTCGGCCACCGCGGCCACCGAGCGGCGCAACGCCGACCGGGCCCGCCGGGCGCGGCGGCGGGCGCCGACGACCACGCCGATCCGGGACAGCGCGGCGACCAGCAGACCGGCCAGCACCCCGCCGAGGGTGAGCACGGTAGGAGCCGGCAGGTTCCACCACAGCACGTCCGGCAGCGGGGGCAGGCGGAGGTAGGCCAGCACGAACGCCGACCCGAGCCAGAGCAGACCGGCGACGACGGCCGCCACCAGCACCCACTGCAGGACCCGGACGGCCTGCCACCAGCGCCGGTGGCCCGACAGGTCGAGGTCGGTCCCGGCGACGGCCCGGTCCAGGGCGTCCGACAGCTGCCCCTCTCCTGAGCGGGCGGCGGCGCGGACGGCGTCCACCCAGCCCCGGCCGAGGCCCGCCGAGGCGGCGTCGGCCAGCGCGCGCACGGCCGTGTCCACCCGCGCCTTCTGCACCCCGGTGGTGGCGGGCAGCGAGGTGCGTCCCACGCCGGCGGGGTCGATCTCGCGCCGGCGACCCCCGGCGCCCAGCCGGTCCAGGTGCAAACGGCGGAGCGGGTCGGGCTTGAACTTGGCCAACCAGGCCAGGACCGGCCAGCCCGTCGCGAGGCCGCCGCGCAGCCGCCAGGCCTGGTCCACGGCCTCGACGACGACGGGGACGCCGGCCGCCTGCGCCAGCTGGGTGGTCAGCGCGTCGACGCTGGCGGAGGACAGCCCCGCCTGCTTCTGCTCGCCGGACGCGCGGAGCAGCCGGGCAGCCGACTCCTCCACGTCGGCGGCCAGCCGCCGGGCTGCAGCGCGCTTGTCGGCGACGCGCCGGCCCAACCGGGCTCGCAGCTCGTCGAGCCCCTCACCGGTACGGGCGGAGACGCCCAGCACCTCGACCGCCTCCAGGCCCTCGCTGGCCAGCAGGCGGCGCAGGTCCCGCAGGCACTGGTCCTTCTGCTCGGGGGTGAGGGTGTCGACCTGGTTGAGGACGACCATCATCACCCCGGCGTGGGAGGCCAACGGCTTGAGGTACCGCTCGTGCAGGGCGGCGTCGGCGTACTTCTGGGGGTCGACCACCCAGACGAGCATGTCGACGAGCTGGACCAGCCGGTCGACCTCCATCCGGTGCGCCACCTCGGTGGAGTCGTGGTCGGGCAGGTCGAGCAGGACGAGGCCGTCGAGGCCGGCCGCCAGCCGCGGGTCGGCCTCCAGAGCGTGCCGGCGCGGGATGCCCAACCAGTCCAGCAGCTCCTCGGCCGAGTCCTCGCCGAAGCTGCAGGCGAGCGCGGTGGAGGTGGTGGGTCGGCGAACCCCGACGGTGGCCAGGTCGGTGCCGGTGAGCGCGTTGAAGGTGCTCGACTTGCCCGAGCCAGTGGCGCCGGCGAGCGCGACGACGGTCGCCGCGCCCGAGACGGCCAGCCGACGGTCGGTCTGGGTGACGACGCGGCGGGCCTCGGCGACAGGGTCGGGGTCGACCCGGCCGTCGCACAGGTCCGCAGCCTTGCCGAGCGCACGTACGCGGGTCACCAGCTGCGCCGTCTCGTCGTGCCGACGCAGCAGGGCCAACCCCTTGCCCGCCATCAGCGCCGCCCCGCGCTCAACGCAGGTCCTCGCGTCGCACCGGCGCCGGCTCGACCAGCTCGGCCTCCAACACGTCGGCCTCGGTGTCCTCGGCGTAGGGCACCTGGGTCACCGTCGGCGGCGCGATCGCCCGCCTCTCCTCGGCGGCCGGGAGCGCCGCGTCCTCCGGTGACGAGGCCGAGCCGACGGGGAGACCGCCCTCCCGTGCCCGCTGCACGGCCTCGGCTGCCGCACGCAGCCGGGTCGGCGCCTCCGCGTCGACTGGGGTTGCGTCGAGCAGGGCGTGGTAGCGCAGCAGCTCGGTGGCCATCAGCCCCTCGATGCGGGTGTCGAGGTCCTCCTTGGCCGTCTCGGCCAGCCGGCGGACGGCCTGGTCGCCGAACACGGCCTCCAGGATGCGCTGGGCGAGGATCGCCGTGCCGCCGGCCACCCCGACCTCGGCCCCCACCAGGCCACCGGTGTGGGCGAAGACGACGATCATCAAGGCGACGCCGACGCCGTTGACGCCGAACGCGAGGAAGCGGGCCTGGGAGCGCTTGCCCATCCCCTCGTCGGCCACCAGGTCCAAGACGGCGCCCTGCCAGTCGCGGATGGTGCGTTCGACGGCCCGGTCGAACTCCGGGGAGGCCCGGGTGAGGTCGACGCGGCTGCGCTCGAGCAGCGCTCGACCGGCCGCGTTCGCCCGCCAGGACGCCTCGGCCCGCTCGGCGGCGGCGTCACCCTCGCCCCGGATCAGCGACTCCAGGCCGGACTCCACGGCCACCTTGAGGTTGTCGACCTCGGGCGGCTGACCCTTGAAGGCCGCCACCAGGCGGTCCCGCAGCCAGCCCACCTTCTGCTCCAGGGCCCGGAAGAACTCCCCGGTCCCGACGAACTCGTGCCACCGGGCCAGCACCTCCCCGCGCAGCAGGGTGCCGTCAGCGGTCTGCACCTGCACGGTGCGGACGGCCTCGGCGTAGGAGTGGTCGACCTCGGCCCGCAGCCGGGTGAGCACCTCGAGCTGGTCGTCGAGAGCGGTGGCCAGCTCCGGGGTGCGGGTCACCAGGGCCCCGATCGCCCCGTCGAGGGTCCGCTGCACCACCGCGATGCGGCTGCTCTGGTCGGCGGCGAGTGCGGCGAGCCAGCCGCGGATCGGCTGGATGGCGGCGACGGGCAGCAGCCCCTCGCCGTCCACCATGGTCTCGGGCACCGCGAACAAAGGGGAGCCCGCCAGCCCACGTTCGCTCATCATCTGCCCGAGGTGGGGCGGCACCTCCCCCATGGCACGCGGCGGGACCCGGTCGAGCACCACGGCCACGGCCGCGCTCCGGTCGGCAGCAGCGTGCAAGAAGTCCCACGGCACCTGGTCGGCGTAGCGCGCCGCCGAGGTCACGAACAGCCACAGGTCGGCGGCCGCGAGCAGCTGGGCCGCCAGAGCCCGGTTCTCGCTCACCACCGAGTCAATGTCCGGCGCGTCGAGGATGGCCAGTCCCGGTGGGATGGAGTCCTCGGTCACCAGCTGGAGGGAGCGGGCGTCGTTCCGGCTGCCGGTCGAGCGGGCCAGGCCGGGCAGGATCCGGTCGTCGGCGAACCAGCGCGCGTCGCTGCTGTGGTGGACGAGCACGGGAGCCCGGGTGGTGGGGCGGATCACCCCGGGAGTGGTGACCCGGCGACCGACCAGGGAGTTGACCAGCGTGGACTTGCCCGCCCCCGTCGAACCGCCGACGACGGCGAGCAAGGGGGCGTCGATCGTGGCCAGCCGCGGCAGGACGTAGTCGTCGAGCTGCCGGGTGATCTCGGTGACCACCCGCTGCTGCTCGGCCGCGCGGGTCAGCGGCAGCGGGAAGGTGACCGGCCCGACAGCGGCCCGGAGCTCGGAGAGCGCAGACTCCAGCGGCGTGGGTTGCCTGCTGGGCATCGAGCTCCTCCTCTGCTCACTCCCCTGGCGGTTTCCAGGTCGGGTCCACCGGGGAGTACTGGGTAGCAGTCTGCCCCAGCGGGGCGGCGGCCGACGGCGGCACACCCGGCGGGACGGCCGGACCGGTCAACGCCGGGGCCGGGTAGTTGCCACCGAGCCCGGCGGGTCCGGGATAGCTGGCCGGCGCGTAAGCGCCGACGGCAGGGGCCGCCCGCCGCCAGCGCAGCGACGGGTAGGCGGCCCGGCCCTCGGGCTGGGTGACCGCCAGCGGGCGGAGCGCCCTGATCCTGCCCAGCAGCACCCGCTCCCGGTCGAGTCCCGCGCGGTCGATCAGCCCGCGCACCATCGCGTCCCGGAGGTAGGCGAGCTCGGTGACTGCCCGCTGCATCCTCAGGGTGGCCAGCAGCGGCTGGAGGCCGAAGAACAGCGCGTGCCAGACGCTCCGGCTCCGCGTCCGGAGGCGGGACAGCGCCGCGGGGTCGCCCTCGGGGAGCCAGCCGACGCGGACGTAGTCGACCAGCCGGTCGCGGATCAGCCGACCCTCGCGGAAGAGCTGCCGGACGACGAAGACCACCGCCGCCACCACCAGCGGCAGCGCGACGAAGAGGTAGACGAACAGCTGGCTGCGGCCCTGGGTCAGGGAGGCGGTGGTGTTGAAGGCCATGTGCAGGAACGCGGCCGCCAGGTAGCCGGCCAGCGGGGCGACGACGCGGACCGTCTTGCTCTTCGAGCGGAGGGCGACGGCGAGTCCGATGCCCAGCATCGCGGTGAAGAGCGGGTGGCCGAAGAAGGTCAGCACACCCCGCAGCACGAAGAGCTGCTGCAGGGCCTCCAGGGGTGGGACCTGGCCGAAGGTGCGCGCGGCGTACCGGTAGGCGCGGCCGTAGTACAGGATGTTCTCGACGAAGGCGAAGGCCGCCCCGGACAGACCGGCGAGCACGATCCCGCTGAGCCGGCTGACCCACTGGTAGCGCATCAAGATGGCCAGCCAGAACAGCACGGTGCCCTTCGCGGCCTCCTCGACGAACGGCGCGACGAAGATCGCGGCCCGAGGACCGGTGGCTGGGTCGCCGTCGCCGGCGATGCTCAGCTGGGCTGCCGCCCAGGTGTTGACCTGGGCCGAGACAAAGGTGGCCACGCAGGCGCCCCAGCCGATCGTCATCAGCCAGACCCACACGCGCTGCGGACGGAAGCGGTCGGCCCACAAGAAGAGGAGCGAGAGCGGTACGGCGGTGATGGCGGCGTACTTCGCCGCGATGGGGACCGCCTCGGTGCCCAGTCCCGGCACGAGGCCGCCCGGCACCTCCTGGTCGGGCACCGACTGCCGGTACAGCAGGACCAGGCAGGCGGTGTAGCCGAGCAGCACCACCACGCTCAGCCAGAACATCCGGCTGCGCAGGAGCCGTTTCGGCAGCGGCATCGACAGGTCGGGATCGGCCGGGATGCCGTTGCGCTCGAGGGCGCGCCGCTCACTGCTGGCCACCGACATGGCGCCAGGCTACCCAACGCCCCCGCTGGACCCCGCTACTTGGCGAAGGGCTGGAGGAAGGGCTCGACGACCGTCAGCACCTCGCCCGGACGCATGCTCGTGCATCTCGTGCCCGAGGGGAAGGGACACGTAGCGACCGTTCGGCAGGCGTTGGGCGAGGTCACGAAGCGGCTGCTGCGGCAGGTGGCTCCGCAGCCCGCCCAGGACGAGGGTCTCCGCACCGATCCGGTCGGCGAGGTCCCACCACCCCGGGGAGGGTTCGTTGCGCCACCGGTTGACGGCGATGACGGCCCGCCAGTCGTGGTCGGCGCCGGGCTCGGGCTGGCGAGGGATCGGACGCCGGGGCTCGGCCGGGTCGGGCGGCGGCATGTCCTCCAGCACCAGCATCCGCACCAGGTCGGGTTGCGTGGCGGCGAGCTGGTAGGCGGTCAACGCTCCCATCGAGTGCCCGTAGGGGATCGCCGCGAGGATGCCGAGGGAGTCCATGAGCCCTACCACGTCGGCGCACAGCAGGTCCAGGGAGTACTCCGCGGTCCACTCCGACTCCCCGTGACCGCGGGCGTCGGGGGCGATGCAGCGGAAGCGGCGGCCGAGCACCGGCGCCACGTGGCGCCAGCTCGCGCTGGAGGAGGTGAGACCGTGCAGCAGCAGCACCACCGCCCCGTCGGGACGGCCCCACTCGCGGTAGCTCAGCGTGGGCCCGCCGGGGAGCGTTACGGTCGCCATGGCTGCACAGTAGCGGGCAGCCGGCGGCTGCCTGGACGCCGTTCGCGTGGTCGCCGCCGCAGGCCAGGTTCAAGGAACGGCCAGCGCTGTGTGCGGCCATCGTCCTCGTGGCGCTCAGGAGAGGAAGGCCTGCGGTGCCTTCCGAGGGGAACGCGAGATCTCCTCGAGGCGAGAGTTGCCTGCTCCCACGTGCTTGCTCCGAACATCGAGAGCCCTGCGGCTGCACAGCACCACGAAGCGGCCGCAATCGGCGCGGCCTACCTCGAACACGGAGAGATCTTGAGCCAGTCCTGAGCAGACCCGCAGGAGAGGTGCACCCGTGTCACAAGCTCGTTCCGGCATCGTTCTGGGCAGCACCGGTCCAGCGCGGGAGGCAGACGCACATGTGGGAATCAGTTCCATCAGAGGGCGCAGCACCCCCAGACCGTCTTCTCACCCCTCTCGGCGGCTACGCCTTCGGGGTGGCCCTGGCCGTCGTCGGGTTCTGGGTGCCCGTGCTCCAGAGGATCTTCTGACGCCCTTGACCTCTGATCGCGGTTGGCGACGATGCTGCGCGTCTCCTGGGGTCTCGCACTCGCAGGAGAGCCACTTTCTCGCGTGATCTGCACGCACATGGTGAGCCTTCTCAGGCGGCGCGAACCGTGCTCGCTGCACCAGGATCTGCGTGTGCAGCTCAAGCCGTCGCCACCCAGCACCGGTCAGCACCACCGATGAGGACTCGAACGACGCCTCAGACCCGGGCTGATGGTGCGGTCCAGCGGCGGCCGAACTCCGTCGCCGTCTGGGCAGCGACCCGGCACTACGGTAGGTGGATGCGGGCTGGAGAGATCGCGGAGCAGTACCCGGTCGTGGGTGTGGACGTCCCCGCGCTGGAGGCGGTGCGGCTGATCGGGCGGGATCGGCTTCCGGGCCTGGTCGTGACCGAGACCGATGGCACTCCGAAGGCGGTGCTTCCCGCGTCCCAGATCGTGCGGTACATGGTTCCGGACTACGTGCAGCGCGATCCTTCGCTGGCGCGGGTTGTGAGCGAGAAGGCTGCTGACAAGATCGCGGCGCGGCTCCGCACCGCGACCGTGGGCGACCTGTTACCGGAGCGGGTGCAGGAGCTGCCGGTGCTGCAGGCGGACGACACGGTGCTGGAGCTGGCGGCGGTCATGGCCCGCCTCCGAAGCCCGTTGTGCGCGGTGGTGGCCGAGGGCAGGATCATCGGTGTGGTGACGGCAGCGCACCTGCTAGAGCTCGTCTGCAGGCCGTCCGACTGATGCTCTGGGTTGCCGTTGCTGTCTTCGTCGTCGTCTACGGGCTGATCGCGTCGGAGAAGGTCAACCGGGTGGTGGCCGCCCTGGGCGGTGCCGGGGTGATGCTGGCCGTCGGGATCGTCGGTCCGGAGGACTCCTTCTTCTCCGAGGAGACGGGGGTCGACTGGAACGTCGTCTTCTTGTTGTTCGGCATGATGGTCATCGTCGGGGTGCTCCGCCAGACCGGCGTTTTCGAGTACGTGGCGATCTGGGCGACCAAGCGAGCGCGTGGCAGGCCGTTCCGGGTGATGACGTTGCTGTGCCTGATCACCGCCGTCGCCTCCGCTGGGCTCGACAACGTCACGACCGTGCTGCTGATCGCCCCGGTCACCCTGCTCGTCTGCGACCGGATCGGCGTCCGGCCCGTCCCGTTCCTGATCGCTGAGGCGCTAGCCTCGAACATCGGCGGCACGGCCACCCTGATCGGCGACCCGCCCAACCTGATCGTGGCCAGCCGCTCCGGTCTCACCTTCAACGACTTCCTCGTCAACCTTGGCCCCCTGGTCGTGGTGTTGTTGGTGGTGTTCATCGCGACGTGCCGGGTGCTGTTCCGTCGTGACTTCGACGCCGACCCCGAGCAGGTAGCCGAGGTGATGGAGCTGGACGAGCGCGAAGCCATCCGGGACCCGAAGCTGCTCACCCGGAGCCTGGTCGTGCTGGCGGCGGTGCTCACCGCCTTCTCTCTCCACTCGGTCCTGCATCTGGAGCCCTCGGTCGTCGCTCTCCTCGGGGCTGGTGTGCTGGTGGCGATCAGCGGTCTTAGCCCGGAGACCTACCTGGAGGAGATCGAGTGGGAGACGCTGCTGTTCTTCTCCGGCCTGTTCATCGTGGTCGGCGCTCTGGTGAAGACTGGCGGGATCGACCACCTGGCGGAGGGGCTGGCAGCAGCGACCGGCGACAGCCCGGCGCGGGCGATGATGTTGCTGCTGTGGGGGTCGGCGGTGCTGTCGGCAGTGGTCGACAACATCCCCTACGTGGCCACGATGGCTCCGGTTGTCCAGCAGCTCGTGGAGGAGGGACCCCTCGCAGGGAACCAGGGACTCTGGTGGGCCCTGCTCCTGGGGGCGGACCTCGGCGGCAACGCGACCGCGATCGGCGCCAGCGCGAACGTCGTCGTCACGGGCATCGCCAAGCGCAACGGTCACCCGATCTCCTTCTGGCAGTTCACCAAGTACGGATCGGTCGTAGCGTTGATCACCCTGGCCATCTCCACTCCCTACCTGCTGTTGCGTTACTGAGCCCGGCGCCGCCCGGCGCTGCCTCCACGGTCCGGGACCGACCCTTCCCGTGGGGCGTCAGCGGGGCTACGGTCAGCGCATGCACGAGCCAACGCCGTCGTGGCACGAGGTGACCTCGGCGCATCTGTTGGTGCCCGCCGTCGTGCTCACCGCGCTGCTGGGTTGGCTGGTCAGCCTGCTCGGCTGATTCCCATGGCCAGGCATCCCTTTCGCGTTCTGGTCTCGGGCGCGAGTGTCGCGGGCCCGACGGTGGCCTACTGGCTCTGCCGGTACGGCTTCGCAGTGACGGTGGTCGAGCGGATGCCCTTGGCGAGGGTGCGGACCAGCGGGCAGGCGGTCGACCTGTTCGGACCGGCGGTCGACGTGGCCGAGTGGGCTGGGGTCCTGCCCGCGGTGATGGATGCCCGCACCCGGACCGACGTCGTCTCGTTCCAGCACGACGACGGTCGAGGCGTCGACGTCGAGATGCGCCGTCTGGTCGCCGGCATCTCGGGTCGGCACGTCGAGATCATGCGCGGTGAGCTGGCGGCCATCCTCTACGAGGCCACCCGCGAGGACGTGAGGTACCTGTTCGATGACTCGATCTCCTCGGTGGCCCAGGAAGGCGCCGGGGTCGCCGTGACGTTCGAGCGCGCCCCGGCCGATCGGTTCGACCTCGTGATCGGAGCGGACGGCCTGCACTCCACCGTCCGCCGCCTGGTCTTCGGGCCGGAGGAGCAGTTCCGTCGGTTCCTCGGCGGCTATCTCGCCGGAGCCGCCCTACCCAACGACCTCGGCCTGGAAGGGCGGATGGTGGTGTGGAACGCGCCGGGCCGGCTCGCAGCCATCTACCCCGTCCACCAGACCACGACGGCCAGAGGTGGCTTCCTGTTCCGCCGTGATCAGGAGCTCGATCTCGACCACCACGACGTCGACGGACAGAAGCGGATGCTGCACCAGATCTATGCCGGGGACGGGTGGCACGTACCGCAGTTGCTGGCGGCGATCGACGCCGCCGACGACTTCTACTTCGACTCGATCAGCCAGATCGTGATGGACAGCTGGACGAAGGGGCGGGTGACCCTGGTCGGCGACGCCGGCTACTCCCCCGGCCCGGCCGTGGGTGGCGGCACCAGCATCGCCATGGCCGGTGCCTACGTCCTCGCCCAGGAGCTGGCCCGGTCCGGCGGCGACCACCAGACCGGTCTGCACGCCTACGAAGACCGCGTGCGCGGGGTTGCCACCAAAGCCCGCCGCATCGGAACCAGCACCATGTCCACCTTGATCCCTCGGACGAGGGTTCAGGTCCGGCTGACACCGGAAGTGCTACGCCTCGCCACCCGGTTGCCGACGCGCCTGCAACAGCGTCTCTTCCAACTCCAGGCGACCCCCGCCCGGGCCCTGAGCTCCCTCCACCTCACCGGTCCGCACACGAGCTAGCGCCGCCGAGAGCAGCATGCTCAGGTCCGGTCGGCCAGGAGGTCCTGGAACTCTCGACGTAGGCGAGCTGCCGCTGGGGGCTGCGGCAGCTCTCCTCAGCGCGGGAACAGCAGTCGACGACGCATTCTGACGCTGCCTGTCGGGCTCAGGCACGGGCTAGGTGATCGTCGAGAGCTTCAGGAGAGGTGAGGAGCAGGCGGGCCCTTTTGGTCCGGCGGTTCAACCCCGGTAGGCTGACGCTCGGTGTGCCGGGAAGTCTGGTCGGCGATGCTTGAGCCGACCCGAAAGAGAGCACCATGACCAACACCCCGGCCTCCCCACGTCAGGTCTTTCCTCGCGGCTCCCTGGCCGAGGCCACCCGCATCACCGAGCTCCTGCGACGGGAGACTGTTGGTGGTGCGCTGCTGCTGGGTGCCACCGTGGTCGCGCTGATGTGGGCGAACTCGCCCTGGGCCAGCGCCTACGCCGGGTTGCGCGACCTCACCGTCGGCCCGGCCGCCCTGCACCTGGACCTGTCGCTGGGCACCTGGGCCGGCGACGGCCTGCTCGCCATCTTCTTCTTCGTCGCCGGCCTGGAGCTGAAACGGGAGTTCGTCGCCGGCGACCTCCGCGACCCGCGCCGGGCTGCCCTCCCGGTGGTCGCCGCCATCGGCGGGATGGCCGTCCCGGCGCTGCTGTTCGTGCTCGTCAACCTCCGCGCCGGCGACGGCGCCCTGGCCGGCTGGGCCATTCCGACCGCCACCGACATCGCGTTCGCGCTCGCCGTGCTCGCGGTCGTCTCCACCCACCTGCCGACCGGGCTGCGCACCTTCCTGCTCACCTTGGCTGTCGTCGACGACCTGCTCGCCATCACCATCATCGCGATCTTCTACACCCGCGACCTGCACCCGCTGTTCCTGCTGCTCGCCCTGATCCCCCTCGCTGCGTTCGGGCTCCTCGTGCAGAAGCGAATCCGGTCCTGGTGGATGCTCATCCCCCTCGCCGCGACCACCTGGGCGCTGGTCCACGCCTCCGGCGTGCACGCCACCGTCGCCGGAGTGCTGCTCGCCTTCACGGTCCCCGTCATCCGCAGCCAGGCCGCCGGCGGCCCCGACGCCGGCCCCGGCATGGCCGAGCACTTCGAGCACAAGGTCCGGCCCCTGTCCGCCGGCTTCGCCGTCCCCGTCTTCGCCTTCTTCGCCGCCGGTGTCACCATCGGCGGACTGACCGGGCTTATCGGGTCGCTCTCTGACACCGTCGCCCTCGGCATCGTCGTCGGGTTGGTCGCGGGTAAGACGATCGGCATTTTCGGCGCCACCTACCTGATGGCCAGGTTCACCAAGGCCACGCTGGACGATGACCTCCGTTGGGTCGACGTCGCCGGCCTCGCCGTCCTCGCTGGCATCGGGTTCACGGTGTCCCTGCTGATCGGTGAACTGGCTTACGCAGCCGGAGGCGATCGCGACGAGCACGTCAAGGTCGGCGTCCTCGTCGGCTCACTCCTCGCCGCCCTCATCGGCGCCCTCATCCTTCGGCTCCGCAACCGCACCTACCGTCGGATCTGCGCCGAGGAAGCGCGCGACAGCGACGCGGACGGAACCCCCGACGTCTACGAGACCACCACCCGCATCACCTGAGCTCCATGCCCCTCCGTCCAGCGGAGCCCTGCTCGCGTGCTCCGGAGCGCGCCTCCCTCCCCGACCGCAGGCGGATGAGTCCACCGGCTCGTCAGATTCCTCACAGGAGAGAACTCAGCGCGCCTGGGGGAAGTCATGTGGGGAGTCGGACTGGCTGAACCTCGCCTCCGGAATTGAACCGGTAGTCAAGCGGTCAATCTGCGCCCCCGGTAGGAATCGAACCTACGACCGACAGATTAGAAGGCTGCTGCTCTATCCTCTGAGCTACGGGGGCCGGGCGGGCCACGAGGCTCCGCGTCTGTCGAGCGATCCTAACCTCTGACGGCGCAGCCGAGACGGACGCGCGTCACTCCCCCAGCGTCGACCCGACGGAGGTTTCCGGCCATGAGTGGGCCAGACGGACCTCCTCCGCGGCCGGGACCCGGGCACGGTCCGCCCGAGGAGGTGAGCTGGCGCTCGCTGGCCCTGCCGGCCTACGGCCCGACCGTCCTGGTCGCGATCGGCCAAGGGGCGATCCTGCCGCTCGTCGCGCTGTCGGCCCGCGACCTGGGCGCCAGCGTGACGGTGGCGGCGCTCGTCGTGGCCCTGGCCGGCCTCGGTCAGCTGGTCGCCGACCTGCCCGCCGGCGCCCTGGCCGCCCGGGTCGGTGAGCAGCGGGCGCTGGTCGGCGCGTGCGTCCTCGACGCCCTCGCCCTGGTCGGAGCCTTCCTGACGCACTCCCTGGTCCTGCTGGCGGTGGCGGTTTTCCTCACCGGCCTGGCCGGGGCCGTGTTCGGGCTGGCCCGGCAGGCCTACCTGACCGAGGTGGTCCCCGTGCGGATGCGAGCAAGGGCACTGTCCACGCTGGGCGGCACCTCCCGCATTGGCCTGTTCCTCGGACCGTTCGTCGGCGCCGCGCTCGTGGCCACCTTCGACATCCGCGCCGGCTTCGCCTTCGCTGCTCTGATGAGCCTCTCGGCGGCCGCCCTGACCGCTTTTCTGCCCGACGTCACCCGGCAGACCCGTGCCGACCGCGACGCCTCCGGACTGCGTCACCGCTCCGTCTGGTCGGTGCTGGCGGAGCACCGGCGGGTGCTGGCGACCCTCGGGGTCGGCGTCCTGGTCATCTCGGCCGCACGCTCCACCCGACAGACGATCATCCCCCTGTGGGCGGACGCCCAGGGACTCGACGCCACGACGACCAGCCTCATCTACGGCGTCTCCGCGGGGGTGGACATGCTGCTGTTCTACCCGGGCGGGGCGATCATGGACCGCTTCGGACGCGTGTTCGTCGCGGTGCCCTCGACGCTCGTGCTGGGGCTCGGCTTCCTGCTGCTCCCGCTGACGAGCACCGCCGTGGGGATCGGGGCGGTCGCGTGCCTGATGGGGCTGGGCAACGGCATCTCGGCCGGCATCGTGATGACCTTGGGGGCCGATGCCTCCCCCGCCGGGCACCGCAGTCAGTTCCTGGGCGGGTGGCGGCTGTGCGCCGACCTCGGCAACGCGTCCGGACCACTGCTGATCAGCGCCGTGAGCCTGTTCGCGCCGCTGGCCGTCGCCACCCTGGCCATGGGGACGCTCACGGTTCTGGGGTCCGGGTGGCTGGCGCGCTGGGTCCCGGTCCACGCCGCCGGTCCCCGTCTGCGGCGCCGCCCGGCAGGGCCGACGCGTCGCGGCCCGTAGGGTGTGGGGATGCGTGAGCTGATGGTGTGGGCCGACTGCGAGATGACCGGTCTCGACCTCGCCGGTGACGCGCTCATCGAGGTGGCCGCCCTGGTCACCGACGGTGAGCTGAACGTCCTGGGCGAGGGCGTGGACGTGATCATCAAGCCGAGCGACGAGGCTCTGGAGCAGATGGGCGACTTCGTCCGCACGATGCACGCCTCCTCCGGCCTGCTCGAGCAGCTGGCCGGTGGCCTCACGATGGCCGAGGCGGAGGAGAAGGTGCTCGCCTACGTCCGCGAGTTCGTCCCCGATCCCCGCAAGGCCCCGCTGGCCGGCAACACCATCGGTACCGACCGGGCCTTCCTGGCCCGGGACATGCCGACCTTCGAGTCACACGTCCACTACCGCAACGTCGACGTCTCCAGCATCAAGGAGCTCGCCCGGCGCTGGTTCCCGCGGGCCTACTACTCCTCCCCCGCCAAGTCCGGCAACCACCGGGCCCTGGCCGACGTCCAGGAGTCGATCGAGGAGCTGCGCTACTACCGGGACGCGGTCTTCGTGCCACGGCCAGGCCCGGACACCGCCACGGCCAAGGAGATCGCGAGCCGGCACGAGGGCGCCCTGACCGCGGCGGGCGCCGTCGCCGTCACCGTTGCCGAGTAGATTCGGCTTCGGGCCCCAAGCCCGTTACACTTTTCGACGGCCCCGCGCCTGGCGTGGGGCTGATGGTGGGTGTAGCTCAGTTGGTAGAGCACCTGGTTGTGGTCCAGGTGGCCGCGGGTTCAAGTCCCGTCACTCACCCCATGAAGGTCAGGCCCCGACCCCGGGAACGGGACCGGGGCCTGTCTCTCCTCATCTGCCCCCTGCTGAAACAGCAACCGTGCCAGGGACCCGGGCTGCACCGGAGGGTCAGCACTCGGCGCGCGTCCAGGCCCCGAAGCTGACGAGGGTGCGATCGCTTCGGCGGCGAGCGTCGAGGCGGGAGGTTGGTCCCGAGAAGCCGGAGCCGGGCTCCTCTACCGTCGAAGAATGACCATCAAGAGGGGGCACCGCTTCCTGCGACCGAGGGCCGCAGCATCCTCCTGGCCCGGGTGACCGCGGACGAGGCCTGATGGCCGGCTGGGCGCACCTCGCCTTCCCTGCGGCCGGCTTGGACCAGCGTGCCGTGCGAGCGAACCCGGTCCGCGGCGAACAGGTGATTTTCCCACCGCGAGAGAACCCAGAAAGACTGCTGTGAGCACACGTCGCAGCCCGGTTGCCGTCGCGGTTGACGGCTCCACCGCCTCCCTCCGCGCGCTCCGGTGGGCGATGATCCGGGCCGAGCTGACGTCCGCCGGTGCGCGCCGTGCTGACCTGGGAGACGCCTCGGCAGACGGGCCTCGGTGTCGCCCCTCCGGTGGGCGACTGGGCCGACCTTGCCCAGCGCGCGCTCGAGGGCACGCTTCAAGTGGCGGGCGGCTCTGCACCCTGAACATCGAGACGGTGGTGATGGAGAGCCACCCGGCCAAGGTTCTCGTCGACGCCTCCGCCGGGGCGCACCTGCTGGTCGTCGGCACGCGCGGACAGGGCGGCTCCGCCGGCCTGCTGCTCGGCGCGATCAGCGAGCAGTTCATTGCCCAAGTCACCGCCTAAGCATCCTGCCCCGGTCCTGGCGGTCCGTTCCGCCAGTGCTGCACCGCCTCAGGCGCTCGTGGGGCGGTCAGCCGCTGCTTGAGGGCAGTATTCTCGTCCGCTGACCAGGACGCGTTGGACGGCCCCGAGTGATCTTCTCCATGGTCTTTTCCTGGTGCCACCCTGCTGATGCTGCGCGGCGATCGGGAGAACTTGCCCCGCAGATTCACGGGAATGAAAGAAGATTCAAGCACGCGGTGCAGGAACGCATTCCTCCGGCTTCTGGCGTCCGCGCCGCCGTCACCTGACCGTGAGCGGTCAGGCCTGAGGGGGCGGCGAGAAGGAGCAGAGATGAAGGGCCGGCCCCGCGGTCGCAGAATTGGTCCGAAAGCACATGGCGCGGCGGGGTTCTTGTTGGTACAGATCCTGCTCGCGTGCGTTGGTCATAGGCACCGTCGTCTCCTGCCCTCACCAGTTTCGACCGCCTCGGCGCGCCCCCAACCTCATGTCGCCGGCAGGGACTCCAGCTCCAGCTCGATCGCCATGGCGGCGCCGGCTGCGCCGGCTGCGGCGGCGGTGGCGTCCTCGGCCGCCACCTCAGCCGTCAGGAGGGCCGTGTGACCCGTGGCGAGCGCGGTGACCACGGGCGCGTCCGACCTCAGCTCACGGGTTGACCGGTGCGCGAGGAACCCAGCGGTGGACCGGATGTGGAGGCCGAGGCGTTGGGCGACGGCGCCGCAGCGCGTTGCTGCTGTCATCGCCTCGTCGGCCGCTGTACGGGTCTGTTGAGCCGCCTTCACCACAGCAGCTCTCTTGACCCTGCTGGTGCGCTGTTCGGCCAGCTTGAGCAGTCGGGATGGTGCGGGATCGGGCATGGGGTCTCCTGTGAGCGGTTGATGGTGCGCGGACCCCGAGTGAGTTCCTCACCTGGTGCGCGAGCCCGGGCCCTCAGCCGCGGGTGGACGACGGCGTGGGCCCGGACGACGGCTCCTAACGCCCGAGACCCTGCGGTGAGGCGAGCCGAACTCCCCGCCCGCGGACGAGGTCCTCAGCGCGAGCGGCGTTGTCCTGCACGATCAGGTCGGCGGCGGTGGCGGCGAGTCCCTGCACAGCCGCTGCGGCGCTGGCGACCTCCAGGTCGAGGACCATCGCTGCATCCGCGGCGGCCGCCGCGGCTTCGAGAGCTGCCGCCGCGGCAGCGCGAGCGACCACGGCCGCCGCAGACGCCGTGGCCTCCGCTGCGGCGATCGCTGCGGTCGCGGTGCTGTCGGCGACGCGAGAGGCCATCATCGCGCCATCCCGCTCGCCGCCGGGGAGGATGACCGAGGCCGCAGAGTGCGCGGCCGCTGCTGCCGTGTGCGCAACCGCGAGAGCGGAGGCGTCGGCCTTGTGCTGGATCTCCGCAGCTGTTCGCGCGACGGTCTCCGCGACGGCTTCGGCTGCCTTGGTCACCGCCGTGGCTCGAGCGTTCTTGGCCATTTCGACCGCAGCAGCGGCTCGTTCGGCAGCCAAGGCGACCGATTGGCGAGCGAGGCCCGCGGCTGCGGCGGCCACGACCTCCAGAGCGGCTGCTGCGGCGGCCTCGGCTTCCAGCGTCCGGGCAGCAGTCTCGGTGGCCGGCAACCCGTCGGTGGCCGCGGTGTCGGGAACGAGAGGAGGGTCTACCGGCTGGCGGTTGAGGTGCGCGGGTGGCACGGTCGCGTCGGCCTGGAGGAACGTGTCGCGGAGCGTCTTCCCCGGAGTGTCACCGACCTTCCAGCCCAGGATCCGGTGTCGGCTGATCGGACGCACTCGGGAGAGCGTGGAGCGAAGGCTCTGACGCCCCGTCGCTCGGGCGAGAAGACGGATCAGGTCCTTGACCCACTCGTCACGCTCGCTCCCCGGCGAAGCCCATGACTCGGTCAACCGCTTCGCCAGCTCCGTGCTGACCGTCAGCTCCACCCTCGCCTCATCCACGTCGATGATGAATGCACGAGAGTCTCTGCGTGTGCTGGCCATGACGGTGCTTCGGTCCTTATTCGGTTGTCAAACGGTGATCTTTGACCTTACTACACGTGAGTCAGTGCCGGTCGATTTGCGCGGCACACTTTGGGTGGACACCAGATCTCTGGTCCACTTAACAAATACCTGGCTCAAGGAGGCACGTCACGAATTTTGGCTCTGAAAGCTGCTCTCATCCGGCGATCTTGCCGGGTGGGAGAACGACAGAAGTCCGTGACCACCTGCTCGGGGGTTCAGGTGGTCACGGACTTCGGTCGGTGTGGTGTCGGGGACCAAGCTCGGGGGTTCATGGCCCCCGACACACCTTTACTGTAGAGGCTTTTCCGGGTTACCGATAGTCCCCCGGTTGTCCTTTTGAGGACACGCCCTCAAAAGGACACGACCCAAGGCTTGAATCAGCCCTCGGACCGGTCCCGGACCACCAGCACCGGGCAGGACGCGTAGCGGACGCACTGGTCGCTCACCGAACCCAGCACCATCTCGCGCAAGCCACCGACTCCCCGTGAACCCACGACCAGCATCCGCGCCTCGCGGGAGGCGTCGATGAGGCTGCGGACGGGCCCGGCGTGGTAAGCCCGCGCGGTCAGGCGGACGTCAGGAAACTGCGCGGCAAGCGCTCGTACGTCGTCCTCCAGCTCGGCGGTCACGGCTGCGGCCAGCTCGTCGGTCGACGGCACGGTGCCGAAGGTCCAGCCCTCCGGGCGGGGGGCGGTGACCATCGACCAGGCACGGACGACGGTGACGGGGGCCCGCAGCTCACTCGCAAGACGGAGCGCGGTCTCCAGCGCCCTCGACGCGCAGTCGGAGCCGTCGTGACCGACCACGACCGCGGTGGCCGGGGCAGCATCGACATCGTCGGGCGTCTCAGGGATCAAGCGGTCCGGGCTCATGGCCCCAGCCTCCGGGCCCTACCGTCCCTTGTCCAGCACGCACCGCCCGACGACCTCGAGTGAGGGG
This sequence comes from uncultured Actinomycetota bacterium, assembly GCA_963826405.1. Taxonomy (GTDB): domain Bacteria; phylum Actinomycetota; class Actinomycetes; order Propionibacteriales; family Propionibacteriaceae; genus Microlunatus. The sequence goes on along the minus strand of CAWGWR010000001.1, from coordinate 248,210 downwards.
CTCAGCGCCGCCGGCCGACCGCCAGGATCGCCACCAGTGCGGCGATGAACATGACGCCGAGGACGGTCCCCTCGACGCCGTGACCGCTGGCCACCAGGTAGACGCAGGAGAACAGGAAGGCGAGGGTGACGACGACGCCGTAGTTGAGGCCGCGGGCGTTCAGCTGGGCGTCCCGCTGGTCGAGCTCGTCGATACGGTCGAGCTCCTTCTCGATCACCGCCCGGGTCTGCGGGTCGGCCTCGGCGTAGACCTGCAGGGGGTCCTTGTAGCGGTCAGGACCGGTGGGACGTTCACTCATGCTGGCTCTCTCGGGTACGGGTCTGAGCCGGCGGGAGCCGGGTGAGGGAGGGGGGCGGTTCGGCAGCTGACCCGGCTAGACCGGCCTGCAGCAGCGCCTCGCCGATCCGGCGTGGGGCCTCGTGAGGGTCCACGGCGTCGATCCGGGCGCAGGCCCGGGCGAACCGATCCTGGACGCCCGCCCGACGGACAGCGTTCTGGGGCGAGACGTGCAGGAAGCTGAAGCCCCTGGCCATCGGGCCGGCCTGACTCCTTCCACCTGGCGCGCCTGGGCGAGGGGCGCCGAGCGAGTCGCTGCTGCGGCGGCCGAGCGGGACGAGGAAGACCAGGAGCGCGACCAGCGTCGCCACGGCCGCCGCACCCACGAACACCCACGCCACTCCGGCCACCGGCTCTCCCTCCCTGCTCGTGCTCACCCTAGCCAGCGCGGGTCCGTCGGCCCCGCAAGGACGTGAGCCAGCCGACACCGCCGTGTCGCCGTGCCGACTGGGCGCACCAGGGCCGACCCGGCGATGATGGGGCCATGTCCGCGTCACCTCCACCTCGGCACGCCTCCCCCGCGCTCGTGCGACGTCTCGACGGGGCCCGGCTGCTCGCCGCGACGACGGCGGGCCGGCTGGCGCAGCTCGCCAGCCGCGTTACCGGCCGCGGCTCGGGCGCTTCCATCCGCGGGCAGGTGATGATGCGGCTCGACCCGGACGCGCTCGTCAAGCTCCTGCGGGGCAAGCGGATGGCCATGGTCTCGGGCACCAACGGCAAGACCACGACCACGCACCTCCTCGCGGCCGCCGTCCGCGCGCACCTGGGCGAGGACGCCTCCCGGCTGGTGCACAACGCCGACGGCGCCAACCTGCACTACGGCATCGCCTCAGCGCTCAGCACCAACCCGCGGGCCACGACCGCCATCCTCGAGACCGACGAACGGGTCGTCGCCGACCTGGTCCGGCTGGGCCGGCCCGAGGTGCTGGTGCTGTTGAACTTTAGCCGCGACCAGCTGGACCGGCATCACGAGATCAAGGGTCTGGGCCGGAGCTGGCGCAACGCTCTGGCCGCCGCCGGGAAGGACGGGCCGGTCGTGGTCGCGAACGCCGACGAGCCCCTCATCGTGTGGGCTGCCGAGACGGCTCGCGAGATCGTGTGGGTCGACACGGCCAGCACCTGGACCCAGGACGCCTCGTTGTGCCCGAACTGCGGCTCCGGCCTGGTACGCGACCAACCCGGCCACACCGGGGGCCCCGGTGGGCGCTGGTCCTGCTCCGGCTGCGAGCTGCGGCAGCCTGAAGCCAGCTACCGGGTGCAGGACGACACGATCGTCGGTCCGGACGGCCAGGTCTGGGTGCCCGAGCTCAACGTGCCCGGCTCCTTCAATGTCGGCAACGCCGCCTGCGCCCTGGCCGCGGCGGAGTTGCTGGGCGTCCCCGTCCCCACCGCCCTGGCGGGCATGCGGACCGTGACCGCACCCGCGGGCCGCTTCGCCACCATGCAGCTGGGTGGGACGACGGCTCGGCTGCTGCTGGCCAAGAACCCGGCCGGCTGGGCGGAGGCGCTGCCGCTGGCCCAGAGCTCGACGGTGGTGCTGGCCATCGACTCCGCGGCGGCGGACGGCCGGGACGTGTCCTGGCTGTGGGACGTCGAGTACGAGCAGCTCGCCGGCCGCACCGTGGTGGCGACCGGACCGCGGGCGCAGGACCTCGCCGTCCGGCTGTCCTACGCCGGTGTGGAGTTCCGTACCGAGCCCGACCTCGCGAGGGCACTGGCCGGCCACGCCGAGCCGGTTGACGTGGTGGCCACCTACACGCCGTTCCAGCGGCTGCGGAAGATGGGAGGCGTCTGATGGCGTCCACGGGGAACCTGGACCAAGGTGACGGCCGACGCGTCGAGGTGGTGCTGGTCTACCAGTCGCTGCTGGGCATCTACGGGGACCGCGGCAACGCCACCGTGCTGGCCAAGCGGCTGGCCTGGCGCGGGTTCGACGCCGTGCTGACCAGCGTCGAGCCTGGTGAGCCGCTGCCCGACAGCGGTCACGTCTACCTGCTGGGGGGCGGCGAGGACGCTGCCCAGATCTCCGCGGTCAAGGCGCTCCGGGCCGACGGCGGGTTGAGCCGCGCCGTCGACCGCGGAGCCGCGGTCCTGGCCGTGTGCGCCGGCTACCAGATCGTCGGGCGCTCCTTCACCGTGGGTGACACCGAGGAGGAGATTGCCGGTCTCGGCCTGCTGGACGTCGCTACGCGGCGCGGTCCTGTTCGTGCCGTGGGAGAGATCCTGACGCGCTGGAACGGCCACGGCGACGGCGACGACCAGTGGTTGAGCGGCTTCGAGAACCACGGCGGCTACACCGTCCTGGGTTCGGGGGCGACGCCGTTGGGCACCGTCGAAGTGGGCGTCGGCAACTGCGGCGACGGCACCGAGGGCGCGGTCGCCGGGAACGTCATCGGCACTTACCCGCACGGCCCGCTGCTGGCCCGCAACCCCGCCCTGGCCGACCACGTCCTCGAGCTCGCGCTCGGCGAGCCGATGGCCCCCTTGGACCGGCCCGAGGTCACCGAGCTGCGTCGTCAGCGGCTCGCGGCGGTCCGGCGCGCCTCGCGCTGAGCGCGGGCTCCGGCCCCTCCCCCGAGCCCGGGTGCCGCTGCGGATTGACTAGCCTCATCGACATGCAGACCAGAAAACTCGGACCCTTCACCGTGTCGGCCATCGGGCTCGGCGCCATGCCCGTCTCGATGAACAGCGACAACAACTTCCCCGACGAGGACCAGGCGATCGCGATGGTCCACGCCGCCCTCGAGGCCGGGGTCACCTACATCGACACCGCGGACATCTACAGCCCGACCTGGGACACGATGGGCCACAACGAGCTGATCGTCGCCAAGGCCGTCAAGAGCTGGGGCGGCGACACCTCCAGCATCGTCATCGGCACCAAGGGTGGGATCACCCGCAGCGAGGGCGAGCAGTGGGGCCGCGACGGCTCTCTGGACTACCTGCGCTCGGCGGTGCAGAAGTCGCTGACGAACCTGGGCGTGGACGTCATCGACCTGTACCAGTGGCACCGCCCCGACCGTTACAAGGCTTACAGCGAGGTGGTCGGGCACTTCAAGACCCTGCAGGACGAGGGCCTGGTCAAGGCCGTCGGCATCTCCAACGCCAACGTCGAGGAGATCCAGGTCGCGATCGACGTCCTCGGCGAGGGCGGACTGGTCAGCGTCCAGAACGAGTTCTCCCCGCGCTACCGTTCGTCAAAGGACGAGCTGGACTTCTGCGGCGAGCACGGCATCGCCTTCCTGCCGTGGAGCCCGCTGGGTGGTACCGGTGGCGGCGCCCGCACGGTCGGGGACGACTTCGCGCCCTTCGCCGAGGTCGCGGAGGCACACGGGGTCAGCCCGCAGCAGGTCGTGCTGGCCTGGGAGCTCTCCCTGGGCGAGCACGTCATCCCGATCCCCGGCGCCCGTCGCCCCGAGTCGATCCGCGACTCCGCCCAGGCGGCTGACCTGCAGCTCGCGGCCGAGGAGCTGGAGCGGCTGAACGCGACGCGCGGGACCGCCTGAGTTCCGCCCCTGACGCAGGTCGGCCGGCCGGCGGCCGGCCGGCCTGCGCACGGAGACGCCTCTGTGGGGAAGGGCGCCGCCAGGCCGGCTTCGGCGACTACGCGCGTGGGGCGAAACGCCGCTGGGTCTCGTTGATTTCTTCCTGCGGGCGGCTTCCGGTAGTGTCTGACTTCGCGCGCCGCTAGCTCAATAGGCAGAGCAGCTGACTCTTAATCAGCGGGTTGGGGGTTCGATTCCCTCGCGGCGCACCACCACCGGCTCCCCCACGCTGTGCAGCCCGCGGCTACCGCCTCTGGGCACCTGGGTACACCTGGTCTGTCGACGGGGCCCTGCCTTGATCGGCACGCCCGCTCTCCGTCTCCTTCTTGGTCTGTGCGGGGTGGATCACGTCGCGTCGTCGACGATGGAGCGGACGACGACCTCGAGCTTGACGTTGCGCGCGCGAGCCAGCTCGATGAGCATGGCGAAGGCATCCTCGCTGGTGCAGCGGTACCGGGCCATGAGGAGGCCTTTCGCTCGCTCGATGAGGCTGCGCGACTGCAGCGCGACCTCGACTCGGGCGGCCCTGCTTGCCGCGACGCGATACCGCTCGACATGGGCGAGAAGGATCCCCGCGCAGTAGGAAAAGCTTCTGACGGTCCTGTCGCTGTGCTCGCTGAAGGGGCGGCCGGAGGAGCTGTAGAGGTTCAGCGCTCCCCTGATCTGGTTGCCGGTCGCGAGACCGACGGAGATCGCATGGGTGACGCCCCGCTCCCGCGCTGCGCGCCGGAACTCAGGGTAGGGCTGGTCGGGCTCGGCCACGGTCAGCTCGATGGTCGTCCTCGACGAAGCGGCGTCGAGGCAGGGTCCGCCACCGTTGTCGTGCTGCCACTGGTCCAGTTCGAGCGCCAAAGGTCCGCTGTGCACCGCGGTCCATTGACGTCTGCCCTCGACCAGAGTCAGCGACGTCTCCCATGCCTCGTCTAGGACGCGCCGCGCGAGGACTGACATCGCGGCGAGCGTGTCTGCCAGAGGTTGGTTGGCATAGATCAGCTCGCTGAAGACGGCATAGATGGTGACCGCATCAGGCTTCCACGGCTGCGGACCTTCGTTCTGACCTTGGCGTTGCGTCATGACGATCGACGGCTCTCCGGCTGCTGCGCCGGTCGGCGGCCGGGGTGGGTCATCTAAGCGGAGCCGAAGGGGAAGGCCGAACGATGACGTCGACCAGAGCGCTCGCCGCGGGCGATACGCCACCCGGCGCTGAAGCCGTCCATGTTCCCGAAGGGCTGCGCCAGCTCCCTCATGGTCAGGCACGGCTTCGGCACGTGGCAGGTCGGACACGAGGCGCCGTCGCCGTCATGGAGCTGCATGACGTGGACGATAGCTTTGCGCAGGGCTTCGGCGGGCTCGGCATTCAGGCCAGAGCCGTTCGCAGCGGTCAGCTGCTGGTAGACGAAGGCGAAGATGTCATACGAGGGAGGAGGCATCGGCTCCAACCTCCCTCCTGGTTCTGCGTCTGACGGGCGACTTCCGAGCCGGCATCCCCTAAGCACCATCAGCACGACACCTGTCCCGAAGGGTCGAGACGGAACCCGACTAGCCCCAGTGTCGTCGGGTCGGGAAGGGGAGTGGAGGGGAGGAAGTCCTTCAAACGGCGGGACCAAGTGCCCCTCTGCCGGACCCGGTAGCGGCCTGCAGAGGCTTCGATGGCACTTATCCCCGGCTCGGCTCACCCTTGGTCGCAGCTGAGTAAGCGGGAACGCCGGGGAGCCGGCGGGTTGCTCCCAATCGCGGTCGCCATCTCGAGCACCTTGGTGTTCCGTTTTGGGAAACCTTCCGCGTGTGGTTGAACGCCCGGATGGCGTCGGTGGAGGTCGGAGGCGGTGAGGGTGGGTGGCTCGGCTCTCACCCCGCGGCTTCTTCTCGTCGTCGCGGCGTCTGCTGGAGCCGCAGGAACGAGGAAAGGCCGCGGACTCCTGCGGCAGCCCGAGGCGCGAGCTCAAGCCCGAGACGACGCCCGGGCGACCTGTCACCTAGCCGCCGAGCAGGAGCGACGCCGCCAGCGCTCCCATCATCACGGCGATGCCGCCGTCCAGGACACGCCAGGCGCCGGGGCGCCGGAACACGGGACTGAGGATGCGAGCCCCGAACCCGAGCGAGGTGAACCACATCGCGCTCGCCAGGCAGGCGCCCGCTCCGAACCACCACCGGCCGCGGCCCCCGTGGGTGTTCGCGACCGAGCCCAGCAGCAAGACGGTGTCCAGGTAGACGTGGGGGTTGAGCCAGGTGAAGGCGAGGGCTGTACCCAAGACGGCGGCACCGCCGAGCTGTCGGTCCGGGGCCGCCTCGAGGTGCCCTCCCCGGAGAGCCCGTCGCGCAGCCAGCCCGCCGTAGGCGAGCAGGAAAGCCGCGCCGAGCCAGCGCAGCACGACCAGCACCACCGGCGCCCGCTCGACGACCGTCCCGATCCCTGCGACGCCGGCCACGATCAGGACCACATCCGAGAGTGCGCAGACACCGACGACCAGAGCGACGTGGCTCCGTCGCAGGCCTTGGCGCAGGACGAACGCGTTCTGGGCGCCGATCGCCACGATCAAGGCAAGCCCGGTCAGGAAGCCCGTGAGGGCGACAGTCGTCACCGCCTGACCGTACGAGGCTACCGAGGCCTGGACCAGTTCAATCTCGTCACGCCGCTTGAGATGGACTCCTGAAGGTTCAGCCCGAGCAAGCCCTGACGCTGGCAGCCATCGTGCAACAGGAGACCTTCGACGCAGCCGCGACTCGAATGCACCTGACGCCGTCGGCGGTGAGCCAGCGCATGCGGGCCCTGGAAGTGGCGATCGGCCGCCCCGTCCTGCGCCGGGTCCGGCCCGTCGAGCTCCCGGCCGCGGGAGAGGCGGACGGCGCTGGACCGCGTGGCCGCGGCCGTCACAGGAGCAGCGGTGGTCCTGCGGCGGGGTAAGACGAGTCCGGTCCCGGTCCCGCTCGCGTGACCCGGCAGGCCGTCGGCTACCGTGCGGAGGCAGTCCATCCACCTGAGCCCCGAGGAGTCCCATGCGCGTCGTCGTCACCGGAGGTACCGGCAAGGCCGGGCAGTGGGTGGTGCGCTCCCTCGCCGGAGCGGGACACGACGTCGTCAACTTCGACCTCGTCGACCGACCTGACCTGGATCTCCCCGCCGAGTTCTGCCGAGTCGACCTGACCGATGCCGGCAAGGTCTACGACGCGCTCTTCCAGTTCCGTCCCGAGGGCATCTGCCACCTCGCCGCGAACCCCTCCCCGAGCGGGCAGGCGCAGGTCGACGTGTTCTCCAACAACGTGCTGAGTGCCTACCACCTCATGCAGGCGGGCGGCGACCTGGGCGTCACCCGCTTCATCTACGCCTCCAGCGAGATGGCCACCGGCCTCCTCACCGACGGGGCGGTTCCGGGACGCATCCCGTTCGACGAGACCGAGCGGCTCGCCTCCCCCAACGCCTACGCCCTCAGCAAGTACCTCAGCGAGGTCATCGCCGACTCCCTCGCGGTCCGCTACCCCAGCACGGCCTGGGTGGGTCTCCGCATCAACAACGTGATCCCGCCGGACACCTACGACCGCTTCGCGGCCGAGTGGGAGGACCCGAGCCTCAGCCAGGCCAACTTCTGGAGCTACATCGACGCCCGCGACGTCGGGACGGCCTACCTCGCCGCCCTGGAGGGGTCGAGCACGGGGCACGAGGTGTGCCTGATCGCCGCCGCCGACACCCGCGCGAAGCGCGGGCTCAAAGAGCTGATGGCTGAGCACTACTCCGGGTACGACAGCTTCGCCGACGACTACGAGGACCCGAAGTCGGCTTTCGACTGCCGCCGGATGGAGCAGCTGTTCGGCTGGACCCCCAGCCACAGCTGGCGCGACGAGCCTTCCACGCCCGGCTGACCGGTCGCAGCCGGGGTCCCTGACTAGTCAGCGGCAGTTGGGGCTGGCCGCGAACTCTGCCCAGCCACGGCCGGGAGGTCTCCGCAGGCGGTACGAACACGTACGGTGTGCGCGTGAACGGCATCCAAGCGCACCTGCTGCTCGCCCTCTCGGTCCTGGTCGGCTCGGCCGTTCCCTTCGTCCCCACCGGCGAGATGGTGAGCGGGGCGTCCGCCTACGCCGCACGCTCCGAGCTCAACATCGTCCTGATCTTCGTCATCACCTGGCTCTGCTCGGTGGTCGGGGACACCCTGATGCTGCTGGAGGCCCGGTGGGGACGGCGGCGGCTGCAATCCTGGCTCAGCCGGCACCGCTTCGCGACCCGGGTCACCGCCGCCCAGGAGGCGCTGACCGCGAACGCGTTCAACGCAGTCGTGACCGGACGCCTGATCCCTGGCGGCCGGACGCCGGTCATCGTGGCGCTCGGGCTGTCCCGGTTCCCGGTCAAGCGGTTCGTCCTGATCGACACGGTCGCCTGCGCGCTCTGGGCCGGGATCTACTCCAGCCTCGGCCTCGTCGGCGGCCGCATCGTCGACCACCCGTTCTGGGCGATGGTCATCGCCATCGTGTTCGCGGTGGCGGTGGGCCTGCTGGTCACCCAGCTGCACCGTCTGTGGGGGCGGTACCGCGACCGCCGGACCGCCCGCCAGGCCTCCCGGCCGCTCCCGACGCCCGTCGGCGAGGACGGCCCGGACCCCGACCCCCACCGCAGCGGAGCCCACCCGATCGAGCAGGCCTAGCCAAGACCCCAGAGCGAGGCCGCCCATCCAGGGTGGAGACACAGAACTGGCGCCGGTGCGGGATTCCGCACCGACGCCAGCTCGTGCTGGGCGGGACCAGGACTACTTCACGCCACCTGCGGTGAGGCCGGCGACGATGCGTCGCTGGAAGATCAGCACCGCGATGAGCAGCGGCACCGTCACGATCACACCGGCGGCCATGATGGTGCCGTACGGGGTGTCGAAGCCGGTGACGCCGGTGAACTTGCTGATCGCCACCGTGGCGGTCTGCCGGGCCGGGTCGGGCAGGAAGGTCAGCGCCACCAGGAACTCGTTCCAGGCACCGATGAACACGATGATCGCCGTGGTGAAGACGCCGGGCGCCGCGAGCGGCAGGATCACCTTACGGAAGGCCACACCTGGGGTGCAGCCGTCGACCATCGCCGCCTGCTCGAGCTCCACCGGCAGCTGCTTGAAGAACGCCGTGAGGTTCCACACGGCCAGCGGCAGACCGAAGCTCAGCCCGGGGATGATGACCGCCTGGTAGGTGTTGACCCAGTACGGGAACCAGGTGAACGGCTCCGTCGAGGAGAACATCTTCAGCAGCGGCGGGATGAGGATGATCAGCGGGAACATCGAGCAGGCCATGATCACCCACAGCACCGCACCCTTGCCCTTGAACTGCAGCCGGGCCAGCGCGTAGGCCGCCACGATGCCGAACACGAGCGTCAGGATCGTCGTCGTGCCCGAGACGATGAGCGAGTTGATCAGCGAGCGGCCGAAGTTGTTGCCGCCCGCGAACACCCCGCCGTAGTTCTCCACCGACATCGGGCTGGGGATGAACTCAGTGCTGCGGCCCTCGGTCGGCTGCCGCAGCGAGGACACGACCATCCAGTAGAAGGGCAGGATGCAGTACAGGACGATCAGGCCCATGCCCACGTAGCTGGCGATCATCCCGAAGCGGGCTTTGCCGCTCTGCTTCGGGTGCGAGAGTGCGGCGACCTGCTCCTGAGAGGTGTGCCCCGTGGTGGTCTCGACTGTGGTGGCCATCAGTGGTTACCCCCCATCTGCTGCAGCGCCGGCACGGCACCGGTCGCGGCGTCCTGGTCGCCCTTCTTCGCCTTCTTCTTCTTCTTCGGTGCGCTGTCACCGATCACGTCGGCCCCCAGGATCTTCACGAACAGGAAGGCGATGAGGAGCACGTAGACGAACAGCACGATGGCGTAGGCCGCGGCCGGCCCGTAGCGGCCCGCGTTGGCTTCCAGATAGGCGAAGATCGACAGCGTCTCCACCCGGTACTTGCCCGGACCGATCATGCCGTAGGGCAGGTCGAACATCCGGAGGGTGTCGAGGGTCCGGAACAGCACCGCCACCACCAGGGTCGGCCGGACCATCGGGAGCGTGATCCTGATGAACTGCTGCCAGGCGGTGGCGCCGTCGACCTTGGCGGCCTCGTACACCTCCGCCGGAATGGTCTGCAGCCCGGCGAGGGTCAGCAGACCGATGAACGGGGCCGTCTTCCAGACGTCGGCGATGATCACGGCCCAGAAGGACGAGGAGCCGTCAGCCAACCAGAGGATCTGCGAGCCGAGGATGCGGTTCATCACCCCGGCCTCGTCGAAGATGAGCTTCCACATCAGCGCCGAGACGATGGTGGGGATGGCCCAGGGCACGAGGATGCCAGCGCGGACAATGCCCCGGCCCTTGAACGCCTTGGCCATGATCAGCGCCATCGCCACGCCCAGGATGGTCTCCAGGACGACGGCGACCACGGTGATGAAAGTGGTGTTGAAGAATGCATTCGCGAACCGACCCATCTGGCCATAGGAGCCGGAGACGGTGTCGGGGCTGTTGAAGATGGCGGTGAAGTTCTCGAGTCCCGAGAAGCGCTCCCCGCCGGCCACCAGGCCGGTCGTGGGGTCGACCCCGGAGTTGGTCAGGAAGAACGACTCGCGGATCGACATGAGCACCGGGATACCGGCGACCACGATGATGACCAGCAGTGTCGGTGCCAGCAGGATCCAGGCCAACCTGCCCTGGCCGTCGCTGAGCGCGTTCTTCTTCCGCTTGTGTCCGTCACGCGGTGCTGGCCGGACGGGTGCTTCCGCGGTTGCGGTTGCCATGCTGCCTACCTCCCCTTGGTGAAAGGCGCCGGATCCCGGTGCCACCCCTTCGGGCGGCACCGGGGTCCGTCGGAACCACTGGTTACTTGACCAGACCCTCGAGCTTGGTCTGCAACCCGGCAAGAGCCGCGTCGCTCTCGGTCTGGCCCTGCAGCGCGCCGTAGGCAGCGTCCTGGATGGCCAGAGTCACGTCGCCGTACTTGACAGCCTTCGGCCGCGGCTTCGCGGTCTCGATCGACTTCAGCAGGATCGGCATGTACGGGTACTTCTTCAGCACCTCCGGGTCGGTGTACAGGGCGCTTCGCGTCGGCGCCGCCGAGGTGGCGATGACGTTGGACTTCTGCACCTCCGCCGAACCGAAGTACTTGATGAACTCGGCCGCGGTGCCCTTGTTCTCGGCGTTGGCCGCGATGGCGAAGTTGTGGCCACCCAGGCTGGAGACCCCCGGCCCGGCTACACCGGGGAGCGGGGCCACGTCGAAGTCGCCGGCGATCTTCGACGAGCCGTCGGTCTTCGAGGCCAGCGCGTACACGTACGGCCAGTTGCGGTGGAAGATCAGCTCGCCATCCTGGAACGCCTGACGACCTTGCTCCTCCTGCCAGGTAATCGCACCCTTGGGGATGGTGCCGTCCGCGAACATGTTGACCAGCGCGTCGAGACCGGCCTTGGCCTCGGGGGTGTTGACGTTCGCCTTGCCCTCGTCGTCGACGATGACGCCGTTGGCGCCGTTGACGGCCTCGGCGAAGTTCACCGTCAGGCCCTCGTACTTCTGGTACTGGCCGGCGAAGCAGTCGAGCTTCTTGCCGCCCTCCCCGTCCTGAATGGTCTTGCAGGCCGCCTTCATCTCGTCGAAGGTGGTCGGGGGCTCGAGCTTGTACTTGTCCAGCAGGTCCTTGCGGTAGTACAGCAGGCCACCGTCGGAGGACGTCGGGTAGGCGTACAGCTTGTTGAAGTACGTGCCGCTGTCAACCGTAGCGGGCAGGAAGTCCTCGGTCGGGAACTGGTCGGCCGGCAGCGGGATCACGTAGCCGTTGGCCGCGAACTCGGCAGTCCAGACCACGTCGACGCTGAGGACCGCCATCTTGGTGTCCTTGATCTGCGTGTTCTGGATCATCTGCTGACGCTGCTGGTCGGCGTTGTCCGGCAGCTCGCGCAGGGTGACCTGCTCGTCCGGGTGGTCCTTGTTCCACGCGGCGATGATGTTCTTGACGTTGCCGGAGGTGTCCTTACCCTGCCAGTACTCGATCGGGCCCTTCTTGGACAGGTCGACGCCGTCGGCGGACGAGCCGCCGGCGGCAGGGGTGTCGCTGCTGCTCCCACCGCACGCGGCGGCAGCGAGCAGGGCGGTCAGTGACGCGGCAGCGATCAGAACACGCCGCGCGGGACGAGCGGAAGTCATACAGGCCTCACTTCGTTGTCAGAGTGGCACCCATCCGTTGGTGCCACCCGGCCCAATCTAGATGATCTGGGTCACAAAACCGCAAGACCCCCCTCGCCGGAGGTTGCGATTGGTCATCGATCGGCCGTTCGCGGTAATGCTTGTGCCTGCTTCGGCACGCGATAGAGACCGCCAGGTCAGAGGTAGAGGCCGGTCTGGCCGTCCGTGCGGCGCTCCTCCGCCACCGCGTGGAGGTCCCGTTCGCGGAGCAGGACGTAGTCGCGGCCGCGGATCTCGACCTCGGCCCGGTCCTCGGGGTCGAACAGCACCCGGTCACCCACCTTGACCACCCGCACGGAGGAGCCGGCGGCCACCACCGCACCCCAGACCAGCCGGCGGCCGATCGCCACGGTGGCCGGGATGACGATGCCGCCGCCGCTGCGCCGCTCGCCGCCCTCGGCGTCGGTGGACACCAGGACGCGGTCGTGCAGCATGCGGAGCGGGAGCGGCTCCTCCGCAGAAGCCTCCAGCTGGGGCAAGGTCAGCCGCGGCGGTGGCGCAGGTGCGCGCGCACGAGGAGGAGCACCACGACGGCACCGGCGGTGGCGCCGCCCACGATGCCGACCCGCTCGGTGCGCAGGTCGCCGCGGGCATTGAAGACCAGGGACTTGGCCTTCTCGATCTCGGTGTGCAGGAAGCGCTTGGCGCCCGCGACCTGGCGCTGCTTGACCCGTTGCGGGTGCACCTGGTCGATGAGCGCCTCGACGGCGGCCGCAAGACGGTCGCGGGTGGCCCCCAGGTCGGCTTGAATCTGATCGGCGTCCCGGTCCGGTCGGCTGCTGGCCACGTGAGGATCTCCTCGATGGTGCGGTCACGACCACGGCAGCTGCCGTGGTCCAGGGTTCAGCGTATTGCAGGTGAGCCGAGCCGCCGCGCGGCCTGCTCCGACGGCGGGGCTGGCAATCGTGGTCGACGCGCCGACGCTAGGGTCAAGCCATGACGACCCGACTGGCCGCCGGCGACCCTGCTCCGGCCTTCACCCTCCCCGACGCTGACGGCAAGGACGTGTCGCTGTCCGACTTCGCCGGCCAGCGCGTCATCGTTTACTTCTACCCGGCGGCCATGACCCCGGGCTGCACGACGCAGGCGGTCGACTTCACCGCCGCCATGGATGAGCTGAGCGCCGCCGGCCTGCACGTCCTCGGGATCTCCCCCGACGCCCCGACGCGCTTGGCCGAGTTCCGTGCGCAGCACTCGGTGGCGTTCCCCCTGCTCTCAGACGCCGACCGGGCCACTCTGGGGGCCTACGGGGCCTACGGCGAGAAGCTCCTCTACGGCAAGCTCGTGGAGGGCGTCCTGCGTTCCACGTTCGTGGTGGACGTCGACGACTCCGGAGCCGGCACGGTCGCCGTGGCGCAGTACAACGTCCGGGCGGCCGGGCACGTCGCCAAGCTCCGACGCGAGCTCGGCCTCTGAGGCCGACCACCGGCGGCAGGCGGGTTCGGGCCGCATGGCCACGCCGCGCCCTGGTGTCCTGGTGCCGGAGAAGGGACTCGAACCCTCACGCTCATCGAGCACAGGAACCTAAATCCTGCGTGTCTGCCAGTTCCACCACTCCGGCGCGGCCCGCAGCCTATACCTGGTGCGGCGTCACCCGTCGTTCGTAGCGGACGAAGGCGTGGCCGGGGTGCGGCTCCCGCGCCGTTTCTACCCACTCGGCCTCGTCTACGACCGGGAAGAAGACGTCACCGACCGGATCCGCGTCCACCTCGGTGACCTCCAACGCGTCCAACCGGTCCCAGGCGGCCCGGTAGACCTGGCCACCGCCGGCCACCACCACCAGCTGCTCGTCCAGCGTGAGCGCACGGTCGAGCGCAGCGTCGACGTCGGGGTGGACCTCCACCCCGTCCGGCGCGAACGAGGGGTCGCGACTCACCACCAGCGTCGTACGTCCGGGCAGCGGCCGGCCGATCGAGTCGTAGGTCAGCCGCCCCATCACCAGCGGGTGGCCGAGCGTGAGCCGCTTGAACCGGGCCTGGTCCCCGGCCACGTGCCAGGGGATGTCCGGCCCGTTGCCGATGACCTGGTTCCGCGCCACCGCCACGACCGCCACCACCTGAGCGCGCTGCTGCTCCACGGCTCAGACCGCGATCGGGGCCCGGATGCCCGGGTGCGGGTCGTAGCCCTCCACGACGATGTCCGCCATCGTGAAGCCGTCGATGCTGCGCACCTCCGGGTTCAGCTGGAGCACCGGGAGGGGCCGGGGTTCGCGCTCGAGCTGGCGCCGGGCCTGTTCGAGGTGGTTCACGTACAGGTGCGCGTCGCCCAGGGTGTGCACCAGCTCACCGACGTCCAGGTCACAGACCTGCGCGACGAGGTGGGTGAGCAGGGCGTAGGAGGCGATGTTGAACGGCACGCCCAAGAAGACGTCGGCCGAACGCTGATAGAGCTGGCAGGACAACCGGCCTCGACTACCGGAACCCTCGGCCGGCGGGGCGACATAGAACTGGAACAGGGTGTGACAAGGCGGCAGGGCCATGCGGTCGATCTCGGCCACGTTCCAGGCACTGACCAGGTGACGCCGCGAGTCCGGGTTGGAGCGGATCGACTGCACCACCGCTGCGAGCTGGTCGACGTGGCGGCCCTCAGGGGTGGGCCACGACCGCCACTGGGAGCCGTACACCGGCCCCAGCTCCCCGTCCTCGTCAGCCCACTCGTCCCAGATCGTCACCCCCTGCTCGTGCAGCCAGCCCACGTTGGTGGAGCCGGAGACAAACCACAGGAGCTCGGCCACCACTGAGCGGACGTGGATCTTCTTGGTGGTCACCAGCGGGAACCCAGCGGAGAGGTCGAAACGCATCTGGTGGCCGAAGATGCTGAGGGTGCCCGTACCCGTGCGGTCACCCTTGGACACCCCGGTCTCCAGCACGAGCCGCACCAGATCGAGGTAGGCCTTCACCGCACTCCCACCCGTGTCGCGCCGACGGTCCGGCGCAGCTCGTCCACCAGCACCGGCACGAGGGAACGGATGGCCTGCCCCCGGTGGCTGATCGCGTCCTTGGCCTCGGCGTCGAGCTCGGCCGTGGTCTGGTCGTACCCGTCGGGCACGAAGAGGGGGTCGTAGCCGAAGCCGTTGGTCCCCGCGGGCGCCGCGCGCAGGTGGCCGGGCATCGTCCCGACGCGCACGTGCTCGGTCCCGTCGGGCAGCACCAGCGCCATCGCGCAGACGAAGCTCCCCCGCCGCTGTGCTGGGCCCTCCAGGTCGAACAGCTGCTGCAGCAACAACGCGTTGTTGGACGCGTCCGTCGCGTCGGCGCCCGACCACCGTGCCGAGCGGACGCCCGGCATGCCGTTCAGCCGGTCGACGGCCAAGCCGGAGTCGTCCGCCATCGCCGGCAGGCCGGTGGCCGTGACGCAGGCGCGGGCCTTGAGCAGGGCGTTGCCCTCGAAGGTCTGCTCCGTCTCCGCGGGTTCTGGGTAGGCGGGCACGTCGGCCAGGGCGAGCACCTCGACCTCCGGCGCGGCCTGCGCCACAATCCGTCGTAGCTCAAGCAGCTTCTTCGCGTTGTTGGTGGCCAGCACCACCCGCCTCTCGGCGGCCCCCCAGTGGGCAGCGTGCTCAGGCAAGGGTCGCCTCCAGCGCTGCCCGCTGGAGCCGGGTGAGCTCCGCGCACCCGGCGGTGCCGAGGTCCAGCAGCTCGTCCAGCACGCCGCGGTCGAACGGGGCGCCCTCGGCGGTACCCTGCACCTCGACGAAGGTCCCGCTCCCGCTCATCACGATGTTCATGTCGGTATCGGCCGCGGAGTCCTCGGTGTAGCAGAGGTCGAGCATCGGCGTCCCACCCACGACGCCGACCGACACCGCGGCAACGCTGTCGACCAGCGGCTTACCCGCCAGCGCGTTGCGCCCGCGCAGCCAGGCGACGGCGTCGGCCAGGGCGACGTAGGCGCCGGTGATGGAGGCGGTCCGGGTGCCGCCGTCGGCCTGCAGCACGTCGCAGTCCAGCACGATCGTGTTCTCCCCCAGCGCCTTGTAGTCGATGACCGCCCGCAGGCTCCGGCCGATCAGCCGGCTGATCTCGTGCGTGCGGCCGCCGATCCGCCCCTTGACCGACTCGCGGTCGTTGCGGGTGTTGGTGGCCCGGGGCAGCATCGCGTACTCGCTGGTCACCCAGCCGAGCCCCGAGCCCTTCCGCCAGCGCGGCACCCCCTCGGTGACGCTGGCCGCGACGAGCACGCGCGTCTGGCCGTACTCCACCAGGACCGACCCCTCGGCCTGGCTGAGCCAGTTGCGGGTGAAGCGCACCTCCCGCAGCTGGTCGAGGTCGCGTCCGTCGGCTCGTGAGGTCATGGCGTGCACTCTATTTGTCCCCACCGACAGTCCCGGGCCGCGACCACCCGGAGGGCCCGATGGTCCACGTCACTCCTGCGAGAGCCAGGCTTATAGGCCCGTCGTAGTGCGGCAGGGCCTCGGCCAGCACCGCGTCGCGGTCGTGCCAGGGCGGGATGTGGGTCAGCACGAGCGCGGCCACCCTCGCCCGCTGCGCCGCCTCCGCCGCGTCCCGGCCGGACAGGTGCAACCCGGGCGGGTTGTTCGCGACGTCACGGAAGGAGGCCTCCGCGAGCAGCAGGTCGGCCCCGGCGGCGAGATCCACGAGCGCCTCGCAGGGACCGGTGTCCCCGCTGAAGACGAGGCTGCCACCCTCAGGCACCTCCTCGGTGACGCGGACGGCGTAGGTCTCCACCGGGTGGTTGACCCGGGCGGTGTCGAGGCGGAACGGACCCACCCGCTGGGTCGGCGTCCAGTCCCGGTGCTCGAAGTGGTCACGGATGCCGGGCCCCAGCTCGACCGGGGGGTCGCCCTCGCCGGGCACCCGGTAGGCCGCGGCCAGCCGGTCGCGGGTGCCGGGCGGGCCAAGCAGCGGGATGGCCGGCCAGGGCGCGGACGGGGAGTAGCGCGCCGCCACGTAGTAGGCGCACAGGTCGAGGCAGTGGTCGGGATGCAGGTGGCTGAGCGCGATGGCGTCGACGTCGCGGGGGTCCAGGTAGTGGTGCAGCGCCCCGAAGGAGCCCGGCCCCAGGTCGATCACCAGCGCGAAGGTCCCGCCCTGGAAGGGTGCGCGGACCAGGTAGCTGGACGCCGGCGATTCTGGGCCCGGCACCGACCCGCTGCACCCGACGACGGTCAGCTCCATCCCGGTTCCCCCTTCACGCGAACTGCTCGACACCGGTGACGAGGCCGCCCATCAGCCGTCGGCCCACGCCCTCGAAGGCCTCCGGGTTGCCGGTGGTGAGGAAGCGGTGCGAGGTCGGCCGTGGGGCGTCGTGGGTCAGCTGGCGGCGGGTGAGCACGGCGTAGACGTCCTTGGCGCACTCGTCGGCGCTGGAGACCAGGGTGACGCCGTCACCGAGCACGTAGGACAGGACCCCCGTCAGCAGCGGGTAGTGCGTGCAGCCCAGGACGAGGGTGTCGATGCCGTCGGCGCGCAGCGGGGCGAGGTACTCCTCGGCGCACGCAAGCAGCTCGGGGCCGCCGGTCACTCCCGCCTCGACGAAGGGCACGAAGCGCGGGCAGGCCACGGTTCGCAGACGGACCTGGGGCGCTGCGGCGAAAGCGTCGTCGTAAGCCTGGGAGGTCGCCGTCGCCTCGGTGCAGATGACGCCCACCCGCCCGCTGCGGGTGGCCGCGACCGCGCGGCGGGCGGCCGGCAGGATCACCTCGACCACGGGCACCGAGTACCGCTCCCGGGCGTCACGCAGGACGGCAGCGCTGGCGGAGTTGCAGGCGATGACCAGGGCCTTAACCCCCTGGTCGACCAGGTGGTCCAGGCACTCCAGGGCGAACTCCCGGACACTGGCGATCGGCTGCTCGCCGTAGGGCGCTCGCGCGGTGTCGCCCAGGTAGACGAGGTCCTCGTACGGCAGCTGGTCGATCACGGCCCGTGCCACGGTCAGCCCGCCGAAGCCCGAGTCGAAGATCCCGACCGGTGCCTCGGTGTCGCCAGCGGGAGGCTTGCCGAGGTCGAGGGTCACAGTGGGAAAGTCTACGGGCCAGCCGTGCCGACGCTCAGCGACGCAGACCGGACGATCAGGCCCAGACCTGGGTGTCGAGGTAGTCCTCAGACGCGTCCAGGTCCGAGGTGTAGGCGCCCGTGGAGAGGTACTTCCAGCCGCCGTCGCAGATGATCAGGACGATGTCGGCGGACTCCCCCGCCTTCTCGGCGCGGGCCGCCTGGGCCAGCGCGGCGTGGACGATGGCGCCGCTCGAGAGCCCGGCGAAGATGCCCTCGCGCTCCAGCAGCTCGCGGACACGCCGGATAGCGTCACGGGAACCCACCGAGAACCGGGAGGTCACGTACTGGGGGTCGTAGAGCTCGGGGACGAACCCCTCGTCGAGGTTGCGCAGGCCGTAGACCAGCTCGCCGTAACGGGGCTCCGCGGCGACGATCTTCACGTCGGGCTTCTTGTCGGCGAAGAACCGGCCGATGCCCATGAGGGTGCCGGTGGTGCCCAGCCCGGCGACCACGTGGGTCACCTCGGGCAGGTCCTCGAGAATCTCGGGGCCGGTCGTCAGGTAGTGCGCCTCGGCGTTGGCCGCGTTGCCGTACTGGTAAAGCATCACCCAGTCGGGGTGCTCGGCCGCGAGCTGCTTGGCCACCCGCACCGCCTCGTTCGAGCCGCCGGCCGCCGAGGACGAGACGATCTCAGCGCCCCACATCGCGAGGATCTGGCGCCGCTCCACCGAGGTGTTCTCCGGCATCACGCAGATCATCCGGTAGCCGCCGAGCTTGGCGGCCATGGCGAGCGAGATGCCCGTGTTGCCGCTGGTGGCCTCGAGGATGGTCGCGCCGGGCTTGAGCTGCCCAGACGCCTCGGCGACCCGGATCATGTTGAACGCGGCCCGGTCCTTGATGGACCCGGTCGGGTTGCGGTCCTCGAGCTTGGCCCACAGCCGGACCCGGCTGCTCGGGGAAAGCGCGGGGAGCCCGACCATCGGGGTGTTCCCGACGGAGTCAGCCAGGGAGTGGTAGCGCGTCACGGCCGGTCCGCCTGTCTCAGGCGCCGCCGGCCACGGCCGGCAGCACGACGATGACGTCACCATCGGCGGTCGCCGCTTCGAGCCCGCCGCTGAACCGGACGTCCTCGTCGTTGACGTAGACGTTGACGAAGCGCCGGAGGTTGTCCGACTCCACCAGACGGGCCTTGATGCCGGGGTGACGGCTGTCGACGTCGTCGATCACCTGAGCCAGCGTAGCGCCCGAACCCCGGACAGCCTTCTCGCCGCTGGTGAACGTCCGCAGGATCGTCGGGATCCGCACCTCTACCGTCATGGTCCTCCCTCTCTTCGCCGCGCGACCTGCGTCGCGCACACGGTCAGTCCAACACCCGCCCGCTGGACGCTATTCCGCCCCGGAACCCTCCGGCACGTCGTCGACGACGGCGAGCTCCTCCTCGAGCACCTGGCCGTCCACGATCCGGTAGGAGCGGACCGAGACCGGTCCTTCGCCCGCCCCGCACTCGGCCGTGGAGACCAGCACGTAGTGGGCCTGGGGCTCCGAGGCGTAGGCGATGTCGGTGCGGGAGGGGTACGCCTCGGTCGCGGTGTGGGAGTGGTAGACCACGACGACCTCCTCGTCCGCATCGTCCATCGCCTGGTAGAGCCGGAGCTGCTCGGTGGGGTCGAACCGGAAGAAGGTGGGCGAGCGGTCCGCGTTGGTCATGGCCACGAAGCGGGTGGGGGCGTCCGCGCCGACCGGTCCCACGATGACGCCGCACGCCTCGTCCGGGTGGTCGGCGCGGGCGTGGGCGACCATGGCGTCCACATGGGCACGGGCGATGCTCAGCACGGCGGCGAGCCTAGGCTCTGGTCCGTGCCGGCCCGGGGGCTTCCGCGCACTGAGACCGCGGCCCCGGTGTCGGAGCGAGCCCGCGGCCCCGGCTCAGGAGCCGTCGCGGAGGTCGGCCAACCGCTGGTCGAGGAACCGCAGAGCTTCGAAGCGCACCGTGCAGCCCTCGCCGGTGGGGGACTGGACCTCCAACCCCAGCCGGTGCTCGCCGACCGCGTCGCCGAGGGTGAAGACGCGGACCAACGCCCAGGACTCCCCCTCGGTGGAGGCATGGTAGGCGTAGACCCGGCCGACACGGGACACGCGCAGCCACACCGACCGCTCCGGCACCACAAAGGAGTTCGCGTCGTCGGAGACGCCGACCGTGACGACCGAGACGACCATCGGCTCGCCGGCCGGGGAGAACTCGAAGCAGAGCTTGGCCCAATGCGTGTCGTCGTGCCAGAGCAGCAGGACGCCGGCGTCGAACTGCGCCGCGAAGTCGACCGTGACCCGCGCGCTCAGCTGGAAGTCCCCGAGCGCCGGGGTGCCGAGCAACGTCGCCGCGTTGAGCAGCGACGCCGCGTCCCCCGCGTCCGCCCCGCCCGGGTTGACGTAGAGGTCGGTGTGCCCGGGCGCTTTCCCCACCACCGCACCGTCGGGCTCCAGCCGCCAGACCCCGTCCACCGAGGCGTGCAGGGGAAAGGGCAGGGTGGGCAGGTCGAGCGAGTCGTCGACGCCGAGGTCGTCCGTGGTCACCGGGACGCCCTCAACCGGCCCGGCGCGCAGGCATCCGGGCCACCAGGACCGGGCAGGGCGCGGAGTGCTGCACCCGCTGGGCCGTGCTGCCCAGCAGCACGGTGTCGCTCAGCCCGCGGCTGCCGCTCGCCACCACAAGGAGGTCGGCGGACAGGTCGGTGGCCACCCGGACGATCTCGCTAGCGGGCGAACCGCTGCGCAGCTCGCGGTGCACCGTCGGGCCCCAGCCGTCGAACTCGGCCGCGACGACACCCAGAGCGATGTCCGCCTCCTCCCGGAAGCTGAGACCGGTCCCTCCCCCGTTCCCGCTCGCGGACGGCCGGAGCTCGTTGGCGAACGGGACGGCCGCCATCGGGCTGACCACCGCCACCACCGTGATGTCGTCGATCCTGCCCGGATCGGCGAACGAGATGAGCAGGCGGGCGGCCGCCAGCGACTGCTGCGACCCGTCGGTAGCAACGACGACGTGCACGTCACAGCTCCTTGTCCGACGCCGCACCAGCGGCCGCGTCCAGCCGGGCGGGCCCACCGGGATTGGTGACCCGGGCGATCAGGTAGAGCACCAGTCCGATCGCGAGCAGCCCCGCCACCCAGATGAGCGAGGCGGGGTCGTCGATGACGACGTAGGCCAGGAGCACCACGTTGCCCAGGACGCCGACGTAGAGCAGCGGCGTGCTGGCGTGGAAGGTGTCCTCGCGCTCGTCGGTCCCGCGCAGCTTGAGCGCGGAGATGATGACCAGGGCGTAGATGAAGAGCAGGAAGACCACGGTCACGGTGGCGAGTCGGCCGACGATGTCGGCCTCCGGGTTGAACAGGGTGAGCACCTGGCCCAGGGTCAGCAGGGCCGCCACCACCGCTCCGGCGAAGACCAGACCCACCCAGGGGCTCCGACGGGTGCGGTGCACCCGGGCGAAGACCTTCGGGAAGACGCCCTCACGGGCCATGCCGTAGAGGATCCGCGACTGCGTCACCACCGAGACCAACGTGGTGTTGGTGATCGCCACCATCGCGATGATCACGAAGATGATGACCATGAGCCCGACCGGGACGGGGAGCACGCCGGCACGGATGACCTCCAGCAGAGCCGCCTCGGACTCCCCGAGCGTCGCGACCGGCACCACGAGGGCCGCGGTCATCGCCACCAGCACGTAGATCACGCCCGCGGTGATCATGCCGCCGACCAGCGCCCGGGGGAAGGTGACCGAGGGGTTGATGGTCTCCTCCGCGACGTTCGCCGCGTTCTCGAACCCGGTCATGGCGAAGAAGGCCAGTGCGACGCCGGCGACGACGGCGAAGACCGGGTTCCCGGCGGCGGTGAACTCGGTGAGCACCCCGAAGTCCGCGTCCCCACGCGTCACGTGGAGGATCCCGATCACCAGCACGATGACCAGGCCGGCCACCTCCACGCAGGTCATCACCAGGTTGACCACCACCGACTCGGTGATGCCGATGAAGTTGGTGATGGTCAGCGCCACGAGGAAGAGCAGGGTGACCAGCAGCGTCGGCGGTGCCTCGAAGATCTGGGCGAAGTAGCGGGCGAAACCGTTGGCCAGCGACCCGGAGGCGGCGAACACGGCCGAGAGCATGCAGATGGTGATCAGGAAGGTCAGGACCGGGCTGCGGAACGCCTTGTTGACATAAAGCGCGGCACCGGCGGCCTGCGGGTACTTGGTGGCCAGCTCGGCGTAGGCCAGACCGGTGATGATGGCCACCGTGACGCCGGCCGCGAAGGCGATCCAGAAGGCGCCACCCACCGCGGCCGCCACCAGCCCGATGAGGACGTAGATGCCGGACCCCAGCACGTCGCCGAGGACGTAGAAGTACAAGAGCCGTCCGGTGATCGAACGGGTCAGGCCGTCCGACTCCTCGGACTGCTCGACGTCTGCACGTGTCGTCACGTTGCCCGCTCCCCCGCGTCGTGGTCCCTCGGGCCCCGGCAGCCTCAGGTGCGTCCAACCCTTGCCTGCGCTTCTGTCCCGGTCAAGGGTCAGAGCGCGGCGATCAGGGTCTCCTGGGCGAAACCGAGCCAGTCGTAGACGCTCATCATGTAGCTGCGGGGGTCGTCGTCGGGCAGCTCGCTGAGCTCCTCCGCGCTCTCGGCGTCGGTGATGCCGAGCCGGGTCGCGACAGCAAGCCGCACACTGGTGAGGGTGCGGAGCCAGGCTTGGGCGTCGGCCGGGTCGACCCGCAGGTCCGAGCGGCCGCCCGTGGTCTGAGCCAGGTCCCGGAGCACCACGCGGGCGTCGTCGACCTTCCTGCCGCGCAGGTCGCGCTCGGTGAACCGGCGGAAGTCGGCGGCCGCCTCCTCGTCGTGGGGGTAGGCGTTGGGGAACAGGCGCCGCAGCACCGGGTCCTCCGAGACCTCCGGCGCGTCGGGGTCGGCCTGCAGGTCCCGCACCAGACGCTCGAACGGGTCGTTGCTGGCCCCGCGCGCCCCGAAGCTCTCCGGCTCCCCGTCCGAGACCAGCTCGACGAGCTGCTCGACCAACGACGTCAGGAGCTGGACCTCGTACCCGCTGAGGGAGGTGGAGACGAGGCCGCGACGACGCGAGAACTTCTTCACCGGGAGCTCCCCGACACCGGGGGCGTCTCAGTCACCCGCACGGTCCAGCGTCGCCCACAGGCCGTACTCGTGCATGGCGCCGACGTCGCGCTCCATCTCCTCGCGCGAGCCGCTGGAGACGACCGCCTTGCCGTCGTTGTGCACCTGCATCATCAGCTTGGAGGCCTTGCTCTTGGAGTACTGGAAGTAGGTCACGAAGACGTGGGTGACGTAGGACATGAGGTTGACCGGGTCGTCCCAGACGATGGTCACCCACGGAGTCTGGGGCGTCGTCTGCTCGAGCGGGCGTTCGGCGACCGCCGTTCCCCCGGCGGGGACGACAGGCACCCCCTCGCTCTCGGACATGGCCCCATCATGGCAAACCCCGGGCCTTCCCGGCACCGGCACCGGCGTGACTAGGGTGAGGCCGTGACCGTCGGAGAACCGGAGCCTGGAGTCGCAGCCGCCTGGGGGCCCCGCGAGGTGCCGACCACTGCGCTGCTGACCGACCACTACGAGCTCACCATGCTGCAGGCCGCGCTGCAGGCAGGTACCGCTGACCGCCCGTGCGCGTTCGAGCTCTTCGCGCGCCGACTGCCTCCGGGTCGCCGCTACGGCGTCGTCGCCGGGGTGGGGCGGGCCTTGCGGGCGCTCGACCACTTCCGCTTCGACGCCGAGTCCCTGGAGTTCCTGCGCGGTGCCCGCGTGGTGGATGGCCCGACTGCGGACTGGCTGGCCGACTTCCGCTTCGACGGCAGCATCTGGGGTTATCCGGAGGGGGAGGTCTACTTCCCCGGCTCGCCCATCGTCGTCGTCGAGTCGAGCTTCGCCGCCGGGGTGATGCTGGAGACGGTGCTGCTGAGCATCTACAACCACGACGCCGCCATCGCCTCCGCAGCCTCCCGGATGACGGCGATGGCCGGCGACCGGCCGTGCATCGAGATGGGCTCGCGCCGGACCCAGGAGCTGGCCGCGGTGGCCGCCGCCCGCGCCGCCTACGTGGCCGGGTTCGAGGCCACCTCCAACCTGGAGGCCGGCCGGCGCTACGGGGTTCCCACCCGAGGGACGTCGGCCCACTCCTTCACCCTCCTGCACGCCGACGAGCGGTCGGCGTTCGCCGCCCAGATCGCCGCGCTCGGCGAGGACACCACGCTGCTGGTCGACACCTACGACGTCGAAGCCGCCGTCCGGACCGGCGTCGAGCTGACCGGTGGCCGGCTGGGTGCGGTCCGGCTGGACTCCGGGGACCTCGCCGTGATGGCCACCCGGGTCCGCGCGCTGCTGGACTCCCTCGGCGCGACGCGCACCCGGATCATCGTCACCAGCGACCTCGACGAGTTCACCATCGCCGCGCTCTCGGGTGCGCCGGTCGACGGCTACGGGGTGGGCACGGCCCTGGTCACCGGGAGCGGCGCCCCGACGAGCGGGTTCGTGTACAAGCTCGTGGCGCGGGCGGAGTCCGACGAGCCCGGGGCGCCGTTGACGCCGGTGGCCAAGCGGAGCCCCGACAAGATCTCCGTCGGCGGCCGCAAGCACGCCGTCCGCCAGCTGTCGGCCTCGGGCGTCGCCGAGGCTGAGCTGGTGGGGATCGGCGCGGTGCCTCGGCACGACTCGAACGACCGCGAGCTGCTGGTCCCGCTGGTCGTTGACGGCGAGATCGTCGGCCGGGAGCCCCTCGACGCCGCGCGCGATCGGCACCGATGCTCCCGAGCCGAGCTGCCGCTCGAGGCGCTGAAGATGTCACGCGGCGAGCCGGTGGTCGAGACGGTGTACGCCGGCCCGGGGTCGGTGCCCGGCAACCCGTTCGCGGGCGCGGCGCGGTGAGCGGCGCGCGCACCGCGCTGGTGGTCGTCGACGTCCAGCGGGACTTCTGCGAGGGCGGTGCCCTGGGCGTGAGCGGAGGCGCGGCGGTCGCGGCCGCCGTCGCCGACCTGCTGGCCGCCGGCAGCGGGCACAGCACCGTCGTCGCCACCCGCGACCACCACATCGACCCCGGCGCGCACTTCTCAGCGACCCCCGACTACGTGGACAGCTGGCCTCGGCACTGCGTCGTGGGCACCCCCGGCGTCGAGCTGCACGACGCGCTGGCGGGACAGGCCTTCGACGCCGTGTTCGACAAGGGCGAGTACGCAGCGGCCTACTCGGGGTTCGAGGGCCGCTCCGCGCAGGGGCGGGGGCTGGCGGACTTCCTGCGCGAGCGCGGCGTGGACGCCGTCGAGGTCTGCGGGATCGCCACCGACCACTGCGTGCGCGCCACCGCCCTCGACGCTGCTGCCGCGGGCTTTGCCACCACCGTGCTGCTCGACCTCACCGCAGCCGTATCGCCGGACCGGGTGGAGGTGACGCTCGCAGAGCTCCGCGCTGCCGGGGTGCAGGTGCGCGGAGCCATCGCGCCCGCCTGAACGCTGCAGGCGGACCGCCCTCATCCACGCGCCGACCTACAGTGGCGCGGTGACCCGCTGGACGACCGACGACATCCCCACCCAGGCCGGACGCACCATCGTGGTGACCGGAGCCAACGCCGGACTCGGCCGACGCACGGCAGCCGCCCTGGCCGCAGCCGGGGGCCGGGTGGTCCTCGCCGTCCGCGACCGCGGCCGCGGCGAGGAAGCTGCACGCACCATGACCGGTGACGTCCAGGTGGCGGTGCTCGACCTGGCCGACCTCGGCTCGGTCCGCCGCTTCGCCGAAGCCTGGGACGGCCCGCTCGACGTGCTGGTCAACAACGCCGGGCGCATGGCCGTGCCGAAGCAGCGGACCGTCGACGGGTTCGAGATGCAGCTCGGCATCAACCACCTCGGCCACTTCGCGCTGACCAACCTGCTGCTGCCCGCGCTGACCGACCGGGTCGTCACCGTCTCCTCCACCCTGCACCACCGGGGTGAGGTGGTACTCGACGACCTCAACTGGGAGCGCCGCCGGTACCGGCCCTACGCAGCCTACGGGCAGTCGAAGCTGGCCAACCTGCTCTTCACCCTCGAGCTCGAGCGGCGCCTGGTCGCCGACGGCTCCCCGGTCCGGGCGGTGGCTGCGCACCCGGGCTGGGCGGCCACCAACCTGCAGAAGGGTCACGGGCCGGTGCTCGACCTGCTGACCGGGGCGGCGGGGCGGCTCCTCGCGCAGTCCGACGCCCAGGGTGCGCTGCCCACGCTGTACGCCGCCGTCGTCGACCTGCCGGGCGGGAGCTACGTAGGTCCCGATGGACCGGCGCAGATGCGTGGCTACCCGACCCTCGTCGGTCGCAGCGCAGCCGCGAGCGACATCGAGCTCGCCGGCCGGCTCTGGGCCGCGTCGGAGGAGCTGACCGGCGTCCGCTACCCGGTGCTGCGCGACTGAGGTCGCCCGCTCGCCGACCGACCTGCCTCCCCCCGACGGCCGCGAGCCGCCCCGCCCCTACGCTGCCGAGATGGATGCCGTTCTGACCACCCTGCTGCAGCGCCTCCTCGACGACCGCCCCCGCGCCGGGACTGACGCCGCCGCTGCGGTCGGCCGGCACGCCGGCCTGCGGGATGGACCCGCTGGTGCGCTCGTCGGCCGGTTGGTGGTCCCCGACACCGCGCTGCTCGCGTCCGGCCGGGCGCGGGCAGAGCTACCCTCGCCGGCTCTCTGGCCGGTCACCGTCGAGGTGGACGGCGGAGCGGGCGGGGTCGCAGCGCTCGCCGGGCGGGCGGCGTCCGGCCTTCGGGTCGAGGCCGTCGAGACCAGCCTGCGCGACACCGCCGACCTCGTCGGCGGTGTCGGGCGGATCGCCACCGCGGCGGCGACGCTGGAGGACGTGGAGGTCTTCGTCGAACTCCCCTTCGTCCCGGGCTGGGTGCGAGCCGTCGAGGTTGTCGAGGCCGCCGGGCTGCTGGCCCGGGTGACCGCCGGGCCTGACGTCGACCCGGACGCCTTGGCGGGGAGGCTCTCGGTCCTGGTCGAAGCCGACCTGCCGTTCTCCGTGGTCGTGCCGGCCGGTGGGGGTCACCCCGGACTCGCCGTGCTGGCCCTGGCCATGCTGGTCGAGGCGCTGGTCGACGGGGCGGGAGCGGCCGAGGCCGCGGCTCTGGCTCGCGACCCCGATCCCGGCCGCGTGCGGAGCGGGCTGGCTCACTGGGACGCCGCCACCGCGGTCCGCGTCCGGCGTCGGCTGCGCGCGGTGGGAACGCCGGACCCCGGCGCGGTGCTGGCTGACCTGGTCGCCCTCGAGGTCCTGCCTGCGACCTGAGCTCAGCGGTCCCGGAGCCGGTAGACGAAGACGGCGCATGCGCCACCGGCGGCGACGACCAGTCCCACCAGACCCAGGACCGCCAGGCTGACCCCGCTGCCAGCCAGAGCGGCCGCAGGAGCTGCCGGTTCGCCCACCGCCGCGTTGGAACCGCTCGAGGTGCTCGGGCTGGTCGGGGGGGTAGTCCCGTCTGCTGCGGCGGCGGCGGAGCTGGTCAGGCCGGCGGCCACGCGCATCTCGACCGGGTTGTCCGCGCTCAGGGTGACCGGGGCCGTCAGGGCGTCACCGTAGACGTCGGAGTCAGCGGTGGGGTCGGCACCGGCGCGGGGCGTGGTGAAGTGGAGGCCCCGGGGCAGGTCCGGGAAGCGGAGCCGGTACTGGCCCTCGAGGAGCTGGTCGAAGGTGAACCGACCACTGGTCGCCGTCCGGGCGGTCCGCACAACCTCCCCGGTCACGTCGAGCAGCTCCACGACGACGCCACCGACCCCCGGCTCGGCGGGGTCGAGCACGCCGTCGGCGTCCTGGTCGCGCCAGACGCGGTCGGTGATGCGGTAGCTGCCCACGGTGCCGGCGTTGGCGCCGGTGAGCACGAAGTCGTCGGCGCTCCCGAGCTCGGCGCCGGGCACGAGGTCAGCCGTGCCCTGAGCCAGCCGGTACACCGACGTGGTGCCGGTGAGCGGGTCGGGGGCCGAGTCGAGGGTGCGATTGCTGCCGACGTGCGCCCGGGTCAGGGCGCGGTGCTCCCCCAGGTCGGTGAAGCGCAGCCGGTAGGAGCCCCGGGGCAGTCCTCCGAAGCGGAAACGGCCCTGCTTGTCGGTGGCCGCGGTGGAGACCAGGTCGCCTCGGTTGAGCAGCTCCACCCGGGCGCTGCCGGGAGGCTCGCCCTCGTCGAGGAAACCGTCGGCGTCGAGGTCCTCCCAGACCGAGGAGTCGATCCCGAAGCTCAGCGGGGCCACCCCGGCGTCGACGCTGGCATCGAGGTAGTCGGCCCGGACGCCGTCCCCGGGCCCCGTCGGCGCCACGTCGGGCTCGCCGCGTCCCAGGGTGAAGGACGGCGTGAGGCCGGTGTAGTCAGGGTTCGAGTCGCCGCCGCGGCCCCCTGCGCCGGAGGAGGTGAGCTTCGAGCCGCCGCCGAGCCCGGCGAAGCGGACGGCGTAGGTGCCGGGCGGCAGGTCGTCGAACAGGTAGCGCCCGTCGGCGTCGCTCGTGGTCGAGGAGAGGAGGCTGCCCGCGGCATCCAGCAGCTGGACGCTGACGCCCCCCAGTCCACGCTCGCCCTCCCCCTGGCGGCCGTCCCGGTCGGCGTCCCACCACACCCGGTCTCCGACGGCGAAGCGCGGTTGCCCCTCGTCCGCCCGCCGGGCAGCCGGCGCCGGCACTGCGGGCTCCGACTCGGACGGCGCATCCGACTCCTCGGGCACCGGGGCCGACGGCGACCGCGCGACGACGCCGATGGTCACCGACTGACTACCGGCGCTCAGGTCCACGGTCGAGCTGGGGGGAGCGAAGGACTCGCTGGGTGCGCTGGGAATCACCCCGAGGTCATCGGGCGCCGCAGCGGTGACGAAGTAACGCCCCCCGGCCAGCTCGGAGGTCGGTTCGACGACGAAGCGGCCGTCCTCGTCGGTGGTGCCCCTCACCGTGCCGCCGCCGGCGTCCACGACCGTCACGGTCACCCCCGGCTGCGCCCGGTCCATCTCCGGCTCGTAGCGGCCGTTGGCGTCGAGGTCGAGCACCACGGTGACGGTGAGCGTGCCGTCGGTGCTGTCGGCCGAGGCCGGAGCCAGAGTAAGGCCCGGCAGCCAGGCCAGCACGGCGAGCGCGACCAGGCAGGCCGGACGCAGCGCACGGCTCGGTCGAGGCACAGGCACCCTTGCTCGGAGGGACAGATCGGGGAAGGCATGACCGAGGGCGACGTCCTGGTCCCCCGACCGCGCTCAACATAGCAACGGAGCGGACCCGCGGGGGCAGAGGTGGCGGCCTCTCTCTCGAACGTTGCAGAACCGCGTCCGGCCGGGGTCAGGGGCGGACGACCTGGGTCCCCGCGACGAGGTCGTGGACCGCCTGCCGCCGGGGGTGCCACAGCGGGAACAGCACGTCGACCACCTGGAACAGCCCGAGCAGCGTGTTCAACCCGGGAGCTGCCCAGACCAGGGCGCGGGAGACAGACCGACGCCAGCCCAGGCCGCCGGAGGTTCGGCCCTGGTCGACCGGGACGACGCGCAGCCCGCACAGCAGCTTCCCCGGGGTCGCGCCCCGCCAGCGTAGGAACAGCGCGTGGTACACGAAGGTGATCGCGACCGTGGCCACCGCCAGCAGCAGCTGGTCACTGGCGGACATGAGAGTCGACTGGTCCAGCACGGGCTGGGGCAGGCCGCGCTCGGCGGCGGTCATCGCCTCAGCAAAGTAGGCGGAGATCCGCTCGAGCATGGGACGCAGCAGAGGCAGGGTGGCCGCCGCCACCAGCAGGGTGACGAGCAGCGCGTCCACCAGCCCGGCCAGCGCTCGCCACCACCAGCCGGCCAGACGTACTCCGTCGGCGGTGAAGGATGCCTGCCGCGAGCGGCCGCTGGGGAGCTGCGTCGGCTGCCCTGGGGGCGGGTAACCCGGTTGACCCTGCTGCGGGTAGCCCGGCTGCTGAAGGTATCCCGACGGCGGGTAACCCGGCTGCTGGGGGTAACCCGGCTGCTGGGGGTAACCCGGCTGCTGGGGGTGGCTCTGAGGCCGGTAGCCGGCCTGAGCGTCAGGGGAGGCCGGCGGAGGCCCGCCCTCGCGGACCCGGGTCGTCCGGGACCACTGCCAGCCGTCCCAGTAGCGCTCGGCCGCGGGGTCGAGGGGATCGGAGTACCAGCCCGAGGGAGCCGCGTGACGACCCGGCGGAACCGGAGGACTGCCGACGGGGATTCCAGACACGCCGCCATCCTAGGGATCGAGGGGCACAGGAGGCTCGCGTCGGCCGCCCGGCCCGGCAGGCTGCTTCCCGCTGCACCGCCGGTGTCGGCGCTGTCACAGCGCTGCGTTATACATGGCTTGCCCGTCCTGAGCGAGGAGTCGACGATGACCGCTGGTGCCCTGACCCATCTGGAGACCCGCCACCTGGGCGAGCTCGACGTCCCCGTGCCCGGCTACGACCGGTCCGCGGTGACGGCGGGCATCGTGCACTTCGGCGTCGGTGGCTTCCACCGGGCCCATCAGGCCATGTACCTCGATCGGCTGATGGAGCAGGGGCAGGCTTTCGAGTGGGGCATCTGCGGCGTGGGCGTGATGCCCTCCGACCGTCGGATGCGTGACGTCCTCCAGGCCCAGGACTTTCTCTACACGCTGGTGCTGAAGGATGCGGACGGCACCTGGACCCCCAAGGTGGTCGGGTCGATCGTCGACTACCTCTACGCGCCGGACGACCCCGAGGCCGTGCTGGAGAAGCTCGCCGACCCGGCCACCCGCATCGTCTCGCTGACCGTGACCGAGGGCGGCTACAACTTCTCCCCCGTGACCGGCCAGTTCGACGCGGAGAATCCCGCCGTCCAGGCCGACCTCGTTCCCGGCGCCGCGCCGGCCACCACCTTCGGGCTGGTCACCGAGGCGCTGGCCCGCCGCCGGTCCCGCGGCCTGCCCCCGTTCACCGTGATGTCGTGCGACAACATCCCGGGCAACGGGCACATGGCCCAGCAGGTCTTCGGGGCCTTCGCCGAGCTCCGCGACCCCGAGCTGGGTCGGTGGGTCCGTGAGGAGGTCAGCTTCCCCAACTCCATGGTCGACCGCATCACCCCGGCGACCACCGAGGAGGACAAGACGCAGATCGCCGAGCGTTTCGGGGTGGAGGACGACTGGCCGGTGGTCTGCGAGACCTTCACCCAGTGGGTGCTCGAGGACCAGTTCACGCTGGGCCGCCCGCCGCTGGAGGAGGTCGGCGTCCAGGTCGTCGCCGACGTCGAGCCCTATGAGTTGATGAAGCTGCGACTGCTCAACGCGAGCCACCAGGCGCTCTGCTACGTCGGCTACCTCTCCGGCTACCGCCTGGTTCACGAGGTGGCGCAGGACCCACTGTTCGCAGGCTTCCTGCGGGCCTACATGGACGAGGAGGGGACCCCGACCCTGCCGCCCGTGCCAGGAATCGATCTGGAGGCCTACAAGAGCGAGCTGATCGCCCGCTTCTCCAACGACGCCGTCCGCGACACGGTGCCGCGGCTGTGCGCCGAGAGCTCCGACCGGATCCCCAAGTGGCTGCTCCCGGTCGTGCGGATCAACCTGGAGGCCGGGCGGAGCATCCGCTACGCCGCCCTCGTCGTCGCCAGCTGGGCCCGGTACGCCGAGGGGGTCGACGAGAACGGCGAGCCGATCGAGGTGGTCGACCGCCTTGCCGTGGAGCTGACCGCCATCGCCCGGACCCAGCGGGAGGACCCGCTGGCCTTCGTGGCCAACCGGCAGCTGTTCGGTGACCTGGTCGACGAGCCCCGCTTCACTGACGCCTACCTGGAGAGCCTGCGCTCGTTGCACGAGCGCGGCGCTCGGGCGACGGTAGAGGCGCTGATGAGCCAGAACAGCGCTCCAGCCTAGCCCCCGCCCGCCCGCCGGAGGCTGCCGTCACGTTGAGTGCGACCCGAACTGCCCGTGCGACGTGAGGAGCACCCGTGACCGAGACCGTCCACCGGACCAGTCGCGCCCGGCCTCCGGCCCGGGCCAGCTGGGAGTCAGGCGCGCTCGTCGGGGTGGGCGTGGCCAGCTTCATGGACGAGACCGTCTTCCACCAGCTGCTGCACTGGCACCACTTCTATGACCGCTCCACCCCCGACGCCGCGCTGGTGTCCGACGGCTTCTTCCACGCGTTCGGTTGGTTCGCCGTCGTCGCCGGCCTCTTCTGGTTCGCCGCGCTCCGCCACCGCTCAGAGCTCGCGACCTCGCGCTGGGTCGGCGGCCTGCTGGTCGGCGCGGGCGCCTTCCAGCTGTACGACGGCGTCGTGCACCACAAGCTGCTCGGGCTCCACCAGATCCGCTACGGCGTCGAGCTGCTGCCCTATGACCTCGTCTGGAACCTGGTCGCGGTGCTGCTCGTGGTGGCCGGGATCGTCGTCACCCGCCGGTACCGCCTCACCGACGGTGGCTGAGCGCAGGGCCGCCGGTGGCTGAGCACGGGAGCCTCGGTTCCGCCCTGACCACGCTCATCGTGGTGCTGGTCGCCCTGGGCGCGGTCACGGGCTACGTGCTCGCGGCCCGGCGGCCGAGCGGGCGGCGGCCCTGGCCACCCGCCAGGACAGTTTGCTGGCTCACCGGTACCGCCGCTGTGGTGACCGGGTCGCTGGGTCCGGTCGCTGCGCTGGCCCTCGAGGACTTCCGGGCGCACGCGGTCGGTCACGTGCTCGTGGGCATGCTCGGCCCGCTGCTGCTGGTTCTCGGCGCACCGGTCACCCTGGCGCTGCGCACCCTCCCCGTCGCGTCCGCTCGCCGGCTCACGGCGGTGCTGAGGAGCGCGCCGCTCCGGCTGCTCACCCAGCCCGCCGTCGCCGTGCTGCTGGACCTGGGCGGGCTGTGGCTGCTCTACCGGACACCGCTGCTCGGCTGGACGCACGACCAGCCCGCGGTGCACCTGATGGTGCACCTCCACCTGGTGCTGTCGGGGTACCTGCTCGCTGCGGTGCTCGTCGGGCCCGACCCGCTCCCCCACCGTCGCTCCCACCGCCACCGGGCGGTCGCCCTGGTGGCGGCGATGGCCCTGCACGCGATCCTGGCCAAGAGCCTCTACGCCGCTCCCCCGGCCGCCATCGAGCCGGCTACTACGCAGGCGGGAGCGATGGTCATGTACTACGCGGGGGACGCCGTGGAGCTGGCGCTGGCCGGGATCCTGTGCCGGAGCTGGTTCGCCCGACCCACGGCCCGCCGACCGCTCCCGCGTCGGGCGCTCCGAGCAGGCTGACCAGAAGGTTGCCGCCCGGGACCGGACGCACGAAGGGCGCCGGTGGTTCCCGGAGAACCACCGACGCCGTCTCGCTGGAAGGGCGCGTCGCGCCTCAGACCTCCTCGAAGCCCGCCCGGTCCACGCGCCGGTGGTATCGCATGCCGGCCAGCCCGCCGAGAAGAGCGCCGACCAGGCTGATCAGCACGATGGCCGCGAGGGTGATGATCCCGCCCCCGGTGAGGGTGTTGTTGTCCACCGGGATGCGGGGCAGGCCGCTGGCCAGGCCGAGCAGGTCGACCTGGTTGCCGGCGACGAAGCCGATGACCCCGATCACGACGGTGAAGATGAGCGCCCAGAGCCACACTCCCAAGCCCTGCTTGACTCCACTGAAACGAGCCATCCGAGCCGCGACGTAGCCCCCGGCGAAATAGGCCACCAGCACCACGACCAGCACCACGATGCCGCTGACCAGCCCGATCGTGCGGAGCTGGCTGTCCGCGGGCTGCGCCCCGAAAACGCCGTTGACGCCGAGCGCGGTACCGATCGCGGCCAGGAGCGCACTGAGCAGGACAGCGGTCCCGGTGGCGGTGAGCCAGCCGAAGAACGAGCAGCCGAACTTCATGCCACCGAACTGCTCCTTCTGCCGGGCCACCAGCTCGCGGTGGTCGAAGGCGCCCGAGGTCGTCGGTCGTCGGTCGCCGGAGTCAGGGTTCACTGCGCTGCTCATCGGGTTCTCCTCATCGTTCGTCCTGCGGGTTCCTGCTCGTCCTCGGGCCATTGGTCGGCCCCGGGGCGCGGATCTGCCGCCGCTCCCCAAGCCTAGGCGAGCGACGGCAGGATCTGCGGTTTCGCGGGTCGGGGTCAGCGCCTCGTGTCGGCGTCGCCGTCGAGCTCGATCTGCTCCTTGCGCACCTCGTCGGAGACGGTCTCCTGGTCGGTCACCGTCTCCTTGTCGAGGCGGACGCGCTCGACCGGAACGGTCTCCTTCTGGACGACGGGCTCCTCGGCGTGGAGGACGACCTCGTGCTCTTCCTCGCTGATCGAGGGACCGTCGAGCGCCTCGCCGC
The DNA here is from genome assembly GCA_963826405.1 of uncultured Actinomycetota bacterium. Lineage (GTDB taxonomy): Bacteria > Actinomycetota > Actinomycetes > Propionibacteriales > Propionibacteriaceae > Microlunatus. Next base: position 213,921 of record CAWGWR010000001.1, on the reverse strand, counting down.
GGTTGGCATCGGTGATCGGCTCGCGCTCGAGCCGCACCTCCTCGTGGCTGACCGGAACCGTCTGGGTCACGTTCTCGGTGACGACGTACTTGCGCAGCCGCGCGTGGCCGGTCTCGCTGGTGGTGGTGCCCACGGAGACCTGCTCCTCCGAGCGCGTCATGGCCTCGTCGGTGGTCGGACCGGAAGTGTCGTGGCCGACGGCCCCGTGGCTGGAGAACTCGCGGTCGGAGTCGTCGCGGTCGGAGTCGTCACGGGAGGTGCCGGCGGAGTCGACGTCGTCCCCCCCGGTGCTCGAGAGGCCGGTGCCGGCCGCGAAACCGGTTCCGGTGCCGCTCCCGCCGGTGGAGACCGTCTCGGAGTAGTCGGCGTCGGAGGCGTTCTCGACGTAGCCGCTCGCAATGCCGGTGTCGGTGCCGGTTCCTGCTCCCGCCTCGGTGGTGCCGGAGGTGGAGTCCGCGTAGCCGGCGCCGGTGGAGCCGCTGCCCAGGCCGTAGTAGGCGTAGAGCTGGTCCTCCTCCTCAGGCGAGAGGTTGCCGTCGGGGTCGACGCGGGGGGCGTCCTTGACCTTGTCCTTGTCGAAGCCGACGACGACGTCGTCACCCTGGACGCTGGCGCCCTCGAGCGGGACGAAGGACTCCTTGGTCCCGAAGAGTCCTGTCTTGGCGGTCACCCAGGTGGGGTCGCCCGTGGCGTCATCCAGGTAGATCTGGCCGATCCCGCCGATCTTGCCGCCGTCGGTCGAAACGACATTCCCGCCCGATCCGGCGAGGGTGCGTGCTTGGTCCGTGGTCAGGCTCACGTGAATGCTCCTCCTGAAACGGCCGCGCGGTCACCGTGCTTACGGTGTAGACACCGTTCCGACCAGGGGTTTACCCGGAGGTGGTGAACCCAAACGGGAGCCACCGGAACTGTCTCCGATGACTCCCGCTTCAGGTTCCGTCCGGGTCAACGACCGAGCTTGAGCCGGTCGGTGACGCCTGAGAGCACGGAGGTGGGGCGCTGCTGCTCACCGGCGAAGCTGCTGATGACCAGCATCGTGCCGGTGAGGGCCGGGATGGCCCACTGCAGGACCTTGAGCTGACGCTGCGCCTGGGCGACCTCGGGCGGGGTGGTGGCCGCCGGCTCGGTGCCGGACTCGGCGGGGACGGCGCCGTGGTCGCTGACTGTACGCCCGAGGACCCGGCTGTAGCCGGTGGCGCCGAGAGCGGCGACGGTCACGAGGGTCTTGACCACGGACATGGCGCCGACACCCTTCTGGCCGGCGATGCGCTCGCTGTTGCCGAGAATCTGTCCGACGGAGCCCACGAGGTGGGCGCCGATGGCTGCGGCGTTGACCGGGGTCCACGCGTCCCAGCCGGCGTTGGAGACGGCGCCGGTGGAGCGCGCGTCCCCGGCGGCCGAGGCCGCCCGGTTCAGAGCCACCGCGTTCGCCAGGGTCCCGCCGAACCAGGCGGAGAGGCCGACGTCGTGCAGCGAGCGGGAGATGACATTCGTCTTCATGATGCTCCTCGTAGATAGATTGTGCTCTCCTCGGCTTACCCAGTGCGCGGCACCTCACACGAACCTTGTGCACTGGGCGCCGTGGGAAGGCTCACACAATCAGACCGGACCCCGCCCCTCAGAGGCCACCGCGTCACCCTCGTTCAAACCACCGCCCTCAAGCGCTGGCCTCCGGCGGTCAGGGCCGGTAGACCCGGGCCCAGTCGAGGTCCATGTAGGAGGTGGAGGTGGCGGTGCCGTTCGGGAACCAGTCAAGCTGCACGGTCAGGTGGGACGCGGCGCGCGGGATGTTGGCCGCGGTGGTGTCCTCGAACCACTTCACACCATCGATGTAGCCGGTGACGCGTGAAGAAGTCCACTCCACGGCGTAGTTGTGCCACTGGGTCATGTCGAGGGTCTTGGTCACGGTGGTCTGCTGACCGGCACAGCCGGTGTGGAGGAAGAACTTGTTGGTGGTGAGGCTGGTCGTGGCCTCGGAGAAATCGATCTCCTGGCAGTTGTTCGCGGCGACCCGGCCTGCGTCCGGCCACAGGATGAGCACAGGGTGGTACTGCACGTCCCGCTGAGGCACACGCATCCGAACCTCCCAGCGACCATACGTGGAACCGCGGTCGGGCTTGAAGGACATGCCACCCGTCGTGCCGGACGGGTCACCTGTCACCCGTGCGTACGTTCCGTTCACCGTCCATTGCTCAGGACGGCGCATTCCCTGGTTGGCGTGTCCTGCCGCGCTGTAGATGCTCCACCTCGTCTTGTCGGGCGCGCCGGCGTAGTTGAACTCGTCGCTCGCGAACGCGGTCCCCCAGCCGTACCGGACAGCGGCTTCAGTACTGACCGGGGGCGTCGTGGGCGTGGCTGTCGCGGTGGGCGTCGCAGTCGCGGTGGGCGTCGCAGTCGCGGTGGGCGTCGCAGTCGCGGTGGGCGTCGCAGTCGCGGTGGGCGTCGCAGTCGCGGTGGGCGTCGCAGTCGCGGTGGGCGTCGCAGTCGCGGTGGGCGTCGCAGTCGCGGTGGGCGTCGCTGTCGCTGCCGTAGCAAGCGTGGGCTGAACGAAGGTCAGCGTGCAGGCCGCTGCTCCGCGCACCCCGATGCTGAGCGTGACCTGAGTTTTACCCGGGTGGGATGGCGGATTCATGGGATTGCGATACAGCCAGGACTTGCTTGCGTTGTAGTCGAACGCATGGTCGCTCGAGAGGGTCTGGATCAGATCGCCGCTCGGGCGGTAGGTCCTGACGTCGGCCTTCGTCGTCACTGTTTCGGCAGATGTGGTCCACCCGAGGTAGTCGATCTTGACCTTCGTGGTGCCGTCGGCGGCGACATAGGGCTCCCCCCAGATCGCCTTGGCCTTCCACACGCGCTTGGCACCGTCGGTGCACGTCTTCGTCTGATCCACTGCCTCAGCAGCGCCGACGGTCAGCGCTCCGCAAAAGATTCCTAGAGCAACCGAGGCGGCGAGGAATTTTGCACTTCCCATTGGGACGACCCACTCTCATTGGGCCGGAACGCGATGGTGCCGGCTATGACTGGTTAATCCCCGAGATAAAGGGATTCCAGCAGTGAGAGAAGTGCCACACAAGAGGTGAATAGCGATGTGTGACTATCGGCCAGAGGAATGAGGGCTTTGGCCTGATACCGTCAAGGCTTCCGTCAGTGGTCAAAGCAGAAAAAGGCCTGCGGGGCTCGGGCCTTTCGACAGGCCGCGGGAGGACCATGTGACCGGGACCCCCGGCACCCTCCGCTCGGTCGACCACGTCGGACCCGGCGCCGGCCGGCGGACAGCGGAGCAGGTGATCGCAGCTTCCCCAGCCGCACCCTCAAGGCGTGGAAACAGCAAGCCCTCGCCAACGTCAAGACCGCCGGCGTCTCCAACGGCGGCAAGAGCCGGCCATCCGGCGGTGTTGCGCTGCAACAACAGCCTCGAGCGGGCCTGCTCCGCCATGGCGGACTGGGCCGACGGTCGGGTCGGGCTGGCGTCAGTCACACCCGGGCAGCCGTGGCGGAAGGGCTCCGTGACCGACTCTCACGAGCCCTCGACCATCTTGGGGTGCCGTCAAGCTGGTTGGGGCGTGGCGCAACGCCGGTCGGCGGCCGCCCCTCTTTCCGGGTGAGTGCCATCCGAGGGCGGAAGGTTTCAATCGGGCTGGAGCACCGCCATCGCCGAAGGCCCCTCATCCGTTGTCGAGGGACTCCAAGCGTCCTCGAGGACTGCACGGAGAAGCGGCACCGAGCAGAAGCGCCCTCCCTCAGGAACCGCTGAACGTCCCATCCAATGCCAGGTGCGCGACGGGCACGGAGGACAGGTGCCGTGAGGCGGACAACCCTCGCGCATAACCGGCCGCCGTCAAGCCCAGGGCCACGATGATGGCGAGAGCGCCTTGCGCGTTGCGGAACCGGGGGGTGCTCGAGGAGCGGAACGCACCCCTCAGCTGGCGCCGGACCGCTCGCGGCAGAATCGTGCGCACGTAGTCACGTTCGGTCGCCAGAGCGGCGTCGGATCCGACGAGTGCCGTCACCGCCGCCTTGGATACTCCCTCGGCGAAAGCCCGACGCCTCAAGTAGGCCCAGCTCAGGCGGTCTACGCTCACATGGTGACGAACGCGCGCCTGCGGTTCGAACAGAATCTCTGCGGACGGAAAGGCTTTTCTGGCTCGTATGCAGAACTCCGTCTCCTCGCACCCGAGCGGCGTTTTTCCGACCCGTCCGAGTTCTTCGGAGAATCCCCCGACCCGTACGAACACCTCACGCCGGATCGACATGTTGCAGCCCATGAGGTTGCGCACCGGCTGAAGTTCCTCTGGCTGGCCGGCGTAGGTGCATCCGACCACCCAGTCGAGCTCGCCCGGTCGGCGACCGCTCTCCGCCGGGAGCGTGACGGGACGTCGTCGTCCGTCCGGCCAGCGCGGCACGGCCGAACCGCCGACGGCGATGACGGAGTCGCTCCGGTAGGCGGTCAGCAGGCGGCCGAGCCAACCATCGACCGCTGCTGCGTCGTCGTCCAAGAAGACCACCACGTCACTGCTGACGTGCTCGACGGCCGTGTTCCGAGCGCCCGAGAGGCCCTTCTGCCTTGAATTCGCCACCACGTGCAGACCCGGAAGAAGGCCTGACAGCTCGACAGTCGCACGCTCGAGCAGGGCAGGGTTGTGGTCGACGACCAGCCAGAGCTCGTCCGGCGCGGGAGATTGCCCGGCTGCCGAGGAGAGAGACTCGACGAGGTCGTCCCACCGTTCCAGCGTGTAGGCGCAGACGACGACGGCGGTACTGAGCGCGGTCACGAGCAACTCTCTGTAGACGACGGGCGACCGGTGGAGTCTAGCGCCGGGACAGTCATCGACGGGCTTGAACGGCCCTTGCTGATGACCCGGTCCCGCGTCACCGCTCGCTGGCCCGATGGCTTCCGACGGCCCCGCTGCCCGGCCCCGAATCGGGCACGGACTGGTTTGACGCCTGTAGCATCACCTCGGCCCTCCGGCGTAGGAGGAGCCGATGCCCCAAGGCAAGAGGTCCTCACCTGAGCACAACCTCGGCGGGGCCTCCGGAATGAGGGGCGGTAGTCATCAGCAAGGGCAGAGGGCACGGAGTGCGGACCAGTCGGCGAGCGATGGTCGGCGCCCAGGCATGCGCTGTCGACGCCAACGGCCTTCCCCGATGAGCTCCTCCGCCCTGTGGCAGCGTGTGCGCCGACAGCGGGAAAAGCTGGTCAACGACCGGCTCGCCCGCACCTCCCTCCCCCTGCTGATCAACATCGGTTCCAACGGATTGCTGGGAGTGGCCTACTGGGTGGTGGCGGCGAGGTTGTACGACACAGCAACGGTCGCCGAGAACGCAGCGGTCCTAGCGGCGATGACGACCCTTTCCGGCATCGCCCAGCTCAACCTCAACCAGACGCTGCCCGTGTTCGTCCCACGGGCGCGTGAGCGGGCCCGGTTGATCATCGCCCAGGTCTACGGCGCGATCACGCTGTTCGCCCTGCTGGTCCTGGCACTCTTCGTCTTCCTCGTGCTGCCGAACCTGAGCGAGCTGTCTGCAGCACTTGCTCCGACGAGTCACCTGCTGATGTTCGCGGCAGGCCTGCTCCTCTTCAACATCTTCGCCATGCAGGACGCGGCCCTCATCGCCCTCCGGAAGCAGAACGTCGTTCCGTTCGAGAACGCGGCCTTCGGCGTCGGGAAGCTCCTGCTGCTGTTCCCGCTGCTGGTCGCCCTGCCCAGCTTCGGCATCTTCGGGAGCTGGATCTTTCCGTTGGCGGTCCTCGTGCCCGTCATCTCCGTGCTGGTCTTCCGGAAGAAGCCCGACCTCGTCTCCCCCTTGGCTCCGCCGCTACCCCGCAAGGCGCTGTCGGGGCTGGCGTGGGACTACCTGGGCTACCTGCTGCTGGTCGGATCCACCTTCCTCCTTCCCGTGATCGCGCTGGAGATGCTCCCCTCGCTCGGTGCCGCCGTCTTCGCCATCGCCTGGCAGACGAGCTCGACGGTCGACCTCCTCGCCAGCAACGTAGGAACCGCACTCACGGTTGAGACGTCCTACGGAGGCGACCCGCGCGCCCTCCGACGGACCGCGTTGAGCCACGGTTTGCTGCTGGTCGGCGGGGTCGCGGTGGTAGGGGCGATCCTGGCGCCGTGGGTGCTCGGGCTCTACGGTCCCCAGTACCGGGCCGAGGGCGTGCTCACCCTGCAGATTCTGCTGTTGGCCGGGATCCCACGCTGTCTCGCCACCTTCGCCATCGCGGAGGCCAGGGCGCACGGCGAGATCGCGTTCATCGTGCGCCTGCGCGCTCTGACCTTCATCGTGGGGATCGGGCTTGCGATCTTGCTGACACCAGAGATCGGTCTTGTCGGCATGGCGCTGGCCTGGTTGGTCGCTCAGCTGCTCAGCGGAGCCGTCGCTGTGCGTCGGCTCTCGAAGTGGTCTCCCTCCCTCAAGCCCTCGACAGGAGTCGTATGACGGCCGCATCGGACCAGTCCGAACCCTCCATGCTGGAGCGCGTGTTCGCCCGCCTCGACGAACGTGGAGTCCAGTGGACCTTGCTCAGAGGGGGCGCGGACCTCAGGAGCCTCGAACGCGATGTCGACCTCCTGGTGGCCGCCGCCGACCTCGCTGCCTTCGGGGACGTGGTGGCCGAGCTCGGAGGCGTGCCGCTGCCCGGGTGGCTGCAGAGCTGGCACCGGTTCTACTGGTTCCCCCCGTCCACGCTCAGCCGGCCGGGTCTGATGCTCGACGTGGTGACAGCGCTCATCTACGGCCGCAACGGTCGTCTGCCCACCGACCTTGCCGCCGGCTGCCTCGAACGGCGCGTCAAACGCGCCGCGGCCTACGAGATGGCACCGACGGACACGTTCTGGACGGTCATGCTGCACTGCCTCCTGGACAAGGGCGACGTGAAGGAGCGCCGAGCCGCAGAGTTGCGGCTGGCCCTCACCGACCTCGTGCGACCAAGCGACGGCGAGTCCATCGCGGCTGACGTCTGTCCCGAGGGTTGGAGCCCTGACCGCTTGGTGGAGTGCGTCCGGCAGGGCGACTGGGACGACCTCGCCGAGGTAGCCAACATTGTCCGTTCGGGGGGGCCCAGCACGGCCAATGCTGGGAAGCGCCAGACACCAGCCCCGAAATCGGCCAAAATGCTCGGCGTCAGGCGCCACCTGCCACAGCGGAACAGCGTTGGGGGCAACGTGGTGAAGATGGCATACGCGGCGGCATGGCGGCTCTCGCGGCGCACACGGTCAAGGCTGGGGGAGCCAGCACGCAAGAGGGGAAGTTCTATGAGCGAAACGCGGACGACGATGGATCCTGGGCAGGAAGGGATGCCGGCGAAACGGCGGACACCGGTCCGAATCGCCCTGTCCGGCCTAGACGGCTCCGGCAAGAGCCGGCAGACAGCCGCCCTGGCTGAGAGCCTGGCCGAGCGGTACCAGACCGAGCTGGTCTGGGTACCCTTCGACATCTGGCCCGGCTCGATGCTGAAGCTGTTGCCTACCGTGGTGCGAGTTCACCTCGGTCCACGTGGCCGGATGGATGCCGACGCGCAGCTGACCGCGGCTCAGCTCGCTGACCGGGCGGCAGCGGAACAGGCCAGGGCCGCGCAGCCCGCGCAGTCGACCAGATCTCCGCTGCGGCTGTTCTGGTGGGTCGTCGCGACGCTCGCTGCGGTCTCGGCCGGGACGAGCCTGCGGCGTCGGATGAACCGGATGAGTTCCGAGGTGGTGGTCATCGACCGCTACCGTCTTGACACGATCGTCAAGCTGCAGACCTGGTACCCGACGGTCTCGCCCAACTGGCTGGCGAGCATCGTGCTCCGGCTCGCTCCGGCTCCCGACGTCGAGTGCCTGCTGCGCGTGGAGGGGGCTGAGGCCTACGCGCGCAAGCCCGAGCAGTACAACGCGGTGCAGCTGACCCAACAGGCCCAGAGGTACGACAAGCTCGTCGCCTCGGTGCCCGGTGCTGTCAGTGTCGACGGACAGGCGCTGCCGGACGACGTGACACTCGCCCTGAGGCGTCTCGCCGACGCTGCGCTCCATGCTCGGTGAGGCTGAGCTCACCGCTGCGCTCCAGCAGCTGCTCGTTGCCGACGACCCTGAAGAAGGGGAGATTGTGGTCGTCCGGCGCGGTCTGCGTCGCCGCTCGACGATCTACTTCGTCGGGTTGAAGCAAGGTAGTGCCAGCTCGGTGTCGTGGGTGGTCAAGCGGCCAACTCCGGAAGCCGAGCGCCTCGGCATCCGTCCTCCGATGACGGCGGCCGAGCAGTACGCAGCGCTCGGGAGGTTGTACAGCTTCTTGTCGGATGGGCGGACTCCGTTCGCCGCCCCCCGCCCGGTCGCTCTGCTCCCGGAACTAGACGCCCTCGTCATGGAATTCGTCGCTGGTCACTCGCTCTGGGACCTCGCCGTTCCCTCTGCCCTCTATCGCCCGCAGCCGCTCCGAGAGGGCGTCCGCCGGGCCGCGCTGGCGCTGCGTCACCTCCACACCATCGAGCCTGCAGACAGTGAGGTGGTCAACGCCGGGGACGTCGAGGAAGCTGCGTCCCAGGTATCGATTGAGGCTCTGAGAACCGTGCACAGGCGAGTGGAGGACACCTGGTTCCCGCCCGGGAGAAACCAGGAGCTGCAGGCGAAGGTTGTCCTGCTGCACGGGGACTGGGCACCGGAGAATGTCCTGCTCGACCGCGAGCAAGCCTTCATCCTGGACCCTGAGCTGACAGACCGGGGGTGGCCCGAGCACGACCTCGCGCGCTTCCTGCTGATGCTTTGGGACCGGCCGCTCTTCGTAGCCAGCGCCAACATCTCCTGGCCGAAGACGCTCCGGCACCAGCTCACGAGGATCTTTCTCACCGCGTACTACGACGGCGAGCACGTCTCACCTCTGCTCCGACCGCTGCTGCGCCGAGAGGTGTCACAACGCTGGGCGGTCCGACACCAGGAGGCTCAGCGAGGGGGGAGCGCCGCTGCCCGCGCTCGCTCCATGCTGCTCGCGCACTACTTCGGAGCCTTGCTGAGGGAGCTCGCCGATCCTCGCTGGGCGAAGGGTGCCGTCCGCCGGCCCTGACTCCGCCGGGACGCCATGGCGGTCGCGAGCGCGGCCGCGACGCCGGCCGAGGCTCCGCCGCGGTCCTCTCCCCAGAGCATCTCGAGGAAGGCCTCGTCCTCGCCTGACCAGCCCGACCAAGGCTCCGAGGGCCGGCTGACCGCCTCTTCCACAGCTTCGAGCATGGTCGAAGGATCACGCGTCAGCACGCCCGGCAGTCGTTCGGGCGGGAAGTAGAAGCCGGGTCGGTCCGCGTACTCCTCGAGGTCGGGCATGAAGTACACCGCTGGCCGGCGCATGAGCAGGAAGTCGGCGGCCACCGATGAGTAGTCCGTGACGAGGACGTCGCAGTGGCCGAGATAGGCGTTGAGGTCAGCCGTCGGCGGTAGCAGCACGCAGTTCTCCGCCAGCACCGCCGTCGGCTGCATGTTGTAGTGGGCCTTGTACGCCACGACCGCGCCGTGGCGGCGGCACACCTCCGCGAGTCGCAGCAGGAGCTGCTCGTCGATGACGTCGTCGACGCGGTCTCCTCGCCAGGTGAGGAACACCCCCACCACCTTCTCGGCCGAGGACAGACGCCCGGCCAGGTCCGCGGTGACGAGGGCCTCGGGAGCGCCCTCCCCCGCCACCAGGTGGTCGTTCCGCGGGTACCCGAGCTCCCAGCAATGCTCCGGGGGCGTCCCGAAGGCGGGGCTGAAGATCGTGTGCGTCACGTAGCTGGTCGAGGACAGGAAGTAGTCGGCCGGCTGCTCCCTCCCGGCCTCAGCCAGCCGCCCCAGGAGGGTCTGCCGACGCTCGCCGGCGCTGACCACCCCACCGCCTACTCGCTTGATGCCCACACCGTGCCACAGCGAGACCGCGACCGCACCGGGCGCCAGGAGCTGGTTGACGTCGGAGCGGTACCCCGAGTACGCGAAGCTTCCCGCCCGGAGGCAGGCACGGACCCCGCCCAGACTCCACCGGAGTTCGGCCGGGAGGCCGCGGCGGCGTAGGTCGGCGACCACGGCGCGGGACCCGCTGATCCAGACCGGTCGGAGTCCATTCCGCTGGTGCGCCAAGTGCAGGAAGAGGTAGGCAGAGTTGTCCGCAAAGCGGTCGAGCGGCGCTCCGAGGGCGACGAGGTTTGGGTCGCGCCTCACCCGGCGCACCAGAGCCCCGACGAGGGCCACGACGGGCAGTTCCAGCAATCCGACGACCTTGACGACACGCTCCACACCGATGGTCCGGATCATCCAACGGACATAGCGGGACTGCCGCAGCGATGCGGCGCTCACCAGGGAGTCAGGTCGGGTCGCGCGACCGCGGAACCGCGCCATCCCAGGCATCTACGCCGTCCTCGCTGCTCTGCAGGTCTCGGAGGACTGGTGGGCAACCTGTCACCGGGGAGAGCGTCCATAGCCGAAGATGCTACCGGCTGGGTCCCTGGATCAGGCAGCATGAAGCCTCTGACTCCGCCATCTCCGCACCATCGCGACCGCGGACCATCTATCATGATCCGGGCTGAATCCGCGCCGTCCCGGCGTCGGACGGTTCAGATCGATCGACGCAGAGCGCGTCATGGAAGTTCCCACCGCGTGCGCGACCGTCGTAGGCTTGGCATCGGCTTGGGGCCCAACAAGAGGGAGGGCTACGTGCACAGCCGACGAGACCGCTACATCACCGACGCGGGACTGCTCGCGCTCACCGCGTTGTTGGTCCTGACGATCGCCATTCCAGGCCTTGGTGCCGCGCGGCCCGTCCTGGCACTGGTGGGTTGCTGTGTGCTCCCGGGAGCCGCCTTGTTGACGCTGATTCCTGTCCGAGACTTCCTCACCTGGGCTCTGCTCGCCGTTCTGATGAGTCTGGCCGTGCTGACCCTCACCAGTCTGGTCACCCTCTGGGCCGGCTTGTGGGAGCCGCTGGTACTGGCCGGCGTCCTGGGTGCCGCCTCTGTCTTCCTCCTGGGCAGGGACTTGCGCGGCGTGATCCGGACACCTCGGACCCGGACCGCCTAGGGCCCAGACCGCCGCCCAGTTACCCGCCTGCCGCTTCAGCAGCGACCTGGCTGGCGGCTCAGGCGCGGTCGTAAGCCACGACCCAGTCAACCTGCACGTGGCCGACGGCGTCAGGTAGGGGCTGCCGACCGTCAATCTCCGTCTCCGTCTGCAGCACCCAGTGCATAGGCTCCTTGGGAATGCTTCTGGTCGAGACGCCGATCACTTCGTTGTCCAGGATGAAGGTGACGCGACCCGGCACCCACTCTGTGGTGGCGATGTGCCACTTCTCGAAGGTCTTCTCGGTCGAGAACTTCTCCTGTTCCTGGTCGGTGTCGGTCCCGTGCACGAAGCCGTTGATCGTGCTGTCCAGATTCGCTTCCGGGAAGTCGATCTCACCGTGGCGCCGCTGGTCGCTGTCCGGCCACAGGAGCCAGGCGACCTTGTAACCGGGGACCGGATCTGCGCGGAACCGGACGGAGTACCGGCCGTAGCGCTGACCCCGAGGACCGTCGCCGTTCAACTTCGGCTCGGGGGCGGCGACGTAGGGCTGACCGTCCTTCGTGTGCAGGTACATGTCCAAGAGGCCGTGCTTGACGGAGAGGACACGCTCCGGGGAGTAGACGCCCTGCCCTGATGTGTCCCGCCACGGTTCCGGATAGGCTCCCCACCGCTCGCCGTACTGGGACGGCCACCTTCCGAGCGGCACGTCCCCGGCAGTGAAGTCCTCGCGGAATGTCTGCCTCCACCCGGGCAGATCGGCGCTTGGTGCGTCGCCCTCCTCGCGGGGAAGGTTGCTGGAGGTCCCGCTGGAGCAACCGGCGAGCAGCATCAGTGCGACACCGGACACAGCTACCCTGAGCCAGCGGGACGACATAGGGCGACTCCTGGCTCGTGTGCCGGTGGCCGCTCATCGGCGCACCGCGCGTCTGCCGCGCGGTACCGCGAAGCCGGGCACCAGCCTACCGATTCGGAGGGCCAGCTATCTCCCGATCAGCAGACACCCGAGCTCTAGGAGCAGCACCGCATCCAGCTACCGCCGGGGGTCAGCAGTGCCTAAGGTCAGCCTTGGAGCTCGTAGATTCGCGTGGTCGCGTTCTGGTAGAAGAGGCGGAACCGTCCGGACGCCAGCATTGCGCTCTCCAAGGAACGGAGCCGGTCCGCAGACGATAGCCCGAAGACCTTGGCGTAGGTCTCCTGGCTCTCGCTGAAGACCACGTAGCCGGTGCTGGAGGATCGCCGGATGACGTTGACCACGCTGTTGACGTTCCCCGGTCCCAGCGTCGCTGCGCGGAACTCATCCCTGCGGGTCAGGACCGGACTGGCGGTGCCGGACTCTCCGCGCAGCTCCGGGTAGCGCGACCCGATCCGACTCGGGAAGTTGGGCGCGCTGGCTACGACGACGGAGCCCGACCGGCCATTCGCGTTCAGAAACTGGCTTGCGGCCGCCTCGCTCCTGGGGATGCGGTTGACGTGCTCCACGCCGTAGTAGGCCGGGAGAAACAGCGTCAGGAAGAGGGCCATGAGCGGGACAAGGAGGAAGTTGCGCTCGGGACGATGCCTGACCACCAGCGAGGCGATCAGCACGGCCGCCCAGGGCGCGGCGAACAGGAAGACGCGGAGCCCGCCCTCGCCGCCGTACCTGAGGGCGACGAGGATCACGAAGGGGGCCACGAACGCCAGCCCCGCATGAGCCACCCCTACCCGCTTGCTCCTCCATGCCATGACGAACGAGACGGCAGCAGCCAGTCCGAGCAGCAAGGCCAGAGCCTGCCCGGCCCGGACGCTGAGAACCTTCCCCGGCTGGACGTAGGTGAGGTCGTTGACGCTCTCGGCGTTGCTGAAAGGGTCGAGGCCCGAGAAGACCTGGTAGGTGCTCACCAGGTAGCGGTAATTGGGCCCGAGGTACAGCAGGGCGATCCCCCCGAGGACAAGGACGAGCCACCACGGTCGCAGACCCTTGACGGCGGCGATCAACGTCAACACCAGCACGACGATGTAGGGCGTCAGCTGGTGCGAAGGGACGATCGCGGCGAACATCACGAACACCACCGCCAGCGCTGTCCGCCGGCCCCATAGTGGCTCCGCGTCACGGTTGAGCCGGTCTGGGGCCTCGGCTCGTGCGACCCACGCGACAGCTCGAGTGAGCCAGCCCGCTAGCCGCCCCCCAGGTTCGGTCCTGAAGTGCAGCAACGCCACCCACAGGACGCCAAGAGCCAGGACGAAGGCGAAGGGCTGAGGCGCGAAGTAGTCCTGACCGACGAAGTTCGTACACGCGAAGATCAGTCCCGCTGCCCAGCCTGCACGTGAGCTGCCGAGAAGGGTGCGGGCGATGGCCACCACCAGCATGCACTCGAGCAGCACGAAGAACACACCGGCCCACGCAGCGTAGGCGAGCGCGTCCGGAAGGCCTGCGACGGCTCCAAACGTTGAGGCCAGGGAGAAGAAGCCCGGCCAACGGTGGTAGATGTCGATATCGGGGTCGATCCGGCCGAACTCGGTGATGTAGTTCGTGACCCCGATGTGCTTGTAGCTCCACGCGAACCGCGGGGCGTCTGCCAAGATCACACCGGAGCCGTACAGCACGACGACCAGACCGATGAGATGGAGGGCCGCGAGCCAGGATCGGACCTGGCGGAGCGAGAGCACCAGCACCGCGCTCAGCACCAGCATCGCGAGTGCCAGGTACCAGCTGATGGGGAGTGCCGGAGGAAGCCCGTACTCGGTGAGGTCGGACGACGCCACGGTTCGTAGGGACAGCAGCGCGAGAAGGACAGCGACGAGGACGTCGAGCGCTAACCACGCCTGCCAACGCTCGTCCGACGGCGTCGTCTCCTCGACCACGCCCTCCGGAACCCAGGCCGGAACCTGGGTCTCAGGAGCGGGCTGCTGGTGGGTTGAGAGTCTCACTGAGCATCTTCCTCGATCATGAAGGTGGCGGAGGGGGCTGCGCGGACGACGCATCTGGAGCGAACAGCCGGTTGCGCCAAGGCAAGGCAATGGTGGCTGCCGGTCCGCAGCGTCTGCTGCAGCGCTCGCACACCAGCAAGGCCTGGGCGCCAGTCATGCGGTCAGCCCACCTCTCCTCGTCCTATCGGTCAGGAAACGGCGACACCGTCGCCATCGCGAACCTGGACCCCGAGCGGCAGCCATCTTCGGCACCATCCAAGCGAGGACGATACACCGGCGCCCTCTCCTTCCACCGCCGAATGGCTGAAGTTGTCGGGCCTCAGGAGCTCCTAGGGCGCAGTGTGACCGGAGGCTCCTGTGAGCAGGTCGGGCCCGTCGGCGAAGTGCTCCGCGGCCAGCCGTACGGCTGCCACCAGCGGGTAGTCGCTCGACGCACGCCGCGGGCGCGACATCGCGGAGGTTTCAGATCGGTCGGAGGATCGACCGCCGATCCGTTCCCCCGCTCTCGAGGAGAGGACTTTCGCCCCTCGAGAAGTCAGGACGACCGTCCATGCCTTTCGACCCTGATCAAGGTAGCGAACTTCTTTTAGTTTTCATACCGGGCACCTTCGGGTGCCGAAATTCCGCTCGGGGACCGGAAGCTCATCTAGGCGGCGTCAATGATGGTCACAAAACTTCTCGCTATCGGTACTGCCGCAACCACCCTCGCTCTCCTCGCCGTGGCGCCGGCTCAGGCAGCCGCTGGGACGGTGACGCAGACGGCATCGTGCGTTGATGGCGGCGGCACGCGCTGGTCGGTGCGATCAGCGTGGGGCGCCGGAAGAACCACCGCAACCGGCGTTCTGCTGGCGTCGAACACGTCGACGAGATTCACCACCGCGTCGCGGGCCGCAGCGACGGTTGACTACAGCATCAAGACCTACGACGGGCAGGGTCGACTTCTGCAGAAACTTGGAGCCGAAGACAAGAAGTTCGACTTCAAGATGGGAAAGCGGCACCTGAACCGCAACCCCAAAGACGTTCCCTCGGCCCCAGGTAAGGTGCGAATTGTGGTGAGCGTCGGCGTTGGCGGTGACGGTCGGGGAAACTGTCGCGTGACGTTCGTACAGCCCGGACCGGAACGTTCGGCTGCCGCGACCGACATCCGGATGCCTACCGGCGACCTGCCAGGCTGGAAGCAGATCTTCGTCGACGACTTCAGCCAGGATGCCGAACTGGGCTCGTGGATGAGAGCCTACGGTGACCGGTGGCGGGCCTACCCCGAGCCTTGGCGCGACACGTCGAAGCGAGGGATCTACTCACCCAACCGCGTGCTGTCCGCAAAGGACGGGGTGCTCGACATGTACCTGCACTCAGAGGACGGCCAGCCCTATGTCGCCGC
The DNA here is from genome assembly GCA_963826405.1 of uncultured Actinomycetota bacterium. Lineage (GTDB taxonomy): Bacteria > Actinomycetota > Actinomycetes > Propionibacteriales > Propionibacteriaceae > Microlunatus. Next base: position 198,642 of record CAWGWR010000001.1, on the reverse strand, counting down.
CCCGGAGCCGAAGATCAACGGCTCGGGTAGGCGCGGACAGACCTTCGGTCGCTACTCGGTCCGGTTCCGCGTGCCCAAGCCCATCCCGGGTTACAAGACGGCCTGGCTGCTCTGGCCGGACAGCAACAAGACAGCTGAGGGTGAGATCGACTTTCCCGAGGGCGACTTGTCCCAAGGCTCGACGATTCGTGCCTACGCCCACGACGTCAACGGGAGGCACTCCCACAATGCCTTCGCCGCCAACACCCACAAGACCTATGACGACTGGCACGTCGCCACCATCGAGTGGCTCCCGACGGGCGTCACCTACTGGCTGGACGGCGTGCGGCTGGGCACCGCGCCTCAGCTCGGCACTCCGAAAACCTCGATGCACTGGTTGCTGCAAACCGAGACAGAGCTCGGCGGTCGAGGCCCGGCGCCGTCGGTAGCGGGCCATGTGGAGGTCGACTGGGTTGCTGTTTGGAAGCGGGCCTAGTCAGGGAGGGGCCGGCGCGGCGAGGTCCGGCTGACCCGGGCGAGGCCGGCCGGCGCCTTCGAGGGACGCGTCCGTCCAACCCAAGGAGGACCTGGCTCCTCCCAGCCCGTTCTAAGGGGCTCGCGTAGTGATCGAACTGTTATAGTCCTCTCCGGCGAGCCGACTTCAGCCTGGTCTGGACTGCATCTGGACCTGGGGCGCGGTAGTCGGAGCAATCAGGTGGAAGGAAGCGATGTACCGCAAGATTCAAGGTTCGGTCCGTTTGGCGACAGCGGCGCTCGGAGTGCTCGGGCTCTCCCTGTTAGCAGCGGTGCCACCGCTGACGGCTGATGCGCAGAACCTCGACGAGGGCCAAGGCGTGTCCGCGAGCATCGTCGCAGCGAGCGCCGCAGGCAGCACCACGACTCGGGCAGTTGCTCCGCCTGTCCGCACGGCTGCAGCCAGATACGGCTGGGGCAAGGTCGTCGCAGGTGACGAGTTCAACTACAAGGGGCAGCCCGACAGCAAGAAGTGGCGCGTCTACGAGAGCAAGGGCCATGCCGGCAGGGGCCTGCGACGGGCGAGTGCTTGGAAGGTCGACGGCAACGTCGCCACGGTCACGGGCAGCACGGCGGGCGTCACCGGTGGTATGTCGGCCCGTTACGGCCAGAAGTACGGTCGCTGGGAAGCTCGCATGAAGACCAACAAGCGAGACTCGCAGTACCACCCCAACATCCTCCTCTGGCCGGACGTCAGTCACCGCAGCTGTCCCGAGGTGAACTTCGCGGAGTCCACGACGGACACGACCAAAATCAAGTTCTTCCTCCACTACGGCTGCAAGCCCCTGCAGACGTCGGCGCAGAAGACCATCGACACGACGACGTGGCACACCTACGCGGTCGAGTGGACTCCGACGGGCATGACCGGTTACATCGACGGCGTCGTCTGGTTCCGCGACAGCAACAAGGCCCACCTGCCGGCGGGCAAGATGCATGCCTCACTGCAACTGGACTGGTTCCCTCAGGCGCGTAAGACCCCCCGCACGTCGAGCATGAGCGTCGCTTGGATTCGCGTTTACGGTCGCTAGTCGGCTAGTCGTCGAACGGTGACCTCACCGGTTGACGGAAGACGAGGACCGCGTGCTCTTCGGTCGATGCGACCCGGTGCTGGTTGTCAGTCCCTTCCTCCCCCACTAAGGGGACGCAGGTGAGAACCGAGGGCCGGGACACCTCGAGGGTGGAGGTGCTCCGGCCTGTCCGCAGGTCCTCGGTGCGAGACTCCAGTCACGCGGCCCGGTTGTCGAGCCCTTCCTGGGTTGAGCCGGGCCGCCCCTCGCCGAACCCGGTCTCGGCGGGTCAGGCCGTGACGTCGGCGAGGCTCCGGGTCGCCTCGGGACCTGCTTGATACCCGGAAGCAACCCGACTCGGGTCGAGGAAGCGAGCTGTTCTGAGGCGACGGAAACGCCCGCAGGGGCAGTTCGGCCGAGAGCAGTCGCTGCCTGACCGGTAGTGTTCGTGCGCCGCGTGGGAGTCGCCGCATCGGCAGATGCTGGGAGATTTCGTCATCATGGCGCCAGTGTGGCCAACGAGATGGACGTACCGATCACGCCGAGATGACGACTCCACCAACTCCTGGCGGCCACTCGACGCTCCTCGCCGCATCGCCAGGGCGGAAGCGCCTCGGCCGCCCGGCTAGCCGGCACGAGTGGCGCCGGCGCCCGGCAGGCTTGGTCACCATCGGCTAGCTCGACCAGGCACGCCGGCCCTCGTCGAAGCCGGCGCCTCGACGGGGAGTTTGACTACGGCGCCTCACGAGCACCTACGGCGCCGACCCCGACGGCAAAGATGCACACGGGGGGTCACAATTGGCCGGAAGCTAGATGCTACCGCTATGATGGGCTGCGGTAGGCGGCTCGACCCCCGGCTCACGCTTCGAAGTTTCCAAAGCGATCTGGTGTGGTTCCCCCTTAAGGCTGCAGCCACAACGCAAGTTCTGACTGCTCGACATCATGCCCGCGTGCTGTTGAGGGATGGCTGGGAGGGGAACCTTTGCTTAAGCTACGAGCACGCTTACTGGTGATGCTGGTCGCGACGATGGTGGCACTGGCCGCCGCGGGGTGCGCCCCGGACAAGGACGCTGCGCACCAGTTGTGCGACAGCTTCCAAAACGAAGTCTACAGCGGTATCAACCCGGCTGATCAATCCAGTTTTTTCACCACCAGCTCAACGGAGGCCGCGGATTTCACCCATCGGGGCTACACCTACACGGAGATCCTCGGGCCAGCGTTCCTAGCCTCCACGGCCCCCGGCCAGGACCTCGCCGAGGTCCACCGGCTCTACCGGAAGAAGAACCACGACTATCTGTGGTCGACCGACGGACGCGAGATCGAACGGCAGGTGCGTGACCACGGCTACGTCGACCAAGGCACTGCCTTTCACGCGTCGCTCTCGCCCTCGGACTGTCTGGTGCCCGTGCATCGCTACGTGTTCCGGGGTCAGCACCGACTGGTCCTGACCGACGACGGCGGGCGCCTGGCACGGGCGGGCTGGAGGGACGAGGGCATCATGTTCTATGCCGCTCCAAGCACCTTCTCCGAGGCCTCGGCGCCGTCGTCGAGCTCGTCGAGCGACCCTTCGATCTTCACCATCGCCGTCCTACCCGACACCCAGTTAGAGGTCACCCGCGCGCGTGACCCGCGATTGCGCAACCGCAGTGTGTGGTTGGTCGAGAACCAGAAGCGGCTCAACCTCGGCTTCGTCATTCACACAGGTGACATTGTTGACGCCGACAGTCCTCGTCACGAGCAGTACGTGCGGGCGCGGAAGGGCCTCGCGCCGTTGCAGGCGGCCGGCATTCCGTACACGCTCGCGATCGGCAACCGCGACACGGCAGCCAACTGCTCGGAGGAGCCGGGCAAGCGCTCAAGCTCGTCGGCGGTGGTCGAAGAGTGCAGCGGTCCGGCTGCTCGACTCAAGGTGCGGGACACGTCGGTCTTCAACCAGTACTTCACGAGCGAGGACTTCACCCATCTCGAGGGTCAGTTCGAGAAGGGGAAGGTGGACAACGAATACGCGACTTACGAGGCTGGTGGCCTGCAGTGGCTCGTGCTGACGTTGGAGCTGTGGCCCCGGCCAGAAGCCGTCCGCTGGGCCAACGAGGTGGTGGCAGCGCACCCCAGGGCCAACGTCATCGTCGCCACGCACAGCTACCTGAACAAGTCCGGGGACATCGAGCAGACTGACGGCGGCTACGGTTCTACCGCGCCGCAGTACCTGTTCGACAACTTGATCTCCAAACACGAGAACATCAAGGTCGTGTTGTCCGGGCACACCGGAGCCTCGGCCACGCGGACCGACAAGGGAGCCGGAGGCAATACCGTCTACTCCTTCCTTCAGGCGATCCACGACCCCGAGCACAACCCTGTTCGGCTGATCGAAGTGGACACAGCGAAAATGACGCTCAGCACGGAGATCTACAGCCCTGACATCGACCGGGTCTTGCCTGGCACCACCGTGAGTCACAAGGGCCTCGACTTGATCCAGTGAGCGCACACCACGGGTTTGTGACCAGGGGTGGCGCCGCTCGGGCCGGTGCCACCGTTTCCGACCCGTCCGAGCTGGTGGCGAAGACGATGAGCACCGCGTTCGCGGGGCGTGGACCAGACCGACGCCAGGGATGCGTACGTGGCTGAGGCCCTCCAGCTGCGCCGGGACCTGCCGGTGATCGCTGGCCCGGGTCAGAATGATCAACCGGATCCGCGGGCTCCTTACCAGCGACTTTGACCGCGCCGGCCCCGCCTCCTGCGTCGAGTTCTGCGGCGACCCGCCCGACCGAGGGGCTCTACCGACAGGTGCAGGGATGCGACCGGTGTCGCCGACCCGGCGGCGTCATCCTTGAGACGGGGCCGTAGCCCAGCGAACCCCCCGACTCAGCGGACGACCCTTGCACCTGAGCAATCGGCTCGGCGAAGTTCGAAGGGGTGACGCGTGACCGCCGCTGGCAACCTGGCTTGCGCGTGCCTGGGCAGGACAACGTCCATGCTGCCCAGACCCCACCCGCCACGAGCGATTGCCCGTTGTGCCCGGCGATCAGGGTCGACGCGCACACGGGAGCCCCCGGGGCACCGTGCAGTACGACTGAGGCTCAGCGGCAGTCTGGTCCTTCAGCCAGGTCAGCTTCGTCGCTGCCCATCCTGAAGAACCTCGACTCACCTCGGCAGCAGCGACACGACCAGCCGCCCGTCAGGCAATCGACGAACTCGGAAGACCCGCTTTCGTGCGCGTGCGACGCGGCAACTTCACACAGATGACCCGAAGCGACGAGCATCGCGGTGCTGCGGTCTTCAGCCGACGTCGCGACGGTCCAAAAGGTCTCGCTGGACCTGGTGGAGTCGACGACGTTCGTCGAGACTGCTGACCCGACCGAGCCCTTGCTGAGCCCGACGTCGCTCGGCGATGATCGTGCGCAGCACACGGAACCCATCCCGGAAGGTTCGCAGGTTGGTCTCCCCGTGAATCCGCGGCAACTCGACACTCGGGACCTCGGTGGTCCTCACCTTGGCAACTGCGAAACGGCAGTTGAGCACCGTCTCGATCTCGAATCCGTCTCCCCACAGCATTCCACCCGCTGGAGCGGGAAGGTCGACGTCGGGCAGATCGAGGACGGGCACCAAGTCACGCCAGAACGCGTTGTATCCGTAGCAGAGATCGGTGAACTTCGTGCCGAACAATTTGTTCGCGGTACCATTGAGAAACCCATTGCCCAGTGAGCGGAGCCGGGTGATGTCGTCGCTTCCTCCGCCATCGGTAAAGCGCGACCCCTTGGCGAAATCAGCTCCCGCGACCAGCGCCTCGACAAAGAGGGCGATTTCCTCCGGATCCGCTGAGCCGTCGGCGTCGAACATCACGATGATGTCGCCGGTCGCAGCGCGGAATCCGCAAGAAAGAGCGTTGCCTTTCCCCTTGCGCGTCTGCCGAACAACCCGAATCGACGGCAAGGTCTCCTTGGCGGCGGCGACGGTGCCATCTACCGATTCACCGTCAACCAAGATCACCTCGTGAACGAGTGGCAGGCGCGGAAGGACCTCTCGCAGATTTGCCGCCTCATTCTTTGCCGGCACGACGATGCTCACCGTCGGCTGGTCACCACCAATTCTCATTACACTCCCCCGAGCTTCATCATGGTCAGAACGACGCGATCATGACGCGCCCTCCCCGCAGGGTCTGATTGAGGTAGCCTACAGGGCGGACTTCTGTCGTGTGGCGAAGTCTGGCTTCTTGTCCGACCGAACGCGCCGCGAGAGACTGCGGAGATGCGCGTGCATGGTCCCACCAGACCGGCGTTGGGGGCACGGCGCCGCCCTCGCTCTAGCCGCGACGGCGCGGGCTTGGCGCCGCGGCACAGGTCGCCGCACTTCCGGGACTCTGGATGACCCTCGATCCCGAGTGTTGATGGCACGGACGGCGGGGGCCGTCACAGCTGGATAGTCGCCCTCAGAGTAGGAGCCAGCGTGGGGACGTCACCGCCTCGACAACGAGCGCCGGCCCAGCGGATGCCGAACGCGAGGCGCCGCTCGGGCCTTTTGCCTGCCGGCGCAGCCAACGCCAATACCCATGAATCGACCGGCGGGACCCGAGGCCCCTCCGGTAACGCTGGCAGCGTTCGGCTGTGCAGAGCCCACAGTCAGATCCGCGCCTGTAGTGCTCGTGGGCAGCGATCCCGTGGCCGCAGACGCAAATCGGATCCCTACTGCGTGCCATGGGCTCCTGCCTCCACGTGACGAAGCTTGACGGTGAGCGGGTCGAGGGCCCCACACCGATGTTAAGGAGCGACACCCTACCGTCGATAACGATCCCCACGGATGTGACGCCCCGGAGATCTTGCCTCGTTATGGTTCTCCCGCGGACGGGCCGTGAGGACCGCTCCCAAGCGTTGACGACGACGTTGTGCCCGGGCGGCCGTCCTGCTGTTCCTGCTTGCGCGGCAACACATCAACTCTACGCTCGCGCAGGGAGCAGGAATCGTGCTGCTTTCCGACAGGGTCTCAGCCGCATCACGCCGCTCGGACGCCGAACGCCTTCCACGCCGACGTCTCCGCCCGCCACGGGGCTGTCGGCCGCCTGGAGATCGCGACCGGCCAGGCAAGCGCCTGCCCCGACCGAGACCTTCACCGGGTCATGGACAACGACGCCACCCACAAGCAACCCCACCGCTGGCTCATGACTGAACCCGGTCGAGGTCTGACTCCTTGGACGCGAAGCCGTCCGCGCGGCACCTTGAGCTCCGTCCGGGACCTGAACGCCGAACGCGCACCTTCAACGCCGGCTGGAACCAGCGCAAGAACCCCTTCAACTGGACCAACCGGCCCGATGAGGTCCTGGCCAAGAATCAATCGTGAAGCACCTTCAGCACTGCGCCACTAGCGGACGATTCGCAATTTCGGTCGGCCCGCTCGCTTGCTTCGCTTGACGGCTCGGCCGAGCAGTTGGCGTTTCAGCCAGCTCGCGAGTCCCGACCTGTAGCGGTCGCAGTTCGAGGCTCCGCAGGTGGAGCAATCCCGACCGGAACGGTAGTGCTTGTGGTTCTCCTCCTGATGTCCACAGCGACAGATCTCGTACCTGCGGTCGCGCACCACAACTCCCCTGCCCAGCCCCTTCTTCACGCCCTACCCCTGCCGAGCGAACCCACCGGTAGCGGCGATTTCGCATGAGACCGTCTACTGCTCAACTCCTGACCCGAAAGGGACGGCAGCCGCACGGCCGCCCCTTCGGGAGGAGATTTCCGCTACGACGGTCAGGGGCGAGGAGGCCTCACCGGGGTTATCCGTTGCGACCGGTGTTCGACACCGCGAACTCCACCGCCTCGACATGGTGACGATGGCGGGCTCGCACCCTGTCCAGATTAGTGACGCCCGATACCTCCGGGCTACGGCGCATGCGACGGTACTCCGCGAAGATCGTTCGGAGGACCCGAGCGCCATCCTTGAAGGTGCGCAGGTTGCTTTCCCCATGCAACCGAGACATCTCGACACTCGGCACTTCGACAATCTTGACCTGGGCAGCAGCGAAGCGGCAGTTGATCAACGTTTCGATCTCGAAGCCGTCGCCCCACAGCATGCCCTCTGCCGGCGCCGGTAGGTCTAAAGCGGGTAGATCGAGAACGGGGACGAGATCACGCCAAAAGGCGTTGTAGCCGTAGCAGAGATCGCTGAACTTCGTGCGGAAGGCGAAGTTCGCAACGGCGTTCAGGCCGGAGTTGCCAGCTCGCCGCAATGGAGTGATGTCCTCACTCCCGCCACCGGGCGCATAACGCGAACCCTTCGCGAAGTCCGCGCCGCTCGTCAGCGCTCGGACGAACGTGGGAATCTCCTCGGGATCAGCGGAGCAGTCGGCGTCGAACATGACGACGATGTCGCCGGTGGCAGCGGCGAACCCCGAGGCCAGAGCGTTGCCCTTGCCCTTGCGACCCTGGCTCACCACCACGATCCCTGGCATCACGTCCCGGGCGGCCTCCACCGTGCCGTCGGTTGAGTTCCCGTCGACGAGGATCACCTCGTGAACCTCTGGCAGCCTCGGCAGCACCTCGCGCAGATTGGCTGCCTCGTTCTTCGCTGGTACCACGACGGAGATCGTGGGCGTGCCTTGCTGGTCCTGGATCATCGTGCCCTCACGTTGCGCTTCGTGGGGGCAGCAGTGAAGTGCACCGGCAGGCGCCCCCGCACAAGCCGGAAAAACAAACCTAGACTCGCCAACTGGATCCCACAAACTTTTGGACGTTGCCAGCTGGGTGGTCTCGATCACAGTGCCGCCGAGGTTGGCTCCGGGTCCGCGGCGAGGGGCGTCTCAGTGTCCGTCGACGGCCCAGCGACGTAGGGTGTCGATCCGCTCCCGCAACTGCTCGGCGCTGGCGATGGCGGTCGGCGGCCCGCCGCAGGACGACCGCAACTGGGCATGCACCACGCCGTGCGGCAGGTCGGTGCGGTGGTGCCAGGCGGCGACGAGGCCGTTGAGCTCCTTGCGCAGGGCGCGGAGCTCTTCGTGCGTGCTGGCCGGGGAGGGCGGTTCCGTGGCCGGTTCGCGCGGTGCCCGGGACAAGTGGTTCGCCTGGTGGCGGCGGAGCAGATCCTTGACCTGACTGGGCTCCAGCAGCCCGGGCAGGCCGAGGTAGTCCATCTCCTCTGCGCTGCCCGACTGCGTGGTCAGCCCGAAGTCCGCGCCGTCGAAGACGACCCGGTCGAAGTCGGCCTCGCTGCCCAGCGCGGTGAACTCCCCCTCCGGCAGATCCCGCTCGCTCTCGGTCCGCTCGGCCTCCACCAGCAAGTCAGCCTCGTCGACCTGCTTCGGGGCCCGGAGGACGTGGTCGCGCTCCTTCTCCATCTCCGCGGCGTAGAGCAGCAGGTTGGGCACGCTGGGCACGAAGACCGAGGCGGTCTCACCCCTGCTTCGCGCCCGCACAAAGCGCCCGATGGCCTGGGCGAAGAACAGCGGGGTGGCGGTCGAGGTCGCGTAGACCCCGACGGCCAGCCGAGGCACGTCGACGCCTTCGGACACCATCCGGACGGCGACCATCCACCGGCTGTCGCCGTCGGTGAAGGTGGAGATCTTCTTGCTCGACTGCGGTTCGTCGCTCAGCACCAGGGTGGGGGCGACGCCGGTGATCGACTTGAGCAGTGACGCGTAGGCCCGGGCCGCGGTCTGGTCGGTGGCGATGACCAGCCCGGCCGCATCCGGGACGTGGGTCCGGATCTCACTGAGCCGGGTGTCCGCCGCCCTCAGCACCGCCGGGATCCAGGAGCCCTGCGGATCCAGCGCCGTCCGCAGCGCCTGGCCAGCCAGGTCCTTGGTCAGCGGACCCCCGAGCCGCGCGGAGATCTCGTCGCCCGCGCTGGTGCGCCAGTGGAGGTCCCCGGAGTAGGCCAGGAAAAGGACCGGTCGGACGATCCCGTCGGCGAGCGCCTCCCCGTAGCCGTAGGCGTAGTCGGCCCTGGAGCGCAGGACGCCGGCGCCATCGGACTCATAGCGGACGAACGGGATGGGATTGGTGTCGGAGCGGAACGGTGTCCCGGTCAGCATCAGCCGGCGGGTGGCCGGCTCGAAGGCCTCCCGGACCGCCTCACCCCAACTGAGGGCGTCGCCGGCGTGGTGCACCTCGTCGAGGATCACCAGCGTCTTGAAGCCCTCGGTGCGGATGCGGAGAGGCAGGGGGTTGACCGCGACACCGGCGTAGGTCAGCGCGATGCCCTGGTAGTCCCGGCTCGTCTTGCCCTGCTTGACCCCGAAGCTGGGGTCGATGGCCAGGTTGATGCGGGAGGCCGCCTCGGCCCACTGGGTCTTCAGGTGCTCCGTCGGCGCGACGATGATGATCCGGTCGATCTTGCGGCGGGCCAACAGGTTCTGGGCGAGCGTGAGGGCGAAGGAGGTCTTGCCGGCGCCCGGTGTGGCCACGGCGAGGAAGTCGCGGGGGTCCTCGTCGAAGTACCGCTGCAGGGCCGCGGCCTGCCAGGCCCGCAGGCTCTTGGCGGTCCCCCACGCGGCCCGGGCGGGGAAGGCAGGAGGCAGCCCAGACGCGGCGATGGCTGCAGCTGCGCCGGCGGTGGAGGCGCGGTCGGGCTGGGCAGACATTCCCCAGAGTCTAGGTGCCGGGGCACCCCTGACCTGCACTCCGCGACGTCATCGCAGCGCGGTCAGCCAGGAGCGAACTCGTTGCGCACGGTCCCGATCCGCAGGCTGGTCAGGGCAGCGAGCACGGCGACCACCATCATCGACAACAGCAGGACGCCGAAGGTGAGAGCGAGGTCACCGCTGGGCCGGAGGGCGTTGAACAGCGAGCCCGCGATGCCGACGAAGATACCCGAGCCCAGGGCGTCGAACAGGTTGAGCGACGACGCGTTCCGGCCCTGCTCGGACTCCTCCGACAGCGTCATCACCGCCAGCGACGTGCTGGACACCGACAAGCCCATGCCGAAGCCCGCGAAGATCCAGCCCACCCCAGCCAGCCAGAACGGCACGGCCGGCAGCAGGGCCAGGACGCCGACCGAGGCCAGGCCGAGCGCTACCGACAGGCACCCGATGGTGACCAGCCGGTCGCGCCGCAGCCGCAGCCAGGGCCGGGACTGAATCCACGACCCGGTCGTCCAGCCGACCGCGCCGACGGTGAGGGTCGCGCCCGCGAGCACCAGGGCCACCCCGCGCTGCTCGACTAGCATCAGCGGGAGGAAGGCCTCGCCGCCGAAGAAGGCGCCGGGCAGCAGACCGCGGACCATGATGACCGGCGAGATGCCGCGTCGAAACCGCAGGAAGCCGGGCGGCATGAGCCGAGGCAGCCCGACCAACAGGCCCGCCAGACCTCCGGCGAGCAGCGCCAGGCCGACGAGGTCACGGCGCTGGCCGGCCAGCTGCAGGGCGGCTGCGGCCAACGACACCACGACCGCCGACCAGACAGGTGCGGGAGGTCGGGCGTCGGCGGCGACGAGCTTGGGCACGAACGAGCGCATCAACCGGAGCATGGTGGGCAGCACCAGCACGCCGCCGAGGGCCACCAGCGGCAGCACGGCGAAGAAGACCCAGTGCCAGCTGAGCCGTTGCGTGAGCCAGGCCGACACCGGTGGCCCGACGAAAGCGGGCAGCACCCACGCGGTGGAGATGTAGGTGAACATCCGGGGTCGGTCCTTCGGCCCGTATACCTGCGCCACGCAGACGAAGATCGACACATTGAGGACCCCGCCGCCGAGACCCTGGACGAACCGGCCGCCGATCAGCTGGGCCATCGTCGTCGCCGAACCGGACACCACCAGCCCGAGGGCGAAGACCGCGAGTCCTCCCAGCAGCGGCCGGGCAGGACCGACGCGGTCGGCCAGCCGACCACCGACCACGGTGGAGAACAACATGCCGATGACGAACACCGAGAACGACCAGGCGTAGTAGTCGAGCCCGTTCAGGTCCCGAGCGGCCACCGGCATCGCCGTGGCCACCGCGATCGACTCGAAGGCGACGGCCACGACCGTGGCGCAGATCCCCACCACCAGCCGGCGCGGCGACACCGGCTCGTCCTGAGCTCGCCCGGTCGGCGTGGTGTGGGCGTCAGGGCTCTCGGTGTCGTGAGCGGTCACGGGGCCAGTCCACCACCTCCCAGTCGGACCCTTGACGCTCTTTACGGGAGCGGCATGCTGTCTAAACTGGCCCGGTGAGCCAGCAGCTGAGCCCCGGGGCCGAGACCATCGTCGACGAGCGCGTCGCCGAACGTGAGGATCTGCGTCTCGAGGAGGGCGACCATGAGCGCTTCTCCCACTACGTGCCAAAGCAGAAGCTGACCGAGGCGATGGTGCTCGGCACCCCCGTGGTCGCGCTGTGCGGAAAGGTTTGGGTCCCCAGCCGGGACCCGGAGCGGTTCCCCGTCTGCCCCGAGTGCCAGGAGATCTGGTTGGGCATGTCCGAGGGCGACGACGAGGACTGAGCCCAACGAGGGCGGCCCTGGAAAGTCAGCGCCAGGTGCTCCGGCGGGGCGCCAGGAGGGCTGAACGAGCGCACTGGCGCTGGATGTCCAGGGCGGTCCTCACCTCCCGCACGAACTGCTCGGGGTGGTCGACGAGCATCGCCCAGGTGAAGCGCAGCACCCGCCATCCGGCCTGCACCAAGGCGTTCTGGCGCCACCGGTCGGACTCGAACAACGCCGGGTCCTGCTGGTGGATGCGGCCGTCGATCTCTATGGCGAGCCGCTCAGCACCGAAGGCGAGATCGAGGTAGTACCGCCGACCCCGCACGACCACCGCCAGGTTCGCGGTCCAACCGCAGACGCGCGCCGCGCGCAGCAGGCGGTGCGCCCGCCGCTCCGCCTCTGACCAGGGCTCGTCCCGGGAGTCGAGCAGCACCCGCAGGCGCTCCCGGTTGCCCGGCCGGCCAGGCGTCGCCGCCAGGGCCGCCCGCATCTGAACCAACGTGCTCATCCGGCTCCGGAGGGCGACGTCAACCGCGGACCCGTCGTCGAGGGTGGCGAGGTCGAGGGCGGTGAGGGCGGGAGCCGCGAGGCGGAGCGGCGCGACCGTCGCCACCCACTCGGGTGGCACCCGGCGCCGGGTGAAACGGACGCCCGCCGAGCCCCGGATCTCGGTGGGGGCCGCCGCCTCGACCACCTCCAGCGGCACCCCTGGCCAGAAGGAGACCCGGGCGGCCGCCGCTCCGACGAGCACCGCGTCGGGCTGGGCCGCGCAGACCGCCAGCATCCGCGTCGAGGGCTGGTCGGCCACCTCCGCAGGCGCGTAGACCCCGGGCAGGACCCGGCTCAGCCGTCCTGTCCGGACCAGCCAGTCGATGGTCCCGACGAGTTGCGGGTGCTGTCGCCGCACCAGCACCCCTCCGCCGGCCCGGAGGGCGAGTGCGATCCTCTGGTCGTCCATGACCGCACTCTGGGGACGCTCGCGTTGACCCGGCCGGCGGCCGGACTCCCTGGGGACAACGGCCTCCCCCGGGCCGGCCCCTGGGGATCCAGCGCCAGTTGACCAGCCGAGCCCGCTGCGGCCGTCGCCGTCACCGCTGGCGCTGGATTTCCAGGTCAGCCCGCTGGGTCCAGTGGGGCCATGTCGACCGAGACCTTCATCGAGGACTTCTTCGACTCGGTGAAGATGACGCCTCGCACCGGCAGCACGTCGCCGTAGTCGCGTCCGTAGGCCACCGTGGCGTGCGACTCGTCGATGACCTTGGCGTTGGTCGGGTCGAGGTAGAGCCATCCTCCGCCCGGCACCCAGCAGCCGACCCAGGCGTGACTGGCGTCGGCGCCGACCAGCCGGGGTCGGCCGGGCGGCGGGCGGGTGGCGAGGTAGCCGCTGACGTAGCGACCGGCCAGCCCCAGGGAGCGCAGCCCGGACAGCATGAAGTGCGAGAAGTCCTGGCAGACGCCGGTCCGGCGCTCCAGCAGGGTGCTCACCGTCGTTCCTACCGAGGTGGAGCCAAACTTGTAGGTGAAGTCGTCGTGCACCCGGTGCATCAGCTCGACCGCCGCCTCGCCGAGCGGGCGGCCCAGGGTGAACGAGACCCGGGTGTAGTCCTCGATCCCCGTTGGCACCTCCACGTAGGGGGAGGGGAAGGTGAAGTCGATGGCCGACCAGGCGTCGGCCACGTCGGGGCGCGACGCCGGGCGGGCCTGCTCCCAGGGCACCGCCAGCCGGTCCTCATCCGGGCCGCCGAGACCGACCTCCACGTGGCTGACTGCAGTGACGACGAGCTCCTGGTGCGGCTCGGTGACGTGGAAGAACGACTTCGCGTTCCCGTACAGGTCGTCGTGGACGAAGAGGTTGCTGGGGGCCGGCTCGATCGTCACCTCGTGGCTCAGGCAGCGCTGCCAGGCCAGGTCGCGGGGGCGTAGGTGGAACTGCCCGTAGCTGGCCGTGACGTCGGACTCGTAGGTGTAGGTGGTGCTGTGCTGGATGCGGTAGGTCCTCATGCCGCACCTCCCCAGACCGCGGGGCTGGCCAACGGCTGCTGGGTGAGTGGCTGCTGCTGGTACTGGGTCCGCACACCCTCCGACAGGTCCCGCAGCTGGTCCTGCAACCCGGCGAGGAAGTCCTCCAGCACGAGACGACGCCCGCCCCGGGTGGCCACCAGGGCTTGCGGGTCGGCGGTGCGGACCGTCTCGACGAGGGTCTCGAGCAGCCGGAGGGGTCGGGCCGTCGGCGACGTCCCGGGCATGGACTGGAGGTCGGTGAGGATGCGGGTGAGCTGGTAGGCGACCGAACGCGGATTGTGCTGGTCGACGACCAGCAGCTCCACCAGCGCCTCGACGCCCGACCGGCCGCGGTAGCGGCGGCGGTAGGTCACGATCGACTCCGACGCCGTGAGCACCGCCTCGGCGACCAGGCGGTTGGTGTCGGCGGCACGGTCGTGGGTCACCGTCACCCGCAGCAGGGCGACGAGCTGCAAGGCGCGTTCGATCCCCCGGCCAGCATCGAGCATGTACCACCCCGGGTCACGCACCATGTTCTCGCTGACGATGCCGGCGAGCGCGAGCAGGCCCGACAACACCCGCTCGCTGACGTCGACCAGCTGCAGCCCCTGGTCGTGGGGGTTCGCGGCCAGCGCAGCCAGGGCCCGGTCGATCCCCGCCAGCACCATCCACACGTCCTCCGACAGCTGGTCCCGGACGCCCTGGGCCGCCCGCGAGAGCGAGGCCAGGGAGTGCGCCGCGGTACCCGATCGCTGCTGGTCGAGCAGCATCGCCCGCAGCTCCGGCATCAGCTCGGCCCGGCCGAGGAACCCCGGGTAGGCCGTGCTGACGTGGGTGACCGCCTGCAGCAGCACCTCGAGCGCCCGCCCGTGGGTGGTGTCGAGGTCGGTCTCGATGGCCAGCGTGCGGGTGGCTAGCACGAGCCGGAGCAGGTCCTCCGTCCGCTCGGCGTAGCGGCCGAACCAGAACAGGTCGGCGAGCACGCGGGGCACCATCGCCGCCGGGGCGCTGGCCCCGCGGGCCGACGGCAGGGCGTGGCGCGGCGCGACCACCCGGCTCGCGAGGACCGGCTCGCTGCTGACCACCCAGACGTCCTTGGCCAGACCGCCATCGGGGGCGGTGACCAGCGGGCCGTGCCTCTCACCCGGCCGGTCGGCCACCCGGGCCAACCCGCCCAGCATCGGGGTGTAGGAGGCCCCGTTGCGGACGACGAACGAGCGCAGGACGACGTCGCGGGGTTCCAGCCGCTCGGCGACCGTCGTCGGGGCCGAGGACAGCGGCAGCACCTCCTGACCCACGAAGCGGTGGGGGGCGGCGTCGATCCGGGCCAGCAACCGCTCCCGCTGGTCCGCGGTCAGGGCGGCGCCGACCACGCTGCGGCCGGCGTCGCGACTGATCGGGCGGACCACGAGCTGGTCGAGGTGCGCGACCACGTACGCCCGCGCGCCAGGGTCCCCGCACCACCAGGTGTCCACCGAGGGCAACCGCAAGGGCTGGCCGAGCAGCCGCTCGCTCAGCCGCGGCAGGAAGGGCAGCAGCGCGGGGTTCTCGAGGATGCCCGAGCCGAGGGTGTTGACGACGCTGACCGTGCCCTGCCGGACACACTCCAGCAGCCCGCTGGTCCCCAGGCGGGAGCCCGAACGCAGCTCGAGCGGGTCGGTCCACACCGAGTCGACCCGGCGCAGGATCACGTCGACCTGCTCGGGCCGGCCGACCCCCCGCAACCACACCCGGCCCTCGCGCACGGTCAGGTCGCTGCCCTCCACCAGGGGGAAGCCGAGCAGCGACGCGACGAAGGCCTGGTCGAAGGCGGTCTCGCTGCGCGGCCCGGGGCTGAGCACGACGACGCGCGGGTCCTCCACCGCCGGGGGCGCCGACTCCACCAGCGCGGTCCGCATCGCCTGGAAGAACGGGGTCAGCCGGTGCAGGTGCGCGGCGTGGTACAGCTCGGGCAGCACCCGGGAGACCACCCGCCGGTTCACCATGGCGAAACCCGCCCCCGACGGAGCCTGGGTGCGGTCGGCGAGCACCTTCCACCTCCCGGAGCCGTCGCGGCCGAGGTCGGCGGCGGTGGAGAACAGCCGCTGGCGCTCCAGTGTCTCGGTTCCGACGACAGGGCGCAGGTACTCGCTGTGGTCGAGGACGGCGGCGGCCGGGATGTCCCCCGAGGCCAGCAGCCGCTGTGGCCCGTAGAGGTCGGCCAGCAGGGCGTCGAGGAGCTCGGCCCGCTGAACCACCCCTGCCTCGATCCCGGCCCACTCGCGGTCGTCCAGGACCAGCGGGACCGGGTCGAGCCGCCAGGGACGGGGCTGGGTGAGCGCCGAGGCGGTGCCGGGCGGCGCGGCGTCGTCGACCACCGAGACCGACGCCCCCGGGCTCGGGGTGTAGGTCACGTTGTCGTCCTCGAGCAGCCGGGCGACCTCGTGCTGGGCCTGCACCAGGTCACCGTCGACGAAGCGCTCCAGCCCCTCGAGCAGCGTCAGCCACCCGCGCCGGGGCTCGCCGTCCGGGCCTGCGAGCTCGTCGAAGCCCGGCTCGGGCGTCAGCACGTCGCCCTGCCCCGCGGTGGCCAGGTAGCGCTGGAGCGCGGTCATCGTTGCCGCCCCCCGCCGGCAGCCCCGGGCCGGCGCCGCAGGTCCAGGGTCAGCGGGTGGTCGTCCGGGCCTGCGGCCCGCAGGCCCGCCTCCGCGTCCAGCGCCGCCACGTCGATCCGGCCCGGCGTGTGCCCCAGGGCCTGGAACCGCGCCGCGCGTCGCGCCTCGGCCTCCGCCGCGTTGACCGGGGGCCAGGAGTAGGCGCGGCCGCCGGGGTGCACGACGTGGTAGGTCGCGCCGCCGAGGGAGACCTGGCTGCTGCGGTCGACGACGTCCAGACGCAGGGGTGCGTCGACCTCCAGGGTGGGGTGCAGCGCCGACCAGGGCTTCCAGGCCTGGTAGCGGATGCTCGCGACGTGGTGTCCGGGGGTGCCGGTGGGAGCCAGCGGCACCGGCCGCCCGTTGCAGGTGAGCACCTGCAGCTCGGGCACGAAGCCGCTGACCGCGACCTGAAGCCGTTCGGTCGAGGAGTCGACATAGCGGGCCGTCCCGCCCGAGGTCGCCTCCTCCCCCAGCACGTTCCAGGGTTCGATGGCCTGCCGGAGCTCCAGGTGCACCGTGCTTCCGTCCGCCGCGCCGACGGTGGTGGCGCCCAGCCACGGGAAGCGGAACTCGTGGTACGGCGCAAGCCAGGCGGCGTCGAAGTCGAGCCCGTGGCGGCGGAGGTCGGCCACGACGTCATGGGCGTCGGCCATGGCGAAGTGCGGGAGCAGGAAGCGCTCGTGCAGGGCCGGGCCCCAACGGACCAGCGGCCCGGTGCAGGGCTCCTCAGCGAAGCGGGCCACCAGCGCCCGCACCAGCAAGGCCTGCACGAGCGCCATGTCCGGGTGCGGGGGCATCTCGAAGGCCCGCAGCTCCAGCAGCCCGAGCCGACCCCGCGTCGAGTTGGGGCTCCAGAGCTTGTCGATGCAGAACTCCGAGCGGTGGGCGTTGCCGGTGAGGTCGGTCAGCAGGTGCCGCAGCGACCGGTCGACCCGCCAGGGCCGGAGGTCGTCGGGCTCCAGCGCAGCGATCTCGGCGAACGCCGTCTCCAGCTCGTACGCCGCGTCCGGCCTCCCCTCGTCGGCCCGGGGCGCCTGGCTGGTGCGGCCCACGAACCGGCCCGAGAACAGGTAGGACAGCGACGGGTGGTGCTGCCAGTAGGTGAGCATGCTGACCAGCAGGTCGGGCCGGCGCAGCAGGGGCGAACGGACGGGCGTGGCACCGCCGAGGGTCAGGTGGTTACCCCCACCGGTCCCGCGAGCACCGCCGTCCAGGGCGAAGGTCTCGGTGCCCAGACCCTGCTCCCGGGCCAGCCGGTGCACGGTGTGGGTGACCTCGCTGAGCTCGGTCCAGCTGGAGGTCGGGTGGAGGTTGACCTCGATCACGCCAGGGTCGGGGGTGACGGCCAGGGTCCGCACCCGCGGGTCCGGCGGTGGGCCGTACCCCTCGAGCACCACGGGGGTGCCGAGCGCTGCCGCGCCCTGCTCCACGAATCGCACCAGCTCCACGAAGCGCTCGAGCTGTTCCAGCGGCGGCAGGAAGACGTGCACGAAGCCGTCGCGGGCCTGCACCACGAGGGCGCTGCGGGCCGGCGCCTCATCCGGTTCCCCGACCACGGCCCGCAGACCCTCCGTCGGCTCGGGCAGCGGCTCAGCGCCGGAGACGTAGGAAGCCTCGCCGGTCGAGGCGGGGCCCTCCCAGGACAGCGAGTCCAGCGGCAGCCGCATCCCCGCCGGGTAGGCGCCCGGCACCAGCACGACCCGCCCACGCCTGGTGCGCCACCGCGCACTGGTCCACGCGTCGCCGAACCACGACGGCGCGAGCGGCAGCGCCCAGGCGGCCGGCGTGGTCTCGTCAGCGTCGAGCCCGGCCACGAACGCCGGGTCGGGCGTGGAGGGGTCGGTACCCGGCCGCGGCCCAGCGGGCTCGCGGAGCTCCACGGCGAGCGCGGCCAGCGGGTCCTCGAAGCACGGGTGAGCCTGGTCGGCGGGCAGGCCCGCCCCCGTCGCCAGGCGTGCTGCGAGGGCAGCGGCCCGCTCGACGGCGTCCGTCGCGGGCGGCGAGTCGTCGGGGTGGGCCAGCAGGGTGGGGTCGTCCCACAGCGGCAGGCCGTCGGCGCGCCAGACCAGGCCGATCTCCCAGCGGGGCTGGTCCTCGCCGGGGTACCAGCGCCCCTGGCTGCGCTGGATGATCCCTCCGGCGGCGTAGTGCTCGGCGAGCCGGACGGCCAGCCGGTCGGCCAGCTGGCGCTTGCCCGGGCCGTCCGCCGCCACGGTCCACTGCGGCGCCAGCGGGTCCTCGAGGAGGACGAAGGTGGGCTCGCCGCCCATCGTCAGCTCCAGACCGGCGCCGGCCAGCCGCTCGTCGACGTGCTGGCCAAGGCGCTGCAGGTCCTCGACCTGAGCGGTGGTGTAGGGCCGGGCGACCCGGGGGTCCTCGTGCACGCGGGTCACCGAGCTGGAGAAGCTCAACGTGGTGTCGCTGCGCTCGGTCGCCCCGGTGATCGCGGCCGCCGAGGACGGGTGCGGGGTGGCGGCGAGCGGGATGTGGCCCTCGGCAGCGAACAGGGCCGACGTCGGATCGAGGCCGATCCAGCCTGCGCCGGGCAGGTACACCTCCGCCCAGGCGTGCAGGTCGGTGAAGTCCTCCCTTGGACCTCCCGCGCTCGGGTCGTCGGGGGCGAGCTGGACGAGGTATCCCGAGACGAAGCGGGCCGCCAGGCCGAAGTGCCGCAGGGCCTCTACCAGCAGCCACCCCGAGTCGCGGCAGCTGCCGATGGCGAGGGTGAGCGTCTCCTCCGAGGTCTGGACGCCCTCCTCCATCCGCGAGGAGTACCCGACGCGTCCGTTCACCGCGGAGTTGAGGGCGACCAGGACGTCGATCGTCGAGCGTCCGGCCCAGGACGAGCCGAGCAGGCCGTCCAGCCATGCGGCGAAGGTCGGGCTGGTGGCGGTGTCGGGAGCGCCCAGGTAGGGCTGCAGGTCGCGGGCCAGCTGGTCGTCGTAACGGAAGGGGAAGGTCTGGGCGTACGGCTCGACGAAGAAGTCGAAGGGGTTCAGGACGCCCAGGTCCGCCACCAGCCCCACGGTGATGTCGAGGGTGTCGGCCGGGGTGGGGAAGACGACGCGGGCGACGTGGTTGCCGAACGGGTCCTGCTGCCAGTTGACCAGGTGGTCAGCCGGGCTGATGGTCAACGAGTACGCCTCCACGGGCGTGCGCGCGTGCGGAGCCGGGCGCAGCCGGATCAGGTGCGGGCCGATCCCGATGGGCCGGTCGAACCGATAGGTGGTGCGGTGCTCCAACGCGACCTTGGTGCTCAACGACGGCCTTCCTGACCTGGACGGCGGGCACAGACGAGGGGGACGGGAGCCAGACGACGACGTCCGGCCCCGCCCCCGAAAACCTGCGAGCCCGCCTCAGTAGCGGTAGTGGTCGGACTTGTAGGGCCCGGTCACCGGGACACCCAGGTAGTCGGCCTGCTTGTCGGTCAGCTCGGTGAGCTTCACCCCAAGCGCCTCCAGGTGCAACCGCGCGACCGCCTCGTCGAGGTGCTTGGGCAGGGTGTAGACCCCCACTGGGTACTCCTCCGGCTTGGTGAAGAGCTCGATCTGAGCGAGCACCTGGTTGGTGAAGGAGTTGCTCATGACGAAGCTGGGGTGCCCGGTGGCGTTGCCCAGGTTCATCAGGCGGCCCTCGCTCAGCACGATGACTGAGCGCTCGTTCTCGGTCCCGGCGTCGAAGACCCACTGGTCGACCTGGGGCTTGATCCGCACCCGGGTGGTGTCTGGGCGCTTGGTCAGCCCGGCCATGTCGATCTCGTTGTCGAAGTGACCGATGTTGGCCACGATCGCCTGAGTCCGCATCCTGCTCATCTGGTCGGCGGTGACGACGCCGAGGCAGCCGGTCGCGGTGACGAGGATGTCGACCAGCGGCAGCGCCTCCTCCAGCGTGGTGACCTGGAAGCCGTCCATGGCCGCCTGCAAGGCGCAGATCGGGTCGACCTCGGTGACGATCACCCGGGCGCCCTGCCCGCGAAGGGCCTCGGCGCAGCCCTTGCCCACGTCGCCGTAGCCGCAGACCACGACCGTCTTGCCCCCGATCAGGACGTCGGTGGCGCGGTTGAGGCCGTCGATGAGGGAGTGCCGGGTGCCGTACTTGTTGTCGAACTTCGACTTGGTCACCGAGTCGTTGACGTTGATGGCGGGGAACAGCAGCTGGTCGCCCCGGAACATCTCGTACAGCCGGTGCACGCCGGTGGTGGTCTCCTCGGTGACGCCCTGGATAGCGTTGCCGATGGCCAGCCAGTCGACGCCTTCGGCGAGGGTGCGCCTGATCAGCGCGATGATGACGTGCAGCTCCTCGGGGTCGTCGTCCTGAGCCTCGGGCACCTCACCAGTCTTGACGGCCTCGACGGCCCGGTGCACGAGCAGGGTCGCGTCTCCGCCGTCGTCCAGGATCATGTTGGCCAGCTGGCCGTCGGGCCAGCGCAGGATCTCCAGCGTCTGGTCCCAGTACTCCTCGAGCGACTCGCCCTTCCACGCGAAAACGGGGGCGCCGGCGGGAGCCTCAGGGGTGCCGTCGCCGACCACGACCGCGGCAGCCGCCTGGTCCTGGGTGGAGAAGATGTTGCAGCTGGCCCAGCGCACCTCGGCGCCGAGCGCGACCAGGGTCTCGATCAGCACAGCCGTCTGAGTGGTCATGTGCAGCGACCCGGCGATCCGCGCCCCGGCCAGTGGCTTCGACTCCCCGAACTGCTCGCGCATGGCCATCAGGCCCGGCATCTCGTGCTCGGCCAGCGTGATCTCAAGCCGGCCGAAGTCGGCGAGGGTCAGATCTGCGACGCGGAAGTCCATGCCTCCAGCCTAGGGGCAACCACCGACAAGGACCCAAGCCCTGCGCGCCGGGCAGCGCGGCGTCAGTGCGCCGGGCGCGCCCGGACGCTCCGGACGGGCGGCCGGGGTGTAGTCGTCGCGGAAGATGTCGGGCTCGAGGTACAGCGAGGTGACCATCGGCTCAGCCTCACGGATCGCCCGCTCCGCCGCGTCGATGGTCTGCGCCACCTCCGCTGCCGAGCGGGCGGCGGGGACCGCGATCTTGGCCGCGAGGAGGATCTCCTCCGGACCCATGTGCAGCGTCTTCATGTGGATGAGCCGCTCGACGCCCGGAGTCCCGGTGAGCGCGGCCTCGATCCGGCGCACGGCGTCCGCCCCCGCGGACTCCCCGAGCAGCAGGCTCTTGGTCTCCGAGGCCAGGGTGATGGCGACCGCGACGAGCAGGAGGCCGATCATCGCGGTGCCGATGACGTCGAAGATCCCGTTGCGGGTGACCAGGGTGAGGCCGACCCCGAGCAGCGCGAAGGCCAGGCCCAGGAGGGCGGCAGTGTCTTCGAGCAGGATCACCGGCAGCTCCGGCGCCTTGGCCGTCTTGACGAACCTCACGAGACTCTGTTTCCCCCGCGACTTGTTGGCCTCGCGGACGGCGGTCCGCAGGGACAGCGACTCGGCCACGAGGGCCGCGACCAGCACAGCCAGCGGCACCCACCACCACCGGCTGTCCAACAGCTCGTTGCCGCGCCCGGCGTGGATCTCCTCGTACTTGTGGTACGCCTCGTAGAGCGCGAACACGCCGCCGATGCTGAACAGCACGATCGACACCAGGAAGGCGAAGATGTAGCGCTCCCGGCCGAAGCCGAACGGATGCTCGGGGGTGACGGCTCGCCGAGCGCGCTTCCCCCCGACGAGCAGCAGCACCTGGTTGCCGGAGTCGGCCAGGGAGTGGATCGCCTCGGCGAGCATCGACGAAGCCCCGGTCAGCGCCCAGGCGCCGAACTTCGTCACCGCGATGGCGAGGTTCGCCACCAGCGCGGCGACAACAGCCTTGGTCCCACCTTCGGTGCTCACCCGGGGATCCTGTCAGACGAGCGGCCGCCGGTGCAGGAGGGCAGGCTCAGAGGTCGACGTAGCGGCCAAGTCCGACGGCCAGGTAGACGGCCGCGAACATCCCCGTCTGCAGCAGCCGGGCGTACCGCTCGACGTCGGAGCCGTGGTGCTGGCTGACCGTGCAGAGGCGGACGTCCTGGTGCTCGGCCGCCGCCCGCAGACGGTTGAGGTCCCGGCGCACGAGGCCGTCCTGGCTGCCGTCGTCGAGCAGCACCAGCGCCGGCCGGCGGTCCGCGTCGGCGGCGTCCTCGAAGGGGTCGGCGAACGGGTCGCGGGGCACCTGGGACTCCAGGATGGGGAGCAGCTCGTCGGCGTCAGCGGCCAGGGCGGCCCGTCCGCTGGCCGCGCGCAGCGCCTCGGCGACGCGACGGCCCGCCCGGGCGGACAGCACCGTCCCGCCCCAGACCAGGGGCTGCGCCTCAGCCAGGCCGACCGCAAGGTCCTTGGCTGGGTTCTCCGACACGTCCAGGAAGGGCGAGCACTCCGCCGCGACCTGGTCGAGCGCGTCGGCGACCGCCTCGGGGTCCACGCCGGGTCCCAGCCCCAGCCGGTGCAGGCCGGCCAGGGTCACCACGGCCGCGGACAGCGGGTCCGCAGCCGACGTCGGCAGCAGCACGGTGGAGCGGGAGCCGGCGTGCTCGGCGACCAGGGAGGCCGCGGGACAGGCGATGAGGAGCTGGCAGCCGCGCCGGACCGCCTCGTGCACCGTGGCCACCAGGCCCGGCTCGGCGCCGTCACTGGCCATCACGACGACGAGGTCGAGGGCCCCCACCCAGCCCGGCAGCCCGTGGGCCGGCCAGGCGACGAAGGGCACCGGGCAGACCGGCTCGAGCAGAGCCCGCACCAGCCGCGCCTCGGAGCCGGCGGCGATGACCGCGCGGGGCCGGACCTCGCTCGACAGCGTCGCCAGCGGGCCGTCGGCGTCGGCCGCCTCGCGCCGCACGCGGGCGCCGGCCTCGGCTAGCCGACGCAGCACCGGCTCGGCGGCGCCGAGGGCCGAGCGGTCCTCGAGCAGGGCGTCCTCGAACACGCCGTCAGCCCGCTTCGGGCCGGCGGGCCTCGTCGATGAGCAGCACGGGGATCCCCTGACGCACCGGGTAGGCGAGGCCGCAGTCGGCGGCCAGGCACACCAGCTCCTCGCGTTCGTGGTCCACCGCGAGCGCGCCGTGGCAGTGGGGGCAGGCCAGGATCTCCAGCAGCTCGGGAGCCAGCTCGACAGCCATCGTTCTCCTTCGGTCGTGCGTACCTCGGGTGGTGCAGGGACTCGGTGGTGCGGGTGCCCGGTGCGGCGAGCAGGCCGTCAGCGGCGGATCAGAGCCAGGACCTCGTCGCGGACCGACTCCATCGTGCCCCCGTCGCGGGCCTCGACGTTCAGCCGGAGCAGCGGCTCGGTGTTGCTGGGCCGCACGTTGAGCCACCAGTCCTCGCCGGCGACGGTCAACCCGTCGACGTGGTCGGCGGCGCCGCGGCCCACGAACGCCTGCTCCACACGATCCATCGCGGCAGCCGCGTCGGTGACGGTCGAGTTCAGCTCACCCGAGGCCACGTAGCGGGCGTAGTCGGCGCTCAGGGCCGACAACGGCTGGTCGGAGCGGCCGAGCAGGGCCAGCACGTGCAGCGCAGCCAGCATCCCGGTGTCCGCGCCCCAGAAGTCCCGGAAGTAGTAGTGCGCGGAGTGCTCCCCGCCGAAGATCGCGTCGTGCTCGGCCATCGCCGCCTTGACGAAGGTGTGCCCGACCCGGGTGATCACGATCTCCCCGCCCAGCTCGCGGACGATCTCAGGCACCGACCAGGACGTGATCTTGTTGCAGACGACGGTGCTGCCCGGCTCTCGGGCCAGCTCGGAGCGGGCGATCATCGCCGTCACCGTCGAGGGTGCGACCACGTCCCCCTGCTCGTCGATGACGAAGCAGCGGTCGGCGTCGCCGTCGAAGACCAGCGCCAGGTCGGCGCCGTGCTCGCGCACCGCGTTCTGGGCGTCGACGAGGTTCTCGGGCTCGAGCGGGTTCGGCTGGTGGTTGGGGAAGGTGCCGTCCGGGTCGGTGTAGAGGCCGATCAGGTCCAGCTCCAGGGTGCCGAGGACGGCGGGCAGCGTGTGCCCGGCCATGCCGTTGCCGGCGTCGGCGACCACCGTGAGCCGGCGGATGCCCCGCAGGTCGACCAGGGAGAGCAGGTGGTCGGCGTAGGCCGGGAGCAGGTCACGCTCGGAACGGCTGCCGCGCCCGGCGGCCGGCACCGGCGGTGCGCCCTGGGCGCGGTCGGCGATCTCCACCAGCTGCGCCGGCGCGATCGGCTTGGCCCCGGCCAGGCAGAACTTGATCCCGTTGTAGGCCGCCGGGTTGTGGCTGGCGGTGAACATCGCCCCGGGCAGGTCCAGCCGGCCGGAGGCGAACCAGAGCTCGTCGGTGCTGGCCAGTCCGATGTCGAGGACGTCGACCCCCCGGCTGAGCACACCCTCGGTGAAGGCGGCTGACATCCGTTCCCCGCTCACCCGCATGTCCCGGCCGAGCACGAGGCAGCCCTCCGCCGCCGTCAGGTCGAGCACGTCGACGAGCGCGGCGCCGACGGCGAAGGCTCCCGCCTCGTCCCACTCGGGCTCGGGGCCCTCGGTGATGCCGCGGATGTCGTTGGCCTTAAAGATTCCCTGGGTGATCATCGAGCCGAACTCTATCGACCGCTGCGCGTCTTCTCCGCCCGAGCCCACGCGCGGCGAGCGTCGTGCGCGAGCCGGAAGAATTCAGTCGCGGCGAGCGTCGGCAAGGTCGCGTCCGGGTGCTGTCTGGACGACGAGCCCGGGGCGGACACGCTTTTCGTCCGTCCCGGGCGAGGAGGAAGACAGCACCGGAAGGACGCGGCCGTGCGCGAGCCGCAAGAGTTCAGCTGCGGCGAGCGTCGGCAAGGTCGCGTCCGGGTGCTGTCTGGACAACGAGCCTGGGGCGGACACGCTCTTCGTCCGTCCCGGGCGAGGAGGAAGACAGCACCGGAAGGACGCGGCCGTGCGCGAGCCGCAAGAGTTCAGCCGGCGTCGGGGTCGGCCAGCACCGTGAGGTGCCCGCGGCGGCGCAGCTCGACGATGCCTGGGCGCGGCCGACCCGGCTGCTCAGCGGCCGGCAGGGGGTCGTAGGACAGCCCGACCTCGCGCACCGCGTCTGCCAGGGCCAGCAGGTCGTCGCTGCTGGGACGGGGGTCCGGGTCGGCGGCGAGCCGGATCACCTCCCACCCCAGCGGCACGGACAGAGCCGAGGCGTGCACCCGGCACAGGTCGTAGCAGTGCGGCTCCGCCTGGGTGGCCAGGGGACCGAGGACGGCGGTGGAGTCGCTGTAGACGTAGGTGAGGGTGGAGGTGGCGGGCTCCGAGCACCCCGACCGCGAACACCTGCGTGACCTCACCCTCGCGACGCTACCCGCCCGGCGTCGAGGGTGCGGGAGGCGCGCGAGTTCACCGCCACGACTGGCCGGGGCCCCCGGGTGGCGGCCCTAGAGTGAGCGCCATGTCGAACCGCCGCCGCGACCGTCACGGACGGGGCCTGCGCGGTCCCCTGGCCGGACCCTCGCGGCTGGCCGGACGACGGGCGGAGCCGCCCCGCCCGGCCACGCCGTCCGAGGCCTTCCAGGACGCCGTGCACGCCGCCGTCGAACGCGTGGCGCGGGCTAGTCCCGACGCAGTCGCCGACGTGGCCTTTGGCATCGAGGAGGTGCCCACGTTGGAACCCTCCTGGTCGGGACCGCACGTGCCCTTGGCGCTGGCCGTCGAGGCGACAGCGGACCGGCCGGCCCAGCTGGTCGTGTACCGCCGCCCGCTCGAGCACCGCGCGAGCAGCCGCCGAGGGCTGCGCCTGCTCGTGCACCGCACCATCGTCGAGCAGCTGTCCGCCCTCACCGGGCGCAGCGTCACCGAGCTCGACCCCGACGGGCTGAGCGAGGAGGACGACGACTGAGGCTGGGCCGGGCCTGCCGGCGGGCCGACGCTCAGCGGGCGACGGCGGGGTCCTGCCCCACCGAGGGGGCCCGGCCCGCCACGTCGGGTGACACCAGCGGCAGCGTCGCGAGTCCGGCCACGTCCCCCTCGGGCTGGGTCAGGGTGACCGAACCGGTCACCGAGGAGCCCTCAGGCACGTCGACCACGACGTAGCTGGGGCCGGGGGTGGTGATCCGGCGGGTGGCGGTGCCTCCGGCAGCCAGCAGGACGTCGTCCTCCCGCAGGACCACGCCGTCGTAGCTGACCACCCGGAAGGTGGTGGCGGCATCGGCGTCGCCGGCGTTGCTGAGCACCAGCTCGCTCGCCGAGGGGTTCGTGGTCGTCGCCACCGCGCTGACCCCCTGGCGGACCAGGGGCGCCAATGCTGACTGGACCGCGAGGTCGGGCTGGGCGTCCGCCCGGCTGCTGGTGGAGACGACCGCCGCGCTGATCGGAGTGGTGCTGGTCAGCCGGATACTGCCCGACTCGCCCGCGAGCGCGGACTCCAATGCCACGCTCGCGGTGCTCTCCGGCGCGATCTCGACGATGTCCGCGCCGGCCGGGGCGAAGGGGCCGCTGAGCGCCAGCACCTCGACGCTGACCGAGGCGCGGTCAGGGCCGGGGTTGACGACCTCCAGGGACCGCGAGCCAAGGCCACCGGGCACGCCGCCCACGGCCACGACCGGGCCCGGGGTGACCGAGGGCACCTGCCAGTCCGCGCCGGCGGGCTGAAGGTCGTCGGTGCGGATCCGGCGGGCCGCCGCGCTGACCCGGCCCACGCTGGCCCGGACCGCCACGCTGAGCGGGCCGTCCCCGTCGACCAGGTTGGACACCGACACCGCCCGCGAGCTGCGGGCGCTGACGACCACCCCGGGGCTGCCCGGCACGACGACGCGGCCCTGGGGCCCGTAGAAGCGCAGGTCGACCTCGGCCTGGGCGTCGTCGGGGTTGCTGAGGATGAGCTCGGTGCGGTCCTCCTCGGAGGAGCCCACCCCGACGAACCACTGCTCGGTGCCGGCGACCAGGCAGGGGGCACCCATCAGGCCGGCGGTCTCGCCCTTGGCGCTGAGGCTGGTGACGGCACCGCTGCCCGCCGTGGCGAGCGCACCCTCACCGGTCAGCAGCAGCGGGGCCCGGACGTCGCCCTGCTGGGCCCCGGTGCCGGGAGCCGTGACCTCGAGATCGCCGCTGCCCCCAGCCAGCGGGGTCCCGACCAAGGTGCCGGGACCGGGGCTCGGGCCCTGGCGGACCGCGACGGCGGAGACCGTGCTGGCCGGGGTGTCACTCCCGGCTGTCGGCTCGCTGCCGGGTTCGGTGGCCTCTCCGCCGGGCGTCGGGGCCGGGGTGGGCAGGCTGTCGGCCCCGCCGACGGTGCAGACGGCGCTGGTCCGTCCGACCACCGCGGTCGGCGCCTGTGCCGGGGACGCCGACTGGGGCTCGAGCTGGGTGCCGCCGAGGAGGACCAGGACCAGGGCGGCCAGGACGGCCGCGAGAACTGCTGCGCGCTGCACGCCTGTCCGGTCACGCAGGCGTCCTCCGATGTAGTCCGACATCAGCCGAGCCCCGTCAACGTCGCGGCGCGCCGGGCCGACAGGGCCGGGTCCCGCACCTCGGGGCGGCGGATCGCGGGGGCGGCCAGCACGCAGGCGAGCAGCACGACCAGTCCCTGCACGGGCAGGAACCAGCGCGCGGGCGTGGGCAGGGACCAGGCCAGGTAGCCACCCGCCGCGGGCAGCGCGAAGCCCTGCTGCCAGCCGGCGCCACCGGCGGCCAGCGGCCGGCCGTCCAGCGTGGCCTCCCAGCGTCGGTCAGCGGCCTCCCCCAGCAGGAGCAGCCGCCCCTCCCCGCCGGGGGGCAGCACGAGTGGAGAGCCGGCCACCGGGGTCCGGTTCGTGCCGTCGAGCACGTTGGCGCGGCTCACCGCCGGCTCCAGCCGCCACACGGTCGCTCCGGCGTCACCACTGGCCGCGCCCAGGCCCGGAGTGTTGTCGATCCGGGCGCGCTCCTCCTCGCTCGCCCCTTTGACCCAGAGGTAGCCGACGCCCAGCTCACCGAGCTGGGGGCTGATGTCGGAGTCAGCGGTGCCAGCCACCAACCGCACGACGAGGTCCTCGGCCTGACGCTGCGCGGTCGTCGACCCCCCGAAGGGAGCGCCGCGGTCGGCGTCGCCGAGCCTGAGCTGGCGGTCGGCCAGGACGGAGAACCGGGCGCCGTCGCCGGCCAGGTCGATCGCCAGCACGCGGGCGCGGGTGTCGCCGACCATGGCGTTGCGGACGTAGGGCGCCAAGGCGTCCAGGCCCACCCGGTCGACGGGTCCGGCCACCCCGGCCCAGACCCACCAGGCCCCACCGGCCACCGTGACCAAGGCCACCGCGACCCCGCCGAGCACGGCGGCCGGCTGCAGCCAGGAGAAGCTCCGCTGGCCGACGTCGCGGGAGAGGCCGTCGACGCCGACCGCCCCGCCCAGTGCCAGCGCGGCGAAGGCGATGAGCAGGTGGGGACCGACCCAGGGCCGCACCTCCGCGCCCAGCGGCGGGACGGGAACGACGAGCCGGGAGAGCACGACGGCCAGACCGAGCGCCAGCAGGGCGACGAACCAGCAGATGACGACGAGCCGGCGCCCCGGCCGGCGTAGGAGCCCGCCGAGGGCGAGGGCCCAGACCGTCGCGAAGAAGAGGACCCCGAGCCACAGCGGCGGCAGGCCCGGCCCGACCTCGCGGCCCAGGGCGAGCTGCCAGACCTCGGCAGCCGGCGGTGCGCCCTGCAGCGCGGCGTCGGGCCCCACCAGGAGCCGGCCAGGCTCGAGGATCAGGCTGGGCCACCACGGCAACAGGACCACCAGCGGTAGGCCGAGGGCGATGCCGATGCGGCCGATCTTGCGCGGGGTGCGCCGGAGAGCGACGGCTCCCACCGCGCCGGCGACCACAGCCAGGATCATCAGCGACGGCTCGAAGGCCACCAGGACGAGCAGGGCGACGCCACCGCCCCAGCCACCGCGCCAGGCCTCGGGGGTGCGGACCCGACGCAGGGCCAGCGCGCGCGCGGCGGCGGCGAGCAGTGGGAGGGTCAGCGCGACCACGCTGAGCGAGAGCCGCCCCTGGTTGGTGCCCCCGAGCAGGGCGGGCAGCAGGGCGTAGGTCAGGGCCACCCACAGGCGCAGGCGCCGGTCGGCCACCACCCGGCGGACCACTGGGTAGGCCAGCAGCAGGGCCAGGGGGACGATGGCGCAGATGAGCAGGGTGGTAAACCACTCGGGCCGCCCGGCCAGCACGGTTGAACCGACGGCGGCCAGCGCCAGCCACGGCGGGCTCGACTGACCGGGCGCTCCCGGCACCGGCGCCCAGACCGAGGTCCACAGCGCGCTGAGGCTGTCCGGCGCGGGCAGCAGGGCGGGTCCGGCCAGTGATCCGGCACCGAGGACCCCCCGCGCCGCGACCAGGCTGCCCACGACGGTGAGCAGCAGGGTGAGGACGACGGGGCTGAACCAGGGGTTCCGGGGGCGGTCCTCGGCGACGTTGCTGAAGTCGTCGCCGGTGAGCTCGTCGAGGCTGGTTCCCTCGACCTCGCCGGCCACCGAGCGGTAGCGGTCGGACAGGGCGGCGTTGACCGCCTCGGCGGCCACGCGCAGGCTGCTCCACCAGGGCGGACGCAGAGCGGCCACGACCTCGGCCGTCCCCGGCGCCGGGTCGATGGCGGCCGTGCGCCGGCGCAGGGCACGGATCTTGCCGGGGTGGGCCACGAAGGCCCCCAGGGCCAGCACCTCGTCCAGGGCCCGACCGGGCACCTTCCCGAGCAGGTAGCCCACGGCGTGCACCACACAGCTCCACACCAGCCGGAGCCAGACCAGGGGCAGGGAGCGGGCGGGCGCGTGGCCGGCCACGACGAGCATGCCGAGGAGCCGGTCGAGCCGGCCCGGACGGCGTCCGGTGACCCCGCGCGACCGCAGGCCCGCCCGCCCCACCTGGCGGTGGGTCATCTGCGCCTGCGGCGTGGTCACGACGCGGTAGCCGTTGAGGTGGGCGCGCCAGCCGAGCTCGACGCCGTCCCGGAACACCGGTAGGGCCGGATCGAGGCCGTCCAGGTCGTTCCAGACCGCGGTCCGGATGAGCAGGCCGCAGGTGGACACGCCGAGACGTTCCACGGGCTCGTCGCGCTGGCCCTGGTCGAGCTCGCCGACGTCCACGCCGAGCTCACGGCGCCCGGTGCCGGAGATGCTGACCCCGACCTCGCTGATCTGCTGGCCCGCCTGCCGACGCCGTGGCAGCAGCAGCTTGGGCCCGGTGATGTCGATGCGCTCGTCAAGCACGTGCTCGAGCAGGTGCTGGAGGGCGTCCGGAGCCGGGATGGCGTCGTCGTGCAGGAGCCACAGCCAACGGCTCTCGGGGCCGGGTCCGGTCCGCAGCAGGTGCGTCCCACTGTCGGCCACATGCACAGCGCGGTCCTGGCTCAGCGCCGACCGGACGGCGTCGCCGAAGCCGGTCCCCCGACGGCCGCGGTAGACCGCGTGCAGCAGGCCGCGGTCGCGCGCCCTCTCGAGCAGGGTCGCGGTGCCGTCGGCGCTGCCGTTGTCGATGGCGATGACCCGCTCGGGACGGCGCGTCAGGGCCTCCAGGCCCTCGAGCGTGGCGGCCAGCCACCGCTCGGCGTCGAAGGCCACCAAGACGGCGGTGACGTGGGCGGAGGAGACGTCGCGCGGCACGGCGGGCTGCCGCTCCTCCGCCGCCCAGGACCACGGGTCCGAGTCGTCCTCGGAGCCGCCGAAGGGTCCGCTGCGCAGCGCGGCGAACGCCTCGCCGTCACCGCTGCGCCGCCGGTCCGCCCGGGTTCCGCTGCCAGTCGTGCTGTCCATCCGCTGAGCGCTGTCCCCTGGTCCGTCGATCGATGGTTCCCCTGGTCAGCGCGCTCCAGCGGTGGTCGCGGCGGACAGGGGCGCCCGGTCGGGCGGGCCCCACCCTAGGCGATGGGGCTGGGGCTCACCACGGACGAACGCCGGGGCGCGGTGCCCTCAGACGGCTCGCTTCTTCAGCTTGCGGCGCTCACGCTCGCTCAGCCCGCCCCAGATGCCGAACCGCTCGTCGTTCTGCAACGCGTACTCCAGGCACTCGCCCCGGACGTCGCAGGAGAGGCAGACCCTCTTGGCCTCCCGGGTGGAGCCGCCCTTCTCGGGGAAGAACGCCTCCGGGTCGGTCTGAGCGCACAGAGCGCGCTCCTGCCAGCCGAGGAGACCCTCGTCGTCGCCCTCGTCCAGCCAGTCCGGCATGAGCTGTGCCAGTTCCTGCATCCGTGCCTCCTCGACCCCGCGTGTGTGTGCAGCTCGGCCCCTCCGGCTTCGCGGGCCGAAGGTGCGTCATCGCGGCCATCCACCCACTCCGGCAGCCCCCAAACCAGCACCGAGTCCGGGTCGGGAGACCTGAACGCGGAAACCGGGCCAGCACGGCGAATGACACTGGTGGAATTACATGCCCGTCAATACCGGTTCGTCAAGTGCTGACCTGCTATGGAGCCGCTGTACCAGCGGAGCTCTCCGTGCTAAGGAGACGGCCTTCCCCAGGGGTGCCCCTCCTCCTTCTCCGAGGGCTTGGCGGCCTGGTCAGCGGGGGTGCTCCCGGGACCCGTCCCTGGCCCCCGGGTCACCTCCCAACCGGTGCCCGCCGGGGTTCCCCAGGCCGTGGCCGGACGACCGGTGGCAGCCTCCCCAGCCGTGGTCCAGGCCGCCCCCGCAGCCACGTCGGGGGCCCAGGTGGGCTCCAGGGCCGGATCTGGGGCCGGTTCTCCTACCTCGACGGCAGGGCTGGTCGCCGGCTCCGCACCGGTCCCCGCCTCCTGGGCGGGGCTGCCGGCGCCCTCCAGGGAAGGCGCGCTCGCCAGCAGACCGAGCAGCAGCACAGCCATCCCGGCGACGACCGCCCCGGTCAACCGGTCGGCGAGGTCCGGCGCACCGCCCGGCGTCGATCGGGTCTGGTCTGCCACGGCCAGCCCCAGCGCGACCAGCAGGCCGGCGCCGGACACCCCGAGCCCCACGGCGGCGAGGGTCCGGGCGTGGGTCGTGACGGGCCGGGTATGGCAGGCCAGCACCAGCAGAGCGAGCACCACGAAGAGGGTGGGTTCGCCGAGCTGGCGAGCGGCGAGGCGGGCTGGGTCGCCTGCACCTGCCGCGGAGACGTCGAAGGCGCCTCCCGCGGCGGCCAGCTCCAGTCCGAGCCGGACGAGCAGGACCAGCACCACGACGACGACCGCGGGCTCGCGCCAGCGCTGCACCCGTTCCATGCGGGCACAGTAGTGCCGCGACCTGACCGCGGGGCGGCATGGTCTGGCGCGGGCCTGCTGCTCTGGGAGACTGACGCGGTGCAGATCGTGGTGCTGGCCGGTGGTGTGGGCGGATCGAAGTTCGTGCAGGGAGTCCGCCGGGCGTACCCGGACGCGGCGCTCGACGTGGTGGTCAACACCGCCGACGACATCACCCTGCACGGGATGCGGATCTGCCCCGACCTGGACACGATGATGTACACCCTCGGCGGTGGTGGGGACGACGAGCGCGGCTGGGGCCGGCTCGACGAGAGCTGGCGGGTGCTGGGTGAGCTCGCCGCCTACGGCGCGGAGCCCCGCTGGTTCTCCCTCGGCGACCTCGACCTCGCCACCCACCTGGTCCGCACCCAGATGCTGGAGGCCGGCTACCCGCTCACCGAGGTGACCTCGGCCCTCACCGCCCGGTGGCTGGCGCACGACCCGGGGCTGCGGCTGCTGCCGATGAGTGACGACCGGGTGGAGACCCACATCGTGCTCGCCGACCCGGACGCTCCCGCGGGCCGGCGGGCGGTGCACTTCCAGGAGTACTGGGTCCGCCTGCACGCGGCCCCCGAGGCGCTGGAGGTGGTCCGAGTCGGGATCGAGGCGGCCCGGCCCACTGCGGCGGTGCTGGCCGCACTCGCCGGGGCGGACCTGGTGCTGGTCGCCCCGAGCAACCCGGTGGTCTCGATCGGCCCGATCCTGGCAGTGCCCGGGCTGAGGGCGGCGCTGCGCGCGACCCCGGCCCCGGTCATCGGGTTCGCCGGCATCCTCGGCGGCGCCCCCGTGCTGGGGATGGCGCACCGGCTGCTGCCGGCTATCGGGGTGGCCGTCGACGCCGCCGCGGTCGGCCTGCACTACGGGGCGCGCGAGGCCGGGGGCGTGCTCGACCTGTGGGTGATGGACGACCGCGACGCCGACTCGGTAGCCGAGCTCGGACGCGGGAGCCTGGCGGTCACCACCACGGACCTGGTGATGGCCGACCCCGACGCCACCGCGGCCTTCCTCCGGCACGCGCTGGACCGGCTGCCGCGGGGCTGGGCACCGGCGGCGTGATCACCGTCTTCGCCCCCGGCGGCGCCGGCGAGGTCCTGCCCGGCACCGACCTGGCCGACCTGGTGCTCCGCGTGGTCGCCGACCACGCTCACGGTCCCCTTGCCGAGGGCGACATCGTGGTCATCACCTCCAAGGTGGTCAGCAAGGCCGCCGGCCTGAGCCGCCCGGGCACCGACCGCGATGCGGCGATCGCGGACCAGACGGAACGCACGCTCGCGCGCCGGGGAGCGACCCGCATCGTGCGGACCCGGCACGGGCTCACCCTGGCTGCCGCCGGCGTCGACGCCTCGAACGTCGCCGCCGGCACCGTGCTGGTGCTGCCCGAGGACCCGGACGCCGAGGCTGCGACCCTGCTGGCTGCGCTCACCGAGCGGACAGGACTGGCCCTGGCCGTCGTCGTCTCCGACACCGCTGGTCGGGCCTGGCGGGAGGGCCAGACCGACCAGGCCATCGGGGCGGCAGGCCTGCGCGTGCTGGAGCGCTACGGGGGCCGCCGGGACAGCTACGGCAACGACCTCGTGGTGACGGCGATGGCGGTGGCCGACGAGGTGGCCGGTGCGGCCGACCTGGTGAAGGGCAAGCTGGACGGGCTGCCGGTCGCCGTGGTCCGCGGCCTCGCCCACCTGGTGGAGCCGTCCGGCGGCCCCGACGGGTGCGCGCGCGCCCTGGTGCGGCCTCTCGAGCAGGACCTGTTCTCCCGCGGGGCTCGCGAGGCCGTGCTGCTCGCGGCGTTGACGGCCACCGGACAGCCCGACCGCTACGAGGAGCTGGTGGGGCTCGACGAGCCGGAGCGGACGGTGGCGGTGCTGGAGGGGAGCGGACCCGACGGTGAGCCGCTCGGGCCGCAGTCGGTGGCCCTGGTCCGCGCCCTGCTGGCCGCGAGCCTGCGCTGACCAGACACACCGAGGGCGTGGGCGGCCGGCCGCCGACCGGCGGTCGGCACCGTCCCAGCGGCTAGACTTCACGCTCCGGCGCGCGGGGCACCTGCCCTGTCCCGGCCGAGAACGTCGACCCCACCGCGCTCCCCGCTCCGGTGGGTCCTGGAGGAGAACCGGTGGCCAAGTCCCCCACGTCCGCGCCCGGCAGCCGTCGTGACCGGCTGGCCTCGTTCGAGGCCGCCCGCAAGGCCGAGCAGCGCCGCCGCAGCCTCGCCCTCTTCGCCATCTGCGGGGTGCTGGCGCTGGCCCTGCTGGCCTATCCGATCTACCTGTTCGTGGACGACTACCGGGCGCGCAACACCGGCATCGCCGACATCGGCCCGACGGCGTCGGCGGCGGGCTGCGACCCCGTGGTGACCAGCCCGGCGACCGGCAGCCAGCAGCACGTGGCCGACGGGACCCAGGTGACCTACGAGCGCTTCCCGCCCGACTCCGGTCAGCACTACGCGACGCCGGCCCCGTTCACCAAGCACTTCTACACCACCGCCGACCGTCCCGCGGTGGAGACGCTGGTGCACAACCTGGAGCACGGGTACACCGTCGCCTGGTACCGGGCGGAGGCGCCCCAGGAGCAGGTCGACACCCTCGCCAAGGTGGCCAAGACCTTCGGCAGCGACGACTACGACCCGGCGGACAAGTTCATCGCCGCGCCCTGGTCCGAGGCCGACGGGGGCCCGTTCCCCGAGGGCAAGGAGGTCGTCCTGACCCGCTGGACCGCCGACCCGGCCAACGCCGGGGACGCGGCCACGCAGAAGGGGGTGCGCCAGGGCTGCGGTGCCGTCAGCGGTGCGGCCATCGCCGACTTCATGACCCAGTACCCGGTGGAGAACTCCCCCGAGCCGAACGCCGCCTGACCATCTCCCGGGCAGGACCCGTGGCACCGCCTGTCGCGCTCCGCGCTCAGGCGTAACCTCGCCCGAGGCGCTCGGTCACCTCGGCGACGAGCTCCTTGATGCGCTCGGACTGACTGACCGGGCAGACCAGGGTGATCTGCGGGGTCTGGACGACGACGGTGCTGCTCAAGCCGATCACGGCCACCAGCCGGCCGTCCTCGGCCTGGTTGAGGACGAGGTTGTCGTGCGCGTCCAGCAGGACCTGCAGCCCCTGGGTGGCGTTGCCCTGGGCGTCGCGGGGCAGCTGCTCTGCCAGGGACGCGAAGCCGCCCACGTCGTGCCAGCTGATCGGCAGCCGGATGGCGACCACGTGGCCAGAGCTGCGACCCTGGCTGGCCGGTTCCATGACGGCGTAGTCGACGCTGACCTTCAGCAGCGTGGGGTAGATCTCCGCCAGCCGCGCCGGTTCAGCCGCCAGGGCGGTGACCTGGGCGTGGGTGTCAGGGAGTAACAGCGCGAGCTGGTCCAGCAGGGTGGCTGCCCGCCACACGAACATGCCGGCGTTCCACCAGTAGCTGCCCGAGGCGAGGTAGGCCTCGGCGCTCGCCTGGTCGGGCTTCTCCCTGAACTCCGCCACGACCGAGGCCTCGGGATGCTGGGGCAACGGGTCGGTGTGGCGCAGGTACCCGTACCCGGTGTGCGCGGAGGTGGGCACCACGCCGAAGGTGACCAGGGCCAGCGGGTCGGCCTCCGCCACGGCGAAACCCTCCGACAGCGCCGCCTGGAAGCTCTCCACCGGGCGGATGATCTGGTCGGCCGTCACCACGGCCACGACCGCGTCGGGGTCCTGGCGGGCCAGCACCGCAGCCGGCCAGGCGACCGCGTTGAGCGAGTCGCGGCCCTCGGGCTCGCCCAGGATGTTGGCCGCCGGCACCTCGGGCAGCTCCTCGGCCACGACGTGCGCGTAGTCGGCTCCCGTGCAGACCAGGACACGCTCGGGCGGCACCAGACCGTCGAGGCGTTCGTAGGCGATCCGGAGCAGGCTCTTGCCGCCGAGCACCTTGAGCAGCTGCTTGGGCATGTCCTGACGCGACAGCGGCCACAGCCGCTTGCCCGAACCGCCGGCCATGATGAGGACGTAACGCATGGGCCGAACCCTAACCAGCACCCGGCCCGGGGACGCGGACGCCGGGGTCGACCGGCCTGGCCGTGGCTACGATCGCCCGATGAGCGAGACGGTCAGCACCCTCCTGAGGCGCCGGGCGCGCACGGCCGGGGCCGAGCCCCTGCTCACCTGGTACCAGCCGGCGACGGGGGCCCGCACCGAGCTGTCGGCGGTGACGCTGCTCAACTGGGTGGACAAGACCAGCCACCTGCTCGACGAGTTGGACGTGGCCGCCGGAGACGTTGTCCGGCTCGCCCTGGCGCAGGAGGCGCCCGGGCACTGGGTGACCGCGGTCTGGGAGCTGGCCTGCTGGCAGGTGGGCGCCGCGGTGGCCGTGGGCGAGGTCCCCGACGCCGGTCCCGCGCTGGTGGTCACCGGTCCGGGGTGGGCCGCGCACGCGGGCACGGGTGGTGACGTCGTCGCCTGTTCGCTGCACCCCCTCGGCCTGCCCTTCGCCCCGCCGCTCCCGGGGCCGGTGCTCGACTACTCCCTCGAGGTGCGCGGCCAGTCCGACGTCTACGCGGCTACCACCCAGCCGGGCACGACCCCGGCTTGGTCGGACCCGGAGCGACGGGTGGACTCGGCGACGCTGGCGGCGCTCGACGCGGGACCCGCCGGACGGCTGGTGGTGCAGCCCGGCGGCCCTTGGGCGACCGCGCTGGCGTGTGTGGTCCGTCCGCTGGTCGCCGGCGGATCCACCGTGGTCGTGGACGGCCCGGCGGACCCGGCGGTGCTGGAGCGGATCGCCCGCGAGGAGCGTGCGGAGCCCGGCAACGCGTCCACCGCCGGCTGACGCACGCTCCGGCGGGGTGCCCCGCCTCGGAACGGGTCGGTCAGGGGCGGGAGGAGCGGAGTCCGACGAGGAACCCCGAGCCCCAGGCCAGGTGGGTGGCGGTGAGCACGACC
The DNA here is from genome assembly GCA_963826405.1 of uncultured Actinomycetota bacterium. Lineage (GTDB taxonomy): Bacteria > Actinomycetota > Actinomycetes > Propionibacteriales > Propionibacteriaceae > Microlunatus. The sequence goes on along the minus strand of CAWGWR010000001.1, from coordinate 161,098 downwards.
GGCAGCCAGGCCCGGGCACGCGGGGGCAGCGGCCCGGCGGTGACCGTCCCGACGAGCACCACGGCCAGGTAGCCGAGGGGGGCGGCGAAGCCCAGCTTCAGCACCCGCGAACCGGTCCCCAGCCCAACCAGCCCGGCGGTGGTGCCGAGGGCGAGACCGCTGACGGCGACCGGCGGGGCCAGGTACCGCAGGTTCGCCGTCTCGGGATGGCGGCGGAACACCTCGCGGCGCCACTTGCCGGTGTCGTACATCTGCTTCAACAGGGCCCGCAGCGAGGAGCGGGGCCGGTAGGTGACGCGCAGCTCCGGGGAGAACCACACCCGCTGCCCGCTCCCCCGCAACCGGTAGTTGAGCTCCCAGTCCTGGGCCCGGTGCATGGTCTCGTCGAAACCGCCCACCGCCGTCAGCGCTTCCTTGCGGAAGACTCCCAAGAACACCGTCTCGGCCTCCCCGGCCGGGGACTCGGCCAGGTGGAAGGCGGAGCCACCCAGCCCCAGCCGGGTGGTGTAGGCCGAGGCGACCGCCTGCTCGAAGGCCGTCTCGCCCTGGGCGTCCATCACCCCGCCGACGTTCGCCGCCCCGGTCTCCTCGAGCAGCTCGACGGCGCGGGCGATGTAGCCCTCGGTCAGCTCACCGTGCCCGTCGACCCGGACCACGATGTCGTGCTGGGCGGCGCCGATCCCGAGGTTCAGGGCGTGCGGCGTCCGTCCCGCAGGGTTGTCCACCACGCGGATCCGGGCGTCGGCCGCGACGAGCTGGTCGGCGATCGCCCGGGTCGCGTCCTGGCTGGGCCCGAGGCAGAGGATGACCTCCACCTCACCCGGGTACTCCTGGTCGAGGACCCGCGAGACGGCGGCGGCGAGGTGCCGCTCCTCGTTCAGCACGGGCATGACGACGCTGACCCCCGGCCAGCTGCGTGCGCTCATCGGGTCATCCTCTCAAGCCGCGACCCTCGTGGGCCGGAGCACGCGCCTGCGCCCGGCCCCCGGCTCGCTCAGGCCGAGCAGACCGCGGTCAGGTCGTCGGTGTCGGCCCCGGCGTCCGCCGCGGGCTTCTTCTTCTTCTTCGGCGCGCTGCTGGTGCTGCTGCTCGGCGCCGCGCTGGAGGCGGTGACCTCAGGCGCCGGCGCATCCTTGGCCTCGGACGCGGTGATCTTCGCGGCCACCGCCGCGCGGATGACGTCGAAGTCGGGTGCGCCCGGCTGGATCAGCGGTGGTACCACGGCCAGGCTGGAGGTGGGGAGCTTCTTGGCCTTCAGCGCGAGGTCCATCATCGTCCCGAGCTCGCTGGTGGGGACACTGGTGGCCACCACCTCCTGACCGGCCGAGGCGATCTGGTTGAAGTTGGTGAGGACGGTGGCCGGGTCCATCTGGTCGAGCATCGCGTTCATGACGCACTTCTGCCGGACCATCCGGTCGTAGTCGCTGGAGTCCGAGCGCGAGCGCGCGAACCAGAGCGCCTCCCGGCCGTCCAGGTGCCGGTTCTTCCCGGCCTCGACGTAGCCGTAGATCTTGCTGGTGCCCCCGCCGATCGGCACCCGGCGGTACACGTCCATGGTGATCCCGCCGACGGCGTCGACGAGGTCCTCGAAGCCCTTGAGGTCGATCAGGACCCAGTAGTTGACCTGCAGGCCGGTCGCGCCCTCGATGGCCTCCACCGTCGCCTGGGCGCCGGGGTTGCGGACCCCGGGGTACAGCTCGGGGTGCTCACTGGCGTAGGTGTAGACCGCGTTGAGCATGCAGGAGTGGTCGGGGCAGGTGTAGCCGTCCGGGAACCCCGCGTGCAGCGGCGAGGACTCAGGAAAAGGCACGTCCTCGAGGTTGCGGGGCAGGCTGACCAGGACCGTCCGGCCGGTGTCGGCGTCGACGCTAGCCACCGTCATGCTGTCCGGCCGCAGGCCGACACGGTCCTTGCCGGCGTCACCGCCGAGCAGCAAGACGTTGTACCGGCCGTGCTTGACCTCCTGGTCCCCGCCTCCGGCGAAGACCGAGGCCATCAGGTCGCGCTGGGAGGAGACGATGGAGGCCGAGGCCAGCAGCCCGCCGACCACGGTGAACACCAGGGTCAGGTTGAGCACGGCGAAGCCGAGCCGGTGGCGCCGGGCCAGCTCGGGGGGCCGGCTGATCCGCCAGGCATCGACCAGGAGCAGCCCCCAGCCCACGGCGAGCGCCACAAGCACGACCTGCACCAGCCGCAGGGTGAGTCCGCTGGTCACCAGCGCGATGGCCCCACTGCGCCATACCAGCGCGAGCACTAAGACCAGGGCCAGCGCCGCCCAGAGGGCGATCCAGGCCCGCAGCGCGATGCGGCCGAGCGCCCGGTTGCCGGCGGCGATCTGCGCGGACCCGGGCAGCACCAGGGTCATGCCCAGAAATGTCAGGCCCCGACGCAGCTTGACGCGCTCGCTGCGCTGCTGGGGGGTGTGCAGGGGGGTCGGGAGGTGTGCGTCCTCCGCGGTGCTACTCGACACCTGGAGCCTTTCGTGTTGCCGGGGATGGCGACCGGGCAAGCGACTTCGTGCCGCTGTCGGCGCGCAGAGCCCCGCAGGTCGCAGTCAGTATGGCCGGGGCCGCTGCCCGAGCGCCTCGTGCCACGCCGGGGAGGCCGGCGGTTGCGACGCACTCCACACGGGGCACTCCACACAGGCTCTCCCGTTACCCTTCGAGCATGGTGCCCAGCGGCGACGAGGACCTCGACTGGCTGTACGGCCGCTCGCCCCGGCCCGCCGAGCCGGAGCCCACCCGGGTGCTCCCACCGACGGCGGACGACGCGCCCCCGGCTACCCCGGCGCCTACCTGGGCAGCGCCCGGACCTGCTCGGGCGCCCGCGCCTGTCCGAGCGGACGCCCGCGGTCCCGGTGGCGTCGGTCCCGGTGGCGTCGGTCCCGGTGGCGTCGGTCCCGGGGTTACCGTCCAGGAGGTCTGGGTGGCTCCGCTCCTGTCGCCCGGCCGCGGCCACGACGACGCCGGCCCTTCCGCCGCGCCCTGCAGGCCTTGGCGCTGCTCATCACCCTCGCCCTGGTCTGGCTCGTGGGCGTGCCGGCGTACGCCTGGAGCCAGGTCGGGCGGGTGGACGACACCCCGACCGGCGACCGTCCTGCGGACCAGCCCGGCCAGACGTTCCTGCTCGTCGGCTCCGACTCCCGCGAGGGCCTGACCAAGGCGGAGCGGAAGAAGCTGGGCACCGGCAGCGCCGAGGGCCAGCGGACCGACACGATCATGCTGCTGCACGTGCCGCCCGGCGGGGAGCCCGCGCTCATCTCGATCCCGCGGGACTCCTTCGTCGAGCTCCCCGGTCACGGCCAGAACAAGATCAACGCCGCCTTCGCCATCGGGGGCGCCCCGCTGCTGGAGGAGACCGTGGAGGCCAGCACCGGCGTGCGCGTCGACGGCTACCTCGAGATCGGCTTCGGAGGCTTCGTCAACGTCATCGACGCGCTGGACGGCATCCCGATGTGCCTCCCGAAGGCGATCAAGGACGCCGACAGCCATCTCGACCTGCCCAAGGGCTGCCAGGTCCTCGACGGCACGACCGCCCTCGGCTACGTCCGGATGCGCAAGGCCGACCCCCGTGGCGACCTCGGCCGGGTGGAGCGGCAGCGCGAGATGCTGGCCGCGGTTGCCGCGAAGGCCGCCTCTCCCGCCACCGTGCTCAACCCGGTCCGCTACTGGCGGTTGAGCAACGCCTCGGCCCGGTCGGTGCGCCTCGGCGAGGAGACGTCGCTGTGGCAGGTGGGGACGCTCGCCCTGGCGATGCGCACCGTGGCCAGCGGGAAGGGGCTCACCCTGACCGTGCCCGTCGCCAACCCGGACGCCTCGACGTCGGCCGGATCGGCTGTGCTCTGGGACGACAAAGAGGCTGCCGCGATGTTCGGCGACATCGCCCGCGGCGACACCTCCGACCTGGAGCAGTACGCCCGCTGACTCCTCCTCCGCCCCGGCCCGGAGCCAGGAACCGCTGACGAACGGCATCCTCCCGGCGCGCGGGGCGTGACCTGTCAGCGTTTTCTCCACCGTCTCGGCCACGGCGTCCGCTGAGCAGGCCCGGGTGAGCGTCGACGGGTAGAGTCGTGCGGTGCTCGAAACCGCGACCGTCGTCACGCCGGACGCCGGCGAGGTCGCCCGGCAGGCTGCCCGGCGCCGCGTCGTCGCCGTCATCTCCCACCCCGACGCCGGCAAGTCGACCTTGACCGAGGCCCTGCTGCTGCATGCCCGGGCGATCGGCCGCGCGGGCGCCACCCACGGCAAGGCCGGCCGCAAGGCCACCGTGTCGGACTGGATGAGCATGGAGCAGCAGCGCGGCATCTCGATCAGCTCGGCCGCCGTCCAGTTCGAGCACGACGGCGTGGTGGTCAACCTGGTCGACACCCCCGGCCACGCCGACTTCTCCGAGGACACCTACCGGGTGCTTGCCGCCGTCGACTCGGTGATCATGCTGGTGGACGCGGCCAAGGGCCTCGAGACGCAGACGATGAAGCTGTTCGACGTCTGCCGCCGACGCAAGCTCCCCGTGGTCACCATGATCAACAAGTGGGACCGGCCCGGGCTCGACGCCCTCGCCCTGATGGACGAGATCGAGACGCGGACCGGGCTGGTCCCCACCCCGCTCACCTGGCCCGTCGGCGTGGCCGGCGACTTCGCCGGCCTGGTCGAGCGCCGAACCGGCGAGCTCGCGCAGTTCACCCGCACCGCCGGCGGGGCCACCATCGCCGAGGAGCACCTGGTCCACCCCGACGGTGCGGAGGCCGTCGTCGGGTCGCGCTGGGGCACCGCCCAGGACGAGCTCGGCCTGCTCGAGGCGCACGACCAGGAGCTCTTCCTGGCCGCGGCCACCACCCCGGTCCTCTTCGGCGCCGCCGTGCTCAACATCGGCATCGGACGGCTGCTGGACGTCATCGTCGAGCACGCGCCGGCCGCCGAGGCGCGCCGCGACACCGCCGGAGAACCGCGACCGGTCGACGAGCCGTTCTCCGGCTTCGTGTTCAAGGTCCAGTCGGGCATGAACGCCGCGCACCGCGACCGGATCGCCTTCATCCGCGTCTGCTCGGGGGTCTTCGAGCGCGGCATGACGCTCACCCACCAGCCCACCGGGCGCCCGTTCGCCACCAAGTACGCGCACCAGTTCTTCGGCCGCGAGCGCGAGACCGTCGACCTGGCCTGGCCGGGCGACGTCGTGGGCCTGGTGAACGCCAACGCGCTCCGTCCGGGCGACACGCTCTACCTCGACCACCCGGTGGAGTTCCCGCCGATCCCGCGCTTCGCCCCCGAGCACTTCCAGGTGGTCAACGCCCGCGACACCAGCAAGCACAAGCAGTTCCACAAGGGACTGAGCCAGCTGGACCGCGAGGGCGTCATCCAGCTGCTCACCTCCCAGCTGCGTGGCCCCCAGCAGCCGATCCTCGGCGCCGTCGGCCAGATGCAGTACGAGGTCGTGGCCGACCGGATGACGCATGAGTTCAACTGTCCGGTGACGCTGGAGCCCCTGGCGCACACGCTCGCCCAGCGGACGGTTCCCGCCGCGCAGGACGTCCTGGGCTCGGAGAGCAACGTGGAGGTCGCCACGGGCTCGGACGGCACCACCATCGCCCTGTTCCCCAACACCTGGCGCCTGGCCACCGTGCGGCGCAACCACCCCGACCTGGTGCTCGCCGGGCTGGGCGTCGCGGAGGACTGACCGCCTCCAGGCGGAGACACCTCGGGCTGCACACCGCAAGACGCCCGGCCCCTGGACAGGGACCGGGCGCCGCGGCGTCGGGATCAGACCGTGGCGGCCTTGGGGTCCCAGCCCTCCGGCAGCAGGGCGGGCTTGTCGAACGTGCTGTCGACGCGGACGAACTCGCCCCGCTCGCCGGACTCGGCGATGGCCACCATGGTGTCGAGCACATGGTAGGCCTGCGCGCCCTGGGCGCGGTGCGGCCGGCCCTCGCGGATGGCCCGGGCGATGTCGAGCGCGCCGGTCCCCCGCGAGGAGAGCGCCTCGGTGGTCGCGACCACACCGAAGTCGTCCTCACCGGTACGGCGGACGCTGATCTCCCCGTCGAACATGTTGGGGTCGGGCACGGTCATGGTGCCCTCGGTGCCGGTGATCTCCAGCAACGTGCGCGTCTGCGCGGAGTCGAAGGAGTAGATCATCGTGGCCGACTGACCCGACTCGTACTGGACTAGCGCGGAGTACTGGCTGGGCACGGTCACGTCGAACACCTCCCCGGCCAGCGGGCCCGAGCCGATGGTGCGGGTCTCGCGGGCCTTGGAGGCCGTGGCCGCGACCTGCCGGGCCGGACCGAAGAACTGGGTCAGCGCGGTCAGGTAGTAGGGGCCGATGTCGAACAGCGGCCCGGCGCCGTACTGGAACAGGAAGGCCGGGTTCGGGTGCCAGGACTCGGGCCCGGGGCTCTGCATCAGGACCAGGGCGGTGAGCGGGGTGCCGATGATCCCCGACTCGAGCAGCTCCCGGCTCTTCTGCAGGCCGCTGCCGAGGAAGGTGTCCGGGGCGCAGCCGACGCGCAGGCCGGCCTTCTCCGCCGCCTCGATGGTCGCCCGTCCGGACTCGCGGTCCAGGGCCAGCGGCTTCTCGTTCCACACGTGCTTGCCGGCGGCGATGGCCAGCCCCGCGACCTCGGCGTGCGCGTCCGGGGTGGTGAGGTTGACGACCAGCTCGACGTCGGCGTTGTCCAGGACCGCGGAGTTGTCCCCGGCCGAGGGGATGCCGAACTCCTCCGCCCGGGCCTGGGCCTTGGCGCTGTCCAGGTCGCTGATCGCTACCACCTGCGTGTCGGCGAAGCTGGTCAGGTTCTCGATGTAGGTCCCCGAGATCACGCCGGCACCGATGATGCCGACGCGGACCGGGCCGGTCCGAGGGGTGGGGGTGGTGGTCATGTCAGGCTCCCTTTCCGGCGGTGAGGTAGGTGCGGCTGTCGCGGACGGCCTCCAGCAGGTCGCCCTCGCTGTCGTCGAGCTCGATGACGCGCAGCGCGTCCGGCGCAGCGTCGAGGAAGGTCCACACGGGTAGCGAGCCCGAGCCCACGGCGACCTGCCGGGTGGTCTCGAGGCTCCCGTCGCCGTCCTTGACGTGCAGCGCGACGACCCGGTCGCCGAGCCGCTGCAGCAGCGCGGGCACGTCGGCTCCGCCGACGTGGGCCCAGTAGGTGTCGACCTCGAGGACGACCTCGGGCGCCAGGTGGTCGGCGAGGACCTCCAGCCCGATCCGCCCGTCCACCGAGGCCTCGATCTCCCACCAGTGGTTGTGGTAGCCGACCCGCAGCCCGTGCTCGGCGGCCCGGACGGCCGCGGCGTTGAGGGCGTCGGCGGTGGCCAGGATGCTGCCGGCGTCTCGCCACTGCGGGGCCCGGACGGCCGGCTCGATGACGGTGCCGATGCCCAGCTCGGTGGCGGCGGCGAAGATCGCGTCCAAGTCGGCGTCGGCCACCAGGCCGATGTGGGTGGTCGGGGCGGACAGGCCGTGCTCGCCCAGCCTCCGCAGGTTCTCGAGGTGGGCGAGGAGGCCGAACGGCTCGACCTGGGTGAACCCGAAGCCGGCGAGGCGCGCCAGGGTGCCGTCGAAGTCCTCGGCCAGGGCTCTCCGCACGGTGTAGAGCTGCACGGACAGTTCTGGAGTGGACAAGGGTTCTCCTTCGTCGGTCCCGCCTGCCCCCGTGGCAGACGGCTGGAACGGCCCTCCGGACGGGGCCGACTCCGACGCTCCCACACCTCCCGTCGGGGCGGCACGGTCGGGGCGCTCGGATGAGGCTACCAAAACCGGTTCAGCGCTACAGTGGCGCATCGACCTGGAGAAGGGTGCGGCCGTGGGGCGGGTGACCATCAACGAGATCGCCCGGCGGTCCGGGGTGTCCAAGGGTGCGGTGTCCTACGCGCTGAACAACCGGCCCGGGGTGTCGGTGGAGACCCGGGCGCGGATCCTCGCCGTCGCCGAGCAGCTGGGCTGGGCGCCGAACCGAACCGCGCGGCTGCTGTCCGGCTCCCGGACGGACTCCTTCGGCCTCATCCTCGCCCGGGACCCACGGATCCTGGCCAGCGAGCCGTTCTACATGGAGTTCGTGGCGGGGCTGGAGTCGGTCCTGAGCACCCGGTCCTACGCCCTGCTGCTGCAGGTGTGCGTCGACCGGGACCGGGAGCTGGAGACCTACCGCACCTGGTCCTCGGAGCGCCGGGTGGACGCAGTGGTCGTGGTCGACGTCCGGCGCGAGGACCCCCGGCTGCCGCTGCTCACCGAGCTGGAGCTGCCGGCCGTCCTGGTCGGGCACCCGAGCGCGACCGGCCCCTTTCCCACAGTCTGGACCGACGACACCGCGGCCATGGAGGCCGCGGTCACGCACCTGGTCGCGCTCGGCCACGTCCGGATCGCCCGGGTGAGCGGGATGGAGGACCTCGTCCACGTCCAGGTCCGGGACCGGGCCTTCCTCACCGCCTCGGCGGCCCACGGGGTCAGCGGTCGCATCCACGTCGCCGACTTCTCCGCCGCGGGCGGGCGCGATGGCGTCCGAGCGCTGCTCGCGGGCCCGGCCTCCCCCACCGCCATCCTCTTCGACAACGACCTGATGGCGGTCTCCGCCCTGTCCGCGCTGGCCGGCCTCGGGGTGGGGGTGCCCGACGACCTCAGCGTCGTGGCCTGGGACGGCTCGGCCCTGTGCGAGGTCACCTCCCCGCAGCTCACGGCGGTGACCCGCGACGTGATGGGGCTGGGTGCCCACGTCGCTCGGCGGCTGTTCGCCCTGCTGGAGGGGGCGCTGCCCGCCGCTCACCTGGACACGACGCCGCACCTGGTGGTGCGGGGCACCACCGCGCCGCCGCCCTCAGCCGGCTGAGCCGGCGCCCGGCCCGGGCTCGGCAGTGGACTCCCCCGCCAGCTGTCGGGCCAGCAGGGTGCCGGCAGCGGTGGCCACCGGGAAGACGACGACGCCGACGAACGGCACGGCCAGCAGCAGGAAGGTCGGCACGCACAGACCGAGCACCCGGGACCGGCGGCCACGCAGCAGGGCCAGACGTCCCCGCAGCGTCAGCACGCCGCGCCGCTCCAGGGCGGAGCCGACCAGCTCGACGCCAAGCAGCCACCCGCCCACCAGGGCCGAGACGACCGGGACCGCGACCTGACCGACCAGGGGCAGGAAGCCCGCGGCGAACAGGACGACCGCGCACCCCGCCGACACCAGGATCAACGCGGCGGACTGGCGCAGCCCCCGGCCGAGGGAGGAGACCCAGCCCTCCTCCGGCGGTGCGGGCGGAGCGGGGAGCTCGCGGTCCACGAACTCCGAGATCAGGTCATACAGCGGGGCGCCTAGGGTCAGGGTGAGCGTGGTGAAGGAGATCACCATCAACAGCACCACGCCACCGAGCAGGGCGAGCGAGACGAGCACGCCGACCAGGGCCCGCAGTCCCGGCGGCCACCTGTCGGCGAAGCCGGTGAGCGCGCTGACGACGACCTCACCGCGGGTGGCGACCAGCACCAGGACGAGAACGAACAGCGCGGAGGTAATCAGCGGGGGCAGCGCCCCCAGCAGGAAGAGCCGGGGCCGCCGCCCGACCATCGCCAGCCCGCGGGCGAGGAGGGCGGCCCCGCCGAGCGCCTCGGTGGCCGGTCCGGCCACCGGCTCAGGCCACCGGCCCGGCGTCGCGGACGCGGGCCCCCTTGGCCTCGGCGGCAGCGCGGAGCTCGTCTTGGAAGGTGAGCATCGCCCGCGCCAGGTCGGGGTCGGCGGCAGCGAGGATGCGCACCGCGAGCAGCCCGGCGTTCCGGGCTCCGCCGATCGAGACCGTGGCCACCGGGACGCCGGCGGGCATCTGCACGATCGAGAGGAGCGAGTCCATCCCGTCCAGGTGCTTCAGCGGGACGGGCACCCCGATGACCGGCAGCGGGGTCACGGCCGCGAGCATGCCCGGCAGGTGGGCTGCCCCGCCCGCCCCGGCGACGATGACCTGCAGACCCCGCTCGTGGGCAGAGCGGCCGTAGGCCAGCATCGCGTCCGGCATCCGGTGGGCGGAGACGACGTCGGCCTCGTAGGGCACCCCGAACTCCGCGCAGGCCGCGGCAGCGGCGGCCATCACCGGCCAATCGGAGTCCGACCCCATGACGATGCCCACCCGGGGCGCGGCGGCGAGACGTCCCGCCGCGGTCGAGGAGTCAGGCATCCGGGTCCCCCATCAGGTAGCCGGCGGCGTGCCGGGCCCGCTTGCGCGTCTCGGCCAGGTCGTCGCCGTAGGTGGTGACGTGGCCGACCTTGCGGCCCGGGCGCACGGACTTGCCGTAGAGCTGGACCCGCAGCCGGCGGTCACGGGCGAAGCAGTGCAGCAGGGCCGAGGGCAGGTCGTCGACGGTCCCGCCCAGGACGTTGGCCATCACCGTCCATGGGGCCCGCGTCGCGGGGTCGCCGAGGGGCAGGTCCAGGACCGCCCGCAGGTGGTTCTCGAACTGGGAGGTGTGGGCGCCGTCGATCGTCCAGTGCCCGGTGTTGTGGGGCCGCATGGCCAGCTCGTTGACCACCACCCGGCCGTCGCGGCGCTGCATGAGCTCCACGGCCAGCAGGCCGACCACCTCGAGCTCGTGGGCGACGGTGAGGGCCAGCAGCTCGGCCGCCACCGCCTGCTCGGGGTCGAGCCCCGGTGCCGGGGTCACGGTCTCCACGCACACGCCGTCGCGCTGGACCGACTCCGAGACGGGGTAGGCCACGGCCTGGCCGGACGGTGAGCGGACGACCAGCGCGCTCAGCTCCCGGGCGAAGTCGACGAACTCCTCCGCGACGACCTGGACCCCCGGGGCCAGGGCTGCGAAGGGGAGGTCCGCGTCGGCGGCGGAGTCGAGCTTCCAGACCCCCTTGCCGTCGTAGCCGCCACGCGTCGTCTTGGCGATGACGGGCCAGCCCTGCTCGTCGCCGAAGGCCACCAGCGCCGCCCGATCGGCCACCACGCGGTAGGCCGGGCAGGGCAGGCCCAGCGCGGTGAGCCGGTCGCGCATGACGGCCTTGTCCTGTGCGTGGAGCAGGGCCGCGGGGCCGGGCCGGACGACGACGCCGGCGTCCTCGAGCTCACGCAGCAGGGCGGCGGGCACGTGCTCGTGGTCGAAGGTGACGGCGTCGCAGCCGGCGGCAAACGCCTGAACCACGGCCGGGTCGGTGTAGTTCCCGACGGTGACTTCGTGCACGACGCCGGCGGCGGAGACGCCCGGGCCCTCGGCCAGCAGCCGGATCTCGACACCCAGCCCGATGGCGGCCTGGTACATCATCCGGGCCAGCTGGCCGCCTCCGATGATGCCCACCACGAAGGGGCGTGGGCCGGGACTGGCAGGGGTGGTCACGGACCGGAAGCCTAGCGCCGCGAGGAGGCAGCCCTGGCCACGCTCGATCGGCGGGGCCGCGCCGGGACCGGCCGGGTCAACCGAGCCGGAAGATCAGCCCTCGCTGGACGATGAAGTTGACGGTGGTCGCGACCCCCTGCGCGAGGACGAAGGCCACTACCTGGACGGCCAGCCGGCTGAGTCCGGCATCGGTCAAGCGCTCGAACACGAGGCTGAACAATCCCACCTGCAGGGCGAAGGTGAGCGCGTAGAGGACAACGACGGCGACGAAGCGGCGCCGGGACGGCTCGGCCCGGAAGGTCCAACGCCGGTTGATCAGGTAGGCCGTGGTGGTGCCCGCCACGAAGGACACGGCCTTCGCCGGGGTGTGCCCCAGCCCGAGGGCCATCAGGGCGACCAGCAGGCCGAAATCCACCACGGCCGACAGCCCGCCGGTGAGCACGAACCGGGTCAGCTGTGTGCGCAGCCCCAGGGGGGCGTCCTGCTCGCGCACCGGCAGCGGGACGGGCTGGCCCAGCGAGAGCTCGTCGGCCACAGGGCAGGTCCTCGGGTCGGTGCGTCCAGCCGGCGACCACCGGCCGGCCGCGGCCATCGTAGTCCCGACCGGGGAGCCGGCCCGAGGAGCGCGACCGCAGGCTCAGGCGCCGGCAGGGCCGTCGTCGTCCTCGGCCTGGAAGAGCAGCTGGGTCATCACCTGGTGCACGTGCTCGACGTCGGGCACGTCGACGAGGGCGATGACCCCCGCCTCGCTGGCCGTCTGCACGTGGAGCGTGCCGCAGCCCAGGACCCGGTCGGTGAGGCTTCGTTGGGAGGAGACGTCGTTGACCCTGGTGAGCGGCAGGTCCTTACTGGTCTTGGCGACGATGCCGCTGCGCGTCACCAGGCGGCGGTTGGTGAGGGTGTACGTCGTGGTCCGCCAGTGCAGGAACGGGACGACGCTGAAGCGGAGCGCGAGGAGCAGACCGCCGAGGGCGATCCCCAGCTGACCGGCCGGACGCCACCCGAGCGGCACCAGGGCCGCCCCGGCGCCGACCGCCGCGCCCACGAGGACGAGCGCGGCCGCCGGCAGGACCATGGCCTTGCCGTGCGTGCGCGTGTGCAGCACCTCGTGCTCGTCGGCCCCGAGCAGCTTGGTCGGAAGTCCCACACCCCCAGGGTGGCACAGTGCGCCACTCCGGAGCCGCGCCCGAGGCTCAGCGGGCCGGGCTGGGCTCGACAGGTTTGGCCCGGGCAGGGTCGGTCAGGGAAGGCTTCGCGGGGGACGGGTCCTGGGCGGGCGGCTCCGTGGGGGCCAGGGTCGTGCGGTCCTGAGCCGGGTCGACGGGCACGGTCGCAGGGGCCACCGTGTCGGGGGCGACCGCGAGCCGGACCTCCAGCCGGCGCTCGACCGTGGCGGCGGCCTGCCGGGAGACCGTGGTCCTCGGGATCGGTGGCGCCACGGTGACGCGCTTGGTCCAGTTGTTACGGATGTAGTTGAAGTTGCCGTAGTAGGCGTCGTAGGTCTTGTCGTCGATCACGCGCATAATCAGCTCGTTGTTGGCCAGCGTCGCCGTGCCGGTGAAGTTGGCCGAGCCGGTGTAGACGACCTTCTTGTTCTGGCCGAACCAACGCCCGTTGACCATCAGCACCTTGTGGTGCATGTACTTGTCGCGCTTGCCGTTCCCGTTCGTGTCGATGGCCGCGTTGTAGAAGGTGATCTGGCCGTAGCGGTAGCTGCGTTTCAGCAGCACCTGGAAGACCTTCGGGCTGGTGTTGAACTTGTTCGCGATGATCGAGACCTTGCAGCCCTGGTCGTGCAGCGCCCACACCCGCCGGGCGATGTCGAGCCGGGCCGCGCTCCAGCCCCACTGCTCGATGCGGACGACGGTGCGCCCGTCCTTGCCGTAGCCCTCCCCCACGCCGCGGCAGCGGACGTGGTTGAGCACGTCGAGCATGGGGACGTCCGCGGACCCCTTGGCCGCCTGGCGGGGGAAGAAGTAGAGCTTGTTCTGGCCACTGGTGGTGGTCCGGTAGTAGTTCGGCTGGTCACGGTCGGGGAGCATGTCGGTGAAGTACTGGTCGAGGGAGTTGTAGAGCTTCAGGTCCCCCACGAGGATGTGCATGTTGTTCCAGCTGACGCTGCTGTTGCCGGTGTAGGGGTTCGCCGAGCTGACCATCGAGATGTTCTGCGTGACCCCGGACTGGGAGAACAGGAAGAACTTCGCGTGCATCACCGAGGTGCTGCTCGACATGCAGCCGTTCACGCACCGCCGGACGTAGCTCGGGGCGTTCTTGTTGGTCCCCAGCAGCTGGCGCATCCGCTGGGTCTGGGGCGAGATCGGGTAGTCGTCGATGAGCAGCTGCACGATCACGCCGCGGGCGTAGGCCGCAGCCAGCGCGTCGGCGGTGGAGTCGAGGTCGAACAGGTACTGCGCCATCCGGATGCGCGATCCGGGCGGGGCGTGGTTGATGACCTCCTCCACCTTGTTGATGATCCGGCGGTGCCGGGTCTTGGGGCCCGTGGGGTTGTTGAAGATGAGGCCCGGCGCCACCGAGTACGTGTCGGTCGTCGCGGCCACCGCCTGGGGCACGCCGGGAGCCGGGGCCACCAGGGACAGGGCCGGGGTGACCAGAGCCAGCGCGAGCGCGCCGATCAGGGCCGGGATGAGTCGGGAAAGAGGTCGCACAGCGGAAAGGCTCCAGGTTCGGTCGGAATGGCCGCGCGGTCATCAGCCGCCGGACGACGAGACCACGCTGTTGCCAAAAAGGCTAAGCCACCGGGCGCACGACCGGGTGAACTAAGGAAGAACCGAGACCGACGGGGACTTTAGTCCCGAAGCCCCAGAAGGGGTCAACTCCGCAGGTGGACGACGTCCCCGGCCCCGAAAGTCTGCAACCCCGTGGCTGTGCGCACCACCAGACGGCCGTCGGCGTCGAGGGCCTCGGCGCGGCCCTCGACGGTGACGTCGCCGGCCAGGTGCACCTGCACCGCACGGCCCAGGGTGTCGCTGCGACGGACGTACGCGGCGGCGAACGGGGCGTCGTCGTCGAGGACCTCCCACCGCTGGTAGAGCAGCTCCAGTGCTGCCAGGACGGTGGCGATGACCAGGTTCCGCGACGGTGGGCGCGCCCCGGGCGCGCGCTCCTGCGCCAGCAGGGCCAGCGACGTGGCCGTCGGCACGGGCAGCTCGTCGTCGGCCAGCCAGACGTTGACCCCAGCCCCCACCACGCAGGCCGGACCGGACGGGGTCTCCACCCGCTCGGCCAGGATCCCGCTCACCTTGAGCCCGTCGACCAGCACATCGTTCGGCCACTTGAGCAGGGCGGGCACGTCCGCGGTGCGGCGCAGCCCCTCGACGACGGCGATCCCGGCCAGCAGCGGCAGCCACGTCCAGCGGGCCGGATCGACGTCGACCGGCCGGAGCAGCACCGACATCGCCACGCTGGTGCCCCGGGGCGCCACCCAGGTCCGACCCTGCCGACCGCGGCCGGCGTCCTGGAAGTCGGTGACCAGCACCGACCCCGAGGCAGCACCGGCCCGGGCGCGGGCCGCGAGGTCGGCGTTGGTGGAACCGGTGCGCTCGACGACGTCAACCTCGGTCCAGAGGCCCCCGGGGCGGAGCAGCTCCCGTCGCAGCACCTCGACGTCCAGCACGTCCCCGCTCAACACCCCAGACCTCGCACCCGGCGACCCTAGCGCTGCCGGCCGGTGCCGGCAGACCCCACCACCGGCTGACCGCGAAGCAGGACCGGCGCAGGAACTGGCTAGGGTGCCGCCTATGGACCACGCCACCCCTGACATCCACACGACGGCCGGCAAGCTCGCCGACCTGGACCAGCGGATCGAGCAGGCGGTCCACGCCGGGTCCGCGGCCGCGGTGGAGAAGCAGCACGCCAAGGGGAAGCTGACCGCCCGCGAGCGGATCGAGCTGCTGCTCGACGAGGGGTCCTTCACCGAGCTCGACGAGTTCGCCCGGCACCGCTCCACCACGTTCGGCATGGACAAGCGCCGGCCCTACGGCGACGGCGTGGTCACCGGCTTCGGGACGATCGACGACCGGCCCGTGTGCGTCTTCAGCCAGGACGTGACGATCTTCGGCGGCAGCCTCGGGGAGGTGTACGGGGAGAAGATCGTCAAGATCATCGACTTCGCCCTCAAGACGGGCTGCCCGATCATCGGGCTCAACGAGGGGGGCGGGGCGCGCATCCAGGAGGGCGTGGTCTCCCTCGGCCTCTACGGCGAGATCTTCCGCCGCAACACCCACGCCAGCGGGGTGATCCCGCAGATCTCGCTCATCATGGGCGCGGCCGCGGGCGGGCACGTCTACTCTCCCGCCCTCACCGACTTCGTGGTCATGGTCGACCAGACGTCCCAGATGTTCATCACCGGACCCGACGTCATCAGGGCCGTCACCGGCGAGGACGTCACCATGGAGGAGCTCGGGGGTGGCCGGACCCACAACACGAGGTCCGGCAACGCCCACTACCTCGCCGCCGACGAGGCCGACGCCATCTCCTACGTGCAGGCGCTGATCGGGTTCCTGCCACAGAACAACCTGGAGGAGGCGCCGGTCGTCGAGCACGACCCGGCCCCGCACGTCACCGACGAGGACCGCGTCCTCGACACCTTGATCCCGGACTCACCCAACCAGCCCTACGACATGCACCAGGTCATCCGCCGGGTCCTCGACGACGGCGACTTCCTCGAGGTGCAGGAGCTGTTCGCCCCGAACATCCTGATCGGCTTCGGGCGGGTGGACGGGCACAGCGTCGGGGTGGTGGCCAACCAGCCGCTGCACTTCGCCGGCTGCCTCGACATCGACGCCTCGGAGAAGGCGGCGCGGTTCGTCCGCACCTGCGACGCGTTCAACATCCCGGTGCTCACCTTCGTCGACGTCCCCGGCTTCCTGCCCGGCACCGACCAGGAGTGGAACGGCATCATCCGCCGAGGGGCGAAGCTGATCTACGCCTACGCCGAGGCGACGGTGCCGCTGGTCACGGTGATCACCCGCAAGGCTTACGGCGGCGCCTACGACGTCATGGGCTCCAAGCACCTGGGCGCCGACTTCAACCTCGCCTGGCCCACCGCGCAGATCGCGGTGATGGGCGCCCAGGGCGCGGTGAACATCCTCTACCGGCGCGAGCTGGCCGACCACCCCGATGCCGAGGCCCGCCGGGCCGAGCTGATCACCGAGTACGACGACGAGCTGGCCAACCCCTACATCGCCGCGGAGCGGGGCTACGTCGACGCGGTGATCAGCCCGCACGAGACGCGGGTCGAGCTGACCCGGGTGCTGCGGCTGCTGCGGACCAAGCGCCAGACGCTGCCGCCCAAGAAGCACGGGAACATCCCGCTGTGAGCGACGAGCAGGGAACCGGCCCGACGCTGCGCGTCATCGCCGGCACCCCGACCGAGGAGGAGCTCGCTGCGGTGGTCGTGGTGCTGAGCGCCGCCGGCCCCGCCGAACCCGCGCCGGCCCCTCGCCAGCGCTCGGCCTGGGCGGCCGCCGCCCGGAAGTGCCGGCCGACACCCGCGCCGGGATCCGGCGCGTGGGTCGGCTCGGCCCGTCCCCACTGACCCGCCCTGGAAAGTCAGCGCCAGTCGGCTCGGGCGGACCGATCCGGGGGGTCCGGCGTCATCTGGCGCTGGATCTCCAGGGGCAGGTCAAAAGCCCGCGACGGCGTGCGGCTGGTAGCTCTCCTCCAGCCGCGCCTTCTCCTGCGCGCTGAGCACCAGCTGGGCCGCGGCGACGGCGTCCTCGATGTGCCCGGGCTTGGTTGCGCCGACGATCGGCGCGCTCACCACGGGGTTCGCCAGCACCCAGGCGAGCGCCACCTGCGCCCGCGGGACGTCGCGCTCCTCGGCGATGGCCGCGACCGTCTGGGCGATGTCGCGGTCCTCGTCGCGGTACAGGGACTTGCCGAACTCGTCGGTCTCGCTGCGGGCGGTGGTGACGTCCCAGTCCCTGGTGAGCTTGCCCCGGGCCAGCGGGCTCCACGGGATGACGCCGACCCCCTGGTCGGCGCAGAGCGGCAGCATCTCCCGCTCCTCCTCACGGTTGAGGAGGTTGTAGTGGTTCTGCATCGACACGAACGGGGTCAGTCCGTGGATCCGGGCCAGGTACTGGGCCTTGGAGAACTGCCACGCCCACATGGAAGACGCACCCAGGTAGCGCACCTTGCCCGAGCGGACGAGGTCGTGCAGGGTCTCCAGCGTCTCCAGGACCGGGGTCCTCGGGTCCCACCGGTGGATCTGGTAGAGGTCGATGTAGTCGGTGCCCAGCCGGCGCAGGCTCTCGTCCACCTGCCACAGGATCGCCTTCCGCGACAGTCCACCGCCGTTCGGGCCGTCGGCCATCTGGCCGAAGACCTTGGTGGCCAGCACCAGCTGCTCGCGCGGCAGCATCTCCTGCAAGGCGCGGCCGACGATCTCCTCGCTGCTGCCCGCGGAGTAGCCGTTGGCGGTGTCGAAGAAGGTGATGCCGGCCTCCACCGCCTGCTGCAGCAGCGGACGGCTCTGGTCCTCCGGCAGGGTCCAGGGGTGGTTGCCCCGCTCCGGCTCGCCGAAGCTCATGCAACCCAGACAGATTCTCGAGACCTGCAGGCCCGTCGTTCCGAGGTTCACGTAGTCCATGGCCGTCACGCTAGCCACCACCGGTCGGGCCCGAGCAGGCGCCCGGGCGTCGTCCCCGCGCTGGCTACGCTGACGCCATGACGCCCCGCCTCGTCCTGGCCTCGGCTTCCCCCGCCCGGCTGGCGACGCTCCGCTCCGCCGGTGTCCGACCCGACGTCGTGGTCTCCGGGGTCGACGAGAGCGCCGTCCAGGAGGACTCCGTCCCCGCCCTGGTGGGGCGGCTGGCCGTCCTCAAGGCCGAGGCGGTCGCGGCCACCCTCTCCCCCGACGACGGTCCGGTCCTGGTCCTGGGGTGCGACTCGATGCTGGAGCTCGACGGGCAGGCCTACGGCAAGCCTGGGACACCCGAGCAGGCGACGAAGCGGTGGCGGCTGATGCGCGGCCGGTCCGGCGTCCTGCACACCGGCCACCACCTCGTGGTCGTCGGCGACCCATCCCGGCCGGGCGCCACCCGGGGAGCCGTCGCCTCCACCCGGGTGCACTTCGCCGACCTCGACGACGACGAGATCGCAACCTACGTGGCCACCGGGGAGCCGTTGCAGGTGGCCGGCGCCTTCACCATCGACGGGCTGGGCGGGGCCTTCGTCCGCGCGGTCGAGGGCGACCCTCACAACGTCGTCGGGCTCAGCCTGCCGCTGCTGCGCGAGCTGCTGGGTGACCTCGGCCTGGCCTGGACCGACCTCTGGGACTGAGTCCCCGCGCCGGCAGGCCCCCGCGCTGAAGGGGCCGGCGTCAGAGCCGCGCCGTCTCGAGCACGAAGTCGTGGCGCCGCAGCCGGGAGACCAGCGCGGCTCCGAACGCCACCTGCGGGGTCAGCACCCCGCCGGCGCCGGACAGCTCGTCCAGGGCCAGGCCCAGGCCGGACTCGGCGAGCATCACCGCGGTGCCCCGGTAGCCCGGGTCCAAGGGCGCGCTCACCACCGTGCGGTACCGCGCCCCGCTCGTGGTGCCGGCGTCGACCTCGACGCGGAACCGGCCACGCTCCAGGGCGCGCTCCCCAGGCCCGCTGCCCGGCGCCGGCAGCACACGGTCCAGGACCGCCCGGCTGGGCGCGAACCACAGACCAGCGGCCAGCGCCGCCGACCCGCCGGACAGCGCCGCCGCACCGAGCGCGCCGCCGACCCCCCCTCCGGTGTCCACGACCTCGCGGTAACGAAACTCCGGCCCGTACGGGGCCCCGAGAAGGCTGTTGGTGCGCAGCACGATCTGAGCGTTGAAGGCACCGAGCAGGAAGGGGGCCTGCCAGCGCCCCGTCGCGCGGTCCCGGCTGAGGGGGGAGGACCGCCGGTGCGGGACGGGGTTGCGGCGCGGGGTGTCGACCAGGGCGTCGGACCGGCCGACAAGCGCCCGGGCGGCGGGGTCCGTCGCCATCTCCAGCAGCTGCTGCCGCATCGAGGCCAGGGTGCCACCGCTCACCCCGCCGCGCATCGAGCGCACGTGCAGGACGGTGCCGGTCAGCGTGCCCGCGCCGTCGGCCTGTGCCCGGGCGGCCGTCAGCGCCACCGCGAGGTCGGAGGGCACGGAGTCGAAGCCGCAGGCGTGCACGATCCGCGCCCCGCTGGCCCGCGCCGCCTCGTGGGCGGCGTCGATGCTGCGGCGGACGAACAGCGTCTCCCCGGTGAGGTCGGCGTAGTGGGTGCCGGCCTCCGCGCACGCCCGGACCAGCGCCAGCCCCCGGTGCAGGTAGGGCCCGACCGTGGTCACCAGGACGCGGGTGGAGTGGGCGAGCCTTCCGACGGCGTCGGCGTCCTCGACGTCCACGACGACGAGCGGCCAGGCGGCGGCCGAGCCTCCGAGCTCCTCGCGCAGGGCCACGAGCCGCTCTGCCGACCGGCCGGCGAGGGCGACGCGCAGGCCGGGCGGGGCGTAGCGGGCGAGGTGCTGGGCGGTCAGCCGCCCGGTGAAGCCGGTGCCACCCAGGAGCACGAGCTGATGGGGCCGGACGAGCGGGGAGGGCCGGACGTCGGGGCTCACGATCCGGCCGCGTCCCTCCGGGCCCGGGCGCTCGCACGGTTGTTGGCCTTCTGCAGGGCAGCCACGAGCTCGTCCTTGGTCATCGTGGAACGACCGCTGATGCCCAGCCGCGTAGCCAAGGCGTAGAGGTGCTTCTTGGAGGCGTTGGCGTCGACGCCGCCGGCGGTTGGCCGGTCTGTTCCGCGGCCACCCTCGGCCTGGGCGTCGGAGGGGCCCTTCTGCTCCTTCGGCTCCCAGTGGTCGCCCACCTTCTCATGGCTGTGCTTGAGGGCGGCGAAGGCGACCTGGTTCGCGGCCCGCTCGTCCCCGTCGTAGGTCTCCAACGCGGAGTCATGGGTCTTGGCGTAGGTGGCCTGAGCGTGCTTGTCGGAGCGCTGCAGCGTGCTGGGCAGCTCGCTCTCGATCACCTTCTGCGACTTCGTGGTCTTCGGCACGGCTAGGGCTCCTCCTCGCTGGCAGATGCTCCCATCCTGCCCCGCCGCGGGAGCAGCACACCCTCACCCCCGGAGGGCCCGCTGCAGGCTGTGCTCCATGGTCACGTAGGTGAGGGCAAAGTGCGCTGAGGCCACGTCGTGGGCCCGCTCGGCGTCGCCGACCACGACAGCGCTGATGAGCTCCTCGTGCTCGTGCAGGGCTCGCACGAAGAAGTCGGGTTCGTAGGGCTCCGCGCCGAAGCCGAGCGTGGCCGCCGTCGTCAGGTGGGCGCTCAGGGCGACGAGGTGCCCGTTCTTCGCTGCAGCACCGACCAGGCCGTGCAAGCGCCGGTCGAGGGCCCGGGCCAGCGCCATGTCGGTCCCCGTACGGCGGAACTCCTCAAGGGCGGTCTGGAGGTGCTCAACGTCGTCCGCGGTCCGACGCTGGGCCGCGGCCCGGGCGATCATGCCCTCCACCAGGCAGCGGTAGTCGAACAGCTCGCGGAGCCGGGGCAGCTCCACCTCCAGGGTCCGGCGCGCCTCCTCGGGAGCCACCTCGTGCCAGGCGACAGCGGTGACGAAGGTGCCGCCACCCCGGCCACGCCGGGACTCCACGAGCCCCAGTTCCGCGACCCGTTGCAGGGCCTGCCGCAGGGTCACCCGGCTGACGGAGAGTCGGCTCGCGAGCTCACGCTCGGCCGGCAGCCGTTCGCCCGGGGAGTAGGTGCCCACGGCGATCGCGGTGACCAGGCGCTCGGCAACGCTGTCCACCATGGTCGCTCGGGTCACCCCGCCGAGGTCGGTCGCCGACGACGTCGCGGAGGCGGTGGTGTCCACCAGATGGACAGGGGGATCTAAAGGTATTGTGACCACACCTTTCACGTGTTTGACTGCCCGGCGGACGAACGATCCCTACTGCTTCGGAGGGCAGGATGAGCAGTGTAGAAGGGCCGCCGGTCACCACCGGGCTGGTCGAGTTCGAGGGCCACCAGACCTGGTACCGGGTGACCGGCCGGCTAGATCCCGACGCCGAGCGTGCCCCCCTGGTGGTGCTGCACGGAGGCCCGGGGGCGGCGCACGACTACACCCTCCGGATCGCCGACCTGGCCGCCGAGGGCCGCGCCGTCGTGCACTACGACCAGCTCGGCTGCGGCCGGAGCACCCACCTGCCCGACGCCGACCCCTCGTTCTGGACGGTCGACCTCTTCGTCCGCGAGCTGCGGGCGGTGGTGGGGGCGCTGGGCATCGGCTCCCGCTTCCACCTGCTCGGCCAGTCCTGGGGCGGGATGCTCGGCCCCGAGGTGGTCCTCGCCGACCCCACGGGCATCTCCTCGCTGACCATCTGCGACAGCCCGGCCTCGATGCCGCTGTGGCTGGCGGCGGCCGGGCGCCTGCGCGCCGAGCTGCCCGAACGGGTGCAGCGCACGCTGTCGGAGCACGAGGCGGCCGGCACCACCGACTCCGCCGAGTACCACGCGGCCGTCGACGTCTTCTACGCCCGGCACGTGTGCCGGGTCCAGCCGATGCCCCAGGAGGTCCTGGACAGCTTCGCCCAGATCGAGGCGGAGCCGACCGTGTACCACACGATGAACGGCCCGAGTGAGTTCCACGTCGTCGGGAGCCTCAAGGACTGGAGCGTGGTCGACCGGCTCGACCGCGTCGCCGTCCCCACCCTCGTCGTCGCCGGACGCCACGACGAGGCCACGCCCGAGGTCTGGGCGCCCTTCGTCGAGCGGATCCCCGACGTCGCCAGCCACGTGTTCGCCGAGTCCAGCCACATGCCGCACGTCGAGGAGCCCGAGGAGTTCCGCCGCGTCGTGGGGCAGTTCCTGCGCGCCCACGACTGACTGCCCACCCGCCCCTGCCACCTGCTCCCGCGGCACCACGCCCCACCCCGCACCGGCCGACCCGATGTCGAGCGACCGGTCACCCGCCCTGCCCGCCCCCTCGAGAAGGAACGTCCATGACCGCTCAACCCACGGACCAGGGTTCACGTGACCTGGCCGAGTTCGGCTACCGCCAGGAGCTGAACCGCACGCTCTCCACCGCCGACCTGATCGTCTACGGCCTCGTCTTCATGGTGCCGATCGCTCCCTGGGCGATCTTCGGCGTCGTCTACAACGAGTCCAAGGGCATGGTCCCGCTGGTCTACCTCATCGGCCTGGTGGCGATGATCTTCACGGCCCTGTCCTACGCCCAGATGTCCAAGGCGTTCCCGATCGCCGGCTCGGTCTACTCCTACGTCGGGCGCGGTCTGCACCCGGTGCTCGGGTTCTTCGCCGGCTGGACGATCCTGCTGGACTACCTCCTCGTCCCGACGCTGCTCTACGTCTTCGCCGCGGAGTCGATGAGCGGCATCTTCCCGGGCGTCCCCAAGCCGGTCTGGATCATCGTGTTCCTGGTGATCAACACCGCTATCAACTACGTCGGCATCTCCTTCACCGCCGTGGTGAACCGGTTGTTCCTCGCCGCCGAGCTGGTCTTCGTGGCGATCTTCATCGTGATGGCCGTCGTGGCCATCTCCAAGGGAGTCGGCGGCGCGCAGTTCACCACCACCCCGCTGTTCAACGCCGACCTCTTCACCCCGGGCCTGGCGGCGGCCGCGCTGTCCATCGCGGTCCTCAGCTTCCTCGGCTTCGACGGCATCGCCACCCTGAGCGAGGAGGCCAAGGGCGGCCGTCGGTCCGCCGGCATCGCCATGGTCACCGGCCTGGTGCTCGTCGCGCTGTTCTTCGTCACCCAGACCTGGCTGGCAGCCATGCTGGTGCCCGGCACCACCGCGTTCGGTGACGACGAGGTCAACAACGCCTTCTTCTCCATCGTCGGCTCCATCAGCGGCAGCGGCTGGCAGATCGCCTTCTTGGCCATGAACGCCCTCGCCGTCGGCATCGCCAACGCGGTCGCCGCCCAGAGCGCCACCTCACGGCTGCTCTTCTCCATGAGCCGCGACGGCCGGCTGCCCAGCTTCCTCGCCCACATCAACCCCAAGACGAGGGCCCCGCAGCGGGCGATCCTCGTCGTCGGCGGGCTGACCCTGCTGCTGGGCCTGTTCTTCGTCGGCCAGATCGGGGTCATCTCCGCCCTGGTCAACTTCGGCGCCCTCACCGCCTTCCTGCTGCTGCACGTCTCCGTCGTCGGCTACTACGCGGTCAAGAGGCGCAGCCGCAACGTCGCCCTGCACTGGGTGGTGCCGGCGCTGGGCTTCGCGATCATCGGCTTCGTGCTCTGGAACGCCGACCCGCTGGCCAAGATCGGCGGCGTCATCTGGCTCGCCATCGGCGCGCTGGTGCTCCTCTACTACACGCGCAAGGGCACCGGGGTGCTCCCCGAGCACGCCGCCGACCCGTTCCGCGAGGCCGAGACCGAGCCGGTGCGATGAGCGACCACCTGCTGACCAAGGACCTCGCCGCGCCCGCGTTCAGCGCCGGACGTGCGCCCGTGCTCAGCGTCCGCGCCGGAGCCGGGGACCGCATCACCTTCGAGACCGACGACCTCGCCTACGCCCAGATGGAGGAGCTCGGTGACCTGGCGAAGGTCACTGCGACGATCAACCCCGTCACCGGTCCGGTGTTCGTGGAGGGGGCGGAGCCCGGCGACGTCCTGGCCGTGACCATCCACGCCATCGCGCTCGCCGAGCAGGGCTGGTCGGTCTCCATCCCCGGTGCCGGCGCCCTGGCGGCCCGGATGGGCCCGGACTTCTTCGTCCGCCGCATCCCGGTCGTCGACGGGCGGGCCCGGCTCACCCCGACGATCGACTGCGCCGTGGCGCCGATGATCGGCTGCCTGGGCCTCGCCCCGGCCGGCCGCGACGGTTCGTCGGTGATGCCGACGCTGCCCACGGGCGGCAACATGGACCTGACCGACGCCGCCCCGGGGACCACGGTCTACCTGCCCGTGCAGGTGCCGGGAGCCCTGCTCAGCATCGGCGACATCCACGCGGTGATGGCGCGGGGCGAGTCGTCCTTCGTGGCCATCGAGATCGCCGGCCGGGCCACCG
The DNA here is from genome assembly GCA_963826405.1 of uncultured Actinomycetota bacterium. Taxonomy (GTDB): domain Bacteria; phylum Actinomycetota; class Actinomycetes; order Propionibacteriales; family Propionibacteriaceae; genus Microlunatus. The sequence continues at coordinate 136,797 of CAWGWR010000001.1, read as the reverse complement.
TGAGCGTCGACGTGGTCAAGGGGCGCACGATCCGCGGCCCGCAGCTGGACACCGGCACCGAGTACGTCTGCGTCGGCCTCGGCGACCCGGTCCAGGAGTCCATCACCATGGCCTACGAGTCGCTGTTCTCGGTGCTCGTCGACGAACGTGGGTGGGACCCGCACGACGCCTACGTGGTGATGAGTGCCCTCGCGCCGACCGAGCTGGGCGGGCCCACCGGGTCGGTCGACCCCGACCCGCTGCACCCCTTCCGGCCGGTGGGCGCGGTCACCCTGGCCCGGATCGCCAAGGACGTCCTGGAGGCGGGCGCCCGCCGCTGACCCCCGCCCGAGCCGTCCGGGAACGGGTCGGTGATCCTGGGAGGACATCCCCTCAGAGCTGAAGGAGCGACATGACGACCACCGTCGACACGTCCATCGAGGTCAACCTGCCCGTCCGCACGGTCTACAACCAGTGGACCCAGTTCGCGGAGTTCCCGCACTTCATGGGCGGGGTGGAGAGCGTCACCCAGCTGGGCGAGCACCGCATGCACTGGGTCGCCGAGATCGCCGGGGTCAAGCGCGAGTGGGACGCCCGCGTGCTCGAGCAGGTCCCGGACACCCGCGTCGCCTGGGCCGCCACCGAGGGAGCGACCAACGCCGGCGCCGTCACCTTCGAGGACCTCGGCGGACGCACCCGGGTCAACCTCTTCCTCGAGTACGAGCCCGAGGGCCTGCTGGAGAAGGTCGGCGACAAGCTCGACATCGTCGAGCGCCAGGCGAAGAGCGACCTCGAGCGGTTCAAGGCCTTCATCGAGTCCGAGGGCTACGCGACCGGCGCCTGGCGCGGCACCGTCGCCGGCCAGGGCCACGTCGGCACCCCGGGCGTCGAGCACGCCGCCGCCTCCCGCGGTGACGACGGCAAGGCCGGGGTGTCAGGCAAAGCCGTCGCCGCCGGGGTGGGCATCGCCGCTGCTGCAGCCGCCGTCGCCGCAGGCGCCGCTGCCGCCTCCAAGAAGTCCGAGGACGCCGACGTCGACGCGGTCGTCGTGCCGGTGGAGGAGCCCGTCCTGGTCCCCGTGGAGGAGCCGGTCTCCGAGCCGGTCATGACCGCCTTCGACGCGACCGAGGCCCCCGCCACCCCGGTGTCCTCGGTCGACCCGCTGAACCCGCAGCCGCTGCCGCCGACCGCGACGGGTGTGCACTCCGACGGCATCGACGACCCCACCGGCACCGGCCGCCCGGGGGTCTGATCTCGTCCGGCCGACCGGGCGGGGGGAATAGCGCTTCCCGACGCCCGGTTGGCCCTGGGGTGACGACGCTGCTGAACCCCGCCCCGACCACGCCGACCGGCGAGCGTCCGCTGACGTTCTCCGTGCTGGACCTGATCCCCGTCCGCGGGGGTCAGACGAGTGCGGAGGCGCTGCGCGCGACGGTGTCGCTGGCCCGGGCGGCTGAGGCCGTCGGCGTCCGGCGCTACTGGGTGGCCGAGCACCACAACATGGCGGCCGTGGCGTCGACCAACCCCCCGGTGCTGATCGCCATCTTGGCTGCGGCCACCTCCACCATGCGCATCGGCTCCGGCGGGGTCATGCTGCCCAACCACGCACCCCTGGTCGTCGCCGAGCAGTTCGCGCTCCTGGAGGCGGCCTACCCGGGCCGGATCGACCTGGGCATCGGGCGCGCCCCGGGCAGTGACCCGGTGACCAGCTTCGCGCTCCGCCACAACGGCCCCGAGACCGCCGACGCCAACCGGTTCGACGAGGTCGTGGACAACGTGCTGGCCATGCTCGCGCCCGAGGGCGTGGGTCTGCAGGTGCAGGGTCGCACCTACCCGCTGCGCGCGACGCCGGTCGCCCAGGGCGTCCCCGAGGTCTGGCTGCTGGGCTCCTCGGACTACTCCGCCCGCCTCGCCGCCGCCAAGGGCCTCCCCTACGTGTTCGCCCACCACTTCTCCGGCGAGGGAACGGCGCAGATCATGGACCTCTACCGCTCAGGCTTTCGTCCCTCGGACCAGCTGGCCGCCCCGAAGACCTTCCTCACCGTCAACGTCGTCGTGGCGAAGACCCAGTCCGAAGCCGAGCGCCTGGCGCGTCCGCAGCTGCTGGCCATGGTCGCCCTGCGCACCGGCGGGGAGCTCAAGGCCCAGCTGAGCGTGGAGGAGGCGGAGGCGACGGTCCTGGCCGAGTCCCACGCCGCGCTCGCGGAGCAGATGCTCACCCGCTGGGTGGTCGGCACCCCCGACGCCGCCCTGGCCCAGCTGAGCGACCTCGCTGCGCGCTTCGGGGTCGAGGAGGTCATGGTGCACCCGGTGGCCGGTGCCTCGGTGTCCGACCCGGTCGACCGTGCCCCGGCCCGCGAGGCCACCCTCGAGCTGCTCAGCCAGGCTGCCGCCCACCGCTGACCCAGGCGGCGCCTCGCGCTAGCGGCGCCTCGCGCTAGCGGCGCCGTCGCGCCAGCACGACCTCGACGACGCCTCGGACCAGGGCCGCGCCGACCACGCCAGCGACAACCCGCTTGGAGATGACGTCGATCCGGTCGACCAGGGGCTCGAGGTCGACGGTCCGCAGGTGCACCTCCGGGCCGCCCTCGTCGAGCATGGCCTGCAGCCGACGCAGTTGGACCGGTAGCTGGGTGGCGATCTCCAGCGCGTCGACGCCGGCCTCGGTGAGGTGGCGGGCGATCGAGGCCGGGGTGTAGCGGGCGGCGACCAGCCGGGACGCGTAGGGGCCGACCACCTCCTCGATGTGGAAGGACGGATCGAGCGAGACCCCCATGCCCTCCGTCATCACCACCATCTTGAGCACCAGCGAGAACTCCCGGGGCAGCTGGAGGTGGCGACGCCGCATCACCGACAAGACCTCGCGGATCAGCTTGCCGACGGGGATGTCGCCGATCGGCCGGTCGTCGTAGAGGTCGACGATGGCGCGCATGTCGCGGCTCAGCGCGCCGAGGTCGACCCGCGTGGGTGAGGTCGACAGCCGGGTCAGCGCGGCGGCGATCCGGTGCGGGTCCTTGCGGGTGAGGGCGACCAGCAGGATGCCCAGGCGCTCGCGCAGCTCGGCGTCGACCACGCCCACCATGCCGAAGTCGATCAGGCCGATCCGGCCGTCGGGCTCGATGAAGAGGTTGCCCGGGTGGGGGTCGGCGTGGAAGAACCCGTCGTCGAAGATCATCTGGGCGACGACCTCGGTGGCCCGGGCGGCCAGCGCGGGCCGGTCGATGCCCGCCGCGTCCAGACCGTCGAGGTCGCTCACCTTGAGCCCGCGGATCCGTTCGAGCGTCAGCACCCGCGACGTCGTGGTCTCCCAGTACACCGTCGGAATGTGCACGCCCGGGTTGTCGGCGAAGTTGGCCGCGAACCGCTCGGCGTTGCGGCCCTCAGCGAGGTAGTCCAGCTCGGCCCGCAAGGTGCGGGCGAACTCCTCGGCGAGTCCGGGCAGGTCGTAGTCGGCCGCGTCCTCCCAGCGCCGGGCGGCCTGGGCCGCGAGGTTCTGCAGGATCTCCAGATCGACCTCGACCTGCTCCATGGCGCCGGGACGCCGCACCTTGACGACCACCTCGGTGCCGTCCTGCAGGGTCGCCGCGTGCGCCTGCCCGATGGACGCGCTGGCCAGGGGGTTCAGGTCGAAGGTCGCGAAGATCGACTCCACCGGCGCGCCGAGCTCGGCCTCGAGCACCGCCCGGATGGTCGTCCGGGGCACCGGAGGCACCGCGTCCTGCAGCTTGGCCAGCTCGGTCAGGTAGGCCGGGGGCAGCAGGTCAGGCCGCGTCGAGAGCAGCTGGCCGAGCTTCACGAACGCCGGACCCAGCTCCTCCAGGGCGAGCCGGACGTGGGCCGCGGTGGAGTACTGGTGCTGCGAGCGGTGCGCCACGCGGGCGATGCTGCGGTGGAACGGGATGTAGCGCTCGACACCCGAGGCGCCCAGCAGCACGCCCAGCCCGTGCCGGGCCAGGGTCTCCGCGATGACGCGGTACCGCTCCAGGTGGTGCACGATCGCCACGGTCGGCTCCACCTTCCGGGTCGGGGGCCAGACCCCGAGCCTAGAGGGCGTGGCCCGCAGAGGCCCCCTCCCCCGGTGCCGGGGTGGCGCCGGCGGCCCGGGCCGGGCGACACTGTGCCTCCGGCCTCAGCGGTGAGGCGGGACGGGAGGTCGCGTGAGAACGGCGGTGCGCGTCGCGCGCAAGCGTCTGGACATCGGCCTGGCCGAGCTGGTCCGCGGGCTCTGGGCCTGCCTGCACGCGGGCGACCGGACCGCGGCCGAGCGCCGGCTGGCCGCGAGCTGGTTCCCGGCCAGCTCCGCGCTGCCCACGCTGTCGGCCCGCAGCGGGGTCGACCTCCTGCTGAGCGCGCTCGACTGGCCGGTCGGGTCGGAGGTGCTGCTCTCCGGGCTCTCCATCCCCCACCTGCCGGTGCTGGTCCGAGCCCACGGCTACGTCCCCGTGGCACTCGACCTCGATCCCGAGACCCTCCGCCTCGATCCCGAGGACGTCCGGTTGGCCGTTACCGGGCGGACGCGGGCGCTGCTGCACGCGCAGCTGCTGGGCGCCTCCGACGACCTCACGGACCTGGCCGAGCTGGCGCAGCGCTACGGGCTGCTGCTCATCGAGGACCGGGCCGAGGCCTACGACGGCCAGGACCGGTCACTCGGTCCGCACGCCGACGTCGTGCTGCACAGCTTCGGCACCATCAAGACCTTGACGTGTCTCGGGGGCGGCGTCCTCCTGGTGCGCGACCCTGGGCTGCTGGCGCGGATGCGGGAGGTGCAGGAGGGCTGGCCCCTGCAGAGCACCGTCGGCTACGCCCTCAAGCTCCTGCGCGGGGCGGCCCTGCTGGCGCTCGCGCACCCGCGGGTGTACCCGCACTTCGTGCGGCTGGCCACCGCCCTCACAGGCGACCACGACGCCGCCGTGCGCCGGCTGAGCCGCGGATACCGCGACGACCAGCTGCTCGCCCAGGTGCGCCGCCGACCCTGCACGCCCCTGCTGACGCTGCTGGCCTCCCGGCTCGAGCGCGACGACCCCGAGCGGGTGCTGCTCCGCGCCCGGGCCGGTGAGCATCTCGCGGCGGCCCTCGGCCCGCACGTCCGGCGCCTCGGCGCTAGGGCCTCCCGGCGCACCCACTGGCTGTTCCCCGTCCTGGCCGACGACCCCGACGCCCTGGTGGCGGCCGGCCGGGCCGCCGGCTTCGACCTCACCCAGGGCTCGTCCACCCTGGTCGCCCTCGACCCGCGCTGCCGGCGGGCGCACGCCGCGATGCGCGGCGTCGTCTACCTGCCCGCCTACGCCGGGATGAGCGAGGAGCAGCTGGACCGGCTGGCCGACGTCGTCAACACCGCCTGCGCGCCGAGCGCGATGGCGTCGAGCGGGCCGCCGGACGAGCAGTCACGGCCGGAGGACCCGGCCCGATAACCTTGGTCGTCGTGACGACCGACACCCAGCAGATCGCCCGCCGACCCACCCGGGTCCCGGCGCTCGTGCGGGCCATGCGGCCCCGGCAGTGGGTCAAGAACGTGCTGGTGCTGACGGCTCCGCTGGCCGCCGGCCGCATCCTGGAGCCTGCCGTGCTGCGGGGCTGCCTGCTGGCCTTCGTCTCCTTCTGCCTGATCAGCGCGACGGTGTACCTCATCAACGACGTCCGCGACGTCGAGGAGGACCGGCTCCACCCCCGCAAGCGGTTCCGCCCGATCGCCGCCGGCGAGCTCAACCCGGCGACCGCCCTGCTGCTGGCTGCCGTCACCGGGGTGCTGGGCTTCGCCGTGGGCTTCTGGGCCTCCCCGGCGCTCGGGCTGACGCTGGCGGTCTACCTCGTCCTGCAGGTGCTGTACTCGGCGTTCCTCAAGCACCTGCCCGTCGTGGACCTCGCCGTGGTGGCCAGCGGCTTCCTGCTCCGGGCCATCGCGGGGGGTGTGGCCTCGGGGATCGCCCTCACCCAGTGGTTCCTGCTGGTCGCGGCCTTCGGCTCGTTCTTCATGATCGCCGGGAAGCGCTACTCCGAGCTCAAGTCGGTCGGGGCCGACGCCGGCACCCGGCGCAGCCTCACCCGTTACTCCGAGTCCTACCTGCGCTTTGCCTGGATGCTCGCTGCGGTGATGGTGCTGATCTCCTACAGCCTGTGGGCGTTCGAGAACCGGGGGCCCGGCGTGCTCGGGCTACCCTGGACGGCCATCTCCATCGCGCCGTTCACGCTGGGCCTGCTCCAGTACGCGTTGGAGGTGGACACCGGCAACGCCGGCGAGCCGGAGGACGTCGTCCTGCACGACCACGTACTACAAGGGATCGGACTGGTGTGGCTCGTGACCATCTCACTGGCGGTGTTCGGATGAGTGACTTCCCCCTCGACCCGGTGGAGCCCGGGGTTCCGGCGATCCGCCCCTCCGGCCCGGAGACCCAGCCGGCGATCCCGCAGAAGCTCGTCGAGCTGCACGGCTGGGGCCGGGCGGCCTCGTCCATGTCGCACCTGGCGCAGATCGACTCCCTCGCCGACGCGGTGTCCGCGCTCCGCAGCTCCGGGGGCCGGGGCGTCACCCCGCGCGGGCTCGGCCGCAGCTACGGGGACGCCGCCCAGAACGCGGGCGGGGTCACCCTCGACCTGACCCGGCTGGACCGGGTGCTGGCTGTCGACGCGGCGTCGGAGCCTCCCACCGTCACCGTCCAGGCCGGGGTCAGCCTCGACGCGCTGATGCGCACCCTGCTGCCGTTCGGCCTGTGGGTGCCCGTGCTGCCCGGAACCCGGCAGGTGACCATCGGCGGGGCCATCGCCGCCGACGTGCACGGCAAAAACCACCACACCCAGGGCAGCTTCGGCAACCACGTGCTGTCGCTGGACCTGCTCACCGCCGACGGCGCGGTGGTGACCTTGACCCCCGAGGGCGAACCCGGGGTCAACGAGGACGGCCGGCTCTTCTGGGCCACCATCGGCGGGATGGGGCTCACGGGGGCGATCCTCGGTGCCACCGTCGCGCTCCAGCGCACCGAGACCGCCTACTTCACCGTCGACACTGACCGCTGCAGCGACATCGACGACCTGATGGCGAGGATGAGCGAGGGCGACGACGCCTACACCTACTCGGTGGCCTGGTTCGACGCCGTCACCCGCGGCAAGCACATGGGCCGCGCCGTGCTGACCCGCGGCGACAAGGCCTCACTGACCGACCTCGACGCCAAGCGGCGGCGTGACCCGCTGCGGTTCGTCGCCCCCTCGTTCGGCACCATCCCCGAGGTCTTCCCCAACCGGATGGTCAACAAGGTGACCGCCAAGGCCTTCAGCGAGTTCTGGTACCGCAAGGCGCCCGCGCACCGGGTCGGCGAGCTGCAGAACATCACCTCGTTCTTCCACCCGCTGGACATCGTCTCGGAGTGGAACCGGGTCTACGGCCCGCACGGTTTCCTGCAGTACCAGTTCGTGGTGCCCTTCACCGAGGCCGAGGCGTTCCGCCGCTGCTTCGAGATGATCGTGACCTCGGGACACCTGTCGTGCTTGAACGTGCTCAAGCGGTTCGGCCCCGGCAACCCCGCCCCGCTGTCCTTCCCGATGCCCGGCTGGACGCTGACCGTCGACCTGCCCATCGAGCACGGGCTGGACAAGCTCTGCGACGCGCTCGACGCCGAGGTCATCGGGGCCGGCGGCCGGGTCTACCTGGCCAAGGACTCCCGGCTCAGCGCGGAGACCTTCCGGGCCATGTACCCCCGGCTGGACGACTTCTTGGCCGTCCGCCGCCAGGTGGACCCCTCAGGCTTGTTCAACTCCGACCTGGCCCGCCGCCTCCACCTCTGAGACACGGCCGCCGGCCGCCTCCGCACCCCTGACAGGACCTCGATGATCAACGCCCTCGGCACTCCCCAGTCCCTGCTGCTGCTCGGCGGCACGTCCGACATCGCTCTGGCCGTGGCCCGGCGCTACGCCGGACGTGGTGCGGGCCTGCGGGTGGTGCTGGCGGCCCGCCCGAGCGAGCGGCGCGGCGCCGCAACGGCCGAGCTGACCGCGCTGGGCTGCCAGGTGAGCGAGGTCGACCTCGACGCTCGAGACCACGCCTCCCACGCCGCCACGGTCGAGGCGGCCTTCGCCGGCGGGGACATCGACGTCGCCCTGCTGGCCTTCGGCCTGCTCGGCGACCCGGAGCAGGACTGGAGCGATCCCGAGCTGGCCCTGGAGCTGGCCGAGGTCAACTTCGCCGCCCCCGTGCACCTGGGGGTGCTGGTGGGCAACCGGATGCGCGCGCAGGCGCACGGCCGCATCGTCGCGCTCTCCAGCGTGGCCGGTGAGCGGGTGCGCCGCTCCAACTTCGTCTACGGCTCGACCAAGGCGGGGTTCGACGGCTTCTTCCTCGGCCTCGGTGAGGCGCTGCGCGAGCACGGGGTCCGCGTCCTGGTGGTCCGCCCCGGCTTCGTCCACACCAAGATGACCGAGGGCCTGCCCGCAGCTCCGCTGGCGGTCACCGCGGACGACGTCGCCGACGCCATCCTGGACGGCGTCCAGGAGCAGCGGGACCTGGTGTGGGTGCCGAAGCCGATGCGCCTGGTGATGAGCGGGTTGCGGCACGTGCCGCGGCCGCTGTTCCGCCGGCTGCCGATCTGAGGTCGGATCCCGGGCCGGTGACCTCAGTCCCGGCCGGGTCGGTCCTAAGGACCCTGGGGACGCGCTGCCAGGCCTGCGAGGCTCGCAGGACCAGCCGAATGCCCGGCCTCCTCCGGGCGTCCTCCCCCGAAGGATCACCATGTCCCAGCGCACCACCGGGCTCCTCACCGCGGCCCTGCTCTCGGCTTCGCCGCTCGCCCTGACCGCTCTGCCCGCCTCCGCCGCCACCTGCACCGCCCCCGAGGTCGTCTCGGCGTCAGCCTCGCCGCGGAGCATCACGCTCGGCGTCGGCGGCACCTCCGCCTTCGTGGTCAGCGTCTCGGTCCGCGACAACGGCTGCGAGCTCACCGGCACCAGTGCCGAGATCACCCTGGCCGGCAAGGCCAAGACCGTGGTCCAGCAGTCGCTGGCCCTGCAGTCCAGCGCCGACGGGGTCGCCCTCTTCAGCGGCTGGGTCCCCGTGGACGCCGCGACGCTGCCCGACAGTGCCGCCGGCACCTGGAAGGTCCGTACCAGCACCGACTGGACCGCCGGCGCCACCCCGGTGAGCACGCAGGTCGCCAGCTCTCAGGGCGACGACGCCGGTGACGACGCCGAGGACGAGAGCGAGGACGACGAGAGCGAGAGCGAGGACCAGGCGGTGGAGGGCGAGGCCAAGGTCTCGGTCCTGCGGGCCTCCTCGGTCAGCGCCGAGGCCACCTCTTCGGCCCTCTCCAAGGACAACCGGATCAAGAAGGGCAAGGCCATCACGGTCAAGGGCGTGCTCCGTCAGACCAGCTGGTCGACCGGCACCGAGCAGGGCTATGCCAAGCAGCGGGTCGACCTGCAGTTCCGCACCACGACCGGCAGCTACAAGAAGCTGAAGTCGCTGCAGACCCGCAGCGGCGGCGCCTTCGTGGAGTCGGTCAAGGCCGTCAAGGACGGCTGCTACCGCGTCGTCTTCCGCGGCAGCAAGACGACCGCCCCGGCCGCCAGCGCCGGTGAGTGCATCGACGTCCGCTGACCTGACCGGCCCGCCGGCGCTCCTCGCCGGCGGGCACTCGGCTCACTCCAGCAGCGAGGCAGCCCCGTCCTGCTGCCCGGTGACGTCCCACAGGTGGTGCACGACGTCGTGCAGGAAGTACTGGAGCAGGCTGGCGACGGTGAACTCGGCGCCGTCGGAGCGGCTGCCGGTCCGCTCCAGGTCGGCGAGATGGAGGGCCTCCACGTGCCCGACCAGCGTCTGGGCCGCCTCCTCCAGCTGGGCGGCCACCACCTCCGGGTCGGCCTCGGCGTAGCGCTCGAGCACGGCCGTCTGGTCCTGGTCCCAGTTCGCGAACCGCGGGAAGTCCTCGGCCAGCATGGACCCCAGCCGGTCGTCGAAGACCCGGTAGACGTCACGGACGTGGCAGGCGTACTCCAAGGGGGACCAGACCCCCGGCCCGGGCCGCGCCTCGACCGCCGGGTGGGACTGCAGGATCTGCACCCACTCCTCCGCGGCGACGTAGGCCCGCTCGGCCACCGCGCCCGGGTCCACCTCGCCAGCGGCCAGCCCGCACTCCTCGCAACGCCGGGTCAACGTCCAGGTCCAGTCCTTCTCATCCGGGGTCACCGGCTCCAGGTCCGCCACCCGCTCAGGGTAGCCGGGACCGGGCGCCCCGGCCGGTTCCGCGACTGATCGCTAGACTCCTCGGCGCCCGGCCGCAGGTGGTCCCTGCCGCGGCGGGCCGCCAGCCGTCCTCCCCGTCGGCCGGTCGACGACGCCCGAGGAGGACACGTGGGAATTCGCAAGGTGCTCATCGCCAACCGTGGCGAGATCGCCGTCCGCGTCATCCGTGCTGCGAGGGACGCGGGACTCGGCAGCGTGGCCGTCTACGCCGACCCCGACCGCGACAGCCTCTTCGCCTCCCTCGCCGACGAGGCGTACGCCCTGGGCGGGGCGACCCCGGCCGAGACTTACCTCGACGTCGCGAAGATCCTCGAGATCGCAGCCCGCAGCGGAGCCGACGCGGTACACCCCGGCTACGGCTTCCTGGCCGAGAACGCCGACTTCGCCCGAGCCGTCACCGACGCCGGGCTGGTCTGGATCGGGCCGCCACCGGCTGCGATCGAGGACCTGGGCGACAAGGTCCGGGCCCGGCACATCGCCCAGCGCGTCGGCGCCCCTCTCGTCCCCGGGACTGCCGACCCGGTCGCGGACGCCTCGGAGGTGATCGCCTTCGCCTCCCAGCACGGTCTGCCGATCGCCATCAAGGCCGCCTTCGGCGGTGGGGGCCGGGGTCTGAAGGTCGCGCGCACGATGGAGGAGATCGCGGAGCTGTTCGAGTCCGCGACCCGCGAGGCCGTCACCGCCTTCGGCCGCGGGGAGTGCTTCGTCGAGCGTTACCTGGACCGTCCGCGCCACGTCGAGACGCAGTGCCTGGCCGACAGCCACGGCAACGTCGTCGTGGTCTCCACGCGGGACTGCTCGCTGCAGCGCCGGCACCAGAAGCTGGTCGAGGAGGCGCCCGCGCCCTACCTCACCGACGACCAGCGCGACCAGCTCTACGCGGCCTCCAAGGCCATCCTGGCCGAGGCGGGCTACGTCGGCGCCGGGACGTGTGAGTTCCTGGTCGGCCAGGACGGCACCATCTCCTTCCTCGAGGTCAACACCCGGCTGCAGGTCGAGCACCCGGTCTCCGAGGAGGTCACCGGCCTGGACCTGGTACGGGAGATGTTCCGGATCGCCGACGGCGAGCCCCTGGGCTACGACGACCCGGAGATCCGGGGACACTCGATCGAGTTCCGGATCAACGCCGAGGACGCCGGCCGCGGCTTCATGCCGGCGCCGGGCACGCTGACCGCCTGGCGGGCGCCCGCCGGTCCCGGTGTCCGGGTGGACGAGGGCTACCTGACCGGCATGACCGTGCCGGGCTCCTTCGACTCCCTCGTGGCCAAGGTGGTCGTCACCGGCCGGGACCGAGCCGAGGCCCTGGCGCGGTCCCGGCGGGCGTTGGCCGAGCTGGTCGTCGAGGGCATGCCCACCGTCGTGCCCTTCCACCGGGCGGTCCTGGACGACGCGGCGTTCACCGGGGCCGACGGCACCTTCGGCGTGCACACGCGCTGGATCGAGACGGAGTTCACCGGGGCCATCGAGCCCTGGTCGGGGACCGCGGGCAGCACCGACGCGCCGGAGCGCTCCAGCGTTGTCGTCGAGGTGAACGGCAAGCGCCTAGAGGTCGTCGTGCCCGCCGGGCTCGGCGCAGGCGTGGCCGCACCGGCTGCGGGGCCGCGCAAGCCGGCCCGGCGCTCGGGCGGCGCGTCGGCTGCGGCAGCACCGTCGGGCGACGCGCTGACCTCTCCCATGCAGGGCACCATCGTCAAGGTTGCCGTGGCCGAAGGGGACTCGGTCGCGGCCGGTGACCTCGTCGTGGTGCTCGAGGCGATGAAGATGGAGCAGCCGCTCACCGCGCACCGCAGCGGTGTCGTCACCCAGCTCAGCGCGGAGGTCGGGGCCACGGTGACCAGCGGCTCCACCCTCTGCTCCATCGTCGACGCCTGACCGTTGTTCGCCGGGAGAGCCGTTCCGGCGGTTCCCGGGATCGGTTGAGAACGCCGTAAGAAGGCCAGACCCGGCTCCGGGTGCGCGGACCTGCGAGGCACACTGGAGGGCGTGGATCTCCTGGTGCTGATCGTGATCGTCCTGCTGGTGGTGGGCGGCGCGGCGCTGTACCGCCGCCGGGCGATCGCCCAACGCGAGTCGGTCCGGCGGGCCGAGCTGGAGACCCAGCTCTCGACGTCGAAGCGAGCGGCCGACGAGGACGTGACCAAGTTCGGTGAGGAGCTCCAGCGGCTGGACGTCGACGTCGCTGGGCACCCGCTCGACGAGGCCATGCAGCAGGACTACCAGCGCGCCCTGGACGCCTACGAGGACTCCAAGAGCTCCCTCGACGCGGTGCAGAAGCCCGAGGAGATCAAGCACGTCACCGAGATCCTCGAGGACGGCCGCTACGCGGTCGCCTGCGTCAAGGCCCGCGTCGCAGGCCGGGCCCTCCCGGCCAAGCGCCCGCCCTGCTTCTTCAACCCCGCGCACGGACCCTCCTCCCAAGACGTCGACTGGGCTCCGGCCGGCGGTGCGAAGCGGGCGATCCCGGCCTGCCCCGCAGACGCCGAGCGCGTGCTGGCCGGCGCTGACCCCTACATCCGCACGGTTCAGGTGGGCGCCCAGCGGGTCCCCTACTGGGAGGGCGGCCAGGCCTACGCCCCCTGGGCCCAGGGCTACTACAGCCGCTGGAGCGGCAGCGACATGCTCACGGGCATGCTGATCGGCAACCTGATGTTCAACGGCATGGGCGGCATGTTCGGCGGTGTCGGTGATGGCCTGAGCGGTCTCGGCGAGGGCCTGGAAGGGCTGGGCGACGGCATCGGCGAAGGCTTCGAGGGCATCGGCGACGGCATCGGCGAGATGTTCGGCGGCCTCTTCGGCGGCGACTGACCCTCTCCAGCGGCGTCCCGCCTCCGGTCCCTGCCTTCCGCCCCTGGCCGCAGCCTGTCCCCCACTTCACACCCCTGCCGTGGCCTTTGCCCCCTCCGCACGGGGTGTGAAGTCGTGCCCTGGGGTGTGAAGTGGGGGACCTACGGGGCCCGGCGTCCTGAGTTTGGGTCCTGAGGTCGGGGACCGCCGCGGCGGCGAGGGCCGGAGGCGGGGCGGCGGCCGGGGTCAGCGCCAGCAGAGGCGGGTGACCAGTGCGGTCAGCGTCTCCGAGCAGCCCCGGTCCAGCCTGAGGGCGGCGAGGTCGTCGCCCCGGGTGAGGCCTCGGTTGATGATGACCGTGGGTCGGCGGGCCTTGGTCTGGTGCCGGACGAACCGCAGGCCGGACATCACGGTCAGCGAGGAGCCGAGGACCACCAGCACCTCGCCGCGGTCGACGAGGGCGTAGGAGCGGGCGACGCGCTCCCGAGGCACCGACTCACCGAAGAAGACGACGTCGGGCTTGAGCCGGCCGCCGCACCGCTCGCAGCCCGCCAGCACGAAGTCGCCCCAGTCCTCGACGACGGCGTCGCCGTCGGGGCGCAGCTCGGCGTGCTCCAGCACGGGCGGCTCCTCCAGGCCGGGGTTCAGCTCGGCGAGCTGGTCCTGCAGGGCCAGCCGCGAGGTCACCCGGCCGCAGTCGAGGCAGACCACGTCAGCGATCCGGCCGTGCAGGTCGATGACCTCCCGGCTGCCCGCGGCGGCGTGCAGCCCGTCGACGTTCTGGGTCAGGACACCCTCCAGGCCGGCGTCCTCCAGCTCGACCAGAGCGCGGTGGCCGGCGTTCGGGAAGGCCTCCCCGATCCGGCGGAAGCCGAGGTAGGAGCGGGCCCAGTACCGCCGCCGCGCCTCCTCCGAGCCCACGAACTCCGAGAACTGCATCGGGGTGGCGGGCACCGACGTCGGACCCCGGTAGTCGGGGATCCCCGAGTCGGTGCTGAGGCCGGCTCCGCTCAACGCGACCCAGCGACGCCCCCGCAGCAGGTCGGCGAGCACCGCTCCGGCCTCGACGTCAGGCAGCACGCTCACGGCCTCGAAGGTACCCGGCAGGGCAACCGGGCTCCGGGGCGAGCACGGTGCGCAGGGGCGTCTCAGCTGATGATGGAGCGGGTGCCGTGCAGCCGCCGGGCCGCCTCGGCCAGCGAGCCGCTCATCGAGGGGTAGACGGTGAAGGACTGCGACACCTGGTCGACGGTCAGCCGCTCCGCCACCGCGATGGCCACCGGGTAGATCAGCTCGCTCGCCCTCGGGGCGACGACCACACCACCGATGACGATCCCGGTGACGCTGCGGCAGTAGAGCTTCACGAAGCCGTCCCGGCTGCCCTGCATCTTGGCGCGCGGGTTGCCGCGGAGCGGCAGGGTCACGGTGCGCGCCATCACCTCGCCCGAGTCGACCTGGGTCTGGCTGACCCCGACGGTCGCAATCTCGGGGGAGGTGAAGACGTTGGAGGAGACCGTCTTGAGGTCCAGCGGGGAGACGGCGTCGCCGAGCGAGTGCCACATGGCGATCCGGCCCTGCATCGCGGCGACCGAGGCGAGGGGGAAGACGCCGGTGCAGTCCCCGGCCGCGTAGACGCCTCGGGCCGCCGTGCGGGAGACCTTGTCGACGGTGATGAACCCGGCCTCGCTGAGCTCGACCCCGGCCTCCTGCAGCCCCATGTCCACGGTGTTGGGGATCGACCCGACCGCCACCAGGCAGTGGGAGCCGACGATCTCACGGCCGTCGCTCAGGGTCACGGTGACGGAGTCCTGGTGCCGCGTCACCGTCTCGGCCCGGGAGCGCTGCAGCACGGTGAGCCCTCGGCGGGCGAACACGTCCTCCAGCACCTGGGCGGCGTCGGCGTCCTCACCCGGCAGCACCCGGTCGCGGGAGGACACCAGCACAACCTCGGAGCCGAGGGCGTTGTAGGCGCTGGCGAACTCGGCCCCGGTGACGCCGGAGCCGACGACGATGAGCCGCTCCGGCAACTCGGTGAGGTCGTAGAGCTGAGTCCAGTTGAGGATGCGCTCCCCGTCGGGCAGGGCCGAGGCCAGCTGGCGGGGCCGGGCGCCGGTCGCCAACAGGACGACGTCGGCGTCGAAGGTCCGCTCCCCGTCGGCGGTCTGGGCGACCACCCGGTCCGGGCCGTCCAGGCGCCCGCGACCGATGACCAGCTCGACGTTCTCCCGCTGGATCCGCTCGGCGATGTCCTCGGACTGCTTGCGAGCCAGGTCCAGTACCCGCGAGTTGACCGCGGCGAGGTCGACGCTGACCACCGCGTCGGCGTGGCCGGTCTCGGCGTCCCCGAACCGCAACCCCAGCTCGGCCGACTCGCGGACCTCGGTCATCACCTCCGCCGTCGCGATGAGCGTCTTGGAGGGGACGCAGTCGGTCAGCACGGCTGACCCGCCGAGGCCGTCGGTGTCGATCAACGTCACCTCGCCACCCAGCTGGCTGCCGACGAGGGCGGCCTCGTACCCACCGGGTCCACCACCGACGATCACCACGCGAGTCACCTGCTCAGTCTTCCACGACCTGCCGATAGCCTCCGGACGTGCTCTACGCCGCCTACGGAAGCAATCTCGACCCTGCCCAGATGGCCGAGCGCTGCCCGCACTCCCCCCTGCGGGGGACCGGCTGGCTTCAAGGCTGGCGGCTGACCTTCGGTGGGGAGGGCTGGGACGGCCCGCTGCCGACCGTCGTCGAGCAGCCCGACGCGCACGTCTTCGTGGGGCTCTACGACGTCACCGCACCCGACGAGCAGGCGCTCGACATCTGGGAGAGCGCCAACTCCGGGCTCTACGAGAAGGTGCGGGTGCGGGTCGAGACGTTGGAGGGCGAGCTGGCCGCGTGGGTCTACGTGCTGCACGACTTCGAGGGCGGCGTGCCCAGCGCCCGCACGCTCGGCATCCTCGCCGACGCCGCCGAAGCCGCCGGCGCCCCGCGCGACTACCTCGTCGAGCTCCGGGGACGGCCCTGCAGCAGCGGTTGGTGAGGCCCTCCCCCACGGCCGCGACCGGGAGCGTCTCCACAGCCGCGCGGGCGCGCCGTCCCCGGGGTCGGCGGGTCTCGCGGTGTCAGGGGTCCGCCGTAGGCTGCCGCCATGCCGAGTGACCCGTACGCCCTGGCCGAGGAGGCCGCCGCGGCCCTGCGTGACCGCTTCTCGCTGGGGAGCATCGACCTGGCGCTGGTCCTGGGATCGGGCTGGTCGGCCGCTGCCGACGACCTGGGCGAGGTGACCGGCAGCTGCCAGCTGGCCGAGCTGCCCGGCTTCGCCCAGCCCACCGTGACCGGGCACGGCGGTGAGCTGCGGATCGTCCGCACCGCAGCCGGCCGCACGGCGGCCCTGTTCACCGGCCGCACCCACTTCTACGAGGGCCGGGGCGTGGGTCCCGTCGTCCACGGGGTCCGCACCGCCGCAGCCGCCGGGGCCCGCACGCTGGTGCTCACCAACGGCTGCGGGGGGCTGAACCGGGACTGGGCCCCCGGCACGCCTGTGCTGATCCGCGACCACCTCAACCTCACGGCCGCGACGCCGCTGGTCGGCGCCCGCTTCGTCGACCTGACCGACGCCTACGCGTCCCGCCTGCGCGACCTGGCCCGCACGGTCGACCCGGACCTGCCCGACGGCGTCTACGCGCAGTTCTCCGGCCCCAGCTACGAGACCCCGGCGGAGGTGGCGATGGCCGGCGTGCTCGGGGCGGACCTGGTGGGCATGTCCACCGCGCTGGAGACCATCGCTGCCCGCGAGGCGGGGCTGGAGGTGCTCGGCATCTCGCTGGTCACCAACCTGGCCGCCGGCATCTCCCCCACTCCGCTGCACCACGCCGAAGTGCTGGAGGCCGGCCGTGCCGCCGTGCCGAACCTCCGGCGTCTGCTCGCCGGGCTCGCCGCGGTGCTCTGAGGCCGGGCACCATGAGCGACACCACCCTGGAAGGCCTGACCCGGGCGGTCACCGCCTGGATCGCGCAGGACCCCGACGAGGGCACCCGCTCGCAGGCGCAGGAGCAGCTCGACCGTGCCCGCGGTGGGGACGGCGACGCCCGCGCCGCGCTGCTGGACGCCTTCGGCGCCCGGCTGGCCTTCGGGACCGCCGGGCTGCGCGGCCCCCTCGGGGCGGGTCCGAACCGGATGAACCGGGTGGTGGTCAGCCAGGCCGCCGCCGGTCTGGCCGCCTACCTGCGCGGGCACGACGCTTCGGGGGGTCGGGTCCTGGTGGGCTACGACGCCCGGCACGGCTCCGCCGTCTTCGCCCGCGACACGGCGGAGGTCCTGGCCGGGGCCGGCTTCGAGACCCTGCTCACGGCCAGGCCGACGCCCACCCCCGTCGTCGCCTTCGGCATCGGTCACCTCCGGTGCGCCGCCGCCGTGGTCGTCACCGCCTCCCACAACCCGCCGCAGGACAACGGCTACAAGGTCTACCTGGGCGATGGGTCACAGATCGTCCCACCCGCCGACGCCGAGATCTCCGACGAGATCGACCGGGTCGCTGCCCAGAACCTGGCCGACGTGACCCGTAGCACGGACTACCGGGTGGTCGGGGAGGAGCTCCTGGCTGCCTACCGCGCCCGGGTCGCCGCCCTGGTGCCGGCCGACGCGCCGCGGGCGCTGCGCTGGGTCTACACCCCGATGCACGGGGTGGGCGGCGCTCTCGTGGAGCAGGTGGTCGCCGCCGCGGGCTTCCCGGCGCCGCGCACCGTCGCCGCCCAAGCCGAGCCCGACCCGGACTTCCCCACCGTGTCCTTCCCCAACCCGGAAGAGCCGGGGGCGATCGACCTGGCTATGGCGGAGGCGCAGGCCGCCGAAACGGACCTCGTGGTGGCCAACGACCCCGACGCCGACCGCTGCGCCGTGGCCACCCCGGTGGACGGACGCTGGCGGATGCTCACCGGGGACGAGCTCGGCGCACTCCTGGGCGACGACGCCCTGCGCCGGGGCGTGCGGGGCACCTACGCCTGCTCCATCGTCTCCAGCACGCTGCTGGCCCGGCTGGCCGCCGCGTCGGCCCAGCCCTTCGTCGCCACCCTGACCGGGTTCAAGTGGATCGGCCGGGTCCCTGGGCTCGCCTTCGGCTACGAGGAGGCGATCGGCTACTGCGTCGACCCGGCGGCCGTGCCCGACAAGGACGGCATCTCCGCGCTGGTCCGGGTGCTGGCCCTGGCCGCTGACCTCCAGGCTCAGGGCCGCACCCTGGCCGACCGCCTCGAGGACATCGACCGCGTGCACGGCGTGCACCACACCAGCCAGCTGTCGGTGCGGGTGAGCGACCTCGTCCTGATCCTTCAGGCGATGGCCCGGCTGCGCGCCGACCCACCGGCCACCCTGGACGGGCAGCCGGTCGAGGTGGAGGACCTCGCGGCCGGCTCGCCCGCGCTGCCGGCCACCGACGCCGTCCTGCTCCGCGGGGCCAGCATCCGGGCGGTGGTGCGGCCCTCGGGCACCGAGCCGAAGCTCAAGTGCTACCTGGAGGTGCGCGAGGACCCCGAGGACGACGTCGGTGCGGCCCGCCGGCGGGCGCGGGAGAGAATGGCCCGCGTCCGCCGTGAGATGAGCACCGCCCTCGGTCTGTGAACCGTCGGCCCCAACCGTCCGAAGCCCAGCGAAGGAGCCCCATGTACTTCATCGTCGTCAAGTTCGAGACCGTGCCCGAGTGGACGGACCGGTGGCTGGACGTCGTGCAGGACTTCACCGAGGCGACCCGGCAGGAGCCGGGCAACCTCTGGTTCGAGTGGTCACGGAGCGTGGAGAACCCGCACGAGTTCGTGCTCGTCGAGGCCTTCACCGACGACGGAGCCGGGCCCCACGTCAGCAGCCCACACTTCGCCCAGGGGCTGCAGGCGATGCGCCCGGCGCTGGCCCGGACACCGCAGATCGTCAGCCGCCAGGTGGAAGGCAGCGGCTGGGACACGATGGGAGAGCTGGAGGTCCCATGAGCACCGAACACTCGCCGCTGCCCCCCGCCGTAGCCCCGCTGAGCGCCGCGCCGACGCGGGTGCAGCGACTCGACGTCCTCCCCTTCACCCCGCGGCACCGCCGCCTCCTGGTGGGTTCGGGGGCGGGGTGGGCGCTGGACGCCCTCGACGTCGGACTCGTCTCCTTTGTCATCGCCGCGCTCAGCGTGCAGTGGCGGCTGTCCCCGAGCGAGGCCTCCTACATCGCCTCCATCGGCTTCGTCGGGATGGCGATCGGTGCCGCCCTCGGCGGGCTGCTGGCCGACCGGTACGGCCGCCGCCAGGTGTTCGCCCTCACCCTGTTGGTCTACGGCCTGATGACCGGGGTCTCCGCGCTGTCCTGGTCGCTCGGCGCGCTGCTCGTGTTCCGCTTCCTCGTCGGGCTCGGTCTCGGGGCCGAGCTGCCGGTCGCGTCCACCCTGGTGAGCGAGTTCGCCCCTGCGCGGATCCGGGGACGCGTCGTGGTGGCGCTGGAGTCGTTCTGGGCGGTCGGCTGGACGCTTGCGGCCCTGATCGGGTTCCTCGTCGTGCCCCGCAGCGACGACGGTTGGCGCTGGGCGCTGGCCATCGGCGCCCTCCCGGCGCTGTACGCGGTGGTCGTGCGGTGGGGGCTCCCGGAGTCGGTGCGTTTCCTGGAGTCGAGGGGCCGCCACGACGAGGCCGAGTCGGTGGTCCGCGCGTTCGAGGAGTCCGCCGGCGGCGCTCGGGTGGCCGCGGCCCCCGAGCGCGACGAGCCGGCAGCCCCCGGCACGACCAGTGGCGGCAGCCGCATCGCCGCGCTCTGGGCCCGCCCGCTGCGCCGGCGGACGGCGGCGCTGTGGCTGGTCTGGTTCTGCGTCAACTTCTCCTACTACGGCGCCTTCATCTGGCTTCCCAGCCTGCTCTACGCCTCGGGTTTCTCCCTCGTCCGCTCCTTCGGCTACACCCTGCTGATCACCCTCGCCCAGCTCCCCGGTTACGCCGTCGCTGCCGTGCTGGTCGAGCGCTGGGGCCGGCGGCGGACCCTGGTCGCCGCCCTGGTCGGCTCCGCCGCCGCCGCAGCGCTGTTCGCGTCGGCTCCGGGCGCGGGTGCCGACAACGGGACCGCGACCGTGCTCACGGCGGGCATGCTGCTGTCGTTCTTCAACCTGGGCGCGTGGGGTGCGCTCTACGCCGCGACCCCCGAGCTCTACCCCACGACGCTGCGCGCTACCGGCGCGGGCTGGGCGGCAGGGATCGGACGGATCGCCTCGGTGATCGCACCGCTCAGCGTCCCGCTGCTCAGCGGGGCGGGCGGTACCACGTTGGTCTTCGGCCTGTTCGCGGCGGTGTTCCTGGTGGCGGCCGCCTCGGCCACCGCGCTCCCGGAGCTGCGAGGACGGGCGCTGGCCGAGGGCTGAGCGCCGAGCCCGACCCGACGGGGCGGCCCTAGGATCACGCCATGGCCGCCCCTGGGAACCCCTCGGCCGGCGGGACCGCCGATCCGGCCGCCCTCCGCACCGTCGTCCTGCTCGCGGGGGCCTCCGGGAGCGGCAAGTCGCGGCTGGCCGCAGCCGCGGGGTGCCCACGGCTGAACCTCGACGACTTCTACCACGACGGTGACCACCCGGATCTGCCGCACGCCCTGGGGATCGTTGACTGGGACGACCCCCGCTCCTGGAACCAGGAGGCCGCTGTCGCCGCGCTGGTGAGCCTGTCCCGCACCGGGGCCGCCGATGTGCCGGTCTACGACATCAGCCTGAACCGCCGGTGCGACCACCGCCTGCTGGACCTGGGCCCCTCACCCGCGGTGGTGGCGGAGGGCGTCTTCGCCCCTGAGGTCGTGGCGGCGCTCCGGTCCGCCGGGGTACCCCTGGAGGCCCTCTACCTGGACCGGTCGCGGACGGCGACGTCGCTGCGCCGGTTCCTACGGGACGTGCTCGAGCGCCGTAAACCGGTGGGGGTCCTGCTCCGCCGAGGGGTCGCGCTGTGGCGGGCGGAGCCGGCGATCCGGGCGCAGGCCCTCCGGCTCGGGTGCCGGCCCGTCTCGATGGAGGCCGCGCGACACACGGTGCAGGCTGCCCGTCGACCACGGTCCTTGCCTGGCTGAGGCTGCCCTGGGCCGAGCCGCCCGCTCCGGCTGCAGCCCAGATCGCCGCCCCGGGAGCCCGGGCCGGCCCGCGGCCAGCAGCACAAGGAGGTCGGAGGCGGTCCAGGCCGCCGTGTCGACGTAGGCTGTCCCCCACGTGCGGCACGCGCGGCGTTGATGCGGGGATCAGCAGGGCAGCTCGGGGAGTTGCGAAGTCGGCTGAGGAGCACACATTGCTTGACCGCGTCGATGGGGAGAACCAGTCCCCCGAGGTACGCCTGCGCAGGCTGGGGGACGCGAACCGGGCCATCGTCTCCGAGCTCTCGTTGGAGGGTCTGCTGGAGCGCGTCGTCACCCACGCCCAGGAGATCTCCGGTGCCCAGTTCGCCGCGCTCCTGGTCATCAACGAGGGCCGGCTCGAGCAGTTCCTGCACCGGGGCATGGACGCGGCCACGGTGGCCGGGATCGGTCGGCTGCCCGAGGTCCGAGGCCTGCTCGGCGCCCTCGTGGAGAAGCCCGAACCGATCCGCCTGCACGCGCTTTCCGACGACCACCGCTCCTCGGGTTTCCCTTCCGGCCACCCGCCGATGGGCGCCTTCCTCGGCATCCCCATCCGTTCGGCCACCTCGATCTACGGCAACCTCTACCTCACCAAGCTCGTGGGCCAGCCGGACTTCAGCGCCGAGGACGAGAACCTGGTCACTGCCCTGGCAGCCACCTCGAGCATCGCCATCGAGAACGCCCGCCTCCACACCAAGGCCCAGCGCCGCCAGCAGTGGCTGCGGGTCAGCGCGGAGGTCAGCAACCGGCTGATCGCCGTCACCGACGACCACACGATGCTGGACGACATCGCCGGCGCCCTGCGCGAGCTGGTCGACGCCGAGACGGTGGGCATCATGCTGCCTGTGCCGGACGACCCGGACCAGATGGTCCTCGAGGTCGTCAACGGTCTCGGCTCACGCGAGCTCCAGGGTCTGCGCTTCCCGGCGGCCGGCAGCCAGTCCCAGCTGGTAATGGAGGAAGGGCGCTACCGCGTTCTCGAAGGGGTGCAGGAGCAGCTCGGGCCGCTGCTCGCGCAGCTGTCGCTGCCCCCCGTGCACCATCTGGTGACCTTTCCCCTCAAGGGGTCGGGGCGGCCCCGCGGCGCGATCATCGTCGGCCGTTTGACCGACCTCGCATTCACCGCGGCCGACCTCGAGATGGCGGACGGCTTTGTCAGCCAGATGGGCCTGGCCCTGGAGCTGGCGGACTCGCGCAGCAACCACCAACGGCTCACGATGCTCGAGGACCGGGCCGGGATCGCCCGCGACATCCACGACCAGGTGGTGCAGAAGCTGTTCGCCGCGGGGCTGAGCATCCAGGGCACGGTGATGATGGTCCCGGACACCCACGTGCAGCGCCGGCTGACCGGGGTGGTCGACACCCTGGACGACACGATCCGCACCATCCGCACCTCGATCTTCGAGCTCCAGGAGCACGACCTGCCCGGCACCTCGGTCCGAGCCCGCGTGCTGCGGGTCCTGGGCGAGCTCACGCCCGTGCTCGGCTTCGCGCCGCTGCTGTCCTTCGAGGGGCCGCTGGACACGATGGTGGACGAGCACCTGGGCCTGGAGGTCGAGGCCGTGGTGCGGGAGTCGTTGACCAACACCGCCAAGCACGCCTCGGCCAGCGCGGCGACAGTCAGCCTGGTGACCGCGAGCCGGGCGCTGGTGCTGACCGTGTCCGACAACGGGGTGGGCCTGGGTTCCTCGACCCGCAGCAGCGGGCTGTCGAACCTCCGGCACCGGGCCGAGAGCCGCGGCGGCTGGCTGGACCTCGGAGCGGCTCCTGAGGGCGGGTTCCTGCTGCGCTGGTCCGTTCCGCTGGGCCCTTGAAGCGGCCGTCAGGCACCAGAATCGGACCACTTGCAGCACGGCGGCCCGCGGGGGGGCCTCGAAGGCGTACTGTGACCCTGACGGGCCGACGTACCGGGGGTTCGCGTCACCGTCTCCGTGCCCGCATCCCACTGGGATGCACGACCCCCAGGAGAACGTCTGTGGCCCGCTCCGAGCAGCTGAGCAGCGGCCGCACGCACGAGAGGCTGCGCAGCCTCATCGTCGTGAAACGGGCGATCGTGGCTGAGCTCTCCCTCGACAGCCTGCTCCAGCTGATCGTGGAGTCGGCGCGCCGCGTGGTCGACGCCGAGTACGCCGTGCTCGAGGTCGTCGGCCCCACCGGAGCGCTCGAGCAGTTCATCCAGAGCGGCGTCGACCAGCGCCCCACCCGCTCGCTGGCCGGCGGTGAGCGCGTCGGTGGCCTCTCCGGCATCGTGCCCGAAGGGCGGCTGCCGCTCCGCCGCTGGTTCTCCGAGCCGGCAACCCTGTCCACGCCCGTCGCCGCCACCGGGGTGCGCTCGTTGCTCGGCGTCCCGGTCGGCTCTGCCGGGAAGACCCACGGCAACCTCTTCCTGGCCAACCGGGCCGACGGACAGGAGTTCACCGACGAGGACGAGACGATCGTCACCGCGCTCGTGGCCACGGCCGGCATCGCCATCGAGAACGCCCGGCTGTATGGGGAGTCCCAGCGCCGCCAGGAGTGGCTGACCGCCTCGACCGAGATCAGCCAGCGGCTGCTCGCCGGCGACGCGCAGTCCGAAGACGTCCTGGGTGACATCGCCGAGACCGTCCGGCGCCTGGCCCGGGCGGACACGGTGGCCATCGTGCTGTCGGAACCGCTTGACCCGGAGATGCTCGAGGTTGTGGTCGCCTGCGGCCGCGGCGCCGAGCAGCTACGGCCCCTGCGCTACCCGGTGGCGGGCAGCATCGCCTGGCGGGCCATGAAGGTCGGTCACGGGGTGCTCGCCGGGAACCAGGTCAGCCAGTCCACCGGCATCTACGCCACGCTGCGACCCATCCTGCCCGCCAACGAGGTGATGGCTCTTCCCTTCCGCGGCACCAACCGTCAGCAGGGCGCCGTCCTCGTCATGCGGGTCGACACCCTCCCGTTCACCAGCACCGACCTCGAGCTGGCCGAGGGCTTCGCCGGCCAGGCCGCCCTCGCCCTGGAGCTGGCCGAGTCGCGTCGCGAGCAGCAGCAGCTGGCCGTGATGGAGGACCGGGCGCGGATCGCTCGCGACCTGCACGACCACGTGGTGCAGAAGCTCTTCGCCGCCGGCCTCACCCTGCAGGCCACGATGGGGGCGGTGCGTGACCCGGCGGTCCGGAGTCGGCTGGAGGACACCATCGGCCAGCTCGACGACGCCATCCGGAGCATCCGCACCTCGATCTTCGAGCTGCAGAGCCCCCGCTCGACCACCGACTCCTTTCGCAGCCGGCTGATGGCCGCGGTGCACGAGCTCGCGCCTGTGCTCGGCTTCTCCCCGACCCTGCGGATCGAGGGACCGGTCGACGTGGTGCTGCACCGCACGCTGGCCGCCGAGGTCGAGGGGGTGGTGCGCGAGGCGGTGACGAACGTCGCCCTGCACGCCGACGCCACGTCCGCCGAGGTCCGGCTGGCCACCGATGGGCAGCGGCTGTCGGTGACGGTGTGCGACGACGGGACTGGCCTGCCGGTCGACGTCGAGTTCAGCGGTCTCAGCGGCCTGCGGGCGCGCGCCGAGGGCCTGGGCGGCTGCCTGACCCTGGCCTCCTCCCCCACCGGCGGGTTCCTGCTCACCTGGACGATCCCGGTCTGAGTCCCCGCGGCTGGAGGGAGCTTCACCGGCGGCAGCGGGGAATGCCCTTCCGGCCGGAGCCGTTGACCCGGCATGGACGACAGCAGCAGCACCAGCCAGACGCGGACCCTCGCCATCATCGGGGCCGGGCACATCGGTAGCGAGCTGGCCAGGGCCGCCACGCGGCACGGCTGGGCCGTGGTGATCAGCAACTCCCGCGGGCCCGAGACGCTCGCCTCGCTGGTCGCCGAGCTCGGCGGCTCCGCCCGTGCCGCGACCGCGGCCGAGGCGGCTGGGGCAGCGGAGCTGGTGGTGGTCACGGTGCCGCTCAAGGCGATCGAGGACCTGCCGCTCGCCGAGCTCGCTGGCAAGACCGTTCTCGACACCAACAACTACTACCCGCAGCGGGACGGGCACATCGAGGCTCTCGACCAGCAGCGGACGACGTCGTCGGAGCTCCTGGCCGCCCTGGTGCCCACCGCCCGCGTGGTCAAGGTCTTCAACCACATCGAGGCCCTCAAGATCACCTCCGACGCCTCCCCGACCGGCAGCCCGGAGCGGCGGGCGCTGGTCGTGGCAGCGGAGGACGACACCGCCCGCCGCCAGGTCGCGGCCCTCGTCGACGAGATCGGCTTCGACGCCTTGGAGGTGCCCTCGTTGGCCGAGACCTGGCGGATCGAGCCGGGCACCCCCGGCTACGGTCCCCGGCTCACCAGAGACGGCCTCGCCGACGCGCTGGCCTCGGCCGTCCGGCCCGAGCCCACCTGACCCCGGTCAGCCGAGGAGGACCGGCTTGCCTGCTCAGGACCGGGCGAGCCAGTCCTCCAGCGACTGCTTCGCCTGCGCTGAACCGGTCAGCGAGACCCGGGCGGCCGTCCGCCGGCCGCTGACCCAGAGGGCCAGCTCGACGGGGTCGCCGGTCACGGCCAGCGCCGGGCTGCCGCCGCGCACCGCGGCCGTGGCGCCACCGGGTCGGGCCAGGCTCACCCCGACGGGGCACCGGCGGAGCTTGAGCCGGGCAGCCAGCACCACCTGCCGGAAGATGGCGTCCTGGTGGGCGGCCGGGAGGACGCGCGGCACCACGGGTCCCGCACCGCGCCGGAGGTCCTCGTGATGGATCACGTACTCGAGGGAGTTGACCAGCTCGCCCGCCCAGCTCATCGGTGACCAGCGGGGCGGGCCGTCGTCGAAGCGGTCGATCAACCCCGCCCAGCCGTCTGGGGTCCCGGCCGGGTCAGCCAGGCGGCCGAGATGCTTCTCCTGGCCGGGCGGGGCGGGTCGGGCGGCGTCGCGCAGGGCGCCGGCCGGATCCTGCTCCCGCTGCACCAGGTGGGCGAGGAGACGTTTGGCGTCCCAGCCCTCGCACAGGGTGGGGGCGTCGGGGTCGGCGCGGCGAAGCGTGTCCAGCAGTGCCGTCTTCTCGGTTCGGGCCCAGCCCATGACGGCTCTCCTCCGTGGTCGGTGGTGGTGGTCCCGACCGTACCGCCGCTCCCCGGTTCACCCGGCACCGAACCCATGGCGCCGCTCGGACCCGCGCCGTTACCGTCGGATACCCAGCGGCTTCGCGGGCTGCGCACCGCACGATCGGAGACTCCATGGACGACCCCACCTTCCCCCGGCTGCACGGCCGCCCCCGCGGTGGCTGGCTCAACGACCCCAACGGGCTCGCGCACGTCGACGACGTCTGGCACGTCTTCTTCCAGCACAACCCGACGGCCCCGGTGCACGGGGCCATCGCCTGGGGGCACGCCAGCTCCCCGGACCTGCTGCACTGGGACGAGCAGCCGGTCGCCCTCGTCCCACGTGCCGGCCAGGCCGACGCCGCCGGCTGCTGGAGCGGCTGCGTCGTCGACGACGGCGGGGTGCCGACCGCGGTCTACACCGCCGTGACGGCCGACGCCTCCGACGCCCAGGTGCTGCTGGCCACCAGCGACCGGACGCTGCGGCACTGGGAGCAGGCGGTCACCGCGGTCGTGCCTGCTTCGGACGACCCGGCCCTGCCCGACGTCCGGGACCCGTTCCTGCTCACCGTGGGCGGCCGCCGCTACGCCGTCCAGGGGGCGGGCCGCCCGACCCGGGAGGGGAAGCCCCAGCTGCTGCACTGGGCCTGTGACGACCTGCAGCACTGGGAGCCCCTCGGGCCGCTGCTGACCAGCGACGACCCGGTGGCCGCGGAGGTGGCGCCGGCCAACATCTGGGAGTGCCCCAACCTGGTGCGGCTGGACGGGCGGTGGGTGCTGCTGATCTCGTTGTGGCGCGCCGTCCGCGACGGCGTCGGGGACCTGGTCGGCGTCCGCTACCTCGTCGGGGACCTGGAGCCGGTCGGCCCGGGCCTGCGATTCGTGCCCTCCTCCGGCGGCGTGCTCGACGAGGGACCGGCCTTCTACGCCCCGCAGCTGCTGCCCGACGGCGACCGGGTCCTGCTCTGGGGATGGGCCTGGGAGCTCGACCGGACCCCCGAGCAGGTGGCGGCGGCCGGCTGGGCGGGCGTCCTCACCTTCGCGCGCGAGCTGGCGCTCGTCGACGGCGCGCTGGCCTGCCGCCCGGCGCGGGAGCTGGCCGCGTTGCGTGGCGCCGCGCTGCCCGCCGACGAGCCGGTGACCGTGCCTGCGTTCGAGGTCCTCGGCGAGGGACCGGTCGGGCTCACCCTGGTGGACGGGGACTCCGAGCAGCGGGTGCTGGCCGCGTCGTTCGGCCGGGGTGCAGCGGTCCGGGTACTGGTCGACGGCAGCCTGGTCGAGGCCTTCGCCGCGGACGGCCGCACCTGGACCACGCGTGCCTACCCGAGCACCACGAGCGCCTGGCGCGTCGACGGTCCGGCCCGGCTGCACACCCTCACCCTGCCCGGGCCCGGCTGAGCTGCGGGCGCCGGCGGGGACGCACCCCGGCGGTGCGGAGGGCTCGGCGGGCGGAGCCGGGTCAGGACTCGATCGGCGCCCAGTCCGGACCGGTCTGGCCCAGCTTCTCGTCCAGCTTGGGGAACAGCGGGGTGGGCTTGCGGAGCGGCCGTCCGACCTCCAGCGGCGTGCTGGCCCAGCGGGCCTGCTGGGCGGCGTAGTCGCCCATGATCACCGGGTAGTCGGGGCCGCCCTCCTCGCTGACCTCGCGGATCTCGGGCTGAGCCGCCCACACCCCGGTGCCCCCCAGCGCCTCGTGCACCTTCTGCGCGGCGTGTGGCAGGAACGGCGTCATCAGGGTGTTCACGTCGCTGACCACCTGCAGCGCGGTGTGCAGCACGGTGTCGCGACGCTCGGTGTCGTCCTTGAGCTTCCAGGGCTCGGCGTCGGAGAGGTACTTGTTAGCAGCGCCCGCGACGCGCATGGCCTCACCCATCGCCGCCTTGAGCCGGTTGCGGCCCAGCAGCTCGCCCACGACGTCGAAGGAGTCCCGGGCGGTGGCCAGCAGGGTCTGGTCCAGCTCGGTCAGGGTGCCGGGCGTCGGGATCACGCCGTTGTTCTTGTGGGCCATGGACACCGAGCGGTTGACGAGGTTGCCCCACTCGTTCGCCAGCTCGAAGTTGGTGCGGCGGACGAACTCGTCCCAGGTGAAGTCGGAGTCGGTCGTCTCCGGTCCGGCGACGGCGATGAAGTAGCGCAGCGCGTCGGGACCGAAGTCGCGCAGGAAGTCCCCGACGTAGATGACCTTGTTGCGGCTGGTGGAGAACTTGGCGCCACTCATGGTCAGGTACTCACTCGACACCACCTCGTCGGGCAGCGCCAGCTTGCCCAGCGGGCCGGTGGTGCCACCGTGGTCGCCCTCCCCGTTGTGGCCGAGCAGGATGCCCGGCCAGATGACGGAGTGGAAGACGATGTTGTCCTTGCCCATGAAGTAGTAGCCGAGCGCCTCCGGGTCGGTCCACCAGCGCTGCCAGGCGTCGGGGTCCCCGGTGCGCCGGGCCCACTCCACCGAGGCCGAGAGGTAGCCGATGACCGCGTCGAACCAGACGTAGAGCCGTTTCATCGGCTGGTCGCGCCAGCCGTCCAGCGGTACCGGCACACCCCAGTCCAGGTCGCGGGTGATCGCGCGCGGCCGGAGGTCGGCGAGCAGGTTCTGGCTGAACTTGAGCACGTTGGGACGCCAGTCGGTGCGCTCGCCCAGCCACTTCCCGAGCGAGCCGGCCAGCGCGGGCAGGTCGAGGAAGAAGTGCTCGGTCTCCACGAACTTCGGCGTCTCGCCGTTGATCCGGGAGCGGGGGTTGATCAGGTCGGCTGGGTCCAGCTGGTTGCCGCAGTTGTCGCACTGGTCCCCGCGCGCGCCGTCGTAGCCGCAGATCGGGCAGGTGCCCTCGATGTAGCGGTCGGGCAGCGTGCGCCCGGTCGAGGGGCTGACCGCTCCCATCGCCGTCTTGGGGACGACGTAGCCGTTCTCCCAGAGCCCGAGGAACAGCTCCTGGACCACCGCGTAGTGGTTGCGGGTGGTGGTGCGGGTGAACAGGTCGTAGGACAGGCCGAGGCCCTGGAGGTCCTCCACGATCACCCGGTTGTACTTGTCGGCGAGCTGGCGGGTGGTCATCCCTTCCCGCTCGGCCTGCACCGAGATCGGGGTGCCGTGCTCGTCGGTCCCCGAGACCATCAGCACGTCGTCGCCGACCATCCTCCGGTAGCGGGAGAAGACGTCGGAGGGGACCCCGAATCCGGAGACGTGACCGATGTGGCGCGGGCCGTTGGCGTACGGCCACGCGACGGCGGTCAGCACGCGTGAGCTCATGACCGAACCCTATGCGTCGGCGCCACTACATTGAGCCCGTGCTCACCGCCACCGAGGCCGCCGCTCTCGCCGCTGTGGACGACGGGGCCGCGGTGGCCACGCTGCAGGACCTGGTCGCCGTCCCGAGCGTCGGCGGCAGCGACGCGGAGGTCGAGATCCAGGCCCTGCTGGCCCGTCGGCTCGCCGACCTCGGGCTCGAGGTGGATCACTGGCCCCTGGACCTCCCCGCGCTCCGTGCCCACCCCGACCACCCCGGTGAGGAGGTCGAGCGGGCCGAGGCGTGGGGCCTGGTCGGCACCAGCGGGGCCCGCGACGGCGAGGACCCGGTGCCGGCGCTGGTGCTGCAGGGGCACGTCGACGTCGTCCCGCCGGGCGACCGCGCGTCCTGGGCGTCGGACCCGTTCACTCCGGTGATCGAGGGCGACCACCTCGTGGCCCGCGGCAGCAACGACATGAAGGCCGGACTCGCCGCGGTGCTCGCCGCGGCCGCCGCCGTCCGGGCCAGTGGGGTGGAGCTGGTGCGGCCGTTCGCGGTGCACTGCGCGGTCGGAGAGGAGGACGGCGGGCTGGGCGCCTTCGCCGCCCTGCAGCGCGGCCACCGGGGCACGGCCTGCGTCATCCCCGAACCCACCCGCCTCCAGCTGGTGACGGCCAACGCGGGCGCCCTGACCTTCCGGCTGGAGGTGCCCGGCGTGGCCACCCACGGCAGCACCGCCTATGCCGGAGTCTCGGCCATCGAGGGCTACCTCGGCCTGCACCGGGCCCTGGCCGCACTGCAGGAGCGCCGCAACGCCGATCCCGAGCCGCTGCTGCGGCACCTGCCGGTGGCGTACCCGGTGTCGGTGGGCCGGCTGAGCGCCGGCGCCTGGGCCAGCAGCGTCCCCGACCTGCTGGTGGCCGAGGGCCGCTACGGGCTGCGGATCGAGGAGGACCCGGCCGACGCCCGCGCCGAGCTCGAGGCGGCGGTGGCCGAAGCCGCGGAGTCCGACCCCTTCCTCCGCGACCACCCTCCGGTGGTGAGCTGGCCGGGCGGCCGGTTCGCCGGTGGTCACCTGCCCTCCGGGCACGTGCTGCGCGACGTCGTCGGGCTCGCCCACACCGATGTCGTCGGCGGTCCCCCGCCCGGCGAGCACGGCGCCCCCTACGGCAGCGACCTGCGCCTCTACGCCGCTGCCGGGATCCCGACCCTGCACTACGGCCCCGGCGACATCCGCACCGCCCACGCCCCCGGCGAGCGCGTCCCGCTGCCCGAGGTGCTCACCTGCGCCCGCGTCCTCACCCTGGCGATCCTGCGGCACTGCACCTGAGGCTCACCCCCGGCCGAGTTGTCAGAACTGACTTGACCCAGGGGTCAACTGGTGTCTGACAAGTCGGCGCAAACTCAGCCCCGGGCGGCGTCGAAGCCGGGGAGGATGACCTCGTCGATCAGCTCCTCGCGGAGCGGGTAGGGCAGGAAGGCGCTGGCGGCGGCGTTCACGGTGATCCGCTCAAGGCCGTCGAGGTCGTAGCCGAGGTGGTCGACCAGGACCGCCATCTCCTGGCTCAGCGAGGTGCCGCTCATCAGCCGGTTGTCGCTGTTGACCGTGACCACGAAGCCGAGGCCGTCCAGGAGGGCGAAGGGGTGCGCCTCCAGAGAGGCGACCGCGCCGGTCTGGACGTTGGAGGACGGGCAGAGCTCCAGCGGCACCTGCTGGTCGCGGACATAGGCAGCCAGCCGGCCCAGCGTCACCGAGCCGTCGTCGTTGCTCGTGATGTCCTCGACGATCCGCACGCCGTGACCGATGCGGTTAGCGCTGCAGACCTGCAGCGCACCCCAGAGGGACTCGAGGCCGGCTGCCTCACCGGCGTGGATCGTGTAGGGGAAGCTGGCCTGCTTGAGCAGCTGGAACGCCGGCAGGAACCGCTCGGCGGGGAACCCGTCCTCGGCGCCGGCGATGTCGAAGCCGGCCACACCCTGGTCGCGGTAGGCCAGGGCCAGCTCCGCGATCCTGGTCGAGGGCTCCACGTGCCGCATGGAGGTCACCAGCTGCTGCACCTGCAGCCGCTGCCCCCGGTCGGCGCAGACGATCATGCCCTCGGCCAGCCCGTCGCGGACGGCCTCGACAGCGTCGGCCTCGGTGAGCCCGCCCCGGGTGTGCTGCTCGGGCGCCCAGCGGGCCTCGGCGTACACCACCCCGTCGTCGGCGAGGTCCTCGACGAACTCCCGGGCCACCCGGCGCAGGTGCTCGGGGGTCTGCATGACGGCGACGGTGTGGTCGAAGGTCTCCAGGTAACGGACCAGCGAGCCCGAGTTGGCTGCGTCGGCGAACCACCGCCCAAGCGCCTCGGGGCTGTCCGCCGGCAGCGGACGGCCGATCTCGGTGGCGATCTCGAAGACCGTTGCGGGGCGCAGCCCGCCATCGAGGTGGTCGTGCAGGGAGACCTTGGGCAGGGCGCGCAGCAGGTCGGGAGCGAGCGTCATGGTGTCCTTCGGGGAGGGGGTGCGGGGATCGGGGCGGGGTGGCGCTCCACCTCGTCCAGCTGGTCGACGCCGAACGCCTGCGGGAGCACCGCGGTCATCGGCAGGATGCCCTGCGGAGTGTCCAGGAGGCAGTCGGGCCCGCCGTGCTCCCACAGCAGCTGGCGGCAGCGACCGCACGGCATCAGGGCCGACCCGCGCTTGTCCACGCAGGCGAAGGCCACCAGCCGGCCGCCCCCGCTGGCGAGCAGGGCCGAGACCAGGCCGCACTCGGCGCACAGGGCCACCCCGTAGGCGGCGTTCTCGACGTTGCAGCCGACGACGACCCGGCCGTCGTCGACCAGCGCCGCGGCCCCCACCTGGTAGTCGGAGTACGGGGCGTAGGCGAGGGCGGTCATGGCGCGTGCCCGCTGCCGGAGCGCCTCCCAGTCGATGGTGCTCACTTCTCGTACGCCACCCCGTCGGCGGCCGGCGGCCGGACCCGTCCCACGAGCCCGGCGACGGCGATGATCGTGGCCACGTAGGGCAGCACCAGCAAGAACTGGCTAGGCATTGGGGTGCTCAGGGTCTGCAGCTGGGAGGCCATCTGGGTGACGAAGCCGAAGAACAGGCACATCAGGGCAGCCAGGACGGGTCGCCAGCGGCCCATGATCACCGCCGCGAGGGCGATGAAGCCGTTGCCGACGGTGAACTCCTTGGAGAACGCACCCGTGGAGGCGAGGGTGAAGAACGACCCGCCGATGCCGGCGAACAGCCCTCCGGCCAGGACGGCGGACCAGCGCAGGGCCGAGACGTCGAGGCCCACGGTGTCCACCGCCTCCGGGTGCTCCCCGGTGGCCCGCACCCGCAGCCCCCAGGTGGTGCGGTAGAGCAGCAGCCAGACCACCAGCACCGAGAGCCCGGCGAGGTAGGCCAGCACGTTCTGGGAGAACAGGACCGAGCCGAAGAACGGGATCCTCTCCAGCACCGGGATGGGCAGCGGCTCCAGCACGGGAGCGGCGTTGTAGCGCTGCGACGCCGGCTGCACGAGCTGGTCGAACAGGAAGCCGGTGATGCCGACAGCCAGCAGGTTGAGCACCACCCCGAGCACCACCTGGTTGACCAGGTAGTTGATGGCGAACAGCGCGAGCAGGGCGGCCATGACCAGCCCGGCCAGCATGGCGGCGACGACGGCCGCGAGGACCGAGCCGGTGAGGCTCCCGACCACCGCGGCCGTGAAGGCGGCGGCCAGGAACTGGCCCTCGATGGAGACGTTCACCACTCCGGCGCGCTCGCAGAGCACCCCGCAGAGCGCCCCGAGGACCAGCGGTGTGGCCAGCGACAGCGTGCCGGCCAGCTGGTTGCTGACCGGGAACGGCAGCTCCCGCCCCGCTGCGGCCCAGGTGAGGAAGCCGAGCACCACAGCCAGCCCGGCGACCACTCCGGCCACCGCAGGCATCCGCCCGCGCAGCCGCCCGGACAGGAAGCCGGCGGCAGCCAGCAGGCAGAGCACGGCGCAGACGGCGACGGTGGCCAGCCCCGGCAGCGCGGGCGTGGGCAGCTGGACCTCGTCGAAGGCGTTGGAGAGGGCGAACCGGGCCTGCCCGGTGGTGGAGCCGAGGGCCACCAGCAGCAGCAGCCCGACGACGGCGATCAGCACGCCGGTGGACAGCCGCTGGCGACGCTTCTCGGTCGACTCGACCCGCTCCTGGCGGCGCTCGATGCCGGCGCCCTCCGAGCCGGGACCGGTGCCGGCGGGCCGGACGGCGGTGCTCATGCCAGCCCCCCGTCCGCGGCCGGGCCGACCGGTCGGAGCCTGCGGCCCCGGAGGAAGGGCAGCAGCTTGGCGACCAGTGCGGGGGCGGCGACGAACAGCACGATCAGCGCCTGCAGGGCGGTGGTGAGGGTGAGCGGGGTCTGGGCGACGCTCTGCATGGCCAGGCCGCCGGCGTGCAGGGCCCCGAACAGCAGCCCGGCCAGCACGATGCCCAGGGGGCGCGACCGGCCCAGCAGGGCGACGGTGATCGCGTCGAAGCCGACGGAGCCGACGATGCCCGCCGAGAGCGGCACGGGCACCCCCGAGGCGCTCGGACCCAGAGCCGCCTGGACACCGGCCAGCCCGGCGAGAGCGCCCGCGACCACCATGGTGATGATCGTCGTCCGGGCCACGCTCATCCCGGCGGTGAAGGCGGCGTGGGGGTTGGCCCCGACGGCCCGGATAGCGAAGCCGGTGGTCGAGCGCTCCAGCAGCCACCACACCGCTGCGGCCGCGAGCAGGGCCAGCACGAAGCCGAGGTGCAGCCGGCCGCCCTCCAGCCGCGGCAACGTCGCGTTCCAGTCCACCACGGGGGCGATGGGGTCGGTGCGACCGGGGCGACGGAAGACGGCGGTGGTCAGCAGGTAGCCCAGCAGCCCCGCGGCGATGTAGTTCATCATGATGGTGACGATCACCTCGTGGGCGCCGGCGCGGGCCTTGAGCCAGCCGACGATGCCACCCCACAGGCCGCCGCCCACCAGGCCGCCGAGGATCGCGA
Organism: uncultured Actinomycetota bacterium; assembly: GCA_963826405.1. Lineage (GTDB taxonomy): Bacteria > Actinomycetota > Actinomycetes > Propionibacteriales > Propionibacteriaceae > Microlunatus. Next base: position 102,442 of record CAWGWR010000001.1, on the reverse strand, counting down.
CGACCAGGTGGACCCCCGGAGGCAGCGACCAGGCGAACCCGACGTAGCCGGCCAGCACGGCGCCGAGGACGGCCTGGCCCTGGGCGCCGATGTTGAACAACCCGGCGCGGAAGGCGAGGCCGACGCCCAGCCCCGCGCAGATCAGCGGGGCGGCCTGGGCCGTCGTCTCGGTGAGCGGACCGTAGCCGCCGAGTGCCCCCCGCACGAGCGCTGCGTAGGCGCCCCCGACCTTGTCGGCGCTGGCGGCGAGCGCGTCGGACGGGCGGGCGAAGAAGTAGGTGAAGGTGCGGCGCACCTCGCTGTCGGAGACCACCATCAGCACCGCGCCGACAGCGAAGGCCAGCACGAAGGCCGCGAGGGTGGTCACCACCTCCGTCCACGGGACCGCCCGACGCGGAGCGGCTGTCCGCCCCGCCGGGGGGCTGGACGTGGACGGCTCGGGCGTGCCGGTCGTGCTCACCGGGCCTCCTCAGGAGTGCTCGTGGCGGGCGGTTCGGCGGCGTCGTCGCCGTCGGTCCGGGCGGTGGTCGCGGCGGCGGCGAACGCCTCCTCGGTGGGGATCCCGGCCATCATCAGGCCGAGCACCTCCCGTGAGGTGGTGGGCGGCACGATGCCGACGATCCGGCCGCGGTACATCACCGCGATCCGGTCGGCCAGCGCCACCACCTCGTCCAGCTCGGTGGAGACGATGAGCACGGCCGTGCCACGGTCGCGCTCGGCCACCAGCCGCCGGTGCAGGAACTCGATGGCCCCGACGTCGACACCGCGGGTCGGCTGGCTGGCCACCAGCACCGAGAGCGGCCGGGAGAGCTCGCGGGCCAGCACCACCTTCTGCTGGTTGCCGCCCGACAGCGTGCCGACCGGGGTGTCCACCGACTGTGCGCGGATGTCGAACTCGGTCATCCGGGCCTCGGCGTTGTGCCGGATGGCGGGGAGGTCCAAGGCGACGCCCCGGGCGTAGGGCCGCTCCCCGGCCTGGTTGAGCACGAGGTTCTCCGCCACGGTGAAGCTGGCGACGAACCCGTCATGCTGGCGGTCCTCGGGGACGAAGCCGACGCCGGCGCGGATGGTCTCCCGCGGGGAGCCGGTCGACAGCGGCCGGCCGTCGAGGTGGACCGTGCCGGCGGTGACGGGGGCCGCGCCGAGCAGCGCCTCGGCGAGCTCGGTCTGCCCGTTGCCCTGGACGCCGGCGACGCAGACGATCTCACCGCCCGCCACGCAGAGGTCCAGCTCCCGCACGGCGAGCACCCCGCTGGGGCTGGCCACCGAGACGCCCTCCAGCACCAGCCGGGGCTGCGCGGTCGCGTGGGCCGGCTCCTTGGCCACGACCAGGTTGACGGCGCGGCCGACCATCAGCTCGGCGAGGGAGGCCTCGGGATCCGAGGGCAGCGCGGTGCCGACGACCCGGCCGCGCCGGATGACGGTGATCCTGTCGGCGATGGCGCGGACCTCGCGCAGCTTGTGGGTGATGAAGACGATGGCCCGCCCCTCGTCGCGCAGGGAGCGCATGACCGCGATCAGCTCGTCGATCTCCTGCGGGGTGAGCACCGCCGTCGGCTCGTCGAAGATCAGGTAGCGGGCGTCCTTGGCGAGGGCCTTGAGGATCTCGACCCGCTGCTGGACCCCCACGGGCAGGTCCTCGACGCGGGCGTCGGGGTCGACGTCGAGGTGGTAGCGCTCGGAGAGGGAGCGCACCGTGCGGCGGGCGCGGCGCATGTCGAGCAGCCCCCGCCGGTCGTCGCCGAGCGCGAGGTTCTCGGCCACCGTGAACACGTCGACGAGCATGAAGTGCTGGTGCACCATGCCGATGCCGGCGGCGATCGCCTCCTTCGGGCTGCGGGAGACCTGCGGACGGCCGTCGATGAGGATCTCGCCCTCGTCGGGCTGCAGCAGCCCGTAGAGCACGTTCATCAGGGTCGACTTGCCGGCGCCGTTCTCCCCCAGCAGGCAGTGGATCTCGCCGGGTCTGATGTCGAGGTCGATCGCGTCGTTGGCGACCAGCGCGCCGAAGCGCTTGGTGATCCCCCGCAGGCTCAGGCCCACGTCCTGGTCAGTCACGCACGGATCCTTCCACAGCTGCCGAGAGGCCCCCGGGGCGCGGGGCCCGGGGTCTCCGGACCCGCCGGCCCGACCCCGTCGTCCGGGGGAGCCGGGCCGGCCACTCAGGAGGTCGGGCTCAGGAGGACGGCTGCGACTTGGACTCGATGGTGATCGCGCCCGACACGATGTCGGACTTGATCTGGTCGAGCTCGGTCTTCAGCTCCGCCGAGACCTTGGAGTCGAACTCGTGGAACGGGGAGAGACCGGTCCCGTTGTTGTCGAGCGTGCCCACATAGGGGTCGGAGGAGAAGCTGCCGTCCTTGGAGGCCTTGATCGCGTCGGCCACGGCCACGTCCATGCCCTTGTAGACGCTGGAGATGATCTGCGGGCAGTAGGTCTCGGCGCTGACGCAGCCGTCGGTGTCCACCCAGATGGCGTTGACCTTGCCGGCTTTGGCCTTGGCCGCCTGCAGGGCACCGATGCCGGCCGGGCCGGCAACCGGGAGGATCACGTCGGCGCCCTGGCTGATCAGGGTGCCGGCCACGCGACCGCCGTCGGTGTCGGACTCGAAGTTGCCGACGAACTGCCCGTCCTGCTTGTCGACGTCCCAGCCCAGGACGGCGACGTCGGCGCCCTTCTTCTCGTTGTAGTACTCGACGCCCTGGGCGAAGCCGTCCATGAAGATCGTCACGGTCGGGATCTTCACCCCGCCGAAGGTGCCGACCTTCTTCGTCTGGGAGGTCCCGGCGGCCAGGTAGCCGGCGAGGAAGCTGGACTGGGCGGTGTTGAACACCAGCGGCTTCAGGTTCTCCACGCCCTTGTACGCCTCGGGGTCGAAGTTGTCGACGATGGCGAAGTCGATGTCGGGGTTCTTCTTGGCCGCGGCCACGGTGTCGTCGCTCAGCAGGAAGCCGACGGTGACGATGACCTTGCAGCCCGCGCTCACCATCGACGCGATGTTCCCGGCGAAGTCCGACGCCGAGCTCGACTCGACCTCACCGGTGGCGATGCCGAGCTCGGCGGCCGCGTCGGTCATGCCCTTGTACGAGGTCTGGTTGAACGAGCGGTCGTCGAAACCGCCGGAGTCGGAGACCATGCAGGCCTTGAAGTCCGACGCTGCTCCGCTGGAGCTGGCGCTCGCGCTGGAGCTGGGCTGGCGCTGCCGCTGGCGGCCGGCTCGGCGGTTCCGGGCGCCTCGGCACAGGCACCGAGGGTGAGCAGGACCGCAGCGGTGAACGCTGGGCCGGCGAGCAGGGACTTCTTCACGAGTCGCTCCTGGGACTGGATCTTCTGCTGGGGCAAGGCCTCGAGACGGCTCATCGTCGTCCCGCCGAGGCCCGCGCTTGCCGGACACCCTAACCGCCAGCAGCAGCCGGCACCGACCTCCGGAGCCGGTCGCGTACTCAGATGCCGGGGCGCTCCGCGGACGAGGCGACGTCGGCCAGCACCCGCAGGCCGACCGGGATGCACCGCTCGTCGGCGACGAAGTTGGGCTGGTGGATGTCGGGGGTCGAGGCGGACCCGGGCGGGCGGACCCCCAGCCGGGCCAGCGCCCCGGGGACCTGCTGCAGCATCCAGGAGAAGTCCTCCCCGCCCAGCGACTGCTCGGTGGTCGTCACCCCGTGCGGGCCGAGCATCTCCTCGGCAGCGCGGGTGAGCCGTCGCACCCCGCGGGCGTGGTTGACCGCCGGCGGGACGCCGTCGTTCACCGTCACCTGGACCTCGACGCCGAAGGGCCGCACGACCTCGGCGATGAGCGAGGGCACCAGCGCCTTGGCCTGCTGCCAGCCGGCCACGTCGAGGGCCCGCAGGGTCCCCTCGATCTCCCCGGAGCTGGGGATGGCGTTGGCCACCGAGCCGGCCTGCACCCGGCCCCACATCAACGACACGCCGCTGCGCGGGTCCACCCGGCGCGAGAGCAGCAGCTGCATCTGGGTGGCCAGCGCGCCCAGCGCCCCCACGACGTCCTGGGTCAGGTGCGGACGTGAGGTGTGGCCCCCGGCACCGGTGAGGGTGACCCGCACCTGGTCCACGGCGGAGGTGATCGGGCCGACCTTGAGCGCGATCTGGCCGGTGTCGGTGCGCGGGTCGCAGTGCAGCGCGTAGATCTCCCGCACGTCGGTCAGGACGCCGCCCTCGATGGCGTCGACGGCGCCGCCGGGGTTGGTCTCCTCCGCGGGCTGGAAGATCAGCCGGGCGCCCCGGGTCAGCAGGTGCTCCTCCCGCAGCCGGGCGAGCACCAGGCCGACGCCGAGCAGGATCGTGGTGTGCACGTCGTGGCCGCAGGCGTGAGCCACCCCGGGCACCGTCGAGGCGAAGGGGAGGTCGGTCCGCTCCCCGATCGGCAACGCGTCGAGGTCGGCCCGCAGCCCGACCAGGCCGTCGGCGTAGTCGAAACCGGTGGGCAGCACGTCGCACCAGGCGCCCGTGCCCACCGGCAGCACCTTGACCACCAGACCGGCCCGCTCGAGGCGCTCGACCACCAGGGCGGTCGTGCGGTGCTCCGCGTGACTGGTCTCGGGGTGGGCGTGGAGATCGCGACGGAGGGCGACGAGCTCGTCGGTCAGGTCGTCGACGGCTCGGTCGATCACGGCGCGGCGGAGCGCGTCGCTCGCGGAGGAAGACATCGCCAGCATCCTCCCACGCGGACGGCGCCCGGAAGGGATCCACTGGCCGGGCTAGCCTGGGCGGGTGCCCGAGCCGACGGTGTTCCGCGCGGCCGTCATGGACACGACGTCGCTAGGCCCCCACCTCGTTCGGGTGCGGTTGGGCCCCGCCGGAGCGGGCGGGAAGGCCGCCGACCTGACCGCGTTCCGCTCCTCCGGGGTGGCCGACGAGCGGGTCGTCCTGACCCTGCCGGCCGCCGGCCAGGGCGACCCGGTGCAGCGCAGCTACACCGTGCGGTCCTTCGACCGCGGCACGGCGACCCTGGTGGTCGACGTCGTCGTGCACGGTCCGGGTCCGGGGTCGGCCTGGGCACCACGGGCGGCCCGGGGTGACGTCGTCGTACTGGGCGCGCCCCTGGGCTGGCACGCGCCCCCGCCGGAGGCGGCCTGGCAGCTGCTGGTCGCCGACCTGTCCGGCCTGCCCGCCCTGGCGCGGATCGCCGAGGCCACCCCGCTGCCCACCCACGCGCTGGTCGAGGTACCCGCGCCCGCTGACCGGCTGCCCCTGCCGGGGACGACCAGCACCCGCTGGCTCTGCGGCACCGGCAACGGCCTGGCCCCCAGCGGGCTGCTCGACCGGCTCCGCGACCTGGAGCTGCCACCGGGGCCGGGATACGTCTGGTGCGCCGGCGAAGCCGGGGCGGCCCGGGGCCTGCGTCGTCACCTGCGCCACGAGCGGGGGCTGACCAGCCGGGAGTACCTCGTCCTCGGCTACTGGCGGATCAACCAGCCGGACTGGGACCGTCGCCACGCCGCCCTGGCAGGTGGGCTGGAGAGCGTCTACACCGCCGCCGTCGCCCGCGGCCTGTCGAGCACCGACGCCCTCGAGGCCTACGACGACGCCCTGGAGCAGGTGGGCCTGTAGGGGCCACCCGCGGCCGCCCGCAAGAAACCGCTGACAGGGAGCACCGAACGCGCCCACCGGGCACCGATCGTCAGCGTTTTCTGGGCCGCCGGGAGGGGTGGCAGGGCCGGCGGCGGCAGCCTAGAAGTTCTCGCTCGGTCGGTGGACGCCCCAGACGGCGCGGAGGGTGTCGCAGACCTCTCCGACGGTGGCGCGGGCGGCGAGCGCTCGTTTCATGGGAGCGAGCACGTTGTCGGTGCCGGTGGCTGCTGCTGCCAGGGCGGCGAGGGCGGCGTCGACCTCGGGTTGGTCTCGCTCGGCGCGCAGCCGGGTGAGCGTGGCGGCCTGGGCGGCTTCGATGGCCGGGTCGACGCGGAGCGGCTCGTAGGGCGCCTCGTCGGCGTCGGCGCCGGCGAACCGGTTAAGCCCGACGATGACGCGCTCGCCGCTGTCGATCTGCAGGCCGACGTCGTAGGCGGACCGTTCGATCTCCAGCTTCTGGTAGCCCTCCTCGATGGCCCGGACGGCCCCGCCGCGGTCGGCGACCTCGCCCATCAGCCGTCTGATCTCGGCCTCGAGGTCGTCGGTGAGCGACTCCACCACGTAGGAGCCGGCGAACGGGTCGACGGTCTGGGTGAGGTCGGTCTCGTGCGCCAGCACCTGCTGGGTGCGCAGGGCCAGACGGGCGGCCTTGGCGCTGGGCAGGGCGAGGGCTTCGTCGTAGGAGTTGGTGTGCAGCGACTGGGTGCCACCCAGCACCGCAGCCAGGGCCTGGACGGTGACCCGGACGAGGTTGACCTCGGGCTGCTGGGCGGTCAGCTGGACCCCGGCGGTCTGGGTGTGGAAGCGCAGCATCATCGACTTCGGGTCCGTCGCGCCGAGGTCGCGGACCACCGAGGCCCAGATCCGGCGGGCGGCCCGGAACTTGGCCACCTCCTCCAGCAGGGTGGTGCGGGAGACGAAGAAGAAGGACAGCCGCGGGGCGATCTCGTCGACGCCCAGCCCAGCCGCGAGGGCGGCGTGGACGTAGGCGATCCCGTTGGTGAGGGTGAACGCCACCTCCTGCGCGGGCGTGGCCCCGGCCTCGGCCATGTGGTAGCCCGAGATCGAGATGGTGTTCCACCGCGGCAGGTGCTCCGCGCAGTAGGCGAAGGTGTCGCTGACCAGCCGCAGCGACGGGGCGGGCGGGAAGATGTAGGTGCCGCGGGCGATGTACTCCTTGAGAACGTCGTTCTGGATGGTCCCCGTCAGCGACGCCGGGTCCGCACCCTGCTCCTCGGCGACCAGCTGGTACAGCAACAGCAGGACCGCCGCGGGGGCGTTGATCGTCATCGACGTCGACACCTCGGCCAGCGGGATGCCGGCGAACAGCTCGCGCATGTCGTCGATCGAGTCGATGGCCACCCCCACCTTCCCGACCTCACCACCGGCGAGCGGGGCGTCGGAGTCCATCCCCATCTGGGTCGGCAGGTCGAACGCGACGCTCAGCCCGGTGCTGCCGTGGGCGATCAGCTCCAGGTAGCGGGCGTTGGACTCCGCGGCGGTGCCGAATCCGGCGTACTGCCGCATCGTCCAGGAGCGCGAGGTGTACATGCCGGGGTGGATGCCCCGGGTGAAGGGGTACCCGCCCGGTTCCCCCAGCGCCGTCGCCGGGTCGAACCCGGCCAGGTCGGCCGCGGAGTAGACCGGCTCGAACGGCGTCCCCGACTCCGTCGAGCCCTTCACCGGGTCCCGCCCCCCGCTCGTCCCTGCCGCGTGCCCGCCACGCAAGCATGCTCGCACGGGCCACGACGGCCCGGGGCGCGACGCGGTCACGTCGGGGAGCGCCCCCGCTGAGGTGGGACCATGACGCCCGTGGAAACAGCCATCGGCATCTGCGTGATCGTCGCCTCGGTCCTGGTGGTCACGGCGGCCGCCGACCGCCTCCGCTTCCCCGCGCCCCTGCTGCTCATGCTCGTCGGCATCGGCGCGTCCTTCGTGCCGTTCGTCCCGGCGCCCGAGCTGACCCCCGAGCTGGTGCTGCTCGGATTCCTGCCCCCCCTGCTCTACGCCACGGCCATCCGCTCCTCGATCATCGACTTCCGCACGCACCGGCTGCCCATCGCCTTCCTCTCCGTGCTGCTCGTGGTGTTCACCGCGCTGGGCATCGGGCTGATCACCTGGCTGGTGCTGCCCGTGCCCTTCGCCGTCGCGTTCGCCCTCGGCGCGGTCGTCGCGCCGCCGGACGCGGTGGCCGCCACCTCCATCGCCCGCCGGATCGGGCTGCCGCGTCGGGTCGTCACCCTGCTCGAGGGCGAGTCGCTGCTGAACGACGCGACGGCCATCACCTGTCTGCGGGTCGCCCTGGTGGCGATCGTGGGGACGGTGAGCGCCGTCGAGGTGGGGTTTGGGTTCCTGCTCGCGCTGGCCGGGGCGCTGGTCGGGGCGGGAGTGGCCGCCCTGGCCGTGCTCGTCCGACGCCACGTCCGCAACCCGGTCTTCGACACCGCCATCTCGCTGCTGGTCCCGTTCGCGGCCTACCTGCCGGCCGAGGAGCTCGCCTACCACGAGTTCCACGCCTCCGGGGTGATCGCCGTCGTCACCGCCGGTCTGCTGCTGGGCCACAAGTCGCCGGTGATCCAGAGCGGGCAGTCCCGGCTGGCCGAGCGGGTCAACTGGGCGACCATCCAGTTCCTGCTGGAGAACACGGTGTTCCTGCTGATCGGGCTGCAGGCCCAGCGGATCATCACGGCGCTGGCCACCTCGACCCTCTCGGGGACGACCATCGCCGGCTTCGTCGTCGCGGTGCTCGTCGGGGTCATCGTGCTGCGGATGGGCTGGGTAGCCGCTGCCCGCTTCGTTCTCTACCGCGTCGACCCCGAGACCGGCGAGGGCCGGCCGCCGTGGTCGCACACCCTCGTCGTCGGCTGGGCGGGGCTGCGCGGGGTGGTGACGCTCGCCGCGGTCTTCCTGATTCCCGCCGACGTCGAGCACCGTGCGGTGCTGATCTTCGCCGCCATGGTCGTCACCGCCGGCACCCTGCTGATCCAGGGCCTCACCCTGCCCGGGCTGGTCCGGCTCCTCCGGATGCGCGGACCTGACGCGCGGTCCGATGCCCTGCAGGCCGCGACCGTGCTGACCACCGCGGGCAACGCCGGTCTGGCCGCCCTGGACCGGCTCGCCCGGCCCGACGACGAGCCTGCGGCCGTCCAGCTGGTCCGGGACCGGATCACCGCCCGCTCGCACGCCCTGTGGGAGAAGCTGGGCACCGGCCGCGACTCGGGCGAGACCCCCGCCGAGCAGTACCGTCGGCTGCGGCTGGGGTCGCTGCGGGCCGAGCGTGACGAGGTGCTGCGGATCCGCTCCAGCGGCACCGCGGACCACGACATCGTCGAGCAGGTGCTGGCCAGCTTCGACATCGAGGAGTCGATGCTCACCATCGCGACCGAGGGCATCGACCGGCTCAGCGAGAACCAGTCCGTCGCCACCCCGGTGGACCCGAGCGGCTCGTGCGTCCACCTGGACACCGCTCCAGCCGACAGCGAGCCGACGTCGCTCGGGTGCCTGGACTGCGAGCGGGAGGGCACCCGGCCGGTCCACCTCCGGCGCTGCCTGGCCTGCGGCAACGTCGGCTGCTGCGACTCCTCCTCGGGGAGACACGCCGAGCGGCACCACCGCACCAGCCACCACCCGGTGATGCGCAGTCACGAGGAGGGCGAGTCCTGGCGCTGGTGCTACGTGGACGAGCGGCTCGGCTGAGGCTTGATCCGGGGGCTTCAGGTTGAGGGCGGCTCGAGACGCTCGGACGAAAGCGCGCTCAGCGGCGCAGGCCGACCTTGCGGTAGACGTCGGCGAGGGTCCTGCTGGCGACCTCGCGGGCCTGCTCGGCGCCGTCGCGCAGCACCGTCTCCAGCTCGGTCCGCTCACCCATCAGCTCCAGGGTCCGCTCGCGGAACGGCGCGGCGAAGGCGTTGACGGCCTCGGCAACCCCCTTCTTGAGGTCGCCGTAGCCGCGGCCCGCGTAGCCCTGCACGAGCTCGGCCACCGGGACGCCGGTGAGCGCCGCCTCGATGGTCAGCAGGTTGGCGACCCCGGGCTTGCCGACCTCGTCGTAGGTGACCTCGCGACCGGAGTCGGTGACGGCGGACTTGATCTTCTTCACGTTGACCCGCGGCTCGTCGAGCAGCTCGACGATGCCGCTCGGCGAGGAGGAGGTCTTGCTCATCTTGGCGGTGGGTTCCGCGAGGTCCTGGATCTTGCCCACCGAGGGCAGGATGTACGGCTCGGGGACGGTGAAGGTCGCCCCGTAGCGGGAGTTGAAGCGTCCGGCGAGGTCGCGGGTCAGCTCCAGGTGCTGGCGCTGGTCCTCCCCCACCGGTACCCGGTCAGCCTGGTACAGCAGGATGTCGGCGGCCATCAGCACCGGGTAGGTGAACAGCCCGACGTTGGTGGCCTCGGCGCCGAACCGGGCCGACTTGTCCTTGAACTGGGTCATCCGCTGCGCCTGGCCGAAGCCGGTCATCGCCGACAGCACCCACATCAGCTGCGTGTGCTCGGGGACGGCGGACTGCCGGAACACCGTCGACCGGGCCGGGTCCACCCCGGCGGCCATCATCTGCGCGGCGCTGCGGAGCGAGCGGTCGGCCAGCACGTCGGGGGCGACCTCGACGGTCAGGGCGTGCAGGTCGGCGACGCCGTAGAACGCGTCGTGGTCGTCCTGCAGCGGGACCCACTGCCGCAGCGCCCCCAGGAAGTTGCCGAGGTGGAGGGAGTCGGCGGTCGGCTGGGCGAGGGAGAGGACGCGGGGCCGGCCGCTGCGGTCGGAGCTGGACATGATCTCCATCCAATCACGCAGCGGGGACGGGGTCCGGCGCCTTCTCAGCCGCGCGCCCGGCCGCCGTCCTGCTCGGCCAGGGGGAGCAGCTCGCCGCCGTCGACCCGGTGGACGACGAAACGGGAGGCGCGCCGGCCGTCCAGCTCGGTCACCTTGAGCTCCAGGGGCGTGGGGTCGGCGTCGTCGGCGTCGACCTGCTGCACCGCGGCCTGGATGCTGTCCCCGACCGAGGGCAGCTGGCCCAGCCGGGCCATGAAGTACCCGGCGACGGTGTCGTAGGGGCCCTCGGGCAGGACGAAGCCGGTGCGCTCGCCGAACTCGTCGAGGGTGATGAGGCCGTCGACCTCGAGGTCGCCGAGGACGCCCACCCGGGGTTCCTCCACGACGTCGTACTCGTCGGTGATGTCCCCGATCAGCTCCTCGACCAGGTCCTCCATGGTGACGATGCCCGCGGTGCCGCCGTACTCATCGAGGACGATCGCCAGGTGGGACGACGTCCGGCGCATCTCGCTGAGGGCCCGCAGGACCCGCACGGTGTCCGGCATCGACAGCACCGGCCGCGCGAGGTCGGCCACGGGGATGCTGCGGGTGCTGACGTCGGGGTCCAGGAGGTCGCGGACGTGGACGAAGCCGATGATGTCGTCGGCAGACTCCCCCGTCACCGGGTAGCGGGAGTGCGGGGCCTTGCTCAGCTCGCGAACGGCGCGGTGCACGGGAAGGTCGCCCGGCAGGAAGTCGACTTCGGTCCGGGGCAGCATCACCTCGCGCAGGCCGCGCTCGCCGGCGTCGAAGACGTCGTCCACGATCCGGCGCTCCTCGTCCCCCAGGGTGGTCGAGCCGCTGACCATGGAGCGGATCTCCTCGTCGGTGACCTCCTCGCGGCTCGCCTTGGGGTCCCCGCCGAGGATGCGCACGACGATGTTGGTCGAGACGCCGAGGAACCAGATGATCGGGCGGGCCAGCCAGGCGATCCGGTCGACCAGCGGCGCGAGCAGCAGCGCGGCGCTCTCCGCACGCTGCAGCGCGAGCCGCTTGGCCGCCAGCTCGCCCAGCACGATCGAGGCGTAGGAGATCGCCACGGTGATGAGCACCAGCGCGAGCGTGTCCGCTGCACCGGCGGCGAGGCCGAGGGACTGCAGCACCGGGGAGAAGTCGTCGGCCAGCGTCGCGGCCCCGAAGGCGGCGGACAGGAAGCCCGAGAGCGTGACGCCGATCTGCACGGCGCTGAGGAACCGGTTCGGGTCGTCGGTCAGCCGGGCGACGGTCTGGCCGCGCTTGCCCTGGTGGGCCAGCTGGCGGATCTGGCTGTCGCGGAGGGAGACCAGGGCCATCTCAGCGCCCGAGAAGATGCCGCCCACCGCGATGAACAGCAGGATCAGGCCGATGTTGACGAGGACGGGGTTCATGCGGCGGTCCTCGGACGAGGGGACGGGACTCCGACGGAGTCCCCGGGTCTGTGCGCGTCGCCCTCGTCGGCGTCGGCCAGCGGGGGGCCGCCGACGGCCGGAGCAGCCGGGGCGGCGGGATCGGCGACCGCGGGAGCAGCGCCTGCGGGCGCCGGGAGCAGGTCGGTCGGGGTCACCGCACCAGGGTAGTGATCGCCGCGGACCGCCGCGAGTCGGACGGTGGGCGCCCACGCCTTGCCGTGGCCCGCCGGGCTGGATTGGATGAGCCCATGGCCGATGAAGGCGACGCGTCCGCGTCGGGGCGCGCCTTTCCCGACGAGGTGCCGGTCCTGGGGGACCCGGCAGCCGGGGTGACGCTGCGAGCCCTCACCGAGGCGGACCTGCCGCGGGTGGTGGAGCAGTGCCGCGACCCCGAGAGCATCCGCTGGACGACGATCCCCAACCCCGACGGCGGCTACGGGCTGGGCGACGCCCGGGCGTTCCTGGCGCACGTCGAGGACGGCTGGCGGAGCGGGCAGAACCTCAGCTGGGTGGTCGAGGGCGCAGACCGGCCCGGGGTCTTCTGCGGCACCATCGGCCTGCGGCTCGACGGTGATGGCCTTGCCGAGGTCGGCTTCGTGCTGCACCCCGATGCCCGCGGGCGGCACCTGAGCAGCAGCGCGCTCCGGCTGGTCCGCGACTTCGCCTTCGACGTCGCCGGGCTGCGGGCGGTCCGCTGGCGGGCTGTCATGGGGAACTGGCCGTCTCGCCGGGTCGCCGCGGCCGCGGGGTGGCCGTGCGAAGGCGTCGTCCGGGCCCTGCTGGTGCACCGAGGCGAGCTGCTGGACGGCTGGGTCGGGACCCTGCTCGCCACCGATCCACGAACCTCCCGGGCCTGGTCGGACCCGCCGGTGCTGGTCGGACCGCGGCTGCGGCTCCGGCCCTTCCGCGAAGACGACGCCGACCGGGTGGTGGAGGCCTGCGGTGACCCGCGGACCCAGCAGTGGCTGGCCTCCCTCGCGAGGCCCTACACGTGGCGGCACGCGCTCGACTTCGTCGAGTCCACCCGCGAGGCTGCCGCAGCCGGTACCGGGCTCTTCTGGTGCGTGGCCGACCTCGACGACGACCGGTGCCTGGGCTCCATCGGTCTCGAGGGGCCCGGCGGCTACGCCCAGCGGGCCGAGATCGGCTACTGGGCCCACCCCGACGCCCGGGGCCGGGGGCTGCTGAGCGAGGCGACCCGGCTGGTGACGGCGCACGCGGAGGAGGGCGGACTGATCGACTCCCTGCTGATCCGGGCCGCCGCCGGGAACACCGCGTCCCGACGGGTCGCCGGCGCGGCCGGCTACCGCGAGGTCGGGGTGCTGCTGCGCGCCGAGCCGCTCGGCGACGGGACGCTCGACGACCTGGTGCTGTACGCGCGACCCTGACCGGGACGAGCCCGCGCGCCGCGGGACTGCGCGGAGGCCTGTCTAGGCTGACGCGGTGACCCGAGCCACCCGCTTCTCCGATGTCGTCGCCGGCCACGGAGAGGGCCCGGTGTGGTGGCCCGGAGAGGGCCTGCGCATCACCGACGCCTACCAGGGACAGGTCGTCAGTCTGGCCGCCGACGGGACCGTCGTGCGTCGCAGCGACGTCGGCTCCTTCGTCGGGGCGTTCCGACCGCGGACCGGCGGCGGCCTCGTCGCCGCGGCACTGCGCTCCTTCGTCCTGGTCGACCCCGACGGCGCGGTGCACGACCTCGGCCAGCTCTGGCCCGACGAGGGGCGCCGGATGAACGACGGCGCCACCGCCCCGGACGGCGCCTTTTTCTGCGGCTCGATGCAGCAGGGCGACCCGACTGGCACCGCTGCCCTCTACCGGCTGGGCGTCGACGGCGCGGTGTCGACGGTGCTGACCGGCGTCTCGGTCTCCAACGGCCTGGTCTGGTCTCCCGAGGGCCGCAGGGTCTACTACAACGACACCCCCACGCACCACGTCGACGTGTTCGACGTCGCCGACGACGGCTCCTGGCACGAGCGGCGGACCGTCGCCGACCTCGGCGACGCCTTTCCTGACGGCATGACCATCGACGCCGACGGCCGCCTGTGGGTGGCGCTGTGGGGCGGCGGCCAGGTGCGCTGCCTGGACCCTGAGACGGGCGCGATCCTCCACGTCGTCGAGGTCGACGGCCCGACCCAGACCAGCGCCTGCACCTTCGGCGGCGACGACCTCGACCAGCTCTTCGTCACCACCTCCGACGAGGGCGGCTCCGGCGGCCCCCACGCCGGCTCGGTCTACGTCGCCGACGTCGGGACCCGCGGCCTCCTCCCCGTCCCCTACCCCGCCTGAGGGTCACCTCGGCGCCGACTTGTCAGACCTCAGTTGACCTCTGGGTCAACTCACGTCTGACAACTCGGGGGACTCCGGCAGCCAGCAGGTCCTCGGCCACCACCTGGGGCTCAAGCCGAAGCTCGAGCGAGGTCGCGCGGAGGACGGCGGCACCGCCGGCGACGAGTGCACGGTCCCTGCGGATGTCCGCCTGCCAGTGCTCGACATCGAGGTGGTGCGCGCCGTCGACCTCGAGGACGATGCGCCGACCGTCCGACAGCACCCACTCGGCGTCCAGGTAGCGCCACCGGCCCTCGGGTGAGCGGCGCCGCACCTGGCGGTTCGGAGCGAGGAGACCGAACTGGCGGCACAGACGGGCGAGGTCGAGCTCGCTGGCAGCCTCAGCCCCGCCGGCGATGTCGCGCAGGGCTTCCCTCAGGTGCGCCTTGTGCCGGATCCGACCGATCCGCTGCAGCGCCACGTCCACCTCGTCGACGGTGCAGAGCCGCTGCTGCACGGCTGCGGCCAGCAGCGCGCCGGCGAAACGTGGCCAGGGCTGCCACGCCGCGGCGTCGAGAACCGACCGCGCGGGTGGGGTGCACCGGAGCCCTGCACGGCACACGTGCTCGTCCGGCTGCACCCTCCGCGACTCGTGAACGACCAGGCCGGGCCACCGGTGCACCCTCGCCCCCCTGGGGATGACCAGGTGCACCGCCGATGCCTCGGTGGCGAAGGTGCGGAACCCAAACAGCTCGAGGGCGCTGTGGCTGACCAGGGCCGCTGGCGCTCCAGCGTCTAGGACCGCCGCCCACATCAGCTGCCGCCGCGTCGGCTGGGCGTTGTGCAGCACGACCACGTGCGCGCCCCACGGCGTCCAGCGCCGCGCCTGCACCTGGGCCCGGACCTCGAACTGGTTGAGCCCCAGCTCCACCAGCTGCTGCCGGGTCAGCACCCGCTCCTGGCGGCGCGCAAGCGCCAGCAGGCCGTCGGGCAGATCGGGCGCGCGTCGCACCCCGCCACTCTGGCGGGGATTCGGGCCTCCGCCAGGAGCCGCAGGCACATCTGTGGACAGCGGCCGAGTTGTCAGAAGTGAGTTGACCCCTGGGTCAACTGGCGTCTGACAAGTCGGCACCAGGCCACCCCAAGGAAGCGACGCGATAGCCTCCCGTGGTGACCGATCACGAGACTTCCACTGCTTCCGGCACCATCATCTACACCCGCACCGACGAGGCGCCCGCGCTGGCCACCTACTCGCTGCTGCCGATCATCGAGGCTTTCGCCTCCACGGCGGGGGTCTCGGTGGAGACCCGTGACATCTCCCTCGCCGGGCGCATCCTGGCCCAGTTCCCGGACCGGCTGACGCCGGAGCAGCGGGTCAGCGACGCGCTGGCCGAGCTCGGCGCGCTGGCCAAGACGCCCGAGGCCAACATCATCAAGCTGCCCAACATCTCCGCATCGGTGCCTCAGCTCAAGGCCGCCGTCACCGAGCTGCAGTCCCAGGGCTACGCCCTGCCGGACTACCCCGAGAGCCCCAGCAGCGACGAGGAGCGCGACGTCCGCGCCCGCTACGACAAGGTGAAGGGGTCGGCGGTCAACCCGGTCCTGCGCGAGGGGAACTCCGACCGCCGCGCCCCCGCCTCGGTCAAGCAGTACGCCCGCAGCCACCCGCACTCGATGGGCGCCTGGTCCCCGGACTCCAAGACCAACGTCGCGCACATGACCTCGGGCGACTTCCGCTCCAACGAGACCTCCGCGGTCATCGGGAGCGACGACACCCTGCGCATCGAGCACGTCGCCGAGGACGGGACGGTGACGGTGCTGCGGGAGTCGGTCCCGGTGCTGGCCGGTGAGGTCGTCGACGCCACCGCCCTCGACGTCGCCGCGCTGCGCACCTTCCTCACCGAGCAGATCGCGCGCGCCCAGGCCGAGGGCGTGCTGTTCTCGGTCCACCTCAAGGCCACGATGATGAAGGTCTCCGACCCGATCATCTTCGGCCACGTCGTCCGCGCCTTTCTGCCCGAGGTCTTCGCCCGCTACGAGGACGCCCTGACCTCTGCCGGCCTCAGCCCCAACGACGGCCTCGGCGCGATCCTGGCCGGCCTCGACCGGCTCGAGCAGGGCGACGAGATCCGCGACGCCATCACCGCCGGCCTCGCCGCGGGCCCCGCGCTGGCCATGGTCGACTCGAACCGCGGCATCACCAACCTGCACGTGCCGAGCGACGTCATCGTCGACGCCTCGATGCCGGCGATGATCCGCACCTCCGGCCACATGTGGGGACCCGACGGCGAGGAGGCCGACACCCTGGCCGTCATCCCCGACTCCTCCTACGCCGGCATCTACCAGGTCGTCCTCGACGACTGCCGCGCAAACGGCGCCTACGACCCCACGACGATGGGCTCGGTGCCCAACGTCGGGCTGATGGCCCAGGCCGCCGAGGAGTACGGCTCCCACGACAAGACCTTCGAGATCCCGGTGGCCGGCACCGTCCGCGTCATCGACGGCTCGGGCACGACGGTGCTGGAGACGCCCGTCGGCCAGGGCGCCATCTGGCGCATGTGCCAGACCAAGGACGTCCCGATCCAGGACTGGGTCAAGCTCGCCGTCACCCGCGCGCGGGCCACCGGTTCACCCGCGGTGTTCTGGCTGGACGAGGGCCGCGCCCACGACGCCAACCTGATCGCCAAGGTCAACCAGTACCTGCCCTCCCACGACACCGAGGGCCTGGACATCCAGATCCTGGCGCCGGAGCAGGCCATCGCCTTCTCCCTGGAGCGGATCCGCCGCGGCGAGGACACCATCTCGGTCACCGGCAACGTGCTGCGCGACTACCTCACCGACCTGTTCCCCATCCTCGAGCTGGGCACGTCGGCCAAGATGTTGTCGGTCGTCCCGCTGATCAACGGCGGCGGACTCTTCGAGACCGGCGCCGGCGGGTCGGCGCCCAAGCACGTCCAGCAGCTGGTCCGCGAGAACTACCTGCGCTGGGACAGCCTGGGCGAGTTCCTCGCCCTGGCCGTGAGCCTGGAGCACCTGGCCACCACGACGGGCAACGCCCGCGCGCAGGTGCTCGCCGACACCCTCGACCGGGCGACCGGGACCTTCCTCAACGAGGACAAGTCCCCCGCCCGGCGCCTCGGCGGCATCGACAACCGCGGCAGCCACTTCTGGCTCGCCCTCTACTGGGCGCAGGAGCTCGCCGCCCAGACCGAGGACGACGCCCTGGCCGCGGCCTTCCGTGACGTCGCGGAGCGGCTGACCAGCGAGCAGGACACCATCACCGCCGAGCTGCTGGCCGTTCAGGGCCAGCCGGCCGACATCGGGGGCTACTTCCACCCCGACGACGCCCTGGCGACCGCGGTCATGACCCCCTCGGCCACGTTCAACGCGACCCTGGCGGCCCTCATCGCCTGAGGTCTCCCGAGCCCGGCACCAGCCCCTGACCTTTCCGGGTCAGGGGCTGGTGCGCACGTGGAAGTCGGCCCGGTCCTGGGGACGCTGCGCCGCGGCGTAGCGCTCCTCGCTGGGCATCCAGTCGTCGAGCCAGCGCCCCATCATCGCCTCCCCGTCCCGCTCGAGGGCCCGGCCTAGCCGCACCTCCCGGGCGGCCTCGACCCACACCTGGACGTCCCACGGCACCCTGAGCCGCTCGTCGGTGCTGGAGACGCCCTCGACGACCACCGGCACCCCGGGCGGGACGTCGTGCCACTCCGCGCCGGCGTCACTCCCCCAGTCCCAGCGCTGGTAGCGGGCCGGGCGGCCGGCGCGCAGCGGCGTCAGCACCTGCGCGACGAAGCGGTCCTGCTCCCAGGTGCTCACGCAGGGCCGGGCGAAGTCGTCGACGTGGATCACCTCCGCCCCGGGCAGCGCCCGGGCGATCGCGGCGGCCAGGGTGGTCTTTCCGGTCGCCCCGAAGCCGTCGACGCCCACCCACCGGGTGCCGGGGAGCCCCGCGAGCCGCGACGCCACCAGGGCGGGCAGGGCCGCGGGCGGGACGGAAGTGGTCACAGCCCTCCGGGTGCTGCTCGATCGGTCGTTGCTAACGTCAGCCCAGGAAAGCACACCCGTCTCCGACGGAGTCGCCCGCGACCCCGCCCGGAGCCAGCCGAGGAGCGTTCGTGAAGACACCCGTCAAAGTCGCCGTCACCGGAGCCGCCGGGCAGATCTGCTACAGCCTGCTGTTCCGCATCGCCAGCGGCTCGATGCTGGGCCCCGACCAGCCGGTCGAGCTCCGGCTGCTGGAGATCACCCCCGCGCTCAAGGCGCTCGAGGGCGTGGTCATGGAGCTGGACGACTGCGCGTTCCCGCTGCTGGCCGGCGTCCAGATCGGCGACGACGCGAACCAGGTCTTCGACGGGGTCAACCTGGCCTGCCTGGTGGGGGCGCGTCCGCGCACCAAGGGCATGGAGCGGGGCGACCTGCTCGAGGCGAACGGGGCCATCTTCCAGCCGCAGGGCCGCGCGCTGAACGACCACGCCGCCGACGACGTGAGGGTGCTGATCACCGGCAACCCGGCCAACACCAACGCCCTGATCGCCATGAGCAACGCCCCCGACCTCCCCCGCGAGCGGTTCAACGCGCTGACCCGGCTGGACCACAACCGGGCCGTCGCCCAGCTCGCCGCCAAGACGGGCAGCAGCGTCAACGACATCCGGCACCTGACAATCTGGGGCAACCACTCCGCGACCCAGTACCCCGACGTCTTCCACGCGAGCGTCGGCGGGCGCCCGGCGGCCGACCTGGTCGACCAGGCTTGGCTGGAGAGCGACTTCCTCCCCAAGGTGCAGCAGCGGGGCGCCGCGATCATCGAGGCCCGGGGCGCGAGCTCGGCGGCCAGCGCGGCCAACGCCACCGTCGACCACATGCGCGATTGGGTGCTCGGCACCGCCGAGGACGACTGGGTTTCCATGTCGGTGCCCTCGGACGGCTCCTACGGCGTGCCGGAGGGGATCATCTCCTCGTTCCCCTGCACGGTCCGTGGTGGCACCTACAGCATCGTCCAGGGTCTGGAGGTCAACGACTTCTCCCGCAGCAAGATCGACGCCTCCGTCGCCGAGCTGCTCGAGGAGCGCGAGGCCGTGCGCTCCCTCGGGCTCATCGGGTGAGGGCGGGCTCGACGACGGCCCCGTCGGCATGAGCGAGGAGACCTCCGGGCGCGACCGCCCGCGCGACGAGGGCGCGCCGGGGCCCAACCCGTTCAGCCGCCAGGGTGCAGACGCGTGGTCGTTCCCCCGCCCCAGCCTGGATCCGGGGAACCTTTCGTCGCCCGCGAGCGGGCCGCCAGCCGAGCCGGCGCCTCGAGCAGCCCCCGCCTCCGTCCAGCCGCCCTCGGCGTACCCGCATCCGGCCTACCCCTCGCCCGGGATCGGCCCCGTCCCCTGGTCCCTGACCGGCCAGGACCACCCCCAGGCCAACGCGGCCCTGGTCACCGGGATCGTCGGCCTGGTCCTCGGCCTGGCCTTTGGGATCGGTGGGCTGGTCGGGATCGTGGGCGTGGTGCTGGGCCGACGGGTCCAACGGGCGATCGACGGCGACCCGGCGCGCTGGACGGGTCGTGGCAAGGCCCACGCCGGCGTGGTCACCGGCGTCATGGGGCTGGTGGCCCTCGTGCTGTGGGTGGCGCTCTTTCTCGCCGTCGCGCTGCTCAGCCGCTGAGCTCCCCGCGCCGCCGGCTGAGGGCCCCTAGGCCCACGGCGAGGGCGGTCACCGAATGTAGGTCAACGAGCCGTTTCCGGCTGAGGGCAGCGGGAGTGGTGGGTCAGAATGGACTGTGCGTCACCGGGATTTCCCAGTCCCGCCCCAACCGTCGACCCGGCCACCACCGACCAGGAGCGTCATGACCGACCCGCAGCACCCGTCCTGGACCCCCGACCCGGAGCCGCCTCGCCACGGCGAACCCACCGGGTACGGATACAGCTCCAACCAGCCCGAGCCGCCGAGCTACCAGCAGCTCCAGCCCGGCTACGGCGGCGTCTCGGCGCAGCCCTACGGCAGCGCCGACCACCCGCAGGGCACGACGGTCCTGGTGCTGGGGATCCTCGGGATCTTCTTCCCGATCCTCGCCCCGGTCGCCTGGTACCTGGGCAGCCGCGCCCTGCGGGAGATCCGCTCCAGCGGTGCCCGACCGGGCAACCAGCAGCACCTCGTCATCGGGCGGCTCCTCGGTCTCGTGATGACCGTCCTGATGATCCTCGGCGCGGTGCTGGGCGTCGTGCTCTTCAGCCTCGTCGTGGCCACCGGCGTCCAGGGCTGATCTCGCCCTCAGCGGCCGGGCGGCACGACGAGCGCCAGGGCGACGACGGCCAGCCCGGCCCCTGCCAGGACCACCACGTCGAAGGCCTTGCCCCGCACCTGGAGCAGCCCCGCCGCCCGGTCGCTGAGCACGGCCCGCTCCCCCGCGCCGACCAGCAGGGCGAGCCCCACCACCACCGACCCCACCCGCCACGTGGTCTCACCGACCACCGCGGTAGCCAGGCCCAGCAGCACCCCGGCCACCACGACGAGCAGGGGCCAGGGCCGCTGGGGGGGCGGCGCCGGCCGGTCCGGACGCGTCACCGGCAGCCGGGCTCAGGCCGCGGCGTCGGCGAGCCGCTCGGCCCGGTCGACGACGTTGCTCAGCAGCATGGCGCGGGTCATCGGACCGACCCCGCCGGGCATCGGGGCGACCCAGGAGGCCACCTCGCGCACGCTCGGATCGAGGTCGCCGACCAGGCCCTGCTCGGTCCGGGTGATGCCCACGTCCACGCAGACGGCGCCCGGCTTGACCATGTCCGCGGTCACCAGCCCCGGGCGTCCGGCGGCGGCGATGACGATGTCGGCCCGCCGCGTGTGGGCGGCCACGTCGACGGTGCCGGTGTGGCAGAGGGTGACGGTGGCATTCTCGCTCTTGCGGGTGAGCAGCAGCCCCAGCGGCCGTCCCACGGTGGTACCCCGGCCGACGACGCAGACCTCGGCGCCGGCGAGCTCCACCCCGTTGCGGCGCAGCAGCTCCACGATCGCCCGGGGCGTGCAGGGCAACGGTCCGGGCTCTGAGAGCACCAGCCGGCCCAGGTTGGCCGGGTGCAGGCCGTCGGCGTCCTTGTCCGGGTCGACGAGGCCGAGCGCCCAGTTGTCGTCGAGGCTGCCCGGCAGGGGCAGCTGGACGATGAAGCCGGTGCAGGCGGGGTCGGCGTTCAGCCGCTCGATCTCGGCCAGCAGCTCGGCGGCGCTGGTCGAGGCCGGCAGCTGGACCTCCATCGAGGCGATCCCGACCTGCTTGCAGTCGCGGTGCTTGCCCGCGACGTAGGAGTGGCTGCCGGGGTCATCGCCGACGAGCACCGTGCCCAGCCCGGGGACGATGCCTCGCTCGGCGAGGGCGGTCACCCGCTCCTTGAGCTCGGCCTTGATGGTGGCGGCGAGCGCCTTGCCGTCCAGGATCTGCGCGGTCATGGGTCTCCGATCGGTGGTGGCGGTGGGGCGGGGCGGGCAGCGCTCAGTGGTAGAAGTGCCGGGCGCCGGTGAAGTACATCGTCGCGCCGGCGGCCTGCACCGCGGCGACGACCTCCTCGTCGCGGACCGAACCGCCCGGCTGCACGATCGCCCGCACCCCCGCGTCGAGCAGGATCTGGGGGCCGTCGGCGAAGGGGAAGAACGCGTCGGAGGCAGCCACGGCACCGTGCACGCGCTCCCCCGCCCGCTCGACGGCGAGCCGGCAGGAGTCCACCCGGTTGACCTGGCCCATCCCCACCCCCACCGAGGCCCCGCCGGACGCCAGCAGGATCGCGTTGCTCTTGACCCCCCGCACGGCCCGCCAGGCGAACTCGAGGTCGGCCAGCTCCTCCGGCGACGCCGGTTCGCCGGCCGCGAGGGTCCAGTGCGCGGCCTGGTCGTGCTCCACGCCGATCCGGTCGCGGTGCTGCAGCAGCAGGCCGCCGTCGACGGCACGGGCTTCGACCCCACCCGGCACCGGCGGCTCGACGACGAGGATCCGGATGTTCTTCTTCCGGGCGAGCACCTCCACGGCACCCTCCTCGTACCCCGGGGCAGCCACCACCTCGGTGAACACCTCGGCGACCTGCTCGGCCATGGCCACGCTGACGGGGCGGTTGGTGGCGATCACGCCGCCGAAGGCGGAGACGGGGTCGCAGGCGTGGGCCAGCCGGTGCGCCTCGGCGACGTCGGCGCCGACCGCGATGCCGCAGGGGTTGGCGTGCTTGATGATGGCCACCGCTGGCCCCTCGAAGTCGTAGGCCGAACGGCGGGCGGCGTCGGTGTCGACGTAGTTGTTGTAGGACATCTCCTTGCCGTGCAGCTGCTCGGCACCGGCAAGCCCGGCTCCGCCGTGACCCAGCCGGTAGAGGGCCGCCGGCTGGTGCGGGTTCTCGCCGTAGCGCAGGCTCGCGCTCCGGTTCCACGTCGCCCCGACCCAGGCGGGGAAGCCGGTCCCGGCGGAGGTGTCGGTGACCACGTTGCCCATCCAGCTGGCGACGACCACGTCGTAGGTCGCGGTGTGCACGAAGGCCGCTGCGGCGAGCGAGCGTCGGGCCGCCAGCGTGAAGCCCCCGGTGGCCAGGGCCTCGCGCAGCTGTGCGTACTGGCTGGGCGAGGTGACCACGGCCACCGACGCGTGGTTCTTGGCGGAGCTGCGGACCATCGCCGGCCCGCCGATGTCGATCTGCTCGATGCACTCCTCCTGTGTCGCGCCCGAGTCGACGGTGGCGGTGAAGGGGTAGAGGTTGCTGATCAGCAGGTCGAACGACGCGATACCGAGCTTGTCGAGCTGCTCGCGGTGGGAGGCCAGGCGCAGGTCGGCCAGCAGACCGGCGTGCACCTTTGGGTGCAGCGTCTTCACCCGGCCGTCGAGGCACTCGGGGAAGCCGGTGACGTCCTCGACCGGGGTGACCGGGAGTCCCGCGTCGGCGATGGTGCGGGCCGTCGAACCGGTGGAGACGATCTCGACGCCGGCCTCGACGAGGGCGCGGGCCACGCCCTCCAGCTCGGTCTTGTCGTACACCGAGACCAGCGCTCGTCGGATCGGACGACGACCCTCGGGATCGGGGGTGGAGGCTGTGGCCTGTGGCTCGGTCATGAGTCCCAGCGCACCTTTCTGTCGACGACCCGCCACGAGCGCGTGGCGAGCTGGTGGGTGGTGTGGACGAGGAGGTCGCGCTCGACGACCTTGATCCGCTCGTGCAGCGACGCGACCGTGTCGTCGTCCTCCACGCGGACGGCGGCCTGGTCGAGGATGACGCCGGTGTCGACACCGGCGTCCACGAGGAAGACGGTGGCCCCGGCGACCTTGACGCCGTGGGCGAGCGCGTCGCGCGGCCCGTGCATCCCCGGGAAAGCCGGCAGCAGGGCCGGGTGGGTGTTGATCGTGCGGCCGCCGAAGGCCTCGAGGAACGCCGGGCCCACCAGCTTCATGAATCCGGCGCTGACCACGAGGTCCGGTCGGGAGGCGGCCACGCGGTCGCGGAGGCCCGCGTCCCAGACGGCCCGGTCGGTGCCGCGGTCCAGCGGGTGGACGAAGGTCGGCACGCCCGCGGCGGCGGCGCGGTCGAGCCCGGTGATCCCCGGCCGGTCCGAGCCCACAGCGACCACGCGCGCCCCGTAGCCCGGCTGCGCGCACGCGTCGAGCAGAGCCTGCAACAACGTGCCGGTGCCCGAGATCAGGACGACGACGCGAGCCGGGCCGCCCGGGGTCGTCGGTCCCGTCGCCGGGATCGGGATGGGCACGGACACGGCGACCACCCTAGCGAGAAGAGCGGGGGTCCTCCGACGCCGACGACAGAGGAAGGTCACCTTGCGGGTCCGACGACGGCTCGGCGGAGGGGTCACCGGGCTGGAGACCGCCGACCGGCTGCGCACCGGTACGGCGGGCGCGGCTCACCAGCCCGAGCGCGAGCCCGGTGACCATCCCGGCCAGGCCGAGGGTGGTCACGCCCATCACCAGCAACGGCAGCAGCACCGGGCCCAACCCGGCGAGGCGCACGGTGCCGAGGTCACCACTTGCGGCCCAGGCCAGGGCGACGAACACGAGCCCGCCGGCGGCTCCGGCCAACCCGCCGACCAGGCTCATCTCGTCGAAGCGCGCCTGCGGGCGGGCGCGGACCACGAGCCAGGCGGCGAGGACGCCGGCCAGCACACCGGAGGCGAGCCACCACAGCGCTGCGGTCGGACCGGGACCCTCGGCCGGCAGGGCCCCGAGCAGCGGCAGCCCCGGGACGACACCGAGCTCGGTGGCCGACGGCGAGACCAAGGACCCGTGGCCCAGGGTGAACCCGCTGCCCAGGGCGTAGGAGCCGGCCCACACGAGGGCGTTGGGCGCCAGGGCGAGCTGCGCCACGAGCAGGGCGGTACCGCCGGCCAGCCCGGCTCCCAGTCCCTCGTGCAGGGCGGTCACCCGGTCCAGGTGGGTCGCGAGACCGACGACCAGCACCGACGCGCCGGCGGCGAGCAGCACCAGCTGGGAGGCCAGGACAGCGCGCGGGACGGCGCGAGCCCAGTCCGGCCACCCGCTGGTCCACCGGGTGCCGAGCGCCTTACCGGCTCCGTGCAGGCCGGCCCCGGCGAGAAGGGCCAGCACCGCGGCCAGGTGCCCGGGAGCCACGCCGACCCGGCCGAGGAGGACGGCGGCGACGAGCAGGGGCGCGGCGTAGGCGCCCACCAGGGTCAGCGCGACGCCGACCGCCCGGGGCTGCTGGTCGGGCCGGGCGGACCGGGCCGCGTAGCCGGCCGCACGGGAGAGGAGCACGGCCATCAGGGCGGCGATCCCCCACGGCACCAGGGTGACGACCAGCCCGCCCAGGTCCACCGCCACACCGTGCCCGGCGAGCCAGAACCGGGTGCCCACGCGCAGGGCGCCCGGCAAGGTGCCGGGGTCCGCGGTGAACCAGCCGACGACGGCGAGGCCGGCGACCAGCAACCAACCGGTCAGCGCGCAGAGCAGCCCCGCCGCCACCGCGGTGACCCCCCAGCCCAGGCGGGGCCCCGCGGGGCCCGGGTCCTCGCCGCCTGCCGTCGGCCACGAGGGCTCGGTGGCGTGCAGGACGACGGCGGGAGCGGGACGACGAGGGGACAACAGGGAAGCCATGGCACGTCCATGCTCACCCAGCGGGTCGGTGAGGCTGAGCCGGACACGCCCGCCGGGGGGTAAAGTCTTGTGGTCTGTGTCCCGGCGCCCGCGCGTGCCAGGGCCGGACCAGACCGCACGTCCCGTGACTGCTAGGAGCTCTCGCATGGTCGACCCCGACCCCGGGTACCGGGCCCGGCGCGTCTCCGACGGCTCGACCCCCACGGGTGACCAGCCAGCCGAGGCCACCTCCCCGGGGCCGGTTGTCGAGCCGGCCGGCCCGGCCTCTGCCCCCTCCCCGGAAGACGCCCCCGACGGCGCGACGGCACCCACGACGCCTCCCTCCGCCGACGACGAGGACCAGCCCAAGCCGCTCTACCGTGACGAGCCGGCCCGACCCGGCGCGGGGCCCGGGTCGGCGGACGAGGCGACCAGGGCCGCGCGACCGGTCTTCAGGCCGCGCGCCCGCCGCACCCCTGAGGACGAGGACTCCACCACCCTGCTCCCCCGGGTCGCCGGCGGCGGCCGTCCGTTGACCGCCCGGGAGGAGCCGCTCGACGACGACCGGCCGCACGGCCTGCTGGGCCGGCGGGGACGGCTCGCCCTGCTGGTGGGAGCGCTGGCGGCGGTGATCGCCGTCGGACTCGCCATCATGTACGCCGTGTCGAGCGTCGGGGACCCGACGGCCGGCCCCGGCGCCGTCACCCCGCTCCCCTCCTCCAGCGCGTCCGGCCCCGGCTCGGCACCACCGACCGCGACCGACCCGGCTGCCGTCCTCGCGGACGCGGCCCTGCTCGACCCCACCGCCGCTACCCAGATCGCACCGGGCCAGTGGACGGTGGCCCTCACCCAGCGCCCGCCGGCCGAGGACGCCCCGGTGGCCGCCTGCACCAGCGGTGAGCCGGCGGAGGGCCAGCCCACCCCGCAGCAGGAGGTCGTCCAGCTGCTGAGCCAGTCCGGCAAGGACGCGCCGAGCGCGCTGCACCGGGCCGCGGCCTATGGCTCGCCCGAGGAGGCCGCGCAGGCCTACGCCGTCGTGGCCAAGACGCTCGGCGGCTGCGGCAGCCCTGGGACCTACATCTCCGACGGCTCTGCCATCACTGGTCTGGGCGACCAGTCGACCGGGCTCATCGCCAACGCGACGAGCGGCGGCAAGACCCAGTGGCACAGCGTGGTGCTGAGCCGCTCCGGCAACGTCGTCAACCTCGTGGACGCTGCCCGAGCCGGCAAGGCGCTGGGCGTGCGCGGCGTCGCAGCCGCCCTCGCCACCGTCACCTCGAAGCAGTGTGACGCCGCGGGCCAGCCCTGCACCCCCGAGCCGACCGTCCAGTTCGGCCCGCCCCCGCTCGGGGGCGACGTCCCTGGCTTCCTCGCCTCAGGCGACCTCCCTCCGACGGGCAAGACCGACGAGTCGTGGGTCGCCACCCCGGCCGAGCCGCCCAGTGAGGAGTTCCTCGGCTCGCAGTGCGAGACCGTCAACTGGGCCCGGCTCGACGCCGACACCGCCAGCACCCGCGTCTACCTGGTGCCGAGCAGCACCACCTTCGGTCTCAACGAGATCGTCCTCACCATGAAGAGCGAGAAGGCCGCCGAGGACCTGGTGGCCAAGATCAAGTCCGACCTCGACTCGTGCGAGAAGCGCAAGCTGACCGCGAGCGTCTCGCCTCCCGCACCGGTCAAGGGCGTGGGCGCCTCCGGGGCCGCGGTGACCGGTTGGACCTCGGAGATCTCGCAGAAGTCGACCCAGGGCACCCAGCGCTACCGGGTGGGCATCGTCTCCTCCGGCGCCAAGGTCGCCTACACATTCCTGAACCCGCTCGACGCGGACTACGACCTCCCCGACGACGAGTGGGACAAGGTCGCCGTGCGCGCAGGCCAGCGGATGACCCAGGTCCCCTGACCTCCCCCAGGTGCGGCGCAGCCCAGGGGCCTAGGTGCGGACGCGGTCCAAGGCGACCAGGGCCAGCATCAGCGCGCCGAGGGTCTCGTTGTCGGTGAGCTCCCCGCGGGCGACCATCGCCACCAGGTCGGCGAAGGAGACCCGCTGGACGGCTGTGATCCCCTCGGCGTCGGCTTCCTGGCCGCCCACCTCCGAGAGCCCGGTCGCCAGGTACACCTGGCCGGGGGCGGCGGCCACCCCGTTGAGCGAGTCGACGGCGCCGATCGGCCGCCACGTCGCGGCAGCCAGCCCGGTCTCCTCCCGGAGCTCCCGCTGCGCGGCCAGCAGCAGGTCCTCCCCGTCGGAGCCGCCGGCCGGCACCTCCGGCGTCGCGCGGCCGGTGGTGTAGCGGTCCACGGTGACCAGCACGACCTCACCGGCGTCGGTGACCGGGACGACGAACACGGCCGGGGACCTCACCTCCACCACCCCGTACACGCCCGGACGCCCGTCGGGGTGCACGACCTGGTCCTCTCGCACCCGGATCCAGGGGTTCTCGTAGGCGGTCCGGCTGGCGGTGGTGGTCCACATGGGTCCCGATCCTGCTCGCACCGGCCCCGGGACGACGACGTGCCCCAGACCTTGCGGTCCGGGGCACGTCGAAGCGGTGAGGTGCGGCCTCAGCTCAGCGGCTCAGGCCCTGCATGATCTCGCGCATCAACTGGGCGGTCTCGCTCGGGGTCTTGCCGACCTTGACCCCCGCCGCCTCCAGCGCCTCCTGCTTCGCCGCGGCGGTGCCTGAGGAGCCGGAGACGATGGCGCCCGCGTGGCCCATCGTCTTGCCCTCCGGCGCGGTGAACCCGGCCACGTAGCCGACGACCGGCTTGGTGACGTTGGCCTTGATGTACTCCGCGGCCCGCTCCTCCGCGTCACCGCCGATCTCCCCGATCATGACGATCGCGTCGGTATCGGGGTCGTCCTGGAAGGCCTGCAGGGCGTCGATGTGGGTGGTCCCGATCACCGGGTCGCCCCCGATGCCCACGGCCGAGGAGAAGCCGATGTCCCGCAGCTCGTACATCATCTGGTAGGTCAGCGTGCCCGACTTCGACACCAGCCCGATCCGTCCGGCCTGGGTGATGTCGGCCGGGATGATCCCCGCGTTGGCCTGTCCGGGCGAGATGAGCCCCGGGCAGTTCGGGCCGATCAGCCGCGTCTTCGAGCCCTGGGAGAGGGTGAAGAACTCGGCGCTGTCCTTGACCGGCACGCCCTCGGTGATGACCACCGCCAGCGGGATCTCGGCCTCGATCGCCTCGACCACGGCGGCCTTGGTGAACTTGGCCGGCACGAAGATCACCGTGACGTTGGCCCCAGTCGCGGCCATGGCCTCGCCGACGGAGTTGAAGACGGGCACCGACGTGCCATTGCTGGCGGAGCCGGCACCTTCGGCCGGGGGGAAGTCGACGGACTGGCCGCCCTTGCCGGGGGTCACACCGCCGACGACAGCGGTGCCGGAGGCCAGCATCCGGGAGGTGTGCTTGCGCCCCTCGGAGCCGGTCATGCCCTGCACGATGACCTTGGATGCGTTGTTCAAGAAGATTGCCATGTCAGTCGGTCCTCAGTTCCCAGCCAGCTCGGCGGCGCGCTTGGCGGCGCCGTCCATGGTGTCGACCTGCTCCAGCCCGGGCAGCGCTGCCTCGGTGAGAATGCGTCGGCCCTCCTCGGCGTTGTTGCCGTCCAGCCGCACCACCAGCGGCTTGGTGACCGCCTCGCCGCGAGCCTCCAGCAGCTGGAACGCCTGCACGATGCCGTTGGCCACGGCGTCGCAGGCGGTGATGCCGCCGAAGACGTTGACGAAGACGCTCTTGACCTGGGCGTCGCCGAGGATGATCTCCAGGCCGTTGGCCATCACCTCGGCGCTCGCGCCGCCGCCGATGTCCAAGAAGTTGGCCGGCTTCGGGTTCCCGGCGACCTCCTCGCCGGCGTAGGCCACGACGTCGAGCGTGCTCATCAC
Organism: uncultured Actinomycetota bacterium; assembly: GCA_963826405.1. Taxonomy (GTDB): domain Bacteria; phylum Actinomycetota; class Actinomycetes; order Propionibacteriales; family Propionibacteriaceae; genus Microlunatus. The sequence continues at coordinate 73,444 of CAWGWR010000001.1, read as the reverse complement.
CAGGCCCGCGCCGTTGCCGATGATCCCCACGGACCCGTCGAGCTTGACGTAGTTGAGGCCCTTCTCCTTCGCCGCGTTCTCCAGCGGGTCGGTGGCGGAGTTGTCGACCAGGTCCGCGTGCTCGGGGTGCCGGAAGTCGGCGTTCTCGTCCAGGGTGACCTTGCCGTCGAGGGCGACGATCGAGCCGTCGCCGGTCTTGACCAGCGGGTTGACCTCGACCAGCGTCGCGTCGGCTTCGGAGTAGACCTTGCCCAGCAGCTGGAAGACCCGGGCGAGCTCCGCCGCGTCGGCCTCGTCGAAGCCGGCAGCGGCGACGATCTCGTCGGCCTTGGCCTGGTCGATGCCGACGCGCGGGTCGACGGGGACCCGCGCGAGGGCCTCGGGTCGCTCGACGGCGAGCTGCTCGATCTCCATGCCGCCCTCCTTGGAGCACATGGCGAGGTAGCGGCGGTTGGCCCGGTCGAGCAGGAGGGAGAAGTAGTACTCCTCGGCGATGTCGGCACCCTCGGTCACCATCACCGTCTTCACCGTGTGGCCCTTGATGTCGAGACCCAGGATCTCTCCCGCCCGTGCCGTCGCTTCCTCAGGCGTCCGGGCGATCTTCACCCCGCCGGCCTTACCCCGGCCGCCGGTCTTCACCTGTGCCTTGACCACCACGACAGGGGTGCCCAGCTGGGCGGCAGCGGCCCCGGCCTCCTCGGGGGTGGTCGCGGTGATGCCGCGCAGCACGGGAACCCCGTGCGCCTCGAACATGTCCCGGGCTTGGTACTCGTACAGATCCACAGCGCCTCCTGGTCGCGACCAGTCGTCGCCGACTGGTCGACCGCCTCGGACACCTCGGCCCGGCCCGGCCCCGGTGTCGGTCCACCGCCGGCGGACCGAGGACGAGACTAGTGGTAGCGACGCGGCCAGCGGCTGACGGGGTTCAGAGCCCGCGGTCCAGGCCGACGTGGGCGCGGACCCAGTCGACGATGTCGGCCATCCGCGCGCCCGGGGTGAAGACCTCCGCCACACCGAGCTCCAGCAGCGCTGCCCGGTCCGCCGGCGGGATGATGCCGCCCCCGAAGACGACGACATCGCGCGCGTCCTCGGTAGCGAGCAGCTCGAGCACCCGCGCGAAGAGGGTCAGGTGGGCCCCCGACAGGACCGAGAGCCCGATCGCGTCCGCGTCCTCGGCCAGCGCGGTGCGCACGATCTGCTCGGGAGTCTGGTGGAGGCCGGTGTAGATGACCTCCATACCGGCGTCGCGCAGCGCGCGTGCCACGACCTTGGCACCCCGGTCGTGGCCGTCCAGGCCGGGCTTGGCCACCACGACGCGCAGCCGCCGGCCGGTCGCGGTCTGGTCCCAGGGCGCCACGAGGCTCAGGCTAGCGCCCGCGACGACCAACGGCTCGGCCGAGACCGGACCCGCGCACGGGCCGGTCCGGGACCGCACCCCCCCGAAAGTAGGGACCTAAGACCCTGAGGATTGGGTGGAATGGTCTGCGGGCGGTCCGTACCCTGGGAACAGGCCTTCTGCCCCGCCGGGGCCACCCCCGGGAGCGTCGCCTTCGAGTTCCAACCCGCACACCTCAGGAGATCCGCAGTGGCTGTTCGAGCGCACCGACGTCGTGGCCCCGCGGCCGACGTCGCCGCCGAGCGCCACGGCTGGCTCTCCAGCACCACCGCGGCCCTGGCCGTCGCCGCCCTCGGGCTGGCTCTGGCCGGATCGACGACCACGACCGGCAGCGCGGAGCCGCGGCCCCTCGCCCCGGTCCGCGGGCTCCAGCCCCCGGTGGTCCGGATCGCCACCCCAGCGCCCATGCCGGACCCGGAGATCCTCAAGACGTTCAGCTTCGGTGGCGACGGCGGCGAGCCGCTGCGCAAGGCGATCGTCGCCGCGCACGCGGCCCAGCGGGCTGAGGAGCTGGCCAAGGATGCCGAGGCCGTCAGCCGGGCCGCGCACGAGGCCAGCAAGCAGGCCCGGCAGGAGGGGCTGAACGCCGCCGAGGAGGCGACCCAGGCCAAGGGAGCCGAGCTCGCCCGCCAGGCGCTCGAGCAGGCCGCTGCCGCCCGTGCCGCCGCCGTCGCCGCCCGGCTCGAGGCCGAGGCCGCCGCTCGAGGGGCAGCAGCAGCGGCGGCCCGGGAGTCCGCAGCTCCCAGCACTGACGCCCCCGCCGACGCCACGACGCCCAGCACCGTTCCTCCAGCAGCCGGCAATCCGGCTCCGCCTGCCCCTCCGGCTCCGCCTGCCCCTCCGGCTCCGCCTGCCCCTCCAGTGAGCGGCGGCGGCGGGGCGTCCCCCGTGCCCGGAGCCGTGGTCGGGGCCAGCTTCGGGCAGTACGGGCTCTGGTCGCGCTACCACACCGGTCTGGACTTCCGTGCCGCCTACGGCGTCCCCATCCGGGCCGTGAAGTCCGGGGTCGTCCTCTATGCCGGCAACACCGGCAACTGGTCGGGCAACCACGTCGCCGTCCAGCACTCCGACGGCATGACCACCATGTCGTCGCACATGTCGTCGATGGCGGTCTCGGCCGGGCAGACCGTCCAGGCCGGGCAGGTGATCGGCTACGTGGGCCAGACCGGCCGGGCCTTCGGCGCCCACCTGCACTTCGAGCTCTACCCCGCCGGGGTCCGGTACGGCGACGTCTACAAGGCCGTCGACCCCATGCCGTGGCTGCGTGCCGCGGGCGTGCAGACCCGCTGACCGCCGCTTCGGAGATCTCGGTCACAGCCGCCCCCCTGAGCGCTCGCTGCGTTTGTCGGCCTGTTACGGATCCGTTATGATTCTGGAGTCTGCTGCTGCTGGGAGCGTGATCCAGCAGTGCCTCGGAGGAGCGGAAACTACGCACTTGTGTCATGAGGCCGGACCGCCCCATGTCGTCGTACGTAGGAGATCCTGAGTGCCCAAGCCAGCAACGCCGGACGCTCGTGCGCGCCGTGCGCTGATCGAGGACATCAAGGACGACCGTCGGGGTTGGCTCCAACACGGCGCTGCCGCGCTCGCCGTCTCGCTCCTCGGGCTGGGGGTCGCCGGGTCGGTAGCCCTGACCGGCAGCGCGCACTCCGCTCAGGTCGCCTCGCCGGGCGTGCGGGTCGCCGCCCTCGCCGAGCCCGGGGTGAAGCTGCCCGCGGCCTTCGACCGCGAGGCGACCTCGACCAGTCGCGACAGCGCCGCCCGCCCCGCGCTGGACCAGGCCAAGCTGCGCAGCCTCGCCGACCAGCGGGCCGAGGAGCTGGCCAAGACCGACGAGCAGATCGAGCAGGCCGCGAGCACCAAGGCCGCCGACGCCCGCGAGAAGACCCTGGTCAGCGCCTCGAACTCGACGCAGAAGCAAGCCGCCCTTCTCAAGAAGGACGCCGACGCCCGCAGGGCCGCCAAGCTGGCGCAGGCCGCTGGCCCGTCCAGCACCACGAGCAGCACCCCACGTCAGGCGCTCGACAGCGGTCCCGAGACCACGGCGCCCGCCGAGGAGGCCCCGGTCAACGCGAGCGGCAAGAGCTGCCTGCCCATCCGCGGCGGATACAGCATCGCGGCCCGCTTCGGCCAGGTCGGCTCCTGGTCGCGCTACCACACCGGCGTCGACTTCTCCGCTCCCGTCGGTTCACCGCTGCAGGCTCCCGCCTCCGGGGTCGTCACCAACGCGGGGTCCGGGCCTGCTAGCGGCTGGGCCGGCACCTACGTGGCCATCCGCTACCCCGACGGCACCTCCTCGCTCTCCGCGCACATGTCCACCGTGTCGGTGAGCGTCGGCCAGACCGTGACCGCATGCCAGACCATCGGCGCCGTCGGCATGACCGGGCGGACCTTCGGTCCGCACGTGCACTTCGAGATCTATCCCGCCGGCGTCACGCCGGGCGACGTCTACAAGGCCGTCGACCCGATGGGTTGGTTGAACACCCACGGCGTCGGCGCCTAGCCACCCGCCTTCACCCCCGACACCACCGCCGTCCGTGCACCTGGGCCGGCGGTGGTCGCGTCTCCAGGGTCGGGTCAGAGCTTCTCGAGCGGGGCGTGCTTGAGCGAGAGCCGCTTCAGGCCCGCCGAGCCGAAGTCGACGTCGGCCTTGGTGTCGTCCCCCGCACCCGAGGTGGCGACCACCGAGCCGAGCCCGAACGTGGAGTGCAGGACGCGGTCCCCTGCGGCCAGTACCGGGATGACGCGGACCTTCGGCTTGGGGGCGGCGTATCCCACCGTGCCGCGCCACGACTCGTTGGACCGCGAGGTCGCCGAGGTGTTGCGCCACGACGTGACCGCCCGTTCCGTCCGCCTCCAGTCCACGAGGCGGTCGGGGATCTCGCCGAGGAAACGGCTGGGCGGGTTGTGCTGTGGCGTGCCCCAGGCCGCGCGCACCACCGCACGCGAGAGGTTCAGGCGCTGGCGGGCCCGGGTGATGCCGACGTAGGCCAACCGCCGCTCCTCGGCCAGCTCGTCGGGGTCGTTCAGCGCCCGCATGTGCGGGAAGACCCCGTCCTCACAGCCGGTCAGGAAGACCGTGTCGAACTCCAGCCCCTTGGCGGTGTGCAGCGTCATCAGGGTGACCACGCCGGCGCTCTCGCTGTCCGGGGAGGGGATCTGGTCGGAGTCCGCCACTAGGGCCACTCGCTCCAGGAACGCTCCCAGGGAGTCGTCCACCTCCGCCGCCCCGGCGGCGAGGTCCTGCTCCGGGTCGAGGGGATCGAACTCGGGTGGTGTCCCGGCCAGCCGGAGGGCGGTCTGCGGCTCGGGCACGGCCGCGGTGACGGCGGCGAGCTCGGCCGCGGCGTCGAAGACCTCGTCGTCGTCAGCGGCCGCGAGGAAGGCCGCGCCGCTGACGAACTCACGCGCCACGGTGACCAGCTCGACGAGGTTCTCCAGCCGCGTCTGGTCCTGGGGGTCGGACGAGCTCTGCAGCTCGCTCAGGTAGCCAGACGCCTCCAGCACGCTGGTCAAGATGGCGTCCGCGGGCGCCCCATCAGCGACCATCGCCTCGTGCGCGTCCATCAGCTCGACGAAGGAACGCAGCTGGTTAGCCGAGCGGGTGGCCAAGGAGGCGATGTCGTCCACCCGGCGCAGCGCCTCGCCGAAGCTGATGCGTTCCCGGTTGGCCAGGTCGGCGACAGCGGCCTCGGCCCGGTCGCCGATACCGCGCTTGGGGACGTTGAGGATCCGCCGGACCGACACGTCGTCGCTGCGGTTGCTGATCGCCCGCAGGTAGGCGATCGCGTCGCGCACCTCGCGGCGCTCGTAGAAGCGCACCCCGCCGACCACCTTGTAGGGCAGGCCGACGCGGATGAACACCTCCTCGAACGTCCGGGACTGGGCGTTGGTCCGGTAGAAGACCGCGGTGTCGCCGTAGCGGCCCTCCCCCGCGTCGCTGAGCCGGTCGATCTCGCCGGCGACGAACTGGGCCTCGTCGTGCTCGCTGTCGGCGACGTAACCCACGATCATCGGGCCGTCGCCGGCGTCGGACCACAGGTTCTTCGGCTTGCGCCCCGCGTTCTGGCCGATCACGGCGTTGGCAGCGGTGAGGATCGTCTGGGTCGAGCGGTAGTTCTGCTCCAACATGATCGTGCGGGCGCCCGGGAAGTCGAGCTCGAAGTCGTTGATGTTGCGGATGGTGGCGCCGCGGAAGGCGTAGATCGACTGGTCGGAGTCGCCGACGACCATCAGCTCTGGGGGATGAGCGGCGACCGTGCTGGCCCCCGCCTCCACGTCGGCGGAGCAGAGCTCGCGGACCAGCGCGTACTGGGCGTGGTTGGTGTCTTGGTACTCATCGACCAGCACGTGGCGGAAGCGTCGGCGGTACTGCTCCCGCAGGTCCGGGAACGCCTGCAGCAGGTGCACGGTGGTCATGATGAGGTCGTCGAAGTCCAGCGCGTTCGCCGCGACCAGCCGGCGCTGGTACTCCGCGTAGGCCTCGGCGTAGGACGCCTCGACGCTGCCCTCGGCCGCGCGGCCGCGCGCCGCCTCGTGGTCCACCAGCTCGTTCTTGCAGTTCGAGACCCACGTCATGATGGCCCGCACCGGGAAGCGCTTCGGGTCCAGCTCCAGGTCGTTGGCCACCAGCTGCATCAGTCTCTTGGAGTCGGCGTCGTCATAGATGGAGAAGCTGCGCGCGACGTTGAAGCGGCCGATCTCTGAGCGCAGGATGCGCACGCAGGCCGAGTGGAACGTCGAGACCCACATCAGCTTGGCGCGGTTGCCCACCAGGTCCAGCACCCGGCCCCGCATCTCGGCGGCTGCCTTGTTGGTGAACGTGATGGCCAGCACCGACCCGGGGTGCACCCCCCGCTCACCGACGAGGTGGGCGATGCGCCGGGTCAGCACCCGCGTCTTGCCTGAGCCTGCCCCGGCGACCACGAGCACCGGACCGCCGGCGTGCAGGACCGCCTCCTGCTGAGGACCGTTGAGGCCCTCGAGCAGGCTGGCCGCGCTGGGCGTGGACGACTTCCGGGCACGCGGGCGGGCCACGGTCACCTCCGGGAACAGGTCGTCCGGGAGTCCGTCGGACGGGGTGGGAACGAAGGGTCGGGGGGCACTGGTCATCTCCCCATCCAGCCTAGACGTCACCGCAGACATCCCGCGCCACGCGCACAGGCCGCGTCGCCCACTCACGACCGGGCGGGCGCCCGCCGGGCTACCGTAGAGCCATGTGGTGGAGGCGCGTCAGGTTGCGCCGGGTGCTGCGGCACACGGTGCTGGCGGTGGCCGCTGTCCAGGGCAGCACCCTGGCGGCCCTGGCGGTCGTCGACCACCGCCGCAAGCGCAACCGGAAGCCGGTCGTGTTTCCCCGCGTCCCGCCCCGCTCAGTCACCGCCGGCGGTTCCGAGGTCACCGTCTACACCTATGGCGAGGACCTGTACCGCGACATGCTGGGGGCGATCCGGCAGGCGCGGACCCGGATCTTCTTCGAGACCTTCATCTGGAAGAGCGACGCCGTGGGCCAGGCCTTCAAGGACGCCCTGGTGGAGGCAGCCAACAGGGGCGTGGAGGTGTACGTCGTCTTCGACGAGTTCGCCAACCTCGTCGTCCCCCGCCGCTTCTTGCGCTTCCCCTCCCCGATCCACGTCCGCCGGCACCCGGTGATCCGCTCGTGGCCGACCGTGCGCAACTCCGGCCGCGACCACCGCAAGCTGCTGGTCGTCGACGACGCCGTGGCCTTTGTGGGGGGCTACAACATCGGCAGCCTCTACGCGACGGACTGGCGCGACACGCACGCCCGCCTCACCGGGGACATCGTCTGGGACGCCGAGAACGCCTTCATCGACTTCTGGAACCTCTCGGCCGGTCGACGCCGTCCCGCGATCCCGGACCCGGGCGGGCGCACCTGGCAGTCCGACATCCGTCTCCACCGCAACATCCCGCGCAACCTCGTCTACCCGATCCGCGGCGTGTACCTAGCGGCCTTCGACCGGGCCTCGCACCACATCTACCTCACCCACGCCTACCTGATCCCAGACGGCGACCTGCTCGACGCCCTGATCCGGGCTGCGCGCCGAGGGGTCGACGTCCGGATCATCGTGCCGGCGGAGTCGAACCACATCGTGGCGGACTGGCTGTCGCGGGGCTTCTACAGCCAGCTGCTGCGCGGCGGGGTCCGGCTCTTCCTCTACCAGGGGGCGATGGTGCACGCCAAGACCGCCACCATCGACGGCCAGTGGTCGACGATCGGCACCGCCAACCTCGACCGGCTGAGCCTCACGGGCAACTACGAGCTCAACATGGAGGTGTTCAACCCCGAGGTGGCCCAGCAGATGGAGGAGATCTTCGCGCTGGACTCCTCCAACACCGTCGAGCTGACGCTGGCGGCCTGGCGGCGCCGGCACGCCATGGTCAAGTTCTCCGAGACCGTGCTGACGCCCTTCCGCCCGCTGCTCTAAGACCCGGGTCGTGGCCGCGTCGTCGGGGTGCCCGTCCTGCCGGGCGACGACGGTCAGACCGGGACGGTCTCGCGAACCCGCTCGTCGGCTCCCGCAGCGGCGGCGGTGCGGCGGTGCCTCTGCACGGCGACCCAGAGACCGCCCACGGTCAGCACGAGCACCGAGCTGTACACCACCCAACGGAGGCCGTCGGGCGCGTCGAAGGCCTTGAGCAGCGTGCGGCTGTTGGTGAGCAGGATGAGGCCACCGACCGCGACGCCCAGCAGGTGCGCCGGAGCGACCCGGACCAGATAGGCAGCCAGCGGGGCGGCGACCAGGCCGCCAGCCAGCAGGGCCAACGCGAACCCCCAGTTGATGCCCGCGGCGCCGAGACCGAACAAGAAGCCGAGGCTGGCGGCCGCGCTCACCGCGAACTCGGAGGTGTCGATGGAGCCGATCACCTTGCGGGGCGCCAACCGTCCGTCGACCAGCAGGGCCGGCGTGGCGACCGGGCCCCAGCCGCCGCCACCGGTGGCGTCGACGAAGCCGGCGAACAGCCCGAGCGGGGCGAGGAGCTTCCAGGTCAGGGCCTTCTTGAGTGCGGGCCGGACGCCCAGCACGAACCGGACGATGATGTAGAGACCCAGCGCAGCCAGGATCGCCGCCATCACCGGCGCCGCAGCCTCGGTGGACAGGTGGGAGAGGACGCTCGCCCCTGCGAAGGCGCCGATCGCGCCAGGTCCGGCGATGCGGGCGACGACGCGCCAGTCGACGTTGTCCAGCTTCCAGTGCGAGACGCCCGAAGCGAGGTTCGTGCCCAGCTCGCTGAAGTGCACCGACGCCGACGCGGCTGCCGGGGTGAGGCCCGCCAGGATCAGCAGGCTCGAGGAGGTCACGCCGTAGCCCATGCCGAGACTGCCGTCGATGAGCTGGGCCCCGAAACCGACGAGAGCCAAGACGATGAGCTTGCGCATGCACGGCCACCTAGGTCTACTTCCCTAGTGACTTACTAGGGATAAAGGGAACCTAGCAAAGCCGAGTCGGCCGGCGCCCGACATTCTCAGAGTTCGGACAGTAGGACCGAAGGGCGGACGTGGGGTGCGCCGCCGCGGTGGAAGGACCGAGGTGTCAGATCCAGGCGGCCGGGTTGGCAACGAGGTCGACGACCCGGGTCGGCAGGGCGCCCGAGGCGACGTGCGCGAGGCTCACACCCTCGAGGATGGCCCGCTCCGAGGCCCGGAGGGCGATCCACACCTCCTGCAGCGGCGCGGCGGCGCCGACGTACTCCAGGTGCTCGGGCCTGCTGCCGCGGACGTTGGCCAGCTCCCCGTCCAGCGCCCGGATGACATCGGCGATGCTGATCTCAGCCGCCGACCGGGCGAGCCGGTACCCGCCGTCGGGGCCGCGCTGGCTGCGCAGCAGACCACCGCGGCGCAGCTCGCCGAGGATGCTCTCGAGGTACTTCGGCGGGATCCGCTGCGCAGCGGAGAGCTGGTCGACGGTGCGCGGAGCATCGGCAGCGGCCAGCTCGGCGGCGGCGCGGAGGGCGTAGTCCACCCGGGCGGAGAGCCTCACCAGGACACGTCCGTCGTCGTCACGGGGTCTCCTCGGGCTCGGTCCGCGGCGCCCGGGACGGGCGAGGCGGACGCCTGCAGCCTAGCGCCACAGCACCGACAGGGCCGTGGTCGCCAGCGTGAGCAGACCCAGCAGGACCCAGAGCCCGCGCGGCACCGACAGGAAGCGGCGGTTGCGGGCCAGCAGGAGGACGAGGAAGAGGGTGAGGGCGGTCTTGACCCCGACCGGGCCCCAGCTGACGTCCTGGCCGGAGACCAGCGCCAGCACGACGAGCGCCACCCCGCTGGCCAGCTCGGTCCAGCCGCCCCAGAGCATCGTCGCGTTCACCTCGGGCTCGACCGAGCGGGCCTGCACGAGGATGCCGCCGAGGAGCGCGGCAAACCCCACCAGGTGGACCAGCACGACGATCTGCTGGGTCACATCCATGGGCGCCACGGTAGCCGAGCGTGACCGGCCTGCGGCTGAGGCGAGCGGCGACCGGCCGCAACGGGTGGTCCAGGCCCACCGGCCGGCAGCTGGGGTCAGACCAGCCGGCGGTCGGTGGCCCAGCGGGTGAGCTGGTGGCGGTTGGAGAGCTGGAGCTTGCGCAGGACGCTGCTGACGTGGGTCTCCACGGTCTTGATGGAGATGAACAGCTCGCGCGCCACCTCCTTGTAGGCATAGCCCCGCGCGATCAGCCGCAGCACCTCACGCTCCCGCTGCGAGAGCCGGTCGAGGTCCTCGTCCACGGCAGCGAGGTCGATGGTGCCGGAGAACGCGTCCAGGACGAACCCCGCCAGGCGCGGGGAGAACACCGCGTCTCCCTCGGCGACGCGGTGGACGGCGTCGACCAGCGCCGTCGCGTCGATGGACTTGGTGACGTAGCCCCGGGCACCGGCGCGGATGACGCCGATGACGTCCTCTGCGGCGTCGGAGACCGAGAGGGCCAGGAACTTCTGCTCCGGTGCGACCGCGTGCACCCGACGGAGCACCTCGACCCCGCCGCCGCCGGGCAGATGCACGTCGAGCAGCACCACGTCCGGCTTCGTGCGGATGACGACCTCGACCGCGGAGTCGACGTCGGCGGCCTCCCCCACCACCTCGACGGCCCGGCCGATCTCGGCCTTGACCCCCGAGCGGAACATCGCGTGGTCGTCGACGACGACCACCCGGGAGGGTCCCGTCGCCGGGCCCGGTCCAGGACCGGCGGGTGGGCTGGCCTGCGGGTGGGTCATCGTCGGATCTCCAGTCGTACCTCGGTGCCGTCTCCCGGGCGGGAGCGGACGGTGGCGGTCCCGCCATGGCGGGCCATGCGGTCGATGATGCTCCCCCGGACGCCCATCCGGTCCTCCGGCACGTCTGCGAGGGCGAAGCCGCCACCCCGGTCCCGGACGAAGACCTCGATCAGGCGCTCGTCCACCTCGGCGTAGACGTCGATCTTGCTGGCGCCGGAGTGCTTGGCCGCGTTCACCATCGCCTCCCGGGTGGCGCCCACCAGGGCCCGCACCGAGTCGCCGGGCTCGGCGTCGCCGACCACGACCAGGTCGACCGGCACTCCCCGCTCGTCCTCCACCTCGGCGGCCGCCCGGGCCAGCGCCGCCTTGAGCGTCGTGCCGCCCAGCTCCTCGCCGTAGAGCCAGGCGCGCAGCTCACGCTCCTGCCGACGGGCGAGCTGCTGCACGGCCCGAGGGTCCTCGGCCTGGCGCTGGATGAGCGCCAGCGTCTGCAGCACCGAGTCGTGCAGGTGCGCCGCCATGTCGGCCCGGGCGTCGGCGCGGACCTTCTCGGCGCGGGTGGTCTGGAGCGCGGTCCGGGAGCGGTGGATCCAGGGGGCCGCGACGACGGCCAACCCGGCGAGCGCCATGACGGTCATGGCCATCACCTCGGGCAGCTGGTCCAGCCGGCCCTGCTGGGCGACGACCAGACCGAACGCCGTCGCCACCAGGCCCAGCCCGACGACCACCCGGACCAGGGCGGGCCAGCCGCCCCGGGCGACGAAGGGGGCCAGCCAGGCCCGGGTCGTGGTGCCCGGCGAACCGCCGCCGGTCGCGGAGTCGGCCTGTCGCCAGATCAGCGCGGCGCCGACGCACGCGAAGGCGACCGGCCAGAACAGCCCTGGGCGGACCCCGTGGCCGCTGGCCTGCGCGAGCCACACCAGCCCGGTGCCGAGCGAGGCCAGGGCCACGGTCGGGCCCCAGTCCACGCGTCGTCGGGGAGCGGGGGACGGCCGGAGCCCGGCGCGGGCGGCCGACTCCAGACCGGGCGCAGCCACCGCCGTCCGAGCGGGGAGCAGCAGCCACAAGGCTCCGTAGGCGAGGACGCCGAGGAGGTTCAACGACGTCAGCGCCACGAAGGCGATCCGGACGGCGAGGACGGGCCAGCCGAGGTGGCGGGCGAGACCCGTGCAGACCCCGCCGAGGATGGCCCCGTCGGGAACCCGCGTCGCCCGCGGACGGCCAGGCGGGGGTGGTCCCGGCGCAGGGGGCGGCGTCGGGAGGCGCCACGAAGCGGCGAGCCCAGCAGGCGGGGCGGGCGTGCTGCTTCCCTCAGCGGTGGACATGGTGCTTCCAGGGTTCCACGCGACACCCCTTCTGACCACCAGCACGGCCCGCCCGGCGCAGGGACCCGGGAAACGGTTGCTGGACGAGGGGGGTTACTGGGGGTCGTCCCTGATGCCCCAGGCCTCCGCGCTGGGCAGGATGGCGGCATGGGCTCGACCGCGACCGCGCGTCGCAGCACCACCGACACTAGGCTCGCGGGCCTCTGCGGCGGTCTGGCGGAGCACTGGGGCGTCGACGTCGTCCTGGTGCGGGTCGCCTGCGTGGTGCTGGTCCTGTGCGGTGGCCTCGGCGTCGGGCTCTACGTCGCGGGCTGGCTGCTCGTGCCCGCCCAGGGCCGCGACACCGCAGCCCTGGACGGCCTGCTGGGCGAGCGGGCGCGCCACTGGCCCCCGGGCCTGCGGGTCGCGCTCGTCGCACTCGCCTGCGTGGCTGCGTTCGCCGTCTTGGCGCCGACCCTGCCCGCGGGCGTCGGCTTCGTCGCTGCCCTGGCCGGCCTCTGGTACCTGGTGTCCTCCCGAGAGGGTCAGAGCCGGCTCACCAGCGGCTCCCCAGCCCCGACCGACGGCCCGGGCGACGCCGCCTCGAAACTCGCTGACGCGGAGCGGGCCGCGTTCCTCGCCACCCCCGATCCGGTCGGGCTCTACGACGAGCTCCCCGTCCCCGTCGCGCTGCCGGTCCCTGTCCGACGCCGCGACGGGCTGGCCGCCCGGCGCCTCCGGCTAGCGAGCCTGCTGGTGCTCGGCCTCGTGCTCACCGGGTTGAACATCCTCGACCGGACCGGCGTGGCGGTCGGCGCTGCCGGCTACTCGGCTGCCGCGCTGCTCGTGGTCGGCCTCGCCGTGGTCGCCGGAGCCTGGTGGGGCCGGGCACCCGGGCTGCTCCCGGTCGGCTTGCTGCTGGTGCCGGTCGTCGTGCTGAGCGCCCTGGCCGCGGAGGTGCCGCTCGAGCAGTTCGGTCACGCCCGGCGCAGCTATCAGCGCGTCACCGACCTTCCCAGCACCCCCGAGCTCCTCGGCTCCGGATCGGCGCGGGTCGACCTCAGCCGGCTGGCCCTGACCGAGGACGCCACCTACGCCGGCCGGCTGGAGACCGGCCGGCTGGAGGTCCAGGTTCCCGACGACGTCAACGTCGAGGTCCGCTACGGCGTCGAGGTGGGCGCGGTCGAGGCCTTCGGTCAGCAGACCCGGTCCGGGTTCGACCTCCGCGGCTCGACGGAGGCGCCCGGCGCGGTCGCGGGTCGGCCCACCCTCACCCTCGATCTCAGCGTCGAGGCCGGCCAGCTGGCGGTGGTCCGGTGAGCACCACCCGCACCCCCCGTCGCGGGCTGGACGTCGGCGCGCTCGTCCTCGGTCTGCTCATGGTCGTCGTGGCCGCCGCAGGCCTGTGGCTGACGTTCGTCGGCCCGCTCGCCTGGGCCCTGATCCGCACGGCCGCCCCGCTGGTCCTGGTCGCCGTCGGCGCCGTGGGACTGCTGCTCACCCGACGCTGACATCCCTGCACGAGCTACCCCGTCCCCTCTGGAAGGTTGGTCACCATGAGCTACCCCCCCTCGAGCCCGAAGCGGCTCACCCGCAGCCGCGACGACCGGTTCCTGACCGGCGTCTGCGGCGGCTTCGCCCGCTACCTCGGCGCCGATCCCGCGCTGGTCCGGATCCTCACCGTCGTCGCCGCCGTGGTCACCGGCGGCGCAGCCCTCCTGCCCTACATCGTCGCCGTGCTGGTCATGCCGGAGGAGGAGGCCGGCTCGCCACCTCCTGGCTCCCTGCCGGGCTGGCCGCCGCAGCCCCCGGCCGCTGCTCCCGGCGCGGCTCCCACCTTCCCCCTCTGGGACGACCAGGGGGCCCCGCCGCACAGCGGAGCACCCGCAACCGGGGCTCCGGGCCCCGACGCCTGGCCGCCCGGCGCCGCCGAGTCCTCCGGAGCAGCCCCCGCTGACCGCGTCCTAGCCGACGCCCGCGGCCAGCACGTCCAGGCTCTGGCCGCGCCGCCCGTGGTCGACCAGGTCGCAGCGGAGGCCAGCCCCAGCCACCGCTGCTGCCACGTCGGTGGGCGTCCGCAGCCGTCCGGGGTGCTCCAGCAGGAGACGAGCCACCTGACCGCGGGTGTGCTTGGCCAGGTGCGAGACGACGGTCCGGCGCCCGCTCACCTCGGCGAAGACGCGCACGGGAACCCACTGCCGCACCGCCTCCCCAGCCGGGGTCCAGACCGCGGCGTAGGGAGCGGAGCGGCAGTCGACGACGACACCCTCCCCCGCCAGCTCCGTCATCGGCCCGGCCAGCGCGGAGCGCCACACGCGGGTGATCGGACCGAGCCCCGGCAGCGTCACCGCTATCGACAACCGGTAGGCCGCGATCCGGTCACCAGGACCGACCGGCCCCCACAGCGCGCTCTGCACCCGCAGGGACCGCCCGGCCCGGCGTCGGGCAGCCGGTGACAGCGAGGAGAAGCCGAGGGCGTCGTAGAGCACACCCGTGTAGGTCGCGAGCGCGCCCCTCGAGGGCGCGCTGTCCAGGCGTGTGTTCTGCTCGACCTCGGCGCCGAGGCTGGCGCCGACCCCCAGCAAAGCGAGCGCTCCGGGGGCCCCACTGGCCCTCACCAGGGCGTCCCGGACCGCGACCCGGGTCGCGGTCAGCTCGGGCAGGCTGAGCGCGGCCAGATCGACCGCTCGGCCCCGCCGCGGGGGTGCGGCCTTCGTCTCCGAGGGCGGGAGCAGGATCAGCACGGGCCCGTACGAGGGCTCGTCACGAGGTCCCGCTCGGTCCTCACCGCCGCATCACTCCCACTCGATCGTCCCCGGCGGCTTGCTCGTGATGTCGAGGACCACGCGGTTGACCTCGCGGACCTCGTTGGTGATCCGGGTGCTGATCTTCTCCAGCACCTCGTACGGCAGGCGGCTCCAGTCCGCCGTCATGGCGTCCTCGCTGCTCACCGGCCGCAGCACCACGGGGTGGCCGTAGGTCCGGCCGTCGCCCTGCACGCCGACGGAGCGGACCTCAGCCAGCAGCACGACCGGGAACTGCCACACGTCGCGGTCCAGACCGGCCGCGGTCAGCTCCGCCCGCGCGATGGCGTCGGCCAGCTGGAGGACACGCAACCGCTCGCGGGTCACCTCACCGATGATGCGGATGGCCAGCCCCGGACCCGGGAAGGGATGGCGCCAGACGATCTCCGCCGGCAGCCCCAGCTGGGCCCCGACCGCCCGCACCTCGTCCTTGAACAGGGTGCGCAGCGGCTCCACGAGGGCGAACTGGAGGTCCTCAGGCAGACCCCCGACGTTGTGGTGGCTCTTGATGTTCGCCGCGCCCTCGCCTCCACCGGACTCCACGACGTCGGGGTAGAGCGTGCCCTGGACCAGGAACTCGACGTCCTCGGCGCTGCGGGTGATGTCGCGGGCGGCCGCCTCGAAGGTGCGGATGAACTCGCGCCCGATGATCTTCCGCTTGGTCTCGGGGTCGGTGACCCCGGACAGCGCGTCGAGGAACTGGTCGGCGGCGTCCACCACCACCAGGTCCACGCCGGTGGCGGCGACGAAGTCGCGCTTCACCTGCTCCGCCTCGCCCTGGCGGAGCAGCCCGTGGTCGACGAAGACGCAGGTCAGCTGGTCCCCCACGGCCTTCTGCACCAACGCGGCGGCGACGGCCGAGTCGACACCACCCGAGAGGCCGCAGACCACCTGCTTGTCGCCGATCTGGGCACGGACCGCGGCGACGGAGTCGTCGACGATGTTGGCCGCGGTCCAGTCGGGGGTGCAGCCGGCGATGTCGAAGAGGAAGTGCTCGAGCACCTTCTGACCGGCCTGGGTGTGCAGCACCTCTGGGTGCCACTGCACCCCGGCGAAGCCGCGGCCCGCGTCCTCGAAGGCCGCGATCGGAGCGCCCTCGCTGCTGGCCAGGGCGGTGAAGCCGGCCGGGGCCGCGGCCACGGAGTCGCCGTGGCTCATCCAGACCCGCAGCGGGGAGGGCAGGTCCGCCAGCAGGGTGCCCGGGGTCTCGATGGTGGCCGAGGTGCGGCCGAACTCGCTGATCCCGGTGCGGGCGACGTCCCCGCCGAGCGCCCGCGCCATCGCCTGGAAGCCGTAGCAGATCCCGAAGGTCGCGACCCCGGTCTCGAACAGGGCGGGGTCGACCTGCGGGGCGCCGGGGGCGTACACCGACTGGGGGCCGCCCGACAAGATGACCGCCTTCGGCTTCCGCGCCGCGATCGCTGCCGCCGAGACCGTGTGCGGCACCACCTCGGAGTACACGTTCGCCTCACGCACCCGGCGCGCGATCAGCTGGGCGTACTGGGCGCCGAAGTCGACGACGAGGACGAGGTCGTGGTCGACGGCCTCGCTGCCTACTCGGACCGGCGCGTCCTCCTGGCCGACGGTCTGGGTCTGGCTCATCGGTGCTGCACCTCTCGGGCGACGCTCCCCGGGACCGGGGGCCCGGGCGGCCCGGGCACGGGCAGTCTAGTGTCGCCGGGTCACCGCGCCGGGCACCCTTCGAGGTCTCGGACGGGGGGCCGTGGAGGAGTGTCAGCGGCCGGGTCTAGCGTGCCGGGCATGCGAGCAGTCACCTGGCAGGACCGGCGCGAGGTCAGCGTGGACACCGTCCCCGACCCGAGGATCGAGCAGCCCACCGACGCGATCATCAAGGTCACGAGCACGAACATCTGCGGCTCGGACCTGCACCTGTACGAGACCTTGGGCGCCTTCATGAAGGCGGGCGACATCATCGGACACGAGGCGATGGGCGTGGTCGAGGAGGTCGGCGACGCGGTCACCGCCCTGCGGCCCGGCGACCGGGTCGTCATCCCCTTCCAGATCTCGTGCGGCACGTGCTTCATGTGCGACCAGACGCTGTACACCCAGTGCGAGACCACCCAGGTCCGCGAGCAGGGCAGCGGGGCCGCGCTCTTCGGGTACTCGGCCCTCTACGGCGCGGTCTCGGGCGGCCAGGCCGAGTACCTGCGCGTGCCGCACGCGCAGTTCACCCACATCGCCGTGCCCGAGGGCCCGCCGGACGAGCGGTTCGTCTACCTGTCCGACGTGCTGCCGACTGCCTGGCAGGGGGTGCAGTACGCCGGCGTCCCGGCTGGCGGAACGCTCGTCGTGCTCGGCCTGGGTCCGATCGGCGACATGGCCACGCGGGTCGCCGCGCACGACCCCGCCATCGCTCGGGTCATCGGGGTCGATCTCGTCCCCGAGCGGCTGGAGCGGGTCCGAGCCCGCGGCGTCGAGGTCGTCGACCTGCGGGATCACCCAGACGACCTGGGCGACGTCCTGCGCGAGATGACCGGGGGCCGCGGGCCGGACTCGGTGCTGGACGCGGTGGGCATGGAGGCCCATGGGTCACCGGGTGCCTCCATGGTGCAGCGCTTCGCCGCGCACCTGCCCGACGCGGTGGCGGGTGCCCTGATGAAGACCGCCGGTGTCGACCGGCTGGCGGCGCTCTACTCCGCCATCGACATCGTCCGGCGTGGGGGGACGATCTCCCTCAGCGGCGTCTACGGCGGCATGGCCGACCCGATGCCGATGATGACGCTCTTCGACAAGCAGATCCAGCTGCGGATGGGTCAGGCCAACGTCAAGAAGTGGGTCCCGGAGATCCTCCCGCTGCTCGGGGACGACGACCCGCTCGGCGTCGACTCCTTCGCGACCCACCGGGTCCCGCTGGAGGAGGCGCCGCACGCCTATGAGATCTTCCAGAAGAAGCAGGACGGCGCGGTCAAGGTCGTGCTCAAGCCCTGACGGCGACCGCGAACATCGAGGAGCACCCATGCTGAACAAGCTGACCGAGGCCGTCACCTCACGGATCGAGCGCGCCGCGGTGCTGGACGGGCCCGCGGAGAAGCTCTCGGCGCTGGTCTACCCGTTCTACTCACGCCCGGCGGTACGGCACGTCGCCAGCGGCACCGCCCTCGGCCACCCGCTGCACCCGCTGCTGGTCACGGTGCCCATCGGGGCCTGGACGTGCGCCTTCGTCTTTGACGCCCTGGGCGATGAGGACGCGGCGAACGTGCTGGTCGCGACCGGCATCGTCGCCGCCGTCCCGACGGCCTTCACCGGTCTGAGCGACTGGGCCTACACCTCCGGCGCCGAGCGGCGGGTGGGGCTGGTGCACGCGGCCGCGAACACGGTCGGACTGACGGCCTACGTCGCCAGCTGGCTGGCCCGACGCCAGGGCCGGCACGGCTTGGGCATGCTCCTGTCCACCGTCGGCATGAGCGCGGTCGGCCTGGGCGGCTGGATGGGCGGCCACCTGGCCTACGCGCTCGGGGTCGGGGTGGACACCACCGCCTTCACCCACGCCGAGGAGAGCTGGACCGACGTGGCCGCGGCCGACGAGGTACGGGTGGGTGAGCTCTCCCAGGCCGACCTCGACGGCGTCCCGCTGGTGCTGACCCGGCTGGCCGATCGCGTGGTGGCCTACGCCGACCGCTGCACCCACCGCGGCGGTCCGCTGCACGAGGGGACGCTGGAGGACGGCTGCGTGGTCTGCCCCTGGCACGGCGGCAAGTTCGACCTGGAGGACGGGACGGTGGTGCTCGGGCCGCCCAGCCGGCCCGCGGCCGCGTTCGAGGTACGCGAGGTGGCCGGTCGGCTGCAGGCTCGCCGCCTGGAGGACCGGTCCCTGCGCACCGAGCCCGTCGGGCGCTGAGCAGGGGCGGCTCGCAGGTCGCCTAGCCCAGCTCCGCAGCCGCGGCCGCGCGCCGGATGCGCTGCACGGCCTGCTGCCCAGCAGCCGACGCTTTGCCCAGCGGTGCGGCGGCGGCTTGGGCCGGTGCGCCCCTGACTGGTCCGGCCAGCGGGTGCACGGCACGGTCGTGGGGTAGCGGCGTTGTCGCGCACACCGTGTCCCAGGCGGGCAGGATGCCGCGGAAGAGGAAGTCGTCCCCGATCCTCTCCACGCACGGCGAGACGCCGGAGAGGTACACACCGTGCTGTCCTGCGTCCTGGACCGAGACCAGCCGGCTCCGGCCGGCCGTGGCGCGGTGGGCGCGTAGCGCGCCCTCATAGCTCGTCGCGGGATCGCCTTCGGACTGCACCATGAGCACCGTAGGGGCGCCGACGAGATCGATGCGGCGGGTCAGCGGAGCGTAGGGCCAGTAGCTGCACATCGTCACCGCGTTCCAGTAGCCCACGAAGGGGTACCGGCGGGCGTCGGTGTCGGTCCGGCGCTGGAGCGCCGCCACGTCGCGCGACCACACGCTGTCGTTGCAGCGCACGGCCGACGCCGGGGCCCAGGTCTCCTCGTCATCCTCCATCCGGGTCGCTCGGCCTTGACGGACCGTGGGGACATCGGCGGGCGGGCGTCGAGCGCTGGCCACCCGCTCCCCCGCGGGCTCGGCCAGCTCCGCGTAGTCCAGCAGCGTCTGGGCCGCGTCGGGGAAGTCGAGGTCGCTGTACAGCAGAGCGAGGAGGTCACGGTCGAGGTCGGTCGCCGTCAAGGGGGAGCGCCCGTCCTGGTAGCTGATGAGCACCCGTGACCGGATCCGCTCGTAGCTGCGGCGGACCGCGGCGGCGGTGCCGCCCAGCCGGTAGGTCTTGGCGTGCCGGGCCACCCAGGGGAAGAACATCCGGTCCCGTCGGCGCTGGAACGACGCCGATACCGCGCCCTGGTTCGCGGCCATCGTCGCGGTCCACTCCATGTTGGAGTCGAGCAGAAACCGACCGGTCCGGGCCGGGTAGGCGTCGGCGTACCAGGCTCCCAGCCAGGTTCCGTAGGAGAAGCCGACGTAGTTGACCCGCTCGTAGCGCCGGTCGCCGGGAGGTCGCTGGGCGGCCAGGTAGGCGCGGATGAACTCGAGGTCCTCGACCGTCTGCTGGGTCCCGAGGAAGGGCGCCAGGTCGGAAGCGCATCCCCGGGCCTCCAGCCGGGCCGCCGCCACCTCCCAGCGGTGGGTGGCCCGGTTCCGCTTCCGCGGGTCAGCGACCGTGGGGAGGGCGGCGGTGTCGTGCCGGGAGACCCTGCACGACCCCGACGTGCTCTGGCCGAACCCCCGCGGGTCGAAGCCCAGCAGGTCGAACTGGGCGAACAGCTGCGGGCGCGCCGTGGCGAAGAAGGCGGAGCTGTCCAGCGCCGGCAACCCGGGTCCACCGGGGTTCACCGCCAGCAAACCCTGGGACCGGCCGGTGGCCAAGCTCAGGGCAATGGCCACCGTGATGTCGCGGTGGTCCTCGGGGTGCCGCCAGTCGAGCGGGACCACCAGGTCCGCGCAGCGGGTCCGGGGAGCGGAGGGCTCGATGGCGCGGACGACGGCGTCGAAATCGCACCGCTCCCAGCGGACCTGCTGGTTCAGGTAGCGGGCGGGCACCTGGGCCGGGCCGGGGTTACGGCTGACCTGGACGGGGTCGGCGGTGGCCGCCGGGACGGCCAGCACGGCGCCGCCCAAGGCCAGCGCGACGGCGACCAGCCCGGCCGGCAGCGGAGTCCACCACCGGCGTGCACCTAGGAGCATTCCTGCAACTTCCTCGACTACCCCCGGTGGCCCGCGCTGAGCCTGACCGGGTCGCCCCGGTGCTCGACGGTGACACGTCGGCAGCAGCTTCGGCAAGCCGCCGGTCCCCTGGCCGCTCGTGGGGGCTACCGCGAGGGCTGTGCGGTGGCGATCGCCTCGTGGTGGCGAACCACCTCGGCCACCACGAAGCTGAGGAACTTCTCCGCGAACTCCGGGTCCAGCTTCGCGCTCTCGGCCAGCGTCCGGAGCCGGGCGATCTGCTGCCCCTCACGCGCCGGGTCCGCGGGCGGTAGCCCGTGCTGGGCCTTGAGCACCCCGACCTGCTGGGTGATCTTGAACCGCTCCGCCAACAGGTGGACCAGGGCGGCGTCCATGTTGTCGATGCTGTCGCGCAGCCGCTGGAGCTCGGCGGTCACCGGGTCGGTCATGCATCCCACCCTAGTTTCCCGGGGCCGGACACCGCCGCAGGCGAGACGGTGGTCAGCCGACGACGATCTCCACTCGCTGGAACTCCTTGACGTCGGTGAAGCCGGTCGTGGCCATCGCCTTGCGCAGGGCGCCGGCGAGGTTCATGGTGCCGTCGGGGACCGTCGAGGGGCCGAGCAGGATCTGCTCCAGGGTGCCCACCGTCTCGAAGTGCGCTCGCTCCCCGCGGGGGAGGGTGGCGTGCCAGGCCTCGGGACCCCAGTGGTAGCCGTGGCCCGGAGCCTCCACGGCCTTGGCCAGCGGCGAGCCGACCATGACTGCGTCGGCCCCGCAGGCCACGGCCTTGGCGATGTCTCCGGACCGGTTGACCGACCCGTCGGCGATGACGTGGACGTAGCGCCCGCCGGACTCGTCGAGGTAGTCCCGCCGGGCCGCCGCGACGTCGGAGACCGCCGAGGCCATCGGCACCGCGACGCCCAGCACCGAACGGGTCGTCGACGCCGCTCCCCCGCCGAAGCCGACGAGCACCCCGGCCGCACCGGTCCGCATCAGGTGCAGTCCCGCCTGGTAGGTGGCGCAGCCGCCCACGATGACGGGCACGTCGAGATCGTAGATGAACTGCTTGAGGTTGAGCGCCTCGCCGGCCGAGGAGACGTGCTCGGCGGAGACCGTCGTGCCGCGGATGACGAAGAAGTCCACCCCGGAGTCCACGACGGCCCGGTGGTGAGCCTGCGTGTTCTGCGGGGAGAGCGCCCCCGCCGCCGGCACCCCGGCCGCCCGGATCTCGGCCACCCGCGCGCCGATCAGCTCGTCCTTGATGGGCTCGGCGTAGAGCTCCTGCATGCGGCGCGTCGCCTCCATCGGGTCGGCGATGGACGCGATCTCCTCCAGGCAGGGCTGCGGGTCCTCGTAGCGGGTCCACAGGCCCTCGAGGTTGAGCACCCCGAGGCCGCCGAGGTGACCGACCGCGATCGCCGTCGCCGGGGACATCACCGAGTCCATCGGCGCTGCGATCAGCGGGAAGGCGAAGGTCTGCGCGTCGATCCGCCAGGTCATCGACACCTCCTCCTCGCCCCGGGTGCGCCGGGAGGGGACGATGGTGATGTCGTCGAAGGCGAACGCCTGCTGCGCGCGCTTGCTCAGGCCGATCTCGAACATGGTGGAAGCCTTCCCCGTGCTGGGTCTTCGTTGGCCGTGCGGGTTGGTGCGGTCGAGGGACGCCGGTCTCAGCCGGCGTAGTTCGGAGCCTCGACGGTCATCTGGATGTCGTGCGGGTGCGACTCGCGGAGCCCGGCGGAGGTGATGCGGACGAAGGAGCCCCGTTCCTGCAGCTCGGGGATGGTCGCGGCGCCGGTGTAGAACATCGACTGCCGCAGGCCTCCGACCAGCTGGTAGGCCACGGCCGCGAGTGGACCGCGGTAGGGCACCTGGCCCTCGATGCCCTCGGCGATCAGCTGGGAGTCGGTGGTGACGTCGCCCTGGAAGTAACGGTCCTTGGAGTAGGACGCGCTCCGCCCACGGGAGGCCATGGCGCCCATCGACCCCATCCCCCGGTAGCTCTTGAACTGCTTGCCGTTCAGGAACATGAGCTCGCCGGGGCTCTCGTCGCAGCCGGCCAGGAGCGACCCCAGCATGACGGTGTCAGCGCCGGCGACCAGCGCCTTCGCGATGTCTCCGGAGTACTGCAGCCCGCCGTCGCCGATCAGCGGGACGCCGGCGGGCCGGCACGCGCGGGACGCGTTGTGGATGGCGGTGACCTGCGGGACGCCGACACCGGCGACGACCCGGGTGGTGCAGATGGAGCCGGGCCCCACGCCCACCTTGACCCCGTCGACCCCGGCCTCGACGAGGGCCTTCGCGCCTGCGTAGGTGGCGACGTTGCCGCCGACCACGTCCACCTCGGCGGCCGCCTTCTCCGCCTTGAGCCGCCGGACCATGTCGATCACGCCCTGGGAGTGGCCGTGAGCGGTGTCGACGACGAGCAGGTCGACGCCCTCCTCGATCAGCGCCATCGCCCGCTTCCAGGCGTCCCCGAAGAACCCGACGGCCGCACCGACGCGCAGCCGGCCCTGGTCGTCCTTGGAGGCGTCGGGGTACTGGTCGGACTTCACGAAGTCCTTGAGCGTGATGAGGCCCTTGAGCCGGCCCCGGTCGTCGACGAGGGGCAGCTTCTCGATCTTGTGGGCGGCCAGCAGGGCCATGGCGTCCTCGCCGCTGATCCCCACCGGGCCGGTGACGAGCGGCATCTTCGTCATCACGTCGCCGACGAGGCGTGCGGGGTCGCTCTCGAACCGCATGTCGCGGTTGGTGACGATGCCGAGCAGGGTCTGGTCCCGGTCGACGACCGGGACGCCGGAGATGCGGAAGCGGCCGCACATCGCGTCGGCCTCGCCGATGGTGGCCTCAGGGCTGATGGTGATCGGCTCGTCCACCATCCCGGCTTCGGAGCGCTTGACCACGTCGACCTGGTGGGCCTGGTCCTCGATGGACAGGTTGCGGTGGATGATGCCGAGGCCGCCCTGGCGGGCGATGGCCACCGCCATCCGTGCTTCGGTGACGGTGTCCATGGGGGAGGAGACCAGCGGCACCTTCACGCTGATCCGCTTGGAGACGCGCGACTCCGTCCGCACCTGGGACGGGATGACGTCGCTCTCCGACGGCTGCAGCAAGACGTCGTCGAACGTCAGACCGAGGGTCGCGAAGGGTTCGGGCACACCAGCGGCACTGAGACCGGGAGACGAGGACACGGGCCTGAGCCTTTCACGCGGAACGGGGTGATCCATGCTAGCCGAGCAGGCTCGTCCCCCACGGCCGTGACCAGAGCCGCACCGGCGGCCCGGCCGCTCAGGTCGGGCCGCTCAGCAGGGGGCAGTGAGCCCCATGACCGGCACGGCCGGACGAAGGTGAGCGCTGAGCAGCTCCCGGTTCTCCTCGGAGTCCTCGCTCAGGCGCCGCAGCCGGGCCAGTCCCCGGTGCTGGGCGACACGGACGGCGTTGGCCGTCATCCCGAGCCGCCCCCCGACCGCGGAGGCACCCAGGCCCCGTGCCCGCAGCAGCAGCACCTCGCGGGTGCGGTCGGGCAGCAGGGCGAGCAGGTCGTGGACCGCCCGGACGTTGGAGGAGGAAACGGCCTGTTCCTCGGGGTTGGGCGCGGGCTCGACCTGGTCCGCCAGCTCGGCGAGGAGGACGGTCGCCGGCCCGGAGCCGCGTTCCGCGTCGGCCAGCTTGGGAGCCGCGATGCCGTGGAGGAACGTCTCGAAGGGCGCAGCCTGGTGCTGGTAGCCCGGGAGCACGCCGAGCAGGGCGAGGCAGGTCTCCTGGGCGACGTCGTCGGCCGCCTCCGGACCTCCGGCGTCGCTGTGCAGGCGGGAGCGGCTGTAGCCCAGCACCACGGCCCGGACCGAGGTGAGGAGCGCCTGCAGAGCCATCGCGTCGCCGGTCTGGGCGCGGGCGACCAGGGCCGCGTCGAACGGGTCGAGGTCGGACAGCACCTCGCGCCCCCTGTCGCCCCGAGAGAAGGTCAGCTGCTCCGCCTCACTGTTCCAGACCGGCAGGGGGGCGGCAAGCGGTCAAGACGTGTCCCTGGACGGGACGCCACGAGGGCCCTCCCCGAACGGGAAGGGCCCTCGCGGGTCGTGCGGGTACCGCGTGGGTCAGTGGCTGTGGCCGTGACCGCCGGCAGCGGCCGGCTCCTCCTCCTCGGGCTTGTCCACCACGAGGGTCTCCGTGGTGAGCAGCAGCGAGGCGATGGACGCCGCGTTGGCCAGGGCCGAACGCGTGACCTTGACCGGGTCGATGACCCCGGCCGCGATCAGGTCGATGTACTCACCCGTGGCGGCGTTGTAGCCGCTTCCGGGCTGCATCTCAGCGACCTTGGAGGTGACGACGTAGCCAGGCTCGCCACCGTTCTCGGCGATCCAGCGCAGCGGCTCGACCGCGGACTTGCGGACGATGCTGACGCCGGTCCGCTCGTCACCGGTGAGGCCCAGGTCGCCCTGGAGCGCCGCCGCGGCGTGGATGAGGGCCGAGCCGCCACCGGCGACGATGCCCTCCTCGATGGCCGCTCGGGTCGCGGAGACCGCGTCCTCGATCCGGTGCTTCTTCTCCTTCAGCTCGACCTCGGTGGCCGCGCCGACCTTGATCACGCAGACGCCACCGGCGAGCTTGGCGACCCGCTCCTGCAGCTTCTCGCGGTCCCAGTCGGAGTCGGTCCGCTCGATCTCGGCCTGCAGCTGCGCCACGCGCGCCTTGACCGCGTCGGAGTCGCCCGCGCCGTCGACGATCGTGGTGTTGTCCTTGGTGACCACGATGCGCCGGGCACGGCCCAGCACCTCGAGGCCGACCTGGTCGAGCTTGAGCCCGACCTCGGGCGCCACGACCTGGCCACCGGTGAGGGTGGCGATGTCCTCGAGCATGGCCTTGCGACGGTCACCGAAGGCCGGGGCCTTGACGGCCACGGAGGTGAAGGTGCCGCGGATCTTGTTGACCACCAGGGTCGACAGGGCCTCGCCGTCGACGTCCTCGGCCACGATGAAGAGCGTGCCGGAGGCGCCGATGACCTTCTCGAGCAGCGGGAGCAGCTCGGTCATCGAGGAGATCTTGCCCGAGTTGATGAGGATGTAGGGGTCCTCCAGGACGGCCTCCATCCGCTCGGCGTCGGTCACGAAGTACGGCGAGAGGTAGCCCTTGTCGAACTGCATCCCCTCGGTGAACTCGAGCTCGGTGCCCATCGTGTTGGACTCGTCGACGGTGATGACGCCGTCCTTGCCGACCTTGTCGAAGGCGTCGGCGATGAGCTCGCCGATGACCTCGTCGCGGGCGGAGATGGTGGCCACGCTGGCCATGTCGGAGGTGGTCTGCACCTCACGGGCGTTCTCGCGCAGACGGGCGACGACGGCCTCCACGGCCTTGTCGATGCCGCGCTTGAGCCCGATCGGGTTGGCACCGGAGGCGACGGCCTTGAGACCCTCGTGCACCAGCGCCTGAGCGAGCACCGTCGCGGTCGTCGTGCCGTCACCGGCGACGTCGTTGGTCTTGGTGGCGACCTCCTTGGCGAGCTGCGCGCCGAGGTTCTCGTACGGGTCGTCGAGCTCGACCTCACGGGCGACGGTGACGCCGTCGTTCGTGATCGTGGGGGCACCCCACTTCTTGTCGAGCACCACGTAACGGCCCTTCGGGCCGAGCGTGACCTTCACGGTGTTCGCGAGGGTGTCGACGCCGCGCTCGAGCGAGCGGCGGGCCTCCTCGTTGAACTGAAGGATCTTTGCCATGTCTGTTCCTCTGCTTGGCTCTTCGAGCTACTTGGAGACGACGGCGAGGATGTCGCGCGCGTTCAGGAGCAGCAGCTCCTTGCCGTCGTACTTCACCTCGGTGCCGCCGTACTTGCTGAAGATGACGACGTCACCCTCGGCGACGTCGAGGGGCACGCGGTTGCCGTTGTCGTCGACGCGGCCGGGTCCGGTCGCGATGACCTTGCCCTCCTGCGGCTTCTCCTTGGCGGTGTCGGGGATGACCAGGCCGGAGGCGGTGGTCTGCTCTGCTTCGAGCGGCTGAACGAGGATGCGGTCCTCGAGCGGCTTGATCGTGGTGGCCACGTCCAAACCCCTTTCACGAGTGTGTGTGGGATGTCATCGGAGCGTCGGGGACGTCGTCGCGGTGCCGTCCCTTCCGTTGGCACACTCCAGGGGAGAGTGCCAGGGCCGAGATTAGCACTCAGGGTCAGTGAGTGCCAGCAGCGGGGCCGCCCGGCCCCAGCCGTCGGACCACCAGCGCGACGGCGCCGGCCGGAGTCCGGGACAGCACCAGCGTGGCTGACGCGGGCCCCTGGGGCGCGAGCCGGCGTCGGAGCACCGCGGGGTCGAGGTCCACCCCTCGCTTCTTGATCTCCAGGATGCCGACGCGGTGCTCACGCACCCAGCGGCGGAGGCCCTTCTCCCCCGCACCCAGCACCTCCAGCACCTCGAACGCGGTGGCGAACGGGGTCTCGACGAGGACGTCCCCGCTCAGGTAGGCGATCTCGGGGTCCAGCAGGTGCGCCTCGAGCCGGCGGCCGAGCAGGGCGACCCCGCGGGCACGGATGACGGCGCCGTCGGGTTCGTAGAGGTAGCGCCCGACCGGACCGAACGGAAGGGGCTCAGCAGGCGCACCCGGGACCGGCCGCGGCACGTCGAGCCGGTGCCCGGGTCGCCCCGAGCCGTCGTCCCGGGGTCCTGCGAGCAGGGTCGCGACGTCGAAGGCGGGTCGCGCCCCGGCCCCCGCCCAGAGCCCGACCTCGACGGTGTCGCCGTCGTGGGTCACCCATTCCGCCTCGGCGGTCGCCGGCACCAGGGCGTGCGGCAGGGCCGGTCCCAGCTTGACCCCGGCGACCTGGTCGCCGGACAGCAACGACGTGACGAGGTCCCAGGACGGGGTGAAGTCGGTGACCCGCCACAGACGGCCGCTGCCAGTGCGCCGGGCGGGGTCGCAGAACGCGGCCGTGCCGGGGGTGAGCAGCTGGCCGGCCACGTCCTCGGCATCGGCGCAGAGCACCGTGCCGCGCTCGCCGAGGTTCGCCGCGGCGACCGCCGCGGTGTCCGCGTCGCGTTCCACCGCGACGACCTCCAGCCCGGCGTCGGCGAAGGCCAGGGCGTCGGTGCCGATGCCACAGCCGAGGTCCACGACGCGGGTGGCCCCGGCGGCGACGAACCGGGCGGCGTGGTGCGCGGCCACCGCCGGCCGCGTCGCCTGCTCCAGGCCGTCACGGGTGAGGAACAACGTCGCCGCCCGGTCCCCGAACTTGGTCCGGGCCCGGCGACGCAGCGACGCCTGGTGCAGGGCGGCAGCGGCGACGTCCGGCCCGTGGACGGCGCGCAGCCGGGTGGCCGCGCCCAGCCCGTCGGGGTCGGGCTCGGCCATCGCGTCCGCGAGCGCCTCCGGGGTGAGCCCGAAGGGCAGCGGCGGTCCGGTCACCCGGGCATCCTCCCCCGCCGGCCCACCGGGGAGGCGCAGAAAACGCTGAAGAGCAGCAGGCTCCCGGCCAGGACGACGTCAGTCGTCAGCGTTTTCCGGAGCAGGAAAGCGCGAGTCCGGCCTCAGAGCAGGATGGTCTCCACCGACAGCGACGAGCTGGCGCCGATGTCCAGGCTCGAGGGCCGGCCGCCGGCGGTGACGATCTCGGAGCCGAGGACGGCGATCATCGCGCCGTTGTCGGTGCACAGTGCCGGCCGCGGGGTCCGCAGCTCGATCCCGTGCGCGGAGGTCCGCTCCTGCAGCAGGGCGCGGAGACGGGAGTTGGCCGCCACCCCGCCGCCGATCAGCAGGGCCGGGGTGTCGGTCGCCAGGCACGCGTCGACGGCCTTGGCGCTGAGGACGTCGCAGACCGCCTCCTGGAAGCTGGCGGCGACGTCACCCAGCGGCACCTCCTCCCCGTCGCGCTGCCGCGTCTCCACCCACCGGGCGACGGCGGTCTTGATACCGGAGAAGGAGAAGTTGAAGCGGTTCCGCTCGAGGTCCTTGCCCGCGGTCAGCCCACGGGGGAAGGCGATGGCCCGGGGGTCGCCGGTGGCGGCGCGGTCGATGACGGGACCGCCCGGGTAGGGCAGGCCGAGGACGCGGGCCACCTTGTCGTAGGCCTCCCCGGCGGCGTCGTCGATGGTGGACCCGAGCTCGGTGATCGAGCTGGCCATGTCCTCCACCCGCAGCAGCGAGGTGTGGCCGCCCGAGACCAGCAGGGCGATGCAGGGCTGGGGCAGCGGGCCGTGGTCCAGCAGGTCCACCGCGACGTGGCCGGCCAGGTGGTTGACGCCGTACAGGGGTTTGTCGAGGGCGAGGGCAAGGGCCTTGGCGCTGGCCAGGCCGACGACCAGCGCGCCCATCAGCCCGGGGCCCGCGGTGACCGCGATGCCGTCGATCTCGCTGAGGTCGACGTCGGCCGTGGCGCACGCCCGCTCCAGCGTCGGGACCATGGCCTGGAGGTGGGCCCGGCTGGCCACCTCAGGGACGACGCCGCCGAAGCGGACGTGCTCCTCGACGCTGCTGGCCACCTCGTTGGCCAGCAGCTCGTGCCCTCGGACGAGACCGACACCGGTCTCGTCGCAGGAGGACTCCAGGCCCAGGATCAGGGGACCGCTCACCGTTCCTCCTCGTGGCCGCGCTCGGCGGCTTCCTCCCGCAGCTGGGCCGCGTAGCGCTCGGGCCAGGTCTCCAGGTCGTACAGCTTGAGGATCAGCGCGTCCTGGCCAGGCCCGTAGTAGTCCCGCCGCGCCGTCAGCTGCTCGAACCCGAGGTGCTGGTAGAGCGCGATGGCCGGCTCGTTGTCGTAGTCCACCTCGAGCAGGACCGCCCTGGCACCCAGGTGACGGACCGCGCGCAGGCCGGCCTCGGCCAGCGCCCGCCCCAGACCCGCCCGCCGGGAAGCCGGGGCCACGACGAGGCGGTGCAGGTCGGCGTGCTCGCCCGTGGTGCGGAACGCGACGACCCCCACCACCTGCTCGGCGCGGGCGAGCAGCACCGTGCGCCCCTCACCCAGCAGCTCGCCCGCCCAGCTGCGCTCGCTCCACTGCTCCTCCGGGGCGAAGCCGACGCGCTCCAGCGCCAGCACCGCGGGCAGGTCGTCGCGGTGCGCGGGAGTGATGCTGACCGTGTCGGTGCGGGTGCTCACCGCGGGCTCCGCGGCAGCAGCACCGACTTGCGCCGTGACGGCTCGGCCGCGTCCGGGCGGCGCAGGTACAGCGGCTCCCGCCCGGCGTCGGGCAGGCCGAGCCCGTGCGCGGCGAGCACGCCGGCGTCCAGCGTCCGCGGGCCGAGGACGGCGTCGAGGTGCTCGGGGTAGAGGCCGGCGCCGGGTCCGACGACGGGCAGGGCCGGCAAGTCACCGGGCGCGCTGACCGTCGGACCCTCGACGCGGGAGCCGTCGGCGTCGTAGCGGGCCCAGTAGAGCTCACGCCGACGGGCGTCGGTCGCCACCAGGAAGGGCTGAACGCGCTGGTCGGCGTCGCGGTGCCCGAGGACGTACTGACGGGCCAGGACGTCGAGGCTGCACACCCCCCGCCACGGGCGACGGAGGGCGCAGGCCAGCACCTGGGCGGTGGCGATGCCCACGCGCAGCCCGGTGTACGGCCCCGGCCCGAGTCCGACCACGAGCTGGTCGAGGTCGGCCGGGCGGACGCCGGCCTCAGCCAGGCAGTGCTGCACCAGCGGGGTGAGTTGCTCGACGTGGGCCCGGGGGTCGGGCACGCCCGCCGTGGCCAGCACGTCCCGCCCCCGCGCGAGCCCGACCGCGACCGTCGTCGAGGTGTCGACGGCCAGCACCAATGGCTCAGCCACGAGGCCCTCGCAGGGCGTGCAGGTCGACGTCGGCCCACCGGGGCCCGACACCGTGCAGCGCGACCAGGCGCACGTCGTCGTCGGCCTCGGGAGCAGGGCGGACGGCGATCTCGATCTCGAGCCGGTCCTGCGCCAGGCCCTCGGCCAGGCCGGCGCCCCACTCGATGACGGTGACGGCGTCGGCAAGGGTGGCGTCGAGGTCGAGGTCGTCGAGCTCCTCGCTGCTGTGCAGGCGGTACGCGTCCACATGCACCAGCGCCGGGCCGCCCTCAGCCGCGGGGTGGATCCGGGAGAGCACGAAGGTGGGCGAGATCACCGGACCGGTGGTTCCGAGTCCCCGCCCCAGGCCCTGGGTCAGGGTCGTCTTGCCGGCGCCCAGGTCGCCGGTGGCGATCAGCAGGTCGCCGGGCCGCAGCAGCGTGGCCAGCCGCTCCCCCAGGTCCTGCATGGCCGCGCCGGTGGGCACGACCACCACGGCGGGGAGGTCCTTGGCCAGCACGACGCCGTGCGGGGCCGGACGGTCGACGCGGTAGCCGCGGTGCTCCCAGAAGGTGACCAGCTGGGAGAACTCAGCGCGCGCGAACAGCTCGATGCGGCGGTGGCCGGCGCGGGCGGCGAGCT
Source organism: uncultured Actinomycetota bacterium (assembly GCA_963826405.1). Classification (GTDB taxonomy): domain Bacteria; phylum Actinomycetota; class Actinomycetes; order Propionibacteriales; family Propionibacteriaceae; genus Microlunatus. The sequence goes on along the minus strand of CAWGWR010000001.1, from coordinate 42,716 downwards.
CCTCGGCGGTGTGCACGAGGGCCGACGCGATGCCGTGCCGCTGGAAGTCGGGGTGGACCGAGACCCGCTGGAAGGTGGCCAGGCCGGGCTCGGTCTGCACCACCAGCAACGCTCCGGCGGGGCGACCGGCCACCTCGGCGTAGACGCCGGTGTCGCGGGCGAGGGTGGCGGCGATGGACTCGGCCGTCTCGGCGCTGGCGGTGGAGGGCGGGTTCAGGGGCGGTCGAGCGCCGAAGGCGGCGTGGATGACCTCCACCATCCCGGCGGCGTCGTCCTGCTCCGCCACCGAGACCACGAGATCAGATACCGAGGTGCTCACCGGCGGACATGCTAGTGCCCCGGACCGGACGTGGTTCTCACGTCCGAGCCGGGGCACGGGTTCAGCAGCGCCCGGAGAGGCGCGCCGGTCAGCGGTCGAAGCTGCGACGCTGCGGGCGACGGCCCTCGGGGCCACCGGAGCGCGAGCGCGGCCCGCGGGAGCCACGGTCGCCCGAGGGACGACGGTTGCTGCGCGGCGGCGCGATCAGCCGCTCGTAGTCGGCGGAGCTCACAGCCACACCGGTCGGCCGGACGGCGCCGGTCACGTCGGCCACGGCCGCGTCGCCGGGGGCCCCGGTGAGCGACTCGGGCTTGACGCCGGCCTGGGAGGTGAGGCGCGTCATCTCGCGACGCTGGTGCGGCAGCGCGAGGGTGACGACGACACCGGTGCCCCCGGCCCGCGCGGTGCGGCCGGCGCGGTGCAGGTACTCCTTCGGGCCGGCGGGCGGGTCGACCTGGAGGACGAGCCCGACCTCGTCGACGTGGATGCCGCGGGCGGCGACGTCGGTGGCGACCAGGACGGGCAGCTCGCCGTCCTTGAACACCGAGAGGATCCGGGTGCGGGCGCCCTGGGTCAGGCCGCCGTGCAGCGCCCCGGCCATGACGCCGGCGTCGCGCAGCTGCTCGGCGACGCGGTCGGCGCCCCGCTGGGTGCGGACGAAGACGACGGTGCGGCCCGGACGGCCGGCGATCTCCGCGGTCAGCGTGGCCTTGTCGTGCGGGGCCACGTAGACCAGGTGGTGGGCCATCGTGGTGACGCTGGCCTGGCCCGAGTCGACCTCGTGGGTGACCGGGTTGCTCAGGTAGCGCTTGACCAGCCGGTCGATCGCCCCGTCGAGGGTGGCGGAGAACAGCATCCGCTGGCCGCCGGCGGGAATGGTGTCGAGGATCTGGGTGACGGCCGGCATGAAGCCGAGGTCGGCCATGTGGTCGGCCTCGTCGAGCACGATGGTCTCGACGCGGGTCAGGTCGACGGCGTTCTGGTCCATCAGGTCGATGAGCCGGCCCGGGGTGGCGACGACGACATCGACGCCACGCTGGAAGGCGCGGAGCTGCGGGGTGTAGGACATGCCGCCGGCGATGAGGACCGTCGACAGCCCAAGGGTGCGGGCCAGCGGGTTCAGCACGTCGGTGACCTGCATGGCCAGCTCGCGGGTCGGCACCAGGACGAGGCCGCGGGGGTGCTTGCTGCTGCCGCCGGAGAGCCGAGTGAGCATCGGCAGGCCGAAGGCCAGCGTCTTGCCCGAGCCGGTCTGTCCGCGACCGAGGACGTCACGACCGGTCAGCGCGTCCGGGATGGTCGCGGTCTGGATCGGGAACGGGGCGGTGATGCCGCCGGCGGTCAGCGCACTGACCAGCGAGGGCGGGAGACCGAGGCTGGCGAAGGTGCCACCCGTGGTCGGCTCGGTGGCGGAGGCTTCGGTGGTGTGCTCGGTGATGGTCACGTGTTGGTGCTCCTGCGGGGTGTTGATCGAGTCGTCAAGCAAGGGGGTGGTGGTGCCGGGCGCTTCGTCGGCCGGCACGACGGGCGCGCGGTCCTCTCGGTGCGCGGCGGTGCGGGGACGGTCGTCACGACGCGCGGGCCGCTCGGCGCGGTCGTCCCGGTTGTAGGGCGGACGCTCGCTGCGGTCCCCGTAGGAGGGGCGACGGTCGTCGCGGTTGTAGGCCGGACGGTCGTTGCGGTCCCCGTAGGAGGGGCGACGGTCATCCCGGTTGTAGGCCGGACGGTCGTTGCGGTCCCCGGAGGAAGGGCGACGGTCATCGCGGCCGGCGGCAGGCCGGCGGTCATCCCGGTTGAACGCCGGACGGTCGCTGCGGTCCCCATAGGAGGGGCGACGGTCATCCCGGTTGTAGGCCGGACGGTCGCTGCGGTCCCCGGAGGAAGGGCGACGGTCATCGCGGCCGGTGGCAGGCCGGCGGTCATCCCGGTTGAACGCCGGACGCTCGCTGCGGTCCCCGTAGGAGGGGCGACGGTCGTCACGGTTGTAGGCCGGACGCTCACTGCGGTCCCCGTAGGAGGGGCGACGGTCATCCCGGTTGTAGGCCGGACGGTCGTTGCGGTCCCCGTAGGAAGGGCGACGGTCATCGCGGCCGGCGGCAGGCCGGCGGTCGTCGCGGTTGTAGGCCGGACGCTCGCTGCGGTCCCCGTAGGAGGGGCGACGGTCGTCACGACCAGCGGAAGGACCACGGTCGTTGCGGTTGAAAGCCGGACGCTCGGCCCGGTTGCCGTAGGAAGGCCGGTCACCCCGGTTGGCGGCGGGACGCTCAGTGCGGTCGCCGTACGCAGGACGGTCGCTCCGGTTGAACGCGGGACGCGCGGTACGGTCGGCGGAGGCAGGGCGGCGGTCGTCGCGGTTGTAGGCCGGACGCTCGCTGCGCTCGGCAGCAGCCGGGCGACGCTCGTCCCGCTCGTCGCGGCGCGGGCTGGGGTTGGACTGGCCGCCGCGACGACGGGGGTCGTGACCCCGGTCCTTACGCTCGGCGGAGCTCCAGCGCCTCTTCTCCGTGCCGTCCGCCTTGTGCGACTTGGGCGCGGGCTTGCTCTTGGCAGGCAATGCATCTCACTTCTGTCCGGCGGTGCGGACCTGGGTTCAGGCACGTCAACGCCCGAACCATCGTGAGATGTGTGGGAAGACGAGCCTCGATGCGCCGCTCCGTCATGGAGCACGCGATGGGCATGGCCAGCAAACGCGGCCAGAAGAACTACTCTACCACCCGGACTGCAGGTCTGCTGACCGAAGTGCGGCTGGGACGGGTCACGAAGACCGGATCCGCAGCCGGAAACCGGCCTGGCCCGCACGACCGGAGGGTCGAGCACGTGCTCAACCCCGACGGAGGCCTGCGCATTCCCGACTTCGGGGCGGACCGATCTCTGCGCTTGACCGGGAGCGCCTCAGCGCGATCCGAGCCCGCGGTAGCGGCGCGGGACGCGCTCCCCCACGCGGGTGACGATCTCGTAGCCGATGGTGCCGCACCAGGCCGCCCAGTCGGCTGCCGTGGGCTCCCCCGCCGCGCCGGAGCCGAAGAGGACCACCTCGTCTCCGGGTTCACCAGGTGCTGGCAGCTCCACCACGAACTGGTCCATGCAGATCCGTCCCCGCACCGGCGCTCGGCCGCCGCCCACCTGCACCTCGGCGACGCTGCTGGCGTGCCGGGGCACGCCGTCGGCGTACCCGAGCGGCACCAAGCCGACGGTGACGGCCCGGTCAGTGACCCAGGTCCAGCCGTAGGAGACTCCCGACCCGGCGGGCAGGTCCTTGACCAGGACCAGCTGCGCCCGCAGCGTCATCGCCGGTCGCAGGGTCACCCCGGCTCGGGCCGCCAGGCCGGGCGCGGGGTCGACGCCGTAGCTGGCGATGCCCACCCTGACCAGGTCGTAACGCGCCTCCGGCACCACCAGCGCCCCGGCCGAGTTGGCCAGGTGCCGCACCTCCGGCTCCAGACCCGCCACGCGCGCCCGGCCGTAGGCCTCGTCGAAGGCCGCGATCTGTAGCCCGACCGAGGGGTGGCCCGGCTCGTCCGCCGCTGCCAGGTGCGACCACACCGCCACGACCTCGACGGCCCCCGCCGCCTCGGCCTCTGCGGCCGCGGCACACAGCGCGTCCCACTCCGAGGCGGGGGCGCCGCTGCGCGACAGGCCGGTGTCGATCTTCAGATGCACCCGGGCGGGCTGCTCGACGGTGGCCGCGGCCCCGACGAGGCGGCTGAGCTGCTCGACCGTCGACGCAGAGACGTCGACGCCCGCCGCGACCAGAGGGGTGAGGTCCTCGTCGACGCCGTACAGCCAGGCAAGCACCGGACCGGTGTCGCCGGACGCGCGCAGCTCCAAGGCCTCGGCCGGCGTCGCCACGCCGAGCCACCCGGCTCCCGCAGACCGGGCCGCGCGGGCGCACGGCACGAGGCCGTGGCCGTACCCGTCGGCCTTGACCACCACCATCACCGCGGCCGGCGCGACGAGGGCTCCGATCGCCGTCACGTTGGCCCGGACCGCGTCGAGGTCGACGTCCGCGCTCGCGGTCAGCCCATCGATCCGGGCGCTCACCCTGCCGCGCCCAGCTCTCGAGCCCGGGCCTCGAGCTGTCCCAGGGTTCCGGGCATCCGCTCCGCCAGCGCGTGCGGCGGCAGCGGACCCGGGCAGCGGCGGGCCGTGACGGCCTGCAGGGAGGCGCCCAGCAACCCGGCCTCGTGCGCCGGGACCCCGGCGGCCAGCAGCGTGGCGCAGACCCCGGCGAGGACGTCACCCGATCCGGCCTGCGCCGTCCAGGCCGGACCAGGCACGGCGACGCCGACCGGTCCCTGCACGGGTCCCGCCGCCACCTGGCTGGCGCCCTTGAGCAGCACGGTGGCGCCCGTCCGCTCGGCTCCCTCGCGGACGGCCCGGACAGGGTCTTCCTCAACCCAGGCGCGCTCCCGCTCCAGCAGCCGGGCCAGCTCTCCGGCGTGCGGGGTCAACAACCAGGTCCCGGGCACCCGCTCGGGGAGGAAGCGGAGACCGTCGGCGTCGACCAGAGCCGGCAGGCCGGTGTCCAGCGCTGCCGCCACCACGTCGGCGCCGTCCGGCCGCTGTCCCCAGCCCGAGCCGAGGAGGTGGGCCTGCACCCGGCCCGGGGAGAACACCACGGCCGGCAGCAGCCCGCGGATGAGGTCGGCGGGACGTTCGGACCCGAGGAAGCGCACCATGCCCGCACCTGCGTGCACCGCGCCGAAGGTCGAGAGCACACCGGCCCCGGGGTACTCCTCCGAGCCGGCGTCCACCCCGACGACCCCGCGGGCGTACTTGTCGCTCGCCGCGGTCGGGTAGGGCCACGCCCGGGCCAGGTCGTCCTCCTCCAGCCCGTGCAGCCAGCCCGCGCCGCCGGCGTCGGCCTGGCTCAGCCCCAGGCCGATGTCGACCAGGTCGACGGTGCCGCAGCGGCCCCTGGCCGGCTGCAGGAGGTGGCAGGGCTTGTGCACCCCGAAGGTGACGGTGCGCCCAGCGCGGAAGCCCGGGCCCGGTGCGGCACCGCTGTCCGCGTCGACGCCGGAGGGCAGGTCGACCGCCACCACCGGCCAGCCGGCCTCCTGCACCGCGGCGGCGAGCCGGGCCACCGGCTCGGGCAGCCCGGGCCGGCCGCCGATGCCGAGCACGCCGTCGACGACGAGGGTGACCGGCCCGCTCAGCCGCCCGTGGTCGGGAAGCTCCTCGTAGCGGCCGCCGGCGGCGAGGAGGGCGGCGAGACCAGCGGGGTGAGGCTGTCCCAGGCAGCGGACCGCCCGCACAGCGACCCCCCGGCGCACCAACCGGGCGCCGGCGAACAGGGCGTCGCCGCCGTTGTTGCCCGGACCGACTAGCAGGGTGACCGACGTCCCGTAGAGCCCGCCGGCCCGGTGCCGCAGCTCGTCGGTGACGACGGCTGCCAGTCCTGCCGCGGCACGCTGCATCAGGGCGTCGTCGCCGACCTCGAGCATGGTCCGGCGCTCGAGCTCGCGCACGGTGTCCGCGGTGGCGGCGGTGATCACGACGCCGTCCTGGTCATGGTCGTCCTCCCTGGTCCATCGCCTGGCGTGACGTCTCCTCGACCATGATCAGCCCTCGCAGACCACGACCGCCGAGGCGATCCCGGCGTCGTGGGAGAGCGAGAGGTGGATGCTGGCCACGCCCAGCCCTGCGGCCCGCGCCGCGACCGTGCCGGTGACCACGAACGACGGCCGCCCGCTGCTGTCGGTGACGACCTCCGCGTCCAGCCAGGACATGCCCGAGGGAGCGCCGAGGGCCTTGGCCAGCGCTTCCTTCGCGGCGAACCGTGCCGCCTGCGAGGCCACCGGCCGCGCTGCCTCGGCCGGGGTGAACAGCCGCCGGACCATGCCGGGACGACGCTCGACGGCGGCGGCGAAGCGGCTGACGTCGCACACGTCGATGCCCACCCCCACGATCACCGGGGCACCTCGGCCGCGTCCGGGCGGCCGCACGGGGCGAGACGCCTCACTCGACGGTGACCGACTTGGCCAGGTTGCGGGGCTGGTCGACGTCGTGGCCCTTGCGGGTGGCGAGCTCGCAGGCGAAGACCTGCAACGGGACCGTCGCCACCAGCGGCTGGAGCAGCGTGGAGACCCGAGGCAGCCGGATCAGCACGTCGGCGTAGGGGATGACGTCGTCGTCGTCGTGCTCGGCCAGCACGATCGTCCGGGCCCCGCGGGCCCGCACCTCCTGCAGGTTCGAGAGCACCTTGGCGTGCAGCTGGTCGCGACCCTTGGGCGGCACGACGGCGAAGACCGGGAGCGCGTCGGCCAGCAGGGCGATCGGCCCGTGCTTGAGCTCACCCGCGGCGAAGCCCTCGGCGTGGATGTAGGCCAGCTCCTTGAGCTTCAGCGCACCCTCCAGGGCGACGGGGTAGCCGACGTGGCGGCCGAGGAACAGCACCGACGGGGCGTCCACGAACTCCGCGGCCAGGTCCAGCACGGGCTCGATGCCCTCCAGCACCTCGGTGATCGCGGCCGGCATCGTCTGCAGCTCCGCCATGGTGGTGGCGATCTCGTCGCCGAACTTCGTGCCCCGCACCTGAGCCAGGTAGAGCCCGAGCACGTAGCAGGCCACCAGCTGGGTGAGGAACCCCTTCGTGGAGGCCACCCCGATCTCGGGACCGGCGTGGGTGTAGATGACGGCGTCGGCCTCCCGCGGGATGGTCGAGCCGTTGGTGTTGCAGACCGCCAGCACCCGGGCCTTCTGCTCCTGCGCGTGCCGGATGGCCATCAAGGTGTCGGCGGTCTCGCCGGACTGGCTGATCGCCACCACCAGCGTCGTCGGGCCGACGATCGGGTCGCGGTAGCGGAACTCGCTCGCCAGCTCCACCTCGCACGGGATCCGCGTCCAGTGCTCGATGGCGTACTTGGCCACCATGCCGGCGTAGAAGGCCGTACCGCAGGCGATGATGACGATCTTGTCGATCGTGCGGAGCTCGGTCTCGCTGATCCGCATCTCGTCGAGCACCAGGCGTGAGCTCTCGTCGTAGCGACCCAGCAGGGTGTCGGCCACCGCGCGCGGCTGCTCGTAGATCTCCTTGCGCATGAACCAGTCGTAGCCGCCCTTCTCCGCCGCCGACAGGTCCCAGTCGACGTGGAACGGCCGCACCGGCGCGGGTCGGCCGTCGAAGCCGGTGACCTCCACGCTGTCGGCGGTGATCCGCACGACCTGGTCCTGGCCGAGCTCGACGGCCTCGCGGGTGTGCTCGATGAAGGCGGCCACGTCGGAGGCGAGGAAGTTCTCGCCCTGGCCGACCCCGACGACCAGCGGGGAGTTCCGCCGGGCGGCGACGACGGCCGTCGCGTCGTGGCTGTCCACCGCGACAAGGGTGAAGGTGCCCTCCAGCCGGCTGCAGACCGCGCGCATGGCGTCGTCCAGCGCGGCACCGGCCGCCACGGCGCGGCCGAGCAGGTGCCCGACCACCTCGGTGTCGGTCTCGGAGACCATGGAGACACCCTCGGCCTCGAGCTCGGTCCGCAGCAGCATGTAGTTCTCGATGATGCCGTTGTGCACCACGGCCACCCGCTCGGCCCCGTCGACGTGGGGGTGGGCGTTGACGTCGTTCGGCGCGCCATGGGTCGCCCAGCGGGTGTGACCGATGCCGATCCCGTCAGCGGGCATCGGGTGCTCCGCCAGCTCCTTGACCAGGTTGACCAGCTTGCCGGCCTTCTTGGCCACCTGCATGCGGTGGTCCGCCACCACCGCGACGCCGGCGGAGTCGTAGCCGCGGTACTCCAGGCGGCGCAGACCCTGCACGACGACCTCGACGGCGGGCTGAGGTCCGACGTAGCCGACGATTCCGCACATGGGCCGAACCCTACCGGCCGAGCGCGTCCCGCCCGCCGAACTGACACGGGCGGAGCGGCCCCCGCCGGAGCCACTAGATTCCCTCCCATGCGCGCGGACGCCCAGGTGTGGGGACCCTACGTCGAGCGCAGCCGGGACGACTGGGCCGCGCTCGCCGAGTCGACCGCGACGGGGCTGGACGCCGCGGCGCTGGAGCGGGTCCGCGGTCTGGGTGACCCGACCAGCCTGCTCGACGTCCGGGAGGTCTACCTGCCGCTCAGCCGGCTGCTCACCCGCTACGTCCTGCACACCAGCGAGCTGCACCGCTCGTCGAACGAGTTCCTCGGTCTCTCGGTGGACCGCACCCCGTTCGTCATCGGCATCGCCGGGTCGGTCGCCGCCGGCAAGTCGACGACGGCCCGGCTGCTGCGCGAGCTGCTCGCGGCCTGGCCCGAGCACCCCCGGGTCAGCCTGGTCACCACCGACGGGTTCCTGCTGCCCAACGCCGAGCTCGAGCGCCGGGGGCTGATGGAGCGCAAGGGCTTCCCCGAGTCCTACGACCGACGGGCCCTGCTGCGCTTCGTCATGGAGGTCAAGTCCGGGCGCGAGGAAGTGACCGCCCCGGTGTACAGCCACCTGGTCTACGACATCGTCCCCGACGAGCAGGTGGTCGTGCGCCGCCCCGACATCGTCATCATCGAGGGCCTCAACGTGCTCCAGCCCGCCCGCGTGCGCGCCGACGGCACCACCGGGCTGGCGGTCAGTGACTTCTTCGACTTCTCGGTCTACGTCGACGCCGATCCCGACGACATCCGCTCCTGGTACGTCGAGCGGTTCCTGTCGCTGCGCGAGACGGCCTTCCGCGACCCCCGCTCCTACTTCACCCGGTACGGCCGGCTGAGCGTGGAGGAGGCCGTCGACCAGGCCCAGCGGGTGTGGGACACCATCAACGGCCCCAACCTGAGCCAGAACATCCAGCCCACCCGGGGGCGGGCCACCGCCGTCCTGCGCAAGGACTCCGACCACCACGTGCAGTGGGTCCGGATCCGCAAGGTCTGAGCGCTCGCGGGCTCCGCGGGGCAGCGCGCGGGGGCCCCGGGCGGGGTCAGGACTGCAGCGAGAGCGAGGACCGGACGACGTCTGCCAGGCGGTGCGCGATCGCCTCGGCCCGGTCGAAGGTCTCCGCCTCCACCATCACCCGGACCAGCGACTCGGTGCCCGAGGGACGCAGCAGGACGCGCCCGGAGTCGCCGAGCTCGACGCCGGCCTCGGCGACGGCGGCGGACAGCGCCGGGTCGGAGTCGGCCCGGTCCTTGTCCACGCCGGGGACGTTCACCAAGACCTGCGGCAGCCGGGTCATCACCGCGGCCAGCTGGGCCAGCGACTGGCCGGAGGTGGCCATCCGGCTCATCAGGTGCAGACCGGTCAGGGTTCCGTCGCCGGTCGTGGCGTGCTCCATCATCACGACGTGCCCGGACTGCTCGCCGCCCAGGAAGTAGCCGCCGTTGCGCATGGACTCCAAGACGTAGCGGTCGCCGACCCGGGTCTGGTCCACGGTGATGCCGTGGGCCCGCATGGCCTGGACGAAGCCGAGGTTGCTCATCACGGTCGCGACGACGGTGTCGTGCTTGAGCCGGCCCTCCTCGCGGAGCGCCAGGGCGAGGATCGCCAGGATCTGGTCGCCGTCCACCATCCGGCCGGCGGCGTCGACGGCGAGGCAGCGGTCGGCGTCGCCGTCGAGGGCGATGCCCAGGTCGGCCCCGGTGGCCACCACGGTCTCCCGCAGCGAGTCCATGTGGGTCGAGCCGCAGTTCTCGTTGATGTTGAGCCCGTCAGGGGTCGCGTGGATGCGCACCACCTCGGCGCCCTGAGCCTCGAACGCGGCCGGAGCGGCCACGGATGCCGCCCCGTTGGCGCAGTCGACGACGACCTTGATGCCCTCGAGGCTGACGGGCCCGCCCACACTGTTGACCAGGTGGGCGACGTAGGACTCGAGCAGCGAGAGGTCGTCGGCGACGCGGCCGACGCCGCCGGCGCTCGGCCGGGGCCAGCTCTCGCCCAACCGTTCCTCGATGGCGTCCTCAAGGGCGTCGTCGAGCTTGGCGCCGCCGCGGGAGAAGAACTTGATCCCGTTGTCGGGCATCGGGTTGTGGCTGGCCGACAGCATGACGCCGAAGTCGAAGCCCAGCGCCCCGGTCAGGTAGGCCACCCCCGGGGTTGGCACGACGCCGACGCGGACGACGTCCACGCCGGCGCTGGCCAGACCAGCGACCACAGCGGCCTCCAGGAACTCCCCGGAGGCTCGCGGGTCACGCCCGACGACAGCCCGCGGCTTGTGCCCCGCGAACTCACCGGTCTCGGACAGCACCAGGGCTGCGGCGACCGAGAGCTGGAGAGCCAGCTCAGCGGTCAGCGCGTCGTTAGCACGGCCCCGGACACCGTCAGTACCGAACAGCCGACCCATGCAGGGACCGCCGCGTCAGCGCTTGCTGTACTGCGGAGCCTTGCGGGCCTTCTTCAGACCAGCCTTCTTGCGCTCCTTGATCCGGGAGTCGCGGGTCAGCATGCCGGCCTTCTTGAGCGAGGGACGGCTCGCCTCCTCGTCCACGGAGTTGAGGCAGCGGGCGATGCCCAGGCGCAGGGCGCCGGCCTGACCGGTGACACCGCCACCGTGGATGCGCGCGATGACGTCGTAGGACCCGGGCACCGCGGCGGTGGAGAAGGGCTCCGCCACGATCTGCTGGTGCACCTTGTTCGGGAAGTAGTCCTCGAGGGTACGGCCGTTGATGACCCACTGGCCGTTGCCCGGCACGATGCGGACGCGGGCGATGGCCTCCTTGCGGCGGCCGGTGGCGCCGGCGGGGGCAACGACGGCCGGACGCCCAGACGGGCCGAAGGAGGTTCCTGCAGCCGCCTCCGAACGGTAGGCGATCTCGCGGTCCTCCTCGACGAAGGGCGCGACCTCGTCGGGGGTGGTCTCGGTGACGGTGTCAGACACTGGTGATTCCCTTGGCTCTTCGGTCGCTACTACGGAGTTCGATCGTCACTGGGCGATCTGGGTGATCTCGTACGGCTGCGGCTGCTGGGCCGCGTGCGGGTGCTCCGGGCCGGAGTAGACCTTCAGCTTCTTGATGAGCTGACGGCTCAGCCGGTTCTTCGGCAGCATGCCCCAGACGGCGAGCTCGACGACCTGACGCGCGTCCTTGGCGAGCAGGTCGCCGGCGGCGATCGAGGTCAGACCACCCGGACGGCCGGAGTGCCGGTGGTAGAACTTGTCGGTCTTCTTCGAGCCGCCGAGGGCGAGCTTGGAGGCGTTGACCACGACGACGAAGTCCCCGCCGTCGACGTGCGGGGCGAACGTCGCCTTGTGCTTGCCACGCAGCAGCGTCGCGGCCGTGACCGCGAGCCGGCCCAGGACGATGTCCTCGGCGTCGATGACATGCCAAGACCTGGTGATCTCGCCCGGCTTGGGACTGTACGTAGACACGGTCGTGACCAGCTTCCGTTGAATCGAGAGGTGGATCGTCGTTCGAAGAACGCTTGCAGTTGCTACCTCGCTGCACGGTCAGACAACACGTGCTCGGGCAACAGCGAGCCAGACTACCGTCGCCCCGGGAAGGGGTCAAAACAAGCGGCGTCCACCCACGCAGGAACGGCACGGGAGGTGTCTGGGATCATAGTCCCCCGGCTCGCTGCGGAACCGACGCCCCGCTAGGTTGTCGCCATGACTGATTCGCTCACGATTCGCGACAACCGCACCGGGCGCGAGTTCGAGGTGGCGATCACGGACGGCACGATCCGGGCCGCGGATCTCAAGCAGATCGCTGTGGACGGGGAGCCGGGGCTCGCGACCTACGACCCCGGTTTCGTCAACACGGCGTCGTGCCGCAGCTCTGTGACCTACATCGACGGGGACGCCGGCATCCTCGAGTACCGGGGATACCCGATCGAGCAGCTGGCGGAGCACTCGACCTTCCTGGAGGTCGCGTACCTGTTGCTCAACGGCGAGCTGCCCACCAGCGAGGAGCTGGAGCAGTGGACCCACGACATCACCTACCACACCTTCCTGCACGAGAACGTGAAGCAGCTGATCGAGGGCTTCCGCTACGACGCCCACCCGATGGGCATGCTGATGGCCTCGGTGAGCGCCCTCTCGACGTTCTATCCCGAAGCGAAGGACATCTCGGACCCGACGAACCGCAAGCTGCAGATCGCGCGGTTGATCGCCAAGATGCCCACCCTGGGCGCTTTCGCCTACCGCCACCAGCTGGGCAAGCCCTACGTCTACCCCGACAACCGGCTGTCCTACACCGAGAACTTCCTGGCCATGCTGTTCAAGATGAGCGAGCCCAGCTACCAGGCCGATCCGCGGCTGGTCAAGGCCCTCGACGTGCTGCTCATCCTGCACGCTGACCACGAGCAGAACTGCTCCACCAACGCGGTCCGCTCCGTCGGCTCCTCCCAGGTCGACCCCTACTCCGCTGTCGGCGCCGGCATCGGCGCCCTCTTCGGCCCGCTGCACGGCGGGGCGAACGAGGCCGTGCTGGCCATGCTGCGGCGGATCGGCACCACCGACAACATCCCCGCGTTCATCGAGGGGGTGAAGGCGGGCAAGGAGAAGCTGATGGGCTTCGGCCACCGGGTCTACAAGAACTTCGACCCGCGCGCCACCATCATCAAGAAGGCCTGCGACGACGTCTTCGCCGTCACCGGGGTGAACCCGTTGCTGGAGATCGCCCAGGAGCTCGAGAAGATCGCGCTGGAGGACGAGTACTTTGTCAAGCGCAAGCTCTACCCCAACGTCGACTTCTACTCCGGGCTGATCTACGAGGCCCTGCAGTTCCCGCCGGAGATGTTCACCGTCCTGTTCGCCATCGGCCGCACGCCCGGCTGGCTGGCCCAGTGGTCCGAGCTCGTGCAGGACAAGGACCAGAAGATCGCCCGGCCCAAGCAGATCTACACGGGCCACCGCACCAGAGACTTCGTGGAGATCTCTGACCGATAGGTGCGCCGCGACTGATCCCCGCTCCCGCTCCCGCCCGGGGAGCGGGCGTCGAGGGGGGCGCGGCCCTGGCTGACGGAGCCCGGGGAGACGACACGCTTGACGTCGTCTCCCCGGGCTCCGTCAGTAGGGTCTTGAGCGCCCCCGCGCGCACTCACCACGAAAGGAGGTCCTGTGAAGGTTGTCTACAACAGCTTCAACGGACGCTACGCCGACAACCCGCGGGCCATCTTCGAGGGTCTGCGCCGCTCCCGGTCGGGCCTGGAGCACGTCTGGCTGGTAGACCCGCGGCACGCCCCCGGCTTCCCCGCTGACGTCACGGCCGTGCCGATCCGGAGCCAGCAGGCGGTGGCCACCCTGGAGTCCGCCGACGTCGTGGTGTCCAACACCCACACCGACCTGGACCCCTGGACCAAGCAGCCCGGTCAGATCTACCTCCAGACCTGGCACGGCACCCCGCTGAAGCGCATCCACCGCTCAGCCCTCAGCCAGCCCGACCCGGCGTTGATGGACGCGCTCGACGTGGAGATCGCCCGCTGGGACCACCTCGTCTCCCCCAGCCCCGCGGCAACCACCCTGCTGCGCTCCGCCTTCGGCTACCGCGGCTCGGTCCTGGAGACGGGCTACCCGCGTAACGACCAGCTCACGGGGCCCGGAGCGGCGGAGCGCCGGGCTCAGGCTCGCGCCCGCCTGGGCCTTCGGAAGGGCCAGCGGGCCGTCTTGTGGGCGCCCACCTGGCGCGACGACGACGTCGAGGACACCGACGTGCCGGACGGCCTGGATGTCGCCGCGCTGGCGGACCGCCTGGGCTCGGACTGGGTGGTGCTGTTGCGCCGGCACTACTACCTGGGCCACCGTCCCGCGCACGCTGGGCACGCACAGGTGCGCGACGTCAGCGACCACCCCGACATCGGCGAGCTGCACCTGGCCGCGGACGTCCTGGTCACCGACTACTCGTCCTCGATCTTCGACTTCGTCGTCACCGGCCGCCCCGTCGTGGTGTACGCCTACGACCTCGAGCACTTCCGTGACCGCCTGCGCGGCTTCACGCTGGACCTGGAGACCGAGCTGCCCGGACCGGTGGTGCAGGACCCCGGGGTCCTGGCCGAGGTGCTGGCCGGGCTGCCCGAGGTGCAGTCCGCCTGGGCCGAGCGCTACGCCACCTTCCGCGAGCGCTTCTGCTCCCTGGAGGACGGCCGGGCCACCGACCGGGTGGTCGAGATGATCTGGCCGGCCGACGCTCTCTGAGGGCCGACTGCTCGAAGAACATCGTGGCTCAGCCGGTCACCGTGGGACCTCAGCCGGTGATCGTGAGAGTGAGCTGGGGTCGGTCTTCGATCACCAGCGACTCCTTCGAGGCCAAGTCCGCGCCGTTGTCGGACTCGGGGGCGAGCTCGAACGAGATCTGGCCGGCTTCGGTCACGCCGCTGAGGGGGGTGGCGACCCGGCTGGTGCCGATGCTGCCATAGTTTCCCACCACGCCGCTGGTGCGGCCAGGGAGCCCGGAGTTCCAGGTCAACGTCGACTCGTCCCACGTGGTGGCGGTGCGGTACACCGCCGGGCCGTTGGTGGTGCCGTTGGAGGGCTGGAAGCTGAGGCTGGCCCCCGTGATCGACTGGCCTGGCTGCAGTGCAGGAATGGTGAACCTCAGGTAGCTGTGGATCGCGGTACTGGCGTTACCGGCCACGTCCTGGGTGTCCACCTGCAGCAACGCGTCTGAGCCGTAGGCCGTCGTGGGACTCCCCTGCTTGACCATGGTGTCGGCGTCAGGACTCAACGTCACGGTGGTGGAGACCGGCGCCTTGGTGATCGTGTAGTCGCGCCGTGTGACCGGGCTGCCGTTGCCGGCGGCGTCATAGGCCCTGGCCTTGACGATCTGAGACGAGCTCACCGTGAGAGGACCGTTGTAGACGGCGCTGACACTGGTCGGGTCGGCCGGCACCGTCGTACCGTCGCCCACGGTGTAGCGGATGGTCGCCCCGGACTCGGCTGCCACCATCTTCACCGTCTGCGCCGAGGTGTAGCTTCCCGACGGAGGCGTCAGCGAAGGCGCCGCCGGCGCGACCGTGTCCGCGCCGCCAGGAATCGCCATCTCCGTGTGGTAGTACCGGCGAACGTACTCGTCCGCGCCGATGGCGACCAGACCCGTCGTGGAGTTGACCGGGTGCTTGCTGGTGCTGGGGTTGTTGATCTTGGCCCCCGGCCACGCCATGAACGTCGTGCCTTTACCGGAAGCCGTGAACGCCGGCTGGTTGGACATCGGCGCGCTCTTGACGTAGACCGAGCCGCCGCCTTCGGTCGACTGCAAGATGTAGACGACCTTGTTGGTGCTGTCCAACGCCAGCTGCGGTCGCGTCAGCTTGTCCGCCACCGAGGCTGTTGCGGCGGACGTCCAGGACCCGGTGGTGCCACGCGTCATGACCTTGATTCCGGGGTCGGTGGACACGGTGTGGTTGGTCTTGATCGCTGCGTACACACGACCCGCGCTGTCCCCCACCATGCTCTTGATGTTGATGTGGTCGTCAGCCTTTCCCTGTCCCAAGAGCACGGTCTCGTTGGTCCAAGCGTTGTCGGGAGTCCCGTCGACGTGGTAGGAGAAACGAAGAGCCTGGGCGCCCTGGTCCGACCACATGACGCCGATCTTGTTCTCGAAGGCGATCACCGCCGAGATGTCATCGGGGTTCACGCCCGTGTCCGCACCGGTGATGCGGAACGGGGCGGTCCAGGTGGTCTGGTCTGGCGTGGATCGCATCACATAGACCACGTTGCCGCGGGTGAAGGTCACCCACAGCCGACCGTCGGAGTCCTGGTCGATGGTCGCCGACTCGCTCCCACCACCTCCGAAGGACGTCGTGAGCTCCTTGGTGTAGACACCGCCCGAGTAGGCGAAGCGGTAGTGACGGATAGCGCCCGACGACGTGCTCATGGAACGGCTGACGACGTGCAGCTTCGACCCGCTCCACAACGCGTCGCCCGTGCTCGAAGCCCGTGTGTCCACGACGGTCCCCGTGTCCCGCCAGGTGTGGTCCGCCTTGTTCAGCTTGTAGATGTTGACGCTGCCAGCCGGAGTGACCATCAACGCCCACCAGGCGCGATCGTTGAACCACACCTTGCTCTGCGGCTTGTCAGCGGTCGCCGCCTTGGCCCCGGTAGGGTACGCATGCCCCTGGTAGTCGACCGGGGTCGCAGCCTGAGCCGGAACCGGCACCGCGTACGCTAGGGCCATCGACGTGATGGCGACAGCAGTGGCCAACCTGGCCCGGGACCGAGAGGAAGTCGGCCGCTGGCGGCGAGTTCTTCCTGCACGTCCGACGGTCATTTCCTGCATAGCCACGCCACTCCCCACGTCAAGGTCTTTGTGGTCCCCCCGACCACAGAGTGACAATCATGCCAGCAACGCCTCGGCCGTGTGGCGATTTCGGAAGCTGTGAGGGGGTGCCCGGGGGTTGGTGCACGCTTCGGCCCACCTGGCGTCGGGGGCTCGACACATCGAGGTGTCGGCCCTTCTTGCGGCGGGGTTGCGGCACCGGCCACCCTGCGTCACGCCAGTCGCACCTTCTCGTGGCTGACCGCCCAACCCTCGGCACGGGCGTTGTGGTCGGCCCGTCGGGGCCCGCACCGGTGATCACTCCGGGTCGTTCCGAGCCACTGCCGCCGTGCGTCAACCGGGGGCGGCCCCGGCCACCAGCTCCACCCGCAGGAGCGGTGCCTGCGGTGTCCCGTCCTGGGACCCGTCCGCCTCTGGGCCGGGTCCACGAGGACGGTTGGCGCGTTCTGGCAGGCGGTTAGCGTTGATACCGACTGCCTGGCCGTGTGCACCCGCGCCCTACGAGCTGATGGTGAGGATGAGCTGGGGCTGGTTGCTGACGGTGGCGTTCTCCCTCGACGTGAAGGCCAGTCCATCGGTGACCTCGGGAACGAGCTCGAAGGACACCTCACCGGCTGTCGTGACCCCAGACACCGCAGTGCTGACCCGGGCCACCGCCATGCTCGCGAAGTTCCCGACCGCCGTGCTCGAGGACCGAGCCGGCCGGCCCGTCACCCACGTCATGGAGCCCTCGGCCCAGGTCGGGCTGGTGCGGTAGACCAGCGGACCGTTCGTCGTGCCGTTCGTCGCGTTCAGACTCAGTCTCGCCGCGGTGATCGACTCACCGGGGTTCAGCGCAGGAACGCTGAAGCGCAGGTAGCTGTTGATCGCACTGCTGGTGCTCGTCGTCTCCTGCCCATCGACAGACAACGAGGTGACACTGCCGTAGTTCGTCCCAGACGACGCCTGCTTGACCATCGCGTCGGCGTTCGGGTTGAGCGTCACCGTCCGTGGCGTCGACCCACCAGGGGCGCTGATGGTGTACGAGCGCTGCGCCACCGTGCTGCCGTTGCCCGCGGCGTCGAACGCCCGGGCCTTGATCACCTGCGATGTGCTCACCGTGATCGGGGCCGTGTAGACGGGGCTGGAGCTGCTCGGGTCAACCGGCACGGTCGTGCCGTCACCGATCGTGTACCGGATGACCGCGCCCGGCTCGCTGGACGACATCGAGACCGACTGGGCACTGGTGAAGGTTCCGCTCGCCGGTGAGACCGTCGGCTCGAGCGGAGCGGTTGTGCCGGTGGAGCCTCCGGTGGAGCTGACGGTGAGGACAAGCTGGGGCTGGTTGCTGATGGTGGCGTTCTCCCTCGACGTGAAGGCCAGGCCATCGGTGACCTCGGGAACGAGCTCGAAGGACACCTCACCGGCTGTCGTGACCCCAGACACCGCAGTGCTGACCCGGGCCACCGCCATGCTCGCGAAGTTCCCGACCGCCGTGCTCGAGGACCGAGCCGGCCGGCCCGTCACCCACGTCACGGAGCCCTCGGCCCAGGTCGGGCTGGTGCGGTAGACCAGCGGACCGTTCGTGGTGCCGTTCGTCGCGTTGAGACTCAGTCTCGCCGCGGTGATCGACTCACCGGGGTTCAGCGCAGGAACGCTGAACCGCAGGTAGCTGTTGATCGCACTGCTGGTGCTCGTCGTCTCCTGCCCATCGACAGACAACGAGGTGACGCTGCCGTAGTTCGTCCCAGACGACGCCTGCTTGACCATCGCGTCGGCGTTCGGGTTGAGCGTCACCGTCCGCGGCGTCGACCCACCAGGGGCGGTCACGGTGATGGTCTTGGTGGCCGCCGTGCTGGTCCCGCCGGAGTTCGAGGCGCGCAGGGTGACGGTGTAGGTGCCCGCGGCGCTGTAGGTCGCCGTCGGGTTCTGTGCGGTCGAGGACGTGCCGTTGCCGAAGTCCCACGCCCAGCTGGTGGGGCTGTTCGTCGAGCTGTCGGTGAAGGACACCGTCAGCGGAGCACTTCCGGTGGTGGCCGAGGTGGTGAAGCTCGCCGTCGGAGTGGGGGCCCGGAGGGCCTGGTCGGCATGCCAGTACCGCTTCGTGGTGTTGTTGCTGGCCAGGACGACCAAGCCTGACTCGTAGGTCACGCTCTGCTTGGTCGAGGTGACGTTGTTCATGTTCGCGTTTACCACGTCCCGGATCACCGGGGTTCCCCGACCTGCCGGGAACTGGGGAGTGTCGTAGCTGGTGGTCTTCTCATAGATCGTGCCCGGCTTGCCGGCGAACGCGCAGCCGGACTCCGTCGGCCCCGTCGCGAACATGTGGACCTCGTTGTTGGTCGAGTCCAGCATCACCAGCGGCCGGGTGTGGCAGTCAGCCAAGGTGCCGAAGTTCGTGGTCGACCAGGAGCCGGTACCCGGCTTGAACACCAGAAGGTTGACCTGCGGATCCGTCGGCGCGGAGGTCGACAGCTCGTCCAGGCTGGTCTTGACCGCCGCTGCCACCCGACCGTGCGCATCGGCGTCGATCGACTTGAGGTTCATGTGGTCGTCGACCTGCTTCGACCCGCGGACCGCGACGCTGCCCTTCCAGGTTCCCAGAGGGTCCCCGTCCTTGTGGATCGCCCAGTACACCGTGTCGTCGAGGTGGTTGCTCCACAACACGCCGATCTGGCCCTTGTCGGGCGACGACTTGCCGTACGCCACGATCGCGGAGATGTCGTCGGTGC
This sequence comes from uncultured Actinomycetota bacterium, assembly GCA_963826405.1. Classification (GTDB taxonomy): domain Bacteria; phylum Actinomycetota; class Actinomycetes; order Propionibacteriales; family Propionibacteriaceae; genus Microlunatus. Next base: position 23,571 of record CAWGWR010000001.1, on the reverse strand, counting down.
CCACCGAGGTGTTCGCCCCCGGGGCGGGCAGCACTGTCGGCGTTTCCCAGGTCGCACCGTCGGCGGAGGAGTTGACATAGACGTCGGTGGTGTAGCCGGTGGTGCTGGAACCGCTCACCTTGGTCCAGCTGGCCCACAGCCGTCCGGTCGTGTCCTTGTCGATGGTCAGCGACTCACTCGAGTTGTTGCTGATGGCGGACGGGAATCCGGCGTCCAGGCTGTACGTCTTCGCGACCGAGTCGTAGGAGTAGCGGTAGAACCGGGCCGGCTGCGACACCGAGGGCCGCACCGTGACGTCGTCGCTCACCGTCACGTACTGCGAGCCGATGTACAGCTTGCTGCCATCCCACAACGCGTCCGACAGCGACTGAGGCCGGGCGTCCACTGCCGTCCCCGTGTTCACCCAGGTATCGGTCGAACGGTCCAGCCGGTGGATGTACCAGCCCGACGCCGTCCACATGTTGGCCCACCACAGGCCGTCGTTGAACCAGAGCTTGCTCTGCGGCTTGTCAGCGGTGGGCGGGTTGCTCACCCCACTGTACGTAGGGCCCGCGTGCCCGAAGTCACCCGTCGCCGCTGCCGCAGGTTCGCCTGACACCGCCACCAGCGATGCAGCCACCAGCGATGCCACCGCGACGATTCCCGCGAGTCGGTTCGCGCCTGACCTTCTCATCTGTCCCCCCCGAGACCATGTCCACCCTGCGGCTCGCGCTACACAGGGAGCGCGTACAGTCCGCCGCGGGGACGAGCGTCCGAACCGCGAGTGGTACCCAGCACCCTACCTATCCGACGCCGCGGGTGCTGCCCGTCAAGGCGATTCGAGGGACCGAGTGAACTCGCTCGCGGCTAGCCTGTGAGCAAACTCACCCGATGCCTCGCCGTAGGGGCATGGCTGGATTAGTTATGCGATGCCGCGACCCGCCCGCCCGCTCGCCCTCCCGCTCGCCCGGGTGAGGAATCACGTTGGTGGGTCAGGGCTCAGGGGGGCGCGCTCGACCCGCTTCGCGTCCCAGACGGGCTGATCGGACTCGTAGACACTGCCGTCGCCGCCGAAGACCAGGAAGCGGTCGAAGCCGCGGGCGAACCAGCGGTCGTGGGTGACCGCGAGCACGGTGCCCTCGAAGCCCTCGATCCCCTGCTCCAGCGCCTCCGCCGACTCCAGGTCGAGGTTGTCGGTGGGCTCGTCGAGCAGCAGCAGCGTCGCGCCGGACAGCTCCAGCAGCAGGATCTGGAACCGCGCCTGCTGGCCGCCGGAGAGCGACTCGAACCGCTGCTCGGCCGAGCCGGCCAGCCCGTAGCGGTCGAGCTTGCGGGAGGCGAGCTCGCGGCCCATGCCTTGGCGCCCCAGCCCGCTCGGTGACGACTCCCCGCGGTGCAAGACCTCCAGCAGGGTCTGGCCGACCAGCTCGGGGTGGTGGTGGGTCTGGGCGAAGAGCCCGGGCCGGACGCGGGCGCCCAGCCGGGCCAGGCCCGTGTGCGGGACCGGCGCGATGACTGGGCCGCCGACGGGCTGGTGCTCGACGTCAGGGTCGGAACCACCGCCGGCCAGCAGCCGCAGGAAGTGAGACTTGCCCGAACCGTTCGAGCCCAGCACCGCGACCCGGTCGCCGAACCAGATCTCGGTGCTGAACGGTCGCATCAGCCCGGTCAGCTCGAGGTCGTTCACCACAAGGGCCCGCTTGCCCGTCCGGCCGCCGCCCAGCCGCATGGACACCCTCTGCTCCACCGGCACGTCCTCGGGTGGACCCGCGTCCTCGAACGTAGCCAGCCGGGTCTGTGCCGCCTTGTAGCGGGAGGCCAGCCCGTCGTTGAACTTCGCCTTGACCTTGTACATCTGGACCAGGTCGATGATCTTCTGGTGCTCCTCGTCCCAGCGGCGCCGCAGCTCCTCGAAGCGGGCGGACCGGGCGGCCCGGGCCGGGGCCAGGCTGGCGAATCCCGCGCCGTGCACCCAGACGCTGTTGCCAGCCGTCCCGAGCTCGAGGACGGCGACGCTGGTCGCGGCACGGGCCAGCAGCTCGCGGTCGTGGCTGACCAGCAGCACCGACTTCTGGGTGGTGGCCAGCTGCCCCTCCAGCCAGCGCTTGCCCGGCACGTCCAGGTAGTTGTCGGGCTCGTCGAGCAGCAGCACCTCCTCCGGCCCGCGCAGCAGGGCCTCCAGGGCCAGCCGCTTCTGCTCTCCGCCCGAGAGGGTGGCCAACTCCCGCCACCGCACCCGGTCGTAGGAGATGCCGAGGGCCTCGGTGCAGCAGGCGTCGAAGGTGACCTCGGCGTCGTAGCCCCCGGTGTCGGCGTAGTCGGCGAGCGCCTGCGCGTACGCCATCTGGGTCGGCTCGCTGTCGTCCTCCATCAATGCCAGCTCGAGGGCGTCGACGGCGGCCGACACCTCCCGGAGCCGGGGCGGGGAGAGGGAGACCAGGAGGTCGCGGACCGTGGGCGGCGCCTGGGGGCCCTCGGCGCCGGCTCCCCCGGCCAGCTGAGCGGCGTCGCGGATGGAGCCGATGAACTGGGCCATCACCCCCAGACCCCCACTGCGCGAGACGGTGCCGCTGCTGGGCTGCAGCTCGCCGGCGATGATCCGCAGCAGCGTCGTCTTGCCGGCGCCGTTGGGGCCCACGAGCGCGACGACCGCGCCGTCGCCGACCCGGAACGAGACGTCGTCCAGCAGCAGCCGTCCGTCGGGAAGGTGGTACCCGACGGCGGACAGGTCGACGTGTCCCATGGCGGCCGCCCCTCCTCGAAGTCCCCAGGATCCTGGAGCTCCTCGAACCCTAGAGTGCGCCGCTGAGGGTGGAGGTCGTCGGCGTCAGGCCGCGAGCAGCATGGCGAGCGCCGCGGTGTCGGCGTTGCTCTGCGGGTTGATGCCGTTGCGGCTGACCAGCTGGGTGATGGTTCCGTCCACATCGGCCTCCACCCAGGCGGCCCGGTGGTCGAGCCCCAGGTGCGGCAGTCCGGGGAGGAACACGCAGCCCGAGGCCACCTCGTACTCCGGCACCGAGCCCAGGGTGCTGGACGGCGGGTGCAGCACCACGAGCCCGGGCGGCTGCACGTCGGCGAACAGCCCGGGACGCAGCGGGTGCTCCCCGATCAGCTGCCCCTCCGCGACGACGAGCCCGATGGCGCCGGCCTGAGGCTCGTCCGGCAGCTCCTCACGGACGCGGAACACCGTGCTGACGGGCAGCAGACCGGGCACGGCGGCCATCTGGACGGCGAGCACCAGGAAGCGGGACCACTCGACGGTGTCCTGCGGCCAGCGGCCGCTCAGCAGGAACCCGTACAGCGCTCCGTCCGCCTGCAACGGTGCGACCTCGATCGACGACGGACGACCTTTCATGGGACACCTCCAGCTCAGCGGAGCGGCAGCGCCGCCGTGCTGCGGCGTCGGCGCCGCACCCTGGCGGGCTGGCACCATCGTCAGCACTTCCCGGCTGGCAGACAAGAGGGTGCGAGTGCCAGCCGTCGCGGGGCGACGGCTGCGCTCCACCAGCAGCCCATGGCTGTGGTGCGGATCACCGCGACGACGGGGCCGTCGGCAGCTCGACGACGGCCTGCAGGGTCCAGGGCGGGTCCGCGTCGTCCAACCGGACCGTCCCCCCGGCGCGGGCCGCGAGCTCGCGGGCGATCGGCAGCCCCAGGCCGGTCCCGCCCACGTCGCGGCTCCGGGCGTCGTCGCGCCGGGCGAAGCGCTCGAAGACGCGCTCCCGCTCTTCCACCGGGAGGCCGGGGCCGTCGTCTCGCACCACCACACGGACGCGAGGACCGTCAGTGAGCACCTCCAGCTCGACGGCGGAGCGCGCGTGCCGGACGGCGTTGTCCACCAGGTTCTGCACGACCCTGCGGAGCTCGTCGGGGTCGGCCAGGACCTCGACCGCCGGCCCGGGCCGCGCGGAGAGCGACACCGTCGACGGGGTGCGTTCCGCCACCGCGGCGAGCATCGCCCCCACCTCCACCGAGACGGTACGGGCGGGGCCGCGGGTGTCGGCGTCGGCCCGGGCCAGCAGCAGCAGGTCCTCCACCAGCCGGCTGAGCCGGTCGACGTCGACCAGCAGGTCCGCCGGCAGCGCTCCGCCCTCCCCCAGCCGTTCCGCCACCTCGAGCTGGGTCCGGATGCTGGTGAGCGGGCTCCGCAGCTCGTGGGCCGCGTCGGCGACGAAGGAGCGCTGGCGGGCCCGGCCGGCCGCGAGCCGGTCGAGCATCTGGTTGAGGGTGACGGCGAGGGCGTGCACCTCGTCGTCGGCGCTCGGCACGCTCAGCCGCTCGGTCCGGCCCGCGCCGCTGATCTGCTCGGCCTGCGCGCGGAGCTCCTCCACGGGCCGCAGGGTGGAGCCGACCACCCGCCAGGCGACGGCGGCGAGCGCCACCAGCACCAGGGGGAAGAGCACGAGCAGCCCGGTGCGCAGCGCCGACCGGACGGCCAGCACGTCCCCGACCGGGAGGGCCACCAGGACGGCGACCGGGCCGTCCGCCGCCTCCGCGGTGACGGCGCGGACCCGGAGCGGAACGGCGAGGGCCGCCCGCGAGCCCGGCACCTGCACCGCGTCCCCGGCCACGGCGCGGTCCAGCTCGTCGGGGTTGAGCAGCGGGGTGAGCCGGTCTGCGGTGGCCGAGCCGGCGACCACGCGGTGCTGGTCGTCCACCACCTGCACCACCTGGGCGCCCGACACGGGCACCGGACTCGGCAGCCGCCCGGCCCGCACCAGCGCGGCCACCTCGTCGGCGGCCGCCAGCGCGCCGGCATCGAGGGTCCGGTCGACGGCGAAGGTCAGTGCGCCGTAGAACGCGAAGCCGCCGACCAGCAGCGCCAGCCCCACCCCACTCACGCCCAGGAGGATCAGCCGCACCCGCAGGCTCAGCCGGCCCCACCAGCGACGCGACGCGGGAGGGTCCGGCGAAGGACTGGTCACGCCACCAGCCGGTAGCCGACCCCGCGCACGGTGACCAGACGTCCGGCGCCGATCTTGCGCCGGATGTAGCCCACGTAGACCTCGACGGCGTTCGGGGCGACGTCGGCGGCGCTGTCCCAGACGTGCTCGAGCAGCTCGCTCTTGGCCACCACCCGGTCGCCCTGGCGCATCAGGTACTCCAGCAGCACGAACTCCCGGGGCGTCAGGTCGACCGCGGACCCCGCAACCCCGACCTCGCGGGTGGCCGGGTCGAGGGTGAGGTCTCCGACGGCCAGCACGGCCGGCCGCGCGACGACGCCCCGGCGCAGCAGTGCCCGCAGCCGGGCGAGCAGGATGACGAAGGAGAACGGCTTGGTGAGATAGTCGTCGGCACCGTCGTCCAGCGCGTCGGCCTGGTCGTGCTCGCCGTCCTTGGCCGACAGCATGAGCACGGGCACCCAGTTCCCCTCCGCGCGGAGCCGGCGGACGATCTCGTAGCCGGAGAGCCCGGGCAGCATCACGTCCAAGACGACGGCGTCGAAGTCACCACTGCGCGCAGCGCGCAGCCCCTCGGGCCCGTTGAGGGCGCTGTCCACCGCGAAGCCCTCGGCGACCAGCCCTCGACGCAGCGCGGCCACCAGCCGCTCCTCGTCGTCCACCAGCAGCACCCGCACCCCTCCAGCGTGGCACGAGGGCCCGGGGTCGCGCCGCCGGACTGCAGGGGTTGCACCGGCGGCTCAGCGTCCTCTCAGCACCTCGGGAGAACAATGGCGCCATGCAGATCCTCACGCGTCGTCCGGCCCTGCGCTGGATCGCCCCGGTTGCCCTCGCACTGGCCGTGGGCGGCGCCGGCGTCGTCGCCGTCAGCGCCGACGCCGGCCCGAAGCTCGCCTCCCGCACCGCCGAGCAGCTGCTCGTCGACCTGCAGGGTTCCGACGTGGACGGCCTGTCCGGCACCGTGGTGCAGAAGGCCGAGCTCGGCCTGCCCGCGCTGCCCTCGATGGGCGGGGGCGAGGACGCCTCGCAGCTGACGTCGCTGCTGAGCGGCAGCCACACCCTTCGGGTCTGGTACGACGGTCCCGACAAGGCCCGGTTCGCGCTGCTCGACGACGACCTGAGCGAGACCAACACGGTCCTCGACGGCTCGGACCTGTGGACGTGGTCGAGCAAGGACAACAAGGGCAGCCACGCCACCCTGCCCGCTCCACGCTCAGGCGGGGAGCGCCCGGCCAGCCCCGACCTGCCGAAGACCCCGCAGGACGCCGCCCGCGCCGTGCTCGACGCGATCGGCCCCTCGACCGTGATCAGCACCGACTCCGCTGTCGAGGTGGCCGGCCGGCCGGCTCGCGAGCTCGTGCTCGCCCCGACCGACGAGGGCTCGCTGATCACTCAGGTCCGCATCGCCGTCGACGCCGAGACCTCGGCCCCGCTCCGGGTCCAGGTGCTCGGCTCCGACGCCGCCACGGTGGCCGAGATCGGGTTCACCAGCGTCGACTTCGGTACCCCGGACTCCGGACTGTTCGCCGTGAACCCCCGCAAGGGCGCGGAGATGGAGGAGAAGGGCACCCTCGAGGCACCGGAGAAGCGGGAGCCCAGCGCCGGCGACCGCAAGGCTCTCGAGCAGGCCAAGGCGGCCACCATGGTCGTCGGCCAGGGCTGGACGAGCGTCCTCGTGACACAGCGTCCGGACGGGTCCGCGGGCGCTCCCGAGGGCCAGCTGGGTGCGGTGCTCGACTCCCTGCCGAGCGTGAGCGGTGAGTGGGGCAGCGGCAAGCTGCTGGCCGGTACCGCCTTCTCCGCGGTGCTGACCGACGACGGCCGGGTGGCGGTCGGAGCGGTGCAGCCGGAGCTGCTCTACCAGGCCCTGGCGAAGTAGCAGGAGCAGGGGTGGCCCCGTCCCAGGACACCCCCGGAGGCGCCGACGACTTCGCGGTGCTCACCCGTGGGCTGACCAAGCAGTTCCGCCGACAGACCGCCGTGAACGCCGTCGACCTCGCCGTGCCCACGGGCGCGGTGTACGGCTTCCTCGGTCCCAACGGGTCGGGCAAGACCACCTCCATCCGGATGCTGCTGGGACTGGTCCAGCCCACGGCCGGCTCGATCGAGGTGCTCGGCCTGCCGATGCCGGACCAGGGCGCGGTGACGCTGCGTCGCGTCGGGGCCCTCGTCGAGGGGCCGGCCTTCCACCCCTACTTGTCGGGCCGGGCGAACCTGGCGCGGCTCGACGCGGCGGACGGTCACAGCGACGCCCGCACCTCGGGGCAGCGGATCGACGCCGCCCTCGACCGGGTGGGTCTGCTCGCTGCCGCGACCAAGCGCTACCGGGCCTACTCCCTCGGCATGCGGCAGCGGCTCGCCATCGCCAACGCGCTGCTGATGCCGCGAGACCTGCTGATCCTCGACGAGCCCACCAACGGCCTCGACCCCCAAGGCACGCGTGAGGTGCGGCACCTGGTGGGCGACCTCGCCGCCGATGGGGCGACCGTGCTGGTCTCCAGCCACCTGCTGGCCGAGGTCGAGCAGATGTGCAGCCACGTCGGGGTGATGTTCGAGGGCCGGCTGGTCTCTCAGGGGTCGATGGCCGAGCTCGCGTCCGGCACCACCAAGACCGTCCGCGTCGACACCGACCGGACAGCGGACGCGGCCCGGGTGCTGCGCGAGCTCGGGCTCACCGAGGTCACCAGCACCCCGACCCGGGTCAGCGGGATCCTCGGCGGTGTCGAGCCGGCCAAGATCGTGCCCGAGCTGGTGCACGCCGACGTCCCTGTGCTGGGCTTCACCGTGCAGAGCCCCAGCCTGGAGGACGTGTTCGTCTCGCTCACCGGGGAGGGCTTCGATGTCAGCGGCTGAGGTCCTGCAGGCGAGGACGGACCGGGTGCCGGCGTCGCCGCTGGGCTGGCTGCGCTTCCTGCGCTCCGAGCTGGGCATCATCGCCGGCCGCCGACGCAACCTCGCCGGCCTGGGCGTCCTGGCCGTGGTGCCCGTCGTCTTGGCCATCGCGGTCCGGCTCTCCGAGCCGAGCGGCGGGGACGGGCCGCCCTTCATCGCGGCCATCACCGGCAACGGGCTGTTCGTGGCCTTCGCGGCGCTGGCCATCGAGCTGCCGATCTTCCTGCCCCTGGCGATCGGGGTCATCGCCGGTGACTCCGTCGCCGGGGAGGCCAACATCGGCACGCTGCGGTACCTGCTCACCATCCCCGCGGGCCGGACCCGCCTGCTGGCCGTCAAGTTCGCCGCCATCGTGATCTCCGCCCTGGTCGCGACTCTGGTGGTCGCGGGCGTCGGCGCCGCCATGGGGCTGGCCCTGTTCGGCGGGGGCCCGATGACCCTGCTGTCCGGGACCCAGACGTCGCTGGCCGACGGGGTTGGCCGCCTGCTGCTGACCTGCTTCTACCTCACCGTGCAGCTGTCGGCGCTGGGGGCGATCGGGCTGTTCATCTCGACCCTCACCGAGCAGCCGATCGGTGCCACGGTGGCCGTGGTGCTGGTCAACGTCATGATGTTCGTCCTGGACTCGATCCCCCAGATCGCCTGGCTCCACCCGTGGCTGCTGGTCCACTGGTGGACGGCCTTCGGCAACCTGTTGCGGGACCCGATGGCCACAGAAGACATCACCCGCGGCCTGGTCACCGCCGCCGTCTACGCCGCGGTGTTCTGGCTCGCGGCCTGGGCCCGCTTCTCGGGCAAGGACGTCACCAGCTGAGACCGGACTGCTGCTCTCGGCGGTCACAGCCCCTCCGCCGCCCGCCTGCCCCGGACGTCGGGGAGCCCGTACCGGTTCCGGCCGGGCTCCGAGTGCTGGCCGGCGTGCTGGCGGTCGTCGTCGCGGCCGCGCTCCTCGGCTCCTCTCCCCCACCCGTGCCCGCCGCCTTGGCGCCGGCGGCGGAGGACGCGCTGGCCCTGCGGCTCGTCGAACACGTCTCCGCGGCTGGCGCACAACCGCACCTCGCGGCCCTGCAGGAGGCGGCGGAGGTTTCCAGCGGGCAGCGGGCGGCCGGTTCCGCCGGGTACGACGCCAGCGTCCGGGTCGTCGTGGACCAGCTGCGGGGGGCGGGCTTCGACGTCCGAGCCCCGGCCTTCGACTACCCGGTCGAGGTCGTGCTCGCCAGCACGGTCCGCCTGGGAGGCCGAGAGCTCCGGGCGGACCGGCTCACCGGGAGCCCGGCGACCCCGGAGGGTGGGGTGACCGGACCGCTGGTCGTGGCTCCGGCCGACGGCACCTCGGGGTGCCAGGCGAGGGACCTCGAGCCCCTGCCGGTCCAGGGGTCGGTGCTGCTGGTCCGGCGCGGCGGCTGCCCGTTCGCCGCCAAGGCCCGTCGGGCCGCGGACGCCGGCGCGGCCGGGCTGGTCGTCGTCAACAACGAGCCCGGGCCCCTGACCGGCGGCACCGTGGGTGACCGCGGCCCGCTGCCCGTGGCTGGGGTGAGCACCCGGGACGGGGAGCGGCTTGCCGCCCGCGCCGGGACGGTCGTCGCTCTCGACCTCCGCTCCCGCACCGAGATGCGGACCAGCCGCAACGTCGTCGCCCAGACCCGGACCGGCCGCACCGACGACGTCGTCATGGCGGGCGCGCACCTCGACAGCGTCGAGCAGGGGCCGGGGATCAACGACAACGGCAGCGGCGCGGCCGGGCTGCTGGAGCTGGCGACACGGCTGGGTCCCGAACCCCAGGTCGAGCGGGCCGTCCGGTTCGCCTGGTGGGGAGCGGAGGAGATCGGGCTGCTCGGCTCGACGGCCTACGTCGACGGGCTCGACGCCGGAGCCCGTCGCTCGTCGGGCTCTACCTCAACGTCGACATGATCGGCTCGCCGAACCCCGGCTTCTTCGTCTACGACGGCGACGACTCCGCCCGGGTTGGGGCCGGGCCCGGACCCCAGGTATCCGCCGACCTCGAGCGCACGCTGGCGGACTTCCTGGCCGCCCGGGGTGTCTCCCCTGAACCGACCGCCCTCGACGGCCGCTCCGACTACGGCCCTTTCCTGGACCTCGGGGTGCCGGTGGGAGGGCTGTTCAGCGGCGCAGAAGCGGTGAAGACCCCCGAGCAGGCGGCCCGCTGGGGCGGGAGCGCGGAGAGCCGTTCGACCCCTGCTACCACCGGGCCTGCGACGACCTGGCCGGCGTCAACCTGGACGCCCTGGACCTGCACCTCGACGCCCTGGCCTGGACCGTCGGCCACTACGCCGCCGCGCTCCCAGGGACGGGCGGTGTCCCGGCTCCGCTCCCCGGCCTGGTCCCGGCCCTGGCACCGCCGACCCGGCGCCGGACCCTCCTCGGTCTCTCGCCAGCCGTCGCACTCCCCGGTTCCCGGCGCCGACCCCGGTAGGTTTCCGGTATGGAACGCGACCCTGAGCTGCGGGCAAAGCTCGCCAAGGAGGGCCGCCTCTGGGCGATGGCTGCCGTCTGCGCCGCCGTGGGTGCCGGGACGGTCGCCTACACCGACAGCCTTCCGCCGGGCGTGCTGGCCTTTCTGGGAACGCTCGCCGTCCTTGCTCCGCTGCTGAGGCTCTACGAGAAGCGGCGCCGGTCGTGACCGGCCCAGCTCACGGCACCGGGCCGGCCCACGCGTCCAGCCCCGTCCAGCCCGGGAACGGGCGCCCGGGCGACCGCCGCCCGCGGGTGCACCGCGAGGTGGTCTCCTTCGTCCGTCGTAGCGCCCGGATGCGGCCCAACCAGCGGAGGGCCTGGGAGGCGCACCACGAGCGTTTCGTGCTGCGGGTGCCGCAACGCGAGACCAGCACCTCGATCGACCCGCGGGCCCGCCTGGACCTGCCCGCGGAGTTCGGCCGGCACGCGCCCCTGGTCGTGGAGATCGGTCCTGGTCCCGGCGACTCGCTGGTCGCGATGGCGGCCGCCCGCCCCGAGGTCGACGTCCTCGCTTTCGAGGTCTACGAGCCCGCCGCCGCGCAGCTGGTCAGCGCGTTGCACCGGGCCGAGGTGGGCAACGTCCGGATCGTCGTGGGGAACGCCGCGGAAGGTCTCCAGCACCTGATCGCGGCCGGCGGGCTGGCGGAGCTGTGGACCTTCTTCCCCGACCCCTGGCCCAAGGCGCGGCACCACAAACGACGTCTGGTCAGTCCTGGGCTGGCCGCGCTGGTGGCCTCCCGGCTGCGCCCGGGAGGCACCTGGCGGCTGGCCACGGACTGGGAGGACTACGCGCTGCAGATGTGCGCCGTCCTGGACGCCCAGCCGGGGCTGGAGAACGTCCATCCCGACGGCTGGGCCCCGCGCTGGGACGCCCGGCCGGTCACCCGGTTCGAGCAGCGTGGGCTGGATGCCGGCCGCTCGGTGCACGACCTGACCTACCAGCGCCCCGCCGGGAGCACCGGGTGAGCGTGGACCAGGGGTCAGGACCGACCCGGCGCTGGCGCCTGGACCTCGCCTACGACGGCGCCGGCTTCTCGGGCTGGGCCCGGCAGCCCGCCCTGCGGACGGTGCAGGGTGAGCTGGAGACCTGGGTGACGCAGGTGCTCCGGCTCCCTCAGCCTGCGGTGCTGGTCTGCGCCGGCCGCACCGACACCGGCGTCCACGCGCGGGGCCAGGTGGCCCACGTCGACCTCCCCGCCGACGCACTGGACGACGGTCTCCTGCTGGCTCGCCGGCTGCGGCGGGTGCTGCCGGGAGACGTCGTCGTCCGCGCCGTCCGGCCCGCGGCCGCCGGGTTCGACGCCCGCTTCGGCGCGGTCTGGCGGCGCTACGTCTACCGGATCAGCGACGGCGGGGCCCCACCTGACCCGCTGCACCGCGGCTGGGTCGTCGCGGTGCAGCCCACCCTGGACCTGGACGCGCTGGCCGCGGCCGCTCCGGTGCTGCTGGGCCTGCGGGACTTCGGCACCTTTTGCAAGCGGCGGGAGGGCGCGACCACGGTCCGCACGCTGCTGGAGCTGAGCGCAGCCCGGGCGGCCGACGGTCCGCTGAGCGGGGTGGTCGAGCTGACCGTCCGCGCGGACGCCTTCTGCCACTCGATGGTCCGCTCGCTGGTGGGCGCGCTCGTCGACGTCGGCTCCGGTCGACGCGATCACGCCTGGCTGCAGCGGGTCACCACCGCCGCGGCCCGGTCCCCTGACGTGCAGGTGATGCCCGCCCGGGGGCTGACGCTGGAGGAGGTCGGCTACCCACCCGACCACCAGCTGCTCGCCCGCATCATCGAGGCCCGGAGCGTGCGGGAGACTTCACCGGTCGGAGGAGCCGCGCCGTGAGCGAGCCGAGCCACTACTTCGACGCCAACCCCACCTCCCCGGAGCGCCGGCGCACGGTGACCGCCTCGATCTGGGGGCGGGAGCTGGAGCTGACCACGGCGAACGGCGTCTTCGCCGGCGACGGACTGGACCGAGGCACGGCCGTGCTGCTCCGCTCATCGGCGCCGCCGACCGGGAGCCCGCGGGTGCTGGACCTGGGCTGCGGCTGGGGTCCGATCGCCCTCGGCATCGCCCTGCACACCCCCGGCGCCCGGGTGGACGCGGTCGACGTCAACGACCGCGCCCTGGCGCTGTGCCGCGACAACGCCCGCGCCCTCGGCGTCGCCGACCGGGTCCGCGCCCTGCGTCCGGAGGAGGTGGAGGACGACCGGCGCTACGACCAGCTCTGGTCGAACCCGCCGATCCGGGTCGGCAAGGACGCGCTGCATGCCCTCCTGCTGCAGTGGCTGCCTCGCTTGGCTCCCGACGGCGAGGCCCGGCTGGTGGTCGGTCGCAACCTGGGCGCGGACACGCTCCAGCGCTGGCTGGTCGACCAGGGCCACCCGACCGAGCGGGTGGCCTCGGCCAAGGGCTTCCGGGTGCTGGTCGTCCGGCCCGGCTCCTGACCACCCCAGCCCGGGTCGGACGCCCGGTCCTGCTCGGCCTCCCGGGCTCGGCCTGGGCAGACGTGCACGGGGTGCTCGCTCCAGGTCTGACACCATGGAGACTCAGAGGTTGGCGCACCGGGGGGCCGGCGAGGACCATCAGCCGAGGAGAAGAGCGTGGCGGCAGCACCGGGACCTGTGGCGGTGAGCTCGACCCCCACCACCGCTGACAGCGGTCGACCGGCCCCGCGCTGGCTCATGACCCTGCCCCTGATGCTCGGCGGCGGGGCGCTCATCGCCCTCCAGTCCCAGGTCAACGGCACCTTGGCCCTGCGGCTGGGCACGGGGCCGCGGGCGTCCGCCCTGGCCGCGCTGATCAGCTTCGGCTCGGGACTGCTCGTGCTGACCCTGCTTGCCGTGATCCACCGGTCCACCGGACGCGGGGTGGCCAAGCTCGGCGGCGCCGTGCTGCGCCGTCGCATCCCCCTGTGGCTCGTGCTCGGCGGGCTGGGCGGCGCCTTCTTCGTCGCCTCCCAGGGCCTCGCCGCCCCGACGCTCGGCATTACCTTCTTCATCCTCTGCTTCGTCGCCGGGCAGGCCGTGATGGCGCTGGTCGTCGACCACCAGGGTTGGGGCCCCAACGGGGTGACCGCCCTGAACCGCTCCCGGCTGGCCGGGCGCCGTCCTGGCCGTGCTGGCGGTCGCGGTGTCCGGCGCCGGCCTGCTCAGCTCCGCGCCCGTGACCCTCGGCCTGCTGGTGGTCGCCGCGCTCCCGCTGCTGGCCGGCGCGGTGAACAGCGCCCAGCAGGGGGTCAACGGGCGGCTCGCCGCCCAGGTCGGGCCCTGGGTCACCACCTGGAACAACTTCTGGGTGGGCGCCCTCGGCCTGGTGGTGTTCTTCGCCCTCACCCTGCTCTCACCGGGGCACCTGGTCGGGTTGCCTCCTGAGCCGTGGCTCTACGTCGGCGGGGTGTGCGGCATCGGCTTCATCTGGGCTTCGACCGTCACCGTACGGGTGCACGGGGTCCTGGTCGTCGGGGTCTTCTCCGTCGCCGGCCAGGTCCTCACCGCAGCCCTGATCGGTCTGCTCGTCGGGCCGGGTCGACCGGGTGCAACAACCTGGGCGGCCGTTCTCGTCAGCCTCGCCGGTGCTGCGGTCGTGGGGCTGGCGCAGCGACGCCGCCGCACCCTCTCCTCGCGAGGCTGAGCGAGGTCACCCCAGCCCGGGACGCGCCTGTCGGCGCCCAGCGGCCCCGCCGTACGATGCAAAGAGCTCATGTCACCGGTCCGCGACATGACGACTCCTTATTCGAAGGGACATCCATGGCCGACTACACCCTGCCGGATCTGCCGTACGACTACAGCGCGCTCGCTCCCCACATCTCGCCCGAGATCATGGAGCTGCACCACTCCAAGCACCACGCCACCTACGTCAAGGGCGTGAACACCGCGCTGGAACAGCTGGCCGAGGCGCGCGAGGGCAGCTCGTTCGGCAACATCAACAAGCTCGAGAAAGACCTCGCCTTCCACCTGGGTGGGCACATCAACCACTCGGTGTTCTGGCCCAACATGTCCCCCGACGGCGGGGACAAGCCCGACGGCGAGCTGGGTGCGGCGATCGACGAGTTCTTCGGCAGCTTCGACGGCTTCCGGGGGCAGTTCGAGGCCAACGCCAACGCCATCCAGGGCTCCGGCTGGTCGATGCTGGTCTACGACACCCTCGGTCAGCGCCTGAACATCGTGCAGCTGTTCGACCAGCAGGGGAACGTGCCGCTGGGCCAGATCCCCGTGCTGCTGCTCGACATGTGGGAGCACGCCTTCTACCTGCAGTACAAGAACGTCAAGGCCGACTACGCCAAGGCGTGGTGGAACGTCGTGAACTGGGCCGACGCCCAGCAGCGCTTCGCCGCCGCCAAGGCCCAGACCGCCGGGCTCATCGCCCCCTTCTGAGCGGTCGCTCCGGCTCGCCGGAGCGCGGAACTCCCGACGGCGTCCACCAGCAGGTGGGCGCCGTCGCGCTGTCCGCACGTCCTGGCCCGGTCCTACCCGCTGGCCCCTTGCAGACGGACCCGCGCCGCTCCGTCGCCCGCCGGCTCCACCCACCAGGCGTGGCCGCGGCCGGCCACCCGGGGCGGATCCTCCCGCAGGACCAGCACGGTCCCCTCGTCGACCGCCACCCCGGAGGTCACCAGCCCGGTCGCCACCGCCGCCAGCAGCCGCGTCACCGTCCCCCACTGGGCCGCATGCACGTCCACAGCCAGGTCCACCAGGCCCAGCCCGTCGACCACCGTCAGCTCGTCACACTCCTCGCCGTTGTCCTCCGCCGAGACCACGCGGCCCTCCCACCGGTAGCCGCCGACCAAGGCCCGGCCGGCGGCGACCGCCGCCCCGGCCGAGAAGCCGAGGTAGGGGCAGCCGCTCCTGACCATCGCCCGCACGACCTCCGCCGCCGGCGCCATCGCCGTCGCGTAGGCCGGGGTCAAGCCGCCCGCGACCAGCACGCCGTCGAGGCCCGCAAGCCGGGCCGGGTCCAGCAGACCGCCCTCGGGCACCAGCAGCGGGCGGACCCCGACCGTCCCTGCCGCGGCCATCGCACCGGCGAACCAGGTGAGGTCCCCTTCTCCTCCTGCCAGGTCGTCACGCTCGTGCACCACGACCAACCCCACCTCGGGCGGCGCACCCGCACCGGCTCGAGCGACGGCTACCGCCGCCGCTTCCGACACGAAGGGGCCGTAGACCTCGGCGGAGAGCGTCCGGTCTCGTCCCCCGCCCACCAGGTGAACGCTCACGGTGCCGCTCCTCAGGTGTCCGCTTGATGTGTGGGTGGCTCGTCGGGCGGCGCCAGCGGTCCGCCCAGGGCGCGGACCGTCGTGAGGGTGTCCACCTCGTCCGGGCGCTTGTCGGTCCGGTACCGCAGCACCCGCGCGAAGCGCAGCGCGACCCCACCCGGGTACCGGGTCGAGGCCTGCAGGCCGTCCACCGCGATCTCGGCCACCAGTGGCGGATCGACGTGGACGGTGCCCGGCGTCCGCCTCACCTCCCGCGCCAACAGCTGCTCGGTCTGCCAGGTGAGCAGCTCGTCGGTCAGCCCCTTGAAGGTCTTGCCCAGCATCACGAACTGGCCCGTCGCCGGGTCGCGGGCGGCGAGGTGCAGGCTGGACAGCCAGCCCTGTCGTCGTCCGTGGCCCCACTCGGCGGCGACGACGGCGAGGTCGAAGGTGTGGCGCGGCTTGACCTTCACCCAGGCCGCAGCACGCCGGCCCGCCGCGTAGGGCGCCTCCAGGTTCTTGACCACCACACCCTCGTAGCCCTGCGCGACCGCCTCGGCGAAGGCCGCCGCGACCTCCTCGACCTCGGCGCAGGTGCGTCGGGGCACCCGCAGCGTAGGCGGCACGACCTCCGCCATGACGGCCAGTCGCTCGTGCAGCGGCTCGTCCAACAGGTCACGGCCGTCGACGTGCAGCAGGTCGAAGAAGAACACCCGCAGCGGGCTGTCGCCGGTGGCGGGGTCGGTCGCGCTCATCGTCCGCGAGGCCACCACCTGGAAAGCCTCGGGTGTCCCGTCGGACCGGAGCGCGAGCACCTCCCCGTCCAGGACGAGCTGGGGGTGCGGGAGCGCGAGAGCCACCGCCACCACGTCGGGCACGCGCGCGGTGATGTCGTCGAGGCTGCGGGTGAAGACGGCGACCTCGTCCCCGTCGCGGTGCACCTGGACGCGGATGCCGTCCAGCTTCGCGTCGACGACGGCGGGCAGCCCGCTGCGCTCGACCGCGGCCTCCGGGCTGGGAGCGGCGGAGGCGAGCATCGGCTGGATGGCGGTCCCGACGCGCAGGCCGACGGCCTGGAGCGCCGGCAGCCCGCCCGCCACCAGGAGCGCGGCGGCCGTCGCTGTCGAGGAGGTCAGCATCGCCGCCCTGCGGACGGCCGCCACCGGCACCCCGAACGCCTCGGCCAAGCCCTCCTGCACCTGCGCCTCCAGCGCCCCCTGGCGCAGCTCACCGGCCACGAGACCGGCTAGCAGCCGCTGCTCAGCCGCCGTCGCCCGGGCGAACAGCGCCTGCATGGCGGCAGTCCGAGCCGTCGCTGAGCCCGGACCCGCCAGGTCGGCCACCGCCGCGAAGGCAGCGTCCACTTCGGCCACGGTCAGCGTCGACGCCGATGCCGCGGGGGGTACCTCCTGTAACGTCCGCCAACCCACGCCCGTGCGTCGTTGCCGCAGGCTGCCACTGAGGTAGGCGACCACCACCTCCACGTCGTCGGGGGCAGTGTCGCGCAGCACGGCGGCGATGAGATCGCGCTTGGCCAGCCGCGAGCGGGTGGCGGCCAGCGCTGCCGAAGTCTCCGCGAGCCGGCTCAAGAGCATGACTGCATCATGCCGCGCGGGTCCGACAGATCGGCGAGCCCATCGCGAGCCGGTGCTGCTCCTCGACGGAGGCCTACGGCGCCCCTGGGGGCGAGCGTGTCAGTCGCTGCCGTCCCAGCTTCGGCGAGCGCCTCTCTCGTCCTCCCGCCTTAGGTCCCGGCCGGACGGAGGACGGCGGCGATCCGCACGACCGCCTCCTCGATCTGGGCGAAGGCCGATCGGTAGGCCGCCGCACCCCTCCGGTACGGGTCCTCGACGTCGTCAGCGCCCAGGTCGCGGACCGGACGCCTTTGCGCCTGCGCCAGCGGGACCGCTGCCCTCAACCGCTCCGACACCGTGGCCTGGGGAAGCGCCGCCGGATCGATGGCCTCCAGAAGTCGGGCGAGCTCCTTCAGCGTGAAAGTCCGCCGGACGACCCGCGGCAGCAGCTCCACGACGTCTCCTCGGTGGGTGGTGGTGAGAGCGAGGACGAGATCGGCAGGGGCGAGGGTTCTCGGTGTCAGCTGTTGGGCGCGGAACCCCGAGGCGACCGCCCCGACGTCGGCGATCAACTGGTCCATCGGCGGGGACACGGGCTCGCCGACCATGGCGTACGTCCCGGCCGAGGAGACGGTGACGTCCGGGCCCAGGTGAAGGGCCAGCAACCGCTCCGCGGCTGGTGACCGACAGATGTTGCCGGTGCAGACGCATACGATGAGCGCCCCGGCGGGCTGGTCGGTCGCGGTCGGGGCCACGTCATCTCGGTGCACAGCACTGCCTCTCGTCGGACGCAGCCCGCATCAAGGGGTGAGGTCCAGTCGCACCGTCACCGTCGCCATAGTAGGGCGGGACCGGGACTCCTTCCGGGGACGGAGCCGCGGCGAGTCCGGGGTGGGAGGGTCAGCGGGGGAAATACTCCACCCGGGGCGTGAAGATCAGGTTCTGACCCAGGACCCCCCGCGGGCGCTGCAGCGCGTGCACGATCTCGGCCGCCACCTCGGCGGGGTCCATCATCCGCTCGGCCGGGATGCCCCACTGCTCCATCATGGGCGTGTCCATGGCCGCGGGCATGATGCTCTGGATCCGGCACGGGTGGGAGAACTCGCGCACCTCGGTCTGGAAGATCTCCGTGGCCTTGGTGAAGGCCGCCTTCGAGCTGTTGTACGCCACCGCGCCGCTGCCCACGGTGACGGCGGAGATGGAGATGACGTTGAAGATCTCCGCCTCGGTGTCCTCGCTCCGCACCTCGAGGTAGCCATTGAGGAAGGCCTTCATCAAGAAGACGGGGCCGTGGCAGTTGACGGCGAAGACCTGGGCGTAGGCGGCCTCGTCGACGTCGGTGAGGTAGCCCGGACGGTCGATGCCGGCGACGTTGACCAGGATGCCGAACCGAGCGCCGAAGCGCTCGAAGAGCGAGGCCACCACACTGGTCCGGTCCTCACCCACCGTGACGTCGAGGCGGACGGACTCCCCCGAACCGCCGGCGGACTCGATGGCCTCGACCGTCGCCTTGGCACCCGCCTCGTCGATGTCGGCCGCCACGGCGTGCACACCTTGGGCGGCCAGCGCCAGGCACGTCGCCCGCCCCAGCCCGCTCGCTCCGCCGGTGACCAGCGCCACCCGCCCGTCCAGTCCTGCCACACGCACCTCCTCGTCGCGAGACCGGATTCCCCGGTCGCCGAGACCGTACGCTACCCACCCGATTGCCAGGTGACGCGGCGGGTACAGGATGGGCGCTCCCCCATCCCTCAAACCGATTGGCAGTGCGTGCGCATCCTGCTCTGGAACGTCCACGGCGGCTACAGCGACTCCTTCACCAGCGGGGGTCACACCTACCTCTATCTCCCTGCTGACGAGCACGGTCGCGGCGGACTCCCCCGGCTCGACCGGCCTGAGGGGGTCGATGTCCGTCTCACCAGCCCCGAGGAGCTGCGGGACTCCCCCCCAGACGTCGTGGTGCTGCAGCGACCTGAGGAGTTCGGCCTGGCCGTTGCGGCCGGCGTCCGACCGGGAGTCGACGCGCCTGCCGTCTTTTGTGAGCACAACACGCCGGGCGGTGACGTCCCCGAGAGCCGCCACTTCCTGGCCGACCGCGACGATGTGACCATCGTCCACGTCACGCACTTCAACGCCCTGTTCTGGGACTGCGGCACCACGCGGACCGCCGTCGTCGAGCACGGGATCGCGGACCCGGGACCGCTCTACACCGGAGCGCTGCCCCACCTGGCCTTCGTGGTCAACGAGCCGGTCCGGCGCTGGCGGAACACCGGCACGGACCTCCTCGTCCACTTCGCCGATCACCCGGTGGACGCCTTCGGCATCGACGCCGACCTCCTCCCCGCTGCCCTGCCCGGATCCCCCCAGCTCTCCTACGCCGGGAACCTGGCACCGACCGAGCTGTACGCAGAGCTGGCCCGGCGCCGGGCCTACCTGCACCTGAACCGCTGGACCTCCCTGGGGTTGTCCCTCATCCAGGCGATGCTGCTCGGCCTGCCCGTCCTCGTCCTGGACACCACCGAGGCGTCCCGAGCGGTTCCCCCTGGTGCAGGCGCTCTCTCCACCGATGTCGACGTCCTCCGCCGAGAGGCCGCCCGCCTGCTCGCTGATCCCGACGAGGCGGCAGCCCGAGGGCAGGTGGCCCGCGCGGCGGCCCTGGAGCGCTACAGCATCAATCGCTTCTCCCGGGCCTGGGACGCGGTCCTGGAGCGCGCGGTAGACCAGCACCGCCACTGACCCCGCAACGACAGACGGCGCCCACCCCGTGAGGGATGGGCGCCGTCTGGTGCCGTGCGGGTGAGCTCAGGCCTGGGTGGGCCCGTCCGTCGTCTGGTCCACGGTCTCGTCCGCCGTGGCCTCTTCGACCTCGACGTCGTCGCTCGGCGCCTGCTCGGTGTCGGTGGCGGCATCGCGCTCTTCGGTGCCGATGACGAGCTCCTCGGCCGGGGTGGCCTCGGTGGTGCCCTCGGACTGGACCTCGTCGTCCGGAGCGTCAGCCCCGGCCGGCGCTCCGGCGGCGGTGGCCTCCGGCGCGGTGCTGCGACGAGGTGTCGAGCTGCTCGACGCCGGCCGGTTGGCCTTCTTGCTGTCCTCGACCGACTCGGTGACGAGCTCGATCATGGCCATCGGCGCGTTGTCGCCCTTGCGCGGGCCAACCTTGGTGATGCGCAGGTAGCCACCCTCGCGGTCGGCCATGGTCGGGGCGATCTCGGTGAACAGCGTGTGCACCACACCCTTGTCCTTGACTGTCGTCAGCACGAGACGACGCGCGTGGATGTCGCCCCGCTTCGCCTTGGTGATCAGCTTCTCGGCCAGCGGGCGCAGCCGCTTGGCCTTCGCCTCGGTGGTCACGATCCGCCCGTGCTCGAACAGCTGGGTGGCGAGGTTGGACAGGATGATCTTCTCGTGCGACGGGCTGCCGCCCAGACGATTGCCCTTGGTAGGTGCAGGCATGCTCAGTTCTCCAGGTTCAGGCGCGTTCCGCTGTGGTCCGCGCGCGGAGGTCGAGGGGGTCTCCCCCCTCGCCCTTGATCAGTACTGCTCGGTCTCGCTGAAGTCGGCGTCTTCCTCTTCGAGGTCGTCGAAGCGGCCGATGGCCGCCAGGGGGTCGAAGCCCGGGGCGCTGTCCTTGAGGGACAGACCCATCTCGTGCAGCTTCAGCTTGACCTCGTCGATGGACTTGGACCCGAAGTTCCGGATGTCGAGCAGGTCCTGCTCGCTGCGCGACACCAGCTCCGACACCGTGTGGATGCCCTCGCGCTTCAGGCAGTTGTAGGACCGCACGGTGAGGTTGAGGTCCTCGACCGGCAGCGCGAGGTCGGCGGCAAGCTGCTCGTCGATCGGCGACGGGCCGATCTCGATGCCCTCGGCCTCGATGTTGAGCTCACGAGCCAGCCCGAACAGCTCGACCAGGGTGCGGCCGGCGGACGCCACGGCGTCGCGCGGGCGGATGGCCGGCTTGGTCTCGACGTCGAGGATCAGCTTGTCGAAGTCGGTGCGCTGCTCGACGCGGGTCGCCTCCACCTTGTAGGTCACCTTGAGGACCGGGGAGTAGATCGAGTCGACCGGGATGCGGCCGATCTCGGCGTCCGCCATCTTGTTCTGCACGCCGGAGACGTAGCCGCGGCCGCGCTCGACGACCAGCTCCATCTCGATCTTGCCGTTCTCGTTGAGCGTGGCGATGTGCAGGTCGGGGTTGTGCACCTCGACGCCGGTGGGCGGCGCGATGTCGGCGGCCGTGACCGCGCCCGGGCCCGCCTTGCGCAGGTACATCGTGACGGGCTCGTCCTCCTCGGAGGACACCACGAGACCCTTGAGGTTCAGGATGATCTCGGTGACGTCCTCGACCACGCCCTCGATGGTGGAGAACTCGTGCAGGTTGCCGTCGATCTTGAGGCTGGTGATGGCCGCACCGGGGATCGAGGAGAGCAGGGTGCGACGCAGCGAGTTGCCGAGGGTGTAACCGAACCCGGGCTCGAGCGGCTCGATGACGAACCGCGAGCGGTTGTCGGAGACGACCTCTTCGGACAGGGTCGGGCGCTGGGCGATGAGCATGGGATTCCTTCTTCCTCCGCGCTTCCCGCTATTTGAAGGCGCGGCACCCCGGTGCATCCGGCACCAGGGGTTCTGCTGTCTGCCGCCGGGCCCACGGCGGTGACCGTCCCGGGATCGGGACGGGCACCGCACGCGGGCCTGGCGGAGGGGGTCCAGGGGCTACTTGGAGTAGAGCTCCACGATCAGCTGCTCCTGGACGTCGATCACGATCTGCTGGCGCGTCGGCAGCGAGTGCACGAGCACCCGGCCACGCTCCGGCAGGGCCTGCAGCCAGGCCGGGACGTCGCGCTCGCCGTGCGTCTCGCGAGCCACCACGTGCGGGGTGGTCTCGCGCAGCTTCGGCGCCAGGTCGATGATGTCGTGGGCGGAGACGCGGTACGACGGGATGTCGACCTTGTGCCCGTTGACCAGGAAGTGGCCGTGCACGACGAACTGACGCGCCTGGCGACGGGTCCGGGCGAAGCCGGAGCGGTAGATCACGTTGTCCAGCCGGGACTCCAGGATCTGCAGCAGGTTGTCACCCGTCTTGCCCTGGAGGCGGTTGGCCTCCTCGTAGTAGCGGCGGAACTGCTTCTCGAGCACGCCGTAGGAGAAGCGCGCCTTCTGCTTCTCGCGGAGCTGGAGGAGGTACTCCGACTCCTTCGTCCGCCCCTTGCCGTGCACGCCGGGCGGGTAGGGACGACGCTCGAAGGCCTTGTCGCCACCGACCAGGTCAACACCCAGTCGACGGGACTTCTTGGTCATGGGACCGGTGTAGCGAGCCATGTTCTCTAGTCCTGTTCGTTTCTCGGGTCAGACGCGGCGGCGCTTGGGAGGGCGGCAGCCGTTGTGGGGCACGGGGGTGACGTCAGCGATCGCGCCGACCTCGAGGCCGACGGCCCCGAGCGAGCGGATCGCGGTCTCCCGACCCGAACCCGGACCCTTGACGAACACGTCGACGCGCTTCATGCCGTGCTCCATGGCGCGGCGACCCGCGGCCTCGGCGGCCATCTGGGCGGCGTAGGGGGTCGACTTGCGGGAGCCCTTGAACCCCACGGTGCCGGCCGAGGCCCACGCGATGACCGCGCCGGTCGGGTCGGTGATCGAGATGACCGTGTTGTTGAAGGTGCTCTTGATGTGAGCGTGGCCCGAGACCACGTTCTTCTTTTCCTTCTTCCGCACCTTCGTGGCGCGGGTGTTGCGGCCTGCAGTAGCCATGTCTTCTCAGATTCTCCTGGAGTCTCGCCCAAGTAAGGCCCGGAGGCTTACTTGGCCTTCTTCTTGCCGGCGACGGGCTTGCGGGCGCCCTTGCGACCACGGGCGTTGGTGCGGGTGCGCTGACCGCGGACCGGCAGGCCGCTGCGGTGACGCCGACCCTGGTAGGAGCCGATCTCGACCTTGCGGCGGATGTCGGCGGCCACCTCGCGACGGAGGTCACCCTCGGTCTGGTAGTTCGCCTCGATCCAATCGCGGAGCTGGACCAGGTGCTCGTCGGTCAGCTGGTGGACGCGCAGGTCGCCACTGATCTCCGTGGCTTCGAGGGTCTCCAGGGCGCGGGTGCGACCGACGCCGAAGATGTAGGTGAGGGCGATCTCGAGGCGCTTGTCGCGCGGGAGGTCGACACCGATGAGACGTGCCATCAGGCGGTACTGCCTTTCGGGATGGTCGATGCGGTCCCGACAGGGACCCCGGCCCGGGGGCCGGTGCATCGCGGAGGTGTCTGGCGTGATGCGTCCCTGGCTGCCTTGCGGACAAGATCTGCTCGTCCGACCAGGGCCCCGGCCTCCGACCGGGGGTGGTTCCGCCGGCGAGCCGGCGGAGGTGCGATCACACGTTCTGGGTGGTGCGGTGGTGCAGGTGGTCGGACAGCGCCGGCCACCGGTTCGAGCGGAGCGGGAAGCTCAGCCCTGCCGCTGCTTGTGCCGCGGGTTCTCGCAGATGACCATCACGCGACCGTGGCGGCGGATGACCTTGCACTTGTCGCAGATCCGCTTGACGCTCGGCTGGACCTTCATGGAGCTCACTCCTGGTTCTGC